>NZ_RJJY01000002.1 GCF_003751085.1 Micromonospora sp. Llam0 | reverse complement strand
ATCTCCCGCAGCAGGGCCTGGAGATTCTGCGCCGCGCCGCGCCACCGGCCTGCCGCTGCTCGTACGCCTGACGGGCCGCACCGTCCCAGGTCGCTACCAGTGGCGCAGCCTCCGCTCCACCTGGTGCAACTGCGACCCGAAGAGTACGCAGCGCCTGCCCCGATGTCGGCGCTGGCCTTGTTGCAACGCCCGAAATCCACCACCAGCTCGCCGTCGGCCAACTTGGTCACCTCCTCTGTGTCATACCGCCGCGCCGCCCGCCAGGTCGTCCCGAGGCGGCAGGCCGCCGGGCCGGCTCAGAGCGGCAGCTCGATCCGTCGCCCCGCCCGGGTCACCCGGTCCGCCGCCGCGACGTCCGTCGCCTGGTACTGCGTCCCCGCGGTACGGATCGCTCCGGCCGTCTCGCGCAACGCCCGGTGCAACGCCGCCTGCTCCCTGGCCCACCCGGCTGTGACCTGCTCGAAGGATCGGCCACCGGCACCACGCCAGGCGTGCTGAAGCACCTCCAACCGCTGCAGCAGACCGCGCAGCATCGCATCGAGCTCCTCGTCGACCTGGTCGAAACGGCTGGCTGCCCGCTGCATGACCGCCAACTCGGCTTGCGTCTGCGACACGCTGTGGCCCCTCTCGGTCCCGGTCCGCCCCGGTGCTCTCCGCCCCGGTGCTTCCCGCGCCGGACGGTGCCCGCTCACCCCGCCGTCGACGGCGGTGAACGTCACCTCGCCGACCGTAGTCGGGTCGGCCCGTCGCCGCTGCCCCGGACTCGTCCGCTGTGGATAACGGCTCGGTTGCGGTGGCACCGGCGACGAATCAGCCAGAGCGCGGCTCAACCGGGGAGGCGGTCAGCCGAGGGCGAGCCGCCGGTCCAGGTCCGGACCGGCCGGCACAAGCTCGACCACCTCGGCCGGCAGCCGCGACCGCGCGGCGCCCGGGTAGCCGAGCGTCGGCAACACCGCTGGATCGGGGACCGGATGGCGTAGTCCAGCGTCGGTGATCAGGCTGACCTGCGGGGTGTCCCCGTCCGGCCGCACCGCCTCGTCCCGCCGTACCGCCTCGTCCGCCGTACCGCCTCGACCAGAGCGCCGCCGCCGGGCGGCAACCGGACGCCCGTGGCCGGGGCGTCCGGATCCACCGCCACCCGTAGCGGGGACTGGATCCCGGCGCCGCCGACGCAGACCGTGCCGGTCGCCGCCGACCGTAGGGCCGGCGTCTCGGCCGGTGGTGCCTGGGGACCGTCCGGGATCAACTCGTCGACCCGGGGCAGGCCGCTGAACCGGCCCTGGGTCAACCGGGTCGGGCCGGCCTGGTCGTGCGCGGTCAGCAGCAGATCGGCCTGCACCTGGGTGATCCCGGCCAGCCCGTCACGGTACGCCACCGCGTACTGTCGCAAGCCGCTCTGAGTGACTACCAGGAAGACCTCGCCGACCGTGGTGTCCGGAATCGTCCGGGACGGCTGCCCGGCACCGGGGACCGTCAGGCGGCCCAGGTCGGCCCCGGCCGGCAGGGCCCGGACCACCGCCGGCGCGACCGGCAACGGGCGGTGCCGGGTCCAGCCGAGCGCGGCGAGCACCAGCTCCGGTTCGGTCACGGCGTGCCGGCGACCCCGCCAGATCAGCTGTACGGCACCGTCCGGTAGCCGGGTGAGCAGCGCGTCGTCGCCGAGCGGCCGACCGCCGGAGCTACCCACGCCGAGCAGCACCGACATGCTGGGCGCGGCTGACTCACCCTGGTCGGCGACGCTGGAGCAAACCGTCCACTCCGGACCGGTCAGGTCCTCGGGGCGGGGCAGCGAGTCCGGCGCGTCGGGGATACCCAGCGGAGAACCTCGCTCGACGCCGCGTAGCGCGGCCTGCCGCACCAGCACGGTACGCGGTGGAGCCGTACCCGCGATCAGCAACGCCGAACTGTAGTTCCGCACCGGGTGCAGCCGGCCGGCGCGGTAGACGTACCGGGCCCCGGACTCCCGTTCGACGATCACCACCCGGCTGTCCCGCCAGTCGGTGGCCACGGATCCGGTCACCGCGCCGTACGCCGCGGCACCACCGAATCCGAGCACGGCGACCAGCACCCCGGCCAGCGTCGCCGGGGCGGTCCGGCGGGCTGGTCGTGCCGGATCGGCCTGCCTGGACACCAACGCTTCGACCAACCGTCGCGCTGCGTACCGGTGGGACTGCAACTGGTGCTGCCGGGACGTCAACCGTGCACCTCCGGGAGCGACGGGCCGCAACCGGTGCACGACATGGCGTCACGGGCGGTTCGACCATGAGAGAGGGTGACACACGATGGTATCGCTGGACGGCGATGCCGGGCGCGACGGCGACGACCGGCATGGCAGGATTCCCGGATGGGTTTCCTGAAAAGCCTCCTCATCCGCCTGGGTAGTACGGCGTTGGCGTTCTGGCTGGCCACCCTGATCATTCCGGGCATCACGTTGCAGACCGACGCGATCGGCGAGGCGGTCGTCACGCTGCTGTTCGTGTCGGTCATCTTCGGCGTGGTGAACGCGGTGCTGCAGCCGATCATCAAGACCGTCGGGTGTGGCCTGTACCTGCTGACCCTCGGGCTGATCGCGGTGGTCGTCAACGGACTGCTGTTCCTGTTGACCGGATTCATCGCCGGCCAGCTCGACCTGCCGTTCCAGGTAGACGGTTTCTGGCCGGCCGCCGTGCTCGGGGCGCTGCTGGTCGGGGTGGTCACCTGGCTGCTGGGTCTGGTGCTGGACCGGGACTGACCGGCCAGCCAGGTCGGCCAGCCAGGTCGGCCAGCCAGATCGGCCAGCCAGATCGGCCAGCCAGATCGGCCGCCGTGGGACGCCACCCAGTCAGCCGACCAGGTACGCCGCCCAGTCAACCGACCCAGTCAACCGACCGGGTCAGCCAACCTGGTACGCCAGGATCGCCGCGCCGTCGGCACGGACCAGTTCGAGCCGTTCCAACTGGTCGTGCTCGAACCGGGTAGCCCCGGTGAAGACGATCTCGGCTCCGGGGCTGACCGCCCACGAGCCGACCTGCTGCTTGGCCCCGTCCCGGTCGTAGGCGACCAGTTCGAAATCCATCGGTCGGCCGTCCGGGTTGGTCGGCTCCCACCAGCAGCGCATGGTGACCTCGGTGCCGTTGGCCGCCGCCTGCAGACCCACCTCGGCGTGGATCGGCAACTGCGAAGCCACCGGCTGCATCGCGACGAGCTGGGAACCGGGCGCGGTATCCGGCGTACCGCCGGCACCCACCCAGCCGACCCCGAAGCCGACCACGATCGCGAGACCGGCGGCGGCCAGCGCCGCCCCGGCGGTCTGCCAGCGGCGCATCCGCCGGCCCCGGCGGCGGGCCCGGCCCGCCGCGTCGACCAGGGTGGCCAACCGGGGCTCGGTCGACGGCGGGTCGCTGATCTGCTCGAAGCCGGCTGGATCCAGCCGGCCGAGCAGACCGGGCAGCACCGCGATGTCGGCGACCGCCTGCCGGCAGCTCGGGCAGCCGGCGAGGTGATGCTCGTACGCCGCTCGCTCGGCGGGTGACAGGGCACCCAGGACGTACGCGCCGTCGTCGTGCGCGTAGTCACACCTCACTGGGTCACCCCCATCTCCTCCAGCACCAGCCGCAACGAGCGCAGTGCGTAATGTGTCCGTGACTTCACGGTACCCGGCGGAACACCGAGCCTGGCCGCCGCCTCCGATACCGAACGCCCCCGGTAGAAGCACTCGATCAGCACTTCCCGGTGCGGTTGGGAGAGCCGGCCGAGGGCTTCGGCGACGGTCCACGCCTCCACGGCACGGTCCGCCTCGTCCACCGCTGGTGGTGGTTCCGGCAGTTCGTCGGTGACCACCTCGCCGACCCGGACACTGCGTCGACGCCAGGCGTCAATCGCGAGGTTCCGAGCCGTGGTGAACAGCCAGGCCCGTACGGATCCCCGCTCCGGGTCCAGCGACTCGGGATGTCGCCAGGCCCGCAGCAGCGTCTCCTGGACCAGGTCCTCGGCCCGCTGCCGGTCGCCACCGGCCAGCCGCAGCGCATGGGCGAAGAGCGCGTCACCGTGCTCTTCGTGCAACGCGCGCATCAGTTGTGAATCCTGGTCGGTCAAGAGGCGCCCTTCCCTTCCGCCTCATGACACGTAGCCGTCGGCCAGGCGGTTCAAGGTCCTGGAGAAACTGTTCAGCAGCCCGGATGCTCGGGGCCGGTCATCGCCTCGGCGACCGCCCGGGCGGCGGTGAGCAGTTTCGCACGGACCACCCGGGCCGAGGTCATCATCTCGGCCGCCGGCAACGCGCAGGCGATCGCCACCCGCCGCTCGACGTCCTTGTCCGCGTTGACCATCACCGCGGCGCAGGCGAGGCCCTGCCGGTACTGCCCGATCTCCAGGTGCATGCCGCGCCGGTCGCCGACCGCGAGATCGGCTTCGAAGCCCTCGATGGTGGTGATCGTGGCCGAGGTGAACGGCCGCATGCCGAACTCTTTGAGGTAGCGGAACCGCTGGTCGGGGGTGAGGGTGGCGAGCAGCGCCTTGCCCAGCGCGGTGGCGTGCGCCCCCTCGTCGAACCCGGGCACCAGGTCCTCAAGGTACGGCGAGCGCAGCCCGTCAGCCGATGCGGTCACCGCCACCTGGGCACCGACGAAGCGGCCGAGGTAGTGGCTGTAGCCGGTCTCCACCGCTGCGCGGCGCAGCGCCTCACCGACCGCTGGCGGGCCGCGGAACGCGGCGACCAGTTCGCGGTAGCGGTCGGCCACCTCGAGGCCGACGATGTAGGTGCCGTCCTCGCGACGGATCACGTAGCCCTCGTACGCCAGGGTGCGCACCAGGTGGTACGTGGTCGCCACGGTCAGCTCGCAGCGCCGGGCAATCTGTTTGACGGTCAGTCCGCGCGGAGCACGTCCGACCGCTTCGAGCACACGCAGTGCCCGTGAAACGCTCCGGATGAGGTCCGAAGGTTCCGCCAAGGGGTCGCGCACAACCACCTCCGCCGCCGGGGACTTACACCATATGAAAAGACAGCCGCCTGTGGAATGCCCTTTCGAATCAGGGGCACCAGGTGGCGACTATCGGTGTGGCGCCCGACACGTACGGTTCATGCTATTGGCTAACGCAACATCATCGCAAATGGAGGTGCCGTTCGTCGCTCCCGTACCCCCGCCAACCGGCGGAAATCCGCCCGTGCGACCGGACCGGGACCGGGACCGAGAACCAGGACCCGGCTAGTTCGTCCGGTCGGCGATGAAATCGCACAGCGACTGCATCGCCTGCCGGGCCGGGCCGGGCGGCAGCGGCGCGAGCCGGGACCGGGCGTCCTCGGCGTAGCCGCGCACCGTCTCCCGGGCCCGCTTCAGCGCCGGCGACTCGCGCAGCAGGGCGAGCGCCTCGGCGTGCAGATCGTCGTCGGTGACCGGGCCGGCGGCCAGGATCTCCCGCAGTCGCCGGGAGGCGGCGTCACCGTCATCCGAGCCGAGCGCGTAGAGCACCGGAAGCGTGTGCACCCCCTCCCGCAGGTCGGTACCGGGTGTCTTGCCCGACTGGGCGGAGTCCGAGGCGATGTCGAGCAGGTCGTCGGAGAGCTGGAACGCCACCCCGATGATCTCGCCGTACCCGGCAAGGGCCTCGACGTGCTCCGGGGCCGCGCCGCCGAACATCCCGCCGAACCGCGCGGAGGTCGCGATCAGCGACCCGGTCTTGTCCCCGATCACCTTCAGATAGTGGTTGACCGACTGCTCCCCGTCACGCGGGCCGACCGTCTCGGCGATCTGGCCGTGCACCAGCCGGGCGAACGTGCGGGCCTGCAGCCGTACCGCCTCGATGCCGAGATCCGCGGCGAGGTCGGCGGCCCGCGCGAACAGGTAGTCCCCGACCAGGATCGCCACCGAGTTGGTCCACCGCGAGTTGGCGCTCGGTGCGCCACGACGCACCAGCGCCTCGTCCATCACGTCGTCGTGGTACAACGTCGCCAGATGGGTCAGCTCCATCACCACCGCCGCCGGCACCACCAGCGGTGCCGCCGGGTCGCCGAAGTGCGCACCGAGCGCCACCAGCAACGGGCGGAACCGCTTGCCACCGGCCTCGACCAGGTGGCGGGCCGCCTCGGTGACGAACGGGTCGGCGCTGAACACGCTGTCGCGCAGCTCGGCCTCGACGTCGGCCAGGATCCCGGCGATGGACGCCTGCAGCTGCGGGTCGACGATGTCGATCCCGATCGAGGTCACCGCTCCCGCGCCGGACGCGAAGGAGCTGCCGTCAGCCGTCCTCACCACACCCCCAACCATGCCACAGCGGCGGTGGCGGCCCAGGTTGGGGGCGGGTGAGGTGGTTCATCGGACAAACTCGGCGGCGTTGCTGGTCAGATCGAGCAGCGCTCCCGGCGCCACCCCGAGCAGCAGGGTGGCCAGTACGCCGATCATCAGCGCCGCCGAGGTCAGCGCACCGGGGATGACCACCGTCGGGGTGGCGTCGCTCGGCTCACTCAGCCACATCATCACCACCACCCGCAGGTACGGGAAGGCGAGAATCATGCTGGTCACCACACCGGCGATCACCAGCCAGATCTGGCCGTCCCCGACCGCCGCCCCGAAGACCGCGAACTTGCTGGTGAAGCCGCTGGTCAACGGGATGCCGGCGAACGCCAGCAGGATGAAGGTGAAGATGCCGGCGAACAGCGGGGACCGCCGGCCCAACCCCGCCCAGCGGGACAGGTGGGTGGCCTCGCCGTCGGCGTCGCGGACCAGGGTGACCACCGCGAACGCGGCGAGCACGATGAAGCCGTACGCCACCAGGTAGAACATCGTGCTGGCCAGGCCCTCGGCGGACAGCGACAACACGCCGACCAGCAGATAGCCGGCGTTGGCCACCGACGAGTACGCCAGCAGCCGCTTGATGTCGGTCTGGGTGACCGCCAGGATCGCCCCGACCAGCATGGTCAGGATCGCGACCGTGCCGAGCACCGGGGTGAAGTCCCACGCCGCGCCGTAGAACGCCACGTGCAGCACCCGCAGCAGCGCACCGAACGCGGCGACCTTGGTGCAGGCGGCCATGAAACCGGTCACCGGTGTCGGTGCCCCCTGGTACACGTCCGGGGCCCAGACGTGGAACGGGGCGGCCGTCGCCTTGAACAGCAGGCCGACCGAGATCAGCGCGATGCCGGCGAACAGCAGCACCGGGCTGGACTGCGAGGTCTCCACCGCCGCCCGGATGGTGGCGAAGTCGACCCCGGGCCCGGTCGGGCTGTCCACCCCGGAGGTGAAGCCGTAGGTCAGCGCCAGCCCGAACAGGAAGAACGCCGAGGAGTAGGCGCCCAGCATGAAGTACTTGAGCGCCGCCTCCTGGCTGAGCAGCCGACGCCGCCGGGCCAGCGCGCAGAGCAGGTACAGCGGCAGCGAGAACGCCTCCAGGGCGATGAACATGGTCAGCAGGTCGTTGGCCGCGACGAACAGCAGCATGCCGGCGAGGGCGAACAGCGCCAACGGGTAGACCTCGGTGGCACCGGACCGGCCGGCGGCCTGCTTGCGGTCCTCGGTCGAGTTGACCACGACCGCCGCCTGGGCGACGAAGGCACCACCGGTTTCCAACGACCGCTCACCGATCAGCAACATCGCCATCACGCCGAGCACCAGGATCGCGCCCTGCAGGAACAGCGTGGGGCCGTCGACGGCGATCGCCTCACCGGCGGTCACCGTCCGGGTGCCGCCCTGCAGGACCACCGCGACCAGCGCGCCGACCATGCTGGCCAGGGCCAGCACCAGCTGCACCGGGTTGCGCAGTGTGCGGGGCACGAACGCCTCGACGAGGACGCCGATCATCGCCGCGCCGAACAGGATCAGCATCGGCGAGATCGCCGCGTAGTCGATCGCGGGGGATGAGAACTCGCTCACCGGGCCGCCTCCTGGATTACGCCCTCGGTCGGGGCGGGGTCGGACGTGCCGACGTCATCGAACAACGTCGCCTCGATGGCCGGGTTGATGACGTCGGTCAACGGCTTCGGATAGAAGCCGAACAGCAGGATCAGGGCGATCAGCGGGGCCACCACGACCTTCTCCCGCAGGGTGATGTCGCGCTTCATGCCGTCGACCGTGGTCAGCGCCGGGTTCAACGTGCCCTGGGTGGTGCGCTGCACCATCCACAGCACGTACGCCGCGGCCAGAATGATGCCGAGGGTGGCGATCACCGCGACCGGTTTGTTCACCGAGAAGGTGCCGATCAGCACCAGGAACTCGGAGATGAACGGCGCGGTGCCGGGCAGCGCCAGCGACGCCAGGCCGGCGAAGAAGAACACCCCGGCGAGCACCGGGACCATCTTCCCGGCCCCGCCGAAGTCGCTGATCAGCGCGGAGCCGCGCCGGGCCACGAACATCCCGACGACCAGGAAGAGCAGGCCGGTGGCGAGCCCGTGGTTGACCATGTAGAGCACCGCGCCGGTGCCGGCCTGGGTGGTGAACGCGAAGATGCCGACGCCGATGAAGCCGAAGTGCGAGATCGAGGTGTACGACACCAGCCGCTTCAGGTCGTTCTGGCCGACCGCCAGCAGGGCCGCGTAGATGATGCCGATCACGGCCAGGGCCAGCGCCCACGGGGCGAACCACTGCGACGCCTCCGGGAACAGCCCCAGGCAGTAGCGCAGGATGCCGAACGTACCGACCTTGTCCATCACGCCGACCAGCAGCGCGGCCGATCCGGCGGGCGCGGCACCACCGGCGTCGGGCAGCCAGGTGTGGAACGGGAAGAACGGCGCCTTGATCGCGAACGCCACGAAGAAGCCGAGGAACAGCCAGCGCTCCACGCCGGTGGACATGTCGATCTCGCTGAGCGCCTGCCAGTCGAAGGTCTGCCCGCCGACCACCCACAGCCCGATCACCGCGGCCAGCATGAACAGACCGCCGACCAGCGAGTAGAGGAAGAACTTCACTGCCGCGTACTGCCGCTGGTGGCCGCCGTAGCTGCCGATCAGGAAGTACATCGGCACCAGCATGACCTCGAAGAACACGTAGAACAGGAAGATGTCGGCGGCGGCGAAGACGCCGATCATCGTGCCTTCGAGCAGCAGCAGCAGACCGAAGTAGACCGGCACCGACCGCTTCGACGCCTCCGCGTCGTGCCAGGAGGCGAGGATCACCAGCGGCACCAGCACCGCGATCAGCATCAGCATGACCAACGCGATGCCGTCGGCGGCGAAGGTGAAGTTCACCCCCCAGTTGGGGATCCACGGGTACGACTCACGGAACTGGAACCGGTCACCGCCGACGGTGAAGGCGAACCACATCACCAGTGACAGCACCAGCACCGCCACCGACCAGCCGAGCGCCAGCCACTTGGCCAGCTCCCCCTGGCGGCGCGGGACGAGCGCCACCACGAGCGCGCCGACCAGCGGCGCCACGGTCAGCACCGAGAGGAACGGAAAGTCGTTCACGCCAGCCATCCCATCTGCAGGGCGAGGAACGCCGCGACCACCACGAAGGCACCGGCGAGCACGGACATCGCGTACGAGCGCACGAAGCCGGTCTGCAGCCGCCGCAGCCGCCCGGAGCTGCCGCCGATCGCGGCGGCCAGCCCGTTGACCAGGCCGTCGACTCCCCGGTTGTCGAGGAAGACCAGCGCCCGGGTGAGGAAGATGCCCGGCTTTTCGAACACCACCCGGTTGAACGCGTCGGTGTAGAGGTTGTGCCGGGCGGCAGTGACCAGCACCCCGGCCGGCTGCTCCTGCTCGGCGGTGCCGTTGCGGAACAGCATGATGCCGAGCAGCGCGCCGAGCACGGTGAGCGCCAACGCCAGGATGGTGACCGTGCCGTGCGACAGCACCGCCTCGTGGTGGCCCTCCTCGCTGCCCAGCACCGGGGTCAGCCACTCGGGCACCGTCGTGGCCATCAGCGCGCCGGCCGCGACCGAGCCGACCGCCAGCAGGACCAGCGGCACCCACATCAGCGGCGGCGGGTCGTGCGGGTGGTCGATGTCTTCGGTCCACCGCTTCGGGCCGTGGAAGGTGAGCACGAACAGCCGGGTCATGTAGAAGGCGGTCAGCCCGGCGCCGAGCAGGGCGGCGCCGCCGAACAGCCAGGCGGTCCAGTCCTCCCGCTCGAAGGCGGCCGCGATGATCGGCTCCTTGGAGAAGTAGCCGGACAGCGGCCAGATGCCGATGATCGCCAGCCAGGCCAGGCCGAAGGTCGCCCAGGTGATCTTCATGTGCCGCCACAGGCCGCCGAACCGCCGGATGTCGACCTGGTCCTTCATCCCGTGCATCACCGAGCCGGCGCCGAGGAACAGCCCGGCCTTGAAGAAGCCGTGCGCCAGCAGGTGCACGATCGCCAGCGCGTACGCCCCGCCGCCGAGCCCGACACCGAGGAACATGTAGCCGATCTGGGAGACCGTCGACCAGGCCAGCACCCGCTTGATGTCGTCCTTGGCGCAGCCGATGACCGCGCCGATCAGCAGGGTGAGCGCGCCGACGCTGACCACCACGGTCTGCAGCGTCGGGTTGGCCGAGAAGATCGGGTTGGACCGGGCGATCAGGTAGACGCCGGCGGTCACCATCGTCGCGGCATGGATCAGCGCCGAGACCGGGGTCGGGCCCTCCATCGCGTCCGGCAACCACGCCTGCAGCGGGAACTGGCCGGACTTGCCGGTCGCGCCGAGCAGCAGCAGCAGGCCCATCGCCAGGATGGTGCCGGAGGCCAGCGCCCCGGCGTTGGTGAACACCGCCTCGAACTGGGTGGTGCCGAGCGTGGCGAACATCAGGAAGATCGCCAGCACCAGGCCGGCGTCGCCGACCCGGTTCATCAGGAACGCCTTCTTACCGGCGGTCGCCGCGGCCGGCAGGTGGTACCAGAACGAGATCAGCAGGTACGACGCCAGACCGACGCCCTCCCAGCCGAGGAACAGCATCACGTAGTTGTTGCCCAGCACCAGCACCAGCATCGCGGCGACGAACAGGTTGAAGTACGCGAAGAAGCGTCGTCGTCCCGGGTCGTGCGACATGTACTCGACCGCGTACACGTGGATCAGGAAACCCACGCCGGTGATCAGCAGCACGAAGACCGCCGACAGCGGGTCGAACAGCAGCCCGAAGTCCACCGACAGGCCACCGACCTCGATGAACTCCCACAGGCTCAGCTCGACCGCCCGGTTGTCCAGGCCGCGTAGCTGGAAAAAGTAGGTCAGGCCGAGGACGAAGATCGCCCCGACGCTGGCCACCCCGAGCCAGTGTCCCCACTTGTCGGCGCGCTTGCCGAGCAGCAGCAGGATCGCCGCGCTGGCCAGCGGGATGGCCACCAGCAGCCACACGCTACTCAGCAGCCCCGTGGCCTGGGCGTACTCCACAGTCGATTCCACGTGTGGGCCCCTTTAGTACTTCAGCAGGTTGGCGTCGTCGACACTCGCCGAGCGTCGAGTCCGGAAGATGGTCATGATGATGGCGAGCCCCACGACCACCTCGGCTGCCGCCACGACCATCACGAAGAAGGCGATGATCTGACCGTTGAGGTCACCGTTGATCCGGCTGAACGTGACCAGCGCCAGGTTCGCGGAGTTGAGCATCAGCTCGATGCACATGAACAGCACGATCGCGTTGCGGCGGACCAGCACGCCGACCGCGCCGATGGTGAACAGCACCGCCGACAGGATCAGGTAGTTGTCCGGAGTCATTTGTCAGTCCCCTTCGGGGCGGCCTCGCTGGGCGAGAGTTCGCGCGTCGGCAGGATCGCCGGGATGCTCCGGTCGGTGAGCGTGCCGTCCGGCAGCCGGCCGGGGGTGGCCACCGAGGTGGAGGTGGCGTAGACACCCGGGCCCGGCTTCGGGCCGGGGTAACTGCCGGGGGCGAACCGTTCCCGCATCATCTCCGGCTGGCCGCGCCGCTGCTCCTTGCGCTTCTCGATGTGCGCCAGGATCAGCGCGCCGATCGCGGCGGTGGTCAGCAGGGCGGCGGTGACCTCGAACGCGACCAGGTAGCGGCCGAACAGCAGGGCGGCGATGCCCTGCACGTTGCCGTCCGCGTTGGCCTGCTCCAGGCCGACCGCCTGCACCCCGCCGAGGCCCCGGTACAGCCCGGTGCCGACCAGCGCGGCGAAGCCGACGCCGAGGGCGACCGCGGCGATCCGCTGCCCGCGCAGCGTCTCGATCAGCGAGTCGGAGGCGTCCCGACCGACCAGCATCAGCACGAACAGGAAGAGCATCATGATCGCGCCGGTGTAGACGATGATCTGCACCAGGCCGATGAACGGCCCGCCCTGCACGACGTAGAACACGCCGAGGCAGAGCATGGTCAGCACCAGCCAGAGCGCGGAGTGCACCGCGTTGCGGGCCCAGACCATGCCGATCGCGCCGAGCAGCGCGAGCGGAGCCAGGATCCAGAAGGTCACCGCCTCCCCGGTGGAGACCTCCGCTGCGAGCTCGGTCATGGCTTGCCCTCTCCCGTCGTCCCCGAGCCGTCCTGGGTGCCCTGCTCCGACCAGGGCGCCCGTTCCGCGCCCGCCGAGGTGCCCGGGTTGGTCAACGCGCCGACGTAGTAGTCCTTCTCGCTGTCGCCCAACCGCATCGGGTGCGGCGGCTGCTCCATGCCCGGCAGCAGCGGCGCCAGCAGCTGCTCCTTGGTGAAGATCAGGTCCTGCCGGGAGTCGCGGGCCAACTCGTACTCGTTGCTCATGGTCAACGACCGGGTCGGGCAGGCCTCGATGCACAGCCCGCAGAAGATGCACCGGGCGTAGTTGATCTGGTACGTGCTGGCGTACCGCTCGCCCGGGGAGAACCGCTGCTCCTCGGTGTTGTCGCCGCCCTCGACGTAGATCGCGTCCGCCGGGCAGGCCCAGGCGCACAGCTCACAGCCGATGCACTTCTCCAGCCCGTCCGGGTGCCGGTTGAGGATGTGCCGGCCGTGGTAGCGCGGCGCGGACACCGGCGGCTTGAACGGGTAGTCGGTGGTGACCACCTTGCGGAACATGTGGGAGAAGGTGACCCCGAAGCCCTTGAACGTTCCCGTGATCGCGCCCACGTCACACCTCCTTGTCGTCGGTGGCGGGACCGACCTGGGCCGGCTCCCGTTCGGCTACCGCCCGCTTGGCCCGTGGGCTGGGCGGGACCTGCAGGTCCATCGGGGGCAGTGGGAAGCTGCCCGGTGGCCGGGAGTCGACCTGCTCCTGCAGGGTCGGCGCCGGCCGTTCCTTGCGCGTCGGCCAGAAGATCACCACGGCGAGCAGGATGGCGACCGGGATGCCGATCGCGATCAGCCGGTCGTTGCGCTCCCAGCCGCTGGTCACCCGGATCCCGCCGAGCGCCAGGATCCAGGCCAGGTTGATCGGCAGCAGCACCTTCCAGCCGAACCGCATGAACTGGTCGTAGCGCAGCCGGGGCAGGGTGCCGCGGAGCCAGACGAAGACGAAGATCAGCGCGATCACCTTGCCCATGAACCAGAGCATCGGCCACCAGCCGCTGTTCGCCCCGTCCCAGATGCTGATCGGCCAGGGCGCCCGCCAGCCGCCGAGGAACAGCGTCACCGTCACCGCCGACATGGTCACCATGGCGACGTACTCGGAGAGCATGAACAGCGCGAACTTCAGCGAGCTGTACTCGGTCATGTACCCGGCGACCAGCTCGGACTCCGCCTCGGGCAGGTCGAACGGTGCCCGGTTGGTCTCCGCCACCGCGGCGATGAAGAAGATGATGAAGCTGGGCAGCAGCAGGATCGCGTACCAGCCCGGGGCGTACAGGTCGAACCCGCCGATCGAGGTGAACAGGTCACCGCCGGACTGGGCGGCGACGATCCCGCTGGTCGACATGGTGCCGGCGGTCATGAAGACGCCGACCACCGACAACCCGAGCGCGATCTCGTACGAGATCACCTGCGCCGTCGAGCGCAGGCCACCGAGCAGCGGGTACGTCGACCCGGACGCCCAGCCGCCGAGCACCAGCCCGTACACACCCATCGACGAGCAGGCCAGCAGCACCAGCACCGCCACCGGCACGTCGGTGACCTGCAGCGGGGTCCGGGTGCCGAAGATGCTCACCATCGGACCGAACGGGATCACCGACAGCGCGGTCACCGCGCAGATCACCGAGATGGTCGGGGCGAAGAAGTAGACCACCTTGTCCGACGCCTTGGGGAGGATGTCCTCCTTGAAGGCCATCTTCAGCCCGTCGGCCAGGGTCTGCAGCAGGCCGAACGGGCCGGCCTGGTTGGGTCCGGGACGGACCTGCATCCGGCCGACCACCCGCCGCTCGAACCAGACCCCGAGCAGGGTGCCCAGCAGCCCGAAGACGAAGGCGAAGACCACCTTGATCAGGATCAGCCACCAGGGGTCCAGCCCGAAGTCGGACAGCGTCGGTTCCTGTGCCAGTGGGTTCACCGCAGACCCCCTACGTTGAGGTTCGTCGCGCCGTTGCCGCTGACCCGGACCACTGATCCGGAGACCGCGCCGAGGCTGCGGCGCACCGTCGAGCCGGGCGAGTTCGTCGGTAGCCAGACCACCCCGTCCGGCAGCAGATCGGTGACCGCCGCCGGCAGGGTGACGGCACCCCGGTCGGTGCCGACGGTGACCGGATCCCCGTCGGCCACCCCGAGCGCCCCGGCCAGCGACTTGGCCAGCCGGACCACCGGCGGCCGTGCGGTGCCGCCCAGGTAGGGGTCACCGTCGGTGAGGGTGCCGAGGTCGATCAGGTGGTGCCAGGTCGCCAGCACCGCCTCGCCGGCACCCGGGCTGGCCGGTGCCGTCGGGTCGACCAGCGGCAGCCCGGGACGCTGCGCCTTGGTGGCCGGCAGCGCGCCGAGCTCCCGGCGGATCAGGTTGACCTCGCCGGTGCCGAGTGCGACACCGAGCTGGGCGGCGAGCGCGTCGAGCACCCGGGAGTCGGCCATCGCGGTGGTGTTCAGCACCGCCTCGAAGGTGCGCAGCCGGCCCTCCCAGTCGAGGTAGCTGCCGGCCTTCTCCACCGCCGGTGCCACCGGCAGGACGACGTCCGCGCGGCGGGTCACCGCGCTGTGCCGGATCTCCAGGCTGACCAGGAACGGCACCGCGTCGAGCGCCTGCTCGGCGAGCCGCGGGTCGGCCAGGTCGGCCGGGTCGACCCCGGCGACGACCAGCGCGCCGATCTTGCCGGCGGCGGTCGCCGCGACGATCGCGTCGACGTCGCGGCCCGGCTCGGACGGGATGGTCCCGGCGCCGATGTCCCAGGCCCCGGTCAGCTCCGCCCGGGCCGCCGCGTCGGCGACCGGACGGCCGCCGGGCAGCAGGTTCGGCAGGCAGCCGGCGTCGACCGCGCCCCGGTCGCCGGCCCGACGCGGCACCCAGGCCAGCTTGGCGCCGGCCCGCTCGGCGACCGCGCCGGCGGTCGACAACCCACCGGGTACGGTGGCCAGCCGCTCGCCGACGAACAGGATCGCGCCGGACCGGCCGAGCGCCTCGGTGACCGTACGGTCCTCGGTGAGCAGCCGGGCCTCGTCGCCGGGCACGGTCGGCACCAACGTGGCGCCCAGCTTCTCCAGCCCTCGGCTCAGGTACGGGGCCAGGGCGATCACCCGCAGCCCCTTCTTGGTGTACGCCTTGCGCAGCCGCAGGAAGAGGATCGGGCACTCCTCCTCCGGCTCCAGCCCGGCGATCACCACCACCGGGGCCCGCTCGATGTCGGCGTAGGTGACGTCGGAGCTGCCGGCCACCCGGGCGGCCAGGAAGTCGGCCTCCTCGGTGGAGCCGGCGGCACCGGTGACCGGTCGGGCCCGGAAGTCGATGTCGTTGGTACGCAGCGCCACCCGGGCGAACTTGGCGTACGCGTAGGCGTCCTCGACGGTGAGCCGGCCGCCGGTGAGCACCCCGACGCCGTACGCCCCGTCACGGGCGTTGCGCAACCCGTCGGCGGCGACCGCCAGGGCCTCGCTCCAGGATGCCTCGCGCAGCTCACCGGTGTCGGCGTCGCGGACCAGCGGGGTGGTGAGCCGGTCGGTGGCGGTGGCGTAGCGGAACCCCCATCGACCCTTGTCGCAGTTCCACTCCTCGTTGACCGCCGGGTCGTCGCCGGCCAGCCGGCGCATCACCTTGCCGCGCCGGTGGTCGGTACGCTGCGCGCAGCCGGCCGAGCAGTGCTCGCAGACGCTCGGCGAGGAGACCAGGTCGAACGGGCGGGCCCGGAACCGGTACTGGGCACCGGTGAGCGCGCCGACCGGGCAGATCTGCACCGTGTTGCCGGAGAAGTAGGAGTTGAACGGCACGTCGCCGTCGCCCTCACCGTCCGGCGTCGGTTCGGCGCCGAACGCCTCGTCCCGGTAGACGTTGATCTGCTCGCCGGAGGAGCGGTCCATCAGGTCGATGAAGGCGTCGCCGGCGATCTCCTCGGAGAACCGGGTGCAGCGCTGGCAGAGCACGCAGCGCTCCCGGTCCAGCAGCACCTGGGTGGAGATCTCGACGGGCTTCGGGTACTCCCGCTTGTGCTCGTGGAACCGGGAGTCCGGCCGGCCGGTGGACATCGCCTGGTTCTGCAGCGGACACTCGCCGCCCTTGTCGCACATCGGGCAGTCGAGCGGGTGGTTGACCAGCAGCAGCTCCATGATCCCCTGCTGGGCCTTCTTGGCCACCTCGGAGGTGAGCTGGGTGCGGACCACCATGCCGTCGGCGACGGTCTGGGTGCAGGAGGCGACCGGCTTACGCTGCCCCTCCACGTCGACCAGACACTGCCGGCAGGCACCGGCCGGGGCGAGCAGCGGGTGGTCGCAGAACCGGGGGATCTCGATGCCCAGCTTCTCGGCGACCCGGATCAGCAGTGCGCCCTTGGGCGCGGTGACCTCGACACCGTCGATGGTCAACGTCACCGTCTCGGCGGTCTTCGCTACCTCTGCCATTAGTGCGCACCTACCAATGCTTTCTCCGACAGCTTCGGTGCCGTGCGGCCCTCGATGTAGTCGAGGTAGTCCTGCTTGAAGTACTTCAGCGAGGACGTCACCGAGCTGGTCGCGCCGTCGCCGAGGCCGCAGAACGAGCGGCCGAGGATGTTGTCGCAGGTGTCGAGCAGAGTGTCCAGGTCCTCGTGGGTGCCCTGACCGGCCAGGATCCGCCGGAAGACCCGCACCATCCAGTAGTTGCCCTCCCGGCACGGGGTGCACTTGCCGCACGACTCGTGGTGGTAGAACTCCAACCACCGGTAGGTGGCGTACACCGGGCAGTCCTGGTCGGAGAAGATCTGGGTGGCGGTGGTGCCGAGAATCGAGCCGGCGCCGGCCACCCCTTCGAAGTCCAGCGGTACGTCCAGGTGCTCGGCGGTGAGTAGCGGGGTCGACGAACCGCCCGGCGTCCAGAACCGCAGCTCGTGACCGGGCTGCATGCCACCGGCCAGCTCGATCAGCTCGCGCAGGGTGATGCCCATCGAGCACTCGTACTGGCCGGGGTTGGCGATCCGACCGGAGAGCGAGTAGATCATCGGGCCGGACGACTTCTCCGTACCCATGGTCTTCCACCAGGCGGCGCCACCGAGCACGATGTACGGCACGCTGGAGATGGTGCCGACGTTGTTGACCACTGTCGGGCAGGCGTACAGGCCGTGGGTGGCCGGGAACGGCGGACGCAGCCGGGGCTGGCCGCGGAACCCTTCGAGGGAGTCCAGCAGCGCCGTCTCCTCGCCGCAGATGTAGGCACCCGCCCCGCTGTGCACCACCAGGTCCAGGTCGAACCCGGAGCCGAGGATGTCCTTGCCGAGGTAGCCGGCCCGGTACGCCTCGTCGACCGCGTTGCGCAGCCGGCGGGCGGCGTGCACCGCCTCACCCCGGATGTAGATGAAGGCGCGGCTGGCCCGGATCGCGTACGAGGCGATGATGACGCCCTCGACCAGCGAGTGCGGGTCGTACATCATCAGCGGCAGGTCCTTGCAGGTGCCCGGCTCGCCCTCGTCGGCGTTGACCACCAGGTAGTGCGGCTTGCCGTCGCCCTGCGGGATGAACCCCCACTTGAGGCCGGTGGGGAAGCCGGCACCGCCCCGGCCGCGCAGCCCGGAGTCCTTGATCAGCTTGATCAGGTCGTCCGGGTGCACCGGGTCGGCGCCGCGGCCCCGGCCGTCCGGCGTACCAATCAGCGCCTTGCGCAGCGCGGCGTAGCCGTCGAGCTGCTGGTAGACGTCGATCTTCCAGGCGTCCGGTGACAGCCAACGCTTGGTGAGCACCGGGGTCAGCTTCTGCAGAGTTTCTGGTCGCGGCTGGGTCATCGGGTGCCCTCCTCGCTGCGCGCGTCCCGCAGCGACCCGCGCTGTGGCTGCGGGTTGTCGCCGGCCGGTTTGGCGTCACCAGCGGGCGGGTTGGCGGCGGCGCCGGCCGACTCGGCGGCCTCGGCGTCGCTGTCCGGCTCGGCCCGGTCGGTCGGCACCGTGGTGCCGGGGGCGTCCGGGGCCGGGGTCTTCGCGTCCGGGGCGCGGGTCTCGGCGGCCCGGATCTCCGGCGACTTGGCCTGTGGTGCCTTGACGTCCGGGGCGGTGCTGCCGGTCGCCGCCGGTGCCGGCCGGCTGGGTGCCGGGGCGGGGGCGTCGCCGCTGATCGGCGTGTTCGGGTCGAAGCCGGCGACCGAGACGCCGTGCTGCTGGGCCAGCCGCAGGCCGCGCAGCGTGGCGTCGCCGGCCGGGCCGTCGGCGACCGCACCCTCGCGGGTGTCGGAGAAGCCGGCCAGCTGCAGCGACATCTCCTTCAGCGTGCACAGCCGGGCACCCCGGGTGGGTGCCGGGCGGCCGCCGGCGCGCAGCTCCTCGACGACGCCGAGCGCGACGTCCGGGTCGACCTTGTCGAAGAAGTCGTAGTTGACGGTCATCACCGGGCCGTAGTCGCAGGCGGCCAGGCACTCGGCGTGCTCCAGGGTGATGGTGCCGTCGGCGGTGGTCTCCTCGTGGCCGACACCGAGGTGTTCGCTGAGCGCGTCGTAGACCCGCTGGCCGCCGAGCACGTCGCACATGGTGTTGGTGCAGACGCTGACCAGCCAGTCGCCGGTGGGCCGGCGCTTGTACATGGTGTAGAAGGTGGCGACCGCGCTGACCTGGGCCTTGTTGATGCCCAGCGCTTCGGCGCAGAACTCGACGCCGGCGGGCGAGACGTGGCCCTCCTCGGACTGCACCAGGTGCAGCAGCGGCAGCAGCGCCGACCGGGAGCGGTCCGCCGGATAGCGGGCGATGATCTCCCGGGCCCGGTCGTGCGTTTCCTGACTGAAGCCCATCAGCGGTCACACCCACCCATCACGGGGTCCAACGAGGCGCCCCCGGCGATCACGTCGGCGAGCAGCCCGCCCTCGGCCATGGCCGGGATCGCCTGGAGGTTGACGAAGCTCGGTTCGCGGTAGTGCACCCGGTACGGTCTGGTCCCGCCGTCGGAGACGGCGTGCACGCCCAGCTCGCCGCGGGGCGACTCGATGCCGACGTACACCTGGCCGGGCGGCACCCGGAAGCCCTCGGTCACCAGCTTGAAGTGGTGGATCAGCGACTCCATCGACTGACCCATGATCTTGGCGACGTGCTCCAGTGAGTTGCCCATGCCGTCCACGCCGATGGCCAGCTGCGCCGGCCAGGCGATCTTCTTGTCGGCGACCATGATCGGACCGGGCTTCAGCCGGTCCAACGCCTGCTCGATGATCTTCAGCGACTCGCGCATCTCGGCCATCCGGACCAGGTAGCGGCCCCAGACGTCGGCGGTCGGCGTGGTCGGCACGTCGAACTCGTAGTCCTCGTAGCCGCAGTACGGCATGGTCTTGCGCAGGTCCCAGGCCAGCCCGGCGGAGCGCAGCACCGGCCCGGTGACGCCCAGCGCGAGGCAACCGGTGACGTCGAGCACCGCGACGTTCTGCGTCCGCTCCAGCCAGATCGGCTGCCCGGAGAGCAGATCCTCGTACTCCTTGAGCCGCTTCGGCATCACCTTGAGGAACTCGCGGATCTTGCCGATCGCCTCGTCCGGCACGTCCTGGGCGACCCCGCCGGGCCGCACGTAGGCCATGTTCATCCGCAGCCCGGAGACCAGCTCGAAGATCTCCAGGATGTACTCGCGCTCCCGGAAGCAGTACAGCATGATCGAGATCGCGCCGAGCTCCAGGCCGGTGGTGCCCAGCCAGATCAGGTGCGAGGAGATCCGGTTGAGCTCCATCATCAGCACCCGGATGGTGTTCGCCCGCTCGGTGACGTCGTCGGTGATCCCGAGCAGCTTCTCCACCGCCAGGCTGTACGCCGTCTCGTTGAAGATCGGCGCCAGGTAGTCCATCCGGGTGACGAAGGTGGTGCCCTGCACCCAGTTGCGGTACTCGAGGTTCTTCTCGATCCCGGTGTGCAGGTAGCCGACGACCGTCCGGGCCTCCCGGACGGTCTCACCCTCCAGCTCCAGCACCAGCCGCAGCACCCCGTGGGTGGACGGGTGCTGCGGACCCATGTTGACGATGATCCGCTCGTCGGTGAGCGGGTCCGTGCCGCCGACCACGGTGTCCCAGTCGCCACCGGTGACGGTGAAGACCTTGCCCTCGTCGGTCTCGCGTTCGGTTGCGTATCCGGCCGTCATTGGTAGCTCCTCCGCTTGTCCGGCGGTGGGATCTCGGCACCCTTGTACTCCACCGGGACACCGCCCAGCGGGTAGTCCTTACGCTGCGGGTGACCCTCCCAGTCGTCCGGCATCAGGATCCGGGTCAGCGCCGGGTGGCCGTCGAAGACCACCCCGAACATGTCGTACGTCTCCCGCTCCTGCCAGTCGGCGGTCGGATAGACGGCGGTGACGCTCGGCAGGTGCGGATCCTCGGCGGTGACCGCCGCCTCCAGCCGGACCCGACGCCGGTAGGTCATCGAGGTCAGCTGGTAGACGACGTGCAGCCGACGCTCGTCGGCACCCAGGTAGTCCGCCCCGGACACCGAGGAGCAGAGCTCGAAGCGCAGCGCCTCGTCGTCGCGCATCACCCGGCAGACCTCGGCGATCCGCTCCGGCTTGATGTGCAGGGTCAGCTCACCCCGGTCGACCACGACCTTCTCGATCGCGTCGGCGAAGGCCGGGTACGCCTCCTCGAGGGCGTCGCACACCTCGTCGAAGTAGCCGCCGTACGGCCGCTCGCTGCCGGCCACGCTGGACCGGCGGCGGACCAGGCCACCGAAGCCGGACGTGTCGCCGGAGCCCTGGATGCCGAACATTCCCCGGCCGGCCCCGCTGGCCGGCGGGAACTCGGCCGGCGCTCCGCTGGTCGCCCCGACCGGCGGGGCGGCTGCGGGTACGCCACCGCCCGGCTGCTCACTGGGCGCGTTGGTCGGCCCGGTCACTGGATCGTCCTTTCGCTGGTCGACGCGGGAATCACTTCAGCCGCTCCCGGGCGTGCAGGTGGTTCTGGGCCTTCATCCAGTTCTCGATCCGCAACTGTTCCTCGCGGCCTTCCCGGACGGCCTGCTCCCACTCGGCCCGGCGGGCCTTGTCGGAGCGGTACGACGACGGCATCGCCCCGGGCGCGACCACCGGCACGTCACCGCGGGCCCGGCGGGCCTCCAGCATCTTGCGGCCGTTCGGGCCGAGCGGCTCGTGGCCGATCTTCTCGCGCAGCTTGAGAACCGCGTCGATGAGCATCTCCGGGCGGGGCGGGCAGCCGGGCAGGTACATGTCGACCGGCACCACGTGGTCCACGCCCTGCACGATGGCGTAGTTGTTGAACATGCCGCCGCTGGAGGCGCAGACCCCCATCGACAGCACCCAGCGGGGCTCGGCCATCTGGTCGTAGATCTGCCGCAGCACCGGGGCCATCTTCTGGCTGACCCGCCCGGCGACGATCATCAGGTCCGCCTGACGCGGCGAGGCCCGGAACACCTCCATGCCCCAGCGACCCATGTCGTAGTGCGGGGCACCGGCCGCCATCATCTCGATCGCGCAGCAGGCCAGGCCGAAGGTCGCCCCCCAGACGGAGGTCTTGCGGGACCAGTTGACCAGCTTCTCCACCGAGGTGAGCAGTACGCCGGCGGGGAGTTTCTCCTCGATTCCCATGGTTCCTCCGTCAGTCCCAGTCGAGCCCGCCGCGCCGCCATTCGTACACGTAGGCGACCGAGACGGCGACGATGAACAGCGAGACCGCGACGTAGCCGAACGCGCCGAGCGGGTCCAGCGAGACCGCCCACGGGATCAGGAAGATGATCTCGATGTCGAAGATGATGAACATCATCGCGGTCAGATAGAACTTGATCGGGATCCGACCGCCGCCGACCGGCTCCGGGCTGGGTTCGATCCCACACTCGTACGCTTCGAGCTTGGCCCGGTTGTAGCGCAGCGGCCCGGCCAGCCGGGCGGCGGCCACCGAGAACAGCGCGAAGGCCGAGGCGAGGGCGAAGACCCCGACGATGGGTATGTAAGGCGAGAGCGACATGGGCTTCTCCTGCTCGTCCTTCCCTGCCCGCGGTCAGTTTCCAGCGATCTGTGATGTCTCCCGCCGGGACCGGGCGTCGTTGCCCCATCCTGGCGACTACTGCGGTGGGCCGACGGCCCGGGGTGCTGCCGGCGGCGTCACACGGCCGGAGCCACCTTGGTCATCGCGTTGATCATCCGGTCCATCGCGTCCCCGCCACGTGG
The DNA here is from genome assembly GCF_003751085.1 of Micromonospora sp. Llam0. NCBI lineage: Bacteria > Bacillati > Actinomycetota > Actinomycetes > Micromonosporales > Micromonosporaceae > Micromonospora > Micromonospora sp. Llam0. Next base: position 2,647,103 of record NZ_RJJY01000002.1, on the reverse strand, counting down.
ATCGGTCAGGTTCGCCAGCAGCTTCAGCACGAACCGCATCAGTGTCGGATGCGGCATGCCGTGCTTGGTAGCGATTCGCATGATTTGTGGGTTGCCGATCATCTTCACGAAGATGTTCCCGAGCCGGTAGTAGCCGCCGTAGCGGGCCTTCAGCTCGTTCGGGTAGTGCGCCAGCGCCCGCTCCCGGTCGACGCCGGCTGGCCGGGCCAACGCCTGCACCGCCACCTCGGCGGCCAGCTCACCGGACTCCATCGCGTACGCGATGCCTTCACCGTTGAACGGGTTGACCATACCGCCGGAGTCACCGACCAGCAGGACTCCCCGGGTGTAGTGCGGGACCCGGTTGAAGCCCATCGGCAGCGCCGCACCGAGGATCGGGCCGTCGGCGTTGGCCTCGTCGGCCAGCCCCCAGTCCGGTGGCGTGCTGCCCAGCCAGTCGGTCAGCATCTGCCGGTAGTTGGTCTTGCCGAAGGCGCTGGACGAGTTGAGCACGCCCAGGCCGACGTTGACCCGGCCGTCACCCATGCCGAAGATCCAGCCGTAGCCGGGCAGCAGTTTCTCGCCGCCCTCCCGGCTGCGCAGCTCCAGCCAGGACTCCAGGTACTCGTCCCGGTGCCGCGCCGGCGACCGGTAGTACCGCCGGACCGCGACCCCGATCGGCCGGTCCTCGCGCTTGGCCAGCCCCATGGCGAGCGGGAACCGGCCGGAGACCCCGTCCGCGGCGACGATCAACGGGGCGTGGAAGGTGGCCGGCTGCTTGTCCGGGCCGACCTCGGCGGTCACGCCGATCGCCCGCCCGGTGGCGTCCAGCACCGGAGCCACCACGTTGGTGTTGGTGTGCAGCACCGCTCCCGCCTCGACCGCCTGCCTTGCCAGCAGGTCGTCGAAGTCCAGTCGGGTGCGGACCAGGCCGTAGTTGGGGAAGCTGGCCAGGTCCGGCCAGTCGAGCTCCAGCCGGATGCCGCCGCCGATCACCCGCAGGCCGCGATTGCGCAGCCAGCCGGCCTCGGGCGAAGTGTCGACACCCAGCTTGATCAACTGCTTGACGGCGCGCGGCGTGAGCCCGTCACCGCAGACCTTCTCCCGGGGGAAGGTGGTCTTCTCCAGCAGGAGTACCCGTACGCCGTGCCGGGCGAGGTGGAAGGCGGTCGCGGAACCACCGGGGCCCGCCCCGACGACGATCACATCGACTTCGGTCTCGCTCACAGCCACCTCCCGTTCGCCTCCCAGTCGCTCGTGAAATGCTTCACAAGCCGTCTCGCAGGTGAGTCTAGAACCGTTAACAGGGCGGCAAACGGTTAGGCGACCCTAACCCTGCGAGGTAGCGACCTCGGCGGGTGACCGACGACACGAAATCACCCATCGACGGACACCGAACATGGCGCTACCGCCGGGTGGCGCGGTGCAGCGCCACGATCCCGCCGGTGAGATTGCGCCACTGCGCCGACCGCCACCCCGCCGCCGTGATCCGCCCGGCGAGCGCCGTCTGGTCCGGCCACTGCCGGATGGACTCGGCCAGATAGACGTACGCGTCCGGATTGCTCGCCACCGCACGGGCCACCGCCGGCAGCGACCGCATCAGATAGGACAGGTAGAGCGTCCGGAAGGCGGGACTGGTCGGCTGACTGAACTCGCACACCACCAACCGCCCGCCGGGCCGGGTCACCCGGGCCAGCTCGGCCAACGCGGCGTCGGTGTCGACCACGTTGCGCAGAGCGAACGAGATGGTCACCGCGTCGAAGGTGGCGTCCCGGAACGGCAACGCCAGGGCGTCCCCGGCAAGCAGCGGCACCTGCGGACGGACCCGGCGGCCGGCCTGCAGCATGCCGAGCGAGATGTCCGAACCGACCGCCCACACCCCGCCCCGGCCGAGTTCGGCGGTGGAGACCCCGGTGCCGGCACCGATGTCGAGCACCCGGTCGCCGGGGAGCAGGTCGAGCGCCGCCCGGGTGGCCCGGCGCCACCGTCGGTCCTGGCCGAAGGAGATCACCGTGTTGGTCAGGTCGTACCGGCCGGCCACGCCGTCGAACATCGCGGCGACCTCGGCCGGCTGCTTGTCCAGGCCGGCGCGGACCGGCGGCGGGATGTCAGTCACGCCCGACCACTCTGCCAGCCACCCGCCCCGACCTGCGGCGCGGGGCAGCGATCTCGCCCACGGTGCGGACCGGCGATCCCGGCCGCGGCGCGGACCGGCGGTACGGGTGACCGACGCCACACACACTACGGGCGAGGTGGTCGAACCACCTCGCCCGCAATGCCGTGCGTTATGTGGACGGCCCCCTCGGACCGCTGGAGTACGGCTCCGGCGACCACCGCCCTTGGGGGACGTGACCTGCGACGACCAGGGGGACGGCGTCGCGGCGCGGGCGGCTGCCGGAACGTTGTTGACGAGGACGTTAGCGGCCGACGGGAAGCTTCGCGCCCCTCGTGATCAACACGTTATGGCCCCTTGGCCTAAGGTTCGCGACACCTCACCGCATCGACAGTGCTGCCCGCCACGACCGGCCGACCACCGGCCCACCCGCCAGCCGGGAAGGGCTGACTGGTCGGCCCCGCCAGCCACCCGATCGGATGAATCCGGGCCGGTCAGCGCGCGTCCGGGCCAGTCAGCGCACGTCCGGGGCGGTCAGCGCGCGTCGACCAGCGGCAGATCGCGGCGGGCCCCGCCGTTGGGCAACGCGATCGAAGAGAAGTGCGACACCACCCGCTCGTCGGTCGGGTCGTCCGCCGGATCGCGGTGCACGGCGAGGTGGTGGTACTCGGTGTTCCGCTGGGCGGGGATCCGACCCGCTGAACGGATCATCCAGATCAGCTCGTGCAGGTTCGACCGGTGCCGGGCACCGGCCGAGGAGATCACGTTCTCCTCCAGCATGATCGATCCGAGATCGTCGACCCCCATGTGCAGCGCCAACTGCCCGACATCCTTGCCGGTGGTCAGCCAGGACGCCTGCAGGTGCGCCACCTGGTCGAAGAAGAGCCGGGAGACCGCGACCATCCGCAGGTACTCCAGGGTCGTCGCCTGGGTGCGGCCCTTGAGGTGGTTGTTCTCCGGCTGGTACGTCCAGGGGATGAATGCCCGGAAACCACCGGTGGAGTCCTGGACGTCCCGGATCATCCGCAGATGCTCGATCCGCTCCGCGTTGGTCTCCCCGGTGCCCATCATCATCGTGGCGGTCGACTCGATGCCGTGCCGGTGCGCCAGCTCCATGACCTCCAGCCAGCGCGCCCCGGACTCCTTGAGCGGTGCGATCGCCCGCCGAGGGCGGTCCGGCAGCATCTCGGCGCCAGCACCGGCGATCGAATCCAGCCCGGCGGCCTTGATCCGACCGATCGCCTCGTCCAGCGAGACGTCGGACACCTTCGCCATGTGCAGGATCTCGCTCGGTCCGATCGAGTGGATCACCAACTGGGGGTACGCCGCCTTGACCGCGCCGAACAGCTGCTCGTAGTACTCCACCCCGAAGTCCGGGTGGTGACCACCCTGCAGCATCACCTGGGTGGCGCCCAGCTCGACCGCCTCGCCGCAGCGACGCAGGATCTCCTCGATCGGGTGGGCCCAGCCCTCGGCGTGCTTGGGCGCCCGGTAGAAAGCGCAGAAACGACACGCGGTGACGCAGACGTTGGTGTAATTGATGTTGCGATCGATCAGATACGTCACGACGTTGTCCGGGTACCGGCGACGGCGCACCGCGTCCGCGGCCTCGCCGAGGGCGTGGAACGGCGCTTCGGTATAGATCAGCAGCGCCTCCTCGGCGGAGACCCGCCCACCGTCGGCGCCACGCTGCAGGATGCTGTCGATCTCCCGGCTGGTAGTCACGCATGAAGCGTACTGCCATGTCGAGGGAGGGGCAGAGCCGCCGGATGACGTCACTGCGCCGCCACCTGCCCCTGGTGATCCTGCTCGCCGCCGGTCTCGGGCTGCGGATCGCCTACCTGGTCGCGTACCGGCCGGCGTTCTGGTTCCACGGTGACAGCGGCGAGTACCTGCTGATGCTGCAGCAGCCGCTGGAGCCGCACCCGAACCGGCCGATCGGCTACGTACTGCTGCTGTCCGCGCTGCAACAGACCCGCACGCTCGCCGCCGTCGCGGCCATGCAGCACCTGCTCAGCCTGCTGCTCGCCGTCGGCCTGTACGCCCTGCTGCGGCGCCGGGGCGTGGTCCGCTGGCTGGCCACGCTGGCAGCCGTACCGCTGATCTTCGATTCCCTGGTCCTCACCATGGGGCACTACCTGCTGCCCGACCTGATGTTCATGGTGCTGTTCGCCGCCTCGGTCGGGGCACTGCTCTGGTCGCCGCGACCCGGTCCGGTGGCGGCCGTCGTCTCCGGCGGGTTGATCGCCGTCGCCTGGGTGACCAAACCCACCGCGCTGCCGGTCGCTTTGCTGCTCGCCGGCTACCTGGTGGTACGCCGGGTCGGCTGGCGGCCGGTGCTCGGCTACCTGCTCGCCTTCGGTGTGCCGTACGTCATGGTGATGGTCTGGATCGGCGACCGGCAGAGCGTCTACAGCGCGCAGAGCGGCACCGCCCTGTACGGCCGGGCCGCGATGATCGCCGACTGCGACCGCATCGAACTGACCGACGAGGAACGGATCGCCTGCCCGGACCAGCCGCCCGACCAGCGTTGGGACCGGGCCGACGCGTTCTTCTGGCGGCGGCCGGCCCGACTCGGCGACTGGGTCTACACCCCGGAGGGCGCCCGGGTGCTGACCAGCTTCTCCCGGTCGGTGATCAGCCAGCAGCCCGGCGACTACCTCGCCACGGTCGGCCGGGAGAGCGCGGCGCACTTCGTCCCCGGCCTGTATCTCGGGCCGATGAACGAGTGCCTGCGGCAGCGGCTGGTGCCGCCGGTCCGGTTCCGCTCCGCCGACGTGCGGGTCGAGCAGAACTGTCCGCCGGCCCAGGCGTCCATCGGGTTCCAGGCGGCGGTCGCCGAGCCGGTCGTCGCGGACCCGGCCACCCCGCTGACCCGGGCGCTGCACCAGTACGGCGGCTGGACCCGGGGCATCCCGGTGGTGATGTCGTTGGCGGTGCTACTGACCGTCGCGGCGCTGGCCGCCGGACGGCGGGTCGCCGGCTGGATCCGGTTCGACACCGTACTGCTGGTGGTCGCCGGCCCCGGGCTGGCCGTGTTCACGGTGGCGATCGGCATGTACGAGCCCCGGTACGCGCTGCCGGCCCTGCCGCTGGCGGCGGCGGCCGCGGCCCTGGCCGCCCAAGGCCTGATCCACCGCGACGCCCCGGCCCGGCCGGAGCCACTTGGACCGCACGGGCCAGTCGGACCGCAGGGGACAGTCGAATCGGCGGAGACAGTCGGATCGGCGACGCGAGACACCGACGGGGCGGCGGGCCGACCAGCCGGCCGGGCAGACTCTGGCGATGCCCCGCGCCCGGCGGATCCCGCGTGAGCTGAGTATCGGCCCGTTCTCCGGCACCCGCGCAGTGGCCGCCGGACTGCTCACCCGGCGGATGCTCGCCGGTCGGACGTGGCGCCGCGTGCTGCCCGACGTGTACGTGCACGCGGCCGTCTTCGACGCCGACGACCACCGGATGTGGTGCGAGGCGGTGGCGCTGAAACTGCCGCCCGGCGGGGCGGTCCGTGGGCTGAGCGCCGCGTACCTGTGGGGTGTCGACCTGCTGCCCCGCGACAGCCCGGTGTACGTCGATCTGCCGCCGACGACGCGGCTGTGGCGCCACCCCCGCGTCTCGGTCACCCATCACACGCTCGAACCGGCCGACATCACCACGTTGTCCGGCGGGATACCACTGACCACCGAGGTGCGTACCGGCTTCGATCTGGGGCGCAGACTGCCCCGCGCCGACGCGCTCGCCGCACTCGACGCGCTGCTGCACCATCGGTCGTTCCGCCGCGAGGCGCTCGTCCGCTACGTCGACGCCCACCCGGGCCGCCGCGGCACGGCGCAGCTGCGGGAACTCGTCGCCCTGGCCGAGCCGCTGAGCGAGTCGCCGATGGAGTCCCGGCTGCGGCTGTTGCTGCACGATGCCGGTCTGCCCCGCCCGGTCCCGCAGCACGAGGTACGGACACCGCCGGACACGTCAGCGACATCGGCGACATCGGGCGCGCCACCATCGGCGGTACGGGGCGCGCCGCGCGGACGTTTCCTGGCTCGCGTCGATCTCGCCTACCCGCGCTGGCGGATCGCCATCGAGTACGAGGGCGACCACCACCGGGAACGTGCGATGTTCCGCCGGGATGTGGCCCGCTACAACGCGCTGCGGGCGGCCGGTTGGCTGGTGCTGCGGTTCACTGCCGACGACGTACTCCGACAAAGTGGACAACTCGTGCATGATGTCCGGCAGGCGATCGCCGAGCGGGCCGCGAGTTGAAGGCCAGACACCCTACGTCAGCTTTTTGAGGTATCTGACCTTCAACTCGAACGACAGACGGCACGGAGGGCAGCACCACGGAGGGGAGCAGCGAGGTGCGGCGGGTGTCGGTGATGGGGGTGCCGGGATCAGGCAAGTCGACTCTGGCCGCCGAGTTGGCCGTCCGGCTCGGTGTGCCGCACATCGAGTTGGACGCCCTGTTCCACCAGCAGGACTGGCAGCCGACGCCGGAACCGGAGTTCCGGGAACGGGTGGCGGCTGCTGTCTCCGGCGACGGCTGGGTGGTGGACGGCAACTACTCGACGGTGCGCGACCTGATCTGGTGGCGAGCCGACACGGTGATCTGGTTCGACCTGCCGCGCCGCCAGGTGATGGAGCAGATCGTCCGGCGCACGGTACGCCGCGCGGCGCGCCGGGTGGAGCTCTGGACCGGAGCCGGCTGCAGGAGGCTTCTGCCGACCCCCGGTGGAGCCGGCTGCGGTTCGTCCGACTCACCTCCCACGAGCAGGCCCGCCAACTGCTCGACCAGCTCGATCGCCGATCGTCACCGTGACGCACGCCAGGCGTCGTGGTCGACGGTGAGCGTCGTAGTCGGCAGTCAGGCGTCGTAGTCGGCAGTCAGGCGTCGTAGTCGGCAGTCAGGCGTCGTAGTCGACGGTGAGCGTCGGGGTGGTGGGCGTCGATTGGCAGGTCAGCACATAGCCGGCGGCCACCTCGTCCGGCTCCAGTGCGTAGTTGCGGGCCATCGTCACCGCGCCGTCGACGATCTTCGCCCGGCAGGTCGAGCAGACCCCACCTTTGCAGGCGTACGGCAGCTCGGACCGGACCCGCAGGGCCGCGTCGAGCACCCGCTCCCCCGGCCGCGTCCGCACCGTCGACGCCCGCCCGTCGAGCAGTACGGTCACCGCCGTGCCGGCCGCCGCGTCGACATCGGTGACCGCGTCGGCTCCGGCCGGCGGTGCGTCGCTGGCGTGGAAGAGTTCGCTGTGTACGGCCCCGTCTGGCACGCCCCGCTCGGCGAGCACCTGCCGGGCCGCCATGACCAGCCCGTACGGCCCACAAAGGAACCACTCGTCCACTTGATCGCCCGGTACCACGGTGTCCAGCAGGCGGTCGAACCGGGCGGCGTCGATCCGCCCGGTGAGCAGCTCCGCGTCCTGCGTCTCGCGGGACAGCACGTGCACCACCTGCAACCGGTCCGGGTACCGGTCCTTCAGGTCGGCGATCTCGTCGGCGAACATCACGGTGTGCGCAGACCGGTTGCCGAAGACGAGACTGAACCGGCTGCCCGGCTCGGTGGCCAGCCCGGTGGCGAGCAGGGACAGCACCGGGGTGATGCCGGAGCCGGCGGCCAGCGCGCCGTAGTACCGGCTGCGGCCCGGTTCGAACCCGGTGGTGAAGTGTCCGAGCGGCGGCATCACCTCCACGGTGGCCCCGGCGGCCAGCTGGCGCACCGCGTACCCGGAGAAGGCGCCACCGGCGACGTGCCGCACGCCGATCCGCAGCCGGCCGTGGTCGGCGAGCTCCGCCGGGGTCGAGCAGATGGAGTACGAGCGGCGGATCTCCGGGCCGCCGGCTGGGTCGACCAGCCGTACGGTGAGATGCTGCCCGGCCTGGAACCGGTACGCGTCGCGCAGCTCGGGCGGTACGGCGAAGGTGACCGCGACGGCGTCGGCGGTGAGCTGATCGACGCCGGCGACCGGCAGCGGGTGGAACACCGGACGCCGTCGCGCCGGTCGGCTGATCGTCACCGCCATCAGAACGCCTTCATCTGCTCGAACGGCTCGGTGCAGTCCTGGCACCGCCACAGCGCCTTGCAGGCCGTGGCACCGAATCGGCTCAGCTGCTCGGTGCGCGGTGAGCCGCAGGCCGGGCAGCGAATGGTCAACGGGACCGGCACCGGCCCGGTAGCGGCCGGCGGCGGTGGAGCGATCCCGGCGGCGGCGAGCTTGCGCCGGCCCGCCTCGGTGATCCAGTCGGTGCTCCACGCGGGCGCCAACTCGGTGACGACCGCGACGTCGGTGAAGCCGGACCGGTGCAGCGCCGCCCGGATCTCGGCCCGGATCAGCTCCATCGCCGGGCATCCGCTGTAGGTGGGGGTGACCGTCACGCGGACGGCACCGGTGGCTGCGGTGACCTCGACAGCGCGGAGGATGCCGAGCTCAGCGATGGTGAGTACGCGGATTTCCGGATCGAGGACGGCTTCGACCGCCGCCCAGGCGACCGAGCTGGCCCCGCCGACAGCTGCGCTGGCCCCGTCGGCGGCTGCGGGGCGTCCGCTCACCATCGCGCGCCCGGGTGGGCCCGGTGCACCACCTGCATCTCGGCCAACAGGTACGACAGGTGTTCGGTGTGCCGGCCCAGCCGACCGCCGCCGGGCCGCCAGCCGCCACCGTCGCCAGCGCCAGCGCGACCGGCGGCGCCGCCGGTGGTGGTGGGCCCGGTGCCGGTCGGCGCAACCAGGGTCGCTTCGGCAAGGATCGGACCGACTGCGGCGAGCCAGTCGGCCCGCAGGTCGGCAAGGCCGCTGCCGGGCACCGGGGCGACCAGCTCATAGGTGTACGGCCAGAGTTCGTCGACCGCGAGCTGCATGCGACGGTGCGACTCCTCGGTGCCGTCGCCGAGCCGCAGGGTCCACAGTCGCGCGTGGTCGAGATGGTAGGCGGACTCCTTGGCCGCCTTGCCGGCGATCGCCCCGAGCCGCTGGTCGGCGCCGACGCTCAGTACGGCGTAGAGCCGGACCTGGTACGCGGCGAGGAACAGCAGCTTGCCGATGGTCACCGCGTAGTCGTCGTCCGGCAACTCCACCAGCAGGCAGTTGCGAAACTCCTGGTCAGAGCGGAGGAAGGCCAGAGTGTCCTCGGTGACCGGCTGGTCGGCCGGCGCGGCCGGCACCGCACCGGGGGTGAGCTGCTCGGCGGCGTACGACAGCAGCAGCCGGGCCACGCCGAGCTGGTCGAGCGCGATGTTGGTGAGCGCGACGTCCTCCTCCAGCTCGGGGGCGCGGGCGCACCACGCAGCCAGCCGCTGGGCGGTGATCAACGCGTCGTCGGCCCAGCAGAGCAGCTGGTCGGGGGGTGTCGCGGTCACAGGTGCTGCGCTCCGTCCGGCACCTGGTAGAAGGTCGGGTGCCGGTAGACCTTGTCGGCCGCCGGGTCGAAAAAGGCGTCCTTTTCGTCCGGACTGGACGCGGTGATCGACTCAGCGGGTACCACCCAGATCGAGACACCTTCCTGCCGTCGGGTGTACAGGTCGCGGGCGTGCCGCAGGGCGAGCGTCGCGTCCGGCGCGTGCAGGCTGCCGACGTGGGTGTGGGCGAGCCCGCGCCGGGACCGGATGAAGACCTCCCACAGCGGGGTGGGCGGGGTCCGGCCCGGTTCGCCGCTCATCCGGCACCCGCTCCGACCGGCGGAGCGCCCACTCCGACCGGCACGGCACCCGCTCCCACCGGCACGGCACCGACTCCCGCCGGTACGGTGCCGGCTTTCCGCCGGCTGGCCTGTTTCTCGGCGTACGCCCGGGACGCCTCGCGGACCCAGCCGCCGGCGTCGTGCGCGGCCCGCCGGTGGGCGAGCCGCTGCCGGTTGCACGGCCCGTCGCCGCGGATCACCCGGAGCAGTTCGTCGTAGTCCGGCTGGGTGAAGTCGTACGCCTGACACTGCTCGTTCCACCGTAGTTCGGGATCGGGCAGGGTGAGCCCGAGCGGGCCGACCTGCTGGACGCACATGTCCACGAAGCGTTGGCGCAGCTCGTCGTTGGAGAACCGTTTGATCTTCCATCGCATCGACTGGCCCGAATGGGTCGAGTCGGCGTCCGGCGGCCCGAACATCGCCAGCGACGGGTACCACCAGCGGTCCACCGCGTCCTGGGCCATCTGACGCTGAGCCGGCGTGCCGTGCGCGAGGGTGTGCAGGATCTCGTAGCCCTGCCGCTGGTGGAACGACTCCTCCTTGCAGACGCGGATCATGGCGCGGGCGTACGGGCCGTACGAGCAGCGGCACAGTGGGACCTGGTTGATGATCGCCGCACCGTCCACCAACCAACCGATCGCTCCGACGTCTGCCCAGGTCAGCGTGGGGTAGTTGAAGATGGAGCTGTACTTCTGCCGGCCGGCGAGCAGCAGGTCGACCAACTCTTCCCGACTGACGCCGAGGGTCTCCGCCGCGGCGTACAGGTACAGCCCGTGGCCGGCCTCGTCCTGCACCTTTGCCAGCAGGATCGCCTTGCGGTGCAGGCTGGGCGCCCGGGTCAGCCAGTTGCCTTCGGGCTGCATGCCGATGATCTCGGAGTGCGCGTGCTGCGCGATCTGCCGGACGAGTGTGCGGCGGTAGCCGTCCGGCATCCAGTCGCGCGGCTCGATCTTCTGGTCGGCGTCCATCATCTCGGTGAAGTTCCGGTCGGGATCGGCCGGATGGTCGGGATCGGCATCGGCCGGATCGTCGGCGGCGCGTGGACCGGGGATCCGGCCGCGTAGCGCCGCGTCGCGCAGGTCAGCTTCGGCGGCCTCGACCTCGTCGAGGAGTCCACTGCGGGTGCCACTCACCGTCTGGGCGTCGTCACCGTCCACCAACATAGTGTTACAAGAAACTCCAGTCGCAGCCAAGCCCTGTAACAGCACTTGAAAAATCTTCACGGCACGGAACCAAGTCAGCACAGTTTGTAATCGGCGACACCTGGTGAACATGATGTTTATCCACTTATTATCCTGAAAATACTCAGGTAACCGGACGAAGCATATGGATTCACCACTCATCACCTGAGATCTCCGGCACGCGAGGGCTGGCACTCCGAGATTCGCCCCGTAAACTGCCCAATGGCGCGGCGGCGACGAGGCCCGCACCGGCCCACCTGACCCGCATTGTCGGCAGAAGAACCCGCAGTCCCAGAAACACCCGGTAGACCCAGGATCATCCCGTACCGACGCAACCGTCAGAGCACCGACGAGCTGAAATCACCGATTCACTCCCCGGAGCAGCCCCCCATGAGTTCACGCGTGACACTCACTGTCGTGCTGGCAGCCCTGGTGGTCGGTGCCGTTCTGATGATCCCCACCGCCTCGGCCCGGTTCGTCGGCGGGACGGGCACCAACCGGTCCGCCGTCGAGCTGACCGATCCGGCCCTCGCCATGGCCGAGTCCCCTGAGCCGCCGGCCGTGCCGACGTTGCGGGCCGTACCGGTCTCGGTCCCGGTCGACGGTTTCCTGACCTGGGCGCTGCTGGACCGCGACAGCGGCGAGATCGGCGGCTCGGCCAACATGACCGAGACCAGCTCCACCGAATCGATGATCAAAATCTGGATCGTCGCGGACTACCTACGGCGACTCGACGACGCCGAGCCCGAGCCCGACGTTCTGCAGCTGGCCAGCCTGGCCATCCGCGACAGCGACGACCGGGCCACCGACCGGCTGTACTACGAGGCCGGCGGCGACGACGTGATCACCCGGATGATCAAGATGTGCGGCCTGCAGCAGACCCGGATGGTGGTGCCGCCAAAGGAGGACAACGTCTGGTGGAGCTACACCCAAATGTCGGCGCGCGATGCCGCGCTGATGGGCGAGTGCGTCAAGAACGGCACCGCCGCCGGCCCGTTGTGGACCGACTGGGTGCTCGACGAGATGTCCCAGGTACGGGGCGGGACCGCCGCGTCCGAGCAGGAAACCACCTCCGGCGGAGGCCGCTGGGGCATCATCGACGGACTGCCGGAGAGCCTGCTACGGGAGTCGCCGGTCGGCATCAAGAACGGCTGGACGCTGATCTGGTCGGACGGCCTGTGGCATCTCAACTGCCTGGCCGTGCACGACGACTGGGTGCTCGCGGTGATGACCCGGTACCCGGGCCCTTACGGCCTCGAGTACGGGTCGGGCATCTGCCGCGAGGTGGCCCGGCAGCTGGTCACCCCACACGCCGGCGCCGCCATCCAACTGCCCGCCGAACTGCCGCCCCCGGCGCCACCGGCCGGGTGACATGCCACCCGACTCCTGGATTCCGTCGACCGGCCGGCTGCGCCGGCTGTTCACCAGCCGACCGGGTCGGCTGATGGCCAGCCGACCCTCCCGGCCGGTGACCGGGCGACCGGGCGTCGTGGCCCGCCACACCCGGGCCGGGCGGCGTACGCCGCTGATCGTGATCGGGGTAGTCGCTCTGGCAGTCGCCGGCATCGCCGGGTTGCGGCTGGTTCCCGGCGCGCCGTTGGCCGCCGCCGGCGAGCAGCCAACCGACCAGCAGGACACCGACCAGCAGCCCAGCTGGCGTCAACCGGCGTCGACCCCGACGGCCGGCCTGAGCGAGAGCCCGACCCCGGAGCCCGACCCGACGCTGTCACCGCTGGCCGTCGCGCCGACCACGGTTCGGCTGGCCGGCATCGACGGTTGGTGGTCGTGGGCGATGCTCGACCAACGGACCGGCGAGATCCACGGATCGGCCAACCTGGCCGAGACCAGTACCACGGCGTCGCTGATCAAGGCGTGGATCGCCGCCGACTACCTGCGTACCTCGGCCGAAGCGGGCCGGTCGCCGAGCGACTTCCGGATGCGGCAGCTCGAAATCATGATCAGGGACAGCGACAACCAGGTCGCTGAGGAGCTGTGGCAGGAGATCGGCCGGACCGCGGCGACCGAGCGGATGATCCGGATCTGCGGGCTCACCGACAGCCACAGCTCGACCGAGAACCGGTGGAGCACCACCCGGCTCTCCCCCCGCGACGTGGCCCGGATCGGGGCGTGCATCGTCGACGGCCGGGCGGCCGGCGCCGAGTGGACCGACTGGCTGCTGACCGAGATGCGCAGCGTACGCAGTCCAGGCGATTTCGGGGTGATCGAGGCATTCCCGGCAGACGAAGCCGACGAGATCGCCATCAAGAACGGCTGGGTGATCCGGGACAACGAGCAGGAGTGGCACGTCAACTGCCTGGCGATCGGCGACGGATGGACCATCGGAGTGATGACCCGGTTCCCGGTCGACCGGCCCTACACGTACGGCGCGAAGATCTGCCGTGAGGTGGCCCAGCAGTTGCGGGCAGCCGCGACCGCCTCGGCCGGCAGCTGAGCCACCCAGGCACGGTCAGGGCAGGCAGAGGCGGTCAGGGCAGGAAGAACTCGGGGCCGCCGGGCGGCAGCGCCGGGGCGGCACCCGACCCGGCCGCCCGGCGGGCGAACTCCCGCAGCCCGGCCACCTGCCGGTCACCGAGCGAGAAGTCCAACGCCCGGAAGTACGAAGCCAGCGTCGGCGCGTCGAACGGTTCCCACCTGGCGGCGGCTCGGGCCACCTCGTCGAGCTCGGCGAGGCAGAGGTCACGCGACCGCAGGAACGCCTGGTGGACCTCCTTGACCTGGCCGGGGTGGGCGGCGGCGAAGTCACGGCGGACCGCCCAGACGGCGAAGACCATCGGCAGCCCGGTCCAGTCCCGCCACGCCTGCCCCAGGTCGGTGACGGCCAGGCCGCGCGCCGGCGCCTCGTGGTGGGCCCGCAACGCGACGTCGCCGATCAGCACGGCGGCGTCGGCCTCCAGCAGCATCTGGGTGACGTCCGGCGGGCAGGTGAAGTAGTCCGGTTCGACGCCGTACCGCTCGGCCAGCAGCATCCGGGCCAGCAGCACCCCGGTACGTGAGGTGGAACCCAGCGCCACCGGGCGGCCGGACAATTCGCCCAGTGGCCGGGTGGCGACGACGTTCACCGACAGCACCGGCCCGTCGCTGCCGACCGCGATGTCCGGCACCAGCAGGAACTGGTCGGCGTGCCGCAGGTACTCGACCAACGAGATCGGGCCGATGTCCAGGTCGCCGGCGACCAGGGCGGCACCGAGCCGCTCCGGGGAGTCCTTGTGCAGGTCGACGTCGAGCAGCGCGCCGGAGCGCATCAGCCCCCAGTAGATGGGCAGGCAGTTGAGGAACTGGATGTGCCCGACCCGTGGTCGGCGCAGCCCGCCGCCCTCGCCCCCGTCACCGTGACTCATGATCTCCACGGTAGCCCTCGGGTGGTCGCCGCGCCCGGCGGCGGCCCGGCCTGTGGCGCACCCCGCACCCCGGGCAGCCGTCGAGCAGATTGGCCGGCGACACTGTCGCGCCCGACGTAGCGGGGAAATCTGGTTGACCGGCGACGGGCCAGGGGTAAAGTCGATGGCCGCTTGACGGCCGCGGTGAGTCGCACCGCAGCGGACGTCCCCCGCGCCGGGCACCGGCCGACCCGGTTCCGGACACGCGAGCGAGCACGCCGGCGATCCAGCCAGGAGTCAGCATGCCCGCACCCGACCACCCCGCACCCGCACCCGCTCCCGACCTGGACGGCGAACTCGCCGCTGAACGCGCCCATCTGACCGCGTCCCGGGCCGCACTCGCCCGGATGCGCAACCGGGCCGAAGCCCTGTTCAGCACCGGCGACCGGGTCGCCGGGGACGCGTACACCGCCGAGACCCTGGGCCGGCACCTGGCCCGCCGGGTCGCCGAGCTGGCCGACAACCCGGACACGCCGCTGTTCTTCGGCCGGCTCGACGTCGACATCGATCCCGACCTCGACGACGACCTCGTGCCAGGCCACGAGCCAGGCCACGAGCCCGATCCGGGCGAGCTGCGGACCGGTCGGGACCAGCTCAACCGGGACCAGATCAGTCGCCACCACATCGGCCGCCGGCATGTCGCCGACGACACCGGCGAACCACTGGTCCTCGACTGGCGTGCGCCGATCAGCCGGGCCTTCTACCAGGCCAGCGCCCGCGACCCGCAGCAGGTACGGGTCCGCCGCCGGTTCGGCTACGCCGGCGGCGAACTCACCAGCTTCGAGGACGAACACCTCGACCGGGGTGAGGAGCTCGGCACTGCCTCCCGCATCCTGACGACCGAGATCGAACGGCCCCGGGTCGGCCCGATGCGGGACATCGTCGCCACCATCCAGCCCGAACAGGACGAGCTGGTCCGCGCCGAGCTGACCGAGTCGATCTGCGTACAGGGCGCGCCCGGCACCGGCAAGACCGCGGTCGGCCTGCACCGGGCCGCCTACCTGCTGTACGCGCACCGGGAACGGCTACGCAAGGCCGGGGTGCTGATCATCGGGCCGAACCGGGTGTTCCTGTCCTACATCGCCAACGTGCTGCCTGCCCTCGGCGAGGTCGAGGTGGCCCAGTGCACGGTCACCGACCTGATCGACTCGGTGCCGGTACGGGCCGAGGACACCCCGGCCGCCGCCGCGCTCAAACACGACCCCAGGATGGCGCAGGTGCTGCGCCGCGCCGTCGAGGCGTACCTCGGCGAACCGGACGAGTCGATCGTGGTGCCGGACGGCTCCTACCGGTGGCGGATCGGCGTCGAGGCGTTGCACCGGATCGTGCGGACGGTCCGCGAGGAGAAGCCGCCGTACCGGATCGGTCGGGAACGGGTGCAGGCCCGGATCGTCGCGCTGCTGCAACGCCAAGCCGAGACCCGGCGCGCCGAGTCACCGAGCGACGCCTGGCTGCGGCGGATGGCCCGGGTCGCCCCGGTACGCGCCCTGCTGGACCGGGTCTGGCCGGCGCTCACCCCGACCGAGGTGGTGTCCGCGCTGCTCACCGATCCGCAGCGGCTGTCGGCCGCCGCCAGCGGTCTGCTCGACGAGGCCGAACAGGCGGCGCTGCTGCGGCCACCGGCCAGGTCGGTCCGCACCACCAGGTGGACCGAGGCCGACCTGGTGCTGATCGACGAGGTCGCCGGGCTGCTCGACCGGCCGACCGGGTACGGGCACGTGGTGGTCGACGAGGCGCAGGACCTGTCGCCGATGCAGTGCCGGGCGATCGCCCGGCGCTGCGAACACGGCTCGGTCACCCTGCTCGGCGACCTGGCCCAGGGCACCGCCCCGTGGGCGGCCACCGACTGGCACCGGACCCTGACCCACCTCGGTCGGCCGGACGCCCCGGTGGTGCCGCTGACGGTCGGCTTCCGGGTGCCGGCGGTGGTGGTCGAGCTGGCCAACCGGCTGCTGCCGGCGCTCGAAGTGGACGTACCACCGGCGGTTTCACTGCGTCGCGACGGGTCGCTGTCGCTGCGTACGGTCGACGATCTGACCGCTGCCACGGTGGCCGAGGTCCGCGCGGCGCTGGCCCACGACGGCTCGGTCGGGGTGATCGCCGCCGGGTCCGCGGTGCCCGGCCTGTGCGATGCTCTGACCGCCGCCGGTGTCGGCGTCACCGGAGCCGCCGGCGACCCCGCGATCCGGGTGTCGGTGGTCGCCGCGACCGAGGTGAAAGGGCTGGAGTACGACCACGTGGTGGTGGTCGAGCCGGCCGGTATCGTCGCGGCCGAGCCGCGTGGGCTGCACCGGCTGTACGTGGTGCTGACCCGGGCGGTGTCCCGGTTGACGGTGCTGCACGCCGAGCCGTTGCCGCCCCCGCTGACCGACCACGCCCGGACCGACCAGCGGCACTAGCAGACCGGGCGCGCCGGCCGGCGGTACTAGCAGAACGGCGCGCGCCACACCGCCCGCCCCCTCCGGGTTGGCCCGGCGACAGCTGGGAAACAATCGCCAGGTGAGCGACGGAGGGACGGCTGGGCAGGACCGCGCCGGTGGCGGCGGCCGGCGGCTGCTCGGTTTCCTGCTCGCTGTGCTCGCGGTCGCCGTGGTGCCGGTGACCGCCGAGGCGCTGCGCCACCGGCTGCCGGACCGGCTGCCGATGCACTGGAACACCGCCGATGTGGTCGACGCGACCAGTTCGCTGACGAACAGCGTGACCGGCTACACGATCGGTGCGGCCGCCGGAGCGGTGCTCGCCGCGGTCGGGGTGCTGCCGCTGGGGCTGCGGTGGCAGCTGCGCCGGTGGCTGATCACCATCGGCGCGGCGGTCGCCGGGGTCGTCGCCGGAATCTGGCTGACCACCGTGGCACTGTCGGTCGACGTACTGGACCCGACCCGGGCACCGGCTCCGAGCTGGCACGTTCCCGCGCTGATGGTCGGGGTGACCGGTTGGACGGTGCTGGCGTACGCGGCGTGCGGTCCGCCGCCGGCCCGGCCGGCGGCTCACGGCCGGCCCGCCGCCGAGCTGCCCCGGGTGCCGCTGCCGGCCGACGGCGCCGGGTGGACCGAGCAGACGTCGGTGTCCCGCACCGGGCTGTGGATCCTGGTCCCGTTGCTGCTGCTCGCCGGGGTCCTGGCGGTCTGGATCAACGTCTGGGTGGCCAGCCCGGTGCTGCTCACCGTGGCGTTGGTGACACTGCTGCTGGTCAACCGGCTGACCATCGACCGGCACGGCATCCACATCGGATTCGGGCCGTTCGGGTGGCCGCGGATCAGCGTACCGGCGCGGGAGGTCGTCGGGGCCGTCCAGACGACGGTACGGGTGTCCGAGTGGGGCGGCTGGGGCTACCGCTACCACCCCGACACGCGGGGACGTGGCCTGATCACCCGGTCCGGCCCGGGCATCCGGGTGCAGCTGTCCGGTGGGCGCTATCTCGTGCTGACCACCCGGGATCCACAGACCGCGGCCGGTCTGGTGAACACCATCGCCGACCTCGCCGACCGCTGATTCCCGTGCCGGCGGCTCACAGGCCGGTCGGCCAGCCGCTCGACGACTGGCCGGACGGGTTGAACACGGTGTGCAGCTCGGCCGCCACCCGGTCCTGGGCCGCCTCCGCCACGTCCAGCACCGCACCCATGCCGAAGAACTCGTGCGGTACGCCGTCGTAGTGGATGTGCTCGACCGGAACCCCGGCCGCCCGCAGCCGCTGCGCGAACGCCTGCCCCTGGTCGCGCAGCGGATCCCGTTCCACGGTCAGCACCACCGCCGGCGGCAGGCCGGCGAGCCGTTCCACCGGCAGGTCGAGCAACGCCACCCGGGGGTCGTCGAGCATCTCCGGCCGGGGAAAAGCATGCCGGGCGAACCAGCTGAGCATCGGACGGTTCAGCGGTGCCGCGTCAGCGGCGTCCACCCCGGATCCGTCGTCGATCGTCACACTGGTCACCGGGTAGATCAGCACCTGCAGCATTGGCAGCCGCTGACCGGCGTCGCGCAACTGCAGACAGGTGGCCGCCGCCATGTTGCCGCCGGCGGCCTCGCCGGCGATGGCGATCCGTTCCGGGTCACCGCCGATCTCGCCGGCGTTGTCCAGCAGCCACCGGGTCGCGGCGAGCACGTCGTCGTGGGCGGCCGGGAACGGATGCTCCGGGGCGTGCCGGTAGTCCACCGCCACCACCAGACACCGTTCCTTGTTGCACAGCGCCCGGGGGGTTGCGTCGTAGGTGTCCAGGCTGCCGACCACCCAGCCACCCGCGTACAGGTAGATCAGCACCGGCAGGCCGCCGGTTGGTGATGCCGACGTCGGCCGGTACACCCGCAGGGTCAGTTCCCCGCCGGGACCGTCGATGGCGAAGTCGAAGACCGAGTCGACCGGCTCCCGTTCCTCCAGGTCCCCCCGGTCGGTACGGATCCGGGCCACCGCGTCGGACAGGGTCGGCTGGCGCCGCGCCTCGACCGGATCGAGGATCTCGGTGGGCCGGGGGCCGAGCGCGGCGAACGCGTCCAGCAGCGCCTGGGACTGCGGTTCCAGCAGCCCGGACGCGTCGGTGGCGAACCAGCCACGCCGCCCCGAGGTCCGGTCGCGGAGCCGGTCGACCAGCGCCGCCGGCCCACCCAGCAGCCGGCTGCTGCGGGAAGTGTTCGGAGTCTGCGGGTGCGGATGGGTCGGGGCACGGTACTTCGCGGCGGTGAACTGCGCGCCGAGTTCGGCCATCCGCTGCGGACCGACCGCGGCCCGCAGCGCCGGCAGCAGCGTCCCCTCCTGCTCGGCGGCCTGCCGGCGCACGTCGGCGATCAGGTGGTTGAGCGCCTCCTCGAAGTCCAGGTTGCCGGGCCTGGACCGGTCGATCTCGGCCGCCGCCTCCTTGATCCGCTGACGGGTGTCCCGCCCCCGCCGGATCAGCTCGGCCACCGACCCGGCGGTCAGCTGTTCGGTCACCGTCGGCTCGTCGAAGACCGGGTCGAGGACCTGCTCCTCGGCCGCCAGGTGCATGGAGATCCGGTAGACCACCTGGTCGGCCAGGATCCGCCGGTCGCCCTGACCCGTCTCCAGCCGCCGGAAAAGCTGGTCCAGCAGGACGTGATCGTCGTTGATCGCCCGGTCGATGTCGCCCGGCAACACCTCGATCACCCGTACCATCGTTCTCCCCCGCTGTCCCGCGTCCCGGCCGGTGCCCCGCGCCGCAGGCGGTGCCCGGCACTTCCGCCCGGGCTTCGGTCGGTGACGTCAGCCCGGGTACGGGTACCCTCGGCGCGGGCCATGATTCCGCGCGACGGGCGATTGCTTCGGCGAATCTCCCCCGACCGTCGGCGACCGGGTGCCAGGATTCGGTCAGCAGGGTCCACCCAGCCGATCCGCAGGAGGAAATCCGCCATGTCCGTCGCCGCAGCCGGGGTACCCGCCTGGGTCGACCTCGGCACCTCCGACCTGCCCGGTGCGATCCGGTTCTACGGCGAACTGTTCGGCTGGTCCGCGCAGCCGCCCGACGACCCGGACGCAGAGGGCTACACCCTGTTCAGCAAGGACGACAAACTGGTCGCCGGGGCCGGCTCGGTCTCCACCGGCGGGCAGCCGCCGACCTGGACCACGTACATCGGCACGCTGGACGCCCAGGCGAGCGCCAAGCTCGTCGAGTCGGCCGGCGGCACCGTGCTGATGCCGCCGTTCGACGTGCTCGACCGGGGCCGGGCGGCGGTCTTCACCGACCCGGCCGGGGCCAGCTTCGCCGTCTGGCAGCCGCTGTCCATGGCCGGCGCGGAGCTGGCGAACGTGCCCGGCTCGCTGTGCTGGAACGAGCTGACCACCCGCGACCCGGAGGGCGCGAAGGAGTTCTACGGCACGGTCTTCGACTGGGAGACCCGGGACACCCCGTTTCCGCCGATCATGTACACCGAATGGCTGGTCGAGCAGCAGCCGGTCGCCGGGATGATGCCGATGGTCGGCGACGACTGGCCGGCCGACCTGCCGGCCCACTGGATGGTGTACTTCGCGGTGAACGACTGCGACGCCACCGCCGAGCACGCCGCCGCGCTCGGCGGCACCGTCTCAGTCCCGCCCACCGACCTGCCGCACGGCCGGTTCGCCGTGCTCAACGACCCGCAGGGGGCCTTCTTCTCGGTGATCCGGATCGCCGGCGACTGACGGATCCGTACCGGCAACGGACCGGTCCGCGTCCCGTCGGGCCGGCTCGGCCGTCCGGTCGCCGGCCGGACGGCGGTCGCGGACCGGGACGACCAGCGGGCCGTGCGCGCCGGGCAGCACCCGCACCCGGGCCCGGTAGTACCGGGCCAGGTTCTCCTCGGTGAGTACCTCGGCTGGCGGGCCGGCGGCCACCGTCCGGCCGGCGGCGAGCAGCACCAGCCGGTCGGCGTACTCGCCGGCCACCGACAGGTCGTGCATGGTGGCCAGCACGGTCAGCCCCCGGTCCCGGCGCAGCTCGTCGACCAGCTCCAGCACCTCCTGCTGGTGGCCGATGTCCAGCGCGCTGGTCGGCTCGTCGAGCAGCAGCAGCGGGGCGCCCTGGGCCAACGCCCGGGCCAGCAGCACCCGCTGACGTTCACCACCGGACAGGGTGGCCAGCCGCCGGTGCGCGAACCCGGTCAGGTCGAGCCGGGCCAGCACGTCGTCGACCACCGCCAGGTCGGCCGCCGACTCCCGGCCCAGCAGCGGTACGTACGGCGTACGGCCGAGCAGCACGTAGTCGGCGACGGCGATCCCGGCCGGCACCACCGGCGACTGTACGACGGTGGCGACCAGCCGGGCCCGGGCGCGGCGGCCGAGCCGGGTGATCGGCGTACCGAACAGGTCCAGGCTGCCGTCGACCGGCAGCAGCCCGCCGACCGCCCGCAGCAGGGTCGACTTGCCGGCCCCGTTCGGCCCGATCACCGCCACCCACTCACCGGCGGCCACGGTCAGATCGACACCATCCAGCACCGGCGCGCCGCCGAGGCGTACCCGCAGATCACGGCCGACCACCGGGGTGCCGGCGGCGGTCGCCGGCCCGGTCTCGGGCGCGGCCCCGGCCCCGGCCCCGGCCCCGGCCCCGGTCACAACGTCACCGTCCGGCGGGTGGTACGCAGCACCAGCACGAAGAACGGGGCGCCGAAGAAGGCGGTGACCACACCGATCGGAATCTCAGCCGGCGCGGCCACGGTACGGGCCACCACGTCGGTGACGGTCAGGAACGCGCCGCCGAGCAGCATCGACAGCGGCAGGATCACCCGGTAGCTGCTGCCGGCGACCAGCCGGACCAGGTGCGGCACGATCAACCCGACGAAGCCGATCAGCCCGGACACCGACACCGCCGCAGCAGTACCCAGCGACGCGGCGGCGAGCAGCAGGTAACGGGACCGCTGCGGGTGCAGGCCGAGGCTGGCCGCCTCCTCGTCACCGACCGACAGCACGTCCAACTCGCGGCGGTGCGCCAACACCACCACGGCGGCGATCACCGCGTACGGCAGGACCAGCCGGACCTCGTGCCAGCCGTCGGTGGCCAGCCGGCCCAGCAGCCACGAGTAGACCTCCCGGATGGTGTCCACGTGGCGCTGCAGCAGGTAGGTCTGCCCGGCGGCGAGGAACGCCGACACCGCCACCCCGGCCAGGATCAGCGTCGCGGTGGACCGGTCCGGCCCGGCGGCGCCGGTACCGAGCAGGTACGTCAGCGCCACCGCCCCGACCGCACCGACGAACGCGGCCAGCGGCACCGTCACCGGCAGCCCGGTCAGCACCCCGGTGCCGGAGCGCAGCGCGATGACCGCGGTCACCGCCAGCCCGGCCCCGGCGGCGACGCCGAGCAGATGCGGGTCGGCCAGCGGGTTGCGGAACACCCCCTGGTAGCAGCCGCCGGCCAGGGCCAGCATGCCGCCGACCAGCAGCGCCAGCACCACCCGGGGCAGCCGCAGCTGGGTGACGATCGCCACCTGCCGGTCGTTGAGTCCACTGTCCACGTCTACGCCGGGCAGCAGGTTGAGCAGTTCGGCGGCGACCGCCAGCGGCGGCAGGCTGGCCGGGCCGAACGCCAGCCCGGCCAGGGCCGCCAGCACGACGGCGGCCACCGCGCCGGCGAACCAGCCGGCGGTCAGCCCCGGCCGCCGGCCGGGCCGCCGCGCCGGCGTGCGGAGCATGTCAGGACGCCGCCGCGTCGACCGCGTCGACGATCGCCCGTACCAGGTCGACCACCCGGGGGCCCCAGCGGGAGGCGATGTCGTCGTCGAGCTCGACCACCTGACCGGCCTGGACGGCGGTGATGGTGGACCAGCCGGCCCGCTGCGCCACCGTCTGAGCGTTCTGCTGGCAGCACTTGGTGTCGGCCAGGAAGATCAGGTCCGGGTCGGCGTCGATCAACGCCTCGGCGGACAGCTGCGGGTAGCCGCCGGCCTCCCCGGACGGATCCGCCGGGTCGGCCACGTTGGTCAGCCCTACCATGGTGAACAGCGAGCCGACGAAGGTTTCGCTGGTCACCGTGTACAGGGTCGGGTCGAGCTCGTAGTAGTAGCTCAGCGGCTCGGCCGGCTGCGCCACGTCGGTGACCAGCTTGTCGATGTCGGACCGCATGGTGTCGACCAGGTCGGCCGCCGCGTCCGGGTGCCCGGTGAGGGCACCCAGCTCGGTGATCTGGCGGTACGTGTCGTCCAGGGTGACCGCCGCCCCGGCCAGGTAGACCGGGATCGACAGTCGAGTCAGCCCGGCCACCACCTCGTTGGTGTCGCCGGAGAGCACCACCAGGTCGGGTTCGTAGCCGGCGATCGCCTCGACGTTCGGGGTGAACCCGGACAGCTCGGTGGTCGGTGCCTCGGCCGGAAAGTTGGAGTTGTCGTCGACCGCGGTCACCTGGTCACCGGCGCCGATCGCGAAGAGCATCTCGGTGGCGGTCGGCGACAGTGCGACGATCCGCTCCGGGCGTACCTCCAGGGTCAGGTCACCGACGGTGACCGGGTAGCTGGCGGCGGCCTCCGGGCTGACGCCGGGCTGCGCGTCGTCGGGTCCGCCGGAGCCGTCGCCGGCCTGGCCGCAGCCGGTCAGGGCGAGGACGGCGGCGGTGGTGACCGCGGCGGTACGCAGCAGCGCTGCCCGCAGCGGGTGGGATCTGCTCATCTGGTCCTCCTGTCGGTCGAGGGCTGGTGCTTCGCCGACAGGTCGGGGGTGGTGACGCCGGCCCCGGCCAGGTGGCGAGGCGCCCTTCCTCGAGAGCGCGGTTCGCGACCACGCCGCAGGCGACCTGGCTGGCCCCGACCGTCGGCCGGGACATCACAGTTGCGGGACAGCGCCGGGTTCGCACCGGCTTCGCTGCGGGGCGGTCGTTAGCACGGTAACCCACCGGCGCCGGCCGGCCGGCATCGCGACAGCGCGGGGCTGCCGTACGGTGATGTTCACCGCACGGCAGCCCTGCGTGCCGTCAGTAGCCGGCAGCCCTGCCCTCCGTCAGGAGCTGGTGATCCGGACGTCGTCGATGGCCGCCTCGACCAGGCTGGCGGTGGAGGCGTCCGCCGCCTCGACCAGGATCCGCACCGTCTGACCCGCGTACGGGGTCAGGTCGTAGCTGCCGGTCGACCAGGACCCGTACCGGTTGCTCCCCGCGCCGGACTGGTTCAGCAGCATCGTCGTGCCACCACTGTGTACCACACTGATCCGCAGGTAGTCGGCTGACGACGAGTTGTTCAGGTGGGCCAGGTACCAGGCGAGCGACAGGGTGAGGGTGCCGCTCGACGGCAAGACGACGGCCGGCGAGCGGGCGCTGGTCGCCCCGCTGTCGATGTCGTACGAGCCGGCCGAGGAGCCGGCCAGCCGACCGGTGACCAGGCTGTTGCTGCCCTGGTAGGCGGTCAGCTGCAGGGCCCCGCCGGAGCTGGTGGCCTGCGCGACGCCGCGCTCCCACTGCCCGGTGCTGGCGGTGTCGGTGCCGCTCGGGTCGGTCGTCCAGCCGGTGGCGGACTCGAAGTCGTCCGCCCAGACGGTGCTGCCCGGCGGGTCGACCGGGCCACCGCCGCCGCAGTACTGCGATTCCTTGCCGATCACCCGGTACGGGCAGTCGGCGTACTCGCTGAGCATCAGCACCGCGTCCCGGTTGCGGGCGGTCTGGGCGGGGATCACCTCGTCGGGCGGGTAGAAGCCGCCGCCACCGGACGAGCCGGGGTACATCTCGAAGGTGTACGCCCAGATGCCGTGCTCCCCCCACATCCAGTCGATGCTGCTGCCGTCGGTGATGTACAGGTCGGAGGCCTGTTCCGGGGTGTAGCCGTTGGTCGCCGCCATCTGCCCGCCGAGGGTGGCGAAGGTGTTGTACTGGTCGGCGGTCATCCCGGACGGGGTGTTGGCGTTGGTCCAACCGAACGGCCAGAGCACCAGCTCCGAGTAGCTGTGGAAGTCGATGTTGGCCTTGATCTGCTGCTCACCGCCGACGACCCGGCTGTCGACGAAGTCGCGCAGCGCCTGGGTCTCCGGGGCGGAGAAGGCGTACGGGCCACGGTAGGTGGCCGACGACGGGGAGCCGGACGAGCCGCCGCAGCAGCCCCACAGGTAGTCCCAGTTGCGGTTCAGATCGGTGCCGACGGCGAGCGCACCGCTGTTCGGCTGCCGGTTCTTGCGCCAGGACCGGTACGAGCCGGTGGCGATGTCGTACTCGCTGCCGTCCGGGTTGACGGTCGGCACGATCCAGATCTCGCGGGTGTTGACGATGTTGGTGATCCGCGAGTCGCTGCCGTAGCCGTCGGTGAACAGGTTCAGCAGGTAGACCGCCATTTCGACGGTGAGGTGCTCGCGGGCGTGCTGCTGCGAGTTGAACAGGATCTCCGGCTCGTCCTCGTCGGTGGCGACGTTGTCGGAGATCTTGACCGCCATCAGGTCGCGGCCCTCGTACGAGGTCCCGATGCTGATCTTCCGGGCGATGTTCGAGTGGCTGGCGACGACCTGGTTGACCACCGTGGTCAGCTCGGCGTAGTTGTGGTAAGCCGAGTCGGCCGGCGGGAAGTCCAGCGTGGTGACGTCGCTGGAGTCGTCGGTCCTGGTGGGTGCCCGGACCGCTTCGACGTCGAAGCCGAGCGCTTGGATCGCGCTGACCTCGGCCCGGGTCGCGGTGATGTTGAGGATGCCGTGTTCGATGTAGTCGATCGCGGCACCGGTCCCGGCCACCGCGTCGCGGTCGGCGAGGGTACGCGGTCCGAGGACCCGGTACGGGCCGGCGATCGACTCCCGGTCGACACCGCTGGGTTTGGGATCGGCCGAGACCGGGCCGGTCACGACGGCGAACAGGCCGACGACGGTCGCGACGGCCAGGACGGTGGTCCTGCGCCACGAGCCGGCGTTGGCAGTTGGTGCGCGGAATCGCATCTAGACCTCCTGGGGTGGGGAGGACTCCGCTGGTGAGCACAACTGCACCACCTGTCACATGGTCATATCAATATCTATTACGCTCAGTTCCATGCCAAGCTGATCATCACACGGCGCGAATACTTCGCGTACCGGACATCACCGAGGGAGAGAACGACAGTTCACGACGGGTCTCAGCTACCACGGACTCCTCGATCCGCTGCGCCGCGCGTACCACGGACGCGGCCGTCCGCGACCGACGAGACGCGCGCCGACGTCGAGGTCGAGGCCATGGCGAGAGCACCGGTGCCGACTCCGCAGGTGCTGTGGCGTAGACCGCCCGTACTCGCGCTTGCTGCCGTTGCCGGGACGGCGCTCGGCCGGCTCGGCGAGCCGTCGGCGACGTCGTCGGCGGCGAGGTCACCGGCGTGCCGACTGGTCCGAGGCGGGCCGGGGTGACGCCCTGTTCGATCTCGCCACCCTGACGCTGGGGCACCGGGAGCGCCTTGGTGACGTCCTCGTCGGCTACGGCACCGACGTCGACCTCGATGTGATCCGCGCCTGGTGGTCGGTGCGCAGCCTGCTTGCGATCCGTTGGCTTGTCGAGCACGGCTTCGACCCGGCCTCGCCGGGCTGCGAGATCGACGTACTGAGATCCGCCGGGACCCCGCTGACCGACCGGTGACCGACAAGGCCGGTGACCGACAGGGCCGGTGACCGACAGGGCCGGTGAACTGTAGGGTCGAGCACCGTGGCGGGTCTCAAGTGGCGGGTACGGTTGGCGGGCGTGACCGCCGCTGCCGGGTTCCTCGCCGTGGCGCTCGGCATCCGGGTGCTGGCCGGTGGGGACGGCGTGCTGGACAGTTCCGGCGCGCTGCAGCAGTACTCCGGTACCGCCCTGTACGCGTCGATGGTCTACGCCGGGGTGTTCGTCCTGGCACCGGGTGCCGGGCCGATCGTGGCCGGGGCGGGTGCCGTCGTCTTCTGCTGGCTCGTCGAGCTGCTGCAGCTGACCGGCGTACCGGCGGAGCTGTCCGAGCGCAGTCTGCTGGCGCGACTGGTCCTGGGCGTCCATTTCGACCCCACCGACCTGGCCTGGTACGTGGTGGGGGTACTGCCGTTGGTCCTGCTGCACGCGGGCGTCGACCGTTGGCGACTGCGCCACCGTGGCCGGTGAGTCACGGTGTGGCCGGTTGACCCAGGGCCGCCTGGACGATCCGGATCGCCTCGGCGGGGTCGATGCCGCTCCTGGCGATGATCGTCGCGTAGTCGCGGGCCGCGCGGTGGGCCTGTTCGAGAGCCTGGTCGCCGGCGGCCGTGACGAACGAGCCGGCCCGGCCACGGGTCTCGATCAGCCCGGCCTCCTCCAGCTCCCGGTACGCCCGGCCGACGGTGTTCACGGCCAGGCCGAGGTCGGCGGCGAGCCGGCGGACCGTCGGCAGCCGGGTGCCGACGGCCAGCGACCGGTCCTGGATCTGCCGGGCGAGCTGGGCCCGCAGCTGCTCGTACGGCGGCGTCGGCGAAGCGGCGTCGATGACGATCATCGGACGATCATGGCCTGCCGTGCGGTCGCCCCGACAGCCGTGGCCCGGGTCTGGATCAGGCCGAACGCGACGACACCGGCCAGGACGAGTCCGATCGCGACCGCGTTCCACCAGCCCAGCGACTCCCCGTACAGGAAGATGGCCGGCAGCGACCAGACCAGGCTGGGGGTGACCAGGGCGCGGGCGTCCTCGACCCGCATGATGACGCCGGCCGTGAGGGACGCCTCGTCCTCGGCGACGGCCGGGCTGGTCAGCATCTGACGCAGTTGCATGACGATGCCGGCTCCGGCACCGACGAGCCCGATCAGTACGACGGCGGCCCCGGCCCGCAGCACCGGGTCGGAGACCGGCAGTACGCTGACCGCGAGCGCCAGTGCGCCGGTGTAGGCGGCGACCGTGAAGGTGGCGTACGGCCGGCCGAGCACCGCCGACCAGCCGAACTCGACCGGGTGGGCCACCCGCCGGGGCAGTTGCGCGCCGGCCCGCCGGTCGACGCGGCGGACCCATTGACGGAGCAGCCACTGCGCCACCAGCAGACCGACCACCAGTGCGGTGAGCAGCGGCAACGGCAGCCAGGAGTACGCGGCGTCGGTGAGCCGGCTCAACGTGTGGGTGAGCGCCGCGCCGATCAGGAACGCGGCCAGCAGGACGTCGCCGGCGAGCCTGGCCCGCCTTCGCACGGCCAGCCGCGTCGCGAGCAGCGGGGTCGGCTCGGTGTCGGTCAGACCGTGCTGGTCCAGCCACTGCCTGGTCTCGCTGTGCTCTGTTTGACGCATCGCCACCACCTCCATTGTCGCAAAGTTTGTCTCATAACCATGAGGCATGGGATGCGACAAAGTCAATGGGGCACACCCGCTGACGTGGACAGACCAGGATCTGGGGTCACGCCGGTCGCCGCAGACGCTTGTCGACCGCGATGACCAGGCTGGCCACGACCGCGATGCCGAAGATTCGCAGCCATGCGTCGCCGCTGAGGGGGGCGGTGCCGAACAGGGTGTTCATGGCGGGTAGGTAGGTGATGGCGAGTTGGCCGATCGCCTGAACGGTGACTCCGACGATGATCCACAGGTTGGTGAACAGTCCGATGCGCCACGCCGAGCGGGTCAGGGATCGGCAACTGAACAGGTAGAACGCCTCGACGACAACGAATACGTTCATCGCGGCGGTCCGGGCCTCGGCCAGGCTCGCCCCGTGGGTACGTTCGTACTCGAACAACCACCAGGAACCGGCGACCAGCAGCGCGGATACCAGCAGGATCCGGAACATCAGCGCGCGGGTGAGTAGCGGCTGATCCGGGTCCCGGGGCGGCCGGGTCATGATCCCTGGCTCCTTGGGCTCGAACGCGAGCATCAGCCCGAGCGCGACCGCGGTGGTCATGTTGATCCACAGAATCTGGGTGGGCATGATCGGCAGCGCCGTACCGAACATGATCGCGGCCAGGATGACCAGGCCCTCACCGATGTTGGTGGGCAGCGTCCAGGTGATGAACTTGGTGAGGTTGTCGAACACGCCGCGGCCTTCTTCGACGGCGGCCTCGATGGTGGCGAAGTCGTCGTCGGTGAGCACCATGTCCGCTGCGTCCTTGGCCACCTCCGTGCCGCTGGCGCCCATGGCCACGCCGATCCCGGCCTGACGCAGGGCGGGCGCGTCGTTGACACCGTCACCGGTCATCGCAACCAGATGCCCACGGGCCTGCAGCGCCTCCACCAGACGCAGCTTCTGCTCCGGTGACACCCGGGCGAACACGACCGCGCGGTCCACCGCGTCCGGGAAGTCCTCAGATGGCAGTTTGGCCAGCTCGGTGCCGGTCAGCACCATGCCTTCACCCGGCCCACCCGAGTCGAGCACCCCCACCTGGGAGGCGATCGCGGTAGCGGTGGCCGCGTGGTCCCCGGTGATCATCTTCACCTTGATGCCGGCGGCGTGGCAGGCGGCCACCGCGGCCGTCGCAGCCTCGCGGGGTGGGTCGAGCATGGCCTGCAACCCGGTCAGCACCATGCTGCCGGGCAGCCGGTTCTCCTCGAAGTCGTCCGGGCCGGCCACCGGGTGCATGGCGGTCGCCAGGACCCGCAGTCCCCGCCCGGCTAGCTCACCGGCCGCACGCAGCACGGACTCGCGGTCCAAGGGCCGGACGGTGCCGTCGGCGTGCAGCTGAGCGTCACACAGCTCGAGCATCCGCTCGACGCCGCCCTTGGCCAGCGCCACGTCCCCGGCCGGGGTGCCGCCGGTGGTGTCGCGGTGCAGGGTCGCCATGTACTGACGCTCCGAGCTGAACGGGATCGTCGCCACCCGGGGAAGAAGTGCCTCGACCTCATCGGATCCGAGTCCCGCTTTGCCGGCGACCACCAGCATCGCTCCCTCGGTGGGGTCACCGGCGACGTCCCACCGCCCGTCCTCGTGGGTCAAGGCCGCATCGTTGCAGGCAGCGCCGGTCAGCAAAGACCAGCGCAGCGCCTGGTCGGTGCCGGCCGGATCCACCGCACCGGCGGGGTTGCGCAAAGCACCGTCCGAGGCGTAACCGGAGCCGGTGACCTCGTAGGTGCCGTCGGGGGTCCACACGGTGCGTACAGTCATCTGGTTCTCGGTCAGGGTGCCGGTCTTGTCCGAGCAGATGACCGTGGTGCTGCCCAGCGTCTCCACCGCAGGTAGCCGGCGGATCACCGCACGCCGCCGCGCCATCCGGGCCACGCCGATCGCGAGGGTGATCGTGACCGCCGCCGGGAGCCCTTCGGGAATCGCACCGACCGCGAGCGCGACCGCCGCGGTGAACGTCTCCACCGCGTCGTACCCGCGCACCAGGCCGAGCGCGAACGTCGCCGCGGCCAGGGCGAGGATGCCGACGGTCAGGATCTTGCTGAACCCGGCGAGCTTCTGCGTCAACGGTGTCGCCAGGGTCTCCGCGGCCCCGACCAGCCGGTGGATCTCACCCATCTCGGTCTGCGCGCCGGTGGCGACCACGATCCCGGCACCGCTACCGGTCGTGACCAGGGTGCCCGAGTAGGCCATGTTGTTCCGGTCGGCGACCGGTATCGCCTCGGGCAGCACCACCTCGTCCTTGGTCACCGGAACGGACTCCCCGGTCAGCGCCGACTCGTTGATCCGCAACTCCGCCAACCGGGTCAGCCGCATGTCGGCGGGCACCTTGTCGCCCGCCTCCAGCACAACGAGATCACCTGGGACCAGGTCGTCGGATGGGATGGTCCGCCGGCGGCCGTCGCGGATCACTGTGGCCTGGGTGCGCACCATCGACCGCAAGCCCTCCAGCGCGGCCTCAGCCCTGGATTCCTGGATGAACCCGATGATCGCGTTGATCACCACGACGCCGAAGATCACCGCCGAGTCGACATACTCGCCCAGCACGGCGGTGATGCCACCGGCGGCGATCAGGACGTAGATCAGCGGGTGGTGGAACTGGCGCAGGATCCGCGCGAACAGCCCGGCGCCCTTGGCCGCAGGCAGCCTGTTGGGCCCGTATCGAGCGAGCCGCTCGTCGGCTTCCTGATTGTCCAGTCCGTGGTGGGCGTCGGTTTCCAGCAGCAGCACCACCTCGTGGGCGGCGAGCCCATGGTGGGAGCTACCGGCCCGCATGACGGGCGTCGTCATCGTGTCGTCTCCTGGAGCGCTCGGACAACGTGGGGGGCGCCGACGGCCCCGGCACCGGCACCTTGCGGGTCAGCTCGACGGCGACGCTGCCCAGCAGGCACACCGACAGGCCGTGGCCACGCCGGACCACAACGCCACAACCATGGTGTCGTACTGCCCGCGAGTCATTGCCCCACCATCTCCATCCGGCCACCCGAAGGGCTAGAGGCGAACGCCCCTTCCTGCCAGGCCGGGCACCATGCCGGGCCCGATGGTTCGGACGATCGTCACCAAGGACCATACTGCTGGACGCGTCCTCGTGACGGTGATTGAGCGCACCTTCGATCGTCGTCATCCACGCCGGCTTCCGACGGCCGGTGGTCCCGACCACACCCGGACTGCACCACCGGAAGCTCTGCGTCTGCCGCCACCCCGGACTCATGGTTACGCAGGGCAGCACCTACGACATCTATGTTGGTGGCGCAGGCAGACGGAGGGCCTGACCCTGGCCATCCGCGACACCTCGATCGGCCTGTACGACGTGGACATCTTCAGAAACCCTGCTCACGGGGTGAAGGCGACCATTTCTCTGAGCCACTCGGACAACCGCGCGATCTCATCCGAGGAGGCCGTACCCAACGGCTGTTGACGCCGGAACCGCTCGGTGGAGACCGCCGTGAGGTCCTCGGTCCGTGCCCAACTCGGGCGGGCGAGCCCAGATGCAGGCGAGTCGATACGCACGTGATGTTCCAAGCCGCGATCCCGGCTTGTCAACGGCACCACGATTGCCATCCCGATCGGGAACCGGCAGTGGGCGGTGGAGCCGACGACAACGGCTGGGCGTACGCCACCTTCCTCATGTCCGACCGGGTTACCGAAGTCCACCAACCACACCTGCCACGGTGCGAGCCTGGACTGACTCACGTGTTGTACTCCGGATACTCGTCCGACCCTGGCGGCAGGCCGTCAGCGGCAGCGTTGTCGGTCAACGACACCTCAGCCCGGTAGCTCTCCCACTCCTGCTGATCTGACCGCAGTTCGGCGTACCGCGTCATGATCTTGTTGATCTGGTGCTCGCGGATGAGCCGCCGAAGCGCCTCGGCGAGGGGAACCCCTGCGAAGTCGCGCCTGGCGATCTCTGCCAACTCGTCCCGGAGGCTCCCGTCGAGCTGCATGGTAGTCGTTGCCATAGCAGATACTATAGCTCGAACTATAGCCGCAGTGTCGCTGGCTGGTCAGGAGCAAGTACCTCGATCGTCGCGGGTCATCGCCAGCTCGGCCCGCAACGCGGCCAACTCGTCGGCGACCAGGTGCAGGAAGGCGCGTACCTCGGCCGGGTCGAGACCGCGCCGGGTGCGGTCCAGCGTTCCGATGCCTGCGGCGCTCAAGCCTTCCCTTGGGCCAGCCACAATGGCATCATGAAATCGTCAGACGTCGATCTAACGATCGCCTGGAGACACGCGGGAGATCGGCGAGTGCCCCAACCTATGGGAGGACGTATGCGAAGACTGACCACACTGCTGGTGGCGTTCATGATCGCCATGGCCGGCCTGTTCGCGACAACCGCCGCCCCGGCTTCGGCGGACTACCCGGACCCGCCGGGCGGCACGCTCCGCAACGTCTACAGTGATCTGGACTTCTGCCACTGGTACGGCAACTACGGGATCCAGAACGACCTGTGGAGTTCGTACCTCTGCCAGTACCGCGCGTACGGCAACCCGCCCAACGTCCTCTACTTCTTCTGGACGTTCGACTAGCAGGTGGCTCCTGGGGAGGCTCCACCGTGGGGCGACGGCCTGCCGCCAGCAACGGCCTCACCCAGGTCAACCGGGCGTGCGAGACGGGGGCCGGCGAGCGGGGTCGAAGACGCGGGCCATCATCAGGGCGGCTCGGCGCCGACTCACGATTCGGCTCACGAGCACGCCGAGCCGGTTACCACCGCCGTCAACGACGATCGGGCCCGGATCCCGGCGCTCGAGGTGGCGCAGCGCAGTCGCGACGACGTCCTCTGCGGCCCGCACCTTCCCTGCGGTCAGCACCGCCGCGTCCGGCCCCATCCCGGCCGTGAAATCGGTGCCGGTGGCTCCGGGGGCGACCGCGAACACCGTCAGGCCGGTGCCACGCAGCTCCGTCCATAGTGACTCGGTGAAGCTGAGCATGAACGCCTTTGCGGCGCTGTAGACGGTCATCCGAGGAGTCGGGAAGTACGCGGACACGCTGGCAAGGTTGATGATGAAGCCGTTGCCGGCACCCGTCAGCTGCGGCATGAAGGCCGCTGTCAGCGCGACCGGTGCCATCACGTCAACGGCGACCTCGGCGGTCGACCGGCTCGGGTCCACATCGGCAAACAGGGCGAAAGAGCCGATCGCGGCATTGTTGATCAGGCTTGTCACCTCGACGCCCCGGTCGGCGACCGCTTGGCGAATCTCGGTCGGCGCAGCGGGACTGGACAGGTCCGTGGGGACGACCTCGATTCGCACATCAGCAGTGCGGCGCAGCTCGTCCGCGATCGACGCCAACCGGTCGGCACGCCGCGCGACCAGCACGAGGTTCGCGCCGCGTACGGCCAGCGCCCTGGCGAAGGCGGCACCGATCCCGGAGCTCGCCCCGGTGAGCAGAACGGTCTGTGAGCGGTAGTCGACAGGCATACGACCAGCCAACGTTCTGCCGGCGGCCGTGTCCAAGACCTGTTTCGCACCCCGTCATGCAACAGGCGCATGACGATCGGGACCCAGGGTCAGCCAACGAGGAGCCGCTCAGCAGAGCGGACGAACTCTGCGACCAACGGGTTGGCGTCCCCGGCGCGGGTGACCACGGCGACCTGGCAGGGCTCGACCTCGTGGATGGCAACGGTGACCAGGTCGGGACGCAGGCTGAACCGCCGGTCATTGGCCGGGACGACGGCGATGGCACTGCCGTCGGCGATGGCTTCGAGCTTGTCGTCGTAGGTGTCGGCCAGCGTGGGACCGAGCTGGGCGGGACTGCCGTCCGGTCGGGGTTCGAGCCGCCAGAAGCCGGTCCAGTCGGCGCCCATGCCGGTGCAGCCGACCAGCGGTTCCGCAGCGATGTCCGCGACGGTCACCGACTCCTTGCCGGCCAGCCGGTGCGCGGCGGGCACGACCAGGACCCGGGGTTCGTCGTAGAGGACAGCCACGTCGAGGTCGTCGGCCGGAACCGGCAGCGGCGTACGGATGACCAGGGCGTCGGCCTGCCGGCTGAGCAGTGCGTCGGCGTCCCGGGTGTCGAGGTGGCGGGCGCGGACGTGGGCGTCGGGAAACCGGTGGCGCAGGTCGCGTACAGCGGGGGTGACGATCAGATCGTCGACGTACCCGATGGTGATGGTGTGCTCCGGTGCCGCCGCCCGCGCGGCGAGCACCGCCTGGCCGGCACGGTGCAGTAGCTGCTCGGCACGGGGCAGGAACGCCGAACCGGCGGCGGTGAGCCGGCTGCCCTGGCTGGTGCGTTCCAGCAGGCGTACGCCGAGAGCGTCCTCCAACCGCTGGATCTGTCGGCTCAGCGACGGCTGGGCGACTCGGAGCTGCTCGGCGGCGCGCGCGAAGTTCAGCTGCTCGGCGACCACGGTGAAGTACCGGACCAGCCGCAAGTCCAGATCCGGAAGCATGCCAACAGCCTACTCGTCATGCAGTTCCTGCATGGCGACGTGCGCGGCAGGCCGGTGGAGCGCTCAGCCCGCTGGTCCGCGACGCCATCGGCCGCTCCGGCGGCGGTGGGACGCGCCGTCGAGACGGTTGCGGGCAATGGTGAGCAGCTCGCCGACCTCGGTCGGCAGTCGTCCGGCGGTCTCCCGGTGCAGGTGCCGACGAGCCACCGCCGGGAGACCGGTGAGCAGTAAGTCGTCCAACCCGGTGACCAGACAGAGCCCGGCGAGCCGGGCCTCCAGTGCGGGCAACGGCTCGCCGCGCTGTAGCCGTACGGTCAGCCGGGCCCACGCCCACCCGGCCCGGTTCGCGTCGGTCGGCACCTGGCGCACGGCGGTGGTCAGCAGCCGGCGTACCGTCCGGGGCCGCACCACGCCCGCCGCGACCAGTCGCCGCGCGACCTGCTGATGAGCGCCGGGCGCGAGCAGCGCCAACCAGGTGCCGACCCGTCGGTACCCCGGCTCGGCGGCCATCCAACGCAGGGTCCAGCCGCTGAGCGCGTCCACCGGCACGTGCCGCGCCGCCAGCCAGAGCCGGCCGTCGCGCACCCGCAACGCCCCGGCGTCGACCAGGTCCACCAGCAGCGCGGCGGCCAGACCGAACCCGACCGCCCGGTCCGGCAGCCGCGGCCGGCCGGTCACCGCGTCCTGCGCCAGCAGGAAGAACTCGTCGGCCAGCAACGGTCTCCGCAGGTGCACCGCCGGCAACGGCAGCGTCAACGCGGCGTCGGCCCAACCGGCGGTCCCGGTCCCGGCCCTGGCCCCGGTGTGGTGGACCATCATGGCTCCCTTCGCGGTCACGGGCCGACGGCCTACGCCGGCATCCGGGCCTGGAACTGGCGCGACTGCCAGTCCCGCAGCGCCTGCTTGATCCGTACGTTCTCGTCGCGGGTCATCGCCAGCTCGGCCCGCAACGCGGCCAGCTCATCGGCGACCAGGTGCAGGAAGGCACGTACCTCGGCCGGGTCGAGACCGCGCCGGGTGCGGTCCAGGAACTGGCGGTCGCGGACCAGCCCCGGGCTGATCGACGGCCGGGCCGCAGCGCGGTAGTGGCGGGTGCCGGCGTTGCGGGTGTGCGGCCGGGACTGCCGCCGGGTACGCCGGGGAAACAGGACGAGGTGGAGAAGCCTGCGCACGGTGGAACCACCTTTCGCATTTCGACGGGATCGCTGTCAGGGTGTTTCTGATCAGGAGCGAGATTCGGGGGTACGGCCGTCGCGTTCGACAACGCCGGGCCGCCGCAAGGCGTGTTTGAACACCGACAGCAGCATCATCTGGCCGGTGCGGGGGCCGCTGACGAAGGTGCCCATCACCGCGATCATGGTCACGTGTGGAATGTCGTGACCGTGCCGCAGATGGGACACCCGGATCGCCACCGGGCCGTTGCCGAATGCCCAGTCCTCGGCGCGCAGCCGCAACACGTCGCCGACCTTGATCAACGGTTCACCGGACAATTTCGCACCACCCTCCGTCGTCGCCGCTCCGGCCGTCGTCGCTGCTCTCCGGCGGATGCGGGAACTCCGGCGGCGACAAGCCGGCGACGGTGAGGACGGTCCGGATCCGCCGTGCTCGCGGCACGTCGCGCCGGTCGAGGATCGCCAGGGCCATGGTGAACGGTGCGCAGAACGCGACCGATCCGCACGTCGGGCATTCGCCGATCCGCCTCGGAAGGTGCTTCTCAGCGGTCTCCCTTGCGTGCCGCAACACCGGGTCGTCGTCCGGGTCCGCCCCGGCGGCCACCACCTTTTTGATCATCAAATCCCTCCCGATTTTCTGCTGTCAGCAGATCCACCCTGGACCCGCAGCGCCAGCAGTGGAAGGATTCCCACCAACAGAACCCGTTCCGAAACTTCGATCTTGAATCGGGAAGGACCGGTAATTCGTGAGCAGCAACGGGGTTCCCCGCACTCTCAAGTTCCTCCGCACCCTCAACGGAGGCATGACCCAGGAGCAGTTGGCGCAGCGGCTGAGCGTCTCTACCTCGCTTATCGCCAAGTTCGAGACGGCCCGGCAGATCCCCCTGCCGGACACCGCCGAGCAGATCGACGATGTCTTCGGCAGCGGCACCCTGGTGCAGGAGACCGCCGCGGACGCCCGCAACGCCGTCCCGCCGGACTGGTTCCAGCCGTGGCCGGAGTACGAGGCCGAGGCCGAGATGCTGCGCGGGTACGAGTCAACCTACGTCCCCGGGCTGTTGCAGACCGAGGCGTACGCCCGCGCGGTGCTCGCCGTCGGCCTGCTCCCGCCGGAGGTGGCCGAGCAGCGGCTGGCGCACCGGCTGGCCCGCCAGGCCACCGTCTTCGACCGCAGGACGCCGCCGGTCACCTCGTTCATCGTCGACGAGGCGGCGCTACGGCGGGGCGACCCGGTGATGATGAAGGAGCAGTTGCTGCACCTGGTCGACATGTCGCGGCGCGACCGGGTGCTGCTGCACGTGGTGCCGGTCGACGCCGGGCTCTACATCGGCCAGCTGGGCAACTTCGCGCTGGCCACGCTGCCGGACGGGGCGACGGTGGCCTATGCGGAGAACCCGGTGGACGGCCGCACCTACGAGGAGCCGGCCAAGGTCGCCGCCTTCGTCAACGCCTGGGAGGCGATACGCTCGGTGGCACTGCCCCAAGACATGTCCCGAGACCTGATCGCGAGAATGGCAGAGGAGCTATGACCCAGCCCGCGTGGCGCACCGCCAGCCGCAGCAACAGCAACGGCGGCAACTGTGTCGAGGTCGCCGACAACCTGCCCGGCCAGGTACTGGTCCGCGACAGCAAGGACCGCACCGGCGGCACCCTCACCTTCACCCCCACCGCCTGGTCCACCTTCGTCGCCCAGGCCGCCACCACCCGACCCTGACCACCACCCCCGGACCTGCCCCTACCCCCGACCCCGGGCAGTTCCGGGGGGTGTCGGTTGCCGACATGTCGGTCGCACCGGCGACAATGATCGAGACTTGATCGACTCAGAGGGGTTGGCACAACGGATGATTGACGACAGGGGCCACGACGTCGCGTCGGGCGACGAATCCGGCACGGCAGCGGTCGCCGGAGCTGGGCCGGAGTCCCTGTCGAACGACGAGACCATCGACTTCATCACCAACACACCGGTACGGCTGCGCGGCAACGAAGAGGTCCGCCAGCGCATCGCTCACGCGCTGGCCGTGGAGTACGGCATCTCGACCGACGACATGGCCCGCGACTTCCCGATCCCGGTCGAGCTCGACGGGCGACGCCGCCGGATCCGCAAGGCCGACATCGCGGTCTTCACCCCCGGCGCGCAGCAGACCCTGGAAAACCTGCAACGGGTGGTGATCTGCAAACCGGAGCCAAAGGCCAGCCGGGCCGTCACCAAGATCAGGACCCATGAGCAGGCCCGGCAGGATGTGGAGGAGCTTCAGGATCTGCTCGGCACCCCGGCCACCCCCAACGCGCGGTACGGCCTGTGGACCAACGGCCTGGACTTCTTTTTCCTGCAGCGGGAAAACACCCGGTTCGGAGCGAAGTTCCCAGCGCGGGCCGACTGGCCGGTCGACGCCGCCAGCTTCGGCGGCGCGGCCGGATCCGCTGCCCGGCTGCGCCGGGGCGAGGCGGCCATGCTCAAGACCGCCTTCCGGCGCTGCCACAACTATGTACACGGCAACGAGGGCCTGCCCAAGGACGCCGCGTTCTGGCAGTTCCTCTACCTGATCTTCGCCAAGGTGCACGACGAGCGGGTCAGCCGCCGACAGCACCGCGCGCCCCGGTTCTTCGCCACCCCACAGGAGCCCTTCACCAACGAGGGCCGAGCGGCGATCGCCGAGCGCATCCACGAGCTCTTCGACGAGGTGAAGAAGGAATACCCGCTCTTCACCGACCGCGACCAGATCAGCCTCTCGCCGCGCGCGCTCGCCTTCATCGTCGGCGAGCTCGCCTCCTACGACCTGGCCGGCACCGACATCGACGTCAAGGGCATGGCGTACCAGGAGCTGGTCGGCATCAACCTGCGCGGCGACCGGGGGCAGTACTTCACCCCGAAGGGCGCGGTGGAGCTGATGGTACGGATGCTCGACCCCAAGGAGCACGAAACCGTCCTCGACCCGGCCTGCGGCACCGGCGGCTTCCTCCGCGAGACCCTGCGCCACTTGCTCGACCAGTGGCGCGCGGCGGAGGGCACCAAGGGTCTACCCGACACCGAACCGCAGCTGATCGAGCACCAGGAGCGGCTGGCCCGATACTCCAAGACCCATCTCTTCGGGGCCGACTTCGACCCGTTCCTGGTGCGGGCCTCGCAGATGAGCGTCATGCTCTCCACCGGTGACGAGGGCAACGTCTACCACCTGGATTCCCTCGCCTTCCCCGACGGCCACCTGGCGGACCGGCACGCCGCTGCCGAACGCATCCCACTGGGCAGCGTTGACGTGCTGATGACCAACCCGCCTTTCGGCTCGGACATCAAGATCGAGGACGCCGACATTCTCGACGCCTACCGGGGTGGGGTGGCCCAGTCCTGGACCCGCAACCGGGAAACCGGCCAGGTCGAGGCCGGTCCCGGCCGGGTGTCGGCGATGTCGCCGGAGCAGCTGTTCATCCAACGGGCGGTCGACTGGGTCAAGCCCGGTGGGCGGGTCGGCATCGTGCTGCCCAACGGCATCCTGTCCAACCCCGGCCCGATGGACGAAGGGATCCGCCGCTGGATCCTCGACAACTGCTGGATCCTGGCCAGCGTCGAACTGCCGGTGGAGACCTTCATTGTCGACGCGCACGTCAACATCCTCACCTCGGTGCTGCTGCTCAAGAAGAAGACCGACCGGGAGAAGCTGGCAGCGGAGCTCGGCGAGCGGCCCGACTATCCGGTTTTCATGGCCGTCGCCGAGAAGGTCGGCGTGGACCGACGCGGCAACAAGATCTACAAGTGCCGGCCCGACGGCGTGCCGATCCTGCGAGACACCGTGGAGCGCATCCCGGTCTACCGCAACGGCGGCACCAGTCATCGGGAGGTCACCCGCAAGAAGCCGGTCGTCGACAACGACCTGCCGGAGATCGTCGACGCCTACCGCCGGTTCCGCGCCGAGCACCCCGAGCCGGGTGAGCGCACATGATCAGCCGGATCGAGGCCTACCAGTACCGCTGCTTCGCCCAGCTGAGCATCGACCTGGGCGGGTTCCACGTGCTCGCCGGCGCCAACGGCGCCGGCAAGAGCACCCTGCTCGACATCCCGGTGCTGCTCGGTGACCTGCTCAATCAGCAGCGGGTCGCCGACGCCTTCCTCCGCCCCCAGGGCTGGCGGGACGTGCCCCGGGCGCACACCCTCACCGAGCTGGTGCACCAGGGGCGCGGCGACACGGTGGCCTTCTCGATCGAGGCCGCGCTGCCGGCGGACATCGTCAACACCATGGCCGGCCGCAGCACCGCGTCGACAGTGCACCGGGTCCCAGACCACCTGCGCTACGAGCTGCGGCTGCGGATCTTCAACGACGAGTTGCAGGTCGACGGGGAGTACCTCTACCTCTTCTCCGACGCCGACCGGCGCCGACCGACGGCGGGCATCGCGATGCAAGGTGCCGACCTGCCCAGACGCGGCCGGTCCGCTCGCCAGGCCGCCCAGCCGGTCATCCACCGCGGGCCGGGCGAGCCGACCACGTTCACCGCCGAGACGACCACCCGGGGCACACGGGTGCCCGACTTCCGGGTGCCGGCCAGTCAGGTCGCGCTGGCCGCCGTACCGGCGGATCCGGAGCTCTTCCCGGCGGCGCTGTGGTTCGCCGGCCTGCTGCGCGAAGGTGCGGTCTTCTTCGACCCGGACTGGACGAAGCTGCGCCAGGCCGCCGCGCCCGGTGACCCGCTGCGGGTGCTGCCCTCCGGGCGCAACCTGCCCTGGCTGGTGGCCCACCTGCAACAGGAGGACCCGCAGGGGTTCGCCCTCTGGATCGATCACCTGCAGACGGCGTTGCCGCAGATCAGCGGGGTCGAGGCGATCGAACGCGCCGACGACCACTACGCATACCTGTCGGTGGAGTACGCCGGTGGCTACCGGGTCACCTCGTCCGGGCTGTCCGAAGGCACCCTGCGGATCCTGTCGCTGTCGTTGCTGCCCTACCTGCCCAGCTCCGCGCTGCCCCGCCTGCTGGTCACCGAGGAGCCGGAGAACGGCATCCACCCCCGGGCCATCGAGACCGTGGTGCAGTCGCTGGCCGCCCTCACCGACGACCAGGTCTGGATCTCCACCCAGTCGCCGATCGTGCTGGCCAACACCGACCTCGCCAGCATCGTGCTCGCCCGGCTCGACGGCGACGGCGCGGTCGAGGTCATCGCCGGCACCGACCACCCCCGGATGCAGGACTGGCACGGCAGTGTCGACATCGGCACCCTCTTCGCCTCAGGAGTGCTCTCGTGACCTTCGCTCCCCCCGGACGCCCCCGCCCATGCGTGATGTGATCTTCCTGGTCGCGGACGGTTCGATGCAGCAGATGCTGCACGGCTTCCTCGGCCGACCCGAGTTTCACCGCAGCGTGGGTTGCCGGCGGTTCGACTTCGACCCGCGCCACGACGTGGTCGTCTCGCCCACCAAGGACCCCGGCGTCTACCGGCAGGGGCCGGAGCTGCTGCGCAGGTACCGGCGCAGCCACGACCGCGCCGTGATCATGCTGGACAACGACTGGCAGGGCACCCCCGGCCCGGAGAAGATCCACAGTGAGCTCAGCCAGCGGATGCGTGACTCGTGGGCCGAGTTCGCGGTCATCGTGATCGAGCCAGAGCTGGAAGCCTGGGTCTGGCAGGACAACCCCCGGGTCGCCCAGGCGCTCAACTGCCCGCCCAACTTCCGGCAGATCCTGGCCAGCAGTGGCTTCTGGCCGCCGGAGCTCGCCAAACCGGCGCGGCCCAAGGAAGCCCTCGAACATCTACGCGACCGCTACCGCGACCTGCGCCGCGACGGCTACCGGGTTGACCGGTCCCCGGCGCTGTTCAAGCGGCTGGCCGCCGGGATCTCGGTCAAGGGCTGCGTCGACCCGGCGTTCCTGACCCTGCGCGACACGCTACGTGACTGGTTTCCCGAGGAGGAGCTGTGAAGCTTGCCAGCCCAGACAATCCCGTCCAGGCGAGCTGGCTGGCCGAGCAGGGGTCCCGCCTCGACCCGGGGCCGTACGTCTCGGACGCCTACGCCGCCCGAAAGTACCTGGGTCGGATGCCGCACGCCGAGCCGCTGCACACGGTCACCGCACGGATCTTCCACTCCGGTCGGGCGACGCGCGAGTGGACCACCGACCCGGCACACGGGGTGCCGTTCCTCGGCAGCGCCGACATCTTCGAGGCCGACCTGACCAACCTGCCGAGGATCACCAAGCGCTCATTCGAGAAGATCCCGAACCTACCACTGGAGCCGGGCTGGACCCTGGTCACCCGCTCCGGGATGACCGCCGGCCGGGTCACCTACGCCCGGCTCAGCATGGCCGGGGCGGCCTGCAGCGAACACGTCATGCGGGTGGTGCCCGATCTGGCCCGAATCCCGGCCGGCTACCTCTACACCTTCCTGGCCAGCCCGTTCGGCATTCCGATCATCAAGGGCGGCATCTACGGCACCAGCGTCAGACACATCGAGCCGAGCCACGTCGCCGATCTGCCGGTGCCCCGCTTCGGTGGCGGCGTCGAAGACCGGATCGACGCCCTGATCAGCGAGGCGATGCAGCTGCGCCAGCGCTACGAGGACGGCGTCCGGGAAGCGACCCGCGACCTGTTCGTCAGCGCCGGCATCCCCGAGCTGCTCGACCTGCGCTGGCACGACCAGGAGCGGGACCTCGGCTTCACCATCGAGCGACCCACCGCGCTGTCGCTGCGTGCTCTCAACTACTCCCCCCGCGCCCGCCGCGTCATCGACACCCTCCGCTCCGTCCCCCACCACCCCCTCGGCAACATCTGCAAAGGCGGCTATCTGGGTTCCGGAGTCCGATTCAAGCGGGTTGACGCTAACCCCGAACATGGGGCAAGGCTGATCGGGCAACGGCAGGGCTTCTGGCTCCGGCCCGAGGGTAGGTGGATCAATCCCAACGAAGCACCGGCTGACATCTATGCGAAGGATGAAACTGTCCTTGTTGCTGCTCAGGGCACACTCGGTGAGACCGAAGTCTTTTGCCGGCCGGTGTTCGTCACAGGAACGTGGCTCGAAAATGTCTACACTCAGCATTTTCTTCGGGTGGTCTCGGGGGATCCGCAGGTGCCGGGGGCGTACCTGTTCGCGTTCCTCCGGTCCGAAGTGGCGTTCCGGATGCTCCGCTCGATGAGCACCGGCGGCAAACAGCAGGACATCCACGAATCGTTGCGCGCCGATCTACCCGTGCCGATGGTGGTGGCGGCCGACCGGGAACGGATCGCCGGGGTGGTGCGGCAGGCGTATCGTGACCGCGACGATGCGGACCGCAAGGAGGACGAGGCGTTTGCTCTGCTCGACAAGGCGGTGCGAGAGGCGGCGCGCTGAGCGTGGCTGAGATCGTCGGCGGGTCCACCCCGGCCAACGACGGGGAACGCCTGGTCATCGCACACCTGCGGGACAACGCTCCCGACGACTGGTTCGTGCTGCACAACATCGAAATCCCGGTACACGGCGCGGCGTACGAAGTGGACCTGGTCGTGGTGACCACCCGGGCGGTCCACCTGATCGACGTCAAAGGCACCGTCGGGCGTATCGACGTCGCCGGCGTCCGGTGGTACCCGAAGGGCCGTGGCTCCTTCGCCTCCCCGG
Source organism: Micromonospora sp. Llam0 (assembly GCF_003751085.1). NCBI lineage: Bacteria > Bacillati > Actinomycetota > Actinomycetes > Micromonosporales > Micromonosporaceae > Micromonospora > Micromonospora sp. Llam0. Next base: position 2,603,991 of record NZ_RJJY01000002.1, on the reverse strand, counting down.
TACGCAAGATCCGGTCGCACGCCCGCGCGCTCAAAGGCGTCCTGGAACGGGCCCGGCCCGAGCTGTCCCAGGTCTACGTGGGCCAACTCGTCGTCCTGGTCGGTCGGGACGCCCAGCTGATCGACCCCAGCGACCGCGCCGACGCCGACGCCATCGACGTCGTCGACCTGCCCGGCCTGATCCCGGCGCTCGACGACCCGGCCCGGATCCGGCCCGGCATGATCCGCGACATCCGGGACCATCAGGCGACCGTGCTGAACGCCCTCGGCGGCGGGGTCCGCCGGCGCACCGGGCCACGCCTGTTCGGCAACTGGCAGGTCTGCGAACGGCTCGGCGGCGACGAGGAGGTCACCGAGTACCGGGCCCGCAACGCCACCTTCGCCGGGTCGGAAACCGTGCTGCTGCGGGTCTACCGGGCCGACCCGTTCCTGCCCGCCAAGCAGCGGACAGCGCAGCGCCACGCGATCGGCAACGCCTACGCGGTGCTGACCAGAATGCCGCCGAGCCCGCACGTCGTGGGCCGGCGCGACTTCTTCCCCACCGACGACGAAGGACAGTTCGTCCTCGTCCTCGACGACGTCGACGGTCAGGCGCTGACCGTGCACCTGACCGACTCACGGCAGGCGCTCAGCGCCGACGTGCGGCTGCGGGTCGTCGCCGACCTGCTGCGCGGGCTCGCCCACGCACATACCCACGCCGTGCTGCACCGGGCGTTGACCCCTACGTCGGTGCTGGTCACCCGGGACAACCGGGGCGTACTCACCGGGTTCGACTACGCCCGGCCACCCGGGTCACGGGAGCATTCGGTGGTCCACCGGCTGGCCGACATCCTCGACCCGGCCTACGTCGCCCCCGAATGCCAGGGGCGGGCGCAGGAGATGAGCCAGGCGTCCGACGTGTACGCGGCCGGGGTCATCGCCTACCAGTTGCTCACCGGCGAGTTGCCGTTCGCCAGCACCGATGACCAGACCCGCAAGGGCAGTGTGCTGCCGCAGACGGTGATGACCGCCGCCGGGCTCAGCCCGGCGCTGGCCGAACTGCTGGGCCGGATGTGTGCGCTGAAGCCGTCGGCCCGACCCACCGCCGCCGATGCCCTGCGGGACCTGGCAGTGCTGATCCGGCCCGGCAACACCCGACTGGCCGAGGCAGCCGCCGGGCCATCTCCAGCGCAACCCGACTACCGTGATCTGCCGCCGGGCCACCAGCTGACCCGCAAGTTCACCATCCGCCGCCGGCTCGGCAAGCCGGGCTCCTACGGCACCACCTACCAGGCGTACGACAATCTCGCCGGCCTCGACCGGGCGGTGAAGATCGTGCACCGGGACCGCGAGTCGGTAGTCGAACGGCTGCGGGTCGAGTATCAACTGCTGCTGCGGCTGCCGGCGCACCCCAGCGTGGTCAAGGTGGAGAGCGCCGACTACCTCGACGGCGGCGAGATCCCGTACCTGGTCTTCGAGTACGTCGACGGACAGCAGGTCGCCGACCTGGTCAGCCAGCGGGCGCTGGGGCCGGCGGACACGGTGCGGCTCGGGGTCGACGTCGCCGACGGGTTGGCCTACCTGCACGACAACGGCATCTACCACTGCGACATCAAGCCTGCGAACCTGCTGCGCACCGACAGCGGCTGCAAAATATTCGACTTCAACGTGGCGGTCTCCGACGACTCCAGCCTGTCACGCACCGGCGGCACCGCGCGGTACGCCCCGCCGGACTTCGCCACCGGTGGGCAGGTCACCCGGGCCGACCTCATCGACCGGGACGTCTACGCCCTCGGGCTCACCCTGTACGAGGTGCTGACCGGGCAGTGGCCGTACTCCGATCGCCTTGCCCCTGTCGGGCGGCGGCCCGACGACCCGCGCCAGGTGCCGGGCCTGGGCAACCTCTCCGACCAGCTCGTCCACATCCTGTCGACCGCCATCGCCCCGCTGCGCAGCGACCGGTACACCAGCGCCCAGCAGTTCCGTGACGCGTTGGCCGCCATCGGCGACGAGGTGTTCCAACCGGTCCGGCCGGAGCCGGTCGACCCGGTGCTCCCGCCACCCGCACCGACAGCGGTCGGCAGCAACCCGTTCGTCGGGCACCTGCAGACCCTCTACAGTCAGAGCATCCGCAGCAACGCCGGCACCCGCGCCGGCGGCAACCCGGCGTTCGACCTGTACGTGGCCACCGCGCTGGACGACAAGCTCACGCCAGATGTGTTGGCCGGCGCCTACCGGCTGGTCGTCATCACCGGCAACGCCGGGGACGGCAAGACCGCGTTCCTGGAACGGCTGTTGACGGTCGCCGCCAAGGACGGGCCACACACCCCGGGGCGGCGCGGCAACGGAGCCGACTTCACCACCCCCACCGGCCTGGTCCTACGCACCAACCACGACGGCAGTCAGGACGAGTCCGACAAACACAACGACGACGTGCTGCTGGACTTCTTCGCGCCGTTCGCCGGTGTCGACCTGGCCGGCGTCGCCGGCGAGACCCGGCTGATCGCGATCAACGAAGGCCGGCTGGTCGACTTCCTCGACACCCACCGGGCACAGTTTCCCGCCCTGGCCGACCAGGTGCTGACCAGCCTGACCGACCGGCCGGAGCCGGCGGCCGGCGCGGCCGCCACCGTCGTGGACCCCGGTGTCGTGGTCATCAACCTCAACCGCCGCAGTCTGCTGGACGACTCCGACGAGTTGGGCGGCGCGGTCTTCGACCGGATGCTGGCCCGGATGACCGCACCCCAGCGGTGGGAGGCGTGCGGCGGGTGCGCCCTCGTCGACACGTGCTACGTCCGGCACAACGCCCGTACCTTCGCGCACCCCGCCCTCGGGCCGAAGATCGCCGCACGGCTGCGGATGCTCTACCGGCTGACCGAGCTACGCGGCATCGCGCACATCACCGTCCGCGACGTCCAGTCGGCGCTGGCCTTCATGCTGACCTCCGGTCGTGACTGCGCGGACATCCACGAGCTGTACGCCAGCGACCAGCTCACCGAAGTGCTCGACGGCTTCTACTTCAACAGCTGGGCCGGACCGGTCGCCGGTGCCGACCGGCTACTGAACCTGCTGGCACAGGTCGACGTCGCCACAGTCGCCGACCCGGGCCTGGACCGGCGGCTCGACTACGTCGGCCCGGACGCCGGACGTGCCCTGATGACCGTCGACCAACGCGGCGAATACGACCTGCGGATGCTGCAGCGGTTGGTCGACGCCCTGCCGCGCGGCGCGGCGATGGACCCGGCCACCGCCGAGACGCATCGCCGCTACCTCGCCGCCGCCCGTCGCCGGTTCTACTTCGAATGCGTCGACGACGAACGATCCCGGCGGATGCTGCCGTACCGCTCGGCCCTTGACTTCCTGAACCTGCTGGTCCGGCCGGACGAACTGCCGTCGCGGCTCCCGGAGCTGATCACTGCGCTCAACCGCAGCGAAGGTCTCGGCGACGCGGCACGGCTCGCTGACGCGCTGGCGTTGCAGGTCAGAGTGGTGCCCGGCGGCAAGATCCGCAGCTACCGGCTGTTCCCCGCCGGACAGTTGACGCTGCTGGCCGACGGCGAGCCACAGTCGCCCTACCTGGAGGGTGGCGCGCAGGAGTTGGTGCTCGGCTACCGGGGGGCTGCCGATCATCGGGTCACCCTGCGGATCCGGCTCGACCTGTTCGAGCTGCTCACCCGGCTGCGCGACGGCTACCTACCCGGCATCGCCGAACGCCAAGGGCTGCACCTCGGCCTGACCATCTTCAAACACGAGTTGTCCGCCGCCCCGTACCAGGAGCTGCTGCTCACCGAGACCGGGCAGCAGCTGTGGCGGGTGCTCCGCCAGCCGGGTGGGCAGGTCCGGATGGAGCCGGTGACCCCACGGGAGGAGTCGTAGTGGGGCTGCACAGGGACGACAAGGAGTTCCGCCACCCGGCGGTCAGCTACCTCGACTACACCCAAATCGACATGGACCGGGTGCTCACCGCCCTGCTGCCCCGGCTGTGGTACAATGGCTCGCCCAGCGTGCTGGTCGGTTCGGGGGCGGATCTGAGCGTCGACGCCTTCGTCGAGCAGATCGCCAACTCTCCCGACCGGTTCGTTGGATTCGACCCGGACGTCACCGCGCGCTGGCTGGAAACCCACCTGCTCGACCTGGTCAACCGGGGCAAGCCGGGGCAGGCAATCGCCGGGCTACGTCCGCTGCACGGCTTCACCTACCGTTTCCGGGTAGCCCGCCGGTCCCGGCCGCGCAACGCCGACGAACAGCTCTACCGGATGATCCACCACGGCTCCAGGACCCAAGGCACTGTCCTGCCACTGCTGAAAAGCTTCTTCTTCGCCGGAGTCGACCCGCGTACCGGCGACGGCGACGCCACCGAGATCGACGTCGAGACGCAGACCCTGATCAACCTCTGCGAATCGGCCAAGGGTGCCGTCACCGACCGGGAGGACCAACGGGCCCGCAAGATCTACCCACCGCTGGACACCGCCGCCGCCGAACTGCTCACCCACGACGTCGGCCGGCTGCTCTACCACCGAGGTGTCGTCCCCCGGTCGGTGCTGGTCGACCACCTCAAGATCCTGTTCGCCTTCCACCTGGCGCGGTACCACTTCCGAATCATGAAGACGTTGCCGATCTGGACGGCCGGCGACCGCGTCGCATTCGGTGGCGGATTCTTCCTCGACGTCGCGGGCGTGCCCGACACACCCGCCGCCCGGCTCGCCGAGACCAGCGCCCAGATCTGGTACGACCGGATCCCGGCGTTCGTGCAGGCCACCTTCACCGTAAAGAAGCTCGACGACTTCGGCTGGCACCTGGTGAAAATCGGCAAGCTCCGCAAGCCGGTCGGCGACATGTTCCCCGTCGACCAACTGTTGTCGTTGCTCGGCCCGGCGCACAAGGCCGACCGGGGCCGGTTCGCCGAGGCGCGGCTGGCCCGCGTAGTGGAATCGGCATCCGGTGCGGACAACGGCCTCGACCCGCAGATCGCCGACCTGCTACAGCTGAAACTCGACCCATTCACCACCTACATCGAGATCATCACCGCGTACCGGGTCAAACATCACCGCACCCGGCTGACCGAGTGCCTCGACAGCCTGCTGCTCAAGCACCGCCCCGGCGCGATGCTCGCCCAGCCGCGTCGCGGGCAACGCCGATTCATCCTCGACAGCCGGCTGCTCGAAGTGCTGCTACAGCTGGCCCTGCTCCACCCCGACGGCACCGGCGCGTTTCGGACCGCCGCGATCCGGGTCGACGAGTTCCTTACGCTGCTGCGCGACCGGTACGGCATCTACATCGACGAATTGCCCCCCGGTGACGGCTTCGGCCAGCCCAGCATCACCGACCACCGGGCGCTACGACAGAACCGGGCCGCGTTCGTCGCCCGGCTGCGCGAGATCGGCTTCTACACCGACCTCTCCGACGCCTACCTCACCCAGACCATCACCCCGCGTTATCGCCTCGGGTCCGACGGAGCACCGCGATGAGCACCGGACTACGCGAAGTCACCGACACCGACCTCGACGAAGCCCTCGAACGCGTCCTGGTGCCCCGGTTCGCCGCGCTGCTCGCCGCCCGCACGGCCGGGCACTGCGTCCGGGTGACCGACCTCGGCGCACCGCTGGCCGCCAGGCTCTGCCGCCGGCTGCGCGGCGCCACCGGCACCGCCGCCCAGATCCACGTCCTCGGGCAACCGCCGCAGGTGCCCGACGACGTCGCCATCAGCGGCACCAAGCTCGTCGAACTGCGCAACCCCGACGCCGATGGCCGCCAACGCCCGCCGCTGCTGGTGTTCATCCCACCCGGCACCCACGCCAGCGCCGAAGACTCCTTCGGCGTCGCCACCTTTGAACAGAGTGAACCCGGCGACGTCTACCAGGAACTCGTCACCCGGCTACAGGCTGGTCTGCCCGACGAGCTGCGTACCGCGATCGGCGAACTGTTCGGCGTGCTCGACGAGCAGACGGTCGAGCCAGGTCGGGTCGACGCCGGCCCGCTGCGGCGCGCCCGCTTCCTGCTCACCATCGAACACAACGACCGGGACCCGCAGGCCGCCGGCGGCGCGCTGTTCGAACTCGGCCTCATCCCCGACTTCGAACTGTTCACCGACCCCACCCAGGTCCGCACCCGGGCCACCCGCAACGCCCGGACCGTCCAAGCGCTGAGCCGGGCCGACCGGTCGGTCCGGCAACGCGTCGTCGACCTGCGGCTCACCGATGCCGCGTTCCGCACGAGAGTCGCCGAACTGCTGACCGACGCCGGCCGGGACGCCTCCGCCAACTGGACCCGCCGGATCGTCGTGGACCGGGCCAACTGGGGATTGTCCTTCCACCGCTGGCCGCTGCCGCAGGACCGGGTCGCAACGGCCGTACGCATCACCCTCGCCGAGCTGGCCCTGCCGCGCGCCGGCGGACGCCCCGAACACCGCGACCATCCGGTCCTGGACACCATCACCGGACAGGCGTACCTGCCGGGCGGCGCCTCCGGCCACAACCAGCTGCCGGTGGCGTTCGAGGTGACCCCGGACCCTCGGCAGGTCCGTGGCCTGACCTCCTTCACCGTCCAGTTGATGTCCGAAGAGTCCGGCCCGACCGGCGTACACGCCGTCGTCAAGGTCGGCACCAACCGGCGGCAGACGTACAAGGCCGTGCTGAAACGGCTGCGCTCCGCCCGGCTCGACAACGGCTGGCACTACCTGCGGGTGACACCGATGGACAGCGATGGCGTGCCGCTGCCGGTGGAGACAGGCCACCCCGCGGGTCACCACGACGCCCACGGCGGCGAGGTGCCGGACCGGCACGCCGACAACGAAAGCGACCGGTTCTATGTCGTCGCGGACGACGACCTCGACGAACCACCGGCACCACCTCGCACCCGCCGTTCCGTCGGAGTGACCCAGGAGTTGCTCCGGCTGGCGTTCGAGGCATCGGTGGACGGACGCGACGGGCAAGGCGTCAGCTGCCAGCAGACGTCCTGGAAGGACCCGGCCCGCACGGTCGTCGAGGCCGAGTTCGGCGCGCACGGCACCGCGCAGGTGCCACTCGCTCCGATCCTCGCCGAACTGGAGCGGCAGATCCTCGCCGACCCCACCCAGTTCGCCGTACGACAGCTGACCACAGCGGCCGGGCAGCCACCCCGCCTCGTCCAGGTCGAGCCCGCGCACCCCCCGTTGGCTTCCTCAGACCGGCTCGACACGTTCCTCGCCACCCGGGCCGCTGTCCTGACCGCGATCAGCGGCGACGACGCCATGGTCGTCGCCGGCCGCGACCTGAGTCGGATCGACGCCGCCGTGCTCGCCTACGCGGAGGCATACACCGAGCTGCTCAACGGATCGCTACACAGCACCGGGCGGGTCGCCGAGACCGAGCTGACCCGGCGGCTGGCCACCTTGCTGCAGATCGACACCGTCGTGGTGGAGCACCAGGACATCCGCGGCAACCTGCACCAGCTCACCCTGGTCGCTCCAACCCATCCACTGCGCCTACTGTGGATGGTTACCTGGGCGCGGCTCGGTCGGCACTGGTTGGCTGAAGCGTCGACCGACGCGCCAGCCGAGAGCCCGGCCACGGTCAGTGGAAAGGACCGGATCCGGGCAGCGGCCGAGCGGCTGTTCGCACTGACGCCGACCGGATTCCCGCTGATGATCGTCGGCGCCGACGGCCGGCTAAGCGCCGCCACCGCCGACCTCGCCACCTACTGGGGAGCCTGCCTACCAGCGGAAACCGGCGACCCGCATACGCTGTTGGCCGACGTGGCGGCAGCACTCGGCGTGCCCGACGCCCCGAATGCGGCACTGACGGTCACGGCCGGGCAGCTCGCCGACCGGATCGAGCGATACGTCCGGATGCACCCGTACGTCGCCACTCTGGTCCTGTGCGTAGTCAACCCGGGGCGCGCCGAACTCCTGGCCGACACCCTCATCGAACTGGAACGGCGCAAACCACTTCGACACCTCTCGTACGACCTGCGACTGTTCGCCGCAGACCCGCAGCTAGCCGGCACCGGTGCGGCACTGGCTCAACTACTCACCGGCGAGTGGAGCACCGCCGCCGAAGCGGAGACGTTCTGCACACCGAGAAGCGCGGGGCTGGCACCCAAACTCGCCGTAGCGGTGCTGCCACTGAACGACTTTCGTTCCGCGACAAGCCGGCACACCGCACATGTCACGCTGCTCTTCGACGCCTTCAGCGGTGAAGACCTCGGCGTCGGCCCGGCCCGGCCCGACTCGACCGCACCCGTACACGGACTTGTCCAAGAGTTGACCGTCGATTACGTCGACACCGCCGACGGCATCGTGGCCTGGCACAAACAGCCCCGGCACGGACCCGGGCGGGACATCCCGGGGGCCGAGGAGTATTCCGACCTGCTCACCGCACTCCCCCGGGTAATCTCGGTCGCCGCGGCGACAGTAGCCACCGGCGAAGCGGGAACCGGCCTGGTGCCACGAATCACGCTGAACCTCACCGCCGCCGACGGCAGCCTGCTCCATCAAGCCCACCGATGCAGCGACTGGGTCATCACCGTCGACCGGACCTTGGGCGTCGAGTACTTCGACAGCCCGGGCAGCTCACGCCGCCCCGACTACATCATCGACTTCGCCAGCACCGGACCGGACGGCCTCGGCCACCAACTGGTGGTCAGTTCCAGATCGGTGGACGAGCTGCGCGCCCTGCTGCATCCCATGATGAATCAGCACGGTTTTCAGGTCGACCGTAGACATGCTGGGACCTTCTTCGACCAGCTCCGGCTGCTGTCCGGCCGACTCGCCTTCAAGATCGCGTCTACCGCGCCGAACCAGCGGACCGAAGTCCTGGGACTGGCGCTCGCCCGGCTCTACCTGGAGCATCAAGCGGTCCTGGGCAACCAGATCCTCGTCCCCCTCGATTCCCACCTGGAGCTGTACCGGGAGGCTCGCCGCAGAGCAGACGAGGTCACCGAGAGCATCGGACTACGGCGCACCGACCTGGCCCTGTTCAGCCTCGACGCACAGCGACGCACTATCACCTGTCGACTCGTCGAGGTGAAGTGTCACAGCACGCTGACCAGCATCGCGGACCTGCAGAAGGTCCGCAGCGAGATCATCGAGCAGCTCAGCCGCAGCCGGGACGTCCTTGCTGAAAGCTTCGACCCCGCGCACCACCAGCCCGATCGCCCCGATCGGGCAAGCCGCAACGCGGAGCTCGCCGCGCTGCTGCGCTTCTATCTCGGTCGCGCGGTCCGCCACGGCATCATCGACGATGCTGGTCCGATCGCGGACGAGGCTCGCTGGATGTTGGACCACCTCGACTGGGGATACCAGCTGAACTTCACCCAGACCGGGCTCATCTTCGACCTACGAGGCAGCGGCACCGACCAAGACGTCGAAAGCGACGTCGAGTTTCACCGCATCGGCCGCGATGTCATCGACGAGCTACTCGGCGGCATCGTCACCGACCCGGTGCTGGCGGCCGCCACTCACACCGACACCCGCTCCCAGGGGACTCTGGCGACGCGGCCGTCCACGGTCGCACGGCTGCCACAGGCAGCGTTCCGGGCACCGGCCCGCGACCATGTCGTGCCGCAAGGCCGCCCCGCCGACGACCGCGACCCAGCGGCCGCCGACGATCTCAACGATGCGGCCGATGCGACGCAAGCGAATCTGGGCAGTGCGCCGGATGATGTCCGGCCCCGGTCGGAACCGGCGCACCCGGTGGAACCGCAGGAGTCGACCGACCGGCCGCAACCGCCGGAGTCAACGGACCACCGACAGCTGGCGGTGGCCGACCCATCGGCCCAGTCGATCCAGCCAGACATCTACCTCGGCGCGGCACGTCCGTCGCCACAGTACGGAATCCTCGCCGAGTACGGCGGTCGGCACATCGCGCTCGACCTCAACGAGACGCACACCATCAGCCTGTTCGGGGTGCAGGGCACCGGGAAGAGCTACACGATGGGCACCATCGTCGAAGCCGCTTCCCTCGCCACGCCGCCGGTCAACCACCTACCGCAGCCACTGGCCACAATCATCTTTCACTACAGCGCCATACTGAACTACGTGCCGGAGTTCACCAGCCTGGTCGCACCAAACTCCGACGAGGCGCAGGTGCAGCGCCTGCGGGAGCGCTACGGTGTCGAGCCGGCCGGGCTCGGTGACGTACTGATGCTGGTTCCGGAAGACCAGCTGGAGCAGCGCCGAAGCGAGTATCCCGGCATTGAACTGCGGGCACTCAAGTTCAGCTCCACGGAGCTACGTGCCGCGCACTGGCGATTCCTCATGGGCGCGGTCGGCAACCAGTCCACCTACATCCGCCAGCTCGGTAGGATCATGAAGGCGCACCGCGACAACCTGTCGATCGGTGTCCTGCGCGCCGGAGTCGACCAGTCGACCCTGTCGGATCCCATCAAGCAGCTCGCCCATCAGCGCCTGGACCTCGCTGCCGACTACATCGACGACACCGTCCGCATCCAGGACCTGGTCCGCCCCGGCCGAGTCGTCATCGTCGACCTCCGCGACGAACTGATCGAAAAGGATGAGGCCCTCGGCCTGTTCGTCGTACTCATGGAGCTCTTCTCGGAAGCCACCAGCGACGGGCGACGGTTCAACAAACTCGTTGTCTTCGACGAGGCACACAAGTTCATTGACAGCCCAGACCTCGCCGCCGGCCTGATCGAGAGCGTACGGGAGATGCGGCACAAGGGGATGAGCATCCTGGTTGCGAGTCAGGAGCCGACTTCAGTGCCAGTAGCGCTGATCGAGCTTTCCAACCAACTGATCCTGCACAAGTTCAACTCGCCAGCCTGGTTGAAGCACCTGCAGAAGGCCAACGCAGCTCTCGCCGATCTGACTCCGGCCAAGATGGCCGCGCTCGGGCGCGGGGAGGCATACATCTGGTCCGGCAAGGCGACCGACGCGGCATTCACCCGCAGCGCCGTCAAGGCACAGATCCGCCCCCGGATCACCCAGCATGGCGGGAGCACAAAGACTGCTGTCTCCGAGTAAGCGGTCCCAGGTTTCGCAGACGACTGCAGGTGACGCGAATTGTTGCACTACCAGCAAATGCCCGGGAAGGAATCTGTGCCAGATATGCGTGCTCGGCAGAACCTGCCCCGCCAGGTACTGGTCCGCGACAGCAAAGACCGCACCGGCGGCACCCTCACCTTCACCCCCACCGCCTGGTCCACCTTCGTCACCCAGGCCAGCACCACCGGCAGCTGACCACCAACCGGTGGCGCCTGCTCACCTCGGCCACGGTCACTCAACCCACACCCAGGCAGCGTTCTGGCTGCTGTCTACTCGGTGCTGGAACGGGGCCGGGGCGGGCCCTGGTTTGTTCGGTAGGTTCAGATGTGGTCGGCTATCGATGCCCGACGTCTGAACGGTCCGGGTGTTTCCGGAGGGATGCGAGGATGGCCCCCTGCGCTGCGGCTACGGTGGCCGTGAATGTTGCCGGATCCCGGGTGATGCGTACGGCGCCAGCGTGCATCATCCCGGAGAGTAGTTCCACGGCGAGGCGCACGTCGCCGACGTCGCGGAACTCGCCGCGTGTGATGCCATCTCGTACGACGTTCTCGACCTCGGCGATGACGGCTTCGAACGGACCATCAGGCCCCTTGGGTATCTCCTGGACCAGCGGACCGGAACCCGGACGGAACATCACCTGCAGGGCTTGGTCTGTGCACGCGTCCAGAACTGTACCGATGATCTCCAACATCCGGTCGGTCGCGGAGTCAGCGGACCGTGCACCGATGGCGGCCACCCGATCGAGCATGGGCGTGGCCGCTCGGTGGGTCACGGCCCGTACCAACGCGCTTTTGTCCGGGGCATAGTTGTAGAGGGTGTTACGTGCGATCCCGGCCCGGGCCGCGATGTGACCCATGTTGATCGAGTCGTAGTCGCGTTCCGTCAGTAGTTGCCGAATGGCCTTGGTGATCTCGGCCCACACCATCTCGTGGTGCTCCTGGACGCTATCTCCCCGTATCCGCGGCACGATGTGATTCTGTCCTGGCGTCAGGTGGCGCGTCCAGTGCCGGCAGCAACACCCGCGAGATGAGAGTTTTCCTGGTGGGTCGCGGTGAGCCGCACGCGGGTCAAGCGCCAACCGTCCGGGGTGCGGACCGCTTCGTTGTCGTAGAAGCCCACCACCAGCCAACGGTTGGGGCCGCCTGCGGCAAGCTCCTCTGACAGCCAGTGCTCAGCCCTGACGTGTGCGTGGACCGTCGCGCGGTCGCCGTCGAGATCGACGACATGGCCGGTGATGACGTGATGCGTTGCCGCGAAGGGCGCGAAGGCACCGCGCAGAATCTCGACGTAGTCCCGCAACGGCGTCGTCATCGGCGGAATGCCGGTTACCGACGAGAAATCGAGCGTCAGCGGATCGGTGAAGACCCGCCCCGGCAGTCCGTTGAACTCCCGGCGGTCTGCGATGTCGGCGTAACGTCCGAACAACTCCGTCAGATCCGCGCGGTCCGCGAGCGCGCTCATCTCCCAGCCCCTTCCTCTCCGCGTCACCGCACCACGGCTACCTGGGCAGCGCCGCGACAGTGGATGCTATACGACAACCTGTCGCAAAAGTATGCGACAGGTTGTCGCGAAAAGCAAGCTCGGGCGATCGACGGACCGGTGCAGCGGTCGCGGGCGGCCTCGCTCGTCCGGCCCGGGTTGATGGCCGCGCAAGCCGGTCGACCAGTGCAAGTAAGCAGAAGCCGATCGATGTAGCTACTGGATCGTCGCGCTCCGTCAGCATCCGCTCGTGCCGCAGCGTGCGTGTTGAGGTCGGCTGGTGGCGCGCCCCCACGGACGGTCGGTCCACGGGTTCTTGTCCAGGTAGGTCGTGAGCCTGGGAAACCGCCGCCGGGTAGGGGTCTCGCCGGTCAGCTCGGCCGGAGCCAACGTGCGAAGGGCGACGCAGCAGCGCCTGGGCGACACGTTCGGTGTCACTGCCTACCTCGGCCCGGGCACCTTCGACGATGCGCCAGAAGGCCGGCCCACTCCACGACCAGACCGTACCAAGTCGGTTCGCCCCCTGCGTGCGCCGACGCGAGCAGCCGTGCGAGGCTTACCGGTAGGCCCCGGCGTGAATCAAGATCAAGCGTACGGATCCGCTTGATCCGATCGTCACGATGCGTAACGAAACGCGGCGACGATCGGTGTGCGGTCGTGCCGATGTGCGGTCACTCCGGAAGTGTTCGCCGCGATCGGATGGAGTCATGACTGTTGAACGGTGCCGGAGATGAATGAGACCTTGATCGGCTCTGCCGGTGCCCTCACCGGGAAGAGTCCGCAGCCCCGGCCCGAGTCCGGACTCGAAGCCGATCAAGGCCGACGGTGAGGAGAAGCAGCGGTACGGCGAGGTAGGCCACGAGACCTGCGGCGCGCTTCGCTGCGGTGGCGGCCCCTCCGAGGTGTGCGGGCAGGTCCCAGACGGCGGGCCCAGTCGACAGAATATTCCAGACAGCCGCGTTCTCGCCGTAGTCGAGCACGGTCATCGCGACTGCGGGGATCAGCAGGAGACGCCACCTCCGGCCCGGCAAGCGCCGGATCAACAGGGATGTTACGAGCAGCAGGGCCAGGCCGCAGAGCAGCGGGTACACGAGGTCGAGCAATTCCAGCCGGAGATAGGCCGCCCGTCCCTCGGTACCGCAGGCCGCGACCAGATCGCGTGCATCCGCGGCGGTCCAGTGGCTGCGTACGTCCAGGGCGCTCCGCCCGTGGCAGGCCCGGGAGACCGCGCCGGTCAGGCCGGGCCAGCCGAACATGGCCAGTGCGCTGATCCCATGGAGAACCCAGATAGCTACGACGACCCGGCCACGGCTCATCACGGACCACGCCTTCACCACAACCTCCGATGCTACGATCTCGCAATACCTGCCCCCGGGAGAGATAGTGCGAGATCGCAGCAGTTCTGTCAAGGGTGATGATCCGTCGAACGTGCTCTTCGACACCTGGCTCACGGCCCGCGCCGCCATCGCACTGCTGGACACCGCGCTGGCCGGCACCGGTCTGGACGCCGAGGACTTCGCCGTCTACTCCGTACTGCGCCAGGCCGGCGAGATCAGCCCAAGCGAACTCGCCCGGTGGATGTCCGCCCCGGCAACGACGGTTTCCAGCCACGTCAAGCGACTAGTCGCGCGCGGGCACGTCCGGCAGGTTCCACACCCAGAGGATCGTCGGTCGTACCGCATCACGCTCACCGACGCAGGCCAGCACGCTCACACCACGGCAGGCCGGCACTTCCTGTCCGCCCTGGCCACTGTCGAGGGCGCCCTCCCCCGGCCCGCCAGCGACGTACAGCGGGCGCTACGGGACCTGCACGCCGCGATCGGCGCGGCCGCCCAGCGGGCATGATCACCCACGGAGCGCGGGTCAACAAGGCGCCCGGATCTGCCGCGAAACGCGTGTCACGGAGCGCGTCCAGGCGCCGCCGGGGGAGCCGTCCGGACGTGCTGAGATGTGCGCACCCGGTCACCGCGGCGGTGCGTACGGACCGTGGGGCATCGGTCGCCGTGCTCGCCCTCGTGCCACCATGGTGCGCCATGGATCATCAGGGGCAGTTTCGTCATGCAGCGATCGCGTTGGGCATCCCGGACGACGAGGTCAGCCGGTTCACCGAGCACCTCCGTCTGTCGATCCGGTTGAGCGGGGGATCCGGCGGCGTGCCGGTCGGGCAGTTCGGTGGGCTGCCCCGGCTGCCGGTGGGCATGGACTGGCCGTCCGACGGGGTCGGTCCGTTGCCGTTCATCTTTTCGGTCGACTGTGCGGCGTTGCCAAGAGTCGACGGCTTCGGCCTGCCGGCAGCGGGCTCGCTGCTGTTCTTCCTGGCCCACGAGCAGGCCGCTGCCACCGGGGAGCGAAGGTACGGCCGGGTCGTGTTCGTGCCCGCCGGCACCGATACCGAGGTGGCGGCAGGATCCACCGGCCACGCGATCGTCGGCGAGCAGTACGACGTCAGCGCCACGCTGCGCGCGGAGCGCCTACCTCGGCGGGTACGCCGACGCCGAGGTGGTCAAGTGGATCGCGGAGCAGACCCTCGCGTGGCGGGAGAAGACCGGCGAGATCGTCGTCCCGGTCGCGAAGTGGTATTCCCATGTGGAGAAGGAGACGCACCGGCTGACGAGTGAGTGGGTGTCGCTCGCCCGCTTTCCCGTGGACAACGAGTTCTGTTACCGAAGTGACGGGAGTTTCGTGATCCGTCACGACGACCTGGCCGCTGGCCGGCTGCACGAGGCGCTGCCCGTGGCTGAGCTGATCCCATAGACAGGACTGCAGTTTCACCTGCCAGTTCGTCGAGAGCCGTGTCGCCGACCGCTACCAGCAGGCCTAGAACTGCGAGGTCGGGTCGGCTGATCAGCCGGTCCGTCGACGGCACCGGGGCTGGAGAACGACACCGAAGGTGCCGCAGGACGGGAAGACTTCGGTGGCGGCCATTGCGACGCCGCGATCTGGGCCCCGGTGACCGGCAGGGTGGGCGAGATCTGGTCGAGCAAGCGCTGCGCCAGGGTGGCGTCGATCTCGAGGTCTGCGCTGATGCGGACATCGGCCGCGGTCGCCAGGTCCACCACGTCGTCGCTGGTGAACGTATCAGCTCGGTGAGTGCTCAGCCGCCGCGCGAACTCCTGGACATTGATCATTTGTAGCCTCATCGTCGGGTTGTTGATTATCCACCGTAACCCCCGCCTCGGTCGGCGGATCCCGCGCGGGGCCGGCAGGGCTGTCACGCTCTGAGCTACCCATGCTGCCCCGCGACGCCCGGAACTGCCGCCCTGCGGGCGCTGGCACCCCTCTGTGTCGACTATCAGCCGCTTCGACGGTTGCCGTACTGGCGAGGGCTCTGCACCGTGCCGGAACGGCCGTGGATGCGGCTCGCCGTACCTGCGGTGTGGTTGGCGGTGGCCTTGCCCTTGGAC
Organism: Micromonospora sp. Llam0; assembly: GCF_003751085.1. Taxonomy (NCBI): domain Bacteria; kingdom Bacillati; phylum Actinomycetota; class Actinomycetes; order Micromonosporales; family Micromonosporaceae; genus Micromonospora; species Micromonospora sp. Llam0. The sequence goes on along the minus strand of NZ_RJJY01000002.1, from coordinate 2,588,149 downwards.
CGGCGTGCCGCCCGGTTCTCGAAGGGCTGCGGCTGCTCCTCGGCCCCCGCTTCGGCGTCAGCGGTGGGATCGGCGCCGCTGGTGGCATCGGCCATCGTTGTCTCCTCGTACTGTCCAGCTGCGGATCTTGAAAACACGCCCGCAGCGATACGCAGACCGTAGCGCGCAGACCGATCCCGGCCGGGGCCGGCTGCCCGAGCAAACCGTCCAGTCACGCCAGAGCCCCAGCCGGGGTCACTTCACCACGACGCCGTCCAAGCATCCGGACCTGCCGCGCCGAGGGCGCGGGTACTCCTTCCCGGCGGCCAGCGCTCTCGACGTTACGGGCGCGGCCCGGGCACGACTCGCTACGCTGGCCCGGTGACCGTGGCCGATGAGATCGCCCGTAGCCGGTACGTCAGCCTGACCACCTACCGCAAGGACGGCACCCCGGTGGCCACACCGGTCTGGCACGTACCGCACGGCACCGAACTCTGGATCGTGACCGAAGCGGGCTCGGGCAAGGTCAAACGGATCCGGAACAACCCGCGCGTTCGGGTACAGCCGTGTTCCCTACGCGGGGCGGTGGCACCGGCCGCGCCGAGCGTGACGGGAACGGCCCGTTTACTCGACGGCGACGGAACGGCGCTGGCCCGCAAGCTACTGGCCCGCCGGTACGTCATGGCACGGGCAGGGAACTGGCTCGCTCGCCTGCTCCGGCTACGCCGCCCCCCGATGGTCGGCATCATCGTGTCGTTCTGATCAACCCGACCCTCCGACCGCAGAGCCACCCGGAGCGCTCTGAGCGGGCTGGCCCCGGCGCTGGTGGTGGTGCCGACACTCGACCCGTTAGCCGATCATGGACGTACCGCGCAACGGCTACCCGAGGCCGGAACTCCCGCGCAGCTCACCGAGCATCCCGGAGCGACGCACGCGTTCCTCAGCATGCCGGGCCTGGTACCGCAGGCAAAGTCAGCACGGACGGAGATCACCGAGTTCCTCCGCAGCCACCTCGACGGGTGATCTCCTACTGGAACGGATTCTGGGGATCGCCGCTCAGATGTTCCAGGTCGCCGAAGTCGGTGAAGAAGCAGGCGACCTCGCCGTCGGCGGTGTACCCGACCCAGCTGCGGTACCGGCCGTCGGCGTCGAGGTGGATGGCGACCAGGTTGGTGTCGGTGGCCTCATCGTGGTAGACGCTGTAGAGCCCGTCCTGGTCGAAGGAGAGGTCCGCGATCAGATCCTCGCGGGCGTCGCCGTCGGTCAACGCCTCGAAGACCTCGACCGATCCGAACCCGCCGGTGGCACCGTCGACCGGGTAGACGTAGTCCTCTCCGCCGCGCCGGGCGGGCAGCCACCGGCTGACCGGCTCGGGACGTACGACGACTCCGGCGCCCAGCACCACGTCGTCCTCGACCAGGATTTCGACGGCGTACTCGCCGGGTGCCACGGTCTGGGTGAACGCCCAACGGGCGACTTCGCCAGCGGGGAAGCCCCCTGGCGGTTCGGCGGCCACCAGTCGACCGCTTGGCAGCCGCAGCCGCACGTCGGTCCGCCACGCCTCGGCACGTTGTCGAGTGGAGGGCAGCAGGTCAGCAGGTCGAGCGAAGTCAAAGATTATTGACATGATGTCAGGCCTACTTTACCTTCAAGGTGTCAAGTTTTCTTGACACGGCGTCTACGCAACCCCCGCGCGGCCGGCTTTGTCGCGCACGCCGAAGCACGCCGAAAGCACGCCGAAAGCACACAGCGGACCGCACGCGGAGCACGCAGCGGAGCGCACGACCCCTCCGGACCCCTCGTCAGATCGAAGGAGCGACGACGATGCACGCGCTGACCCGTACCGCCCGGATGACCGGGCTCTTCTACCTCGGCATCGCCATCACCGGCGTACTCGGCTTTCTCATCGTCCGCGCGCAGCTCTTCGTGGCCGACGACCCTGATGCGACGCTGGCCAACCTGGTCACGCACGGTGCGCTCGCCCGCGCGGGCGTCGCCCTGGAGCTGGCCATCGTCGTCACCCAGGTCCTCACCGCCGTCTGGTTCCACCGCCTGTTCCGCACCGTGAGCTCCCTCGCCGCCAGCGCTATCGCCGCCTTCGGCCTGGTCAACGCGATCGCGGTCCTCGTCAGTGCGGCGATGTTGGGCACCGCGATCGGAGTCTCAGTGGACCCGGTCGGCGACGCGGCGGCCACCGTCCAGCTCCTGTACCTGGTCAGCGCCAACATGTGGACCGTGGGCGCACTGTTCTTCGGCCTGTGGCTCATCCCGATGGGCTGGTGTGTGCTGCGCTCAGGCTGGATGCCCCGCGCCCTGGGCTGGATCCTCATGGTCGGCGGCGTCGGGTACGTGCTCAGCCCGTTCGTCTCGTACCTCGCCCGCGACGCGCAGGTCCTCGTCGACGCGATGGCCTATCCGGCGTCGGTCGGCGAGTTCTGGATGATCGGCTACCTGCTCAGCTACGGCATACGCCGGACGGCACTGGGCGAAGCGCAGCCGGCCGTCCGTACACCGGCGTCGCCGTCGGCGGCGGCGAGCTGAGACGCCTGGTACAGCAGGCTGTACTTCCTGGGCGGCACAGCACTGGATCCGACGCCTGTCGCCTATCGTCTGTGGCCGGGGAGGTACGCCGATGCCGCGCAGAGACACCGTCGGGCGTTCGGTCGCCGCTCGGGCGGCGGGGCCGGGTCGTGGGCGCACACTGCGACGGTACGTCCGTCGCCGCGTACGAATGTCCGTCGACGCCATCGAGCACCTCGTCAGCGGCCTCGGCACGTCGATCCTGGCGCTGGCGGCCGTACTGCTCCTGCTCCTCGTCGCGCTCGCCAGCGTGGTCGGCATCGGCCTGGCGATGGTCCCGTCGGCGGCGAAGGCGGTGCGGCTGGCCGCCAACCGGGAACGGGCCCGACTGTCGCGATGGGACCGCGACCTGCCGCTGCCGCCGGCGGCTCCCGCCGGCCTGCGCGGCGTCCTGCACGATCCGTGGGTACGGCGCGAGGCCGCGTTCGTGGCCGCGCACGGCACCGTCGGGTTCGGGCTGGGTGTACTCGGGCTGTCGCTGCCGATCTCCGCCGTGCAGAACCTGCTGTTCCCGTTGTACTACTGGGTGCTGCCGCCGGAGGCCGGCGGCCCGGGTTTCATCGACCGGCGGATCGACGGCTTCCCCGACGCGCTGCTGGTGGGGCTGATCGGGATCGGCTGGCTCGCCGCGACCGTGGCGCTCGGCCCGACGATGGCCCGGCTGCAGGCGCTGCCGGGGCGATGGTTGCTGGCCCCGCCCCGCGACGTCGACACGTCGATGCGGATCGCCGAGCTGACCGCCACCCGGGCGGCCGCGCTGGACGCGCACGCCGTCGAACTGCGCCGCATCGAGCGGTCCCTGCACGACGGGGCGCAGAACCGGCTGGTCGCGGTCACCGTACTGCTGGGTGCCGCGCGGCGGGCGATGGCCCGGGATCCGGCGCGGGCGGTGGAGATCCTGGACCGCGCGCACGACTCCGCCGAACTGGCCCTCGCGGAGCTGCGTACCGTGGTCCGCTCGATCCTGCCGCCGGTGCTCGACGACCGTGGGCTCGCCGCCGCGCTCGACGGCCTGGCCGCCGGCTGCGGGGTGTCGTGCACGGTGCAGGTCGACGTCCCGGGCCGGTGCGCCGCTTCGGTCGAGGCGACGGCATACTTCGTGGTCGCGGAGGCGCTGACCAACGTCGCCCGGCACAGCGGTGCCGCCTCGGCGTCGGTCACCGTGCACCGCAGCGGCGACCGGCTGCACGTGTCGGTCGTCGACGACGGCCGGGGCGGCGCCGACGAGGGCGGCGGCTCGGGGATCGGCGGCATCCGCCGACGGGTACGGGCACACGACGGCCGGTTCGCCCTGACCAGCCCACCCGGTGGGCCGACGACACTACTCGTGGAGCTGCCGTGCGGATCGTGATCGCCGAGGACGACGCCCTGCTGCGGGAGGGTCTGGCGCTGCTGCTGCGGGCCGAAGGGCTGGACGTGGTCGCCACCACCGACTCGCCGACGACCTTCCTGGCCGCCGTGGACGAGTTCCGGCCGGACGTGGCGATCGTCGACGTCCGGATGCCGCCCACGCACACCAACGAGGGCATCGTCGCCGCCGTCGAGGCCCGGCGCCGTCGACCCGACCTCGCGGTGCTGGTCCTGTCGGCGTACGTCGAGCAGGCCTTCGCCACCGACCTGCTCGCCGGCGGCGCGGTCCGGCTCGGCTACCTGCTCAAGGAGCGGGTCGGCCGGGTCGAGGAGTTCCTCGCCGCGCTGCACCGGGTCGCCGACGGTGGTACGGCGATCGACCCGGAGGTGGTCGGGCAGCTGTTCGCCCGCAGTCGTCCCGACAGCGACCTGAGCCGGCTCAGCGCCCGCGAACGCGACGTGCTCGCCCTGATGGCCGAAGGACTCGGCAACACGGCGATCGCGCAGCGGCTGTTCGTCACCGACGGGGCCGTCCACAAGCACATCCGCAGCATCTTCGCCAAGCTCGGACTCGCCCCGGACGACCGCGCGGACCGGCGGGTGACGGCGGTCCTGCGCTACCTCGAAGACGCTCAGCGGCGTAGCTAGTACAGCCTGCTGTACCCCGGTCGGCCAGTACGCTGGATCGTTTGAAAGTCCGTCTGACCATAGCGTTCTCCATGTCATCGTCCTCTGACGACATGGAGAGTGGTTCAGATGTCCGTCCGCGTTGGACGCCCCGCCGACCCGGCGGTCCGCGTGATACAGCTCGCCCGTACGTATGGTTCCGGACCGCAGGCGGTCACCGCGCTCGCCGGCGTCGACGCGGATTTCCACCGCGGCACGTTCACGGCGGTGATGGGGCCGTCCGGTTCCGGTAAGAGCACCCTGCTGCAGACCGCGGCCGGTCTGGACCGGCCCTCCTCCGGGCAGGTGTTCATCGGCGACCAGGAACTGTCGCGGCTGTCGGAGACGAAGCTGACCAAGCTCCGTCGCAGCCGGATCGGCTTCGTCTTCCAGGCGTTCAACCTGATCGGCGCGCTGACCGTCGAGGAGAACATCCACCTGCCGCTGCGGCTGTCCGGGTCCCGCCCGGACGCCGCCTGGCTGCGCCAGGTGGTCGAGCGGGTCGGGCTGGGCGACCGGCTGCACCACCGCCCGGCCGAGTTGTCCGGCGGGCAGCAGCAGCGGGTGGCGATCGCCCGGGCGCTGGCCATGCGCCCCGAGGTGATCTTCTGTGACGAGCCGACCGGCGCGCTGGACACCCAGACCGCGTCGGAGGTGCTGGCCCTGCTGCGGTCGGTGGTCGACGACGCGCAGCAGACGGTGATCATGGTGACCCACGACCCGGTGGCGGCCTCGTACGCCGACCGGGTGATGGTCCTCGCCGACGGTCGGATCGTGCGGGACATGCCCCAGCCGGGTGCGGAGCAGATCGCCGAACAGTTGGCGTGGCTCGGCCGCCGCCAGCTCGTCACCCAGGAGAGCTGAGCCATGCTGAAGCTCGCCCTTCGGATGCTGCGCCACCGCATCGGCAGTGCGGTCGCCACCCTCGTCGCCCTCACCTGCGGCGTCATGATCCTCATGTCGATGGGCGTGATGGTCGAGTCCGGCATGCGGTTCACGCCCGAACCGCAGCGGTACGGCGCCGCCGACATCCTGGTCGCGGACCGCGACATGACCATCGAGACCACCGAGTTCGGTGAGACGTCCACGGTCACCGTGGACCTGCCCACCGGCGGAAGCGTGCCGGTCGCCCTGGCCGAGCGCATCGGTCAGCTGCCCGGCGTGGCGGTGGCCGCCGCCGACCGGTCGATCCAGGCGGTCGTGCCGATCGAATCCGCCGCGCCAGGTCAGCCGGCGGCACAGGGGGCGGTCGGGCACGGGTGGAGCAGCGCCGCGCTCACCCCGTACCGGATCGTCGACGGCGACCAGCCGGACACCACCGACGAGGTCGCCATCGACGTGCGGCTCGCCTCGGCGGCCGGCGACCAGCTGCGGCCCGGCGACCAGGTTCCGGTCCTCGCCGCCGGCTCGGTGCAGCAGTACCGGATCAGCGGCATCGTGGACCGTACCGCCGCCGGTGACCAACCGCCCGCGCTGTTCTTCACCGACGACCGCGCCGCAGCGCTCAGCAGCAGCCCGGACCGGGCCGGACTGATCGGGATCGTCCTGGTTAGCGGCGCGGACTCCGCCGCCGTGACGGCCGAGGTCGGTCGGCTGGCCGCCGAATCCGGCGCGACGGTCCACACCGGCACCGAACGGGCCGGACTCGAACAGTCCGAGGCGCTCATGGCAGCCGACATGCTGATCCAACTCGGTTCCGTACTCGGTGGCTACGTCGCCGGGCTCGTCATGTTCGTCGTCGCCGGAACGATCGGCCTGGCGGTCCGCCACCGCCGCCGCGACCTGGCCCTGCTGCGTGCCGTCGCGGCGACCCCGGGACAGGTACGGCTGCTGGTCGTCGCCGAGGTCGCGCAGCTCGCCATCGTCGCGGTGCTGCTCGGCATCCCCGCCGGGCTGTGGGCGACCGACTGGGTGCACCGGCAGCTGATGGACCGGGGCTTCATCCCGCACGGCTTCCCGTTCGACGGCGGGGTGCTCACCGCGGTGGCGGTCAGCGTGGCGACCGTGCTGGTGGCGGTGTCGGCGGCGCTGATCGCGGCCCGCCGTACGGTGCGGATCCGGCCGACCGAGGCGCTCGGTGAGATCGCCGTGGAGCCTCCCCGCAGCAGCCTTGTCCGGCTCTTCGCCGGTCTGGTCGCACTCGGCGGCGGATTCGCCCTGACCATGTTCACCACCGCCCTGCGTGGCCAGGCCGGACTCAGCGCGGCGCTCGGCATGCTGTTCGTCTTCGTGCTCACCGCCGCCCTGCTCGCGCCGTGGATCAACCGGTACGCCGCACAGGTGCTCGGCCCGGTGCTGCGCGCGGTGTGGGGCGACAGTGGCTACCTGGCGGCGGCCAACCTGCGGGCGAACGCGCAGGGTATGGCGACCGTGCTGACCGCGCTGGTGCTGTCGGTCGGCTTCGGCGGCTCGATCTGGTTCCTGCAGGACAACCTGGACCGGCAGGCCATCGCCCAGACCCGCGACGGCACGCTGGCCCAGCACACGCTGATGTCGGCGGTCGGGCTGCCGGCGAGCGCCGCAGCGGACGCCCGCGAGATCCCCGGCGTCGTCGCGGCCACACCGGTCCGGCGTACCTCGGTGATCCTGCCGGTGATGGGCGGCGCCGAACCGTTCGGCGCCCAGGCGATCGACCCCGACGGGGCCGACCGGACCATGGACCTGTCGGTCACCGAGGGCAGCCTCACCGACCTGCGCGGCGACACCGTGGCACTGTCCAACCTGCAGGCAGCCACCCTGGGAGCGGATCTCGGCGACCAGGTCGAGATCTGGCTCGGCGACGGCACCCCGGTGACGTTGCGGCTGGTCGCCATCTACGAACGCGGCCTCGCCTTCGGCGACGTCACCCTCCACCGGGAGACGGTCGACGGCCACACCCCGACCAACCTCGACGACGAGATCCTGATCCGCACCGAACCGGGCGACGCCGAGGCCGTCGCCGGGCTCGCCGGCCTGGTCGAGCGGTACCCGGGCAGCGGCCTGATCGACACCGGGGCCGTCGGCGCCCAGCTCGCCACCGACCTGGCGCTCAGCGCCTGGATGAACAAGCTGGTCATCGGGGTCATGGTCGGCTACGCCGCCCTCGCCGCCGCAAACACCATGATCATGGCGGCGCTGACCCGGGGCCGTGAACTGGCCCTGCTGCGGCTGGTCGGCGTCACGACCCGCCAGGTCAAGCGGATGGTGCACGCCGAACAGGTCGGCCTGCTCGGCACGTCGCTGCTCATCGGCGGCGCCATCGCCGCCGTCACCCTGGTCTCGGTGGTCCGGATGATGACCGGACAGCTGGTCCCCTACGTCCCGCCGCTCGGCTGGGTCTCGATCATCGGCGGTACCACGCTGCTCGCGCTGGTCACCACCATCGCCCCCATCAGCGCACTCCTTCGGACGCCACCGGTCAACAGCATCGGCGTCAAGGAATGACCGTAAGCCAGTCCACCGCAGGCTCCGACGAATCGCCGTCGGCTCCGTGGATCGGCGCACCGTGCGCCCGGTCCGAACACTCACCAGGAGGTTCCATGTCACCGCAACACACCACGACGCCGCGCAAGCGGTTCGGGTTCGGTCGCCGCAGCGCCGCCGCACTCGCGCTCGTCGCACTGGTCGGGTTCGCCGGCATCGGCATCCAGTACGCCGACGCCGCGCAGGCCCACCGCCCGAAGAAGGACTCCATCCAGACCAGCATCGACGCGCTGGTCAAGGACGGCGTCGCGCCCGGGGCGCTGGTCTCGGTACGGGACAGCAGGGGTCGCGTCACCAACTACACCGCCGGCGTCAACGACCCCCGTACCCGGGCGAAGGTGCCCACCGACGGGTACGTGCGGATCGCGAGCAACACCAAGATGTACACCTCGGTCGCCGTCCTGCAGCTCGTCGACGAAGGCAAGGTCAAACTGGACGAGCCGATCGAGACGTACCTGCCGGGGCTGGTCCGTGGCGAGGGCTTCGACGGACACACCATCACCGTCCGCCACCTGCTGAGCATGACCAGCGGCCTGCCCGAGTACGAACTGCCGGACGTCTCCGTGTGGGGCGAGCGGTACTACGAACCGCGTGACATGCTCGACTCGGCGTTCTCCCAGCCGGCGCACGCCCCGGCCCCCGGCGGGGAGGTGCAGTACCGCAACGCCAACTACATCGTTGCCGGTCTGCTGGTGCAGAAGGTCACCGGTCGCCCGCTGGCCGAAGTGATCACCAACAAGATCCTGAAGCCGGCCCGACTGCACGAGACGTACTGGCCGAGTGTCGGTGACAAGACCATCCGCCGGCCGCACGCCAAGGGCTACCTGCCGGACCCTCAGACGGAGAAGTGGGTCGACACCACCCAGGTGGACCCCTCCATCTCCTGGGCGGCCGGCCAGATGATCTCCACCCCGAGTGACCTCAACAAGTTCCTGGTGGCGTTGCAGAGCGGGAAGCTGATCAAGCCGGCGACCCTGGCCGAGATGCGCGACAGCAAGGCCTTCCTGCCCGGCGGCGAGACCTTCCCTGACCTGGTGTGGCACTACGGTCTCGGCACCAACGGGTACGAACTCTCCTGCGGCGGTATCGCCTGGGGGCACGGCGGCGACATCGACGGATACTCCAGCCGTACCGCCATCACCGCCGACGGTCGCGCCGTGACCCTCGTGGTGACCGCCGCGACCAACGACGGCGTCTTCAAGGTCCTGGACGCGTTCGACGCCGCCCTGTGCGCCGGTAAGTGACCCCGCGCCCCGGCCGGGATGCTCGGCGCATCCCGGCCGGGGCCCAGCCCCCAACCTTCGAGCAAAGGAGCCACGTACCGTGTCCACCTCAGTCGCCCTACCGGACCGGCCCGTCCGGTCGTCCCGCCGCCGGATCGTCACCATCGCGACGGCCGCCACGATCGCGGCCGGCGGGCTCGCGGCCGCCGGCCCGGTCACCGCCGCGCAGGCCGAGACCCGCCCCGACGCCATCGGGCAACGCCCCGACGTCATCGCGCAGCGCATCGAGACACTCGTCGGCTCCGACCGGCACCCCGGCGCGCTGGCCGCCGTCCGGGACCAGCGCGGCCGGACCCGCCACTACACGGCCGGCGTCGGCGACCTGCGTACCGGTGCGAAGGTGCCGAGGAACGGCAAGGTACGCATCGGCAGCGCCAGCAAGATGTTCGCCTCCGTCGTCATCCTGCAGCTCGTCGACGAAGGCACAGTGGACCTCGACGCGTCCGTCGAGACGTACCTGCCGGGCCTGGTGCGCAGCCCCGGCGTCGATCCTGACGCGATCACCGTCCGCCAGTTGCTGCAGCACACCAGCGGACTGCCCGACTACACCGACTCGATGTTCCAGGAAATGATCGACATCCCGCCGTACCAGCACATCTACCTCGAACCCCGGGACCTGCTCGACCTGGCCAACGCCATGGACGGCGGACCGGCCGGCACCTGGGCCTACAGCAACACCAACTACCTGTTGGCCGGTCTGATCGCCCAACGGGTCACCGGCCGCCCGTTCAACGAGCTGGTCACCACCCGGATCATCGAGCGGCTCGGCCTGCGTCACACGTACGCGCCCGGGGTCGGTGAGGAAGGCATCCGGGGCAGGCATCCCCAGGGTTACCAGCTCGACGACGCCACCGGCAAGCTGCTCGACTTCACCCGGATGGACCCGAGCTGGGGGTGGGCCGCCGGCCAACTGATCTCAACCCCGGCCGACCTGAATACCTTCATGCGGGCGCTGCTCGACGGCAAGCTACTCAAGCCGGCGCAGCTGGCCGAGATGCGCACCACCGTCGCCGTACACCCGCAATCGGACGTGAGGTACGGGCTCGGTCTCTTCAGCACCCCGCTGAGCTGTGGCGGGGTGGCGTGGGGACACGGCGGCGACATCCCGGGCTACTCGACCGCCAACGGTGCCACCGACGACGGTCGGGCGGCGACCCTCACGGTCACCTCGATGACCGGGTCGGTGACGGACAAGTCCGTCGCCGCCGAGCGGGCCGCACTGGTCGACGCCGCGCTCTGCGCGAAGTGACCCGTACCGGCGCAGGGCGGTTCAGCAGCGGACGAGTTCGTCGATCAACGTCCAGTGCCTGTCCTCGATCGGCTGGCTGTCGTCGAGGGTGAGCAGTTGCCGTACCGCCGTGGTCAAACTGTCCTTGGTGATCCGCTGCGGGTCGGTGCCGGCCCGCAGCGGAGCCGCGACCAGCTTGACCGTCGTCCCGCAACCGCTGACCGTCGAACGAATCGCGGCGGTACTCGCGCGGCGGGATTGACACCCCGAACGCCCCGGGGCCCGGCGTCACCCGGTCAGGGTCTGCGGGCGACCAGCATGCCCAGCGGCGGCCGGTCCGGGGTCGGCGGGGTCTGCTCGACGGTCACCAGGACCTGGAAGCCTGCCTCGGTCAACAACCGCGCCACCTCGGCTGGCCGCTGCCGGTGGAAACGCAGGTCGATCGGCTTGCCCTCGAACTCGTCCCGGTGCCGGATGTCGTCGCCGACCTGGAAGACCAGCATCAGGTAGCCGCCCGGCACCAGCACCCGGTGGAACTCGGCGAACGCCTCCGGCCGCCGCTGCCATGGCAGGTGGATGATCGAGAAGTAGGCGAGCAGCCCGCCGAGCCCGCCGTCCGAAACGTCCAGGTCGAGCATCGAACCGACCTCGAACCGCAGCCCCGGATACGCCTGCCGGGCGTGCGCGATCATGCCCGGGGACAGGTCGACACCGAACGCGTCCAGCCCGTGCCCGGCCAGCAGCACGGTGACCCGGCCCGGCCCGCAGCCGACATCGGCGACCGCGGTGTTGCCCGTCGAGCGCACCAGCTCGGCGAACATGCCGAGCATGGCCCGGTCCAGCGGCGACTCGTCCAGCTCGGTCTTCACCGCCTCGGCGTACTCGCCGACGATCGCGTCGTAGGAGTCACGGGTGGTGGTCAGGAAGTCGGCGTCGGACACCCGCAGCACGGTACGCGACCGGCAGCAGCAGCGCCGCGACGACCAGACCCACCGCCGGCCACAGCCAGAACCGGGGTCCCGGCCAGCGGGGCGGTTCCTGCCCCGGCCGGATCACCCCGGTGGCGAGCGCCCGGTCGGCCACGTCGATCGCCCGTACCCCGTCGGCGGCCGTCATCCGTACCGTCGGGGTGGTCTCGCCGGGCACCAACGACATCAGCTGTACGCCGCCGACGTGCCCGTAGCTGATTCATCCATGTGGTGGGGTGACCGGCATGGGTGTGCTGTACGACTACTTCCGGTCCACCGACGACGGCGCGGCGATCGCGTTGATGGACGATCTCGGCGGTGGACCGGTCGCCCGCAACACCGCTGCCAGCGGCGACGGCGTCCATGGCACCGGCGTCGTTGCCGTGGACGCCGTCGGCTTCAAGTGGATCGACCCTCCGGTCGCTCTCGGCCAGCTCGTCAGCTTCGTCCGGGATGCGCCCTGGCGGGCCGGCCTGGTGCAGAGCCGGCTGCTCTGGAGTCCGGAGGAGGAAGGCCCGTGGTTGTTCGGCCTCGACGACGCCACCCGGGACACCCTCGCCTCGATCAGCGGCGGCCAGCTGCCGGAGCTGTCGGCGCGGTGGGGGCGGATCGACGAGTTCGCCCACTCCGGCCCGCTGCCCGAAGGCGAGCTCGTCCCGGTGATCGAGGCGATCGCCGGTCTCGCCCGACGAGCCCGCGACGCCGGTGACCACCTCTACTGCTGGTGCTGCCTGTGACGGACCACGGCTGACCGGTGCCGCCGGTTCTCATCCTTCTCCCATGATTGCGTGATCTGATCAGCAGACATGGGCAACGCATCGGCGCGCATCCTGGTCGTCGACGACCAACCGAACATCGTCGACATGCTGGTCACCGTGCTCACCTTCCACGGCTTCGCCGTCGACTCCGCGACCACCGTGGCGCAGGCGGAGCAGCTCGCCGAGTCGGAGCGACCGGACCTCGTCGTACTCGACGTGATGCTGCCCGACGGCGACGGCTTCGACCTGTGCCGGCGGCTACGGCAACGCGGCCACCGGTTCGGCATCGTCTTCCTGACCGCCCGCGACGCCCGCCGCGACCTGGTCTCCGGGCTCACCCTCGGTGGTGACGACTACCTGACCAAGCCGTTCGCGGTGGAGGAACTGCTGGCCCGGGTACGGGCGGTGCTGCGCCGGGTCGGCTCCGGTCCCGCCGGGCGCGACGGTCCCGCCGGGCCGGGCGATCCGGCTGGGACGGCCGGCCGGGCCGGTTCCATGCTGCGCTACGCCGACCTGGAGTTGGACGAGGACACTCTGCTGGTGCAGCGGGCCGGCACCCCGGTCCAGTTGTCGCCGACCGAGTTCAAACTGCTGCGCTACCTGATGCTCAACTCCGGCCGGGTGCTGTCCCGCAGCCAGATCCTGGAGGCGGTGTGGCGCTACGACTTCGGAGGTGAGTCGAACGTCGTCGACACCTACATCGGCTACCTGCGCCGCAAACTGGACCCGCTGGGTGAGCCACTGATCGTCACCCACCGCGGCTTCGGCTACGCGCTGCGTACCGCCGTGCAGGGGTGAGCCGTGCCGCCGCGTCGCACCCGCCGGGCACCGCACGGTCGCACCCGCCGGGCGCCGCGCTGGTCGCTGCGCGGCTCGCTGATCGCCGCCACCGTGGCGCTCACCTGCGCCGCGCTGCTGATCACCGGTGTGGTCAGCGCGGTCGCGTTGCGCCAGCAGCTGATGAACCGGACCGACGAGCAGCTCACCACCGCCGCCGCGCTGGTCGCCAGCGGCAGCCGGCAGATCGCCCGGGTCGGCGAGCGGGACCTGCGGGACCAGACGGTACGGGCGGTGATCGGTCCCACCGAGTTCCTGGTGGAGATCCGGACCGGTGACGGCGAGCTGACCCGGTTCGCGTCGACGGCGCCGGTGCCGGCGACCCCGCTGCTGGACGCCGCACCGGCCCCACCGCCCGGCGGGCGGTCCCCGCTGACCAGCGTCACCACCCCAGAAGGGGGGTACCGGGTGGTGACCGTCGACGCCGGCCCCGGCGTGGTGCTGCTGGGGCTGCCGCTGGCCCCGGTCCGGGAGACCGTGGCGCGGCTGCTCGGCATCGAGGTGCTGGTCTCGGTGGCGGTCGCCGTACTGCTGGCGTTTCTGGCCCGGATGCTGATCGTGGCCCGGATGCGGCCGTTGGACGACATCGCGCGGACCGCCGACGCGATCGCCGGCGGGCAGTTGGACCGCCGGGTGCCGATCACCGACGACCCCCGACGGGTACGGCGTACCGAGGCCGGCCGGCTGACCCTGGCGGTGAACGGCATGCTGGACCGGATCCTCGCCGCGTTGGCCGTGCGGGAGCGTTCCGAGCAGCGGATGCGGTCGTTCGTCGCGGACGCGTCGCACGAGCTGCGCACCCCGCTCACCGTGATCCGCGGCTACACCCAGTTGCTGCGCGGCGGCATGGTCGACGAGCAGCGCCGGCCGGACGTGCTGCGCCGGCTCGACGACGAGGCCGCCCGGATGTCCACAATGGTGTCCGACCTGCTGTTTCTGGCCCGGCTGGACGCCGAGCCGCAGTTGCAGGACGAGCCGGTCGACATCGCGGTGCTGGCCCGCGACGCGGTCGCCGACGCGCTCGCCGTCGAACCGCAGCGGGTGATCGCGCTGGACTCGCCACCACATCTGCTCGTCGCCGGTGACGCGGACGCGTTGCGGCGGGTGCTGGCGAACCTGCTGGCCAACGTACGGGCGCACACGCCGGTCGAAGCGAACGCCGAGGTGTCGGTGCACACCGACGCCGGCCGGGTGCGGGTGGCGGTGTCGGACACCGGGCCAGGGCTGACCCCGGAGGCCGCCGAACGGGTCTTCGACCGCTTCTACCGGGCGGGCGCGGCGGGCGGCGCCACCGAGGGCAGCGGGCTCGGGTTGGCGATCGTCGCCGACGCGGTACGGGCGCTCGGCGGCGAGGTCGGCGCCGACACCACTCCCGGCGGCGGGACCACCATCTGGTTCACCGTCCCGGCCGCGCTCCGGACGGGAGTGTCGCGGTGACGTCGGCGGGCACAACGGGTACGGTCTCCGGCCGTGGCGACGAAACCGGCGAACCAAGCCGCCGCGCGGGCGGCGGCGCTTGAGGCCGACGCGGAGAAGTATCCGGACGAGCGGGCCGACCTCCTGCTGGAAGCGGCCGAGGCGTGGCGGGTGGCCGGCCAGCTCGACCGGGCACGCAAGCTGCTGGCCGAGCTGATCGCGGCGGGCGGCGAGGACGGCTGCTACGCGCGGTGCGACCTGGCCGGGATCGAGTTCGAGGCCGGGGCGGACAGCGAGGCGTACACGGAACTCGCCCGGCTCGCCCGCGACCCCGACCTGGGTGAAGGGCAGTGCACTCTCGTAGCCGAGTTGCTGGCCGAACGCGGTGACCTGCCGGCGGCGCTGGAATGGTACGACCGGGCCGTCGCCCGCCTGACGCCCGAGGATCTCGAGGCACTGCGCGGGCCGGACGGCTGGATGCAGATGTCGTCGGTGATGGTCCGGGCCCGGCGCGAGGTCCGGCGCCAGCTCGGGTTGCCGGCCGATGCCACCGACGAGATCGCCCCGGCGGCACCGGCGCAGCAGATGGCAGAGCCGACCGGACTGCCGACGACGCTGGACGAGGCGCGTGAGCACTTCGAGTCGGGTCGGATACCTGATCAGTTGCGGCTGCTGGTGTTTCAGCGCGCCGAGCGGGCCGAGGCCCGCCGCCGGTGGCCTGATGCGTACGTCGACCCTGATGAGGAGTACTTTCCGGCGGCGGAGCGTCGCTGGCGCGGCCTGGCCGACAGCGGGGTGCCGGCGATCCGGGTGGTGCCGGCCACGGTTGCCGGGTTGTCCGAGTTCGCCGAGCGGATCGGTGAGTCGCCGCTCGACTCGGCGGTGAAGACCCGGTACGCCAGGCTGGCCGCCGACCAGGACACCATCGTCTGGCCACCGGCACGTAACGATCCGTGCTGGTGCGGGTCGGGTATCAAGTACAAGAAGTGCTGCGGCCGAGCAGGCCTGGGCTCGTAACGCCGTAGTCCGACCAGCGACCTAGCTGAGACCGGGGCAGGCTGTCGGTAGTCCGATCGTGCGGGCGATGTCCAGCATCCGCTTGTCGTAACTGATCAGGACCGTCAGGGCGTCGCCCAGCACCTGAGCGCTTGCGATGTGGATCGCGTCCAGGGACCGCGCACCTGGTGGTACGAGCGCGGCGGCGTCCCGGACCTCGGCGGTCAGCAGGATCTCGGTGAAGTTGCGAAGCAGATCCGACATTATGTCGGGGTAGTCACCGATCGTGTCGAGAGTACGGACGGTCTCGACGAACCCGAGGGTCGACGTGGCCATCGGTGCCGCAGGTTGATCGGCAAGGTACTCGCGCAACTCGGGCGCGTACGACCGGCCAGAGACGAGGGTGGCGAGAGCCGAGGAGTCAAGGTAGATCAACGGTCCTCGTCCTCACGGGCTTCGAGCAGCAGGTCCAGCGGTGACGCGTCCTCTGGTACGTCGAAGTGCGGGATTTGGTCCAAGTCGCTCGTCGTGGTCGTGGCGAGTTTGATCAGGCCCTTCGCGACCAGCGGCGAGTAGCGGCTGAGGGCGGCCGAACCAGGTAGCAGCACGGCGATCACGGTGCCGTGCCGGGTGACCTCGAGCGTTTCGCCACGCTCGACCCTGGCGAACATGGCACTCGGGTTGTACGAGAATTCACGTACGGACACGGTGCTCAACCTGACCCCCCTAACTGTGCCTACAACTCAACCATAGTACCTACATCTTCATCCGCCGCCCGGAACCACGGGACGAGCTGGTGCGGTTGCAGCGGTGCGGGCAGTTCTTAACGGGTTCTCATCGAACTCACGTCCGGCTTGCACCGCAGCCGGGTGTGATCGGGGCATGCGCATCTGGAGACCTCGCAACCGGCGGGGATGGCTGCTGCTCACCGTGGCGCTGCTGATCCCCGGGAGTCTGGTCGTCGCGGACCGGATCGCCGCCGGGGTGGTCGGCGGCCGGCTCGCCGACGCCGCCGCCTGCGTCCTCGGGCTGGCCGAGCCGCCGCAGGTCGACGTACACGGCTTCCCGTTCGTGACGCAGGCGTTGGCCGGCCGGTTCGCCGGTCTCACCGTCACCGCCGACCGCTTCGGCGGAAGCGAGCTGCCGATCGCCGGGGTAACCGCCGAGGTGCGCGACGTCGAGATCGACGGCGGCCTGGCAGCGGCCGGTGCCGGCTCCGCCGGTTCGGGCCCGGTCGAGATCCGGATCGGTCAGCTGTACGCCGCGCTCACGGTCGACCTCACGCGACTGGACACGCTGACCGACAACTGGGCCGGCGGCGGGACTGACGGAGAATCGGCAGACTCTTTCGGCGGTCTGCTTTCCGGGGCCGACGTGCAGATTCGCGGCAGCGACAACGGCCAGCTGATCGTCGACGTGACAGCGACGATCTTCGGCCAGGCCGTGCCGGTGACCGTGTACGCCGTACCCGTGCTCGACGGCCGCATGTTGCGGATCGAGCCGGTGGAGGTCGAGGTGTTCGGGCTGCGCCGCTCCGCCGACCAGCTGGCCGGTGCCCTCGGCGCCGGTGCCCTCGGGCAGCGTCGGATCGAACGGGAGCTGCCCGATCTGCCGGCCGGGCTGGCGTACCACGGACTGACCGCGACCGCCGACGGGCTGCGCCTGGAGATCACCGGCGAGTCCGTCGCCGTCGGCGGAGACGGCCTGCGGCCCGCCGGACGGGCGACGCCGTCAGACACCGACAAGTGCGGGGAGCCGGCGTGAACAGCGTGGAGACCGGTGCCGTCCACCGGATGATGGGCGCGGTCGGCAGCGGGACCTGGCCGACGAGCATTTCTCCGGCAGCGACGAGGCCAGCGGGCAGCTGATCTTCGAAGCGGGCGACGGTCGGTTGGACGATCCGGCGAACGTCGCGGCGGTCACCGCCGCGCTCGACCGGGTCGAGCAGGCACCGCACGTGGTGTCGGTGACCCCGCCGGCCGCCGCGCGGTCGCGCCACCGGCCGTCTCCGACGGCGGTCGGGTGAGTACGCTGCGGATGCAGCCGACCACCGCCCCCAGCGATCCGGCCACCGTGGACACCGTGGCGGCGCTACGGGAGGTCCAGCCGTACGGCGGACAGCTGCACGTCACCGGCGCGGTGGCGATCAAGTCCGATCTCACCGAACGGGTCGCCGACCGAATGCCGTGGGTGATCGCCGTGGTGGTGGCGCTCTCCGCGTTGCTGCTGCTGTTCGCGTTCCGGGCACCCGTGCTCGCGGTCAAGGCGGCGGTGATGAACCTGCTGTCGGTACGGACCGGGCTGGCCGCCACCGGGCGGGTGATCACCTCCGCCGCGTTGATCATGGTCTGTGTCTTCGCCAGCTTCGTGCTCAACCCGAGCCCGGTGATCAAGATGTTCGGGCTCGGGATGGCGGTGGCGATCGCAGTGGACGCCACGATCATCCGTGGCCTGCTGGTACCGGCCACGATGGCGCTGCTCGGCCGGGCCAACTGGTGGCGACCCGGCGCGGGCAGGCCGGCCACCGGAGACATCCCGGCGGGCACCCAGCGCGACGGGCTGCTACCGGCCGGCGAAGCGAGCCGACCGCTCGACGCAGCAGCCGGGCTGCCGTTCAGCACCGACGGTAACCCACCGTAGTATGCCTGGTGGACCAGATCACGGGGGGTGCGGTGGCTGGGCGGCTGGCAAACCGACTGGGAACGGCCCGCGAGGAGGCGTTCGTCGGCCGTACCGCCGAACTGGACGCCTTCCGGGCCGCACTCGCCGGCGCGCCCGACGGATGTCCGGTGTGGTTCGTGCACGGCCCCGGCGGCATCGGCAAGTCCATGTTGCTGCGTCGGTTCGCCGCCCTCGCCCGCGACGCCGGCCGGATCGTCGTCCAGGTCGACGGCGCCGGCATCGACCCGTCCCCGGCCGGGTTCACCGCGGCCGCCTACGCCGCGCTCAGCGGCGCCCCGGCCGTCCTGCTGGTCGACACATTCGAACGCTGCCAGGGCCTGGAAGGCTGGCTGCGGGACCGGTTCCTGCCGCGCATCCCGGACGGCGTCGTCGTGGTGGTCGCCGGCCGGCAGGCACCGGACTGCGAGTGGCAGGCCGACCTCGGCTGGTCCGGCGTACTGCGGGTGGAGAGCCTCGGCGGTCTGCCGCCGGACGCGGCCACCGAGCTGCTGGACCGGCGCGGCGTACCTCGTGAACTCTGGGACGCGGTGCTGCGCTTCGCCGGCGGCCATCCGCTCGCGCTCAACCTGTCCGCCGCGGTCGCCGTCGGTGACCGCCGGGCCGCCGCCACCTGGACACCGACCCCGGACGTCGTCGCGACGCTGCTGCACCACCTGGTCGGCGAGCTGCCGTCGGCGCAGCACCGGCTCGCGCTGGAGACCTGCTCACATGCGCTGACCACCACCGAGGACCTGCTGCGTTCCGTGGTCGGCGAGGCGGCGGCGGAACTGTTCGCCTGGCTGCGCCGGCTACCATTCGTCCAAAGTGGCCGCGACGGGGTCGTCCCGCACGACGTGGTACGCAGTGTGCTGGACACGGATCTGCGCTGGCGGGACCCGCACGGCTACCAGGTGATGCACGCCCGGGTGGCGGCCCACCTGCTGCACCGGGCGCGGGCCGCCAGCGGCGACGCCGTACTGCCGGCGGTCCGCTCGCTCTACCACATCCTGCAGGACACCGCCGTGATGGCGCCGTTCGCGCTGCGCCACGGCGGCGGCGCGGTCTACCCGGACCGGGCGACGCCCGGCGACCACGCCACCCTGCGGCGGATCGTTCGGGAGTCCGGCGACGGCACCGACCAGCTGGTCGGCTTCTGGCTGGACCGCCAACCGGAGGCGTTCGACGTGTACCGGCGTTCGCTCGACGGAGCCGTCGCCGGGTTCCAGGTGACTCTGCGGCTCACCGGCCCGGACCCGGACGAGATCGCCGCCGACCCGGTGGTCGCGGCGGTCTGGCGGTCCGCCGCCGCCGCGCCGCCTCGGGCCGGAGAACACATCCTGCTCACCCGGTTCAGCTACCCACTGGCGGCGCGGCGGCGCTCCGCGGTCCGGGATCTGATGCACGTCCGGACCCTGCAGTGGTGGATCCGGTCGCAGCGGCTCGCCTGGTCGTTCCTCACGCTGGCCGACGAGGCGGTCGGAGTGGCCGAGTTCATCGACCACCAGCCGGTCCGGCCCCGGCCGGTGGTCGACGGCCGGACGTACGACCTGTACGCACACGACTGGCGGGCGGTCCCGGTGGACGTGTGGGCGTCCCGGGTGACCGCGTGGCCGCTGACCGGCGCGCCGGCCCGGTCCTCGACCGGCGCGGCCGCCACCGTCGTCGCCGCCCCGGTGCACACGGTGCTCTCCCGGCCCGACTTCGACGCGGCGGTCCGGTCGGCGCTGCGGCGGCTGCACGACGGGTCGGCGCTGCGGGCCAACCCGTTGACCCGCAGCCGTTTGGTGCTCGGTTCCGGTGCCGGCCCGTCCGCCGACCAGTCAGGCGCCGGTCAGTCAGGCGTTCGGGACCCGGTGGACACGCTGCGGACGCTGCTGACCGACGCGGCGGAGTCGCTGCGGCACGACCCACGCGATGCCAAGCTGTACCGGGTGCTGTCCGCCACCTACCTCGCCGGGCCGACCACCCAGGAGGCGGCGGCGGACCGGCTCGGTCTGCCGGCCAGCACGTACAAGCGGCATCTGCGGGCCGCCATCGACCGGATCTGTGAGCTGTTGTGGCGCCGGGAGTCGTGACCCGACCGCCGATCAGCTTGAGTCAGCCGTGCAGTTCGCGGTGCCACAGGGCGTCGCTGATCCGGTCCAACGCCCGGGTCAGATGCCGGCGGTAGGTGCTGAACGGCAGACCGAGCCGGTCCGCCGCCGCCTCCTGCGTCGGGGTGCCGTGCACGAACGTGGTGACCAGCACCCGGTGTGACCGGGCGTCGTCGCGCAGGCCGTCGAGCGCGGCACCGAGTACGCCGCGCAGCGCGTCGACCGGGTCGCCGTCCGGGCGGTCGGCGACCAGCCGGGTACGGACCAGCGGGTTGGCGGCCAGCGCGTCGGGGCGGCGCCAGGCCCGCATCGCGGACCGGACCGCCGCGTCGAACTCGGGGCGGGACAGCACCAGCAGGTCGGCACCGGGCCGGGCGGTACGCGGCTGCAGCCCGTACAGCAGTTGCCGCTGGTTGTGGTCGAGCCAGTGCATCAGCGGCGTGACCCGCCAGTCGTGGAAGAACAGGTGGTACAGGCGTCCGCCGACCTGCGGCACCGTCTCAACGGGATGGTCGTCGAAGTAGGCCAGGTGCGGCCCCCAGAACTCGGCGTCGTGCAGCACCAGGTAGTGCAGGGCCAGACCCTTGTCGTGCAGGTAGTGGGCCAGCATCCGCATCTGGATCATGTCGGTCACCGGCGACGGCCGCTGGTATGACGGGGGATGCACCATGAACCGGGCCAGACCGATGTGTTCGCCGCCGCGCAGCGGGGCGCTGGCCCGGCAGTGCCGCCAGGCGGTGTCGACGACCGGATCGGCGTCCAGTTCGGCCGGCTGCGGGTCGTCCAGGTCCAGCCAGATCATGAAGCCCACCACTTCGTCGGTGGCGGAGCTGCGGTAGACGCGGCAGCCCTCGGGCTGGCGGTCCAGCCAGAAGCCGACCAGCGCGGCGGACTCCGGGCCTTCGGCCTCGCCGGCGAGGTCCAGCACCGTCGGCCGGTCCGCCGGCTGGTACGGATCCTCGTAGGCCTCGCCCTCGCTGGCGAAGGTGAAGTAGCGGCGGATCTCCTGCGCGTGCCGTTGCAGGTACATCATCGCGCCGACCGCCGGCAGCACCGCCGGCCCGGTGGCGGCCAGCGCCTGCTCGAGCAGGTAGGCGTGCAGCCGCCGGTGCATCGTCTCGTAGCCCTGCGGGTCACGCCAGCGCAGGTCGTCGTTGAGCGCGTCGCGGACCACGTCGTGCGGGCGCAGGCCGCGGGCGTCGGACTCGATGAACGGCAACTCACGCAGCCAGGCGAAGATCGGCCCGGGGTCGCGGTCCAGGGCCGCCCGCAGCAGTCCTTCGGTGGTCGTCTGGGCATGCGCGCAGATCTCCAGCGCGTGCCGGTGCAGCGGCGACGGGGTCTCCCCGATCAGCTGGGTGAGCAGGGTCTCCACCACGTTCAGGCTGGGCCGCCAGGCGGCGGTGGCGGCGGCGTCGTGGGTGACCGCGACCTCGGCGGCGAGTCGCAGCGCCAGCGGGTGGCCGCCGGCGAACGACAGCACCGAGGGGTGCAGATCCGGCGGTACGCCCCGGCGGTTCAGCAGCGCGACGGCGTGCTCCCGGGACAGGTTGCCCATCGGGATCACCTTCAGCAGGTCACGCCAGGCCGGGTCGGCCCGCCACTGCGGCCCGGGGCCGCCCCGGCCGGCCAGCACCACCAGGACGGACTCGGGCAGTCGGGGCAGGAACCGGTCCCGCAGCCAGTCCTCCAGCCCCTGGCAGTGCTCGAACGAGTCGACCAGCAGCACCGCAGTGTCGTCGGCCAACGCGTCGCTGGCGGCGAGCTCGAACCGGGCCGGCGACGGGCTGACCGCCCGACCGTCCACATGCACCACCCGCCGCCCGGCGGCAGCGGCCTCGTCACCGAAGTACCGCAGCAGGGTGGACTTGCCGATGCCGCCCGGACCGTGCAGGTAGAGCACTCCGAGCGGCTCGGGGGCGCGGTCCAACGCCTCCCGCAGCAGGGCGAGCTCGGCGGCCCGGCCGACGAAGTGGTGCTCCCGGGTCT
This sequence comes from Micromonospora sp. Llam0, assembly GCF_003751085.1. Taxonomy (NCBI): domain Bacteria; kingdom Bacillati; phylum Actinomycetota; class Actinomycetes; order Micromonosporales; family Micromonosporaceae; genus Micromonospora; species Micromonospora sp. Llam0. The sequence continues at coordinate 2,565,883 of NZ_RJJY01000002.1, read as the reverse complement.
GCCGCAGCCGTCGGTCCAGACTGGTGGTCGCTTGCCCACATCCGGCCATCACAAATCGATATCTTAGTGAAGCCGGTACGCCAGCGGCCGCCCCGGCCCGGCTGCCGGGACGGCGCCATCGGCCGCCCCGGGACGGAATCGGCAGGTCACCGCGACTGCAGGGCGTCCAGCGCGACGGCCATGGCGATCACCAGGCGGCGGTCCAGTTGCGGGTGGTGGATGTCGACCTGGTAGTTGTCCCGCAGGCCCCACCTGCGCACCACGGAGAAGGCCGGCTGGCCGTCGATGGTGAAATCGAAGTGGTACGGCAGCCAGGAAAGCAGGTCACTGAACCGGCGCAGCAGGGCGACCACCATGTTGCGTTCCGCGCCGGTCGCCGCGCCGAGGTTGGGCTGCTCCAGGTGCCAGGTGGAGCGCAGCAGCGACTTGGCGAAGTCCTTGCGGAACAGTCCGATCGGGTGGCCGGAGGCGTCCGTCACGTCGTAGGTCGCCCCGAGGTCGATCACCTGCCGGGCTTTGAACCCGAGTACGGGCTGTTGGCGCTGATCGTCGGCGTAGAGGGTGACCTGTTCGCGGAAGGCCAGCCGCTTCTGCTGGGCGAAGGCGAGCAGCGGCCCGGGTGAGCCGTCCGGGCCGACGGCGCGGACCTCGTACTGGTTGACCATCAACCGGATGCGCTGTCGCACGTACAGCTGTCGGAGTGTCTGCAGTTGCTGCTGGTCCATCGGTCGCTGGCCTTCTTCCGTCGGGGTGGGCGGCCGTTCGCCACCGGATCGAAAGTTTGCCATGGATAGCCGGTACGACACTCGCCGGCATCACCGACCACATATCCTTCAGTAGCCTCCACGCTACGTTCCGTCCGCCCCTGCGGCAGGCCGACGACAAAGGATCCGGACGCATGTGGCCTATTCGGCAAAAAGCTTCCGCCGCCACGCAACCACCCGCCGACTCCCCCGACGACGGCGAGGCGCTGCCCGAACTCGCCGACGCCGACTGGATGCACCACGCCCGGGCGTTCGCCGCGACCAGCTTCTGGACCGTCGCCCGCCGGCTGCCCGGGATCCTCGCCGAGGCGGTCCGGCTGGCCTGGTCGGTGAGCCCACGCGACACGGTCGCCGCGATCGGGCTGAACATCGTGGCCGGGGTGATGACCACCTTCGGGCTGCTGGCCACCAGCAGCGTGCTGCGGGAACTGTTCGCCTCCGGGCCGACGCCGGACCGGATCCGCGCGGCCGCCCCGGCGCTCACCGTCGCCGCGCTCGCCGTGGTGGCCCGGGGCGGGCTGACCATCGCCGCCGGCTGGGCCCAGGCCCGGCTGACCCCCCAGGTCACCTACCGGGCCGAGCTACGGCTGTTCGAGGCGACCACGTCGGTGGAGCTGGCCGCGTTCGACGACGCCGGCTTCGCCGAGGAGATGGACCGGGCCCGCGACCGGGGCACCGTCGAAGCGGCGTCCATCGTCGACGACGCGGTGAACCTCACCACCGGAGTCGTCGGGGTGGCCGCCACCGCCGCCGCGGTCACCGTCATCGAACCGCTGCTGCTGCCGTGCCTGCTGCTGGCGGCGGTGCCGGCCGCCGTCACCGCCATCCGGATCGCCCGCCGCGAATACCTCGCGCTGCTGGCCCGGATCACCCGGCGGCGGCGGATGTGGATGCTGGCCCACCTGATGGCCAACCGGCACACCGCCGCCGAGATCCGCACCTACCAGATGCGGGACTTCCTGCTCGGCGAGTACCACCGCACGATGACCACCGAGACCCGGGCCCAACTGCGGCTGGTCCGGGCACAGACCGGCACCCGGGTGGTCGGGGGTGCGTTCAGCGGTACCGCCGCCTTCGTCGTGTACGCCGTACTCGGCGGTCTGCTCCTGGTCGGCATGATCCCGCTGGCCGCCGCCGCCACCGCGATGATCGCGCTGCAGGCCGCCCGGGCCAACCTGAACACCGCCATCCACGCCACCAACTCGCTGTACGAGGACGCGCTGTACTACCGCGACTACCGCGACTTCCTGGCCCGCGCCGACCGGCAGGTGCCGCCGGCCGGCGGACGGCGGATCGGCGGGTACCACGAGATCGAGCTGGACGGCGTCAGCCTGAGCTACCCGGACACCGACCGGCCGGCGGTCGACGGGGTCAGCCTGACCCTGCGCCGGGGCGAGGTGATCGCGCTGGTCGGCGAGAACGGCTCCGGGAAGTCGACCCTGGCCAAACTGATCGCCGGGCTGTACCGGCCGAGCAGCGGCACCATCCGCTGGGACGGCGTCGACATCGACGAGATCGACCCGCAGCGGCTCGCCGGCCAGGTCGCGGTGGTGAGCCAGGACTGGTGGCGGTTCCCGTTCACCGCCGGGCAGAACATCACCATCGGCCGACCGGACCGCCACCGGGCGGAGCACGACCGGGTGCGGCCGTCCATGGTGGATGCGGCGACGGCCGCCACCGCACACGAGATGATCGAGAGCCTGCCCCGGGGCTATCGGACGCTGCTCGACCGCAACTTCCGGGAAGGCCACGACCTGTCCGGTGGCCAGTGGCAGCGGCTGGTCGCCGCCCGTGGCATCTACCGCGACGCGCCGCTGCTGATCTGCGACGAACCGTCGGCGGCGCTGGACGCCCGCGCCGAACACGCCCTGTTCCAGCAGCTCCGACGCCGGCCGGACCGGACCGTCGTGCTGATCACCCACCGGCTGGCCAACGTCCGCCAGGCCGACCGGATCTACGTGCTGCGGTCGGGCCGGCTGGTCGAGGCCGGTACCCACGACGAACTGCTCGCCGTCGACGGGCTGTACCGGGAACTGTTCGAGCTGCAGGCGAGCGGGTACGCCGACACGCCGGTCGGATAATCGACCGGTGACCGCCACCACCGGACCCACCGCCGCCCCGGCCGCGCACTCCGCCACGCCTCCGGCCACGCACTCCGCCGCACCGCCGACCCGGCCGCCGGCAGCGGTGCTGGAGGCGGTCCTGGAACGGATCACCTACGCCAACGAGGAGACCGGCTACACCATCGCCCGGGTCGCCACCGAGCGGTCCGGCACCGACCTGCTGACCGTGGTCGGCTCGCTGCTCGGCGTACAGCCCGGGGAGAGCATCCGGCTGGTCGGCCGGTGGGGGTCGCACCCGAAGTACGGCCGGCAGTTCGAGGTCCACTCGTACACCACGGTGCTTCCGGCCACCGTGCAGGGCATCGAACGCTACCTCGGCTCCGGCCTGATCAAGGGGATCGGACCGAAGATGGCCGGCCGGATCGTGGCCCACTTCGGCGCCGACACGCTACGGATCATCGAGGAAGAACCGGGCCGGCTGGTCGAAGTGCCCGGTCTCGGGCCGAAACGGACCTCGCTGATCGCCAAGGCGTGGATCGAACAACAGGCGATCAAGGAGGTGATGATCTTCCTGCAGGGCGTCGGGGTCACCACCTCGCTCGCCGTCCGGATCTACAAGAAGTACGGCGACGCGTCGATCTCGATCGTCCGCAACGAGCCGTACCGGCTGGCCGCCGACGTCTGGGGCATCGGGTTCAAAACCGCCGACACCATCGCGCAGGCGGTCGGCATCCCGCACGACAGCCCGGAACGGATCAAGGCCGGCATCCAGTACACCCTCTCCGAGGCCGCCGACAACGGCCACTGCTACCTGCCAGAGCCCAACCTGTGCACGGACGCCGCCGGCATCCTCGGCGTCGCCGTCGAACTCGTCCGCGACGCGCTCACCGCGCTGGTCGCCGAGGAAGGCGTGGTACGCGAGGCGGTGCCGAACCCGACCAGCGACGGGAGCACCATCCCGGCGGTCTACCTGGTGCCGTTCCACCGGGCCGAATGCTCGCTGGCCGGCAGCCTGCTGCGGCTGCTGCACCACCGGGCCGACCGGTTGTCGGCCTTCGCCGACGTCGACTGGGGCCGGGCGCTGGCCTGGCTGCGCGCCGGCACCGGCGCCGACCTCGCCCCCGAGCAGGAGCAGGCGGTACGCCTGGCGCTGACCTCGAAGGTGGCGGTACTCACCGGCGGGCCGGGCTGCGGCAAGTCGTTCACCGTCAAGTCGATCATCACGCTGGCCGCCGCCAAGGGCGCCAAGATCGTGCTCGCCGCGCCGACCGGCCGGGCCGCGAAGCGGATGACCGAACTCACCGGCCACCCGGCCGCCACCGTGCACCGGCTGCTGCAACTGCGGCCCGGCGGCGATCCGACGTACGACCGGGACAACCCGATCGACGCGGACCTGATCGTCGTCGACGAGGCGTCGATGCTCGACCTGATCCTGGCCAACAAGCTGGTCAAGGCGGTCGCACCCGGTGCCCACCTGCTCCTGGTCGGCGACGTCGACCAGTTGCCGTCGGTCGGTGCCGGCGAAGTACTGCGCGACGTCCTCGCCGCCCCGGCCGTACCGCAGGTGCGGCTGACCCGGATCTTCCGGCAGGCTCAGGAGTCCGGGGTGGTGGTCAACGCGCACCGGATCAACGCCGGCGAACAGCCCCGTACCGACGGCATGGCCGACTTCTTCCTGTTCGCGGCCGACGAGCCGGAGGCGGTCGCCGGCCTGGTGGTGGACATCGTCGCCCGGCGGATCCCGCGCAAGTTCCGGGTGCCGGCCCGCGACATCCAGGTACTCAGCCCGATGCACCGGGGTCCGGCCGGCGCCGGCAACCTCAACACCGCCCTGCAGGAGGCCCTCGCACCGCCGCGCGACGACCGGCCGGAGCGGCGGCACGGCGCCCGGGTGTTCCGGATCAACGACAAGGTCATCCAGATCCGCAACAACTACGACAAGGGCACCGCCGGCGTCTTCAACGGCACCATCGGGGTGGTCACCGCGGTCAGCACCGAGGAGCGCAAGCTCACCGTACGCACCGACGAGGACGAGGACATCGAGTACGAGTTCGACGAGTTGGACGAGTTGCAGCACGCGTACGCGATCACCGTGCACCGCTCCCAGGGCAGCGAGTATCCGGCGGTGGTCATCCCGGTCACCATGAGTTCGTACACGCTGCTGCAGCGCAACCTGCTCTACACGGCGGTGACCCGGGCGAAGAAGCTCGTCGTGCTGGTCGGCTCCCGCAAGGCGATCGCGATCGCGGTCCGGACCGCCGGTGCCGGCCGCCGACACACCGCGCTCACCCACCGCCTGGCACCCGACGACTGACCCTTGATGATCAATCGTGTACGGGTTGGGTCAATGCGCACCTACCGGCCTAGGATGAGGATCTTGGTGTCGAGCAGGCCGTGTATCTCAGCCCGCTACGAACGCGCCAGCCTCATCGTCATCTCAAACAATCCCTTGGGCCGCTGGGCGCTGGTCAAACTTCGACCGTCACCAGAGCCAATTTCACATGTCGTCGACACGGTTGCTGGCTCGGATTCGTCCGCTGCATGATCCGGTCATGTTCCACTTCACTTGTCCCGACTGCACGGCGCGATGTTCGGTCGCTGACGCTGAGCACATCGGTGGGCTCTGCAGCATGTGCACGGCCGGTCAGGTCTAGCAGTCGTTGTCGGTTGGTGACCGGCAGACCGTGGACGCGGCCCTGAGTCGCGGCCCGATCGCGGCGCTCCTAGCCATGCGGGAGCTGACTCCGGCGATCCGGCTACCCATGCGGCTGACCTGCTTGCCTTCCGTCAACGAGAGGGCGATCAAGCCAAGGCCTCGCCGCCGGTGTAGGCGCGTCCTCACCAACGGCACTGTCGTCCGATTACTGCCATACTCCGCCCACTTCGAGGTGAGGATTACGCACGTTAAAACGCATGAATAACGTGCGTAATCCTCACCTCGACGCAGCCACCTTCCGGGCTCGCTAGAGCCGGAGAGCGGTTTGCACCGAAGGGCAGCTCCCGAGGGAGCTGCGACACGAGGGCCTGATCACCGTGATCCAGGGCAGCGGCATGCCTCAATGAAGGGCAGCTCCCGAGAGAGCTGCGACCGGCGGCGCACTACCCCGCAGGCAGCGCAGCACGGGGCCTCAATGAAGGGCAGCTCCCGAGAGAGCTGCGACGACACGCACTGAGAGTCCCGTGCGGATCACGCCAGGAAGCCTCAATGAAGGGCAGCTCCCGAGAGAGCTGCGACGTCGGCCGGCATCACCAGTGAGCGGGTCGCCCCGCCTCAATGAAGGGCAGCTCCCGAGAGAGCTGCGACATGATCTGCCGGACGGTGTGCCGGTGCTGGTCGTGACGCCTCAATGAAGGGCAGCTCCCGAGAGAGCTGCGACTGGAGTTTGAGCAGTTCCCGGACCTTGAGTCCGATCAGCCTCAATGAAGGGCAGCTCCCGAGAGAGCTGCGACGGAACTGCAGGTCCTCGGCCTCGACCGGCACCAGGTCGCCTCAATGAAGGGCAGCTCCCGAGAGAGCTGCGACCACGTCAACCTGAACCGGCCGGGCCTAATCGTTCTGTGCCTCAATGAAGGGCAGCTCCCGAGAGAGCTGCGACCCCCGGGCGACCGTGGTGGTCTCCCGGGGCGTCGGGCCTCAATGAAGGGCAGCTCCCGAGAGAGCTGCGACCCTTCATGCGCAGTTCGACGGTTCGGTGTCCGGTGTCGTAGCCCGCCTCAATGAAGGGCAGCTCCCGAGAGAGCTGCGACATCCGACTCAAGTCCATCAAGTCGGCAGCACGCAAGCCTCAATGAAGGGCAGCTCCCGAGAGAGCTGCGACAACGACACCACCACCGAGCCCGACCCGGACCCGTGGGAGCCTCAATGAAGGGCAGCTCCCGAGAGAGCTGCGACAAGGCGACGAATTTCGGGGCGGAGACACGATCGAGCCTCAATGAAGGGCAGCTCCCGAGAGAGCTGCGACGGAGTCAACAATGGCAGCCCCGACCTTCGTCGCAAGCTGCCTCAATGAAGGGCAGCTCCCGAGAGAGCTGCGACCGAACGGCAGATGATCGGTGCCAACGCGCCTGGCGCCTCAATGAAGGGCAGCTCCCGAGAGAGCTGCGACTCAGGTCGGCGGTGCAGCCGACGACGATGGGGGCGGCGCCTCAATGAAGGGCAGCTCCCGAGAGAGCTGCGACGGGACGTCCGGTTCGCGGGCTGCCGTGGGTGCGATGAGCCTCAATGAAGGGCAGCTCCCGAGAGAGCTGCGACGGTCGAGGCCGCCCATCTCTTCCCATCGCAGCCCGCAGCCTCAATGAAGGGCAGCTCCCGAGAGAGCTGCGACTGGGTCGGAATTCTACCCCTCCTGACCTGCTGCGGAGCACGGGGTCCGCGAGAGGTCCGCCAGCAGAGGGCGCTGCGACAACGCAAACGCCACCATTGTCCACTACAGAACGATACCTGAGCAGGGGAAATGGCTCCGCGAAGGGTCCGCGCTCACGGCCGTCATGACAGAGCCTTCGCGGCGGGGAGCTGAACCGCCGGGCCGGCCGGCAATCAGGCGGCCCTGGTCCCCCACTGTCAGGCGAGCAGTGCGGACCCTCCTGGTCGCCTCAACCGGCGTAGGCCCCACCTCGACGGCCCGGGCCGGACCGTCGAGCCAGCGCACGCACTCTTGACAGAAGGGCAGTCTAAAACCAGGCCGGCCTGGGTTACATCCCGGACGCAGACCTGGAGCGCCGACCCTGCTGAGGCGGGGTCGGCGCTCGTTGGCTGTCTCTCCGGGGTAGGCGTCAGTGGTCAGTGACGCTGCTTGGCCAGTTCGACGAAGGAGTGCCACGCGGACGGCGCGAAGGTCAGGGTGCCACCGTCGCGGTTCTTGGTGTCCCGGACCAGGACTTGGCCGGGCAGGTTGTCTGCCACTTCGACGCAGTCGCCGCTGTTGCCGTTGCTGCGGGTGCTCTTGCGCCAGACCGCTCGGTCGCGGTCGAACGGGTCCGTCGGACTCATCGCATCTCCTCCAAAGCGGCCTCGATCAGCTTGATCGACTCGTCAGGGGTTGCCGCCAGTGCGAGCAACTGCTCGTGGGCCAGCGTATATCTCCGGACCTCGGCGGGGTCGTCGACGTAGAGGCTGCGGGTCCTGATGTCGACGCAGACGACGTCGGGGTCTTCGGCTTCAGCGAAACGCAGGATGATGAAGCCGCCGTCCATCGACATGTAGGCACCCGTCTGGAACGGGATGACCTGGATGGTGATGTTCGGCTGCTTGCTGGACGACGCCAGGTGGGCGAGCTGCTCGCGCATCACGTCTCTGCCGCCGACGCCGCGTCGGATGGCGGCCTCGTCGAGGATCGCCCATAGTCGCGGCGCGTCCTTGTTCTTGACGATGGTCTGACGCAGCAGCCTGGCTTCGACGCGGCGGTCGATCTGCTCGTCGGTTTCGCCGGGTTGCGCCGCGCGAAAGATCGCCCGCGCGTACGCCTCGGTCTGGAGAAGACCAGGGATCAGCAGGCTCTGGTAGGTGTGGATGCTCTCCGCGTCGCCCTCGAAGCCGAGGTAGACGGAGAACTGGCGAGGCAAGAGGTCGTCGAACTTGTGCCACCAGTCACGTTGGCGTGATGCTGCGGCCATGGCGACCAGGGCATCGGCGTGGTCGGGGTCGTCGACACCGTAGAGCTTCACCAGGTCGGCCACGTCCCGGGGTGAGACCGGGACCAGGCCGCGTTCCATGCGGCTGGCTTTGCTGACCGACCAGGTAAACCGGCGTGCCACCTCGTCGAGCGTCAGCCCTTTGGCCGTACGGAGTTCACGCAGCTCGATCCCCAGGCGTCGCCTGCGGATCGAGCCTGAGCCGTTCGCCATGCCGGCCAGTGTGTCAGGTCTGCGGTTCTCCATGGCGGTTCAGGGTAGTGCACACTTGCACAGCTCATGCTATTGCACCACGCGATTGCACAGCTTAGTCTGCTCATCACAGAAGGCAACCGACGTACCAGGAGGCGTCATGTGGAACCTCTGGCGCTCACCGCCACCGAGTTCGTGACGTTCTTCGCGTCCCGGCACGGCGAGTGTGAGGAGCTACGGGTGAAGCCGTTGATGTACGGCTACCTGCGGGTGGACCGCGACACCCTCGACGGCGACATCCGGCAGATGGAACTCGCCCTCAAGTTCTGGGCCGAGCAGGAGGGCTACTGCCTCGCAGGGCTCTTCCATGAGTACGACACCGCGCTGAACCGCCCCGCCCTCACCGCACTGATCGAAGAGACCTGCCGCTCCAACGCCCGGCGCGTGATCACGCCCAGCCTCGCGCACCTCTCCACGCACCCGGTCGTCCAGCACCACCTTCTCGACGTGCTGGAAGACACCGGCGTCCAGGTCCACACCCTGCAGGAGGAACTGAGCCCATGAAACCGCCGCTGTACGGCTACATCCGCCTACTGCCGCCGCACGCCAACACCAGCAACGCCATCGTGGACCAAGCCGAGCGAAGCATGCAGCAGTTCGCCGACAGCCACGGCTACGACCTGACCGCCGTCTTCATCGAACGCGCGACCAGCCGAGCCGCGTTCGACCGCCTGATGCATGACCTCCTCGTCGAGGACGCCCACCACATCATCGTCCCCGCCCACGAAACCCTCTCCGCACACCACAGCCACCTCTTCAACAACCTGATCGAGGAACTACACGCGGCAGACGCGCTCATCTTCGACCTCGAAGCCATCGACACCTGCGACAGGAGGATGTGGCCATGCTAGGAATCGGGGCGGCTATCGGCGCAGCGCTGCTCGGCTTCTGCGCCGGGCTGTGGTCGTTCAAGATCAAATCCAGATGGTGCCCGGACTGCGGGCGTACCACGTACCCGATAGCGGATCGGCCTGGTGAGTAGCCGGCTACTCGCCACGCCGGAGCCGAAGCCCGGCGACGTGCTGATCATCGGCCGGGAAGCCAGCGTCCAGTTCGCCGACGACCGCGCCATCCGACTCCGGGTCATCGCCGTCGACCGCAAGTGGACCTACGACGGGTGGATCTGGATCACCGGATACGTCATCGACCGCCACGGCAACGCCGCCGAACGGCGGGAAATCTTCGTCCAGCGCCACGGACTCTACCGACTACCCCGGCGCACAGAAACCCGACCATCGACCAAATTGATCAAGGGAGAGAAATGATCACCGAAATGATCCGTGACTGGTGGCTGCGGCGGCTCGGCTGGCGCTCCGGCCGGCCGACGGCATCCAAACGGCTGCACCACCTGCGACGCGAGTTGCGCCAACAACGGCAGACGGCATCGGCCCGTCACCGCCGACTCGACGGCAACCGGGGACACCACTGGACCACACAGGCGACCGAACTCGTCCCGACCCTGCGCCCACTGATGACCTACGGCCAACAACTCGGCTACTGCCTACCGCCCACCACCACATGGTGATGCCGCCAATGGCGATCGGGCGATCGGCGTACGCCAGCGGTACGTCTGCCGGCGGTGGTTACCTGCCGGCAGACGTACGGCTGGCCCGACCGCCGCGACCGCCGCCCTGCGCCGGCACCTGCGGCGGGCTCGCCGGCCCCGGCGTCTGGCCAGCCGACGCGCGTTGCCGACCGGCCGGGCGCCAGGTCCGGCCGTTGGCGTAGACGATCCGGAAGCCCAGGTACGCCGCCAGCGGCGCCCAGTGCGACGAGCCCATCCGCAGCTCGGCCGCGTTGTTGTAGACCCCGTTGGCGAGCACGTCGAGCAGCACCGTCTCGAACGCCGCCGACTCCACCCAGTCGACCTCCCGGGTGTAGCCGCAGATCAGCGAGGCCCCGGTGGTGGCAAGAAACTCGCGCATCCGGGCGTCGGAGGCGCGCAGCACCGAGCAGCTGCCGAAGTACAGCCGCTTGCCGGTGCACCGGCCGGCCATCTGCTCGGCCACGTCGTCCAGGTCGACGTGGTGGCGTTCGGTCAGGCACAGTTTGGTCGGCTCGCCGTGCATGGCGAAGAAGCCGACCCGGTAGTCGGCGTACTGGCGCAGTAGCCAGCGGTCCAGGAAGTAGGCCAGCTCGTCGGGGGTCGCGGCGTCGCGGTGGATGAACCGGATCCGGCTGAGCCGTTCCAGCAGCTCCAGGGTCGGCAGCACCGAGCCGCGCTCGTTCAGGTCGCGATGCCACTGCCCCTCGATGCAGAAGACGCCACCGCGCGCCACGTCGCCTCCCACCGTCGGATCGCCCGCCGGGCCCGCCGCCCGCCGGTCGGTCCGGTCGGTCCGGTCAGTGACCATACCGCCGGTCAGGCCGGCGGTGTCACCTCGGACCGGGGCACCGCGAGACGGACCACCCCGGCGTCGACCGCCGCCAACTGTTCGACGCTGGCATAGCCGACACCGCCCGGCAGCGCCGCCGGCTCCGTCGTGCTGATCTTGATGAAGCCGGTACGCAGCAGCCGGGCCGCCACGTCGGGCGCGGTGGCCGGCTCGTCGCCCACCTGCGGGTGGGGCACCTCGTCGCCGATCGCGTCCTGCGGATCGACGGCGCCTTCGACCGTCACCGCGTTCGGATCCGCCGGACGGACCAGGGCGACGGTGCCGACCTCGTCACCCCGTGCGTCGACCACCGGCATGCCGGTGGCGATCCGGTCTGTCACAGATGCGTCAGCCGCGTTCATGGAAGTCCGGTTCCCCGTGTCGGCGTGCGACAAACCGTCCGTCGGAGACCTCACGCCAGGCGCCGGGGCCGCCGATCAGGCGACGGACCGCGTCGTACGCGGACTCCTCGGTGTCGTACTCGGTGAACCGTGACCTGCCCTCGGCGCCGCCGACGCGGGCCTCGACGAACCACCGGTCGGCGTCGGCGCGGAGGAACACGTCCCGCCGGGCCAACCGCCCCCAACTGCCGTTCCACCAGTGTTTACGCTGCTCCACCCGACGGACCCTATCGAACATCTGTTCGAGAGGATACGGCAGTGGCGGGTGGTTACCGGATCGGGCGACCGACCCGGGTACGGCGGTCAGTCCGTCTCCGGCCGCTGGTAGCAGGTGCCGCAGGTGGGGTCGTCGCAGCGGGGCCGGACAAGGGTGGCCACCGCCCGGCCACCAGCGGGCCGGGCGGTCGGTCGACCAAGGTCGGCGACGGGTCGGGTAGGGGTTGCGCAGTCCTGGGACGTGATCCCGGCTAGCTGCTCCATGAGTCAAGTGTCACGCAGATCACGTCCAGCCGCCGCCACTTTTCAACTGCTGGGAGTGACAAGGCAACTACGGATAGTTCTTCAAGGTCAGCGCCTCGTCGACCTGGCACCGCCGAGGGAACCCACATGGTTGTCTCGGAGCCGCTTTGACGACAATGACGGTTCCCTCGATCCGGTCCGCGCCGGGAACCACCCCGGACGACACTCACCGGTCGGTGCGGCGGGTCACCAGGGCGTCCCGGATCTCGGTCAGCAACTTGATCTCCTCGCTCGGCGCGGCCGGCGGCGGCTCCTCGCCCCGACGCCGACGCTCCGCGAGCCGGTTCATCGGCATGACCACCAGGAAGTACAGCGCGGCGGCGGTGAGCACGAAGGTGATCACCGCGTTGACGAAGGCCGGCCAGTCGAAGACCACGCCACGGTACGTGAACCCGACACCGCCGATGCCTTCCTCGCCGGTCAGCAGTACGGACAGCAGCCTGATGAACGGCTCCAGGAACGACTTGGTCAACTGGGTCACCACGGCGGTGAACGCCGCACCGATGACGATGCCGACCGCCAGGTCGACAACGTTCCCGCGCAGGATGAAATTCTTGAAGCCGTTGATCATGAGGGGCACTCCCGGCAGCTGAGCGGAATATCGGTCGACAAACTACCGCGCCGATCTGCCCGCCCCGCCGGCGCACGCCGCGTCGGCAGCCCACCGACAGCGGGTGGAATGCCTGGTGACCGGCGGTCGTTGTGCATGGTCCGCCCCCGCACCGCACGACCACCTGAAACGGCGATCCCCCCGGCACGGAGAGGTGGACCCCCCATGAACACGATCATCACCGGTACGCTCCGCGACAAGCTGCGTAACACCGCCCTCGGCATCGCCGGGCTGGCCCTGGCCGGCGGCGCGATCGCCGCCCCCGCCCTGGCCGCCCAGCAGACCCCCGGCGTCCAGGCCGCCACCACGGACACCGTCGCCGTCGCCACCGACAACGTCACCACCAGCGACCGCGTCGACAGCGACAAGCTGACCCCGCACGGTGTGCGGGGCGAGCAGTCCCGGATCACCCTGTCCGGCGAGCAGACCGACAACGTCAAGGGCATCATCGCCGCGACCAGGAAGGCCGGCATGGACGAGCGGGCCGCCGTGGTCGCCATCGCCACCGCCCTGCAGGAGTCCAAGCTGGAGAACCTCGGCCACCTCGGGGACCGCAACGACCACGACTCGCAGGGCCTGTTCCAGCAGCGCCCCTCCTCCGGCTGGGGCACGGTCGAGCAGATCACCGACGTGGAGTACTCCACCACCGCGTTCCTCGACGGCCTCAAGCAGGTGGACGGCTGGCAGGACATGCCGCTGACCGTGGCCGCGCAGACCGTCCAGGTATCGGCGTACCCGTTCCACTACGCCCAGTGGGAGACCCAGGCCGCCGAGCTGGTCGCCCAGCACTGGAGCAGCTGACTCACCGCACCATCCGCAGCAGCGCGAGAGCAGCGCGCCGCAGCACAGCACCATCGTGCAGCGCCGCTGGTCAGCGCGAGGGCCGGACCCCGCCCCCCCGGGGTCCGGCCCTCGTTGCGTCAGCGTCACGGGGTCGGTGTTGCGCGAGCATCGCGGGGTCGGCCTTGGGTGCGCGTCGCGAGTCAGTCGGTGCCGAGGTAGGCGGCCGCTTCTCGGGCCGCCCGTTCCGGGTCGCCGTCGCGGATCGCCGCGACCAGCCGGGTGTGGTCGACGTGCCGGTCCGGATGCAGGTCCGGGCCGACCGCCTCGGCGACGGTGGCCCGCATCGCCGCGCCGATCGAGTCGTACAACTCGGACAGCATCACGTTGTGTGCGGCGGCCATGATCGCCCGGTGCAGCGTCAGGTCCGCGTCGACGAACCGGGCCAGGTCGCCCCCGCGCCAGGCCGCCTCGCGGTCGGCCAGCGCCGCGTCCAGCGACGCCACATCCGTCGGGGTACGTCGCTGCGCAGCCAGCCGGGCCGCCTCGACCTCGAACGCCCGGCGGACCTCCACGGTCTCCCGCCACTCGGCGGTGGCGCAGCGACGGGCCACCGCGCCGGCCAACTCGTCGGTGGAGATCACGTAGGTGCCGGAGCCCTGCCGGCACTCCAGCACGCCGGCGTGCACCAACGCGCGTACCGCCTCGCGGACCGTGTTGCGCCCGACGCCGAGCGCCTCGGCCAGCCGTGGTTCGGTCGGGATCCGGGTGCCGAGCGGCCAGTCGCCGGCGGCGATCTGCTCGCGCAGCGAGTCGATCGCCTGGCGGACCAGAGTCTGCCGGGACCTGCGGGAAGTGCCGAGCGGGCCGGCGGATGCCGGCGGGGAAGCTGCCGAGGGTGTCATCGGTTACATCACCCGACCATAAATCATCCCATGATTTTAGGATGGACGGCATGACTCCGCCAACCGCCCTCACCGGCCGCCCGGCTGCCCGGACCACACCAGGGCCGACCGCGCCGGGGCGGACCCCATCGGGGCCGGCCGTGCCGGGGCCGACCGCGCCAGCGCAGAGCCCACCAAGGCCGGCCGCGCCGGGGCGGACCGAGCCGGTGCCGGCCACCGCACCGGCCGGGACGGCGACGGCCGGGGCCGGCCGGCGCGGCACGGTCGTGGTGCTGATCGCGATGATCCTCGTCGCGCTCAACCTGCGGCTCGCGATCACCAGCCTCGGCCCGCTGCTGGACGAGGTCCGTACCGGCCTGGCACTGTCCGGCCTGCTGGCCGGCGTGGTGACCATGCTGCCGGCGTTGGCCTTCGCCTCGGTCGGCGCGTTCACCCCCTGGCTGGTCCGCCGATTCTCGCCACCACGGCTGCTGGTGGCCTCGATGGCGGCGCTCGCCACCGGTCAACTGCTCCGGGTCACCACCAGTTCCGCCTGGTTGTTCGTGGCGACCAGCGCCCTGGCCCTGGCCGGGATCGCGGTGGCGAACGTGCTGCTGCCGATGCTGGTTCGGCAGTACTTCCCGCATCGGGCCGGCCTGGTCACCGGTGCGTACATGATGTCGTTGACGATCGGCGCGTCGGTGTCGGCCGGCACCGCGGTCCCGATCGCCCACGCGGCCGGCAGTTGGCGGGTCGGGCTCGGCTTCTGGGCGCTGATCGCGGTCGCCGCCGCGGTGTTCTGGGTGCCGGTCGCCTGGCGGGACCGACGACGCCCGGCGGCCACGGTCGTCGGTGCGACAAAGCGGGGCGCCGGTCTGCGGCCGCTGGCGCGGCCGGACGCGACGGCCGTGATCCGACCGGGCCGGACCCGGCTCGGTTGGCTGATGGCCGGCTTCTTCGGCGCACAGTCGTTCGGCGCGTACGCCCAGATGGGTTGGCTGGCGCAGGTGTTCCGCGACGCCGGTTTCCGGCCGGAAACCGCCGGGCTGCTGCTGGCCGGGGTGACCGCGGTCGCTGTCCCGATCGCGCTGCTGATGCCGACGCTGGCCGCCCGGATGTCGAGTCTGCGGCCGCTGGTGCTCGGTACCGCCGTGGCGTCCGCGCTCAGCTACGCGGGGCTGCTCTGGCTGCCGTACCAGGGTGCCCTGGTGTGGATGGTGCTGCTCGCGCTCGGCCAGGGCACCTTCCCGCTGGCGCTGGCGATGATCGGGCTCCGGGCCCGGACCGGGGCCGGCGTCGTGTCGTTGTCGGCGTTCACCCAGAGCACCGGTTACCTGATCGCCGCGCTCGGCCCGCTCTCGGTGGGTCTGCTGTACGAGCAGACCGGCGGCTGGTTGGTGCCGATCGGTCTGCTGGGTGTGGCGCTGCTGGTGCAGACCGGCACAGGCTGGGCGATCGCCCGGCCGCGCTGGATCGAGGACGAGGCGGGCACCGCCGCGTCAGTCAGTCGGCTGGAGCCGGCTGGGGGGCCGAGACCGCTTCGTCGACGGTCGGGAAGGTCTGCAGGACCTCGACCAGGCCACTGACTTCCAGGATGCGCAACACCCCGCGCTGCGGTGCGGCGAGCCGGACGACGCCGCCGGCCTCGTCGCACCCGTTCTTCGCCCGGACGAAGACCGACAGACCGGTGGAGTCGCAGAACGACACGTCGGCCAGGTCGAAGACCAGCCGGCTGCGGCCTTTGTCCAGTAGATCCGTTATCTGGTCCTGGAGTTGGGGCGCGGTGGCCATGTCCAACTCACCACCGACCGACACGACGACGACGTCGCCACGCTGCTCCGTCTGCACCGTCAGGGACATTCGAGACCTCCAGCCATTCCGCTCGAACGGTACTCCACTTGCTGTCGTCCGCGCAGGACCGGGAGTTCGTTGCCCCGTCACCATAATCCCAGGCCGTCGGGAACCCGCCGCGACCGGCGTTCATCGCGGCGATGACGCCGGTCGCGGCGGGCCCGACCGCCGGTCGGGTCAGCCGGCCAGCCCCACCCGGTCCAGGATCCAGGCCGTGACGAAGGCCTCCTCGTGCCAGGCGTCGTAGCGCCCGCTCGGGCCGCCGTGACCGGCACCCATCTCCGTCTTCAGCAGGTACGACCCGTCGGGGGCCACCGCGCGCAGTTTCGCCACCCACTTCGCCGGCTCGTGGTAGAAGACCCGGGTGTCGTTGAGGCTGGTCACGGCCAGGATCGGCGGGTAGTCGACGGCGGAGACGTTCTCGTACGGGGTGTACGAGCGCATGTACGCGTACACGTCGGGATCTTCCAGGGGGTTGCCCCATTCCTCCCATTCGGTGACCGTCAACGGCAGCGTCGGGTCGAGGATCGTGTTCAGCGCGTCCACGAACGGCACCTGCGCCACGATGCCGCCGAACGCGTCCGGGGCGAGGTTGACCACCGCGCCCATCAGCAGCCCACCGGCTGAACCGCCCCGGGCGATCAGCCGGTCCGAGGTGGTCCAGCCCGCCTTCACCAGGTGTCGCGCGCAGGCCACGAAGTCGGTGAACGAGTTCTTCTTGGCCATCATCTTGCCGTCGTCGTACCAACGCCGGCCCAGCTCACCGCCGCCCCGCACGTGTGCGACGGCGAACACCACGCCACGGTCCAGCAACGACAGCCGGGGCACCGAGAACCACGGGTCCATGCTGATCTCGTACGACCCGTACCCGTAGATCACGCACGGCGCGGAACCGTCCCGGGGGGTCCCGGCGCGGCACACCACCGAGATCGGCACCCGGGTGCCGTCGTCGGCGACCGCCCATTCCCGGTGCTGCTCGTAGCCGGCCGGGTCGTAGCCGCCGAGCACCGGCTTGCGCTTGCGCAGCGCCAGGTCACGGGTGACCAGGTCGTAGTCGTAGATGGAGTCGGGGGTGATCAGCGAGGTGTACCGGATCCGCAGGCTGGTGGTGGTGTACTCGGGGTTGGCGTCCAGCCCGACGCTGTAGATCGGTTCGGGGAACTCGATGTCGAAGGTGTCGGTACTGCCGACCGGGAGCACCCGCAGCCCGGTCAGTCCGTCGGTACGCAGCGACACCACCAGGTGGTTGGCGAACGCGTCCACCGATTCGAGCCGGGTGCCGGGGGTGTGCCCGATCAGCGGAACCCAGTCGCCGGGGGCGTCCACAGAGGTGTACGCGAGGGCGAAGTCCTCGGCGCCGTCGTTGTGCAGGATCAGGAACCGGTGCCCGTGGTGCTCGACCGAGTAGTCCACCCCCTGCCGACGCGGGGCGATGACCACCGGCTCGGCGGTCGGGTCGGTGGCCGGCAGTGCCCGTACCTCGCTGGTGGTCTTGCTGTGCGCGTCGATCAGGATGAACCGCTCGGAGCGGGTCAGCTCGACGCCGACCCAGAACCGCTCGTCGTCCTCCTGGTGGACGATCACGTCGCGGTCCGCGCCGGTGCCGACCAGGTGGCGCCAGACCCGGTACGGGCGCCACGCGTCGTCCACGGTCAGGTAGAACAGCGCGCTGCCGTCGGCCGACCAGGCGGTGCCGTAGAAGGTCGACGGCACCTCGTCGGGCAGCACCTCGCCAGTGGACAGATCCTTGATCCGCAGGGTGAAGCGCTCGTCGCCGGAGAAGTCGGTGGAGTACGCCAACCAGCGGCCGTCCGGGCTGACGTCGAAGGTGCCCAGCGCGAAGAAGTCGTGCCCCTCGGCGAGGGCGTTGCCGTCGAGCAGGATCTCCTCGCCGTCGATCGACACGCCGTCGACAGTGGCCGGCGGGGCCGACTCGCCGGGCCGGACCGCGAGCCGGCAGTGGATGCCGTACTGCTGGCCTTCGACGGTTCGGGTGTAGTACCAGTGGTCGCCCTTGCGGGTCGGCACCGACAGGTCGGTCTCCTGGGTACGCCGCTTCGTCTCGCCGAACAGTGTTTCGCGCAGCGCGGCGAGGTGCGCCGTGGCACCCTCGGTGTAGGCGTTCTCCGCCTGCAGGTAGGCGATCGTGTCCGGGTCGTCCTTGGCGGCGAGCCAGGCGTAGTCGTCGACGACCGTGTCGCCGTGATGGACGCGCTCGGTCGGGACACGCTTGGCGGTCGGCGGAACCGGTGTCTGGGTCGTCACCCGGCCACGGTACCGCCCGGAGCGGGCGGCCCGGTCGCGGCGGCACGCCGCACGGCCACCCGGATCGATTAGAACACGTGTACGATCAGCGCGGGGGGGTGACTCGACGGTGATTCAGGACGTGGCCGCTCGACTGGCTGAGATCTGTGGTGCCGCGCACGTACGGGACGCTGGCCCCGACGACGAGGTGGCGGCCGCCGCTCCGCGTTGGGTGGCGGCACCGGGCACGGCCTCGGCGACCGCCGAGGTGCTGCGCCTGTGCGCCGAACGGGATCTGACCCTGATCCCGCGCGGCTCCGGCAGCAAACTGGACTGGTGGACTCCGCCGTCCCACGTGGACATCGTGCTGGACACCTCCCGGCTGGCCGGCGTCTGGCACCGCCCGCCAGGTTCGCGCACCGTCCAGGTCGGCGCGGGCACCCCGCTGCACACCGCCCAGCAGGCCGTCGGCCGGGCCGGCTGGCGGATGCCACTGGACCCGCCCTCCGCGTCGGCGACGGTCGGCGGGATCGTCGCCACCGACGAGACCGGACCGTTGAGCCACCGGCACGGTCCGCCGTGCCGGCACGTGACCGGGGTCGACTACGTCGACGCCGCCGGGCAGCTGGTCCGGACGGCGGCGGAGACCGACGCCGGTGACGAGCTGCCCCACCTGCTCTGCGGTTCGCAGGGCGCCCTGGCGGTGCTGGTCGCCGCGACGGTCCGGCTGCAGCCGGTGCCGGCCGACCGACGCTGGGTGCGACGCACCGTGCACACCCCACTGGAGGTACGCGACCTGGTCGGCGAGCTGACCGTCGACGGGCTGCACCCGGTGGCGGTCGAGCTGGATCTGCCGGCACACGCCGCGCGTACCGTCCGGCCGTCCCAGGTGCCGCCCGGCGGGCAGCTCGCGGTGCTGTTCGAAGGCGAGCCGGGTCCGAACCGGCAACGCGCCGGCCGGGCGGCGGCACTGCTCGGCGGCGACGCCGTCGACACCGCCCGGCAGCCGGTCTGGTGGCGGCGCTACCCGTTCACCGCCACCGACATCGCTCTGCGGCTCGACGTACCGGCCGCGCACCTGCACGCCGCGATCTACGCGGTGCGCGACGCGCTCGGCGCGCCCATCGGTGTCCGCGGCTCGGTCGGCACCGGCCTGGTGCACGCCGTACTCCCCGGGTCGACGCCGCCGGAGCGGGTCGCCGAGACCCTGGCGACGGTTCGGGCGGTGCTGCTGGCGCGCAGCGGCAGTTGCGTGGTGCTGGCCGCGCCCGCCGAGGTCCGGCGGGCTGTCGACATCTGGGGCCACCGGCCGGGCCTGCCCCGGTTACGGGAGCTCAAGCAACGGTTCGACCCACAGCACCGACTGGCACCCGGCCGGTTCACCGGCGGGTCGTGACCGGGTCACCCGGTCAGCGGGTCACGCGCCGATCTGGGTGGGCGGCGAGAGCCGGCCGGGCCGGCCTTCGCCGCCGGCTCGTTGCGCACCACCAGGATCGCGATGTCGTCGCGGGGCGCCTCGACCGAGAAGTCCAGCGTCGTGGTGCGCAGCCGGGCCGCCACCACGTCGGCGGAGAAGCCGGCCAGCGGTGCCGCGGCGCGACGCAGCCGCTCGGTGCCGAACAGCTCCCGCCCGTTGCGCCGCTCGGTGATCCCGTCGGTGTAGAAGACCAGCGAGTCGCCGGGTGCCAGGCTGAGCTCCACCGACGGCGCGACGATCTCCTCCAGCAGCCCGAGCGCGGTGCCGCCGGCACCGACGAACCGGGCCTGCCCGTACCCGCTGATCAGCACCGGCCGGTCGTGGCCGGCCAGGTGCAGCCGGACGTCCAGCCGCTGGTCGGCGGTGACCGTCACGGCGGCCATGGCGAGCGTGCAGTAGCGCCCACCGCCCCGCTCGACGAGCGTGTCGTTGAGCCGGACCAGCACCTCCGGCAACGCCTTTCCGTCGCGTACCAGCACCCGAATGACGTCCCGGACCAGCCCGGTGACGGTGGCCGCCTGCACCCCCTTGCCGGACACGTCGCCGACCACCACCAGCCAGCGGCCCTCCGACAGCGGCACCACGTCGTAGAAGTCCCCGCCGACCTCGACCGCGTCGCCGCTGGGCACGTACTCGGCGGCCAGCCCGATCCCGCCGATGGTGGGCAGCCCCGGTGGCAGCAGGGACTGTTGCAGGGTGTGTGCGACCCGTCGGCGTTCCTGATGGATCCGGGCGTTGTCGATGGCCAGCGCGGCCCGCCGGGCGACGTCCTCCAGCACCGACACCTCGTCCGGGTCGTGCCGGTGCCGCTGGTGCCGGCCGACCGCGAGGGTGCCGAGCCGCTGGCCCCGGGCCACCAGCGGTACGGCGAAGCCCTCCATCGGTGCGCCGAGCGGCACCTGTGATCCGCTGCGCGACGCCTCCCGCAGCCGGGCCAGCACCGAGTCGGGGCCGGACTCGCGCAGCGCGGCATGCAGCGCGGGCAGCACCGTCTCGTCGGCGTGGCTCGCGGCGGCCAGCTGCAGCTGGCCCCACTCGTCCGCGGTGTGCACCGCGCACCACCGGCCGAGCCGGGGCACCACCAGCTGCGGGATCAGCGCCATCGTCAGGTCGACGTCGAGTGATTGGGCGAGCAGTTCACTCGCCTCGGCCAGGAAGGTCAGCCAGGTCTGCCGGCGCAGGTCGGCGCGGCGCAGCCGGTCGTTCTCCAGGTGCAGCGACAGCCGCTCGGCGACGAGCGCGGCCAGCGGCCGGGCGTAGTCCGACGGCGCGGCGTCGAGTTCGAGTTCCCCGGAGTACGGCCGGTGCACGGTCAGTGGTACGCGCAGCAGTTCACCGGAGCGCGGCTGCCGGCCGTACCGTGCCAGGACCTGGGTGCCGTTGCCGTCGCCGCGGTCCAGCCGGACGGTGCCACCGGCCGCGCCGACCAGGTCCGCGACCCGGGCGAGCAGGCTGCCGGCCAGGTCCGCGAGCGGATCGTCGGCGTGTGGTTCCGGCCCGGCCTGCATCAGTGCGGCGAGTGTCCCGGCGCTCGGCGCGGCGGGCGGCCGTGCGTGGTGATCATCGTCGTCGGTGGGTGCCGGCCGGGTGCCGGCCGGCCACGGTGGGAACCAGTCGTCCGGTGCCGGTGGGGTGCCGTGCCGGTCGAGCCGGAACCAGACCCCCTTGCCGGTCCGCAGGTGGGTGGTGCCCCAACGGCTGGCGAAGTGGTCGACGAGGAGCAGGCCCCGGCCTCGCTCGGACACCTCGGAGATGTTCTGCCGCTCGTTGCGGGGCAGCGCGGCGACGTTCTCGATCGGGCCGGCGGCGAAGTCGGTGACCGTGACGGTCAGCCCGACCGGGTCGGCCACCACCTCGATGACCAGCTCGGTGCCGGCGTGCACCACCGCGTTGGTCGACAGCTCGGTGGTGAGCAGCAGGGCCTCGTTGATCAGTTCATCCAGGGCAGCTTCGGACAGTACCGACCTGACCACCGCGCGTGCGGTGGCCGGGGTCCGTCGGTCGGCCGGTAGGCGGACCCGCCGGACATGCTCACTCCCGGTACCGGTGGCGGAACGCTCGGCCCTAGCTGTCACCTGCCGGTTCCTCCGATCCCCTGACAGATTGGTGCGGGCATGCGCCTCGCATCTGCCACGGTAGTCGAGCAATGATGAGGTCAGCCCACTCCCAGAGCTGAGCGAGGAGTTATGACCAGCGCGAAACAGCTGTCCTCCGACCAACGGCCGGCGATCGACGAGACCGCGCTGCTGACCGAGCTCGCCGAGGCGCTGCGCCGGGTGGGGCAGGGGGATCTGAAGGTACGGTTGCCCCGCCGCGTCGGGGTGGCCGGCGAGGTCGCCGACGCCTTCAACGAGGTGGTCTCGCTGCAGGAACGTCAGCACCTGGACCTGCGCCGGATCAGTCGGATCGTGGGCCGGGACGGCCGGCTCAGCGAACGCCTCGACGAGGAGGGCTTCGGCGGCGCCTGGGCGGACAACCACCAGGCGATCAACGCGCTGATCGACGACCTGGGTCGACCGACCACCGAGATCGCCCGGGTGATCCGGGCGGTCGCCGAAGGTGACCTGTCCCAGCACATGGAGCTGGAGATCGACGGACAGCCGCTACGCGGCGAGTTTCTGCGGATCGGCCGGACGGTGAACACGATGGTCGGCCAGCTGTCGTCGTTCGCCGACGAGGTCACCCGGGTCGCCCGGGAGGTGGGCACCGAGGGCAAGCTGGGTGGTCAGGCGCGGGTCAAGGGGGTCTCCGGCACCTGGAAGGACCTGACCGACAACGTCAACTCGATGGCCTCCAACCTGACCCACCAGGTGCGGTCGATCTCCCAGGTGGCCACCGCGATGTCCCGGGGCGACCTGTCGCAGAAGATCACCGTGTCGGCCAAGGGTGAGGTCGCCGAGCTCGCCGACACGATCAACATGCTGACCGACACGCTGCGGTTGTTCGCCGAGCAGGTCACCCGGGTCGCCCGCGAGGTGGGTACGGAGGGCAAGCTGGGCGGGCAGGCCCAGGTGCCGAACGTGGCCGGCACCTGGAAGGACCTGACCGACAGTGTCAACTCGATGGCGTCGAACCTGACCGCCCAGGTACGGAACATCGCCCAGGTCTCCACGGCGGTCGCCAAGGGCGACCTGTCGCAGAAGATCACCGTTGCCGCCCAGGGCGAGATCCTGGAGCTGAAATCGACGGTCAACACGATGGTGGACCAGCTGTCGTGGTTCGCCGACGAGGTCACCCGGGTGGCCCGCGAAGTCGGCATCGAAGGCAAGCTGGGTGGTCAGGCCCAGGTTCGTGGGCTCTCCGGGACGTGGCGTGACCTGACCCAGAACGTGAACCAGCTGGCCGGCAACCTGACCAGTCAGGTCCGTAACATCTCCCAGGTCTCCACGGCGGTCGCCAAGGGCGACCTGTCGCAGAAGATCACCGTCGACGCACGCGGCGAGATCCTGGAGCTCAAATCGACGGTCAACACCATGGTCGACCAGCTGTCGCTGTTCGCCGACGAAGTCACCCGGGTCGCCCGGGAAGTGGGTACGGAAGGCAAACTCGGCGGCCAGGCCCAGGTCAAGGGGGTCTCCGGCACCTGGCGCGACCTCACCGACAACGTCAACTCGATGGCCTCCAACCTCACCAGCCAGGTCCGCAACATCGCCTCGGTCACCACCGCCGTCGCCAAGGGCGACCTGTCGCAGAAGATCACCGTCGACGCACGCGGCGAGATCCTCGAACTCAAGTCGACCGTCAACACCATGGTCGACCAGCTGTCGTCGTTCGCCGACGAAGTCACCCGGGTCGCCCGCGAAGTCGGCACCGAGGGCAAACTCGGCGGCCAGGCGCAGGTGCGCGGGGTGGCCGGGACGTGGCGGGACCTGACCGACAACGTCAACTCGATGGCGTCGAACCTGACCGCCCAGGTACGGAACATCGCCCAGGTCTCCACGGCGGTCGCCAAGGGCGACCTGTCGCAGAAGATCACCGTCGACGCACAGGGTGAGATCCTCGAACTGAAATCGACCGTCAACACCATGGTCGACCAACTGTCGTCGTTCGCCGACGAAGTCACCCGGGTCGCCCGCGAAGTGGGTACGGAAGGCAAACTCGGCGGCCAGGCCCAGGTCAAGGGGGTCTCCGGCACCTGGCGCGACCTCACCGACAACGTCAACTCGATGGCCTCCAACCTCACCAGCCAGGTCCGCAACATCGCCTCGGTCACCACCGCCGTCGCCAAGGGCGACCTGTCGCAGAAGATCACCGTCGACGCACAGGGTGAGATCCTCGAACTCAAGTCGACCGTCAACACCATGGTCGACCAGCTCTCCTCGTTCGCCGACGAAGTCACCCGGGTCGCCCGCGAAGTCGGCACCGAGGGGGAGCTCGGCGGCCAGGCCCAGGTCAAGGGGGTCTCCGGCACCTGGCGCGACCTCACCGAGAACGTCAACCAGCTGGCGTCCACCCTGACCACCCAGCTGCGGGCGATCGCCCAGGTCTCCACCTCGGTGACCCGTGGCGACATGACCCAGCACATCACCGTGCAGGCGCAGGGCGAGGTCGCCGAGCTGAAGGACAACATCAACCAGATGATCGTCACCCTGCGGGACACCACCAAGAAGAACGCCGAGCAGGGCTGGCTGGACTCGAACCTGGCGCGGATCGGTGGCCTGCTGCAGGGGCAGCGGGACCTCGGCGAGGTCTGCCGCATGATCATGAATGAGGTGACGCCGCTGGTCGACGCGCAACTCGGCGCGTTCTTCCTCGCCGACGCCGACGACGGGGTGACCCGCCTCGGGCTCACTGCCGCGTACGGCTACGTGGCCCGGGACCACAAGATCATCTTCGGGCCGGGCGAAGGGCTGGTCGGCCAGGCCGCCGTCTCCCGCCGGACCATCCGGGTCGGCGCCGGCGCCACCGGCGCGCTCACCCTGCGGTCCGGACTGCTCAGCATCCCGCCCCGGGACCACGTGGTGCTACCGGTGCTGTTCGAAGGTGAGATGCTGGGGGTGATCGAGTTCGCCTCCGTCGCCGCCTTCTCCGAGCTGCACCTGGCGTTCCTGGAGCGGCTGGTCGCCACGATCGGCATCGCGGTCAACACCATCCAGGCCAACAAACGCACCGAGGAACTACTTTCCCAGTCGCAGCGACTGGCCAACGAGATGCAGGCCCAGTCGGCCGAACTGCAGCGCACCAACGCCGAGCTGGAGGACAAGGCCCGGCTGCTGTCCGAGCAGAAGGGCAACATCGAGACCAAGAACCGGGAGATCGAACTGGCCCGGATCGGTCTGGAGGAGAAGGCCCAGCAGCTGTCCCGGGCCTCGGCGTACAAGTCGGAGTTCCTGGCGAACATGAGCCACGAGCTGCGTACCCCGTTGAACTCGCTGCTGCTGCTGGCCCGGCTGCTCGCCGACAACCCGGACGACAACCTCACCGAGAAGCAGATCGAGTTCGCCAAGACCATCCACAGCGCCGGCTCCGACCTGCTGTCACTCATCGACGACATCCTCGACCTGTCGAAGATCGAGGCCGGCCGGATGGACGTGCAGCCGGCCGAGGTGCCGTTCGGCGAGATCCGGTCGTACGTCGAGCAGGCATTCGCGCCGCAGGTCGACGAGAAAGGGCTGGAACTGCGCGTCGAGGTGGCGCCGGACCTGCCGTCGGCGGTCGTCACCGACGCGCAGCGGCTGCAGCAGATCCTGCGCAACCTGCTGTCCAACGCGGTGAAGTTCACCGACTCGGGGTCGGTGACACTGCAGATCGCCCCCGCCCCGCAGGACCTGACCTTCGAACAACCAGCGCTGTCCACCGCCGACCAGGTGGTCGCCTTCACGGTGATCGACACCGGGATCGGCATCTCCGACGACAAGCTCTCGCTGATCTTCGAGGCGTTCCAGCAGGCGGACGGAACGACCAGCCGCCGGTACGGCGGCACCGGCCTCGGCCTGTCGATCAGTCGCGACCTGGCCCGGCTGATCGGCGGCGCGATCTCCGTCTCGTCGGTGCCGGGCGAAGGATCCACCTTCACGCTGTACGTTCCCGACGTGCTCAACACCGACGCGGTGCTGCCGCCGGCACCGTTGCCGGCCGCCGCGCCGATCCGCACCGCGCTGCCACCGCTGACCCGGCCGATCGAGGTGGACCGCCCCGAACCGCCGACCACCCGGCGGCTGGACGGGGCCACCGTACTGATCATCGACGACGACGTGCGCAACGTCTTCGCGCTGACCAGCGCGCTGGAGCTGCACGGGATGACCGTGATCTACGCGGACAACGGGGTCGACGGCGTACGTAAACTCGCCGAACGCCCCGAAGTGAACATCGTGCTGATGGACGCGATGATGCCGGACCAGGACGGTTACGAGACGACCCGGATCATCCGCCGCAACGAACGCTTCGCGGACCTGCCGGTGGTCTTCCTGACCGCCAAGGCGATGCCGGGTGACCGGGAGTCCGCGCTGCAGGCCGGCGCGACCGACTACATCACCAAACCGGTGGACCTGGACGAACTGATCACCCTGATGGTGACCTGGATCAACGCGGCTGAGGAGTTGAACTCGTGACTGCCGGATCGGCGAAGGTACTGCTGGTGGACGACCGGCGGGACAATCTGCTCGCCCTGGAGGCGATCCTGCAGGGGATGCCGGTGCAGGCCGTGGCGGTGGAGAGCGGCGAGGACGCGCTGAAGAAGCTGCTGGTGGACGACTTCGCGGTGATCCTGCTGGACGCGCAGATGCCGGAGATGGACGGGTTCGAGACGGCCAACCACATCAAGCGTCGCGAACGCACCCGGCACGTACCGATCCTGTTCCTGACCGCCGCGGACCGCGACGCCCAACTCGCCCTGCGCGGGTACGCCGCCGGCGCGGTCGACTACCTGATCAAGCCGTTCGACCCGTGGGTGCTGCGGGCCAAGGTCGGCGTCTTCGTCGACCTCTGGGTGAAGAACCGCCAGCTCGCCACCCAGGCGGACCTGGTCCGGCAGCGGGACGAACAGGTACGGCAACTGTGCGCGGCCATCGACCGGGCGACCGCCCGGCTGCGCGACGGCGAGGTGAATCCGGCCGAGGTCGCCGACGAGTTGGAGGCGGCCCGCTGGGGCGGCTGACCGCAGCGCCGGGCTGGCCGCCCCTGGCTGACCGCAGCGCCGGGCTGGCCGGCCCGGGTCAGCCGGCGCCGTTACGGATGGTGAGCGCCGACCGCAGCCCGGTGATGTTCAACACCCGGTGCAGGAACTCGCCGACGTTGGTGAGCAGCAGCAGACTCTGCGCGTGGCTGGCCTTGCGGGTGAGCACCACCAGGGTGCCCAGCCCCTGCGAGTCGCAGAAGGTGACACCGGCCATGTCCAGCACGATCCGCGACGGCGCGTCACCGAGTAGATCGTTGACGGTGGTGGACAGCTGGGCGGCGGTGAGCATGTCGATCTCGCCGACGAGGCGTAGCACAGCCTCGTCGGGAGTGCGCCGCAACGCGATCGACAACTCCGCCCGCTCCACCCGGCCAGCGTATCGCGACAGCGCGAGCCCGGCCCTGGTACGGCGGTCGCCGCAACCCCGGCCGCTGGGCCCGGCGGTCGCCGCGACCCGGCCGCTGGGCAGGGTCGGATGTGCGGTCCCCTGGTGACGCTGCCACAATGGCAGGGCCGTGACTGCCACCGAAACTGCCGGCGCCCGCCCGTACCCGGCGCACGCGCCCGCATCCCAGGCCCTGTTCGACCGCGCCACCAGGATCATCCCTGGCGGGGTCAACTCGCCCGTGCGCGCCTTCCGGGCGGTCGGCGGGACACCCAGGTTCATGGCCCGGGGGTCCGGCCCGTGGCTGTTCGACGTCGACGACCGGCGCTACCTCGACCTGGTCTGCTCCTGGGGACCGCTGATCCTCGGCCACGCTCACCCCGAGGTGGTCGCCGCGCTCAGCGCGGCCGCCGCGCACGGCACCAGCTTCGGTACGCCGACACCCGGCGAGGTGGAGCTGGCCGCCGAGATCGTCGACCGCACCCCGGTGGAGCAGATCCGGCTGGTCAACTCCGGCACCGAGGCGACGATGTCGGCGATCCGGCTGGCCCGCGGCCACACCGGCCGGCCCCGGATCGTCAAGTTCGCCGGCTGCTACCACGGCCACGTCGACGCTCTGCTCGCCGCCGCCGGCAGCGGGGTGGCCACCCTCGGGCTGCCCGACTCGCCCGGGGTGACCGGTGCCGCCGCCAGCGAGACGATCGTGCTGCCGTACAACGACGTGGCGGCGGTGGAGGCGACCTTCGCCGAGCACGGCGACCAGATCGCCGCGATCATCACCGAGGCGGCCGCCGGCAACATGGGTGTGGTGCCGCCCGCCGCCGGCTTCAACGCCGCGCTGGCCCGGATCGCCCACGCCCACGGCGCGCTGCTGATCGTCGACGAGGTGATGACCGGGTTCCGGGTCGCCCGGGGCGGCTGGGCCGAGCTGGAGCCGGTCGACGCCGACCTCTACACGTACGGCAAGGTGATGGGTGGCGGCCTGCCGGCCGCCGCGTTCGGTGGCCGGGCCGAGATCATGCGGCAGTTGGCCCCGGCCGGCCCGGTCTACCAGGCCGGCACGCTCTCCGGGAACCCGCTGGCCTGCGCCGCCGGGCTGGCCACGCTCCGGCTGGCCGACACCGACCTGTACCGGCGGCTGGCCGACGCCGCGACCCGGGTCGCCGAGCTGGCCACCGGGGCGCTCACCGCCGCCGGGGTGCCGCACCGGCTCTCCACCGCCGGCACCATGTTCTCCATCTTCTTCACCGACGCCGAGGTCACCGACTACGCTGGCGCCCGCCTGCAGGACGTCGACGCGTACCGCGCCTTCTTCCACGCGATGCTCGCGCACGGCGTCTACCTGCCCCCCAGTGCGTTCGAGGCATGGTTCGTCTCGGCGGCGATCGACGACGCCGCCCTGGAACAGCTCGCGGCGGCGCTGCCGGCCGGGGCCGCGGCCGCCGCCGCCGCTGCGGCGGACGGCGCGCTGCGGGCACCGACGCTGAGGGACAACGCATGAAACGGACGGTCGTCCACGTACTGCGACACGGCGAGGTCCACAACCCGGAGAAGATCCTGTACGGCCGGCTGCCCGGTTTCCGGCTCTCCGAACTCGGTGTGCAGATGGCCAAGGCGGCCAGCCAGGCCCTCGCCGACCGGGACGTGGTGCACGTGGTCGCCAGTCCGTTGGAACGCGCCCAGGAGACCGCCGAGCCGATCGCGGCCCAGTTCCGGTTGCCGGTGTCGGTCGACGAACGGCTGATCGAGTCGGCCAACTGGTTCGAGGGTCGGCGGGTCTCCCCCGGCGACGGGTCGTTCCGTGACCCGCGTAACTGGTGGGTGCTGCGCGATCCGGTCACCCCGTCGTGGGGCGAGGCCTACACCGCGATCGCCGAGCGGATGTTCGCCGCGGTGCACGCCGCCCGGGTCGCCGCCGAGGGCCACGAGGCGGTCTGCGTCTCCCACCAGCTGCCGATCTGGACGCTGCGCCGCTACCTGGAACGCAAGCGGCTCTGGCACGACCCGCGCCGCCGGCAGTGCGGCCTGGCCAGCCTGACCGCGATCCACTTCGAGGACGCGAAGGTGGTCGGTATCGGCTACTCCGAGCCGGCCGCCCACCTGATCGCCATGTCGCCGTCGGCGCGGACGGCCAAGGGGGCCTGAGATGCGGTCGGCACGTGGTGGGCTGATCGCGCCGGGCCGCCGGGCGGCCGCCCTTGTCGCCGGTACGCTGGTCGCCGCGCTCGCCCTGACCGGCTGCGCGGCCAGCGACTGGGCGACCGACTGCGAGACCGACCCGCAGGGCGTGATCCGGTGCACCGGTGACGACCGGCCGGCGGCACCGGAGCTGGACGCCGAGCTGCTCGACGGCTCCGCGTTCGATCCGGCGGCGTACCGGGGTCAGGTCCTGGTGGTCAACTTCTGGGGCTCCTGGTGCCCGCCCTGCCGGGCCGAGGCCGCCGACCTGGAGGCCACCTACCAGGCGACCCGGGACCAGGGGGTGCGCTTCCTCGGCATCAACGTCCGCGACGAACGGGACAAGGCCCGCGCTTTCGAGGCGGGCCGGGTGACGTATCCGAGCCTGTTCGACCCGGCGAGCCGGCTCGCCCTGGACTTCAACATCCCGCCGAACAGTATCCCCGCGACGATGATCATCGACCGGAGCGGCCGGATCGCCACCGTCGTACGCGCCGAGATCCGTCAGGACGACCTGCAGCCGCTGGTCGAACAGGTCGCCGCCGAGGCGACCGGCACCGGCACCGGCACCGAGCCGGACCCGGCCGATGGGTGAGACGTTCGCCGAGATCGCCCGGGGCGGTCCGGTGCTGCTGGCTCTCGGCCTGGCCGCGCTGGCCGGGCTGGTCAGCTTCCTCTCCCCGTGCATTCTGCCGCTTGCCCCCGGCTACCTGTCGTACGTCACCGGACTGGCCGGCTCCGACCTCGACGCCGGCGGCAGCGGCGGCGCGAGTGCTGGCGGTTCGTTCGGCGGCCGGCACGGCCGGGTGCTGGCCGGGACCCTGCTGTTCATCAGCGGGTTCACCGTGGTCTTCACCCTCACCGCGATCCTGATGGCCAGCGTCGGCCGCCACCTGTTCGTCTACCAGCGGCCGGTGGAGATCGGCGTCGGTCTGCTGATCATCCTGTTCGGGCTGGCCTTCCTCGGTCTGGTGCCGGGCCTGCAGCGCGAGGTGCGGGTACGCCGGCTGCCGGAGGCCGGTTTGGTCGGCGCCCCGGTGTTCGGCGCGGTCTTCGCGCTGTCCTGGACACCGTGCGTCGGCCCCACCCTCGGCGCGGTGATGGGGATGGCGACGGTCAGCGGCCAGACCGACCGGGCGGTGGCGCTCGCCGTGGCGTACTGCCTTGGGCTCGGTCTGCCGTTCGTCATCTTCGGCCTGGCGTTCCGCCGGCTGCTCGGCGTGTTCACGGTGATCCGGCGCAACAGCCGCTGGGTCACCCGGGTCGGCGGGGCGATGCTGATCCTGGTCGGGGCGGCGCTGGTCACCGGCGCCTGGACCGACTTCGTCATCTGGTTCCAGGCCACCGTCGGGGCCGGCGAGGTCGGCATCTGATGTCCCGGCCGAATCCGGCGCTGGCTCTGCTGCGCAACTCGTGGCGGCAGCTGACCAGCATGCGGACCGCGCTGATCCTGCTCTTCCTGCTGGCGGTGGCGGCGATCCCCGGTTCGCTGCTGCCGCAACGCGACGTCAACATCGAAAACGTCGACGCGTACTTCGCGGCGAACCCGCGGCTGGCCCCGGTGCTGGACCGGCTCGGCATGTTCGACGTGTTCGCCTCGACCTGGTTCGCGGCGATCTACCTGCTGCTGTTCACCTCGTTGGTCGGCTGCATCGTGCCCCGGCTGCGCGAGCATGTACGGGCGTTGCGGGCGGCGCCACCGGCCGCGCCGCGCCGGCTGGACCGGCTGCCGCAGCACGCCCGCTGGACCACCGTCGGCGACACTGCGGCCAGCGACACTGCGGCCGGCGACGCCACGGCCGGCGACGCACCCGCCGCCGCGCGGGACGCGATCGCCGCCGAACTGCGCCGCCGCCGCTGGCGGGTCACCGTCGCCGACGACAGCGTCGCCGCCGAGAAGGGCCGCCTGAAGGAGACCGGCAACCTGGTCTTCCACCTGTCGCTGATCGGCGTCCTGCTCGGGGTCGCGGTGGGAAGCTGGTTCGGCTGGAACGGCAACCGGCTGCTGGTCGCCGGGCCGGACACCGCGTTCTGCAACACCGTGCAGCAGTACGACGAGTACCGGCTCGGCCCCCGGATCTCCGACGGTGACCTGCCCCGGTTCTGTCTGGAGCTGACCGACTTCACCGCCACCTTCCTGGAGACCGGACAGCCGGCCAGCTACTCCGCCGAGGTACAGGTCGACGCCGACGGCGGTGCCGCCCGGACCGAGACGTTCTCGGTGAACTCCCCGCTGCGCCTCGACGACGCCAACGTCTACCTGCTCGGGCACGGCTACGTGCCGGTGCTGCGCTACACCGACCGCTACGGGCAGGCGCAGACCGTCTCCGCGCCGTTCCTGGCCGTCGACGGGATGCTGACCAGCGAAGGGGTCGCCAGCTTCCCGGACGCCAACGTCGACCCGGCGACCGGCGAACGCGATCCGCAGCTGCAGGTGGCCTTCGAGGGGCTCTTCCTGCCGTCCGCCCCGCAGCAGCCGCCGTACGTCCGCTCCACCCACCCGGAGCTGCGCGACCCGGCGGTGATGCTGTGGGCGTACCGGGGCAACCTCGGCCTGGACGCCGGCATCCCCGGCTCGGTCTACCAGATCGACCAGCGGCAGGTGGAGGCCGGCAGGCTGCTGCCGGTCGGTGACCCGCAGCTGCTGCGGGTCGGCGAAACCATGACCCTGGACGACGGCAGCACCATCGAGTTTCTCGACATTTCGCAGTACGTGACCCTGTCGGTCCGGCACGATCCCGGCAGCGGCCTGCTGCTGGCCAGCTCGGCGGCGCTGCTGTTCGGGCTGATGCCGGCGCTGTTCGGCCGGCGCCGCCGGGTGTGGTTCCGGGTCACACCGACCGGCCCCGACGCAGCGTCAACGACACCCGGTAGTAGCTTGGTCGAGGCCGGTGGGCTGCCGCGCACCGACCATCCCGGGTTCGGCGACGAGTTCCGGGAGCTCATCCGGGCACTCGGCGGCGACGCCGGGCCACGGGAAGGACGGCACTGATGTCAGCACTGTCGGATCAACTCCTGGTGGTGGCGATCTTCGCGTACCTGCTCGCGATGATCTGCCACGCGGTCGAAGCCGGGTTCGGCACCCGGCGTACCGCCGCCGCGACGGTGCCCGACCGTGAGCTCGCCGCCGTCGCGGCGGCCGGCACCGGCGGCGGGCCCGCTGCGCCGGTGCCCGGATCCGACCTGACCGATCCGGCCATCGGCAAGACCACGGGTACGGGCGACGAGCGGACCGGCTGGTCGGCGGTCGGACTCGCCGGCTGGTTCGCCGTCGGCGCCACCGTGCTGGGCGCCCTGTTCCACCTGGCCTGCCTGGTCACCCGGGGGATCGCCGCCGATCGGCTGCCGTGGGGCAACATGTACGAGTACGTGCTGGCGATCACCTTCGTCGGGGTGGCCGCCTGGCTGGTGCTGGTCTACCGCCGGCCGTCGCTGCGGCTGCTCGGCCTGTTCGTCGCGCTCGTCATGGTGGCCCTGCTCGGCCTGGCCGGCCTGGTGTTCTACACCCCGATCGCGCCGCTGCTGCCGGCCCTGCAGTCCTACTGGTACGGCATCCACGTCTCGACGATCATGGCCTCCTCCGGGTTGCTGCTGCTCGGCTCGGTCCCGGCCGCCATGTTCCTGCTCCGGTCCGGCTACGAGCAGGGCCGGCGCGGCTTCCCCTACCTGCTCGCCAAGCGGGTCCCGGCCGCCGCCTCGCTGGAGCGGCTCACCTTCGGTCTGCACGCCATCGGCTTCCCGGTGTTCACCTTCGCGGTGATCGCCGGGGCGATCTGGGCGGAACACGCCTGGAGCCGGGCCTGGGCCTGGGACCCGAAGGAAACCTGGGCGTTCATCTCCTGGGTGATCTACGCCGGCTACCTGCACGCCCGGGCCACCCCGAGCGTACGGCGGACCACGGTCACCTGGATCGCGATCCTCGGCTTCCTCACCATGCTGATGAACCTGTTCGGGGTCAACTACTTCTTCGAGAGCCTGCACTCCTACGCCTGACCGGCACCGGCCCGAGTCCGGACGCGGCGCGAATCACCGCCCCGGGTGGTGGCACCGGCCGCCGGGTAGGCCAGACTTGGCGGCATGGCGGCTCCAGGTTTCCCGTACCAGGATCTGAAGGACTTCGTCGCGGCGCTGGAGGCGGCCGGTGAGCTGCGGCGGGTCGACGTACCGGTGGATCCGACGCTGGAGATCAGCGAGGTCGTCACCCGGACCGTGCGGGCCGGCGGACCGGCACTGCTGTTCGACCGGCCCACCCGGGGCGAGATGCCGGTGGCGATCAACCTGTTCGGCACCGAACGGCGCACCGCGATGGCGCTCGGCGTCGAGAACCTGAACGAGATCGGTGACCGGATCGGGGCGATGATCAAGCCCGACCTGCCGGTCGGCTGGTCCGGCATCCGCGACGGGCTCGGCAAGGTCATGCAGCTCACCTCGCTGCCGCCGCGCAAGGTGAAGACCGCGCCCTGCCAGGAGGTCGTCTACACCGGCGCGGACGTCGACCTGAACCGGCTGCCCGGGCTGCAGGTCTGGCCCGGCGACGGCGGCATCTTCCACAACTACGGGCTGACCCACACCAAGCACCCGGAGACCGGCAAGCGCAACCTGGGCCTCTACCGGCTGCAGCAGCACTCGCCGACCACGCTCGGCATGCACTGGCAGATCCACAAGGACTCCACCGCCCACCACGCCGTCGCCGAGCGGCGCGGCGAACGGCTGCCCGTCGCGGTGGCGATCGGCTGCGATCCGGTGGTCAGCTACTCGGCGTCGGCGCCGCTGCCCGGCGACATCGACGAGTACCTGTTCGCCGGGTTCCTGCGCGGCCAGCGGGTCGAGATGGTCGACTGCAAGACCGTACCGCTGCAGGTGCCGGCGCACGCCCAGATCGTGCTGGAGGGCTACCTGGAGCCGGGCGAGCGGCTGCCGGAGGGCCCGTTCGGCGACCACACCGGCTTCTACACCCCGGTCGAGCCGTTCCCGGTGCTGCACATCGAATGCATGACCACGCAGCGCGACCCGCTCTACCACTCGATCATCACCTCGAAGCCGCCGCAGGAGGACCACGGGCTCGGCAAGGCCACCGAACGGATCTTCCTGCCGCTGCTGCGGATGCTGATCCCGGACATCGTCGACTACGACCTGCCGGCCGCCGGGGTGTTCCACAACTGCGTGATCGTGTCGATCCGTAAGCGCTACCCGAAGCACGCCCAGAAGATCATGTCGGCGATCTGGGGCGCCCACCTGCTGTCGCTGTCGAAGCTGATCGTCGTGGTCGACGACGACTGCGACGTGCACGACTACCACGAGGTGGCGTTCCGCGCCTTCGGCAACGTCGACTACGCCCGCGACCTGCTGCTCACCGAGGGCCCGGTGGACCACCTCGACCACTCGTCGTACCAGCAGTTCTGGGGCGGCAAGGCCGGCGTCGACGCGACCCGCAAGCTGCCCACCGAGGGCTACACCCGGGGCTGGCCGCAGGAGATGACCATGTCGCCGGAGATCGTCTCGCTGGTGGACAAGCGGTGGCGGGAGTACGGGATCTCGTGAGCGCCGCAGCCACTGCCGGGGCGGCCGGCGCGCCCGCCGCCCCGGTCGGCAAGATCCAGGCCTTCCTACGGCTCGTCGCGATCGAGCACTCGGTCTTCGCGCTGCCGTTCGCGTACCTGTCCGCGCTGACCGTGATGGCCCGCCTCGACGGTGGCGTCCGCTGGCTCGACCTGCTGCTGATCACCGTGGCGATGGTCGGTGCCCGGACGTTCGCCATGGCCGCGAACCGGATCATCGACCGGCACATCGACGCGCGCAATCCGCGTACCGCCGGGCGGGAGCTGGTGACCGGGGCGGTGAGTGTCCGGACGGCCTGGACCGGTGCGGTGGTCGCCCTGGTGGTCTTCCTCGGCGCCGCCGCCGCGCTGAACCCGCTCTGCCTCGTGCTCGCCCCGCTGGCGGCGGTCCCGCTGGTGGTCTACCCGTACGCCAAGCGGTTCACCGACTGGCCGCACGCGGTGCTCGGGCTGGCCCAGCTGGTCGGCCCGGTCGGCGCCTGGCTGGCGGTCACCGGCACCTTCGACGGAGCCGGGCCGGCGATCCTGCTCGGCGCGGCGGTCGGGCTGTGGATCGGCGGGTTCGACCTGATCTACGCCTGCCAGGACGCCGAGGTCGACCGCGAGATCGGGGTACGCAGCGTACCCGCCCGGTACGGTCGACGCTTCGCGCTGCACGCCTCGACGGTGGCGCACCTGGTGACGTTCGCCCTGTTCGGGTGGTTCGGCGTGCTGGTCGGCTTCGGCTGGCCGTGGTGGATCGGGCTGGCGTTGACCGCGGTGGCGTTCGGCTACCAGCATCTGGTGGTGACACCGACCGATCTGTCCCGGGTCAACCGGGCGTTCTTCACCGCCAACGGCTTCGTCGGCATCGCGTTGTTCGCGTTCGCCCTGGTCGACCTGGTGGTACGGCTCGGCCTGCGCTGACCGCACCGGGTCGGGTCGGGGCCAGGCCGGCGCGGAGCCACCGACCGCCGGCCCGGCGTCAGGGCTGCCGGTAGCGGGCGCTCTCGAACGACCAGTCGATGGTGCCGCGGACGGCGTACCCGACCCCGGCCAGCAGGCCGTGCGCCGCCCGGTCGTGGTCCGGCCCGAACGACGGCACCTCGGCCCGGCGTGCGTCGAACGCCGCCATCTCGGCCCGCCACCGGTGCGCGACGGTGACCAGCGCGTCGCCGATCGGCACCCGCCGCGTCTCGGCGACCGCCACCACCAGGTTGTGACCGCCGGCGGTGGTCAGGTCGCGGGGCAGCGAGAAGAGGTCGTTGTACCAGGAGAGCAGGTCGTTGCCGACGACCCGGACATCGCGCACCCGGGGGTGGTGGAAGACGGCGTCCGGCACCGGGTCGCCGGTCGCGTACTCGACCAGGGTGTACGCCACATGCGCCGCCGAGGTGGCCCGGCGCAGCTCGACGTACTCGTCCGGGCCGGGCCGGTGACCGGCCGCCTTGTTCGCCGCCTCGCGTACCGCTCCGTCGAGGTGCTCGGCCACCGCCTCGACGAACCGCCGGCGCCACCAGTCGGGCATCGACTGCCGCACGGCCTGCCACGGACCGGCGAGCATCCGGCGCAGCGGCCCGGAAAAGGCCTGTTCTACGCGCGGCTCGGGGTCGGCGCGCAGCACCGTCAGCACCTCGTCGGCGAGTCGGCGCAACGTCCCCTCCTGCGGATCCGCGACCCCGTCGAACTCGTCGTCGAGCAGGAAGAACCAGGCGAACAAGGCGGCCAGCACCCGCAGCCGGTCCACCGGCGCGCCCGGATAGAGCCGGGCGGCGTACCGGCCGATCCGGGCCCCGGCGAGCCGACGGTGGGTGGCGGTGCCCGGCGGCAGTCCGCACCGCTGCAGCCAGCCGGGCAGCCAGGCGTCGGCCTGCGCCGCGTACGGGGACAGCACGGCGGACAGCGGGCAGGCGGCGCGCAGCGCAACGAGCAGTTCGCCGAGCAGTTCGACGGTCGGCTGGTCGAGGCAGGCAGAGTTGTCCGGGACGTCGGGGCGGGGCGGCGGCGGGGTGGATTTGCGGGAGTCCATGGCCTGCCTGCGAAGTTGCTGCCAATGTGTCCGTAAGGCGGGTCGTCTTACCCTATGGGGTGACCGGGCGCCGTGACAGCCCGCGACCAGCCACGCGAACAGGGATCTTGATGAGAAGACCATGGGTGATCGGCGTCTCCGGGGCGTCCGGTACGCCGTACCCGGCCGCAGTGCTCCGCGCGCTGCTCGACGCCGGCCATCCGGTCGACCTGGTGGTGTCCCGGGCGGCCCGGCTCACCCTGCTCGACGAGACCGGCGCGCCACTGCGGGACAGTCACTGGCGGGCCGACCTGGCCCGCTGGCTCGGCCGTGGGTTGGACGACGCGGACGTACGGTTCTGGCCGGCGGGTGATCTCGCCGCCGGGCCGAGCAGCGGCTCATACCAGGTACGCGGGATGGTGGTCGTGCCGGCCAGCACGGCGGCCTGCGCGGGTATCGCCATCGGGCTGTCGAAGGATCTGCTGCAGCGGGCCGCCGAGGTGAACCTCAAGGAACGCCGGCCGGTCGTGCTGGTCCCCCGGGAGACCCCGGTGACCCGCAGTCATCTGGAGCACCTGCTCGCCCTGCACGATGCGGGAGCGGTGGTGCTGCCGGCCAGTCCCGGCTTCTACGGCGCTGGTGCCGAGGCCACCGCCGCCCAGCTGATCGATTTCGTCGCCGGCAAGGTGCTGGACGCGCTCGGCGTACCGCACGATCTGTTCCGGCGGTGGTCCGGCGAGTTGGGCGCGGACCGGGCGTGACCACCGGCTTGGTTCGGCCCGGTGGTAGTACGGCCCGGCGGTCAGTACGACCCGGCTCCTCCTGATCCGTTCTCGGTGTGCCGGGGCGGCCGGGTGGTCTCCGCGCTTTCCGCCTGCATCTCTTCCAGCACGCCTTCGCCTTCGAGTAGCGCACGCACCTCGGACTCCCGGAACCGACGATGGCCTCCGGGAGTTCGGATACTGCCGATCCGGCCGGCCGCTGCCCATCGTGTGACGGTCTTCGGGTCGACGCGGAACAGCGCGGCCACCTCGCCCGGCGTCAGCAGACGATCTCCAGTGTCCACGGTCCCCTCCTCGCGTCCACGACGGCTCTGGCGTGGCCAGTCAGCCCCCCGATGGACCATGTGCCAGATGCCGTAGTGCCAGACGTACGGCCATTAGAGCACCGGCCGACCGCCGTGTCCGGGAAATGAGGAAAGCTACCCGACTGGGCAGTTACCCGGTAGGATTTGCGCCCTATGTTGTAATTTACCCCAGCTCATCAACCAGCGGATCCGGATGGGGAACGAGGCTGACATCGGCGCGGACGACTGCGGGCCACCCGGGCGGGCGGCAGGCACTAGGGTCTACATCCCGTGGACGCCATCGACCTCCGGCTCGTCGACCTGCTGCGCGGTAACGCCCGGCTCTCCTACGCCGAACTCGCCCGCCAGGTCGGACTCTCCGCACCCGCCGTACACGAACGGATCGGCAAGCTCGAAACCGCCGGCGTGCTGCGCGGCTACCGGGCCGACGTACAGCCGGAATCGGTCGGCCTCGGCGTCACCGCCCTGATTGGACTGGTCGAAGACTCAGGTGCCGACACCGAGGCGGTGCTGGACGCGCTGCGCGACATGCCGGAGATCGAGTCGTGCTACTTCATGGCCGGCACCGAGTCGTTCCTCTGCCTCGCCCGGGTCGGCACCATCGCCGAGCTGGAACAGCTCATCATGCGGCTGAACCGGACACCGGGGATCGCCAACACCCGGACCAGCGTCACGCTCTCCACCAAATGGGAGAACCGGCCCCGCCCCCTGACCGGGTGATTCGGCGACGTCACTTGTTACCGTCTGCGAGTGAATCAACTGGACCGGTACGACGACGCCGGCCGGGCCTGGGTGACCGACGCGATCGCCAAGGTCGAGGCGGACGCCAACCGGTCCGCCGACACCCACCTGCTGCCGTTCCCACTCCCCCCGTCCTGGGGCATCGACCTCTACCTCAAGGACGAGTCGGTGCACCCGACCGGCTCGCTCAAGCACCGGCTGGCCCGCTCGCTCTTCCTGTACGGCCTGTGCAACGGCTGGATCGGGCCGCAGACCACGATCGTCGAGGCGTCCTCCGGCTCCACCGCCATCTCCGAGGCGTACTTCGCCCGGATGCTCGGCCTGCCGTTCGTCGCGGTGATGCCCGCCAGCACCTCGGCGGAGAAGATCGCCCAGATCGAGTTCCACGGTGCCCGCCCCCACCTGGTCCGCGACCCGGCCGCTGTGGTGATCGAGGCACGGTGGCTCGCCGAGGACCTCGGCGGGCACTTCATGGACCAGTTCACCTACGCCGAACGGGCCACCGACTGGCGGGGAAACAACAACATCGCCGAATCGATCTTCGCCCAGCTGGCGCTGGAACGACACCCGGTCCCGCACTGGATCGTGGTCGGTGCCGGCACCGGCGGCACCAGCGCCACCATCGGCCGGTACGTCCGCTACCAGCGGCACCGCACCAAGGTCTGCGTCGTCGATCCGGAGAACTCCGCCTTCTACCCGGCGTGGTGCAGCGGTGACTGGTCGACCTCGACCGGCCGGGGGTCGATGATCGAGGGGATCGGTCGGCCGACCGTCGAAGCGTCCTTCCAGCCGTCCGTGGTGGACCGGATGATCCAGGTCCCGGACGCCGCCTCACTGGCCGCCATGCGCATCGCCAGCGAACTGCTGGGTCGGCGGGTCGGCGGATCGACCGGCACCAACCTGTGGGGCGCGTTCGCGCTGATCGCGCAGATGCGGGCCGCCGGCGAGCAGGGCTCGGTGGTGACGTTGCTGTGTGACAGCGGCGAACGGTACGCCGCCAGCTACTACTCGTCCGACTGGCTGACCCGGCACGGCATCGATCTGGCCCCGTACCGGGCCGTGGCCGAACAGTTCCTGCGTACCGGCGAGTGGCCGGCCGACGCCCGATGATCGGGATCAGGCCCGCTGTGCCAGCCCCGGATAGTGCAGCACGAAACCGTCCGGATCCAGCGTCACCTCGGCCGTGAAGCTGCCGCTGCGGTACCGGACCCGATCGGTGCCGAGCACCGTGTAGGTCTGCTCCATCGGCATCACCTCCAGGCTCGGCACCCGGACCCAGGCCGCGACCAGCCGGTGCTCCTGCCCGACCGGCTGCTCCGACAACCGCAGCCGGCGGACCGGCAGGGTGTTGAACAGCGGTGCGGCGTCCAGGTCGACGTCGAGCGCCGCGTCGAGCCGACCCGGTTCCTCGGTGCCGGGCAGGCCGACCGGGCTGCGCCCGGCCGACCGCAGAGCACGGTCCAGGTCACCCTGTTCGGCGGTGCTCACCCGCCACCGGCCGAGCGCCCGTTCCATCCGTACGGTCCGCAGCCAGCCGGCACCCTCGACGGTGACGGTGAGCCGCACGGCGGCCCACTGCTCGTCGGTGGCGAGCTCGTAATGGCAGCTGTACGGCAGCGGCGCCGCCGCCACCGCCACCCCGCGAGCGGTCAGCCCGCGCTGGTCGTCGAAGAGGACCTGATCGGCACCGCCGGTGTCCGTCCGCGTCCAGACGATCGATTTCGGCAACGTCGGCATGCTTCCGACCGTACCGGCCCGACGAGCCGCCGCGGAGCGGGTCGTCGGCGCCGGTCACGCACGCGGGTCGTAGCGGGTCAGTAGCTGCGGCTCGGCCGCCGGTCGGTGAAGCGCCGGTCACCGCCGGCGCGGTCGGCACCGCCCCGGCCGGCCCGGTCGGCACCGCCCCGGGCACCCCGCTCGCCGTCGGCCCGGAAGCGGTCCGGCCCGTCGGCCCGGGAGCGGTCGCCCCGCCCTCGGAAGCGGTCGGGGCGGTCCGGTCGGAACCGGTCCCCCCGGGGGCGGGACTGCCGGGGCGGCTCCGGCTCGTTCACGATCGGTACGCCGCTCGGCTCGGTCGCTCCGGTCAGCTCGGACAGCGCCGCGTCGCCGCGGCGTACCCGAGTCTGGGCCGGCTCCACCCCGGCCTTCTCCAGCATGGCCAGGGTGCTGCGCCGCTGCTTCGGCAGCACCAGGGTGGCAACCGCGCCGGACTCGCCGGCCCGCGCGGTCCGCCCCGCCCGGTGCAGGTAGTCCTTGGGATCCTTCGGCGGGTCGACGTGCACCACCAACGAGACCCCGTCGACGTGGATGCCCCGGGCGGCCACGTCCGTGGCGACCAGGACGTTCGTCCGCCCTTCCTTGAACTCTGCGAGGGTACGGGTGCGTACCCGCTGGGTCTTGCCGCCGTGCAGGGCACCGGCCCGCACCCCGACCGACGCCAACTGGTCCACCAGCCGGTCCACGCCCAGCTGGGTACGGGCGAACATCATGGTCCGCCCGGAGCGCGCGGCGATCGAGGCGGCCACGGCGAACTTGTCGTTCGGCGGGATCAGCAGCAGATGGTGGTCCATGGTGGTCACCGCAGCGGTGGCCGGCGCGGTGGAATGGGTGACCGGGTCGGTCATGAACCGCTGGACCAGCGTGTCGACGTCGTTGTCCAAGGTGGCCGAGAAGAGCAGCCGCTGAGCGTCCGCCGGAGTCTTGGCCAGCAGCTCGGTGACCTCCGGCAGGAAGCCCATGTCGGCCATCTGGTCCGCCTCGTCCAGGACAGTGATCTCGATGTCGTCCAGCTGGCAGACGCCGCGCTGGATCAGGTCACCGA
Organism: Micromonospora sp. Llam0; assembly: GCF_003751085.1. Taxonomy (NCBI): domain Bacteria; kingdom Bacillati; phylum Actinomycetota; class Actinomycetes; order Micromonosporales; family Micromonosporaceae; genus Micromonospora; species Micromonospora sp. Llam0. The sequence goes on along the minus strand of NZ_RJJY01000002.1, from coordinate 2,524,158 downwards.
GCCGCCCCGGGGTGGCCACGATGATTTCCACACCGCGACGCAGCGAATCGATCTGCCGGTCGTACGGGACGCCGCCGACCGCCGTCTTGAGGAAGACCCCGACCGCCCGGCCCAGCGGGAACAACGCGTCGTTGACCTGCATCGCCAGCTCGCGGGTGGGGACCAGGATCAGCGCCCGGGGCCGCAGTGGGCGGGCCCGGCGACCGTCGGCGATCCGGGCCAGCAACGGCAGGCCGAACGCGAGGGTCTTGCCGGAGCCGGTCTGGCCCCGGCCGAGCACGTCCCGGCCGGCCAGCGCGTCGGGCACGGTGGCGCGCTGGATCTCGAACGGAGTCGTGATGCCCTCCCGGGCGAGGGTCCGGACCAGTTGCCGGGGCAACCCGAGCGCCGCGAAGTCAGGCTCGTCGGCGACCGGCTCGGCGGCCGCGGCCGCCACGACCGGCTCGGCGACCTGGCTGGTCGCCTGCTCCACCGGCAGGTCGGCGGCTTCGGGCACGGTGTCGAGAACGGAGGGGAACGTGCTGGGATCAGCGAAGGTGGTCAAGAAAACCTCTCAGAGCGGGGCGGATCTTCGCGAATGGCCCGTTCCGGTGTGCACCGTTGAATCGCCCGCAAGATCGCCCATGAGCACGCGGTAGCGCGCCGGGTTGATGATCGAGTGACAAGTGTACGGGTTTGCCGCGCCGCTGCCACCTGACCCGTCTGACCGGTGGGCCGGCTCACCCCCGCCGATCCGGCGTCAACCGCCCAGCAGCCCGTCGAAGATGTCGGCGAAGGTGTTACCCACGAGGAGCACCGCGACGACGCCGACCACCACCATCACGGCCAGGCCGACCACCATGGCCAGCACCACCTTGGTGGTACTGCGGTCCTCCCGCTCAGGCAGGTCCGCCCAGCCCTGGGCCAGGATGTGGCCGGTCAGCGAGCCGGAATTTTCCACCGCGGGATTGAACGCCACGCCGCCCGGTGCCCCGGACATGCCGCCACGTGCCCCCATCGGCAGACCCATCGTCGGATCGGCCGCTGGCCGGCCGGCCGCACCGGGTTGGGAAGGTACGCCGGAAGCACCGGCCCGGGGAGGTACGCCGGAAACACCGGCCGGGCCGGGTCCGGGCGCGTCGCTGTCGGGCCGGCGGGCCCCGTACACCCGCCCGGCCGCCGGGGCGGGGCTGGTGCGCGGCCACTGCCCGTAGGCCGGCGGAGGCTCCGGCGGCACGACCGGCTCCGGCGGTGCCGGTGGCTCGTGCCAGGGCGTCGGCGGTGACTCGCGCCACGGCGACGGTGGGACCGCCGGCGGGATCGTGTAGCCACCGGCCGCCTGGGTCATCTGGTATGCGGCCCCGGCCGGCGGCGGGAACGGCGGTGGCGGAGTCGGGCCCGGTGGGTTCGGACCCGGGGCCGGTGGGTACGGGCCTGGTGGCGGACCGGGTGAGGTCGGCCGTGGCGGCAACGGCGGAGCCGGGGCCGGGGCGGGTTCCGGCTCGGGTGAGGTCGGCCCGGACGGCGGTTCCGCAGGTGCAGGCGGCTGTACCGGGTCAGGGGGTAGGGCCGGATCGCTGGGCGAGGGCTCCTCGGTACGACGCGCACCGTAGACCCGGGTCCCGCCGGTCGGCACCCGGAGCGCGCCGACGTCACTGGCGGAGATCCGTTGCGCTCCGGCCACCGTGGCGCGGGCACGGGCCGCCGCGGCCTCCCCGCTGGCCGCCGGAGGCGACGACGCCGCGGCGGGTGGCTCGGTCGCGGCGGCTGCGGACGCCGACGCGGCATGGTCGGTCGGCGGCCGGTCAGTCGTGGCCGGCGGCTGCCAGGGCGAGGCGAACGCCGACCATGCGGACGCCGGCGACGCGGCCGCTGGCGAGGTCGGAGCCGACGGCGCGGCCGCCGACGGGGAAGACGCACCAGGGACGACCGGGACGTCGGCACCGGAGCCGGTGCCGACCGGCGACGCCCACAGCGCCCCGTCCGGTGGCGGTGGCGGTGGACTGAACGGAGCCGGCAACTCCTCCGCCGGTGGCGGCGCCGATCCGGACCGGTCGACCTGGTCGGGCACCCGCCGCTGACCACCATCGACCTGGTCCACCGACGACCAGGGCCGAGCTTCGTCCATCACTGCCTCCCGTGCCAGCTCACCGGAACACCTCCGGCCGGTGAGGAGTCCGCCGGTTTACCGTGCCATACCGATGCACCTCGGCACAGCCGGAGTATCGGCGTACCGACCGTGGCCGTCTGTCCGGTCCTGGTCGCAACGGTCCGACCGGTGGACGTACGGTCAGCCTTCCAGCGGCCCGGCGCTCGGGGTGCCGGTCGACGTCGTCGACGCGCTCGGGCTGGCCGACGCGGAACTCGACCCGCTCGGGGTACTGGTCGGCGTCCCGGAGCCGCTCGCGTCCGGATCCGGCGTCCCGGAGTCGGGGTCGGTCGGCGACGGGCTGGGGTCACTCGGCGTCGGCATCGGACCGGGCGTGGACGGGCTGGTCGACGGCGATGGGGAAGGCGACGGTGAGTCGGACGGGTCCGGCGACGGCGAATCCGTGGGATCCGGGGACGGTGAGTCGGACGGGTCGGGCGACGGCGAATCCGTGGGGTCCGGTGTCGGGTCGGGCGACGGGTCCGGCGACGGCGTGGGCGTCGGGGTCGGGGTCGGGGTCGGGGTCGGGGTCGGGGCGACCTCGCGGATCACCCGGGTCGCCGCGTAGAACCGGGACCACCAGACGGTGGAGACCTTGACCACGTCTCCGGTGGTCGGCGCGTGCACCATCTTGCCGTTGCCGACGTACATCCCGACGTGGTGCACCGTCGTCCAACTGGACCCGGAGGCGAAGAAGATCAGGTCGCCGGGGAGCAGCGCCGACCGGTCCACCTTGTTGTGCCGGGTCGCGTAGTACTGGTCCTTGGCGACCCGGGGCAGGCTGAAGTAGTCGGCACCGGGCGACCGGTACGCCGCCCACATCAGGCCGGAACAGTCGTAGCGGTGCGGCCCCTCGGCCCCCCACAGGTACGGCTTGCCGAGCTGCTTGAGAGCGAACTCCAGGGCGGCGACGGCACGGGGGTGGGCGGCGGCACCGTCGATCCCGTCGATGCCCTGCCCGATCTCCTGCTCGGCGGCCTCCCGCTGGCGTTCGATCGCCACCAGCTGCTCGGTGTTCTGCTCCTTCAACGCGAGCAGCGCGGTCTCCCGCTGCTTGAAAGTGCCCTCAGTGCTGCCGAACTCGCTGCGCAGCGCGTCGACCAGGGCCAGCGCCGCCGTGTAGGTCTGGTACGCCTCCTGCTCGGCGGCTGCGGCGAGCGAAACGTCCCGGTTGGCGGCGTCGGTGCCGACACCCGGCTGCTGGCCCCGTTGCAGCCGGGACAGGGCACCGAGTCCGTGCAGGTCACCGCGGTACTCGCCGGGCGGCATCGCGGCGGCGTCCTTCAGGGCGTACGACGCCGCGCTGTCCGCGTCCCGCTGCGCCTCGATCAGCGCGGTCCGCGCCTCGCGCAGCGACTGCTCGGCGGCGGCCAGCGCGGTCTCCGCCGCGGTCTGCTCCTGTTCCAGCTCGAGCAGCTGCTGACCGAGCAGCGCGACCTCGGTCTCACCGGCGTAGATCTGCGCGGCGAGTGGGCCCTCCACCGGGGTGGGGGTGATGGCCGGCGCGTCGGTCGTCGGGCCGGTGCCGGGCAGTTGCAGGCCGCCGGCGGGCACCGGTCGGCTGCCGGTGTCCGGCACGGTCACCGGCTGGGCGTACACCGGGGAGGCGAGGGCGACCGCGGTGACGGCACCGAGCAGACCGGCCCACAGGGCCGGGCTCAGCCGGACCGGAACGGCACCGACCATCACGAACCGGCGTTGCCGCCGTGCTCCGTCGCGCCGCTGGCCCACTGCCGCGCCCCTACTTCTTCGTGCCATGCCCGCTCGCTCCCCGTACGGCGCATTTGTCCCGGTGCTGATGCGCCGGAACCGAGTAGCGTCGCCTGGTGTCGCCTGTCCCACATCGGTCTTACCGCACGGGGCTGCTGATGTCGATGTTTCCTGAGGTAACGAGAAGCTGAGAGGTTGGCGACCCGGGCATGACGCAGGTCGCTGTGCCGCCGGGCGACGAGCCGACCGGCGGGCCCGGGACGTACGCTCGAACGCGGATCACGGCTGATGGTCGTCGACGGCGGGTCGTCGGCGTGGCCGGCCGGGAAGGGGCGTGGCGGACGTGGACGCTGGTCGCAAGCGTGAGCTCGAAGACAAGGTGTACGCCGGGGAGCGGCTGGACCACACCGACGGGGTGGACCTGTACGCCAGCGACGACCTGGCCTGGCTGGGCCGGCTGGCGCATCACCGGCGGACCGAGCTCAACGGCGACCGGGTGATGTTCAACGTCAACCGGCACCTGAATTTGACCAACGTGTGCAGCGCCTCCTGCGCGTACTGCTCGTTCCAGCGTAAGCCGGGCGAGAAGGACGCGTACACGATGCGCATCGACGAAGCGGTCCGCAAGGCCAAGGAGATGGAGGACGAGCAGCTCACCGAGCTGCACATCGTCAACGGTCTGCACCCGACCCTGCCCTGGCGGTACTACCCGAAGGTGCTGCGCGAGCTCAAGTCGGCGCTGCCGAACGTCAAGCTCAAGGCGTTCACCGCGACCGAGGTGCAGTGGTTCGAGAAGATCAGCGGGCTGCCGGCGGACGAGATCCTCGACGAGCTGATGGACGCCGGTCTGGAGTCGCTGACCGGTGGTGGTGCGGAGATCTTCGACTGGGAGGTCCGTCAGCACATCGTCGACCACGCCTGCCACTGGGAGGACTGGTCACGGATTCACCGGCTGGCCCACAGCAAGGGGCTGCGCACCCCGTCGACCATGCTGTACGGGCACATCGAGGAGCCCCGCCACCGGGTGGACCACGTGCTGCGGCTGCGCGAACTGCAGGACGAGACCGGCGGCTTCACCGTCTTCATCCCGCTGCGCTACCAGCACGACTTCGTCGACTCGGCGGACGGCAAGATCCGTAACCGGATCCAGGAGCGCACCACGATGGCGGCACCGGCCGAGTCGTTGAAGACCTTCGCGGTGTCCCGGCTGCTGTTCGACAACGTGCCGCACGTCAAGTGTTTCTGGGTGATGCACGGGCTGTCCGTGGCGCAGTTGTCGCTCAACTTCGGCGTCGACGACCTCGACGGGTCAGTGGTCGAGTACAAGATCACCCACGACGCGGACTCCTACGGCACACCGAACACCATGCACCGCGAGGACCTGCTGCACCTGATCTGGGACGCCGGCTTCCAGCCGGTCGAGCGGGACACCCGCTACCAGGTGGTACGCGAGTACGACCGGCCGCCGGCACTGGCCGACCGGCGGGCCGAGCCGCAGCAGATCTGGGCCTGAGCGAGCCGGCCCGGCCAACACCGGTGCCGGGGCCTGAGCCGACTTTAGCGGGCCGGCAGGTGTCGACCCGCACGAGACGGGAAAGGCCCTGCGGTGAGTCCGCCGCGTGAGACGCTGTCCCGCCTCCGTGGCGTGTGGGGCAGTTTCTGGGCGGTACCGGCGACGTTCGCGACCGGTGCGGTACTCGGCGCGATCCTGCTCACCGCCCTGGAGCTGCGGCTACGACTGCCGCTGGACGGCTTCCTGCCGAGCGGGCCGGCCGGCGCCAGGTCGCTGCTGTCGTCGGTGATCACCGCGATGATCTCGTTCACCGCGTTGGTCTTCTCCATCACGGTGGTCGCGGTGCAGCTGGCCTCCAGCCAGTACTCGCCCCGGGTGCTGCGGACGTTCCTGAGCGACCGGATCCCCCAGGCCACCCTGGGCACGTTCGTCGCGACGTTCCTGTTCGCCATGGTGGTCCTCGCCGCGCTGCCGGACCAGTCCGACGCCCGGCTGCCGGCGCTGTCGCTGGCCGTGTCGATGGCCCTGGTACTGGGCAGCACCGGAATGTTCATCTACTACCTGCACCACATGACCGCTCTGATGCGGGTCTCGCACATGATCGCGGCGATCGGGGTCCAGAGCAGGCGTAGCATCGACCGGTGGGCGCCCCGGCCGACCGATCCGGCTGGTACGCCGGACGGCCCGGTCGTCGACGTGCTGGCCGCACCGGCCACCGGTGTGGTCATCGAGGTCGACATCAAATCGCTGGCGCGGCTCGCCCGCCGGCACCGCTGCGCCCTCACCGTCGAGCGGATCCCCGGCGAGTTCGTCGTGGCAGGCATGCCGCTGGTCGCCGTACACGCCGTCGGAGACACACCGCCGGGCCCGATCGACGCGACGAAGGCGGCGCAGGCGGTCGAGGTCGGCGTCGAACGGGTACCCGGCCAGGACGTCGGCTTCGGGCTACGGCAGCTCGCCGACATCGTCGAACGGGCGCTCTCGCCCGGCATCAACGACGCCACCACCGCCGTCCGTGCCCTGCAGGAGTCGCACGACCTGCTACGCCGGCTGGCCGACCGGCCGGACCGGCCGAGGATCGTCCGGGACGACGACGGGACGGTCCGGGTCCACGTCCGCCGGCAGTCGTTCGCCAGCCACCTCGCCACCTCGATCACCGACATCCGGCAGGCAGCCGCTGACCAGCCCAGGGTCATCGAGCTGGTCGACAGCATCCTCGCCGATCTGGCCACGGCGGCCCGGCCCGAGCACCGGCCGGACATTCAGCGCTGCCGGGCGGCGTCACCGGCCGCCGACGCCCCGGGTCGTCGCTGAGGAGTACCAGCGGCGACCGGCAGCGCGTAGCTCAGGTGCAGCGGATGCACTCCGGACACCGTCACCTCGGCCGGTTGTCCGGATGCCGGCCCGCCAAACCTGGTCCGGGTGCGGCACCAGCCCAGGCGTACCCTCAAGTGGTCATGACGGAATCGAAGAGCGACAGTCTTCCGCGCCGGGACGCCGCAGGTCGGGTCGTCGCGTTGCCGGATCTACTCGGCGTGGTCGGCGCCGGCCTGGTGATCGGCCTGGTCGTGCTGCTGCTGTTCGACGGCGTGTTCACGCTGATCGGCGACGGCCGGCTCGGCCAGTCGAACGGCTGGTTGGCGGTGATCCTGCCGGCGTGGCTGTTCGCCGAGGACTTCCGGGCCTGGGCCGGCGGCTCCGCTCGGTTCGTCGCCGCCGCGGTGGCGACCGGGGTCGGGGTCGCCTCCGGGCTACTCGCCGCCGGGATCGCGGCCGAGCTGCCGGCGACGGCCGGCGGCGGGATCGGGGCGGCGGTCTTCGCCCTGGTGTACGCGGCGGTCTGGTTCCATGGCGTCCGGTGGCTGGACGGCCGGTGAGGAGAAGCATGAGCCCTGCGGTGAAGTACACGCTCGGCCGGATCGGGCTGTTCGTGATCGTCGTGCTGGCCCTCTGGCCGGTCGACATAAACATTTTTCTTAAACTTATGATCGCGGTCATTTTCTCGGCCGCGCTGTCCTGGTTTTTGATGCGCGGCTGGCGGGACGAGATGGCGCAGCAGATCGCCGAGTCCGCCGAGCGCCGCCGGTCCGAGAAGGAACGGTTGCGGTCCGCGCTGGCCGGCGAGGACCAGACCGACGGTACGGTCGGCAAGCCCGGTTCGGTCGGCAAGTCCCGGGAGGATTCCTAGCTTTCACCAACCGGCATTGACCGTGCCCGAGTGCGATCGATTCAATGTCGACCGGAATCACCTCGGCGGATGCACCTGGGACGGTGGTTGATCATGATGCCCGGATCCTTGCCGTTCCGACGCCTGCTCGACCTGTTCCGACGCCTGCTCGACCGGCTCCCGCGACGCACCACGGCAGGCATCATCGCCGGGCTGGCCGCGCTTTCCACGGTCGTCGCGACCATCGGGTTCGGTGCGGCATCCGCCCGCGACGACGACCTGATCGGCCAGCCGGTCTCCGACGAGCAGTTGGCGGTCATCGCCGCCGCCGCCGAGTCGTGCCCGATGCTCAACCCGGCCCGGGTCGCCGGCCAACTGATGGCCGAGTCCGGGCTGGACGCCGGCGCGGACACCACCACCTCCGGTGGGCAGGGCATCGCCGGGCTCGACGCACAGGACTGGCAGGACTGGGCCCCGTGGCCGGCGGCGGAGCGCGCCGACGTCGAGGCCAACGTGATCGCCCTGGCCCGCCAGATGTGCCAGCTCAGCGGCCAGTTGCGGGTGGCGGAGGTGCCGGGTGACCAGTGGTGGCTGGCGCTCGCGGCGTTCCACACCGGGCTGGACACGGTCACCGACGCCGGCGGGGTGCCCGATCCGGCGCTCACCTACGTCGGCCAGGCCAGCGGCTACGCGGCGTACTACAGCAAGCTGCCGCAGTTCGGCGGGTCGGGCGACGAGCCGGCCGACACGAACCGTCAGCCGAAGGCGATCCCCACCGAGTACGTCGAGCTGATCGTCGAGGCCGGATCGGCCTGCCCGGCGGTCACCGCCCCGGCGGTCGCCGCCTCGTTGATGGCGCTGTCCGGGTTCGACGCGACCCTGGTCGGCGCCGACGACCGGCAGGGCATCGCCCAGTTCACCGCCGAGCTGTGGCAGGAGCACGGGTCGGCCGACGCGTCACCGATGGTGCCGGCGGCGGCCATCCCGGCGTTCGGCACCGCGATGTGCGCGCTGGTCGAGTCGTTCGGCGACACCGAAGGCGACGTCTACCTGATGGCGCTGGCCGCGTACCACGCCGGGGTCGACGCGGTACGGCAGACCGACGGCCCGCTCGACAAGGAGACCGAGAACCTGCTGGAGTCGGTACAGCGGCTCACCGACTTCTACGCGATGGACGCCCGGATGACCACCGACGCGTCGCCGTCGCCTTCGGCGTCAGCGTCGGCCACGCCCTCGCCCTCGCCTTCGGCGTCGCCGACCCCGGCCGCCTCCCCGACCGGTTCGCCGAAACCCCGGTCAGCGACGACCCCGCCGCGTACGGCCAGCACCCGGCCGGCGGCGCCGCCACCCAGCCCGCGCGCCACGAAGAACCCGCCGAAGCAGACCACCCCGGCCGCACCGCCCGCCCCGGCACGCCCGTCCAACACCTACCAACTGGTCGGCAAGGAGACCGGGCTGTGCGTCAGCGCCGGTGCCGGCTCCGACGGGACCCGGCTCACCCTGCAGCGCTGCGCCGAGAACAAGTCGCAGTGGTGGCAGTTGCGCAGCGACGGCACGATCCGCGCCAACGGGCTCTGCATGGACGTGGCCTGGGGCGCCAGCGAGGACGGCACCGCAGTACAGGTGGCGTACTGCAGCGGCAACCCGGCGCAGAACTGGCAGAAGTGGCAGGGCCGCAGCGGCACCCTGGTCAACCCGCTGACCGGCAAGTGTCTGGACGTCGACGGTCACGGGGTGGGCGCGCCGCTGATGATCTGGTACTGCGTGGGTCACCCGAAGCAGACCTTCAACCAGCGGTGACCGTACGGCCGGCCGGCCCCAGCCCGGGGCCGGCCGCGACCGCACGGCGGTGCCAGGTCAGTCCCTAGCCGGGCAGTTGTGCCTCGATCGCGGCGACCACCGCGTCGTCGGTCGGCTCGACCCGGGGCCGGAACCGGCCGACCACCCGGCCGTCCGGCGCGATCAGGAACTTCTCGAAGTTCCACTGGATGTCACCGGCCGTGCCGTCGACGTCGGCGGTTTCGGTCAGCTCGGCGTAGACGGGGTGCCGGCCGGGCCCGTTGACCTCGATCTTGGCGAACATCGGGAACGTCACCCCGTACGTCGCCGAGCAGAACTCCTGGATCTCCTCGGCGCTGCCCGGCTCCTGACCACCGAACTGGTTGCACGGGAAGCCGACCACCGAGAAGCCCCGGTCGGCGTACCGCTCGTGCAGCTGCTCCAGGCCGCCGTACTGCGGGGTCAGCCCGCACTTCGACGCCACGTTGACCACCAACAGTGCCTTGCCGGCGTAGTCCCCCAGCGAGCCGGGCTGCCCGGCCAGGGTGGTGAGCGGAATGTCGTAGATCCCCACGTCTCGATCCTCTCTCCCGCCCGGTGCTCGCACACCGGCCGGCCGTCGTGCAGGTAGGCGACGTGTCCATGGTCGGCCGCCGCGAGTGCACACCGCACCCACCTGCCAACATAGGCCGCCGCAGCCGTCCGACCGCCTCGGGGCGGACAAGCACGCGCCCGGTTCCGGCGCGGTGGACTGCCAGGAACCGGGCGCGGGATCGCCGTGACCAGGAACCCTGTCGGGACGCCGGCCGAGGAAGGGCCGGTCAGCCGCGCCGCCACTTCTGGTTGGCGCCGCCGTGGCACTCGTAGATGATCAGCCGGGCACCGTCGGCGGTGTTCCAGTCGACCACGTCGACGCACTTGTTGGCCTGCGGGTTGACCAGGTCACCGGCGCCGGAGAGCACCCACTGCTGGGCCGGGTTGCCGCTGCAGTTCGCGAGCTGCACCACGGCACCGTTGGCGGTCGAGCCCCAGGCGACGTCCATGCACAGGCCCAGCGCCCGGATGGTGCCGTCGCCGGGGAAGGTCCAGTTCTGCGCGTTGGTGCCGTTGCACCGGTACAGCTGCAGGTGCTGGCCGTCGACTCCGTTGGAGTTCGGCACGTCGATGCACTTGTCGGCGAGCCCGATGATCCGGCTGGTCGAGCCGCCGCCGGTGGTGGTCAGCGACAGCCCGTAGCGGGACAGGATCTCGTTGACCGGCTGGTAGACGGTGGTGCCACCGGAGCTGCAGGTGCCACCGGCGCCGGAGGTGACGCCCTGCGCCTGGGTGCCGGCGAGGAACGAGCCGCCGGAGTCACCGGGCTGCGCGCAGGCGCTGCTGGAGACCAGTCCGTAGACGAGCTGGCCCGAGTAGTTGACGGTGACGTTCTTGGCGGTGATCGTGCCGCACCGCCAGCCGGTGGTCCGGCCGGACCGGCAGACGGCGGCACCGACCGCTGCCTCCCGGGAGCCGGTGACGTTGACCGTGCCGCCGCCGTAGTTGTTCACCCACGGCCGGGGCACCCAGTTGGCGTTGGTCTGCACCCAGGCCAGGTCGTCACCGGGGAACGACGACCCCCGGAAGGTGCCCTGCGCGACCCCGCTGCCGGCGGTGGAGGCACCGACGCCGCCGCAGTGGCCGGCGGTGACGAACCCGCCGGCGACGGCGAAGCCGACCGAGCAGAGCACGCTGTTGTTGATCACGTACTGGTCACCGCCCCGGATGTCGTACACCGGGCGGTAGGCGTCGTCGCTGCGTACCACCGAGGTGGCGGTGGTGGGCAGCCCGGCGGCGCGGGCGAAGCCGGTGGCCGCCGCGACGTCGGCGGCCTCGATGGTCACGGTGTTGGTGACCGGGTCGACGTACCAGGAGTGCACGGCGGCGTCGGCGCTGGCGGCCCGCCGGTCGAGTCCGGCTGCGAGCCGGTCCAGCTCGGCGAGGCTGCGGGTGACGGTCCGGGGTTCGGCCCCGACCGCGCGGACCCGGGCGGCCTGCGCCGGATCGGTCACCCCGACGACGACGGTACGGCCGTCGTCGGCGACCCAGGTGCCGGCGTACGCGTCGGCCAGTTCGGTACGCAGGCGGTGTTCGATCGGTACGGCGGCCGCCTCGACGGCGAGCCGGGTGGCCAGCTGGTCCGGGGTGAGGTCGAGATCCCGGCGCAGTGCGGCGAGCTGGCCGGCGGGCAGCGCGGCCACGTCGGCGGCTGCGGCGGAGTCGGCCGGATCGGCGATCTCGGCGGTGGTGGCCGGCGCGGTCGTGGCGGGGCCGGGGATGCCGACGGTCGGCGCGGCGGCGGCCGGTGGCGGTACGGCGAGCAGGCTGGCGCTCAGGGTCAGGCCCAGCAGCGCACCCAGCTTGCGGTTCATCTGCATACCTCCGAGAGGTCGATGTGAGCAAGTCGTGAGAGCGCTCTCAGATAGGAAAGTTTACTAATTGACAAACTTCTGTCAATATCCACAGAGGTCGACCCGGTCACCCACGGTCGGAGACCGCCGACGGACGAGGTCGACCGGGGTCGGGCCAGATTCGACGTCGCAACGCGGGCCCGGGGACCACCGAGTTGCCCGGTGCGTCGCCGACCGGTTCTCCTGACCGCCGCAGGCCGGTGCGCCGTCGTCCATGCCGCCGGCGTCCTGACGACCAGTCCACCCTGGCGCTACGCCGTGGTGCTGGCGATCGGTCTGCTCGTCGCCTACGCCGACGATACAGACCCGCTCTTCCCCGGCTTCGCGGATCACCGGCGCCACGAGTTGAAGGTGAGATACCTTTCCCGCCGGTTGAAAGGTATCTCACCTTCAACTGATCTTGGTGATCCCGGCCGGGCGGGCGTGTGACCCCGGCTTGGTGCAATGCCACGTAGCCTAAGTTGATCTTGGGTTTGACCTGCGGGTTTGATGTGGACTCCTGGGCGGTGCGGCGTGGCGGGACGACCACGGCTCGGCTGACTGTTTTGATCACGGGTCATGTCGGTGGATGTGGTGGACCGTCCAGTGGTACGGCCGGATCAGGTGACGCTCGGGGTGCTGATCTCGCAGGTGTCGCGGGAGGAGGTCGACGCCGCGATCGAGGTGTGCGGGGTGCGGGAGCAGCGGTCGGACGGGAAACTGCCGGCGCACGTGAGCACCTACCTGACGTTGGGGTTGGCGTTGTTCCCCGACGATGACTACACCGAGGTCGCGACCAGGGTCACCGGGTCGTTGGACCGGTTCGGGTGCTGGGACGCGGCGTGGAGCGTGCCGACCTCGAGTGCCATCAGCCAGGCGCGGAAACGGTTGGGCCGCCGGGTGTTCGCCGAGCTGTTCGAGCGCACGTGCGGGCCGGTCGCGGGCGAGGCGGGCCCGACAGCGCCGGCGGGCGCGTTGGGGACCGCGCGGGGGTCGTTCCTACGCCGGTGGCGGCTGCTGGCGATCGACGGGTTCACCGTCGATGTGCCCGACAGCACGGCCAACGCGGCCGAGTTCGGCTACGCCGGGTCAGGGGGGAACCGTTCCGCGTTTCCGAAGGCCCGGGTCGTGGCCCTCGCGGAGTGCGGCACCCACGCCTTCGTCGCCGCCGAGATCGGCGCCTACCCGGAAGGGGAGAAGACCCTCGCGCAGCGGCTGTACCCACGGCTACGGTCCGACGAACTACTCACCGCCGACCGGGGGTTCTACTCCTGGCAGGCGTGGGACACCGCCGCCGCGACCGGCGCCGCGCTGCTGTGGCGGGCCCCGACCCAGCTCGACCTGCCCGTGGTCAAGATCCTGTCCGACGGCACCTATCTCACCGTCCTGATCAAACCGACCGTCCGTGGCGGTCGACGGGAACGACTGCTCGCGGCCGCCCGCGCCGGAGCTGACCTGACCGACATCAACAGCGTTCCCGACGCGTTCGACGACCGGGGCCTGCCGGTCGTCCACCTCGCCCGGGTGGTCGAGTACGACATTCCCGACCGCGTCGGCGACGGCACCGGCGAGTTGATCGCCCTGATCACCACCATCGTCGACCCCGCCGACGCCCACGCCGACGAACTAGCTGGCGGCTACCACGAGCGGTGGGAGGAGGAAACCGCCAACGACCAGCTCAAAACCCACCTCCGTGGTCCCGGACGGGTGCTGCGGTCCCGTCTGCCGGACCTGGCCCATCAGGAGATCTGGGCCTACCTGATCGTCCACCACGCGATCAGCGCGCTGACAGCGAAAGCGTCCGCCGCCGCCGACCTCGATCCGGACAGGATCTCCTTCACCAGAGCCCTGCGCCTGATCCGCCGCACCGCCACCGGCACGGCGGACATTCCCCCCTCAGGACTGGGCTGACCAGCTACCGACCCACCTCGCCCGGATCGCCGCTCTCCTGATCCCCACCCGACGCGAACGCACCTGCCCCCGCGCGGTCAAACGCGCCCGCCACAACCAGTACCGGGTCAAGAAACCCCACGAACCGGCCAGCATCCGCCACCAGCGTCCACCGACCATCCACATCCATCGGGTCCAGCCACCATCAAGATCAACCTAGGCTACGTGGCATTGCGGCTTGGTGGGTGTCGGGGCGTGCGTCGGTCAGGGTGAGCCGTGCAGGACGACCCGGTAGCCGAGTTGCTGGCCGTATGTCATCAACGGGCGCAGGGTCGGGACGAGTTCGGTGGCCTGCGTGGACCAGTGGTGTCCCCGGTTGCCGTCGAGTCTGTGGTGGCGGACCGGTGTCGTCTGCCGTTGTCGCCGCAACTCGCGGCGCAGGTGGTGCAGCCGCTGGGACGCCGTGGACCGGCCGGAGCGCCAGTCGAGCCAGCGTAGCCACCAGTCACGTAGCATCTCGGTGATCATTTCTCTCCCTTGATCAATTGGTCGATGGTCAGGTTTCTGTGCGCCGGGGCAGTCGGTAGAGTCCGTGGCGCTGGACGAAGATCTCTCGCCGTTCGGCTGCGTTGCCGTAACGGTCAATGACGTATCCGGTTAGCCAGATCCACCCGTCGTAGGTCCACTTGCAGTCGACGGCGATGACCCGGAGTCGGATGGCGCGGTCATCGGCGAACTGGACGCTGGCTTCCCGGCCGATGATCAGGACGTCGCCGGGTTTCGGCTCCGGTGTGGCGAGTAGTCGGTTACCCGTCACGCCGATCCGCTATCGGGTAGGTCGTACGCCCGCAGTCCGGGCACCACCTAGACTTGACCTTGAACGACCACAACCCGGCACAGAAGCCGAGCAGCGCCGCGCTGAACAACGCTCCCACTTCCATCATCGACATCCCCTCCTGTGGCATCGACACAGCATCAGCGCCACCACCCAATGAACCGCCAGTACAGGTACCCGGACCTGTGCAGCGGCAGGTCGGTCATGGCGTCTATCAGGCACGTGGCCATGTAGACCGACAGCGACACCCGTGCACCGGTGTACTCGGCGAGTAGCTCCTGACGGCGCGCGTCGCACGGCCATGGAAGTCCGCACTTCGCACACATCCAGTGGGGACGATCCGGAGTGTGCGTGCTCACTGGGCTTCCTTCGGCCAGTGCCCCCGGTTGACAGGGACGTGTTGAGACATGCCCGCTCCCTCGCATCTGCGCGGTGTGGCTCGTGCGTCCAGTTTGCGCGCGCACTTTTGTGGAGTCAAGGATTGGCAGCCATCTAGGATTGACGAAATATGGATGGCCGAGAACGAGGCGTCAGGAGCAGAATGTGGGCATGACGAGCCCGACCTTCGTGCGGTTCCAGCTCGGCGTGCAGCTCCGCCGAGCACGCGAGGAAGCCAACGTGACCACCGAGAAGGCAGCTGACACCATCGAAGTCTCGGCAAGCACCCTGCGCCGCATCGAGCAGGGCAGGGTAGGGCTGAAGGGTCCGGCGCTGAACGCCCTACTGGACCTGTACGGCGTCGCCGACGCCGAGCTGCGCGAGACCCTGCTGTCGATGGCGCGGAGCGGCAAGCAACGCGGCTGGTGGGCGAAGTACGGAGACCTGCCGAACTCGTACCGGCAGTACATCGGACTGGAGTCCGCCGCGACGACGATCCAGAACTTCGAGACGCTCGTGGTGCCTGGCCTGCTGCAGACCGTCGACTACACCCGTGCGATCGCCGCCGCCGCCGTTGAGCAGCCCACGCCGCAGGCCGTAGAGGAACGGGTCGCGGTCCGCGTGGAGCGACAGAAGCTACTCACCGAGGAGAAGCTTCGCCTGGTCGCGGTCATCGACGAGGCAGTGCTGCACCGCCGGATCGGCGGACCGGAGGTAATGACCAACCAGCTGACAGCGCTGCTCGAAGCCCAGGACCGGTGGAACGTGATCATTCAGGTCATCCCGTTCGGGGAGGGTGCATACGCCTCGATGTTGTCGAGCTTCCACATCCTCAGCTTCGACGAGGGGCCAGGGGTGGTCTACATCGAAGGGCTGACCGGAGACCTCTACGCTGAAGGTGAGGATGTGCAGAGATGCGCCAGGGTCTTCGACGACCTACGGGCATCTGCCCTGTCACCCGCAGCATCGGCCGAGATGATCAAGGACCTCCGGGATAGGGAGACACCATGAAGGCACTCGACAACCAGTGGCGCACGAGCAGCCGCAGCGGCCACAACGGTGCCTGCGTGGAGGCGCGGTACGTCGACCAGGCCGCCCAGGTGCGTGACAGCAAGGATCAGGCTGGGCCGGTTCTGTCCTTCACCCCGACCCGGTGGACCGGCTTCGTCCAGGAGATCAAGACCGGCAGGTTCGAAGCCTGATACCCGTCCGACCGTTGGCCCTACAAGCGAATGCCAGCGGTGCTGCTCCGTCGATGTTTGCCTGGAGCGTTGGTGAGCGATCCGACCGCTGACGGAGGGCCGGGCTAGATTCACCCGGTGCGTCGCGGACCGGTTCTCCTGACCGCCGCAGGCGGGTGCGCCGTGATCCACGCCGCCGGCGTCCTGACGGCCAGCCCGGCCTGGCGCTACGCCGAGGTGCTGGCGATCGGCCTGCTCATCATCTATGCCGTGGCCAGCGGGCTGCCGACGCCACGGTGGGCGGTGCCGGCGGCGCTCGCCGTACTGCTGCTGGACGCCCTCTGGACGATGCCCGCCGACCGGGCCGAGGGTCACGGCTGGCAGGTGCTGCGGCCGGATACCGCCGGCGTCGACCGACTCGCCGGCTTCGAGGCGGGCCTCGCCATCTGCTGGGCGTCGCTGACCGCAGTGGCCTTGCTGCTCGCGGCGTGGCACCGACGGGGTAATCGCCACCTGGGACCGGGTGTACACCCCCGGCGGCGGCGGACAACGGTCACCGCAGCGCTGGCGGCTGTGCTGATCACCGGGTACGCGGCGGTCCGGATCCTCGCCATCTGGCTGACCTTGGCGACCGCCCAGCGTGACCACCCGACCGGGGCGGACCTGGCCGGTTCGGTGATCGCCGTGAGCCTGGCCGTGCTGCCGCCACTCGGGCTCGGGTTGGCCGCGCTGGCGCTCGCCACGGCACTGGCCGGCCACCGCCGGTGGCTCGCCTCGGCCGGCGCGACGTTGCTCGCCGTGACCGCGCTGTCCCATGTGGATACGGCCATCCGAGCCGTGCCGCTGCCCCTGTACGCGGGCGACCAGCTCGCCTGGTCCGCCGCCTACGCCATCGCGTCCACGCCGTGGACGCCGTCCCCTGTCGCGGCGCTCACCGCGCTGCTGGAGCTGGCCGCGTACCTGCTGCTCGTCACGGGCTTGACCGGTTTCCACCCGCCGACATCCACCGCCCGGTCCCAGGCAGGCCAGTCGCGGCGGTGAGCCATCGGGGTCGCTGCCACACTCGCTGACCAACTGCCGGACGACGGCGCCTATCTTCAGTAAACGATAACCGTTATCATCACCATGCCGGTTGCCGAGCGAGGAGGCGTCGATGGCGCATGTGTTGCTGGTGGAGAGCTGGGTCGGTGCGATGGCGCATCTGCTGCCCAGGGCGGTGCTGGAGGCCGGGCACCGGTTCTCCTTCCTGACCCGCGACCTGCACCACTACCTGCGCAGCGCGCCGGCCGGGGGCGCGCATCCGCTGCTCGCCGCCCACAACGTGCTGACCGCCGAGACCAACGACCTGCCCGCTCTGCTGGAGCACGCGGAACAGCTGCACCGGGCGCTGCGCTTCGACGGCGTACTCACCTCCTGCGACTACTACCTCGACACCGCCGCCCAGCTGGCCGCCCACCTGGGTCTGCCGGGCACCGACCCGGCGGCCGTGCGGCGGGCGTACCGCAAGGACCTCGCCCGGGCGGCGATGGAGGCAGCCGGCGTGCCGCAACCCCGGTATGCGCTCGCGTGGAGCTGGTCCGAAATCTCGCAGGCCGCTCAGGAGCTGGGATTCCCGCTGGTGGTCAAACCGGTCGACCTCTGCGCCGGCATGTACGTGCGCGAAGTCGCCGACGAGGCCGGGCTGCGAGCGGCGTTCGACGCCCTCGCCGGGTTCCCGGTCAACGCCCGACACCAGCCCCGGGTGCCGACGGTGCTGCTGGAGGAGCTGCTGTCCGGCCCGGAGGTGAGCGTGGAGACGGTCGCCGTGGACGGGCACACGACGGTCGTCGGAGTGACCGACAAGAGCCTCGGCGGCGCCTCGGGGTTCGTCGAGACCGGCCACATGTTTCCGGCGCTGCTCGACCCGGCGACCACCCGCCGGGCCAGTGAGGTGGCGGTGGCCGCGCTGGCGGCGGTCGGGCTGGACCGCGGCGTCGCCCACACCGAGCTGCGGCTGACCCCGGCCGGGCCCCGGGTGGTCGAGGTCAACCCCCGGCCGGCCGGCAACCAGATCACCGAGCTGGTGCGCCGGGTCACCGGCATCGACCTGCCCATGGTGTACGCGCAGCTGGCGCTCGGCGAGACCGCCGACCTCGCACCCGCCGACACCGGCGTACGCAGCGCCGCGATCGCGTTCGTGCTGCCGCCGCGCCCCGGTGTCATCGCCCGGGTCGACGGAACCGGGGCCTGGCAGACCGACCCACGGGTCGTCGACTGGTCGGTGAAACCCGCCGGCCACCGGGCCGGGGACAGCAGCAGCAACAACGACTACCTGGGCCACGTGATGGTGGTCGACACGGCCGGGCCCGGCGCGCGGACCATCGCTGACGGCCTGGCCGCACAGGTACGGGTCGGGTACGTCGACGACGGCGGCAGCACCGACCGGCACCGGTCCGCCGCCGCGCCGGCCGGAGCGGTGGTATGACGGCGTCCACCGACAGCACCCCGGCGGCATCCCTATCGTCGGCCCGTCCGGCCGCGCCCGTATCGCCGACCCGGCCGGCGTACCCGTCCCTCGCCGCACTGATCGACGCGGTACGGGCCGGACGGCACGGCGTGGACCCGACCCGCTGCCAGGTCAGCGTCGGGTTCGTGACCAGGCAGGGCGCCCGGCACGCGACCCGGCTGCGCAGCTACCGCAACCAGGTGCTGAGTCTGCGGGTCGACGCGGCGGTCGGCTCCTGCGCGATCGAGCCCGGCGAGCTGCCCGACGAGGTCGTCTACGACTGCGTCGGCGCCTCGGTCACCGATCTGCTCGCGCATCCGCTGCTGCCGGTGCGGGTGGCCGCGCTGGACGCGTACCTGATGGCGCAGCGCCCGCACGCCGAGGCGGCCGACACGGTGGTCACCGTGCCCGCCGGCAGCTCGCTGGCCAAGTCGCAGGCCCGGGCCGCCGCCGTGGTCGACCTGCTGCCGCCGACCAGCGGCCCGGTCCTGGTCGTCGGGGTGGTGAACTCGCTGCTGGCCCGGCTCCGCGCCGCCGACCGGCGGTACCTGCCGTGCGACCTGGCCGGCGGCCACACCGAATGGGACGAGCCGTGTCTGCCCGACGCGGCGGCGCTGCTGGACCGCTGCGACGCGATCCTCGCCTCGGGGATGACGCTCGGCAACGGCACCTTCGAGCCGCTGCTTGCCCACGCCGCCGCCGAGGGCAAGCCGTTCGTGGCGTTCGCACAGACCGGCAGCGCGGTGCTGCCGTGGTTCCTCGGCACCGGGCTGACGGCGGTGTCGGCCGAACCGTACCCGTTCTTCTGGCTCGACGGCGGCCCGACGACCCTTTACCGGTACGGGGTGTCCGGGTGAGCGCGCCGCAGCTGCTGAACCTGCTGGGACACACCCCGCTGATCTACGTCGACGCGCCGCTGCCGCACCCGCACGGCGGCTTCTGGGCGAAGGTCGAGTCCGCCGCACCGGGCGGGATGAAGGCCCGCGCGGCGGTGGCGATGCTGGCCGGCGCGCGGCGGCGCGGCGAGCTCCGCGACGGCGCACCGGTGGTGGAGTCGACCAGCGGCACCCTCGGCATCGGGCTGGTGTTCGCCGGGCAGGCCCTCGGCCACCCGGTGGTGCTGGTCGTCGACCGGGAGCTGGAGCCGTCGATGCGGGCGCTGCTGCGCGCGTACGGGGCCCGGCTGGAGGTGGTCGACCGGCCCCACCCGACAGGTGGCTGGCAGCAGGCCCGCCGGGAACGGCTGACGCAGGTGCTGGCGACGCTGCCCGGCGCGTACTGGCCGGACCAGTACCACAACCCCGACAACGTCGCCGGGTACGCGAGCCTCGGTGACGAGATCGCCGCCCAGGTCGACGCGGTCGACGTGCTGGTCTGCAGCGTCGGCACCGGCGGGCACAGCGCCGGGCTGGCCCGGACGTTACGCCGGCACTGGCCGCAGCTGCGCATGATCGGCGTGGACACCATCGGTTCGACGATCTTCGGCCAGCCGGCCCGGCGGCGGGTGATGCGCGGGCTGGGCAGCAGCATCTACCCGGACAACGTGGACTATCCGGCGTTCGACGAGGTGCACTGGCTGGGCCCGGCGGAGGCGGTGGACACCTGCCGACGGCTGGCCCGTACGGCGTTCGTCACCGGCGGGTGGTCCACCGGCGCGGTCGCCAGGGTGGCCGCCTGGGTGGCCCGCACCCAGCCGGACACCCGGGTGCTGGCGGTCTTCCCGGACGGCCCGCACCGCTACCTCGACTCCATCTTCGACGACGGCTGGTGCGTCCGGCACGGCCTGCTCGGCCCCACCCCGGGCCATCCGGTCGAGATACCGCACCCCGGTGCGGTGGAGGTCACCCGGTGGAGCCGCTGCCG
Organism: Micromonospora sp. Llam0; assembly: GCF_003751085.1. Taxonomy (NCBI): domain Bacteria; kingdom Bacillati; phylum Actinomycetota; class Actinomycetes; order Micromonosporales; family Micromonosporaceae; genus Micromonospora; species Micromonospora sp. Llam0. The sequence goes on along the minus strand of NZ_RJJY01000002.1, from coordinate 2,503,803 downwards.
GGTGGTCGGCGACCCGCTGCGCCACGAGCGGGTGCCGGCATGAAACTGTCCTGGCACTCCTACCGGCTGGTGCTGCGCGAACCGCTGCGGATCTCCCGGTCGGTGATGGCGCACCGCGAAGCGGTCCGGCTCACCGTCACCCGCGACGGGCTCACCGGCCACGGCGAGGTCGTCACCAGCGGCTACTACGGACTCGACCGGGCGGCGATCGAACGTACCTGTGCCGGCTGGACCGGCCGGCTCGCCGGCTGTGCGGATCCGGCGGCGTTGCGCGACGAGCTGAGCACGTTCGACGGTCCCGCCGGGGTGCTCGCGGCGCTGGACACCGCCGTGCACGACCTGCTCGGCCAGGCCCGAGGGCTGCCGGTGCACCGACTGCTGGCAGCGCCGGCGCCCACGCCGGTCGCCACGGCGTACACGATCGGGCTGGTGCCGGTCGCGGACGCGGCGGCGACCGCGCGGCGGCTGGTCGCCGCCGGGTTCGCGGTGCTGAAGGTGAAAGCCGGTGACGACGCCGACGTGGCCCGGGTGGCGGCGGTACGCGCGGAGGCCCCGACGGCCCGGCTGCTGCTCGACCCCAACGGCGGCTGGTCCGCCGAGCAGGCGGTCCGGCGGCTCGACGCGCTCACCCCGTACCGGATCGACGCCGTCGAGCAGCCGATCCCGCCGGGACGGCCCGACCTGCTGGCCCGGGTGGCCGCCCGCACCGCGGTCCCGGTCGTCGCCGACGAGGACGCCGAGCGCCTGGCCGACCTGGACCGGCTCACCGGCGCGGTCGCCGGGGTCAACATCAAGCTGGCCAAGTGCGGCGGGATCGCCGCCGCCACCCGGATCGCCGACGCGGCCCGGGAACGCGGCCTGGACATCATGCTCGGCTGCCTGGTCGCCAGCACACTCGGCGTCGCACCGGCCGTGCACCTGGCCGGCCTCGCCCGCTGGGTCGACCTGGACGGGCACCTGCTGGTCGCCGACGACCCGTGGACCGGGATCGGCGGCCACGACGGCGTGCTGCGCCTGGCGGACACCCCCGGGCTCGGCGTGACGCCGACGGAGACGACCGGATCCGGCCTGGCGGAGGCGGACCGGCCCGGCACGGCGGAGGCGGCGCGGTGAGGGCGACCTGGACGACGCTGACCAGTTTCCCGCCGGCGATCCGGCTGCTGGTGGTCAACCAGCTCGGGGTCAACGTCGGCTTCTACATGCTGCTGCCCTACCTGGCCGGCTACCTGCGCGACGACATCGGCCTGTCGGCCACCCTGGTCGGCCTGGTCCTCGGCGTGCGCAACCTGAGCCAGCAGGGGCTGTTCCTGGTCGGCGGGTCGGCCGCCGACCGGCTCGGCGCCCGCGGCGTGATCATCGCCGGATGCGGGCTGCGGGCGGTCGGCTTCGCGGTGTTCGCGGTCGGCGGGTCGCTGCCCGCGCTGCTGGCCGCCTCGGTGCTGACCGGGCTGGCCGGGGCGCTGTTCAACCCGGCGGTACGCGCCTACCTCGCCCAGGCCGCACCCGAGCGCCGGGCCGAGGCGTTCGCCCTGTTCAACGTCTTCGCCAGCGCGGGTGCGCTGCTCGGTCCGCTGCTCGGCAGCGCGCTGCTGCTGGTCGACTTCCGGGCCGCCGCGATCGGCGCGACGGTGGTGTTCGCCGCGCTGACCGTTGCGCAGCTGCTGGTGCTGCCGCCGCATCCGGTGACCCGCAGCGGGCAGAGCGTCGGCCGGGACTGGCGGGAGGCCCTGACCGACGGACGGTTCCTGGCATTCACGGTGGCGTTGAGCGCGCTGTTCGCCCTGCAGACCCAGCTCTACCTGGTGCTGCCGGTGCAGGCCGAGGCCGCCGCCGGCACCGCGCTGGCGGTGGCGACACTCTTCGTCGTGTCCACGGTGGTCACCCTCGGCTGGCAGGTGCGGCTGACCGGGTGGCTGCGCCAGCGGCACAGCCGTGGAGTGTCCATCGCGGCCGGGATGGCGGTGGCCGGTCTCGGTTTCCTGCTGCCGCTGCTGCCGGTGACCGGCCCGCCTCCGGTGCGGGCGCTGCCGACGCTGGCCGCCGCGCTGGCGCTGGCGGTCGGGGTGATGATGGCGCAGCCGTTCGTGCTGGAACTGGTGCCCGGCTTTGCCCGCGACGGGCTGACCGGCACCTACTTCGGGGTGTTCTACCTGGCCTCCGGGGTCGTAGCGGCGCTGGCCACCACCGCCGTCGGCCGGTTCATGCAGACCGGTGGCCAGCCGGACGGGGCGGCGCCGGGCGTACCCGCCGGGGCGTGGCTGCTCTGCGCCGGGCTTGGCCTGGCCTCCGGCGCCGCCGTGTGGGCGCTGCACCGCCGGGGCCTGCTCGCCCCACGTGCGGTGCCGGCCGCCGCCGGAAAGGCGGCCCGGTGAGCGAGCCGGTGGTCGAAGGCGGACCGGTGGTCACGGGTGGACCGGTGGTGGCGGGCGGCAACCTGCTCACCGACAACCCGCAGCTGTACGAGGCCCAGTTCCCCGACCCGCAGCACCGGGCGGCGAGGTTCGTGGCCGACCTGGTCGACCGGTTCGCGCCCGGCCCGCCCGGCCGGCGGCTGCTCGACCTCGGCTGCGGCACCGGCCGCGACGCCGGGTACCTCGCCGGCGTCGGCTACGACGTCACCGGGTTGGACCTGTCCGCCCGGATGCTGGCCTACGCCCGCCGCCGCCACCGGCGGGTCCGGTTCGTCGAGGGTGATCTGCGTACCTTCGCCCTCGGCGGCCACTTCGACGTGATCACCTGCCTGGACAGTGCCCTGCTGTACTGCCACGACAACGCCGACCTGGCCGCCGCGCTGGCCAACTGCCGGCGGCAACTGGCCCCCGGTGGGCTGCTCGTCGCCGAGATGCGCAACGGCGCGTACTTCCTCGGCAACACCGACCTGCTCGACGGGCCCAGCATCCGGTCGGTGCGCTGGCAGGGCGTCACCTACACGTCCCGTACCACCTTGTGGATCGACGCCGCCGCGCAGCTGCTACGTCGCCGTCGGGTGTGGACCTGGCCGGGTGCCGAGCAGGCGCTGGTGCGGACCTCCGCGTGGCGGCTGCTCTTCCCGCAGGAGTTGCGCCACCTGCTGGACCACGCCGGGTTCGACGTCCTCGCCCTGTTCGACTCCCCCGGCCCGCGTACCGAACCGCCCTGGCATCCCGGCGCCGAGCTGGCGACCGGCCTAGGCGGCGACCGCCTGCACCTGGTCGCCCGCCGCCGCGACGACGCGGCCTGACATCCCCGCTGAGAATCCCCGCTGGAAGGAAAGAACTGACATGTCGACTGCTGCCCGACTACGCCGCCGAACATTGCTCGGCGGCGGTGCCGCCGTGACCGCCGCGCTGCTCGCCGGTTGCGGTGCCGACGCTCCCGCTGGTTCCGACAACGCCGCAGGTTCCGCCACCCCGAAGCGGGGCGGCCGGCTGCGGGTCGCGTTCGCCGGTGGCGGTGCCGCCGAGAGCCTCGACCCGCACCTGGCGAACCTGTTCAACGAGGCGTCCCGGGCCAAGGCGATCTTCGACAAGCTCGCCGACTACGGCCCGGACGTGTCGATCCAGCCCCGGCTCGCACTGAGCTGGGAGCCCAACGCCGACCTCACCCGCTGGCGGGTGCCGCTGCGGGAGGCGACCTTCCACGACGGCCGGCCGGTGCGGGCTGCCGACGTACTGGCCAGCTACGCCCGGATCACCGACCCGGACCGGGCCTTCCGCGCCAAGGCCAGCCTGTCCCTGATCGATCTGCGGGCGAGCCGGGCCGTCGACGACCGTACGGTCGAATTCGCGCTGACCCGTCCGTTCGCCGAGTTCGGCAACGTGCTCGCCGCGTTCGGCGCGTACATCGTGCCCGAGGGCAGCGAGTCGTTCGACCAGCCGATCGGCTCCGGGCCGTTCACCGTCAGCAGCTTCACCCCCGGTACGTCGCTGCTGCTGGCCCGGTACCCGGACTACTGGGACGGCGCCGCACACCTCGACGAGCTGGAGTACGTGATCGCCAACGAGGAGTCGGCGCGGGTCAACGCGCTGCTCGCCGGGCAGGTCGAGTACGCGCACGACATCAGCCCCACCACGGCCCGCAGCTACGCCGCCGACGACCGGATCGCCATCACCCGGATGGCCAACAGCGGCCTGCAGGGCTTCACCATGAAGCTGGACCGCCCCCCGTTCGACAACCGGGACCTACGGGAGGCGATGTTCCTGCTCACCGACCGGCAGCAACTGGTCGAGACGGTCCTGTCCGGATCCGGGCAGGTCGGCAACGACCTGTTCGGCAAGGGCTACCAGTACTACGCCGACGACATCCCGCAGCGCGAACCCGACCTCGACCGCGCCCGCTCGCTCATCGACCGGGCCGGCGCAAGCGGCCTGCGGATCCCGCTGGACACCGCGCCGGTGGCCGCCGGGTTCGTCGAAGCGGCCAGCGTCTTCGCCGACCAGGCCCGCGCGGTCGGGCTGAACGTCGAACCGGTGCAGCGCAACAAGGACACCTACTGGCGGGAGGTGCTCGACAACGGAGTCATGGCCTGCTTCCGCTCCGGCGCCATGCCGATCGAGACCCACATCTCGCAGCGGTTGCTGAGCACCTCCACGACAAACGCCACCAAGTGGATGCGGCCCGAGTTCGACGACCTCTACGCCACCGCCGTGTCCAGCGCCGACGAAGCGGGCCGGCGGCAGGCGTACGGCGAGATGCAGCGGATGCTGCACGCCGAGGGCGGGCTGCTGGTGTGGGGCTTCGCCGACTTCCTCGTCGCCACCGCGCCCCAGGTCGGCGGCGTGTCCGCCGAAGCACCCGCCAACACCCTCGACTGGGCCCGCTTCGACAAGGTGTGGCTGGCTTGAGCCTGGCCCGCTACACCGTACGGCGGCTACTGCTCGGCGTCGGGCAGGTCGCCGGCATCACCACCATCGTGTTCGTGCTCACCGAGGCGTTGCCCGGCGACGCGGCGGTGGTGATTGCCGGTGACCAGCCCGACCCGGAGCGGATCGCGCTGATCCGCGAACAGCTCGACCTCGACCAGCCGCCCTGGCAGCGGTACCTCGACTGGCTCGCCGGGCTGCTGCACGGAGACTTCGGCGTCTCGCTGATCTCTCAACGGCCGGTCCTGGACATGATCGTCGGCAGCGCCGCCGCGACCGTACTGCTGGCCGGCGCGACGCTGCTCGTCCTGGTCCCGCTCGCGATCGGCCTCGGCATGCTCGCCGCCTGGCGCGAAGGCGGCCGGCTCGACCGCGCCATCAGCGCCGTCGCCGTGGGTCTCTACGCGGTGCCGGAGTTCGCCCTGGCCATCCTGCTGGTCGCGGTCTTCGGCGTACAGCTGGGCTGGTTTCCGCCGACCGCCGTCGGCACCGGCCCCAACCTGCTCGCCCAGCCGGCCGTGCTGGTCCTGCCGCTGCTGGTGCTGCTGGCCCGACCGATCTGCTCACTCAGCCGGCTGACCCGCGCCGGCATGGTCGACGCGCTACGGTCCGAGTACGTCGCCCACGCCCGCCGGCTCGGCCTCGGTGCCGGTCGGCGGTGGCTGGCCCACGCACTGCCCACCGCCGCCGCGCCGGTCGTGCAGCAGCTCGCCCGTACCACCGACTGGCTGCTCGGCGGCGTCATCGTCGTCGAGGCGGTCTTCGTCATCCCCGGTCTGGGCACCGCGCTGGTCGACGCGGTCGCCGCCCGGGACGTCCCCACCGTCCAAGGGCTGTGCGTGATCGTGGCGGTCACCACCGTGGTCGTCAACCTGGTCGCCGACCTGGTCGCGTTCCGGCTCGCCCCGCGCACGGCCGGTGCCCGATGATCAGCCGGGTTCCGACGACCGGCCGGGTTCCGACGACCAGCCAGGCTCGGCGGACCGGCCGGGTTCCGCGCCTGGTCACCGGGGTCGTCCTGCTCGCCGTACCGCTGCTGCTCGCTCTCGCCGGTCCGGCCCTGGTCGATCTGGCCCTGGTCGGCGACGGCGCGGACCGGACCCGGCCGTTCGACCAGGCTGGGCTGCTCGGCACCGACTTCGTCGGCCGGGACGTCACCGGGCAGATCCTGCTCGGCGGCCGGTCCGTCGTCGCGGTCGCCGCAGCCGCGACCGCCCTGGCCTACCTGGTCGGCGTACCCGTCGGTCTGCTCGCCGCCCTCACCCGCCGTCGCTGGCTCGACGAGGTGCTGATGCGCCCGCTGGACCTGCTCCTCGCCGTCCCGTCGCTGCTGCTGCTCATCCTGCTCGCCGCCACCGCACCCCGGGGGCCGGTGACACTGGTGGTCATCGTCGCCGTCATCGCCCTGCCGGAGATCGCCCGGATCACCCGCGCCGCGGCCCTGCCGCTGGCCCACGGGCCCGCGATGGAAGCGATGCGGCTCTACCGGGAGACATGGTGGCGGCGGGCGGTCGGGTACGTCGCCCGGGACATCCGCCGGGTCCTGCTCGCCGACGCCGGGGTCCGGTTCATCGGCGCCGTCTACCTGGTCGCCACCGCCAGTTTCCTGGGCATCGGCGTCGCCCCGGACGCCGCCGACTGGGCCGTCATGGTCGACCGCAACCGCGCCGGGATCTTCCTGCAGCCGTGGGCGGTCGTGGTGCCCGCCGCGCTGCTCGTCGCGCTCGCCGTCGGGGTCAACCTGGTCACCGACCAGCTGCTGGCCGCCCGACCGAAGGTCGCGAAGTGATCCGGGTCGACGGGCTGTGCGCCGATGCCGGTGGACAGCGGCTGCTGCGCGACGTGTCGTGCGCCGTGCCGGCCGGCGACGTCCTCGCCGTCGTCGGTCCGTCCGGCAGCGGCAAGACCACGCTCGGGCGGGCGCTGCTCGGCGAAGCCGGCCCCGGCGTCCGGCTCACCGGCGACATCGAGATCGACGGTCGCCCGGTCACCCCCGACATGCCGCCGGCTGGCAGCACCGTCGGCTACATTCCGCAGCAACCGGCGGCGGCGCTGACCCCGGTACGCCGGATCGGCCCGGTGCTGCGCGAGATCGCCCGCCGGCACACCCCGGCACCGTCGCGCCGGACGCGGCGCGCGGCCATCCGGCAGGCGGTCCGGGCGGTGCTGGCCCGGGTCGGCCTGCCGGACGACCGCGACCTGCTGCGGCGCTACCCGCACCAACTCTCCGGCGGCCAGCAGCAGCGGCTGGTCATCGCGCACGCCCTGCTGGCCGGTGCCCGCGTCCTGGTCGCCGACGAACCGACCACCGGGCAGGACAGCCTCAACCGCCGCGACGTCGCCACCGAACTGCGCGGTCTCGCCGCCACCGGCGTCGCGGTCGTCCTGCTCACCCACGACCTGCACCTGGCCCGGGCGGTCGCCGACAGCACTCTCGTGCTCGACCGGGGCACCGTCGTCGCCTCCGGTCCGCCGGACACGGTCCTCGACCACACCGGCCCGGCCCGGCCAGCGCCGACCCCGACCGACCAACCACAGTCGACTGTTATCACCGACAGGCCACAGTCAACCCAGACCGCCGACCGGGCGGACGGTGCCGGCCAGCTGCTGCGGGTCACCGGGCTCACCGCGGCGCACCACGGCCGCACCGTGCTGCACGACATCGACATGGTCATCGGCCCCGGCCAGCGCCTCGCCCTGGTCGGCCGCTCCGGCAGCGGAAAGACCACCGTCGCCCGGTGCCTGGCCGGCCTGCACCCGCCCAGCGGCGGCAGTATCGAACTCGACGGCCGCCGGCTCGCCTGCTCGATCGACCGCCGGCAGCGGGCCGACCTCGCCGCCGTGCAGTACGTCTTCCAGGACCCACGGGCCAGTTTCCAGCCGTACGCCGCCCTGCTCGACCAGGTTGCCCGCCCCGCCGTACGGCTGCACCGCCAACCGACCACCGACGCGCTGCGGACCGCCCACGACCTGCTGCGTCAGGTCGGGATCGGTGATGCTCTCGCCGCCCGCCGACCCAACCGGCTCTCCGGCGGTGAACTGCAACGCGCCGCTCTCGCCCGCGCCCTGGTGGCCCGACCCCGGCTGCTGGTCTGCGATGAGATCACGTCCGGTCTCGACCACGCCAACCAGGACCGGATCCTCGGCCTGCTCGACGAACTGTGCCGCACCCACCGGCTCGCGCTGCTGGTCATCACGCACGACCCGGACGTGGTCGACCGGCTCGCCGACCACGTCACCGTGCTCGACGACGGCCGGGGCATCGAACACGGTCCCGCCGCCACCCTGCTGACCGCCGGCCGGCAACCGCTGACCCGTGCCCTTCTCGACCCTGACCTGCCGCGACCGCGCGACCCCGACCTGCCGCGACATCTGCCACGACCCGCAACCACGTCCAGCACCGGAGAGATGAGCACCACGTGAACGACCAGAACATCGGCCCGTACGACATCCGTACCGCCACGCCGCAGCACCTCGACGGTGCCCGTAGCGTCATGCTCGACACCTTCTACCAGGTGTTCGGCTACGGCTACCAGCCGCAGTGGCACGCCGACGTCATCGACCTCGCCGGCACCTACCTACGGCCTGCGCGGAATGCGCTGTTCGTCGCGGTCAAGGGCGACGAGGTGGTCGCCACCACCGCCGTCCGCGCCGCCGCGCCGAACAGCCCGCCGCATCCCCGATGGCTGGTCGACCGCTACCCGGCGGCGAGCACCGCCCAGCTGTTCCGGGTCTACGTACGCCCGGAACACCGCCGCAACGGGCTCGCCCGCGCACTGGTCCGACGGGCCGTCGCGTTCGCCGCCGGGCAACCCGGCTACCAGGCGGTCTACCTGCACACCGACACCGGCGTCCCCGGCGCAGAGGCGTTCTGGCGGAGCGTGGCCGACGTGGTGCACGACCCCCGCGACGGCAGCCCGCACGCCTCCCGGGTCGTGCACTTCGAGATCCCGATGCCCGCGCTGACCACCGCGTCCCGGTAGCGATCGTTCGGCAGGCCGGAGCCGTTGGTCGAGGTCACCGTGCTCGGGAAGAGCCCGTCTGTCGAGGTCACCGTGACCAGGGCTGCGGCGGCCCGGCCAGCCGGATCGCTTCGACCGGGCCGGCCAGCCGCAGCGGGCCGGCAGCGTACGGCACCAGCAGGGTGTCCCCGCGCCGCAGCGGCACGTCGTCGTGCTCGCCGGTGAGCCGCCCCTGTCCCGCCAGCCCGACCAGGACGCCGAACCCCTGCTCCAGACGGTCGCCGCCGCGCAGCCGGCGGGCGGTGAAGAACTCGTCAGCGGCATCGGGCAACAGGTGTCGCCCGCCGCGCAGGCGGTCGAGCTGCTCCGGCGTCCACTTGCTGCGGTCGACGCACTGCAGGGCCAGGTCGTAGCCGAGGCCCAGGTGGCCGTCGGCGAGGCCGAAGTCGGCGTACTCGAGCAGCACGGAGAAGTCGGTCGGCTCCTGGACCTCGACCAGCAGGATGCCGTCGCCGATGGCATGCGGCAGGCCGGCGGGGCAGAGAATCGCGTCGCCGGCCGACACCGGGACCTTGTTGGTGGCGGCGAGCAGCTGCCCGGTCTGCTGGCCGGCCACCCAGCCGGCGAGTTCGTCGGCCGAGACGTCCCGGGCGAAACCGAGATGGACGTACGCGTCGGGGCGGGCGGAGACGATCACCCAGGCTTCGGTCTTGCCGTACGGCGACGCCAGGTGCGTCGTGGCGAAGCGGCGGTCCGGGTGTACGTGCAGCGGTAGTCGCTGGCCGGCGTCGAGCAGCTTCACGAGCACCCCGGTGTCGGTGCGGTGCGGACCGAGCCACCAGCGCGGGTCGGCGGCGATCGCGTCGGCGAGCACCCGCCCGTCGGACAGGGTGGACAACCCGGACGGGCCGAGGTCGAACCGGGTGCTCACCGAGCCCACCCAGTCCTCGGGGCGGTCGGGCAGCGCGGGTACGTTGCGAAATCCGGCTATCCGGCCGGCACCCCGGTAGAACGTCTCCGGCTGGTTGGCGGGCAGTACGTCGACGGTCATCGGCCGTGGTCCGATCGTTGGCGCGGGGACGAGCTGGTGGCCGCGGCCGTACCCCGGCGGGCGAGCGCGGCGAGGAAGCCGCCGACGAACGTGTCACCCAGCCCGACCGTGGTGGGGTTCGTGACGTCGAGCGCGAACGCGGGTACGCAGTGCACCCGGTCGCCGAGCCGGGCCCGCAGCTCGGCGGCGAAGGTGGCGGATTCGGGCCGTCGCGGTTGCCGGCGCAGCCGTTCGATGTCGGAGTCGGTGAAGTCGTCGCCGTGGCGGTAGCGCAGGGCGGCCATGACGGTGCCGGTGTCGAGGGCCGCGGCGTAGCTGGCGGCCTGCGCGCCGAAGGCAGCGGCCCAGTATTTGGTGTGCAGGACCAGCATCGGTACGGGCACGAGCGCGTGCAGCGCCGTCAGCGCGTCGGCGACCTCCGCCGCCGACAGCAGGTCGACCGGGTGCCCGAGATAGGACTGCATCTCGTCCTCGTTCAGGCCGTACACGTCGATCGCGTCGCGCAGCGCGGCCAGGACCCGGCGGTTGAGCGCGGGCTCGTGGTAGGCGGCGTCCTCGAAGTAGGTCACCGCCCCGGGTGGCAACCGCCGCATGTGTACGCGCAGTTCGGCGAGTCGGCGGTCGAGCTGCTCGGCGGAGCGCATGGCGTTGAATCCGGAGATCAGGAACACGTCGGCCCGGCTGAGCCGGTCGCCGAGTTCGCCGCTGAGCAGCATCGTGCCGTTGGCCGGGTCGTTGACGTAGATCAGCCGGTTCGGGAACGGTGCGGTGAGGTCGAGTCCGTCGGCGCGGATCCGCAGACCCTGGTCGTACTGGACGATCAGGTGCGGGTGCAGGGTGTCCTCGGCACCGCTGGACAGGTACGCGCCGTCCGGTGGCAGCAGCCGGCGTACGGTGTCGTCGACGCTGACCAGGTGCAGGGTCGACGGCACGCCGAGGCGGCTCAGCAGGATCCCGGCCCGCACCGAGGTGCCGCCCAGCGCCACCCGGTGCGGGAACCGGTTGGCGAAGTGCTCCAGCGCCGGGGCGGAGGCGACGTAATGTTCGCCGCCGCCGCCCCGGGCGACGTACCCGAGGATCGACACCACGAGATCCCGCTCGCTGGTCACCGTGACCGGCGAGGTCAGTTCCGCGGCGGCGATGCCGTAGTCGGCGACCAGCTGTGCCAGGACGTCGGCGGTCAGCTTCAGCTCGTAGTCGACGCAGCCGCCGAGGCCGAGGACGACGCGGGACGGGTCCGCCATGTCAGTAGAGCGATGCCTTGCCGGCGGCACCGAACAGCTCGATCTTCTGGGCGGCTACCACCTTCATGGCCTCGATGCAGGCGGGCTGGATGGCGTTCGGCTCGCGTACCTTGCGGTCGCTGCCGAGGACCTCGCGCATCTTGTCGTGGTAGGCGACCTTGATGTCGGTGGAGATGTTGATCTTGTTGATGCCGATCCGCGCCGCCTCGCGGATCTCGTCGTCCGGGTTGCCGGAGCCGCCGTGCAGCACCAGCGGGATCTGTACCCGGCTCTTGATCTCCTTGAGCAGGTCGAGCTTCAACTCCGGCTTCAGATGGGCCGGGTAGAGGCCGTGGAAGGTGCCGATCGCGATGGCGAGGCTGTCCACGCCGGTCTCTTCGATGAACGTGACGGCGTCGTCCGGGTCGGTGTAGATGATCTCGGCGGCACCGGCCTCGGCGTAGCTGTCGTTGCCGCCGATCGTGCCGAGCTCGCCCTCCACCGACACGCCGAGAACGTGCGCCGAGTCGGTCACCTTCCGGGTGATCGCGATGTTCTCCTCGAACGGCTTCAGCGACCCGTCGATCATCACCGAGGTGAAGCCGAACTGGACCGCCTGCAGGATCTGCTCGTAGGTGGCGCCGTGATCCCAGTGGATCGCGATCGGGACGCTCGAGTTGTGCGCGCGTTCGGCGATGCCGCGGATCATCTCGCGGCCGATGTGCCGCATCTCGTCGGGGTGGATCCCGACGATCAGCGGTGCGTTCGTCTCCTCGCTGATCTCCACGATGCCCTTGAACATCGCCCAGTCGCTGATGTTGAAGGCGGGCACGGCGAAGCTGTGCGCGTTGGCGACATCGAGGATCGCCTTGCCGGTCGTCAGCATTTCCGATTTTCTCCTTGGTTGCTGGTTGACGTTCGGAGGTCAGGTCTTCACTGCGCCGGCGGTCAGTCCGCCGACGAAGCGACGCTGGAAGAGGAGGAAGAGAACGAGGACGGGAACGGACCCGAGGATGCTCATCGCCATCATCTGGTTCCACTCGTACGAGTGCTGCCCCATGAGCAGCTGGATCCCGATCGGTACCGTCCGCATGTCGTCGGTACGGGTCAGCGTGAGGGCGAACAGGTACTCGTTCCACGAGATCATGAACGTGTAGACACCGACCGCGACCAGGCCGGGAACCGAGACCGGCACCAGGATCCGCCACAGCGCTGTCCACCCGGTGCCGCCGTCGATCTTGACGGACTCGTCCAGCTCCCGGGGCAGCGTGTTCAGGTACGCGGTGATCATGATGATCGCGTACGGCAGGGTGAACACCATGTGCGTCAGGATCAGTCCGGCGTAGGTGTCGTACAGGCCGAGCGCGACGATGAGCCCGAAGTACGGAATGACGAGCGTGATCGGCGGCACCGCCTGAACGCTGATGATCGCCGCGTTGATGGTCTTCTGGAAGGGAAACCTGAACCGGCTGAATGCGTACCCGGCGAGAACCGCAACCAGCAGGGTCAGGATGGTCACCGCGAAGGCGACGATGTAGCTGTTGAGAAAGAACCGCAGCTGGGTGCCGTTGCCCAGGATCTCGCGGTAGGCGTCGAACGAGAAGCCCTCGGTGAACAGCTGCGGCGGGCTCTGGAAGACCTCGCCGTTGCGCTTCAACGAGGTGGAGAGCATCCACAGCACCGGCAGGCCGGCGAACAGCCCGCCGAGGACCAGCCCGGTGACGACGCCGACTTTCGCGAGGGTACGCCGAGTCTTGACGGCGGCCATGTGCCTCACCGCTCCCTTTGCGAGCGTACGTAGAAGAAGGCCAGCACCATCGTGAGCAGCAGCACGATCACCGCGGCGGCGGACGCCGTGGCGAACTCGTACTCACTGAAAGCCTGCTTGTAGGTGAAGGTGCTGAGCATCTCGGTGGAGTTCAGCGGCCCGCCGCCGGTCGTCATCCAGATCAACGCGAACTGGTGGGAGGTCCAGATCAGGTCGAGCACCGCCATGCTGACGATCACCGGCCGCAGCTGGGGCAGCGTCACGTGGCGGAACCGCTGCCACCAGTTGGTGCCGTCCACGGCGGCGGCCTCGTACAGGTCGGCGGGGATCCCCTGCAGCCCGGCCAGCAGGCTGATCATGAAGAACGGATAGCCGGACCAGATGTTGACGAACGTCACCGCCCAGAGCGCCGTGGCCGGGTCGCCGAACCAGTTCACGCCCTGCTGGACCAGGCCGACCGTCTGCAGCACGTAGTTGACCACGCCGGACGGGTCGAACAGCAGCCGCCAGATGACGGCGATCACCGCGATCGTGAACAGCCAGGGCAGGATGTAGACGATCCGGAAGATGGCCTTCGTGACCCCGCTCAGCAGCTGGGTGTTGAGCATCATCGCGAAGGTGAGGCCGAGGACCAGGTGCGCCACGGTGCTGACCGAGATGAAGACGGCGGTGTTGCGCAGCGCGGCCAGGAAGTCCGGGTCGGTGAGCACCCTGGTGTAGTTGGCGAACCCGGCGAAGACCGAGTTCTCCTGGACGATCACGTTGTCCCGGAACGAGTAGCCGACCACCATGACGATGGGGACCACCATCAGGACCACGATCAGCAGCACCGTCGGGGACAGATAGCCGTACGGGACCAGGCGCCGGGCCAGCGTGGATCGGGGCCGCCCAGGGGCGGCCGGTGCGGCGCGGGTCGAGGCCCGGGGTGCCGTCAGTGTCATGCCTTCTCCTTGGTCGGGTGCCGCGCCGGGGTGCGTCCCGGCGCGGCACCCGGGCGGGACTACTCGATGACCGAGGACCAGTTCTCCTGCGCTGCGGCGAGTGCGTCGTCAACGCTCGTCCCGCCGGTCAGCACCAGCTGAAGCTGCTCGGCGAAGCTACGCATCAGGTCCTCGGACTTGGGTAGGCCGACGAACTCGTTGGCCGGGTAGCCCTGCTGGTAGATCTCGAAGGCGGTCCGGAACAGCGGGTCGCTGCTGCCGAAGTCGGGCTCGGCGTTCTTGTTGCCGGGGAAGCCGTTAGCGATCGTGCTCAGCTGCGCGTTCGTCTCCTGGCTCATCAGGTACGACACGAACTTGAACGCCTCGGCCTTGTGCTCGCTGGAGTCGGAGATGCCGATGCCCCACGACGCGTACGGGATGCCGCGCTCGCCGGTGTAGCCGTCGGCGGCCGGCAGGGCAGCCACCTCGAACTCCATGTCCGGCTGGTTCTCCCGGATCAGGTTGATGTGCGCGAGCGAGTCGATCATCATGCCGATCTGGCCGTTGCTGAACTTCTCGACCTTGTCCTGCTCCTTCATGGTGAGCGCGCCGGGTGCGATGACGTCGGCGTCGTTCAGGCTCTTCACGTACTCGACGGTGTCCTTGACCTCCGGGCTGGTCAGATTCGGCTTGCCGTCGGCGGTGAGCATGCTGCCGCCGGAGGCCCAGAGCCAGGACATGACGTCGTTCTGGATGCCGTTGGGCACGGCGGTGTCGAGCGGGAGCGCCCAGCCCTTGACGTCGCCGCCGCTCGCGCTGATCTTCGTGGCCGCGTCGAGGAACTCACCGCGGGTGGTGGGCACGTCCGCGACGCCCGCCTCGGTGAGCAGTTCCTTGTTGACGAACAGCGGGTAGACGAAGTTGACCACCGGGATCATGTAGGTGCTGCCGTCGATCTGGATCTGGCTGGCCAGCTCGCTGTCGTCGTAGTCCGCCTCGGCCATCAGGCTGGACAGGTCGGTGATCGCGCCCTGCTTGGCGAAGTCGTTGACCCAGGCACCGTCGAGACCGACCACGTCCGGCAGGGTCTTCGAGGCGGCGCCGGTGAGCAGTTGCTGCTTGGTCGAGGCGTACGGCGCGCTCAGCAACTCGATCTCGATGTTCGGGTTCTGCGCGGTGAACTCGTCGATGATCCGGTCGAACTCCCCCGCCGGCAGTTCGGCACCCCACCACTGGGCGAACTCCAGCGTGACGGTGCCGTCCCCGTCCGAGCCGCCGTCGTCCGCACCACACGCCGCGACGAACGCGACTGTCGTCGCCGCGGTCACCGCCCCCACCAGTCTGCTCAGCCGGCTGACACGAAACACCATGGCGGACTCCTTCTATATGGAGGTCATTCGATTCTGTGCGAATGTTGGCGTCACGTTAGCAACGTGTTACGGGCAAGGACAAGAGTAGAACGGCAAAAAAACGCGGAGCACCGCAGACTCCTGCGCCAGCGCCAGGGTCCGGCACGCCTCCGTGGCGACCCCTGGAGCCCGTCGACGCTGGTCCGGAGGTCACGCCGACGGCTCTCTGACCCGAGGCACGCCACTGCCGGTCGATGCTGTTCCATACAGCAGACTCGGCAGGAAACGCAGGTTGTGGCATACTCCCGCATTGACAAGGGGGAAGCATGAACGTCGACAAGGACGAGCGGCAGCGCAACCTGCCCGCCGGGCGCAAGGCCCAGCTGGCCGCGTACGTCGCCGACACCGGTCAGGTCACGGTGAACGAGCTGGCCGAACGCTTCGGCGTCTCGATCGACACCGTGCGGCGGGATCTCGACCAGCTCAGTGCCGACGGAGCGCTCGTACGCACCTACGGCGGAGCGGTCAGTCTGTCCACAGTCTCCCGTACCGACCGCGCCGTCGACCAGCGGCTCAGCCTGCAGGAGCAGGAGAAGGAGAAGATCGCGGCACTGGCCGCGGCGCTGGTCCAGGACAGCTCGACAATCATGATCAACGGCGGAACGACGACCCTTGCGGTCGCCCGCAACCTGGGTCAGCACCGCGATCTCACCGTGGCGACGAACAACCTGCTGGTGCCCGGGGCGCTGCCGCCCACGGCGATCCGCGACATCTACGTCTTCGGCGGTGCGGTACGCACCCTGACGCTCGCCACCATCGGACCGGTGCGGTTCCAGGCCACCAGCGGCGCCGAACTGGACATCAGCTGCGACCTGGCGCTGATCGGCGTCGGCGCGGTCGACGCGGAGGCCGGCTACACGACAAGCAACCTCGCCGAAGCCGCGATGATGCAGGAGATGATCTCCCGCGCTGGTCGAGTGGCCATCCTCGCCGACTCCTCCAAGTTCGGTCGCCGGCTCTTCGCCCAGGTCTCCGAGCTCGGCAGCGCGGACTACCTGATCACCGACACCCCGCCGCCCGCCGAACTGCGGGAGGCCCTCGACGCGAACGAGGTGAAGGTCATCACCCCGCCGGCCTCACCACGACAGCGAGGAGCTCGCAACCCGGTCTGACGTCCACGATCTCCGCTCCCAACGGGTGCCCTGCTGGAGCCCGCCGCGCCGTCGGACCGCCACCCCCACTTGCGTCGCCACCCCTTTCGTACGGGAGAATCCCCTCATGACCGAGGACTGGGAGCTCCCTTCAGGCTCCAAGCTGGACACCGCGGTTCCGCACTCGGCCCGGATCTGGAACTACTGGCTCGGCGGCAAGGACCACTTCGCGGTCGACCGGGCCGCCGGCGATGAGGTGATCGCCCACATCCCGGACATCCCTATCGGAGCCAAGTCCGAGCGCGCGTTCCTCAAACGGGTGGTCAGGTTCCTTGTCCAGGACGCCGGTATCCGTCAGTTCCTCGACGTCGGCACCGGGCTCCCATCGGCCGACAACACCCACGAAGTCGCGCAGTCCCTCGACCCGCACTGCCGGGTGGTCTACATCGACAACGACCCGCTCGTCATGGCACACGCGCGGGCGCTGCTGACCAGCGCCCCGGAGGGCAGCTGCGACTACATCGAAGCCGATCTACGACAGCCGGACGCGATCCTCGCGTCCGCGCGGCGGACGCTCGACTTCTCGCAGCCGATCGGGCTCATGCTCCTCGGCGTCGTCAACCACCTCATGGACGACGACGTGGCGTACGGCTCCGTCGCGCAACTGGTGCAGGCGATGCCCACCGGCAGCTACCTGGTGCTCACCCACTCCACCGCGGAGATCCACGGCGAGCCGATGCTGCGCGTGATGCGGGAGACCACCGAGCGCGGCGGCACGCCGATCCGTGCCAGGACCAAGATCGAGCTCGAACGCTTCTTCGACGGGATGGATCTGCTGGAGCCCGGCGTCGTCACGTGCTCGCGCTGGCGCCCCGACCCGGAGTCCGACGAGCCCGAGGTCTACCTGTTCGGCGGCGTCGGTCGCATCGGCTGAGCTAAGTCCCTCGACGCTATTCAGCAGCGAGGGCAGGTGGTACTCCAACACACCGCCGGAACACCCCTGAAAGGGTGAATGCTTACCGCAGGTGCGGTGGGGTCGGGGTTTCGTGTCGGGGCGGCGGGTGACCGCCCACCGCCCCGACCGCGTCGTGTTCAGCTGCGCAAACTCCACTGCTGGTTGGCGCCACCGTGACAGGCCCAGAGATGAATCCGGGTGCCGTTCGCCGTCCCGTAGGCCTCCGCGTCCAGGCAGAGCCCGGACTGCACGCTGGTGATGGTGCCGTCGGCGTTCACACTCCACTGCTGGTTGACGCCACCGTGGCAGTCCCAGACCACCACCTGCGTGCCGTTCGTGGTGCCGTACCCGGACGCGTCGAGGCACTTGTCGCCGTACACGGTGAGTTGCCCGCCCGCCGTGTAGGTGAAGCGTTGATTGGTGCCGCCGTGGCAGTCCCAGAGATTCATCTGGGTGCCGTTGGTGGTCGTGGCGCCCGGCACGTCCAGACACCGACCCGACTGACCACCCACGACCTGGACGTTCTGCTGCGGGTCGCCGCCGCTCGCCGGCGCGTACCCGGCGGCGTTGATGTTGGCCTGTACGGCGTTCTCGGTCTCCGCCGACGGGTAGCCGGAGGTCAACACACCCTCGTAGAAAGTGCCCCGGCCGGAGACGCTGTTGTCGCCGCCGATGCCGAGGAGGATGGCCCCTTCCTTCTTCATCGGGTGGTAGCCGTTGGGGCGCGGCCCGTCGAAGTAGGTCGTCAGGCCACCCGACTGCGCGTTCCCGCCCCGAATGGCCCAGTGGTTCGGCTCGCCCTTGACGATGGCCGTCACGAAACGGTGGTTGATGGGGGCGAGGCTGTTGTACCCCGCGTTGACCCCGGAGAACAGGCCCCACTCCAGGTCGGCCATGATCCACGGGCCGGATCCGTCCCCGTAGCCCCACTGCCTGTTGGCACCGAAGTAGACAGTCTCCATGATGGCGGGGGCGTCGGCTTGGCCGTCCGTCTGTGCATTGCCGTAGTCGAAGCAGCACCACTGGTTGTAGTGCGTGCCGTCGACGACGGCGTAGATGCCCTCGGGTTGGTCGCCGGTCGCGACGCCGTTGGTGTTGTTGTTGCGGTAGCCGGTGCCGGGCGCGATGTAGACGCCGTACGCCCTCTGGCCGCCGATGGTGATCGGGGCCGCCTTCGCATCGGCGAGGTTGTCCCATCCGCCCGGAGCGGGGCCGGGCCAGTAGCCGGGAGGCGCCTGGGTGAGGCGGTTGTCGCGGCCGGACTGGTCGTAGATGATGGTGATGACGCAGCTAGTGTTGGCGCAGAACGAGTCCTGGGTAGCGGCGTTGGCGTAGCCACCGGCGCTCAGCACCCCAATGTCCTGGGTGGCGGCGTCCGATGAGCGCCGCACCTGGTAGAGCGGACCGTCGTACGCGCCGTACAACGCCCGGGTGGTGCTGTGTGCGGCCACGCATGGCGTGCCACCCGAGGTGTAGATGTCACACGGCCCCACGGTGGCTGCTTGAGCGGTGGAGGCGTCCGAGATCACGTAGGTGGCAGCGCTGACGACGAGGACCAGCACGGTCCCTGCCGCCGCCATCGAACGACTCAGTCTTCTCGTCACATTCATCGAAGCCTCTCCTGTGCGGTTGCGGTCTGAGGTGACGGTCGCGGGTCGGGGCCGGGGACGCCGCCTCCGCCGAGGTCGGTGCGGGGTGTATCCCAGCGGGAGTGACCCGTCCCAGAAAGTGGGTAGCGGCCGCCGGAGTGGGCGTTGCCGCCCTGAATGGCGAAGCGGATCGTGCCGTCGCCGAGGCAGCAGCCGCTGTTGACCTGGGTGCCGGGGGTCACCAGGTACATGGCCTCGGGAGCGGCGCCGGCCGGCACTCCGGTCAGGTGTCCGCCGCGTGGGTAGCTGTTGCCGGGCTGACATAGAGCGAGCACGCCTTCACTCCACCCACGGTCAGTGACTCCGAGTTGGCGACCGCCGCCTCGCTCTGCGGTAGGCCGACTCGGTCCTGCGTCGCGGCGGTGGCGGTGCCACCCAGGCTCGTATCACGTGTCGCGGGTCGGGTCGTCCGAGGTGCCACCGGAAGGGTAGAGATCCAGTTTGGCGGTGCCGTGGCCGGTGGCAGCCGGGCACTTTGTTGCCGTACGCCGTGAGCTACTCGCCCGCCGTCCTCGGCGGCCTCGGCGGTGGGAGGTGGCCTGCTGCGAAACGGGGTGTTCATGGACGGTTCCTTGTAGCGCGTAAAGACGATCTCCGGCCGGGGCGGCGAATCGATTCGACCGATGGTAGGCCAAGAAACTGAGACATGTCAATGAGCTGCCGCTGACGTGGGACCTTTGCTTCTCAGCCAATCCTTGATGTACTGGTGGCTTTGGTAGCGGGAGACTCGGATGAACCTCTGCCCACCCGGCCCGGCATGGCGAATCGATTCGCGGAGGGTTCGACCTAACGGGCTCGGTCTGGTTCTACAGTCCACCGGTCTCACTGCGCGCTGCGCTGGACCGGCGCGAGGCCGGCCCCGAGCGCACGTCAGGTCGCGCACCAGCTCCTTGCCGTACCCGTGACGGCGAGGCGCGTCGATGGGCGACGACGATGGGGTGGACATCCAGAGACTCCTTACACAGGGTATCGGTGACACGGTTCTCGCGACGAGTCGAATCGTTTCTGCAGTCACGGACATGGATAGTTCAGCTGGACCATTTACCCCCTTATTATGCACTTCTCGACATTCTTTACTGATTTGTAGTTTATCCTGGAAGATTGGAGTGAAAATGCTGTTTTTGCACTGCGGGTCACTATGAGCTAGAGGGCGAGGGCGGCGGTCTGGCTCTGCGGTCACCAGGATGATCAGGACCTGCACGGCTTTCTCTTGACCGGTGGACTACTCATCGAATCGATTCCAGCAGCACGTATTGACTTGTCACGATGCCTGTCGCATGCTGACTGCGCAGGCCACGGGACCAGGAGCGCATCGACGTGACGCTGCGTGATGGCAATTACGGAGCTGACCGCTTGTCGCGGCGGACGCCGCGTTTCGGACCTCGGCCGTGTTCTGGACGTCGACGGCCCGGTCGGGAGCGGCCATCAGGAGACGGCGCCCGACCCGACCACCTCTCGGCACCAACGAAACTCGACGCGAAGAACCTTCACCTATTGCGTAAGGAATGCCGATGTCCACCTTCCACCTCCCCCGCGACCGCCGCAGGCGGCTGCCCCTCCTGGCCGGCGTGCTGATCGGCGCGTTGGCCACCACCGGTGCAGCCGTCACCTCGGCGGTTGCGGCCATCCAGCCAGGCCAGAGCACCCCGATCGTGGGCGGCCAGTCGGGCCGCTGTCTGGACGTCCCGAACGCGAGCACGACAAACGGCACCCAGACGCAGCTGTGGGACTGTCATGATGGCGCCAACCAGCAGTGGACGTACACATCGGGCGGACAACTCATGGTGTACGGCAGCAAGTGCCTGGACGCTTCCGGTCACGGAACCGCCAACGGCACGCTGGCGATCATCTGGGACTGCAATGGACAGAGCAACCAGCAGTGGAACGTCAATCCCGACGGCACCATCACCGGTGTGCAGTCCGGGCTCTGCCTGGACGCCAGCGGCTACGGCACGGGGAACGGCACGGTGATCCACCTCTGGTCGTGCCACGGAGGCGCGAACCAGCAGTGGAATTCGCCGGCATCACCGACACCGACACCGACGTCGACACCGACGCCCTCGCCGGCCGGCGAGCGGCCGTGCGACATCTACGCCGCCGGCGGTACACCATGCGTCGCGGCGCACAGCACCGTACGTGCCCTCTACGGCTCGTACGACGGCAACCTCTACCAGGTCCGACGCTCATCGGACAACACGAGCCGGGACATCGGGCTGCTGGCCCAGGGCGGTACCGCCGACGCGGCCGCCCAGGACTCGTTCTGCGCCGGCACCACCTGCGTCATCACGGTCATCTTCGACCAGTCCGGCCGGGGCAACGACCTCTGGTACCAGGGATCGAGTGTGGTCCCGGGCTCGACCCAGAGCCGTCCGGCGATCGCGACCTCCGAATCGCTCACGATCGACGGCAGCAAGGCATACTCGCTCTACATCAACCCGGGCAACAGCTACTGGCGCGACGGGCACCTGACCGGTGTGCCGACCGGCAGCCAGCCTGAGGGCATGTACATGGTGACCAGCGGCACGCACGTCAACAGTGGCTGCTGCTTCGACTACGGCAACAGCGAGACGACACGATCGGCCGACGCCGCCGGTGCCATGGACGCGATCAACTTCAGCACCCAGTGCTGGTTCGGCGGGTGCCAGGGGACCGGTCCCTGGGTCCAGGCGGATCTCGAATGGGGGCTGTACCCCGGGGGCAGCCAGACCTGGAACCCGAACCAGCGCTCGTTCACCAGCAAGTTCGTTACGGCGACACTCAAGAACAACGGGACGACGCGGTTCGCGATCAAGGGGAGCAACGCACAGTCCGGCAGCCTCTACCCGCTGTGGGAGGGTCCGCTACCCCCTGGCTACAGTCCCATGAAAAAGCAGGGCGCCATCATTCTGGGCAGCGGCGGAGACTGCTGCAAGCCGGGCGGCGGTGCCAATCTCAGCGCCGGCACCTTCTACGAGGGCGCCATGGTCACCGGGTATCCATCCGATGCGACTGAGGAAGCCGTGCAGGCCAACATCGTGGCCGCCGGCTACCGCTGAGCCGGGCAGGAACTCCCAGCTTCAACGCGGCTTGCGCCGGCCTGCGGCCGGCGCAAGCCGTCCACCCCCGCACCACGTTCTGATTCAGCCTTGAGATCAAAGGCCGGCTATGCTCTCGAGTGAGCTGGTGGGCCTCCGTGTCGGGGCAGGAATCGATTCGGGGGCGGTGGATGAACATCGGGGAGATCGCCCGGCGCGCGGGTGTGTCCCGTAGCACCGTCTCCTATGTGCTGAGCGGCAAGCGGACCGTGTCGCAGGCAACGCGGGAGCGGATCCAGGCGGTTATCGACGAGCTGGGCTACCGGCCGAACGCCAGTGCCCGTGCCCTGAAGGAAGGACGCACCCGCACCCTCGGCCTGGTGATCCCGCCGGCGAGTCAGCGGCTGACCGACATGCAGTTGGGTTTCGTGGCCAGCGTTGTCGAGGCGGCCGCCCGCCACGACCTCGATGTGCTGCTGTCCCCGTCCGGCGGTGACCACGACCGGTCCTTCGAACGGATCGTGACGGGGCGTCGGGTGGACGGTGTGGTCCTGATGGAGATCCGGTTGGACGACGAGCGGGTGACACGGCTCGCCAAGACAGGTGTGCCGTTCGTCATGATCGGCCGGACCGTCGAGCCACACGGTATGAGTTGGATCGACGTCGACTACGCCGGACTGACCGCCCGGTGTGTGCACCATCTGGCCGATCTGGGCCACCGGCACGTGGCCCTGGTGAATCGTTCCGCCGAGCTGGTGGCCGCCGGCTACGGCCCCGGCCATCGAGCGCTGGCTGGTTTCCGAGCGGCGGTGACGGATCGGGCCCTGACCGGCGTCGAGGTCTGCTGCGGCGACGACACGGCATCCGGCGAGGCGTGCATGGAGCAACTGCTCGCGACACACCCGGACGTCACGGCCGTGACCACCATCAACGAGGCCGCACTGCCCGGAATCCAGCGGGCCCTGACCGGCGCGGGGCTGTCCGTGCCGGGTGACTTCTCCGTCACCGGGGTCGCCGCCCAGCACTGGGCGGAGGATTTCCGCCCACCGTTGACCGCTGCGGACGTTCCGACAGGTGACATGGGAGCCGAGGCGGTGGCACTGCTGCTGGAGATCATCGCCGCGCCCGGGGCCACGGCACGCCACCGCCTGTACAGCCCGCCCATCTCGCTGCGCTCCAGCACCGGCCCGGTCCGGAACCGCTAGCCGCTCCGGTCACCCGTCGTTGACCCGTCGCTGCGTCTGGGCCGCGGCGATGATGAGGTAACTGCTGGCGGTCCAGGTGTACGCGCGGTCCCGAAGCCCGGCTCCGGTCTCGGCGTCGAAGTTCTCCGCGAAGCCGGACTTCTCGCACAGCGCGAGGAAGCGCCGACCGATGTCGTCAGCGATACCGGTGTGCCCGGCCCGGCGTAGGCCGTCCTCGACCAGGACGGTGGAAGGCGCCCAGATCGGGCCGCGCCAGTAGCCGTCGGCGACGTAGTGGGCCGAAACCGTCGGCTCGGTGGCGAGCCCGTGCGTGGTCAGGTGGGCTTCGACCCCCCGGGCCAGCGCGGCGGCGATAGCGACGGGCAGGTCGGCGCCGAGCGCGACGGGCATCAGGCCGAGCAGACTACGGCTCGTCGTCAGCTGTCCGGTGCGCGGGTTGCGGGTGGTGAAGCGCTCGCCGTCCCACAGGTCACGGATCATGGCTGCGCGGATCCGGTCGGCTTCCTGGGACCACCGGTCGGCGGGTTCGCCCAGCTCGTCGGCGAGGTCGGCCAGGCAGCGTAGCTGGGAGACCAGGAACGCGGCCAGGTCGGCGGTCTGGACGACCCGGCCCCCGTCGAAGGTGGTGGCGTTGTCCCAGCCACTGTCGTTGCCGTGCTGGTAGTAGGGCAGCTCGTGGCCTCGGGCGCGGCGGGCGTCGAGCCAGAACCTGGTCCAGCGGGCCAGCCGGTCGTACGTCTCGGCTAGCGCCGACCGGTCCGGCTGCCTGGCAAGACGCTGGCGCAGGTGGCGCAGCGCCCAACCGTGGATGGGGGGTTTGACGTAGTTGTGCAGGACCTCCGAGTGGGTGATGGAGTCGGGCAGGGCACCGGCGGGATCCTGGTGGTCGAAAGGCAGGTGGAACTGGTGCCAGGCCAGCTCCGGCTCACCGGCCGCCAGTGCGATCGCGTTGAAGCAGTGGTCCCAGCTCCATACCTTGTCCATCCAGTGCTTGGACATCAGGACGGCCGGCCGGGTGACGAAGCCCGCCGGGGCGACGGTGGCGGACCACAGTACGTATGCGGCCAGCTCGGCAGCTGGGGTGTCCGCGCCGCGCCACGGCGCGACCGCGTCGGCGAACGCGGTGAACTCGGTGCTCCGAGCGCGACGCAGCTCGTCGAAGGTGGCGGATCCGGCGTACGGCCGACGGGCGGTGGTGTGCTCCTCGATCGCTATTTCCCAGGACCGGTCGGCAGGCAGCTCCAGGGTCCGGTCGGCGGTGCCGAGCGCCTCCACACCCTCGGCCCGGTGCGGAGTGCCGGTGAGCATCGTGATCCGGTAACGGCGCCCGGTCTCGTAGGAGGTGAACACATGTGACCCGTCGACCGGGTCGAGGTAGAGGTAGGTGCCGCTGAACGGGGTGAGAATGCGCTCGGCCGCGACCACCCGCAGGCCGAGCCGTCGACCCCGGATCCGCAGTGTGTCCGGACCGTCGTAGACGGCCTCGATCCGGCCGTCGCCGTTTCGCCAGGTCAGTACGGCAGGCGAGGCGACAACCGTGGTGCCGGCGGCCGCCGGGATGAGACGCAGCACGGGGTGCATCCCGGTCTGGTGGGAGACCAGGTGCAGGTCCTCGGCGTACGTCCCTTCGGCAATTACCGGAGAGATGTCGAGCCACGATCCGCGGTAGCTGAACGGGATGTCCTGGATGGAGAACTCCGGACCAGACGAGGCGACGGTCATGGGTGGCTGTTGCCTTTCTGCCATACAGAAGATCAGTCCTTGACGGCGCCGGCGGTGACGCCCATCGAGACGTAGCGCTGGGCGAGGACCAGCAGCACGCCGGCGGGGATGGAGGCGACGACCGCAGTGGCCATGATGGCGTTCCACTGCTGGTTGTTGTTGCCGATGTAGTGGTAGATGCCGAGCGTGATCGGCCGGTGATCACCACCGCCGGCGAGGGTCGACGCGTAAATGAAGTCCGACCAGGACCACAGGAACGCGAACAGTGACACCGTGACGATCGAGTTGCGGCTGACCGGCAACACGACCGACCAGAAGGTACGCAGCCGACCGGCGCCGTCGACCACGGCGGCCTGGAGCAGTTCATCGGGAATTCCGGACATGAACGCGGTGAAGATCAACACTCCGAACGGCACCGCGAGTGTCGAATCCGCCAGGATCAACCCGGGTAGCGTGTTCAGGACCCCGAGAGACAGATAGCTGGAGTAAAAGCCCATCGCCATGATGATTCCCGGGATCATCTGTGCGATCACCAACACGAAGCTCAGTACGGGGCCGCCGGGGGGTCTGAGCTTCGCCAGTGCGTATCCGGCAGGGGCGGCCAGCACCAGGGTCAGCGCCACCGTGCCGAGACCGACCAGAAAGCTGGTGCCCAGGTACGGCAGTTGCTGGTCGAGCACCGCCCGGTAGCCGTCCCAGGTGCCGTTGGTCGGGATCAGGTGCGGCGGACTTGCCCGCATGTCCTGTTCCCGGGTGAACGACACATTGATCATCCAGTAGACCGGGAAGAGCATCAGCCCGGTCAGCACCAGGCCGATCCCGGTCTTCCACCAGGTCCGAGGCGGGGAAATGGTCATCTCAGGTGCCGCCTGCGCTGAATCCGGAGGTAGCCGAGCGCGGCGACCAGAGCCATCACGATGAGCAGGTTGCCGATCGCCGCTCCCGGACCGAACTCGGGCAGCAGGCTGCCGAAGCCGAGCCGGTACGACCAGGTCGCGAGCGTAGCGGAGGAGCCGGTCGGGCCACCCCTGGTCATGATCCAGATGATGTCGAAGACCTTCAACGTGTAGATCAGCCCCAGCAGCAAGGTGATCGCGGAGACGGGGCGCAGCAACGGGAAGGTGATCGACCAGAATCGCTGCCAGCCCGTCGCGCCGTCGAGCGCGGACGCCTCGTACATCTCGGCGGGGATCGCCTGCAGGCCGCTGTAGAGCACCACCAGGTTGAACGGGATGCCGATCCAGATGTTCGCGATGATCACCGAGACGAGCGACCAACGTGGCGACGTGAGCCAGTTGACCTGCTCCATCCCGACCAGGTCGAGGGCCGCGTTGACCAGTCCTGAATCGCTGTTGAGCAGCCACGACCAGGTCGACGCCGAGACGATCAGCGGCAGCAGCCACGGCACGAGAATCAACGCCCGTAACGTGCGGGACAGCGGGAAGTGCTGGTGGAAGAAGAGCGCCAGGGTCATGCCGATGGCGAACTGGAAGGCCAGCGACCCGACGGTGAAGACCAGGGTCTGCGCCAGAGTCGGCCCGAACGCCGGGTCAGCCATTACCGTCCGGTAGTTGTCCAGGCCGGCGAAGGGCGCACCGCCCTGCACGAACGAGCGGACGGTGTAGTCGCGCAGGCTCAACTCGATGTTGCGGTAGAGCGGGTAGGCGTAGCAGGCGGTCAGGTACACGGTCACCGGCGCCAGGAATCCCCACGCCGGCCAACGGCCGGATCGGCGGGTACGCAACGAGGGAGGCCCGGGTGGGGCGGCGGTCGCCGCCCCACCACGGCCTCGCTGAGCGGAGGACTGCGTCGTAGGAGCCATGGCGTCGGCAGTCCTAGCTGGTCGTGGCAGCGGCCTGTGCGGCGGCCAACGCCTCGCGTGGCGTCATAGCACCGCTGAGGGCTGCCTGCACCGCGGTCCACAGTTGTTCGGAGATTCTCGGATACCTGGTACCGAGGTCGTCACCGGTACGGCCCCTGGCCGCCCTGACCGCTTCCACCCAGACCTTCAGCCTGGGGTCCGCGGCCACCTGCTGCTCCTGCAACTCGGCGACCGGCGCGACGTAGGAGAGGGTCGAGTCGGTGGTCAACAGGTTGTCGGCGCTGGTCAGACAGGACACCAGTTGCTTGGACGTCGCGTACCGACCGGTGTCCTCCTGAACCGGGATGGACACGAACTCGCCGCCAGTCGGTGCCGGTGCCGCGCCGCCGGTGCTGGCGGGGATCGCGATGATGCCGTAGGCGAAGTCCAGCTTCTCCGCGTTGGTCAGTTGCCAGGTGCCGTTCTCGCCGAACGCGTACTCGCCGGTGGCGAACTCCTGCCAGCTCGTGGTCTGGGTGTTGTTGATGACCGAGTTCGGGGCGTAGCCCCGGTTGAGCCAGCCGGTCCACAGCGCCAGCGCGGACTCCGCCTGCGGCGAGTCCAGGTTGGTCAGATCCGCGCCGGAGCCCCAGAACCAGGGTAGGAACTGGAAGCTGCCCTCCTCGGTACCGATCGCGGAGAAGGTGATGCCCTTCTTCCCGATGGCCGTGACCTCGGCCAGCGCCGCAGTCAGCGAGGTCCAGTCCGTGATCGCGGCGGGGTCGACGCCCGCTGCGGCCAGCAGGTCCTGGTTGTAGTAGAGAGCGAGGGTGTTCGCCCCGATCGGCACCCCGTACGTCCTGCCCTCGCGCTGGCCGGCTCCGAGCAGGTTCGCCGCCATGTTCGAGACATCCAGCCCGGTTTCGTCGGTGGTGGTGAGTGCGCCCGCCTCGGCGAGTGTGGAGACCACCGGGTTGTCCACTATCAGTACGTCCGGTGAGTTTCCCTGCTGGGCGGCGAGTAGGGCCTTGTTGGTCAGGTCGGTGGTGTCGTAGCCGATGCGCTCGGCGGTCACCCCCGCCGAGGTGCCGCAGTTCTCGAGCAGCGTGACCCACTCGGAGTCGTCGTCGAACTGTGGATACGGGTCCCAGACGAGGTAGGTGCCGTCTGCGGGGTCGTCGGAGGCCGGCGAGCAGGCACCGGCCGCCACTGCGGCGAGGGCCATCACGGCGGCGGCCAGGCGTCGCCGACGGCTGAGTCTTGTCACGTGCAGCCTCACTTGAACGTCGAGTCGTCATAAAGGGGGTGGGGGGGCTGACCACGACAATCGGGCGCGGACGGCTTTTCCTGCCCACGCGCGCGAAGACCGCGCCCACGACAGCCTCGGGGGTTTCGCATCGGGGCGGCGGGTGACCGCCCACCGCCCCGACCGCGTCGTGTTCAGCTGCGCAAACTCCACTGCTGGTTGGCGCCACCGTGACAGGCCCAGAGATGAATCCGGGTGCCGTTCGCCGTCCCGTAGGCCTCCGCGTCCAGGCAGAGCCCGGACTGCACGCTGGTGATGGTGCCGTCGGCGTTCACACTCCACTGCTGGTTGACGCCACCGTGGCAGTCCCAGACCACCACCTGCGTGCCGTTCGTGGTGCCGTACCCGGACGCGTCGAGGCACTTGTCGCCGTACACGGTGAGTTGCCCGCCCGCCGTGTAGGTGAAGCGTTGATTGGTGCCGCCGTGGCAGTCCCAGAGATTCATCTGGGTGCCGTTGGTGGTCGTGGCGCCCGGCACGTCCAGACACCGACCCGACTGACCACCCACGACCTGGACGTTCTGGTTGGTCGGCGGCGGCGGAGTATCGCCCGGCGGCAGCAGCGTGATGGTGGACGTGTCGTTGATGTTCGTGTGTGGCACGTTGATCGTCGTAGCGTTGCTGGACAGTGTCACCACGTTGTCCCGCACGGTGACCGGACCCGACACGGCGCCACCGTTGTTGTACGGAATGTTCTCGACGACCACCCGGACCTGGTTGTTCACCACTATGCCGCTGGTGGTGTCGAGACCCTGCAGGTTGACGGCGACGTTCCCGGTGGTTCCGCCGCCGCCGACGAGAATCTTCGCGGAGCCGGCCGTCTTCGTGGCTACCGCGTCGTAGGAGACGCTGGGCGTGACCGCGACCTTCTGCCCGGTCTGCGATCCGTAGAAGCGGTAGGCCCACCATTCACCCTTGGGTTGGTACTGGCCGGACGAGTCGCGCGTAACGAGGTTGCCGAGGTCGTTGTGCAGGTTGCCACCGCCGGCCCAGTTGGCCCGCAGGCCGTCCGCGCCGGCCCGCTCCAGGCGCGCGATGTACCAGGCGCCGTCGCCGGGATTCTGCTCGTCCGGTGCGGCGTACTCGTTGATCTGGTAGGGCCGGGGGTGTGCGATGCCGCGCGAGTCCAGCGTCTGGTTGGCGGTGGCGACGTTGGCCACCGGGTCGCCGGGTAGGGCATGCCAGCTGACGATGTCGGGTACGACGTTGTTCGCCTTGACGTAGTCCAGGTACTGCGTCCACCAGCCGCCGGTCGACGGCACACAGGCGCAGCTCGGCCCGACGATCAGGTGGGTCGGGAACTCGGCTCGGATGCGCTGGTAGGTGCGGCGCCACAGCTCGAAGTACTGGGACTGCGGTCGGTTCCAGAAGAGGGTGATGTTGGGTTCGTTCCAGATGTCCCACTGAACCGTGAGCCCGGCTGCCCTGACGTCGGCGAACACCCGGGTGAGGAAGGCGTCGTAGTCGCTCCAGTCACCGTTGTCACCGGGGAAGCGGCTGATCGGTGCGCCGTCGGCGCCCCACAGGTCGTGCGGCAGGATGATGAACTCGCCGCCGAGGGCGGCGGTACGTCGCGCCTGCGCGAGAGTGGAGTTCCACCGGCGGTCGTAGGCGCCGCCGACCCAGCCGCTGCCAGGTAGCTGTGCGCCGCCGGCCCGCATGTACCGGAACTTCACGTCCCGAAAGTAGCTGTCGGGTGGGTTCGCCCCGTCCTCGGTCATGCCGTAGATCCAGCCAGAGGCACGGTAGGTTGGGGCACCATTAGCTTGCGCGAAATTGACGCTGATCGACTCGTCGGCCGCGAGGGCCGGCTGAGCGATCACCACGGCGAGTCCGACGGCGACGGCAAGCATCGCGGTAAGGGCGCTGCGGCTACGCCGTCGACGCACTGATGGAACGTGCACTGCATCTCCTTGGTGCTCGGGTGGGACAGGGCGACGGACAATGACCTCCCGGGCGCGGTCAGCCGGCGGCGGGTTGGCACTGTCGGACGGATGGCCGACCGCCAACCACGATGGACGATGGACGGGACGGCGGAGGGAACCAGCGGTAGTTCGGTCATCATCCATCCGAAAGGAGGCCGCGATCTTCACCACCGAGACGACACCTGAACACTCCACCAGTCCGTGGTCGCCAGGTTGGGAGACCGCGATCCGAGGTGTCGAACCGATTCGCTAGCACCGTAGGTCGGCCTGTGATACATGTCAATAGCTGAGTGGGCCGCCGGGTCGCTCTAGGTCGACGTTGCGGCTCTGGGTGGCGACGCCAGCGCCCCTCCCAGTCGGCCTGCCACACCGAGGGGACCCGTCGAACCGGTTCGAGCAAACCACCGTCGGATCCAGCGCGATCTCGACTACCTCGATCTCGACTACCTCGATCTCGACTACCTCGGCCCGGACGGTACAAGACCAATGTCAGTCGACACACAACGACCAGCTCAGGGCTCACCTGAGTGGCCCCGCCGGGTCCTGCGCTTCGCGCTGCTGCCGGACCCGGTCCATCAGAGGACGTCTGATTCACGTATTTTGTCGGTGATGCGGGTTTAGCCGTATCGCCAGGTTGGGGTGGTTTCGGCGGTGAGTCGTTTGGCGAGGTTGTCGATCATCGCGATGGTGATCATGCTGGCGGAGTTGTCGGGTCGGGCTTCGTAGTCGCGTACGAGTCGGCGGTGGTGCATGAGCCAGCCGAGGGTGCGTTCGACGACCCATCGGCGTTTGACGACGCTGAAGCCCTTGGTCTGTGGGTCCTTGGTGACGATCTCGACGTCGACGCCGAGTTGGGCGCCGTGTTCGACGACGCGGTTCTTGAAGCCGGCGTCGGCCCAGGTCTTGGTGAGGGTGGGGTAGGTGGTGGTGGCCTGGTCGAGCAGGTCTGCGCCGATGGCGTTGTCGCTGGCGCTGGCGGCGGTGACGATGACGGCGAGGAGTAGTCCGAGGATGTCGGTGATGATGCCGCGTTTGCGGCCTACGATCTTCTTGGCGTTATGCCGATCCCGGCATAACGCCAAGAAGGTGTCGGAACGGAAGCGGGGCTTGGCCGTGGACGCGTTGGGGCTGGTCATCGCGGTCGCGGTTACCGCGGTGTCGGTCACCGACAACGCCGTCGGCAGCCGGCTGCTCGACAAGGTCGTCGCGCACACCCCAACGGTGAGCCGCGCCTGGGTTGACGCCGGGTTCAAGCAGGACATGGCGCTGCACGGCGCCGTCCTGGGTGTCGACGTCGAGGCACCTCCCGATCTGCGACCACACCAACCCCTGACGACCCCAACCTGCGACTGAGGACACCAGATCGCCCGACGCGTCACCCACCGGCACCCGTCAGCCGCAACAGCCCCAGACCCCGGGCAGCAGACGGGCGGATGCAGAAGCCGCGGCCAGGCGGAGTAGGGTTGGCCCTTGACGGGCCGTTAGCTCAATCGGCAGAGCTGAGGACTTTTAATACCCGGTGTACGCCTTTTCCTCCGCTACTGAATGTCAAGCGCTGTCGTCCGAATTCCTGGCCGGCAATCCAGCCGGATACCGCGCGATATCGGCAGGTCAGCGCGGCCGTCGCGCACCGTAGTCGCCTAATCGGCAGCCGATCGTGGCAAAAATCCAGTATCCAGGGGTCGGATCCGTCTAGGTCGGTGACATCCGATCACCCACGGAGCACCCACACCTCGTTCCCGGCCCGCAAGCTACGAAAGGCACGTCACGTTCTGAGGTCGGCCACGTCGCCTGCCGAAGGGCGGTCCACCCGGTCACCGAGACGTCGATGTCTCCCGGCGGAATGGTGCGGGCCAGCCGAGGTCGCCGGCGACCATGTTGGCCGCACGGCGACCCCGACCGCAGCGGTGACGTGGCCGGGGTGATCTTCCACTCCGACCAGGGCGGGGAGTACACCAGTAAACCTGTTCCAGGCGGCCTGCCAGCGGGCGAAAGTGCGCCAGTCGATGGGCTGCACCGGCTCCGGGCTGGACAACGCGGTCGCCGAGTCGTTCAACTCCACCCTTTGAGTTCGCGGCGTCGGCCGCTTCGCCACCCGGGCGCAGGCCCGGACCGCGGTCGCCGGGTTCATCGACGAGTAACGACAGACGGCACTTGACCGCTGGCCGGCTCCCACCGGCGGTCTACGAGGCCAGCAGCGAATGCCGCATTCCTCTGCCGAGGCTAGCGCCCCGCGCGAAGCCCTTTTGATGACACAAATTCATAAAAGTCGGATGCATCCAACTGGACCGCACCAGTCTCATGATCGAGAAAGCTTACCTGCTCGCCACAAAAGCCATCCTCAGAGACAAATCCCCACCAGTCACCCGTGCCAACGGGAGCAACTGATACGAAATTAGGAACGGCGAATGTTCCGGTATTGACGGAAACTAGATCTTCACTACGCCCATCCGGCGATCTGGCGGGCAAGAGTTCCACGAAGGAAAAAACGCCGCCACCGAATATTTGCATGAATCTCTTGTATTTAGACGGCAACTGGGTCCGCAAAACCGCCTCGACGGCGGCAAGATCATCCTCTGTCGCAGTCCAGGAGTCGAAGAGCTGAAATCCGGGAGGATACTGCTTACCTGCCCGTTCCATGCGGAACGACTCCACCTGAGCTTCTAGCTCTTCAAACTCCATCGCCGTCTCCTTTGTTTCGCGCTAGCCCGGCTAGTTGTCATACCAGAGGTCCGGCCCATAATGACCCCAACCCTGCTCCTGTGAGCGATACCACCAGTGTAGTTGGGTGTCTTCCGCGCGCATACCTCCGGTGACGCCTTGGTTGTTGGCGTTCGGATGGAGTTGAGAGCCAGGCCCTCGATGCACTACCTGATCAAGTTCATGAATCGGCGACCCAGGCATTTGGTCCGCGTGGTGAATCTCAATTCGGTCACCCAAGTGATTCGGACGCAAACCATGTGCGCCACGACCAATGTCACCCAGAGTCCAAGGCCCTTCGACGCGAATTGGCGGCACGTTTGGGCCTGCACCGGTCGCAGGAGCACAGTTACACCCAACACCCGACGGAGTGTTACCGCAGTTGTGTACCAGGACTGGTGTTGTGCCGGCTAGCACATAGTACGTGTGGATGTCGGTGATGGTGAGGTTATGGACCTGTGTCGTGTTGATGTGGTGCTCGACTGCGGTGATCTGGGTCCGGGTACCGGTGGAGGTTTCGAGCCACTGGCCGGCCTGGAGGTCTGCGGCGTCGATCCACTCTGATATTTCTGGGACCCAGAACGGGTGTTTGTCGGTGGCTGTGATCGTTGCCTGATCGCTGGTGTCGGTCGAGATGGTCACGTCGACGAGGTTCTTGTCGCCGTCGCCGGTGATGGTCGCTTCGACGGGTTTGGCGGCCGTCTCACCGGTTTCGGGGTCGGTGGCGAGGACCGTGTCGCCGATCTTGATCTGTTCGATGGGTTTGGTAGTGCCGTTGGCGAGGAGCACTGCGGTGCCCGGGATGAAGCTGTTTCCTCCACAACTGGCTCGAAGTTTAGGTATTTTCACTGGTATCAATGCTGCTGCGACGGTCAGGGAGTTGGTGGTAGCGGCGTAGGTGAAGCCTCCGGGGTCACCGTTTCGTACGGCTTGGATGCCGTCCCACCAGGTTGCTCCGAGGCCCCGAACTGTGTGGTAGATGCCTCGGTAGGACATGGTGTAGCCGTCGACGAAGATGCCTCCCAGCCGCTTCACGTGGCCGAATGCATTTCCCCAGTTGCCGTTCCATGCGTCCGCGATTGCCTGTCCGGCTTCGGAATAGCCGCCGCCGATATGGGAGGCGACTCCCTTGACCGCCCCGGCGATCCCTCGGCCAAAATCGGTCACAGCGTTCTTGACACCCGTGGCCGCAGATGTTTTCTTTGGTTTGGGCTTTGGTGTTGTTGTTCCTTTAAAGGTGCGATTTTTGGGTGTGCTGTAGGCGACGGTCTGTCGGCCGGTACCACTGCTGCCGCCGTTGCCTTCGAGGAAGGCGAGGCCGGTGGGGTCGGTGTAGGTGGTGGGGTTGTTGTTGGCGTAGGCGTAGGCGTTGAGGGTTTGTGGGTTGTCGGGGTTGACGAGTGGGTCGACGGAGATGAACCGTCCGAGTGTGG
This sequence comes from Micromonospora sp. Llam0, assembly GCF_003751085.1. Lineage (NCBI taxonomy): Bacteria > Bacillati > Actinomycetota > Actinomycetes > Micromonosporales > Micromonosporaceae > Micromonospora > Micromonospora sp. Llam0. The sequence goes on along the minus strand of NZ_RJJY01000002.1, from coordinate 2,469,828 downwards.
GGTCGTAGTGGCGTGCGCCGATGTGGGTGAGGCCGGTGGGGTCTTTGGTGCCGCCGACGAAGCCTTTGTCGTCGGGCCAGCCGGTGGGCGCAGCTCCGCGGGTGTCGCCGAAGGGAAGGGTGCGGCGGCGGGTGAGGTCGAGGGTGGTGGGGTCGACGCTGATCTGGTTGGTGCCGTGGTGGTCGGGGATGAGCCAGGTGAGGCCGGTGACGGTGCGGACGGCGATGGTGGCGCCGGCGTGTTGGTAGTGGCGGGTGCCGTCGACCTGGCCGTTGCTGGCGGTGCGGCGGAGTTCGGTGTGGCCGAGGTAGAGGGTGGTGCCGGTGGTGTCGCGGCGGATGAGCCGGTTCCCTGAGGCGTCGTAGATGTTGGTGGTGTCCAGGCCGGGTTCGGCGGTGGTGGCGAGACGGCCTTCCGCGTCCCAGGTGAGGGTCTGGGTGACACCATCGACCACGCGGGTTTGGGTGTGCCCGCCCGTCGTGTACGCGTACGTGTCGGTCCGGGTGGTCTCGCCGGTGTGGTCGACGGCGGTGACCGTGTGCGGTTGGGGGCTGCCCGGGGTGGGGTACGTGGAGGTGGCGGTCGTCGACCCGGTCGCGGACCAGGTGGTCGCGGTCAGCCGGTTCCCGGTGGTGTCGTAGGTGAAGGCCTGCCGGTAAGGGTCGGCGCCGGCGCGTTGCGGAGTGGTGCAGGTCGGGGTGGTTTCGGTCCACGCCTGGGTGAGGCGGCGCAGGTGGTCGTAGGTGAAGCATTCGGCCTGGTCGGCGACACCGGCGGTGGTGCCGGCCATCGAGGTGACGTTGCCAACCTGGTCGTAGGTGTAGCTGGTGGTCGCGGCGTCGTCCCACGCGTCGGGGGTGGTGGGGTGTTCGGTGTCGACCTGCGAGGCGGCCAGGCGGCGGGTCGCCGTCTCGACCGGTGACGACACCCGGATACGGGTACCGCCGGTGCCGAGGATGCGCTGGGCGACGGTGCCGTCGTAGTGGTAGCTGGTGGCGGAGACGAACGTGTCGGTGCCGGTGGTGAGGGTGGTGGGCAGGCCGGACGCGGTGTGGTAGCCGTAGGTGAGGGTTTCGGCGGGCAGGCCGCCGATCGCGGGCAGGCTGGTGGTCGCCGGGGCGCCGTTGTCGTGGTACGTGTGGCTGGTGGTGTAGGTGCCGGCCAGGCCGGTTTCGGCGGCGGGGATGGTGACCGTGGCACCGAGGGGCCGGTAGCCGTCGTCATACCCGGTGACCGCCGTGGTGTAGGCGTCGCCGCCGTGGTGGCGGGTCGACGAGGTCGGCAGGCCAAGCTCAAGGGTGTCGTAGGTCCACGACGCCCGCAGTGCGCCGGTGGAGGTGTCGTCGCGGAGTTCGGTGGGCCGGCCGAGGTTGTCGTAGCCGTGCCAGAGGGTTTCACCGCGGCCGTCGGTGGTGGTGACCACCTGGCCGGCGTTGTCGTAGGTGCTGGTGGAGGTGCCGGCGTCCGGGTCGACGGTGCCGGTACGCCGGCCGAGCAGGTCGTAGGTGTAGGTCCACTGGTTCCCGGCCGGGTCGGTGACCGTGGTCAGCTCGTCACGCGGGCTGTAGCCGTAGCTGGTCTCCTCGTAGGCGCCGGTCGGCGAGGAGCCGGTGTGTTGGCGTAGCGCGGTCTGCCGGCCCCGGGCGTCGATGATCGACGTGGTCGGGGTGCCGCCGGTGGGTGGGTCGACCGTGACCCGGTCACCGTCGTAGCCGGTCACGGTCTCCCACTGCAGGGTGTTCGCCGACCACAACTGGGTACGGGTGGGCCGGCCGGCGCCGTCGTACACGGTGCGGGTCTGCGAGTCGATAGCGGTGTCGGCGAAGGTGACCAGGCTGCCGGTCGGCCCGGACGCGTCGTTGTAGAACGTGGACGTCTTGACCGTCTGGCCGCGTACGTCGTACTGGGTGTCGCTGATGGTGCGTTTACCGTCCGGGGCGGTGACCTGTGTCTGCCGGGGGCGCAGCAGTCCGTCGTAGATGTCGTAGCTGTCGATCTGGTTGCCGTTCGGTCCCAGGGCGCGGGTCCGGATGTGGCTGGGCGCGGTCTTGGTGATCGTGTACGCGTACTCGAGGTCGGGTGTCTCGGTGGTGGGCCGGCCGGGAGCCCACACCGTGGTCAGCCGGCCGAGTGGGTCGTACACGCCGGTGGAGACTTTGTCGTTGATGTCGCTGACCTCGGTCGGCAGGCCACGACGCGGGTCGAGGGTCGTGGTGGCGTCGTGACCGAGCGGGTTGGTGGCCGTGACGGCCGTCGTCGGCGCACCGGACGCCGGGGTGTAGGCGGTGGTCGTGGTCCGGTTGAGGGCGTCGGTGACGGTCAACGGCCGGCCGTGGCTGTCGTAGGTGGTGGTGCCGGTGGTGAGGTAGGTCGGGGTAGTGCCGTCGTGGGACCGCGCTGTCTCGACCTTGGTGACCAGGCCGCGGGTCGGCGCGGTGGTGTGGCTGGTGGCGCCGTCGCGGTAGAAACGGGTGTCGGACAGCAGATCGTTCGGGTAGGACGGGGTGGTGCCGCACGGCGTCGCGACGGTCTCCACCCGCGACGCGGTGTCGATCAGCCACGGGGCGCCGGTGTTGCGGGCGTACGTGTACCGGGTGCACACGTCGTCGGCGAGGGTGGACACGTCACCCCGGTCGTCGGAGGAGATCAGGGTGCCGTAGGTGGTGTCCCAGGTGTCGACGGTCCGGGTGTGCCGCCACGTGCCGTCGTGTTCCAGCCACGTGTACCCGATCGTGGTGACGACCCGGGAGATCACCGACTGCCAGGTGGCCGGCTGGGCGTGGACCGGATCCTCCTCACGCAGGGAGGTGCCGTAGCCGGCCACCTGCTGGATCGTCCGGTTCAGCTGCTGCCCGCCCGGCGCGGCGTAGTCGATCCGCTCGTACAGGAAACCGGCCCGCCACCAGTCGTCGCCGTGCACCGCGCCGTCCGTGCCGGTCAACGTCACGCTACGGGTGCCCTCACCGGCGTCGGTGCGGTCCCGGTGCATCCCCCGGAAGTACAGGTACCGGGACTGCGTCTGATGCCCGCTCCCGGTGCCGGTGGTCACCGTCACCGTCGGCCAGCCACGGAAATCCGACCACGTCCGCAACGGCAACGACCGCGACCACACGTCCGCGTCGTTGTGATGCCACAACACCGTCGACGTCGCCCCCGCCGTCGAATACGCGTAGCTGTGCGTCACCGCCGGTGAACCACCGACCAGGTCCCGCTCCACCACCTGCGTCACCCGGTACTTGTTCCACCACGACCACCCCGCCGGCGACCCGTCCGGCTTGTAGTACTGCGGGAAACACCGCTTCGAGTTGTGGTCCGGATCCGCCTGCGACGACACCGTGCAGTCCGAACCCTGATAGGTGATCTCGATCCGCCCACCCGACTCGGTGTTGATCTCGGTGACCCGGTACTTGTTCGTCACCGGCACCGCCGCCGACACGTTGTGGTCCGTCCGGTTCGCGTACCGGGTCCCGCCGAACGTCACCGCCGGCAACGCCGCCTGCCCACCGGCCAGACCCGTCCGCTGGATGCCCGACAGCCACAACGACGGCGGATTCAACGCGCTCGACTCGTTCGTCGACGGGAAGCCGTGGCTCAGATCCCACCGGTCCACGTCCTGATACACCCCGCCGACCCGCACCTGCGTCGTCACCGACGTCAACCGCTTCGCCGTGAAGTACGACGGCCCGATGTTGTTGTTGCACGGCGCCGCGTCACACTGCAGATCCCACGGCGTGTCCGGCCAGTTCGCCGTGTTCGGCGAACTCCCACTCCAACACGACGACAGACACCGGTCACCCACCGCGAACAACACCCGCATCGGCGGGTTCACCGTGTCCGCCTCACCACCGGCCACCGTGCCGTACTCCACCCGCCGCAGCGCACTCCCCCGGTCGTACTGCACCTGATACGTGCCCGTCCCGGTGATCCCCGCCCGGCTCAACTCCCGGTCGTACCAGTACGACATCGAGTTCCCGTGGACATCCACCACATAATCCAGATTCCACCGATACGCCATGAAACACCGCGAATAGTAGAAACCGTCCGAGCGGTAACACGGCTCCCACGTGTGGTTCGCGAAAACACCCTGCCCCATCACCGAGTTCGTCTCACGATCCCCCGCGTTCCACCCCGGCAACCGCTGCCGACCGAAGTAGAACTGCGTACCGTCCGTCGTGGTCAACCGCCACGCCTCACCGTTGTGCGTGTAACCGTGCCGGCCGGTCAACAACTCGATCCGGGAACCGTCATCGTTGGCCAGCCGCCACTTCCCGTCCCCGTCACCCAGCACGATCTCCGTCGACTGCCCCCGCCACACCAGCTTCGCGTTCGGCTCCCGCCAACACGGATCCGGCGTCGCGTTCGTGTAATGCGCCGGAAACCCCTCAAGATCATCACTACACGTCCGGTACGACCGCTCGATGAACCCCGGATGGAAATCCCAACCCTCACCGATCCACGACGGCTGCGAGTTCTCCCCGTTCGTCCGACCATCCACCGCCGACGACGAATACCCGAACGACACCTCCGGCTCCAACCCACCCGGCGACGGCGGCACCTCCAACGGATACGACCACGAGAACCCACCCCCCGACCGGCCCGCCTGCCACGACGCCGACTGCCCCAACGACGTCCGCTTGAACGACCCCGTCTCCCCGTCACCCGCCGCCAACAACCCCACCACCACACCACCACCAGAAACAGCGGCGTCGACCCGACCCGCCCCCGCCCCGCCAGCGGACAACTCCACATCCACCCCGATCCGCCCCACCAACGGATCATTCCGCGAACCCAACCCCACCGGCCCGGCACACTCCGGATCCGACGTCTCCACCAACGCGCACTCCGACAACCCCACCAACCGCAACCGCGACGCCCACGCCGCACCGAACGCCCCCGCGAACCCCGAATAGTCCAACTCCAACCGCACCCCACCACCGGCCACCGACTCACCCTCGACCGCTACCCGCACCACCAACGCCGCCCCCGCCGCCGACGCCTCAACCGGATCCACCACCTCCACCCGCACCCGGTCCGGCACCTCCGACGCATCCGCCCAATCAGGCCACACCCGCCCCGACAACACGTCACCCACCGGCTCCGGAGCCGACAACACCACCGGCAGACCACCCACATCCACCGCCGCCGACCCCGACGACAAATCCGCCACCACCGACGCCGCCCTCGGCCACACCGGAGGCACCGGCGCGAAGTCCGCCACCGACGCCCCGTCATCCACCCCCGCCGGCACATGCTCCGCCACCGCCACCGACCGCAGGCCCACATCCGGCTCCGCCGCCGTCCCCACCGGCGCCGCCACCGCCCGCGGAGCCGCCAACACCGACGCCACCACCACCAACACCAACACCGCCGCGACCCGGCGACGCACACCCGACAACCAGAACCGGTTGACCCGACGACCCGACATCAGCGCCACCCCCCAGAATCAAGACAACAGACTGCCAGCAACGTGGTGGACACACCATCACCGACCGACATGGAGTGATCGGTTGCGCGCGTAGACGTGCAGGGCGTTGGATCCCTCGCCCGGTGGGGTGAGGGTCAACGTCACGCTCGCCCCGAGGACGACGGTCACCGTGGTGCCTGCCGGGCTGCTCCAGCCGTACACGTAGGCGACCACATCGGGCGACGACGTGCTGAAGGTGAACTCACCCGCGACGTCCCGGCCGCCGTGCGACACGCCGTCGTCGGGGTAGTCGACCGAGGTCACGGTCGGCGCCGGCACCGGGTCTCCGGGTGGATCGGCGACCGCCGCCCCGGGTGTGCTCAGCGTCAGTACGGCGGCGGTGGCGGCCAGGATCTGTGGCCAGCGATGTCGTGGGCGGCTCGGACGGATCGGCGGCGTCTGGGCAGCATCCACTAGGGACCCCCGTGGCTATGCGACATGTACGTCCGACCCTAGAGATCCATGTCCATATCTGTAAAGGGGGCATCACGATCCGCTACCACAAACCTCCCTCACCGGACATCGAACAACACAGAGTCATCAGTCGGGTACGACTGGCCAGGCGTACAACTCTGACGAAAACTCGTCGACGTTGAGCCGAGCCACCCGTCCACCGATCGACGGAGTTCATAAGTCCACTAGTGACGGCAGGATGGGTCAGGTCGAGCATCCCAGGAGGTGGTAGCCATGTCTCCGTCCGTGTTGAACTCGTCCGTACCGCGCCGACGACTGGGCCGGGAGCTGCGTCAGCTGCGCGAACGGCTGACCCAGCTGCCGCAGACGTCGGTCGCCAGCGAACTGGAGTGGTCGGCGACGAAGCTGTGGCGGATGGAGCGCGGCGAGGTCCCGGTCCGCTCCGGCGACGTCGTGCTGCTCTGCGAGTTGTACGGCGTCGACGAGGAGACCACCGAGATCCTTGCCGCCTTGGCAACCAAGTCACCCGGTCTCTTCGGGACGCCTCGCAGGCGTGAAAATGGGGGTCAGGTCGCCCGTCGACGTCGCCTGTTCTTGGTCCGTGTGAGGCCGTAACCAAGTCTGACGCCGGGGCCCGGACCTCATGGGTCACGCACTGTTGCTTCGAGCACGCCGGTCAAATTTCGGTTCCCGACCAAGGCCCCCGGGCGACCGCCTGTACCAACGGTTGATCACGGGGTGAAGGAGGACGTGGATCAGAATGCGTGGGGTACCCGAGGAGATCCCGGATGCGGAGTCCGAACAGGTTCTGGCGTGGGTGTGTGCGATCGACGTGGCCAAGGAGTCCGGGATGGCCTGTACCCGGATACCTGGCCCGAGCGGGCGGCGGGTCAGCCGGGTGTGGCAGGTGGCGGCGACCACGAAAGCGGTCAGTGACCTCGCCACGGATCTGGTCGCGGTGGGAGTGGAGAAGGTCACCGTGGAGAGCGTCGGACTACTGGCGGATCTGGTTCTACCTGCTGGAGGCCGCCGGGTTGGACGTGTAGTTGGTCAACGCCCGTGACGTGAAGAACGTGCCCGGGCGGCCAAAGACCGACAAGCTGGACGCGGTGTGGTTGGCCAAGCTCACCGAGAAGGGTCTGTTGCGGCCCTCTTTCGTGCCCCCGACACCGATCCCTGCTGCGCGACTGCACACGGCTGCGGGTGGACCTCATCCGGGACCGTACCCGCTACTGGTCGAGGTTGGAGAAGCTGGTCGAAGACGCCCTGATCAAGGTGTCGTCGGTGGCCTCCACCCTGAAGACGGTCTCGACGCGGGACATGATCGAGGCGTTGATCGCCGGTCAACGCGATCCGCGAGCACTGGCAGATCTGGTCCGTGGCGCCATGCGTGGTATACGCACCGCTCTCATCGAGGCGCTCACCGGCCGGTTCGACGCCCATCACGGCGAGTTGGCCCGCGTCCTGCTCGACCAGATCGACCGTCTGGACACCGAGATCGCGAAGGTCACGCAGCGGATCGGGGTGTTGCTCGACCAGATCGATTCGCCTCCGCCATCACAGACCCCGGCGGCCGTGACGACGCTTCGGCGATGAACGCCCGACGGCGCTTGGCCGAGATCCCGGGTATCAACACCGAGTCCGCGCAACTGATCATCGCGGAGATCGGTCTGGACATGACGCGATTTCCCACTGCAGGCCACCTGGTGTCCTGGGCGAAGCTGTGTCCACGCACCATCCAGTCCGGTACCAGCCTCACCGCAGGCAAGACCGGCAAAGGTAACCCGTACCTCAAAGGCGCGCTCGGTAGCGCCGCGGCCACGAGCGCCTGCGGCAAGGGCACGTTCCTGTCCGCACGCTACCGGCGCCTGGTCAAACGTCGAGGCAAAGGCAAGGCCCTCGTCGCCGTCGCCCGGTCCATCCTCGTGATCATCTGGCACCTGCTGGCTGACCCGACCACCCGTTTCCACGACCTCGGCGCCGATTACCACGACCGCCGTGTCAACACCATCCGCAAGACCAACAACCTGGTCCGGCAACTCGAAGCCCTCGGTCACACCGTCACCCTGCAACCAGCGATCTGACCCCACACCCGACCCCGCCCGGCTGGCTAATCGACACCGGGCAAGCTCCGTACGCCCAAAACCCGTCGTGGTACAGGTCCATTTAGGGTGGTGTCGGGAGCCTATTACGGCAGGGAGCCGACGAAGCGGCACGCCCGGTCGACGCCGTCGAGGCAGAGCGGACGGCTGCGGAATTCGGCGATGCCGACCAGGCCGTGGTCGCCGAGCTCGGCGCACCGGCGGCGCAGGCGGGTCCAGTCCAGGTTCAGGTAGTCGGCGAGAGCCTGCACCCGACTTAGGTCACGTTAATGATCATCTTCCAATCTCAGCGCTGTGACCTGCCGCGTTGCTCGCGATCCCGCCAGAATTTGCGCACTAACCGGCACTACGGCCTCGCCAAAAGGTCCGTGCTCTGGTAGTTCTTCACGCCTTTCAGGAAGGGTGAGACCATCCGATGTAGATGGACAACCGGACCGAAGAGCTCCAGAGTCTCCGACCGCGAGGCGTGGACCAGGGTCCACGCGAGCAGATGCCGAGTATCCGTCAAGCCGACGCGCCGCTATCCAGAGGGAAGTGTCCCTTCGGTTGGTGCGCTCAACGTGCGACACCACGACCACCAGCGGAAACACCGCGCTGATCGTCGTGCGCACTAAATGACCCAAGTCGGATGCGTGCGGGCGTTGACGGCCCGTCCCGCGACGATCCGACGCTCCAGCGAATGCCGCCACTGTCTATCGGCATCGTCGTTGGTGGCGATGTATGCGGATGGGATCAGGTCGGCGAGATGGTTCAGAAGGCTGTTGGGAGCTACCCAGTCATAGAAGATGAACGATCTCGGTGTGTCCATCTTTGTTCTGAAATGTCAGATGGCCTCCGCCGCGCTCGATCAGCTCAAGTACGACGTCGTAGACAACGAGGGCTCGGTTGATGCTGTCGGTCTTCGTGTCCTTTGTCTTGGAGCACGCAGAATCGAGAGCATCGACTGCACGTGGCGTGAGGTTGACCGTAACTCGCACGAGTCCCCTGCCGACTTCCATGCCGGACTCACTCTTCGCGCCCGATCCTTCAGGCTGACTCGGCAGCGAACCACCCGGCCCGGAGGGCCAGACCGGCTGCTTGGGAAGCTTGTCAGCCATGATCGCCGCCCTCCCTGGTTGCATGAGGTGCAGGCGATTCGCCCCATGTCGGCAATGCCTGCATGCGTCCCGGGTTGATCACGAGTCCCCTTCGCTTTGACCGCGCGCTTTACTCTTCTACAGAGGTAGCTCTGGTAGGTGCGCCAGTCTGCCTCATCTAGCGGCCGTGCACCAGCCCATGTCAACCGGCTGACTTTCGAGGTCAGTGGGGGTGTCGGACAAATAGTGCGACGCTGGCTCCTCGAGTTGTCAGACTCGTCCACCGCCGACGACGATAGCCGAAATGATGTCACATCAGTTCACTTTCCGACGCAGGTGGCGCCGCCGAATACATCAGATGTACTCTCGCCGATGCAGTCCAGCGTACGCGGATCGTACGGTCCGGCATCAGAACTGAGAAAGGCTCACCATTCATGCACCTCCCCGGCCTAGCCGACAACGAGTCACCCAGCGAAAGGGGGTACGCCGCAGATGTTCGCGGCAGCTTTCGTAGGTTGGCAAACGAAGATGATGAATGCGAGCAGGATTCCGCACTGCCAAAAGCGCCACAACCAGTGTCCGTCGGAGACTCCCTGGACTCGCGCGTCCAAAGAATCGGAACTAAACCGAGATAACGGCACTGAATGCGTGGGGTAAGTCTTAACGCTAAGGCTGAATGCTTAGGTCGAATTGTCTCGACTGAGACACCAAGGACCTGCAGTGCGATTCGTTCGACGAAAGATAATTAGCGCAGGAACCATCAGATCCGACTTGATTCACAAAGACCGTCCGGGTGGCGCGCGTCAGGTTGAACCGAATGGCTGCCGCCGGAAGGAAAGGAGAAGGACCCAGTGCAGACCCCGAGGAAGGCGCCAGTCGGTAGCCTGACCCTGGTTGCCTGTATCGCTATCTGCGCCACACTTTGGATCGTGCTTGCCAGCGGGGAGAAAACAGCGGGTGTGGCCCAAGCGGGCGTCGCAGCTATCAGCACTGTCGCGTTGGCCGCTATCGGAGCTATCACGGTTCCGGCCCGGAACCAGCGCAACCGGTCTGGCCGTTCATAGCTTCAAGTCAAGCAGGGTGAGTCCTTGTCTCGACACAGCCGAGTCGGAGCGCGCCGAGAAATCAACGCCGACCAGGTTGCATAGAGCGGCGGCTGGGAGAACCCCCCTGGTGAACCCCCAGATTGGACGTTGGCCGCTCCGCCGAGCGGAGCGGAGCGGTCCGGATGCGGTTGCGGGACTGCCGGACGGGGTGCGCCTCCCCCGGAAGTCATCCGCCCAGCCGTCTCGGAATGGACGGGAATGTTGCCCGATCAGGGGCGGTGGACGGGTGCCCGTGGTGGTCGCCGGGGTGCCGGGTTGATCGATTTCCCTCCTCGCCTTGCGTCGTCGGTGTGAGGACGGATTCGGCGATGTCTAGGGCCTGGGTGAGTTGGGCGAGTGTTGAATCTGGTAGCTCGGCGGCGTCGAGTCCGCAGGCGTCAACGCGGTTGCTGAGTTGACGCATCTGCTGCTCGGTGAGTACCTCGCTGGCCACAGGGTGTGTGAGGAGGTCGCGGGCTGCGTAGCCGTCATGTGCCGCGTGGCGATAGATGTCGATGATGATCGACCTGGTCACAGGCTGGTGGGCAGCGCCGAGTGCGTCGGTGAGGCAGAGTCCGAGGCGGGTACGGAACACGGCGAGGCCGGCTGCGGTCGTGCTCAGTGTTTGGAAGGCGTGGACCGCCCGGCTGCGGTCGGTGTGCGTGGGGTTCTGCCGGCAGAGCAGGGTGAGGCAAGCGGTTACTGCTTGTTCCCAGGTTTCGCCCGGTTCGGTGTCGTGTAGCAGGCTCAGTGCCTGGTTGTGTCTGCCGGCGGCGGCGTTGGCGATGACGGCGATCTGTCGGCCGTCGAGCATGCGGCGGCCGATGCCCCGGTGGTGTTCGAGTCGGCGGTGGGCGTCGTCCCATCGGCCGGCGGCTGCGAGGGCGTGGGCGCCGCTAGACAGCAGGACTGCCCACAGCCAGCGGCGAAGGTCGCGGTGCTCGGTCCGGTCGGGCAACAGGCGTGAGGCGGGAACGGTGACGCCGTCGATGTTGATGTCCGTTCGGGTGGTAACTGCTAGGTAGAGGCGTTCCAGCGTCATCCATGCTCCGGCGCCGTCGCCAGCTCGGGTGCGTAGGCGGGCGAGGTTGATGAGGGGTTCAAGACTGTGTGTCGCTGAGCGGACGTCGCGGGGTGGGCGGGCGAGGGAGACACGGGCGAGCCGGGCCGACCATTGGCGGGCTAGGTCGGGTAGTCCGCAGTCGGACGCGAGTAGCGCCGCGAGGTTGAATACGGAGGTCGCGGCGGCAGTGTCGCGGTTGCATGCGGCGGTGACGGCTCGGCGCTGCAGGTCGGTCACGCGTTCGGCGAGTGGGGTGCAGGTAGGTCTGGGGCGGGCGACGAGGGGAAAGCGTCGGGCTTGTTGGCCTAGGCGATCCGTCATTTCGCGGTTCCCGGACCGGTGGCGATGTTTGGTTTGGTCGTCGCGGCCTGCTCCGGGCTGCGTTTCTCGGGTCGCGCGGCTGGGTCGGGGCCGAAGACGGTGTCCGCGGCGTGGGTGGCGAGAACGGCTTGGGTGGTGGCGGGTAGGCCGAGTCTGTTCATCGCGAAGATGATGTGGTGGGCGAGGACGTCACGGAGGCCTCGGTGTAGGTGTCCCGTCGTGGCGAGGTGGGCGAGGTCGTGGCCGGCGGTGGCGAACGCGCCGGCCCAGTCGGACGCTGTGGCGGACGGCCCGTCTGGGACAGCGGTTGTGGTTAGGTTGATGCTCATCAGCCGACGCAGGGCTGAATGAATCGCTGCGGCGTCGTGTAGGCCGAGGTCGGCGGGTGAGGGCCGGTGGTCAGCGACCCGGACCCATACGTCGCCTTGTTCGTACCAGTCGAGTCCGGCGGCACGGAGCAGGGCGGTGGACAGAATCATGGCGAGTTCTCGCCGACGGCGGTCGGTGGGGTGCTCTGCCGTGGCCGCGAGGTAGGTCAGCACGTGCCGGCTGTCGGCGTGCCAGAGCCGGTGTGCGACGGCCATCGCTTCGACTCCGCCGAAGGCGCGTGTCTCGGGCTCGTATACACCGTCGACGGCGTGCCGTATGTGTTCGTCGCGGGTGAGGGAGTCGAGATGGTCCAGCACATGCGACCGTGTTCGTGCAGGTTGATGGGCGGGCAGGTAGCGCAGCCGCCATCGGGGTGTCTTGCGGATGAAGAACCAGGCTGTGATGAGTTTGTCGGTTTCTGCTTCGGTGAGCAGCGGCATCAGATGGGTGACGGCGAGGTGTTCGGTCTGGGCCGGGTCGGGTGGCTCGATGGTGACCTGTAGCCAGGGTGTGGGGTTCACGAGTCCTCGTGGGGTCGGGGGTGGTCAGGACAGGAGGAGGGCGCTGTCCCACGCGGAGGCAGGCGGGGTGCCTGTTCCGATGGCGTGGAGAGCGAGGGCGGCACCGGCGGCGCCGTCCATGAGTTCGTGTCCGGCCCCGGGCTGCGCCAGTTGGTCGGCGAGTTCTGCTGCCAGGCCGGGTAGTTCGGCGGCGATGGCCGGATTGCCGCCGTCGATGGCCATTCGGAAGGCCGCCTGGAGCAGGCCGGCCTTTCCATGGCAAAGGCCGATTCCGGGTAGCAGCGCGCGTTGGTTGGGGTCGCGTAGCGCGGTGAGTATCGCGTTCTCCGCGGTTGTCTGCCGGCTGGTGTCGCCGAGGGCGATGCCGGCCAGTTGTTGTGCGCGGGCGGTGCCGCTGACGCCGTAGCACCAGGACGGCCGGGGACGGTGCGGCGGTGTACGGCGGACGGCGTGGTCGGTGGTCAGGTAGCCGGGCCACCAGGCGCCGATGCCGTCGGGCTGGCGCCACTGGTCGGTCCAGGCGCAGAGGGCGGCGAGGGCGTCAGTCAGGCCCTGTACGCAGATGTGGCGGAGTGTGGCGATGGCCATGAGCGCGATGACCGCGCCGACGCCATGGGCGATTCCGAGGTTGCCGTGCCCATCCGGATAGTCCGGGTGCGGGTCGCCGGACAGACCCACTGGCATCCACCACGGCGGGAGGTTCTCGGTGCCGGATGGTCCGGGAAGGGGGTGGGTTAGGCGGACCAAATAGGAGAGCACCTCGTGGGTGGCGGGGTGATCGGGGTGGCGGCGAAGGTGGTAGACGCCGAGCCCGGACAGTCCGTGGATCAGGTCGAACTCGCGCATCACGAGTGGATCACCACGGTCTATACGGGCGTGCGCGGCGGTCAGGCGGGTGCGGGTGAGCGTGATCGTGGTGTCGTCGAGTGCCGCCAGCACCCGGCGGGACCAGGTCGTGCCGGCGGCGTGGAGAGCGAAGCCGAGGGCGGGCGCTCCGTGGAACAGGTTGGCGTTCGCTCCTGCGCTGATCGGTTCGCGGGCGGCCGCCGTCAGCCAGGTGCGGGCGAGGGCGTCGTCGCCGTGGCCGCTGCGGGCACGTTCGATGTGGAGCAGTGCGATGCCGACGGCACCACCTGCGAGGGACTGCGGCCGGAACCGCCTGTTCGAGGGCTCGTGGTGAGCGATTGTTGGCGAGGCAAGGGTGTCTGCGATGGTCGTGGCCGCGGTCATCGCTGCCTGGTTCGGGGCGATCATCGGCGGCTCGGTGCGCGGGTGGTCCAGCTCAACGCGGCGGCGCGGGCCAGGTGCAGGCAGAGGCGTTCGCTGTTCGGGTCGGGCCCGATCATGCGGGTGTGGTGTAGGTGGAGTAGGTCGGGCAGCACGCTCGCGGGTGCGATTGTGGCGGCGGTCAGAGTGTCTCGGTACCGGGCCAGCGCCTGATGGCGCCAGCGTCTGGCGGCGTGGAGTTTTTCTCTGTCCTGGGAGCCTGTCATCTGCGGCTGGTCGGGGCCTGTTAGCTGGATGGTGTGCTGGTAGACGTCGCGGGGTGGAGCGGGTCGGTACGGGCGGGTGTGGTCGATCAGCCAGCGCATGCCGGTGTCTTCGCCGAGGACGGAGGTGGTGAGGTCGAGCAGGTTCGCTGCGGTCGCCGCGCGGATGTCGGGTGTTCGTTCGTGGCGGACGAGTGCGAGTTGCGCGACGGCGGTGGCCGAGTCGGCCGCGAAGACCTCGTTGCTTGCTTCGCGGGTGGCCGGGCCGCCGAAGCGGGCGTCTTCCGGATAGTCGGTGTCGATCTGTACCCGGGCGATCAGACCGGCACGGCGGAGCTCGCAGGTCCACTGTCCGATCAGGGTGTGGTCCGGGTCGCCGGTCAGTCGTAGCCGCAGGTGCGGCTCTGGGTCGCCGTAGCGTAGGAACCACCACCGTGCCGGGGTGCCCAGCCGGTGCAGCAGGAGCGGCAGGTGTTGGGTGAGGATCGTGGTCTGCCTGCCCGGGTGGCCGTACAGCTTGAGGTAGAGGCGTTCGTCGCTTCCTGGCAGGTGCCCATGTTCACGGACGTTCACCACCGGCGCGGTGGCGATCAGTGGCGGTGGCGGTGCCGGGTTAGCGGTAGAGGCGAGCGGAATGACGATCTCGTGTGCGTGCCCGCCGATCCAGCCGGCGGTGTCCGGTAGCGGCGCGGCGCGCAGCACCGCCGTGGTGTTGCGGTCGAGGTGGTCGCGCAGCAGCGCCTGGTGGGCGGGTTCGGCCAGATCCAGGCCGATGCGTTGGTCGCTGTCACCGAGATACACCGTTTGCGGACACCCGGTCGTCGTTTGCCACGACCACAGCTTCTCGGTCCACTCTCGCCAACTGGTGGTGGCAGTGGTCAGGGCGGTCCTGGCCAGCAGCCAACGCGCCGGCGACAGGATGGTTCGTCCGTACCGCAGAGCGGGTAGGAACGGTAACCCGCTCGCGGCGCCCCAGTCGAACGCTGTGCAGGCCGTCGAGAAGGCGGTGGTGGCCTCGGTGAGAAACCGAACGATCGGCAGGGTGTAGTGCACCTGTTCGACCGCGTTGAGCACGATCGGTTCGAGCAGGCGGCGCCGAGACACCGACACCAGGTACACGCGGTTGGCGTCGGCGGTGACGGCGATGTCGTCGAGGGTGATCCGGTCGGAACCGCTGTCGTGGTACTCCCCGACCGGGATGACGTAGGGCATCACCTGCGGGGCGCGGGCCACGTCCTCGGTGATCGTGTACGGGGTCACTGCGGACACCTGCGCGGGCAGCGCGCCGCGCGTCGTGGTCGACAGGTACGAGTACTGGTCGGCGATTCGTTTCTGATCGGTCGTGTCGAGTAGGTCGAGAAACCGACCGGTGGTGGTGCCGGCGTTGCGGGACACCCCGACGACCACGAGCTGGAAGGTGCCCTGGTCGAGATCCTGTACGGTTCGGGCCTGCACAGTGACGGTCAGTTCCGTGCTCGGTCGGATACGGATGCGGGGCACGCCGTCGGCTAGGTCGCCGATGGCGGTGTCGTCGAGAACGATCTCGTGCTGACGCCGCAGCGCCGCGTTCTGGGTCAGGGCCAGCAGTTTCCGGTCGCGTGGTGTCAACACGGCCGCCGGGGTGGGTGGGGCGCCGCGGTAGCCGGCGGGGAATCCGAGGCCGATGTCGGCGTCCACGACGTCGCGGACGGGCACCAGCGCGTGTGGCCCATAGCGTTCCAGGAAAAGGCGGTGCCATGCTGGCCAACCCGTGCGGCCAGACCCGGAGAGGCGGGTGAGTGCGTCGGCCGCTGACGCGGCTTCAGAGGCGACGGTCTCGGTGATGGCAAGCTCGATGTCGAGGCGTACGTCGACCACGACGGATGGTTCACCGGTCGGGTGCAGGGCGGCCATCGCCTCGGTGAGGCGGGCACGCCGCTCGGCTGTGGCGCTGACTGGCGCCCTCCTGTGCCGCGCTATCTGGTCGCTCAGCCTCTGTATCCGCGTGCCGGCGGATGGTTCGTCGGTGAACTTCTCATCGCTTGGGTAACGGTCGTCGCGGCTGGCGAGCGCGCGGTCGACGCCTGCGACGACGACGGACAGCGGGTCGATCGAGGTGGACGCCGGCCGTAGCTCAGTCAACAGAAGTCGCTGCGACACCATTTCCGCGAGCAATGCAGACACCACGCCCGCACCGACCCGGTGGTCGGTGGCGAGTTTGTCGACGAGGTCGGCGAACAGTACTGGGTCGCTCGCCGCGGCAAGAGCGGCACGCACTGGTCCGGTGCCACGGACGTGGACCTCGGCTCGGTTCTCGTCTGGACGCTGCCGGAAGCGGTGTTCCAGGACGACCTCGCCGTCGCGGAAGGTCAAGAGATCGTTGGCGCGCACCAGCAAGTGGCGCGTCAGTATCGGGTCCGCTTCCAACTCGTCGATGACTTCAGCCAGCCATCGCGCACCTGCCCGCGCGATCGCCCGATGCTCGGTGCCGAGACGCACCGTTGTGGTGGATGCCAGCCGGGTGACCGCGACGCCGGCAAACAATCCGAAAGGAGTTGCCCGTCCACGAGCTCGTAGCAGGTACCGGAGCACCGACATCACCACCCGCCGTGCTTGCCGCTCACTTGTCGCGTGGCCGTCGCAAATCACGCGGGCACGCTCAGCGAGAACCGGACTGGCGTGTTCCACAGCGGCGGCGAACTGCGGCACCGCGAAGACCTGACGCAGCCACGGCCGCCAGGACGCGACACCCTCCGGTCCGGTCAGATCCGGCCATCCCTGCCGCAGCTGGTCAGGCGGGCACACCGCAGCGCGCACCATCAACGCGTCGAGATGCTGGTACACGGTACCCCCTGGGAGTAAGGGGCCGTCCGACCATGGGCAGCGCCGCGATCGGACGGCTTCCGGGCTTTGTCTCCTACGGGCAGGTGGTGCTGCAGGCGGATTGGCAGGTCTTGCCGCACCCGTCGTTGGTCATGTAGATCAATGTGTCGACGCTTTCGCCGGACTCGACGAATGTGACGTCCAGCTCCCAGCCGTCCGTGTCGAACTCGTCGTCCGTGCCGGCCGTCGCCGGCAGGATCGACGTGACAGACCTCTCCTCGGTTGTGATCGACATGACTCTCCCTCCAACGTTGTTTCCTCCGCGCGCCCCGGACGGGACGCCGGTAGCTGTCAGGGCCACGAGACCGCGACAACCCCGTGGCGTTTCGGCGCGCACCACCCGCGCGGCGTACCCCCGTCGCCATCACCTGGGATGTACTCGATGCGCGCGGCCCCTCGGCGGCGGTAACCGGCCGCCCACCGGCGCAGCAGGTCGAGGTACCGCTCGGCCACGTCCTCGGCGTTCGGTCCGTGCGCGTAGACGCCGCTCTCCCACCCGCCGGTGTCCTCGTTCCCGCGTTTCGTCCGGTAGGCGAAACTGCCCGCCTCGACCAGGACAGCCGCGCCGACAGTCACCGCCGGCGTGAACACGCCCTGGTCGACCAGCGCCTGGCTGGCGTGCAGGAACGGCACCAGCGGCCCGCTGGTCACCACGAACAGCTCCAACTCATCAGGCAGGTCGAACGCCGCCCCGGACCACCGTGCGATCCGCCGCCCGTGGATCGCCCGGCGCAGCGCCGGCACGTCGAAGCCCGGGTCGGGCCCGTCGACCCGCAGCGCCGCGTCACCGGTGACCGGCACCACCGTGTCGGTGAACGTGCCCTGGCCCTGCATCGGCACGAAACCACCGAGACAGTAGCTGCGGGAGACCAGGCGGGTGCCGACGCGGTCGAACGCGATACAGCGGGACAACCCGGCGAACCGCAGCGGCACGACGATCCTGCCGCGCCCGGACAGTTGGTTGATCCACGCCGGAGGGATGTCCCACGCCCCGACCGTCACGATGATCCGGTCGTACGGCGCGTGCTCCGGCACACCATGCTCGGCGTCAGCCCGCACGACCCGTACCCGCCCGTAACCGGCCGACCGCAGACACCGGCGCGCCCGCGCGACGATCTCCTCGTCGATGTCCACCGACGTGACCGAACCCTCGGGGCCGACCAGCTCCGCGATCAGCGCCGCGTTGTAGCCACCCGAGCCGATCTCCAGCACCCGCATCCCCGGCTCGATCCCGGCCCGCTCCAGCATCACCGCCTGGATATGCGCGGCGGACACCGAACTCAGCGCCGCCCCGCGGGAGTCGACCTTGGTCACCAGCGGCGTGTTCGAGTCGTACACCGCCTCCAACGGTTCACCCTCCGCGAACACGTGGCGAGGCACAGTCAAGAACGCCGCAGCCACGGCCTCCGAGACGATGACGTCCTCCCGCAACTCGGAAACCATCGCTGCCCGTCGCATCGCGGGATCCTCGACACCCATCTCGCCTGTCATAGTCATGCCGTCGCACCTTCGCCGTGTGATGGTTGTTGCCGGTCAAAGACCGACCCTGCCTTGCGGGATCTTGCCGACGACTCTCACGCAGATCGTCATCGAAGTTATCCATATGGTGACCCATGGTAAGCAGCGAGGGAGTGCTGACCTGCGGTCCGACTTCGCCGTCGCCCGTGCCACGTGTCGGAATGCGCTCCGTTCGCGTTGACGCGACTCTCCCACCCGCCGGTGGCATCGTTCTCACGTTCGGTCTGGTAGGCGAGACTGCCGCGTGGGAACCGTCCGGAGTGTCCACAACGCCGTCGCCGAGGAAACCCACGTCCTGCAGTCGATTCGCATACAGAGAGCAAACCCAACGTGTGGGGGTCTCGGGCAGGGGGGAGATGCGGACACTGGGTGTGTCCGCGTGGCGGTCGCGTGCGTTGCTCGTCGTCCCCTGTCTCATCGACAATGAACCCGTTGGCGTTGCGTGGCAGGTAGGAACAGGCGGTGAGCCGTGGGCCAAGCCCTCAAAACGCTCGAGCCGGGAAGGTCTGTGCGGCACTTCCTCGGCGCGGAGGTCCGTCGCCTACGTCAAGAGCGCGACATGTCTCAGGCGGACCTTGGCAGGGCGTTGTTCGTGCACAAGGACCTGATCCGCAAGATCGAGGCTGCGGAGCGAACAGCTTCAGATGATCTGGTAGAACGATGCGATGTAGCGCTTGCCGCTGGAGGCGCGCTCCGCCGCTTGATCCCGATGCTGCAACGTGAACGTGGGCTGGGAGCGGGTGGAGACGCGGGGAGCAGGGCGCGGGGGTTTCGGTCCGAAGCTACCGATCGTCCGGTCCTGGACTGGCTCTTGTCCTCTGCTCTGGACGCTGGGCACTCACGTGACTTCGATGACAAGAGCTCGGAGGCGGCGCTGAGACTGCAGGAGCTCCGAAGCGCTGACCACGCTCATGGTGCCGGCCAGGTCTACTCGATCGTCACCGACATCCTTGGGCGCGAACTCGACATCATGGCCGCTCGCTCGCCGCTCGTAGCAACGGGGTTCCTCGAACTCGCTGGGTACGAAGCGGTCGACCTCGGGGCGGATGCCGCCGCGCAGCGGCACTACCAGCATGCTTTGGCGATCGCGACGAGAAGCGGAAACCGTCTGTACGGGGGATACCTCATAGCTGTCAGCCTTGCCCATCTGGCACTGCACTGCGGGGACGCGGACCAGGCGGGGCGCCTCGCCACCGCCGCACTGCGCGGCACCGAACATCAGACCACGCCCGGCGTACGGGCGGTCTTCCGCACGGTGCTGGCCCGCTCTCAGGCAAGACGCGGCGACGAGGCCGCCTGTGCCGCAACGCTCCTTCAAGTTGAGGCGGATCTCGCCCGGAGCATTCCCTCGGGTGAGCCGCCCTGGATCGCCTACTTCAGCGAAGCCGATCTCGCCGACGAGAAGGCTCACTGCTTCTATGATCTTGGACTTCATGAGCTAGCGCAACGCGAAGTGACCCGAGCGGTCGCGCAGCTGGAGCCGACTCGTGCACGACGTTTGGCGATAGACACTGCCCTCTACGCTGCGTCCCTCGCGCGATCGCGTCAGATTGACCACGCCTGCGCCGTGGCACGCCAGGCGATTGACCATGCCGCAAAGCTCAATTCGTTTCGCAGCGCTCACCGCATCGTCCTCATGCTCGCCGAGCTTCACCCCTACACGGATCTTCCCGATGTGAGGGACCTCGGCGAGTACGCCGCGACACAGTTACCCACCCTGATCACTCCGGAAGGGAGTGCCCGCTACTCTTGATCACCTCGAGGTAGGCTTGGAGTTCCGCTTCCAACGCCGCCGATAGAGCAGCGGGCGTGGATATGTAGTGCCCGACGCCGCCGAGTGCCAACATGCCGGCCAGCAGTCCTCGGTGATCGAGCGCTGCCGCTAACTCGGTCACGTCATCTATCGGCGCGACATCATCCCGATCACCGTGGATTAGCAGGACAGGGCATCTTACTCGATCCGGCATGACGCGAGCGCCGTCGGAGGCCAGGATTCCCGCGTGTGGTCGCTGAAAACGGGGTGCCGTAGTCATCCACCTTACTGGATCGACAATTGCCGACCTGGCTACAGCCAGCAGGAACGGCCCTTCCTCGCATGCTGCCCGCAGCGCGGTGAAACCTCCGGCACTCGCCCCTGAGATGAAAACGCCGCCAGGACACACTCTGCCCGTTGCCAGCAGATGCATTGCCACATAGCGACAATCCTCGACGTCAAGTCGACCCCACTCGCCGTCCAATGCCTTGCGAAATTCTCGGCCGTATCCGGTGCTCCCACGATAGTCGACGTCGGCCACCGCAAACCCGCGACTCGTGAAGAACTGTACTTCCCAGTCTAGTCGAAGATCGCTGTGATATGTCGGCCCAGGATGCGGCCGGACAATCAGTGGGGCTGGATCACCCTTGCCCGTTGGCGGATAGAATAGGACGGTCAAGTCGGCCTCTTGAGAGGCCACCTGTATTATTTCCGGAACGGAGATTGAGACGGATTCCGTGACGCCAACAGCACTCTCCCGAACCACTTCCAGATTTTCGGAGCCGTCGGTCGACACCAAGGCAATCTGCTGCGGGCGGGTTGGGGATGCGCCGATAAGTGCAATCCTGTTATCGATTGCGGCAACATGAGGCTTGATTGCGGTGTAGGGCAGCTTGACGGGGTTCATGTGACCGTCAGGTTCGACAACAATCAGCCCGAACCTTGGTCCGCGTTGAAAGACCAGGCCGATCCGCTGCCCCGGAAGAAGGACATAGTTGGAGTAGCTCGACTCCCACGGTGCAGCAGCACACTCGGCGGCCATCGGTGCTATCTCATACGTCTGTCCATCGCGCCAACGATATAGGTTCCACCAGCCTGAACGGTCAGACAGAAAATACAACGCTCCGTCAACGTTCCATTGTGGCTGAACAGCTGACTCGTCAGGCCCTCCGGCGATTCTCCTTTTTCGGCGGATGGATTTTCCTGGTTGGTATTCGGCAACCCACAGTTCACTGGAGTCCCAGGGCATCGCGCCCCTGCCCCATTGAGTCCAAGCTAGTCGGCCCGCGAATGTCCGCGGCGAGGCGAGAAACCCATCGGTTGCCAGCAAGACACGTAGCCCGCCTGTCAGAATATCGATTGCAACCAACTCGTCTCCGGCGTCATCCTCGCGGACACACAGCAATTCATCGGCATTTTGAGTGAGATCGCCATAGACATGCGCGGTTTTGGTGGCAGCGATGTCGACCGCGAGTAGCCCAGTAGAGCCGCTCACCATCACCGCACCGGCTGACGGGTGGATCGCGTAGGGCATACCGCCGTAGGCGTGCAGGCTACTGCCAACGTTCGCCCCATAGAGGCGTGAGATCTGAACGTCGGAGGGATCCTGCTCGGGCCTCCACGTCACTACCATGGCTCGGCCGGTCTCTGGTGACGACTCGACCCAGTGCAGCGCGCCGTCCACGCCGGTGAGCCAGTCGTACGACACGCGGGCCTGAGCAACCTGTCCAGCCGTCGGTGCCGATCCGCGAACACTGCCATCCGCCACAGGCTATTCACCCCTCAATGTCGCCCGTAGCGATCACAGCACGAACCGGACCATGAGCGCGACCGCTCCGGAGCAACGTCGGCAGGTGCGGACAGTCTCCGTGTCTGCGTCAGCGGTCTAGCGACGGCCCTGCGATACCCCCTGAATGGACCCATGACCTAGCCGTCGTACACCTACAGGGCTTCCCTCCCGGCGGGCTCGTCGGCATTCGGAACCGCGCCGGGAGCCGTAGGGCGCAGGTCCGTTGGTGTCCTAGACCGCCTGCCGTGCCGGTGCCCCCGTCACCGGCACGGCAGGCCCAATCAAGGTTTCTAACTGGAAGGTGTAGCCATGTCGCTGACCGCCGCATTCGTAGTGGCAGTCGCCTCCGCACTGGTGGGCACCATCGCGGGTTTTGCGCTGTGTAGATGTCGGCACCGGTGGTGCACCGACTGTGGGCAAACGCTGCGGTGCCCGGACTGCACCGCGCCCCGCTCACACAACTTGGGCCACCCTGCGCGCGTTCGGGCGTCTGAGCCGGGGCGACGGTGGCCGGTCTCGCGCCTGCGGCTAGTACACGGGTGGGGGACTGCACCGATGGGGGCAGCGCGCAGCGGCGGTAGGCCTAGCCGTGTGGTCCTTCGCGGGCGACGTCCGAATGCTGTAGTGGCCGTCAGGGCTCAGGCAGCGGTGGCGGCGAGCCCTGTCCGTCTGCGCCAGCTGTCACAGCAAGCCATGCCTCCGCTGTGGAGTGCCTGGACGAGGAAGGGTCGGCCGTGACCGTCTACCAGTCTGAGGCCGGTCGGCGGTCGGTGTTGTCGGTGCCGGTGGAGCGTCGGTTGTTGGCGGATGAGTTCTTCCTGATGGCGCATCACGACGTGTCGGGTCAGCTGCGGGTGACGGCGCGGATCGC
The DNA here is from genome assembly GCF_003751085.1 of Micromonospora sp. Llam0. Classification (NCBI taxonomy): domain Bacteria; kingdom Bacillati; phylum Actinomycetota; class Actinomycetes; order Micromonosporales; family Micromonosporaceae; genus Micromonospora; species Micromonospora sp. Llam0. The sequence continues at coordinate 2,447,130 of NZ_RJJY01000002.1, read as the reverse complement.
CGGGTTCGGGGCGACGGCCGCGGTGTTGGCGGACCTGGTCGTGGCGGGGGTGTTGGAGGTGACGCCGTCGGGGCATCTGGCGTGTCCCGAACCGGGGGTGCGGCTGGTCGGGTTGGAGCGGCAGATAGCGGCCTGGGTGGCGGCCGAGCCGGGTCAGCCGGTTCCGGCGTGGCTCGACGTTCTCGCCGATGTGTCGGTGCCGGCGATCGGTCAGCGGTTGGCCGATGCGGGGGTGGTGCGTCCGGTGCGGGTCCGGCGGCTGGTGACGGTCCGGACGGTGTGGGAGCCGACGGACATGAACGTGGCGGCGTGGCCGTGGGCCCGGTTGTCGACCCGGATCGGCCGCGGCGACCGGTTAGACCAGTTCGACAGCGCCCTGGCGCGGTTGTGTGTCGCCGCTGGTGTCGAGGGCCGGTTCCTCGGCGGTGAGCCGCGGGCTCGGCAGCGTCTGGACCGGTTGTTGAGTCCGGTGCCGGCGCAGGTCGACGCCCTGTTGTGGGAGTTGTCGGCGGCGGTCGGTCGGGCTGTGTTGGGTGGTCGGACCTGACCACCGTCTGCCCTGCTCAGGCGTCTGCCCAGGCACCCTGCCCGCCCTTCCTGACCCGCATCCGTCTCGTCTGGTTCTTGTCATTTCTTGGGGGATCGTTGTGTCTGTTTCTCATGGTGTGCCGCGTCCGCGTCGAGGTGGTGTCGCCGCCGCGTTGGCCAGGTCCCAGCTGGGCGTGCCGCAGGTAGTGTTCTTCGTCCTGGCGGCTGCGGCGCCGATGACGGTGGTCGCGTCGGCGGTGCCGACGGCGTATGCGGTGACCGGCCTGTCGGGGGTGCCGGTCGCGTACGCGGCGACCGCCGCCGTGATGGTGCTGTTCGCGGCCGGCTACGTCGCCATGTCGCGGCATGTGGTCAACGCCGGGTCGATGTACTCGTACGTCGCCCACGCTCTCGGTCCCGCCTGTGGTGTGGCGGCGGCGTTCGTGGCGGTGGTCGCCTACAACCTGATGCAGGTCGGCCTGTACGGGGCGTTCGGTGTCGTCACGGCCGCGACCGTGTCGGCGGTGGCCGGTGTCGGCGTGCCGTGGTGGGTGTGGGCGCTCGGAGGCTGGCTGCTGGTCGCGGGTCTGGGGTTGGCGCGGGTCGACCTCAACGGCCGGGTTCTGGGTGTGCTGCTGGTCGCGGAGATCACCGTGGTGGTGGTCTTTGACACGATCATGGCCACCCATTCCGCCGACGGGGGACTAGCGCTGCACGGGTTGGAGCCGGCGCATCTGGCGGTGCCGGGGATGGCGGCGATCCTCGTCGGTGGGATCGCCGGCTACGTCGGGGTCGAGGCCACCACCGTCCTCGCGGAGGAGACCCGTGACCCCCGCCGTACGGTCGCGCACGCCACCTACACCGCGATCGCCGTCACCGCGATCCTGTACGCGGGGTCGGCGTGGGCGATGCAGACCGCCGCCGGCCCCGATCGGATCGTCGACGCCGCCGCCCGCCATGGGCCGGAGTTGATGTTCGTGCTGGTCGACGGCCACCTCCCACGCCTGATCGTCGACGTGGGCCGGTTGCTGCTGGTGACGAGCCTGTTCGCCGCGCTGCTGGCCTTCCACAACATGGTCGCCCGCTACCTGTTCGCGTTGGGCCGCGAACAGGTCCTCCCCACGAGCCTGGGGCGCACCCACGGCCGGACCGGGGCGCCGAGACTCGGCTCCCTCACCCAGACCAGCGTGGCCGGCCTCGTCATCGTGGTCTACGCGCTGGCCGGCCTGGATCCGATCGTTCATCTGTTCTTCTGGTTGACCGTCACCGGCGGGCTGGGTGTGTTGATCCTGATGACCGCGACCAGCCTCGCCGTCCTCGTCTACTTCCGTCACGACCGCCGGGGTGAGTCCCGCTGGTCAACCGCGTTCGCTCCCGGCGTCGCGCTCAACCTGCTGGTGTTCATCCTCGGCGGCACTCTCATCGGTTTCGGTGACCTCCTCGACGCCCCGCCCGGCTCCCCGGCCCGGTGGGCGCTGCCCGGCCTCTACGCCGCCGCCGTCACCGCCGGTCTGGTCTGGGCCGCCGTCCTGCACCGCACACGCCGCCATGTCTACGCCACCGTCGGCGCGGGCGCCGACGCCGCGACCCGACCCACCACCCACCCGACCCCCGCCGCACGTAAGGAGATCCGTCGGTGACCACCACCCCCACCACGACCGTGATCCGTGTCGCCGACCGCCACGACATCCCCGCACTCACCGCGACCCTGGTCGAGGCGTTCGTCGACACCCCCGACGCCGCCTGGCTCATCCCCGACCCCGGCGAACGCCGACACGTCTACCAGCGACTCTGCCCGGCGATCCTCACCCACACGATGACCTCGGGCACCGTGTACACCAGCGACGACCACGCCGGCGCCGCAGTCTGGCTGCCCCACACCGCCGCCGGCACCCCCGACCCCCACCACACCGCACTGGTGGACCGGGTTGCGGGCCCGCACGCCGGACGGTTCGCCCACCTCGCCGCGCTCCTGCACGAACACGCCCCGCGCCGCCCGCACACCTACCTGGCGTACCTCGGCGTCGCTTCCGACCGGCGGCGTCAGGGTGTCGGCACCGCCCTGCTCGCGCACCGGCACGCCACCTGCGACACCGCCGGCACCCCCGTGCACCTGGTCGCCACCAGCGGCGACGCCCGCCGCCTTTATCAACGGCACGGCTACTACGACACCGCTCCGACGCCGGTGCACCTGCCCGACGGTGGCCCGCCCCTGTGGCCGATGTGGCGTCAACCCCGCACCCGCGGTGTCGGCTCCGGCCGGGAGTCGTGACAGCCGTGCCCGCCAGCGCCGTACGCAACCCGTTCGACCCATCCGGAGAGGCAAGCCCGGTCATGAGCGACACCGCGCCCACCACGAGGCTGGGCATCGACACCAGCGTCCCGCAGTCCGCCCGGGTCTGGAACTACTGGCTCGGCGGCAAGGACAACTTCGCCGCCGACCGCCAGATCGGAGACCGGATCAGAGCGGCGAACCCGCACATCGCCGAGATCGCGCTGGCGCAACGCGCGTTCCTCGTCCGGGCCGTCACCCACCTCGCCCACGCCGGTGTCCGCCAGTTCCTCGACATCGGCACTGGCCTGCCCACCGCCGACAACACCCATCAGGTCGCCCAGACACTCGCACCCGAATCCCGCATCGTCTACGTCGACCACGACCCCCTCGTTCTCGCCCACGCCCGCGCCCTACTCACCAGCACCGCCGACGGTGCCACCGACTACATCGACGCCGACCTGACCGACCCCGAGTCGATCCTGTCCCGGGCCGCCGACACCCTCGACTTCGACCAACCCGTCGCCCTGATCCTGCTCGGCGTCACCGCCCACCTCACCGACGACATCCAGGCGTACGCCATCGTGCGCCGCCTCGTCGACGCCGTCCCCGCCGGCAGCTACCTCGCCCTGTGCGACGACACCAACGTCATCCACCCCGCACCGATGGACGACATGGTCCGCCAATGGAACGCCAGCGGCGAAAACCCCCGCGTCAACCGCACCCCCGACACCATCGCCGGCTTCTTCCACGGACTCGAACTCCTGGAACCCGGCGTCGTGTCCGTCACCCGCTGGCGACCCGACACCGCCCACACCGTCGACGTCGACGACTTCGGAGGACTCGCCCGTAAACCCTGACCAACATCGACCCACCCGGGCCCTCACGCACCCTTCCCCCGTACCCGTACCCGTACCCCGCCCCGCCAAGCCCATCCGCCGAACCGCAGACCCCATCAGCAAGGACGGAGCACCACCCGTGACCATCACACCCATCTACCCGCCCGTACCAGCACGGGCCCACCCGTCAGCGAGCCTCACCGCCGACGCCATCCTGGCCCTGCACACCCCCGACGACACGCTCATGTGCGCGCAGTGCCGCTTCGAGGGACGACTCACCCCACACCCCTGCACCCACCGTCGATGGGCCGACGCCGTCGACCGCTCCACACCCACCCGCGACACCCTCATCGTCCTCGGACTCCTCGGCCGGCCACCGCAGTTGGCCGGCACCACGCCCACACCGGACCCGCCGACGGAAGGCACCCGTGATGGCTGACGAAACTCCGCCTGATCCGCGCCGCCGCCATCGCCCCGGCCGAGGCGCTGGAGATCGTCCGGCCGCCGCTCGGGGCCGAGCCCGTCAACGGGGGACCCGCCCGCGACCGCCACCGGCTCACCGCCGACGCCGGGACCGTCACCGACTTTCGCGTTCCCGACGCCCGGCTGACGCTGGTAGCCCGCTTCACCCCCACCGCCGGCAACGGCCACCCGACGACAACACCTTGAACACCTTGCGCGACATCCTCGCCCTGTCCCACGTCGGCCGCGCGGCCCTGCCTCGCCGCAGCATCTGGCCCGGCTCCCTGCTGATCAGGAGTTTTTCACCCGTGCCCAGTTTCATCTTCGACCTTGCCGGCACCGCGCCGCTGCTCATGCACAACGCACGCCTGGTCGATCCCCTCGACACCATCGTGCGGCAGATCCGGCCCATCTCGGCGAAGACGAAGAAGACTGACGACGACCACGCCGAGATCGCCCAGCTGGAATGGCTCGGCGGCCTCTACCACGACCCCGACGTCGGTCCGTTCATCCCCGCGCCGAACCTGACCAAGTGCCTGGTCGAGGGCGCCCGCCTGTCACGCGACGGCAAGAAGGTCGAACGCGGTGTGCTGATCGAAACGATGAAGGTCCCGGTGCTGTACGAGGGTCCCCGGGAACCCGCCGCCCTCTACGCCGACACCCGCCACGTCCACCGCGCCCCCGTCAAGGTCGGCAACGCCCGCGTCATGCGCACCCGACCGGTGTTTCCCCACTGGCGGTTACAGGCCCGCGGCGTCTACGACCCCGCCGTCATCAACCTGGCCGATCTGCGTAACGCCGCCCACACCGCCGGCGCGTTGATCGGACTCGGCGACGGACGACCCACCTACGGCCGTTTCGTCGGCACCCTCGACGGCACGGACTGACATGGACACCACCCGCCCAACCCCACCCCCGGACGATGACCGCCGACCCACTCGCCGACCCGGCCAGCCGGTGGGCTCAGCCCCCCGATGGCAGATCCTCGCCACCGCCATGTCGCGGCTCCAGCCCGGAGACATCCTCAGCTACGACGAGATGGGACAACTGCTCGACCTCGACCCCGCCGACCACACCGGTGGCCGGCAGGCCATCCACGCCGCCGCACGCAAGGCCGCGGAGGTCCTGCTCACCCAGCGCCGCACGGTGTTCACCGTCGCGCGGGGGCGGGGCTACCAGCACGCCCGCCCCGACCAGGTCCTCGACCTCGCGCACCGCCACCAGGCCCGCGCCGTCGCCGAGGTCACCGACGCCCACACCAAGGTCGACACCATCGACCTCACCAGCGTCGACGTGACCACCGCCCGGCTGGTCCAGGCCACCGCCACCGGCCTCGCCCACCAGGCCGCGATGATGCGCCAACTCGACGTCCGCCAGAACCGGCTCGACACCGCGATGGCCGCCCTGCAGCAAATCCCCCGCACCGGTGACGCCGAGACCGAACCCCACCAACCCCGGCACACCCCCGGCGTGTGGGATCGCCGCGACGGCCCCGCCCCCTACCGGCAGCCTTCCGTCGTGTCCCGGGCCGACCCGCGGGTCACCGAACTCGACACCGGCCAGCGCGGCACCCCGCCGCCACTGAACTCCCCACACCCCGAACCAGGGGCGTAGAGGGGGAACCCATGGCACGCCTGCGTCGCGGCGCGCCGAGCCAAGCCGCCCGCTCGGCTCGGCAGGGCAGCGCACGGCATGCCAGGGCCATCCAGGGAGGAACACCTCCGGGGTCCGACCCGACACCGGGCCGGACCCCGGAGCACCCACCAGCCACGACGACACGAACCAGCGCAACCCAGCCCGCCCACACTCTCCCCGGCCGGCCGCCCGCAGAGGTGATGCCGCCGGCATCAGAATCCGGCACCCCCGACGAGGTACCAGTGACTCCACACCAGCCGGCGACAGCAGATGCGCCGTAGCGCCCTGACCGCCCGGCTCGACCGCATGCGCGACAGCCAGGTCCGTGTCCGGGTCGGCGACCACCAGGGCGAGATCGTCGACGTCGACCGCATCGTCATCGGTGGCGACCCGGCGGCGACCGCCACCGGAGCAGACACGACACCCGGCCATCACGGCCAATACGCACGAGAGGAGCGAGCAGTGATCGACATCGCCCTGTTCAACTACCACAACGGCGGCCGGACACCGGACGGCCGCTACGACTTCTCCCCGCTCCAACAAGCGTTCGCCGACGTCACCGCGGCGCCCGCCCTGATTCTGTTCTGCTTTTCCGACCGGCGGCGGCACCTCGAGCCTCTGACCTGGGATTACGCCCGGCGTACATGTTCGCCACGACATATCGGGCAATGGCGCTCCGGTGTCAGCGGATCGGGTGGGTTGAGTGCCGGTGCTGGGGCGTCGGCGTGCTGCCGGATTGCGACGTCATGGCGTCTTGAGGGCTGCGATGGCCGCGCACAGGTGTCGTGTGTCCTCGATTGCCTGACGGCACTCTCGGTCGCTGATCCTGAGTCGCTGTCCGAGCTTCGCGCTTCCCGTCGGGTCGTTCTCCAGGTACGAGGAGTCAACCACGCCGTCGTTGTGGACGAGCAGATGGCGCTGCTGCCAGGTGACCTTCAGCCGCTGCCATATTGCTTCGTTGACGCGTTGTCGCAGGTCAGCAAACCCGGCGTCGACGAACCGGTCCGCCATGGGTTCGAGACGCTGGAAGACGTTGCGGTCACGCCTTGGAACCGGCCTGCCGTCGATAGCCTTGGCCAGCGTTTCCACCAGACTGACCAGAGCGATCAGGATGTCCGTCCGAGTCTGGTCGAACACCCCTTGCTCGCGCAGCGCCTTCGCTTCGGCCCCTGTCCGTCGGGTCAGATCGTCGAGGCGATCGGTCGCGGCGTCGAGCGCGTCAGCCGCGACGATGTGGGCGGGCAACTGGCCGCATGCCGGACAGTATCGATGTTGGCCGAACACGGCGTAGCGGAGGCGGCAGCTACCGCAGTTCCGCACGCGGACCAGGCGTTCCTCGTCGATGGGAGGAAGCGGCTGCGGACGGTACGGACGTCCACCGAACAGGATTTCGCCGTCAGGCGACAGGCCGTTCGTCATGCGCAGCGCCACCTGCGCCCCGAAGTCCCGGACAGCCACTAGGAAACGATCATGCTGTTGGACGGTCTCGAACCAACCCTTGTGGCTGCTCAGGCCGCAGTACACACACCAGATGCTCTCGGGCAGGCCCTCGTAGTCGTCGTTGTGGAGACGGAAGTCTTCGCCACACTTCGGACACCGCATGCCGATGAAGCCGTCCTCGTCGGCCGGCAGGCTGACCCACAGCCGAGGCATACCGCCGACTTGCCCGACGATCTCTGCCCCGTCCGGCACTCGGATTCCTTCGCCGCCTTGCATGGCGGTCATTGTGCCCCCGTTGGACGCTGGCGGTCATCGAGATTCAGCCGGGCCAGGGGCGGGCAGTCGATGTCATCGCCGCGAGTGTTCGGCGAGTTGCGCTTCGAGGTCGGCGACGTGCTTGTCCAGGAACCGGTTGTTGGTGCGGGCTGCGGTCAGCTTGTCGTCGAGTTGCCGGTTGGCCGCCGACAGTTGCCGGATCTGCTGTTTGAGCTGGGTGTTGGCGGAGCTGACCGCTTGGACGCTGTCGACGGTGTGGGCCTGGGTGAGGTCGTCGAGCTGGCCCATCAGCTCGCCGATGCGGGCGCGCAGGGCGCGGATCTCGCTATGGCTGCGGTGGAGTTGGTCTTCGGCGTTGAGCGCGCGTTCACGCCAGGACGCTTCCTGCTGGCCGCTGGTGTACTCGACCTGCCGGCTGACGCGTCGTTGGTCGCGGTTGGTGGCGGTGGCCTCGGCGAGCAGACGCCGCGCGTCGGGGTTCTGGTAGAGGAAGGTGCGGGAGACTCCGGCGAGATGCGCGACGCCGCGCACCGTGATACGGCTGCCGTCGCGCTGCATGCGGCGCACCGCGGTGCGGACGGTGTCCAGGAGGCGCTGGACGTGGGCGCGACGGGCGGCGACCGCCGCTTCGGTGCTCACAGTTCGGCCTCCTTCGCGGGGTGTTCGTCATGAGCATCGGCGAGCTGAGCGACGCGGAACGCGGTGCTCCAGATGCGATGGAAGTAGTCCTGGGGGCGGCGCAGGTCCAAGGCGAGCGCGTCGTCGAGCAGGCCGAGGCCGGCGAGGGCTTTTTCCAGGCCGTCGATGGCGCGGGCGGTGGGTGCGAACACCTGGTGCAGGTAATCGGCGGTGGCGTCGTCGGGGGCGCGTTCCGCGATGGCCATCCACTGCTCACGTTTGCGGCGCCAGTAGAGCAGGTCGGCGCCGGACATGACGAACTTGGCGCAGCCCTCGCAGTTCAGTTTCCATGGGCAGGCGCCGCCGTCGACGACGGGTTGGAAGGTGCAGAAGCCGCCCTCAGTGGGGGTGCTGCGGCGGGACAGGTCGATCGCGAGGGCTTCGGCCCGCTCCCGGCTCAACCCGGCCGCGCCGTTGGTGAGCAGCTCGCCGGGGTTGGGCGCGCCGGGGCCGGCGACCCACACGCGGCCGAGGACGTCGTCGATCTCCGACAGGGCGATCTTGGCGTAGTGCTCGGTCATCCGGGTGGAGACGTGGCCGAGGTAGCGGCGGATGTGGTGCAGCGCGGCGCCGTTGGCCAACAGTCTGGTGGCCAGGGTGTGCCGGGCCTGGTGCGGCACCCACGCGCCGAGTTCCAGCCCGTCGACCCAGGCTCGGAAGTGCCTGTGGAACCAGGTGTAGGTGGCCGGGCGGGTCAGGTACGGGTTGCGCTGCGGGGACGGGAACAGCGCCATCCGGGCGCGTTCGGCGTCGGTGGGTGGCCGGCCGTGGCGGTACTCGAACCGCTCGATCGTGATGCGTTGTCGTTCACGAAGCTTGTCGTAGAGGACTTCGGGGATGCGGATGGCCTCGTCGTAGTTGCCGACCTTGGTCTGGTCGTGCCACAGCATCGGCAGCCCGCTGTAGCGGGCGACGCAGTCCAGCGAGAGCCGGATGACCTCGCTGGGCCGACGGCCGGTGTAGACGAGGGCTTCCCAGATCAACCGGATACCGCCGTCGTGTCGGTCGTGGACCTCGGCCAGCACGGCCAGGCTGGCCTCGTCGGCCAGCGCCCTGGCGACGTCGTCGGGGAACGGGCGCCGGGTGCGGTTGGGTTCCACGCCACCAGCGGGTGCGGCCACGACGAACTCGCGGGCCAGCCCGATCCGCGCGACCTCCCCGCTGTCCAGGGATTGACGCAGGATCTTGCGGATGTAGTTGGCGCCGATGCTGCGGCTGATGTCGCTGGCCGGGGCGGCTGTGCCGTCGCGGCGGCGGATCCCCAACGAGGGCAGGCCGTTGCGGGCTCGGTGCCGCTGGTCGGCGACGAAGGCGTGCATGTGCTCGGCCCGCAGCCGGGTCGGGTCGTGGCCGCCTTCGGGTGCTTCGAGTTCGAGGTAGGCGCTCAGCTCTGCGCAGGCGCGGCGTGCCCCGTCGTACGAGGTATCGCTACGCGGCGGCTTCGGCCGGCGCATCAGGCCGGCGAAGTAGTCCCACAGCGCATCGCGCAGCCACCGCTGGGACACCATCGTGAGGTCCCAGAAGCTACCCCGGGCGGGCAGCCGGGCGCCGAAATGGTCGAACTCGATGAAGCCGGCGTCCCTGGTGTCGGCCGGGCTGTAGTAGACCAGCCGAACCTGGTTGCGGATCTCGGTGACGATCATCCGGTCGGTGTTGGGGCATCCCGCCGGCTCCACCGCCATCACCGAATCCACATCGTGGGCGCGGCAGCGGTTGGCGAAGCCCTGCAACCAGCGCAGCGGCCACATCGAGTGGTGCGGCTGCTGCCCGTGTACGAACATGCCGTACTTGACCTCGGCCGCCAGCAGCGGGGACAGCCCGACCAGGTTGAGCCGGCCTGGCCGCCAGACCGCATCGACGCGTGCGCACCACGACCGGAACGCGGCCTCGTCGTCGAATCGCACGGCTCGGCCTTTGCCTCGCTGGCGGCCCGGGCAGCCTGCGCGGCGGTACCGGTTCTCGTGGCCAGAGCACAGTCCCAGCGACGACGCCGCGAGCGAGGTGCACACCCGCACCTGGCATTCGCCGAACCCGGGCGCGGGTTGCTGGCCGGCCAGCCAGGACTCGAAGTCGCGCACGGGCTGCCGATGTTGCAGCGTCGCCCAGGCGTCGCCGTGGCGTCCGCACAGCCGCAGCCTGATGTTGCGCGATGGCCGGACCTGGCAGATCCGGCACGGTGGTGGTTCGACGTTCTCGCTCTCGTCCAACGGCTGCGCGCCGCGCAGGAACGCCGCACGGTCAAGCCCTCCTGCGCGTGCCTCGGCGAGCAGCTCCGTATGGCCGTTGCACAGGTCCTTGTTGTCCTGGCGGGCGCGCAAGCAGCCGGCGACCCGGCAGCCCCAGCCGAACACCGGGTGCTCGCGGGGCAGCACGATCAGGTCCGGGCGCAGCAGCGGATCGAAGCGTGGCCCGCCGATCAGGGCGGCCAGCAGCTCCAGGCGGTCCCGGCCCACCCGAGTGTCCCGGCCGCCGTGCGGCGGGGTGAGGACCCGCAGCGTCGGCGCAATGGCGGCGGTCATCCCGGGTCACCCCACACCCTGCGCAGGGCGGCGCTGAACGCCGGGTCGGTGATGTCGACATGCGCGTAGATCTCGTCGACCACCGCCGTGGAGGCCCAGCCACCAGCATCCCGGGCGATCATCAGATTTCCGCCAGCGGCGTCCAGGACCGCCGTGGCGAACGAGTGCCGGAAGGCGTGGGGCAGCACCGTGCCGAGCCCCGCACGGTGCCCGGCCCGGCGCAGCATCCGCCGTGCGGCGACCGCAGCCCACGGTTGGCCAGCGGCCGGTCCAGTCAGTTGCACCAACAGCATCCCGTGCTGCGCGCCGGCCGGGTACTCGGTGGTCACGTACTCGAAGTAGGTGTGGATCATCGCCGGGCTGACCCGCTTGATCAGCCCGCCCCGCACCGTGCCGTCCTCCAGCGACCACGGCCACTTCGTCTTGGCCGCGGCCCGGTTCGGGTTGTTCTCCCGATGACAGATGTGCGAGTGCGGTGTTCGGCACTCGCCGCACGGCGCGCCTTCGCGCAGATGGAGGTCCGAAAGATGCAGTCCACACAACTCGCCGATGCGGTACCCGGCATCGGCCAGCCAGGTCACCACCATCCGATCTCTCGCCGTGCGCGCCGCGGCGAGCAGACGGACCTTGGCACCGTCGGGCAGCATCTTCGGGTGCCGGCGACGCACCCGATGCGGCGCCAGCGGGTTGGCCGGCATCGCCAGCCTGAGGTGACCCAGCAGCGCCCACTCGCGGTCGGCCCGCGACGGCAGCCGGGTCAGGTTCAACTGCCCGCCGAGCCGCTCGTTGATCCCCAACCCGGCCTGGTGCAGGTAGAACCCCTTCACACACGACGCCGCCGTGCCCAGCGTGCTCTACCCCAACGGCCGGTCCCGCCATGGCTCGCCGAACGGGCCGGCGAACTTCGCGCCGATCGCGGCCATGTACCGCTTCAGATCGTCCAGGGACACCGCTTCCGGCGACAGTCCCTCCCTGTCCAGCCACCGCAGGTGATCGACCAGCAGGTACGCGTACGTCCGCTGCGTACCAGAACCGTCGAACTCGGCGAGGAACCGATCGGCCTGCCGATACACGATGCCGTCGGGCCACACGATCGTGTACGACCGGCGGCCACCGCGCCGACGGACTTCCTGCACCCGAAGGTCACCAACAACCGGCGTACCACTCACTCGTCCTCCGACCGACGATGGGAACCGACGTCCCAGACCAGTCGGTTAGAACGCACGCGAGGTCAAACGACAACGCCCGTACGGACGTCGCGTACACCCCACGACCAGATCGGAAAATTCTGCGAGGCGAGCCGCTACCGCGACAACGCCGGCGCGGCGAAGTACGCCGCCGCCGAGGCCCTGTCGGACCAACTCGGTGTCCCGTACGTCGCCGAGCTGGGCTCGATGCGACGCGGACCGATGCCACCCGCCATCTTCTACAACCCGGACCTGCTGATACTGCGCCGCTGGTGGAACCCCGACGACCCCGGCGTGTTCGACGACCAACGCAACGTCGCCCGGTTCGCCCTCCGCGACAGCGGACCCGTACGCGACAACCGGCGGGAGTTCCTGGCCTTCGTGCACCACTTCGAACCGCTGTCCGGTGACGCCCGGCTCGAGGAAGCCCGCCGCGTCAGCCGCTACGGCAGCACCGAACCGCTACCGGTCATCGGCGGCGGCGACCTCAACGGCACCGCGTCCGGCGACCACCTGCCGCAGCGGGACTGGACGGCCGTCACACCTCACCAGCGCACCCACAAAGGCACACTCGGGCCTGACGGCACATGGGGGCCGGACACCCGCGCACTCGACCACCTCATCGGCGAATGGGACACCACCACCCGGCAGCGCACCAACGGCTGCGGCCTGCACTCCGTCGCCGAAATGGCCTGGCATGCCGACACCACCCAGCCGATCGCGCCGACCGTCAACCCCGGCATCGACCCCGGCGGCGGTCTGCTCATCGACTGGCTCCTGGCCAACGACGCCATGACACCCCACGTCCTGCCCGACACCTACCGCGTCCACCTACCCGACCCCGGCCAGCAGCCGCCATCGGACCACCGACTGATCACCTGCTCCCTCACCCTCGACACCCCTCGCGAGGAGCGGCGATGAACCCCACCGCCAGCGGACGGGGCATCCTCGCCGCGTGTCTAGCCGCCGTACTCATGAGCGTCGCCGGCGCGTGCGGGACCGACACCGAGGACCCGCGGCCCGACCCCACACCGCCGTATGACGAGATGCCCCAGAACCTGTGCAACCGGCTGCGGTCGGAGGACCTGTTCCGGCGATTCGGGCTCACCCTCGCTCCCGCCCTGGACCACCACACGACCTACAGCGTGGTACGGACCCACTGGTCGGCGGACTGCACCTTCGTCGCCCACGCCACCGACGGGCGTTTCACCACCAAACCCGGCGGCTTCGAACCCGTCGGCGGAATACAGGTCCGGGTCTACGACGACGTGCCAGGAGCGGTCGAGGCGTACAACCAGGACGCCGCCCGCTACGTCGACCTGTGGAGGACACCACACCCGGCACCACCACCGCCGACCTCACCGTCTGGTGGGAAGACAGCGGCCTATCATTCGAAACCGTCGAAGACCTGGACGCGAACAGCACCACCGGCGGCGGCCTCGGAGCCACCCAGATCGACATCACTCACCTCATCCGCGACGAGAACCTGGTCGTGACGGCGTACGCGCAGGCGCTGACACCCACCGCGGAGACGGACACGGCGCTCGCATTCCTGCACGACCTCACCGACACGCTGACCGACCAGACAGCCAGACGCCTCGGCCGCTAGCCAGACGGGCCAACCCGACCGGACCGGAAGGCAACCCAATCGCACCCGGGCCACAGCCATGGACACAGCCCAGGTTGGAGGTGAGTTCATGACGGCAGGAACACGACCTGTACCCGCGGGATCCCTGGAGCGGCCATCCGCGCTCGGCAGCACTCAGGCAGAAGACCGATGCCGGGACGCGCCGCCGCCGCCACCGCGATCGCGCCCACCAGCCCACCAGCCTCCCGCGCCGGTATCACCCCCGCCGTCGGCCACGTGGACCGACCGACATAGGGGAAGGAGGACCTTTGACCGCGGTGATGATGGACTACCACGGCCACCGCGAGCCGTTGCCCGACCCCGGCCGCGCCGCCGAGTCGTTCGCCGATCAGGCTGAGTCGATCATGGCCCACGGTGGAACCGGCCAGACCATCTGGATCGGCCCCATGGGCGGGCCAGCTCAGCTCCGGATCGACATCGACACGCGCGTCAACCGGGCCGCGGTGTGCTGGCTCCCGGACGGCACCCGGGGCATCGAGCGCGAACCCGGCGGCCCGATCACGGTTGTCGAATCGCCCGATTCCGGCCTGGTCACCGTGCCCGCCATCCTGGCCCGGGCCAGTGTCGCCGCCGCCGGCCGCGCCGTCGCCGAGTACGCCGCCACGGGCCGCCGGCCCACCTGCCTCACCTGGCAGTCAGAGCACCAATGACCCGGGGTGATGCCGGGCAGGGTCGGGGCGGCGCGATCGACTCTTGCGGGAGATCGACATGGAGATGGTGCCGCGCCGCCCGAGCGCAGCATAACGGCAGGCTACGTTGCGCACCCCGGGCTCACAGCCGGTCGGGTCCACCAGTCCTAGTACGCGGGGTTGTGGGCGGTCAGGCCCAGGCCGCACGCCGACGGCCGACCCGTCCCGTACCTGGGTGGGGCGTTCTTCTACCACGGCCGTCGATGGCATCGCTGACCCGAACGCCGCGCCGATCTCCGACGCGCAGGTCGCCAACCGGCTCCGACTGGGGCCAGCGGACAAGGCGCGCGCCGGCGGTGCGGCCCGTGATGTCGCCGACCACGACCCACCGCAGCCGGTAGTTGACGAACTTCTGCATGATGCCGCCGAGAATGGCCGGGTTGCAATCGGCGGCGAGCATGGTCACCCGGCCCGGCCTTCCCCGCTCTGCGTACCACACCCTGCAGTCCGGGCCTGCAGCCGTCGACGCCGACGCGGTCGTGGGCGTCTTGGGTGTTCGCTGGGTGCTCCCCGCATAACGGGTCACATCCGACAAATTTGGCCGGATAAAGGGTAGATCAGCCATCGACTGGTGACTATTTTCCCAGGTCATGTGGTGGGCCGCCTGGGACTCGAACCCAGAACCTAAGGATTAAAAGTCCTCAGCTCTGCCGATTGAGCTAACGGCCCGTCAAGGGCCAACCCTACTCTGCCTGGCCGCGGCTTCTACATCCGCCCGTCTGCTGCCCGGGGTGGGGCTGTTGCGGCTGACGGGTGACGGCGGGTGACCCGTCGGGCGATCTGATGTCCTCAGTCCCAGGTTGGGGTCGTCGGGGGTGGGTGTGGTCGCAGACCGGGAGGTGGTGTCGGCGGTTCGGATCGGTCAGGCGGCCTGTGTGCGTCGGCGGCGGGGAACCAGCGCGGCGGCGGCCTCCGCCTTGTCCCGCTCGACCTGGAGTTCGACGATGACGGAGGTGTATTCGACGATGACGGAGGTGTAGATGTTGCTGGTGATGGTGATGGTGGAGTGGCCGAGGAGTTCCTTGACGTCGGTGAGATCGGCACCGGAGGCTTTCAGGTAGGTGGCGGCGCAGTGTCGTAGGTCGTGCAGCCGGACCGGGGGCAGTCCGGCGTCACGGACGAGGCTGTCGAAGCGTTTGCTGACGGTGTCCGGGTGCCACTTCTCGCCGTCGGGTTGGACGAAGAACCATCCGGTGTCCGGCCAGCTGCCGCCGCTGGCCAACTTCCAGCGGGCGCGGCGGGCGAGGTAGGCGCGCCACGCGGCGGCGGTGAAGCTGTCGAGGGCGAAGGTGCGGTTACCCGCCTCGGACTTGACTTTCTTGTCGACCGCTTCGTAGCCGACGGTGGTGCGTTGCAGGTCGACGGTGACGAGGGCGGCGTCCAGGTCGACGGTGCTGTCACGCAGGCCGAGTGCCTCGCCGCGGCGCATTCCTCGGTGCATGATGCCCACGAACACCGGGTAGAGGGCGATGTCGTGGTCCTGGGCGTAGTCGAGGAAGGCTCCGGCCTGTTGCGGGGTCCACACCATGACCGGGCTGGGCTTTGTTCCGGTCTCGCGCCACCGTGCGACGGCTCTGTCCGTCCACACCCGGGGTTTGGGCTGCTTCGCCGATGTGAGTTCGACGTGCTTGGCCGGGTTGAAGTCGATCAGCCGGTTGTTGGACCGGGCCATCGCGTCGTTGAGTGCCTTGCGCAGGGTGGCGCGGATGCGTTGCATGGTCGACGGGCCGGTGGTGCGTGCTCCCCGGACGGTGGTGCGGATCTGCGGGTCCTCGCTCTGCCGGGCGATCTCGATGGCGGTGTTGTGGTCGGTGATCGCGGTGAACATGGCCGAGATGTGCTCGACCCGCAGTTTCACCAGTGGGACGGTGCCGAGGTGCGGGATGAGGTGGTTCTGGATGTGGCTGGCGTAGATGCGTTTGGTGCTCGGTTCGATGGTGCGCCGGGACTCGAGCCACTGCCGCAGATATTCGGCGACGGTCATGTCGACGCTGGCCGGGAGGCCGGTGTTGACCCGTTTGGCGATGGTGTCGCGGTTGGGCATCGGTTCGCCGGCCTTGACCTTTTTGAGCAGGTCGGCGATCTCGGTGGCGAGGGCGGTGTCGTCGCCGGCGAGCGCCAGTAGCGCGATGGCGTTGCCGCGGTCCTTGACCGCTTCGTCGCGGCTGTCGAAGGTGTAGCGGCGCAGCGGTGACCGGCGGGAACCGTCGACTCTTCTCGGTAGTTCGAGTTGGTATCCCCACTTGCCGTGGTGGGAGCTCCATGCGCCTCCGGCGCGGCGCAGGTGGGGGCACCGTTTGCCGAGTTTCTTACCGTCGGGGTCGCGGCAGGTGCAGGTCTTGTGGATGGATCCTTCGGCCATGGTGGGTGTGGCTCCTCGGGGTTGGGGGTGCGGCCGGTGGCTGCGGATTTCGTACGGGGTGATCGACGCGTGCGTCGGCGTTCGGGTCAAGTCGCCGGTGGTGGCGGGTCGGGCGGCTGCTCGTCGGCGACGGGTAGGTGCAGGGCGTGGAGGATCGCCGCGACCGGTATCCGGTAGCGGCTGCCGAAGCGCAGCACGGCGACCGGGAACTGGCCGCGTTTGGCGAGTTCGTAGGCGGCGGCGCGGGACAGGCCGAAGATCCGCGCCGCGGTGGCGATGTCGGTGACCGGGCCGAGGGCGCGAATACGGTCGACGGTCCAGACGGTGTCGTCGGGCTGCTCGCTGTCCGGGCCGGGGCGGTCGGCGAAGTGGTGGTCGGAGCTGGCCATGGCAGGGGTGGTCCTTCCGGGGACGTGAGGTGGAGGGAATCCACCGGCCGCAGGGGGGAGGCCGGCGGGTCGGCACGGCGGGCCGCAGCGGGTCAGCGCGCCTGCGGATAGTCAGGGGCGGATGCGCGGCCTCGCAGGCCCAGATCGGCGGCGAACAGTCCTTTCCTTGGCGTCGCCCAGGTGCCGCTCGGCCGGTCCACGCCTGCGGTACCGGTGGTCGTCGGGTGGGGACGGTTCTTGTCGCATGGGTGGTGGAGGGCCCGCCACCGTGGTGATGGCGGGCCCTCTGCGGGTGGGTTGGGTCGTGTGAGGTGGCGCGGCGAAGGGGAAGGCGGGCGTCACCGAGACGCGACCCTGGTCGGAGCCGGGGCGCCGGTTCGGTCGGTGTGGTCAGGGAGTTCGACTGGGCCGGTTGGGTGCGGCCCACCGGTGCGGGCACAGCAGCAGCCGTAGCGCGGCGGCGGCTTGTTGGGGGACGACGCCGTTGCCGAGGATCCGCAGCGCGCCGGTGCGGGGTATCGCGAGGGTCGGGTCGGTGACGTGACCGTCGTTGAGGCCCATGAGCCATTCGACGAACGGCGGGGCCAGGACGGGTTTGTCGTGCCGGCCGGGTTGGGTGGGTTCGGGGACGCGGCGGCCGAGCAGCAGTTCCCAGCGGGCCACCGCTGTCGCGTAGGCACCCCACCGGTCGGTGTCGGGCTGGCCCAACCGGGCGACGGTGGTGCGCAGGTCGGCGCCGCCGTCGCCGTGTCGGCCCGGCCCTCGTGCGTCGGAGGCGCGCGGGGTGGGCAGGGTCCGGTCCGGCACCCGTACGGCCGCCGAGGGCAGGGTGAGGTCGCCGCGTGATCCGCGTTGTCGCGGGCTGCCCTTGGTGCCGTCGGAGGCGCGTGGGGTGGGGAGCAGGATCTGTGACAGTGGTGGTCGCCATCCGGTTCCGGCCCGCCGGCCGGGGGTGCCGGTGTCGCTGGCCCTGGGTGTCGGCAGCAGCCGCGGGGCGGCGCCGGACTGGCGGTCGGTGCCGGCCGGCGGCGGGGACGCGTTGGGCCGGTGTGCCGTGGCGGTCGGATCCGGGACGAGGAGGCGGTGGCGGGTTCCGGTCGGTTCGATCAGGTCGGGTAGTCCGTACTGGTGGCCGGGGCCTTTGCCGTCACGGGCGCACGGGGTGGGCAGCGTCGGTGCCTCCTCGTTCGGTGGGTGTGGCCAGCAGGAACAGGCGGTCTCTGCGGTGGGGTGCGCCGATGTCGGACGCGCGTAGGCATAGCCAGCGCGTGTCGTACCCGATCTCGGCCAGGTCGGCGTGGACGACGTCAAGCCCTCGGCGGAGGAGGGCGGCGACGTTCTCCACGAAGACGAGCTGCGGTCGTAGTACGCGAACGGCGGCGGCGATGGTTGTCCACAGGCTGCTGTGGATACCGGTGATGCCGGCGCGTCGGCCGGCGTTGGAGATGTCCTGGCAGGGGAAGCCGGCGGTGACGATGTCGACGGGTGCGACGGTGTTCCAGTCGATGGTGCGGATGTCGCCGAGGTTCGGCACGTCGGGCCAGTGGCGGTTAAGGATGGTGGTGGCGTGGCGGTCGGTTTCGGCGTACCAGGTGAGGCGGCCGCCGAGCACCAGCTCGACGGCCAGGTCGAGGCCGCCGTAGCCGGTGCACAGCGAGCCGATCCGCGCTGCGGCGGGAGGATCAACGGCCACCCCACCTCCCGGCCGGGCCGGTACCGGCCCGGGTCCGGCGTGTGGTGTCGGCGGCTGGCTGCCGCGTCGGCGGTACCGTCGCGCCGTGACCGACCAGACGACGAGTTACACGTGCCGCCACTGCGGCCAGCGCCACGACGGGCCGCCGTTGTCCTACGGCAGCGACGCTCCCGTCTACTGGAGCGACACCCTCGCCGGCGAGGACCACAGCGGCCTCACCGACGAGCAGTGCGTCATCCAGGGACAGCACTTCTTCGTCCGCGCGCGCATCGTCGTCCCGGTCACCGACGCTGACACCGACTTCGACTGGGGTGTCTGGGTGTCGCTGAGCCAGGCCAACTTCGACCGGATGAACGAGGTGTGGACCACGCCTGGGCGGGAGCGGGAGCCGTCCTACTTCGGCTGGCTGTCCACGGAGATCCCGATCTACCAGCCGACGACGGTGAACCTGAAGACCCGGGTCCGCAGCCAGCCGGTGGGACACCGGCCGCTGGTCGAGCTCGAACCCACCGCGCACCCGCTCGCCGTGGAACAACGCAGCGGGATCACCCTGGCCCGGGTACGGCAGATCGCCGAGGAGCTGCGCCACGCCCAACCCTGAGGACACGGCGGTCTCCCCGGCGGCAGACCGCGGTGGACGTCGCCGGTCGGACACGTCGCCGCCACCGGACGGCGGGGGACGGCGCAGGCGGGTGGCTGTGGTCACGCCACCACCCCGCTTCCCGGATCCGGATGCGGGCGCCCGGGCTCGTCGGAACCCGCTGTGCTCAGTACGACATCGCTGGAGTTCCTGTTAGGAACGTGGTGAGTGTGGTTGCTTGAAGTGCAAGTTCTCAGCTTGTGGATCACGGTGCTCCTTGTGACAGATATTCAGTAATCTCGAAGTCATGTCAGCCCATCCGGCCCGACTTCAGGCATGGCGAACCCGGGAGGCTGGGGTTGGGGCTGGCAGTGGTACGCGATCTGCGCGAGCGGCGTGCTCCGGCGTCGGCCGAGGAGCTGGCGAATTTGGAGGTCGACGTGCTCGCCGGGTTCGTGCTCGCGCGGGCGTCGGCCGGCGTGACGGACGAGACCGTGCGCGGCGAGGTGCGCCAGCTCGAACAGGTTCGGGGCTGGTTCGGGCGGCCGTTATAGGAGATGCAGCCGGCGGACGCTGACGACTACTTCGGCCGGGTGCTGCGTGGGTCGGCGTCGGGGACGCGGTTGGCCCGTTCGCAGGCATTGCGGGTCTGCTTCGCGTTCCTCGAGCTACGGCACCAGGCGGAGTTGCACGCGTTGACCGGCATGGTCGTGGCGTGCCCGATCGATGAGATGAATCAGCCTCGCGGCACGAAGGACGCGAGGCTGCGGGTTCCGCCCACCGATGCCGAGGTCACGGCCTTGTTCGCCGGGTGGGCTCAGGAGTTTGCGACGTGCCGCAAGTACGCGCCGATGGCGCGCAACTACGCGGCCGCCCGGTTGATGGCCGATATCGGGTTACGCGTCCGCGAGGCGCGGCTGCTGGACCTGGATGACGTCAAGTGGCATCTCGGGCCGTTCGGTAAGGTCCACGTCCGGTTCGGCAAAGGCGCCCGGGGTTCCGGACCGCGAGAGCGGATGGTGCCCCTGCTCAACGGCGGCGACCGGACGTTGCGGTGGCACGTCGAGGACGTGTGGGCACAGTTCGGCGGCGA
This sequence comes from Micromonospora sp. Llam0, assembly GCF_003751085.1. NCBI lineage: Bacteria > Bacillati > Actinomycetota > Actinomycetes > Micromonosporales > Micromonosporaceae > Micromonospora > Micromonospora sp. Llam0. Next base: position 2,426,840 of record NZ_RJJY01000002.1, on the reverse strand, counting down.
ACGCACCCGCCCCGCGGCTCCGCTGTTCCCGTCCGAACGCCTCGGCGCCGACCGGAACGGGACACGAGTGGGTTATGAAGCGCTGCGCGTCGGTCTCGCTGACGCTGTCCGCACTCATCTCCCTAAGTGGGCGGATCGGCTTTCCCCGCATGTGCTAAGGCACTACTGCGCCTCCCGGCTCTACCTGAGCGGAGTGGATCTGGTAGCGATCCAGGAGATGCTCGGTCATCGCTGGGTAGCCACGACCATGAAATACGTGCATGTTTATCGGGACCACATCGAGAAGGCGTGGCTGGCCGGTCAGCAGCGCGCCGCCGGCCGGCTGGAAGGACTTGGTTGACATGCGGTGGAACTTGCGGCTGGCGGCGGCACAGCGCGGCATCTGGAAGGCGTCGGAGATGCAGCGCATGCTCGCCGATCACGGTCTGGTGATCTCCGCCGGGAAGATGTCGGGCCTGTGGTCCGGGCAGCCGGTGACGGTGCGGCTGTCCGACCTCGACGTGATCTGCGTGGTGCTGGGCTGCCAGATCGGTGATCTGCTCATTCCCGAGCCCGACACGGTGCGCCGCAAGGAGTCGGAGTCGGCTGCTCCGACGGCGGACGCCACGCTGCCCGGCCCGCCACCGACGGTGATACCGCGCCGGCGTGACGGCCGGTCACTGCCCCCGGCCTGACGGTGGGAGCCCGCGACCGCGACGGCAGCGCGATCCGTCGCAGCGTCACCAGCTGCGAGGAGTGTTTGGCGTGGGGCCTGACCTACGCCCAGGGGTGTGCCTGGCCTGCTACAACTTCGCCGCCGCTCGCTACGGCCATCACGTGGGTGACTGCGGCGCGTGCGGACTCGCCCGTCGGCTGAAGAGGGGCTTCTGCCGGTTGTGCTGGTGCCAGGCCCGCCTCGATCGGCTCGCTCTGGCTGGCAACGCCCGCGATGCGGTCGTCCTCGGGCCGTATCTGCCCGAGATGCGCCACCATCAGCTGTTCCTCACCGGCTTCGACCGGCGTTACGCGCCGCCGCGGACCATGTCGCGGCGCTATGGGGCCAAGGGACGCCCGCTCAAGGCGCCACCACAGGTCGCCGGTACGCCGGTGACCGGCTGGGTGCAGCCCGCCTTGTTCGATGCCGGGCCCCGTACCTACCGCTACAGCAGCATCGATCTGCGAACCCAGCCGCCGCCGGACAACCCGTAGCTCGCCTGAGGGCTGCACCTGGCACATGCCTGAGTTTCCCCCGCTTTGTTGGAGCGGTGGTTACCTGCTGCCGGCTGGCGCAGGGGTGGTGACAGGTGGCTCGTCTGGTGCGGTCTGGCGGCTGTGCCAGGTCGCCTCGTACTCGTTGGGGCTGAGGTAGCCAAGTTCCTTCTGGATGCGGCGGGTGTTGTACCAGCCGTCGATGTAGGCGAAGATCGCGTTCTCGGCCTCGTCGCGGGTCCTCCAGCTCGTGCGGTAGACGAGCTCGATCTTCAGGGTTGACCAGAAGTTCTCCATGAGGGCGTTGTCGTAGCTGTCGCCGACGGAGCCCATGGAGGGCAGGATTCCGTTGTCCCGCAGGCGTTGCGCGAAGCGGAAGGACGTGTAGTTCGACCCGCGGTCGGAGTGGTGGATCAACTGGCCGTCGCGGACGTCGCGGGACCAGATTCCGTATTCGAGGGCGGCGAGGATCAGGTCGGTGTCGCAGCGGTCGGAGGTCTTCCAGCCGACGATCCGGCGGGAGAACGCGTCGCGGACGGCGGCGAGCCAGAACACGCCCTCGCCGCAGGGTATGCGAGTGGCGTCGGCGACCCAGAGCCGGTTCGGCCCGTCGGCGGTGAACCGCCGGTTGACCAGATCCGGCGACGGCGTGTGTCGCGGGTCCTGCTTCGTGGAGCCGCCGCGCCAGCCGCGCCGCAGGAAAGCCCCCTGCCAGCCCTGGCCGGCCATCAGCCGCTCCACCCGTTTGCGGCCCACGCGGATGCCGTCGCGGCGTAGCTGCCGGTGGACCCGGTCCGCGCCGTAGGTACGCCCCGAAGTCTCCCAGATCTCGTGGATGTTGGAGATCAACCCCAGGTCGACCACATCGCGGTCGCAGGGCTGATCGGTCTGCTTGACCCAGGCGTAGTAGGTCGAGGCGCCGATGTCGAGGACCCGTAGCAGGAGCGCGACCGCGAACTGGTCACGATGTTCATGGATGAACCTCATGACCGTCGCCGGGTCGGGTCGAGCTCCGCCGCGAAATACGCGCTCGCGGCTTTCAGGATCTCGTTCGCCCGCCGCAGCTCGGCGACCTCCCTGCGCAGCCGGCGGTTCTCCTCCGCCATCTCGCTGGTCGGCCGGTCGTGACGCTCGTCGGCGTCGGCCTCGGCCTGGCGGATCCAGTTCCGCAGCGCTTCGTGATGCACGCCGAGTTGCTCGGCCAGACGCCGGATCACCGGCTTCGGCTCCGACTCGCGATACAGACGCACAGCGCGCTGACGTAGCTCGTCGGGGTACTTCTTCGGTGCTGCCACGGACAACTTCCTTTCCACGGCCATCAGACCATGATCAAGAAGCTCCATCAAAACGGGGGTAGCTCATGCCATCGCCGAGGCGCGCGGCTGGCCGGGAACGGTTCGCCGCTCGATGCAACGCGTACTGGTGATGCTGCTCGCCGGACACCAGAACGGCGAACGGATCCGGGCAGCGACTTCCAGCGGATCGCTACCCGGCGCGGCACCGACGTCGACTACGTGGTCGAGATCCTCACCCTCATGGACGTCGTGGACGATGACCGTCCGGCCGCTCTGGACGGTTGGCTGACCAGAAAACTCGACGGGTTACCGGAGGCGTGGCGACGCGACCTGCACGCCTGGGCCTTGGTACCGCGCGACGGAACGCCCAGAACGCGGGCGCGCAGCCTCGCCACCGTGCGGACCTACGTCTCCGCCGCATCGCTGGCCGTCGCGGCCCGGTCGGCCCGGTACGCCCATCTGCGGAAGTCGTCCGCGAGGACGTCGTGGCCCACCTGGGCACCCTGCACGGCGAGGCACGACGGACGGCCCTGTACGCGCTACGGTCGCTGTTCGGCTGGGCCAGACGCACCGGCACGATCTTCCGGAACCCCACGGTGCGCATCCAAGGGCCACGACGCGAACATCCGGTCTGGCAGCCGCTAACGGACGTCGAGATCGACGCCGCCATCGCTGCCGCCGACACAGTGCAGGCCCGCGTGTTCGTCGCATTGACCGCCGCCCACGCGGCCCGCCCCATCCAGATCCGGGCTATGCAGCTGATCGACCTCGACCTCGCGGGACGGTCACTGATCATCGACGGCAACACCCGACCGCTCGACGACCTGACCTACCGGGTACTGCTGGAATGGCTCGAACACCGGCGCCGCACCTGGCCCCGGACCGCGAACCCGCACCTGCTGGTCAACCAGATCACCGCGCTGCGGCTCGGAGCGGTCGGCCATACCTGGATCCTGAACCTGCGGCGACTTCCCGCCACGCTCGAGCGTCTACGTATCGACCGCCAACTGGAGGAGGCCATCGCGACCGGCGGCGATCCGCTGCATCTGGTCAAGGTCTTCGCGATCAGCGAGCGCGCCGCCGTGCGGTACGCCGCCAACGCCCACGCGCTACTTCAACCCGAGCCCGAACACAGCCGGCACCCCACGCCACCTGCCGGACAACATCTGCAGGAATGAGCCCCGGCCACGACGACGAGATGGGCAACAGGGCCGGCACCGCCACCACGATCAGCCGACTCGGCAACCCCCACGCCGAAACCGGCAACCCCGCTCAACACTGACTCTCTCCAAGTTGATCTCGCAAGCTCAGGGCGGGAGCAGCGATGCAGGAGATCGATGAGGAAAAGGGTTCCAGGTAAGACAGTAAGCGACCAAGATCTCTGCCCGTTACCCGCTGCCGACGTCTGATCAGCGGTTCGGCAAAGTGGTGCTGGGCTTTGGTTGTGGTGCCTGCCGGGAGGATCGGTGGGCCTGGAAGTATGCTGCATTCACCTTCCAGCGCCCGTCTTCGACGACAAGATGAACGGTGAGGATGCCGGTGTCGGCCGGCGCGGTGTAGGTACGCAGGCCGGGGTTGTGGTCAATCATTGTGGGGGGTCCGGTTGGCCGGCCGTCAGGGTTGGTGGTGTGGTCATGTGTTCCTAGCAGTGTGGCATGTCTTTTGGTGCAGAGCGGCGTGAGGCGTGTCATCCACTGGCGGCGCGGGAGGTCGGGGCGTAGCCAGGTAGCGGCGTAGGCGGCGACGGTGGCCAGGTCCTGGGCCGCCGGTGGGCTGTTCTGGTCGGCGACGGGTGTGGGGGTTTGTATGGTCACGTTGAGTTCGGCGGTCGCCTGGGCGGGTTGGGGCTGCGGGTGGCGGGATTGGCCGGACCCGCACCCTGTCAGGCTCATCAGACCGAGGAGTAGGGGCAGCGTGACAGAAGCGGCTTTGATGGCTGCTGGGCCTGGTCGGGGTGGACCGGACCGCGGTTGGGCCGCTACTGGTGATGGGCTGGTCATTGACGGCTCGGGCGGTGGGCTTGCTGACGCGCGTGCATCAGCCGTTGGTGTGCTAGCTCGTCTGCTGGATCGGGTCCCGGTGGCGGGCCGAGCGTCGAGGCATCCGTTGGCCGGTGCAGCCAGGACAGTCGCATGCCGTAACCGCAGCGGTCAGTGGCGCGGATGACGAGTGGCGGCAGGGGCGGTGCGGGCCAGACGGTTAGCAGGTAGCGCTCGGTGGGTTCGGTGCAAGCCAGGTCGTAGTGCAGGTCGCGGTCGCGGGCGTGGACGCGGATCCGGTAGCTGCCGGGTCCGGCGGGGCTGAGGATCGGTAGCGGCGGTGGCCTGTCAGTTGGCCCGTATTCCAGGCTGTGCACCCGCAGTTGACCGTGGGGGGCGTTGACGGTGGCCTCAACGATGTCGTCCCAGCCGTCGGTGACGACTTCGTCTGGTGGCTCGGTCCGCACGTCAACGCTGACGTGTACCGGACCACGGTCGACACCGGTGTAGATCATCGCTCCGGCGGCAAGTGGGCCCAGTAGGCCGGTCGTCCAGTCCACAGCTTCGATCGGCATCTCGTCGGTGTCGAACACGCCGAACGAGTGGTCGGTGACATACACGGTCGCCGTCGCCATCGCACCCCCCGGATGGGATCTGCTGGCCATCGCCCTAATGGTGCAGGCCGTCCGGTCCTGGCCCCAGATGACGGTACCAGGACCGGATCGGCCCGTCAGCGGTGTGACGGCTTGGCCGTCCGCCGCCGTTATGCCCCGACGAGGACCAGGAACGGGTCGCCGTGCAGGATGCGCCAGTCATAGTAGAACCTGGCGTGCAATCCGCCTTGGGCGTTGTTCTCCGATGCAGTGATCATGCAGGCACTAGCGCCGGTCGGGCCAGTGGCCTGCGGCGCGTTGATGTTGCAACCCGTGAACGACCGGCGACTTCCGCCGGCTGCCAGGCCTTGCTGAGTGCTGGCCAACGGATACTCGTCGCAGCTGCGCCCGGCGATGCTGGGCGCGTCGCCGCAGGCAAGGTTCCGATTGGCGGTGATCGTGGCCTGGTTGGTGGTGCGGACCAGCGGCGCGTTGAAACTGTTGCCCGGCAGGCCGGAACCCTGAGCCAGCGACACGTGCGCCGCCAACGACGGGTACTGAGACTGGCTGTAGGTGATTTGCGAGGCGTACCAGTAGATCACGCAACCGGGCCGTGCCGGCCGGGAACCGTTGGCCCCTGTAGCGTTGTCGCACCGCACGTCGTCCATCGCAATGTCATCGACCGACCCGGACGAGTGTCCCGGTATAGAGAAGACCAGGTCCCAGTCGGAATCGCAGTATGCGACGATGCCAGACGCAGTCGAAGACATGGTGAAAAACGACTCACCGACCTTCCAGCTGTCCATCGGCAGCAGCGGCTGGGCCGGGAAGCTGGACGAATCCATCGAGCACGGACCGCCGCCGTCGGCGAAGCCGCTGACCACGGCGCTGGTCGCCGCTCCCCAGCCGTCCCACATGACCAAGCCCAACTGATGGCCGAAGGTCTCGATGCTGGTCGAGGTGTACGACAGGCTGAACCCGTCCAGGAATGCCTGACCGGTGATCGTGGTCTGGCCGTTGACCGTCTGCCTGCTCGTGACCGTGACTCCGAAGTAGTAGCACGCCTGGGTACGAGTGCCGAGAGTGCTGCTGCTCGTACACCAGGTCGGGAACGGAATCGGCGCAAGGGTGCCGTTGCGGTGCAGCCGGCCCGGCGTCGCCTTGGTTGCCGCACCGATCGTCACGCAGGTCTGCGCGCCGTTCACGGCCGGTCCACAGCTCTGCTTCGCGGCCTGCTGACCGATAGTGCGCTCGACACCGCGAGAGTTGAGCGACGTGGTCTCCTGCGCCGGTCCACGCACCGGCTGTGGCTGCGCCGAAACCGAATCCAGCAGCGCAGTCCTGCGCTGCTCGGCCGTCGGCGCCGCGCCATCTTCGGCGACAGCCGGTCCGCTGACCAGCGTCACTCCGAGCAGCGTCACGGCGCCGATCACGACGCCTTTGAGTCGATTCCCTCGGACGGGCATGGGCGTTCCTCCCCTATGAGACGCTTACGCCACAGATCGGGTTCTGCGACTCCAGCATTGTGTCGACCATCTTCGATCATCTACTACCCCCGACACGAAGCGTCACGAGGTCAAGCGGCAGGTGCGCTGAGTCTCCGCTCGAACACGGACGGCAACCATCCTGGCGGCAGCCGGTTGACCGGTTGATGCCGATTGGATGCAGCGGTTCGATTCGTGACGGTTATCACGCAATGCCATCACTGTGAGTGCACTCATCCGTTACGCACGTGGCCAAACGGTGTAATGCTGGTCGTACATCGTCCTCTTTACCCAGTGACATGACCTCAGTAGCCGAACTGTCGCGCCGCCCACCGGCGCAGCCGCAGCAGCTTCCGCAGGCCGGGCAGGCCGCCGAGCCGCCAGCAAGTTTCCCACCAAGATCCGGACGTCGAAGTCCGCTGCGCCGGCTCCGAACCCGCCGGCCAGATCAACCCAGTCGCTGCGGCGACGCCCTGTCCCGCCGTGCGCGACGACATCCCGCCCGCGTTCAGGCCCTTGTCCGACGAACTCACCGGTAGGACCGAATCTCTGCAGGGGCCACGCCCTGTCCCCTCGCCGACTTCGGTCCCCAGGGTTCCCACCAACCCGGAATCCGTGTTCGAGACTCAGCCCAAAGTTTGCTGCGGTTCCGGCAATGAACCCTCGGGTTCGCCTGAACTGCCGGAGATCAGTCCGACATCACTTGGGTTTCGGTAGCGATCTGATCGCGCAGCCTTCTGGGTGAGCGTGATCTGGGTGATTTTGGTCGGGGCGGGTGTGATGACGTCACCTCGGGATTTCTGAAGCGTTATCAAGGCATCCGGGGAAATCTCGGACAGCTCGAACGTGAGGGGCTTGGGTTGGGCCTGGCGGCAGTCCGTGATCTGCGCGAGCGACGTGGTCTGGCGTCGGCCGAGGAGTTGGAACGGTTCGAGACGGATGCGCTGGCCGGATTCGTTCTGGCGCGGGCGTCGGCCGGACTCACCGACGGGACGATCCGCGGCGACGTGGGCCATCTCGAGCAGGTACGGTCGTGGTTCGGCCGCCCGTTGTGGGAGATGGAAGCGGCGGACGCGGACGCCTACTTCGGGCGGGTGATGCGCCGCGCGCCGAGCGGCACCCGCCTGGCCCGGTCGCAGGCGCTGCGCACCTACTTCACGTTCCTTGAGCTGCGTTACCAGACCGAGTTGCATGCCATGACCGGCCGAGTGGTGACCTGCCCGGTAGACGAAATGAACCGCCCGCGCGGTAGCAAGGACGCCATGCTGCGCATCCCGCCCAGCGAGGCCGAGGTCACCGCCCTGTTCACCGGCTGGGCGCAGGAACTGGCCAGCTGCCGCAAGTTCGCCCCGTCCGCTCGTAACTACACGGCGGCCCGTCTGATGGCCGAGGCCGGACTGCGGGTCAACGAGGCCCGCCGGCTCGACCTGGCCGACATCAAATGGGACCTCGGTCGGTTCGGCAAGCTGCATGTTCGCCACGGCAAGGGCTCGCGTGGCTCGGGTCCTCGAGAGCGGATGGTGCCACTGATCAACCACGCTGGCCGGACTTTGCACTGGTTCATCGAGGACGTGTGGGGCCAGTTCGGTGACGACCACACCCGGCCGTGCGCCCCGCTGTTCCCCTCCGAACGGGCCGGCGGCCGGGTCGGCTACGACGCCGTCCGGGCCGCGCTCGCGGCGGCGGTCGCCGTGCACCTGCCGGTGTGGACCGACCGGCTCACCCCGCACGTGCTGCGACACTTCTGCGCATCGCAGCTCTACCTGAACGGAGTGGACCTCATCTCGATCCAGGAGATGCTCGGACACGCCTGGGTCGCCACCACGATGCGCTACGTCCACGTGCACCGCACGCGGATCGAAGAGGCGTGGCTGGCTGCGCAGCAACGGGCCGCGCAGCGGCTTGAAGGAGTCACGTGAATGCGGTGGAACCTGCGGCTGGTCGCCGCCCAGCGTGGTATCTGGAAGGCTTCTGACCTGCAACGCCAGCTCGCCGAGCATGGCTTGGTCATCTCGGCCGGCAAGATGTCCGGCCTGTGGTCGGGGCAGCCGGTCACCGTCAAGCTCGCCGACCTGGACGTCATCTGCGTGGTGCTCGGCTGCCAGGTCGGTGATCTGCTCCTCCCCGAACCGGACACGGTGGCCCGTCCTACGGACGCCGGTCAGGTGGCCTCCCGGGCAGCCGGCGCCACACCGCTCGCGGTGGTGCCCCGACGCCGAGACGGCCGTTCCCTGCCACCGGCCTGAACCGTGGTGGCGAGAGCGCGCGACGGCAGCACTGTCCGCAGAGCCGTCACCACCTGCGCCGCGTGTCTGGCCTGGGGGCTGACCTTCGCCCAAGGCGTCTGCATGGCCTGTTACAACTTCGCCGCGCCCCGACACGGGCATCAGGCGGGCGAGTGCGGCGCCTGCCTGCGGCGGGAACGGCTGAAGAAGGGCTACTGCCGGCTGTGCTGGTGCCAAGCCCGCACCGATCGCACTGTCCTGGCCGAGGACGCCCGATCGGCGGTAGTGCTGGCGCCATACCTGCGCGACATCCGGCACCAGCAGTTGTTCTTCGCCGACATGGACCGGCGGACGGCCCCGCCCCGGGCTGCGCCGCGACGCTACGGAGCCAGGGGCCGGCCTCTCAAACCGCCACCACCGCCGGCCGCCCGGCCGGTCACTGGATGTATCCAGCCGCCGCTGCTCGACGCCGGAGTGCGCAGCTACCGCTACGCCGCAATCGATCTGCGGCACGGCCCCGCGCCGGACAACCCCTGGCTGGCCTGGGCACTGCACCTGGCCCACACCAACGCGGAGGCCCGTGGCTGGGCCCCGGTCACACGCCGGGGAATGCAACGGGTCCTGGTGATGCTGCTCGCCAACTACCAGGAAGGCGATCTGATCCGGGTCAGCGACTTCGCGGACATCGTCGTGCGCCGCTGCACCAACCTCGACTACGTCATCGAGATCCTCGCCGCCATGGCCGTCGTCGACGATGACCGACCGGCCGCCCTCGAACCATGGCTGCACGCCAAACTCGCCGACCTTGCCCCGCCCATTCAGCGCGATGTGCTGCGGTGGGCCCGGGTCCTGCGCGATGGCGGACCACGCACCCGCGCCCGGCGCGTCGAGACCGTTCGCGGCTATGTCGCCGCTACCGTGCCCGCGTTGACCGACTGGGCGCGGCATCGCGAGCACCTGCGGGAGGTCACCCGTGACGACGTCAGCACGTATCTGGACACGCTGCACGGCAACCCACGCCAGACCGCGACCACCGCCCTGCGGTCGCTGTTCGGCTGGGCCAAGCACAGCAACCTGATCTTTCGTAATCCGACCGCCCGGGTCAGAGGGCCACGCGTCGAGGACGCCATCTGGCAGCCGCTGCGTCCCGACGAGCTGAACCAGGCCGTCACAGCCGCGACAACCCCGCAGGCCCGGCTCTTCCTCGTACTGGCCGCTGTCCACGCGGCGCGCCCCGGCCAGATCCGCGCGATGCACCTCGACGACGTCGACCTGCCCGGCCGGCGCATCACCATCGCCGGCCACGACCGCCCGCTCGACGAGCTGACCCACCACGCACTGCTCGACTGGCTCGACTACCGGCACCGCCGCTGGCCGAACACCACCAACCCGCACCTGCTCGTCAGCACCGAAAGCGCCCTGCGGCACGGCCCGGTCAGCCACACCTGGATCCTGAACATGCGCGGACTGGCCGCCACCATCGAACGACTGCGCATCGACCGCCAGCTCGAGGAGGCCATCGCCACCGGCGGCGACCCGCTGCACATCGCCGCGGTCTTCGCCGTCAGCGAGGACACGGCCATCCGGTACGCCACCAACGCCCGAATCCTCCTGCAGACCCCACCCCGGCCGCCGCACTGAGCAGCCCGCGAGGGCAGAACAACCGTCCCGGCACGGTTGGACTACGGTGCGCCGGTGACCAGATATCGCCGCACCTACCGCAATGTGGACGGCCAACGAGTCGAAGGCACCTGGCGGCACATCTTCACCCGCAACATGGACACGTACTTCCTGACCGACCTGGTCATCTACGCCGACGGCGCGATCGACTGCGGCACCGGCGGACTCACCGACCTCGACGGACTGGCCGAACAACTCCGCCGTGGCCAAGTCGCGACCACCCTCGAAGACGGCGCGTGGGCATCGGCGCACCACCTGGCGGGGTGGCGGTTCACCGAGCCCCGCTCCGCCATCAACGCCGAGATGCTTCTCGGCGAGGCCTCCGACGAAATCGACCGGCTCAACGGACGGCCCGATTCCACCGATCGATGCCTGCAAGCAGCAACGACCTACCTGGCCGACCCCACCGAGGACAACCGACGCACGCTTCGCGAGCGCTACCTGGCAATCCCCGAGCACCTGCGCACCTACGCCCTCGGCGACATGGACCGCAAGGACGCTCCACTGCGGATCCTGATCACCGACCTGGGCGAACCACTGCACGGCTGGCCAGACGGCCCGGTCGTCACCGAGCAGAAGCGGGCCAAGGCAGTCGCGTACTTCCGCGAGCGCGAGATCGCGATCGAGACATGGGACGCGCGGGTCCCAGCCGATGGCCCCGAACACCCGATGCGGCCCACGCTGACGATCCCGAAGACGGTCTACCCGCGCGGCTGGCCGGATCCCCCCGGCGTCGAAGTCCTGCAGAACGACTACCCGGCAGCCATCACCGTCGGCGCCAACAGCTACCCCAGCGTCACACACGCCTACACGGCCGTTTCAAGATCATCTGGTGAGGTTGAGGATGGCGAATGGCCTGGTCATGTCGCGGGCGGCCCATCTGGTGGCTTCCGTGATGTCGGTTCGGCCGGCCAGGCGTAGGGCGTTGATCGCTAGGTTGCGTAGCGAGGCCAGGACGCGGGGCCCGGACCGGGTACGCGTGGTCGACCGGTCTTCCCGGTAGCAGGTGTCCCTGATCCAGTGCAACGACTCGATGGCCCAGTGGCTCCGGTTGTAGGCGGCCAGTTCGGCGGGGCCGGCCTGGTCGGGAGTGTGGCTGGCGACGCCGAGCTGCGCGGCGGCGGACTGTTTCCCGGTGGCGGTGTGCGTGACGTAGCGTTCGATCAGCCAGACCTGGTTGACGTGCGGGAACGGCAGATCGGGCGGGGCGGGCAGGACACGGATGGTGCGGCGGGTCCGGCGGCCATGTCCCATGTCGACGCTTTCCAGGTCAGGCGGTGTGTCGGCCCAGGGCAGCGCGTTGAGTGCGTCGAACAGGGTCCGCCGGTTCTCCTTGACCGGGAACATGAACTGGCCGCCGTGGTGGTGGATGAGTTCGGCGGTCGCCCTGACGGTGTGCAACGCGTCCGCGGTGACGGTCATGCCTGGCAGGTCGAGGGTCTGCAGCAGGGCGCGGGCGGTGGCCGGCTCCGTGGTCTTCGCGCCGTCGGTCGGTGCCTGGGCGAGCACGACGCCGACCGCGCCCGGTCGCGGGTCCCCGGCGAGAGCGGACAGCAGGTGCAGTTGGTTCCCGTCGTCGCCGACGGCGCCGCCCACGGTCTTGCCGTCCAGGCGTAGCTGGGTCGGCGCGCCGGCTCTGACGTGGGCGTGTCGCGTCGTTGTCCATTCGGCGATGACGGCGTCGAGCACGTCGGTGTCGGTGTCGGTGCAGACCCGCCAGATCGTCGACCGGGACGGCGGTCCCGCCGGTCTGGCCCCGACCCGTTCGTAGAGGCTGTCCATGACCTCGGCCGGTACGTCGGCGACCCAGCCCGCGATCGCGGTGTAGCCGGTCGCCCCGGCCACGGTCGCGGCCGCCACCAGCGTCAGGACGACCGCGACCGGATGGTCACGGCCCTGTGCCGACCGGCCGTCGGACACCGCCAACAACAGCTCCAGCAGGTCGTGACACGACGACGCGACGTCCCCGACGACCGGCGTCGACACCGGATCGACAGCGGGGGTGACAGAATGCGACATGACGAAGCTCCGGGTGGACAAGATCCTTGAGAAGACCTCGTCCTAACGGAGCTTCGTCCCTACTCGACACGTCACCACAGCAACTGTCACCCACCGTCATAATGATCTTGAAACGGCCGTGCACACGCCTATTGGGCGCTGTCGACTCCCGACCCGCACTGGCACGACCAGATCGCTGCGGCGGCGCGCGGATACGACGCCGGCAAACTCGCCGAGCAGGCACCCCGCCGCGCCGACTGGGCCTCGGCACGTCTGGCCGTCATGACCATCCTGCTGCGTGCCAAGTACACCCAGCACACGCAGATGGCACAGACATTGCTCGCCAGCGGCGACGCCCGCGTCATCTACGTCGACTTCGACTCCGCCTACTGGTCCGTCGGTAGCGAACGAGCCACCAACTGGATCGGCCGTCTGCTGGAAGTGATTCGCTCCGAACTCGCAGCTGCCGAGGCCGGGATCCCCCTTCCTGCGATTCATGGCAACGGCTCCTCAGCTTCGCCAGGAACACAAGGGCCGACATGCGAGGATGGGGCACCAGGGCCCTCCGGTTCCCCGTGAGAACACTTGGGTTCGCGGGAACTTCCGGACCTTTGCGGCTTGCCGAGCACCAGCACGTCCTCGTGCGCGATCAGGTGCATCGGCACCCCGGACGAGCGGGCCTTGCGAACCTGCTGAAGCTGGAAAAACGACGGCCGGGCGACGAGCTGCCCACCGCGGACGGCGGCGAGCAGGGCGACGCACCGCTCGAGCGGCACGAAGCCTGCGGCGGTGCCAGCGGCCAGGACCGCCGAGGGCAGGTCGACCAGCTCGCCTCGCTTGCGCCACGGCCGGGCGGTCACCACGACCACCCCGCCGGGGCGCAGCAGGGCGTGGCAGCCGCGCAGGATTTCGGTGAACCCGTCGACCAGCCCAGCCAGGGACGAGCGGTAGGCCAGGTTGCCCTTGTCCTCGCCGTAGCGGTTGTCGAACTTGGCGACCCCGCCGGTGCCGGGGCGGACGAGGCCGTGCACGGTCGGCCCGTACGGTGGCGAGGTCACCACGAGGGAGACCTGCCCCTGCAGGGCGGCGGGCAGCAGCGCGGTCAGCCGGGTGGCGTCGCCGCGGATCACCGAGCCGCGGCCGGTCGCGCCGTGCCGGTGGGCGTGGGCGATGTTGAGGTCGGCGATGTCAGACCAGCGGGACTCGTACTCCACGCCGACCGCGTCACGGCCGGCGTGGATGGCCTCTACGATCGTGGTGCCGATCCCGCACATGGGGTCGAACACTAGGTCGCCGGGTTGGGTGTAGGAGCGCACGGCATGGGCGGCGATCGCGGGCAGCATCCTCGCCGGGTGCTTGACCGACTGGGGAACGTACCGGCCGCGCCGCTGGACCGGGCCGGTGGACTGGGCGGTTGCCCAGACCGACAGGTCCAGCGGCCACGCAGCGGTCGTCTCGTTCGGGCCCGCCGTGCCGGTGGTGTTGTTCATCGAGGGATCAGGCACGCCGGTCACCGCCCTTGTGGGTGAAGACGAGGAGGTCGGCGTGGACCTTGACGTGGAGCACGAACTCCTGCGCGCCGGTGGCCCGGGCCAACGACAGGAGTTCCTCGTCGGTGGCGTGGTAGGTGAACCGGTCGCCGTCGGCGTCGGCGGCGACCGCGACGATGTGCTGCAGGTAGCCGAGCCCGGCACCGGCGGCGGCGTCGACGACGGGCGTGAAGTCCTCCGGCGTCGCGACCGCACCGGCCGGGACCCCGACGACGAGGACCAGGCACCCGCCGGGGCGCAGCAGCCTGGTGCAGGCGGCAAGCAGCCAGGCCAGGCGGACCCGGTTGGCCGCGTCGCTGCTGGCGTCGAGCGGCCAGGTGGCCACGACGAGGCTGGTCCGGCCCTGCAGGTCGTCGCCGTCGCTCAGCACGACGGCCGGGTCGTCGCCGGGGAGTGGGTCGGAGTCGCGCAGGTCGTCGCCGAACCATGCCCGCATCTCGTCCGGACCGTCGGAGTCCAGGTTGTCGTCGGGCTCGTCGAGGTGCTGCGGCGTCTGCGGCCCGACGACCAGCGCGGAGGTGCCGGTGAACCAGGCCGGGTGGTGCCGGCGACCGCCGCGCAGGCAGGCGATGTCCAGCACGTGCTCGTCAGTGAGGTCGACGACCGCCTCGCCGGACCGGCTGTAGGCGGCGATCAGCCGGTACGCCAGCCGGTTGGAGATGGTCGTGCTCTGGTCGTCGCCGCCTCGGGCGGTACGCCAGACGGTGACCGGTACCGGCGGGTCGCCGGAAACCAGATCCATCGAAGGGATGTGGGGGGTGCCGCCCTGACGGGCGGGCTGCGGCGTGGAGTGCTCGCTCATGTGGTGTCGGCTCCGCGCCGCGCCGTGATGCGCTGACGTCTACCAATCGGCGTTTGTCAGCCGTGGCGAACACTTGGCGATCTGACAGCGACCTCGTCCCGTCTGACAGTCCACATTTCGCCCGATTTGTTCGACGCCGCCTCATGCGCGGCCGGATACCGCACGTGCGTTGACAGGCACGATCCGCATTTGTCAACGCTTCCGTTGTCAGATCGGGCGGGGCCGCGCTGCCGGCAGCGGCAAATCGAGACCGCTTGTCAGACACTCTCCGTGTCTGTCATGACGCCGACGGACGGGCCGCCATCCCAAGAGTGGACGCCCTTCCGCCAGCCGGTCTCCGCTTTTGTGACATCGGGGGGTCGCCACGCCGAACACCTGAATCCGAGATGACATCGACAGTTGTCGTTGACGCGGACGCGCGAACAACACCCTTACATCGACGAGAGTCGTTGACATTGACATGTCCGGCGAGGGCATGACATTGGCGCGCTTCGTTGACACCACGGGCAGGGGCATGTCGATGTCATCGGCGTTCGCCGTTGACACTGGCGGCGCGGACACCACGGTCGGGCATGCGCGGAGCCTGTCAGTGAGGCGTGTCAGAGTCGTCAGGTCTGACAGTTGTGGACGGCGGGGTCGGCTCGCGAGCATCGCCTTGGGGTGGCCGCGCTCGATGCTCCCGCGTGGAGTCCGCTGCCCGTAGTCGAACTGACAGCGCAGCTCAAGGCGATCTGTCAGAGGTTGACGGGGCGTTCGCCGGGCGCGACTGGGCGAGCTGTCAGATCACGGTGAGCGCGGGTCTGAGGAGCCCGTTCCGCGCTTGTCATGCCCGTGTCAGATGCCGGTGGCGTACTGCCCCTACGGGAATCGGCCGATGTCCGTCGGCGACGTTCCCGCTCTGATGTCCCTCTGTCATTTGGAGTTCTGACATGTCCGTGTCCGACACCCCGGACTGGCCAACCTCTCATCTGCTCGCCGCGGACGCGGCGTTCGCGGCGCTGACATCCGATCCGGCGTCGCTGACACTCGACTGTGACAGCCTGGCTCATGACACCGGCAAGGATCCCGACCTGCCGTCCGGTGTTGTTCCCCTGCCGCTGCTGCGGGACTGGCTGCTCAAGCATCCGGGCGACTACGGCGGCCGTGACGCTGTGTGGCGGGAACTGGTTCTCCGCGCCCGGCTGCGGGGCGCGGAGTGGACGATCGCCGCAGTCGGGATGGCGATGCCCGCGCTCGTCCGGATCGCCGGGCAGCTGTCCGCCGGCTACCGGGGCGACCCGGCCGACATCGACAGCGAGGTGCTGACCGGGTTCCTGGAGGCGCTGCGCGACCACCTCGACCTCACCCGGCCAGCGTTGTACGCGTCGCTGACCATGGCCGCGTGGCGGGCCGGGCGGCGGCTACGGCTGACCGACGACCAGGCAATGCCAGTGGAGGACATCGAGCACGTAGCGGCTGGGTCCCGCACGCCGAAGATGCCGTACGGCCACCCAGATCTGCTGGTCCGGCGCGCCGGCACCCTGCGGATCATCGACGAGGCGGACGTGCAGCCGTGGATCGAGGTTCGGCTGGGCCGGCGGGCACCGGAGCCGATCGCCGCCCGGCTCGGCATCACCGTGGACGCGCTGCGGATGCGGCTGGCACGCGCCGACGAACGGCTCGCACAGGCCGTCGCCGAGGGCGGACTCACCGAGGTCGCGTCGACCGACGCCGTCGCGGCGACCACAGCGCAGGCGAAACGTCGGACCAGCATCCGCGCCGGCCGGGCCGGCGCACGCGGCCCAGCCGGTACCCGCGGGGTTGCGGTAGCCGCTAGACCGAAGACCCATGCTCCACCTGACGGTTGTGGGCCCGGCGCCGATGCGCCCACAACCGTTCTGGTCGTCCAAGGCGGACTTCGCAAGCCCGGAGAGGCCCTGGCCTGCGCCAGCCGATGGCCTGCCTGCCGTGTCAGGTGCCCGGCCCCGCCCTGTCAGACCGCTGTCAGATCGGCAAGTGTTCGCCACGTCTGACAAACGCCGATTGGTGGGTGCGGGACAAGCGAGAGCAGCCACGCAGCGCTGGTCCGGTCCCGTCCGCCGTCGAGCAGCGGGGTGACGCCTGCCGTGTCGCCCCGGGTGCCGCGCCATCGCATGCGCTGACACCTCATCGATTACCGCAACCACCCAGAAAAGGGAGGACGAGCTCCTCCCGGAGTGGTGCGGCATGCCGACCTCGCGCTCGGCGGCGGTCCCTCGACCGTCTCTGGCAATCGCCCCGCCCGGCACCCACTCGGTGATCGACGGCGGGCGGGAGGTGACCCCCCATGCTCCGCATCCGCATCAACAAGTCTGTCCACCTGTCCCCGGTCGGTCGAGTCGGCCGCGTGTGCGCGGCGGTCGGCGTCGTCGTCCTTGTCCTCGCCGTTCCGGCCGCCGCACAGGCGGATCCCGGCGAGGGCGCCTACCTGGCGGCGAACAGCCTGCCGGTCGTCATCACCAAACTCCAGAATCTGATCATGGGTCTGCTGGCCGGACTCGCGACCCTGTTCCTGGTCCTCGCCGGGGTGTACTGGGCCACCGCCGGCGGGGATCCCGGCCAGGTCGAGAAGGCCAAGGGCGCGTTGCGTAACGCGTTGATCGGCTACGGCCTGGCGGTGCTGGCCCCGATCCTGCTGCAGCTGCTGCAGGGCGTTGTCGGGGGCTGACCGATGTTTCTGATGGGTCCGGTCCTCGACCAGGTCATCGACTGGCTGATCGAAGCGGTCCTGGCCTGCCTGGCCGTGATCTTCGGTCTGATCACCGATGTCCTGCTCACCACCCCGCAGGTCACGGCGCTGCCCCAGGTACAGGCGCTGACCGGCCGGTCGATCTGGATCGTCGACACCGCGTTCGTCCTGGTGTTCGTCGCCGCCGGCGTGATGATGATGGTCTCCGGCGGCGACGAACGGTCCCGGTACACGGTCAAGGACCTCACGCCCCGGCTGGTCGTCGGGTTCGTCGCCGCGCACTTCTCCCAGCTGCTGTGCCGGGAGCTCATCACCCTCGCCAACGCCGTGACCGGGGCGATCAGCGACGGCAACTACGACGGCGACACCACGTTCGCCGCAGTACGCAACCACATCGAGACCGGTAGGGATCCGACCGCACCGCTGCTGTTCCTGATCCTCGTGCTGGTCATCGCCGTGCTGATCGTGATGACCGCGTTCCAGCTCATCGGCCGGTTCATCGCCCTGCTGGTGATGACCGCGATCGCGCCGCTGCCCCTGGCCTGCCACGCCGTGCCCGCACTCGAGGGCGTCGCCCGGATGTGGTGGCGCGGCTACGGCGCATGCCTGGCGATCCCGTCCGCGCAGGCGTTCACCCTGACCGCCGGCCAGTGGATGCTGCTCGACGCCTCCCACATGCTGCCCGTGCTGGGCCTGCCGTTCGAACCGGGCGGCGTGCTGAACCTGATCATCGTGATCGTCCTGCTGTGGACGACGGTGAAGATCCCCGGCCTGGTCGGCCGGTGGGTCGGTCAGGGCGGACGCGGCGGCACCAACGTTCTCGGCGCGGTCGCGCGGATCGTCGTCGTCCCGCAGCTCGCGGGCGCCGTCCCCGGGCTCACCGCCATCCGAAAGGTGACGAAATGATCAAAGACGATGCGATCGACGCCGCCGGGCGGGCACGGATGCCCGCCGACGTCGACGCCCCCGACAAGGTCGCATACGGGCTGACCTGGCGGCAGTTAGCCATCCTCGCGGTCGCCGGCCTGCTGTTCTACGGCGCCTGGAACGGCCTGCGCACCGTTGTCCCGCCGCAGGCCATCGTCTTCGCCGGCGTGGTCGTCGGCGGTGTCGTGTTCGGACTGGTCGTCGGACGCCGCGACGGGCTGCCGATGGACGTGTGGCTGCTGCACGCGATCCGCCACTCCCGCAGCCACAAGGCGCTGTCATCCTCTGGAGAATCCGCCGCGGCGGGGGTGCCGGAGTGGGTCCAGCAGCCGAAGGGACGGATCCCGCTGCCGGCGCCACTGCGGCTGCCCGCCGACGCGATCGGCGCCGACGGTGAGATCACCGTCGGCGGTGACCGGGCGGCGATCGTCGCGGCCACGAACATCAACCTGACGCTGCGTACCGCCGCCGAGCAGGCTGCCCTGATCGAGGGGTTCGGCCGCTGGCTCAACAGCTTGTCGGCGCCGACGCAGGTCGTCGTGTCCGCCCAGCCGGTCGACCTCGCCTCCCACGCCCGCGCGGTTTCCGACGCCGCCCGAACCCAGCCGCACCCCGCGTTGGAGGCGGCGTGCGCGGACCACGCCGCGTTCCTGGCCGACCTGGCGCAACACCGGGACCCGCTGCGCCGCCAGGTCCTCGTGGTCACCCGCACCGCGCCAGGTGAACACGGCAGCCATGCGGCGCGGCGGCGCGCCGACGACAGCGTCCGGGCGTTGTCCGGCCTCGGGGTGACCGCCCGAACGCTCGACGGCGCGGCAGCCACCGCGGCGCTCGTCGCCGCCGCCGACCCCTACCGGCCGCCGCGTCCCGGCGGCCTGGCCGCCCCGGACACGGTCATCACCGTCACCCCGACCAACAGCAAGAAGCCCTGAGAGGAGAACACTGCGATGGGCATTCAACGCTCCCGTGCTCGCCCAAACGAAACTACTCCATTCGGCCGCGCCTCGGCCGGGCTGGCCAGCGCTGTCGCCCCCGCCTCCGTCGAGGTGACCCCGCGCTGGCTGCGGGTCGGCGACGGCTATACCGCCACTCTCGTGGTCACCGGGTACCCGGCCGAAGTCGGGCCGGCGTGGCTGGAGCCGCTGCTGTCCTACCCCGGCCGGGTCGACGTCACCCTGCACATCGACCCGCTGCCCGCCCCTATCGCCGCCGCCCGCCTGCGTAAGCAGCGGGCACGGCTGGAGTCGTCGCGGCGGGCCGACGCCGAGCGGGGCAAGCTGATCGACCCCTACACCGAGGCCGCCGCAACCGACGCCACCGACCTGGCCGACCGGCTCGCCCGCGGCGCCGCCAAGCTGTTCCGGGTCGCGTTGTACGTGACGGTGCACGCCCGTTCCGAGGAGGAACTGCTGCAGGCGTGTGCCCGGGTCAAGGCCGCCGCCGCCTCCACGTTGTTGGAGGTGCAGCCGGCGACCTGGCGTCAGCTCGCCGGCTGGACCACGACCCTGCCGCTGGCGTCCGACGGACTGCGGATGCTGCGAACCATGGACACCGCAGCCTTGGCCGCCGCGTTTCCCCTGGCCAGCCCCGACCTGCCGGCGCCGCTGCCGGGCGAACCGGCGGCGACCGGGGGCGTGCTCTACGGCACGAACCCGGCCGGTAACGGTGTGGTCTGGTGGGACCGCTTCGCTCAGGACAACTACAACAGCGTCGTCCTCGCGCGCAGCGGCGCCGGCAAGAGCTACCTCGTGAAGCTGGAGACGCTGCGGCACCTGTACGCCGGCGTCCAGGTGTCGATCATCGATCCAGAGGACGAGTACGGGCGTCTGGCCGACGCGGTCGGCGGGACGGTCGTGCGGCTCGGCGCTGCCGGCGTGCGGGTCAATCCGCTTGAGCTTCCGGTCGGTGACACCCGGCCGGACGTGCTCACCCGCCGTGGATTGTTCCTCCACACCCTCATCTCGGTGCTGATCGGACATCTGCCACCGCCGGCCGAGCGGGCCGCGCTGGACCGCGCCGTCCTCGCCGTCTACCGGCAGGCGGGGATCACCGCCGATCCACGCACCCACCGCCGGCCCGCGCCGCTGCTGCGGGACCTGGCCGCGACCCTGGCCGCGGACACGGATCCGGCCGCGGCCCAGCTCGCCGCCCGACTCTCCCCGTGGGTCGACGGGTCGTTCAAGGACCTGTTCGACGGGCCCAGCACATCCCGGCCGGACGGTCACCTCGTCGTGTGGTCGCTGCGGCAGCTGCCGGACGAGCTGCGCACTGTCGCAACCCTGCTCGCCCTCGACTCGATCTGGCGGCAGGTCGACGCGCCCCCGGTCGGCGGCCGGCCACCGCGACGCATCGTCGTGGTCGACGAGGCGTGGCTGCTCATGCGCGACGGCGAGGGCGCGAAGTTCCTCTTCCGGCTGTCCAAGGCGGGCCGCAAGCGGCACACCGGGCTGACCGTGGTCACCCAGGACGCCGCCGACGTGCTCGGCACCGACCTCGGCCAAGCGGTGGTCGCCAACGCCGCCACGCAAATCCTGCTTCGCCAGGCCCCCCAGGCGATCGACGCCGTCGGGGACGCCTTCGGCCTGACCGCCGGTGAACGACGGCTGCTGCTCGCGGCCAGACGGGGTCACGGGCTTCTGATCAGCGGCTCCAACCGGACTGCATTCGAGGCGATCTCCAGCGACGCGGAGCACGCCCTCGCGACGACCAACCCGCTCGACCTGATCGACGACGCCGACAGCGTCTAGCCAAACCCTGTCGACACGCAGGCGGCGGTGCCGCACCCGAGCGCGGGTGCGGCACCGCCGCCTTGCCGTGCGCGCGTAACCGCGAAGGACACACGTCATGGTCACCCTCCTGTTCTCCCCGTCGCCCACCCCCGTCGGCATCGATCCCGGCTCGACCATCCCCCCGCCGCAGGCAACCCAGTGGCTCCTGCGGGCATCGGACTGGGCCATCGACCGGCCCTGGCTGCTGGGCGTCGCCGCCGGCCTGTTCTGCGTCTGGATCGCCGGCCGCAACCTCGTCGCGGGCTGGCGCCACCGGTATCACGCCACGGGTGCCCGGCTGGTCACCGTCGCCCCGCCGCCCGAGGTCGACGCGCACGGTGCCGCCGCCCTGTGGGCGAACCTGGCCGGCATCCTCACTCCGTCCCGCCGTCGACGGCTGCTGCACGGCACCCCGCACGTTGTCTGGCAGTACGCCTGGACCGGCCGGCAGCTGATCATCTCCCTGTGGGTGCCCGGCACCGTCCCGAACGGGGCGGTCGAGGCCGCCGTCCGCGCGGCGTGGCCCGGCGCGGCCACCACCAGCGAACCCGCCCCGGACCCCATCCCGGCGCAGACGGCCGCCGCGGTGGGTGGTCACCTGCTGCCCGTGGCCGCCGACTGGCTGCCGCTGAACGCCGACCACGACGCCGACCCGCTGCGCGCCCTGATGGCCGCAGGCGCCCAGTTGCACGACGGCGAGTACGCCTGCGTGCAACTCCTCGCCCGACCAGCCGCGCCCCGCCGGGCGGGGCGGGCCCGGCGCGCCGCCGGGCGGCTGCGTCAGGGCAAGACCGCCGTCCCGTCGGTCAACCTGGCCGGGCCGCTGACCGAGATGATCGACATCTTCCTGCCCGGCCGCTCCCGCGGCCCTGCCGGCGCGGCGCCGGCCAGCCGCCGGGACCCAACGGTCGAGCGGGACGTGCGGGCGATCCTCGACAAGACCTCCCACCAGTTGTGGGAGACCGGCATCCGGTACGCGGTCGCCTCCCGTGCCCACCGCGACGGCACCCTGCCCCATCACCGGCTGCGGGGCGTCGCCGACGCGGTCGCCTCCTCGTTCGCCGTCTACGCCGGCCGTAACCGGCTCGCCCACCGAACCCGGATGCCTCGACCCGTCGCGGTCCTGGCCACCCGGCGGCTCGGCGCCGGATTCCTCACCTCGGCCCCGGAACTCGCCGCGATGGCGGGGCTGCCTCGCGACCTCGCCGTGCCCGGCCTGGACCGCGCCCGCGCCAAGTCGATGCCGGTCCCGGTCGCCGTACCGACGGGTGGCCGGGGCCGCAAGGTCCTCGGCGACGCCGAGGTCGGCGGCCACGCCGTCGCCTTGTCCGTGCCGGACGCCCGCTACCACACCCACATGGTCGGCCAGACCGGCTCCGGCAAGACCACCCTGCTCGCCAACCTGATCCTCGACGACATCAAGGCCGGCCGCGGCACCATCGTGCTCGACCCGCACGGCGACCTCGTGCTCGACGTCCTCGACCGGCTCCCCGCGACCATGGCCGACCGGGTGGTGCTGTTCGACCCCGCCCAGCCCAACCCGCCAGCGATGAACCCCCTCGAAGGCGACGACCCGGACCTCGTCGTGGACAACCTGGTCAGCATCTTCGGGTCAATCTTCTCCAAGGCGTGGGGACCCCGGATGGACGACGTGATGCGGGTGTCCTGCCTGACCCTGCTGCGGCACGCCAACGTCACCCTCCAACACATCCCGCCACTGCTCAACAGCGCCCAGTTCCGGTCGGCGATGACCGTGGACCTGGACGATCCGGACGGGCTGCACGGGTTCTGGCAGTGGTACGACGAGCTGTCCCCGGCGTTGCGCTCCCAGATCATCGGCCCCGTGTTGGCCCGACTACGCGCCTTCCTCCTGCGGGATTTCGTCCGCAAGACGATGCGCTACCCCAAGTCGAGCTTCGACATGTCGAAGATCCTCGACGGCGGGGTGCTGTTGGTGCGAATCCCGAAGGGGGAGTTGGGCGAGGACACCAGCCGGCTGCTCGGCTCGCTGATCCTGGCCCGGGTGTGGCAGGCGGCGACCGCCCGCGCCAGCATCCCCGCCGACCGGCGCAAGGACTGCTCGATCTATCTCGACGAGGCCCAGAACTTCTTGACCTTGGCCGCGAGTCTGGACACGATGCTGGCCGAGGCCCGCAAGTACCGCCTCGCGATGACCCTCGCGCACCAGGACCTCGCCCAGTTCCCCCGCGAACTCCTGGCCGCGGTCAGCGCGAACGCCCGCAACAAGATCTACTTCAGTGTGGCGCCGGAGGACGCCCGCGTGCTGGCCCGGCACACCCTGCCGGAACTCGACGAGCACGACCTGGCCCACCTCGACGCGTACACCGCGGTCGGTCGCCTGGTGGTGGACGGCCGGCAGACCGCCGCGTTCACCATGCGGACCCGCCCGCCGCTGCCGGTGGTCGGCGAGGCCACCGCGATCCGTCAGCAGGTCGCCAAGGCAGTCCCCGCCCAGGACCCCTCCGCCATCGACGCCCTGGTCAAGCAGCACAGCCAGAAACCGGACGACCGGCGCCGCAGAAGCGGCAAGGCCTCGTCGTGACCGATCTGTCACAGCGACAGACGTCGGCTTCCGTAGCGGGATCCCCATGGGCATCCACCACCCCTTCCACCCTCATCTCCGACACCGGCTGACAGATCACCGGTGACGTTCTGTTCCTGCCGCACCGCGGCGTGTCAACCAACCACTGTGGTCGAACCCCACCCAGACACCCTCCGTATGGAGGGCTCTCGTCCCTAGGAGCACCTGCCGTGTCCAGCCGTCTTCCGCCTCGCTCGCCCTCATCCGACCCGTATCTGCACACCCGTCGTCTCACTTCCCGTGACCGGCTGTTGCTGTCCTGGCTCGCCGAGCATTACCTGCTGTCCACCCGCCAGGTCGCCAAGGCACTGTTCCCCTCCGGCCGCAGCGCCCGTCTGCGGCTGACCCTGCTTCACCGCATCGAGGCCGTCGACCGGTTCGTCGACGAAGCCGCCGCCGACTCGACCCAGTACCTGTACGCGCTCGGACCGCTCGGCCTGCGGCTCAACCGCGACGCCTACCACGACCCCGACAACCCCGCCGCGAAACCACCGCGCAGCAACCGCGACCGCGCCGACCGCATCGTCGGCAGCCGCAAACTGCGCCACCTGCTCGGCGTCAACGACTTCTTCACCGACCTGCTCGCCCACGCCCGAACCGACTCGCGGGCGCGGCTGGAGCGGTGGTGGTCCGAACAGCACGCGACCGACGCCTACGGCGGCGCCGGGGTCCAGCCCGACGGCCACGGCGTCTGGACCGTCGGCGACGCCACCGTCGGGTTCTTCCTCGAGCATGACAACGGCACTGAACCCCTCGGCAGGGTGCTGGCCAAGCTACGCGCCTACGAGCGGGTGACCGAGTTCGGACCCCGGTACCCGGTCCTGTTCTGGGTTCCCAGCCGAGGACGCGAGCGCAATCTCCTCGACGCGCTCGCCGGTACGTCCGCCGCGATGCCGATGGCCACCGCCGTGCGCGGCACCAACCCCGCAGGGCCCGTCTGGACCCTGACCAGCGACCCCGACCGGCGTCGTCACCTGCACGAACTCCCCAGCGACCACGGCCCGTACGCGGCCACGAACCCGAACCGGTTCGTCCGCCGCGACCTCGAGCCCGAGCCGGGCACCGAACCGATCACCCAGACGCCCCTCTGACAGACAGGCACCGTATCTGTCAGACCACATACTCCCCGCTGTCAGATCACGGTGATCTGTCAAGGCCCGGCGGATTGCCGCCCTCGACCGCCGCCCACGTCTGACAGCGCAGGTCACCGGCCCCTTTTCGGGATCTGCGGCGCTCCGCGCGCTGACAGATCAGGCCGCTACGGTTCTCGGCACTACAACACACCCATATATCCCCACCCCGGTAGGTCCCACCCTCGGACCCCTCGCCGCTCCCGGCACCTGACGTCCACCCGCCCCCTGCGGCCGGTCGGCCCAGCAGCCCGCGACGAACCCGACGGTCGCACCCACCACCTCGCACCAACCCCACCCACCTCCAGCCGTCGCCCACGCACCCAGTGGACCGGCTATCTCCGCGTGCCCCCGGCACGCCCAACCCACAAAGGAGAACCCCGCATGACCAAGAAGACGGCCCCCGCGGCCACCACGACCACGACGGTCGCCCCGGCCGTCGTGGCCATCCCGGAGGCAGTCGTTCACACCATGATCGTCTGCGTCTCCGACGAACTGGCCCGAGTGCTGGACAGCACCCGGCAACTCGAACGCCACCTCGGCGTCTCGGGCACGAGCTGCCCCCGGTACTGGGCCTCCCCGGCCATCTACCCGTGGCAGCGCCGCCAGCTCATCGACCTGCGTAAGGCCAAGACCGGACCCCGGTACTGCGCCGGCGGACCCGTCCGCCTGCTCGATCTGGCCGGCATGCGTCACGGCGCCTACGTCGGGGCCAGCGTGCGACACGCGCACTGGGCCCGCGTCGTCGCGGGAACGAAGGCGGCCACCCCGTGGCCGAGCTTCCTGCGCAAGCACCTGTCCGACCCGTCGGCGTATCCGATGGACACCGCGACCGCCGAGTTCAACCGGCAGCCGCAGGTGCAGGCCATGCGCATGTACAACGCCGCCACGTACGGTCCGGGTCACCTCGACCTGGGCGACCTGGAGATGTTCCAGGCCGGTGCCAGCGCGTACGCCAACTACCACGCCCTCTGGGCGTTGTGCACCGACGCCTTCCTCACCGAGGCCGGCGACCGGCTGCAACCGGCCAGCGCGTTCTTCGCCGACCGGATCACCTACCTGGAGCAGGCGGCCCGCTACCTGGACTCGCTCGACGGGTCCCAGCGGCTGTTCGCCGTCACCCTGCACCACTCGTGACCGCAGACCGGTCGGGCCAGCCACACCTCCCTCGTACCCAAAGGGGACCCGTGTTGCTGCCCGGCCGGCTCCACCCCACCAATGCCCCACGACACCCGAAGGGATGAATCTGCGTGCCCCTACGGCTCTGGTTCGACCTGGCCACGGTGCTGCACCTGGCCGAAACCGCGATCAACACCCGCCACCGGCTCGACATCGACGGCAACGTCGTGACCCACACACCGCCCGCGCTGCACCTCATGCGCGACTGCGGCGGAGACCTCGACGATCGCCTCTACATTGATGGGAACTTCCACCCAAGCCTGTCTGCGGACGACATCAACACGGAACCGTTCCGCAGCACGTACCGCGGTCGCCACTACGGCCACGGCATCACCTGGACCGAGTGGCTCGGCAGCCCACCACGCCGCTGCCGGCCGATACAGGCGCAGATCGCCCTCCTCAACGATGCCAGGCTGCTCGACCTGCTCCGCGCCGGCCACGCCGCCGGCTTCGACATGTTCGCCATCGACGCCGACGGCCTGCGGCCCGCCATCGCGCGACGCCGACGCCGCGCACGGCGGTCCCGCCAGGCGCCCCGGGCTGGGGCATCCCACCACGCCCGGCCCGCGCAAGGGCCGCCCTATACCTCTTCCAGGGGAGTGGATCAGCTTTGATCGTCGACAAGAGCTTCGACGCGGACGAGTTGAGTCGCTACATCCTCACGCGCGTCCATCACGTCGACGGGCAGGTGCTGTGGGCGCGGATCCGCCGCGACCACGCTGTCTATCAGTATGCCGCCGCCGTGGAGGTTCTGACCCCGAACCTGACCTGGACCACCCTGGCCATCGAGCCCCGCGCCACCTGGTACCCGAACACACCCGAGTACGCCGACGACGAGGACCCCCTCACCGACGTGGCCGACCGGCTCCTCGCCCACGCCCGCACCATTCTCGCCGGGCTTCCCAGCCCCGGCTGCTGACCACCTCCGGCCGCCGACGGAAACCGGCCCGCCGGACTCTCGCACCACCGCACTCGCACGACCTGGCCGTTGCCCGGCCGACCCGCGCACACCGCGCAGCCCCGGGCACGGCCGTACGGCCGTGCCCGGGTTCCCACCTCCTCAGAAGGGAACCCCCATGGACTCGAACCCCGCCCTGGCCGCCCGCACTACGGGCGCCGGACTCCGCCGGCTGACCATCGCCGTGATCGGCGGCAGCCTGACCGGCCCCGTCACCGCCCTGCTGTTGCTGCGGGCCGGCTTCGACGTCATGGTCTACGAGGCCACACCGGCGTCCGCCCCGCTGGGCGGCGGGCTCATCGGCCTGGAACACACCGCCCTCGACGTGCTCGACCGCCTCGACATCCCCCAGCGCGAGTTCATCGCCTACGACTCCGAGACGATCCGGCAGGTCGCGATCCGCGACCGCCAGCCGGAACAGACCGTCCTGCGCACCTACCCCGGCCGGAACACCACCTGGACCCTGCTGCACCGCGCGTTGGCCGCCCGGGTCCCGGCGGGCGTCCTGCGCAAAGGAACGCGGGTCACCGGCCTGACCGAGGATGCCGGCCGGCCCGTCCTGCGGTTCACCGACGGGAACACCGAGACGGCCGACCTGGTCGTGTTCGCCGACGGCCGATCCTCGATCGGCCGCCGCCTCCTCGACCCGGACCGCAAACTGCGCTACGCCGGCTACGTCGCCCACCGCGGGATCGCCACCAGCACCCCACAGCCCGACCTGCGGGACTTCGTCCGGCTGGAGCCCTGCCCCGGCGCCCAGTTCACCATCGCGCCGGTGCCCGGCGGCTGCGACTGGACGTTCTACCTCGGCTGCACCGCCGCCGAGTACGAGCAGCGTTTCGGCGCGACACCCACCCGCCGGGTCTTCGCCCTGCCGCGGCACATCACCCCGGCCGCTCGTACCCACGTCGACGAGCACGCCGACTACCTGCTTCCGTCCGACCACGCGGCGGTCGTGCGGGCCACCACCACCCGCATGGCCGTGCCGGTGCTGGACATCGACCCGCCCACTCGCATGGTGTGGCCCGTCGGCGACGGGCACGCTGTCCTGCTCGGCGACGCCCTCGCCCCGGTCCGCCCACACACGGCCCGGGGCGCCAACAACGGCATCGAACAGGCCGCCGGCCTGGCCGTCGCGCTCACCCAGCACTACCGGTGGGGCGCCGACCTGCCCACCGCCCTGAACGGGTGGCAGCGCCGGCACCTGCCCACCGCGGTCGCCGCCGTACGGCAAGGGCCCGTCATCGGCGACAAGCTCGGCCTCGGCGCCCGATAGCCCGCCGTCTCCTGTGGCCAGAGCCCCACCGAACGGCGAGCGCCTTGGCCGGAAACCCCCACGTCCCACCACCCCCGCCGCCGTACCGGCCGGGCGCTCTTTTGCATCCCAGATCGAAAGGACACGGCCCGATGGCCACCAGAACCACCAGCGTCGTCTACGACGACTTCGACGGATCCACCGACGACATTGGGACCTACCGGTTCGCTTTCAACGGCGTGCTGTACGAGATCGACCTGTCCCGCCCCAACTTCGACCGGATGGCCGCAGCCTTCCAGCCCTTCATCACCGCCGCCCGCCGCCTGCCGAAGTCGACGGTGAGAAAGCAGACCCGGCACGACACCAACACCGATCGCCGCGCCCTCAACGCCCGCATCCGGCAGTGGTGGGCCACGCACCGGCAGAAGCACAACCTGCCCGAGCCCAGGACCCGAGGGGCGATCCCTCCGGCCGTCCGTGACGCCTACAACAGCGCCCACTAGCCCTGCGCAGCGCGTACGCAGCCCCAACAGCCAGGGCGCATAACGACCGCCCTGGCTGTCGCGGCCCGGTACGCGCGAGTCCACCCACACGACTTGATCGCGCCCCGATTCGAAGCGTGCATGAGTGCACGCCTCGTCCTCACCCCATTGGTAGCAGGAAGAAACGGAACCCGTCGCATGACCGACAGCACCAAGAAAACATCCACCCTGGAGCGGGTGCTGACCGCGCTCGCCGAACTCGGCCCGGCCACCGCCGCAAACATCGGCAAGTCCACCGGCATCGCCTACCCCACGACCACCCCCAAACTGCGAGAGCTGGAAAACGCGGGCCACGCCGAGCGGATTCGCACCGAGCAGCGCACGACGCTGTGGCAGTTGACCGACACCGGCAAAGCGGCAGCCGCGGCGGTCGCAGCCTGCAGCACCAGCACGCAGACGCCATCCGCTGCCTCAACGGATGACGACGACCAGGCCGGGGGCGAGTCACAGCAGCGAGCCAACCTCCGCCCGGAGGTGGAACCGGAACTCGGCGCGGGAGTACCCGCCGAGGACCAGGTACCTGGTGAACCGCCAGCCGACCAACAGACCCGCGACTCCGCAGCGGAGACCGACCAGCCCAGCCCAACGCCAGCGGAAGCGGCAGGCCCAGTCGGGACGGCCGAGCAGGTCGCCGCACCGCAGGCCGAGCCCGACCCGGATCCGACGCCCGAGCTGGAGACCGCACCAGCGCCGAAAACCGAACCAGGGGCGTCACGCAGCGGGGCTACTCAGGACCAGCCGACCCGTGAACCGCGCGCCGACGACCGTATCGGCGAATCGGAGACCGAATCGACGGAGGACATCGAACACCAGGGATCTGGAGCCAGCACACAGGAGCGCGACGGCCGTCGGAAGCCGGCCCAGCCCCGACGCCGCAAGGGGGAACTCCGCGACGAGGTGCTGGCGCTGCTGCAACGCAACCCGGACACCGCCTACAAGGTCGGGGAGATCTGCAAGCTGATCAACCAGGCCCACGACGGCACCCAGGTCAACCCGGCCAGCGCGGGGGCAGTGGCCAACGCCCTCGACAAGCTCGTCATCGCCGGCAACGTCACGCGACTCGACACCAAGGTCGCGACCTACCAGGCCGATTAGCGGCGCCCTCACCCCACGCAGCCCGGGGCGGGCGTTTGACGTTGGCGCGCTCACGCCCGTCCCCGGTGCTCCTTCACACACAGTCGGGTAGCCCCGCCACGTTGCCGTGGCAGGGCCCCCTCAGAACCGTGCGTGCGACTTTCACCGCACACGGCTCAAGCAAGCCCAACGGGCTCGCGGGTCTCTCGCGGTGCTGGGCTCACGTCGGCGGCGGGCGTTCGCCGCCGCCGGCAGTAAGCGTGGACGAGACGCGGTTGATCGTCCGGACCGCCGTCTCCTGCGACGATGGCCTTGCGGCTGATCGCCTTGCGGAATCCGCGTAGCCATTGTTCCCACTGTTGTGGGCTCTGTGGCTGCCGGTCGGCGTGTAACAGCAGGTCATCGCAGTAGCCGCACCGCCCGTCCTGTGCCTGTAGCAGGTTCAGGGTGAGGCGGTTGACCGGGAGCGACGATCGACTGCGGCGACGCCGGGCGTTCCAGTAGTCGGTCAGGGCCGGGTCGTCGATGGACGCCGATCCAATGACCATCTGGTGCCGGACAATCTTCGTCCAGCGGAACTTGAGCAGGTAGACGCCGCTGTCGCGGTCGCCGAACACCCACCGCGTTCCGCGGGACGGGTTGAACCTGCCGAAGTAGCGGGCAACGATCCAGCGCTTCGGCTTGTTCGGGTGGCGGCGTAGCGCCCACCTGTAGGTCAACTGCCACAGGTAGTGGTCCAGCCGGCGGAAAACCTCACTGGACACCGCCGTCCGGTAGTAGGCCGCCCAGCCGCGCACGATCGGGTTGATCGCGCAGACGATCACCGCGACGTTGGCTCCTCGCAGAGCCCTCATCTCGGTGCGCAGCCTGCCCCGGATGCGTCTCACGGCCGCGTCGCTGGGTTTGATCAGCAGCTTGCCGCGATAGCGGCGGACGTTGAATCCGAGAAAGTCGAAACCGTCTTCGAGGCGGACAATCGCCGTTTTGTCCTCGTTGAAAGCCAACCCTCTCGGCGTCAGCCATGCGGCCAGCCGCGCCTTGACTTCTTCCGCCTCACCACGTGTATGGCATAAGACGACGAAGTCATCGGCATATCTGACCACCAGCGGGTGCCCCATCAACACTTCCGCGTTCGAGCGGACTTGACGATATCGGACACCTGCGGCTTGCTCTAACCCGTGCAGCGCGATATTCAGCAGCAATGGGCTGACAACCCCGCCTTGGGGAGTGCCTTCCCCGGTCGGGGACCATCGCCCCTTATCCACCACTCCGGCTTTCAGCCACCCGGCAATTGCTTTCCTCGCTGGGAAATCGCCGAGAGACGTCAGCAGGTGCTGGTGGTCGATGCGATCGAACGCCGCCTTGAGGTCCGCGTCCAGCGCCCACAGCCGCTTGGCTCGGGGCCCTCGCACGGACTGGTATATGGCGCCGATCGCGTCGTGGCAACCGCGTCCGGGCCGAAAGCCGTACGACTTCGGCTCGAACTTGGCTTCCCACTCGGGTTCCAGCGCATTGACGACCTGCGCTTGGAGCACCCGGTCAACGATGACCGGGATGCCGAGTGGGCGCTGCCGGCCATCGGCCTTCGGGATGAACACCCGCTTGACCGGCCGGGCTGTCCACAAGGCCGCCTCATGGTGCACCCACCGCGCCAGATCGGCGCGGTCTTCCGGGTGCAACGCGACGCGCCCGTCGATCCCGGCGGTCTTGCGGCCAGCGTTGACCTGCGTCGTGCGCCGCACGCTCAACAGCGTGTTCGCCCACGACCGCAGCATCAACTTCTGCAAGTTGCGGACCTTCTTGAGGTCCCCTGCCCGCGACGCCGTGAAGATCCGTTGTCGCAGACGCCGTACGGACGCCTCGACCGAGGACCAGTCAACGGTCTCCCAGTCGAAGCGCTCGCCCTCAGGTCCGTTCACCACCGTGCCCGCAGGCACAACGGTGTCCAACTTGCCCGTCGGTGCGGTTGTCGTCGTCATCGGTCCTTCACAGGCTCACCTGGCCCACGTCGGCACCCTTTCGGGTCCGGGCATCGCCCGTATCCGGCCAGTTATCCAGGAAGGCCGGCGGAGGAGCCAGTCACTGTTTCCCGGTTTCCTGCTGCCTTTCGGCTGCCGGCATTTGCTTCTTGGGCCATCCTCAGCCCGCTGAGGAATTCAGCCTTCCTCACGGTCGGCTTACCGGGCCTGGCACCGGCCCGGACCTCAACGGGATTACCTCGTTCCACACGACCAAGACACGGCCGGGGAGGGTGCCTCCTTTACCCCGAGGGCGGCGGTGTCCCAACGGCTGGCGCTCCTTCACCAACCGCCGCCTGCCGCATTCTCAACGGCCAGCCCTTATCCCCAGGTCACACGATCCGTCACACCGGGGCTTGTAGTCACGGGGCATCGTCGAAGGTTCACTTGCGTTCACCCGTCCGGCCTTCTCCTCGCCTGTTGCCCCCGGACGGCACGGGAGCCCTTGGGCTTCTACCCCGAGCTTCGCACCCCGCCGTTGCCAGCGACGCACGTCGGAGCGGAGACGGGCCATCGGACACAAGCCCGGAACTACACCATCAGACGAACCTCCTGATCCTCCCTGGTGCGTCCACTTGGAATCGTGCGACCGCGAATCGCACAGGAGCGACAACCAGTGTCTCAGACAGCGAACTCCCTCCTCACCGCCGCTGGCGGGCTCCTCGCCGGGCTGACCATCGCCGGCCTGTGGGCACTGCGCCTGTGGACCCTGCTGACCCGCGCCCGGCTCCGGCTGCGAAAGCTGGACCGCGTCGTCCTGAACGCGCACGAACTGGTCGAGACCCTGCGAGCCGAACGCGACAGGTACCACCGACAGGCGACCGAGGACGACACCACCCGCCTGCCCAACCGCCGCGCCGCGATCGAGCGGCTGACGCACGCACTCAAGACCCACAGCGAGGTCGGCGTCATCGTCCTCGACCTCGTCGGGTTCAAGCTGATCAACGACCGACTCGGGCACCGAGCCGGCAACATCCTGCTGTCCCAGGTCGCCGAACGTCTCCGCCGCCTGGGGCAGTCCGACATCGTCGCGGCCCGACTCTCCGGCGACGAGTTCACCCTCATCGTGCAGGGCGATCTCGACAAAACGATCTCGGTGGCGCACCGCGCATGGCGGCACATCAGCCAGCTTCCGTTCGCCCTCGACGGCAGGCAGATCGACATCGTCGCCAGCGTCGGCTACACGACCACCGACCAAACCGGTCACGATCCCGAATCCCTACTGCACCTGGCCGACATCGCCATGTACTGGGCCAAGGCCAACGGCGGCGTCGTGCACGGCTACGCCGAGCACATGGGCGACGTCCCCAGCGACGGTCGCCCCCGCGACTGGCCGCCGCCCTACGAGGGCTGACACCGCCATGGCCGGGCCCGGCTCGCAAGGCAACAGCCACCTGCACCGGGCCCGACCTTCCCCGGCCCACGCGCCCACCGCGCGCTCGGCCGCCGCGTCAACTCCCCTTGCGCGCCGGCGTAGGCGGATTCCACCATCCCACACCCCATTTTGGAGAAATCCGTGACAGACATCATCGTCGTCCTGCGGCATCTCGCCCGCCTCGACAGTGCCGCACTCGACATGGAGCAAATCGGCGTCACCACCGCGCAGAACACGACCGACGTCTGTGACTTCGTCACCGCGGGTTGCGCTCTCGTCGCCGCCAACGTTCAGGAGGAACTGCTCGTCGAGGCCGCGCAGGTGCTCTGGAACGTCTACGACGGGGCAAACGGCCCCGAACTCGTCACCGCCGGTGAGCGTGTGCGGGCTGTCGGGCTCGCGCTCACCCGGGTGCGGGAGGAACGAGAAAAGGCACTCGTGCGGTTCCACGAGGCGTGCGCCGTCCTCCGGCACAACGGCGCGCTCATCGAACCGGTTTCGAAGCCGGCAACCCCGCAGGGCGGTCTCCGCTGATGGGACACATGCTGCTCGCCGTCCTCGTGCCGGCAACCGCGACCGTCGACACCGTCGACGCTGACCTGGACCGGATCATCGAGCCACAACTGGAGACACTCGGCATCGATGACTACCGCCTCGGCGGCGGCTTCACCGGCGCCCGCGACCCGGCCAACCATGAACCCTTGCCCGCGGTGCCACGGCACGCTGCGCGACCCGGACGGCAACACCTGTCACGGCTGCACGGACGCGGTCAGCCAAGGCCCGCAGCACCGGGACGATCCTTAAGCTGACGTACGTCTGTGCCCGGCACACCGGCGATCTGGTCCCGCCAGCCCGGCTTCCGGATCCCGGCTGGCGGTTCCCGCCGCACCGCACCCCGCACGCGTGGGCGAACCCAGCCGGCGTGCGCTGGCTCGGCACCGATACCCCTACCACACCGACACCGACATCCCGCCTCGGCTCCGCCGGGTCTTCGCCAGCCTGCGCGCCGGACGCCGCGACGTGGACGGTTCGGGCCGACGCATCTCCGTCGACCCGGCCGAATGGCTCGTCGCCGTCGTGGACGCCCACCACTGATCCGCAGCCGGACTCACTCATCGGCCTGCTCTCCGACGCCTCCGCCATCGGCTACCGCTGGCCACGCCTGGCCGCCACCACCGACCGTGCGCGTCGCCCATGCCCGCCACCAACCACTGACCCACCCGTCACCGCCGTCCGCGCCCTTCCTGCTCGGGAGCGGGGCTGGCGCCTGTCTTCCTCGGGAGATCGACATGCCCACCTTCGACAGCGATCCGCAACCAGCGGCTCTGGAATCGGTCCTGCGTGACGCCTGGGACGCCTTCCACCCCGGCCAGCCCGCCCCGCTGGGCTGGCTCACCCACACCGCCACCCGCGTCCACGACTACCTCGGCACCCACCAACCCGCACCAACTCCGCCCGCCGCCCCGCCTCCCACCGTCAACGAACAGGTGGCACGGCTGCGCCGACAGGTGTGGCGCGCCGTTCGCGACGCCGTCGGCGATGACGACATCGACCCCGATGCCGCCAACAGGCTCCTGAACCTCCTGGACCTGCCCGGCCTGCCACGCCACTGGCAGGTCCGACTCACCATCCCGTTGACGATCACCGTCACCGCCACCGACCCCGACGACGCGTTCGGCACCGCCGAGTCCGTCATCGACGACGCCCTCGACGCCAGCGGCCACGACAGCCACATCGACTGGACCGCCTCCGGCCGCGACGACGCAACCCCCGGCGACCTCGATCCCACCACCGACGATCCGCGCGGCCTGCGATGACCTGACGCCGATGTCCGCGCGGCCGGCCACGCCCCGCGGTCGTCGCCATACCCCGCGCCCATCCAGCGATTCACGAGGAGACACCGCCCGTGGGAACCCCCTGTTACGTCGGCGCCGCCGACCCCGCCCGGCCGACCATCGTCCGCGCCCGCTACGTCCACTTCGACGGCAACCCCTCATCGGTCATCCCGCAGCTGCGCGGCATCTGGGCCACCACCACACGACGCGACACCCGCGCCCTCATCGATGCCGTCCTCGCCCACGACTGGGACTACCTCGGACCCGACCTCGCCCCGGACCCGCGGCCGGTTACCGGCCAGCACCACGTCGCGGGGGTCGGCATGACGCTCGACGACACCGATCCGGAGCCGCTCACCGTCTTCCCGCTCAGCCGCGCCGTCGACCTCGTCGCGACGTGGATCTACGTGATCAACCCCGTCGACGACACGGTCACCGTGCACAGCGGCGACGGCGAGCCGGTCGGCGTCCACCACCTCGGCTGACCGCGAACCAGGAAGGAACCCGCCATGCCCGGCTTCGCCGCGCCGCCCCACCGAACCCGTCACCCCGGTCCCGACGGCAGGGGGCCGGGATGACGCTCCGATCCCTGGTATCACTCGCCGTGGCGCTCATCGCCGTGTTCATCCTCTGCGCCGGTGGTCTCGGCGGCATCGTCGGTGGCGGCACCGCCGCCGCCGGCTGTGTCACCGTGGCCACCTCGCCCGGTCCCTCGTCACCTGCCACCGTGGCGCCGATCGCCGGACCGACCCTGTGGCCAGCCAAGGGTGACTGGGACAGCGGCCAGGTCGGCAACGCCGCCGCGATCGTCACCACCGGCGCCCGTCTAGGGGTACCCGGACGCGGGTGGGTGATCGCGGTCGCCACCGCCATGCAGGAAAGCGCCCTGAGGAACCTGCCGGGTGGCGACCGCGACTCCGTCGGCCTGTTCCAGCAGCGTCCCAGCCAAGGCTGGGGCACCCCCGCCCAGCTCCGCGACCCCGTCTACGCGTCGGAGAAGTTCTTCGGCACGTTGGTCACGATCGACGGCTGGCAGACGATGCCGCTGGCCGAGGCGGCGCAGGCGGTGCAGATCTCCGCCTACCCCGACGCGTACGCGAAGTGGGAGGGGCCAGCCGCCGATCTGGTCGCCGCGATCGCCGCCACCGCAGGCCTCCCCGCCGACGGGCTGGCCGGCTGCGGTGCCGTCGGCCCGTGGACCCAGCCGGTGCTCGCCCCGGTCGGATCCGCCTTCCGCAGCTCGGACCGGCCGGGCCACGACGGCGTCGACCTCAGCGCCCCCCGTGGCACGGTCATCCGCGCCGCGTCGGCCGGCACCGTGCGCACCGTGCGCTGCAACGCGGTCCACGCCAGCACAGGCGCCGAGTGGGGCTGTCACCGCGACGGCCACCCCACGCTGACCCGCGGCTGCGGCTGGTACGTCGACATCGACCACGCCGAGGGCCTGCTCACCCGCTACTGCCACATGGACCGGCCGCCGACCGTCAGCGTCGGGCAGCAGGTCGCCGTCGGCCAACCCATCGGCGTCGTCGGCTCCACCGGCAACAGCTCCGGCCCGCACCTGCACTACGAGGTACACCACAACGGCGACGCGAGCGCGAACGGGGCCATCGACCCCGTGCCGTTCATGGCCGCGCAAGGTGCCCCGCTCGGCGTGCCGCCCACCTGAAATCCGTCACCCACCCCAGCGGCGGTGGCGGAATCCACACCGCAATCAACCCACCCATGAGCGCCAGCCTCGACAAAGGGAGAGAGTCAGTGCCTGACCACACCACCCCACCGACCCGCGGCCAGCACCCCGCCGATCCCACGGTCGGCGGCCATCTCGCCGCCACCCACATCATGATCGGCGACATCGGCGTCTTCGCCGGGGACTGGACCGCCTACGACCACCACGGCCGGACCCGCCACCCGGTCGGCTTCGTCGGACGCCTCGACGCCCAACGTGGATACGACGGCCAGTACGCCGTGTTCTCCTGCGAACGCGACGTCGCCGAAGCGATCGTCGCCGACCAGGAACGCCTGCGCGATGAGACCCGCCGGCGGCTGCACGGCGACGGTCTGCGCGGGCCGGCTCTCGACGCCGAACTCGACCTTGTGTGCGCGCCGCTGTACTTCGACGGCGACGAGATCATCCTGGACGAACGGCGCGTCCACGGCGATGCCGACGGGATCTCCCGGATCTGCCCCGACGCCGACGGCCGGTACACGATCTGCGGCTGGGTGTGGGATTGGCGCGCCGTCGACCCCGCCGACTGCGCCCGCATCGCCGGCACACCACCCACCCCGGCCCAGCAGCCCGCCCGTATCCCGCTGCGGCACAGCCCGCTGCACGTGCCCCACGACCGGCTCACCGTCACCAGCCTCGACGAACTCCCCACCGACCGTGGGGTCGCGTTCACCGCCGCACTCCGTCTCGACGGCACCCGGATCGGCGTCATCCACAACGAGGGCCGCGGCGGCGGGACCTGGCTCAGCTACCACGATCCCGCCCGGTTCAGCCGGCGTGACCTGGATGAGTACGTGCGTGGATGCCGCTACCGGCGCCAGCCCACCGACGAGGAGACCGTCCTCGACCGTCTGGTCACCGAGTACGACCTCACCCGCCGGATCTCCGCCCTGCCGGCCGGCGCGTTCCTGGCCAGGTCGGTCGACGACGACGGCGACTCCTGCGGCGACTTCGTCGTCTTCACCGGCCTCGACCGGCCCCGGCAGCCCGCCGCGTGGACCAGCCTGGCTACCTACCTGGCCACTGTCGAGGCCACCTTCAGCACCCACTGGCAGGTGTGGCTGGACGGCGCCTGGCACCGGGTGCCCGACCCAACTGAGACGGCCGGACCCGACACGCGTTGACGCCGCCCGCCACACCTACCCAGCGTCGCCATCGCCCGCCACGCGCGCGCTCATCACCACCGCACAGCATCAGCCGCACGACCGCCCCGGTGGCCGGGACCGGCCGCCGGCGGACCCCGCTCACCCGAACAACCTCCGCTGACCACACCACCACCCGTGCCCGGCCGGCACCCCGCCCGGCCGGGCCTTTCCCCGACCCGAACAGCAGAAAGGGCACCCCCGTGATCGACACCCGACTCGCCGCCAAGTACTGCCGCGAACGGATCAACCCCCAGCACTTGGCCGAGGCACTACACGCCGACCCCGGCACGCCGACGCTCGCCACGGAACTGCGTACCGCGCTCACCGCCCTGGAGATGACCGAAGGCTTCATCGCCGGACTCATCACACCGCTGGACCGCAGCCTGCGCGACGTCGAGCAGGTCCTCGCCGCCGGACGCCACGACCAGATCCCCCTCATCGAGAACACCGGCGTCCTCCACGCACGAGGACCCCGCCTCGACGCGCTGCTCGCCCGCCGCGCCGCGCAGATCGACCACCTGCGCTCCCTCACCCGGCTTTGGGCAGCCGAGCACCCCGACACGACCCCCCAGTAGAAGCAGACACGCCTCTCGCCCATCCTGACCCCGCCATCCGTACCCCGCACCGCACGCCGGCCCTCACCGCAGCTCCCCAACGCCTGGGCACACCTTCGGCGACGGCCGGCCCGGCCATGGTGGCGTCACCCTGCCCCGCCCGCTGGCCGGGTACCTGGGCGGCGGACCCGCACGCCGCCGTGCTGTCCCCGCTCGAGGTCGCCGCCGCGGCCCTCCGCCTTGCACCACCTGCCGTCGTAGTCCCGACGGCCTCAACCGGCTCGTTCCACCTGACACGATCGCCCCGGCCCGGGCACCTGCTGCCGCCGGCCGTGTGCCGGTCCGTGTCAGCAGGAGCCGCCCCGGCCGGGGCTTTCGCGTCCGAACCGCGCGCCACCGGCGCGCAGAAGGACCCGACATGATCCCGAACCCAGAATCCACCGCACCTGCCGTACGGCGCACGGGGCGGTGACTGCCTCATGGACGACACGTTCCTGCGGCGCGCCGCAGGCGCCGCCGGCTACCGCCTGGCGAACGACCGGCTGACCGAGGCCGCGATCGAGCAGCCCGAGCATGCCGCGAACTGGATCGCCGCCGCCGCCCGCTACACCGCCACAGGCAGGATTCAGCGCCTGCTGACCGACGCAGCACAGCAGCTACGCGACCGGCTTACCGGCCGGCCGCCTACGCGGTTCCGCGCCGACGCCGGAGCGCTCGCCGCCGTGTGCGACCTGCTCGCCGACATCGACGAGGCCCTACGTGACCTCGGCCGGCACGCCCTCGATTTTGCGCACCTCGGCCGGCCGCCGCTGATCGACGACCCGGCGGCCACCGCACTACCCGCCGCGCTGGCCGGACGGCAGGAAGCCGTCGGTGGTGACGAACCGGCGGCTCGGGCGCAGCACGTCACCGGCGGCAGCCCGTTGCCGCCGGGCCGCCGCCGGCCCCGCCGCTCACGGCGGTAACGCACCACGGCGCCGACCGACGGCGCACCCCTGTCTCACCAACGGCACCCGGCCCGCGTCCCGCGCGACGCCCGGGTGGCCTTTCGCATGTAAGGAGCCAAACGACGATGACGCGTCGACTCTGGTGGCGGGTGGAGGAGATCCTCCCGCTGGCCGAACACGCCGCCGCCACCCCCCGGCAGCGCAAGACCCGCCAGCAGTACCGTGCCGGCTGGCCGGACGTACCCGCACTGATCTGGTCCCGCAAGCCTGACGGCGACTGGCTGGCATCCAACGGCGTCCCCATCTGGTACGACGTCGACGGCACCGAGTACCGGGTACGGGCCGAGACCTGGACCCACACCGCCACCGGCGCCACCGGAAACCCCCACCCGAACGACGGTGACGGATTCCTGCCCCTGCACGCCGAACACCTCGACGGGCGCCGCACGCTGCTCGACCTGCTCCGCTTCGCCCGCCAGCACAACGTGCCGTGGCTCGGCGTCAACGCCGACCGCACCAGCGAGGACAGCAACGACAGATACCTGCTGTCGCACAGCCGCGAGGACATCCTGCCCCCCGACGCGAGCTGGGTACCGGCGACCGTCACCTCCGACACCGTCGGCGGCGACCACTACACGGCGCTGGTCGCCGACGGATACAGCGCCGTGAACGGCGGCCTGCTGTGCCGGTTCCCGCGCGACGAGGTCGAACGCATGGCCGACCACCTGCACGGGCTGTCGATCGGCGACATGCCCGGTGAACACCCCGTCCTGCGTCTCGGTGCCGGCTTCGTCAGCGTGCAGTGGGAAGCGGACACCGGCGAGGACAGCAGCCGGTGGATCGAGGAGGACCGGGTACCGGCCGACGCCGACGACCACTACGCCGTCGGCGCCTACCAGTGGCGCTGGACGTCCGCGAACATGGTCGAGGAGCAGCCGTGACCGCCCGCCGTAGCCAGCGACGGCCAGGCACTCCCAACCCCGCCGACGACAGGGCGTTCCACCGTGCGTTGCAACGGCAGGTCGACGCCTTGGCTGCCACGGTCACGCTCAAAGACCCTCCCGACGGCCTCAGCGTCACGGCCGAGCGTGAGTGGCGGGAACAGGTGGCCGCCGCCTGGCTCTACCTGTCCTGCGTCGCCGTCTGGGCCGAGGACCACCAGCTCGTCGAGCCGCTGCTGCGCAGCGCACCGCCCGGGATCGCGCGCAACGCCGCGAGCGCACCGTTGTGGCTCGGCCGCGCTTTCGAAGCCCTCACCCGGCACCCTTCCACCCAGTGGCTGCTGCACCCGGAGTACAACCCGATGCTGTGGGCCGGCGCTCCCAGCGCCGCCGCCTGCGACGACCTGATCAGGTGGTGGGCCACCCAGGCGCCGTCGCTGGCCTGGCCCGACCAGGACGGCTATCCGCCGTCGATCAGTGGCTGGGTCATCGGCGACCTGCTGCAGATCCTGTCCCCGCAGCGGCGGGCGCGTCACGCCCTGGTGCAGACACCGCACTACGTCGCCGACTTCATCCTCGACCGCACCCTCCACCCAGCCGCCGACACCTTCCGCGAAGAGCCCGTGCTGCGGCTGATCGACCCGACCGTCGGCACCGGCCACTACCTGGTCCGGGCGGTCGACTATCTCTGGCAGTGGTACACCGCCGGCCGAATGGACGCCCGATCGGTTGAGCAACCGCCGATCACCGGCGGGCACACTCTCCCGCCCGGCGAGGCGATCCGGCGGATCCTCGCCGGAGTCGACGGCGTCGACATCGACCCGCTGACCGTGGCGGTCGCCCGGCTTCGGATGACCGTCTACCTCGGACAT
This sequence comes from Micromonospora sp. Llam0, assembly GCF_003751085.1. Classification (NCBI taxonomy): domain Bacteria; kingdom Bacillati; phylum Actinomycetota; class Actinomycetes; order Micromonosporales; family Micromonosporaceae; genus Micromonospora; species Micromonospora sp. Llam0. Next base: position 2,385,488 of record NZ_RJJY01000002.1, on the reverse strand, counting down.
CTGCTCGCCGACGCTGGGCTGCTCCCGCGTCCGCTGCGCCTGGCCGCCGTTCCCGCCTGGGTCACCCCACGGATCGCGGTCGGCGACTCGCTGCTCATCGGCAAGATCAGCCGCGCCGAGTACGGCCGGCTGCGCCCACACCTGGTGGACCTGCCCGGCGCTGCCTTTCCGCTGCCCGGCTTCACGTGGACGGCCGACGAGGCGGCGACCACAGCGCCTCCTCGTCGCGGCCGCCGGAGCTGAGCGGCCTCACGCCGGACGACCCAAGCGATTTGATCGACACCGGTCGCTCGCGTGTGGTTCGTCCCGCCGGTCCGAGCCAGGGCCACCTGCGCCATCCCGTCCATGGCTCGGATCGCCATTGCGTTCGAGCCGCACCTACCCGCAAGGAGGACAACTGTGCCGCACCCTGCCACCCGCGCCGCGACACCCGCGGTGTTGACCGGCGTCGAGTCAGCCGCCGACCAGTACGGCTGGGACCAGCCCCCGGTCGTGTTCGGCCTGTTCGACCGCGCCGACCTCGCCACCTGCCGGCTCCGGCTTTGGGGCGCTTGAGGTCGATCCGAGCCTGGCCGCCCCGGACCTGTGGACCGCGTCCGACTCGGCCCGGCCCGGCGAGTCGCTGCCCGTACCGGTCGTACTCCGGCGCTTCGCCCGGCAGCTCGCCACACCGCACGCCCGGGTTTGGCAGCGGGACTGGCTGGCCCGCGACCGCCGCGCACTCGTCGGTTTCGGCCTGCTGTTCGAGGGCTGGGCTGGACCGGTGACCCCCGGCTACCGGCGCGGTGATCTCGCCAAGGCCCCCGCGGCGGTGCGCCGCGAGGTCCGCATCGCCGCCGCCGTCGACACCGACCTGGGGCTGCACCGCGTCGCGCGGGTACGCCATGGCCAACCGTCGGCCGCGCAGAGCTGGCCCGAACTGCCGCGGTGGAGCCAGCGGCGCGGCGTCGTCGTCGGGCTGCGCGCCCTTACCGAGCTGGCCAAACGCGTCTAGCGCGCCCGCCACGCAGTGCGCCCACCACCGGTGATGAACGGCCCGCTCACCCAGGCATTGGGTGGGCGGGCCCCGCACCCCGCGCCCAGCTCAGCGCCGCCGCCCGCACCGCCGTGAAACATCCGCCCACGAATACCACCGGCTGACCGGCTTCGGCGCCCCGCCGAAGCATTCGATCGACCAGTAAGGAGCGGCATCCGATGCACACCGGGGACCCACGTGTGGCCCGCTACGCCGACCACATCATGACCGAGATCGACGGCGACATCACCGAGGGAGCGGTGCCACCCGGTATCGGCAGCTTCGTCGACCTGCACTGCTACCTCGACGCGAACGACTACCTCGACGCCGCCGGCCTGCCCCACTACAGCAGCCAGGCGGACCTCGACCTCGCCAACGCCGTCACGGACGAGGTCAGCCGGCGGCTACGAACGCCCGGCCGCCCGTTCTGCACCTACGGCCGCTGCACCTTCAGCGCTCACGACCACACCACCAGCGCGGGTCCCGACGGGCAGCACCTGGACCGCGAGGTCCCACTGTGCTGCGCCCACTGCGGCCACCCCGCGCACTACGACACCCGCCTGCGCGACTACCGGCACGACGACCCCGCCGCGCCCGACTGCTTCCTCATCCGCAGAGACACCCACGGGCACACCGAGACCTCGGCCGGTCCGCAAGCCGCGTGCGGAAACGCGAAGCCCGCCGACGCCCCCTGGACGACTTGATCTTTCCGCAGAGTCGAGCGTCGATCGGCGCGGTCACCATCGCCCGACCCGAACGGCGAGGAGGACGGCTCCCAGGCCACGAGCCGAGACGGCCGGGGGGGTGGTGACCACCCGCCCGATCCCGGTCGCCGAAAGGACCCGCCCTCATGCCGCCCACCACCCCCGCTCCCGAGCCCGAGACTGTGACCGACCCGATGCTCTGGCGCATGGCCGTCCGGGTCACCGCCGATCACCAACCCCACCCGCGCCATCCCGGCCGCTGCGCCAACCTGCGCTGCGTACACGAGGCCTACCCCTGCCCGCCGCTGCGCGACGCGCAGCGGGCGCAGCAGGCCGCGACCCGCCCGCACCGGTTCACGCCGGGACGCGCCCGCGTCGCTGCCGCCGCGCAGAGGTTCGTCGGCTGGTTCCGGCCCGCGCGCCCCGTTCCGCCGGCCCCCGTACCGCTGCCCCGCCGGCAGCCCATGGCCACCCTCGGCCTCGCCGCCTGACGTCCCGAACAGACCAGCGACCGGCCGATCCCGGCCGCCGGTTCGACAACCCCCTTTGGAGGCACCTTGAGCTTCTACCAAGAGACAACCCTGGCCGGCTACGCCCGGGCCGCCGTCCACCTCAAGTCACGGATGGTCGACTACAGCCGTACCCGCTTCGCGCAGCAGTACCTGAAGGCCTACCTCGACGCCCGCGTTCGAGGAGACCGTCGCGACGACAACGCCGAAGGTGCTCGCAGCCGTCGACAAGCTCGCCCACCAGCCGTGGCAACTCGGCGATCCCTACGTGCTGGCCCCCGAGATGACCGCGATCGTGGCCGCCGCAGCCGAGGCACTCGACCTGACCGGCGACCTCATCCCCGACGACATCGCCCCCAGCGACAGCGGCGTCCTTTTCCTGCCCGAACCGATCTACCACCGTGGAACACACGGCCAGGTCGCATCGATAGGCGCGGTCACCTGGGCAAAGATGCACAACATCGGCACCGGAAGCACCGACTGGTGGATCACCGGCTGGGCCGACCGTAACGACCCGCTCGACCCCAGCGCCGCCCGCCTCCGAGCCCAGTACACACAGGACGCCCAACTCGCGGCGGACTTCGGCCCGTACGTGCTGGCCTCATCGGCCCGGATTCCCGTGGGCAGGTCGGTCGAAGCCCGTTGCGACCTCACCGCGTACGACGATGACGACATCGAGTGGGAACCAGCCCCCGACGGGCGGTTCTGCATCGACGAATCGACCGTCCGGGTCAACGCGGTGCCGCCATCGCCTACGCGTTCTGGGCCATCCAGGCCCAACCCCTCGCCACCGTATCCGCCCCGCCCCTCGACCGCGCCGCCCGCCGCCGCGCCCAACGAGACAAGGTCGTCCACCTGACCCGCGTCGTCATGCTGCGCCGACGCAAACCCGTCACCGACCGCAACACCGGTGAAGCGAAATGGCACTACCGGGTCCGGTTCTTTGTCAAAGGCCACTGGCGTCACCTCTCCGACGCTGAAGGCCGGCGGTATCGCATCTGGGTCCACAAACACATCAAGGGGCCGGACGGCGCCCCGCTGCTTCTTGGTGACGCCGTCTCCATCCTCGCCCGCTAAACAAGAAAGGAAACAAGATGCCACCGCTCGAGGAGTTCCTCCAAAACCAACAACGTCTCATCAACGAATTCGGCTGGGCAGTGACCGCCGTACTACCCGATCTCGGGGAGAGCGGCTCCACGTTCGCCTACACCGTCGGCCTGACCGAGCATGATTTCCCTGAGTTGGTCATCGCCGGCCTCGACCCGCTCATCGCCCAGGCATTGCTGAACGACATGGCCGGACGCGTCTACTCCCGGGCCGAGCGGTTCACCCACGGCCAACGCGTCGCCGACCTGCTCGTCGGCTACGACGCGATCATCGTCGAGGGACCCGCCACCGACGCGCTGCTTCCCGGTGCGGCCCACGCCCGGTACGGCAAGGATCGCGTGCGCCTGCAGCAGATCGTGTGGCCGGACCCGCGCTCCCGGTTCCCGTGGGACGACGGCTACGAATACCCCGCTCACGTGCAACCGCTGCTGGGACGCCCGTAACCCGATGAGCGGCATCACGGGAGCCGTCAACGGCCTGGCGTTGGAAGTTGGCGCGACCGTCAACTGGACCGCGTTGCACAACAATCTGCTATCCCCGGCCGTGACCGCGCTCATCAGCGCCGCCGCGACCGTCGAGTTCAACACCGGCCTGGTAGAGAAGCATCAGCAAGAGCTCAATCACATGCTTGACGCGGCGAAAGTCGAAGGCGGCCTTCCCGAGGACCTACTGCTCGTCGCCGGCGCACTGGCGGACATGTCCCTGACCCTCCTCGACGAGCGACAAGCAGCCGTCGATCGAGTACGGACGCTCGTCATTCCGCTCGCCGAACTCGGAGTGCTGGAAATGCCCGTGTGACAGGCGGGGCCTGAAACGGCCCCGCTGTCTAACGGCGACGCCGTCGCCGTCCTCCCCGTTCACTACGAACCCGGATGTCGCTGTGGGAGACAGCGACGCGATTCACCTGGCCCCACGCCCCGCGCGTGGGGCTTTGTTCTGTCCATGAATCGACACAGGAGCGTTACTTTCCATGTCCGGTCACACCTTCGCCAAGGAGGACCTTGTCGTCATCAGCCCGGTTTTCGCTCGCCCTGGCGAGGAGAACGTCGTGTATCGCGTGGTCGAGGTTCACCGAGTGAACCTCGACGCCGCTCCCGTCAGCGGCGGGCGTCCCATCCGGGCACCCAAGGACATGTTTGAGCCCACGCCGGAGACCACCGCCGCTGCCGAACAGCCGGACGGCACGCATCCGGCCCCAGCCAACCCGGTCACCCTGTGGGCCGGCAGTGTCGTCACGGTCGCCGGGCCACGGTGGCCAGGGCAGGCTGGCCAGCTCTACGTCGTCCTGCGGACGAGCGGCGACAAGGTCTCCCTGGCCAAGCTCGGCGGCGACAACGGCCGCTACTGGCGTGGTGTCCACCGCAGCTTCTGCGCCCTCGTCGACCCGAGCCTCATCACCATGTCCCCGGCGACTCAGTAGCCGGGCGCCGACGCGTCAACCTCGGTGGCTAATCCGCGCCGCCGGCCCGCCGGTCTGCCGCCAGCCCGCCGGTAGGCGACAGCGCACTCCGGCAGCCCGCCGCCGAGGTTTTCAGGTCAATCCAGCTCCAATCATTCGCATGCGGCGCCCCGAAGGCTGGCCCACCCACCACTGGGCGGGCTCGCCTTCGTGGGCGCCGCTGCCTCTTCGCTGGGAGAAATCCATGCCTCCGTCGAAAAGCCCTCTCGTCCGGGTGGCCGCTCAGTTCGGCTACGACCTCGACGAAACCTCGCTCCTCACCGACCCGGGCGTCCCCGCGACCGACACACAGGCCGCCCGGCTGTGCGCGGTCCTCATCGAACATGCCAGCTACATCAACGACCCCGGCCTGCGTTACACCATCAGCCAGGACCCGGACTACGTGCACGGCATCGTGGCGGACGCTGCTACCGCGATCGAGCGCGCCTACCGGGCCATCGCCGTGCTCCTGTCCACCGCGGTCAGCACCGGTGCCGCGCAGCTGCTCACCCCAGGCGGCAGTCGCGCCGCGGTCGCGTCGCCCTGGCGTCCCGGCGTGGTCCGAATCGCCGGCGCCCACGGCGGGCCCTACCCCTGCCAGATCTGGCCGGCGGGCTGGAACGGCTGGGCCCGACCCCGCTTCACCCGTGACATCGTCGCCCGGCTGATGGCCGACCTGGACGAGGACCGGCGCCGCAGCGGGCAGCACCCCGACTCCCTCGCCGGACAGCTGCTCGAGGACGGCAACGTGCTCCTGTTCCACGACGAGGGCGTCCAGGAGGTCATCCACCCGGACGACGACGACATGTTCGCCGTTGGCGCCGGTACGTGGACGTGGGAGGAATGGCCGGAGTAGAACCCGGCCCGCCACCCGACCCGGCGCGCCCCGGGCCGTACTGGCCCGCCTGGGCGCGGCCCGGTACCGCGGGCCGGCACGGCCACGGCGCGAGCCGAGCCCTGAAAGCAATTCCTCTACCCCAGAAAGGAGGCGAGATGCTCAGAATCCTCGCTGTATCCGTCCGAGGGCATCGGTATCTGGAGGGAAACCCGAGCGTTCACCCCATCACTGAAGTATCCGCCGGTACAGGGACCCTGTTCCCTAGCCTCACCGCGGCGCAACACCACGTGCAGCGCGAGTACCGCACCCTGTCGGTGTTCTGGCGCGTCGAGATCATCGACGAGCGTGGTCAGATCGTATCGCGCGGCACGCGTGACGGCCTCAACGGCACCGGCAACCGCTGGGTGTGGCAGACCACGTGAAGCCGTGACCGGCGCACCCACGCCACCCGACCCCGACTCCGCTCGACGTCCGGACACTCCGGCGAGCGGCACCAGCTCCACCCGTTCCCGCGGCGTCATCCGTAGCTGACCGACGCCCGCTTTCGGCACCGCCACCGGTTGTCCGCCCCGCCTCTTGACGGCGGTTCGGCGCGGCACCAACCCCAATTCCCGACCGGGAGGTGGCCACGCCGGAGGCGTGGCCACCTCCTGTCCCTTTACTCAGGAGGAACAACGGATGGACTCTCCACCCACACCAGCGCACCACAGCCCCGACCGCGACTTGATCAGCGAGAGCGGCAACGGTAGTCGTGTCTGCGCCGCACCGATCGACGGCGTCAGGGGACCTGCGATGACCACACCGACAGCGGGTACGCCCGCCACACCTGCCGGCGCGGCCGGGATCAACGCGGTCAGCGGACTGCCGAGGCTACGCGCCGGCGAGCTGCAGAACCAGGTCCTCGCGGTCCTGGCCAGCGCCGGCGTCGCCCTGGACGTCGGCGACATCGCCGGGGTCCTCGCCGGACGGTCCTCTGGCGCGATCGGTCAGGCGTGCGACCGGCTCGTCGCGCGCGGCCACGCCGAACTCCTGCCAAGCTCGCCCAAGCAGTACCGCATCACCTCGGCCGGGCTGACGGAGCACCGGGCGAACCCGACGCCGATACCGCCCGGACCACAAAGCACCACCGCTCGACCCGCGTCCCCGGCCCTGCCCGCCGCCCCAGCCCCACGCCCGGCGGCATCCACCCACCCCACACAGCCGGCGGCTGCGACCCCGCGACCCGCGACACCGGCGGCGCCCGCGCCGAAGAAGCCGACCACGGGGCCGGTGCGGCGCCCGAACGGGCAGCTGTACTACCCACGGCTGCTGGCCAAGCGCCCCGACGTCGACGTGCTGCGAGACCTCCGCGACGCCGACGTCCCCGTGCTGCTCTACGGGCCGCCCGGCACCGGCAAGACCTCGCTGATCGAGGCCGCGTTCGGCACCGACCTGTACACGGTGCCCGGCGACGGCGACACCACGGTCGGCGACATCGTCGGGGACTACGTGCCCACCGACAGCGGCGGCTACGAGTTCGTGCCCGGCCCGCTGCCGCGGGCGATGGAAGCCGGCGGGGTGCTGTTCATCGACGACGCCACCCTGATCCAGCCGAAGGTCCTCGCCGTGGTCTACCCGGCCATGGACGGCCGACGGCAGATCATCCTCAAGGCCGCCGCCGGCCGGGTCGTCACCGCCGCCCCCGGCTTCTACGTCGTCGCCGGCCACAACCCCGGCGTCCACGGCGCCGTGCTGACCGAAGCCCTCTCCAGCCGGTTCTCCACCCAGGTCAAGGTCTCCTCCGACTACGACCTGGCCGCCGCGCTCGGCGTCGACTCCCGGATGGTCCGCGCCGCCCGAAACCTCGCCACCCAGTACGACAGCGGCGAGATCGGATGGGCCCCGCAGCTGCGCGAACTGCTCGCCTTCAAACGGATCACCGACGTCCTCGGGGTCGACACCGCCATGGCCAACCTCATCGGCCTCGCCCCGGTCGAGGACCGCGAAGTGGTCCACAAGACCGTCTGCCAAGCCTTCGGCCTGGCCAAGATCCTGCCCCTCGCCCTCGGCAACCAGCTGTAACCCGCAAACGGAGGCACACCCATGTCGTTGTCGAAACACCTCAACCCGGACCCGGACGCCGCGTCCACCCCACTACCGGCCGACCACGCCTGGCTGCGCATGTCGGCCGCGCTCAGCGCGCACATCCCCCCGATCGCCGGCCGCGAGGACCTCCTCGTGGTCATCGAACCCGGCGCCGGTAACGGCGCACCGGCCTGCTTCATCCGTGAACGCGCCACCGTCGAGATCGACGGCACGTACCTCGGCATCGACCCCCGCTCGGTGGACCCGCACGACCCCGACGCCCGGGAGAAGTACCCCGTCGCCTGGGGGCTGCTGGTCCACGAGGCCGCACACTCCCAACACACCCGCTGGGAGTTCGGCACCGGACCCGCCCGGGTGGCCGAGGCCGCCGCACTGCTGGAGGAGTCCCGCATCGAGACCGCCCAACTGCGCCGCAGGCCCGGCGACCGCCGCTGGCTCCGCGCCGCGGTCACCAGGATCCTGCTCGACGACATCCCGACCACCGACGACCCATGGGCCGCCGCCGCCAGCGCCGCGCTCGTCCTCGCCAGGGTCGACGCCGGGGTCATCGATCCCGACGAGGCCGAACAGCTCCGCCGCGCGGTCGCCCGGATCCTGCGCCCGACCCTGCTCAAGACCCTCACCAGCATCTGGCGCGACGCGCACCAGGTGCCCGACGACGACACCGACGCCATGCTCGCCCTCGGCCGACGCTGGTGCGACACCCTCGGCGTCGACCCCGACACCCCACCGCCCCCGCCCGGAACGGGGCAGGCGGGCTCAGGCAACGGGCACAGCGGCGCCGGGCAGGGCAGCGGAGGCAGCCCCGGGGGTGGGGGCGTGCTGCGCAAAGCGGCCGCCTCCGTCGTCGGTGCCGTGGCCGTCCACGACGCCGAAGCCGCCCAGGCCGCCGCCGCTGCCGCCGCCCGCGCCCAACAGCGGGCACAGCAACGCAAGGCAGAGGCCGACCAGCAGAAACGGTCCCAGGACGCGGCCGGCGCGGTCTTCGACGGAGACGGAGGTACCGGCGGCGGGGGCGGCGCGAGCACCAACGGGAACCCCCTGGTCCGCACGCAACCGTCGAGGCATCGGACCCGGGAGCCCGGCGACGATGAGCGTGCCGCCGCGCGGAAGCTCGCCCGCGCACTGCGGGAGGCCGCCTACCGGGAACCGACCGACGCGGTCACCACCTCGGTGACCCCGCCCGGCCGGCTCGTCACCCGCGCCGCGCTCGCCGCCGACGCGCAACGCGCCGCCGGGCAGATCCCCACCTCGCAGCCGTGGCGACGGACCGAACGTCGCCGGGTACCGCAGCCGCCGATCCACGTCGGGATCGTCGCCGACGTCTCCCCGTCGGTGGAGACGTTCGCCGGGCCGATCGCCTCAGCGGCGTGGATCACCGCCCAGGCCACCGCCTGGGCCGGCGGCACGAGCGCCACCGTCACCTTCGGCCAGTACGTCACCGCCGTGACCCGCCCGGGCCAGCCACCCGACAGGGTCCGCCTGTTCGGCAAGGAGGGCAACACGCAGGGTTTCCCCCTCGCGGTGGACGCCCTCGACGCCGCCCTCGGCCTGGCCGACCCCCGCGGCGGCGCGCGGCTGCTCGTCGTGGTCAGCGACGGCGAGTTCACCTCCGCCGAGATCACCGAAGGCCAGAAACGTCTGGACCGTCTCGTCCGCGCCGGCTGTGGCCTGCTCTGGCTCGGACCGCCCAACTCCCGCCCCCTCAAGGACGCCCACGCCACCATCCTCGGCAACCCCGGCGACGCCGGCAGGCTCATCGCCCGCGCCGCCGCCACCGCACTACGCGACACCTGAGGCGACGCCCAGGGCCGGCACCTGTTGGTGTACGGGTTCCCGTGCAGAGCCATGTACGGGAACCCGTACACAGGCCCGGTTACCTGCCGCTTCGGCTCCGTCGGCGGCCGCGGACGCAGTGGCCCCCATCCGCTTATTACGCTGGGCTACCAAGAGAGTCGGTTCGGTGCACCGGATCGCGGCAGATCCGCGCACCTGGCACTCGGGCGACGGCCGCCGCAGCCAGGCAGCCGCTTTCGACCTACATACGCCACACCGCACGGCCGGCTCTCCGGTCGATGTCCAGGCGGCCGGACGGGCTACTCGCGGAACGGGCGGGTCATCGCGGCGAGGAGGGAGTGCTCGGTGTCGTCACCAGCGAGCTGCCACATGAACGCGCCCCGCAGCCCGTGGCTCGCCGCGAACGCCGCCCGCTCCTCGATGGACTCGGCATCCTCGTAACTCACGAACGTCTGCGTACCGGGATGGTAGAGCCACGGTGAGCGGGCGACCCGATGGCGGTGGCGCTGCCATGCCGGGTCGGGCAGCAGGTCACGCCTGATGTCGCGCCAGTCGCCGACCTCGACGGTACCGATCTGGGGCTGGAACAGCCCGGCCTGCTCGCCGGGTGAGGCGACGCGGAAGCCTTGGCCGTAGAACGGTACGCCGAGCACGAGCTTGTCCCGTGGTACGCCGTGACGCTCGTAGTAGTCGACCGCACCGGTGACGTTGTTCCACCGCCGCAGGTCGGGATCGATCGGGTCGTCGGCGACCTCGGCCAGCGGCGCGTTGAACGTGGCGATGCCGGAGAAGCCGGTACCGAAGTCGTAGGTCATGAGGTTGACGAAGTCGAGGATGTCGGCGAGCGCCGCGAGGTCGAAGCTCTCCGCCGGGTCGTAGGGGCCCGCCGACTGCAGCCGCCCGGCCGGTAGCGCGGCGGTCAGCAGGCGGTCCGAGCCGAGGCGGTCACGCAGCTCCTGGGCGAGCAGCGTGCAGTTGCGCCGGTCCTCGGGCCGGTGGGCGAGCTCGGCAGGGCCGCCCGATACCGGAAACTCCCAATCCAAATCCACGCCGTCGAAGCCGGCGACCAGCTCCAGGCATTCGGCGACCAGGTCGGCGCGCGTGTGCGGGGTCAGCGCGGCGTCGGAGAACCCACCGGCGCCCCAGCCGCCGATCGAAATCACAATGCGCAGGTGCGGATGCGTCCGCTTGATCACGGCGAGCTGCGCTGGCGCCGCGGACGGGAGCGTCAGATGGCCGTCCTCGATCCTGGCGAATGCGTAGAAGAGGTGGGTCAACAGGTCGGCGGGGAGATGCTCAATCGGGTACGTGTGCTCGTCCGCCCCGGGAAAATAGGCGCCCAAGACCGCCCGCCCCATGATCATCCACGCACAGTAGCAGCCGGCAGTCATAGCCGACTCGATCAAAAACCTCGGGGCGACATCCGCCGTACCTGATTTCGCGTCCCGGGGGCGAGAGATAGGCCGCCCGGCGTTGGACAGCACGGAGATCGAGGCCTACGACCTGGCGCGCGTGCTGTGGACCCGGATCGACGACATGCTCGGCTATACAAGGTCGGCGCTCACCTCGCGGCATGAGAGTGAAACCGGACCGGATGCGGGGATCGGCTTGGAGCCAGGTGGAGTCGTCCGCCCCCGGGGTTCGTTGTCAGGACTGCGATGCCGGATGATCCCGGGGTGGCGACCATTGATGTGCTGCAAGCGGGCGTGACCAAACCGGGCCCGGACCGATTGGCGAACGCAGCCTGGCTGGCCCTGGTGCACGACGCCACTAGGAAACTCGGCGGCGTGGTCATCACCTCGGTCGAGGAGCCGACGGTCGGCCGGAACTACTACCGGGTCGGTGTTCGACTCCGTGACGGCGTGTCGCTGAGCATCCTCTTCAACGCAGCAGCCAACCTGGCCGCTGGAGCTCGGCGGCATGATCCCGACAGGACCGACGAGGTGTTCGTAGACGTCCCCGCCGCGGACGTCTACCGCTACGCGGGGCTGCGGGTCGCCACCGGAGCAGAGCTGGATCAGCCGCTCAACGACCGACGCCTATTCCTGCTCACCGACGAGGAACGCCGCGACGTCGCCTACCACCAGCCGGAGCGGCTCGGTGACCTACTGTTCAACTGGCTCGGCTGAGGGTGCCCTCGCGCGCCCACACCATCCGCAGATTCGGATGACCGTGTCGGTCGTGGCAGGGTACGCGGATCGGGACGGTATCGGTCTCCGGGAGAGAGTGATTCGTGCATTACCCCTTGACGGCGCACCGGCGGGACATGGTCCTCGCGATATTGCGGCCGCTGCATGGTGGGTTCGCGTCGCTGGTGGCGGAGGTGCCGCTCGGGCACGACTGGGCTCCGGTCACGCGGTTGACGTTCGACCGCGACCTGCCCGGCGTCGGCTGGACCGTGGTGGTCAAGACGCGCCGCGTGGACGGGGCCGGTCACGGCGGCCCTGCCCACCTGCGACGGGAGGAGGCCGCGTTACGGATGGCCGCACCCACCGGGGTCACCGCGCGGCTGATAGCTTCCGACCAGGCCGCAGGGGTCGTGGTCACGACCGATCTGGGAGGCTGGCCGACGTTGGAGAGTGTCCTCCTCGGCGCAGATGCCGACGCCGCCACGCGAGCGGTGGTGGAGTTCGGCGTGGCCGTCGGGCGGCTGCACGCCGGTACTCGCGGCGCGGGTGCGGGGTACCGGCAGGCACTGGCTGGTCTCGGCGCGCCGCAGGCGGATGCCGGCCCCGGACTGCCCTGGCCCGGTATGGAGAGGTGGCAGGACGTCGAGGTGGCCTGCGCCGAGCTGGGCCTGCCGGACGCACGCATCGCGGCTGGTGACGCCGCGTTCGTCCGGGATCGGATCGCCGAACCCGGCCCGTTCGCGGCGCTGACGCACACCGACCTCAATCCTGGCAACGCGCTGGTGACGCCGCACGGCGTACGGATCGTGGACTTCGAAGGCGCGATCTTCGGACACTTCGGCTTCGACGCGTCGTTCCTGCACTTCCCGTTCCCCACTTACAGCGCCCACTGGGCGACGTTGCCCGACAGCGTGGTGACCGAGGCCGATCGTGCCTACCGCAGGGAACTGGACCAGGCCATGCCTGGTGAGATCCTCGGACGCCTTGACCAGGCGCTCGCGGTCGGTGCCGCGGCGGCCCTCGCCGTCCGGGTACAGCGACTGCCGCTGCTGGCCGCCACCGGGCAGCCGTCGCGCACACGTTGGCGCCGTCGAGCGCAGCTCGTGCAACAGATCGGGGTGTTCACCAGGCTCGCCGAACGGGCCGAGATCCTGCTGACGATGGCGGACTGGTTCACCCGGCTCGCCAAGGCGATGTCCGCCCGCTGGCCGGACACGACTGCGCCGCCACCGGCGACGTTTCCCGCCTTCCGGTCAGCCAGGGACAGACGACGCCCAGGCCCACCGCAGGGAGACCGGCGAAACGTGGTCGGCAGGCGAGATGGCAGGAACCCCCCCGCGCCACCCCAGCATGATCAAGTGCACTGATGTTCGACAGGCCAGAACCCTCGATCAGGCGCACGCTCGCATCGGCACGTCCGGACGCCGGCAACCGGCGCCGACATCGCCGTCGGTGATGAGCGCTACGCGGCAGAAGAGTGCGGCTCGAACGGGACGGTCCGGGTCCGGTTCGGCCTGCTCTCGGCCCGATCATGCGGGGTAATCCAGGCATGGTTGCGCTGGTGTGGGACGAGCTGCTGCGTCTGCCAGTCAGTTTTTCTGGCCGATTAGCATCATGACGCGGACGTGTTCGGAGAATCGATCGACGGGGTGGAGGGCCTGCCGGATCTGTTCGGCAAACTCCGGGCGCTGTTCCGGAGCCGGCAGATGGTCGGTGGACAACGCCGAGTAGACCCCGCCGATGAGGTGTTCGAGGTCGATCTCAGCGGTGTACTCGACGGTGGTTTCGCTAACGTGGAAGCCAGCTCTGCGCAGACTTGCGGCATAGCGCTGCTGGCTGGCACCGTCACTGCCGCAGGTGAACGTCAGCGGTCTTACTAGCCACCCTTCGAGAAAGCTGCGCAGCGACTTCGACCAGGTGGTGTCCTGTAGCCATGCCGGGGATCCGTTGGTCAATATCGCCACGCCTCCGCCGTTTCGAACCAGGGGGGCGAGATTGTTGAACAGGGTGTCGGGGTCCATCCAGTGCAGTGCCTGCCCGATGGTGACCGCGCCGAGTGTCGGCGAATCCAGCAGCGCGCCAAGGGCGGGAATGTCGGAATCGGCACCGAGAATCCAGGTGACGTTCGTCGTGTCCTGCTTCCCTGCGACATCGCGTGCGCGTTCGAGCATGTCAGGTTCCGGATCCATGCCGACCACCGCGCGTACGCGCCTGGCGAGCGGCAGTGTCAGTTGTCCGGTTCCGCATCCGAGGTCGACGACGATGTCGTCGTCGCGCAGCTGCAGCGCCGCAACCAATGCGTCGATGACGGGCGATGGGTAGCCCCGCCGATACTTGTGGTAGTAGTCGACGACCTCGCCACTGAACCCGAGTCGCATCGACTCAGCATGCCGAAGCCACCGGCAGAGTTGGAAGCGGTTCAGCGTCGAGCGTAACGGTATGTCAACGGGTGCTCTCCAACGCGCTCGGAAAGTTGACAATCAGCGGCCACCGTCACCGAGGGCGACGCTGGTTTGTGGCATGTGTGGATGTGCCTACCGGTCAGCGCCGCGTCGAGTGGAGGGCTCAGTGCGTGGCGGACCGACGTGCACGCGCTCATCGGCAGATCAGCACGTCGAGGGAACGGCCGACTCAGCAACACCCGTCACGCAACGTCACCAACTTTGACCGTCGCCATGCCGCGGGGTCAGCTGCCGTGTGTAGGTCGAGACCGACCGAGGTCCAATGCATCGACGCGGTCGACACCGACGGCACCGTCTACGTCCTCACCCGCATGCCGGGAACCGCCGAAGGCCTTGTCGCGACCGTCGTCGACCCCGGCGACAACGGAGCCATCACCCTGCTCCGCCGTCTGATCGCCCCCACCTACCCCGGCGGCGGCACCAACCCCTTACCCCCGCCACACCACCGATCCGCACTCGCGGCCCGAAGCACGGCGTCACCGGCGGTCGACACACCATCTCCGCCGCCCGCCCTCACTGGCTTGTCGCCCACACGAGCCGGTCGCGGACCGAAGCCGCCGCGCGGGAAGCTTCCGCATCGAACTCTCACGTCAAGAACATCCCATATCTGATACGGCAACCCAACACGCCTTCGACGTCGGCAACCGCGCGTACCAACGCCTGCTGGCGATCGCCCCCGAGCACCTCGACGTCGCTGTATGGTCGCCGCTGGCCCGGCCGACAGCGCCGCGACCTGTCTGATCCTGTTCGATCGAGCACACCGTTGTCTGGTGGCCGTCGGTCCATTCACTACACAACAGGATGCGGATGACTGGAAGCCGCAACCCGATCAGCAGGCATCCCGGTCCGCGATTACGCTCCGGCCAGCGCCGTGCGACGGCGGTTAGCGGCCGACAGCACACCGGATGACGGGCGGGGCACTTCGCGGTGCCCCGCCCGCCCGAGTGAGAACGGTGGCCCTTTTTCGTTCGCACCGGCTGCTTCCGCGGTCGCGGTGACCGCGTCCGGTCGAGGCTCGCGAACCTATGTTCGTCCGCGCACGCTCGGCCGGCGAAAGCCGGGGGGCAGGTTACGGCGGACGGTTCGCTCCGTCCGGCCGATCCGCCGTGCGATCTCGTCGTACCCCATCTGCGGGTCGACCTCGAGCCAGTAGGCGACGGCGGCGGCTGTCTCGCCCGGGATCTCGGGCGGCTCGCCGTCGTCTCCTGGCGTCGGCGGGTGATCGTGGTCGGCTGGTGGTGGCTCGTCGCCACCGTCCCTGGTCTGGAGAGTGTGCGGCGGCGGCTCGGGATCGGTGGGAGTCGCGCCATCGGCCGTTGAGGTTGACCCGTCCGGACCGTATCGCGGCGGCTCCGCGCCGTTGCCAGTGTGCTCTCTCGCCGGCTCGGCGGACGGCGTGGGCTGACCGTGGGCGGGGACGTCGTCGGTGGCTGGCCGGTCCCGCTCGGAATCGGCGGCGGCCGTACGCCGCGTCGGTTCGACGTACGGGTCGCCCGGTGGCTCGTCGGGGCGGGGGAGCGGCTCCGTCTCGGGGCGGGGGCGCCCGGCTCGTGAGCGCCATCGGCCGATGCTGAGCCGCACGGGTCGTTCGGCCGCGGTGGCGATCCGTGTGGGAGTGAGGTCGGCGGCGATGAGGTTGGTGAGGCCGTCGTAGTCGGCGGTGTCCGCCAGGCGGGCGGCGATCTGGTCGAGGTCGTAGACGTGCACGGCGATCGCGGCGGTGGTCGGGTCGACCGCCGCTGCGATCTTGCGGCGGAGGACCTTCGCGATCGCGGCGTCACGCCGCTCGCGGCGTCGTGCGGCGTGTGCCGCGTCGAGTGACCCGTAGAGGCCGAGCCCAGGGTCGGTCTTGGCCATCGACCGGGCGCGGTGGGTGATCAGGGGGTGGCGCAGCCAGTGCCCGACGATCTCGTAGGCCGGTGTGGTCGGCGGAAGCGCGCCGATGGCCCGCAGCCGGTCCCGTCGCACGTTCTCGACGTGCATCAACCAGACCAGGTACCCGAGCAGCGACATGCCGGCGAAGAAGCCACCGAGGAGGTGGTTGTCGTGGGCCAGCCAGTTGAACGTGACCGCGCCGGCCGCGATGGCGGCCGACAGGATCCGGGAGCCGATGGCGCGCTCTCCCAGCCGGCGTCGCACGTCCGCGTTGGCCATCACCACGACGCCGCCCAGTTCCAGCGCGCCGACCGCGGGGATCGCAAGGAGCAGGTGGATGTCGAGCTTCTGCGTCGCACCCGTGACCTGCCCGGTCAGGGCCACGAGCAGCACGACGACGTAGAAGACCGCCCGCATCTGCCCGGCGCGGCGGACAGCCTGCTCCAGTCGCGTGTCGGGCTGCTCCTCGACCGTTGGACCGTTTCGGGTGGGCGGAGCCCCGGCGGGAGCCTGCCGGACGGGAGCCGGCGGGTGCCAGGTGGTGCCGTTGGCCCGGCCCGGATCCACGTAGCTGTCGATCATGGCGGGGCCTTGCCCTCCCCGCCTACGCGCGGGCCGCGCTGCAGCCGGTTCACCAACGCGCGTGCCAGGGCGGTCGTCTCGTCGCTGACCTCGGTGTCGATCTCGTCGAGGGACCGGGCGAGCTGACGCTGCAGGTCGCGGATCGCCGCGGGGTCGCCGAGCGCCGCGTGGGCGCGCATGGCCGCCTGGTACAGCGTCTCGGCGTAGGGGCTGTGCCCGATCGCGGTGGTGAGGACGGCGAGCGCGTCGGCGGGTTGGTCGTCGAGGTCCTCGGCCAGCGCGAGGGCGGCGTCGACTGCCTGCCGCTGCACGGCCTCCCGGTACGGCTCGATCCATTCGTACTCTTTGCTGTCGGCGAGTGGACCTTGGTAGGCGTTGACGGCGCGACGTAGGGCGGAGGTCCGGTCGGCGGGGTCGGCGGCCCGGTTCGCCTCGTCGAGGGCGTCGCTCATCCGCCACAGGTCCACGTCGACGGCTTCGCGGTGCAGGATGTACCGGCGGCCGGGGTGGGACAGGTAGGTGGCGGGGCCGCCGGTGCGTTTGAGGACCCGGCGCAGGTTGTAGACGTAGGTGTGCAGCCGGTGCGGGGCTTTGCTGCTCGTGGCTTCCGGCAGCAGGTCTTCCAGGATCGCCTCTTGGCTCGCGGTACCTCCCCGGGCGGCCAGGTAGACCAGCAGTTCCAGGGACTTGCCACGCAACGGCTGTGTGGTGTCGATGTCGACGACGTAGGCGTCGCCGAGCACTCGGACCTCGACCTGCCCGATTCCGGCGTCCTCGCCGTCGTCGGGTTGGGCGGCGGCGTCCTCCTCGGGTTCGACGCGGTCGTCGTCGGCAGGTGATTCGACTACCGCGCCGTCGTCGGGTCGATGACCGGGGGGTGAGGTGGCGGGTGCGGCGGTGGCTGGTTCGTCGTCGGGCCCGGCCGGCTCGGCGGGTGGGGCGGCCTCGTCGTCGTTGTGGACCGTCGCGTTGCCGACGTCGGCCGGCCCGGCGTCGGGGGTGGGCAGTGCCGCACGCTCGGCGGGTGCCGGTGGCTGGGGTTCGCCGGTGTGAGACTCGGCGAGAACCCGCAGCAGGTCGGCGGCCTCGGTCGGGTCGATCACGGTGAGGCGGCCGACGTCGGCGGGATGCCGGCCGTGCCGGTTCGCGTCGCCTTCGGCAGGGCTGGTGACACCGTCGTCGGCCACGACGACGGTGTCACCGTCGGGCCAGGCGCCGAGCAGGATTCCGTGGATGTCGAGGCGCTGGCCCTGGGCGAGCAGCGCGGCGATGCGGGCGCGTTCGTGGGCGGCGGTGGTGTCGGCGATGAGCACCAGCGGCGGCAGGGGTTCGGCCATCGGGTCCGCGTCCCGCAGGCCGGTGATGGTGTCGACCTCGTAGTCGAAGCACATCCGGGTGCGGTGCAGGGTCTGCTCCTCGAGAAACATCAGGGCGTCGGTGAGCCCGCCGGTGACGGTCAGCCGGGGCGTGTCCGGCACGGTGACGGCGGCGGCACCCAGCAGGGTGGCGAGGGTGCCGGAGGGGATGACGACGTAGCCGCGCCCGTTGGGCTCGTCGAGCCCTCCGGCCGCGAGGGCGGACACCAGGAAGCCTCGCGCCGCCGCCTCGGCGCCCGGTCCGGTCAGACCGAGTCCGGCGGGTGGCCAGACCTCCATCACCGGGCTGGCCAGCGCGGGCGTGACCGGCTCCGGCGGGGCCGCCGTCTGGGCGGCCTCGGGCACGCCGTCGGTCGCGTCCGGCTCGTCCGCGTCGGGATGCGTGATGAGGGCGTCGAGTGGGGTGTCCGGGACCGCCTTCCTGGTCGGCGTCGAGCGGCGCAGGCCGCGACGGATCCGGGTGACCACCTCAGGCATCGGCTCGACAGTCGGGTCATCCAGGCGCAGCCGGGCCGCGGGCGGCCGAGGGGTGTAGCGGCGACGGCGGTGCGCCCAGACGAGCGCGACGGCTCCGAGGATCGCGGCGACAAGCCCCAGGTCCAGCCAACTGCCGGTGCCGATCAAGACACCCGGCGAGGGTTCCGGCGCCGGCGTGGGAGCCTGCTCCTCGGACGGCGGCTCGGGGATGGCCGCCGCGGTTCCAGCCGTTGGTGAGGGATCAGGCGGCGCGGCGGGGGCGGCCGGCGGCTCGGGTTCCACCACGCCGTCATCACCGTCGCGGACCGCAGCGGTGGAACTGGCCGACGGGTTCGCGGATGGTGGATGGTCGGTGTGCGGGGGCGGTGTCGACGCTGGAGGGGCGGCAGCGGGTGCCGACTGTTCGGGTCCCGTCGCGTCGGGTTCGGCAGGTGGCGGTCCGGTCCGTGACGGCGCGCCGGCTGGCGGTGTGGCGTCGTCGGGCAGTTCCAAGGTCCAGCCGGGGTAGATCAGGTTCGGGTTCGTGAGCGTGCCGCCGACGTCGCTGAAGTGGGTGCCCCGGTTCAGGGCGAAAATCTCGGGCCACCTGTTGGCATCACCGAGCCACTCTTGTGCGATCGCCGACAGGGTGTCGCCACGCTTGACCTCGCAGGTGTAGGTCCGCCCGGCGGAGACGAGCGTCACCTGGCCGGCCACCAGCTGGGCTGACACGGTCTCTCCCGCCGCGGTGGAGGTGAGCCGCGCGAGAGGCGCCGGCTGCTCAGCCCGGACACGGACAGGTTCCGCGAACGCCGTGGTGGAGGTGGTGTTCGCCGCCAGAGCGGTCGACACGGTGACGCTGGTGCTGTGACCGGTCGCCTCGGCGGCCCGGGTTAGGGTCGGCGCGGCCTGGGCCGCGGTGGCGAGGACACCGCCGGTGATCGCGGCGACCAGGAGCGCGGCGAGTCCCCGTGCGGGCGCCATGGCTTTCGGCTGCGGCAGCCGGATACCGGCGACGACCTCCGCGACCTCCGCGATCAGCGACCAGATGAACGCCGCCCACGCCAGCCACAGCAGGCACACGATGAGGTTGCCGAGCATGGTGTCGGTCAGCGGCGAGGTCAGAGCCGTGCCGATGTCCCGCATGGTGGGGACCTGGGCGGGGAGAGGCCAGCCGACGTAGCGGATCAGTGCGTACGGAACACCGGCGGTGAGCAGGACCAGGAGCGCGAGTCCGGCCAGCCGGCGGCCTGTGGCGGCGAGGAATACGAACACGAGGGCTCCCGGGCGTTCCGGTCAGAAGGGTGTGGTGACACCGGTCGAAGGGGTCGCGGTGGCGGTCGCGGACACCGGCAGAGCGGTGATCCCGACGAGGGTGAGTAGCTGTGTCTGCCGGGTGCCGGTGATGGACACGGTCACGGCGGTGGTGGAGGCGGACACACTCACCTGGCCGCCGGTGCCGGCCTGGTGGGCGAATGACCGCGCGGCGGCGGCTGCCTGGGCGGGTGCGAGTTGGATGATGCCGGTGGCGCGGTAGGTGGCGAGGTCGATCTCACGGGCGCCGGCCCGGGCGGCGGCCTGCGCGACGTCGAGCAGCCGGACCTTGTCGGACATTCCCAGACCGAGGTCGAGGACGAGGCCGGCGAGGATCAGAACGATGACGACGCCGACGGCCGTCCACGGGGTGATCTGACCCCGGTCATCACGCCGGATCCGCGCGAGACGGGCAGGTAGCCGGCGGTTCACGGGCTTACCCCGATGAACCGGTCGACGGGTTGCGACGAGGTGCCGGACAGGGTCACCGTGCCGGGTAGCCCCAGCCCGAACAGATCCTCCAGGTGGACGGTGCAGACCACGGTGGCGGAGACGATCCCACCGGGGGTCATCTCTCCGGCGGCGATGGTCGTGGTGTGGGGTTGGCAGGTCATGTTCCGGCCCTGCAAAGTCGCCGCGGCGGCGTCCGTGCCGGCGGCGACGGCCGTGGCCGGGGTGCGGGCCAGCGACGCCTGCCGGGCGGCCGCCGCGGCGGCGGCGTGGACGTCGCTGTCGGCCGACACCAGCCGCAGGCAGGCGACGATCGCGAGCGCGGCGAGGACCATCAACGGCACGTAGGCGAGGGCGATCTCGGTGCTCACCGACCCCGTGTCCCCCCGCAGCCTGGGGAGGCGATGGAGTGCGGCCGGCGGTTCGGGCGTGCTCACCGGTCACCTGCCTGTCCGGCGAGCCCCAGCAGGTCGGTGTCCGGGCGGAACCGTTCGACCGGCGCGACCACCGTCGTCGACACCCGCAGGGTGAGGAACGGCACGACCCGCGGCGCATCGGCTCTGATGTGGACTGTGGCGGTGTCGGTCGTGCGGGTGACGCTGATCTGCCGGCCGCTGACGAGGCTGCCGGCGATGTGGGTGAGTACGGCGTCGGCGTCGGCCTGCCCCGCCGCGACAGTGCCGCCCTGCACCCGGGTGGTCTGCAGCGCGTGGTGGGCCGCGTGCTGCACGGCCAACTGCGCCAGGCCCCAGGTCGCGAACTGCACCCCCAGCAGGACCAGCAACATGAGCAGCGGGGCGTAGAGCACCACCTCGGTGGTGGTCGAGCCACGGTCACCACCAGGGCGGCGTCGGGGCGGGTGTGTGGCGGCCATCGTCACAGGGTGATGCCGGTGATCTTCGTGATGATCTTGGACTGGAAGATCGCGTACACCCCGGCGACGAGCAGCACGAGGAACGCGATCCACAGGACCTTCTCGGTGGTTTCGGAACCACGGTCGCCGTCCTCGCGTATTTCCCGCATCCGGTCGGTCAGCGTGAGGCGGACGATGGTCAGCATGGCGAATGCTCTGGTCATTGGGCTGCTCCCGGGGTTGTTGTGGGTGGAGGAGGCTGTTCGCGTACGACGGCAGACCGTCGGTCCGTGAGCTGTTCCACGATGTGTCCACGCGGCCTGCCGCCCAGGGCGGAAGTGATGGGCAGGGCCGGCCCGTCGCGTCGCCGCCGTGGGCCGGAGACGGTCGGGATTGCCGACATCGGGTGATCTTCGAGACGAGCGGGCGGAACAAACCCGCTGATGGATCGATGTCTGTCGTGCGATGCGGCAGGCGGGCCGACCACACCCGGGCATGGGGCCTGGGTCCGGTGTGCGGCCGGCGCTCCCGCTGTGGGCGCGCGCACCCGCTGACCGGCGACGTCGCTGGGCCAGCGCGAACCGCTGATCGGCGTGGGGTCACCGGCGTCGCACCAGCCGGACCATCGACCGGATCGCTGTCGCCGTAGGGTGTCCGGATGGACATCCCTGGTCTCGGATCGGTGATCGAGGACGTCGACGGGCGGTACCGCGGCGAGCCTGTCACCGTGCCGGCCCTGGGTGGGGGCACCTACTTCCTGATGATCGACGGATACGACGACGATCCGGCCAAGGAAGAGTTCCATGCCGCCATCGCCGCGTTCCTCAGCATCGACGAGTCTGTTCTGACCGCCGCGCCGGCGATCTTCGACTACTACCAGGACATCGCGTCCGAGGTCACCGACGGCTCCATGCCGGTGTCGATCTCCCACCCGGACCAGGTCTGGGCGCACATCCGCCCGGTCGAGGTCACCGTCGCGCGGGACAGCTTCCGCGACCGGCACGTGTACGTCGTCGTGGAATGTGACTGCGACTGGGAGCCGGAACACGGACTCCAGATCGTTGTCCAAGCCGGACGGCAGGTCACGAAGGTCGGCCCGTACGACGGCCACTTCACCAACGCCGCCGCCTTCCACCGCGACGACCTCGAAGGCGTCATCTACCACCGGTGGTGACGGGTCCCGTGCGGGTAGCCCTCGCCCACCGTCCACCACCAGTGATCGGCGGACACCGACGCCGCCGCCGTCAGTTCCTGAACCCCAGCCATCAACTAGCCTCATCACTGCTTACCTCCCTTCGGTTCCTGCCTGACGAAGCTTCGGAATTGCTGAACCCACGGCTTTCCGGTTAGAACGTGTCGATGGCGGCGACGGCCGGGTAGAGCAGGAAGATCATGTAGCCGATCGCGAGGAGCATCACGGGCATGCTCATGCGTTCGGTGGCGGAGTTGGCTTTGGCTTCGAGGGCGGTTGCCTGGTGGGCGCGCATGGTGGCGGCGCGGATGCCGAGTGAGGTGCGGATGCGGGCGCCTTCGGCGCCGGCGAGCCCCATGGTCGCGGCGAGTTCCTGCAGCTCGATGACGCCGGTTTCCTCACCGAGTTGGCCGAGGGACTGCCAGGGTGGGATCCGCAGCAGCCGGGCGGTGGCGACCGTCCGGTTGAGGCGGTTGGCGGCCCAGCCGTTGGTGTCGGCGCAGGCGTCGTCGAGGGCCTGTTCGAGGCCAGCGCCGCCGGCCAGGGAGATGACGACCAAGTCGAGTACCGCGGACAGGGCGTAGCGGAGTTCGTCGCGGCGTCGTTGCGCTTCGGCGTGGACGGTGGTTTCGGCCAGCCACCATCCGCCGGCACCACCAGCGAGGGATGCCCACAGTGGTATCTGCGCGCTGATGGTGGTGCCGGTGGCGGCGAGAAGCGCGATCACGACGGGTGGGAGCAGCAGACCGGCCAGGACGGCGAGGGTCTGGTCGGCCAGGTGCGTGGCGGTGGGCCGCTCGAGGACTTCCAGGTCGGCGCGGGTGCGGACGGTCGGGAGCCCGAGTGCCGTCCATGGCCCGGACAGGATCCGGGTGCGCCACGACAGCGGCTCGCCGGCGGGGGTGGGCGGGCGACGCAGGGCGTCGAGGGCGTGGGCGAGGGACGGTCGGGCGGGCCACAGGCCGGTGGCGATCAGCAGCAACCCGAGCCCAGCTGCTACGCCCGCGATGAGGACGTTGCCGTTCATGTCGACGCCGGCCCCGGGTTGGAGCCGTCGAGGATGCGGGGCGGCTGGGGAATGCGGGAGGCGTGGGCCAGCCACCAGAATCCGGCGGCGTAGATGCTGCCGACGGTGAGGAGGACCATCTGCCCGGTGAGGGTGCTGTACGGGGTGAGGAAGCCGCGGTTGAGCACGATGAGGCCGGCGACCATGACCACGCAGGTGCCGGTGATGACCCGCGCCGCGGTCCGGGTGGTGGCCCTCGTGGTGGCGATCCGCATCCGGATTTGCGCCTGCTCGCGGGCGGTGGCGGCCAGGCTGGTCAGGCTCTCGGTGAGCTGGCCGCCGTGGTGGCCGGCGGCCTGTGTCAGGGCGCGTACGACGAGGTCGGCGGTGGGGTCTGCGAGGTCGGCGGCGAACGCGCGCAGCGCGTCGGGTAGTCGCACCCCGCCGCGTACCGCCCCTGCGAGTGCCAGCACCTGGGGGCGGATGGGCTGGGGTGTGACCGGGGCGGTGGCGGTGATGGCCTGCTCCAGACCGGCGGCCGATGACAGGGTGTCGCGCAGCAGCTCGGTCCAGGTGGCGATGGCCTCGATCCGGGCGATCGCACGGGTGTGTTCCCGGTCAGGGCCGAGGACGCGGGGTAACGCCCATACTCCGGCGGCGGTCAGCAGCGCCGCGACCGGCCAGCGGGTCACCACCGCGGCGACGAATCCGGCGGTGACGGCCGCGATGAGGCGGGTACGGTCGGGCGATGTCAACGGCCTGCGCGCGCGGGTGGTGGGGGTGCCGGGTGGGCGGCGGCGTAGCCCGTCGGTGATGAGGACGAGGCCGGCGGCGCAGCCCAGACCGAGCAGGATCGGCAGCAGGTTCATGCTCACCACCGGTCCCTGTGCAGGAGGTCGGGGTTCAGGCCGGCGGCGGTGAGCTCGTCAAGGGTGTCGGCGCGGATCGGCGCGCCGGGGATCGCGCGGCGGTCGGGGCCGGGTCGGTAGATCTCGTTGGAGGGGACCTGCGTGCCGTCGGTCTCCAGGACCTGGCGGACGGAGGACACGACGCGGGTCCCGTCGGTGGCGACGTCCAGATGGATGATGAAGTCGACGGCCTGGCCGATGAGCACGTTCGCCGCGTCGAAGGTCAGCGTCTCCGGTGCCTGCATGACGTACATGGCCAACCGCGTCAACGCCTGCTTCGACGAGGAGGCGTGCAGGGTGCACATCGACCCGTCGTTGCCCTGCGACATGGCCAGCAGCATCGGCACCGCCTCTGCACCGCGGGTCTCACCGACGATGACCCGGTCCGGGCGCATCCGCAGACCCCAGCGCACCATCGTCGACATGTCGATGCCGCCGACGCCTTCGAGGTTCGGCTCGCGCTGCTGAAGCGCGGTGGTGTTCGGATGGGCGTCGATGTCTTCGTCGAGGCCGAGTTCGTAGGCGTCCTCGACGGTCACGATCCGCTCGAGCGGGCTGATCGCCCCGGCGGCGGCGCGCAGCATGGTGGTCTTGCCGACGCCGACGCCCCCGCAGATCACGATGTTCTTGCGGGCCCGCA
The DNA here is from genome assembly GCF_003751085.1 of Micromonospora sp. Llam0. NCBI lineage: Bacteria > Bacillati > Actinomycetota > Actinomycetes > Micromonosporales > Micromonosporaceae > Micromonospora > Micromonospora sp. Llam0. The sequence goes on along the minus strand of NZ_RJJY01000002.1, from coordinate 2,360,752 downwards.
CCAGCGCCGCGATGAGTTCCCGCAGCCCGACGGTGATCTCACCCCGCGCCCGGAGGTCCTCCAGGGTCACCCGGTGCAGCGTGTTGCGGCGGATCGACAGGCTGGGCCGCTTCGCCACCGCCATCACGGCGAACAGGCGCTGCCCGCCGGGCAGCCGCAGGGACAGGCCAGGAGAGCCGCGGTCGAAACGGCGCTCCTCCTGCCCGCTGCGCGCCGCCGCTGTCCGTACGAGGGCGACCAGGTCGTCGTCGGAGGCGGCGACCGGCGGCACCCGATGCATCTGCCCGTCGGTGGTGCGGATCCACACGTTGTCGCAGCCGTTGGCGAAGATGTCCTCCACCCGCGGGTCGTCGATCAGCCGTTGCAGGCCGCCCAGACCGGTGAAGCTGTCACGCAGCGCCCGCGCCAGGGCCGCCTCGGCCTGCGGAGTGAGCGGCACACGGCCGGCCGCGATGTCCTCGCGGGCGTGGGCGAGGAGTTCCTCGGCGATGTAGCCGGCGATCACCGTGTGACGTTCGCTGTCGGGAAGCTGCGCGCCGTGGCCGGCGAGGCGGTCGCTGACCCGGGCCCGCAGCCGCGCCACCACGTCCGGCGCGGCCGTGGCTGTGCCGCCGTTGAGGGCCGGGGCGGTCACCGCGCGACCTCCAGCGCCGCATGAGCCGGCTGCCCGCCCGCGGCGAGGGACGCGGCGAGGGCACGCAAGGCTTGGGCGAGGCGGGTCCGTGTCCACGCCTGTCCCGTCATCCGCCCCGCGAGGACGCCAGCTCCCCACCGGTCGGTGGGCAGCTGCGCCCACACCGGGACGCCGAGACGTCCGCTGATCTCCTGCGGGGTGTAGGCGGACCTGCCGGAGATCGCCAGGCCGACGCGATCCGGTCGTGCCGTGGCGCGTAGCGCCGGCAGGCGGGTGTCCAGATGATCCAGGTACTCCGTCGACCCCGAGGCGACCAGCACGACCGCGTCGGCGCAGCGCAGCAGGCCCGACGCGGGGCTGGCGGCGTAGAGGCGGCCCGCGTCGGCGACCACCACCGGTGCCAACCGCGCGACCACGTCGGGCTGGCCGGACAGGACCGACACCGCACCTGCGGCGGTCTCGGCCGCACCCGGCCCGACGAGGACGTGCAAGCCCAAGGGAATCTGCTGCACGTACGGCGCCGCCCCGCCAGCGTGCCCGCCGTGGCGGGCCGCCGCCGCCAGGGACGCCAGCCCGGGTTCCTGCGCCAGCCCGAACCGCGCCGCGACCACCCCACCCGTCGGGTCGGCCTCCACCAGCAGCCCTGGCCTGCCCGGCCACAACGCCGCCAGCCCCAACGCCGCCGTCGACGCGCCCGGCGCGCCGGACACCGACGCCACCACCACCAACATCTCCCACGCCTCCTCGTATCTCACTGGGACGGGCCGAGCTGCACCAGCGACACGTCGCCCGCCGCGGACGCGACCGCTTCCGCCGCGTCCGCGGCGAGCAGCACCGTCACCAGCTGCGTGCCCACCTGGTCGGCGCCCGCCGTCACCGACACCACCGTGGCCACCGCCCGGCGCACGCCGTCGTCCTGCTGCGGCGCTAGCTGCCCGCCGCCGCCTGCTGGGGCGACCAGCACCACCACCCGCGATCCGGCGGTCAGGCTCGTCGGGGCCCGGCCCGGCGCGACCGGTACCGCGATCACCGCCTCCCCCTCCGCGGGCCACGCCACCGGGCCGACCTGCGCCGACACCAGCAGGCTCCCCGCCACCAACGGCACCGTCGCGGTGCGCCCGACAATCCCGCCGCTCTCCTGAGCGGGGACGAGTGCCAAACCGGACGGGTTCGCTACCCACGCCACCCGCAGGTCCGCGTCGGTGATGACCTGCCCGGCGGGCACATCCCGCGCGACGGCGAGGAACTGCTCGTCGATGTGCCGGCGCAGGTCCACCTGCCAGAACGTCACCACCGTCGCCAGGACCAGCAGCACCCCGGCCACGACGCGCCGGCCACTGCGCCGCCCCGGCCGCCGCGTACCGGTGGGTGACGGCGGCAGATCCGCGGCGGAGGTGTTCGCCGCGCGGGGGCGGTCCGTCGTGACGCTCACTGGCTACCTCCGACGATTGCCTGGGACTGCGCCACCCGCACGGACACGGTCGAGGTCGTCGTCAGCGGGGCGAGAGTGCCTCCGTCGCCGGCACCGGACCAGGTGACCGACCACGTCACCGTCGCCTGCAGCGGGAACGCCGACCCCGCCGCGACAGCAGATGATGAGGTGTAGGTATGCCCGCACGGCGAGGACGCCAGCGGGTCCGTGCCCCGCTTCCACGGCTCGCCCGGCCCGGAGCAGGCCAGATCATCGCTGCCGTCGCCGAATGACCACACCACCCGCGTCGGCGTCGCCGTCGCGGTGACCGACACTCCTGGCACCGACGCCGTGGCCGACCGCGCGCCCCACGTCGCTGGATCCACCCACAGCCACACCGGCACCCGCACCAGCACGAACGGCGCTGCGGCCGGATTCGTGCGGATCTGCGGCGAGGGCAGACGCAGCCGCGACCGCGCCGTCTGCGCCAACGCCGCCAGGTCCACCGTCGGCGCCTGGTCCAGCCACACCGGCGCGTCCTGCGACCCGAGCCCGTCGGCCACGCAGGTCCACGCATACCAGCCGCCATGCGGCCCTTTTCCTGGCGGAGGAGAAAGGTCCCCGTCGACCGACGCCCAGTAGCAGCCGCCGTCACCGCCGCCACCCGAACCGTCACCGGAACCACCACGGCCCTGGCCGCCACCAGCGGCGTCGCCCTGCCCGCCGGGGGTGCCAGCGCTGACCTCACACTCAGGAGCCGACGGATTCTGTCTACAGTTGACCCCGCCGATGCCGCCGTCGGCACCTGCCGGACCCGCGTGCGTCAGCACGATCGGGGCCACACTGGCGGCGATCAGGTATCGAACGGTACGGCGCGTCAGCATGATCCCACGTCCTGGACGCCGAAGCTGGTGACCTTCCAGCCACCGACGTCGAGGTTCGTGACCGTGGCGCGCGCGGCCTGCCGCCCCCCGCGCACGTCGTTGATGGGCTCACCCGACTGCGTGTAGACCAGGAAGCTGCTGTCGTCGATGCAGTCGGTGACCGTCACCGTCGCGGGTGACGAGGTCAGCGCCACCTCGGCCACCTGTGGATTCAGGACGTACTCGCCCTTGAGTACCTGCTTCTTGCCCCGGTAGGTGGCCAGACCGCGTCTCAGCGTCTCCAGCGCACCGTCACTGGCGAATCGGCTCAGATCCGGCTCGTCGGGGTTGGCAGTGAGCCCTGCCTTCGCATAAGCGGCCCACATGCCTCGGTAAGCGTCCAGCGCGGCATTCTCGGCGGCACCGCGCGGATCCTGGCTGGGCGCCGACACAGCGATGGAGACGGTGGAGGAAGGCTTCTGCCCGGTGTCCCCGGCGTCGCATGCTCCTGCGCCGACCGCCAGGCACAGGCCGATCATCGAGCCCGCTACACGGAGCCGGCGGCCTCGCGGCTGGGCGGTGGACGTCTGCCGTCTGCTACGGATCGTCATATCTGTCCTGCCTCCTTACGGTTCGTGGCGGCAGCGGCGCTGACTCGCGGCCGCTTTTCGTGGAAGATTCACGAACGAATGCCTGGATCGACCTCCTAACAGTCCGGGCGAGTGTCGTTCCCGCTGCAGTGCACACCGCCGGTACCGCCGCCGCGTCTGCGGCTGCTCGCGATAACCACGTGGGGCTGCCGCCACGACGATGGCGAGAGTCGCGAGTCGTCGTCCGCGGGTCAGCATGTCCCGGTCTCCTCCAGGAGGAATGAGCTCACCCGCCAGCCCTCGGCGGTCCGATTGACGGTGGCGGTCATGCGGTGTCTGCCTCCGGGCTCGTCGTTGACCGGACCGCCGGATACGTTGTACTGCAACCAGTTCTCGTCGTTCACGCAATCCAGGACCGTGGCCGTGGTGGGATCTGTGGCAGGCACGAGAGCCGTGATCTCCGGGTCAAGTACCAGCTCGCCGAGGACAACCTCACCCTGCTCGCGATTGATGTAGAGTGCCTTGACGATCAACCTCAGCGCCTGATCGGAGGCGTGCCTACGCAGGTCGGGGGCGTCGGGATCCGACACCTTGCCCGCCTCCACCAATGCATCCCACATGCCCCGGTACGCCCTCAGGACGTCTCGCTCTGCCTCGTCGGCTGAGTCCAGGCTCGGCGTGCCCGATGCCGTCGCAGGCGACGACGTAGACGGTGTTTCGTAGGTCTCGTCGGCGCCACACGCCGTAGCAAACAGCGCCAATGCCCCAACCAGACAGGCCATAAGCCGACGGTTCACCACAGAGCTCAACCCGTCACCGCCCCTGCCATCGTCATCGTCATCGGGCGCACCGATAATGGCTTCGCACCCAGGCGCGCTCGGATCGGTGCTGCAGTCGACGTTCCCATTGCCGTTCCCACCCATTTCCGGGACAGGGCCGGCAAGGGAGACCGCGCCAAGTATCGCCATGGTGATCCTGAACCCACGACTCCACCCTTGTCGGTTGACCCTGCGGCTTTTTCCCAGACCAGTCTTCCCAAGACTTGATCCGGGAGCCAGCTCTACTTCAGGGTCAAGCCGGCCACTCCGGCCAGCAGGGAATTCTTCACGCCTGCGAATCATAAGATCTCTCCATTCTCGTTGGCGAAGATGAATGCACAACGCCCGGTAACCCGACCCCCTAAACACGGCGGAGCCGTCCGATCATCACCTAATTCATTCATGCCTATGTGGGCGGCAGCAGACACTGGCAGTCGTGGCCTCACCGTCAGACGCAAGCGCTGCGCATAGAATTCTCGGAGGGTGCCGAACTAGCCACTGCCGAAGGTGTGGTTCCAACTGACATGCGCACAACTCGCTAGTGAGCTGATCAGGTCTGTCGACACCATGGGCAGAGTCATCTTGGTGGCGATCAAGGTGGTTTACAATTCTTCTGGGGACGGAGTTGGTCTCGGCGACTTCCAATAACGCGTCAGCCGGTGACTCACCAGCGGAGGACGGTCCCGTCGGACACCTCGTTGACGAGCATCCCGGCATGGGTGTAGTAGTTCATCGCACTGAAGAGCAGAAAGGCAGCTCCCGCGACCGTCCAGCACCAGTAGAGGACAAGCCATGAAGCCCGGCCTCCACCCCGGACGACGGCAGGAAAGAGCAGGCAACCCACCGCCGATGGACCGTACAGGACGACGGCGAAGAAGACGTTCTCCACGGGATAACCGTGAAGGAGTCCGGTAATCGGTTCGTGCTGCGGCGCGGAGCCGATCAGGTCGAACCGGACGATCGCCAAAGTACACCAGAGAAGAACGATTCCGGTAGCGAAAATGATCCAACCCATCGGGGCCAGGGAAGCTCGCACGTATTGCTCGTCAAACGCCTGCGACTGGGGAGTGCATGCGAGCCATACGGCGGCAGCGAGCAGCACAATACCTAGGAGGAGGCAAGGTTCTCCGAAAACCGAATCAATGTATGGCTTTGCTCTCGACAACGGATGTGCGATCGTCATGATGAAGCCAAGGAGAGTCAGGATGGTGCCGAGAATTCCGAAGGTCGCACTCCACCCGGACCTGCTGAAACCCGTCGGAGTAAACAGCAGCAGTGGGGGTCGATCATTGGTGATCACTGCCCACAATCTCGGAACGAGCAGCAACGACAGCCCAGCACAGACGCCCACACGGCCGTTTCAAGATCATCTGGTGAGGTTGAGGATGGCGAATGGCCTGGTCATGTCGCGGGCGGCCCATCTGGTGGCTTCCGTGATGTCGGTTCGGCCGGCCAGGCGTAGGGCGTTGATCGCTAGGTTGCGTAGCGAGGCCAGGACGCGGGGCCCGGACCGGGTACGCGTGGTCGACCGGTCTTCCCGGTAGCAGGTGTCCCTGATCCAGTGCAACGACTCGATGGCCCAGTGGCTCCGGTTGTAGGCGGCCAGTTCGGCGGGGCCGGCCTGGTCGGGAGTGTGGCTGGCGACGCCGAGCTGCGCGGCGGCGGACTGTTTCCCGGTGGCGGTGTGCGTGACGTAGCGTTCGATCAGCCAGACCTGGTTGACGTGCGGGAACGGCAGATCGGGCGGGGCGGGCAGGACACGGATGGTGCGGCGGGTCCGGCGGCCATGTCCCATGTCGACGCTTTCCAGGTCAGGCGGTGTGTCGGCCCAGGGCAGCGCGTTGAGTGCGTCGAACAGGGTCCGCCGGTTCTCCTTGACCGGGAACATGAACTGGCCGCCGTGGTGGTGGATGAGTTCGGCGGTCGCCCTGACGGTGTGCAACGCGTCCGCGGTGACGGTCATGCCTGGCAGGTCGAGGGTCTGCAGCAGGGCGCGGGCGGTGGCCGGCTCCGTGGTCTTCGCGCCGTCGGTCGGTGCCTGGGCGAGCACGACGCCGACCGCGCCCGGTCGCGGGTCCCCGGCGAGAGCGGACAGCAGGTGCAGTTGGTTCCCGTCGTCGCCGACGGCGCCGCCCACGGTCTTGCCGTCCAGGCGTAGCTGGGTCGGCGCGCCGGCTCTGACGTGGGCGTGTCGCGTCGTTGTCCATTCGGCGATGACGGCGTCGAGCACGTCGGTGTCGGTGTCGGTGCAGACCCGCCAGATCGTCGACCGGGACGGCGGTCCCGCCGGTCTGGCCCCGACCCGTTCGTAGAGGCTGTCCATGACCTCGGCCGGTACGTCGGCGACCCAGCCCGCGATCGCGGTGTAGCCGGTCGCCCCGGCCACGGTCGCGGCCGCCACCAGCGTCAGGACGACCGCGACCGGATGGTCACGGCCCTGTGCCGACCGGCCGTCGGACACCGCCAACAACAGCTCCAGCAGGTCGTGACACGACGACGCGACGTCCCCGACGACCGGCGTCGACACCGGATCGACAGCGGGGGTGACAGAATGCGACATGACGAAGCTCCGGGTGGACAAGATCCTTGAGAAGACCTCGTCCTAACGGAGCTTCGTCCCTACTCGACACGTCACCACAGCAACTGTCACCCACCGTCATAATGATCTTGAAACGGCCGTGACAGACGCCCATCAGGTTGTTGAACATAATTATCGGCATATGTTGATCACTCCACTGATCCTTGTGCCTACCTATTTGTGCCTTAATCACACGAGTCGGCCCCGGATTTGCTCGCCGGAGACGTTGGTCGTTCTTGCCGTCTAGGAGGGAGCTCCGGTACCGCGCGGCATGTCAATCGGTCGTAGTGAGCTCCGGCTGGACGGCGACCTCGGGACTGTCGTCGGAATCAGCGCTTCGACCGTCGTCGAGCGCGCGGTTGAGAGACATGGATATCGCCCGCGTGGTCCCATACAGCTCTCGGAGCGCCCGGTCATGCTCCGTCGGTTGTACGGTACGGGCGACCTGCAGTAGGCGCCGCAACTGGCGGAGTCGTCGGGCGACAATCTGCAGCGTTTCCGCATAAGGCTGCGGCTGCCTATCGAGGCCCTGGGGCTGTACCACCGCATTGGCTCGCTCGTCGATGTTCACTTTCCACCCCACTCGGCACGGGATCTGACGAATAGACCCTGCCGGATGGCGGCCACATCCCGAAAGACGACGCGACTGGACGTGACCGGATGCCACCCGACGATGGTTGATGGGGTGATCAGGTCTGCGGACCGTGCCCTGCTACCAGGGGAAGTCGGGGTCGACGTCTAGCCCCAGGTGCTCGACACGGACGTCGAGCGCGGCACCGAGCACCCGTCTGTGCAGCTGATCAGGTACCTGCCTGTCCCGCTCCCAGCGCGACAGGTTGGCCTGGAGAGACTCGCTCTTGGCCAGCGCCATGCCCCGACGCGCAGCCTCGTCTTGCATGGCCTTCACCAGGCGAACCTGCGTCCATCCACGTTGCATCCGGGCTCGCCGGATCAGCCGACCAGGGCTGCGTGTCCGATCGCTGCGCGATGGCTGATTCGAACTGCTCAGCACGGTTCCTCCCACCGAATCTCCCCGTGGCACCCAGCCTGACGCTGGGCACACTTGTGTGGTCAGCATGTGCGCCACCCGACGTGAGCAGCGACTGCAAGCAGTAGCTGACGTCCGTGCTGAACCCATGTGGCTCAGGCCCGGACCAGCCCGTTGTCACCCGTGGTTGATAACTACCAACCAGAAGCATAAACTCATCTGGCACGTGGCGACGTCGGTGATCGGCGCCGCTGCGGTGACAGCCGATCGAGGCATGGAGGGACGTGGCATGGCCGGCGTCGACGGATCACTAGCCAGCCGCCTCGATCACCTCTTCGACAAGATCCGCCGTCCTGACGGCAAGCCCTACAGCTACGAGCAGGTCGCCGAGGCGATCCGCTCACAGCAAGGTGTAGGGGTGACCCACACCTACATCTGGCGGCTCCACAAGGGCAAGAGCGACAACCCCACCATCAAGGTCCTGATCGCGCTCGCTACCTTCTTCGCTGTCCCGGTCACCTACTTCCTCGATCCGCAGACAGCCGACGACGTCGACGAAGTCATGGACCGGGTCGCGCTGCTACACGACGCTGGCGTCGCACGGCTGGCCTTCAGAGCGGCAGGACTGTCGACACCGTCGTTGGAGACGCTTGCCACCATGGCCGACCTCGCCCGCAAGATCGAAGGCAAGGCAGCTCATAACGGTGATGAACCCGCTGAAGAGACACCCGAGCCGTCCTGAGCCAGACAACAGATCCCCGTACGTACGAGGCAACCAACGATGGAGGCGAGGACGTGGACGCGGACGAGGCGTGGACTGTCGGCGTGGACCCAGGACGGGCCAGCGCGGCCCGGGTCTACGACTACTTCCTCGGGGGTAGGTACCACCTACCGCCCGATCGCCAGGCAGCCGAAGCCGTCGTCAGCATCACACCGAACGTGCCGCGCCAGGCCCGCGCCAACCGAGCCTTCCTTCAACGAATGGTCAAGTACCTTGTGCACCTGGGTATCCGACAGTTCCTCGACATAGGATCGGGTATCCCAGCATCCGGCAACGTCCACGACATCGCCCAGGATGCCGCACCCGACGCACGCGTCCTCTACGTCGATATCGACCCAGTAGCCGTGATGACAGCCAACCAGATACTGGCCGAGAACCCCCATGCCACCGCGATCGAGGCAGACCTTCGCCGGCCTGAGCAGCTGCTCGGCCAGATCAACCGGCCCGACGTGCAGACAGTCATCGACCTTGCGCAACCCACCGCACTGCTCCTCGTCGCGGTGCTGCACTTCATCCCTGACGACGCTGACCCGTACCAGGCTGTCGGACATCTACGCGACCAGCTTGCTCCCGGCAGCTACCTGGCCATCAGCCACGGCGCTTCAGAGTCGTACACCCAGCAGGAAGCACAACGCGTCGCTGCTGCCTACGGCGCCCGATCGGCACCACTACCTACTCCACGATCACGCCAACAGGTAGCGCAGTTCTTCGCCAACTTCGAGGTCCAAGAGCCCGGGATCGTCTGGCTGCCTGAATGGAGACCCGGACCAGCGGAGGATTTCGCCGACGACCCGGTCGGTTCGGGAGCACATGCGGGTCTTGGCCGCAGACCAGATTGACAGACAGGGGCGCGGCCCGTCAGGGAAGGACGTATCTCGGCTGGACAGCCCATATGACGCTGCGCAGCCGGAGCGCAAGCAGGCCGGGACGAGCCGATCGGCCTCCGACCCCAGGGGCGCCGCTCAGGGTGGACTTGTCGGCGATTCGTCCAACGAAAAACGTTGTGCAGCGACGGCCCAAGCGGGATATCGCTGTCGAGTGCGTCGCGGAAGTCGAAGCCGTCGGCGGCAAGGCGCTGAGCTGAGAGCGGTACATTTGCAGCTACCTTCTCTCTGTGCTCGATCATGTACGCCGACACCGCGCCGCCGTCTCCGGGTCACGGCAGCAGCGCTCAGCTGGCAGGCCGGGATCGCAGCGGCAACACGCGTACCTCCTCCAACGCGGCGGCCAGCTGCCCAGGCACGCCGTTGACGCCACGTCCCAACGCAATGAGTAGTTGGTCAAGCTCCATCGCCGGACCGAGTAGATCGCCCTCGCCAACTCGGCAGCCCAGATCACGCAGAGCCTGCCGCTGCTCGTGGCTGCGCACCCCGGGCGCGCAGACCGGAATTCCTAGATCACCTCCGAGGGTCACGGCAGCCCGGATCACGACCGCCGAGTGACGGCTCGCCATGCTGTCGATGAACGTCTCATCGACCTTGAGGCCGCGGATCGGCAGCGTGGCCAGGGTCGCCAGCGATGCGGGACCCGCTCCGAAGCGCTCCAACGCCAGCAGGACACCGGCCTTGTCTACCTCGGTCAGCGTCTCGACGAGGGCGCCCGGGCCAAGCAGGTCCGTTTCAGGTATCTGGAGGATCAGGCGATCCGGTGCCACGTCGTGGCGCAGAAGGCTGCCGAAGAGCAAGCCAGTGAATCGCGCATCGAGCAGGCAGGGCGCGGACACAGTCACCACCACGGGCAAGTCGAAGCCGGCATCGCGCCACGCTGTGACTCCAGCCAGTGCCTCGTCCAGCACAACCTGGGTGATCGATACCGGCGGCACCACGGACTCGGCGATCCCGCACCAACACTGTGCTTCACGAGCCCCGTGGCGCGGATGCTGCCACGACGCCACGGCTTCGATGGCGACAGGGACGCCCGTTGTCAGGTCGAGGACCGGCTGGAACTCGACATGGAGACGGCCGGCGCGCAGATCAGCAGGCAGGTCGTGCACGAGTTCCGCCAGCTGAGGTTCCCCATCCTGATGATCCTCCAGCCGGTCGTACACCGCTAGCCTCACCGACGCGTTCCCTCCGCCCCGCCGTAGCGCGGCATCCGCGCGACCGAGTAACTCCTCGATGCCCACGCCCGCGCCTACGGCCAGCCCGATGCCGATCTGCACACCGACCAAGACTCCGCCTGCGTCCGCCGGCCGACGCAGGGCCTCAGCAATCCGCAAGGATTCACTTTCCATCGCGACGCTGGTCTTCCCGGTCAGCAGGACCGCGAATTCGTCCACGCCGAGCCGGCATGTGAGGTACCCCGCCACGGCGACCGCGCGCTTCAGCCTCGTCGCCACCTCGACCAGCAGAAGATCACCTGCGGCATGACCGAGAGTGGCGGCGATGCCAGCGAATCCCACCAGGCGTAGACGCAATACACCGACATCGGCTGAGCGGTCGGCGCAGCGCGGGCCAGCGGTAGCGGTGAAGGCGCGCCGGCCAGCCAGACCCGTCAGTCCGTCACGGGTAGCGAGGTGGGCGTACATCCTGGCGTCAGCGGCGAGGCGGGCGTGGGCCACCGCGTTGTCCAGCGAGGTCGACAACGCGGCGCCGAAGGCCCGCAAGGCGGCCTTCTCCCGACCGGATAGCACGTCACGTGGACCATGTAGAACGATGCGGACGGCCCCTGAATCTGCGTTGCCCGTCGTCAGGGGCTGTACGACGTCGGCGCGTTCCAGCGGAGGCACACCGTCCGGCGGGCCATCGAAGCACACGCAGGTCGGACACGCTCGGACGAGACGCCGGCCTGCGGCTGGCAGGGTGACCTCCACCTCAGCATGCCGAGCCCCGAACAACCCGACGGCTCCGCGAACCGCAGTGAGTAACACGTCCGTCGGATCCGCGGTGCTGAGCGTATCTGTGACACCGGCTAGCCGCTGCCAGGTCTCCCGCTCCGCTCGCAACCACATGCGATGGTTGTAAACCGCGTAGACCAGCAGCATTGCCAGTGGCATTGCGATCATGAGCCGCAGGTCCACCTTGACCAAGGCGATCGAGACCGCCGCTACCACAAACTCGGCCAGCACGACCGCGAGCCGCAGGTCCACTGCGGTACTAGCGACGGTACGCCACGCTCTGCCGGTGGCGACGGACACCGTCGTTGTGGTCACTGTCTCTTCCACCAGCACCAGCGCCAGAACGGACAACGCCAAGGCCACCAGGTAGGACGGTACCGTCGCAGGCAGAACCTCGCTTCCCAAATCAGGATGAACTCCTGCAACCCCGACAGCAGCACCCACCGCCGTAGCCGCGACCGTGTCCTTCGCCGTGTTGTGGATAGCCTTGTGTACCGCCGCACTCGTCGGATACCGGGTGATTATTTTCGCGATGCTGACACCCACCACGGTGGCCAGGACGAGCCACGGTGCCGGCAGCACGACCGCGCTGACGAAGATCGCTGTCGGAGCGAGGGTCAACCGCACCCCCGACCGGACCGGCACCTCCACCGAGCATGCATTACCGACCGCGATCAGCGTGGCTGCCGTGACGGGGTACATCCACAGGTTAGCGTTCGGCAGCGCAAGCCGGGTGACCGCAAGCGCTACCGAGGAGCCGGCGAGTACGCATACGGCAAGCGTCAGTGCCCATAGCCGGCGGTCCTGTCGTCCCATGCCTGCTGCCAATCCCGTCGCACCTGTCGGGAGCTCCGCCCGGTTCCGGCAGCCCAGGTTAACAGCCAATGGCGGCGGTCAGTTCCAGTCGTAGCCCTTACCGTTCATGCTCACCTCCTCTCACGCGCTCTCAGCCCGAAGCTAGGCAATACGGCCGTCGGATCCAACCCCACATCAGACATAGTTAGCAATTAGTGCAATCAGGCAATCTCGGCTCTGGGTACATCTCGACCTGGACCGGCCTGCGCACGTCTGGTTCGGACAACACGATGACCAGCCCGGACAGCAGGTGAGAAGCATGGCCGGCAGGATGGCCTCCCGCCGCCTCTTCCGGCAACAACCCTGGAACCAGTAGCCGACCGGCGTCGATGAACGGCATGATGATCGGATGACCTTGCCAACAGCAGCTGCGGCGCACCCGCCGGTCAGCGGCTGAACGCACCACCGGCATCATCCAGGTGGCACCAACTCGGAAATCCGGAGACCAGGTGCACACGCAGCCAGTTCCGAGCGGCGGTTGGCACCAGCGGCGTCGCCTTGAACGACGCCTACGCCGGCTGCACCTGCCTCCGCCGCCTCCGCCGTACACCGTCGACGCGTGGTGCCACGCCATCGGATCCACCCGGGCGCGACCCATCACCATCGTTCCCCTGACCATCCCCGCACACGAAGCACCAGGCGTATGGATGGACTCGACAACCACCGACCTCATCTTTGTCGATGCAGCGTTGTCTCCGCTAGCACGAAACCAGACAATCCTCCACGAGATCGCCCACATCATCCTCGGCCACCGAGGGGCACGGCTCACTGACAACCACGTCGGCGACCTAACCGAAGAACACGAGGCCGAACAAGCCGCCGACATCCTCTCTGCCCGTCTCACCAGGGCACGATCGCGCTTCGAAACACCGTCCGCTTTTCGGAGACGACCGGCTACGCCCGCCCACCCGACCGGAGACCTCGGCAGCGGCCTCCGTGCCCGTCTGGCCCGATGGTGGACCCGCTGCCAGTACCACTGGCAGATGCGTCCACTCTGGCTCGCACTCCACCACAACGCACCCACAACGCAGCCGACGGGGTTGAACGGAGTCGTGTGGCACGAAGGGTTTCCACTCGACGACCCCGTCCCCTTGACGCGTCTTCCGTATGCCTACTACCGACGAACCATCGAAATTCTCGACGGACTCCGCCGGTTGAGCGCCTTCATCGACCCGGCGATCCTCAGTCAGGCTCGACACCGCGCGAGACGTGCGTGCCTCTCCGAAGTCGAAATCGACGCGATCGCCGCAGCCACCGCCGTACGTGCAGCCCTCGACTCCTGCGCCATCGGCGCACCGCCCCGCGACGCCCCGCCCGGCACCGTCGTGCCCGCCACCACAACCGACCTGGACACGATCGCAGCCCACCTCGCGCGCACAGCGCAAGCACTCACCAGCTCCCCCTACGTGTTGACCATCAACCCAACTCCCAGGCCACAGACAGAGGAAAGCATCGACCTACTCAGGTGACCCAGCACCCTCGACGTCCGTCAGGTCCTGGAGCGGAAACTCCGAGCCGCGTGCTGACCGCTCTTGACCAGTCCCCAGAAACCAGCACGTGTCGCGATCGTCCGCCGACCCGAGCTGCTTGATCACCGCGCTCACCGCCGGTGGTGGGCTCGGCCTCGGACCCTCATCCTCGCCGTCGCCGCAGGCACCACGGGAATGGGAGACGTCCCCTCGCCGCCCTGCTCGGCGCCGCCAGCTGCCCGCCGTACTCCTCGGGGCGGTAGGGCACTACCTGCTCGCTACACCCACACCGTCGCCCTGGCCGTCACCACAGCCAGACCGCCGTCCCGCGACGCTGCGGGCGAGTTGCCATCCGCTTGCTGTGCGAACGCCGGTCGCAGCCGCCGAAGGGATCGACCGCGTCCGGGAGGCGGACGACCTTTGCCGGCACCATGAGGGCACCAAACACAACCGACGACGGCGAGCGACACCCTCGACCGAGTTCAGCCACCCGTGGGCAGCCCCGCCAGGAGCCATCGACCTCTTTCGTCGCGGGTTCAGCTCAGCCATTACCGAGGCGGCGTGCCTCGGCCACCGCGTGATCAAACCGTACGTGGGCGACCTCGGTGTCCGAGTGTGGAGCCGGCCGAGGACCGGCTCCACACCCGTTCGCTCCACTGGATTACTGGCGGAACACGGCCAGGGCTGTGGCGACCGCGCTGATCACCGCTGCCACGCCGCCAAGGACCGCAGCCACGTCACCCAAGTTGACACCCCGCCCACGGCGCACCCTGCCACGCGCCTTGGATCTTGGCCACCTACTTGCTAACTTCACGGTTCCCTTTCCTCTCTACACAACCGGGGGAAGGCACAGGGACGGCATCCGCTGCAACGGATGCCGTCCCGCACTACACGGCCACATGTTCGGCCGCCAGGATCAAACCACGAAGGACCATCGCCTTCTGTGATTTCCGAGGCCATTTCGGGCCACCCTGACCCCGCCTCGCTATGGAGTAACACGCCACATCCGGGCCAGGTCGGCACTGGTCGTCGCTGACCTGGGGCTTTCCTTGCTGGCTGCAAATTGCATTAGGCAAGGCGAGAAACATTCGCATAGCAACATATTTGATCGAGACACGCCGATGAGTCTGGCACGCTTTGGTTGACGATTCAGATGTGATCATCATTCACGAATGAGCATCGACGCGGGAGATCCTCAACCTGTCCGCGGACGCAACACCACCCGCTTCCTCCGGTTGCCCCTCGCCGACACTCCTTGCCGGTCCAGACCGGAGCGCGACCCCGCCGGTGCCGACGGTTCGTCGACCATCATCATGATCCGAGCCACCAACGGACGCAGCAGGTGCTCACAGCCCGCCGTCACGGCGCGCTCCCGGACCTCATCCAGCAGCGACTCCCAAAAATCATCACTCGAACGTGCAGCGGCCACCCGCCGCGCCGCCCGATGCCGACGGCTCCACGCGAGACCACGCGGCCGCGCCGGCGTGATCGCCGCCAGGTCGTAGACCACCCTCCTCAGCTGTAACAACCGCACCTCAAGCTCGGCGTGCCGTCGCGCCAGCTCACCGACCTCAGCCCGAGCGACGTCCACCACCAACTGGGCATCCGCCCGCGCCTGACGCGCCATCCGGTCCCGCTCCCGCGAGGCCTCAACACGGACCTGCTCAGCCTCCCGGACCGCCGCGGCCGACTCGACGCACGCACAGCACACAGGCGCCGCCGGATCATCCAGCCGATCGCCCTGGCCCGGATACCCCGCCGACGCGGCCGCCGTCGCCCACCGCCGCGCGGCGTCCAGATCCGCCCCGCCCTCGCCGCGGCCACAGTTCGCCTCCACCACCGAGCGCAGCTCATACAACAAGGCCAGCCGTGCCGCAGCGTCCGCCACATCCCGCTCCGCCGCCAACCGCAACCACCGCAACGCATCCGGATGATCATGAACCTGCAGATGAACCCCCAACAGGTACGCAGCCACGCCCAACTCGGCGTCCGCCGCCTGCAACTCCATGAACAACCGCCCCCTCGGGTCGGCGGCACGCTGGCGATACCGGTCCAACAACGCGGCCGCCTCATCCTCCACATCACCGACCGGCCGTCGCGCGTCCACCGCGTCCACCGCCTGCCGCACCACATCACCGATGCTCACGCCAACCCACCTCCCGCCCGGTCAACGACGGTCAGCCGTCCCGACAACAACCCCTGCAGCCTGCGCAGACCCCGCGACCGGTGCGTCTTGACCGTCGACTCACCGACACCGAGGATCTCGGCGACAGCCCCGACGTCAAGATCACACACCTGCGTCAACACGATCACCTCCCGCTGACGCGGCGGCAACATCCGCACCGCCCGCAGCACATCCACGTGCTCGGCCAGATCACGACCGCCCTCGCCCGCCGGGATCCGCTCCACCTCGCCACGGCACGCCTCCAACGACTCCACCCGGGCACCCTCACGAGTCAGCTGCTGACGTGCCAACCGGTACATCAGCACCTCCGGACGTTCGTAACGGCCCCAGTAGCGACGCACCACCAACATGACCTCCTGCACCACGTCATCAGCGAGAAACCGATCCCCCGTCCACGCCACCACCGCCCGCCGCAACGGATCCCGCCACCGCCGGAAAAACGCTGTGAACTGCTCATCCACCTCACGCGAAAGACTCATCCGGCGAACCGCCGCTCACCAGCAACACCTGTGGAAGCACCGGATCGCATACCGCGGCGCGACGTCGACACCGCGGTCCACCCAGGATCTGCCGCCCCCAGTAACATGTGGCGCACCTGCACTCCTCCTTCTCGAAACCACTTCCGTCAGCCCTGAACTCCCCGGCAGGAAAGAGCGGCCACGCACCACGCGAGGACGACAAGTAGCCCGATTCGTGTCCGGAGCGTTACCGGCAGCGACGCCGGGGTGGCCGAGGTGCATCGCAGGTCGACCGGGCATGCGAAGGTGGATCCGTGTTGGTGCTCCTAGTGACCGGCGTGCCGGCAGCCGGCAAGTCGACCGTCGCGCACAAGCTGTCCGACTGGGGCCACACCAGCATCAGCCTGGACGACGACAACAGCACCTGCTCCTGGCCATACTTCGACGGTCCCCAGGACACGCAGCCCGGCCGTCAGGACAACAGCTCCTCGCCGCCGCCACTTCGACGAACGTGGAACCCGTACCGACTCGAGGAGATCATCTCCACCGCCCGCCATGACGGCGTACAGACACTGTGGCTGTGCGGCCAGGCCACCAACGCCCCCGAGCTCAAAGACCGGTTCGACGCCTGCCTGCTGCTCGAGATCGACCAGACCACGATGCGGAGGCGGTTGACTGCCATCGAACAGAACGGCGGCGTCTGCCGGGCCAACGACTCACTGGCCACCGCGATGGCCAGCTACCAGGCGTTCGTCGCGACCTGGCGGCGGCTTGGCGCTGTCCCTGTCGACGGCACGCAGGACCCCGACCAGGTATGCCAGGACCTGCTGATGGCAGCTGCCTTCGCCGCACTTGGCCGCCACCGCTGATCACAACGCTACGGCGACTCTCCGCGTCCTGACGCACCATCAAAGCAGGGGGTAGTTCAGGGGACCAGCGGGCCAACGCCTTGAACCGGGTGATCGACGGAACACCCCCACGTGCGTGGGGAGGACTACCAGGACAGCAGACACGCAGATCCAATCGATACACTTCACCGCCGCAGTGGTGAAGGGCGGGTTCTGGTGAGCCTGGCCGACGTAGGCGCCGCCCTGCGGGCTGTCATCGACGGCATCGAGCGTGAACGCCAGCGCGCCGCACAGGTGGCCGCTGCTCTCCAGAGCAGCCGCGACCGCCTTGCCGCGACGGTACGGGAGAGTCGCCATCCGCTTACCATGCGGGCGCTGGACGCGATCGCTGCGGCGACCGACCGTGTTCGGGAGGCCGACGACCTCGCCGCCCAGGCAGGAGAGGCCGCCAGGGGGTACGCCCGCGCGATGGGCATCGCCATCGCCGGCTCCGGCCAGCCGCACAGTGAGAT
Source organism: Micromonospora sp. Llam0 (assembly GCF_003751085.1). Classification (NCBI taxonomy): domain Bacteria; kingdom Bacillati; phylum Actinomycetota; class Actinomycetes; order Micromonosporales; family Micromonosporaceae; genus Micromonospora; species Micromonospora sp. Llam0. Next base: position 2,342,926 of record NZ_RJJY01000002.1, on the reverse strand, counting down.
CAGCCCGACGGGTGGACCAACCACGACACCAGCCACAGCCGAGGCGTCTCCTCCACTCTCGCCATGGGTCGACCACGCCGGAAGCCGGCTGCCGCGCCGTCCCGGCGGCAAGGGCCCCACCCACGGACTGCTCTTCGACGGCGACGGCACCTCGCTCACCGGAACACCGCTCACCCAGTCAGGAGGGCTTCTCCGTAGCGGCGCGGGCGCCCGGCGCCCGCGACGGGCTCCGACCTGACTGGCATCCACTGGCGCAGGGCACCCGTGAGCACGTGGAGGCACACGCCGCGGCGCTGCTACGCAAGCCCGGCGCGCCGAAGGAAGCGGTCCTGGTGGTCAACAAGCCCACCTGCGTCAGCCGAGGTGAGTACGTCGGCTGCGACGAGGTGCTACCCGGTATGTTGCCCGAGGGCAGCCGACTGGCGGTCCACGTGTCCGACGGAGCGACCACCAGACCGTTGAAGGTCTACACCGGCACAGGGGAGGGCATCGCGTCGTGAGCTATACCGTCTCCTGGGACGGTCCCTCCGCCGAGGAGCCGCACCGCGGCAACGAGGTCGCGGTGTCAACGGTTGAGGAACTGGACCTTGTCCTCGACCGTGTCCACGCGCAAGCGGCCGCCGAGGACCTGCCCTACGCGGTCCAGATCCACCGACCTGGCCGGCACGGCGCCATCATGATCGGCATCGGCCACCACGAACGGTCCTTTGTCGACTGGCTTGACCGCGGCCAACCCCACGGCAGCGGCAACCGCTACGCCATCGACCCAGACCTGGACCCAGCCGCCGAGACGATCGCCTTCGACTTCTACGGAGACTGGAGCGAGGTGCCACCCGACCGCACCCGCATCAGCCCGCACCGCGCCCGCGAGGCCGCCCGCGAGTTCCTCCGCACCGGTCAGCAGCCGTCGCTCGACTGGACCGCGGGCAGCCAGTGACGTACCAGGCCCTGACGTCGAAGGTGCTCGTCGTCGTCAGCGAGTTGCAACACCTCCTCGCGACCTGGACCGGCGCCTGCATCACCTGCCACCAAACCGTCAATCCCTCACCCCACAACAGACATCCACCGACCTAACAAAGCACTACTAGTGTCTCGTGATTCTGTTGCCTTTACGTGATGTTGTTGTGGTTCGCTGTCTTGGTGGAGTTGACATCGGACGAGCAGGTCGAGCTTCGGGCTCTGATCAACGGTGCTGAAGTGTCGGCGGCGGTCGGGACGCGGGCGCGGATCGTGTTGTGGCATGCCGAGGGCCGGCTGAAGAAGGACATCGCGGCGCTGGCTGGGGTGTCGCGTCCGACGGTGGACCTGTGGCTGGGCCGGTACGCCGCCGACGGTGCCGCTGGTCTGTTCAGCCAGCGGCCCGGCGGGGCTCGGGAGCAGGTCCCGGCTCGGATCCGGGCGCGGGTCCTGGCGTTGACCCGGATGAGTCCACCTCCTGATACCGGCCTGTCGCACTGGTCCAGCCGTGAGATGGCCGCCTACATCACGCGCACCGAGCGCGTACCGGTCTCTCATCACTGGGTGGCCAACCTGTGGCGCGAGCACGGCCTCAAGCCACACCGGTCCGGCACATTCAAGCTGTCGCGGGATCCGGCGTTCGCGGGGAAGGTCGCCGACATCGTGGCGCTGTATCTGGACCCGCCCGGTGGTGCGGTCGTGCTCAGCCTTGACGAGAAGACCCAGATCCAGGCCCTCGACCGGATGCAGCCGCTGCTGCCGATCGAGTTCGACGCCACCGAGAAACGCACCCACGACTACGTCCGGCACGGGACCACGAACCTGTTCGCCGCCCTGAACGTCGCCACCGGCGAGGTCGTCGGCGAGTGCCGCCCGTCCCGCAACGGGGCGGAGTTCCTGTCCTTCCTCCGCAAGGCCGTGGCCCCGCACCGCGGCAAGGAGGTTCACGTGGTGCTGGACAACCTGTCCACCCATACCACCCCCGAGGTGCTGGCCTGGCTGGACAAGAACCCGCACGTGCACTTCCACTTCACCCCGACCGGCTCCAGCTGGATGAACCAGATCGTGCGACACGCAAGTCGCATGAGTACAGCGACACTCATCGAAGGGGGTGCGGCGTGACGTCGCGGATGTAGTGTCCGGTCCCGTGCGCAAGGACCGTCCCCGCCTCGGCGTGCGTCGCGGGTAACCGCGGGGTGCGAAGCCCGGGGAAGGGCCCAAGGACTCCTGTTCCATCCAGGGGTTACCGGCTGGGGAAGACCGGACGGGTGAACGCAAGTGAACCCTCGATGACGCCTCGTCATAGGCACTTCCGCTCGATGGGACGCGCCAGCGGGAGACAGGGGCCAGCCGTTGCAAGGCGGCAGGTGCCGCTCGGAGGAATCTAGCCGGGCGGGAGCGCACCACCGTCCCCGGGGTTCAGAGGGCGCCCTACCCGGTCGTATCTGTCTCATGCGGAACGTGACAACCCCGATGGGGTCCAGACGGACAGTGATTCGGCTGGTAGGCCGCCTGTGAGGGCGGACGATGTCCCAGCGGGCGCAGGACGACCCGAGAAGCGAATGCCGGTGGCCGAAAGGCAGCGGGAAACCGGCGGCGGTGATGCTGGCTCCTCCGCCAGCGGTCGCCGGATAACCGGCCGGATAAGGGCATGTGCCCTGGCCTGAAAGGGCGCTGACGCGGGTCGGGTGAGCCTGCGGAGCTACTGCTGACCACAGCTTCGGAACCGAAGGGCAAGTTAGACACGATGACAGCTCATGCCTTCGCTTTGGCGATGGCGGCTCTCGACGTGAACGGACCGGAGGACGATCCTGCTGGCTGGGACGCCATCGACTGGCGGACCTGCGAGGACAACGTACGGCGGCTACGGCAGCGGATCTTCGCGGCGTCGCGGGACGGGGACCTGAAGAAGGTCCGGAACTTGCAGAAGTTGATGCTCCGCTCGCGCAGCAACGCCGTGGTGGCGGTGCGGCGGGTGACGGAGCGCAATGCTGGTCGCAGGACGGCCGGGGTGGACCGGCAGGTCGTGGTGACTGGGGAGCAGAAGGCCGAACTGGCCGACTGGATCCAGAACGACGCCAAGCCGTGGACTCCCCTGCCGGTCAAGCGCGTGTATGTGCCCAAGAGCAACGGCCGCCGTCGCGGCCTCGGGATTCCCGTGATCGCTGACCGGGCGCTGCAAGCCCTGACGGTGAACGCGTTGGAGCCCGAATGGGAGGCCCGGTTCGAGCCGAAATCCTACGGCTTCCGACCGGGTCGTGGCTGCCACGACGCCATCGTGGCCATCCACACGACGTCGAGCCGCACCGACGCCAAACGGCTGTGGGTGCTCGACGCCGACCTGGCGGCGGCGTTCGACCGGCTCGACCACGACCACATTTGCCGGTCGCTGGGCTGGTTCCCCGGACGGGGACTGGTCCGGCAGTGGCTGAAAGCGGGCGTGGTCGAGGACGGCCGGTTCACCCCCACCGGGGAGGGCGCTCCCCAGGGCGGGGTGATCAGTCCGTTGCTCATGAACGTTGCTCTGCACGGCATGGAGGTTGCGGCCGGGGTCCGCTACCACGTCACCGGCACCCGTGCCGGGAAGACGATGGACGGTTGCCCGGTCGTGGTCCGCTACGCCGACGATCTGATCGCCTTGTGTCACTCCCGTGAGCAGGCCGAACAGGTCAAGGCGGCACTGGCCGGATGGCTGGCGCCCAGGGGTCTGGTCTTCAACGAGGACAAGACCCGGATCACGCACCTGACCGAGGGCGTGGACTTCCTGGGGTTCAACATCCGCCGCTACCCCAACGGCAAGCTGCTGACCAAGCCGAGTAACGACGCGGTGCGACGGATCCGCAGACGCCTGTCCGTGGAGGTGCGGGCCCTGCGCGGGTCCAACGCCGACGCGATGATCGGCAAGCTCAACCCGATCATCAACGGATGGTGCGCCTACTACCGGATCGGGGTGTCCAAACGCGTGTTCAACGCGCTGGACGCCCACGCGTGGAAACTGGTCTACAAGTGGGCCAGGTTCACCCACGCGAACAAGCCGAGACGCTGGGTGGTAGCCCGGTACTTCGGCGAGTTCAACTCGTCCCGGCGTGACAGGTGGGTATTCGGGAGCCGGGAAACCGGCTACTACCTGCGCAAGTTCGCCTGGACTCCGATTGTCCGGCACCGGATGGTCGCAGGGACGGCGTCACCCGACGACCCGACCCTGACCGACTACTGGACCCGGCGGCGTCGCCGCAGCAATCTCCCGGTGGACATCACCACGCAACGGCTCCTGCGAGCCCAGCACGGCCGGTGTCCGATCTGCCGAGACCTGCTGCTGCACGCCGACCACGAGCCGCGAAGCCCACGTGAGTGGGAACAATGGCTCACCGCCACCCGCAGAGCGGTCCGCAGACACGCGGTCACCGTCTGGGGAGCGGGAACACCGGACGAACGCGTCGCCAACCGCCTCATACACACCCACTGCCACCGCCGGACCACCAGCAACGGCAGCCCAGCACTTCCGCCCACCCGCGAGCCTCCAGGGCTTGCTTGAGCCGGTTGCCCGGAAAGCGGGCACGGCCGGTTCTGAGGGGGCCCCGGCGCAGCAATGCGCCGGGGCTACCCGACGAGACCTGGTTCGGCATCATCACCCGACAGGCCATCCGCCGCGGGACCTTCTCGTCCGTCCAGGTCCTGATCCGCTCCATCCGCGACTACATCACCACCTGGAACGCCAACCCCCGCCCGTTCCAATGGACCGCCACCGCCGACGAGATCCTCGCCAAAGTCCAACTCGTACAGGCCAGCATCAAGCAACTCGTCGACAACAACGCCAAGTAAACACATCAGGATCACGGGACACTAGGCCGTTCGGGATCACCCCCGCGTGCGCGGGGAGCAGCTCAACCAGCCGCCGCAGCCGCAGGGCCAGCCGACATCACCCCCGCGTTCGCGGGGAGCAGCACTGGACGGCGCCGGGAGGGAAGGCCCATCCGGGATCACCCCCGCGTGCGCGGGGAGCAGATCGGATTCGAGGGCCCGCAAGCTTTCGAGCTGGGATCACCCCCGCGTGCGCGGGGAGCAGGAGAGCGCGGATGTGCCGGTTCGCGGTGGACAGGGACCACCCCCGCGTGCGCGGGGAGCAGACCGACGACGAGGTCACCCTGCTGGGCGACACGGGATCACCCCCGCGTGCGCGGGGAGCAGGGTGAGCCGACCATCCCGGCCGACTGCATCCTGGGATCACCCCCGCGTGCGCGGGGAGCAGGGCACGGTCGTCATGCGCACCACCGCGCGGGTGGGATCACCCCCGCGTGCGCGGGGTGCAGCCACTCCACCCAGTTGTCAAGCCCCGGGTTTGATGGAGAGTCGGTTATCTGGTTTTCAGGGGTGTGGTGACCGGTTGGGTCATCGCGTGTAGCGCTTCGTACTCGGCGGGCGGGACATGTCCGAGTTCGCCGTGCAACCTCCGGTTGTTGTACCAGTCGATGTACTCGACGGTGGCCATCTCCAGGTCGTCGAGGCCGCGCCACGGACCCCTGTTGCGGACGAGTTCGGCCTTGTACAGGGAGTTGAACGCCTCGGCCATCGCGTTGTCGTACGAGTCGCCCTTGGAACCGACCGAGGCAACCGCGCCGGCCTCGGCGAGCCGCTGGCTGTAGCGGATCGCTCGATATTGGACTCCCCGGTCGGAGTGGTGCACGAGTCCGCCCAGATCAGCGTCCTGGGCGGTACGGCGCCAGATCGCCATCTTCAGCGCGTCGAGGGCCAGATCCGTGTAGAGCGACGTGGAGACCTGCCAGCCGACGATCATCCGGGAGTACACGTCGAGGACGAACGCGGCGTACACCCAGCCCACGGCGGTGCGCACGTAGGTCAGGTCGGCTACCCACAGCTGGTTCGGCCGCACCGCGGTGAAGTCGCGGTTGACCAGGTCAGCGGGCCTGCTGGTCTCGGCAGCGGGCCGGGTCGTACGCGGCGACTTGTCGCGTAGCAGCCCGCGCAGTCCGGACTCGCGCATCAGCCGTTCGACCGTGCACCGGGCCACTGGCACGTCTCGGCGGTGCAGCTCGTGCCAGATCTTGCGGGCCCCGTAGACGCCGTAGTTGGCCGCGTGGACCTGTTCGATCATCGCGGTCAGCTCGTCGTCGCGCCTCGACCGGGCCGAGGCTGGAAAAGGATCACCCCCGCGTGCGCGGGGAGCAGTCGCCGCGTCCGACGTAGGGGACGGGGGCGCGGGGATCACCCCCGCGTGCGCGGGGAGCAGAGCTCTTGCCGGGTGTAGAACGGGTTCGGCTTGGGATCACCCCCGCGTGCGCGGGGAGCAGCCGCGACGTGCTCCAGCAGTACTCCCAGGGAGGGGATCACCCCCGCGTGCGCGGGGAGCAGTTGGTGTCCTCCATGAGGGCCACGGGCTCGTCGGGATCACCCCCGCGTGCGCGGGGAGCAGGTCAGTCAAATTGGTGATGACGTTGCTTAGATGGGATCACCCCCGCGTGCGCGGGGAGCAGCCCTGGTGAGCGGGTCGTAGGTTCGTGAGCGCGGGATCACCCCCGCGTGCGCGGGGAGCAGCGGCCAGCCCATGTGCGCGAGGTTGGTGCGGCACGGATCACCCCCGCGTGCGCGGGGAGCAGAATTACGGCATGACGCAGACGATGCACATCCGGGGATCACCCCCGCGTGCGCGGGGAGCAGGGTCGGCGACGCGGGGCGGTTCCGGTGCTGGCGGGATCACCCCCGCGTGCGCGGGGAGCAGGACGACACACCCCGCCACTCGTCGTTGGTGATGGGATCACCCCCGCGTGCGCGGGGAGCAGGGCCTCGGCCAGGCCGAAAGCGGCTTCCAAAAGGGATCACCCCCGCGTGCGCGGGGAGCAGCCGGGCATCTTGAGGTGGGCACGTTCCACACGGGGATCACCCCCGCGTGCGCGGGGAGCAGCACGTCCACAGTCGGCGACCCCACCGCAGCCGCGGATCACCCCCGCGTGCGCGGGGAGCAGTTGGCGAGGTACACCGCCAACAACTGGAAGATGGGATCACCCCCGCGTGCGCGGGGAGCAGCGACGGGCTCCGGCCGCACGATCGCCGTCACCGGGATCACCCCCGCGTGCGCGGGGAGCAGGGTCTGCCGATGCCGACCACCGTGGTCACGGCGGGATCACCCCCGCGTGCGCGGGGAGCAGGTGACCGGGTCGGCTGCCGGCTGTGCCGCTTCCGGATCACCCCCGCGTGCGCGGGGAGCAGGACGTGTTTCCGTCGCGGCGGCTGCCTGCGGAGGGATCACCCCCGCGTGCGCGGGGAGCAGGTGGTTCGCGCACCGCGCCGGCTGGGATGACGAGGATCACCCCCGCGTGCGCGGGGAGCAGCCAGGCCGCCCAATGCCCGCGCCGCCGCAGTGGGGATCACCCCCGCGTGCGCGGGGAGCAGCGCCGCGCTGGTGTGGATTCACCCGGTCGAGTGGGGATCACCCCCGCGTGCGCGGGGAGCAGTAGCCGGCGTCCTGCCCTGCCTGGGAAAGCTTGGGATCACCCCCGCGTGCGCGGGGAGCAGGCGGCGGCCCGGCTGGCGCAGACACCACTGTCGGGATCACCCCCGCGTGCGCGGGGAGCAGCTGCCGGCGGGTAGCGGGTTCCTCTGGCATCAGGGATCACCCCCGCGTGCGCGGGGAGCAGGCTGGCTCGCGCCAGCTTCGACATCAACGGCGGGGATCACCCCCGCGTGCGCGGGGAGCAGCGGTGGCCGGTGTTGGACAGGGTCACGAGAACGGGATCACCCCCGCGTGCGCGGGGAGCAGCCGCGTTTGCAGCCGTCCGGGTAATCGGACCAGGGATCACCCCCGCGTGCGCGGGGAGCAGGGCACCATGAACGTCCGCGACTCGACCTGCTCCGGATCACCCCCGCGTGCGCGGGGAGCAGCTGGACAGTAGATGCCCCGCCACCCGCAGCGCGGGATCACCCCCGCGTGCGCGGGGAGCAGGGGTTCCGGGTCGGGTTCGGGCGCGTCGACCGGGGATCACCCCCGCGTGCGCGGGGAGCAGGGACCGGGGCGGTGACCGCTGATGTGGATGTGGGGATCACCCCCGCGTGCGCGGGGAGCAGGGATGTCAGCAGAGCTGGCAGGTCGGCCGGGTGGGATCACCCCCGCGTGCGCGGGGAGCAGGTGGGCGGGTTCGGTGGCAGGTCGTAGCCGCTGGGATCACCCCCGCGTGCGCGGGGAGCAGGCGTGTCGTGCGTGCCGGCAGAGGTGCTTCTTGGGATCACCCCCGCGTGCGCGGGGAGCAGGTCCCTGCTCGGCTCGCCCGCTATGAGGCGTTGGGATCACCCCCGCGTGCGCGGGGAGCAGATCTTGCAGGTGCATCGGATCCTGAAGCGGGCGGGATCACCCCCGCGTGCGCGGGGAGCAGGAGCGGTACACGTCCAGCACATGCCGCAGCACGGGATCACCCCCGCGTGCGCGGGGAGCAGGCTTGCTCTGCTCGACGCGGGCAGCGGCGCTGGGGATCACCCCCGCGTGCGCGGGGAGCAGCGCTGTGGCCGCTGTCCCCGCACTACCCGCACGGGATCACCCCCGCGTGCGCGGGGAGCAGCGGCTGACCTGGTCCTTGAGCGAGCTGCCGCCGGGATCACCCCCGCGTGCGCGGGGAGCAGTCAGAGGTCACCTGCATGTACCCCTGGCTCGTGGGATCACCCCCGCGTGCGCGGGGAGCAGGGCTGCCACACCGTGACGCTCACCGCCGCCCGGGGATCACCCCCGCGTGCGCGGGGAGCAGGCGCTTGTCGTGCCACACGTGCACGGCGGTGCGGGATCACCCCCGCGTGCGCGGGGAGCAGGTCCCTGCTCGGCTCGCCCGCTATGAGGCGTTGGGATCACCCCCGCGTGCGCGGGGAGCAGGTACAGGTGGGCGGCGCGGGACGGTGACCAGCGGGGATCACCCCCGCGTGCGCGGGGAGCAGGGTATCCCGATCCTGAACGAGGCCCGGGACCGGGGATCACCCCGCGTGCGCGGGGAGCAGCCTGGCCGACATGGCAGAGAAGGCGATCGCGGCCGGATCACCCCCGCGTGCGCGGGGAGCAGGACTCCACCTATCGCGAGTCGGGGCAGCTGGCGGGATCACCCCCGCGTGCGCGGGGAGCAGGACCTGGTCGACCCGCCCAGCCCACGCGACCTGGGATCACCCCCGCGTGCGCGGGGAGCAGGAGCCCCGGTTGGACAGTCGCAGAACCAGGGCGGGATCACCCCCGCGTGCGCGGGGAGCAGCACCCTCGCCGGCTACCTCGCGGCCGGCGACGAGGATCACCCCCGCGTGCGCGGGGAGCAGGGTGTCTGCAGACCGCACTGTCCGCCGGACTGGGGATCACCCCCGCGTGCGCGGGGAGCAGATCACCGACCGCTGCCCCTGAGCAGGCAGGACAGGATCACCCCCGCGTGCGCGGGGAGCAGCCCCAGATTTCCAATTAGGGCCGCCGCCACCGGGGATCACCCCCGCGTGCGCGGGGAGCAGGGGCGGTCGATGAACAGCAGGTGCTTCCACTGGGGATCACCCCCGCGTGCGCGGGGAGCAGCCGAATCGTCATGGTGGCGGTTCGAGGACTTGGGGATCACCCCCGCGTGCGCGGGGAGCAGTGGGACGGCAAAAACTTCATGGACTTCTCCGAGGGATCACCCCCGCGTGCGCGGGGAGCAGGCCTGGACGATCACCGCCCCCGACTCGGTGGCGGGATCACCCCCGCGTGCGCGGGGAGCAGCTGTCCGGCGGTGAGCGGGCCACGCACAGCCTGGGATCACCCCCGCGTGCGCGGGGAGCAGCGACGTGATGCGCATCCTGCTGATGGGTGGCGGGGATCACCCCCGCGTGCGCGGGGAGCAGTCCCGCCGAGAGTTCAGCGTGGTGCCGAGCAGCGGATCACCCCCGCGTGCGCGGGGAGCAGCGGTGTCCCCGGCCGCTGACGTCGCCGTCGACGGGATCACCCCCGCGTGCGCGGGGAGCAGCCCCGTCGACGCCACGGCGGCCGCCGGTGCCGGGGATCACCCCCGCGTGCGCGGGGAGCAGACGTTGTTGCCGAGTGGTCGGAGGGGACCGGGGGGATCACCCCCGCGTGCGCGGGGAGCAGCCGTCCGGGCGCTGTGCGGCGGCGGTCTCGTCGTGGATCACCCCCGCGTGCGCGGGGAGCAGGACGGGTCGGTGGAAGTGGTGTCGGTCGAGGAGGGATCACCCCCGCGTGCGCGGGGAGCAGAGCGCATCCAGGAAGGTCAGGGACTCCTTGACGGGATCACCCCCGCGTGCGCGGGGAGCAGCTGCTGCGCGGCCTTGAGGCCCGAGCCGGCGAGGGATCACCCCCGCGTGCGCGGGGAGCAGGCTTTCTCGCGCTCTTGCTTGAATCCATCCCCCGGATCACCCCCGCGTGCGCGGGGAGCAGCGACTGACCGCGCCGGACAGCGGGAGCGTCAGGGGATCACCCCCGCGTGCGCGGGGAGCAGCAGTCACCACCGAGCAGGCTGGCCTCGGTCGCGGGATCACCCCCGCGTGCGCGGGGAGCAGACCGAGCTCGGGCTGGGCCACAGCGCCTATGCGGGATCACCCCCGCGTGCGCGGGGAGCAGCGAAGGCCTTGGACGCCGCGCTGACGCAGCTGGGGATCACCCCCGCGTGCGCGGGGAGCAGTTCCGGGTCTCCTTGGACGGGGAATGGGAGACGGGATCACCCCCGCGTGCGCGGGGAGCAGTGGCTGCCGACCATGGACGTCCAGCAGACCGAGGGATCACCCCCGCGTGCGCGGGGAGCAGTTGTTGACCGTTGACGGAGACGGCAACATCGTGGGATCACCCCCGCGTGCGCGGGGAGCAGTGCAAATGGACGCCGCCGCTAATTTCCAGGACGGGATCACCCCCGCGTGCGCGGGGAGCAGACCGACAGCTGGGCCAACGTCACCGGTGGCGCGGGATCACCCCCGCGTGCGCGGGGAGCAGTGGGAGTGGGACTGCTGCGACTGGTCTCCGTCGGGATCACCCCCGCGTGCGCGGGGAGCAGCAGCCAGGATCTGGTGTGGGAAAAGGGGAACGGGGATCACCCCCGCGTGCGCGGGGAGCAGGCGATCTGCCGCGACCCGACCACCGACGAGCCAGGATCACCCCCGCGTGCGCGGGGAGCAGGGCATGGATGGTGCTGTTGATGTTCCGCCCGTGGGATCACCCCCGCGTGCGCGGGGAGCAGCTAATAACTCGCCCTCATAACAGGGGACCCCCTGGATCACCCCCGCGTGCGCGGGGAGCAGAGTTCGCCGAGAACGAGCGTCACAGGTCACCACCGGATCACCCCCGCGTGCGCGGGGAGCAGAACCGCTCGAAGCCGTCGACGCCGGCTGAGGTGGGATCACCCCCGCGTGCGCGGGGAGCAGCGGTGACCGGCCATCTAAAAAAACAGGAGACTGGGATCACCCCCGCGTGCGCGGGGAGCAGACAACGTCGCGGCCGTTCCGCACGTCGTGGTCGGGATCACCCCCGCGTGCGCGGGGAGCAGTCGGTGCTGGCGTCGTTGACGAACTGGTAGCAGGGATCACCCCCGCGTGCGCGGGGAGCAGGGCGTGAACCGCAGCTCCGGATCCCGGGCGAGGGGATCACCCCCGCGTGCGCGGGGAGCAGGGTTGAGACGGGTGACCCCACGCACTTAGCCGTGGATCACCCCCGCGTGCGCGGGGAGCAGGCCCGCTGCCCGACCCGTACTACCGGCGGGGAGGGATCACCCCCGCGTGCGCGGGGAGCAGGCCGATCAGCCAGACGACTCGGCGTGGGCGACGGGATCACCCCCGCGTGCGCGGGGAGCAGGGCGCCACCCTGATCAACATGGAGTTCCTGCAGCTGCGGATCACCCCCGCGTGCGCGGGGAGCAGAGTTGTCTCGGTCAGCGCGTCCACCGCAGCCCCGGATCACCCCCGCGTGCGCGGGGAGCAGATCGTGGTCGCCCTGATCGGCCGTAGCCGGGTGGGATCACCCCCGCGTGCGCGGGGAGCAGATGGCATTCTTCGGCTTCCGTCTGCCCGGCCCGGGGATCACCCCCGCGTGCGCGGGGAGCAGCGAGGTGGTGGCGGCTGCGGGCGAGGGTCCAGGGGATCACCCTTGCGTGCGCGGGGAGCAGGTCCTGGTCCCCGTCGTCGCCCTGGTCCCGCGCGGATCACCCCCGCGTGCGCGGGGAGCAGTTCCTGGTCCGTCGTGATGTCGCCCGGTTCTGGGGATCACCCCCGCGTGCGCGGGGAGCAGAACTCACCCGGCGCACCTACCAGGACGCCATGGGGATCACCCCCGCGTGCGCGGGGAGCAGAGGCGTTTTTCACCTCCCACGTGAGGCCCGGCGGGATCACCCCCGCGTGCGCGGGGAGCAGTGGCCACGCTACCGGCGTACCTCCGGCTCCCGGGGATCACCCCCGCGTGCGCGGGGAGCAGTCGACTTGACGCGACCCCCAGCGAACGTTAACGGGATCACCCCCGCGTGCGCGGGGAGCAGACTGCCTGTCGGGCGGCCCGCTGCCGGTGTGCGGGATCACCCCCGCGTGCGCGGGGAGCAGGGAGCAGGGAACAGGGAACAGGGGAGGGATCACCCCCGCGTGCGCGGGGAGCAGTGTACAACTTGTTCGACTGGGGCAGCGCGATCGGGATCACCCCCGCGTGCGCGGGGAGCAGGGTACGACGGGTTGCGCAACATCTTCTTCACGGGATCACCCCCGCGTGCGCGGGGAGCAGAAAGCGAATCCCTCTATATAATCCGTGGACCCGGGATCACCCCCGCGTGCGCGGGGAGCAGGGCTCGGATGCGTTCTGGTTCGCGGTAGACGAGGGATCACCCCCGCGTGCGCGGGGAGCAGGGGCGCTGATCAGCCGCGGTGCGTCCAGGAGAAGGGATCACCCCCGCGTGCGCGGGGAGCAGCATGCATCGTTCCTGGCTGTAGCGCCGAAAGTGGGATCACCCCCGCGTGCGCGGGGAGCAGACGCCGAGTCCGTCGGCGATCCTCTCAAGGTCGGGATCACCCCCGCGTGCGCGGGGAGCAGTACGCGTTGGTCACGCCCGCGAGCTTGAAGAAGGGATCACCCCCGCGTGCGCGGGGAGCAGATTCGTCGGGGTGAGACGTCGGCGGCCGAGGAGGGATCACCCCCGCGTGCGCGGGGAGCAGGGACCGGCCCCCTCACCCGCACCAGTTGAAACAGGGATCACCCCCGCGTGCGCGGGGAGCAGGCTTCTTGACCTGCAGTTTTAGAGATCAACTTTCCCGATTTTGTTCACTTTGTTTTGGGCTGCCGCCCGAGAGGTCCCCGCGTCCCGCGCCGCGTCGTCCGAAGCGTCGGCGCTTTGAGGCTTTGCTCCATCCCTGAGCTAGGGCGGGGTTGTGGGTCTTCCGCTCGGTGGGTCGGCGTATCAGGGTGATGCCGTCGAAGTCGACTGGGTTCCAGTGGTGGTCGTGCACGTCGAAGCTGAGCCGCTGTTCGCTTGGCTTTTGGTAGACGAGCAGTGCCCGTCCTGGTCCGGCCATCTCGATGACCTTGGTCCAGAGTCGGTGCCGGATTCGGCTGTTGACGTGGCCGACGTAGACGCCGGCGGAGATCTCGAGGAGCCACTGGGTGAGGTGGCCGCGTAGTCCTTCCGGGCATGCGGTGAGGATGATGACGGTCATCAGAAGTCGACTTCGGTGCTGTAATTGCGTCCGCTGGTGAGTTCGTATCCGTCCTCGTCCCAGAGGCGTACGGCGTCGTTCTCGGCTTCGTCGTCGAGCCATGCTTCGTCGATGGGTCCGCTTGGACCTGGAGTGAGGAGGAGATTTCGGATGTCCCGTACGCATCGGTCGAGGAGCGTGCCGTCGTGGACGCGGTTGCGGACGGCGCGGCGGGTGTCTGGGCCGATGTCGGTTGATCCGCTGGCGGCGATGTCGAAGGCGACGGGGATGGTGAGTTCGGCTTTGTAGAGGTCGGCGATGTCGTAGACGAAGGACCGGTCGTGGCCGGTGTGGACGAAGCCGAGCCCTGGTGAGGCGCCGATGGCGACGATGACGGCGTGCACGATGCCGTAGAGGCAGGCGTGGGCAGCCGATAGTGCCTGGTTGACCGGGTCGCCGCTGGTGAAGTCCTCCGGGTTGTAGTCGCGGTTGTTCCAGGTGACGCCGGTGCGTTTGGCGTGTTCGCGGTAGCAGCGGCGTACGCGGGCTCCTTCCTTGCCGCGGAGTTGCTGCATGGTCAGGGTGGTGGTGTCTTCGCCGGGGAAGCGCATCCGGTACATCGCGCGTGCTACCTGAAGGCGGCGGTCACGGTGCGAGACGGCGGTGGCCTGGGCGACGAGTAGCCGGCTGGATCGGGCGAGTGGGCGTCCGTGCGCGTAGTAGCGGACGCCGTGCTCGCCGACCCAGACTGCGGTGGCGCCGTTGTCGGCGAGGAGCATCATGGCCTGTTGGGTGATGCTGGTGCCCGGGCCGAGCATCAGTACGCCGAGGGTGGCGGCCGGGATGTGGACGACGCCTTGGGCGTCGGTGGCGGTGATTGCGTTGCTGTCGCGGTGGATGACGCAGCGTTCGAGGTAGAGGAAGCTGAGTCGGTCCTGTGCGCGGTTGAGGTCGGCTAGCTCCGCCGGTGGGACACCGGGGATGTTCACGGGCTGGCCTGGGTGGGGGCGAGGGTGAGCAGGCCGCAGCCGTAGGCTTTGGCGTGGCCGATTCCGCTGGTCAGTGCACGACGGAAGAGATCGATGTCGATAATTTGGAGGATACCGTCGTACGTCGCGGTGGTGAGGGTGACGGTGCCCAGGCCGCGTTTGAAGGTGTGGTTCTGGCGTTGGTGCAGTCTCAGGTTCGGGTGGCCGTCGTGTTGGCTTGCCAGGGCGAAGCCGTGTTGTTCGGCTCGTCGGGTCAGCCATTGGACCTGTTCTGGTTCGCGTAGGTGGCCGAAGCGTTGGGTTTCCTTGGCGTCGGCGGTCTTTCGCCCGCTGTGGGTCGGGTTGGCGGTGAGCCGGAACGCCCACTCCTGGCCGGGGCGCAGGGAGGCGAGCAGCCCGTCGTAGTCGCGGGTGGTCCAGGTTTCGGTGGTGGGCCAGCCGGCTTGTTCGACCAGGTGGGTGAGGTCGGGTCGGCCGGGGCTGACGATGTAGAGGTGCACGGTGGCGGGGGCCGGGGTGTCGAGGCGCCAGAGCGTACGGGCGCCGGGGCGTTCATAGCTTGCGGCGTCGGCGAAGGCGGCGCGGACCGCTGCGTGCATGGCGTGCGGTGAGGAGAGCAGCTTACGCGCGCCACGGCGGGCGGGGTTGATCCGGAGACGGGTGAGGTACATGCTCAGCCTCCCAGCAGGCTCAGCGGGTCGTGTTCGGTGACAGCGGCCCGTTCAGCGAGGTCGTTGGTGATGTCGACGTGCTGACGCAGCACGGATCGCCAGGTGTGCTGCCGATGGGCGGGGTCGAAGCTGATCGGCTCGTCGGGCACGGTCTCGGTGACGGGTTCACCCGGGCGGGCGTCGCGGATGATTTCCAACCGGACGGTGCGGGCCGCCTTTTCGCGGTACCACGTGGGTGCGAGCCACGGCCATTGTGTGAGTGCGTCGTCGAGGGTGGAGTCGTGTACGCCGAGGTTGATCGGTCCGGTTGGTGGGCATGAGCGCCGGCCGAGGTAGAGGGGGAACCGTGGCCGGTCCAGTGCTTCGGCCAGGCCGTCGAGCAGTTCCTGTTCGCCGTTGACGGCGGCGAGGAAGGTGGCGTCGGAGAGGGAGAAGCGGTAGGTCAGTGGGGCGCTGCGTTCGCCGTTGAGGGACCGGGCGGTTTGGAAGTCGCGCAGGATCTGTCCGGGCTGGTCGAGCCGTACGCCGAATTGCAGGCCGAGTAGTTCGGTGAGTGGTTCGGTGCGTCGGATGCCCTTGGCCGCGGCGAGGAGGCCGATCACTCCGCTCTTGGTGGGTGCGATCTCGGTGCCTCGGCGGGCGAAGCGGCTGGATGAGCCCCAGGACTGCAGGGGGCCGGCAAGTTTCAGCAGCAGGACGCTCATGCTGTCACCCCGCTTCGTGGCTCGCCGCCGTGAGGCGCCTGTGCTGCGCGCGGTGGCTGGTTCATGCTGGCTGGCCGAGCGCCGTTGTGACCTGCTCTCCCACGCTGGTGACCAGTTCGGTGAAGCTGACTGCCTTGCCGAGGTCGGCGAGGACCGCGGTCTTCTCTCCGACCTGGGTGACCCAGCTGCCTGTTGGCCTTTCCCCGTAGGCGTTCTCGACGTCGGTGGTGTGCTTCGCCAGCGCTTCGGCGGCCAGTGCGATCCGCCCGGCGGTGTTCGTCTCGCGGATGGGTGTTTCGAAGGCGCCGACGAGGTTGATCGGCTGGGTGTCGCGCAGCCGCACCAGTACGGCGTCGGGCAGCGTGCGGTGGGCGAAGGTGTTCTGCTTGCCGGTGGGCATGCTGCGGGCGAACGCGGTGAGGAACGCTTCGACGGCGGCTCGGGTGGCCGTGGCGTCGCCGAGGGTGCGGTGGAGTGCGTCAACGTCGATGGTGGCGTAGCGGTACAGGGTGGAGGAGTTGAACTCGATGGTGCCGATCATGCCGGCGCCGGTTTCGGCGGCGTCGGCCTTGCGGTCGTCGACTGCGGTGAAGTAGTCGAATTCGTTGTCGACGGCGTGGACGCTGATGGCGTGGGATACCTGGCAGGCCGCGTCGACGTTGATGTCGGTCATGTCGGCCACCATCCGACCGAACATCGCGATGTCGACGGAATGCTCGGCGGCGGCCAGCTTCTTGAACCGGGCCTTGTCGAGGGCGGTACCAGTTCGCGAGGCTTCCAGCGCGGCGGCGGCGAGGTTGTCCAGTTGCCGGTGGCTCAGGAACAGCAGGTAGCCGGATTCGACGTCCTTGAGCTCGCCCTTCTTCTTGTCGACCTTGGCGAGGCCGGCGGCCACGAAGGTGTCGGTGGCCAACGCGGACGCGGCCTCCGCGGACAGGCTCGGGTCGAGGGCACGGATCCGCGCGGCGAGGGATTCACCGACACGCTTGGTGCGTTCGCCGAGCTGTGAGCGGTCGAGCAGGTCGGCGAACGCGAGCCGGATGGCGCGCTTCCACGCCTGGCTGGACACTCGGGCGCGGCGTACGCCGCCGTAGACGGCGGTTTTCGGCGAACCGGTGTCGTCGCGGTTGAGGTTGCTCGGGGGTACGGTCTGCAGGGCGTACACGTCGATGATGGTGCGGCTCATGATGGGTCCTCCTCGGGAGATTCGCTGGCGGGGGCGTCGGGGTCTGCGCTGGGTCGGGTGCGGAAGAACTCCCGGCCCCAGATGGCCTGGACCGTGGGGCAGCCGGCGGGGCCGCGAAGGGTTTTGAGGTCGTCGGCGAGCAGGCCGTAGTCGAGTGGGATCTGGTGTTCGCGCAGCATCGTGATCAGGCTGCGCAGGTGGTAGATGCTCTCGTGGTAGGTGCTGGCGGTGCCGAGGGCGGCGAAGCGGCGGCGTACTCCTTCGGGTCCGGCGGACCTGCGGACCAGTTCGGCAAGTGCCTGTCCCAGGCCTCGCCCGTCGGCGTGCATCCGTTCCCGACGGGACTGCTGGTGGAGCGCGTACAGGGTCACCGCGTCGTGTACGGCGTGCTCGGCGTCACTCGCTTCGGCGTCGTCGGCGGGCCGGTGGCCCAACAGGTCGTCGGGGATCTGCAGGTAGCGCTCCAGGGTGAAGTCGAAGCCTGGGTCTCGGCCGATACCGCGCCGTAGCCGGGCCAGGGCGCTGATTGCCTCGGGCTGGGGTGGGGTGTTCAGCACCCGGACCTGAAGGGTGCCGACTGTCCGGGCGACGTGATCGCCGAGGTCCTTGCGGCGCCGGGACCACGTCCTTCGTGTGGCCGTCGATGGGTCGGTTTCCACTACCGTCATGCTGCTTCCTCCTGCGTCTGGGATGGAGACTCGGCCGCCATCGGCAGCGCCTTGGCCAGGCCGGTGCGGAACCACGCCTCGGCCTGTGAGCTGGAGTAGTGCACCTCCTTGCCGGCGTGGTCTTTGCCGGACCGGCCGGTCCATGCCTTCGGGCCGGCCGCTTGGAGCAGGTCGCTGCCGAGGCGGGCGATGGCCCGGCGGACCAGCCGCTGCCATGCCGCGCGCTCGGCCGCCGGATCACTGCCGGGTCCCAGTCGGGCCAACCAGTCTCGGAAGGCGCGGTCCAAAAGGGCGTACGCGCGTTCGGCGGCCCGGTCGGCGTCGCCGCTGTCGGTGTCCCGGCTACCGGCTGCGCGGGCCAGGTTGTCGGCGAGCCGGCGTAGCACCCTCACGGCCTTTTCGGCGTCGCCAGCGGCGTCGACTGCCGCCGCACGTTGTGCCGAGTCTTCGACCAGCAGCAGCACGTTCATGGTCAACGCGTCGCTGAACACCTCGTCGACCACTGACTGCTTGGCGCCGTAGGTGATGCTGGTGGCGCGGGTGCGGGTCTGGAACCGCGGGTCGATGACGCCGGTGACGGTCAGCCTGGCCAGCCACTGCACCACCATCGGTGACAACCGCTGCGGCGGCTCTGAGCCGGGCGGTGGCGGTGCCGGGAGCAATGTCTGCAGACCGCGCCACAGTGCGCGGCTGTGGTCGTGTGGCCGGGGCAGGTAGATCGGAGTGCGTTTCTGTTCGCGCTCCTTGGGCTGGCTGCGTCCCCAGACGCTCATCGGTTCCAGCAGGTGCCGGTCCTGCCAGTCGAACCGGTCGCCGTTGCAGATCATGGCGCCGGTGATGCCAGCGGCATCGCCGAAGAGGCGGATCCGGCGGGACTGCCAGGTGTAGAGGCTGAGTAGACCGTAGGGGCCGCGGGCGGCGTCGGCCTCCTCGGCGGCGGTGTGTGGCTCGCGTTCCCACACCGGCAGGTCCCGTTCGTCGGAGACCTGCCACCCGGGTGCGATCGGCACCAGGTTCAGCAGCAGAGTTTCCCGCAGGTTGGCGCCCTCAAGGTGGACACCGCCCAGCCAGCCCAGCGAGCCGGCGCCGATCGGGTAGCCCTTGCCGCCCGTGGCCCGTGGGTCTCCGACCGCGCCGGATTTGATGCCGGACGGGTCGTACGCCTGGCTGTGCACCAACCAGCGGGCCGCCTCGGCGGGCGTGATCGAGTCCATTCCCGATCCGGCGCGGGTGGTCAGGAAGGGCATGCCGTTGGGTACGTCGGCGATGAGGCGTTCGAGCCCGTAGGTGTTGTCCTTCTCCGCGCGCAGGTCCGCGACCTGGTAGAACGGCTGCTTCGGGTGCAGCAGGTCGAAACGGTCGCGGAAGGTGCCGAGGTAGTCGGCGATGTCGTCGACCGGCAGCCGACGGTCGCGCCACAGGGCACGCCAGGCGGCTTCACCGGGCGGGCCACCGGTGGTGCGGTGCAGGATCGCCAGGGCGAGTCGCAGGATCGCGAAGGTCTGCGTCGGTAGCTCGCAGGCGATCATGCGTACGTCGTCGGACTGCTCGAACAGACCGAGCAGCGATACGTCCCGACGCTGGCCCGCAGCATCCAACACTGGAATCCATGCTGCGTCGATAAGGGAGTACTCGGTGGTGTGCGGTGATCCGGTCACCGGCGTCACCTTTCGTTTGATCGTCGGAGTGACTCAGGTCGCTGCGCGGGTGACGCGCAGCCCTTCATCCGGGGCGTAGTGCAGGTCGAAGCCCGCGACGGTCGCGAGGCCGGCTGTGTCGATGTCGAGCACGAGCTCGCCGGCCAGCCAGGGGTCGTCCTGCCAGGCGCTGAGGTCATTTCGGTGTTCCAGTTCGGCGATGACCTCGTCGATCACGTCTGCGGAGGTCATCGCTCGGGGCAGTGGCAGGGTGCAGCGCGCGATCATCCGAGGCAGTGGTCGGCGCGGCGGGCTGTCGGTCGGCACTATGGTGCTGGCGTGGTCGATCCAGGGCGGCAGGATGAGACCGTCCGGTGTGCGTACCAGGAGCAGGACCTCGAGGGATTCGGCGTCGGTGTCGCGGACGTGGCCTTGCGCGACGCGGTCGTCGGCGTTGCCGACGCCGCCGGAGAGCCAGCCGATGAGGGGTGTCCCGGGCTCGGCGACGCCGGCGAGGCGGAAGCCGTCGGCTTTCATCTCCTTGGCGGCGATCTCGTCTTGCTGCTTCGTTTCTGCCTCGATCATGGCCGGCTGCCAGGACGCCGGGCCGAGGGGCGCGTCGTCGTAGGCGGTTTGGGTGATCGGTGCGATGTCGGCGGGCAGGCGCAGTGGTGTGCCGTCCAGGTGCGGGAGCAGCACGGCGGCGCTGCGCAGCAGGGTCGCCAGTTGGTAGACGCGACGGGAGCCGGTGACTGGTTGTGGCGGCTCGGTGGTCCAGTCGGCTCCGGTGATCCAGCAGGTCGGTGCCGCGAGCCGGGTGGGGCGGTTCTCACGCGGGTGGCGGTGGAGGCGGCCGATGCGTTGCAGGACCAGGTCGACGGGGGCGAGGTCGGTGATGAGCAGGTCGAAGTCGATGTCGAGGGACTGCTCGGCGACTTGGCTGGCCACCACCACGTGCCGGTGGGGGCGGCCGCCGCTGCCGGGTGGGCCGAAGGTGTCGCGGAGCCACCGGTCCTTGGCGGCGCGGTCGAGGGCCATGAAGCGGGAGTGCGCCACCGACACCGGTGTGTCCGGGCCGAGTGCCGCGCGCAGCGCGGCTGCGGTGTCCTGGACTCGGGCGACGGTGTTGCGGACCACGAGCGCGCAGCCTCCGTCGGCCAGTTGCTCGCGGAGCAGACTAGCCAGTGTGGGCAGGTCGTCGTCCAGCCGCCGAAGGGTTACCTGGAGGCCTCGGCCGGAGTCGGCGCAGGTGGTGGCGCTGGCGCCGCGTTGCGGGGTGGAGGCGGTGATCAGGGGGTAGCGCAGGTCGGTGCGCAGCGCGGCGTACGGGTCGGTTCGCGGTTTGCCGCGGTCGCGCCAGGTCAGCGGGGGCGGGGGGCCGTGGCGGCCGTCGTCGTAGGCTCTCATCAGCTCGGCGCGGCGGTGCGCGGGTAGCGTCGCGGAGAGCACGATCACGGGTACTCCGTGAGCGCCGAGCCATTCGAGGGTGCGGTCGAGGAAGCGGTTCATGTAGACGTCGTAGGCGTGGGCCTCGTCGATGACGACGACCTTGCCGGCGAGGCCGAGGTGGCGCAGCACGAGGTGTTTGCTGCGCAGCGCGGCGAACAGCAGTTGGTCGATGGTGCCGACGACGAAGCTGGACAGCAGTGTCCGCTTCGGTCCTGCGAGCCAGGTGTGCACGCCGATGTCGGTGCCGCCTTCGTCCTGGGCGATACCGCTGGGCAGTGAGGTGGTGCGCAGCCGGTCGTAGTCGGGGTTGAGCGCTGCCTTGCCGTGGGCGAGTCGGACGTCCCGGTCGCCGCGGCCGATCTGGACGTCGGGCAGTCGGCGCAGCCAGGACAGCATTCGGTTGAACATGGCGTCGCTGGTCGCGCGGGTGGGTAGCGCCAGGTAGCAGCCTGATGCGCCGGTCCGGCGGGCGATGATCTCCACGGCTGCCAGGGCCGCTTCGGTTTTGCCTTCCCCCATCGCCGCCTCGATGATCATCATACCAGAAGTGGGCATGACCTCGGCCAGGTCGGCGGCGGTGCGTTGCACCGGGCGTGGTGCCGCGCCGGCGGGTAGCGCGAAGCGGGTCGCGAACAGGTGGTCCACGCTCGGCGGCGGTGCGGCCGGCTGCCAGGGGGTGGGAAGGTCCAGTAGGTCCCAGCCGGTGTGCAGGCGGCGGGCGTCGGTGTCGTGCAGGAGGTAGGGGAACAGGTTTTCGTTGCTGGCGATCCAGTCGGCGACGATGACGAGGCCGGTGAGGACGGCCTGCGTGGGTTGTGACAGCGTGACGGTGCTCCAGTCGTCGAGTCGTTCGGCCACGCCTGATCGCTGCGCCATCCAGTCCAGTAGTTCCTGTTGCACGTGCCGCCAGGCGTCGTCGCCGAGCAGGTGGGGGCGTAGTTGGACGTCGCGCAGGCCCTCGTCGGTGGGTGGCACGCCGTGGTGGCCGCCGACGATGACGGCGAAGGGGTGGGGGTCGGTCCAGTTCTGTTGGTCCAGCCAGTGGGCCAGCACGATGTGCCCGGCGGTGGCGTGGGGGGCGTACCGGCGGTCGGCGCGGATCAGGTCCCGCTGGTAGCCGAGCCCGTGGTCGCGCATGCGTTCAGCGAGGTTGCCCGCCTGGTGGGCGAAGGCGGGCGTGGCCTTACCGATGTCGTGCACGCCGGCGATCCAGACGGCCAGAGTGCGGCCGTCCGCGTCGCCGCCGGGCAGTTCGTCGGCGATGCGTCGACGAACCGCGGGGCCGAGCCAGTGGTCCCAGAGTTGTCCGGCCACGTCGGCGGTGTCGGCGAGGTGGCGCCACAGCGGCAGCCACCCGACTGGTGAGGTGCCGGTGCGGTCGGTCTTGCCCCACGCGGCGCGGGCGGCGGCGCCGAGGGTGGGGGCTTCGGCGTGGGTGCGGCCGGTCATTGGAGCGCCGGCAGCAGTGGGCTGGGTGCGCCGGTGTGTGACAGGTAGAGCACGTCGCGGGCGCGGGTGAGTGCGACGAACAGCAGGCAGCGTTCCCGTTGCAGGTCCTGCCGGTGGGCGTGGGGGTCCTCGGTCGCTGAGGTGAGCGCGTGGGGTGCCGGCAGGATGCCCGCGTCGAGTCCGACGACCGCGAGGCACTGAAACTCGAGACCTTTCATACGGTGCATGGTGGCCACGTGCACCCCGTCGATGCCGCGCTTGTCGTCGGCGACGGGGATGTGCGCCTCGGTGAGGATCCTTCTGATGCTCTTGACGAGTTGTCCGGTGCGGACGGCGACGCCGATGGCGTGTGGCTCCACACCGTGGTCCAGCCAGGTGCCGACCCTTTCGATCAGCGCTTCGCATTCGCCGTCGCGGCTGTCGTAGGCGGATCGTTGGGGCATGCCGCCGCGGGTGATGGAGCGGTAGCCCCGCAGGGTGTCGTCCTGCCCGTCCAGGCCGATGGTGGCGTCGCCGCCGAGGACCTTGACTGACAGGTCGAGGATTTCGTGGGTGGTGCGGTAGTTGACGGTGAGCCGTCGGGTTCGCCCACGGACCTCGATGCCGAGCTGGGCGAGTGAGACGTGGCTGTCGTAGATGCGCTGGTGCGGGTCGGCGAGCAGGAACATGTCGTTTGGTCCGGGGGCGGCCAGGGCGCGCAGCAGCCGCCATTGCGCCGGGTGCAGGTCTTGGCCTTCGTCGACGACGACGTGTCGGTAGGGGGCGGGGGAACGGCGGGCGATCTCGGCGGCGTCGTCAGCGAGCTGGGTGTGGGTGCGCAGGCGTCGCTTCGCCAGCTCCCGGGACACACTGTCGATCGCCGCCCACACCTGCTCGCGCTGGTTGGCGCGCAGGCCCGTGCCCCGGCCACGGCGTGGGGCATCGCGGTAGGCGGCCAGGTCGGTCAGCTGGCGTGCCAGCACCACCTGTTCCCACTCGTGCTTGAGGAACGCGGCGCTGACGGTGGCGACGTGTCCCGCGCGGTTGATGTAGGTGGGCCCGTTCTTCGCCGCGGCGTCGCACAACTGGTCGATGGTGTCGCTGTCGGCGACAGTGGGTCTTCTGCTGTCGCGGGCCACGATCTCGTAGGCCAGCTTGTCGACACCGATCACGTCGATGCGTGCCCGCACCGCCGGGTCGGTGGTGAGCCGGTACAGCTGACGGGTGAGAGCGTCGGCGAGGGCCCGGGTGAACGTGGTCAGCAAGACCTTCTCACCGTCGGGCAGCCGCTCGGCGAGGAACACCGCACGGTGCAGGCCGGTCACGGTCTTCCCGGTACCGGCGCTGCCGGTCACCAACGCGGGACCGCTGTAGGTGGGGCGGTAGGCGATGTCGCGTTGCGTCGGATGCAGGAAGGTGCGCCACACGTCGAACGGGTAGGCGAGGATCGCGGCGAGTTCCACCGGGCCGGAGACGAAGGCGATCCGCTCGGGAGTACGGCGGGCGGCGGTCAACAGGTCGTCGGTGTCCACACCAGACAGCGTTTCTCTCAATACCTCCAACCGCACCTCTTCGACTGACAGTCCACTGGCCAGGCCACGAAGCGCGTCGAGCTGACTCTCCGGCAGCCGTCCGGCAAGGCTTTCCAGCTGTCGGTCGGTGGCGATGACGCGCAGCAGCGGCATCAGGTCGGCGTCCACGCCGAGTCGCCGCAGGTCGGCGGTGGAGACGCGCCCGAACAGCGCTTCCTCGGCGGGTCGCGGCGGCGTGGTGCGGGTGAACTCCTCGATCCCCGCCTGGTCACGCATCTCCAGCACGCCGAGGACCTGATTGACGGTGAACCGCCGGCTCACCGCGAACGTGATCGCGTCGTCGTGCGGTAGGACGTTGAGCAGCGCGTACCTTTCGGCCCCGAGGGAGAGTACGACGCCGCGATAGAACTGGTCGATACGGATCGTACGGATGTTGTCGTCCCGCGCCCCGACCAGTTTCTCCAGGTGCAGGCCCGCGTGGGTGTGTTCGGCGAACTTGCTGATGGCGGCTTCGACAGCGCGTTGCACCGGGCGCTGCAGCCTGGCGTAGGCGGGGAGGAAGTCCCGGCCGATGGCCAACTCAGCCATAACCATCCCTTGTCGACAACCCAGGCGGAGCCAGGGCTGATGGTCGGAAGTGTCGCGCGTCGGACACGGCTGACCGTGTCGATCGCGAAGCATGGCGGTGGCGCACCCGGGTCGGGGTCAACGCCGGCCAACATCAAAGCATCTTGTGAACCTAATTTGCAAGGCATCTCCGGTTAACTTCATTCACCAGATAACGCGGTCGACCCTACTCGAGTGCACAGCCGCAGGCGAAACGGTCGCTATCCTGGGCGGGTGGTACCCGGGACGAGAGTCAAAGGTCGATACGAGCTAGGCCGATTCCCGTTGGCGCACAAGGGGATGGGCGAGGTCTGGCCGGCCCGGGACATACTGCTCGAACGTCAGGTCATCGTGAAGTTCGTCGACCCCGCGACGCTCGACCCGGACATGGTGCGCCGGTTCCGCCGCGAGGCACTCCTGACCGCTCGTCTCGATCACCCCGGCGTACCCGCCATCCACGACCTCGGCGATCACGAGGGCCAGCCGTACGTCGTCCTCCAGAGGATCGACGGAACCACGCTCACCGACCTGATCGCCGAGCAGGGCCCGCTGCCGATCGGTTGGGTCGCCGCGATCGGAGCCCAGGTCAGCAGCGTGCTGCTCGCGGCGACCCGGATCGGCCTGGTCCACCGCGACATCAAGCCGAGCAACGTCATGCTGGACACGAGCGGCGCAGCCAAGGTGCTCGACTTCGGTCTGGCGGTGATCCGCGACGACGCCCGGTACTCGCGGATCACCCAGACCGGACAGAGCCTGGGCACGGTGGGCTACATGGCGCCCGAACAGATCCTCGGCAGGCCCGCCGACCACCGCACCGACCTCTACGGCTTGGGCGCCACCCTGTTCGACCTCAGCACCGGCCGACCACCGTTCGACGCGGAGACGACCGTGACCACGGTGCGGCATCAGCTGGAGAATTCCCCGCCGCGTCCTGCCGAGCTGCAACCGGAGATCCCCGCCGAGGTCGACGAACTGGTGCACCGGCTGTTGGCGGTTGATCCTCAGGACCGGCCCGCCACGGCCGCTGATGTCTACACCGTGCTGGCACCGTATGCCCGCGACCTGCCGCCACTACCGGGAGTGCTCATCCCCGCCGCTGCGGAAGCGGTGCAGGCCTACGCCGCGATCGTGGGTCGAGTGCCGCACCAGGCCCTCTCCCGCCCCGCGCCCGCGGACGTGCCCGGGCCGCCCGACATGCAGCAAGGCGTCAGGCGAGCCGACCAGCTGTACGCGGCCGGCGAGTACCGCGCCGCCGCACGGAAGTGGCGGCAACTCGCCGACGAACACGCCCGACGACACGGCGACGACGATCCGGTCGTGTTCGACCTCCGGCTACGTGCCGCTCGCGCTCACCTGCCGCTCGGCGAGCCCGACCGCGCGGTGCGTCAGATGAACCTGCTGCTGGAACGCCGGACACGGGTCGACGGTCAGGAGCATGCGGTCGTGGTGCAGCTGCGGCAGGAGATCGCGAGCCTCAGCAGCGAGCGGCGGGCACCGTCGCCTGAAGGGTCTTCCACGCCAGACGCGGATCGCTGAACACCCGCGGCAGCAGCGCCGCCTTCTGCGCCGCGAAGCGGTCACCCCCACTGCCGAAGATCCGGAAGCAGTTCTGCCCACGCGTCTCCATGCTCATCGCCCGACCGGCAAGCGAGGAGTACGTACCGGAGTGCTTCAACCAGGCCGCCTCCTCACCGTGGCGGTCGAAGCCGCGGCCACTCGCCGCATGTCCGAACACGTCGTGCACCGCACGGAACATGTCGTTCTCCGCGTCACTCAGATACGGATGCGGATTGTCGCTGGCGGCGCTTGACCACACCTTCAGCCGACGTCGCCGCACGTCGTCGACCATCGACGCGACATCCGGATAGGGGTCCTCGTCGACGATCCGCACCGACACGCCCAGGCCACCGAACTCCACCCGACCCACCAGGAAGTGGTACTGCCGCACCGTCTCCTGGCAGAACGCGGCGTACGCGGGGTAGGCCCGTTCGTCGCGGACCGGCGCCGCCGCGTACGCCTCAGCGATGGCCGAACCGACGGCCGGGTCAAGGCGCACTCGCGCGTACCCGCGAGAAGGTGGCATTGCTGTGGACCCTCGGCCGAGCCTCGCCGCCCCGTCGCAGACGTAGGCGACCGGCGGAAAGCACGGCGAGGCAACGGTGGGCAGCGTGGATGCGGACAAAAGTACTCATGGTCCTCCTTCGATCGACGGGATGATGGAACGCGGGTCAGCGGGCTGCCAGGTCCTGCCGGCTTCCCAGGGGTGATGGCTCCTCGTCGCACTGCGCGGGCCGCTCGCCACGCAGTAGCTCACCGAGGATCCGAATCTCGGAGACCCGACGGTCCTGATGGACCTTGGCGATCTTCCCGATGGTGGTGCTGCGACCGCGGCGTGGCATGGTCCCTCCAAACAGGCTCGTCTCACTGCGGACTGCCAGGCAAGTTAGCAGGCTGTGAACTGCGTACACAAATTGATCATCCGTGTTAGGGTTCACGTGTGACAAACGAGTCGAACGCGGCCGTCAGCGCGGCCACCCTGACGGCCAGCGGCATCGCGCAACTGGCCAAGGTCGGCAGGGCAGCCGTCAGCAACTGGCGTCGCCGCTACGCCGACTTCCCCACTCCCGTAGGCGGCACCCCGACAAGCCCTACATTCGACGCGGCAGAGATAGAGCAATGGCTGCGCCGTCACGGCCGACTGCATCAGGCGGACACCGCCCGGCGGGCATGGCGGCACATCGAGACCTACCAACCCGCCGCACAGATCAGCGACGTCCTCGGCATCGCCGGCGCCTACCTGCTCACCCGGGCCGGCGGTGACCGTCCCACCACCCCGAAACAGCTGGTCGCACACCTGCGTTCACTGGATCCCCACCTGGCCGACCTCGTCGCCGACGTCACGCCGACGCAGTGGACCACCCCACTCACCACACTGTTGCACGCGGTGGATGAACTTGGCTCGGAGCACGGCGCCGAAACCGCCTTCGAGTCCCTGCACCGGCAGTACGTCAACTCCGCCCACTCGCTGTCCGGGCTCGCCGGCACACCAGACACCGTCGCCGAGGCGATGTTGACACTCGCCGGACGCGGCACCCACATCTTCGACTTCACCAGCGGCACCGGATCGATCCTGCGCATGGCCGCCGACCGAGCACTCCACGACGACACCATCACCCGCTGCTACGCACAAGAAATCAACCCGCAGTACGCCCTGATCACCCTGGTACGGCTGTGGTTCGTGCACCTTCGCGCCCGCCGGAACAGGCACGACGCGCCACCGCCCGTCGTCCACGTCGGGGACAGCATGCTCGCCGACGCCCTGCCCGACCTACGCGCCGATTTGGTCGTGGCGAACTTCCCGTTCGGCATCCACGACTGGGGCCACGACCGCCTCGCCTACGACGCCCGGTGGGCCTTCGGGCTACCCCCACGCACCGAACCCGAACTCGCCTGGGTACAGCACGCCCTGGCGCACCTCGCCACCACCGGCACCGCCGTCGTGCTCATGCCACCCGCCGCCGCGTCCCGGCCCGCCGGCCGACGGGTCCGCGCGGAACTGATCCGTCGCCAGGCGCTGCGCGCGGTCGTCGCCCTTCCCCCCGGCCTGATGGCACCGACGAACATCGGACTACACATCTGGGTCCTCACCCACCCCAATCCACAGCAGCCACCCGCCGGGAACGTTCTCGTCGTCGACACCACCGCCGACACGACCGGGGAACCGCTCATCGACATCATCGGCACCGCCTGGGCTTCTTACCGGTCCGACCAGTACACCGAACAACCCGGCATGCACCGCGCCGTACCCGCCATCGACATGCTCGATGCCGAAGTCGATCTGACCCCGCAACGCTACCTACCGCAATCCAAGGAGCTCACCGCCAGCCCGGCCCAGCTCATCGCCAGCATCAGCGACTTCGATCACCTGCTCGACGACCTACGACGCGGCCTCCCAGCAGTACGCAAAACCCAATCGGCACCACTACGCGAAGCCCCCCAGGCCGACATCGCCGACCTTATCCGCTCCGGCAGCATCACAGTCCTACGCGCCACCACTCGCGGTCGCACCGGCCAACCCGCCATCAACGCCGTCGTCCTGACCGCCGCCGACATCCTGTCCGGTAGCGCCCCCACCGGCACGACAACCCGCACAGCCGACACCTCAGGACCTCGGATACGTGCGGGCGACATCCTGATCCCGATCATCGGCCACAGAATCAACGCTCGCGTGGCCACCCCAGAACAGATCGAGGCCGAGCTCGGACCGGGCACTCAACTGCTTCGCGTCGACACCACCCAGTTCGACCCATGGTTCGTCGCCGGCATCATTTCCCGCACCGACAACGTCCGCCTCGCCGGCCGAGTCGCCAGCACCACGGGCGCCCTGCGCATCGACATCAGGCGCCTCACCATCCCGGTCATGCCACCGGAACAGCAGCGAGCGTACGGACACGCCTTCCGCCAACTCGTCGAGTTCCGCATAACCCTCGACCGCGCCGCAACGACCGGCGCCACCCTGGCTCGCGAGATCACCGATGCTCTAACCAGCGGAACCCTTGGTCTCAGCCCTCGGCCGACGCTACAACGCTCAGCCGAGCCGTCGAAGGATACGCTGTACCCAGCCGTAGAGCCACAGCCCACAAACACCGGCTCGGAGAACCGCCCTACGAACCAAAGTGATTAAAAACCCTGCAGTTGATCTTTAGCGCCCCAGGTCAACAAGCCTGCTCCCCGCGCACGCGGGGGTGATCCCCCTGAGAGACACCCGACCCGCCCGAAAACTCGCTGCTCCCCGCGCACGCGGGGGTGATCCCAGGCCAGCGGCAGCACGATCCACTGCTGGTCGCTGCTCCCCGCGCACGCGGGGGTGATCCCCCGCAGTTGCCGATCGACGTCGGCAACAATCCCTGCTCCCCGCGCACGCGGGGGTGATCCCACCTGGACCGGGTGCGCCGGGTGGACAGCTGCCTGCTCCCCGCGCACGCGGGGGTGATCCCCCGTAATTCCCACCCGTGCTGTAGGTGACCACCTGCTCCCCGCGCACGCGGGGGTGATCCCTGGGCGCGCAGCTGCGTGTCGGTGCAGTAGCCCTGCTCCCCGCGCACGCGGGGGTGATCCCCCGTCGTACCTGGGGAAGGTTGTCGCGGGCGGCTGCTCCCCGCGCACGCGGGGGTGATCCCGGAGTGTGGCCCGGATGGTGGCCTTCTCCGCCCTGCTCCCCGCGCACGCGGGGGTGATCCCGCTGCTGGAGGAACCCGTCGCCCGGGAGTGGGCTGCTCCCCGCGCACGCGGGGGTGATCCCCGCGCACGCGGGGGTGATCCCTCGGCGACCGCGTCCCGGGCCTGCCCAGCGATCTGCTCCCCGCGCACGCGGGGGTGATCCCACCGCCAGCCAACCAAGAGCCGCCTGGCCCCGCTGCTCCCCGCGCACGCGGGGGTGATCCCTCGCCGCCGTCCAGCGGCGCGGCGGAGGTGGTCTGCTCCCCGCGCACGCGGGGGTGATCCCGTCAAGCTCACCTACGCCCGATGGGGGCAGCTCTGCTCCCCGCGCACGCGGGGGTGATCCCGTCGATAGGCTGTCCTTGACCGAATGTCGGCCCTGCTCCCCGCGCACGCGGGGGTGATCCTATTGCTGCCGCGCCGCCGGTCGCGATGATCACCTGCTCCCCGCGCACGCGGGGGTGATCCGGCGATGCCGCGTACCGCCGTGACGCTCGCGTACTGCTCCCCGCGCACGCGGGGGTGATCCCGCGGCCGAGGTGGACGCCCAGGTCGAGGACGCCTGCTCCCCGCGCACGCGGGGGTGATCCCAGTCGAAGGTGTCCGGCCCGGCAGTAGCCCACCCTGCTCCCCGCGCACGCGGGGGTGATCCCGAATGGCCTCGGCATGACCTTCGTCTTGCCGTCTGCTCCCCGCGCACGCGGGGGTGATCCCTCGATCGGCAGCTGCACCGACCTCACCCAGTCCTGCTCCCCGCGCACGCGGGGGTGATCCCTCGCGTGACGCCCGGCTGCACTGCCCGCTCCCCTGCTCCCCGCGCACGCGGGGGTGATCCCACCTCGGTCGGCGGATCGAAGATCGAGCCGTCCTGCTCCCCGCGCACGCGGGGGTGATCCCCGGCCGCGTACCGCGACACGCTGTACGTGTACCTGCTCCCCGCGCACGCGGGGGTGATCCCCGGCTGCTGGCCGACATCCGGGACGGGCGCCGCTGCTCCCCGCGCACGCGGGGGTGATCCCCGCCGGCGCCGACGGGTGGCGGCAGGTCGCCGCTGCTCCCCGCGCACGCGGGGGTGATCCCACCGAACACCGCTACCCGGCCGAACAGCAGGCCTGCTCCCCGCGCACGCGGGGGTGATCCCATGTCGGTGATCGGGATCGACGGTTCGACGCCCTGCTCCCCGCGCACGCGGGGGTGATCCCGTGCTTCGTTCGGCCACCCTGTGCGACCCGATCTGCTCCCCGCGCACGCGGGGGTGATCCCGGGGTGTCGGTCGGGGTGACGGCGAAAAGCTCCTGCTCCCCGCGCACGCGGGGGTGATCCCAGCTCCTCTCCATCCTCGCCGAGGCAGCCGATCTGCTCCCCGCGCACGCGGGGGTGATCCGCAGCTCGGCGACACCTGCCACGGCACCATCGTCTGCTCCCCGCGCACGCGGGGGTGATCCCTCTGGCAGAGGATGCCGCGTATCAAGGCGGTCCTGCTCCCCGCGCACGCGGGGGTGATCCCTCTGGCAGAGGATGCCGCGTATCAAGGCGGTCCTGCTCCCCGCGCACGCGGGGGTGATCCCGGTTCCGGATTTGCTCGCGACCGGTTCCGCCGCTGCTCCCCGCGCACGCGGGGGTGATCCCTCTGGCAGAGGATGCCGCGTATCAAGGCGGTCCTGCTCCCCGCGCACGCGGGGGTGATCCCGGTTCCGGATTTGCTCGCGACCGGTTCCGCCGCTGCTCCCCGCGCACGCGGGGGTGATCCCTCGACCGCATCAGCGACACGATCGCGGCGATCCTGCTCCCCGCGCACGCGGGGGTGATCCCTGGCGAAAAACTGCAGGTCAGGGTCGACTACTCTGCTCCCCGCGCACGCGGGGGTGATCCCGCGGCGGCGTGGCCGACCAGCCGGACGCCGTCCTGCTCCCCGCGCACGCGGGGGTGATCCCTTCCCGTCCTCCCACCGCTGGATGGTGTTCCGCTGCTCCCCGCGCACGCGGGGGTGATCCCCGCCGCGAGCAGTGGGAGTCGATCTCCCTGCTCTGCTCCCCGCGCACGCGGGGGTGATCCCAGGTCCGGCCGCTCCTTGACCAGCGGGTGGTCCTGCTCCCCGCGCACGCGGGGGTGATCCCACGGGCCGGGCGTCCGCGAACGCGCCCGTATCCTGCTCCCCGCGCACGCGGGGGTGATCCCACGGCATCGATCTGGTCCCACGGCATCGGCAGCTGCTCCCCGCGCACGCGGGGGTGATCCCAGCTTCGCGCCGCTCGGGCAGGAGCAGGTCGGCTGCTCCCCGCGCACGCGGGGGTGATCCCTGACCAGCCGGATCCAGCGGGACGGGGCCACACTGCTCCCCGCGCACGCGGGGGTGATCCCAACAAGCCGATCCAGGAGTGCCGGGTCACCGTCTGCTCCCCGCGCACGCGGGGGTGATCCCCCGGCGTCCAGGCGGTCCAGCAGACCCCGCACCTGCTCCCCGCGCACGCGGGGGTGATCCCCTTGCTAGGCCTACCGGGTGTCTGTCACACTCCTGCTCCCCGCGCACGCGGGGGTGATCCCGCCAGCGACAACCTGAAGCGCGCCGTCCTCGGCTGCTCCCCGCGCACGCGGGGGTGATCCCGCCTTCGAGCGTTCGGTCCCGACGCTGCTGGTCTGCTCCCCGCGCACGCGGGGGTGATCCCTGGAAGGAACGAACGCCGCCGCCCATGAGCAGCTGCTCCCCGCGCACGCGGGGGTGATCCCTGACGCGGACGCTCGCGGTAGTCGCCCGCGTACTACTCGCTGCGTACGCGGGTGATCCCACGTCTCGGCTGTTCGCGATGCGGCTCGAGCAACGGGTCGTCCCCGCACGCGCGGGGGTCTTCCCGCTGCGCCCAGCCGACGGAGACCTCCACGCCGCCGTCCTGGCACTCGTATGTGCCGGGGGTACGTTGGGACAGGGGAGCACCCACGGAGCACCATGGATCCATGGTGGACCACCTTCAGTTGAACGCGGCCACGTTCCCGCAGGTCAGGCCGATTGCCAGGAGGGCCTGAACAGCCGGGGTGGCCGGTGATGCAAACTTTTAATCCTTAGGTTCTGGGTTCGAGTCCCAGGCGGCCCACTAAAGGTCTACGCTCGCGAACACCTCGCGAGCTGGGCTTTTGCGCCCCGTCCAGGTTTCTGGGCGGGGCGCTTGTTGCGTTGAGGGCCTCGGTAGCGCCGGGGTTTACCCGGAAGACGGGGGTTGCCGTGACGGCCTCGGTGTTGATCTTGATTTCTTCGATGAGTAGCTCGCAGAGTTGCTTGCGTTCGGGGTCGGTGCCGTGGGTGATGATGCGGGTGATGTCGGTGCCGAGGGTGTCGAGTTGGTCGGTGGTGACGGGCTCGGGCAGGTTGTCGAGGCGGATCTGGAGGCGGTCGTGCCGTCGGCGGAGTTGGGTGAGGTCGTCGGAGAGCTTTGCGATGCGGGTTTCCAGGAGGGATCTGTCGATCTTGCCGTCTTCGTAGTCGGTGAAGTACCGGTCGATGACCGTTTCCTTCTGCGTGAGTTGGGCTTTGACGGTGCGTAGCTCTGCTTCGAGGGCGGCGTTCCCTGCTCGGTGCCGGTCATGTGCTGCGGTGACGGCTTGCATGATCAGGTCGGTGCGGTCTCGGTAGAACGATCCGAGGGTCTGCAGGACGGTCTGGTCGAGGACGTCGGCCTGGATGCGGGGGGCGTTGCAGTGGGCGGTGCCGTACCGGTTGCGGGTGAAGCAGGTGTAGTAGCGGTACCGCTTTTTGAGTTTGCCGGTGGCGGAGGTGCCGAGGTACGCCTGCCCGCAGCGCGGGCAGCGGATCTTGCCGGTGAGGTGGTAGTCGGTGGCGGCGCCTGCGGACTTGGCGGGGTGTTCGCCGCGTTCGGTCAGGATTTCCTGGGCGAGGGCGAATGTGGCTCGGTCGGTGATGGGTGGGTGGGCGTCCTCGGCGAGGATGTCCCGGAATGCGACGCTGCCGATGTAGGCGGGGTTGGTGAGTGCGTCGATGACGGTCTTGTAGCTCCACCGCCTGCCGCCCCGGCGGAGCAGGCCGCGTTGGTTGAGTTCCGCCGCGACGCCGCGGCTGCCCTTGCGGCGGACGGTGTAGAGGTCGAAGAGCGTTTCGATGGTTGGTGCCTCGTCGCCGATGATCTGTAGGTGTTTGGTGGCCGGGTTGACGGCGTAGCCGATGGGGGCGACGCCGACGGTCCATTCGCCCTTGGCGGCCTTACGTTCCATGCCGTTGATGACTCGGTCGATGATCATTTCTCGTTCGAACTCGGCGAACACGCCGAGCATTTGAACGAGCATCCGTCCGGCTGCGGTGGAGGTGTCGAAGGGTTCGGTGGCGGAGCGGAAGACGACGCCGGCTTGGTCGAGTTCGTCGAGCAGCATGACGAGGTCGCTGATGCGGCGGCTGAATCGGTCGACGCGGTAGACCAGCAGGACGTCGAATTTGCCGGCGCGTGCGGCGGCGAGCGCGCGTTGCAGTCCGGGTCGGTCGAGGCTGGCGCCGGAGGCGTCGTCGGAGAATTTCGCGATGATGCTCCAGCCGTCCTGGGAGGTGGTGTAGGCGTCGAGTTTGGTGTCTTGGGCCTCGATGGTGAACGGCTGGTTTTCTTCGTCGGTGGACCGCCGGGTGTAGATGGCGATCCGCAGGTGTGTAGCCGCTAGAGGGAGAGTCGCCTTGGCGCGGCGCGATTTGCGTGGCATATGGCATTCCTTCGAGAGGGGTGGTCGGGCCGCCGGAATGGGATCCGGCGGCCCGACGGCTACGGGGTGTGGCCCTCGTCGGCCGGTTCGCTGGCGTTTCGTTCGACCCAGGAGACGATCATGGCCGCGAGGATGTCGACGGCCTGACGGTGCTGTTTCTCCGTGATCGGGACGATGTCCGGGGCGGTGAGCCTCGGGACGATCGCTCGGCTTCTGTCCGGCCCGCGTTGGCCGATTGATGCGTCTCGCGGGCTTGCGGAGGCGGCACCGTAGCGTGACTCACCTGCGGGTTTCAAGCCAGTTGGGGGATCGGTTTCGGCGACTCGCGCTGAGTCGCGCGGACTGGTCTGACGTCGGGGGGTGAGTCGCGAAACGTCTGGCTGCACTCGTGGTGCGTCGTGGTCAGCCATCGCGACTCACCGGGGCGGTGAAGACCATCAGGTCGATGTGTAGAACTCGACGGCCGGGCGTGGACATGGCCTGGCGGGTTACCTCGGCGGCGTCGGCTTCGCTGGCGTAGAAGGTGAACTGGTCGCCCTTTCCGGCGGCGCTGACGGCCACGATTTGCAGGATGTGGGTGAATCCGACGTCGTTTGCGGCTGCGCGCAGCGTGTGTGCGTGGTCGGCGTATGTCGTGCCCGGCGTGGTGCGGGGGCGGACGGCGGCGATGACGCACGCGTCGCCGACCATCATGAGTCGGCAGGCGGTGAACAGGTCGGCGATTCGGTCTGCGGCGGGTGAGTGGTCGTCGCGGGGCCAGTGCAGCGTGACCAGGGTGACGGGCTGTTCGATCTGGTCGAGGTCAGCGAGGTGGGCGGGTTCGGTGATGGACAGGTACGTGCGGCCGGCTTCGGTGGCGGCCGTCTGCAGGTGGGGGTCGTCGTCGAGGGAGACGATGGTGTCGCCGTGTCGGGTGTAGATGAGGACGAGTCGGCGGGCCAGCCGCGACGCGAAGCCGGGGTCGGGTTCGGCCGTCTGCGGGGAGTCGCTGTGGTCGTCGAGTCGCCACACGGTGATGGGGACGTCGCCGGTGACCCGGGGTGAGTCGTCGGGATTCGCGGTCGGGAAGTCGGTGGGTCGGCGGTCGAGTCGGTGTGGGTCGCGATCTGGATGAGCAGTCATGGGGCAGGTGGCCCCCGTGCCCGGTTGGCCGTGTTCGCATCCACCAAATGCCCAACAGCGGGCCATCTCGCCGCATTGGCGGGAGCCGGGTTACCCAACAGCGCCCAACAGGCAACGCGGGCCTACCCAACAGGTACGGCGGGGGCTGACTGTTGGGTAGGCAACAAGGGGTCCGGGCTCGGGGGATGCGGTGCCTGGCCGTTGGAGCCGTTGGTGCCTTGCTAGCTGCGACGGCGGTTGGCCAGGCGCGGGTCAGGAACTCCCCGACGCTGCCGTGCACCGTCATGTGGACGAGGTGTCGGCGGATCTGGGCGGTGTGGCCGGGGTTGTAGACCCGAGGTGCCAGCAAGTTTGCCTCGCCGCGCGGGCAAACCACGCTCTCCACGAGATGTGGCGATCTTGCCGCCCAACAGCGCCCAACGACGCGCTGACCTGCACTGTTGGGTGTCTGCCTGCTTGCCTCCGCCCGAACCTGGGCGGACGGGTTCGTTGGGTGTGCAGGGCTGTGACCTGCGCCAACACGACGGTTTGGCTGATCGTGGCCGGATGGGGCTGTTGGGTCGACGTGCGCGGATGGGGGTCTCGCGTCGCTGCAGCGCGGCGCCCGATTCCCGCGAGGTTCACATGTCCGCTTCATCCTGGCCGTCGTCTCCGCTGGACGCGGCCGAACGTGCCTTCGATCTTCTCGTCCAGCCGCCGAGCCATGTCGGCTTCGACGGACGAGGCTTCACCGGTCTACCCGACGCGATCGTGCTCCTGGACGACCTGCGTGCCCTGCTGCTGTCTTCCGCGACGCCGGCCGAGGTCCGCGACGCGGTGTGGCGGGAACTGGTCGTGCGTGCCCGCCGCGACGGACCCGCGTGGGTGGTCGCTGCGGTAGGGACGGCGATGCCCCGCCTGCGCCGGGTGGCCGGCATGCTCGCCGCCGGCTGGCGCGGTGACACCGATGATCTGGACTCCGAGCTGCTCGTCGGGTTCGTCGCCCGGCTCAAGACAATCGACCTGGACGTGCCGCGCGTCTGCGGCCGGCTGGTCGACGCCGGTCTGCGGGCCGCCCGCAAGGCCCGCGACGCCGACTCCGACGCCCAACTCATCCACACCGACGCGACCGGGCCGATCGCCCCGATCCAGCCGTGGGATCACCCCGATCTGGTGCTCGCGCGGGCGGTCGCTGCCGGCGTCGTCGACGCCGATGAGGCCAACTTGATCGCGGCGACCCGGATGGAAACCGCCACCGTGGCGCAGGCCGCCAAGAAGCTCGGGATCGCGCCGAGCACGGCCAGCGCGTGGCGGGCGCGGGCGGAGCGGCGTTTGGCGGAGGCGATCTCGGAGGGGGAACTCGCCTTCATCCCGTTGCGGCCACGGGTCAGCGGTCGGGCTGTTGGGCGGCTGTTGGGTGCCGACCGTGGCGCGGGTGCGTTGTTGGCCACCCAACAGCGGGCTTTTGGGGGCAAGACATCGGACCGAGAAGCGGCCGGTGTCGGTGCCCCCGGGATCGGGGCGGCGCCGGCCTGAGTGGCCGCGTTCGCACCGATCCACGCACGGCTGAAAGGAGCGTTGCTCCCACGGCCCGCCCCGGTCCCGGTGGCGCACCTCAACCCCTATTTCGAGCCCCGGATTCCGGGGCGGGAGGTGTCCACCATGTTCCGCCGCACCATCATCCGCGTCGTCGTTGTGGCTGTCGCCACGTTGACGGTGCTCGCCGGGGCGGGCACGGCTTTCGCGGCCGAGCCGCAGATCCTGGCCGCCTACGACCTGCCCACGATCATTTCCAACATCACGAACTGGATCATTGGCCTGCTCGTGGGGGTAGCGACCCTTTTCCTCACTATCGGCGGGATACGGTATCTCGCTGCGGGCGGCGATCCCACCGAAGTCGAGAAGGCCAAGTCCGCGTTTAAGTCCGCGCTTCTCGGTTACGCCCTCGCTGTTCTTGCGCCGATCTTGCTCGGAGTCGTTCAGGGCTGGATTGGTGGCTGACGTGGGCGGCTGGATGGTCGACAGCATCATCAGCGGCATTCTCGAATGGTTCGCCAAAACCATTCTGGGTGTGCTGAACGCCCTGTGGGAGCTGTTGTCGGCTACTGTGTTCGTCAGCCCGGATGTCACGCAGCTGCCACAGGTCACCGCTTTCGCCAGCACGTCGCTAGGCATTGTTAATGCCTGCTACGTGCTGGCGTTCCTGTGGATGGCGATCCTGGTGTTGGGTCGTGACACCATTCAGGCGAAGCACGGGCCCGGTGAGCTTATTCCCCGTCTGATCATCGGGCTGATCGGCGCCAACTTCGCGGTCCCCTTGTGTTCGACGGTCATCGGACTGGCCAACGCTTTCACTGCCGCGATAACCAGTCAGGACATCACCGCACCTGGCTCGATGCAGCAGTTACGCGCCACCACGATCAGCGCGATCGAAGGTCAGACCGGGGCGAACGCGATCAGTTTCCTACTGCTGCTCATCGCCCTGCTGATCGCGGTTCTCGCCGGCGCTCTCATCGTGCAGTGGATCATCCGGTTGGGGGTGCTGGTCGTGGCGGTGGGCGTGTCGCCCATTGCCTTGGCATTGCACGGCACACCGCAGACCGAAGGGGCTGCGAAGCTGTGGTGGCGCACGATCCTCGGCACGCTCGGCACCGTGGTCATCCAGGCCGTTGCCCTGCACACCACACTGACCATCTTCCTCAACCCGAACAGCAACTTCCCGGTCCTGGGACTGCCGATTCCCGGCGGCGATCCCGGAGCGGTGATGAATCTACTCATCGTCGTGTGCCTGCTGTGGGGTGTCGTCAAGATCCCCGGGCTGATGAGCCGATACATCACCCAGTCCAAGCCCAACCCGCTCGGGGCGATGCTGCGGGTCGTGCTGATCCAGCAGATCACCCAGGGGTTGAGTCGCGGGCTGGGTCGTGGTCGCCCTACCGGCCGTGCCGCCATCGGACGCCGAGGTCCGCAAGGTGCGGGCGGCGTACCGGTCAACCGGCCCTGGCCGGTGAGATCCGGTGGCGGCGCCTCCCGCGCCGCTTCGCCGTCGTCGGTGTCGCACACCTCTCGGCCCGCCGGCTTCCTACGGCCCGCTGTCTCTTCGCCGCGGCCCGGTGACCCAGCGCCGCGGGTTGGCGGCGAGGTGCCGCGGCCGACGGGCGCAGGACGCGGCCGGACGAGCGTCGTCTACCCGTCCGGCCGACCGGCTCGGCCATACACCCGAGACGAACTCGCCGCAGGCGTCGACCTTTACACCCGCGCCATGAAGTCCCGTTTCGGCTCGTCCTCACGAAAGGCACCCTGATGACTACCCACCAGCCGCCCTCGTCCGCGTACGAGACCACCAAGCGGTCCGACATCCCAGAGGAAACCTTCGACGTCATCGCTATCGCCTGGCCCACCGGTCGACCCATTCGTTCATACAGCGTCGATGAACTCGCCGAAGGCGTGGACCTCTACACCCGCGCCATGAAGGCGCGCGCCGCTGATGTCGTGGAGCGGGGTGACCGCGATGCGCGATAGCGACGACGCCACCCCGCGCGCCCGAATTCCTGCGGATGTCGACACCCCAGACAAGATCGTCTACGGTTTGACGGCGCGGCAGTTGGCCATCCTGGTCGTGGCCGGTGTGATCGGCTACGGCATCTTCCGGGCGGTCGGCACACTGTTGCCGCAGCCGGTCCTGTTCGCCATCCTCACACCTTTGGCCGGGGCGGCGGTCGTGCTGGCCCTGGGCCGCCGCGACGGCCTGTCGATGGATGCCTGGCTGCTGTCCGCGATACGGCACACCCGCGGCCCGAAGCGGCTCGCGCCTGCCACGTCCGCACGTCCGCCTGCGGTGCCGGGCTGGGCGCCGGACACCGACACGCCGGCGGCGACGGTGCCGCCGCTGCGGCTGCCGGCCACGGCGATCAGCGACGCCGGTGTCATCGACACCGGGCCGCAGGCGGTCGCCCTGGTCGCCTGCACCACCGTCAACATCGGGCTGCGTACCGGCGACGAGCAGAACGCTCTCATCGGCGCGTACGGTCGCTGGCTCAACAGCTTGTCGTCGCCGGTGCAGATCGTCATCTCCGCCCAGCGGGTGGACCTGTCCAGCCACGCCCAACGCATCGCCGATACCGCCGACACCCTGGCCAACCCGGCGCTGGCGGAAGCCGCCCAGGACTACGCGGAGTTCCTCGATGATCTCGCCGTGCGGCGTGACCCGCTGTGGCGCACGGTCACGATCGCGGTCACCGCCCGAGGCGAGAAAGGCCGTGACACCGAGGTGCTGCGCCGGGCCGAGCACGCTGCCTCCGCCCTGTCCGCGCTCGGCGCGCAGACCGCCGTACTCGACGGCGACCGCGCCACCGCCGTGCTGACCTGCGCGGTCGACCCCTACACACCCACCGACGTCACCTGGCCCCGCGCCAGGCCCGACGCCGTCATCACCGGACCAGGAGACCGGACATGAAACTACCGACGAGAAGGCGATCGGACAGCGCAACCCCCGCGAGCCCGGCCGTGTCGGCCGGGCTCGCGTCGGTTCTGGGGCCGGCCACGGTCGAGAACAGCCCCCGACACATCACGGTCGGCGACGGCTACGCCGCCACGTTGATCGTCACCGGGTACCCGGCCGAGGTCGGCGGCGCCTGGCTGGATCCGCTGCTGGCATGGCCCGGCCGCCTCGACGTCGTCGTCTACATCGACCCGCTCGCCCCGCAGGTGGCCGCCGCGCGGCTGCGGCGCCAGCGGGCACGGTTGGAGTCCAACCGGCGCGACGACGCAGGGAAGGGCCGCCTCGCTGATCCGATCACCGAG
Source organism: Micromonospora sp. Llam0 (assembly GCF_003751085.1). Taxonomy (NCBI): domain Bacteria; kingdom Bacillati; phylum Actinomycetota; class Actinomycetes; order Micromonosporales; family Micromonosporaceae; genus Micromonospora; species Micromonospora sp. Llam0. The sequence continues at coordinate 2,302,659 of NZ_RJJY01000002.1, read as the reverse complement.
GCCGCCACGGAGGACGCCGCCGAGTTGGCCGACCGGATCGCCCGCGGCCAGTCGAGGCTGTTCCGCGTCGGACTGTACCTGTGCGTGCACGCCCCGACCCTGGACGAGCTGGACGAGGCAGTCGCCCACGTACGGGCCACCGCGGCGTCGGTGCTACTGGACACGCAGCCGGCGACCTGGCGACAGCTGCAGGGCTGGCTGACCACCCTGCCGCTGGCCACCGACACCCTCGGCATCCGGCGGGTGATGGACACCGACGCCATCGCGACCGCGTTTCCGTTGGCGTCGGCGGACCTGCCGGCACCGCTGCCGGGAGAGTCCGGCCCCGCTGGGGGCATGCTGTACGGACTCAACCCCGACTCCAACGGCGTCGTGTGGTGGGACCGCTGGAGCCAACACAACGCCAACAGTGTCGTCCTCGCCCGGTCCGGGGCCGGCAAGAGCTACTTCATCAAGCTCGAAGTGTTGCGGTCGCTGGCCGATGGGGTGCACGTCGCGGTGATCGACCCGGACAACGAGTACATCCGGCTCACCGAGGCGGTCGGCGGGGTCACCATCGCCCTGGGCGTCGGCGGGGTGCGCCTCAACCCGCTCGACATCCCGCCCGCCGACCGCAGGCCGCAGGCACGCACTTACCGGGCGCTGTTCCTGCACACCCTGATCGCGGTGTTGCTCGGGCAGCAGCCGCCGCCGTCGGAACGGGCCGCGCTCGACAAGGCGATCAACACCGCGTACGACGCCGCCGGGATCTCCAACGACCCGGCTACCTGGCGCAGGCAGGCGCCGCTGCTGCGCGACGTGGCGGCGGCTCTGGTCGAGCAGGGCACCGAGGCGGCGCAGACCCTCGCAGCCCGGCTCACTCCTTGGACCACGGGGTCGTTCAAGGAGATGTTCGACGGCCCTACTACCAGCGTGCCGTCCGGGCAAATGATCGCCTGGTCCACCCGGCACCTGGCCGACGAACTCCGCGCTCCGGGCATGCTGCTGGCGCTCGACGCGATCTGGCGCGACGTCGACGCCCCGGCCGTGTGGTCGGCGAACCCGCCCCGCCGGCTCGTCTTCGTCGACGAGGCCTGGACCCTGCTCAGGGACGGGGAGGGCGCGAAGTTCCTGTCCCGGCTGGCCAAGAGCGCACGCAAACGCCGGGCCGGGTTGGCCGTCATCACCCAGGACGTGGGTGACCTGCTCGGCTCCGACCTTGGCCAGGTGGTGATCGCCAACGCGGCCACCCAGATCTTGCTGCGGCAGGCCCCGCAGGCGGTGGATGTCGTCGCTGACGTGTTCGGGCTGACCGCCGGCGAGGCCCGGCTGCTGCTCGGCGCCCGCCGCGGCGAAGGTCTCCTGCTCGCGGGCACGCACCGGGTCAGCTTCCAGGCCGTGGCGTCGAAGAAAGAGCACCGTCTCTGCGTAGGGGATCTGGAACTCACCGACGACGACTGAACACCATTCAACGCCTCCATCACATCCACTGGAGGGGTGGGACACGCCGCTGGCGTGTCCCACCCCTCGTTCCGTACCGGAAGGGCAATCCCATGAATCCGCCAACCATCCCCTCGCCCCCCGGCGTCACGCCGCCGCCGTCACCGGTGCCACCGGACCTACCGGCCCCGTCGCAATGGCTCCTCGACACCACCAGCGCGGCCGTCACCTGGTGCGCGCAGCGGCCGTGGCTGCTCGGCGTCGCCGCCGTCGTCCTGGCCGCTGCCCTCGCAGCCCGGGTGGCCCACGCACGGTGGCGGCAGCAGATGATGGCCCGCCACGCCACGTGCCTGATCATCACCCCGCCGCCGGAGGTCGATCCGTCCGGCACCGCCGCGTTCTGGGCGACCATGGCCGAGATCCTGCACGTCGGCTGGCGTCGCCGGCTGCGCGACGGCCGCGCTCACATCGCCGTCGAGTACCGGTGGACCGGCCGCCAACTATCCATCACGGTGTGGGTGCCCGGCACACTGCAGACCGGCCCCATCCAGGCGGCAGTACGAGGGGCGTGGCCCGGCGCCGCGTGCACCGTGGTCGACGCGGCCCCGCCGGTGCCGGCCGACGCGGTGACCGTCGGCGGCGCGCTGGCGCCGATCCTGCCGGCCTGGTTCCCGCTGGAGACTGACCACGACGCCGACCCGATGCGGACCCTGATCGCCGCCGCGTCCGGACTGCACGCGGCCGAGTCCGCGTGCGTACAGGTCCTGGCACGGCCCGCCACCGCGCGGCAGGTCCGCCGGCTGCGCCGTGGCGTGCAGGCGCTGCGGACCGGCAGGCCGCCGCGCGCCTTGCTCGACCCGGCCACCTGGCTGCGGCTCGCCCTCGACCTGGTGATGGAACTGTTCGGCCCCACCCGCCGCGCCACCTACCAGCCGGGCCGCAGCGCGGTGCTGCCCGGCGCCGACCCGCAGCGTGAGCGCGACGGCCGCGCCGGCGTCGACAAGCTCGCCGGCATCCAGTGGGAGGTGGCAATCCGCTACGCGGTCGCGCACAGCAATCCCCGCGACAGCAAGCCCGAGGACCTGAAACCTCGGCTGGTCACCCTCGCCCACACGATAGCGTCCGCGTTCGGGATGTGGACCGGCCGTAACCGGCTGCGTCGCCTCCGGATCACCCGCCCCGCGCAGGTGCTGGACGCCCGAGTGTTCCGCCGGGGCTTCCTGCTCAACACCGACGAACTGGCCAGCATCGCCGCGCTGCCGCAGGACATCGCGGTGCCCGGTCTGGACCGCGCCAGAGCCAAGCCGATGCCGGCCCCGGTGGCCGTGCCGTTCGGCGGCCGAGGTACGAAGGTGCTCGGCCGGGCGGAGATCGGCGGGCACAGCGTCGCGTTGAAGGTGCCCGACGCCCGGCAGCACCTGCACGTACTCGGCTCCACCGGCAGTGGGAAGAGCACTCTGCTGCTCAACATGATCCTCGACGACATCCACGCCCGGCGCGGCACGATCGTCATCGACCCCAAAGGCGACCTCATCATCGACCTGCTCGACCGGATCCCGGCGAAGCTGGCCAACCGGCTCGTCCTCATCGACCCCGACCAGCCCGCCGGCGTCACTCTCAACCCCCTCGCTGGCACCGACCACGACCTGCTCGTCGACAACGTCGTCTCCATCTTCGGCAAGATCTTCGCCAAGCACTGGGGCCCACGCATGGACGACGTGCTGCGGGTCGCGTGCCTGACCCTGCTACGCAAGTCGAACGCGACGCTGACGCTGATCCCGTCACTGCTGCAAGACCGCAAATTCCGGTACAACTTCACCGCCGACCTCGACGATCCCGAAGGCCTGCGAGGGTTCTGGGAGTGGTACGAGACGGCGCCGGTCATGCTGCGGTCCCAGGTCATCGCGCCGCTACTGTCGCGGCTGCGCTCGGTGCTGCTGCGGGACTTCCCACGCCGCACCTTCGGCGCCCCGAGAAGCTCGTTCGACATGCGCCGGGTCCTCGACGGCGGCATCCTGCTCGCCCGGCTACCCAAAGGGCAGATCGGAGAGGAAACCGCCCGGCTGATGGGCTCGTTCGTCCTCGCCTCCGCCTGGCAGGCCGCCACCGGCCGCGTCCGGCTGCCCGAGCCCCAACGCCGCGACACCGTCTGCTACATCGACGAAGCACACAACTTCCTGACCCTGCCCGGCTCCATCGGCGACATGCTCGCCGAAGCCCGCGGCTACCACTTCGGCATGGTCCTCGCACACCAGAACCTCGCCCAGATGCCGCGCGACACCCAACTCGCCATCAGCGCCAACGCCCGCAGCAAAATCTTCTTCTCGTGCGCGCCGGAGGACGCGCACCAACTCGCCCGGCACACCCGGCCCGAACTCGACGAGCACGACCTCAGCCACATGGACGCCTACCGGGCCGCGTGCCGCCTCGTCGTCGACGGTCGCGAAACCGCAGCATTCACGCTACACACCAACCCGCCCAGGCCACTGGCCGGCGAGGCGACCGCGGTCCGGCAGGCCGCCGCCGCAGCCGTCACCATCAAGAGCGGCAAGCAGGCGGCAATCGCCCAGCTCGCTGGCGTCGACAACGACCCAACAGCGCACGGACCAAGCCCAACAGACCCATCGAACGACCCAACAGACAACGAAAGAAACACACCGTAACCCAACAGGTGCGGCACCTCTCGCCCGGTGAGTACCGGCGCCCCGGCCACCTCGAACCATCCGGCTGAGCCGCACGCCCGGTCCGCGCAGCCGACAACCACCAACCCGGCGTCCCCGCCGACGGCATCGCCGTGCACACCAGACACCTGCGGTCCGCGCCAGCGGCCCGAGCCTTCCACATGCCCCAGGCGATGCCACCAGCCACTGACCGAAGGCGCACCCCGAGCCGGACATCGACCAGCACCGGCGGACGGCCAGCGCGGGATCACATCCGGCCTCAGCCCGGCCACCGAGCCAGACCGCAGCCCGGCCCGGCCTCAGCCCCGCACTGCCGGGGCCAGGCCGGGCCCACCCACCCAACACCCCAGCTAGGAGGCACCATGCCCGCCGCCGACGACGCCCGACAATTCCCCCAGGGGAACTCTCTACCGGGGAGCCGGCAACTAGTCGTGCTCCGCACGAACTCAGCCGCCCGCACCATCGGCCCCGCTCATACCCTCATCGACATCTCCCACCGACTGCGGCCCCGCGACTACGCGATCGCCTCCCTCCTGCACGAACACACCACCCTGACCACCGACCAGCTCACCGCGATCCTCTTCACCAACCCGACCACCTGCCGCCACCGCCTACACGCCCTTCGCAAACTCGCCTTCGTTGACCGGTTCGTCCGCACCCGCCCCGGCGCACCCAACCCGGTCTGCTGGGTACCCGGACTTTTCTCGGCCCGCTACATGGCCCTCGCCACCGACGAGACTCCACCAACCGCGAAGGCCCTGCGGGAACGCCAAGACCGCATCTACGCCACCCCGATGCTGGAACACTTGCTCGCCGCGAACCAGTTCTTCGTCGACCTGCTCGCCCACGCCCGTCGCCACCCCGGCACCGGCCTGGTCCGCTGGTGGGGCGAACGCAGCACCGCCGCGGCATTCGGACGCCGCATCCACCCCGACGGCCACGGCGTCTGGGTCGACGGGCAGACCAGCACCGGCTTCCACCTCGAACTGGACCGGGGAACCGAACCGCTGCGGCGCCTGACCGAACGCCTGGCCTCGCACCGGCGGCTACACGCCGAAGGCGGACCCACCTACCCGGTACTGTTCGTGCTGCCCAACCGCGCCCGCGAGCAGAACCTGCATCGCAAGCTCGCGGAACGGCCCGAGCCCAGCCTCACCATCGCGACCACCTCACCCGAGGCCGGATCGAACCCGGCCGGACCGGTATGGCGGGTGGCCCGCAACGGCCGCCACCGGCTCACCCTGGCCGAGCTCCCCAGCAGCCACGAACAACCCGGACCGCTCAATCCCGGTCCACCGCAACCCCACGACCATCCACTCCAGCCGATCCTGTGACTCGGCGAATAGACGGCCAATCTGAGCGACAAATGGCCATGGCGTTGCCGCGAGGTGATCGGCCTCCCGAGTCCGCGGAGCAGCCGGCGAAATGCCTCTCTTCTGATCTGGTTGTGGATGGCGCGACTCGCCAGATGTGTGCACCCATCAAGGCAGCCCACGTTCCGTTCCCGAGTCCTCAAAGCGGAGCGTCGTGTGGCGGCATGTCGTCGGCAAACGTGCCATGGGGCGCGCCGCCGGAGGTGTAGCCGCACGACGAACCACCTGCCGTCCGGCATATCCACCACTCGTCGTCAGCCTGGTTGACGCCGCACGCGACGGCACGGCGGGGGATCGCTGGGCGGGCCGCTGCGCCTACCCGCGCGCTCATCGGTCAGATCTGGATGGCCCGATCACCTCGCAGATCCCCTTCCTCCATCGCCGTTCGCACTCAGATCGGCCATCCATCACGCTCTGCTACATGATCATCACTCCTGCTGGCAGCCTCTTTCGGTCACGGCCCACCCGCCGCGCCGCGCTCCGCCCTGCGCCGACCCCAGGCCCTCAACCCCACACCGCCACTGTCCGTCGGATGAGGACTTGGGGTCGCAGCAGCCGTATGAACCTGCAGGAAGCCATCCCCGGCGGCCCGGACAGACAGACTCCACCGAAGCAATCCGCTACGGCTACCCAGCGCTCCGAACAGGCGCGGAGACGCTGGCGGTTCGCCCAACAGCTCATCGTCTTACCCAACAGTGCACGCGCGCTCAGCAGACTCGCCGGGCTCATCACCCAACACCGCAGGTCAGAGCCATGAACGTCATGATCGGCCGTCGGAGCTGCTGTTGGGCCGCCGGGCTACGGTGAAGCCTCAATTTTATTGAACCCCCATGCATCACCCGCCGGGCGCAGTCGCCCACGACCGCGGTCGCAACCGCCCACCCGCTTCGGCCGGTCGGCCTGCCCCCGCCCGTCGGCACCCCGCCCACCCGCACCACCGTGCACCACTTCCGGCCCCGCGCCGCGCCCGCCGCAGCCTGCGGTCATGCCCGCGCCGGCCGCGACCGGCCTTCCGGTCGCCTTCTCACCCACGCCCTCGCGCGGAGGCCAACCTCGCGCGCCCTATGACTCAACGTCGGAGACAACCATGCCCAAGACCTTCGTGGTCGTTGTGTGCCTGTCCAAGGACACGCCCACCGACCAACTGGCCACCACCGCCGCCGCCCGACTCGCGTCGACCCCCTGGACCAGCGCCGGCCCCGCCGGACACTTCCCGATCACCACCCGCTGGCGCCGCGGAAGCCTCGTGCGGCCCTGGCACGACACCGCCGCAGGCGGCCCGCTGCACCTACTCGACCTCGACACCATGCGTACCACCGCCCGCGACGCCTACTGGCACCGCTGGAACATTTGGCAGCACGTCGTCGCCGGCACCCGGCCCGCCCAACCGTACTGGCACTTCGTCGACCGGCACCGCGGCGAACCGCACAAGTACAGCCTCGCCAAGGCCCGGCAGCACTACCTGGCCCAGCCCAGGATCGCCGCGATGCGCACCTACAACGCCCTACCCAACAAAGTCACGGCGCTGCCGACCAACCAGCTCGAAGCGTTCCAGGCCGGCGCACACGCCTACGCCCATCTCGGGCTGCTCACCGCTGTCCCGAGTGACGGCGTCATCACCCTCGACGGCCGCCACCTGGCGGCCACTGCCGATCGGCTCGCCGACCGCCTGTCCTACCTCGAATCCGCACAACACCACCTGAACACCCTCAGCCCTCGCGACCACCTCGTGGCAGTCGCCACCTCATAAACCTCGATACGGAGAAGGCGAACCGTGACCCGGCTCGCCCTCTCCGATTACCCGCCTGCGGCCACGCGGCAGGTCTGAACACGTTCCCTCGCCGTGCCGTACGGGCCGCCACCGAACGCCAGCCGTTCCGGCGGCGACCCGCAGCCATCGTGGAAGGGAAGCGCGTCATGCCCATCCGCTCACGGATCCGCCGCCTCAGCAAAGGCCTGACATGGCGATCCACCTGACGGTCCACACGGTCATCGACATCATCGGGTCCCTTCGTCCACGCCTGGCGCCGGCGCAGCAGCCGACCCGTCGTCATGCGGCGGGAGTTCGTCACCATCGTCCGCTACTGCGGGGGATTCGCCATCGACGGACACGGCTCCTTCCCCGTTCACGGCGACTTCGCCGGCCGCCGCCCGAGCCAACTCCCGCCGTACCTTCGGCGGGGACGCCGCGCCCTCGCCGACCGGCGTCGCCGCCACGTCACCAGGCTGTTCGACGCGTTGGGCGACACCCCGCAGACCGTCGGCCCGGCTGGCGCCCACGGTCTTGTCAAGGCGTTGGACACGCGGCTCCCTCAGCAAACCCGGCCATCCCGCACCCGCAAGGCGGACCAGCTTGTCGGTCCGCCTCTTTCGTGTCCGCCCCTGCTCGGGAAGGAAGCCCGCCCATGTCCCTCACGTCGTATCTGCGCGCGGCTGTTCGTCGCCCGTCACTACTTGCCACCGGCCTCGCGCAAGCCGCCGTCCTTGCGCTGATCTTTACCGCCCGGCCGTACGCGGCGGCGTTCGCCGGCCTGTTCGGCATCGCCTGGCTGGCGTTCCTCATCGCCATGGCCGACGTCCGCATGATCCGTGCCCGCACGCAGCGGGACACGGCCACCGGCCGCATCGCCGAGCTGGAAGCCGAAGTGGTCGAGGCCAACACCGACCCCGTCACCGGGCTACCCGTGCGGCGGGTCGCCGAGCAACACCTCGCCGCCCGCGCCGGCGTGGAGTTGACCGTGGCGGTCGTTGACGTCGACGGCATGCACGACATCAACAACAGCCATGACCATCAGTTCGGGGACGCCTACCTCGCCGGTGTCGCCGACCGCCTGCTCGCGGTCACCATCGACGGCGACGTCGCGGCCCGGCTCGGCGGTGACGAGTTCGTCCTCATCTCCGCCCGCGCCCCGCAGCAACTCGCCGACGCCCTCGCCGCAGCCGTTCGGGAACCCGTCACGATCGACGGCACACCGGTTCCGCTGCGGCTCAGCATCGGTATCTGCCGTGCCACCGGCGGCGACGTGCGCGGCGGCCTCGGCCGCGCGGACCGCGCGATGTACACCGCCAAGCGGCACCGCAGCGGCATCGCGCACTACGACCCCGACCGCGACGGCGTGCCGCAGCAGCCGGGCGTGCGCCCGGCCATCCGGCACCGCGACCGCCGCACCGCCCGGCCCACCACCGACAACTCCTGACCCGCCACAGCGCCGGTCTCCGGTGTGGCCGAGACCCGTCTACCACCCCGAAACCGCAGCCAAACCATGAGGGAGGCGAACACTGTGGGCGCCGACATGACCCTACGCAGCCTGTACCTGCCCACCCGGCACACCATCAACCGCACCGCCGCCACCGACACGATCCGCCGACTGTGCCGCCAGGCAACCGCCGACGACCTGCGCGTCCTGATCGATCACGGGTGGGTCGCCGACGAGGTGCACTCCTCCGCGGACACCTGGACCGACGAGGCACTGTCTGCCCGTGCCGCGCCCCTGCGCCTGGCCGCCGAAACCGAACTGCTCCACCTGTTCGACCGGTTCGCTCGCTCGTTGGGACACCGCGATGTCATCCGGTACCGCTTCGACAACGGCGACGAGGGTATCGACGCTTACCAGACCGGTGGGCTCAGCTCGGGCGACGACCCCACCGACGCCCACAGCGCCTGGGACATCGTCTTCGACACCGGACGGCTGCCGGATACCTGGACCGACCAGATCAGGGCCGCCGCAGGGCTACTGCACCCGTGGGGCACCGGCCCGGCCGTCACCACCGTCACCTTCCGCGCCTGGGCCTGACCAGGCATCCACCCAAGGGAGCACCAATGAGCAGGATCGTCCGTGAGATTGACCGCGGCACCCGCACCGTCGACGGCGTTCAGGCGCAGATCACGGAGGTCGTCTGGGCCGACGAGGGACGCAACTTCGAGGTCCACCGCACCGACATCGGCGACGACCTCACCGAGAACGGCTGCTTCGACACCTTGCCCACCGACGCCCAAATCACCGCGTTGCTGCGCGCCGGCCGAAACCTGTGGTCGTGCCCCGGCTGCGGCACCAGCATCGACGCCAGTCACTCCGACCTGATCGTCGACCACGTGCGCGACTGCGACCTGGTCAACGGGGCGGGCCAGCCGCTGCGGGGCAGCCGATGAGCGGCCTAGCCGCCCCCCAGGACGTCGTCGCCGCGTTGTACCGGGTGGCCGACGACACCATGCTGCCCTGGCTCGACGAGCTGATGATCACCGCCGGGCTCCTGCGCCGTTGCGCCTGCGGCTCCACGGCGCCGGCCGACGAACGCTGCGACCATTGCGGTCTCACCGACGAGCCGGACGTCCTCAGCTACTTCGAGGTCTACCGCTGCGAACCGGAGGCCACCTTCACCGTCCCCGCACTGGCCAAAGGCGACCCGCCGCTGCAGGTCCGCATCGCCGCCGCCGGCGGTGGCACCATCGGACGCGCGTACGCGAACAACGACTGGATCTACGACGTCGTCCTCGCCGACACGCTGGTGTGCTCCGGCGCGGACCTGCACTCCGGTGGCGTCCCGCATACCCATGCGCAGATGGCCGCCGTCCTCGCCGAACACCTCGCCAATACCAGCCAGCCGTTGTTGCACGCCCACCGGGAGCGGCTCGCACTCTGGGCCAGCCAGGCATTGGCTCGTGGAGGTCGCCGTGGATGAGGTTGTGACCGATGACCGGCTCCCCGGCTGGAGAGCCCGGCTGATCCATGACGACTCGGCGCACGAGCCGGACGGCGACGCGCTTGCCCCCGCGCTCCTGGTCGCCCGACGCGGCCAGCCGCACCTGGCCACAGGTGTCTACGTGCCGGCGCACGGCGTGCGGATCGTGGCCGCGTTCGACCGCCTCGGCGACCGCGACCGGTTCGAGCGCTACCTGCGTATCCACCACGGCACGACGTCCCTCACCGCCGTGAGCACACCGGGCCTGGACGTGCTGATCTTCGACACCACGGACTTCCGCGCGCTCGTCGGCATGACCGTGCCGGCCGACCTCACCGCAGAACGCACCGAATGGCAGGCGTGGCTGGACGGCGACGTCTACGGCGTCTGCGTCGAACGCCACCACACCGGCGTCACGACCTGGGACGACAACACCACCACCGCCGTGTCGCAGTGGCGCGTGGTCGAGGACGTGTGGGGACTGTTCGGCCACACATCCGCCACGGACTACGCCCGCGACCTCCTACGCGAGTGCGCCGCAGGCTGACCCGGCACTGGCTCCTACTTGCCGTCGTACCCGTCGGGTCGGCGGCTGTTTCGTAGCCGCTCCCGGCAGCGGCCCAGGCGCCGCACCTGCCCCGCCACCTTCCGGAAGGCACGAATCGACCTCAATGACCCGCGCTGGCTGCAGGCCCTCGCCGAAGCGTTGCGCCGCCGCGGCCACGATGCCGTCGTCGACCACACCGGCGGCAACACGGCCGCCCTGTACGCGGGTCGCCAGATCATCAACCAGCACGGCGATCCACAATGGGCCCTCCTGCGCCGGGACCTGGCTGGTTCGAACGGCCGGGCCGCCGTATGCCCGTCGCCGGCAGACCGACGAGTCCGCGCACGGTTCTACCCACAGGGTGATGGTGTAACGGCCATCGACCCTTCACCCGTTGGCCATCGCTTCGCGCATCCATCGCCGTGGACGTGGTCTTCCATCCCCCGACCTCGTCGACGTCTCGGCCCTTGACGGGACCTGCCCCCGCTGCCGGTCCATTTGGCGCCACCGGTAGCCGGCTGGCGCTCTAGGCGGATACCCGGACACCCGAGGTCCACCGCCGTCCTCAACCCGTTTCCACCGGCCGTCGCCCGGCCTGCAACCCGCGCTCCTCGGCGCACTCCGGGCACGGCCTATCGCCGTGCCCGGACTCCGCACTATCCATGAAGGAGTCTGGCTATGATCCCGCTGTTCGCTTCCCAAAGCGCCGTCACCCGGCCCGCTGACCTGCGCCTTGGGCAGGCCGTGCACGTCAACGCCCGCGCGGCGTGGCTGCCGGCCATCGTCACATCGGTCACGCACACCCGCGTCGGTGTCGCCTACGGCGCTCCGCTTCAGGCCGGTGGCCAGTTGGCCGACGCGGTCGCGCCGTGGGTGGTCCGCCCCGCAGACGGGGTCCGCCTGCACCCGGTGCACGAGGTGCGCGTCGGCGATGACGTGGTCGCCTTCGACGGCACAACGCTCACGGTCGCCGGGGCGTGGCAGGGCCGCGACCGCTGGTGGGTGATCGACTACACCACCGGCGGGCGGGCCATCGTGCCTCCAGGTGCGATCCTGCGGCTGGCCGACCCAACACCGCAGGTCACCGTCAACGGCGTCCCTCTGTGACGCACCCGAACCCCGCACCCACCGGCATCGCCGCCACGTCGGCGCAGAACGCCGCCGACGTCGATGCTCCGGCCGGCCCGCGAACCCTCATGGGCGCGACCGGCGCCACTCCTGCACCCCAGAGTCCCGGCCTACCGCCGGACCATTCCACTCGAAAGGCAATGCCATGAGCAACACCACGCAGCAGCGTGCCCTGACCCTCGGCCGCCCCACCGCGCAGCTCGCCATCACCGCGTACCCACACCCGCAGCCGCTCGCGGCGCTCGCCGGGGCGCCCGGCCAGGCGGTCATCGTCCTGCACGCCGACCGCCGCGACAACGCCGTCGTCCTGGCCCAGCCGGCCGAGGCGGGCACGGTCCACGTCCTGATCGACGGACAAGCCCGCAGCGTGAGCGCCGACATCCCCGCCGTGCCGGTCACCGACTCGTCCACCGCGCTGGCTTTGGCGCGGCAGGCCGTGGAATGGGCGCTGGCCGCCCGGCACAGCGCCGTCGACCGCGCCCGGGGCCTGGCCGAGCGTCTCGACGAGCAGCGGCAGCGGCACGTCGGCCAGGTCGCCGAGATCCGCGCCTACGCCATCGACCGGCACCGCGACGGCGACATCTGCCGCGACGGGCTCGACAAGTTCCTCGACCACTTCGGACTGGATCCCTACGAGCCGCGCCACCGGGTCCAGTTCACCATCAGCGGCAGCTTCGCCGTCACACCCGAGAACGGCCGCGACACCGACGGCACCGGGTACGACGTCCGTGAGTACCTGCGCCTGGACACCGACCAGGTCGACGGTGTCGACGAGGACAGCGTCACTTTCGACGTGATGATCGACGAGGTGGAGACCGGCGGCGAATGACGACCAGCGATCAGGACTCTGGCATCCAACCGTCCCTGCCATCGAGCGCGAGCCGCCGCCATGCGATGGGCGGGCGCGCCGCGGTCACCATCACCGAGCAGACGGGTGCTACCCGCGCGTTCGTCGCCCTCGGGGCCAGCCCGCGGTACCTGATCCCGCTCGCCGCATCCACGCCTCGACACCGGTGACCGCCCTCGGCGCGAACCTTGCCGCCCACTTGGTCCCGGCGACGTTCGACGTGCCCCACCCGGCGATCCAGGTGGCCGGTGTCTGGGTCTTCGCCTACGTCGACCGGCACGGCACGGATCTCGGCCTACTTCGACGAGACGCAACCCCTGGCTGCTGCGCCGCGACCGCACCGCTTCGATACAGGTCGCCGCCGTCCAAGACACCCTCGTGTTCGAGGGCTAACCCGGGGCTAACCCCGCAACCGCGCGCCGACGTTGCCGCCGGCCGGCACGTCCACACCGTTTCTCCCGGCCATGCCCGGCCACCGCTTTCTCGCCGGTCATGGCCGCCTCGGTCATGGCCGGCGACTCCACCGAACAGGAGTCCCTCACGACCGACAGCCCGTTCACCTACATCAGGATCGCCGAGGGCGGCAGCAGTCACGAACACCATGCCCGGCTGCGCACCGGCACCGTCGCCGAGCTGTTGCGCCGCGCGGTCGGCGGATGGCTGGAATCAACTCCGATCAGTACTCCCGGCCTCTCCGTGTGGTGTGACGAGGACGGACCCGCTACGGGCCGCGCCCCCAATCCCGTCGCCGGCCTGCTCGTCGCGCGTCTCGGCGGCGGCCGGCTGCCGCTGGTCGGACCGGTCGTCGTCACCGGCCGCCGGGCCGACACCCCCGTCAGTCTCACCGCCGCGCAGGTCGACGCCGTGCTGGCCGCTCTCGCTCACTGCCGCTGACCCCGGGACCGGCGGACTCGGGCCGCCGGCCCACCCATCGCCATTCGAAGGAGGAACCACCTGTGGTCGAACCCCGCAACCTACGTCTCTCCAGCCCCGACGACCTCATCGCCGCGGTGCCCTACATCATCGGCTTCACCCCGACCAACAGCCTGCTCTGCATCCTCGTGGACGACCAGCGGATCATGCTCGCGGCCCGGCTCGACCTGCCCGACCCGTCCGAGGCCCACACGCTCGCGGCACCAGCCGCGCAGACCGCCACGATGCTCTCCCGGTACGGGTCGACGGCGTTCCTCATCGGCTACGGCCGGGCCGACCGCGTCGCACCCGCCGCCGATCTGCTCACCACCGCCCTGCGCGCCGCCGACGTTGACGTGTGCGAGGTGCTGCGCGTCGATGACGACCGCTACTGGTGCCTGTGCGGCGACGCCGACTGCGCCGACGGCGTCGCCTACAACCCCTCCGGCACCGTCGTCCCGGCGCAGGCCACCTACCTCGGTATCGCGCCGCTGCCGGACCGCGCCGCGCTGGAGCAGCTGATCGCGCCGGTCACCGGACCGGAGCGCGAGCGGATGCGTTTCGCGACCGGCGCGGCGCTGCGCCGGCTCACCGCACTGCGCGACGACCCCATCCGCGTCGCGGGCACCGAACCGCCGCCTGTCCCACCAGAACACCTCGTACAGGCCGGCATCACGGTGGTGCGGCAGGCACACGACGCCGCCGCCCGCGGCGACACCTTGTCCGACGACGACACGGCGTGGCTTACCGCTGTGCTGCTGATCACCGAGGTCCGCGACTACGCATGGACAACCTGTGACGGCAGCGACGTACAGCGACAGCTGTGGATCGACGTCACCCGACGAGCCATGCCGCAGATGAGCGCCGCCCCGGCCTGCCTACTCTCGATCACCGCCTACCTCGCTGGTGACGGCGCCATGGCGAACATCGCCGTGGACCGCGCACTGCACGCGCACCCGGACTACCGGCTCGCCCACCTGCTCCGCGACGCCCTCCAGTCCGCAATCCCGCCGCACCTGTTGACCACCACCAACTGATACGCCCCGCTCCACTCGGTGCCCGCGCAGGGGTGCCCATCGGTACTTGCCGCGACCCCGCGCGAACGCGGGTTCGCGCACCGCTTCAGGTGAGGGCAGCCGGTGGCACCCGGCTGCCCTCGACACCTCCCAACCCTGGGATTGGAGGTGTGGGCACCAGTGTCCACCCCCGCACAGATCATCGCGCTCCTGGCGGCCATGACGGTCACCGCCGGCATCACCCACCACCTGACCCGACGGCGTACCACCGCCCGCCACCGCGCGGCCATCACCGCCGCCGTGCACGCCGCCCATCGCGACGACCTGACCGGCCTCGGTAACCGCGCCGGCTTCCACGCCGCGCTGGCCGCCACCAGACGGCAGATCACGGTGATCCTGATCAACCTCGACGGCACACGGACGTTCGTCGGACGCTTCGGCGACCGGGCGCTCGACCAACTGCTCGTCCTGACCGCCGGTCGCCTCCAGCACCCCGCCTCCGCCGCCCGCGGGCGGATGTTCCGGCTGCGACGCGACGAGTTCGCCGTCCTGCTCGACGACCCCGCCGACGCTGGCCGCCACGCCACAGGGCTGGTCGCCGCCGTCGCCGAGCCGACCGACATCCAGCTCACCGGGCGCCCCATCACCGTCACCGTCACCGCCTGCGCTGGTATCGCCCCCTTCTCCCCGCACGCCGACCGCGATCGGCGGCTCGCGCTCGGGCGCGCCGATCGCGTCCTGCGCGTGGCGAAGCGGGCCGGCCGTAGGCGCACCGCGGTCTTCGACCCCGCGACGATGCGCGGCCTCGACACCGCACCCGTCTCGCGCGCCGACGGCGGGGATGTCCGATGAAGACCCGACGGGTGGGCACCCGCCGAGCAGGAGCACACCGGGCGGCGGCATCCGGCAGGGACGTGTATGGGCTGATCGACTGGGACGACACGCCGATCCTGAGCGGCAGCGTTGACGCGGTCACGCGGGAAGCGATCCGGATCTTCGCCAGCACCCTCACCGCTGGGGCAGCCACGCCGAGGACGACCCTGGCTTCACCGACGGGCATCCGCCGCCCGACCCAACGGCCCGATCACGGCCATCGACGGCTGGCTGGCACTGCCGCGCCAAGCGACGGCCATCCCGTGGTTCGCCATCCTCGGCGACGAGGTGGTGATCGCCCGATGACCGAACCGCACCACGGCCGCCTCGCCGCGATGCTGCTACCGCCGGTCACCGATCAACCCGTGCACCTCGGTCACCTACCTATCGGCGCCCGCCTGGTCACCGTCTGGGCGGACCAGCCGGCGGGTCGGCTGACCAAAGTCTTGCTGGCCGACCCCCGCCGGACGCCGGACGCGCATGCGGCGACGCCACCCTGCACAGCGACACCCTCACAATCGCCCTTCTCTCGCCCGGCCGACACCTGTCGAAGTCCACGGTCCGGCGCAAGTCTCATACCCCTCGGTACGGAGCCAAGCCAACGCTTCTTCAGACGATCGGGAGGGTCGTCTGCCTACCAGCGGACCGGAAGTACGCCCGCCGCTCTATTCATCGACCGGAACCGGGGCTGGCGTTGGACTGTTGCTCGTCGGGCTGATCTGCATTCCTGGCTGCGGCTTCGAGGTAGCGGGAGTAGTCGAATCCGTGCCCGGTGAGGATGCCGTGCTCGACGAACCAGCGGCAGTAGCGGATGAGCCCGTCGATCGAGTTGACCCAGTCCAGGTCGCCGTTGGCGTCGGCGATGCGGGACCAGGTTGGATCGGTGGTTCGGCCGATCCAGTGCAACGCGAACAGCGCACCCTGCCGAACCTGAACGCGGAGCTGGTCGGTGGCGGGCTCGGTCGTGCCCACCATGTACATGATCCGCTCAGCGAAGCCGCGGCTCCAACTGTCGATCTCTTGGAACGGCACGCGCGACCGCAACAACATTGCGTCCAGCTCGACATCGGACGGAGGTATTGACCTCATCGTAGCCTTTCGTATCCGAGGGAGTTACCTGTCGGCGCGGTGATTCAGCTTCCGCGGCGTCGTTTCACGGGCAGCGTGATGACGCTACCGGACTGGGCTTCGTGGGTAAGTTCGGTTATCAGTGCGCCGAGGGTGCGTACTCGTTCCTGGAGGACTGTCACGTGATGTTCGAGTTCGCAGTCCGGCGTCGACTATGGGCCAGTTGCTGCTGCAGAACCTGCACGTCCGGTGCCACAGGTCCGGTGCTGGACTTGAAGCTCGGCGACGAGATCGGCGTGACGCTCGTAGAACCGCTGCCCAGAGATGCCGGCCTCGGTGGCGAGCGCGGCGACGGTGTGCTTGCCGTTACTGCACTGCGCTGCCGGCAAGCAGCTCAAGGCGATGGCAGGAGGCGCCCGCTCATGACGATCAGCGGCCCGCAGCCCATCCGCACGGCCGATATTGCGGACGCCTAACCGGCATACGTCGCGCTGCCCGGCGCGCCCACGAATGCGCTGCTGGACCTGGCTCGGCGGGCGGGAATCGCCGTGATGGATGGACCACGAGCACATCGAGATCGAGCCAGCGACACCGAATGGGAAGACATGGCCGCCAACCTGGACGGCTACGACGAACACTGTTCCAACATCGTCGACCTCAACGAGTCGTTCCTGGGCCAAGTCTTCGCCGAGGCAGGAGTGCCCCGCTAGGCCTCGCCAGCGACGACATCTCCTTACCCCACCCGGCCGGGTAACTCGTTGGCGCTGCCGGCACCCGCCACGTCGCCGGTCTCGGCACCCGCCGCTGACGCTGACTCCTTGCACGGTCAGCAGTCCGTGGTGTGGCCCGAAGCCGTCCGGCGATGTGCTGATGTCCCACGCCGACCGGGTCGGCGATCTGCCCCAACTGGGGCTGGTGACCGCCAGCCCAGCAGCCCAAACCGTTTGACCCTTCCGGAACCTCGCCGGCCACGTGCCGCCCCCGGGGGAGTCTCCCGGGGGCAGTGCGCCGGCCCGGCGAGGTGACCCGGCCAACGCAGAAAGGATGCGGGGCCCATGTTCGAGCCGTCCGCACAGATCGACTCCCTTCTTACCGCCGTTTCTCTGCGGCAGTCCGCCTCCGCGGGGATGCGGGCGATGATGCAACGGCAGGCCGAGTTCCCGACCCCGTTGGTGGCGCGGCTCACCGGGATCGCCCTCGACCCGAACGGCCGCGATGTCGCCGACCAGCTTATGGACGCCTACTGGTCGGACGAGCCGCGCCAGGACAGCATCCTGGACACCAGCGGCACCGACCGTGAGGTCATCATCGGTAGCGGATTCCACGCGGCGGTGTACGCCGCGGTCCGCGTGCTCAGCGGTCACCCGAGGCCGCTGGTGCTGGAGCGAAGCGATCGGGTTGGTGGCGCCTTCGCGATGACCACACGCCCAACCTTCTACCTGAATTCCCGTAACCGCGCAGGGAACGCGGGACTGGCCGGCGACCAGCGAGCAAGCCTGAACTACCTGCCCGGGGCACCGATCCAGGCGTCAGCTCTGTCCATGGCGGAGTACCAGACCAACTCCGACATGGCGTTCGTGATCCGGTTGACATTGGCCCAGTTCGCTGACGTGGTGACCAACGCCGAGGTCCTCTCGGTCTCCGGGGACCGATCCGAGGTGGAAATCGACATGGACAGCCGCACCACGCTGCTCGCCGGACTAGTCATCGACGCACGAGGGCTGGGCGATCCAGACGACCACGACATCGCCAATGGCGAAACGATCCTGACCTTCCCGCAGTTCATGCAGCGCATGGCCGGCATGTGGCCGCTGCGCGGTCTACGTCGTGTCGCGATCGTCGGCAGCGGCGACTCCGCCAAGTGCGCCGCCGAGTCCTTTCTCGGCATTGCGCCGCAACCGCTCATGGCCGCCGCGGCGTTGGACAGCGTCGACCAGATCGACTGGTACTCCGACGAACTGCCAACCAGCTGTGACGAGTGGCAACAGGACATTCGCGGCCGATACCAGGCGATCGGCCGCTACCTGCGGCCGGATCGTCTCGGCGCGCGGAGGCTCAGTGTGTTGAGCCGCCGGGCGCGGCCGGTCGGCCTGCCCGGGGCGGCGCTGATCGACGGCCGCCCTGCAGTGGAATCTCGTCACCCGCGAGCACGCCGACGTGACCGGTCGGCTGCTGTGGAAGGAAGACCTCGCCAGCGTCGCCCACCGCTACCCGGTCGACCGGGACGGTGATCGGCCCGGCCCGGACGGGTTCCGTGACCGCGACGTCGACACCTACCGGTTCCGGTCCTACCCCGGCCGGATAGACCCCGAGGTCGTCGCCGTCGCCGCGGCCTCGCTGATCTACCAGTCGTGTGAGCACCCGGGCTGGACGGCCAGCGACGCCTACCGCTGGGTCACCCGGCTGCGGCAGCAGGCGAAGGCTTGCATCCCCGCCTACCTCGCCGCGCACGGACCGGTCGACCCCGCCCGCCAGGCGCCCGGCGAGCACGGCTGGTACATCCTCATCGACCTCCAGGGCAACCGCACCGTCCGGCCGGGCGACGGCTGGTCCGTTCCGAGCCGTGAGGTGTTCACCCGGGCGTCGCAGCTGCGTACCCGCCGACGTCCGGTACCCGGGCCCGGACGCCTGTGACCGACCGGTGAGCGACACCACCCGCGACGGCCGACTTTCACGTCGGCGCTGCCGCGCCGCGGACTGCTCTGCCGCGCACGACGCCACCACCGGTCCGCAGCTCTCTCATGCCGACGGGTTGACCGACCGCCTCGCACGACCCTTCACGGAAGGACTTCGATGAAAGTCATCATCCCGCTGGTCTTCGACTACGACGCCCAGCAGTGGGCACGGACCTTCGACATCGGCGTCGCCGACGCGGCCCGCGACTTCGCGGCCGTGCTGCGCCGCGCGGTCCACGACGGCGCCGTGTCCGCCGCGATCGACGCGCATTGGCCGATGATGCGCGGCCACGTCACCGCTCACACCGTGGACGGGCTCGACGCCGTCACCCGCGACGAGCTGCTGGACCTGCTCCGGCAGGCCCGTGACGCCGATCAGGACGACGCCCTGATCAGCCTGATCAGGCAGTACCTCGCCGACCATCCGCAGGACCTCGACGGCCGCGCGCCCCGGTGGATAGTCCTGCACGCTATGGAGTGGGACGATGGCTACTTCCTCAGCGGCGGTCTCGCGACCGTCTACTTCACTGATGGTGACAGCGTGCCGTACGAGATCGACAGCGACGCCGTGGAGGACCTGCTCACCGACATGTTCGGCGCCCGCGGCGCCGCCGCCGCCCTGGGCGTGGACCTGAGCCGGGAGAGGATGGAGTTCGACGACTACGCGGACAACGTTCCCAGCCTCCTGGGCATACCGCCCCGATCGCCCGACGGTGGCGACAGGGCGGGTGACGACACCGAACGCACCATCGCCGGAGAAAGCGGTGTGCTGGTACCGATCGCGCCGTCGCGGGAAATCGTGACGTACCGACCGGACGCCGCCCGCAGGTGGCTTGCCGAGGGGGTCGCGGACGAGTTCGGCATCGACGAGTCGTTCGCCACCGAGGAGATCACGATCGCGGCCCGCCTCGGCGACCTGCTGCGGTCGCTGGCCGACGATCCGCATCCGCAGGTCTGGCGTCTGCACCCGCCCGCTACCGGCGTGTACCTGTGGCGCACCGCGTACGGCGACGGCATCGACGGCGGCGCACTGCTCACCGCCGACCTGCACATCGGCGTCCACGACGTGAACCTGGCCATCGGGCACATCGCCTTCGACGAGTTTACCGACGACGCCCGCACCAGCGGCATCGACGCCGCGGTGGAAGCCCTCGGCCTCATCGCGCACCGCGTCAACCAGGCTGTCACCAGGATCCTGCAGGCCACAGGCACGCCGCAGGCCGGCCAATCCGCGGCCTGACACCCCACGGCGGCGCCACCATCTCGCAGCCCGCTGCCCCCAGCCGCAGAACCTGGCCCTGAACACGGGCGGCGGGTCTCCGCAGCTACCTCATGTCCTTCGGTCGAAGCCCGGCCACCAGCGCACACCCGCGCACCCGGGCACGGCCACCAGGGCCGTGCCCGGACCCCCAACCCCAGGAGGTTCGACATGGCACCACCGATCAGCCTGTCCGTCGGTCACGACGGACGGATCCGCACCACACCGCATGCCGTCGCCCTGCTCCATCGGGCACAAGCCGGCGACATCGACGCATTCGCCGCCCTCTACGACGGCTACCGGGACCTGCTACGCCGCTACGTCGGCGTGCGCGTCCGCGACCAGCACGCCGTCGATGACCTGGTCCACGACACGTTCACCGATGCGCTCGCCAGCCTCACCACCGCCGACGACGACGTGGTCGGCTGGCTGCTGCGCCTGGCCGGCCGCGCCTGCACCAGGCACTCGTGGGGGATGCGCCGATACCGCCGCGCCGCCCACGAACTCCACCAAGCGCCACCCGCCACGCCCGTCACTCGATCGGACACGCCGCGAATGGTGCTGGTGGCCGCGCTGCTCGCCGCCGCGCCGTTGACCCTCGCCCAACGCCAGGCGGTCGAGCTGCGTCTGGCCGGTCACCCGCGCGACGTTGCCGCCACCGAGATGGGCCGCAGCCGGGACGCGGTACGCGGCCTGGAACGCCGCGCTATTCGCCGGATCCGCATGGTGATCGATGTAGCCGGTGCCGTATGACCGGCACGCGCAGCCCGGAGGGGCATGGGGCGGCGCCGCCGTCCGGCATGGCACAAGACGACCGAACGGAACTGCACCGGCTGTGTGTATTCGAGCTCGACTTGACATGCGGGCACTGCCTCACCGTCAGCCTCAACGGCTGGTACCCCGTCTCGGTTGCTTGCTGCGACCGGCTCGGCGGCACCTGGCACAAGGGCGTGTTCTACCCGTTCGCCTCGAACGTGGACTTCGTGCGCTGTCTGGAAGAACGCTACGAACACCGGCCGCTGGGCGCGAAGCGGGAGCCGCTGCGGGTGCTGCGGCGCCGGCAGCGCACCGACGACCCGACCGTGCCGGCCCATTCGTGGCAGCGCGGCACCGCCGGACGGTTTCCCGAACGGGTCGGCGGACCCGGACCCCGTTCGTGGGCAGGACACGATCAGGACGAAGGTCAGCCCGGTCGGCACACCTGCCGTATGGGCCATGCGACGGACGGAAGGCATGGCAGATGAACATCAGCGAGTATTCGGCGGCGTCACCGACCGAACGGGCAGCGGCGCGTGCGGCGTGGAGCCGCCGGGCGGACAGCGCCACTCGGCGGCTGCGCCGCATGACCGAGGTGGAGATCGCGAACGCGGTCCGCGCCCGCTTTCCCGAGGCGGTGAAGGTGCGGGCAACCGTGGACGACGGTGACGACGCCTGGTGCATGGCGGTCGGGTTCTACGGTCCGCGCGGCAGGCGGCTGGCCCTGGACAACTACGACCAATACCCCCAGCTCGACCGCACGATCCAGAGGCTGGTCGAGGACGCGTGGGCCGAAGGTGGCAGAGACGCCTGGCCGTACGTCGACAACGACGACGAGGACGACTACCCCCTCAGCTACGCCGTCCGCGAAATCCGGCTACCGCGCTGGAGAACAGCGCCGCCGGGCGACTGACCGCGCGGGAGATGGCGCCGGCCGGGAAAGCCCGGCCGGTCGCCACCGCCGCACGAACGATGCGACAGAAAGAGAGGAGCAGACATGGCCGAGCGATTGGGGCGTGCGATGACCGAGGCAGAGTTACGTGCCGCCGTAGACGACCAGGGGTTCGTTTCGACGATCGTCGGGGTGCCGTTGACTGATCTCATCGAGTGGGAGCTCGACGGCTTCAACGACAACGCCTCGGAGTGGGTGACCGGCTCAATCGTCGGACTGACCGACATCAGCTACGAACCTGTCGGGGTGGACCGGCAAGAGTCGGCGGTGCTGATCGAGGTTACGGGCCACGTCGAGTGGGACCACCTGCCGGGTGCTGAGCCCGGCCGAACAAAGCTGAGCGACGCACGTCGGCGTGCCTGCCGGGCTCCCGCCCGGCAGGCACCGTAAGCCGCAAGGCACGAAAGCACGCCGCCGAGGCGCCGTTACCGGCCATCGTGGTCCACCCCGGCTCCGGCGAGCCCCGCTTCGCGCCTCGATGGCCGTCACCGACCCGGTCGGCCCGCTGGCGCTCAACACGGCCGTCGCGGCTCGGCGTTTGCGTGACTCGACGGCGATCACCTGACCGTGCACGCGGGATACCGATCTTCCTGCATGAAGCGCCGCCACGCGGCCCTCATGCCGCTCGTGGGTTGACCCGCCTCGCCGCGCAGCGACATCCCCATCGGTCGCCCCGCGACCCAGACCCCCACGGCGGGTTGGGGACCTGCGGGTCTCAGCGACGTGCGTGCGACTCGCCGTGAGTCGCCACGGCCTGGGCCCAGCCCTCGGCCGTGTCGCGGGGCGTGGCAGCGACTCGCCGAGGGCCGCCGCGACCTGCTCCCCGTTCATGCGGGGCCACCCGTCACGGCAGCGGCCACCTGGCCGGCTCCGCCGAACTCATCGATGCAAGCCCTATCTGGAGGCACAGCCATGTTTCCCACGTCGCCAGCGATCCTGTGGCCCCGCCACCTCGTCCGGAGGCGGCCGTGCCGGGTTCGATGAACGGGCCCCGTCGTGCTGACGGGCAGGTCGCGCCGTTGCTCGTGTTGCACCTACGGGCCCACCCGGAGCTGGATTTCAGTCCGTATGAGCTGGCCCAGGTGCTGCGGGTGTCTCACGGCACCGCCCGCCGGCATCTGCTGCGACTCGCCGCCACCGGCCAGGTCCGACGCACGACACAGGCACCCGCCCGGTTCCAGATCTCCACCTGACAGCCCTGCCCGCAGCCGCGGGACGCCCACGCCCATACAGGCGCAGCGTCCCGCATCGGGACGCCGCCTGCACTCCCGCAGGAGGAGCAGCCCCATGACCACAACCGTTCGCCGCAGCCAGGCAGGTGCGGCATGAATCTGAGCACCGACCCCGAGCGCAGCCGGGCAGCCGAACGCACCGCCTGGGCGTTCTACATCATCGCCGCGCTCGGGTCCATCATCGGCCAGATCTGGGTCGGTGTGACCGTCCCGCCCTGGCCCGCAGCCCTCGACTGGTGGTGGCGGGCGCTGCTGGTGGCGCCGTTCGCCGGCGTCATCGACCTCGGTGGCGTCGTCACCTCGGCGTTCGCCGACACCCGCCGCCGACAAGGTGAAACCGCCTACGGGTGGCGGATCCTGTCCATCGGCTCGGTCACCACCGGCGTCTGCATCAACATCATCGGCCACGGCGACGTGCCCTACCTCGCCGCCGTGTTCGGCGGCCTGGGCGTGTTCGCCTACACCGTCTGGCTGCTACACGCCAGCGACCGCCGCCGTGACGCCCTGCGCGCCGCCGGGAAACTGGCCGACACCGCGCCGAGCTACTCGCGTACTCAGCGGCGCCGCGAACCCGAGGTCACCCGACGCGCCGAACTCCTCGCCGTCGAACACGGCTACAGCCTGCACGAATCCCTCGTCGTCGCCCGGCATCAGCTACGCGACGAGCGGCGCCGCGTCGCCCTGGCCACCCACGTGGAAGCCCTCATCCGGGCCCGGCACCAGGACCCGGTCCGGGCCGCCATCGCCGCCACCACCCTGGACATCGACGCCATCGCCGCCGAACTGACCGCCCAATCCGACGTCACCGGCTGGGCGAACGCCATCGGCGCGGACCTACGCCCCCCGCAGCCACCCGCGGCCGGCACGGACGACACCGACGGCGACGCCCCGGACACCGGCGGCGTGCCGATGCCCCCCACCGATGTCCTCCGGCGCGTACCCGCCAGCCAGGACGCCTACGACCGGTGGCGCGACCTGTGGGCCGAACTGTCCGCCGACCCCGACATCGACCTGTCCGAGTTCGCGACCCGGCACGGCATCTCCGTCCGACAGACCCAGTGGATCCGCCGCGTCGGCGCCACCGGGCTGCTCAACTCCCCGATCCCACCCGCCGTGCGGCTCGCGCACCTGGCCAACACCAACGGCCACCGCCCGCACGACGACTCACCCGCCTCGTAACACACCGCCGGTCAGGCCCTGAGCCGCAAGCCCCGGGCCGGACCGGCATCGAGGTGGCCCCGCACCACCCGCAGGGGACTCCCAGCCATCCGCCTCGAAGGGAACCGGCCATGAACACCACGACACCCACCCCACACCGGGGCCGGCCATGACGCGCCGCGTCGCGACCGTGCTGGTCACCACCGTCATCGGCGTCGCCTGCCTTTGCGTCGTAGGGCTCATCGGGATCGCCAGCAGCGCTACCGCCTGCGTACCCCGCATCGACCCGTCGCCCAACGCGTCCGCCGCGCCGCCTTCCGCACTCGCCAGCAGCTACAACGCCGAGCAACTCACCAACGCCACCATCATCGTCTCCGTCGGCGCCGGCCGAGGCATCCCCGAACGGGGCCTGGTCATCGCCGTCGCCGTCGCGCTGCAGGAATCCTCCCTGCGCAACCTCGGACACCTGGGCGCGGCCAACGACCACGACTCGCTCGGCCTGTTCCAGCAACGCCCCAGCCAGGGATGGGGAACCCCGGACCAGATCATGGACCCGGTCTACGCGGCCAACGCCTTCTACAGCAAGCTCCTCACCGTCACCGGGTGGGAGCAGATGCCGCTGACACAGGCCGCCCAGTCGGTCCAACGCAGCGCCACCCCCGCCGCATACGCCAAGTGGGAGCCGGACGCCACCGCGCTCGTCGCGCTATCCGCCGGCCTGTACGGCGGCTGCACCGCTGGCGACGGAATGTCCGGCAGCAGCGAAGCCCTACCCGACGACTTCACCCTCCCACCCGACACGCCACTGCCGGTCGCCATCGCGATCTGGTGGGCGCTGCAACAACTCGGCACCCCGTACGCGTTCGGCGGCGACTGCACCGATGCGCACTCCGGCAACCCCGCCCACCAATGCGACTGCTCCAGCCTCATTCAACAGGCCTACCGGACCGGCGGAATCAGCCTGCCGCGCGTCACCGACGACCAACAGCACGCGGGCACGCCCATCGCCAGCCTCATCCAGGCACGACCCGGTGACATGATCTTCATTCCCGGCAGCAACGGCACCATGAGCGACCCCGGCCACGTCGGCCTCTACATCGGACACGGCCTTGTCGTACAGGCTCCGCACACCGGAGACGTGGTGAAACTGACTAAGGCATCTGCCTGGGCCGGCCAGATCGCCACCATCCGCCGAATCGTTAAAGGGGATTAATTGCATCAGATGCAACACTCGGCACTGCGCGGATAAGGCCGTGGCCTCGACAAATGTAGTACACCGCCCTCGGGTCTTCCCTGGTTGCTCTCAGTTCGCTAGCCTGATGGCCCGTTTGTTGCGTCTGATGCAATCGGGTGGAGGTGGCGTGCGGAGCGTGGATCTTGCCGGTGCGGTGCACCTGGTGCTGGCCGACGGCGTGGCCTACCTCGATCCAGCGCCAGGTTCCGCAGCACACGCCTTCCTACGCGATTTCCCGCTATGAAGGCCGTGCGCATCCCGACAACTGGACTGATTGAGGCTGAGCTCAGCCACCTCAACTCATTGACGTCTACGAGCGGTCACCACGGTACGTCCTTGATCGCGCGACTAAATAGGTCCGCCATCTGCCCGGAGTTCGCCCGATCTTCAGCCAGCTGATGCTCGATCTCGGCGAAGTCGTACAGCCCAAGCGTGGATAGTGAGAACGGATCGATGAGTACGCCAGGCTTCGGATCGTACGTGGAGTAGCGGGCCGAGTACTTGCCGATAGTGAGGGCAATGACCTGACGCGCACCCGCCGACACGAGGAGGTTCCGCGCCCATTCAAGTGAGGACCCCGTCGTGGTGAAGTCGTCGAAGACGATCACCGTCTTGTCCCTCACCTTGCCGCGGTAGCCCGCGCCGAGGTGAACGGTCTGAACCTGGTTCACGATCGAAACTGGCGACGGCCGTCCAGCCCTCCTCGCATTTACTCGCGCCAGGCTGGTATCCGGTGCCTCGACAGCTCGAACGAGGAGGTCGTCCTTGTAATACCCGTGCACCATGGAGGCAGCGGGCTTGACAAACTGTTCGAGCTCCTCACTCAGCCTGCCAACCTTGCTGCTCGGGTAGACGCAAAACAGGGCACCCTTTGGGAGCATCCCCTCGACGTAGAGGCTGGAGATCGCGTGCAGAGTGAGCATGTCACTGGCGCGAGACTCGCCGACACCGATGGCCCTGTGATAGGTGAAAACCTCCTGCAGGGTGAAGGATCCCTTAGGCGGGTCGGCCGGCAGTGTGGCACCCGCGGGCAGTACGCAGCGCAGCGACAGTTTGCGGCCTGGATCGTCGTAACTGAAAGAGAAACGGGGTTCCTGCATCAGGAACTGTGATGCATAAAACGCAATGTCCCGCGGCGACTCGATGACAAGGCATGTTTCAGGGATTGGCCCGAGCCACTGGGCATGAAGGAAGAAGACGCCAGAGTTGATCGCGGTTCGCCAGTCCAGCCTTGTGCCGCCCACGTACAGCAGGCGATGGTTTTCGACGCCCAAACCAGATGCGACCACATCGATCCAAAGGTGTGAGCCCCGGTTCTTTCGCCCGGGAACGTCGGCCTGCTGGACATGCAGGTCCGGCTCTGGGTACCCATGCTGAATGCAGAGTCCCTTGACGTTCATAGGATCAGTGGTCAGGATGCAGATCCGCAATCCGCAATCCCTGGCCCACGCCAGGACGACCTGCATCTCTGCGGTCACGGCCGGCCCGCGGTGGAAGAGCGTCTTATAGTCAAAGACGATCGCCTTGAGCGTCATGAGCTTTCCTCGATAAGTCGCGTCAGCCGGGTAATCAGCTGCTCAAGGTCTGAACGGGGGATGTCGCGGAGCCTTACCTCGCGATCCAGTAGGTGCTCCACGAGTTTGAGTCCATTCGTGGGCTTTCCCACTTGGTTGCAGAGCGCACGGAACAGGCGGTCCAGGTGACGTCGCCCGGAGTCGTCGAAGATCTTCACCACTTCACCGGCGTCTTGCTCGGCGACTAGCTTCGCCAGATTGCGGGCTCCTTCGAATTGAAGGCCCACCGTCGGTCGCCCGTATTTTGCCGCGAAGCGGACCGTGTGGGCGGTGCCGCCACTGGCAGTGCCGTCTGCCGCGACCACGATGTTCGACAATCCTGCCTGAAGCCGGTTCCGCGCGACGAAGTAGTGCTTCTTGTAGTGGTCGTCGGGCAGATATTCGCTAACGACTGCGCCGCCGGACGCGATGATTCGTTGGCGAATCTCGCTGGTCTCCGAGGGGAAGATGACGTTGATGCCGTGGCCGAGAAAGGCGACGTTGGTCACGCTGTCGCGGAGAGCAAATCGGTGGGCGGCGGCATCGATGCCGTTGGCGAGCCCGGAAACGAGGGTGATCGGGTATGCCGCCATAGTCCGGGCGACTGCTTCGGTGGCTTTCACCCCAAGCAGTGACGGTTCGCGGGTTCCGACGACGGCGACATAGGGGCCGTCGTCGAGGACCTCGGCGCGTCCTTGGACGAACAGCCAGCGTGGTCCATCCGGTAGAGCGCGAAGCCGTGGAGGGATCTCCCCTGGCCCGAGCAGAATGACCGCGCGCTCGGTCAGGCGGTCGAATTCCCGACAACCTGCCGTGATGAGGTCTTTTCGGTCTTCGGCCAGGGCGTCGGCGACACGATGGGCGCTGGGGATCTTGACGGCTTGTAGCATGGTGAGTGCACGGGCGTGGTCGTCTTCGAGCAGTAGCCCGATGTCGCGGCCGAGATGGTCTACTAGGTCAGCGAGCCCCTTGTGTCCCAGCCGGTGAACCTTGGCGAGCGCCAGTAGCGATGGACCGAAGGGCATCTTGGCCGCGGGGTGGCGCAACTCCGTGTTGCTGCCGGCTTCCACACCGGGCAGCGTCTCCTGGGACACCGTTTCCCCGTCCAGCTGGGTGTTGTCTGGCACCCTGCGTGTTCCGTTCCCGTGGCGGCCGACTCTGTTTCGTGCGTGGTCTCAGCCTACGCGCCGGAGATCCCGACCTCGCGATCGGCTGTACTGACGGCGTCCTTGAGGTTGGGCTCAGGCCACGTCGGCGGCCAGTCGCCGGTCTGATCTCCGGCACCGCCCCGAGAGATCACCGCCAAGATCTTCGACCACTTGATCTCGAACTGACGACCATGAGCCGACCTCAGCCGGGCTCCGCCGACCCGCTTGATGACCAGCGAATAGTGCGCGGTTCGAATATCGGTACTCCACCAGTTTCCTGACGGACGGGACGGGACGGGACGGGTGGATTTCACAACATCGGTCGGCACCATCTTGCGACCACGGCCGATGCCGGCCACGAGTGGAAGCGGAGCAGGTGACGGTGTCCCGGCCGACCGTCCTCGATTGGACCATCCCAGGGGTTGCTGAGCATCGGTTTCGATGGCATCGCGGCCCAGCTGCGGCGCGGGTTCGGTGGCCATCTCCTGGACGGCCGCCGCGTGCCGCTGCCGAGCCTCGGGCAGGTCGTTGTGCCCCACGCTGTCACTCCTTCACCCGCCGCCGTGCCTGACCCGCCACACCCAACGGCACCCTCATCAATGTCGCGCGGCTGCCATCGTCCCACGCTCTCGCGCTGCCGGTGGCACACGACGCGTGCGCCGAGACGGGTTGCGAGCTGTCATGCCGACGAGTTGCCGCGCGGTACCCCGTCCGGAGAGCTGTAGCCGGTTCACCCGCGCGACGGCGACCTGCCGCGTCCGATCCGCGTCGGCTGACGCGCCCCGACCTTTCCAGCTACATCAATCCAACCATTCGGTCACGACCGCATTGCCGGCCGGTCCTTGATCCCTCGTCGAGCTTGGGCCGGCCGTTCACGTCCAGTCCAGAAGGAGAGATAGCGATGTCCAGAGGCCATGTCCGGCCTGCACAACAGCAACCGGAATGCCGGCCGCGTGGCGACCTGACGCCCCTGCCCGAGCAGCGGTATGTCTGCCGCTGCGGCGAGGAACTACGGCTGGTCCGAGCGAGTGCCGAGATCAACGACTGGGCCCACGAAACCCTGTCGGGGCAGCGCTACCGCGACGACCGGTCCGCGTTGCTGCGTGAGGATCCCGCCCGCTGGTGGGCACAACTGCGCCAGCGCATGGCAGCCGGTGACATGCGCGCGGCCCAGCTCTACAGCACGCTCACGGCCGCCGAGGACCTCGGTTGGGGCCCGGGGTGGCACTACCACCGCCCGGAGAAGACGCTGACCGGTCCACCCGAGCAGCCGCCGCCGGTCTGCTGCGGACGGCCGATGTGGGCCAGCCCGGACGGGTGGGCCTGCCGCGTCACCCTCCGCGTCTTCCCCTACACGCCCACCACCGGCTGACCCGCCGTGGCGCCCACCCGTGCCGTACCCCGCGCGGGTCGTTGCTCGCCGCAACCCTGTTTCCGCCCCCTGGCCCGGTGCTCTCCAGGTCCGGCTCATCCGAACCTCGGAACCTGATCGGCCGCCTGCCGCCTCGCGGGTCGATCCCGCGCGGGTTCCGCAGGTCGACAACGGGATCCCGAGATCAGATCACAGGAGGAATCCCGTGCACAACACCCCAGCGTTGACCTTCGACTCTGCCGCGGCGCGGGCCTGGTTGCACCAGCCCGTCAACGACGGTCTGACCCGCGCCGAAGCCCTCGGCGTGCAGGACGAACTGTTCGTCCGGGTCCAGGAGCAGTTCCTGTCGACCGTGAGCGATGTCCTGGCCGCCGGCCCGGACGGACTGCAGCGCCGCCCGGACGTCACCGACATCCTGCTCTGGCTCATCCCCGACGACGAGATCTTGGACCAGGGGGCGATCATCACCGTCGACCTGGCCAACGGTGTCCGGCTGGCCAGCCCGCACCAGGACCTCAAAGACTTCGCCGACCGCGACCAGCACGGCATCAACGCCGTGCTGGCCGCGCTGACCCACATCACCCACCAGGTACAACACCTGGTGGATACCTACGCCCGTTCCGAAACTCGGCAATCCGCGCACGCGGCGGGCGTCACGACGACCACCGCTGGTACGCCACCACCACCGCCGCAGGTGCCCGTGTTCAGCGAGCGGCAGGTATCCGAGGCTCTGATCGCGGCGGCCGACGACATCCTCGCCGCCGTCGAGGCCGGCCCGGAGGGCTTGCGCGACAGCATCAACCTGACCGTGAACGCCGCGATGTCCTACCTGACCGGCCAGGCCACCGACCTTCACGACGTTGTCGCAGCCAACTACAGCGAGGACTACCCGACAGTGTTGGGTTGGGTCGAGGCGGCAGCATGATGCGCCGGTGCAACGAGCCGGGCGACCAGCATCGCCCGGTAGTGACGCCTGGCGAGAGCGTCGCGGCGCTGCGGGGAGGTGCCTGATGGCCCGCCGCCCGGCCCGCCACGTTGTCGAGGTCAACGAAGCCGCAGTGTTTGCCACCGGCCGCGGCGCCGACTGGTGGGCATGGTTCCTCATCGCACACCACGGCACCGGCCGAATCCGCGAGGTAGCGGTGAGCATCGGCGGCGCCATCTGTCACGTCGCCTGCGACAGCCGCGAACACGCCACCCAGCTGGCCGAATCCATGATCACCCAGCACGGCCTTCCCCGAGCGGCGGTCAAGGCCAAGACGGTGCCGCACCGTCACGACCGCTGACACCGGCCACGAAACGACGCGGCGAGGACTGAACCCCACGCCGCAGACGCCAACCTGACCCCCCCTTCATGGGCGCTGGCACCGCTGCCGACCGGTGAGGGCCGCGCAGCCGCCGCGACGCCCATCCACAGAGGATGGAGAAACCAGTGGCCACCGCATCACAGCGGCCCCAACCCACGACCACCCAACCACCTGTACCTACGCGGCACGCCGACACCGACGCGCTGGTCGCCTCGGTCACCGCAGAGGTCGCGGAGATCTTCGACATGATGGACTGGGCCGAGGACGAAATCGCGAAGGCAACGCACCGTCACCCTGACCAGGCCGACGCCATCTATCACGCGTTCAGCCTTATCCGTCGCGGTCATTTCGGGCTGGAGATGCCCAGCGACTTCGTGTACCGGTCGCACGCCGCCGAGCTACTGGAGCGCATTGCCGCCGGCGCCGACACGACAGTCGCGACGGCGGCCGAATTGTGCCTGGTCTGCGCGGAGACGAGCCAGCTGGCACCCATGCACGGCGCCGCAGCCGGGCTCTACTTCCGCCTGTGGCGCACCGCGTTCCCCGACCATCCGTGCACCCCAGAGCTGGTCGACCAACAGGTGCCCTACGAGATGCTGCACGGCTCCCGCATCGACGAACTCGAACAGGTCCTGCGCCATAAGTTTACGGACCCGCACCGGCGGCTGATCGACATCGACTGCTCCGGCACGCACCACGGCCGGCCCGTCACCTGCCGCTTCGCCACAGCACCGGCCGAGGCTGACCGACGCCCTGCCAGGCGATCGCGCCGCCGAACCAGCACCGCGCCGTCTGCGGCAGCGGCCAGCCCGCCGGCAACACAGGACAACGTCGTGCCGGACGCCGCAGCGTAGCCGCCTGCCGTCCTGACCAGGTCGGCGTGAGCCGACCACCACTGAACCGCTTCTCACCGGTCCAAGGCCATCCGTGGCCCCGGACCGCGGTCCCACCTCGTGCCTACGGGCCGGCTGGGACTGCGGTCCCAGCCTGTCCGCCGCCACGTGGCGGAGACAGGGAGGGCCACCATGGCCATGACAGCCGAGGAACGCGAGGCGTTCCTCGAACGGACCAAGTCCGAGTTCGACGCCCGGCTGGCGCGCCTCGCTGCTGACCCCAGCGAGTGGGTCACCTTCATCGAGGAAGCGGCCGTCTTCGGCGCCCACTACAGCCTGCACAACCAGTTCCTGCTCATGCTCCAAGCCGCCGAGCGGAACATGACGCCGCGCTACTTCCTGCCCTACGGAAACAAGCAGGGCACCTCCGGATGGAAGGCCGTCAACCGGCACGTCCGCGAGGGCGAGACCGGCTTCCTCATCTGGGCACCCGTGAAACGCCGCCCTACCGAGGAGCAGGCCCGCGAGTGGGAGGCCGCCGGCCGCACAGTCCGACGCGACCTGGACGGCCGCCCCTCGATCCAGATCGTCGGATTTCGGCCCACGACCACCTTCGACATCAGCCAGACCGACGGTGAACCGTTCGAGGTGCCCACCGTGCAGCGCCGCCGCCAGATGAGAGTCGCCGGTGGGCGAACCGCGCAATTGCTCACCGGCGACGACCCTACCGGCGCCTACGACGACGTCGTCGGGCTGATCAAGCAGGCTGGGTACGACTTCGCGCTCGCACCCCCGGGCAGCCCGCACCTGGGCCGCGCGAACGGCGTCACCGTCAAGGGACCCGGCATCCAGGAGGTTCGGGTACGCGACGACGTCAGCGGCGCGCAGCGGCTCAAAACCACGGTTCATGAGCTGGCCCACATCCGGTGCGGACACCTCGACAACCTCGACCAGCAGGAACACCTACACCGCGGCCGGCGCGAGACCGAAGCTGAGAGCGTCGCTCACTTGGTGTGCCGCGCGCTCGGCCTCGATACCCAGGCGTACTCCGACACCTACGTCCTCGGCTGGGCCGACGGAGACCTCGTGCTCATCGAGAAGTGCGCCGAGACCGTGCTGCGGATCGCCAAGCAGATCCTCAGTGACCTCACCGCCGTCCCGGACGCCGCCGAACCGGCACCGGATCCGCACGCCGGTGCCACGCCGGCGCGCAGTACCCGCCGCGGGCAGAGGAGAAGGGCGACGACGGCCCGCCCCGCAGCCCGCCGCGCCTCCTGAAACAAAGGTGTTGCCGGCACCCGGCGCCGGTCTGACATCCCCGCTCATCACGCCTCCTGACCGCACCCGTGCGGGTCCGGAAGACCGCAACCACGCCCACCTACCCCCAAGACGGGGCACGCACCCACCAGGGTCTGCTGCCCGCGTCGAGGGCGGTGGACCCTGGCGTTGGGCGGCGCGTCCTTGCGTACGTGCAAGGAGACGCGGCCGAATGCCAACGGCTTTCTCACATCCATGCCCTCACGAGCGACCCAGCGAACCGTCACCAGTCTTGCAACCGCCGTCGTCGCTGACGGCGGCGGCTGGCCGCATTGGCAAACCACATGCTGCCCCGGACATGATCCATGTGGGCGGCGCCAGCCGGCGCCGGATGACAACGTCATGGACGTGCACACGGCGCGACAAGGTATCTACTTTTGTATCCACTGCAACTACTCACCGTCGCCGTCTGGTAACCCTGGCGTGGTCGGGTGGGGTCGTTGGTTTGATTCGCGAAATGCGGCAACTCGTTCCTCTTCGAGCTGTACGACATCCGGGTATCGCCACAGCTTGTCCAGCCGGCTGATGGCTCCCGGAAAGCGTTGCGTGGACTGGCGGATTCACCAGCGGTGGAGCGCACACACGACTTTGCCGAGGATGACCGCCTGATCTGCGGGAATCACTGGATAGTGCGGGTTGTGGGGGACGAGTTCGGTCCTGCCATCATGGGTTCGATACTGCTTGACAGTCGCTTCGCCGTCGATCATGGCGGCGACGATGTCGCCGTTGTCGGCTACCGCTTGCTGGCGAACCACGATGACGTCTCCATCAGCGATTCCTGCGCCGACCATCGAGTCGCCTTGCACTCGCAATGCGAATAGCGTGCCTCGGCCGACGAGGTCGACCGGCAGGGACAGAACCTCCTCGACACACTCCTCGGCATGGATCGGCGCGCCAGCGGCAATGGCTCCCAGTAGCGGAATCCTCGTTCCGTGTCGTGCCTCAAACTCGCGCGACGGATCGCGGCCAGTCATCGAGCGGGCGTCGACCGCCCGCGGTCCGCCTGGAGTCCGACGGATCAGGCGGTGCCGTTCGAGTGCCTTCAGGTGGTGGGCCACCGATGACGGTGAACCGAGACCGACGGCCGCGCCGATCTCCCGTACAGTCGGCGGATAGCCATGCTGTACGACCCATTGACGAATCATTGTGAGGATCTGTCGCTGCCGCGGCGTCAACCAGGGTGGGTCGGGTGAGGCGTCGGGGGCGGTCACACACGTACGGTAGCCTAAAGTTGGATCATATGTTCGAACCGGCGGTGTGTGGCTCTTCTGCGTTGGCCGGTGGGGGCGACGGTGGGGGCCAAGATCGCGTTGGAGCTCAGCGGCGCCGGCAGAGCTGCCGGATGTGTGGCGGTCGAAGCGAGGCCAGCCGGAGGAACGGCCGGGGTTCCGCCCGCCCCGCGTCGGCAGAAGGGTGACTGGTGTGCCTCCGGGCTGGTTCACGTCTGTTCGCTGATCGCGTCGTCGAGCATGTGGCCGGGTAGGAGGTATTCGCCCGCACGGTGACCGTGGTGCATTGGGAGTGGGAGCAGGGTTGGGTCGTCGTAGTGGGCTGCGACGTAGCGGTACTGGTGTGCGGCAGCGGCCCACGCGGCGGGCTTGTCATCCTGTTGTAGGGCGCCGACGAAGAACTCGACGAGCTGAGGGTTCCATACGTCTGAGGCGATATCGAGGACGTCGTGCTCGGTGCCGTCTTTGCGGCGGGCGCGACGCAGTTCGATCCGTGAGCCTTTCGGAGAGCTACCGGAGGCGGTGGCGGGCTTGTCGGGGGTACTGAAGAAGATGCGGCCGTGGCTGGTTGCTGGCTGCCAGAGGCCGGCGCTGAGTCCAATGATCTTGACGGTGGAGATGGTGCCGTCGTCTTCTTCGACCTTGTGTTCGGCGTAGGCGTAGTGCTGGGTCGTTTCCTGGCTGAGGTTGGTGCGGGCCCGCACGTAGCGTATGTTCGGATGCTGCGCTGCCGGGACATGCGCTTCTGTGGTGGTCGCGAGGCTGTCGATACGGATGTTGGTGTTGGCGGTTGTTTTCCACACGCCGCGGGTGTTCTGAGCGAGGTTGGTCAGGAGCGTGGGTCCGTCGAGGTGGCCGAGTTGGTCGATGACGTCGGCGATGAATTCGGCAGCGGCCTTGGCTGGGACGAGGGCGTGCTCGTTCTGTAGGGCGCTCAGCGCAAGGAGCGCCTCGCGCATTGGCAGCCAGGTACGTTCGCCGTAGAGACGCGCCTTGATGACGGGCTGGCGGGGATCGCAGCACACAGCGATCGGGAATGAACTGGTCTGTAGGCCGTTCTTGCGGATGAGCCAGATGGCGACCATGCGGGTAGTGTCGGGTAGCGGGTGGTCGTCGAGGCCGAGCCGGGTCGCGCGGGCGGGAACGCCGGCTTGACGGACGAGTAGTTCGCGGAGGGACTGTTCGATGCGGGTCGTGCGGTTGGCATCGGTTTCGCCGTCTTTGGTCGGCGTAAGGAACTGGGTGTTGCGGCCGTTGCGGCCGGCGGCGGTCCGGAGCACGAACTTGGGGTCGGTGTCGGTAGTGAATGCCTTGTCGTCATCGAGTTCTACGAGCACGAAGGTCGGCTGGCTGGTGGGGTGGGGTGCGAGCCAGTCGTTGACCTGCCGGATGCGGCGTGAGGCGGCGTCGCGGTATCGGTCCGCCTTCTTCGTGATCTCCTTGTTGATGTCAAGGTCCGTGGCGAGGGCACCGATCTCCCGGGTGTGAACGGTGACGGTCAGGTGGTCGTTGGCGGTACGCCAGGAGCCGTTTGTGCCGGTCGGTTCGAGCGCGGGCATTTGGAGGATGCGGCCGATCGCGGCGAGGGTTTCGTCGCGGATGATGCTTGTCTGCCACCACACCTCGATGGTTATCTTTCGGCCGACGGCGGCGGCAACCGCAGTGGTGGGGATACGGATACCGTCCTTCTTCGCTGGTGGGCGAGGCGACACGGTGACCCCGTGGGTACGTTTCGTGAGGCCCATTGGGGTGAGGTGCGCGCGGAGGGAGTCAGTGAGGCTTCCAAAAATCCGCCAGCGGTCTTTGGCGGATACGCCGTCACCGACAGGATGCTTGTGGGCGAAGCCGGTGCGGTAGAAGACGCCGGCCTCGAAGTCGCCGGCAACGGGAGTGGCTGGTCGGGGCAGGTGTTCGAGCGGGTCGGCGCAGAGCTTTGCTGGATCGGGCAGGGCGACGCCATGGAGCCGGGACAGGACCTCGACGATGTCGTCGGTCCAGTCCATCCGGCCTTCCTTCTTGTCCTTCGGCCCAGGGCGCCATTGCATCCGCGCGCGGGCGATCAGCGGCGGTATCGGGCCGTCGCCCCAGGAGGTAGGGGCCTTGACGGCGACAGACAGGGCGCGGTCGTTGTTGTTCAAAAACACTTTGCGGCTGGCCCAACGTCGCAGCCCGATGTGGACAAAAAGGTGCGGAGTCGGATCGGCGGGCATGGTCTGCACGCTGAGCCGGACCACGTAGGAGAACGACCAGCGGCGGGTACGGCGGGGATGATCGCGCGGGGGCCAGGACATGAGTTCAGCACCGTCGGCGGTGGCGATGCGTTGAAATTGTGAGCTGGACACGCCACCGTGGTCAACGGTCCATGCCTGCTCCGCGAGATGGGCGACGATGAGGTCGGGCAGGAGGCGGAAGGTGTGTTCGGTGAACTGTCCGTCGTCAGCGAGAAGGGGCACTTCTCGCCAGTCCAGGTCGGTGGCGGGGTTGATCCCGGCGAGTAGGTCGGGTAGTCCGTCAACCCTGATACCGCGACGTGGATAACGGCGGGCTTGGGCGTGGACGACGCTGGTGATGCCGCTGTGGATCAGCGCGGTGAGGACGTCGTCGGAGGGCCGGTGAGCTCCGCCGAGCCAGAATCGCTGACCCCCGCCGTTGCCATCGACGATGATGTCCGGCTGAAACGCGGCGAACGCGGTGGTCAAGGACCACAGCGGCACACCGCGTCGGATGTCGTCGTCGCTGCGGTCCGGGTAGAGCGTGCGAGCCAGGGCGGCCTTCCACGTGTTGGGGAAGGTGCACGCCTGGTAGGGGTGCAGGATGTCGCCCAGCTTCGCTGGGTCGATGGGGAAGGCGAGCTGCTGGATCAGGTCATAGCGCACGGTAAGGCTCCAGAAGACCCCGAAGGGCCTGATGTAGGGGGCGGTACAGGGTGGTGGCGAGGTAGGCGTCACGGGCATGCACCCCCGTGCCGGACATTGCTCGATCCAGTACCCGATACATGCCGGTGAGTAGGCTGGTGTCGCTGGCTGGGTCGAACGCGGCGTCGCAGAAGTGGACGACGGCGGATTGGCCGCCTCGGACGAGTCGGCCGATGACCTGCCAGATAGTCACGAGCTGGGTCCACATGAACGCGTCTTGCTCGGCGTCGTCCATCTGCGACACCATCAGCGGATGAGCGAGCGCGTCGCGCCATCGGTCGCTGGCGACGCCACGGAAGATCTGGGCGCGTTCGTGGATCGGACGCCCCGGTGCGCCGGCTTCGGGCAGGCCGGCGGCGATCTGGTCGACACCCCACCGGTTGATGTCCTGCACATGGTAGGAGATGTCATCCGGCCGGGGGTGCGGGCGTACCAAGAAGTAGGCCGCGCCGAGAGCGGCGACACGGTCGCTGTTGAGAATGTTGTGCCCACGTTCGACCGCGAGTAGCGGGGCGATCAGCAGCCAAGCGTTGGTGTGTCGCAGGTCGGCGACGCTGCCGCGGGCCAGCGTACGGCCAGTCCACTGATGAGTGTAGCTGGCGTCGTCGGGGACGAGCCGGATCACTTGGCCTATCCAGTCAGGTCGGGTGCGCAGCAGTTCGGCCTCGACCTGTTCGCACTCGTCGTAGCTGCCGACGAGCAGCATGATCCGTTGCCGGTTCGGCGCGAGGGCCTCGCGCTGCTGCTCCAGGCGGCTGGGCTGCGGGCCCAGACCGTCGTCACGGATACGAGCGAGTTGGTGTACGAGTGCGGCGAGCGCGGCAGCGCGTCGGTCTTGCGGTGCACCGGAAATCCGGATTCTGGTGGTGTCACCGTCGCCGTACCGCTGCGGGCTGAAGTGGAACTCGCTGTCGGCGATACCACTGGTTTCGCTGGGCGGGGCGATTAGCACGCCGGTGACGGGCACCTGTACGTCGTAGCGCGGCGACGAGCCAGCCCAACTGGTGGCTGACATCATCAGCACTCCGACAGGCGGGTTGTCGCTGTCGGCATACAGCTGGGACAGGTTGAGTAGCAGCCACCGGCCAATGCCGTTGCAGCGGAAGAACCTCAGCGATCCCATCCGGTCCGGATGCGCCTCGTCGTCGTGCTGGTACTGGAAGCCGATCAGGTTACCCATCGGCGAGTCCGGCACCATCGCGACGTATTCGACCGGTGGCCGGTGGACGAGGCTGGAACTGTGCCCCCGCATGCGTAGTGGCCCTTCCACCTCGGTCCACTGACCGGTAATGCTGCTGACCCGGTTGGCGAGCATCCCGACGAGCAGGGTGAACTGCAGCCGCATGGCCAGCACAGCGAGTTCTTCGCGGTCGTGCAGACCGTGGATGTCGTCGCGGCCGGCCAGCCACTCCCGGATCGCGTCGGTCATGTCCTTGTCGCTGTCGTAGGCGCTCTCGTTGCACAGCTGCCGCAATTCGTCCGCGCGGCCATCGTCGATCCGCTTTCTACCCGCCGGCCGCAGCGACCACTTGGCGAAGCTGGCCCGCCACGACGCCGCCAGCGTCTCATCGATCCGGTACGACGGTTCCCCCTCGACCCGGTCCGCGTCGGCGACCGGCACCCGGGAGAATCGCGCCGCCAGCCGCACCCCGAGGGTCCATTCGTTGAAGTAGCCGTCGCCGACCCAGCTGCGCAGATGTGAAGAGATGCCGAGCAGGTGGTAGATCCGGGTGCCGAGGGTGTCGGCGGTGTCGACCAGGTTGCTCCATCGGGCGACCTTCGGATCCCTGACGGGTCCGCGGCCCTTGCCGCGGATCTCGCGGTTCTTGGCCGTGTCGACGACGTCCAGCCAGGCGTCGCTGCCCTCACCGGTCAGCGTCTGGCTTGGGCTGAACATCCCGTCCAACTGGGTCTGGACCTGGTCGGCCTCGTCCACGATGATCAGGTCGCTGCGTAGCCATGCCAGTTCCAGGTAGCGCAGCTCAACATCGGTAACCGGCGCGGGCACGCGACTGTAGACGAGCCCGGCTGGGGTGCTCACCCACACCTGCGCCTGCACCAGGGCTCGCGACGCCTCGTGCCGCTGGCACCCTGCCCATAGCGGGCATACATGCTGCACGACCTTGCTTCCGCCACGCGGCCCGACCTGTTCCTGGCCCAGCCGGAAGCACGGTGCCTGGTCCAGGTGCCAGGGTCGCGGTTCGGACCGGTGCACGTTCAACGCGCACGCCGACGACGCCCAGACCAGCATCGGGTTGACCATCGAGGCCAGCCCGTCGAGGCGACGTACTCCTGGCCGGTGTAGCTGCTGGATGTGTCGGCCACGGCCGGAAGCGCCGAGGATCGGCGCCGCGGTGACCTGGTAGCTGCGATACAGTTCGACCCGGGTCAGGACGGCCACCACGTCGGCAACGATGATGGTGACCCGGTGACCCTTGCGCCCGGCCCAGATGGCCAGCAGGTCCATCAAGGTGCTCTTGCGGGCACCGACCATGCCAGCGATATGGTGCATCTGAGCGAGGTCGATCTCATCGGCCGGATGGAAACTGTTGTCCGCAGCGCGCAGGGCCAGGGTCACATCGACGATCCGGGCATGCCAGTGCTGCGGGTCCCGTCCCGCATCGGCGTCTTCGGCATCGAGGACGGCGGCGAAGTCCACCAGCTGGCGCCAGGTCAGTCGCACTGGACGGCGG
Organism: Micromonospora sp. Llam0; assembly: GCF_003751085.1. Classification (NCBI taxonomy): domain Bacteria; kingdom Bacillati; phylum Actinomycetota; class Actinomycetes; order Micromonosporales; family Micromonosporaceae; genus Micromonospora; species Micromonospora sp. Llam0. The sequence continues at coordinate 2,262,483 of NZ_RJJY01000002.1, read as the reverse complement.
CGGTGTCGGCGCGGCATGTTATGGGCCGGCACCGGCGCGAACGGCGGCAGGCTCAACGGGATGGTGATCTTTTCCTCGCCGCCGTCGGAGGTGACGATGTACTGCTGGCCGGCCTCGGCGACCGGCATGACGGTCGTTCGGTGGGCAGGCAGGGTGCGCAGCGCACCGGTGTAGTCCGCTTCGCGGTCGGCCACGAGAGGCGGCGTGCGCTGCTTCGGGACGTCCTCGGCGTTGTCGAGCAGGAAGGCGCGTAGCTGTTCCGGCATGAGTAGGTACTCATCGAGAGCTTCTCGCCAGGCTGGCTCCGACTTGAGGTCGCCGACCAGCCAACCAGCGATGCGCAGCGCCTGCTCGCTGGCCTCGTCGACGGGCAGGTAACGGTAGCCGCGGAGCAGCGCGGATCCGGCGACCGCGGGCTGTCCGGGCGCCACCATCTCCAGCAACGTCAGGACCAACTCCACAGTCACCAGTTGCTGCACGTTCACGTTCCAGCCCCGCGCCCGGACGGCCTGCTTCAGCCGCTGGGTCAGGTCGTCGCGCCACTCGCTGCGGTTACGCGCCACGACAACCCTCCGGGATCCGGTCCTTCAGCTGCTTGACGCTCACCGCTTCCAACTCCGGGTGGGTGCGCAGCGCCTCGCTATGCCGACGCAGGATGGTCAGGTAGCCGCGGCGCTGGTTGACCCGGTCGGTCGGAATCACGATGAATCCCTCATCCCAGGCGTACTCGTGCCCGCACCGGTATGTCGGCAGCGGGCGCAGTTTCCGGGCCAGTGGGTACGGGCTACGCCAGTCTTTGACGTCAATGGCCCACCGTCGGCCGTCCGGCCAAACCACCAGCAGGTCGTAGGCGTCGACATCGGGCCACCAGTACACCTTCGCCCCGGCCAATTCCAGCGTCTTCACCAGATCGGACTCCGCCCGACCTGGGAGACTCACGTAGGTCACCAGGTCACCGCGCAGCCTCACCACGCCCTTCCCCTCGCGCACGGTGACGGTGGGCGGACGGGCCAGCCGACGACACCGTGGCGTCACGCAGCGCCAGCCGCCGCTCGCCGGCCTCGTCAGCTGCCGGCATCGGCGGCACACACCCACCGACGACCCATCCAGCTCGTTGGCGGTCACCGGCACGTACGCCTCACCGAGCCACTGCGACCACGCCGGTATGTCAGAGAACTGGTTTCGGCGCTTCAACAACTCGACCCCGGACAACACCGGCTCATCGACCATCAGCCGCCGCAGCCCGACGTACACCTCCTGGCCCCGGCGCCCCATCCCCTGACAGGTGCCACGAACATCGGACATGAACCGGCTTTCCATCACCTCGCTGATCACATCCGGGTTGGTCACCGCCCAATCCCGGCAGGTCTCGCTCGCCTCCCCATCAACCACCAGCCGATCGCCGGGCCCGACCGCGCCGTCCGGCAGGTCCAACGGCCAGTTCGCCAGTGGCTCGCTGCACCATTCGCTCACCAGGTCAGCGACACCGCCCGGGGGTTCAATCCGCTCGTTCCAGCACGCCCACGTCAACCGGTCCAGCGCCAGCTGAAGTGCCGTCGGATACGGATTGCGTGGGTCCTCCGGCCCCGGCCACGCCATCAACCGCATCACCCCAGACGCAGCCAACGACAAGGTCAGCTCGCCATCCGTGACGACGCCACGCCGCGCCACGGCGGACCGACTACCCATGCCCTACCTCCACCGGACGAGCGCTCGAACGCGCAGACACTAGTGCCGACCCACGACACTCCAACCGCCGCGCTGAAGCCGATTCGCCGCATCTCCCGCATGATGACAAAGCCAGCCGATTGCCGTCACCCATGGGCCGCGTGCGCCGTTAATGGCGCACTCGAAGCCATCGAAAGGATGGGACTGGACTGCGTGTCAGGTCTCGCCAGGCGGGCGTATCAGCAGACGCCTCATTGGGGCAGCGACGCGAGCGTGAAGGCGAGGAGGGCGCCGAGCATCATGGCGGGGCCGTGCGCGAAGCCTTGGCGCAGGTGGATTCGTCGGGTGGCGAGCAGGACCAGACCGGTGGCGGTGCCGATGAGGGTGGCGGCGATCAGGCCGGCGAACGCGGTGGAGAGGCTGAACGAGCCGAGTAGGAGACCGGTCAGTGCGGCCAGTTTCGCGTCGCCGAGGCCGATCGCGGTGGGTCTGGCGAGCACCATGGCGAGGTAGGTTCCGCCGAGCAGCGCCGCGCTGGCGAGCGCGGTGAGGAGGTGGTGGTAGGTGGTCGTCGCGGCGGCGGTGACGGCCAGGATGGTGACCGTGCCGGTTATGGCGGGCAGGGTGATGCGGTCCGGCAGGCGACGCACGGTGGCGTCCACGAAGGACAGAACGATGCCGAAGGCGGCGACCCACGTGGCCACGGTGAACGTGGCGAGGTCGTGGCTGCGCCAGGCGATGAGCGCGGCCACGAGCGCGGCGGTTGCCTCGACGGCGGCGGTTGCGGGCCCGATGCGGCGGGCGCATCTGGGGCATCGGCCGGTGACGGGCATCATCGCCCATACCGATGTGGCCAGGGGCTGTCGGCATCGTGGGCAGCGACGGCGCAGGGGCCGCCGGTACGCGACGCTGTTGCTGAAGATTCGGGCCCGTAGCCATGGCCCGGCTGCGGCACCGGCTACCGCCGCGGCCGTCACCAGCGCGGTGGCGGTCACGGTTGTGGGGCCTTGCTGGGTTGGCGGGGTGGCATGGCGGGACTACTGGTCGTCTCGGCGGGGCGGGGTGGCGAGGGCGCGGAGCAGGTTGTGGGCGAGTTGTTCGGTCTCCTCGTCCATGTCCAGGCCGTTGTCCTCGACCGCTTGGCGCAGCGCGGTCAGCCGGGTGCGGATCGCGTTGGTGTCGTCGAGGGCGGCGCTGGCTTGCATGGCGCGGCGGGCCAGATCCTCGTTGAGGGGGTCGAGGTCGCATGCGGTCTCGTACAGGTGGCGGACCCGCTGCGGTTCGGCGGTGTGCAGGTGGGCGGCGTGGGCGTAGAGCTTGATGAGGCGGCGGCGTACGTGTTCGCGGTCGGTGTCGATCCAGTCGTAGTCCCGGCTGGCGGCCAGCGGGCCGCTGATCGCGGCGATCGCGGTGTCGAGGTGCCGCAGCCGTCGGGCGTCGGTGTCGGCGGTGGCGACCTGCGTGTACTCGTCTAGCACGGTCCACAGGTCGACGTGCACGAGGGCGGGGTCGAGATGGTAGTGGCTTCCGGTGTTGGGGATCGGATCGGGGCCTTTGCGGTCTGCAGCGCCGTTGTCCCGGGCGCTGTCGTCGCCGGTGCTGCCAGGGTGGGCGGTACGCAGGACGGTGCGCAGGTTGCCGACGCAGGTCGACAGCCGCTCGCCCGCTCGGCGCATCGTCGCGTCGGGCCAGAGCGCCTCCATGATCGCGGACAGCGAGGCGCCCTCGCGGTGGACCGCCAGGTATACGAGTAGCTCGACCGACTTCGCGCGCAGGCCCTTCATGGGTGCGCCGTCGGGGCCGAGAATGGCGGGTTCGCCGAGGACGCGCACCTGCACCCGTTGGTCGTTCGCGCTGGGCGATTGCGGTGCGGCCGGGGCGGTAGGCGGTGCCGGAGTCGCTGCGATTTGTTCAGTGGTGGGCGGGTCTGCCGGTGGTGCTGGCGGTGTCGGCTGCTCGGCGGTCGGGGTGGTGGGGGTGTCGGCATGGGCTTCGGCGAGCATGGTCAGCGCGGTTGTCGCGGCGTCGGTGTCCAGGACGGCGACCTGGCCGATGTCCGTTTCTCCGGTGGCGGAGCCGTCGGCGGCGACGGTCAGTGTGACGCCGAGGTCCCAGGCGCCGATCAGGGCGGCACCGATGTCGACCTTCTCGCCGAGGTGGATGGCGTTGGCCAGACGCTGCTGTTGGCGTTGTTCAGGGACGTCGGCGATGAGCAGCAGTTGGGGCACCGGCTCGGCCAGCGGATGCGCCTCGCGCAGCTCGGGGATGGCGTCAACGTCGTGGTCGGCCATGATCCGCGTTCGGCGGATGATCTCCTCTTCGACGTGGGTAATCGCGTCGCTGGCGGTGGCGGTCACCGTGAGGCGGCGCATGCGGGGGAGGTCGATGACGGACACCCCGAGGAGGGTCGCCAGTGTCGAGGCGGGGACGACGACGTGGCCCTGCGCGTCTGGGTCGTCAGGGCTTCCGGCGGTCAGGCAGGCCACGAGGAGCCCGCGTGCGGCGTCGAGGGCTCCGTGCCCGTCCAGGCCCAGTCCGGCGGATACCGGCAGGTCGGCGAGTCCGGCCAGTTCGGCGCCGGTGGGCCCCACAGGCGGCGTCGGTGCCGTATCGGAGTCGGCGGCTGCCGCGGTGTATTCGCGGACGGTCGGGCCGGGCTTCGGGTCCTCCAGAAGTTCGGGCCGTTGTCGGCGCAGCGCCTGGCGCAGGTGGGTGAGACCGGACAGCGGCGGCGTGAGATCCGGGTCGTCCAGGTTCACGGTGTCGATGAGGGTCGGCCGGTAGCGGTGGCGGCGGCGTTGCCACACCATCGCCGCGGCGAGCAGCAGCCCGGCGGCGAGTCCGGCGGTGATGAATCCGCCCACCACCGCGACGAAGCTGGACCCCTCGGTCGGGTCTTGTCGGGAATCGGCCGGGGCCGCGCGGCCCGGGGTGGGCTCCTGCGGTGGCGGGCTGGCGGTGACGGTGGTCTGGCTGGGGGCTGCCGTGGCGGCACCGGTGGTCGTCGCGGCGGTCGAGGGCGTCACCGACGGTGCGACGCTGACCGGCGCCAGGGGCGGGGGCGGCGTGGTGGTGGACGGGGTTGGAGTGACCGGTGCCGGGTCGGCGGTTGCGGGAGGCGGGTCGACGGGTGTGGCATCGGGCGGCGCGACGGCGTCGCCGGGTAGGTGGAGCACCCAGCCCGGGAAGATCAGGTGCGGGCTGGTCAGCTTCGTGGTGCCACTGACCTTTGGCCAGTACCGTCCCTTGTTCAGCTCGTAGATTTCCGGCCATCGATCCGGGTCGCCCAGGCAGGTGGCGGCGATGCGGGACAGATTGTCCCGCTTGGCCACCGTGTGTTCATAGCCGCAGTCGGAGATGACGAGCGTGACCTTGCCAGCGGCCTGGACCGGGATCGTTAGCGGCCGTGCGTACGCCACCGCGGTCAGCTCGACCGGGGGCGTGGTAGTGGTCGCGGTGAGCAGCGTGACGGCCGGGGCTGGTGCGGGTGCGCTCACCGCCGGACTCAGGGGCGCGACCATGACGGGGGCGAAGATCCCGGCGGTGAGCCCGGCTACCAGGGTCGCGGCCAGTCCTTGGGTCGGGCGCAGGAGTCGGGGCCGGGGTGCGGTCACGCCGCGGATGGCGGCGACCGCCTCGATGAGCACCGAGCCGAGGAGCATGAGCCACAGCAGCCAGACGAGGGCGGCCATGCTCTGGACGAGCAGGTGGTCCGACAGTGGGCTGGTGACCACGTCGATGATGTCGCCGGGGCCGGGCAGCCGGGACGGCAGGGGGTTGCCGACGAAGTGCAGCAGACCGGCGGGGAGTCCGAGGGTCAACGCGAGCAGGGCGACAGCGCTGGCGGTGCGGGTCACGGCTCGCCCGAGCAGGGTCAACATCGGTCCTCCCGGGGCCTTAAACCAGTAGCGGCACGGCGTTGGCCGTGGACGTGACGGTGAGCGTGCGGATACCGACCAGGGGCAGCAGCACACGCTCGCGGGTGATGGTGACGGTGACGGTGACGTCTGTCGGTGTCGCCTGCACGGTGCCGGCCTCGCCGACCTGCGCCAGGTATGCCTGGGCGGCGGTCTGGGCGGCCGTCGGGTCGACGCGTACCGTCGCGTCAGCGCGGAGGGCGGCGAGGTCGAGCTGGTCGGCGCCGGCGCGGGCGGCCTGCTGCGCGACGGCCGTCGCGTGGGCGCTGGCCCGCATGCTGTTGCCGGCCTCCAGCAGGGTCGCGGCGAGCACCAGGACGACGATGATGATGCCCATGCCGAGTAAGGTGCCCGACCCGCGGTCGCGAGCGTGGCCTGGGTGAGTGGGAGCGCGGCGCATCAGGTGTCCACTGATCGGTAGGTTTCCAGCGGCGCTGTCGCGCGGGCGCTGGTGGCCAGCGAGCCGGGGATGAAGTCGAGGCCGGACATGCTGCGCAGCAGGACGGTGCAGCGGATGGTGACGGTGACCGTGCCACCGCGGCCCCATCGGCTGGTGTCGGTGACGACGTCGAGATGTGCGCACGTCGCTGATCCGAGTGTCAGGGTGTCGGCGGCGGCTTTCTGCGCGGCGGCGGCAGCGGCTGGGGCGCTGCGTTGCAGCGAGGCCGCGCGGGCGGCGGCGGCAGCAGCGGTCGTGACGTCGAGGCTGGACAGTCCGAGGTTGAACGCCGAGTAGGCCAGCACGATGGCCATCACCGTGCCCGGGATGGCGAATCCCACCATCTCCACCGATGTGGAACCTCGGTCACGTCGCGCCGGCAACACGTGGCGCAGCCGGCACGACCACCTACGCATGATGCTCACCTCCGGTCGGCATGGGGACGATCAGGTTGCGGGTTCGACGGGGACGGTGACGGTGACGCCGACGACCGGTTCGAAGCCGGGGATGACGGGTTGGGCGTGGCCGACGATTTGCACGGTCACGGTGGTCGTCGTACGGGCCACGGTGACCTGCGGGTCGCGGAGTTTGCGGCCGACGGTGCCGGCGAGGATCAGGTTCGCCTCGGCGTGGCCGGACGCCGCGGTGGCGCCGTGGACCCGCGCGGCCTGCGCGGCGTGGTCCGCGGCCAGCCGGCTCCCGTATGCGGCGATGCCCCACACGACCAGTTGCACGCCCAAGGTCAGCAGGACAAACATCATCACGAGGCCCCCGGTGGCCTCGATGGTGGTCATGCCCCGGTCGCGGTGCCGCCGCCGGCGGACGGCCCGATGGGGTGTCGTCGGAGGGCGCATTAGGGCAGGACGCTGACGAAATCGATGCTGTTCCAGAAGGTCTCCAACGAGTTACGCACGAGGAAGAGCAGCCCGCCGACGACGACGATGATCCCGGCGGCCCAGGCCACGTACTCCAGGGTTTCCAGGCCGCGGTCTGGCCGCCGGGTCGCCTCCCGCATCCGCGCGAGCAGCACGGCCTGCACCTTGTAGATCATTGGTCCTCCTTCTACTGGTTGAGTCCGTTACCGATGGCGGTCAGCGCCCCGTACAGCAGCAGGATCAGATAGCCGAAGCCGAAGATCATGATGGGTAGCGCCATCTGCGCGCTGCGGGATCGGCCGCTTCGTTCCATGGCCGCGACGGCACGCGATCGCATGGTGCGTGAGATCTGTGCCATGGTTTCGGCGACCGGGGCGCCGCCGGAGGCTTGTTCGATGCCGGTGGCGAGTTCGCCGAGTTCGTCGACGCCGATGCCGCGGCCCAGCTCCCGCAGCGCGGTCCAGCTGCGCACGCGGGCGTGGCCGCGGGTGTGGGCTGCGGAGTTGAGTTCCCGGCGGATGCGCAGCGCGGACCAGCCGGTGAGTTCGTCGAGGGTTTCGTCCAGGGCCTGTTCGATCCCGGCGCCGCCAGCGAGGCTGCCGCTGACCAGGTCGAGCATCGCCGCGATGGTGGCGCGCATCTGCGCGCGCCGGTGCTCGGCTTCGGTGTGGAGCCGGGACTGGGCGACCCGCACAGCCAGGAACGCCCCGACCAGCCCCGCCCACAGCGGTAGCTGCCCGCCCAGCCCGAGCAGCACGGGAAGCATGCCGGAGCCGGCCAGGGCGACGACGGCGAGGACGAACGTCTGCGCCAGGTACTGCGCCGGGTCCCGCTCGCAGATGGCGAGGTCCCCGATGGTGCTGCGGCGGGGCAGCCCGAGCCGCATTATCGGCGTGGCCAGGGCCAGGTCGAGGCGGCGGCTGCGTGTGCGGGCGGGCGGCGCCGGCCGGGACAGGGCGTCGATGACGAGCGCCAGCGCGGGCTGGCGCGGGGACAGTCCGGAGGCGACCAGGGTGGCACCGGCGCCGATGACGCCGCCGCTGAGCATCATCCAGGTGAGGCTGGAACTCACGGCGCCACCTCGTCCTGGGTCCTGAACACCCGGGGTGCGGGGGGCGTGGTCGCCAGGCGGTGCAGCCACAGTCCGGCGGCGGCCCACATGCCGCTGACCACCGCCAGGACTAGTTGCCCGGTGACCGTGCCGAGCGGGAGCATGCTGCGGTTGAACATGTACAGGCCGACGCCGACCGCGGCGACGATGAGGATGACCAGCCGGGCGGAGGTGCGGGCCTCGGTCTGTGAGATCTGGATCCGTTCCCGGGCGGCGACGTCGTCGCGGACGGAGTGAACGAGGTCGCCGAGCTGGTCGGCGAGGTTACCGGTGTGGGTGGTCGCGGCTTTCACCAGCGAGATCCCGACAAGGTCGGCGGCCGGGTGGTCGACGTCGCGGCGGAACGCGGTGATCGCGACCCGCAGCCGTACGCCGCGCTCCAGTGCGTCGGCCAGGTCGCGTACCTCGGCGGCGATGGGCGCCCTGGCCATGCCCGCGGTGCCCCGGATGGCCTGCTCGACGCCGGCGTAGCTGCGGATCTCGCCGCGCATCACCTCCACCCAGCTCGCGATGGCCTCCAACTTCGCCTGCGCGCGCATCTCGGCGCGGCCCATTGTCAGTAGCGCCGGCGCCGCGTAGCCGGCCAGGCCGGCCAGCAGAGCTGCGACCGGCCAGCGGGTCAGTATCCCCACGACCACCGCGATCCCGGCCGCGACCGCGATACGCCGCCGGCTGGCTGCCGCCCACCGGTCTCGCCGGGCCTGGGCGGCGGCTCCCGGTATCGGCCGTTCGGCCCGGCGGGCGCCGCCGGCCGCCAGCCACACGCCGAAGGCGATCAGCATCCCCGCGATGCCGCCGAGCGTGGTCATGCCGATCCCCGGGCACCGAGGGACTGCGGGTCGTAGCCGACCTCGATCAGCCGGTCCACCATCGTGTCGGAGAAACGGCCGGTGAGCATCGCGTGCCGGTGCGGGCCGGGCCGGTAGATCTCGTTGCTACGCACCTGGGTCGCGTCGGCGTCGACGACCTCACGAATACCGGTGACGAACCGTTGCCCGTCGGTGTTCTTACCCAGCTGCACGACGATGTCGACGCCGCCGCCGATCAACTGGAACGTCACGTCGAAGGGCAACTGCTCCCGGGTCTGCCGCGCGTAGCTGGCGATCTTCATGAACGCCTCCCGGGTGCTGGAGGCGTGAATGGTCGTCAGCGAGCCGTCGGTGCCCTGGTTGAATGCGTTGAGCAACGGAATGACCTCGCCGCCGCGCACCTCGCCGACCACCACGTGGTCCGGGCGCATCCGGGTCGCCCACCGGACCAGGGCAGTCATGTCGACGCCGCCCTGACCCTCGATGTTCGGCTCCCGGGGCTGCATCGCGACCACGTTCGGGTGTGCCGGGTCGAGGTCCAGGCCCAGTTCGTACGGGTCCTCGATCGTGATGATGCGCTCCCACGGCTCGATCGCCCGGCACAACGCCCGCGCCATGGTCGTCTTGCCGGTGTCCATCCCGCCGGAGATGACGATGTTGCAGCGCGCGGCGACCAGCGCGCCGAACAGGCCGACCATTCCGGGGCTGATGGTGCCCATGTCGGCCAGATCCGACAGGCCCAGCTGCGGAAACCGGTGCCGGCGGATCGACACGCACACCCGCTGCGTGACCGCCATGGTGGCGAACAGCCGAGCACCACCGGGAAGCCGCAGATCCAGGCGAGGCATCCCGGGGTCGAAGCGGCGTTCCTGCGCGCCGCTGTGCCGGGCCAGGGTCTGCAACATGTCGATCAACTCGTCGTCGGAGGACGCGATCGGTCCGACCTGGACCGGACGCTTGCCGGCGTAGCTGACGAACACCGTGTCAGCGCCGTTGACGTCGATGTTCTCCACGTCGGGGTCGTCGATGTAGGGCTGCAGATCGCCCAGGCCGAGGAAGCTGTCGCGCAGCGACTGGCGCAGCGACTGCTCGGACTGCGTCGACAGCGGCGGGCGGCGCTCCGCCAAGGCCACGAGGTTGTGCTCCCGCAGCACCTCCGCGATCAGCCCATCGAGGACCGCGTCCCGCCCGGCGTCGCCGCCCTCATCGATCGCGTCCTGCTGCAGACGCCTCGACACCTCGGCGCGCAGGGCATCACGATCGGTGTGCCCGACAGGGAACGCGCTGGTCACGCCTCCACCACCTCCGCCGGTTCAGTGGTGCGGGTATCCCGCCTCGGGTCGACGTCGATGTCGGGGGCGTTGGCCGCCAGGGTGAGGGCCAAGGTGCGGGCCGCGGTGAGCAGCCTCCGCCTCGTCCAGCCCATCGCCGGCCGGCGGCGCCCGGCCACGACATCCGCGCCGGCGGGATCGTGGCTGATCGTGGCGGCGACCTCCGTCTCCAGGTAACCGGCGATCTCAACCGGGTCGTACGGGCCGGCGCCGCTGACAGTCAGCTGCACGCTCGGGCAGCGCTCGGACAGCGCCGGGAGGACGTTCTTGAGGTGACGCGCATCCTCCAGCCGTGGACGGGCGACCATCAGCAGCAGATCGGCCTTGTCCAGGAACGCCAGCGCTGGGGAGCCCGGATCGAGCCGGCCCACATCGGCCAGAACCGGTCGGGTCGCGGCCAGGTCCCGCACTGCGGCCGGTCCGGTGTCACCGAACGCGGCCACGGTGTAGGCCGCCGTCTGGCCAGCCGGGGCCACGACGACATCGACCCCGATGGGCAGACGCTGCGACCACTCGGCCGGCTCCGTCAGCGGCCCGTACCGGGCGGTGGCCACCATGTTGCGCAGCCCCGGCTCGTCGTGCAGGTGCCAGCGGCTGCCCAGATCACCACCAGCCGGATCGAGCTCGACCACCAGCGGTATGCCCGGTACCGGCCAGCGGGCCGCCAACGCAACAGACAGGGTGGTCACACCAGGTGATCCCTTGACGCTACCCAGAACGATCAGCATTAGCCGCTACCGCCCCTGCACGATGATCGTGACGTCACCGGCGGCCGCCGCGACCCGAAGCGCGGACTCCGAGACGAGTTGCACGGTGACAACGGTCAGGCCAGCGGCGTCGGGCGGCTCCACGGCCCGCACGAGAGCCGGCGCCTGCACGACCTCGGCGGCACTGCCCGATCCCGCGCTGGCCGGCGCGACGAGCACGACAACCGTGGCGCCCGCGGACAGGCCCGCAGGAACGTGGCCGGTCTTGACCCCAACGGCCAGAATCGACTGCCCAGGTGCCGGATCGGTGATCGCGCCGATCTGGTCCATCACCAGCAGGGACCCGGCGGTCAACGGCACCGCCGCTGTCTGGCCGACGATCTGGGCACGGTGACCGGCGGGAATGACCTGCAGCGTGTCGGCGGGCACGATGCTCACCATCGTCACGTCGGCGTCGGTCAACACCGCGCCGGCCGGGACCGGCCGCGCCACGGCGAGCACGTCGACGGCCTTGTTGACGTTTGCCAGGACGACCGCGCCGACGACGAACCCGAGCGCGATCACGAGCAGCCCGGCGATGATCCTCAGCGGTGACCGGCGGCGTGAGGTGACGACGGTGGCGGGCAGGGCCGTGGTCGTGGCGTTGTCGAAGCGCCGCCGGGAATCCGTCGGGGTGGCGGTGGGCATGTCCTGCGTCTCCTTACTGCGTGTTCACCACGGACGATTCCGCCACCCGCACCTGCACGATGCTGGTGGACGTCAGCGCGGGCTCGGTGCCGGTCTGGCCACCACCGGACCAGCTGATGTCCCAGGTGACAGTGGCGCGCACGGTGAAGATTCCGCCCGCCTGCGAGTGCGACGTGGTGGTGTAGGTGTGCCCGCAGTCAGGAGATTCGGCGGCCGGATCGCCGCCCGGAGTCCACGGTGTTCCCCTGCCGCACATCACGCTGGTCCCGTCACCGGTGGTCCAGGTGACCCTGGCCGGCGTGGCCACGGCCGTGACGGACAGGCCGCCGAGGCTCGCCGTCGCCGACCGGGACGTGAACGTGGCCGGCTCGACCCACAGCCAGGTTGGCACGAACACCATCTGCGCCCCGGCGTCGGGGTTGACGCCGATCTGCGGAGCCGGCAGCGTCAGGCGCTTGACCGCCTCGGCGGCGAGTAGTTCGATTCCGATGTTGGGTCCGAACACTGAGAAACGGGTGTATCCGGACGGCCACCAGTCGTCGATCGGGTCACCGCAGGTGCCGAGATACCAGTACGCGGGCGGTGGCACCGGACCGCCGAGCGCCTCGGCGAATGCGAGATCATCGCCGGTGGCATGCTGGTAGTAGCAGCCGTCGCCGCCCCACCACCCCTTGCCCTCAACGAAGCAGGGAACCAGCCGTCCGCTCGAATCATGGCATCCCGATGTGCCGCTACCTCCCCCGCTGCTGCTGCCACCCGGATCGGTGATCGTGATAACACACGCCGGGTTGGTGGGATCAGTGACGCAGTTCACCGGGTCGCCCCAACTTGCCTGCGCCGCCGCTGCGCTGCCGAAGACAACCGCCGCGGCCGCGATACCGGCGGCGATCAGACGCCGTCCCCAACCCAGCATGGTCCACCTCCCAGACCTAGCAGCTTCCAACCGCGAACAACGCGAAAGAGCTGACCTTCCACGAACCGTCCGACAGACGTGACACCGTCGCGGTGGCCCTGGTCGGCCCGCCAGGCGTGTCCTGGTAGCCCGAGCCGTCCTTCTTCACCAGGTGCGACTTCGCGGTGTCGACACAGTCCTCAAGGGTCACCGTCGGTGGCGTCGAGCTCGGATCCGCACCCGTCACCGACGGCGCGATCGTGACTTCGCCCTGGCCGACGAGCCCGTTGTCTTGAACGCTGGCCAAGCCCTTGACCAGCACATCGAGCGCGTCGTCCTGGGCATAGCGGGCGAGATCCGGATAGCTCGGGTCGGGGATGCGGATGGCGTCCGAGTACACCGTCCACATCCCCCGGTACGCGTCGAGAGCGGTGGCCGCCCCAGCGGACGGCGGTGGCGTGACCAACGACGGGGACATTGCGCTCCCCGCCGGTTCCGCTGACAGTTCGCTTGGCACCGGAGCGGGGCTGTCCTTTCCACAGGCCGTCAGCGCCGCAGCCGCAGCGCAGATCAACACGGCCAGCCGGATCGACGTCCCCACGTTGCGTCCCCTACCGGATTGAATGCGAAGAGTGGTCTCAAGATTCATGCATTCATTCAGCCGTGCGCCACTCAGAACTGCCAAGTAGGCCAGGTGCGCGTGGCGGGTACGTGGGATGGGTACTCGTGCCGGGTACTTGTGCGAGACAAGTGTCGGCCACGAGCACCGGGACGGTACTTGTTCCTCCGCGCGCCGCCCATCACACTTGTCCTCAAACACCCTTGCGCCATACACCTGCCGGTTTTGGAGAGCGACTATGCCCCGCGATCTACTCAGCGGCCTGGACAAGGTGCGTGACCTACTCTGCACACCGCTCGCGCTGGAGGTGCTCGACGACCTCGCCGAAGGGCGCTCCCCGTCCGACCGGCCGGCACTGCCGGAGGTCGTCGCCGAAGCGATTCGATGCTTGGAGTCCCTCGGTGTCGTCCGCGCTACATGGCCGAAGGTGTCGGAGCGGATGCCGACAGTCGAGATTACGGTTCGGGGTCGAACTGTGCACGAACGGTTAGTGGAGATTGAGAAGTGGGCCAGATGTCAGGAACTTGATGACGGGACTGTGGCCAGCGGCTCCGCTTAGCGGCCAGCCCCATCCGATCGCGCGGAAGTTTGTCACCCAAGATCCGAGTTTCGGTGAGTCGTTCGACATCATCGCTGGCGCGGCCTTGACACCCACCGTCATCGACTATTGAGTGGGTCGTGCCTGCGGAGCGCCCATGAAGAACCACGAGGGGGTGATGACGTGGATTTCGTCCGGCTTCGTCAGGTTCGCGCCCTTTTTTCCTACCAGTGGGACTCCTTCGTCATCGCCAGCCTCGCGGTCAGCGGTCCGCTGCGGTTCGGCCAGCTGGCGTTCGAGGTCACCCGCAACAGCGGTGCGCGCGTCGCGGATTCGACCATCACCGAAATCAAGGACCGCCTCATCCGTCTCGGTCTCGTCGAGGCCAGCGACGACGGCAAGGGACACCCGCTATACCACCTCACCAAGGCGGGCAAAGCGAAAGCCGCCATGCTTCAAGCCATCGCCGACGCCGTACCTGACATCGACGACGACCGCCAGTGGACGCCGACGAGTTGACGCCGGAACCGGTAGGTGATCGATGCCCGTCGAGACGATGCTGCCGCCGAACCTCAGCAGGTCAACAATGACAGCGCAGCGCCGGAGTCGGCGAAGCTCTTGGCTCAGCCGGAGAACGCCTCGTCGCTCACCTGCTCGGGCCGACGCGGCTCACCGAAGGGTGCCGTACGATCCGACTCCTCCTCCCGCCCGCCAACGTAGTGGCCCGCACCGTCGACACATTGGAGACCCGTGAAGCCCTTCATCTTCAAGCATGCCGAGGGCATACGATGCCGTACACCTCGCCGGTCGTCCTTGATGTCACCCATTCCAAGCGCCCGCGCTTCACGAGCAGCGGCGAGGTGCTGTGAACCGGCTTGCATGAGCAGAGGACCAACCGATGAAGTCGTTCTTCACCCGCAGCCCCAAGGCACGGTGGCCGAAGTCCGGACGCCTGCACATCTACGCCCTGCCACCCGACGATGATGTCGCCACGATGGCAGCCGCCTACCAGGACCTCCTCGCCGCGCATGCACTGACCAACCTGTCCCGCCAGCCCGGCCGTTGGCTACACCTGAGCGTGGAACGCTTCAACCGCTACCTCGACGAGCTGACCGATGCGCAACTGGCAGCCGTGACCGCAGCCCTCCGCCAACACATCGCCACGGTTCCCGCGTTCACCCTCCAGATCGGGCCCGCACTCGTGGCCGCCCACACAATCACCCTCGACGCCGTGCCGGACCAGCCATGGCGAGATCTCCGCTCGGCCGTCCGCCAGGCCGCCGCCGAGGCGCTCGGCCCCGACTCCATCGACCCGATGGCTGGGCACGGCAGACCACACGTGACCGTGTCGTACGCCACCGGCCACGTCGATATCGAGCCCCACCTGGGCGCTCTCAACCACGTCCGCGCCGGCCGCGCCACATTTCCGGTGACCCAAGCGCACCTGCTCGCCGTCCACCAGCACGCCGACACCGGAAGCTACACATGGGAACCGGTCGACACGTTTCCCCTCGGATACACGGGCCAGCAAGTCGGTATCGTTCCGTCATGACCACGCGCCCGGTACCCAGGCCCGGACCGGCCGATCTCCCGGTCCTCGCCATGGCCGCACTCGTGCACCAGTTGGCCCGCGCCTACGTGGATCGGCGCCCGGAGGCGGTTGCGGCAGCCGACGAAGACATCTGCGCCATCAGGTTCACCGACCCTGACCCGAACGTCGACCGACCTAACCCTGTTGACCCTGACATGATGCGTGACCATCACGCGGTGCAGAGCGCCGGGTTGATGATGGAGGAGTGGCTGGCGAAGGACGCGGCCAGGGCACAGATTCCCGACGTGCTGACGGCCGCCCGCCGCCTCGCTGCCGACAACGCGCCGCCGACCATGCGCGGACCGCTGCGGGACGCCTTCGACCAGATCATCGCGGGTGACGCCGACTTGTACGCGGATGTCCCCGCCGGGTTAACCGGCCGTACCGGCGCTCACCTGTACGCGGCGGCGACCGCCGCGATCATCGATCTGATGCATCCGATGGTCCACAACCACGCCAGGCTTGTGCTGGAGGAACGCATTCGGGGCAGCCAAGCGTTGTCGCAGGGCATACCCGGTGCCGAGGCCCTCGCCTACGTCTCCGAGCACGAGGCAGCGCAACTGCTGACCGAACTCCTGCCCTGGGTGGCCGACACGACCGGCGACGCGCATGAGGCCACCAAGCGGGACCTGCGCGCCCTCATCCAGCTCTACCTGCTCGACCACCCAGTCCCCACCGTCGAACAGAAAGCCGAGCTGAAGACCCGACTCGGTGACCGGATAGAGGAGCTGGCTACCGGGCGGCTCAAGCCACGGGTGCGGGGTCCGGCTGCCCCCGCCCCACGGCTCACGCCAGAGCAGCAGGCCGCCCGCCGCCGCGCCGAAAGCGACCGCCGTCGAGCGAAGAAGAAGCGCGGTCGATAGGTCCGGGCAGAGGCCACACAGCCGCTTGAGTTCTTGGCTCTGGCACGGTCTCGGTGATCGCGGACGGATCGATGGTGGATCATGTGCTATGTCTATAGTGGATCTTACTGCTGTCATGTCCGCACCTGCCCGGGCTGTGCACGAATGTGCTGGCCGCGGGGTTGACGGTGCGGGTGTACGCCGGGCCCAGTAGCGTCGCCGCGCGGTGCCCGGACTGTTCGACCGTGTCCCGGCGGGTGCACAGCCGGTACGAACGACAGCTACTCGACGCGCCTGTCGCCGGGCGGGAGACCGTGCTGCACCTACGGGTACGGCGGTTCTTCTGCACCCCGACCGACTGGTACGCCGGATCTTCGCCGAGCAACTCGACGGTGTGACAGTACGCCACGGCCGGTTCAGCACACTGGCGCGCCACGGAATGGAAGCAGTCGCGTTGGCGTTGGGCGGGCGTGCCGGTGCCCGGCTGGCTGGACGGCTCGGGCCCCACGCGGGCCGGATGACGATGTTGCGGCTGATCCGCGCCGTGCCCGAGCCGCCTGTTCCCGCGCTGACCGTGTTGGGAGTGGACGACTTCGCCTGGCGGCGCGGCCAACACCTACGGCACGGTGTTGGTCGACATGGTCCGCGCCGGCCCGGGCCGCACATGACCGTGCAGCTCCGGCCTCCACCCCAGGACCATTGCCGACGAGGGCCTGTCATGCCCGGTAGCCGGATGTCAACCGACCGCGTGCGAGAGCAGCGCCGGGTCGGCGCGTAGCGCGCGAAGGCCCAGAGTTTCCTGGGGGATTCGTTCCCGCGAGTGGAGCAGTTGGGCGGTTGGCTCGCGCAGGTCTTCCGGCATCCACGCGTGCAGTACGGTGAGATCGCTGATGCCGGTGTTGGACCTGTCGGGACGAGGAACGCCGTGAGTGAGCAGCCAGCGGTACAGAGCGACCGCCGGGCGAAGTGGCGGTAGGTGGCGGTTGGACGCGGTGGCGGCGGCGTTGATGGCGATCCGCAGGCCCGCGACGTCAAGATCGCCAATGTAGTACAGGGCGGTCGGGGGTGGGTCGAGCAGTGTGGCGGCGGCGATGGAGACCGGGAACTGGTTGCCGCAGCCCCATCCGATATGTAGGTCTGGGCGGGCATCTGGGTCCAGTTCTCGGGCTGCGGTAAGCAGTGAGTGAAACGTCGCGTTGTTCTCTGCTACCAGGAGCCGGGTCTCGCCTGTGCCGGGAACGTGTTGGGAAGGGAAGGGGATCGGTGTCGGGTAGCAGGCGAGCAGGTCGAGGCTGAGAGCGCCGGTGGTGAACAGTCGTTTGGTTGTTTCGACAGCGAGGGCTTTTTCGTCGTCGAGGATCTCCAGCGAGCGTTCTTCGATGGGGACGGGGTCGGCGTCGGGGTTGTTCCGCAGCCAGGTGGCGATCCGGTCGAGCAGGGTGTGTTCGTCTGGGCGTGTGGCGATCGCGGCGGCGGCTTCGAGCGGTTGTGGCCAGACTCGCATCGCTGGTGCGGAGCGGGCGGGGCGGGGGTTCGCCGGCTTGGCAAGCCAGAGTGGCAGTGCCGGTTGGGTGCGGTAGTCCCAACCGGCACGGGTCTTGGGCAACACCACGAGACCGGCATCGGCGAGGTCGGTCAGCGCGGCGGCTAGCCGGGCTCGCCCTGTCGGGTCTCCCAGCAGCGTAGGGTCGGCGGCGGTCGCGTACCGCAGCAGGCCCTCCACGTCAATCTTGCTGCTCGAATGACTTGCGACGTAGCCGGAGATGACATCGGCGAGCCTGCTTGTCACTCGGACACCTCCGCTTCGACGCTGTCTACCCCGTTGTCGGCGGGTTCGTTGTGCGCGACGCGAACGCCGGTGATGAGTCGCAGGTCTGGCTGGCCGGCCGAGGTATCGTCCGGAACGATGTAGCGGCGGTTTCGGGTGCGGCCGGGTCGGTTGTCCAGTCGGATGACGTTGGGGAAGCGGGAGACGGCGTCCGGGTCCTTCACACCGGTGGTGTACACCAGTTGGACTTTGTGTGCGGTGGCGACCGCCCGCTGGAGGCGGACCAGGCTGCCGTGCGATGCCCGGCCGATGGGGTTGTCGAGCAGCAGGACGCCGCCGGAGCGGTCTCTGCGTCCTGCGTTCGCGGCGCGTAGCGCCGCGATTGTGCAGTAGAGCGCGACGCATACGGTCAGCTTCTCCCCGCCGGACCATTTGCCGAGCCTGCTGATGTCCTCGGTGGTGGCGACGAGGTCTAGGGTCGGCTTGAGCACTTTGACGGTGAATCCGCGGGCGCCGACCGCCTCGTGCACGGCGTTCTTGAGCAGCGGTAGCCCTTCCGGTTTGACTCCGTCGGCGATTCGCCGTTCGACCACGCGGTTGACGTACGTGCGCAGATCCGCGTCGCTGGCCGGTGCGTCGAAGGATATCCGCAGCATCTGTTTGCCGGACCAGCCGCCGGTTTGCGTGTCCACCCGCGAGTACCGTTCGGCTTTGCGCAGCGTGTCGAGTGTGTTCGACACAAGGCGGGCGAGGGAGTCGGTGACGATGGCCTGGTCTTTGGCGATTCCGGCCAGTTCCCCGTCGATCATGTTCGCGCGGAGTCTCAGTTGGTTGGCGAGCGTCTTCGCGTGCTGCGCCAGGGTCTCCTCGCCGTCGTGCAGGACGCGGTCTTTCGCCGGAGTGGTCACGCTCGGGTACCTTCCACCGATTGTCCGTAGGTTCCCGACCGCGTTGGCGCGGGCCACCGCCGCGTCGTGTGCACGTTGTTCGGCGGATCGGAGGCTCGCAACGACTGCCTGCTTTCGGGTCTTCGCGTCGCTGTCGCTGCCGGCGAATGGCGCTGCGGTCCAGCCGGTTGGGTCAGGGAGGCCGTCGGCAAGCAGCCCGAACGCAGTCACCTGATTGCGAAACTCGGTCTGCTTGTTGTGCAGGTCGGTGAGTTCTCGCTCCGCTTTTGTCCGTCGGTCAATGCAGGCTTGACCGATCTGGTCGTGTTCGTGGGCCAGCGCGTCGGCGTGGTCGGGCGTGGCCGGCTCGACTGGCAATGGGCGCCGAGGCGGGTCGGCACGCCGTGCCCGAATTTTTGTCAGCGCCGCGGAGTGTCGCTCGATGTCACCGGCTGCCCGGCCTTTGCGGCCGATCGCGTCCTTCTCCGTCTGCCGGGCGGCGGCCAGCGCGGCGACCCGGGTCGGCTTCGCCTGTCCATCGGCGGTGGCGAGCAGGGCAGCGGCGCGCTGCTGGACCTCGTCGGAGACCGCGGCAAGCGCCTGGGTCTCGTGGGCGAGCGCCTCAGTGAGGGTGCGTTCCCGTTCGGCGAGTACCGACTGTGAGGCTTGGATTTGCCAGGCGCGGGCGGCGTTTTGATGGCGGGCTCGCAGCGTGTCGAGGGAGACCGCCGAATCGTCGGCCAGGTCGGGTTCGGAGTCAAGGAACGTCAGGCCTGCGGTCTCGGTCCGGTAGCCGGTGGCGGTGTTGTGCTCAGCCTCGGCGAGCGCGCCCTGCTCGGTGGCGGTGTCGAGCGCGTCGTTCGCCTCCTCTGTGTGGCGCTCGGCCAGTCCGTGCGCGTCTGTCGACCGCGATTTGGCCACGGCGAGGTCTTCCCGCCATGTGGCGGCGGCCTGGACCTTTTTGATCAGTCCGGTCAAGCGGCTGCGGGCCTTGTCGATGTCGGAGATCTGGCCCTGCGTCCGTTGTTCGGTCGACGCGTCTGCCGCGTCGGCTTCGTCGAGTTCAGCAAGCTCGGTCTTGATCTTGCCGAGGGCAGTTTCGATATCGCCGAGGGTCTGGTCGAGGTCGTCGATGCGGTGGGTGAGACTGTCGAGGTGCCCGGTGGAGCAGTCGGCCAGGAACGTCGTGAAGTCACCGAGTAGCGTCCGGTCTGCCTCCCGGGCTGCGGTCAACCGAGACTGTTTTGCGTCGTATGTCTCGGCGCGGGATGTGACCAGCCTTACGGCGCTTTCGGCCGAGGAAGGATCAACCAATCCGCGCTGTAACCCGGTCCACACCGGATCGGTGCCGTCGATGCCCGTCTGGCTGGAATTGACGATCGCGGAGGCGGTGTGCGCCGTGTAGACACCGACGAGCGCGGTGGTCGCCGTGTCAACCCCGGCCAGCGCGGCCACGGCGGCGTCGGCCATGTCTGTGGGGATGACAAGGCCAACGCCGAGGCGCGCGAGGTTCGGATCCGTCACCGTGTCGACCAGGCGTGCGCCTGGTATCAAGGTGCGCAGATGTGCCCATCCTGTCTCGGCGGTGATCCCGTGTTCGCCCAACACGGTGTGAACGCGCTCGGCATCGAGCGTGGTGGGCAGCAGCCCGGTGCGGGCGTGGACGTCGAGGGTACGTTGATCGTCAACGCGTTCGGCTTCCAACCGGACCAGTGCCAGGTCAGTGCTGAGGATCGCATCGGATAGCCGGCGGGTAAGTGTGTCCGACTCGGCCCATAGATCGACAGGTGCGTCGTTGGTTGCCTCCGTCAGGTCGCGGAGGCGCTCGTGAGTGGCCAGCTTGTCGGCGCGCTCGCCGAGCGCGGCGCGTTCCTCGGCGAGCCGGGTGCGATCCCCGTCCAGCCGGACCTGCTCCGCGGTCAGCGCCGTGAGTCTGCCTGTCAGCTCGGTTCGAGCCGTAGGACGCTGCTCATCACGACGGCGTCGTATCTCGTCGAGAGTTTCAGTGAGCGTGCTGTGCTGCTCGGCGAGCATGACGTCGTGTGTGGCCGGGTCCGTGTGTTCGGTCGGCAGTACGCCATCTCGGGCGGCGTCGCGTAGGTCTGTGGTGAGCGACTCCAGCCGCGCGGTCGCTGTTGCCGCATCCTTGTCCGCGTCCGTAGCCGCCCGCCGGGCGTCGTTTGCCGCCTTGCGGTGCGCCTCTACCTCTGCCCTCGCGGTGTTGGCCGCTACGCTGGCCGCGTCGGCCTTGCTGTCGTGGACGTCAGCGAGCGCCAGCAGACGGGTGCGCAGGCGTGCGGCGTGCTCGTCGTGCTCGCGGCGTAGGGGCGCGGTACGCTCGCGTTCCGCGCTGGCCTCCTGCCGGTTGATGTCCAGCGCGTCTTTCAGGTCGGCTGTCGCCGCCAGGTGTTCGGCCGCCTCCCAGGCCGCGACGAGGCCGGCCGCGTCGCCTATGTCGGCCTCGGATGTGGTCAGCTGCGACTCGGCGATACCGACCCGCATCTGCGAGGCGCGTTCCTCGTACAGGTAGACGAACTCGTACGCCGTGCCGCTCTCGGTTATCGCCGCGGCGCGGCGTCTGTCGATGTCGTCGCGGTGGCCGGCGAGGATCTCAATCTGGTTGTGGGCTTGTGCGACGGTCGCGGCGAATGCGGCTGACAGCTTGGTCGCCTCGTCGGTCGCCTGCTGATGCGCGACCGCTGACGCACCGACTTCCTGTTGGCTCACGTTGATGCGGTCCAGTCCGGTTGCCGCGTCCAGGCAGAAGTCACGCTCGGCTGTCTTGGCCGGTTTGGTCGCGAGGAGGGAGGCGATCGAGGCCAGGCGATCGGCGACGCTGATCGCGTCGTCCGGGGCAACAGTGAGGTCGATGAGCAGGTCGATGAACTCGCGGGCCGAGGAGAACCTGAACAGGTCCTCCACGCCGCCTTCGACGTGGTTCATCTGCTTCTGGGTGCGAAACAGCGCCGGATCAAGGCCCCGGCTGGTCAGCGCGGCGGTCCACTCGTGTTGCCGATCCGTGTTGACGAAGTCCATGGCCTGCGGATAGGTCGCGGCGACCTCCTTCAGTGCGGCGAGGTAGGCGGCGCGGCGTCGTGGCGCGGCGGTCTCGTCGAGGATCGGCAGCCGGTCCAGGTCGAGCACACCCGGCACTGCGTAGAACGCGTAGAAGGTCGTGTCGAGCCGGTCTCGTGCCCGGTCCGCGTCGGCTGGGCGGCGCAAGTCGGTCCATTCGTAGACGACGCCGGTGATGAGGACGCGGTCCGGGGTGCCGTCCAGGGTCCGCGACGTGGCCGGATGCCACACGGCGATGGTGTGGGCGGTGTCGCCGCTGTCGACGTAGTCGGTCAGGCTGCGTTTGACGGCACGCCCCATGAAGTCGACCGCCCGCGGCAGCAACAGCGTGTAGAACAGCGACAGCAACGAGGACTTGCCGCCGCCGTTGCGCAGCCACACGACCGTGTCCGCCGGACCCTTGGTGACCCCACGCGGAGCGGTGAGGTCGAGGGTGACGTCGGTGAACCGGGCGGATCGTTCACCGATCGAGTGCAGCCGGAACGCGGCCAGGTGGTAGGTCACGACTCCTCCACGCTGTTCTCGGAAGATTGCTGGGCAGAGGTAGCTGGGCGGGTAGGCCTGCGGCGGGCGAGGTCGGCAAGGAATGTGTATGCCGGTTCGCTGGCCATGTCCTTGACCTGGATGCGGAACCGCTCGGTGAGCATCCAGGTTCCGCCGGTGCTGTCGGCGCGGGCCATGCCCTGCTCGACGAGCCAGCCAAGGATGTTGCGGACCCAGTACAGCGTGCACTTGGGTGACAGTCGTCCGGATGCGCGGCCTTTGTCGCCGACGAGGGTGGAGGGCATCTCGTGGTAGACCCGCCATGCCTCGTCCAGACCGTCGTCCGGGACGGGTTCGCCGGCGGCATCCCGGACCTGCATCTGCTCGCACGCCGAGCGCAGCCACTGTTCGAACTCGACGTCTGGGATACGTCGAATTCGTTCATCCTCAAGGTCGGGCGGGGTGGGATACGCGTAGGCGGCGGCGCCGACCAGGACGAGCCCGGCCATCAGACGGCCGGTGCGGGTTGCCGCGTTCGGCATGTCCGAGACGCGGAACGCGAACGGCGACTCGGGGCTGACGCCGAGGACCAATCCGAAGTCCGCGTCGGACAGGACGCGGGCGTGCAGTCCGTGCAGGACCGCGTCGGTAGCGATACGGAAGTCGGATTCTGTGCGGTACCGGGCGAGCACCCGGCGGTACTCCTGACTGCGTCCGGGCCGCTGGGTGGGCTGCAGGGCGTACGCGAGCAGGGTCCCGATGTCGGTGTGATCGTTCTGCGTCAGCGTCATGCCGTCCCCTGCACGGATGAGTGATGGTCAGTGACTGCTGGTGGATTGGCGGTCGCCAAGGCGTCGGGGTGCGGGGCGATGATCAGGTCATCGCCATCCCACCCGGACAGATCGAGCCTCAGCTCATCGGCGTCGGCCACCGCCCGCGGCCCCAGGATCCGAGCGGTGAGATCGACCGACGCTGTATGCCCTGCGTCGGAATCCTCTGGAGCGAAGCACAACAGCGCGGCAAGGGCGAGGATCTCCGCTGTCCGCCGCCGATCGGAGCCGCTGCTCAGGTCGGGCGCGGTAAGAGCATCGGCGAGCAACGCCGATAGCCGGGCGGGCAGCCCGGTCCTGGCCACGACCCGGCGTGCGGCGTCCACGATGTCCGGCCCGATCGTCGGTGGATCTGGATCTCCCGCCTCATCGTCGTCGTCAAGATCGTGGTCGTCGTCTGACACTTCTCGGACCGCCCACAGGTCGTAGACAAGCCGGTACATCCGCGGCAGCTTCGGAGGCCGCGGACCAGTGATGTCGGACAACCACCGCCCGGTCACCACCAGCGTCGTCTCAGTATCCAGACCGAGCAGCGGCGTGAAGATCTCCCGACCGATGTCGGGCAAGTGACCATCCGCCGGCGGCCGGAACGCCTGCCTGTCCTGTTCCTCCAGGAAGACGCTGCGCGCGGTAATGACCTGCCGGTGCAAGGCATCGTGACGCCGCGAGCATTCCGTGAGCAGTCCGGCGATCCGGGCCGCTGCCGCCGTCACCTGCTGGTCCTCGGAGTCCAGCGATTCACGGACCTTGGTAATCAGCCGGTGCTCGGACTCCATCCTCGCCGCGATGTGTTGGCGGGCCGCCTCTAGCCGTTCCGGGACGACGGTTGCCCACTTTTGCAGGACGGTGCGCAGGTCGCGGCGGGTGTTCTTGATCAACTCGTTGAGGTCCTCAGCGAGCGAGACAGACAGCAGTCGTGCCCGGACCGCAGCCCTCTCCGCGGCGTCAAACGCGCCCTTCGCCAGCTGCCGCTCCAGCAGGATCTCGTTGGCGACCTGCTCGTCTTCGACATCGAACTCAAGGCCGCCCACCAGCGCGTTGATCGCGTCCCGGGTGGCATTGAGCACCACGTCACCACGGACGGGGTCTTCTCGCTCGATCAGCAGCCGGAACTGCACCTGCCGCTGCTGGTGCGTTCCGGCTTCGCCGGTGAAGTCGCTGATGCGGTAGGTGAACGGCGCTTCCCGCTCACCTCTGTTCAGCAGCGCATCCAGCGTGAACTCAGCGACCCGACGGTGCTCGAACGCGGGCTGGCCCGGCGCGGCGCGCCGGGCCAGCATAGTCAGTCCACCTACGACATCTTCATAGGTCGCTTCCTCGTCGAAGCCCTGCTGCGCGATGACCAGGTCGATCGCCGTAAGCGCCAACGTGGAGACGTCGTACGTAGCCTCCGGCCAGCCTTGCCGAGACGCAGCGACAATGGCGTCGCTGATAGGTCGAGACCGCATCAGCACCGCGACCCGCGCCGGGAAAGTACGGTCGAATACCGACAGATCGCTCATCCCGGCCGGCGCGGGCGCCGTCGAGGCACCCGGCGGGTCGAACAGCATGTCCACCACGCCCCTCTCAAACACGCTTCCTGCCGTTCGTACGGTAACCGCACGTGCCGACGAATCCACTGCTTGTCGTCGGTAGCTTCGACGACCGAGTGACGTACGACCGCGTCTCTATGTCGTTGGACTGACCCACGCGCTGTGCGCTGTGACGTATGGGTGCTTGAGCGCCGTAGGATAGCGCCGGATCGAAGGACTGGCGGGCGACTTCGAGACGGATAGGGGAGCATGGATGGTGCCGTGGCAGCCCCTGCGGGCCGATGACCCGACGGAGTGCGGGGGTTTTCGGCTGACTCATCGCCTCGGTCAGGGCGGGTTCGGCACCGTCTTTCTCGGCTTTCGGTCCGACATCGACGAACCGGCCGCCGTGAAGATCTTCAGCTCGCAGTATGCGAGTTCGCACCTGTGGCGGCAGCGGTTCCGTCGTGAGATTGAGCTGATCAAGACCATGGCGGGCCTGCATACGGCCGCGTTGTTGGACTCTGGTGGCGGGGACGAACCGCCCTGGTTGGCCACGCGGTACGTCCACGCTCCGTCGTTGGACCGATTGGTGCACCAGTATGGGGCATTTGAGGTGTTGCCTGCGTGGTGGCTGGCGACGGGGTTGGGCGAGGCGCTGGCTGAGATCCACGCGAAGGGGATCCTGCACCGTGATCTGAAGCCGCAGAACATCCTGGTGGAGCAGTCCGGGATCAAGGTCATCGACTTTGGGATCTCCCGGTTCACCACGGGGGCTGGGATCACCGTTGAGCCGAGATTTTTCGGGTCCGATCAGTACTGCGCGAATGAGCACCTGCTGGATCCGCGGGCGGCGACCGAGAAGTCGGACGTCTTCGCCCTGGGTGCGGTGCTGGTCTGGGTGATGACCGGGCGGACGCCGTTCCAGGACGTCATGCACCACGAGCGGTTGGCGGGGGCCCCGCCGAACCTGGACCGGGTGCCGGACCAGCTGTATGAGCTGGTCGAGTCTTGCCTGGCGGTTCATCCGGACCATCGCCCGACGGCGTTGACGGTGTTCCGGACCGCGCTGGACCACCTGACGGACTTCGCCGTGCCGTTGGCGAGCGAGGCTGGGTTGCCGTTGCCGGTGGAGATCCGCGACTTCGTGGAGCAGTGGGCGGCCGAGCCGGTGCCTGTACCGGAACATGTGTTGGCGACGACCGGAGGAGGTGGAGCCACGAGTGACTCCGGCGGCGCGGATGTCGGGGCAGGCGGCGGCGAGTCGAAGGCCGATCCTGGGCCGGAGCGGCGACGGTCGGCGAAGGGGATCTTCGGCAGCGACTGGGTCGCCCGGTGGCACGACGCGGCAGATCGCCGTCGGGATAGCTACGGAAGGTAGCGTGACCGGATGTTCATGTACGGGATGAGTGAATGAGCGAGCCGATCGTGGGTGCGGATCAGGGCGACAGGCGTCAGTTCGCCTCGGGGATGACGGTGCTGGTCCGCGATGAGGAGTGGCTGGTCACCGAGGTTAGCCACACCCAGGATGGTGTGCGGCTGGTGGTGACCGGGACCTCTCCGCTGGTGCGTGATCAGACGGCGGTCTTCTTCCACCGTCCCGGCAGCCTGGACGCGGTGGAGCCGCTGCTCGCGGAGGACACCCAGCTCATCCATGACACGTCGCCCGGGTTCCGCCGCTCCCGGTTGTTCATCGAGGCACTGTTGCGTAAGACGCCACTGCCGCAGGGAGAACGGCGGTTGGCGACCGCCGGCACGCACCTGGCCGACGATCTGCTGTATCAGCGGGAGCCGGCGAAGCGGGCGTTCGCGAACCTGCGACCTCGGCTGCTGATCGCCGACGCGGTGGGGCTCGGCAAGACTCTGGAGATCGGGCTGCTGCTCTCGGAGCTGATCCGGCGGGGGCGTGGGGATCGGATCCTGGTGGTAACGCCACGGCACATCCTGGAGCAGTTCCAGCACGAGCTGTGGACCCGCTTCGCGATCGGGCTGGTCCGCTTGGACTCCACCGGGGTTGCCCGGATGCAGCGGCAACTGCCCGCGGGGCGGAACCCGTTCGACTACTACCAGCGGGTGATCGCCTCGATCGACACGTTGAAAAGTGCCCGATACCGGGAGCAGTTGCGTCGGGTGCAGTGGGACGCCGTTGTCATGGACGAGTCGCACAAGCTGATCAGCAAGACGGCGTTGAACAACCAGCTTGCCCGGGTGCTCGCGCCGACGACTCATGCGTTCATCTTGGCCTCGGCCACCCCGCACAACGGCGACGACGAGTCGTTCAACGAGCTGATCAGCCTGATCGACCCGACGTCCATCGTCGATGTCAAGAAGCGCGCCACCCGGGATCAGCTGGCGCACCTGTATGTGCGCCGCCACAAGATGAGTCCGGACGTGGCCGCCCAGTTGGGTACCGAGTGGGCCGAGCGCGCCAAGCCCCAGTTCGTCGACTGCTGGGCAACCCCGCCGGAGGAGGCGGTCCTCGATGAGCTGTACTCGACCTGGATCACCCCGCCGCCGGGCCAGTCGGCTCCGGTCACGGGCAAGGGCAGCCGGCTGTTCCCCGTGACGCTACTCAAGGCATTTCTCTCCTCCCACGAAGCGTTGCTGGAGACCGTCGCCGGTCGCCTCGACCGGCATAAGTCCAACCCGGAACGTTCCGCCGAGGCTGTAGCCCTGCGGCGCCTCGGCGAGCTGGCCAGGCAGGTGACCGACGGCGACTCCGCTAAGCTCGCCGCGCTGGTCCGGGTCCTCACGCAGCTCGGTGTTGGGCCGAAGTCGCCGACTCGGGTGGTGGTCTTCTCCGAGCGGCGTAAGACGATCGACTGGCTCTACCGGCAGCTTCCGGCCCGGCTGGGGTTCATCCAGCATGACGCGGCAGGGCAGGGCGAGAAGGGTGTCACCGGCCCGGTGCGGATTCTGCACGGCAGTCAGTCCGACGAGGCCCAGCAGCGCATCGTCAAGGACTTCGCGCTGGAAGGCAGCGATGTGCGGATCCTGCTGACCAGCGACGTCGCCGCGGAGGGAGTCAACCTGCATCGCCAGTGCCACGAGCTGATCCACTACGACATCCCGTGGTCGCTGATTACCATCGAACAGCGCAACGGCCGGATCGACCGCTACGGGCAGCGCGTTTCCCCCCAGATCAGGGTGCTGCTACACCGGTCGGCGAACCCGGCCCATGAGGCCGACGAATCGGTGTCGAGGAAGCTGACGGACAAGGAGGACACCGCGCACCGCACCCTGGGAGAGGCCGCCGCGCTGATGGGTCTGCGTGACGAGCAGTCCGAGGAGACCAGCGTCGAGGAGGCGTTCCTCGCCGGCCGCGACATCGACGAGATCGTGCCTGACGAGCCGACAGACGCCGACGACATCTTCATGGCCGGCGGCGGGTTCGACCAGGACGGGCAAGACGCCGGGTTCGCCGCCGGCGTCCAACCCGATGACACGGTACGTCAGCCCAGGCTGTTCGGATCCACCCGTGAGTTCGTCGAAGACGCCTTCGCCGAGGCGTACCAGAACCCGGCGGAGGCCATCGGTCTGACCTGGCTGGACGCCACCGACTACCCGGACACCTTCGAGTTCGAGCTCAACCGCGACGGAAACCGCCTGGCGGACCTGCAGCGACGCCTCAAGGTCCTACCGCAGTCCTACCTGGACGAACGGCGGATCCTGGAACGGATGACGCTCACCTTCTCCCCAGACGTCGCCAAGGCCCGCCTGGAGTTGGCGCGCAGGCACAGCGGCGAGCGCCCCAAACGCCGCGGTGCGGCGACCCGTGAGCAGAAATTCGCCGAGTCCGGTTGGCCAGACATGTCCTACCTCACCGACCAGCACCCCGTCACCGAATGGCTGGTCGACAAGGTCCTCGCCCGCAAGTCCGCGGACACCACCCAAGCCAGGCGCCTGACCGCGCCGGTCATCGCCGCCAAAGTCACCGCGCCCGTGTTCCTCGTCAACGCCCGATACTCGAACAAACAGGGCAAACCGACGGTGCTGGCTTGGCTGGCCCTGCACTGCGGGGAGAACGGAATGCACGTCGACGAGCGGGAGTTCATCCAGGTGCTCCACGACGCGAAGGTCAACCGAGAGATGCGGATGAGCGCGGTCGGCGACCTCACCGGATTACGGTCACTCGTGCCGCAGGCCGTCGAGACCGCCCGCGCCGAAATGCGCCGCCGGCTGGCCGCCGAAGAGGACAACCTGATGGCCCCGCTCACCGAGTACGCCGACCAACTGCACCGTTGGGAGGCCGCGACCGGCGCCCGCTATGAGCAGCTCACCCTCACCGTCGTCCGAAACCGCGCCGAGCAACGGGTACGGCACACGGTGACCAAGGTCAAGGAACTGATCGACGAACTCTCCACCGACGGCGAACCGATGATCCGCATCGTCGGAGTACTCGTCCCCGAGAGCGTGTGAGGCAGGCCATGGCGTTCAACTCGATCACCAACTATGGCGAGTACATCTCCGACCACTACCTGACCTCGCTGCTGAAGAATGACCTCGAAGGGCTGCGGAAACGCTGGAGGGACGCGCAGAAGACCAGTGCGGCCAGCGGGGCACCGGTCGCCGAGGTGCCGGCCAGCTCCGCGCAGGGCATCAAGGCCCTGGGCCAGCACTTCTTCACCCGACGCAACCAGATCACCGAACAGCTCGGGGAGACCCCCACCGTCGAAGCGCTCACCGACCCGCGGATCGTCGAACAGGTCCGCGACCTCAACGACGCGGTGCTACGGGCACTCGCGTTCAACGCCCCCGCCACCGACGAATCACCGTCGACAGCGTGGCTGCGCCACACCACCCTGGATGTGGTCCAACTCGACCAACACCGCCAGGTTCCCGTCGCGCTCGCTGTCACAGGAGCGGGGGGCCTGGAACTCGTCGCTCTGGACGCCACCTGGGCCGACGACGCCGAAGGCATCGTCGACGCAATTGGCGGCTGCCGTCTGCTGTCCCCGATCAAACTCGATGGCGACGACGGGATGGAGCACGCCGGCAAGGCCATCGAGTTCCTGTTCGCCTGCGAAGATCCACCCCGGTACGTGCTGCTGCTGGCCGGCAACGTCGTGCTCCTCGCCGACCGCGGAGCCTGGCCCCGGGGATATCTCGCGGTCAACCTGACCCAGGCGCTACACACCAAGGACGACACGCCGGGTGGTGAGCTGGAGACCATCGCCGCCCTCTTCGGCGCCGAATCGCTGCTCACCTTCGACGGCCAGAGCGCCCTGGCCGCCCTGGTCGACCAGAGCTACAAACACTCGGTCAAGGTCTCCAAGGAGCTACGGGAGGCGCTGCGCCAGTCCGTCGAACTGATCGCCCAGGAGATCCTCAACCGGATCCGCGAGCAGGGCGCCGACCCCGACGACCTGGGCGACACCCTCGCCCGCCGCCTGACCGAGCAGTCGCTGCGCTACCTCTACCGCATCCTGTTCCTGCTCTACGCCGAGGCCCGGCCAGAGCTGGGCATCCTGCCCAGCAGAAACGAGGCATACAAACAAGGCTACGGGCTGGCGAGGCTCGCCGACACCGTCAGCTACGACCTGCCGGAGGAGGCAGAGGAGGGCCTGTACTTCCACCACTGCCTGAGCCTGCTGTTCACGCTCGTCGACGAGGGGCACCGCCGGCACCGCCCGGACGAGGTCCCCGTCTACGACGAGGACGGCAACGAAGTCGCCGTCGACACTGACGGCATCCGGTTCGAGGCGCTGAAGTCGGACCTGTTCCATCCCGAGCGCACCGAGCTGATCGGGCAGCGAGTACGGGTCGGGCAGCACACCGTCGACACACGGCTGCGCAACAAGTGTCTCTGGCAGGTTCTCAACCTGCTCATGCTTACCCCAGAGCAGACCGGGCGCGGTCGGGGGCAGGGACGCTCCTCGGGTCAGCGGGGCTTCATCTCCTACGCCCAGCTCGGCATCAACCAGCTCGGCGCCGTGTACGAGGGGCTGATGTCCTACACCGGGTTCTTCGCCCCCGAGGACGTCTACGAGGTCGCCAAGACCATCAAAGCCACCGGGAAGACCGCCGACGGGGAGGACAAAGAGAAGGCAGACCCGTCCAAGGGCACCTGGATCGTCCCGGTCCGCCAGGCCAGCGACTACCACCCGAAGTACTTCGTGTTGCGAACCAACCCGATCACCGGCGACCTGGAGCGGGTCGTCCACCGTAAGGGTTCGTTCGTCTACCGGCTCTCCGGGCGGGAACGGCAACGCTCCGCCTCCTACTACACCCCCGAAGTCCTCACCCAGTGCACCGTCAAACACGCCCTCGCCGAACTACTCACCGACGAGACGACCGCCCGGGACATCCTCGACCTCACCATCTGCGAGCCGGCGCTTGGCTCCGGGGCGTTCCTCAACGAGGCCATCAACCAACTCGCCGACGCCTACCTCGACCGAGCCCAGCACGAACGCGGCGAGAAGCTCCTGCCAGACCAGCGGGAAATCGAACGGCAGAAGGTCAAGGCATACCTTGCCCTGCACAACTGCTACGGCGTCGACCTCAACGCCACCGCCGTCGAGCTGGCCGAGGTTTCGATCTGGCTCAACGTCATGCACGAGAAGCTCGAAGCCCCCTGGTTCGGCCTGCACCTGAGACGAGGAAACTCCCTCATCGGTGCCCGCCGCGCCGTCTACCGCACCGAACTGTTGAAGCGCGGTGCCTGGCGAACCACCCCACCGACCGACCGGCCGATGGCCTGCGACGCCGATGGCCAGGTCATCGACCGCCTCACCGACGACGAGATCCACCACTTTTTGCTGCCCGCCGAGGGCTGGGGCGCTGTGGTCGACGCCCTCCAGGCCAGGGAACTCGTACCGGACGAGCGCGAAGCACTGAGGAAGTGGCGCCAGGCGATCCGCACCCTGCCCAGCGACAAGAAGACCAAGGACCGACTCCTAGCGCTAGCCCGGCGGGTCGAACGCCTGTGGGAGCTGACCCGAAAGCGGATCGCCATCTCCGAGCAGGAGATCCGCCGCACCATCGACGTCTGGGGCCTCGACCCCACCCGGCCGCTGCCGCAGCCAGCGTCCGGCGTGGTCAGCCGAGACGAGATCACCAAGGCGTTGTACGAGGACCGCGAATCCCCTTACAACCGCCTGAAGACCGTCATGGATGCCTGGTGCGCCCTATGGTTCTGGCCCGTCGGCCAGGGCACCGACATCGCCCCACCGACACTCGACGAATGGCTCTCCTTCTGCGAAGCCGTTCTCGGCATCCAGCCGCCAAAGGCCGACCGAAGCAACCCGAGAAAGCGAGATTCCCATGCGGGGCTAGACGATCCACTCGGTCTCTTTGGTGCAGATAAGGAATTTCATCAGCTCGCCGTCGAGGACAACCTTGATCGGTCTTTTGCTCATTGTATGGCGATGAAGGAAATTGCGGTCGACCGACGCTTTGGCTGGTGGGCAGTTCTCGATGAGATCGCTAACCGGGAGGGCTTCTTCCATTGGGAGCTCGGTTTTGCTCAAATCTTCGCCAGAGGCGGCTTCGACCTCCAAGTTGGTAACCCTCCTTGGGTGCGGCCAGTCTGGGACGATAAACTCGCCCTCTCCGAGTTCGAGCCTTGGTTCTCCCTTCAAGACAAGATTCCTGAGGCTGCGTTCAACCGCCGTCGTGGGGAAGTCCTTGCTGATGTAGCGACGACTCGCGGATACCTAGCCGACCTGAACTCTTGGGCGGGCTTGAATGAACAACTGGGATCCTCGGTCGAGCATCGGATTCTCTCGGGCATACAAACTAATCTCTATACGAACTTCATCGAGAGAACGTGGCGCAGCATGCGGGCGGATGGAATCTGCGCTCTCATTCACGAGGAACAGCATTTTGCTGATCCTGCCGGCGGCGAATTTCGTGCAGAGATTTACCCTCGGCTACGTCGTCATTTTCAATTCGGTAACAATGTCCTCCTCTTTGAGGAGGTCAATAATAATCGAAAGTTTGGCATCAACGTCTACGGCTCGCCGCGCAGTATCAAATTCGTTCAGATGGCTAGACTTATCCACCCGAGTATGATCGATGGCTCGATCGACTATAAAGGTGACATAGACGCACCCGTTCCTGGGATCCAGAACCCCTCTGGCGGGTGGGACACGAGACCACATTGGTCTCGTGTTATTAGCGTTACAGCTTCGACTCTCCGGGACTGGGCCGCATTCGCCGACCCCGAAGGAACCCCTGCGGGTCAGGCCCGAGGATTGCGCCCCTTGACTGTGGATGACAACGAGGCAATACGAACAATAAGTCAATTTCCTCGCAGACTTGGCTTTAGTCCGTACTGGTGGACGCGTGGAATCGAGGAAGGTGTCGCGCGCAAGCGAAACGCGATTGCGGAAAAGTCCTCCTTTCCTGATGGTTGGGATGACGCGATCCTTCAGGGGCCACACTTCACGGTTGGTACGCCATTTGCAAAGCAGCCAAACGAGGGCTGCCGTAGCAATAAGGACTACGCCGAGTGGGATCTCGTCTCGTTGCCGGAGACTGTTATCCCTAGGACAAATCATATGCGCATCTGCGATCCTGCCGAATTTACTTCAATGCAGCGAATGTGGGGCGATAGGCCGGCCTCCCATTACTGGCGCGTGGCGTGGCGCAAGCGGGTTGATCCGGGAACTGAGCGGACTCACCATGCGGCGTTACTGCTTCCCGGCCCAACGCATGTCCATACGGTTTGTACTCTAGCAATGGAGAGCACTCGCAAGACTGCAACCACCGCCGGACTCTGGGCGTCACTTCCGTTCGACTTCATTTGTAAGGTATCAGGTAAAGAGGACATCCAGATGGATGTGGCTCTGCAGTTTCCGGCGCCACTGGCGCATGTGTTGACGCGGCCATTGTTGTTGCGGACGTTGCGGTTGAACTGTTTGACACGGGACTACGCGCCGTTGTGGGAGGGATTGTTCGACGAGGCGTGGTTGGCTGACCGATGGGCGGATCCGGCGTTGGGCCGCACACTGTTGGGTGGGATCGGGCCGGGATGGGCGACGTCCACACCGTTGCGGACCGACTATGATCGTCGCCTCGCTTTGGTGGAGCTTGACGCCCTTGTTGCGCTGATGCTGGGGTTGACCGCCGAGCAGCTCTGCGCGATGTATCGGTCGCAGTTCGCGGTGTTGCGCAAGTACGAGTGGGAGATGTTCTTCGCGCCTGATGGGCACAAGATCGGTGCGGAGACCCACAATCGTGGGGTTCGGCAGACGGAGGCTGAGGCGGCGATCGTGAAGGCGTGGAAGAAGGCGGAGCTGACAGGTGCGCCGGGGCCGGAGATCCCGGCCGGTTGGGTGAAGCCTGATCGGGAGGCGGAGATGACCCGCGCCTATGAGGAGTTTCAGCGTCGGTTGGATGCCGGGGAGTATCCGGATGTGGTAGAGCCGTGATCCCGTCGTTGGCGGTTGAGGATCTTAAGGGCAGCCTGGTTCAGTATCTGACGACGGCGTTCGCCCTGGCTGACGATGATGTCCACGATGTGTTGGAGTCGTTTCTCAACGACGAGCGCACGGGTGTGTTTCGCGGGCCGTATCTGCGGGTGCGGCCGGGGTTCAAGCCGGCGACCGGCATCTATCGTCGTGTTCTGGACTGGTTTCCTGCTGGGTTTGAGCCGTTCCTGCATCAGGAGAGGGCGTGGCTGCGGTTGTCGTCGAAGGGGCAGCTGCCCAAGCCCACGATCGTTACCACTGGGACTGGTTCGGGCAAGACGGAGTCGTTTCTGATTCCGGTGCTTGACCATTGCCGCCGGGCTCGGGCGCAGGGTCAGCGTGGGGTGAAGGCGCTGCTGCTGTATCCGATGAACGCGCTCGCCGATGACCAGGCTCGGCGGATCGACGAGCTGCTGAGCGGCGATCCGGCGTTGCGGGACGTGACGGCGGGGATCTATATCGGTGGCGGCCGTATGGGCGGCGACGAGGATGGCAGCCCCAGCTCGTACGCGCGGGATTTCGGCTCGTCGAGTCTGGATGATGACCTGTCGGTTAGCCGGGTGCTGCGGGATCGGGAGGAGATTCGGGAGAACCCGCCGGACATCTTGTTGACCAACTACAAGATGCTGGACCTGTTGTTGCAGCGAGGCCCGGATCTGCCGCTGTGGCAGGAGCGGTCGCTGCGGTATGTCGTTCTTGATGAGTTCCACACCTACGACGGCGCGCAGGGCACGGACGTGGCGATGCTGCTGCGCCGGTTGGGGGCGGCAACGAGGTTGGCCGAGCGGGGCAGGCCACTGGGGCAGATCACGCCCGTCGCGACCTCGGCGACCCTCGCCAGCGACGGGGCCGCGGACCCAGGGCTAGGTGAGCACTCGGCCGAGGCCGATCGAGACAAGCTGCTGACCTTCGCCAAACAGGTGTTCGGGGTGAAGTTCGACCTAGACGCCCTGATCGGTGAGGACCGGCTGACATCGGAGGAGTTCTGCGGGGAGATCGACTTCGAGCTGCCGTTTCCGACCCCGGAGCGGCTGGCGGCCATCGCTGATCCGCTGGGGAACCCGGCCGACCTCGACGAG
Organism: Micromonospora sp. Llam0; assembly: GCF_003751085.1. Lineage (NCBI taxonomy): Bacteria > Bacillati > Actinomycetota > Actinomycetes > Micromonosporales > Micromonosporaceae > Micromonospora > Micromonospora sp. Llam0. The sequence continues at coordinate 2,227,411 of NZ_RJJY01000002.1, read as the reverse complement.
GTGGCGCGGATGACGGTCGGGATCGACGCGCGGGACCCGGTGGCGTTGGGTGAGCGGCTGCGCCATCACATCCTGGTGAAGGCGCTGCTGGAGTCGGCGGCCCACGCGCCGTTGACGATCGGGCAGATCGCGAAGCCGTTCGCGGTGCACGGCGGTGGGCGGGCGTGGGCGCCGTCGCGGACGGACGCGCCGAAGCCGGAGTTCGCTGCGGCGTTGATGCGGCTGCTGGCTCTGGTCTCGGTCGCGCGCACCGCGGATCGGGAGGGCAGGCTGCGTCCGCTGATGAAGGTGGAGGCGCAACTGTGGGTGCGGGAGATTCGGCGGGTGATCCGAGCGGCCACCTACGAGCCGCACTTTCGTTGGTTCGATGATGATGGGCCGACCGGGGACAGCCGACCCAACTGGTTGAACCTGGCCGTGTACCGGTCGAACGACCGCGACGCTGCGGCCGAGGACCCGGACACCGACACGTCGGCGCCGCCCCCGGCGGCACTGCGCTGCCACCTGCCCGCGGTGTACTGCCGGCACTGTGGCCAGTCCGGGTGGGCGGCGCTGTCGAAGGACGCCGCGTTGGACTGGCGGGACCTGAGGACCCGCCCGCTGGAGATCTACCGGGCGGCCGGCCGCCGCGAGAGCCGGATCCGGTGGATGATGCGGGCCAGCGAGCACGATCCGCATGTGCTGCACCTGGACGGGGAAGGCCGCCAGTTGCTGGCGAACCCGACCGACCGGACGGTGCCGGTCATCACGGTGGTGGGGGCGGTCCCGCAGGGCGACGACGACACCTGCCCGTCCTGCGGTCTGGACGACGGGATGCGGTTCCTCGGTGCGGGGACCGCGACCCTGGCGTCGGTGACCACGACGCAGTTGTTCTCGGAGCGACACCTCGCCGATGGCGAGCGCAAGCTGTTGGCGTTCACCGACGCGGTCCAGGACGCCACCCACCGGGCCGGGTTCATCGCCCACCGTTCGTTCGGTTTCACGTTTCGCGGCCTGCTGACGGCCAACCTGCGCGCTGACGTACCGGTGGCGGTACATGACCTGGCTATGGACGCGGCCGAGTCGGCGGTGGCCGAACATGAGAAGACCTCCGACCGGGATCGGTTGGCGTCGTTGATCCCACCGGACCTGCGGGAGAACCCTGAGGTACTGCGCCTGCTCGACGGGGAGCTGGTGACCAGCGCGATGGAGATGCTGCAGGATCGGCTGGTGTTTCAGACCCAGCTGGAGTTCGGGCTGCGGTCGCGCATTGGTCGCACCCTGGAGCTCACCCGCACCGCCGCCGTCGACATCCACATCCCGGATCCGGATGAACTGGTCACTGAGTTGAAGAACGCGCACCGGCGAATCCCGGGAACGGTGACGCTCCCAGCCGACGAACGGGCCTACCTCGGGTATGCCCGAGGACTGTTGGAGCGGATGCGGCTACGCGGCGCGATCTTCCATCCGTGGCTTGACCTGTATGTGGGGCAGGCCGGTGCACGCCGGTGGCCGATCTGGGGTGGGCGCCCCACCGGCATGCCAGCCTTTCCCCGAGGGCTGGCCGCCCCGATTTTCATGATCAATGGAGGGCATGGGGACACCGGGTTCGACAACCTGGCCCGGGGGCGTACGGCGACCTGGCTGACCGACTGGGCGCAGCGCACCGTCACCGGTAGTCCGGATGAGGCCGCGCGGTTGAACACCCTGGCGTTCGCGGTCTTCGCCCAGCAGGGTCTGGTCGACACGCGGTACGCGGGCAACGGCGCCACCGTGTACGCGTTGACGCCTAGGCGGATTCAGGTGCATTCGCTGGTCCACGGTGAGGCGGCCGAGGAGGTGGCCGCGTACGGGGTGCGGTGCTCGGAGTGCACCTGGCGGCAGACCGTCGCTCCGGGGTCGTTGCAGGCGTGGGTGGGGATGCCGTGCCTGCGGTTCCGGTGCCCTGGCCGGTTCGTCCAGGACGTCCGTACCCGGTCAGGTGACGACTTCTACCGGCGGCTGTATCACCGAGACCGCCCCGGCGACGTGCTCACCGCCGAGCACACCGGGGCGCTGAGCAAACCCAAGCGGCAGCAGGTCGAACGATCCTTCAAACACCGCACCCACCCCTTTGATCCGAACGTGCTCACCTGCACGCCCACCTTGGAGCTGGGCATCGACATCGGCGACTTGTCGGCGGTGCTGCTGACCTCGATGCCCCCGGGGCCGGCGCACTACGCCCAGCGCATCGGCCGGGCTGGGCGGGCAACAGGCAACGCTCTGGTGATGGCGTTCGTGCCGCGGCGGGCCCGTAACCAGTACTACCTGCACCGGCCGGCGGCGATGCTGGCCGGGCGGATCGTGCCACCGGCCTGCTACCTGGACGCGGTGGAGATCCTGCGTCGGCACTATCTGGCGTACCTGTTCGACCGGGCGGCAGACCGCTCGCTCTGGGACGGCACCGCCGCGCCGGGCGCGCCGATGCCGAGGTGGATCGGGGAGCTGTTCCAGTCGGGCCTGGACGATGCGGGAGGATGGCTCCGCCGGCTGCTCGATGTGTCCGCCGCTCGACACGGTGTGCTGTCGGCCGCGTTCATCGCGTTGTTCCCGGACATTGGCGATGATGCCCGCCGCGCGGTTGAGAAGTTCGCGGAAGAGGGGATCGAGGTCGAGGTCGGTAAGGCGGTCAGTGCGTGGCGGCGGCGGCGTGAGGAGTTGCAGCAGCGGCTGGCTGGTATCAACGCCGCGTTCGATGCGATTCCCATCGACACCACTGACTCCGACCGCCGCGACGACCGGCGGGCTCTGTTCGCCGAGCTGAAGGCGGTCCGGCGCAGACTGGACAGTCTGGTCAAGGAGAACTCGGTCAACGCGTTGGTGCGGCTCGGGTTGCTGCCCAACTACACCCTGCATGATGACCCGACGTGGTTGGACGCGGCACTGTGGTGGAAGGATCCCGACGGGGAGTTCCAGGAGACCGAGACCGAGTACGGCCGGGGCGCGGGTTTGGCCCTGACCGAGCTGGCGCCAGGTAACACTTTCCACGCCGACGGGTCGAAGTACATCATCGACGGCCTGGACGTCGGCACCCCACAACGGGCCGCCTACACGACGTGGCGGTTCTGCCGGGCCTGTGGGTATGTGCTGACCGAAGGCGCCGAGGTGGTGCTGCAACGCTGCCCCCGGTGCAAGGACGGGGGAATCGCCGACCGGGCCGCCTCCGCCCGGCAGGTGCTGGTGCCCGAACGCACCCGGGCCCGTGAACGCCGCGAGGACGCGCGGATCACCGACGACCGCGACGAGCGCGACCGGCGGCGGTACGTGACAGTGACGCTCGTGGATATCGACCCGCTGCAGCCCCAAGGGCTGCGGGCGTGGCGCAACGCCAACCGGTTCTTCGGGGTGGAGTTCGCCCGGGAAGCGGTGATCCGGGAGGTGAACTTCGGCCCAGACGGGGTGCCCGGCTCGGACTTCGACATCGCAGGCCACACGGTAAAGACCCCAGGCTTCCATGCCTGCCGATACTGCGGCGCGGTGCAGGGAGTGCATCCGCAGGCGTACGACCGGCAGGCCCGCCGGATCGGCACCCGTCACGCCCGGTGGTGCCCGCAGCGTGAGCTGGGTGTGCACCGGGAGGACACCGTCACCCTGGCCACCGGACACGAGCTGCGCACCCACGCGTTACGGCTGCTGCTGCCGTTCTCCACGACGCTGGTACCCAAACGAGCGGTATCGTTCCAGGCCGCGCTGATGGTGGGGATCACCAAATACTTCGGTGGCGAACCCGACCACCTGCGGGCGGTCATGGCCACCATGCCCGGCGACGACCGGGACACACCCCGACAGTTCCTCGTCTTGCATGACACCATGCCTGGCGGCACCGGCTACCTGGAGAACCTCGCCAACGCCGACGCGATGGAGCAGGTCCTGCGACTGGCGCTCACGCACATCCAGAGCTGCCCATGCGGCAAGGAGGACCGCCAGCCCTGCCACCGCTGCCTGCTGCCATTCGTCGCCTCCAGCCAGCACGAACTGGTCTCCAAGGAGACCGCGGCCGAACTACTCACCGGGATCCTGGAGGGTTGGCAGCCTGAGGAGATTCGGACCCTCGCCGACATCCAGATCGACGCCCTAGCCGACAGCGAGTTGGAGCGGCTGTTCGTGGAGACGCTACGGGCCAAAGCCGACAAGTCCCAGGACGATCCGGCGGCGCGCGACCGGTTCTCGCTGGTATCCCGCGCCGGCTCCCGAGGGGTGGAGTTCGAGCTGAAGCTCAAACCCGAGCACGGTCCAGCGGTGCGGTGGCGGATGCGCGACCATGTGGTGCAGGGCGGCGCGGTGCGGAGCGAACCCGACTACCTGCTGACCGCCGACAACGGGACGAAAATCGCGATCTTCCTCGACGGCTACACCTTCCACGCCAGCGCCGACAACAACGAAATCGCCGCCGACGCCGCCAAACGCGCGTCGCTACGCGACGACGGCACCTTGGTGTGGCAGCTGACCTGGGACGACGTCCGATCCTGGGCTGCCTGCGTCGAGAAGAGCCTCGACGCCCAAGCCCCCCGTCCGGTACTGCTGACCGATCGTGCCCTAACCAAGGCCCGCGACCACTACTTCACCCACACGCTGAAGGAGAACCACGCCGCCGGGCCACTGGACATCGCCCTGGCCAACCCGGTCGAGGCACTGCTGTCGTTCCTGGAAAGCCCCGACCCGCACACATGGGCCCGGCGCGCGGTCTCACTGCTGGCCGGACTAACCACGATGGGTGCGGCCGGGCCGGTCGACCGGACGGCCATCGCCGACCGGCTCCCCGGCCTCGTCACCGGCGACGCCACGATGCCCGGGGCACCCGCGGGTCAGGCCGAAGCGGTGGGGCTGGTCGCGGCTACCCCAGCTGGCTGCCGCATCGTGGGCATCCGCGACAACCGCCGAACCAGGCTGGGCAGACAGGACCCGATGGCCTGGTCGGTGTTCGCGTGCCTCGACGACCGGCCCACCGCCCTGGCCGACCAGGAGCACCGGGACCGGTGGGCGCAGTGGCTGGCCTGGTCAAACCTGCTGCAGTTCATCGCCGGCCCCGGCAGCTACTTCGAACAGACCGCCTGGTCGCAGTCCGCGCTTGTCGACCCCCACCGGGTGCCGGTACTCGCCGCCAACCTGCCAGCGGCAGCCGAACCCACGCTGCCCGCACCCTGGGCCGACGCGATCGACCTGTCCTCGCCGCTGGTGGAACACCTCCTGACCGCGCTGGCCCACGCACGCGCACCCCTGCCCCAAATCGGCTACGAACTCGGCGACGAGGCATGGATGGTCGAGTTGGCCTGGCCCGACGCACGGATCGGCGTCGCCGTCGACGACAACGTCGAACGGGACGACGCCTACGCCCACGCCGGCTGGCGCATCCACCACGCCGGCCCCGACGCCGAACCAGAGATCACGGAACTGATCAGAGAGTTGGAGTCAGCGCGTGGCTAAGGTCAACGTCCTGTTCGCGGACACCTTCGACAAGGCGTACCAGAACCTCGACGCCACCATCCAACGCCGCGTCGTCGACTTCATGCTCAAGCTCCGCAAGGACCCCGACGCCGCCGGCCTGAACCTCAAGCAGCCACACGGCGCCCACGACAAGCGGGTCTGGACCGCGCGAGTCAACGACAACTTCCGGGCCGTGCTGTGGCGACCCGACCACACCACCTTCTACCTGGCCAGCATCAAACCCCACGACGACGCCTACACCTACGCCGCCCAGACCGTGTGGAACGTCAACAAGGTCACCGGTGGGGTGGAGTTCTACGATCACGGTGCCATCCAGGAGGTCCTGCTCCGTACCGGAGACAGCCTGCCCGCCGCCCGCGATCGCCCAGGCTTCTTCGATCAGGTCTCCGACGCCGACTTTGCCCGGCTCGGCATCGCATCGACACTCACGCCGACCCTGCGGGAGATCCGCACCGAGGACGCGCTGCTCGGCATCGCCGAGCAGGTACCCAAACTCGCCAGCCAGGTCATCCTCGCCCTAGCCGACGGCAGAACCACCGACGAGGTCTGGGCGGACATCGTCACCCAATCCGAGGCCGACGACACGGTCGACCCCGACGACGTGGCCGCGGCCACCGAGCGACCCGCCACCCGCGAATCCTTCGCCGTCGTCACCGACGACTCCGAGGAACTGGAGCGGATGCTCCTCAAACCCATGTCCGAATGGCGGATCTTCCTGCACCCCCAGCAACGCCGGCTGGCCTACCGCGCCAAGCCCTACAACGGTCCGGCCCGCGTCTCCGGCGGACCAGGTACCGGCAAGACCGTCGTCGCCCTGCACCGGGTCAAGGCCCTAGCCGCCGACATCCCCTCAGGGGCCGGCCGGAAGATCCTCCTGACGACCTACACGAACGCGCTTTCCGACCTGCTGCACCGGCTTCTCGACGACCTCGGCGGACCAGACCTGACCGCCAAGGTCGACGTACTCAACATCGACAAATTGGTCCGCGACGTCCTCCGCAACGACGCCGAATCCCAGTGGGTCAACGTGGAAATCCTCGGCGACGCGGCCATCGCCGCCCGATGGAACGACGTCATCACAGGGCTGTCCACGAACGGCTCTTTTGACAGGCCCTTTCTGATCAGCGAATGGGAACAGGTCGTGCTCGCCCAGAACATCCGAACCCGCGAGGAGTACTTCTCCGCGCGCCGCTCCGGACGAGGACGCCGCCTCACCCGATCCGACCGCGCCACCGTCTGGTCACTGATCCAGGAGTTCGAACGTCGCCTCGACCGCGACCAGGCCCTCGGATTCAAGCAGGCCGCCGTCCGCGCAGGAGACGCTACCGCGAACTGGACTGACGCCGACCGCCCCTACCAGCACGTGATCGTCGACGAGGCCCAAGACCTGCACGCCGCCCACTGGACCCTGCTACGCGCCATGGTTCCCGCCGGCCCCGACGACCTGTTCATCGTCGGAGACGCCTTCCAACGCATCTACGACAACCGGATCACCCTCGGCAAACTCGGCATCGACATCCGAGGCCGGTCCCACCGCCTGACGCTGAACTACCGCACCACCCGACAAATCCTCAGCGCCGCGATCAACGTCATCGACCCCGACGGCTACGACGACCTCGACGGTGGCTCCGACAGCCTGCGAGGCTACCGATCCATCCTCCGCGGCGGAACACCCGAAGTCGCCGGATACACCTCACCAACAGCGGAGATGGCGGCGCTGGCCGACCGAATCCGACGCTGGCACAGCGGCGGCATCCCGCTCGACGAAATCGCCGTCATCGCCCGCACCAACGCCACGGCAACCACGGCTGTCACCGCACTACAGGCAGCCGGCCTGGACGCGACACTCGCCAGATCGGGGCAGACAACCGCGCCGGAGAAAGGCATCCAGGCGATGACCATGCACCGGGCAAAGGGCCTGGAATTCCGAGCCGTCGCGATCATCGGCGCCAGTACCCGGAACCTGCCCCTCCCCGCCGCCGTCACCCCAGCCGAAACCGACTACCTCGACCACCAACGAGACATCCAACGTGAACGATCCCTGCTGTTCGTCTCGGCCACCCGCGCTCGCGAAGCACTCTCCATCACCTGGTCGGGCCAACCCAGCCACTTCCTTACCGGACTTGTCCGGACTGTCACGGGCGGATCTGCAGGACTCGGCGGGTGACATCCGCACCGGAACAGTCGATCAGCACCCCCCCCCGGCTGACCGAACGCCTGCGCGAGGTCGGCGTCCAGGCGCGCCAGGACCGCAACACCGCACTGTTCGCTCTCGCCGGAGAGGTCCCCGCCGTGCTCCTGGCCCGGATGCTCGCCATCCACGTCACCATCGCGGTGCAATCAACGCGCCGCTGCCGGCGACTGGACCACCTACACACCGACATCGCCCACCGCCAGCACATCACGCCGCCGCCAACAGAGTGATCCATCCGGTCGCGGTCCGGGGGACCTGCGCTACTGGTTCTTGCCTAGCGCGATGGGCGCCACGGTTTCCCAGGTGATCGTCTGGGCCTCGGCGTCGGCCGTGACGTCGACCAGGTGCACCTTGTCGACCGTCAGCGTGGCGTGACTCGGTCGTACGCGCCGCAACCGACGCTGCACCTCATCAGAGTCCGCCTCCGCCCGCGCGTACCCGATCGTCAGGTGCGGCAAACTGTGCGGATACCGCACCGCCGCGTCGCCGCGCACCGCCCGGATGCCCTCATGCACCGTCTCGTAGAGCGCCCCGAGGTCACCGTCGGGACTGACATCGGCGATAACCCCCGAGTGGTACGACAACATCGACCCGACCGTCACCGTGAACGGAGCCAGCTTGGCCGCCCGGATGCGCAGCTCGGCGGCCAGGGAATCTCGTTCGTCCTGCGAGATCTCGGCGGCTGGCCGATCGGTGATCTGGTCGATCGTCAGGTGAAGCCACTCATGCGGTACCGGGCTGACGGGGAAACCTTCCAGAACCGCGTGTCCACCGTCGACCAACCGTGTCAGGTCACGGTCACGCTCGGGCTGTACCAGCACGTAGACGTGTAGCAGGGTCGTTCCCGGTGGCCACGGCGAGTCGGCCCGTCTGAACTGGAAAGGTTTCACGTTGGGTAGGCTACTCACCGCCATCAGCCAGTGTGAGCGTCGCGGCGTTCGGACAGAGAGAGCGAGGATGCGCGATGGAGACCAGCAGGCACGGAGAAATGGCCGAGGAGACGGCCAGGCAAGCTCTCGGCTCTACCGGAACCGGCAGCGATCCGGTCGCCGCCGGTCTGGCCGCCGTGGCACACGCGCTGCTGGACGTCGCATCCGCCATCCGAGAGGCCAGCAAGCAGCAGACAGACTTTCAGCAGTGAGTGATCCCGTACCTGATCGTGGGGCATTCGGAGACTTCCACGATCCGGCCCCATCGTTAAGCGGCGACGCCGACGAGATCCAGCGCGAACTCCGCCGCGTGCGACCCAACCACGCCACGATGGCCATCGGCTCGATTCATCTGCTTGACGTCGCCGCAAAGCCCCATCGCGCGGACGACACCGCACCCCACCACCCGCTGTCTCGCGGAGCCGCTGCAACGTGACGAACCGGAAGCGAAACTCGCGACGGCACCGCCGGGACCCGATCCGGCGGCCGATCCCACCACCACGAGAACCTCATCTCAGGCCGATCCGCGACGACGAAGGGCTGATGCCCGTCTACCAGCACAGCCCGATGTGGAACCGGCTGTTCGAGGTGCCGGCCGAACTGACCCCGCTGTACGCCGTTCTCACTGTCCTGCACCAGGCGATGAGCGGGAAACCGGCCGGCAGCTGCGCGCTCGCCTGTCACCAAATCAGCGGAGCCCTGCACCACCTCGGATTCCCGGCCGAACCGATCGCCGCCTGCGCCACCCTGTACCGCACAGCCGGCACCTTCCGCGAGGAATCCGACCTGGGCGTGTGGCAGCGACCGCCGACCATACGCCCGGATGGCACCACCACCGGACACATGATCGTGTGGGCGCCATCCTTCGCGCAGGTCATCGACCCGACACTGGTGCAACACCAGATCCTGCTGTCCCGCGCCGCCACCAACCCGGTCTACTCGATCCCGGTGTGCGCGCCAGCACCTGCTGAGGCCGACGCGCTACTGCGGGCGCGTCTCGTCGCTCGGATCGACGAGGATCTGTACGTCTCGTGGCTGCTGCAGCCAGACTGGACCGACCTCGTCAACGCGGTCCTCGACGAACCCTTGACCATCGCCGCGGAACTCGGCGGCCTGAGCCTGGCAACCGACGCCCTCGACGTCCTGTACAGGCTCGTCGCGGAACGCGACCTCGACCCAGTCACCACGCTCTCTCCGCGCCTCAACGCCCTGCTTGCCGGCACCGCGCACCTTCCCCCGATGCCAGACGAGGTGCCGCCAGAACTCCGGGATCCCTGACCGAGCGATGCCACGACAGCACGTCGACCACTATGGAAAATGCGGCTGGAGACGCAGACCGCGTGACCGTGATCGTACCGAGGCAGGTAACCAAATGAGACACGAGCGTGAGAGTCGCGGTTGAAAGCAGTCGATCCGTCTGCTCCCAAAGAGGCGCGCTACCCGGCCTCGTTCACACTCGGTCCCCAAACACCCAGATGATCCCGGAGAACGCCTCCGGTAGGGCGGGGCTGGTCCGGATATCGGTGAGAACGTCGGCGGCCGGGATCCATCTAGGATCGTCGACCAGGCCATGCCAGGCGGCAATGACAGGGTCACGGTCCCTGCCGCGAACGGGGCCAGGCTCCGGCACGTCATGCCCGGCAGCGCTCAGCAGATCAGCCAAATCGTTCCGACCTTGGACGATCGACCGGGACGCTACCCAGACCGCAAACTCACTGCCGTCGATCATGGTAGGGGCAGCACCCCGATCGGCCGCGATACCGTAGACCAGCAGGGCCGTGGCCCGAAACTGGCACTCGCGGGGTGGCAACGTGCCGAAACGTTCGTCCCAGTTGGTCCGGCGGGCCAACAACTCCGCAGCGTGGAGCACCGCTTCCCGCCATGCCTGCGTTCCACCCTGCGCCAGGTGTTCGGCATATTCCCACATAGTCGTCACCGTGCCATCACACCACCCGACGCGCTGACGCTGAGCCATGCGGCATCCGTGCCCGCATCATCGACCAACCGCACGCGATTCGAGTGATCCCCTTCACACGGAGCCGGGTACCCCCCAGACCGGCGAACCGGGCCACCTGACGGACACTGCGGCTCGACGACCTGGCCGCTGGCGGCGGCGCGCGGGTTGAGGCGGCGGCTCTCCAACCGGTGTGTGAGTAACCGCAACCGCCGCCAGGGTAGCGGCGCAGGAAGTACTGGTTGGCCGAACGTGGGCGAAGGATCACCTGACACTGGAGAACCCGGACACGTGGCTGCCCGCGGCGGGGATCGACAATGAGGCGTCCACTGGCTCACCCGTCCACGGGCGTTCCTCGACACACCAACCGCCAACCTGTACACACCACAACGATCCGATATGGTATGCCCGGCTATCCCCGCCGGGCCGATGAGAGGACTCCACACCGGAATGCCGTCCACCGAGACCGACACCGTCATCAACGAACTACGCTCGATCGCCACCGGACTCGACAGAGCGCAGACACTCTTCGCCGCCGTCGACCACGAGTCCGAAAACGTCGCGAATCGGGCCATGGCTGTGGGCTTCAACGCGATCGCCGCCGGCATGAACCAGGTCCGCGAGGCCATCAAAGAGGTCCGCACCCAGCTGAGCCGAATCAACGACACGATCAACCAAGCCTCCACCTCCGTGGCTGCGGCTCCCCGCGAGATGTCACCACAACAGGTGATCTCCGTCCTGTCACCAGCCACTGACAGCGTCAACGACGCCCAAAACGGCATCGTCGCGGCCCTCGGCCGAGTCGACGAGATCCAGAACCTCGTCCGCAGATTCCTCGACGGCGGCAACCTCGGCCCCATGCTGACCATGCTCAACAACATCCAGCAAGTCCTCGCCGGCGAACGGAAACGCGCTCAAGACGCCAGACAGCACCTGAGCGCCGCCGTCAATGAGGCACGTCAACTTGGCGAATCGGGAAACTAGGTAGGGCTGGCGGCCCCACCCCGACTGGCCCTATCCTCACCAAAGCTGGTTCGACAAGCGCGAACTGGGCCAAGGACGCCTTGGCCGAACGAACTGTTGCCAACAAGGAGCCATCCGAGAATACGGGCAGTTCCCCAACTGCATCGACGGGCGGAACGCCATATCAGCCACATGTGACAGGCTGGTTGAGGAGACCGACCGGCAGCAACGGCGGATCACCGAGCGGCCGGAAAGCCAAGATCAGACCTCGAGAAGACGCCGATGTGAAGCGCTCACTCAGACGAGAAAATGATAGCGCCGCCATCTTGGCAAATTTCGGGTATCGCCTACACCAAAATCCCAGCAAGCAAGAAGTGGAAAACGCCCGGTCCGCATCGGGTGATGTCGGCGAGCCCGAAAAGGATCCCGACTACCTGATCGAAGGACACGTGTTCGACTGCTACTCTCCCAAGCCAGAAAGATCCGTCCGTGGGGTATGGACGGGAGTGCAGGAAAAGGTCATTGATGGACAAACCCAGCGGGTCGTCCTCAACCTTCAGGACTGGAGAGGCGACCTCGACGCACTGCACCAACAGTTCAACAACTGGCCCATCAACGGACTGAAGGAGATGGTGGCAATATCGCCAGCCGGCACGACCATTCAGATCGTGCCGCGCCCCTGATAGAGAAGGAAGAAGATGGCACTTGAGTATCGCCTAACATTGGCTGGCGACATCACCACCGAGCAGATCGTCGAGAGCGCGGCCGTCGATCCTGCCGAACGCGCGACCCCCACGGAGACTTCGGAACTGTTCACCGTGGACCTTTACGACCAACGTGGGTTCGTGCTCATCATCAGGTCCGGCCGCAACGGCTACTACGAAGCCGACAACGACGGCTCCACGTGGGAGTGGGAACCCGACGCCTACGTAAACCTGACTTTCCGAATGTCGAAGGAAGATCATATCGGAAAGGGAATCCCGAACATGCTGGCGACAGTCGCACGGGTACTGGCGAGCAGAGCCGAAGACGCCGCGCTGATCCTCAACAGCGACGTGCTGCTGTTGACACGCATGGACGGCGCAATCCGCAAACACCGCCAATCCTGGTGGCACAACTACGGCGTAAGCAACCTCATCCCGGAGTGAAGGGCGGTGCTGGTCGCCTGGCTGCCCGGAACGGCCAGCATCGCGGCTCAACGGCACGGCTACCCGATCTGTACGTGATACATCGCGAAACGAGCCGGATCCGGTGTTGGAGGCGGGGGCGGCCCTGGTAGATTTTCCGCTGCCTACGGCTCACCGTGTTCGCGCGGCGACCGCGCTGCGGCGCATTCCTTGGAGGATTTTGCCCGAGTGCTGGCGTATTGGGATCGGGCCTGAGCGTGCACGCGGACCAGTAACTCGTCGCGCATCTGCCGGTTGCGCGACCCGGGGCTCTGGCGTGCTTGCGACCGCCGGGTGTGGCGACCAGTGCCGGTGTCGGCGGACCGGCTCATACGGCGGTAACACCGCGGTGGTTGTCCGGTACCGCGCGTCTGGCCTCGGTCAGCCACTCACGCACTTGATGGAGGTGCTCGATCTTCTCGTGGTCGCCAGGGATGGCGTCGAGCGCTGACGCCGTGGTCCGGTCCAGTAGGTCGATCGTCGCGAGGACGGTCCGGTAGGTGTGTTCCCGGCTCCGCTCAGGTGCGGTGGGTTCCTGCGGGAACGAACGGCTAATCCGGGCATCGATAACTCTGTTGGCGACCCATCCGCCGATATCGGCGATTACGAGGACCAGGCAGACCGCAGCGGCGACCGCGATTGGGCGGTTCGTGAGCCGGATGAGCAGTACAGCGAGAAACGGGCCGGCCAGCAGCACCGCTGTCTGTATGGAAGCGTTGATCATGGCACGTCGGTTGTATGGCCACTTCACCGATTCGGTGTCTGCAGCCGCGCTCAGATGCTCCCTTGCCCGGTCCAGACGGGCGACGAATGCGGCGTCAGTGCGGTCGCCAAGGCCGTCCTGGCGGGCCAAGTACGCCCACTGCAGGCTGGTGACGGCGTCCTGGGCTTGGGTGGCCGCAGCATGCAGCGCTGTGGCGGAGACAGGCTGGACTGGCACGGTTCTGGTTCCCTTCAGAAGATGCTTGATGCCCACAAGTCGACCCCGTCGTCGACCCGGCACAGGAGAACGTCGGCCGCCATCAGGTGAAATAGGACCGGATCACGCTCGCGCAGCCAGGCGAGGCCGCCATCAGAGTTACGGGCTGCGCTGTACCGGTGGGCCTTGAGGTACCCGTCGGTGGTTCGCCTGAGCGCGGCGCGGGCGTCCTCGACGATGTCGAGCACGGCGTCCAGTTGGCGTTTGACGCCGGCCAAGGTGGCACCTGTGCCATCCGTGCCCCTGGTGCCGGTCGCGTCGTCGGGCGGCGCAACGCTCGAAGGCGCGCCGCTGGTCAGGATCCGGACCCTCCGGTTGGCCGCGAGTCGGTCCAGCATCGTGAACAGTCTGGTCAGTGGATACGTGATCATGGTGAAGCTCAGCACCGCGGCGAGCACGGCCCAGCCCTGCGCCCATCCCAGCAGATTCATGCAGATGGCGGCCACGGGCCACGTGACGATCCCGACCACGCCGACCGCGATCAGCGACTTCAGTGGTCGGCCCACGCCTCCAGCGGAGGCGGTGATGGCATGGGCGAGGTGCATGCCGGCGTGCTCAAGCCGGACGTTGGCCTCCGTCACCAAGGCGTGGGTACTGCCCCGGGTCACCGCAGCCAGCCGACCCACCGCCTCCTCGACAAGCGCCTGCTGGCCGCGCAGCTCCAGGATCATCCGTTCCGTGCGGCCGGAAGGCGGCCGCACCAGATCGGAATATCGGCCGTCATCGGCGGATGCTGCGTCCATTGTCATTTCCTCTCGAATCGCCAGGCGGCCGGTGCGACGGTCTGCTGTTTCCGCGTCCGATTCTCGGGCCCGTTCGAGAAGACCGGCCATGAATCTCCACTAGCGAGCCCCGTTTGAAAGACAAGTAGCCGTGCACCCCACCAAATTCGGGCTATCTGTCAAGCGCGTTCGGACCGAGCAGGGCCACGACGGCGTCTCGCAGCGTCGCGGCGGTCGCGGCCAGGCGCGTCGCGTCCCGAGCTTCGACGTGCACCTGGCACCCGCCCGGGAACAGCCGTGCCATGACGGCCGCGCCTTCGTGATACTCCGCCAGGCGCCGCATGAGGTACTCGTAGTCGTCACCACCAACCTCCACTGGATGCGGCTGTTGAGGCACGGCGATCGGTCGGGTGGGGTCTGCTGGAACCAGACCGTGGAGCTGCGTGCCGAGGCTGTCCGCGAACCCGGCCACCGCTAAAGCCATCGACGGGCTGGCCGCCGCGAACGCCACAGCCGCGCCGCGCACTGGCGAGGTAGCGGTGACACCCCACGTCTCTCCCTGCGCCAACACCGGGTCTCCGGCGTTGTGCCGGTAGCTGCGGGCAACCAGTTCCACAGCCAGGCCGAGGCCGAAGACAACCCGCATCAACGCGCCCAGCGCCGTAGACGTGCCCCGGTCTACCCAGACGAACACCCGAGCAGCTGGCCGGCCAGCACTCACCCGGATCAGATACTCACGCACCGCATCATCGGCGGAGGCCGCGGTCAGCACGCCCCAGCGCGCCTCCACACCCAGGGGCGCATCGAGGCCGAGATCGACCAACTGATCGCCGGACCCGCCGAAATGGGCCGCCCAACAATCAACCCGGTAGTGCTCCGCCAACCGCACCACCGGCGCGCCGTTCGGCTGCTCACCAACTACATCGGTGGATCGGTCATCATCCTGACGCCAGTTGACATGCAAGACCCGACCACTGACATCTAGTAGCGTCACCACCGCGCCGGCCCGGACGACCTCGCTACCTCGGCAGGTACTGCACACACTGTCCGCGTACACCCCCGCCCCGCCGCACGCTCCGCACTCGTCGTCCGGACCAACCGCATGGACGCACGGGCACCGACGCCACGCCGTTCCGCCCACGCAGTCGGGGCACGCATCCTCCGGAATCTCAAGCAGACGAAACGACGGTGCCAGCGGTTCCCGTTCCCGCAGGTAAACAGCCTTCCGCCTCGTCGAGACCTGACCAGTGGCCTGAGCAATCAGCGCCTCGTCCTCGCCCGCGTGTATCAGCGCGCTGTGGTGCCACCGACCGTCACGCCACGTCGCGATCGCACCCAACCCACCACCGGCGACTCGGCCGAGAGACTCGGAGACAGCCGAGACGGTCACGACCGGGCGATCCCCCACCGGCTGAGAAGCAACCCAATGGGACGGTACGTTCACCCACCGGCCCGCGACCTGCGCCGCAGCATCACGGACCGAAAACGCTTCGACCGCCGCGCCAAGGCCAACGTGGCAGCCGCCCTCGGCCGGAACAGCGGTTCCCGGGATCTCGAATCGCACGTCGAAGCGCGGCTTCGACGGCCACCTGCTGCGTACATCCTCGGGACACCGCATATCGACTACCAGATCCACACACAATCGATCAGCCAGCCCACACAGCCAGCCCAACTTCTCATCCACACCGGCCGACACCTCGACGGTCGCTCGGCCGAGGAACACCCGCCAACCGAAATGGCGGGCGGCATCAGCAATGCCCGAAGCCTCCAACACCAATCTCTCCGGCTGCGGCAGTCCCGGCCTCCACCGCTCCGGCATCACCACGTACATCGACGCGCGCGCGTCGAACGGGTCCTCCGCGCCGACCGAATCCTCAACGCTCACCACACCAAGACCCGCAGCAAGCTCACGCACCACCGGCATCAGATCTACGCCGTAACGACCGGAACGCAGCCGAACCGGATCGAGAACCCCAGGAACCACGCTGATCGAGGCGATCGTCCCCACATCCAGATTCACCACCGTCAGGACAAGCTGAGCGCGTATTTCGCCGGCCTGGTCGCAGTAACCACAGGCGTGGCCGACCGTTCCCGTGCCATCACAAAGCGCGCAATCCGCATAAGGGCTACGATCCGGCAACAGTGACTCCGGCCCAGTCGCTACCAAGAAGTCGCCGGAGTAGCGGCACTGGCACGCACGAAGCACGAACTTCACACCATCGCAGTCCGGACACACGACCAACGGCGCGGGCGAACCATCGACGAACCTCACGCCGCACACCGTACACATTCCATGCACATCAAGCCGCCTACCTTGCGCCAGTTTGACCTTAAGTAGTCCGAAGTCCCAGTGTCGACGTCATCGCCTGGAGTGCGGCCCCTCGGTGAACCCTCGCCCTGGCATGATCACGCCGGCAGAGATGGCCAGGGCCTGGCTGAGCCAAGCCCCCAGCTTGCCCGGCCAGGGCGAGATCGATCGTCGCCAGTATTTCGCGCAGGGTCCAGGCTGCGGCGGGGAGAACCGGCCGGTCAGTCCATCGACCACCAACAAAGGGACCCATCTGACTACGCCGACGTACTCGTCCGGGCCACCGACCGGCTCGCCCGACAGCGAGGTGCTTGCCCAGCCCGGCGACGGTGCTGCGTACTCTCGCCGGGGTGACGGCCCTGGCGGTGCGGCCGAGGCGATCGACGAACGCCGCCGGGTCACCCTGGCCGCGGCGTGTTGACCTTGGCGCCGAGTGCCGTCAGGCGGTCGACGGTGTGGCGGAGCCGCTGCCCCTCGATCCGCATCTGCTCACGCAGGTCGTCGTCGGGGACCCATTCGTGCAGGATGGCCTCGACGTCGCCCTCCAACGTCTCGGCGACGAACGTGAGCATCTCGTTGTGCGCGTCGAACAGGCCCGCGGCGTCGTCGTCATGCTTGGCTTCCACGGCCTGCCAGTAAGGGCAGAAAGCTTTGGTCCGCTCCGGCGCCACCTCCGCGTCCTCGGCCACCACGACCGCGCCGAGCTGAACACCGGCTGTCGTCCGCGGCCCGGGCGTGCATTCCTGGATCCGCGCAGCAGGGTCGCCGTTGCGGGGCATGAGCATGGGAATGGTCGTCGCCACGGCGGCCGTGCGGTCCTCGACCTCGTCGAGGGCCAGGTCACGGTCGACGCGAGCGTGGCCGGCCACGCTGATCGGAGTGTCCGCCGGCAACCTTCCCATCAGCGCCGCCAGTTCTCCGGCGGTGCGGATCTCGACCTGGAAGCCGCCCAGCATGGACTGGACCGCCGCGAGCGCATCGGCCTGATCTTCATCATCGCTGTGCCGGCCGGCCCCGCCGTCAGATGGGTTGATGGTCATCAGTGAATCCTCCAGGTCCGTGCCGGTTCAATCAATCGGGGCAATGGCTCAGGGCCGAACAGACTGAGCCATTCCACACCGCCCAGAGCAGGTACCGCCGGAGGTGGACAACTGCAGGTCGCCTACGGGGAGATTCCGTTGTCAATGTCGGTTGTCTGGGCGCGTGAGGTACGACCGCGGGACCGGCTTGAGCGGGGGCGGTGGGTAGTGGCCAGGGCTGTCTGGTCGTGGACGTCAGTGTGCCCGGACGGGGTGGGGCGGCACGGTCGACTCTTGCGGGAGATCGACATGGAGACGGTGCCGCGCCGCCCGGGTGAAGCATATCGGCAGGCTGCGAGAGGATGCCATGGTCGCGGTCCTGCCGGCACGGATCCGGGCGCGGGTTGTCGCTGTTGTCGTGGTGGCTCATGGCTGGTTCCCGGGTGCTGGCGTTGTAGGGCTGGTGGTGTTTACGGGGATGGGCGGGGCCGCCGAGGTCCTTAACCTTCTCGCGGTGCCACGGCGCCCTGCGCCCGGGGTCGCGGGCTGCCGTGCAGCGAGTGCGTCAGCTGGACGGTGCGATGCTGGCGAAGCCGTCCATGCCGGGTCCGCAGCGAGCATGTGAGCTAGCTACGCCGCCCACACCCTTCATCGCGGCACATCAACGGCTTCCCCTCGTGCGGTCGTGGTCTGGAGGACGTCCGTCTGTCGCCGGTGGTGGCCGGTGTCGATGCGGCCGACATGGGCATCGGCCCACACATCGCGGTTGTCATCGGCTGCATCGTCGCCTGGGCGTGGAGACTGTCCCGGTGGTGGCCCGGCAGGCGCGGGCAGGGTCAGGCCGCAGCTGTGCAGGAGTTGGGCGATCTGGGCGGGAGGGCGTCTGTGGTACGGGATGCCGGCCTGGGTGAGTCGTTGCTGAACGGTGCGGAGCCGCTGGTCGCCTCGGCGAGTGGTATGGGTGGTGACGACGATCCGGCTTCCGTCCGGTAGGTGTCGTGTCAGGCGGGTGAACAGGTCGCGGAGGTGTTGGTCGTCGAGGTGGTGGGCGAGGCTGGTGGCCAGGACCGCGACCGGTGCGGTGGGGTCGAGTTGGTCAGTAATGGCCGTTGTGAGGTGTGCGGGCTGGGTGGCGTCGGCGTCGACCACGGTGACGGCTCCGGCGAGGTCGCTGACATGCAGGGCGCGGCAGTGTGCAAGGACGAGCGGGTCATGGTCGACGTAGACCACCGCGCTCGTCGGGGCGATGTTTTGGGCGACGCAGTGGGTGTCGGTGTGGTCCGGGGTGGGCAAGCCTGGGCCGAGGTCGACGAACTGGCGTATCCCATCGGTGGCTAGGTGGGCGACTGTACGGATAGCGGCCTGTCGGGCTGCCCGGTAGCCGTGCGGGATGCCGGGATGGATGCGGGTGATCTGGTCGGCGAGGTGACGGTCGGCGGCGAAGTGGTCCTTGCCGCCGAGCCAGTAGTTGACGAGCCGGGCGAGAGCCGGCCGGCTGGCGTCGACGGTGGGGCGTGTGGCCGTGGCGGTGGCGAGCAGGGTGGCCATCACGGCTCCCGGCGAGGGCTGACGTGGGCGTGGGGTTGGCGCCACATGGGCCACAGGGGTGGGCCGCCGTCGGGTAGGTGCAGCGGGGCGGGGGTGGTGTCGTGGTAGCCGAGCCGCTGGTAGAGGCGGCGAGCGTCTGCGGTGGTGGCGACGAGGTGCACCGGCGTGCCGGCGGTGTCGCAGGTGGCGTGCCGGTGGGCGAGCAGCGCGGTACCGACACCCTGACGCTGCCGGGTAGGGGCGACACCGAGGTAGGCGAGGTAGGTGTGCGGGCGGCGTGGGGCGTCGTGGTGCAGCAGCGCGGCGAGGCGGGCGAACCGTGGGGCGTGTGGGCCGGTGGCGCGGTCGACCGTGGCGGCGTGGTGGGGGTCTGGGGCGTGGGCGATGGTGTGGGGCAGCCACAGTGCGGCGCCGGCGTGGTCGTCGGTGGTGTAGACGGTGCCCGCCACGATGGCCTGAGTGAGAATCGCGGGACAGAGCTGCTGGTAGACCTGTCGGCGTTCGGCCGGGTCGGGGATGAGCCAGACGGCGTCGGGGGTGTCGACGAAAGCGTCGACCAGCGCCGCTGCCAGTGGGGCGATGTCGTGGCGGTCGGCGACACGGATCAGGGTGGTGGAGGCGGTTGTCACCGGCGAGTCTCCTGGCGGATAGGGGCGGACGTGTGGGTGGTGGGGCGGGTGACGGCGTCGGCACCCGCGCCGACGCTGTCGTAGGCGGAGGGCCGCGTACGGTGCAGCACGGCTGCCCAGCCGAGGCCGGCGGTGATGGCGACGCCGTACAGGCCGGGTAGTAGCCACCGGGCTGGGGAGCCGGCTGGGACGTTGAGGAGATCGCCGAATCCGATGAGGGTGCCGGCGAGGACGACGGTCAGCACGGCTAGTGCTCCGGCGGGTGCCACGGTGACGGACCAGCGGCTCTCGCCCCGCCGGTCGTGGCGGAAGTAGGCGATGACGGCGAGGCTGGTCGCGGTCATCAGGATCAACACGCCCAGGCCGCCGGTGACAGTCAACCAGAAGAACAAATGCGTGATCGGATCAAGCCCGGCGGCCGCATAGATGGTAATGACGGTGCCGGCGGCGGCGGTCTGGGTGAGGGAGCCGAGTTTCGGCGCGCCGGTCCGCCCGTTGGTGCGTCCCAGGGCTGCGGGCAGGACCTGTTCGCGGCCCAACGCGAACAGGTAGCGTGCGACCATGTTGTGGAAGGCGAGCAGGGCGGCGAACAGGCTCGTCAGCAGCAGCAGCCGGCCCAGGTCCACCACGAGGCGTGGGAGGTGGCCGTCGATCAGGACGAACATCAACTCCGGCCCGTGGCGGGCGGCGGCACCAACGATGTGGTCGGGGCCGGCGGCGGTCTGCATCGCCCACGCCGACCCCGCATATAGGACGGCGGTGACGGCGATCGCGGTGTAGGTGGCGTAGGCCACCGTGCGCTGGGGGTCGCGGGTCTCCTCCGCGAGGACGGTGGTGGCCTCGACGCCGACGTAGCCGGCGATCCCACCGACGAGGATCGCCGCCATTCCCGGCGCGGCCAGGTGTGCCGGCTCCAACCCGTGCAGCGACAACACCCCGCCAGCAGGGTCAGCGGTGACCATGATGGTGTCGAAGACCACGACCACGGCGATCTCCGCCACCAGCAGCACACCCAGGACCCGGCCGTTGAGGTCGACCCGAGCCAGCCCGAGACCGGCGACCAGCGCCCAACCGGCGAAAGCCCACACCCACCACGGCACGCTGACACCGGCCACCGCCGATGCGGCGGCGGCCGCGACGACACCGAACGCCCCGTACAGGCCGATCTGCATCAGGTTGTAGGCGACGACCGCCACGAACGCCGCCGCCACCCCGGACGCTGGGCCGAGGGCGTGTGCGACGTAGGAGTACATCGACCCGGCATTGACCACATGCCGCGACATCGCGACGTAGCCGACCGCGAACAGCAGCATCACCGCGGCGGTCGCCGCGTAGGCGACCGGCACCCCGGACAGGCCGGTCACCGCGTACGCGGTCGGCACCGCGCTGGCGACCACCGTCATCGGCGCCGCAGCGGCCAGGACAAAGAACACGACCTGTGGCACCCCGAGCCGGGACCGGGCCAGGGCTGCGGCGACACCACCCCGACGCGGACGCGGCACACCATGCGAAACAGACACAACACACTCCTGAGGAAAGACGAGACCAGAAAAGGGGTTCAGGGACGAGTCAGCGACGCCAGGCAGACGCCCGAACAGCGGTGGCGGTGGTCAGGTCCGGCCGCCCAACACGGCCCGGCCCACCGCCGCCGACAACTGCCGCAGCAGGCCATCCAGCTGCAGCGACACCGGACTCAAGAGCTGTTCAAGACGCTGCCGCGCCTGCGCAGACTCGCCATCCAGGAAACGGCCCTCGATGCCCGTAGCCAGGCTCAGACGGGCCAGGCAGCTGTCGAACGCTTCAAGTCGCTCACTACGGCGGATGCGGGTTGACAACCTGGCCCACGGCCATGCCGCCACGTTCATGTCCGCCGGCTCCCACGCGATCCTCGGGGTCTTCAGCAGGCGCCGAACACGCACCCGACGAACTACTCCAGCAGCCGCCAGCCGCTCACCCACCGCCTCAACCGACTGATCGGCCAGAAAATCGATCCAGGTGGCGACCGGCTGGCCCGGCTCCGCCGCCACCCAGCCCAGCACCCGCCACTCCCATACATCCGCAGGCACGGACACCGACGTGCGAACCAACTGGCCCGTCGGAGTCACCACCAGCGCACCCGTCACGGCCAGGTCGATCACTAGGGCGGCGGCTACCCCGAGTCCCGCGATCCGCGGCGCCAGCCGTAGTCGGCCTGACACGTCGTGGTGCGCCATCAGGAAGAATTCATCCGCCAGCAGACGACGACCGCCCGGCAACGACAACGCCGACCGCCGACGCGCGCCAGTGCGATAGTCAGTCACGATGAGCCGACCACGGCGGAAGGTGTACCCATGGGATGGCGGTTACGGTCGGCGTGAGTACTTTCATCAACATTAATCAGTCCTTCGACGCGACAGGCGCATGAGGTCCCCCTGGCCAAGCTTTGGGCGCTGCGGATGTGTGATCGCGACGCACTCAGGCCAAGCCCTTATGCGGCTCAGGTTTACCTCTGCCTGACGAGTTGGTCTTGACAAGAGGTGCGTTCCATCGTCGATAGCTTGCCGGCACTCGGTGGTCCGCGACGCGGGTGTGTGTTTTCCCATGTTCACGATTTGCTTGCGAGCAAGTACAAAGGACGAGAATGGTATGGGCTCAGCCTGCGCGGAGCAGACGCAGTGCCGCAACGGCTTGGCGGTGTATAGCGTCGAGCCGCCTGGAAGCGTTGCCGTGGATGACGACTTTGACGCAACAGCGTTCCGGCCGCGTGTATGCGTGATGCCAGGTGAGCGGCCTCTCTCTGCAGACCTGCCTGCCCAGCCGGCGAGAGCTCGACGGAAGCCGCCCAACCCTGGACTGGTTGAGAAGGCAACGACCGGGGCCTACCGGGTGGACCAATGTGGAATACAGCTCCGAGTGGTGTCGGTGTACGGCTTGAAGTACACAACGTGACGACAAGATCCGCGCCGTACCAGGCGCTGGCCCGCGCGAGGTGCTGCGACTTCAGGATTCCTACCGCGCCGCTTCCCCTCCTCGCCGCTACGCGGCTGCGGTGCGGGTCGGCTTGCTACCGATGACAGCGCCTGGCTGCGGCTGCGCACCCAAGCTCCTCCATGCTCACGGCCCACTGCCAGAAGCACGCCGATCCGGCTGCCTTTGCAAGGTCTGGAGGCACCTCGACTGAGGGGTACCCAACTTTGTCGATCATTCGTCCTTGCGGCAAGTACGACAAGCTCTGCACACCTGGCCGTACGCGCCTATGTAAACCAGCTTGTACCCCGACAAGTGGCAGGGCCTGAAGGGTGGCATCTCGGCGTCGGCGGTCCGCCGCTCGGCGTCACCGTGATCCCGGGACACGCGGGAGGACATCGAAATGATCCACTGCCCGGCCGATTTGACCAGCCCGATCTGGCTCGAGTGGTTCGATCTGTACGCTCTCGCAGGCAAGGCATATGCCCGTCGGCTTCACCGTTCCCGCTCTCCTACTACCTGACGGCGAGGCGGTCCCTCCCACCGCAAGCATGAAGTGTGTCAACTTCCGCTATCAAGCCTGTTTGCGGCCCTGTCAGCAGACAGGCGGGGACAACCAGTGACGAACCGAGCGCCTGAACGAAATGTTGGATGGGCCGGACCACCCGCCCGATTCGTCGACTACTCAGAGTTGTTGGATGACAACGAAACTCCGAGTGAGTGCGTGGACCCCGTTTTCCCAACGAGGCCCGGCCTTCAGCATTTCAGAATCCGACCTGCTCCGGATCGGGCTCGGGTTCCGGTTGTTGATCGGCAGAGCTGCTGCGATGGCCACGCCGGACCTCTCGATCCGGATCGAGATCTGCCTGCACCCGCGCGTAGGCTGCGGCAGCGGCTTCCCGCTGCGGCTCGCCATCAATCCTTGCCTTCACCTGACCAGTATCTCCCACGGCCCGCGTTCACGCGAGGCGTAGGTGCGCAGCTCGTCGAGCGCGTCGGACCGGTGCCCGGCGGGCACCATGCCAATCAGGTCACGCACACCCATCCCGATAACCTGCACTCGGGCCGCCATCAGGCGGGCGGCATCGAGCGCCAGGCCGATTCCGGCAGCAACATCGCCGCGTCGCACCAGGCTCATGCCGTAGTACACGCAGGCATCTGCGTCCCATACCGGCACCCCCCGCAGTAGCGCCCGCTGGTCCCACGCTGTGTCCGCCGCCTCGGGAGATCCGCAACGGGATTCCAGGTAGATCCGGAACGACGCAGTGCGCGCCAGCGGCCCGTCGACGTCGCCGCTGGTCGGCAAAACCTCTGCGGACCGCTCCATCGCGGCCACCTGCTGCCGGCCGGCGGCGAGGTTACCTGTCAGCGCCGCCACGTGAACCAATGCGCTATGCGCTTCGACGCGCGCAGGGGACACCGCCGGCGCCAGGTCCAGGGCCCGCTCGGCCCGCTCCACGGTCTCCCGGTAGGTAAGCCCCTCGTAAGGGGCACGGGACGCGGTTCGGGCGCCGACCCACGCCTGAACTGCCCTGTCGTTGGCGAGCCCGGCGAAGAAGCTGGCCTGCCGGTATGAATCCCACGCCCCGACCACATTGCCCTTGTTTCCCTTCCACAGACCCACCAGCTGAGTTAGGCGGGCCAGCGCGCTCAACAGCTCAGGCTTCGGGTGCCCTCCAGCTTGGGCGAGCAGTAGGTTGGCTGCAGTCAGGTGTCCGACCAGGGCTGCACCGAACTGGCTGTCAGGTGAGGTGACCAACCGGCGGTTGTAGTCGCCGATCACCTGATCCCAGTCGGGGTCGGCGGCGATGGCGTCGAGCATGCCTTGCTCGACCAGCGTGGTCAGCGTGGCGATGCCGCCGAACGTCAGCGCCACTCCCGTGGCCGTCAGCAGTGTTCGTCGTCTCATCTGGTCATCCACTCCTTCGCCTAGGGCCAGCATGGTCGCCAGCACAGGAGTGGTGCCGAATATCTCGTCACAGGATCTCGCCAGCTGGGGTCTTCCTTGCCGCCGACCGGCCTCGATGTTGCACAGAGCGGCGGGGGACAGATGGACCCGGGCGGCGAGGCTGCGGACTGTGAGCCCGGCTTCCACCCTGAATGCTCTGATAGTGGCACCGAAGCTCTCTGGTGTATGCATTCTGCGACCAATCGTGAACACGTGAAAACCATGCGCGTGTCACAGACCGTAGAGAACCGGCACGCTATGAGCAAGGGAGCGAGCCGGCCCAAACATGGTCAGCACCAGCTCAGGCAGTCGCGCTCCCATCCGCAGACGTGGGTGCGGCGGCGCGATGTCCCCCGTGCGTCGACCGCCGCACCCACCTCCTCACCAGGGAGCGATTGTGCGCACTCTTCACGGGTGGCCGCTGCGCCGCCGAGCACCCATACCCTCCCCTGATCGTCGGGGTCGCCCCACGCCTGGTGTCGCGCCGGCCGAGCAGGTCGCCCCGTCCGACGTCAGCCGCTCGGGTGACTCGACATGAGCAGCGCGCTCAGGGCAACAGGTCCGCAGCGGGCGGTCGGCTACCCGATTCATCTGCCGCAGAACGCACTCTTCGCGGTGCTCGGTGGCTTCGGACTGGTCCGCCAGGTCACCGGGCTACCGGAAGGGCTACCCGAGGCGGTGTCCATCTACGTACTCCCGCCACTGGACCACCCCGAGGTTTCTGGTTCTGGTGCGGTGCGACGCGCTGATGGAAACCCTGTCCAGCGTCCTCACGCGCCGGATTCCGCCCGCGTCGCCACCGCGAGCGGAACCGAAGACCGCACTCAACGAACGCTGACGAACCGCGCGACAGACACAGATGCAACACCTGGAGCCACAGTCGCTGATCAACATTTCGGCGGGTACGCCGTCGTGCGAGAGTCGATGCGAACCCGTCGCCCGGCCTGCCCGCCGCGGTCATCGTCCGGGTGTACCCGCTGGCGCACGACTTACGAGATCGGTGTGCTCGCGGCGGCAGAGGAGTCTCTCCCGATACTCGGACGGGTTGAACAGTGATCGACGACGATGACCCGGCGACAGCAGCCCGCCCGCAGTCCTGCGGCCCAGATGGGAACTGCGGCAGCCTCCCCACGAGTGGGTTGATGCATGCGGCACCAGGTGCGCGACAACTGTCCACCATCCTCGTGCAGGCGCACGCAACCAACCCAGCGACCTTAACCCCTGATCCGACAGGCGGAAGACCGCGACCAGGGCCACTGCGTTCTTGGCCGACGGCGGTTGACCTGCCGTTTCGCCGCCACGGGCGGCTCACAGAGCGGACGTCCGGAGCCGGGACCGGAGCAGAAGGCCGTCACCTGGAAGGGATTCGACACTGCAGGTGCCGTGCCTACCGGCCCAAGGTGGCCACTCGTGCCGCCAACACCTGGTCAAGGCCACGCCAACCGAGAACGCAATGGCCCTGAGACCGCGACCGAGGCAGCGAGCCAGGGATGACGCCCATGACCATAGCTCTCGACGACGCTATCTGCTGGCTGTCCCGCTGCCTAGTACGGCAGCCGCCATTTGCTAGCCAACCAGGGAATGCGGGAGCCACCGCGCGGTGTTGGCGTACAGGTTGGTACGTGCAGCGGCGCGGACCACAAAGGACGATGTCTCCACCGTTCTCCACCAGAGCAATCAGCTTGACAGTCCATATCACCGTCACCGGCCGTGACTACACAGGGTGATTGGCCTTGACGCGAGTCCTTGCCTCGGCGAGAGTTATCGTCAATGTAGCCCGGTTTCACGTCGTACCTGGTAGCTGAACCGATTGACGAGCAGCAAATCAATCAGCAAATGTGTCAGACCGTAGGTCCACTCAAGGCCCCCCAGGATTTGCTCGACCCGGCGAGGGCTGAGGAGGCGATTTAACATAAGGGGGAGTCTTGGTGATTGAGGTCGACCCATGGGTGAACCGAATTGATCCCGGTGCCTTCGAATACCTACCGACATTGCCGCTCGACTCTGATCCGATTCAGAAGGTGTTCGTCGGCGGTCGCGATGATCTTGCGGTCGCAGGAGCGTGTTCAGTCTACTTCGCGGGAACTGACGTAACCGGTCCGCTGCACTTGGGCCACCTATACTGTTTCGCCGCTGCGGGAAGCGTTGCGGAAAGTCGTGGTGGGCGGTTCACTGTGTCTATCAACGAGATCGAAAGTGGACTGAGCCGAGAAGTGCCAGCGAAAGATGCTCACCGAAACGCGGTCGCGATCGAGAGAATGCTGCGACAGTCTGGCATAAAAGTTCATTCCAGGCTGCACGACGCCGAATTAATTTATGCTTCGTGTTGTCTGTTTGGCTGGCTTCTGCGCAAGCGCCATGAAATTGTAGAGGAAGTATATGGCGATATCAGACAATCCGACCTGCTGAGCATTTGTCCGATGGTGCTTACTCCTGCATTTCTGAGCCGCAAATCCGGCTCAAGTGTTTGTGCAATATACGGATACGATGAAGTTAAGCATGTAGAATTTATCTATCGGTTGTATCGTGATGAGATCTTCAAGCGATGGGCCGATCTGAATCTCGTCGTATGCCTCCCCACCTTTACGTATATCCTGGCGCCGTTGGTCGCGGCGCGCGATCCTCGCTTCAAGATGAGTAAGTCACGTCCCCATGACGCTGTCGCATGGCATTCAATCCCGGATCGGCATACGGCGAACAGCGGTATGTTTTCCAGACTCGACGACTTTGCCAAGCGCCATGCGCCACTTATTGCGGCTTCACCTCTCGGTGCGGCGGTCGCCCGACATGCGGGAGGGAACCATGCACTTCTTTGATGTCATCTTTGCGACCAGGCTTACCGATAGCGGTACCATGTACGAACTATGGCGCCAGCAGGAAGCCGGGTCGCTGGAATATGTCAGCAGAGCCGAAGAGTTGCAACAGCAATACGCTGAGAGACTTGTCGACGAAGCCGGCGGTGACATGGAGACGCTTTTCGGATTCACCATCACGAGTTCAATCGGTGCGATGTTGCCGACCCTTCCGAAGTCCTTCGTGTCGACGACGTGTGAGTTTCCCGCTGTGCTCAGCCTGTTGCATCGATCTGGCAACAGGCTGGCGGCATGGGTGTGTCCGTTTACGCGGACCGTTACCCCAAATGGGCCTATCGCACCGCAAATGTTCCTCCTGGTGAGTCATGTCGACTATATATCCGGTCGAGACATTGTGAGCGATGTGGTGGACACGCTGGCCGGCGATCCATCCCTGGCTCGGGCAAGGTTCACAATAGTTGTCGACGGAGCGCACGGTGTTGGGAACCACTGCACGGTCAGAGATATAGCGGATGTTCGGGCGGCTTTCGAGCAAAAGCTCGACGTTGAGGACTTCGTATACGTCTTCGATCACAACAAGTGGCTGCATGGATTCTCCGGCATGGCCGTCACATTGCACACGGGCGTAAGTGCGCCGATCATCGAATCCATCTTCCCGCGTCGCGCAGAAATCGGCTACGCGAACTTCGACGAACCGGTATCGGTTTCCTACAACCCGATGTTGCCTCATTGGATGGCGAACTTCACGGGACCGGCGGACAATGGATTCGATCATGGAAGTCTGGTCGTCAGCGGAAGGTTAACCGCGCTGTTCATCGCTTCAGCCCGACAGCAGCCTTTCGTCGATGTGGAGGTTTATGAGTCGAATACCAACATGGTCTTGCTCACTACGCCCGATCCGGGAAGGTTGTTTCATCATCTTGAAGACCATGGCTATCGGAGTCATCTTATGGGAGCGTCCAGGATTCGGAGGAACACCCCTGGCGGCGCCGGTGGCATCCGGCTGACATTCTCCTCGCGTTCGATTGACGCTGCCGCAGTCGAGGGCCTCGTAGCAACACTGCGGAAATTTTGATGACCATCAGAAAACGATTGCTGGAGAACCTCGAACGTGTTACGGAGGCGGCTGTCACGCAGACCTTCGATCGTCTACTCAAGAAGCACCCCGACGAGGGCGTGTTTTGGAACAACCTCTTCGCCGACAAGATGAGGGTCTTCGATGAGACGGGGAAGACTGACTGGGACTCGCCATCGTCACGTAGCTACTACGAGCTGCTACTTGAAGACTTCACGCGACTGTCCGGGACCCCGTCCAGTGCGCTCGAGATGGGGTGCGGAACGGCAGTCCTGTCGATCCTGCTCGCCGCTCAGGGTGCCGACGCGACGATTGTCGACCGGAGTGCCGCCGCTCTCGACTATGCCAAGGTCCTCGAGCAACGCCTTCGTCGGGAGTTCACCTTCGTCGGGACTGTGTCATACGTCCGTGCTGACTTCCTAGAGTTGGACCGTACTTTTTGCTGCGAACTCGTCCACAACTGCGGGGTCATCGAGGAGATCCCGATCGATTCCGCGAGCGAGGTCGTCGCCGCGATGGCTCAGCATGCGGAGCGCCGCGTCGTCGTGGGCGTGCCGAACTTTTTCAATCCCTACCTCCTCGGAATCTGGGGGCGAGGGGGGAAAGGAACCGAACGGTACTACTCCGCCCGCACCTTGCGCCGTGTGTTGCGGGCCGCCGGGTTGCGTGGAGCTCGCGTCTCCAACAGTTCCTGCATCCACCCCCTGCTCCCGCGGACCATGAACCGTGGGCTCGGACTCGGTTTCCTCCATTTAGGAGTAGCAGACGTATGAGCTCGATCGTCAACGAATCCTGCAGGTTCCGCCCGCCTCAGAAGGGCCGTCTCGTCCTGTGGGAGCTGACAAGGTTCTGCAACCTCGCTTGCAAGCACTGCTGCACCGGTTCCAGTCCTGCGGTCAGCCGCAAGGACGACCTCTCTACGGGAGCAGCCCTCGCCGCGCTGAGTGAACTCCACGCCGCCGATGTCCGAGAGCTCTACATCACTGGGGGAGAGCCTCTGGCTCGTAGGGACTTCATCGAGCTGCTACTTGCAGCCGGCGCGATGAAGGACCTCGCCGTTTACGTCGCCACCAACGGGACCTTCATCAGCGACAACCATGTCGCGGCGTTCAAGGCCGCGATGGTCCGGTCCATCACCATCAGCGTCGACGGCTACGACGCGGACACCCATGACTCCATTCGGGGCCTGGGCGCATTCGCTAAAGCCGAATTGGGGATTCGTCGTTGCGTGGAAGCGGGCCTCGCCGTCCGGCTGAGCCACATGATTACTCCCACAAACTACCAATCCATCCCGAGATTTTGCGAGTTCGCCGTACACGCTGGAGTAAAAACCGTAGCGCTGCATACGATCATCCCTGCGGGGTCGGCGCGTGGATCGGCGGACCTTGTTTCCATGTCGTCGATGACCGATACGATTCAGAATGCCATCAGGGCTGCAGGTCAGGAGTACTCGGGGACGCTGGAGATCCAGCATGGGCTGGACGGCACTGACAATCCCAGGCACTGCATCGCTGGGCAGCAACTGCTGCACAT
Organism: Micromonospora sp. Llam0; assembly: GCF_003751085.1. Classification (NCBI taxonomy): domain Bacteria; kingdom Bacillati; phylum Actinomycetota; class Actinomycetes; order Micromonosporales; family Micromonosporaceae; genus Micromonospora; species Micromonospora sp. Llam0. Next base: position 2,197,222 of record NZ_RJJY01000002.1, on the reverse strand, counting down.
CTCGCCGAACGGCGACGTGAGCCCGTGCTCCTGGATGTACAAGCTCGATCCTGCGTTCTCGCTCGGGAATCTGCGCCAGGAGTCACTGCTCTCTTGCCTCGACAAGCTGCAGCCGGTAGTCGGCGCGTACACGGGGCAGCAGGGCTGTCCCATCCCGGTGCTCGCCGAATCCAGCCTCCGCAAGCGGCTTCGCAGACCCGGGACCGCTCCCGGAACGGTGTCACGATGATGCCGACGCTGCATGCGTCCGGTCTGAGCGCCGTCAGGCCCAGCCTTCCGCCTTCCGGCGCGGCTACCTTCAGGTCCAAGTTCCTGGGCCTCGACGAGAACGTGAATCGGCTGATACTGACCCCTCTCGGCAGCGTCTTATCAGCCCTATCAGGACCTGATCGTGGCTCCGGCCTCTGGCCGTCCGGGCTGGTTCGCGACGTTCCGATCGTGCAGGGACCACAGGGTCGCGCAATTACGGACGCGATCTTCAACTTGCCTACCGGAAGCCAGGTCATCTTTCTCGGACTTGCCGGTGGGCTACGCCCACCGGCTGCGGTCGGAAAGTGGATTAGCGTCGGTCGTGTATGGAGCGACGGCCAAGCCTATGACTGCTCGCTCGAGTCGCCGCCCAGTCTCGACATCGTAACAGGGGCTACCATCGGGTCGCTGACGGAGTCTTGGGCGTCCACCGCGTCTCTAGCCGAACAAGCTGACGTCGTCGACATGGAGACCAGCCACGTCTACGAGACCGCCAACATCTGCGGCATCCGGGTGCTCAGTCTGCTTCTGGTGTCAGATGAACCCCCTCACCGGCCGTTCTGGGAAACGGACCTCCAGTCCCTCAACGCCCGCGTGGCTTCCCTCATCGACGTCATCGATCCGTGGCTCGCAGGTAGTTCCCTTAACGCGTCCACGAACCGGGCAAGACTCGCAGATGGAGGGAACGGATGAAGGCTCCGATGCTCACTGACGAGCAGCTCAACGACTTTGAGACACAGGGCTACGTGCATGTGCCTCAAGTGTTCCCGGCGGACAAGGTGCAGGCGCTGCTCGCAGCGGTCGCTGAGCTCGGTGCCCGCGCATCGACGGCAGCGGACACGCGACGCTGGTGGTCCGCCTTCCACGACGGCGCCTGCACGCCGCAAGCGCAACAGAGCGCAGATTATCGGAACGTCGCGATGGCGTCTGACGTCTTCGCCAACCTGGTTGACGCCGCCGAGATCCTCGTTCCCGTGGTCCAGATTCTTGGACCCCGTGTCGCATTACTCGGCACGCATGCCGTCGTCCGCGCTCATACCGAAGGGCTCTCCGCTGAGGAGCTGGCCCGGACCCGGCTGGGCTGGCACCGCGATCTGGGCGTCTCCTCGATCGACATGGCCGAGCCGCATCCCAGGCTGGCCGTCAAGGCTGCCGTGTGGCTGACACCGCTCACCGGATCCGGGCAAGGGGCCATGCGGGTGGTACCGGGAAGCCACCGGCTGATCGGTGAACCAGCGTTCGACAGCGCCACGAATCAGCCATTCGGGGCGGTTGAAGTCCTGGCCGAGCCCGGAGATGTACTGCTGTTTGAACAGCGGCTGTGGCATGCCGGCGCACCCAACATCAGCCTACGGCCCCGGGTGTCGCTGTTCTACTGCTACGGCTTTCGCTGGCTCCGGCCGCAGGACTACACGGACATCGACGTCGAGAAGCTCGCGGCCATGAGCCCCGTACGGCAGCAGCTCTTCGGCTCCAAGACGACGACCATCGGGCACCATTTGCCCACGCCGGAGGACGTTCCCCTCGAGACCTGGTCCAGTAGCTGGAAGGGAAGTGCAGATGAGCCTGTCGCACGAAACGCTTGAAATGCACCTCGCGCAGTTCGCTCGCGATGGTTACGTCACGTTGCCCGGTGTCCTCGATGAGGCAGAGGCGACGTACCTCAAAGGGGTCATAGCGGAGCACACGGCACGGCTGCGGCAACGATCTGGCGCAGATCCTGACGAACGTGCCCTGGTCCTCGACTTCCTCTCGCTCGATCCGCGCCTGGTGGATCTGGTCGACGACCCCCGGATCATCCCCCTTGTCACAGGGATTCTCGGAGCCAACACCTTCCTCTTCCACACGCACTGGTGCGTGGCGCCGTCGCTCGCCAACGCTGTGTTTCCTATGCGGCAGCACTTCCTTCAGACGCACAATGAGGGGGCCAGCACTGCGGCCACGGTCAGTGAGCCGGCGGACTACTGGCGTTGGCATCGTGACGGCGGTCGCATCAACGATGAACTCGGCTCCCACCCACAGCCCCGGCTGTCCTTGAAGGTGGGGGTGTTCCTGACCGATCTCGATAAGCCTGGAATGGGCAACATGGCGCTTATCCCAGGAAGCCATTTGCGTTCTGAGCCGTTGCCATTAAACGGCACTGAGCCCGCCAACAGCCGACAGATCCTCGCCCGGGCTGGCGACATCATCGTCTTCGACCGCAGGGTCGTGCACTCGTCGTCCCCCAACTTTTCAAATCACGCCAGAATGGTTCTCTTCTACGGATACGGCTATCGCTGGTTGAGGCCTCGCGACGACATGACGGTCTCGATGTACCTCGAAGCTGCATCGTCCGTTCGCCGACAACTTCTGGGCGTGACCAGCAGCGGCTACGCCTTCTCCTCCCCGACCGCTCGCGACCTTCCGCTGGCGGATTGGATGGCTGATCACGGATATCCGGTCGGTCCACTGGATGACTGCCGATGAAGATCACGAGGGTCCGGGCCTATCCGCTGACAAGTCACGCGGTCTGGGTGGAGGTTGAGGCCGGCCAAGTCTCCGGATTCGGCGAGTGTTACCCTAACCGGGCAGACTGGGCGACGCGACTGATCGCCGATGTCGTGAACGAGGGCCTCGCCTCCGCGCTACTCGGACAAAACTGCGAAGACATCGATCGCCTATGGCATCTTTGTTATCGGAAGCTCACCCCGCGCCAAGGCGACAAGGGCCCCTACATGGCAGCCATATCGGGGGTGGACATCGCACTGTGGGATCTGGTCGGAAAGCTCCGTGGGATTCCCGTTCATCGAATGCTCGGTGGTGCGCATCACCGGCGGATTCCGCTTTATGCGAGCATCGGCGGGGCCGCCGATCGTGAACTCGACGAGTATCTCGCCGAGGTGCGTGCCTTCCAGGAACGAGGCTTCACCGCGTTCAAGGTTCGCACCCATTGGGGCGAGCATCGCATCGACGTCGATCCGGACCGTGATATTGAAGTCCTTCGTGCCGTCCGAGCACAGGTCGGCCCAGAAGCAGGCCTGGGGTTCGATGCGAACAACGGGTACAGTCCGAAGACGGCCATCGCTCAGGGTAACCGAACGGCGGATCTCCGGTTGTTCCACTTCGAGGAGCCTATTGCGCACCATGACTTCGCCGGCCTTGCGGAGGTGGCGCGAGCGGTTTCGGTTCCGATAGCTGCCGGTGAGCAAGAGTACAGCCGATGGCAGTTCCGTGATCTGGCCCTCCGCGGTGGAGTTGACATACTGCAGCCCGATGTCCTGAAGTGTGGTGGTATCACGGAGTTGCGGAAAATCCTGTACCTTGCCGACATCCTTGGCAAGACGATCGTGCCGCATCAGAACCAGGCTACGGTGGGCTTGGTGGCCAGCCTTACTGTCATGTCGATCTGGCCGTTCACTCTGCGCCCACAGGAATACCTCGGAGAGCAGCCGGAGCTGGAGATGCTTCTCGATGAACCGCCCAGGATTGTGGACGGCGCGTGGCAGTTGACCGACGAACCGGGTCTCGGCCTGCATGTGAGGGCGTCGGCATTGGAGGCTGCGAGCCTATGACCGCTATCATCGCGGACGCAATTACCGACACATTGGCGAAGGCCGGCATCGAAAGCGTTTTTTGCGTACCCGGCGCGCACATCGATGAGCTGTGTAGGAGTGTGGCTGCCCACTCCGCGCTGAGGCTGGTGACGTGTCGAACTGAACAAGGCAGCGGCATGATGGCTCTCGGGCATGCTCGCATCTCCAATCAGGTCGCTTGCTGCCTTACCATCCCAGGCCCGGGTCTGCTAAGCCTGGCGCCGGTCCTGGCGACCGCTACCGCGATGTCCGTGCCGTTCCTCTGCGTCGCGGGTGCCATCGCGAGCCCTTATGACGGTCTCGGACTTGGATTGCTTCACGAAGCGCCGCCTGTCCTCCGTCATGGCGACCTCCTGAGCGGATGGCACACTCTCCGCCCTGCCGACGTCGCCGCTGAGCGAGTCAATGCGCTCCTCGCTGCTACGATCGCCGCACCACACCGCCCTGCGTTACTCGAGGTACCCATCGACGTAAGCGTCATGGACGCGGGCGTCCAACAGTCACCCGCCCGGGCCGAGGCCCCGCCCCGGGTGCATGTCGACGTCGATGGTGCCGGCAAGTTGCTCGAGAACTCGTGCCGACCACTGGTCGTCGCCGGCGGTGGTGCACGAGGGGCGGCCAGGGAGATTGTGCGGCTTGCCGACCGCCTCAACGCACCGATCGTTCCCACTGTCAACGGGCGTTGCCCCACGCTCGATCACGAGGAGCGGGCTTTCCCGCCCACCGCACTCAGACCGCTGTGGGAGGCATGCGACCTGGTGATCGCCGTCGGCACGCGTCTCGCCTCGATCTACGGCTCCGGCCGCCACAAGGCGGATCCTCGTCCCGTAATCCGCATCGACGCCGACCCGCGACGGCAATTAGTACCGCACCGAGCGACAGTCGGATTGACGGGTGACGCCGCAGACATCACCCGGTCCCTACTTGGTCTCACAAGCAGCCCCCAGGCCGCAGGATGGGACGACGATGCGTTGGGGGCACTTCGTCATGCCTGCACAGACGCATTGGCAGCCGTGCCACTACAAGCCGAATACACCCGCGTATTACACGACACGCTCGCAGACGATGCTGTTGTGACGCTGGACTCCACCCAGATCGCGTATCACGCCATGTACGCCCTGCCGCTTCGTAGCGGACGCATCCTGCCCACGGCCGGAATGCAGGGTACGCTGGGCTCGGCCCTCCCGTTGGCGATCGGTGCGAAACTCGCTGCTCCGGCCCGCCAGGTTGCATGCGTCGTCGGAGACGGCGGCTTCGCGTTCGGCCTGCCCGAGCTCGCTACGATGGCGAAGGAACGGCTCGGCGTCACCGTCATCGTCTTCAACGATGGAGCGTATGGCGAAGTGGCGCTGGCCTCCCGGCATGCCGAAGCAGCCGGCTACAGCGAGCTGGTAAATCCCGACTTCGTTCTCCTCGCCGAGTCGTTCGGGATCGCCGCCCGACGCGTATCGTCACCAAACCAGTTGAGCGACGTCTTGCGACGGGAACTCCGGCAGGACAGGCCGTTGGTGGTCGACGTATCCATCGGTCCCGCTTCCGGACTCGCGAGCATCTTCAACGTCGGCTCCTACGGTAGGAAGTGATGATCGTGCAGGATACCCTTGGTTGTTTCTGTGCGCTCGGTTCTCCGCTCGTCACGGAACTGGTGGCCCGCAGTGGCGCGTTCGGCTGGCTTTGTGTCGACCTCCAACACGGCATGGGCGGATTCACCGATTGCCTCGCGGGCCTGCAGGCTGTCGCGGCTATCGGGATCCCCGCACTAGTCCGGATCCCCGTCGGAGACGACGCGCTGGTCACGCGCGTCCTTGATGCCGGCGCGCACGGCGTGCTGATCGCCAACGTGGAGACACCAGAGCAGGCGCGAAGGGCGAGCGCTGCGGCATTCTATCCGCCGCGAGGTGCACGATCGATCGGGCCGACGCGTGCTCGCTACCTTCGTGACGGATACGTGGCAGCCGCGGCAGCCCACACCGAATGCATCGTCATGCTGGAGTCGCCACCGGCGTTCGAGGCACTGGACGACATCGCGAGGGAGCCCGTCACCGGCCTGTTCGTCGGTCTCGCTGACCTCGTCCTTACTCTAGGCGGGCACTTGGACAACCCACTGCACGACCCGCTGGTACGCCGTTGGCTTGAGTCGACCCTGACCGCCTGCGCTGCCCGGGGACTGACCAGCGGAGTCTTCAGCGAGGACGTGGGGACAGCAGTTGAGTTGAAGCGGATGGGATTCGATCGGGTGGCAATAGGGCTCGATGCAACGATACTCATGAACGGAGCCCGGAAACAGCGCGCAGCGTTCGACACGGCTTGGTCCGCAGCATGACGCGCAGCGATCGCTTCGTCGGTAAGGTATGTGTAGTGACCGCCGCCGGAGGCGGCATCGGGGCGGCGGTCGCTGCAGGGCTTGAAGACGAGGGTGCCCAGGTATGGCGCCTCGACAGACGTCCGTGCACCGACCGCGGCTTCATCTCATGCGACGTGTCGTCCGACGCCGAGGTTGCCTCGGCACGCGAGATCATCATTGCCGAGACGCCAACCATCCATCACTTGTACAACGGGGTCGGGATGCTGCCGCCTCGGCTTGGACTGCGGCTGGAGGAGGAGGATGTCAAGGAGTGGCAGACGGTCTTCGACACGAACCTGCACAGCATGGTGCGGGTGCTGGGAGCATTCGCCACCTCTCTCAGTGAGGACGGCTCCTCGAGCGTGGTGAACATGTCCTCGGATCAATCGTTGGTCCCCCGTGGCGACGCGCTTGCCTACGCCGCATCGAAGGCCGCAGTCAACGCGTTCACCATCGGACTCGCACGGCAATGGATCCCCCGGCGGATCCGGGTCAATGCCATCGCGCCGGGCGCGGTCCGGTCAGGCTTCATCGACGCGGTCGCCAAGACCGCTGAACGACGCGAGTCCATGTTCGCGCACGCCGAAGCGACGTTGCCACTCGGGCTCGGACAACCCGAGGCCGCCGCCGAGCTCGTCCGCTTCCTGCTCTCTGCGGACGCCCGTAACATCACAGGTGAGCTCTTTCGAGCCGACAGCGGACAGGCGCTGATGGGAATCCGACTATGAACTCCGACCCGTCCGAGGCGACGCCGACGGATCGACGCGGGCACCGCCAGCTGCTCCTGCGGGGCGGCTTGGTCGCCGACGGCGTAGGGACGCGGACTCGCCGAGCGGACATTCTCATCGACGGTCCCCTCATTCGATGGATCGGTCTCGGCGACCCCGGTGTCGGCGATCATGACACTTTGACGCTGAACCCAGGCACCGTGCTGTGCCCCGGGTTCATCGATGCCCATATCCACGCCGAAACCTGCCTCTTGACGGACGGCCGAGTCGATGCGGCTTTGTCACAGGGTGTCACGACACTCGTTGTCGGTCAGGACGGGATGTCCTGGATCGGCGCCGAGCGCCGAACCATCGACTACCTTAACCGGTACTTCGCCGCAGTGAACGGCCCTATTCCTTCCGATCACGCGATGTCGGTAGCGGAGTTTGCCCGGCATGTCAGCGATCGGCTGAGCCAGAACGTCGCCGTTCTCGCTTCCCACGGCACCATCCGTTACAACGTCGGCGGCGTGGATCCCGGTCGACTCAGCCGACGCCAACAAGCTGCGGCACGTAGCCAGGTCGAGAACTGCCTAGCCGACGGCGCTGTAGGCATGTCGAGCGGCTTCGACTATCTACCGAGTGCCTACGGCGACGTGGACGAGATGACGGATTTGGCACATCCCCTTTCTGAAGCCGGTCGCCCCTACGTCTCGCACATGCGAGGCAACGGCCCTGGTGCGCGGGCCGGACTGACTGAACTGATCCGGGTAGGCCGGAACGCAGCCGTCCGGGTACACGCCAGCCACCTCTGGGGCAGCCCGGACGACATCGTAGCCGCGTACCAGGCAGCCGACGAGGGCGGCGTGTACCTCAGCCACGACATGTACCCCTACCGCCGGTCCAGCACCGCCCTTGCGGCGTTGTTGCTGCCAAAGCCGTTCCAGGCCGGAGGACCAGACGCCACCGTCGCACGGCTTCGAGAGCCGGCCCTTCGCGCAGAGCTTAGATCAGCACCCACCATGCGGACCGAGGTCCTCGACAGCGTGGTTCTCGGCTACGTGCCACCCGCATATGCCGACGATGTTGGCCTGTCCATCACTGCGGCTGCAGCGCGGTGCCGACGAGCCCCGCAGGACTGGGTCATGGATCTCATAGTCGACGCAAACATGGTTGTCGGAGGTCATCGAGAACGTCCGGCCCTGACCGACGAACACTTGCGTTGGATCGTCGATCACGAGCGCTACGCGGCCGGCTCGGACGGGATCTTCCTCGGTCAGCTTCCCCACCCACGCGGGAGCGGCACCTTCCCCAGACTAGCCCGTCACTACCTGAGCCAGGGCCCCGAACGTGGCTATCAGCTCCTCGCACGGCACGCTGCCGCGAACCCTGCCGCTACGTACGGACTGGGCCGACGCGGTCGACTCGTTCCGGGCTTGGCCGCGGACATCGTCGTCATCGGACCGGGCGGCCTTCATGAACGGGCAACCTACGGGCACCCCGACAGACCGGCCGACGGTGTCGACCTCGTGCTTGTTAACGGCACGGTCGTCTGGAGATCAGGAAAGGTCTTGGAGGGCAGGCACCCAGGCTCCGTCATCAGCAATTGACTAGGCTGCGCCTCCAGTATGAGGCCGCCTCACGACGTGCCGCCGGTCAACCGACCTATACTCCATCCATGCGTGGTGCCGAAGCAGAAGACGCGTACGAAGGCCCCAAGATGCCGGTTCGGCTCTTCAACAGCCTGCATCGGAGGCTGGACGACCTTGACCCGATGCACGACAACGCCGTCCGTATGTATACTTGCGGTCCGACTGTCTACAACTACGCGCATATCGGCAACTTGCGGGCGTACCTGTTCGCGGACGCGCTGAGGCGGACGCTGCAATGGAGCGGATTCGACGTAACCCAGATCATCAACATCACCGACGTCGGACATCTGACCAGTGATGCCGACGAGGGCGACGACAAAGTCGAACTGGCAGCCCGGTCTGCCAACCGCTCAGCCTTCGAGATTACCCAAAGATATACGCAGGTTTTCTTTGATGACCTCGAAAGCCTGAACGTCCGCCCGGCCGCGATGTTTCCGCGCGCGACCCAGCATATCCAAGAGATGATCGACTTCATCAAGGCACTCGAGCTTCGAGGATACACCTACCACCTCAAGGACGGCTTGTACTTCGACACGAGCAAGGTCAGTAACTACGGACAGCTCGGCGCACTCGACCTCGAGGCCCAGCTCGCCGGTGCTCGAGTCGCAGCCGATCCGGAAAAGCGACAGCCTTGGGACTTCAGCCTCTGGCGCCTGTCGCCCCCAGGCGGTTCACGGTTGATGGAATGGGACAGCCCTTGGGGAAGAGGGTTTCCCGGTTGGCACATCGAGTGCTCTGTGATGAGCCTGAAGTATCTCGCTGGACCATTCGATATACACACCGGTGGTATCGACCATCGCCAGGTACACCACCCAAACGAAATGGCTCAGAACCAGGCGTACCTGTCCGACTCTCAACCAGGGTCGAACATTTGGATGCACTCAGAATTTTTGATCATGAAAGACAAGAAGATGTCGAAGAGCTCCGGCAACTTTTGGCGGCTCTCCTCACTTGTCGACTGTGGAGTCCATCCGCTCGTCTATCGGCACTTCCTGCTCCAAGCCCACTACCGGTCGCAGGTCGAGTTCTCGATGGAAGCCGTCGTCGCTGCTCGGGTGACACTCGAACGTACAGTGCGGCGCACGGTGAATCTTATCCGGGAAGCCGGCGACGAGGGAACATACCTGAGGGAACTTGCCCGGGAGGCCGACTTCACCACCGGCGGATCCTTTAGCTATTTGCGCAGTGTCTACGAGGAAGGTCTCGGTGTCGCCGCCACGGCGGCTCTCCGAGAGTTTGGCGAGGCTATCAGTGATGATTTGGGAACGCCCAAGGCCTTGGCTGTGTTGGCAGCCGTGCTGGCCGACCCCGAGATCCCAGCCCTGCAGGCGTTGAAGGTTGTCGGCTCCTTCGACCTCGTGCTCGGGCTGAAACTGCTCACCCTCGACCCGCACGACCTCGTCATAAGGCCTGCCAACGCGCCTTTCGATAACGCTGAGGTAGAAGCCTTGGTGGCCGCCCGGCAGCAGGCGCGTATGGCGAAGGAGTGGCAGCGTGCCGATGAGATCCGCAACCAACTGGCTGAGGCCGGCGTGTTGGTGCAGGACGGCACGAACACCCTACCCACCACCTGGTCTTGGCAGATTCGCGAATAGGCCGGCGCGTCAGACCTGGCCTGCCTCAAGATCACTATCTTAATGGCTTGCGGTTCGCTGACCTGTGGATTCGTCGCGCCACGGCCGCAAGTGTGCACTAATGGACCCCTTCCGGCCATTGGTTGTCGCGCATGCACTGGTGCCAGAAGGTGCCGGCAGAGCAACGGCGATGCGGATAGATGAACATCGTCCGTAGGTTCGAGGTTGCGCACTAAATGAGTCAACGCGAGTCAAACGGTCAAACGCGCGGGCCGAGCCCGCAGCCCTCCCTGCTTGATCGAGTCGACTCTAACGCGATCGCTCTAGTCCGAGAACGGCCATGAAATCGCGGATCACACGAGGTGTGCGAGAGTCGCTACCGCCGTAGGTCAAGGTTTGATCAACGAGCTCGTCCGCGACGGCGACCGCTTCGCCAAGTTCTACGTTGTTGTCGAGCCTGGAGTAGAATTCCGCCTCGACACGCCTCGGATCTGGTCCGTACTGCGATTCTGCGGCGCGGGTCCACTTCGCGAGCCGTTCCGCCGCCTCATCGGCGTAGTGATCCTGCCACTCCCCACCACCTCGCGGTGTGTAGTGGCTGAGCGTCGCGAGACGGACTGTCATGCTGTTGTACCTAGCGAGCAGGTCCCGAGCTAGCACGATGTTTCCGCGCGACTTCGACATCTTCTCGCCTTTGTAGTCGAGCAGGGCGGAATGGAACCAGATACCGACGTCGGTGCTGTGCTGCATGCTTCGGTCCTGAGCGGCTTCGCACTCGTGGTGCGGGAAAATAAGGTCCGCCCCGCCGCCGTGAATGTCGACTCGCATTCCACAGTGTTCCCGCGACATAACGGAACAGCCGATGTGCCACCCGGGACGTCCCCGGCCGAACGGCGCGTCATATTGCGGCTCGCCGGGACGGGAGGGTTGCCACAGAATGAAGTCAAGAGGGTCTTCCTTTCCAGCTCGATCCGGGTCGCCACCCCGTTCTCGTGAGGTTTCGACCATCCGGGCGCGGTCGAAGTGGGAAACCTCACCAAATCGTGAGTCGGGGGAAATTCGGAAGTAGATCGTGCCCTCAATCTCGTAGGTGCGGCCGGCTGCGGACATTTCCTCGATGGCCGATACCATATGGTCGATGTGCTGCGAAGCTCTCGGCTCGACGTCACTCGTAAGATTTAGCCGCCGGATGTCCGCGTTCCACTGCGAGACTTCCTGCTCAACAAGATCCCAGTAAGGAATGTTGAGCCGTGCAGCGCGGGGCAACAGCGGATCGTCGACATCGGTGATATTGCGAACGACACGCACCCGTGCGCCGAGGCTGCGCAGCCGCCGAGCGATGACGTCGTACGTTGCGGCCATAGCGAGGTGACCTGTGTGAGCAGAATCATAGGGAGTTACGCCACAGACGTAGAGCGACATGTGATCCGAGATCGCGACTTCGATGTCACGCCCTTGCTTCGTACAGTACAGTCTCAACGTGGTTTGTCCTTCTCGCGCGTGTTGGGGCAGGAGTCGGGTTTGACGGTCGAGAGCGCCTCGAACGCCATACCAGAGACCATAGCCGCTGTGGCCATCTGCCATGGGCCGCCCTGCATCCGCTCCTGGCGACGCGACGGCGCGAGGCAGTTCCGGCAGCTCCCGCAAGGTCACGAGGCGCGAGGGACTTCGGCCTGACCGAGACCGCGCCGCGCGAGTGGGTCAAGTAGTACGGCAGCCGCCATTAGGGCTGTGACCAGGTAGGACGCGTCGGCTGGGGTGGTGCAACATGGACGCAGCCGCCTTGTTGATCATGTGTTTGTGAGAACTACAAGATCGAAGGCGGCTGCTGCTGCCAGGGTAGCGGCTGACCGGGCGGTGCGCGCACGGGGCAAGCTGTTGGAGCAGGTGCGGTCGTGTTTCGTCCAGACGCGGACGTGGCGGCACGCCGGCCGGTACGTGTCGGCGCTGGTCAGCAGGATGCCGAAACGCAACGGCTGGACCATCGCCGAGCACGTCGGGGACGCCACGCCGGACCGGACCCAGCGGTTGTTGAACCGGGCGGTGTGGGATACCGAGGGCGTGGCGAGCCGGGTGCGGCGGTACGCGGCCGCCGGGTTGAACGCGGCGGCGGCCGTCCGGCGGCGGCGTGGGCTGGCGGTCGGGGCGTTGGACGAGACCGGACAGCCGAAGCACGGCACCTAATGCCGAACTCGGCATTACGTGCCTTATGTCGAGCTGACGGTTATGTCGTGTCGCCTCTGATCAGTGCTGGTCAGAGTGCTGTGTCCTCGGTCGTGGTGCGGCATTACGCAACGGTTGTCCGTCGGGGTTGCGGGTTTCTCGTGTCTGGTCGATGTGGTCCATCGACAGACAGGAGAAGATCATGGACGCGAAGGATGTGGGACGGCATCGCCGTCGAATCGTGGTGCAGGGACCGCTCGCGCCGTTCGCCGACGGGTTGCGCGAGGACTTGGCGAGGCAGGGGTTCTCGCCGGACACCATCGTTGATCATGTGCACCGGTTGGCGGGTCTGAGCTGCTGGCTGGTCGAGTGTGGTCTCGTTGCGGGCGAGTTGACCAGCGGGGTCGTGCGGGAGTTTCAGCAGCAGTGCCGGTCTGCTGGTGTCCGGACTCGGGTGGGTGACCGGGCGTTGGCGCCGGTGCTGGGGTATCTGCGCAGGCTGGGAGTGGTCCCGCCGCCAGCGGCGGTGATGGCCGCGGTCACGCCGCTGGATGTGTTGTTGAGCGAGTACCGCCGGTACCTGGAAGACGAGCGTGGGTTGGCCGCGGGCACGGTGAGGCACTACCTGCGATGCGCTCGGACGTTCTTGACCGGGCTGCCTGGGTCGTTGGAGGAGACGCTGCCGGGCCTGTCGGCCGGGCAGGTCATCGACTTCGTGCGGGATTGGAGCACACGGAGGCGTAGTACGGCGTTGGACATGGTGACGTTGCCCGCGTTGCGGTCGCTGCTGCGGTTCCTGCACCTGGCCGGGCGTGTTCCGCTCGGGTTGTCCGGTGCGGTTCCGGCCGGTCGGGGCAGGCCTCGGAACCTGGTCCGGCCACGGGCGGCCGCCCGTGCACAGGTCCGGACTGTGCTGGCCGGCTGCGATCGAGGCAGCGCGGTCGGCCGTCGGGACTACGCGGTCCTGCTGACGTTGGCCCGGCTGGAGTTGGCCGACATCGACTGGCGGGCGGGCGAGTTGATCGTTCGAGGCAAGGGCGGCCGGGTCGATGTGCTGCCGTTGCCGGCTGATGTCGGCGCGGCGATCGCCGATTACCTGCTGCACGCCAGGCCGGCCACCGCCGCGCGGAACGTGTTCATCACGGTGAAGGCGCCGTTCACCGGGTTGGCGACCTCGTCGGTGACCGTGCTGGTCGGTGCTGCGTGCGCCCGGGCCGGGGTGCCCCGGTTCGGGCCGCACGGGATGCGGCACGCGGCAGCCTGCGATCTGCTCGCGGCCGGCGCGTCGATGGAGGAGATCGGGCAGTTGCTGCGGCACGCCCAGCAGCGGACCACCGCGATCTATGCACGGTTGGACCAGGCCCGGCTGGCCGAGTTGGCCAGGCCCTGTCCGCAAGGAGCGCCACGATGAGCATCCGCGCCCGGGCAGAGCAGTACCTGGCGATGCGTCGCACCCTGGGATTCACGTTGCGCGGCGATGGCCGGTCGCTACTGGAGTTCGCCGACCGGCTCGACCGGACCGGCCAGCCGACCGTCACCGTCGCGGCGGCGGTGGCATGGGCGAGCGAGCCCGACGACATCACCGCCGCGCGCAAGCGGCAGCGCCTGGCGATAGTGCGCGGCTTCGCCCGATACCTGGCCGCGTTCGACCCGGACTGCCAGGTCCCACCGCCTGGGCTGCTGCCCGGCCGGGCGCATCAACCGACTCCTTACCACTACTCGGGCGAGGAGGTCGCGGCGTTGGTGCACGCTGCGGGCACAATCGCCGCGCCGCTGCCGGCGGCCACGATGCAGGCCCTGATAAGCCTGCTGGCAGCCAGCGGCGTGCGCGTCGGTGAAGCCCTCGCCCTCAACCGTGACGACATCGACCCGCACGCGGCGGCGGTGACGGTGACCGGCAAGAACGATCAGACCCGTCTGGTCCCACTGCACCCCACCACGGCGCGGATGCTCGCCGCCTACGCCGTCCGCCGCGACCGGCTATGCCTCACCCCGGTCTCGCCCGGGTTCTTCCTCACCGGCACCGGACGGCGCGTCCAGTATCGCGGCGTGCACCAGATCTTCACCAGGCTCCTGGCCGCCGCTGACATCCACACCCGGCCCGGGCGCCGTCGTCCCCGCATCCACGATCTGAGGCACACGTTCGCGGTCGACGTCCTGATCGACTGGTACTCCGCCGACCTCGACGTGTCGGCCCGGCTTCCGGTGCTCTCGGCGTTCCTCGGCCACAACAGCCCGGAAGCCACCTACTGGTATCTGCAAGCCACCCCGCAACTGCTGGCTCTGGCCGCGCGACGCCTCGACGCGGCAGCCCCGCCGAACCACGGCGAGGTGACCAGGCCGTGACCGCGCTCGCACCGCTGCTACAGGCGTTCTTCACCGACCGGCTGATGACCCAGTACGACGCCAGCCCGCACACCATCACCTCCTACCGCGACACCCTGCGGCTGCTACTCACACACGTCCACCAGCAGACCGGGAAACTCCCCGCCCGACTCGACCTGACCGACCTGGACGCCGTCACCATCGGCGAATTCCTGCACCACCTCGAAACGACACGCGGCAACACCGTCGCCACCCGTAACACCCGGCTGGCCGCGATCCACTCCCTGTTCCGCTACGCCAGCCTGCGTGCACCTGAACACGCCGACCTGATCGCCCGGGTCCTGGCCATCCAGACCAAACGGACCACCACGACGATCGTCAGCTTCCTCAACCCCGCCGAACTCGACGCACTGCTGACCGCCCCCGACACCACCACCTGGCACGGCTGCCGAGATCATGCCCTACTCACGTTGACCGCCCAGACCGGACTACGCGTCGCAGAGCTGACCGCGCTCACCTTCCGTGACCTCCAACTCGGTGCCGGCGCGCATGTCCGCTGCCGGGGAAAGGGCCGCAAGGACCGCTGCACCCCGCTGACCGCCCACACCGTCAGCATCCTGACAAGCTGGCTCACCACACGCCGGCACGCCGACACCGACCCCCTGTTCACGACCCGTCGCGGCACCCGGCTGTCCCACGACGCTGTCTCCTGCCTCGTCGCCAAGCACGCAGCCGCCGCAGCACGCATCTGCCCGTCGCTACAGACCAAGCACATCACCCCGCACACCCTGCGACACACCGCAGCGATGAACCTGCTCCACGCCGGCGTCGACATCACCGTCATCGCGCTCTGGCTCGGCCACGAAACCCCGGCCACGACCCGCATCTACCTGCACGCCGACATGGCACTCAAAGAACAAGCCATCGCCCGGACCACCCCGCCGAACACCGACCCCACCCGCTACCAGGCCAGCGACGATCTACTCGCCTTCCTCGAACAGCTCTGACCCCGATCCTCCAACGGTTATGCCGCGGTCGAAACCAGACAACCACCGAACGACACGGCATCCGCACCGACCACGGCATAACCGTCGGCTCGACATAAGGCACGGCGACGGCCGGGGTGAAACGGCAGTACATGGGCTGCGCCGGTCGGGTCGCCAACGGCATCAACACCGTGCACCTGGCCTACGTGCGGGAACGGACCGGCCACGCCCTGATCGCCGCCCGGCAGTGGATCCCCGCCGAGCAGATCACCGACCCGGCCACCGCCGGACGGACGGGGCTGCCGGCGGACACGGAGTTCCGCACGAAGGGCCAACTCGCGATCGACCTGTGCACCCAGGCGTACGCCGACGAGCTGACCTTCGACGTGATCTGCGGTGACGAGGTGTACGGCAACTGCACCGAACTGAGGGAGTTCCTCGAAGCCCGCGGGCAGGCGTACGTGCTGCGGGTCGCCTCGACATTCATGGTCCGGACGCCGTCCGGTGACCGGCTGACCTGCGCGCAAGCCGTTGACCTGCTGGTCGGTGGGGCCGGTCGGGGCTGGCAGGTCCGCTCGGCCGGCGCGGGGTCGAAGGGACACCGCTGGTACGCGTGGGCGTGGATCGCCACCGCCTCACCCCGACACCATCTCCTCGTACGCCGTCACCTGGCCACCGGTGAACTGGCGTTCCACTACTGCTTCGTGCCCGAGGGGCAGCCGGCGGTCGTGTCGCGGCTGGTCCGCGCCGCCGGCCTGCGGTGGCCGGTCGAGGAATGCTTCGAGTTCGGCAAGGACCACTTCGGCCTGGACCAGTGCCAGGCACGCCTGCACGACGCGATCGCCCGGCACACCGTGCTGGTCATGGCCGCCCTCGCGGTCTGCGCGGTCACCGCCGCACAGCTACGCCACCGCACCGACAGCCAGGCACCCCCACCGACCACACCCGACCAGCCACCACCGGCCGAACCCGGACTGATCCCACTGACCGTGCCCGAGATCGGACGACTCCTCGCCAACGCACTCCACCACCCACAACCACCCGACCACGCCCTCAACTGGCTCACCTGGCGACGACGCCACCAGGCCCGCGCCCGCTGGCACCACAAACGCACCCGCCTCAACCACGAATACGCCCTGGTCAACTAGCAAATGGCGGCTGCCGTAGTAGGCCGACCTCGACGCCGGCACCCGTACCGCCGGGTTGACCGGCGACGAACGGGGGCGAGTTGGCGCGGCTGTGGCGGGAGAACCGCCGGCTGCACGAGGAACTCGACATCCTCAAACGGTGAGGGTGCCGAGAATCCCGCCTGTACTGGTCAGGCGGCGTTTCTCGAGATTCGTGGAGGAGGCCGCTGAGTCGGTCGTGTCGGTGGATGCGCAGGCGGTTCAGCGATCGGCTCGGGCAGCGGGCGCAGTGGCCGGGCGTTCGCGAGGCCGTGATGAGGTCAGTACCTGGGTCGTGGTGGCGTTCGTACTCGCGCAGGGCGTGCAGCAGGTGGCGTGTCGCACCTCATTCGGTATGAGCGTGAACCGGCTGCTCGGCTACTCGTGCGAGCGGCTGGAGTCGGCAGGGCCGCTGGTTTGGCCCGCGGCGATGCTTGCGGCGTGGCGGTGAGGCAGCCGTTCGAATGAACCCGGAGGGGGAGACTGCTGCTGTCGTGCCTACTGCCACACGCCCGTGCGGCACGACGAGCAGCCCTACGCCCGGCCGACCGTTCGTTCACGCGCTACCGGCAGCCGCAGGTCAGGGCCGGTCGCGACGGTTACGGGGTTCGTATGCCGTAACCTCCGGTCCACCCGAGACGGCTACCCAAACGGAGGGATCATGAGCTACGAAGCCCAGCTCATGACCGATTGCGGTGTGGTCAATCATCAGGGCTGCGCTGCCAGGACGTTGGGCAGATCGCCGAAGCGGGCTTTCGCATCGCGACTGAGGATGATTCGTCCGGTCTCGGCGGCGTGCGCGGCGACGATCAGGTCGTGCGCGCCGCGTGGTGTTCCGGCGTGTCGTACGTGCGCGATGAGTCTGGCGTGGTAAGCGGCCGTGGCGTCGGTGTAGTCGAGCACGTCGACTGCGGAGACGATCGCGGCCAAGGCTCGGGCGCGGTCTGCCGCGCGGGCGACGGTGTCGGCCATTTCGATGCCGACCCGGTACTCGGCGACGGTTATGGCGGCGATCGCCAGTTCGTCCTCGTCGAGGGAAGCGCGGTCGAGCGTGCCGCGCTCGTAGGCGATGACGACGTTGGTGTCGAGGATCAGGCGTCGGCCCACGGATCCGTCCGTTCGCTCGTCACGTAGCTGAGAGCGTCGGCGAGATCCGTCTCGAAGCGGTCGTCGGGCGCGGGCATGTCGGCGAGTGCTGCTCGTAGGTCCCTGCCGGTGCGGCGGTGCGCCGGACGGATCTCAGCGATCGGGCGGTTTCCCCGCGTGACGGTGACGCTCTCGCCGCGCTCGATGGAGTCGAGGAGATCGGAGAATCTCCGTGAGGCTTCTGTGGCCGAGATGGTTCGCATGGACCCAGTCTATCTGATAATCAGATCAGTTGCTGCGTACGCCCGCGCTGCCGGTGCCGGCACCGGACAAGATCGCGGGTGGCAGGCCCGGTCTTCGTCGGGGCCATCGGTTGCGGCCCGACGCGGGCGTGCGAGCCAAAGCCAGCGGCCGTGGATCACCGGCGATCGTGGTCGGCGCGGTTCGCACGGGGCACCTCCGACCTGCCACGGGAGCGGTGGCGTTAGCAGAATATCAATCGGTTTGCCCTTCATATACCGAATTCAACCAACCTTTCCGGCGGACACCCACCGCCACGACCGGTCGATGACGCAGGGACACCGGGCGGGATGACCTTTCCGGTACCGAGGTCAGGCAGATCACCTCCGCTGATCGACGGTTGGCCTTTGCACCTACTGGTATCGGCCGAGCGGTACGCCACTCGACTCGACCGGCCCTTTGCGGGAGAATCGGCGCCGATTCGCCACGCCGATAATGTCCACAACAGAGGCTGCGGCCGGTCGAGCCAGCCTGACAGATGGGAGTAAAGCAGTGCTCGAACTGCGAGATGTCGTCAAGCAGTGCGGTGAGCGGCTTGATCGCTTCCGAACGAGCCGGAGCCGGCTTGGCGAGCAGGACACCAAGGCGAGCCTGATCAGCCCGATCATCGAGGCGCTTGGTTGGGATCCGCGCGATCCTGATGAGGTCTCTCACGAGTACCGGCGCAACGGCACCGACAACCCGGTCGACTACGCTCTGTTGTTGCGGAAGACCCCGAAGTTTTTCATCGAGGCGAAGGGCCTCGGTCAGAACCTCGATGTTCCCAAGTGGGCCAACCAGACGATCGCCTATGCCACGGCAGCCGGAGTCGAGTGGGTCGCCCTCACCGACGGCAGGGAGTGGCGGATCTACAACGCACACGCCCCGGTGCCCATCGAGCAAAAGCTGTTCCGAGCCGTACGCATTGACGATACCGAGCCTGCAGTGGCGCTACTCAGCCTGTTCAGCAGGGACAACATGCGAGACAATCGGATCGATGAGCTATGGAAGGAGTTCTTCGTCGATCGCCAGGTCGATACTCAACTGAGCGCCATGTTCGGCAGTGCTGATCCGGCGGCCGAGCTTGTCGCTGCGCTGAGCCAACGCCTACCACGGTTCACCGACGACGAGATCCGGGCAAGCCTGATCAGGGCGAAAGCCACGTTCGACTTCCCTGGACTCAGTGGCCGGCAGGCCCCGCCATTGGGCACCGTAGAGGAGCCGGCTCCTCTCCCCTCACCTGCTCCATCCCCGAGAGCTGCCGGTACCAGCAGGCCCACGGTCACCAGTCGGGCGACCAGACCGACGGTGACCGAGCAAGAGCGCCGGGTCAAGGTGAGCGACATGATCGCCGCTGGGCGACTCCGACCGGGAAGCACTCTCCACGGAAACTATCTCGGCGTGACATATCGTAGCGAGTTGCTCCCGGACGGCCGGGTCCGTTACAGCGGGCAGGTCTGCTCCTCACTGTCGGCTGCTGGCCAAGCGGTCAAGGTGGCGGCCCTCGGGAGCGATGCTCCGGAGTCGAAGCTCTCAACGGACGGTCTCGAATTCTGGCGGGCCACCGATGCCGTGAGCGGCGACGTGGTCAGCGTCAAGGAGATCCGACGGCGAACCGCCCAGGACGCCACCCGCCACAGTGGCCCAGGTGGCGCATAACCCTGGGCCTGCGGAACGGGTGAAGCTGGTGGGTGAAGCGGGGCTACCGCTGGAGCGCGTCCGTTTCGGTGCCCGCCGGCTGCTCGTGCTGCGCCTGGCGGCGGCGCTTGAGGATCATGTCCCGCACGGTACGGCGCAGGTCCGGCGGGATCAGCCAGATCTGGGCGAACGTGAGGTAGTCCAGCGTGCCCGGCCGCCCGTGCCGGCGCGCCTCGCGCAGCAGCGTCGCGAAGACCTTGCCGCTGCGGGTCGGTGCCGCCATCGAGCTGATCACGCTCATCGTGAGCGCGGCGTACGCGCGGGGTGTCATCAGCGGGCGGCTGCGCCGCAGCCACTCGAACTGTGCCTGCCACGGCGAGTCCAGGCTGATCCGTGGCCGGTTCTCGTCCTGGTGCCAGATGACCAGCGGCTCGTCGGCGAAGGCGAGCGTGACATCGTCGTGGCTCAGCGCGCGCAGCGACCAGTCGAGCTCCTGCATCCGGGGCACCGTCGGATCGAACGGTACCCGGCGGAACAGCTCCGTCGGAGCCATGATCGTCGACGTCTGGATGAAACCGTCCCCGTGGAACAGCCCGCGCCGGACGGTGAAGTACTCACTCGGTGGCTCACCCGGCTCCGGTAGCCGACGAGGGATCACGAACTCGGCCCGTGGGGTCCGGTTGATCAACCGACTCGCGACGATCGGCAGCGGCGCGGACGCCTCGCGGGCCACGTCGAGCTGAGCGGCGAGCTTGTGGGGCAGCCATTCGTCGTCGTCGTCGAGCAGCGCCACCCAGGGCGCGCGGGCCTGCCGTACCCCGGCGTTGCGGGCCGCTGGCGCGCCGCCGCTGGCCGGCAGCTCGACCACCCGCAGCCGGGCGTCAGCGATCGCGTCGAGTGCGGACCGGGTCGCCGCGTCGGGCCCGTCGACCACGACGATCACCTCGATCTCCTCGACGCTCTGCGCGAGGGCGCTGTGAGCGGCGCGGGTCACGAGGTCCGGGCGGTTGCGGGTCGGGATGACCACACTGACGGCTGGGGTATCGGACATCACGCCTGACGATGGCGACCGTGAGCGACCATTGGGTGAAATCTGGGTGGTCATCATCCGTACGGGTCGGGAACACCCTCGGCGACCGGACGACGGACCGGCACCGACCCGACATTCGGTCCGGCACCCGACTTGTCGAGGCCCGAGGAGCGGACCGGGTCGGCGCCGCCCCCTGGCTAGACTCCGGCCGCAGCCTGTGGAGGGAGCGGTGTGACCAAGGTTCTGTTCATCGCGGCGTGGGGACGCAGCGGCACCACCATCTTGGACAACATTCTCAACTCGTACGAGTCGGTCTTCACCGTCGGTGAGCTCACCTACCTCTGGCTCCGCGGGCTGCAGCAGCGCCGGCCGTGCGGCTGCGGTGTCCCGGTCCCCGAATGCCCGCTCTGGCAGGAGATCCTCCGGACCGCGTACGGGGACGAACCGCCGTCGGCCGCCGACGTGTACGCGCTGCAGCGGCGCTCCCTGCGGGTCCGCCACACGCCCACTCTCCTACGCGCCCGGCCCGGCCCCGACGTCGAGCGCTACCGACAGCTGATGGCCTCGCTCTACCGGGCCGTCGCGGACGTCACCGGTGCCACGCTGATCGTCGACTCGTCCAAGTCGCCCGCCGACGCCGCGATGCTGTCCGGCGTCGCCGGGGTGCAGCCGTACCTGCTGCACGTGGTGCGCGACCCCCGAGCGGTGGCGTACTCCTGGTCCCGGACGACCTCCCACCACGATCCCTCGACCCCCGGCCTGACCCACCACCACGGCCCGGCCGAGAGCAGCCGGCTGTGGCTCGGCTGGAACCTGCTGATCGAGCGGACCGCCCGCGCCTATCCCGGCCGGCACCGACGGTTGCGGTACGAGGATTTCATGGTCGAGCCCCGGGACACCGTCGAAGGTCTGCTCCGCTTCGTCGGCCTGCCGGAGGAGGTCGTCTCGCCGCCGGCCGGCGGGCCGTTCGTCGACCGGAGCACCGTGCGGCTGCGGCCCAACCACACGGTCTCCGGCAACCCGAGCCGGTTCCGCACCGGCGAGGTGTCGCTGAAGTTGGACGATCGCTGGATCGACCAGCAGGCCCGGGGCCAGCGGCTGATCTCGACCACGGTGTCGATGCCGTTGCTGCCCCGCTACCGCTACCCGCTGTGGCCGGCTCTGCGCCGCACCGCCGACCCGGCCCACTGAGCCCGTACCCGCCGGCCCGCCATCCAGGCGACCACCACCGTCGCCTTGGCCAGCGACCGTACGCCCGCCACCTCGACGGTGGTCGGCACCAGCGCGGCAGGTGCCCGGCGACGCCGGGACGGCTGGGGCATGCCGTTCGCCAGGTCGGTCACCTCGAACCGGGTCAGGTCCACGACGCCGACCTCGTCGGCGGGCACGTCGCGGTGCCCGTACACCGAGGTGACCGCGTCGAACAGCGGCTCGCCGGCGGCGCGCACCCACCGCGCCCGGCCGAGCGCCGCGGTCCGCCACAGCCGTACGCCGGCTCCCCGCACCGGTTCCGCCCCGGACTCGTCGGAGTCGGCGCGAACCGCCCCGGGCTGGTCGATGTCGACGCGGACCACGCCGGCCTGGTGGCGGTCGGCGACGTCGATCAGCCGGCGCAGGGCGTCCGGTGCCAGGCCGTACGCGGCCGGCAGGTCCAGCAGGTACGGCGCGGGAAAGACACTGGCGGGCCGCTCGGTGGCCAGCCGGACCCGTGGTTCACCCCGGTAGGTCGCGGCGATCAGCCGCAGGTCGCGCAGCGGGTCGGTGAGCACCCGTACCCGCGCGTCGTCGAGCTGGTCCCACGGGCCGACCAGGGTGACCCGGACGTCGTGTTCGGTGCCGCGCAGCACCGAGTCGACGGCCGCCCGTACCCGCTCCAGCGGCTGGTCACCGACTGCCGTGACCACCTCGACGAGCGGGACCGACCAGGACGTCCCGCCCACCTTGCGCCAGCTGCGCGGGTACGGGATCCGGTCAGCGAAGAACGGGCGGTTCCAGCGGGCGATCTCCTTCCGGGCGCGCATCACGTGGGTCCGTCCCAGATGCCAGCTCCGGGCGGCCGGCTCCGGCACGAACACGGCACCCGCCTGGGCGAGCCGGTAGCCGAACTCGGTGTCCTCGCCCAGCCGCAGCTGCGCGTCGAACCCGCCGGCCCGCTGGTACAGCTCGCGACACAACGCGGCGGTCGCGCCAACATGGATCTTGAACGCGTGGTGGTCGGCGATGCGCAGCTGGTCGGTCTGGTTGACGTACCGCTCGACGTAGCTGTGCGGCTCACCGGGGTTGCCACCGAACAGGTCCGCCGCCGCGCCGCCGGCCAGCGTCTGGGCGACCGTCTCCGCCGCCGGCCACCGCCCGTCGCCGTCCGGATCGACGAAGCGCTTGTAGCCGAGGGTGACCGCGTACGGCAGCACGTGCTGCCAGCGGACCTGCGCCGCCACATGCTCAGGAAAGGCGATCATGTCGGCGTCCAGCCAGTGCAGGATCTCGCCGGTGCTGTGCGCGACGCCGCAGCGCAGGGCGGCGGCCCGCCCCCAACCGGCCTCGCCGTCGGCACCGATCCGGACGATCTTCGTCTGGGCCGGTCGGATCGACGGCAGGGTCAACGGCGGGTCCGAGCCGTCGTCGGCCACGACGACCTCGAGCAGATCCGCCGGGTACGTCTGCCGGCTCAACGACGCCAGGGTCAGATCCAGCGTGGGCTGGCAGTTGAAGGCCGGGATGACGACGCTCACCGTCATCGTGGGCCGCCAGCTGCCCAGGTCGGGTACGGCCACCGACGACCAGTCGTTGCGGACGACCCGTGGGACGACGCCCGCCGGCTGCCCGACTGCCCCGGACCCGGACCCGTCGAGCGTCCCGGATCCGTCCGGCGCGGTTGATCCGTCTGCCTGTGCCACGGGCAGAAGTTAGCAGGGGAAGGCGATCGCCGGACGACATGCACCGCGACGGGCCGGCCCGCCGGCCCGTCCGGCCGGGTGCCCGCTCCGGCGTCAGCTGAACTGCGTACGCGGCCGTTGCTGGGCGACGCCGTCGACGTACAGGTCGACCTTTTCGCTGTAGAAGCAGGCCAGACCGGCGATCTTCTGGCTTTCCGGCAACGGCGCACGGTAGATCCAGACCAGGTCGTCGTAGGTCCGCTCGCCGAGCCGCACCGACCAGTACTCCGCGGTCCCCTTGTACGGGCAGTGGCTGCGGGTCGGCGACGGCACCAGCAGGTCCCGCCGCAGGTCGGCCAGCGGCAGATAGTAGCGCGGCGGCAGCCCGGTCTCGTACAGGATCCGGGGCGAGCCGGACTCGGCCAACGTCACCCCGTCCAGCTCAACCCGTACCCGGCGGCTGCTGGCCAGGATGTCGACCCGGGTGTACGGGTCACGCGGGTGCGTGTAGACCGGCTCGTCCTCTTCCAGCCACTCGTCCATCGCCGCCCAGTCCAGCCGTACCGCGTCGCGCAGCTGCGCGAGCGGTGAGTCGGGGTATCGACGGGCGGCCCCGGCGGCGGTCCGGCCGTCCCCGGTGACCACGTCGAGGATCTCGGCGGTGCCCCGGCTCGGCGACCGCTCGGTGGCACCGGTCGCGACGAGTGACGCGCGGACGTCCGCCGCCGGCAGGTAGTACGTCGGGTAGTAGGGCTTCTCCCAGACCAGCAGCGGGGCGGTGGTGTCCGCCACCACCTCGCCGTGCAGGTACACCCGGACCCGTTTCTGACCTGGCTCCACCCGGACCGCGCCGCGCCGGCCCGGGGCCGGGCCGGCGTGGAACGTCTCGCTGCCGCTGTCGGGTCCGCTCGCCCCGGAATCGTCCATACCACCGGCAACGATCATCGGGGGCTGGATGTTTCCCGCCGGCGGAGTCCCGGGCTGGGGATCCCGTAGGTCGGGACTCCCGCAGGTCAGGGCTGAAGATCGTCGCAGAGGTTGTGCGCGCTGCCGACGGTGAACCGCAGGGTCCGGTACCCCGACTCGCTGACGTCCAACGTGTAAATCCCGTTGGGCACGTACATGCCGCTCGGGTAGTTGCTCCTGTCCTTGTGCATGCCCAGCAGGATCGGGCCCCAGACCCGCCAGGTGACGTTGTTGGAGTACGAACCGCCCGGCCGCATCTGCAGCACCGAGGTGCCGCTGATGTCCACCTCGACCGACTCCCCGGTCGAGGTGTTGGTGACCCGGTAGATCAGCGCTCCAGTGTAGATCTCACGCTTCGACGAACCGTCCGGGTACGTCGCCAGCACCATCTTGACCACCCGGTCCAGCACCGGCTCGCCGCTGATCGGGAAGTCACAGGTGACGCCAGCTTCCTGCTCGAAGGGAGCCGACGGCACCGGCACCCATTCGTCGTCGCCCGAGGGTGGACGACCGTTGTCGGGCGCCGCCGACGCGGGTACGGCGGCGAGGAGCACGGCGGTGGCCGTGGCCACCGCGAGGTAAGTGAATCGACGCATGTGCCGAGTCTCGACCGCGGCTCTCACCATCGGCTCACCACGATCCTGCCGAACGCCGGCCGCGAGGTCACGGCGCCGCCGGGTGCCCGCAGGTGGCCAGGCTGCAGAACCGTCGACGGCCGCTGCGGTCCAGGAACAGCCAGCCGCAGTCCGGGCCGGGGCAGGCGCACACGGTCGACCGGCGCGGGTCGGCGAGCAGTTCGCCGGCGCTGCGGGCGACGGCGTGCAGCGGCGCGCGCAGCCCGGCCCGGCGGGACGGGTGCCAGCCGCCCAGCCCGTCCGCTCCCCGTCGGAAGACCGCGTCCCGGGCGGCGGCCTCCACGTACCGGGCGACGGCGGCGAACGCACGCGAATCCGCCGGATCGGTGAGGCAGGTGTAGAGCCGCTCGCGCAGCTGGCGGGCCTCGTCCAGCACCGTCGCGGCGCCGACCGGGTCCTGCGCGGCGGCGGCGAGCAGGCCGGTCACGGCGCTGTCGTCGAGCAGATCCTGATGGCCGGCCCAGACGGCGAGCGACGAGTAGCCGCGCAGCCACTCCGCGCCCGGAATCCGTTCACCGCCCCAGCCGGCGTACGTGTTGCAGAACTCCAGCGCGGGATGGCCGCCCACGCTCCACGGCAGCCAGTGGTCGCGGACCCGCACCGCGTACACCGGGGCGGCCGGCCGGTCGAGACGCGGGTCGCCGACGAGGATCCGCTGACGCACGGTTTCCAGGTCCGGACCGGGCTCGACGCCCAGGTCACCGATGAGGGTCTTGCGGGCGTGGTCGTACAGCCGCAGCGCGTCGGCCTGCCGGGCGGACCGGTAGAGAGCGGTCATCACGCTTGCGACCAGCGCTTCCCGGCCCGGATGCTGCTCGGCCAGGCCGGTGAGGTCGCGGACCACCCGGTCGTGGTGGCCCATGTCGAGCAGCGAGCGCGCGCACGTCTCGGCGACGCTGAGCCGCAGCTCCCGCAACGGTTCGCCGAGCCGTTGACGCAGCGGCTCGTCCACCAGGTCGGCGAGGAGCGGGCCACGCCACAGGGCCAGGGCGGCACCGCCGAGGCGTACCCGCTCGGCCGGGTCGGTGGTGCCGGCGGCATCCCGGGCCAGGTCGGTGAAGCGGGTCGCGTCGACCTGCCCGGCCGCCGCCGCGTAGCCACGACCCTTCGTGGTGATCGGTACGCCGTACGGTGACAGGGCGGCCCGCAGCCGCCCGACGTACGTGTGCACGGCACCCCGGGCGTTAGCCGGCGGTGCACCCTCCCACAGCAGGTCGGTCAGCCGATCGGTGGCGACCGGACGGCCGGCTGCCAGCAGCAGGATGGCGAGCAGCAGGCGTTCCTGCCGGCGCCGGCCCACCGATACCGGCCGGCCGTCCCGTACCACTTCGAAGTTCCCGAGCAGTCTGAACTCCATACTGGAAGGACGCCCCGGCCGGCCAGCTTCGATGTCAACCGCACCGACGGGTTTCACCTCGCGGTACCGTCGGCGACGTGACCGGATTCGCGGCGGTGGTGCTGGCCGGTGGCGCGGCCCGACGGATGGGTGGCGTCGACAAACCGGACGTACCGGTGGGTGGGGTGGCCATGCGGGACCGGGTGCTGGCCGCCGTCGCGGGCGCCGACCCGCGCGTCGTCGTCGGCCCGCTGGCCGACCCGCCGCCGGGTGTCCTGGCGGTACGCGAGGAGCCGCCCGGCGCCGGTCCGGTCGCCGCCACCGCCGCTGGCCTCGCCGCACTCGCCGAGCCCGCCGGTCTGGTCGCGCTGCTCGCCGGTGACCTGCCGCTGCTCACCGCCGACGCGGTGGACCTGCTGACGCAGACCGTACGGGCGGGTGGTGTCGACGGGGCGCTCTACGTCGACGCCACCGGTCGGCGGCAGCTGCTCTGCGGTGTGTGGCGTACCGAGCGGCTGCGTGCGGCGGTGGACCGGCTCGCCGCGCGGCGCGACGGCGGCCTCGTCGGCGCGTCGATGCGGGCGCTGCTCGGCGGCCTGTCCGTCGCCGAGGTGACCTGGCCCGGCGTCGGCCCGGCGCCGTGGTTCGATTGCGACACCGACCAGGACGTCCGGCAGGCACGGGAGTGGACTCGATGAGCGACACGGTGGGTGCGACGAGCGACCCGATGACGAGCTGGGTGGCGTCGGCCGCCGCCGAACTCGGGCTCGACCCCGGCGACGTGCCGGTGCCGGTGGTGCTGGACCTGGCCCGCGACGTGGCACACAACGTGCTGCGGCCGGGTGCGCCGGTCACCGCGTACCTGCTGGGGTTGGCCGTCGGCCGCGGTGCCGACCCGGTCGAGGCCGGTGCCCGGCTGGCCGCCCTGGCCCGCGCCCACGGCGGCGGCGAGGAGGTCGGGCCGGTGCCGGGCGGGGTCAGGCCGGCTCCAGGCGGATGACGATCTGCTTCGACGTCGGGGTGTTCGACCCGGCGGCGGTGGAGTCCAGCGGCACCAGCACGTTCGCCTCCGGGAAGTACGCGGCCGCGCAGCCGCGCGCCGTCGGGTAACTCACCACCCGGAAGGCGCTCGCCCGGCGCTCGACCCGATCCGACCACTCCGACACCAGGTCGACCTGGTCGCCGTCGG
Source organism: Micromonospora sp. Llam0 (assembly GCF_003751085.1). Lineage (NCBI taxonomy): Bacteria > Bacillati > Actinomycetota > Actinomycetes > Micromonosporales > Micromonosporaceae > Micromonospora > Micromonospora sp. Llam0. The sequence goes on along the minus strand of NZ_RJJY01000002.1, from coordinate 2,169,449 downwards.
TGAAGCCGAGCGCGGTCAGATCGTCCGGGTGGACGAAGACCACCCGGCGCCCGCCCCGGATACCGCGGTAGCGGTCGTCGAGCCCGTAGATCGTGGTGTTGTACTGGTCGTGGCTGCGCATGGTCTGCAGCAGCAGCCGGCCCGGCGGCACGTCGATCACGGTCAGCGGGCTGACGGTGAACGCGGCCTTGCCGGACGCGGTGGCGAAGGTCCGCCGGTCCCGGGGCGGGTGCGGCAGCACGAATCCGTCCGGCTCGGCGACCCTGCGTTCGAAGTCGGCGAAGCCCGGTACGACGTCGGCGATGATCGCCCGGATCGCCCGGTAGTCGGCCTGGTACGCCTCCCACGGCACCGGCGAGTCCGGCAGCGTCGCGCGGGCCAGCCGGGCGACGATCGCCACCTCGGAGAGCAGCTGGTCGGAGGCGGGGGCGAGCCGGCCCCGGGAGGCGTGCACCGCCGACATCGAGTCCTCGACGGTGACGAACTGGTCGCCGCCGGACTGCCGGTCCCGTTCGGTGCGGCCCAGGCAGGGCAGGATCAGCGAGGTCGCGCCGGGCACCGTGTGCGAGCGGTTCAGTTTGGTCGACACGTGCACGGTCAACGCACACGACGCCAGGGCGGCGACCGTCACGTCGGTGTCCGGGCTGGCGGCGGCGAAGTTTCCGCCGAGGGCCATGAAGACGCGGACCTCGCCGTCGCGCATCGCCCGGATCGCGCCGACCGTGTCCAGGCCGGTCGCGGTCGGCACCGGTACGCCGAGTCGCCGGCCGAGCGCCGGCAGCCAGGCCGGCGGCTCGTGCCAGATGCCCATGGTGCGGTCGCCCTGCACGTTGGAATGCCCGCGGACCGGGCAGAGGCCGGCCCCCGGTTTGCCGATCATGCCGCGCAGCAGTTGTACGTTGACGATCTCGCGGATCGCGTCGACGGAGTCCTGCCGCTGGGTCAGCCCCATCGCCCAGCAGACGATGGTCGCGTCGGAGGCGGCGAACAGCCGGGCCACCTCGACGATCTGGGCCCGGTCCAGCCCGGTGGCGGCGGTCACCGCCGCCCAGTCGAGCCCGGCGCGGGCGGCACGGTACTCGGCGTACCCGCTGGTGTAGGTGTCGACGAAGTCGGTGTCGACGGCATCGGCGAAGTCGGTGTCGACCGCGTCTGCGTCGGCGGAGACCAGCAGCGCGCCGATCGCCTGGAACAGCGCCAGGTCGCCGCCGATGCGGATCTGCAGGAAGTGGTCGGCCAGCGGGGTGCCGGCCCCGACCAGGCCACCGGGGCGTTGCGGGTTGCGGAACCGCATCAGCCCGGCTTCGGGCAGCGGGTTGACGGCGACGATGGTGGCGCCGTCCCGCTTGGCCCGCTCCAGTGCGGACAGCATCCGGGGGTGGTTGGTGCCCGGGTTCTGCCCGACGACGACGATCAGTTTCGCCCGGTGCAGGTCGTCCAGGGTCACCGAGCCTTTGCCGATACCGATGGTGCTGAGCAGCGCTACGCCGGACGACTCGTGGCACATGTTGGAGCAGTCCGGCAGGTTGTTGGTGCCCAGCGACCGGGCGAACAGCTGGTAGAGGAAGGCGGCCTCGTTGGAGGTGCGGCCGGAGGTGTAGAACGCGGCCCGGTCCGGGGTGTCCAGGCCCTGCAGTTCGTCGGCGATCAGCCGGAACGCGTCGTCCCAGCTGATCGGGGTGTAGTGGTCGGTGCCCGGTCGGCGGACCATCGGGTGGGTGAGCCGGCCCTGCTGGCCGAGCCAGTGGTCGGATCGGGTGGCCAGCTCGCTGATCGGGTGCTCGGCGAGGAACTCCGGGGTGACCCGGCGCAGCGTCGCCTCCTCGGCGACCGCCTTGGCACCGTTCTCGCAGAACTCGGCGTGCGAACGCCGCTGCGCGGCCGGCTCCGGCCAGGCGCAGCCGGGGCAGTCGAAGCCGCCGGCCTGGTTGACCCGGGCCAGGGTGAGCGCGGTACGGCGTACGCCCATCTGGGTGACGCCGGCGCGCAGCGCGTGGGTGACGCCCGGCAGTCCGGCCGCGCTGGTCGCCGGCTGGTCGACCCGCAGGTCGCGGTCGCCGGCGTCGTCTCGGGGGGCGGAACGGGCCATGCTGCCACCTTCTCACGTGCTGCGATCCGCCGGCTACACCCGAAAGCGCAGGCCAGCGGCGGTACGGCGGTCTGCGACCGGCCAGTGCCGGTTATCCGACGGCAACCGGGGCTAGCCGGTGTGGTGGCTCACCTGGGTAGGGTGTGCGCACAACGGGACTCAGTTGATCATCGTGGGGGGGCAGGTGCCGGCATCAGGAGATCAGGCGTCCGGGAGTCAGCTGGCGGCGCACGAGCCGCTCCTGCTCGACGAGCCGAGCACGGCCGACCTGCGGGAGAAGGTGACCCAGGCGTGGCGGGACTTCGCCGCCGCGCTGGCCGCCATGCTGCCGACGCTGCCGGCCGGTGCACAGGTGGAACTCACTCTCGATCCGACGGCATCCGGCACCGGGGACGCGATCTACTCGGTGGATGTCTCGATCGGCCTGCAGGACCGGTTGACCGCGTCGGCGGTGAGCAACGCCACCCTGCCGCCGGACTACCGGATGGACCGGGACGCCGTCGCCGAACTGGTCGCGCTCGGCTGGTCGCCGCCCGGGGTGGTGCCGGGTTCCGGTGACAACTTCGGGCTGGCCACGACGACCACCGACGTCGCCCGGCTGGCCTCGGTCATCACCCACACGCTGCGCCAGGTGTACGGTGCCCCGCATCCGGCCTTCGTCGTCTACTCGGTGCGTGACGACAGCGACTCGCCGATCGAGGTCGAGCCGCTCGGTACCGCCCGACCGGCGTCGGCACTCGGCGACCACCTCGGGCTGCCGACCGGTGACCCGGTGGCCGGGGACGGTGACGACGGGCCGGGTGACGCGCTGCCGCTCGACGATCAAGTCCGTACGGTGGTCGCGACGATGATGCGCAGCACTCCGGAGCATCTGCACGTGGACGCGGACGGCGACATCGGGATCCGGGCCGGCTCGGCGATGGTCTTCGTCCGGATCCGGGACAATCCGCCGCTGGTGGACGTCTTCTCGCCGGTCCTGACCGAGGTGGAGCCGACCGAGCAGTTGTACGTGAAGCTGTCCGAGTTGACCAATCGGATGCCGATCGGGCGGCTGTACTGCACCAACGACACGGTGTGGGCGTCCGTTCCGGTCTTCGGCCGCAACTTCCAGCCCACCCATCTGATGCTCGCGGTGCAGGTGATGACCGGTCTCGCCGACGAGTTGGACGACCGGTTGCACGGCGAGTTCGGTGGCAAGCGGTTCTTCGGTGACGGGGACAAGCCGTCCCGGGGCGACGCCGGGGATCACCGCACCGGCATGTACCTCTGACCTGACCGGCCCCGCCGGCCGGTCGAGGGACAGCCGGTCAAGGGACAGCCGGTCAGGCCGGCGGTTCGGGGACGGCGACCGGCGGCGGTGCGTCGACCAGCCGGGAAAGCACGATCATGCTCTTCGTGGCGGTGACGAACGACTCGGCCCGCAGCCGTTCGAGGGCCTGCTCCAGGTGCGCGATGTCGGCCGCCCGCAGGTGCACCAGGGCGTCCGCCTCGCCGCTGACCGTGTACGCCCCGACCACTTCCGGGTGCTGGCGGGTGGCCGCCGCGATCTGGGCCGGCGTGGTCCGCCCGGTGCAGAACAGTTCGATGAACGCCTCGGTGGTCCAGCCGACGGCGGACGGGTCGACGACGGCGGTGAAGCCGCGGATCACCCCGGCCGCCCGCAGCCGGTCCACCCGGCGTTTGACCGCTGGGGCGGACAGCGACACCCGGGCGCCGATGTCCGCGTAGGACGAACGGGCATCGGCCACCAGCGACGCAATGATTCGCTGGTCCACTGCGTCGATCTGCAACGTTTAGCCCTTCAGGCGCAACGATAAAGACTTCTTATTGTGTGACAGCATACCTACTCTTGGTTCCCGTGACCCACGTGCGCGCTGCCGCCGGGCAGCCCCGGACGTACCTGATGTGTCCGCCGGAGCACTTCGCCGTCGAGTACGCGATCAATCCGTGGATGAACCCGCAGTTGCCGGTGGACACCGAGCTCGCCGTCAAACAATGGGAAGGGCTACGCGAGACGCTGACCGGGATCGGGCACCAAGTCCGGCTGCTGCCGGCCCGCGCAGACCTGCCCGACATGGTGTACGCCGCGAACGGTGCCTTCTCGGTCGACCGCACCGTCTTCGGGGCCCGGTTCACCTACCCGCAGCGGGCCGCAGAGGCCATTGCGCATCGGGAGTTCTACGAGGTGCTCGGCTGGCGGTACGTGCGGCCCACCGAGACCAACGAGGGCGAAGGCGACTTCGCCTACCTTCCGGGAGCGTACGGCGGCACCATCCTCGCCGGCTACGGGTTCCGTACCGACCCGGACGCGCACCGCCGGCTCCAGGAGACGCTGAGCCGGCCGGTCGTGTCGTTGCGCCTGGTCGACCCGCACTTCTACCACCTGGACTCCGCGCTGGCCGCCCTCGACGACGAGGCCGTCGCCTACTACCCGCAGGCCTTCTCCCCCGCGTCGCAGCGGGTGCTCCGGCAGTTGTTCCCCGGCGCGGTGATCGCCGACCGGTCCGACGCGCTGGCTTTCGGGCTGAATCTGATCAGCGACGGCCGGCATGTGGTGGTCAACAGCGAGGCGATCGGGATGGCCGACAAGCTGGCCGCCGCCGGCTACCAGCCACTGCTGGTCGAGTTCACCGAGCTGCACAAGGGCGGAGGCAGCGTGAAGTGCTGCGTCGCCGAGCTCCGCGGCTGACCCCTACGGTTCAGCGCGGCCCGGCGTGGCGGGCCGCGGCGTGGCGCTCAGCCGAGCGTGGCGAGCTCGGTGATCAGCACGTTCGACAGCACGGGGCCGTCGCGCAGCACCTCACGCAGGTACCACTTCTGCTGCGGCGTACGCGGCTGGTTGAACTGCCACAGCCCACGCGGGCTGTCGATCTGCCCTACCCGGCCGAGCGCCAGGTTCAGCTCCTGGGACGAGACACCCGGTCCGGCGGACCGGATCGCCTTGTCCAGCACCTGGGCCGCGTCGTAGGACGACATCGCGTACGTGGTCGGCGATGCCCCGTACCGCTTGCGGTAACCGGTGGCGAACTGCAGGTTAGCCGAATTGTCCAGGTCAGCCGAGTAGTTGAGGGCGGTGACGATGCCACTCGCCTCTTCGCCCAACTGGTCGATGACGTTGCCCTCGGTGAGGAAGCCCGGACCGTAGATCGGGCCTTCGAAGCCAGCGTCGCGCAATTGCCGAATGAACTCGACCGCCGCCGAGCCGGTGAAGTGGCAGTAGACCGCCTCCGGATCCCGGAAGATCACCTCCTGGATCGGCTCGGTGAAGGTGTCCCGACCCGGATTCGGGGTGGCGTTGGCCCAGATGACCGCCCCGGAGATCCGCTCGTCGCTGGCACCGAAGCCTTCCCGGAACCCTTGCACCACGTCGCGGCCGGCGGGCTGGTCGGCGGCGACGATCGCCACCTCGCCGTTGGCGGACACCTCTCGGGCCAGGTAGCCGCCGAGAGCGAGGCCGGGCTCGTCGGCGACGTACGAGGTACGCCAGATGTAGACGACGCTCTGCAGGCTGCGTGGCGAGGCGTTCGAGCCGATCAACGGCACCCGGGCCTCTTCCACGGCGTCCCGGATGGCGAGCATCACCGCCGAGTTGGCCACCCCGGTGAGCGCCAGCACCTGCTGCTGGAGCAGCGAGTCGACCGCCGCCCTGCCGGACTCGGGGGTCTCCCCCTCGTCGGCGATCACCAGGTCGACCGGGCGGCCACCCAGCCGCTGCTGGTGGGTGTCCAGGTAGAGCTGGAAGCCGTTGAGCATCTCGTCGCCGATCGGTTTGTAACCGCCGGTCTGCGGGACGATCAGGCCGATGCGTACCGGCCGGTCACTGACCAGGCCGTCGTCGTCGTTCGAGTCGTCACCCGTGCCGACGCTGCAGGCACTGGCCAGCCCGGTGGCGCCGAGCGCGGCCAGCAGCTTCAGGGCTTGCCGGCGGTCGATGTGAGGCACAGGGGTGGTCCTCTCCCATGGATACGACGGTCGGTCGCGCAGGTGGAGTACGCCGACGATGGCGAACTGGTCGACAGTCCACTCGGCGTTCTACCCGCTCGGCTACGTCCAGTCAATGCTAGGTGATCTGCCGGTTCACGCCGCCGGCGAGCGGCGCGATCGGGGGACCGGCGAGCGGGCGGCCCTGGTGCTGCGCCAAGATGGGACCCATGACCGAGACGTCAGGCTCCCCGGAAGAGACCAACGAGTCCGCCCCGGCGGCTGGCCGGCCCGGCGCGGTGGTGGTGGTCGGCCCGGACGGGCGACCGGTCGGCACGGTGAACGCCGGCGGTGCCGGTGCCGCAGGTGCCCCCGGTGAGGCCAGCGGGGCCACCGGTGCCGGCGACGAGCCGGTCGACCCGGAAGACCCGTCGCAGCTGATCGAGCAGCCGGCCAAGGTGATGCGGATCGGCAGCATGATCAAACAGTTGCTGGAGGAGGTCCGCGCCGCCCCGCTCGACGAGGCGAGCCGGCAGCGGCTGCGCGAGATCCACCGGCGTTCCATCACCGAGCTGGAGGACGGTCTGGCCCCGGAGCTGCGCGAGGAGCTGGCCCGGATCTCGCTGCCGTTCGAGGACGGCGCCACCCCGAGCGAGAGTGAACTGCGGGTCGCCCAGGCCCAGTTGGTCGGCTGGCTGGAAGGGCTGTTCCACGGCATTCAGGCGGCGCTGATGGCCCAGCAGATGGCGGCCCGGCTGCAGCTGGAGCAGATGCGTTCCGGCGGGCGGCCGGCGCTGCCGGTCGGCCCGGGCGGGATGATCCCCGGCATGCCGGGGCAGCCGGACCAGCCCGGTCAGCCAGGCGAGGGCGGCGGCACCCGCACCGGCCAGTACCTCTGACTCTGCGCCAGCAACTGCTCCAGGTACGCAGCCACCCCGTCGTCGGCGTTCGACGCAGTCACCGCGTCCGCGATCTCCTGCACCGTCGGGTGGGCGTTCGCCACCGCGACCGCCTGCCCGGCCCAGGTCAGCATCGGGACGTCGTTCGGCATGTCGCCGAAGGCGACCACGTCGGCGGCGCTGGTCTGCCAGCGGGCGCAGAGCCAGGCCAGCCCGGCCGCCTTGGTGACCCCGGCGGCCGAGATCTCCACCAGCCCCGACTTTGACGAGTGGGTGGCCTCGGCCAGCCCGGCGAGCGCCCCGGCGACGATCCGGACGAACACCTCCGGGTCGTCGTGGCTGCTGCGGGCCAGCAGTTTCACCGCTGGCGCGGTGAGCAGCTCCGCCGAGTCGGCGACCTGCCGGGCGGTGGGGTGATCGCTGTTCCAGTGCGCCGGCCAGTCGGTGCCGTGCCGCATCAACCGGCCGTTCTCCACCTCGACGGCGAAGACCACGTCCGGGACTTCGGCGCGCAGCCGCCGGGCGACCTCGGCCATGATCTCCGGGGCGAGCGGGTCGGCGCGCAGCACGGTGTCGGTACGCGGCTCGTAGACCACGGCACCGTTCGCGCAGACCGCCGGCACCGGGGCCCGTAGCTGTTCGTAGACGGCCGGCAGCCAACGCACCGGTCGGCCGGTGACCAGCACCACCTGCCCGCCGCGCCGCTGGAACTCGTCCAGCGCGGCGGCGGTCCGGGCACTGAGCGACTTATCGGGCCGCAGCAGTGTCCCGTCGAGGTCGGTGGCGACCAGACGTGGATGCACTTCCATCTCCGGACAGTAGCCGGTCGAGGTAAATCGCTACGCCGTCATCATCATTACGCAGTGTAACCTCATCGGCGGCGCGGCGTACTGTCGGATGGGCGTTCGACACCGCCACCCGCGACCACCCGGCCCAGGCGAACATCGGCAGGTCGTTGGGCATGTCACCGAAGACCAGCACGTCCGCCGGGTCGACGCCGAGCGACTCCGCGACGACCGCCAGGCCGCTGGCCTTGTCGACGCCGGGCGGGCAGATCTCGATGAAGCCCAACCCGGCCTGGGTGACCGTCGCCAGCGTCGGTGGGACGATCTGCACCGCGGCGGCGAGCAGCGCGTCCACGTCGTGCGACGGCGTCCGGGCGAACGCCTTGATCACGTCGGTGGCCAGGCACTGCTCCCGGGTACGGGCCTCGAACCGCTCCGGGTAGCGCCACTGCGGGTCGAAGTCGCCCCACAGCGGCGCCTCGTGCTCGTCGGACGCTTCGACCATCACGATCAGCGGACCGACCGCCGACTCCAACTCGGTGATCAGCTGGGCCAGCACGTCGGCGGGCAGCCGTTCGTCGCGCAGCACCCGTACGCCGGCCGGGTCGCTCTGGTCGACCACCCGCCCGCCACCGGCCATCACCAGGTAGTCGGCGGCCCGGATGTCGTTGCGGGTCAACTCCATCAGCCGGGGTCCGCGGCCGGTAGCCCCGACGACCGGGATGCCGAGGTCGCGGGCGCGGTCGAGCACCCCATGGGTGTACGCGGAGACGGTCTCGTCGCTGCGGACCAGGGTGCCGTCGAGGTCGGTTGCGATCAACTTGGGTAGACCGGGGCGCGGCATGCTGTCCTCCTTGATCCCCCGGGTCGACGATCTCCGTGGTCGAGGGGCAGCAACCGTACCTCGCGTACCGTGACCTGGCCATGACTTCCGCGCGAAGCCCGGATGCACACTGACCAGCGCGGGAGGCAGACTGCGGGCGAGAGGGCCGGGGCGGGCGGCCACCCGGCCGGCCGGGGTGACCAGCGACCACAGCCGACGTACGAGTAGAGTGCCTGGCGTGCATTCCCCGGCGCGGCACCGTACCACTCTGCTGCGACGAGCGCTGCAGATCGCCGTGGTCGGTCTCTTCGCCGGATTCATCGGCTGGGCGCTCGCCAGCCAATGGTCGCAGGTCCGGGCCGCCGCTGCGGACCTGACCGTCACCGGCCTGCTCCTGGCCACGGCCGCAGCGGCGGTCGCCCTCTGGTTCAACTTCCTGAGCTGGCGAGCGATCCTCACCGACTTCGGCAGCCGCATTCCGCTCCATGCCGGCATGCGGATCTTCTTTGTCGGGCAGCTCGGCAAGTACCTGCCCGGCAAGCTGTGGCCGATGCTCACCCAGGCCCGGCTGGGCCAGATCTACCGGGTTCCCGGCCGGGCCTCCGTAGCGGCGGCGCTGCTGGTGATAGCGGTCTCACTTGGCACCGGCCTGCTTCTCACGGTGTGCCTGCTACCGCTGGTCGGCCCGGATTCCTTCGACCGCTACTGGTGGGCGTTGCTGGCCCTGCCGGTCGCCGCGGTCGGACTCTGGCCACCGGTGCTCAACTGGGGTCTGACGATCGCCATGCGCCTGGCTCGCCGCGAGCCGATGCCGCGACCGCTGTCGCCGCGCGGGATCGGCCAGTCGGTGCTCTGGTCGGTGCTGGCCTGGCTGGCGTACGGCGGGCACATCTGGGCGCTGCTGTGGGGACTCGGCGCAGCGGACGGCCCGCGTCTGGTGTTCCTGTCGATAGCCGCGTTCGCCAGCTCCTGGGCGATCGGATTCCTGCTGCTCGTCGCGCCGGCCGGGGCCGGGCCGAGGGAAGCCGCGCTGGTGGTCATCCTCGGCGGGAGCGTCAGCCAGCCGATCGCCCTGGTCGCGGCCGTGGTGTCGCGACTGTTGATGATCATGATCGATGTGGCGGCACCGGCGATTGCGGTGCTGCTGGCCAACCGTCGACTCGGCGGCAAACCGCCGCAGCCGGACCAACCCGGCCGGACCGACCAGGTGGATAGCGCTCACCGCGACCGATCCGCAGCTGGCTAGCAGCTCGGCGACCACGTGGCGCTAAGCATCTTCGGCACCACCGACAAGGCAGGCCTCAACGTCGTGCCGAGCAAGGCTTCCAAGCAGCCGCCGGCCGCCGGGCCGGCGAAATGCTTCCGGGCCACCGCCGTGACCGAACGGTCCGGCAGCGGCCGGGCGGCATCACACGCTGGCGTTTCTCGGATCAGTCGGCGGCCGGCAACGCCGATCGGATGTCCGCCACCCGCAACAGGCCGTACCGACCCTCGCTGGCGACCACCGGCACCGACTCCGGCACCCATCCTTGACGTAGGTCGGTCCGGAAGAGGATCAGATCATCCGGCTGTGCCTGCGACAGCGCATCGGGACTCATCACCGCCGGCGGGAGATCCCAGTAGTAGGCGACCCAGCGGGCGGTGCTGATGTTCATGACCCAGGCGCGCTGCTGCTGTGGGCCGGGGGCATAGGCGTCGACCAGCCGGCCGGCGTCAGCTGGCCCGTAGACGTAGTCGCGGGCCGTCGGCCCCAGAGCTATCGTCCCGAAGGCGACCGACAGACCCACCCCGGCCGCAATGCCGGCGCTCGCCGACACCCGCGTCGGAACGCGCCGGACGATGAGATCGAACAGGACACCCATCGCGACCACACCGGGAATGAGCACCGGGTAGGCCCAGTAGTCGTGGATGAACGATCCGTTGTTGAGCCCGATCACCCACATCCCGACGAAGGCGAGCGTAACCAGCAGGTAGAACCGGGTCCGCCGGACGAACAGGCCGGCGACGGCGGCGATCGGAAAGATCACCAGGTACCAGATGGGCAGCAACTCGGTCGCGTAGTCGCGCTGGCGGACCAGGAACTGTCGGGCGGTGAAACCACCACCAGCTGTCCGGAACTCGGTCTGGCTGGTCAGGTCCTCCAGGCCACTGACGCCGACGATGAAGGCGAGGCTGGCCAGGACGCCGAGCACCATGCTGGCTCCGACGGCTACGGTCACCCGGTCCAGCCGGCGGGCGGCCAACAGCCACAGCCCGAGAACCGCCGCAAAGCCGATTCCCGGCCAGGACGCCAGGGTCGTGAGCAGTGCGGTGACGCAGGCGCAGACCACCAACCAACGTGGTGGATCGGCACGCTTCCGTAACGCCACGATGGTGGCGGACAAGGCCAGGATCAGCCCCATGTCGAACGTCAGCTGGCTGTACAGCCAGAACATTCCGGTCGCCGCCATCGTCCCGACTGCGACGAGGGTGGGGATCCAGGCAATCGCGAATGCCCGGAGCAGTGCCGCCGCAGCCGGCACCACCAGGAGGCCTAGCAGGAACGGGCTGATCAGGACCTCATACGTGCCACTGCCCGGCAACAGCCCGAAGGTGGCGTCGAGCATGTTCACCAGCGGCGGATGATGTGCGTACGCTTGGTTGCTGTACGGTGACCAGTCGGCGCTGAACGACGAGCCGACCAGGCCCTTCTCCTGCAGATTGCGCAGGTGCAACGCGTGCCGGGCGAAGATCCGCCCGACGTGGTTGTCGCCTAACGGCAGCGCCAGCTGCGGTGCCCAGGTCGCCGCGACCGCCGCAGTGATCGCGGCGATGCCGAGCCAACCCCACCGATCGGCCCGCCGGACCGACGCACCCGCGTCATTGGCGGCCGGACCCGGATCCGGACGGCTGTCGGACTGGCCGGTCCGCTGCTCGGGCGGGTGCTTGTCGGCACCGTCTCCGGGCTGCTCACCGGTGTGGGCGAGTTGGTCTGCCGCGCTGGAACCAGGCATGGTCATCCGTCGGACCTCGATCGCACGATCAGGTCGGCGAGTAGCGCGACCGCCCCGATGATCAGCGCGGTCATCACGATCATGATGGTGTTCGTCGCGATCCTGACCGGGTTGGCCACGACGTCGTAGATCACCTTGCCGACGCCGAGCGCGAGCAGCCACAGGGCCGGCGGCATCAGCACCTTGAGCGGGTTGAAGTACATCACCATCCGCAGGACCTGCAGAATGTAGCGGTAGGCGTCCTTGACGAAGTGGAACTTCGACGAGCCGGAACGCTTGGCGTAGTCGATCGGCAGGTACCGGACCTCGTGCTGGTTGTGCAGGAAAGCCATGGTGATCGTGGTGACGCAGGAAAATCCGGGCGGCAACAGGCGCAGGTACGGCAGGGAAACCTGCCGTCGGAACGCCCGCAGACCGGAGTTGAGGTCTGGAATCGTCGTCCCGGTCAATCCTTCCGCCACCTTGCGGATGAGCCACTTCGCCGGGACCCGCAGCACCTTGTGCGTGCCCTGTTCACTGGTACGGGCACCGACCACCTGGTCGATGGCGGGTTCCTTCTCGAGCATCTGGACCAGTTCGGGGATCCGCTCGTTGGGGTACGTCATGTCGGCGTCGGTCCATACGACGATCTCGCCCCGGGCCTGCTGGCTGCCGATCCGACGAGCGGTGCCGGACCCGCCGTTGCGGTGGAACGGCATCAGCCGAAGACGCGGAAACCGCGCCTGGGCTTCCTGCAAGACCTGAAGGGTCTGGTCGGTGGAGGCGTCGTCGATGGCCAACAGCTCGTAGTCGTAGCCGCTGTTGTCCATCGCCTCCGTAATCCGTTCAATCTCCCGGAGTACGTGGTCCTGCTCGTTGTAGCAGGGAAGAACGATAGTCACGTCGAGGGGCTGGCCGGTATTGCCACGGCTGACCTCGCCGCTCGGCTCGGTCACCGGCCAGACACTCGTTGCTGGCCGCGCGAACCGGCTCGTCACCGTCATGCGAGTCTCCGGGGGGTCGTGGAGCGACGTTAGCGGGAGTGTGCTCTCCGCTTCGCAATGCGCCATGGTACACCGACTGGCCTGCTCCGACCTGCCTTTCGCCACCTCGGCGAGGTGGCGCCACCTGGCTGCGGCTACCCAGGGTCGATGGTGTGTATTGATCCAAAATGAGGGCTAGGTGACGCCCAGGTGTCCAGTCGGCGAAGACACGCCGACGATCGGGTGTGCTACCGAACCCAAGTAGGACGATCCCCCGTGCCCACATGCGCGCGCCGGAACTCGGCCTGGTGACGGTCGAGGTGAGGCTGACGCACGTCAAACGCGAGAATAAGGTGCGTCAGCCTCACCTGATCATGGATCGACCCGCCAGAGCCAGCGCAGGGCATCCGGCAGCAGCACGCCGCTGTGGTTCGGACTGTGCCCGCCGTCGCCGAGCACCAGCCGGAAGTCGTACCCCGCTTCCGCCAGGGCGGCCGCGACCCGCAGGTTGCTGGCGAACCAGTTGTCCTCCGGTCCGTTCCAGTTCAGGTCCCGGTGCCCGGCCTGCAGGAAGATCCGCAACGGCTTGCGTGGGGTGTCCTTGATGAGCTGCGGATAAGGGTTGCCGCCCGGCATCTGGACAAAGCTGGACAGAAAGCAGAGCACCCGGCGGAACCTGTCCGGGCGCAGCCAGGCAACGGTGAAGGCGCAGTTGCCGCCGCTGCTGCCGCCGCAGATCCCCCACTGCTCCGGGTCATCGGTGATCGAAAAGCGCTCCGTCACCTGCGGGATGATCTCGGTCAACAGGAAGGTGGCGTAGCGGTCGTCGAATGCGTCGTACTCGACGTTGCGCTGCCTGCGTCCACCGCCGCCAGTACCAGCACCGTCAACGGCAGCATCGCCGACGTATTGCCCTGAAACATCGTTGAGTAGTGCACCGGGGTCGACGAAGACACCGATCGTGGGTGGGATATCGCCGTTGTGAATCAGGTTGTCCAGGACGATGCCGCCACGGACCTCGCCGGCCGGGTCCAGGTTCCACCAGCCGTCCTGGAACACCAGCAGGGCAGCCGGGCGCGACGGGTCGTACCGCGCCGGCAGGTGTACCCAGAACTTCCGCGCCGTACCCGGGTAGACGGCGCTGTCCGCCCAGTCGAACTCGATGGTCCGGCCGACCGGGATACCAGGTAGGCGTAGAGAGTCGGGGCCGTGCAGGTACCCGACGTCGGACTGGTCGACCGGCCACGGCCGGAACGGCACCTGCACAGTGCTCAGGCGGTGGCCAGGGGTTCGAGGACGTCGCGGCCGCCGAGGTACGGCTGCAGTGCCTTCGGCACCCGTACCGAACCGTCCGGCTGCTGGTGGTTCTCCAGGATCGGGATCAGCCACCGGGTCGTCGCCAGGGTGCCGTTGAGAGTGGCCACCGGCTGGGTGCGGCCGTCGGCGTCGCGGTAGCGGATGTTCAGCCGGCGGGCCTGGAAGGTGGTGCAGTTCGACGTCGAGGTGACCTCGCGGTAGCGGCCCTGCGACGGCACCCACGCCTCGCAGTCGTACTTGCGGGCCGCGCTGGTGCCGAGGTCACCGGCGGCGACGTCGATCACCCGGTACGGGATCTCGATTTTGGCCAGCATCTCCTCCTCCCAGGCGAGCAGCCGCAGGTGCTCGTCGTGGGCCTGCTCCGGCGGGCAGAAGGAGAACATCTCCACCTTGTCGAACTGGTGCACCCGCAGGATGCCGCGCACGTCCCGGCCGTACGACCCGGCTTCGCGCCGGAAGCACGACGACCACCCGGCGTATCGCACCGGGCCGTCGAGGGTCAGGATCTCGTTCGAGTGGTACGCCGCCAGCGGCACCTCGCTGGTGCCGACCAGGTAGAGGTCGTCGGCCTCCAGCCGGTAGATCTCGCTGGCGTGCTCGCCGAGAAAGCCGGTGCCCTCCATCGACTCCGGCTTGACCAGCACCGGGGTGATCGTCGGGGTGAGTCCGTACTCGACGGCCTGGGCGATGGCCAGCTGCAGCAGGCCGAGCTGCAGCAACGCGCCGACCCCGGTCAGGTAGTAGAACCGGCTGCCGGAGACCTTCGCGCCGCGTTCGACGTCGATCGCACCGAGCGCCTCGCCGAGCGCCAGGTGGTCGCGCGGTGCGTCGATGTCGGGGCGCTCACCGACCTCCCGCAGGACGACGTAATCCTCCTCGCCGCCGGCCGGCGCCCCGGTCTCGATCAGGTTGGGGAAGGCCAACTGCGCCCGGCGTAGCGCCTGCTCGGCCTCGGTGGCGGCGGTCTCGGCCGCCTTCACCTGCGCCGACAACTTCTTGGTACGGGCGAGCAGCTCGGCCTTTTCGGCCGGCTCGGCCCGGGGCAGTTGCTTGCCGAGCTGCTTCTGCTCGGCGCGCAGCGCCTCGAAGGCCTGCACCGCCGCGCGGCGGGCCTCGTCAGCGGCGATCAGATCGTCCACCCGGGACTCGGACTCGCCGCGGGCACGCTGGCTGGCACGGAAGAGGTCCGGGTCGTCACGGAGCAGTCGGAGATCGATCACGGAAGTCAACGATACCGGGCCACCGCATCGGCCCGCGCGCAGGTTTTCGGCCGGCTCACCAGCGGGGCGTCCTCACCAACGGTGCGTCTGGTGCGGCGGGTTGTCCGGCCGCACGAACGGGGCGGTCGGCCCGACCGTCAGATCGGCGGGTGCGCCCCCGCCCGGCTCCGGGCCGTCGTCGGCTGGCCGACGCCACGGAAGGTCGGTCGGGGCGGGTGCCGGACCCGCCGGGTCGCCGGTCGCGGTTCGCCCGTTCCCGTCCGGCCCGCGACCGGTTTCGGCGCCGCCGTCGAGGTCCGCACCACCTCCAGCGATGCCGCCACCACCTCCAGTCATGCCACCACGGCCGGCTGCGGTCCGCCCGGCCAGGTACAGCGCCAGCAGCAGTGCGCCGACCCCGACCAGGCCGGCGGTCACCGCCGTACCACCGCTGACCAGCACCTCCATCTCGGTGGGAACCTGCAGCGACGACCGGATCAGGTCGTCGCTGTTCAGCATCACCGTGACCAGCAGGGCGACCAGCCCGGCACCGATGGTCAGGCCGGCGATCCGCGTGTCGGGGCGGTTGCGGTGGGAGCCGAACAGCGTCAGGGCCGCACAGACCAGCAACGCCAGCAGACCGAGCAGGTACCCGGTGCCGAAAGCTCCGAGGTCGGCGAGCCGCACGGCGGCGGTATAGGGACTGCCGGTTCCGAGGTCGACCCCGGGGATCTCGAAGGTCAGCCACTCGCCGCCGAGCGAACCGGCAGCCGCGAGCACCCCGACGGCGGCGAGCACCAGGCTGGGCAGGTTGCCGCGGCCGGTCGAGCCGAACCGGGTCCCGGCAGCGGCACGGGCCCGGTCGACGGTCGCGGCGGTCGCGCCGGACAGCCGCTCAGCGACGGCGGTCCACCGGCCGGTCCCGGGGCCAACGCTGGGCCCGGACCCAGAGCCAGGACCCGGGCCGTCGGCCGGCGGGACGGCGTCGCCGCCGAGCTCGATCACCGCCGGCTGGTCGGCCGGCGGGCGGGGCAGGGCGGATTCCGCGCTGCGGCGGCTGTCGTCGTCGGGCATCGGGTCCGAGCCTCCTCGGTGACCTTGCACGGGCATCGTCGCGTCGGGCATCGAGGTGAGCTAGCGTCATGCCCATGCCTATCCGTACCGCATCTGCCCGCTGGCAGGGCAATCTGACCGAGGGTTCTGGCACTATCCGCACCGGGAAGGGCGGGTACGAGGGGAACTACTCGTTCCGGTCCCGCTTCGAGGAGGGCGAGGGCACCAACCCGGAGGAGCTGATCGGCGCCGCCCACGCCGGCTGCTTCTCGATGGCGTTCTCGAAGGGTCTGGCGGACGCCGGGTTCACCCCGACGTCGGTGCAGACCACCGCAAGTGTGCACCTGGACAAGACGGACGCCGGGATGACCGTCACCCGGATCGACCTGGAGACGGTGGGCGAGGTGCCCGGCGTCGACCCGGAGACCTTCCAGAAGCTGGCCGAGGCGGCGAAGGCGAACTGCCCGATCTCCCGCCTGCTGTCGCCGGGTGCCGAGATCACCCTGAACGCCAGCCTCTCCGTCTGACCGCCCGCCCACGACGCCATCCTGACGATCTTGGGCTTGTCCGGCACCGTCGACCGGTTTCACGTTCGCCGATACCTGGACAAGCCCGGGATCGATACCTGGACAAGCCCGGGGTCCGGTATCGGGGCAGGCCCGGGAACGCCTCGGGGAGCCGGTGGTACGGCAGAATGGACCGATGCCGGTCGAGATGAGCCGCGAGCGCTTCGAGGAGTTGGTCGGGGAGGCGCTGGACGAGGTCCCGGCGGAGCTGCTGCGACTGATGAGCAACGTGGTGATCCTGGTCGAGGACGACACCCCGCCGGGCGAGCCGGAGCTGCTCGGTCTGTACGAGGGACACGCGCTCACCAGTCGGGGCTGGGACTACGCCGGCGTACTGCCGGACCGGATTCTCATCTTCCGGCACCCGATCCTGCGGATCTGCGCGACCGAGGCCGACGTGGTCGATGAGATCGCGATCACCGTGGTGCACGAGATCGCCCATCATTTCGGCATCGACGACGAACGGCTACACGACCTGGGCTGGGGTTGACCAAGGATGGTCCGGCCGGGCGATGACGTGCGGTTGCGCGGGTTACCTACCCTTCGGTCGATCAACCTGACCAGGAGGAACCCATGCGCAGTGCCCTGTTCTCCGCCGATCATCTGGAGAAGGAGTCCGCCCAGCCCGGGCTGCGGCTGCAGAACTCCAAACTGCTGAAGATCGAGCTCAACGGCGAGGCGATGGCCCGGACCGGTTCGATGGTCGCCTACCAGGGCCACGTGCAGTTCCAGGCGCTCGGCTCGGGCGGTCTCGGCAACTTCATCAAGCAGAAGCTCACCGGCGAAGGCGTACCGCTGATGAAGCTGACCGGCCAGGGTGACGTGTTTCTCGCCAACGAGGCCGCCGACGTGCACCTGATCGACCTGGAGCCGGGCGACGCGCTGTCCATCAACGGCTCCAGCGTGCTGGCCTTCGACTCCACGCTGCAGTACGACATCCGGATGGTCCAGGGGATGGGCTTCGCCTCCTCCGCTGGACTGTTCAACTGTGTCTTCACCGGGCAGGGCCGGCTCGCCATCACCACCAAGGGCACCCCGGTCGTGCTCTCCGTCGACCAGCCGACCTACGTCGACCCGCAGGCCGCCGTCTGCTGGTCGGCCAGCCTACAGACCGGCTACCACCGGGCCGAGCAGCTGGGCATCGGTACGCTGCTGGGCCGGCGCACCGGGGAGGCGTTCACGATGAGCTTCGCCGGCCAGGGCTTCGTGATCGTCCAGCCGTCCGAGGAGCCGCCGGTGCGCGGTGCCGGCCAGATGCCCCAGTAACCCGACCGCCCGGTCGGGGCGGCTCGGTCCGGCGGGCTCAATCTGGGCGGGTCAGTCCAGCTGGCCGGCGCGGATCCGGGCCAGCCAGGCGGCTGCCTGCGCGTACTCGTCGTCGTGCCGGCCGGCCGGCCCACCCGTGGTGCGGCCGCCGGCGGCCGGCGGCCAGTCGTGCCGCGGGTAGGAGCCGAGGAACCGTACGTCGGCGCAGACCCGGCGGAGCCCGCGTAGCGCGTCGCCGAGCCGGTCGTCGGCGACATGCCCGGAGCAGTCCAGGAAGAATGCGTACCGGCCGAGCGCCTCCCCGGTCGGCCGGGACTCGATCCGGGTGAGGTTGACCTCCCTGACGGCCAGCTCCATCAGCACCGCGAGTAGGGCACCGACCCGGTCGTGGGCGATGTAGACGGCCAGGGTGGTGATGTCGTCGCCGGTCGGGATCGGCGGCGGTCCGGGACGCCGGACCAGGACGAACCGGGTCACCGCGTCGGGATGGTCGGCGATCTTGTCGGCCAGCACGGTCAGTCGGTGGCCGCTGGCGCCGATCGGCGCGCAGATCGCCGCGTCGTATTCACCGGCCGCCGCACCGACGGCCGCCGCGCCGTTGGACAGTACGTCGACCACGGCGGCGTTCGGCACCTGCTGCCGCAGCCAGGCCCGGCACTGGGTGGACGCCTGCGGGTGGGCGGCGACGGTGCGGACCTGCTCCAGCGTCGTGCCGGCGGGTGCGGCCAGCACGAAGTCGACCGGTAGCACCACCTCCTGGGTGATCACGAGCGGCTGGCCGTTGGTCAACTCGTCGAAGGTGACGCCGACTGCTCCGCCGACCGAGTTCTCCAGCGGCACCAGGGCCGCGTCGACGTTGCCGGCCCGGACCGCGTCGAGCGCCTCCGGCACGCTGCGGGCCGCTACCCGCTCGCCCTGCCGGGCCGCCGGGATGGTCAGCAGGGCCTGCTCGGCGAAGGTTCCTTCGGGGCCGAGGAAGGCGAATCGGGTCGGCGCGGGGACGGACATGCCGGCCAGCTTACGGAGTGCTGGGCGGGATCGGCACCGACTCGCAGGCCAGGGTACGGATCCCGGCCGGCGCGCCGACCCGGACCGGGATGACGCAGACGTCCGTACCGGCGGTGACCAGCGTAAACGAGGTCGGCGACCCTTCAGTGACCACCTGCAACGGCTCCCGGGACGGAATCTGCACCACGGTGTACTGCCAACTGCCGGCGCAGCGGGGTGCCACCGGCACACTGACCTGGGCGCCGGCCGGTAGCAGCCCGTCGGTGCGGCGCAGCAGCGCCACCACCTGGGCGGCGGAGGGCCGCCCGGCGCAGTCGACGGCGACGGCCACCGGGAAGCCGTCGGCCGACGCGGAACTGCTCGGGGTGGCCGACGGCGGTTTGACCGGCGTCGGCGTGGAGGTACCGGACGGTTCGGCCGACGGCGCTGCGGTCGACGGCGGCGTGCCGATGGGTGCGGGCGCGGCGTCCGCCGTCGGTGCGCCGACCCCGGGCGGCCGACCGCAACCGGCGACCATCGATACGCCGACCAGTGCCGCGCTGATCAGCAGCAGTCCGCAGCCGGCGCGCCGGCTGCGCCAGCCGGGGCGCCGGCTGCCGGCCCGGGACCGTTGACGTGCGGACAGCACCCGCTCATGGTACGGCTGCGCCGGCGACCCGGTGGCCGCTGCCGGTCAGCGTGGCCAGAGCTTCGGACAGCCGGACCGTCGGCACCAGCAGGTAGTCCGTGTCGAAGGTCGAGAACGCCACGATGTTGACCCGGGCTTCGGCCAGCGGGCCGGCGAGCGAGGCGAGGACCCCGGTCAGCGCGAGGTCCAGCGGGCCGACCACCCGCAGGCAGCGCCACGGCGTCTCGACCTTGGCGCCGGGCGGCACCCGGTCGGTGCGGCAGATCACCGACACCTCGTCCTCGGTCCAGGTCACCGAGACGACCCCGGCGGTAGGGCCGGCCAGGAACTCGGCCGGCAGCGAAGACCCGGCCGGTAGGCGGCAGACGGCGTACTCCGCTGGCAGCAGGTCCAGGTCGAGCATGAGGGCAGCGTACGGCAGCGGCGTCGACCGGCGGGCCGGTCATCCGGCCGAGTACGCGGTGGTGATCGGGGCGAAGAAGGTCAGCGACCCGGTCACCTTCTTGCCGATCCACACCGGGGTGGCGATCGCGTCCACGGTGCCGTCGCCCTGCGCGGTGGCCGCGTCGCTGTCGACTCGCAGCAGGCCACGGGCGAGCCGCCCGGAGCTGAGCGCGAGCAGCGGCGGGATCTTGTCGATCTCGGTCTCGTCGAGCTCGCCACGTTGCGCGGTGAAGTCCACCAGCCGCAGGCCGGCCAGCAGCGGCCGGCCTTCGACCTGGCCGGGTTCGCCGAGGCCCAGCAGGTCGCAGCAGGACCGGGAGATCGCGGCGACGGTCAGATCCTGGCGTAGGACGAGACACGGCTCCAGTGCGGTAGCGGCGGTGGCCACCCACAGCTGGAAGTTGTCCACGCGCATCGGCTCGATCGGCTCGCGGGCCTGGGGGACCAGCGGTTCCGAGATCGAGAGCTCGACGTGCGCCACCCGCGCCTCCCCTGACTCAACCGGACAACAGCAACGCTATCCGGTCTCTGCCGGGTCCGTCGACTGGTGCCAAGCAGGCTCCGGATCGGACGGACCGGGGTAACCGGGTGCAGTCGTCACAAGCAGGTCGGCAGTGGGACGTACGCCGTAGTGAGGTCGTCAGCGCCTTCGCCCCGAAGGCTACCGCCGGCTGGTCGGCTTGTCAGCGGCCGAACGGCCGGCCCCGTACCACCGGTAGTCGGTCGCCGAGCGGAACGGAGCGGTCAGCCAGGTCTCCGGATGCCGGGCCACCTGGTACAGCTTCTCGGCGGTGGCCGAACTGATCCGGGTGCCCCCGGCGATGAGCAGCCGGTCCAGCTCCCGATGGGTGGTGACCATGCACTCCTTGGGCAGCCCGTACACGCTGATCACCCCGGAACCGACGAAGGTGAGCACCGGGGCGACCGGGATGGTGTGCCCGACCGCGGCGGACATCGCCTTGCTCGCCCGCTTGGCGTCCCGGCGGGCCTCGGCGACGTACGTCGGTCGCCTGCCGTTGATCTGCACCACGTCACCGGCGACCAGCACCCGGCTGCGGCCGTGGTCGACGACGGTGACCGCGAAGAGCCCGCTGGGCCCGATGGCCAGGAACCCGGCACGTTCGTCGCGGCCGGCGGTCTCCAGCCCGAGCACCCGGTCCGGGCTGTCGGTACGCGGCCAGTTCACCACGTGCCAGGCCGGGCCGAGCTGGTCCAGGCGGTTCAGCGCGCGGGCGCCGGCCGCCTCGATCCGCTTCGCGCCGCGCTCGGCCCGACGGCGTCGGGCCCACTCCATCGGCGACGGCCGGATTGCCTCCAGCGTGCCAGGTGGGGACTCCTCCATGGCCCGTTCATCCGCTCGGCGGGGCAGCGCCCGCTGGGCGGGCAGCACGCGGCGCTCATGGAAGACAGTCATCACGACCTCCGGCAAAGGTCCCCTGGACGATGGACTACCAACTACCGTACGTGGCGACACCGGTACTGAAGCAAGACGCCAGGCCGGAGTGAGTAGGGATGAATGCCCTATTCACCCCACGACTCTTTCAACAGATGGTGCCAAACGACTGCCATAGGCTGCGAGTGTGACGCACTACGTCGACAGTGAGGTAGGCCACCTCCGGGTGGTCATGCTGCACCGTCCGGGCAATGAACTGGCCCGGCTGACCCCCCGCAACAGCGGCGCCCTGCTCTTCGACGCGATCCCCTGGGTCGCCGGCGCCCAGGCCGAGCACGACGCGTTCGCCGCCGTGCTGCGCGAACGCGGCGTCGAGGTGCTCTACCTCGAACAACTGCTCGCCGAGACGCTCGCCGCCACCCCGGCCCGCGCCGAGGCCGTGTCGGCCGTACTGGCCGGCCGCCGGCTGGGCGAGACCCTGCGCGACCGGGTCGCCGAGCAGCTCGCCTACCTCGACCCGGCCGGGCTGGCCCGGGTACTCGTCGCCGGCCTGGCCCGTGGCGAACTGCCCCGCCGCGACGACCGGCCGGCCGGGCTGGTGTACGCCCTGCTGCGCGAGCACGACTTCATCATCGACCCGCTGCCCAACCTGCTGTTCACTCGCGATTCATCGGTCTGGATCCGCGACCGGGTGGCGGTGACCAGCCTGGCGATGCGCGCCCGCCGCCGGGAGGGCCGGCTCACCGACCTGATCTACCGGCACCACCCCCGGTTCGCCGGGACCGAGCTGATCCACCGGCCGGACCAGGAACACGTCGAAGGCGGCGACGTGCTGCTGCTCGCCCCTGGCGTGCTGGCCGTCGGCGTCGGCGAACGGACCACACCCGCCGGGGTCGAGCGGCTGGCCCGGCGGGTGCTCGGCGACGGGCTGGCCCACACCGTCCTGGTGGTGCCGATCACCCAGCGGCGGGCGACCATGCACCTGGACACCATCTGCACCCTCGTCGACGTGGACGCGGTGCTGATGTACCCGCCGATGGCCGAGGAGCTCGCCGCGTACACGGTGATCCGGACCGCCTCGGGCGACCTGCAGGTCGCCGGACCCGCGCCGTTCCTGCGGGCCGCCGCCGACGCGATGGACGTCGACCGGCTCCGGCTGGTCGGCACCGGGCTGGACCCGGTCACCGCGGAACGGGAGCAGTGGGACGACGGAAACAACACCCTGGCGCTGGCCCCGGGGGTGTGTGTGGCGTACGAGCGGAACACGGCGACCAACGCGCAGCTGCGCCGGGCCGGGATCGAGGTGGTGACGATCCCCGGCGCCGAGCTCGGGTCCGGCCGGGGCGGCCCACGGTGCATGTCGGCACCGCTGGTCCGGGATCCACTCCGGCCCGACTGACCGGCCGCCGGGTCAGCGCAGCGTGAGCTGCCGGCCCAGCAGGCCCTGCCGGGACCGGCGCGCGGCGGCGTCGAGCGGATCGGTGACGCTGGCCGCCGCCGCGAGCCGCTCGGCGAACTCAGCCAACGGCTGCTCCCATTCGGCGGCCTCCGGCCCGGACGGCAGGTCCCACACCGGCACCAGCAGCCCGTGGGCCCGGAACATCCCGGCGAACCGGGTCTGCGGACCCATCGGCAGGTCACCGGCGGCGCTCAGCCGGGCCAGCGTGTCCAGCGTCCGGTCCTCGTCACCGGGCAGCACCCAGCGCACGTGCGCCCGCTCCCCCACCCGGCACCAGTAAGCGGCGGGCGCCGCCGCCATCCGGGTGGTCGGGTAGATGGACGCGTCGGCCCGCTCCAGGGAGGCCTGCACCGCCGGGTTGGCGGCGGCTTCGGGCTCCACCCAGAACGCGAAGCTGTCGTGCACCTGGACCGTCAGCGCCCCGTCGGCGAGCACGTCCTGCAGCCGGGGGCCGGGGCCGGGCAGCGGCGGCACCGACACCGTGTCGCCCGGCTCGGTCTCCAGCGCGGCCAGCAACGCCGCCGCCAGGTCGCGGGAGACGTCCCCGGACTGGGCGTGCCGCTGAAGCCCGACCATGATCTGGCCGTCGGCTCGGACGACGGCCGGGGCCGCCATCGGCAGTACGGTGGCCAGCGTCACCGTCCGGTCGGCGTACTTGCCGGCCAGCTCGGGTTCGAGGATCAGCGGCGCGGTGGCCGCCGGGACGAGTTCGCGCAGCGCGACCCAGTCCGGCTCGTCGGCCAGCCCGGCGAACGGCCGGGGCACGAATACGTCGCGGATCTTCTCCCGCTTGCCGCCGCTGGCGGCCCGGTCCTGCTTTCGGCGCTTGCCCACGGCCAGACAGCCTAGAGGAACCGGCCCGCCGCCGAGGGAGCCGCCCGGACCCGGGGCCGGCGTCCCGTCCCGGCTCAGCCCGGATCCGGCTCGCCGATCTCGGCCCAGACGCAGCGGCCGGAACCGGCGGGTTCCACCCCCCACCGGCGGGCCAGGGCGGCGACGATGCCCAGGCCGCGGCCGTTGAGCGCGTCTGACGGGGCGGTCCGAACCTGCGGCACGTCCGCGGAACCGCCGTCGGTCACCCGCAGCAGTACCGTGCCGCTGTGCCGGCGCGGGGCCAGTTGCCAGGTCACCCGGATCATTCCGTCCGGCAGCGGCCGGGCGTGCCGTACGGCGTTGCCGACCAGTTCGGCCACGACCATCATCACGTCGGACAGGAAGTCGGGGCGAATCCGGTCGGCCAACGTCCTGGCGAGCTGGTGACGGGCGAACCGGGCGCCGCTGGCATGGTGCGGTACCAGCACGCTCCACACCCGTCCCGCCAGTACCGAGGTCACGCCGCCTCCTCTCAGCTGCGGGGCAGCCGCACCTCGGCGACCGTACCTCCGCCGTCACGGGGCCGCAGGGACACCCAACCGTGCTGGCGCTCGACGATCTGTCGGACCAGGTAGAGGCCGAGTCCGGCGCCGGGGTAACGGCGCTGGTCGCCCGATTCGCCCTGCCAGAACCGATCGAACGCTCGTTCCACGTGTTCCGGACGTACCCCGATGCCGCGATCACTAATCCGCAAGGCCACCGAGCGTTCGTCGGCGATGGCGGTGACCTCGATCGGGCTGCCCGATGACGAGTACTTGTCGGCGTTGGTGGCCAGTTCGGTGAGTACGGTGGTCAGGCTCGCCCGGTCACCGACCGCTTTCGGCAGGTCGTCGGGTAGCTCGACGGTGAGCCGCTGGCGCAGTCCGGCGGGCAGATCCTCGACTGCGGCCCGCAGCGTCTCGACCAGATCGAACGGGGCGGACGGCGCGCCGACCGCCGGTCCCGAGTCGTTGGCGGCGGAGAGCAGCCGGTCGACCAGCCGGGCCAGTTCGGTAGCCCGCTGCCCGAGCACCCGGGCGGCCTCCCGTCGGTCCCGGTCGGTCAACGATTCCCAGTGGTCGCTGAGGGTCTCCGCGTACCCTTTGATCACGGTGACCGGGGTGCGCAGCTCGTGGCTGGTGACCGCGATGAACAGGTCGACGTCGTGATCGCGGTGGTGCTGGTCGGTGATGTCCCGGAAGGTGACCACCCGGGAGGCGACGAAGCCCGGCAGCTCCCCGGAGGTGATCCGCAGCCACCGGCCGTCCGGCAGCTGATGGTCCACGACCTGGCCGGGGGGCGGCACCGGGAACGGGATCGGTCGGTGCAGCCGGTCCTGCGCGGTGCTGCCGGTGAGTCGCTCGGCCGCCGGGTTCCACAGCCGTACGCAGGACTCGTCATCGACGATGGCCAGTCCGTCGGCGAGCGCGGCGACCACTGGCCCGTCGCCGTGCACCGGCAGCCCGGTCTGGTCGCCGTACATGTGGGCGATGCAGGACGCCAGGTAGGCGATCAACGTGTGATGGTCAGGGCTGGCGCTGCGGTCCGGATCCGGGTAGTAGGCGTGCAGGCTGCCGATCAGCACCCCACCGATCTCGGCGCGTGCGGTCAGCATCCGGTACAGGCCACGGCCGGCGATCTGGTCGGCCTGCGCGGCGGCGAGCGCCGTCGACGGGAACTCGACGGTCCGCGGTCCGGTGAGCAGCCGGGCGGTGGCGGGGTCGTCGAGGTCGACGGGTCGGCCGACCGACCACTCGGCGGCGCCGGTGGCGGCGATGATCCGTCCCCTGCGTGGCCCGTACTCGGCGAACGAGGTCCCGGCGGCGCCGAGCGCACGCTGCGCGAGTCGCAGCAGGTGGTGCAGGATCGGCAGCCCCGACTCACCGCTGTTGATCATGTCGAGGACGACGGTGTGTCCAGCGATCAGACTCGGATAGTCGGGGCGTTCCGGCATGCTTCGAGTCTGCCCGGTGCCGGCGGATTTCGGCAGTGCCGGGCCCGCTGGCGTCGGGCCGCCGGTCAGAGGACCCGGGGTGGTTCGCCGGACTCGCTCACCATCGGCCGGGAGTGCGCCGCCCAGTCCTGCATGCCGCCGGTGAGGTTGCGGACGTTGTCCCAGCCGTGCTGGTTGAGGTAGGCGACGACCTGCCCGGACCGGCCGCCGGACCGGCACACCACCACCACGTCGCCCTCCTGCGGGACGTCGGCCATCCGGTGCGGGATCTCCATCATCGGCAGGTGGTGGGCGCCCGGCGCGTGCCCGGCCGCCCATTCCTCGGGCTCGCGCACGTCGAGCAGGTACGCGTCGGCGGAGACGTCGGGGACATCGACGGTGGGGATCGGTGGTCCATGCATGCCGAACAGCCTATTCCTGGCCGGCCAGCACCGACGGGTTGGCGAGGATGAACTCAGCGAGATTGTCGTTCTTGACCGCCTGGAACATCTCCTGGCTGAGTGGATCGATGTTCTCCCGGCCGGCGTCGTTGCCGTTGAAGCTGCCGCCGTTGGTCCGCAGCATGACCAGGTCGTTGGCGGCCACCCCACGCAGGGTGAAGACGAAGTCCGGCAGCGCCGCTTTGCCGGTGTCCAGCACGAACGCCTTGCCAGCCGCCTCGATCAGCTCGTTGAGCTTGAGCGGGTTGGTCATCACCCCGTTGGCCATCGCCTTCTTGGCCATGGCCTTGATCAGCTTCTGCTGGTTCTTCTGCCGGTCGTAGTCGCCGTTGTCCAGCCCGTAGCGCTGCCGGGAGAAGTCCAGCGCCTCCCAGCCCTGCATTTCGCGGCAGCCCTTCTTGTGCACGACCTGCTGCTTCTCCCCGCTGACCTTGGCAGCGTCGGAGTTCCACATCGGCTGGCCGTCGACCAGGGTCATGTGGATCGACGGGGTGTCCTCGTCGACGCAGAGCCGGACGCTGCCGAGGCTGTCGATGACCGACTTGAAGCCGCTGAAGTTGATGATCGCGGCGCCGTCGAAGCTGACCCCGGTGAGGTTCTTGATCGTCTCCGCCATCAGCCGGGCTCCACCGGCGTGCCCGGCACCGTTCTGCGCGCCGTGGAAGAACGCCTCGGTCGCCTTGCCGACCCCGCCCGGCCACCCGCTCTGCTCGAACGGCGGGATCTCGACCTCGGTGTCCCGGGGGACGGAGATCAGGTACGCCTGGTCGTGGGTGGCGGGGATGTGCAGGATGATGATCGTGTCGGCCCGGGTGTCCGACTCGGCCCAACTGCCCCGGTGGTCGATGCCGAGCAGCAACATGTCGATCGGACCTTCGAGGCTGTCACCGCCCTCGGCGTCGGTCTTGCCGGCGACGCCGAGCAGGTTCGACTGCTCGATCCCGCTGGTCGCCTGGGCGATCAGCCATTTGCTGCCGACGATCGTGGTGCCGCTGAGCATCATCAGCAGTGCGCCCAGCACGACCATGGTGCGGGCCCAGATCGGGTCCTTGCGGCGGGGCCGCCGGCCGGAGCCACTGCGGCCACCGCCCGGACCCGACCGGCCACTCGACCGCCGCCCGGCCGAGCCACGGGCGGCCAGCGGGTTCCCCGACTCGGTCGACGTCGAACGTCGACGGGTCTGAACCGGCATGCCTGCTCCTGGGGGGCGTAGACAATAGGGCGAGCCCACTGTACGGAAACTTGGTCGATTTATCGACCCTGCTCGGGTTTCAAATTTGTGTCGGATTGGCCCGTCACCGGCTGACGACCAACGATGTCCACTCAGTCACCGACCGATGTCCACTCAGTCACCGACCCCGGGCCGTCAGTCGCTGGCACCCGGGCTTGGCGTGACATTGGCCTGCACCCAGGCGGTCATCTGGTCGGCCGCCATCGCCTGGTACATCGACAATGCCTTCTCCCGGTCGGAGACGACCACCGATTCGCCGTTGATCGTCTCGCTGCCGTTGTGCGGGCTGGTCAGGAACTGCAGGTTCTCCCCCCGTAGCTTGCGGAACTGCAGCGCCATGTCGACCAGGGAGAAGCCCTGGTCGACCGTCACCGCCTGGGTCGTCGCCTTGAGAAACGCATTCAGTTTGACCGGGTTCGACAGTGTGCCGGAACTCACAGCCTTGTCCATCAGCGCGCGCAGGAACTCCTGCTGGTGACGCATACGCGCAAAGTCACCGTCCGGAAACTGTTTGCGTTGGCGAATCCAGTCCAGCGCCTCGGCGCCGTTCATGTGATTGACGCCCTCGCTGAACTGACGGTACGGCTTGTGGATCGACGTCGTGTCCTGCTCGACGGTCAGGTCGACCCCGCCGAGCGCGTCGGTGACCTCGACGAAACCGGCGAAGTCGATCGACATCACATGATTGATCCGCACGTCGGTGAAGCACTCCACGGTCCGTACCGCCAGCGGCAAGCCGCCCCAGGCGAACGCGGCGTTGATCTTGGCCCGCTCGCCGGTCTCGCAGGCCGCGGCGGCGTCCGACGGGATCGGCACGTACAGGTCACGCGGGATCGACACCAGATAGGCGCGGTCGTGTGACGACGGGATGTGCATCACGATGATCGTGTCCGCCCGCCACTTGCCGGCCTGGTCGACCGGGGCGTCCGGATCCCGTGAGTCGGTGCCGATCAGCAGGATGTTCAGCGCGCCGTCCACCGCAGCCGGCGGCCGCCCCTGGGTGATCCGCGAGAACGGATCGGTCCGCCCCAGGTCCTGGTCCAGCCCACGGGCGTACGCCCAGAGCCCGCCGCTGGCGAGCAGGGCCAGCACCACCAACGCCACCCCGCCGACCAGGGCGATGCGCCCCCAGCGGGGCCGCGGCCGGCGCGGCGGGCCACCGTACTGGTTGCCGGCACGACCGCCGACCGGCACCTGCGCCCGGCCGGCCGAGGACCCGTACGCGGGGCCGGCCGGACCGGTCGTCCGGCCGGGGACGCCGGGGACGGCCCGGCCACCGTGGCGGCTGCTGGCTGACCGGTCACCGTGTTGGTTGCTGGCTGACATGCCTCCAGCGTACGTACCGGGCGCTCGCCCGCCGCCGACTCGACTGCCGGGCCGACGCCGCCGATCAGCCGAGTCGCTGGCGGAAGTAGGCGATGGTGCGGCGCAGCCCGTCCTGCGGATCCACCGTCGGCTGGTAGCCGAGCCGGGTGCGGGCCAGGGTCAGATCCGGACGGCGCATCTCCGGGTCGTCCGAGGAACGGGCGACCAGGTTGATCGTCGACGAGCTGCCCACCAGTTGGACGATCTGCTCGGCCAGCTCCCGCATGGTCAGCTCATGCTCGGTGCCGCAGTTGATCGGCCCGCTCTCGGTGGAGTCGAGCAGCGCGACGATCCCGGTCACCAGGTCCGCCACGTAGCAGATCGACCTGGTCTGCGTGCCGGTGCCGTGCACGGTGATCGGCTCGCCGCGCAGCGCCTGGCTGATGAAGGTGGGGATGGCCCGGCCGTCGTCCGGCCGCATCCGGGGCCCGTACGTGTTGAAGATCCGCACGATGCCGGCGTCCAGTCCGCGGTACCGGTGGTACGCCATCGTCGCCGATTCGGCGAACCGCTTGGCCTCGTCGTAGACGCTGCGCACCCCGATCGGGTTGACGTTGCCCCAGTAGGTCTCCGGTTGCGGGTGCACCAACGGGTCGCCGTACGCCTCGGAGGTCGACGCCATGATGAACCGGGCCCGGTCGGCGACCGCCCGGTCCAGCAGGTGCAACGTGGCGAGGGAGCCGACCCGGAGGATCTCGATCGGCAGGCTGGCGAAGTCCGTCGGGCTGGCTGGCGAGGCGAGGTGCATGATCGCGTCGAACCGCTGACGCACCGCCGGGTGATGATCCGGCAACCCGTCGGAGATGTCCGCCTCGACGAGGGTGAACCGGGTTTCGTCGGTGAGGTGGGCGACGTTCTCCTTGGAGCCGGTGACGAAGTTGTCCACCGCCACCACCGCACAACCACGCGCGACCAGCCGGTCGACGAGGTGGCTTCCGACGAAACCGGCACCTCCGGTGACCAGCACTCGATGGCCGTCGCCGAATCGGGGAACAGGCAGCATGCCCCCGAGCCTAGTGGTAGTGCGCCGGCTGGGCTGCGGTTGCCACCCAGGTCGGCCCGGGTGGCGCGCTACCGGCCGCTGCGGACGTGCCCGGACCGCGTTACCGGCCGCGCGGCTCGCCGAGTTCCCGGTACCGGCCGCGGTAGTGGATCAGCGGCCCGGCGTCGCCGGCGTCGCTGATCGTGACCGTCTCGACGGTCGCCTCCACCAGCATCGCCCACCCGTACGGTCGGGCGTCGTCGAGCCGGCAGCCCGCCCACCCGCTCGCCTCCGCGAGGACCGGGCCGTACTCGGTGCTCTGCCAGTCCGCTCCGTTGAACGGTCCGCCCGGTGCCGGCATCAGCCCGGCGAACCGGTCCGCGAGCTGTCGATGCGCCGGGCCCAGCGGAACCATCGCGAACCTGCCCGACTCACGGAGCACCTCCCACAGCTGCGACTCCTCGTCGAGCAGCCCGAGCAGCCGCGGCGGGTCACCGTCGGCCAGCACGGTCGACGACACGGTCAATCCGGCGAGCGGAGCCGACCCGCCACCGGCCGTCCAGAGTGTCACCGGCGCGGCCAGCCGGCCACGTAGCCGCCGCGCGGGCGAACGGTCCGCACCCGCCGTGGCGAACGGGTCGCGGTAGTGGATCTCGGCGCCTGGCTCGGGATGATTCACGTGAAACATTGTGACCCAGTCGGGAGTCACCGGCGCGGCGTCACCGTGGCGAGTAGCTCCGGCATCCGTCGGTCCAGCAGGTCACCGGTGATGTACAGGCCGAGGACCACCGCGCCCAGGCCGTACCCGACGCCGACCGGCAGGGCCAGCCAGTACCAGACTTCGCCGAGCAGCGCGGTGGCCAGCACGATCGGCACCGCAGCCGCCGCCGACGCGACCATCGCCACCAACGCCAGCAGGCTCTTCGCCACGCCGGCACCGCTGTTCAGCGCGAACGGGTTCGACGTCTCCGGCAGCGAGTAGGCACCGACCACCGAGACGATCAGGTTGACCGCCAACCCGGCACCGTAGGCGGCGAACAGCGTCCCGGCGGCGACCGGGA
This sequence comes from Micromonospora sp. Llam0, assembly GCF_003751085.1. Taxonomy (NCBI): domain Bacteria; kingdom Bacillati; phylum Actinomycetota; class Actinomycetes; order Micromonosporales; family Micromonosporaceae; genus Micromonospora; species Micromonospora sp. Llam0. Next base: position 2,138,759 of record NZ_RJJY01000002.1, on the reverse strand, counting down.
TCCAGCCCGGTTCCCGCAGGAACAACCCGAGACCGGCCGAGATCACCACCAGCAGCGGCACGATGTACACCGAGAACCCGACCACCCGGGCACGTAGCTCCAGCCGGCCCGGCACGCCGGCGATCACGTTCGCCGCGTACGCGCTGCCGTCGAATCCGAACTGGTTGGCCAGGGTCACGGCGGCGAGCGCCCCGACGAAGAGCATCGAGATGCTGACGCTGGTCGCCGACGCGGTCAGTCCGACGTCCAGCGAACCGTCCGGGTCGTAGGTGAAGGCGCTGAAACCGCCGACGTTGATCAGCGCCGGGATGAACACCCCGACCACGGCGACGGTGATCAGGTTGGCCCGCCGCCGCATGTCCCGCCACCAGTAGCGCACCTCCCGGGCGACCAGCGCGCCGTACCGGTCGCGGGGGGTCCGGGCGAGCAGCCGGGGAAACAGCTGGCTCACCGGGGTACCGGACGCAGCGGCCACCGCCCTGGCCGGGCCGCCGCTCGCGGTGCCGACCATCGCCGACTCCAGCGACCTCGACCACCACCGGTACAGGCCGGCCAGCGTGGCGGCGGTGACCGCCAGCTTCACCGGAACCGCCCAGAGCCGGCCGTCGACCACGTCGAAACCCATCGTGTACGGGGCGGCCAGCGGGGTCCAGCCGAGAATCCCCGCCACCTCAGCCAGCCGGTCCCAGTCGGCGCTGCCCAGCCCGCCGATGACCAGCAGTTGCAGCGGACCGAGCAGGGCAGCCAGCACGGCGAGCAGTACGGCGGCCAGGTCACGCACCCGGCGTGACCGCAGCATGCCGGCGAACGCGCTGGTGATCGCCCGGCTGCCCAGGACGCAGAGCAGCAGGCCGGCGGCGACCCCGACCAGTTGGACCGCGCCGGCCAGCGGGCCGCCGAGCAGCGCCGCGCTGAGCACCAGACCCAGGGTGGCCAGACCGCTGGCGATCGACGGCACGCCGATCAGTCCGGTGACCAGCAGCCCGGTGACCATGGTCCGTCGGCGCAGCGGCAGCAGCGCGAACCGGGCCGGGTCGAGCGTCTCGTCCACCCCGAAGAAGGCCAGTGGCAGCAGCAGCCAGCCGAGCACCAGCAGGGTCCCGCCGAACCCGGCGGCCAGCAGCATGCCCTGTTCGCTGTCGACGAACCCCGGCGCGGCGAGGATCAGGAAGCCGTTGCCGGCGAACCACAGCCCGGCGATGATCCCGCCGATGAACAGCGCGATCCGCCAGCCCTGGCCCCGCAGGTTGTTGCCCATCACCCGTAGCTTGAGGCGGACGAAGTGACGGGCCCGTACCGGGCGCCGGTCGGCGACGGCGGGCACGCCGGCGGTCGGTCCGGTCACCGCCACACCGGTTCCCGGCCCGGTCACAGCCATGCCAGTTCCTCGCCGGTGGCCGTGCGACCACCGACGACGTCGACGAAGACCTCTTCCAGCGACCGCCCGGCCCGTACCTCGTCCAACGTGCCGACCTTTTTGATGACTCCGTCGGCGAGGATCGCCACGTGGCTGCAGAGCCGCTCGACCACGGCCATCACATGGCTGGAGAAGATCACCGTGCCGCCGCCGGCGACGTACCGCTGCAGGATGTCGCGGATCAGCGCGGCGGAGACCGGGTCGACCGCCTCGAACGGCTCGTCGAGCACCAGCAGCCGGGGTCCGTGCAGCAACGCACAGGCCAGCCCGATCTTCTTCTTCATGCCCGCCGAATAGTCGACCACCAGGGTGCGTCCGGCGTCGTCGAGCGCCAGCACGTCGAGCAGTTCGCCGGCCCGCTGGTCGACCACCGCCGGGTCCATGCCGCGCAGCAGACCGTGGTACGCGAGCAGTTCGGCACCGGTGAGCCGGTCGAACAGCCGCACCCCGTCCGGCAGTACGCCGAGCAGTTGCTTCGCCTGCACCGGGTCGGCCCAGACGTCGTGGCCGAGGACGTGGGCGTGGCCGGCGTCCGGCCGCAGCAGCCCGACCGCCATCGACAACGTGGTGGTCTTGCCGGCACCGTTCGGGCCGAGCAGACCGTAGAAGGAGCCGACCGGGACGTCCAGCTCGACCCCGGCGACCGCGACCTTGTCGTCGAACCGTTTGGCCAGGCCGCGCAGGACGAGCGCCTGCCCGCCGGGCTGGGCAGCATCTGTCATGGTCCGACGGTAACCAGCGGCACCCCGGATACGCTCCCGCTGAGGGAGGATCCGGCTCTCATACCCGGGCACGACGGCTGCACCGACGCCGCCCCAGGATGTCACGGGCGCAGGCTCTCCGGCGCGTGCAGTCGCAGCATGAGGGCGTTCACCTGACCCGGCAGCCGCCGCCGGGTGACCACCGACACCAGCATCATCACCGCGAACGCCAGCGGCACCGTCCAGGCCGCCGGCTGGGCGACCAGGACCGCCGGCCAGCCGGTCAGTGGCGGACCCAGCACGGTCCACAGCACCGCGCCGACGGCGGCGCCGCCACCGGTGACGATGCCGGCGGCGGCACCGGCGTCGGTCAGGCCACGCCACCAGATGCCGAGCACCAGCAGCGGGCAGAAGCTCGACGCGGCGACCGCGAACGCCAGCCCGACGACCTGCGAGACGTCCAGGCCGGAGACGTTCAGCGCGAGGACCATCGGCACCGCTCCGGCGACCAGGGTCGCCAGCCGGAACCCGCGTACCGAGTTGCGCCGCAGCACATCGGTCGAGACCGCCCCGGCGACGCTGGTCAGCAACCCGGACGAGGTGGACAGGAAGGCTGCGAACGCCCCGGCGGCGACCAGCGCGGCGAGCAGTTGACCGAGCAGTCCGCCGCCGAGCGCCGCCTCCGGCAGCAGCACCACGACCGCGTCGGAGCGGCCGGTCATCAGCAGCTGCGGTGTGTACACCCGGCCGAGCACCCCGTACAGGGTGGGGAAGAGGTAGAACAGGCCGACCAGGGCGAGCACCACCAGGGTGGTCCGGCGGGCGGCGGCGCCGTCGGGGTTGGTGTAGAACCGCACGAGTACGTGCGGCAGCCCCATCGTGCCGAGGAAGGTCGCCAGGATCAGCGAATAGGTGGCGAACAGCCCCTGGTCGCCCCGGTCCGGGTCACCGGGCAGCAGCCAGGCGGCTCCCCGGTCGGCTTCGGCCCCGGACACCTCGGGGACCCGGTCCCCTTCGGCGAAGGTCAGCTCGGTGCCCGGGGTCACCTGCTCGGTCCGCCCGTCGGCGTAGTTGAGCGTCGCGGACCGTTCGACCACCACGGTGGTCGCCTGGGTGAAGGTCAGCCCGTCCGGTGGGCTGACCGGCGGCCGTCCGTCGGACTGCCACTGCATGGCCAGGAAGACCGCCGGTACGGCGAGCGCGGTCAACTTGAGCCAGTACTGGAACGCCTGCACGAAGGTGACCGCCCGCATGCCGCCGAGCGCGACGTTGGCGGTGACCACCCCGCCGACCAGCAGCGCCCCGAGCGGGTACGGGGCGCCGGTGACCGTGGCCAGGGTCAGCCCGGCGCCCTGCAGCTGGGGCAGCAGGTAGAACCAGCCGATGAAGATCACGAAGACGGTGGCCAGCCGGCGCAGCCGCCGGGAGCTGAGCCGGATCTCGCAGAAGTCCGGCAGGGTGAACGCCCCGGACCGGCGCAGTGGGGCCGCGACGAACAGCAGCAGGGCCAGGTAGCCGGCGGCGAAGCCGACCGGGTACCAGAGCACGTCGACGCCGTACTTGAGGATCAGGCCGGCGATGCCGAGGAACGACGCGGCAGACAGGTACTCGCCGCTGATCGCCGCCGCGTTCCAGGACGGGCTGACGGTACGGGAGGCGACCAGGAAGTCGGACGTGGTCCGGGCCAGCTTCAGGCCGTAGAAGCCGATCGCGACGGTCACCAGGGTGACCACGACCAGCGCAGGGATCACGTACGGGTTGGTCATCGGCACCGCTCAGCGTTCCGGCCGGCGGACCAGTGCGACGAAGTCCTGTTCGTTGCGTTCGGCGAGGTGGACGTAGGTCAGGCCGACCGCCACCAGGAACGGGAACGCGGCCACCCCGAGCAGCACCCACGGCAGGTTGATGCCGACGATCTTGATCTCGGCGACGCCGGGGGCGATCGCGAACAGCATCGGCAGCGACCCGAGGCCGACCGCGACCACCACCGCCAGCCGCATCGCCAGCGCCAGCTGCGCCCTGACCAGGCCGCGGACCAGCGCCTCGCCGACCTGGGTCTGCTCGGCCAGGTCGGTACGCAGCCGGTCGGCGTCCCCGCGGCGGCCGACCTCGCCCAGCACGATCCGCACCCGCCGGGGCGGCGGGTCGGCGGGCGCGGGCACCGCGGCGGGCCCGGTGCCGTCGTGTTCGGCCATGCCGGCAGTCTCACGGCCCGTCGCGGAATGTCAAGAGCGAGCACCGGCGTGGACGTGATCCGTTGCGCGTCGTCCGACATGTGGTCAGCGCGTCGAGTCGATGGAGCGCAGTGGATCATGGGATCTCCGCTGAGCGCGACCGCCCCGACAGCGAAGCGCCCAACCGCAGGAGGCGATTGGGCGCTGCTGAAGCCCGGCGAGAGGCTTTGTGGCCAGGGGCGGGGTCGAACCGCCGACCTTCCGATTTTCAGTCGGACGCTCGTACCAACTGAGCTACCTGGCCGGGTACTGGGGTCATGATACCCGTCCGGCGAGCTGAGCAGCCGAACCGGTTGCCATGGGCCCCGGAACACGCAACGCCGCGCGTAGAAAACGCACGGCGATCGGCGTTGCGCGGTCCTGACGGGACTTGAACCCGCGACCTCCGCCTTGACAGGGCGGCGAGCACTCCGACTGCTCCACAGGACCTCGGTGTTGCTCCGGCCGGTCGGTCGGCCGGTGGTGCCCCCAACGGGATTCGAACCCGTGCTACCGCCTTGAAAGGGCGGCGTCCTGGGCCGCTAGACGATGAGGGCGGCCCCGTCATCATCGCACATCACGACTCCGACGGTAGTGCTCCCATCCGGCCCCGCCGGAAGCTTGCGAAAGCATACGTGACGAGTATGCCCCGGACCAAACCAGATCGGCGAACCGGACGGATCAAGGGGAAAGGCTAGCACCGAGCAGCGTGATGCCGTACCGCTGCCTCAGCTCGTGGACCACGGCCGGGAGCGCGGCGACGGTGGCCGACCGGTCGCCACCACCGTCGTGCAGCAGGATGATCGACCCGAGCCGAACCTCGGCGGTGACCTGCGACACCAGCTTCTCCTTGGTGGGCTTGCGCCAGTCCTGCGGGTCGACGTCCCAGTCCAGCGGGACCATCCCCAGCTCCTCGACCACGGTGACCACCTTCGGCGTCCACAGGCCGCCGGGGTGCCGGAAGAGCTCGATCGGCACGCCGGGCACCACCTTGTGGATCTCCTTGTTGGTCCGCAGCAGGTTGGCCCGGATCTCGTCCGGCGACTGCGAGCCGAGGTCGAGCTCGTGGCTCCAGGTGTGGTTGCACAGGGTGTGCCCCTCCCGGACCATTCTGGCGACCAGCGCCGGGTACCGCCGCACCTGGGCGCCGACGACGCAGAACGTGGCCCGCGCCCCGGCCGCCCGCAGCTCGTCGAGGACCAGCGGTGTCCACTTCGGGTGCGGCCCGTCGTCGAAGGTCAGCGCCACCTGACGACCACCGGTACGGCGTTGCAACAGGCTCTCGTCGACGGCGGGCCGGGCGGACGCCCCAGGCGTACCGCCGGTCGCGGTGGCCGAGGGTCGCTGGTCGGCGGGGTCGTCCGTCGGCGCCGGCACCGGGTCGCGGGGGCCGGGTGAGGGCACCGGCTCGGGGGTGGGAGCCGGGCGGTCCGGCGCGGGACCGAGAGCGGCGGTGGCCGGCACCTGCGCCGGCGCCTGCCGGGCACCACGCAGCGCGGCGATGCTTTCGCTGCCGACCAGCAGCGCGAACACCGCCAGGCCTGCCGCTACCATGGCACGTTTCGACACGGTGCGTTTCGACATGTCGACTCCGGGCGAGGGGGTGGACGGAGATCGAGCGAAGCACACGTTAGTCGATCAATCCGCACAACTCGACCCCGCACATCGGACACCAGGACTGCCGACCGCCGGCGGTGACGGGCCGTACCAGGAACAGCTACAGGACGTACCGGCAACAGCTACGGGACGTGCTGCTGACCGACGGCCCGGTCGGCGGACTGGCAGAGCGTGACCGCGTCGGTCAGGTCGGCGCAGTGCCGTACCCCGTCCGGCAGCTCGGTGACCGGCCAGCCCGGCCCGACCGCGACGACCAGCACCGGACGGTGCCGTCCGGATCGGGCCGCGCGCAGCTGCCCGAGATCCGCGGTCGCCGGGGTGTGCGACCAGAGCACCACGACGGCCGGACCCGTCCGGTCGACCGCGGCGACCAGCGCGGTCGCCGGCACCCGGGCACCGAGCAACCGGGCGACCACGCCGACCTCGACGAGTGCGGCGGCCAGCGCCTCCAACGGCAGGGTGTGCTGCTCCTCGTCGGTGCAGGCGAGCAGCGCTCCGGGGCCGCCGCCGTCGCGGACCCGGCCGGCGGCGGTCGCAGCGGGGACCGGGCGGTCCGACGGATCATCCGGCAGGGCCGCCGGGGCCGGCCCGGTCACCGAGGCGAACGCGGCGGAGACGCACCGGGACAGCAGATGCTCCACCTCGATGAAGCCGGCGGTGGCCGCGTACCGGTCACCGACGCCGGCCAGCACGGGGCGGACCACCCGGTCCCAGGTGGCGATCACCCCGTCGGTACGCAGCCCACGCTCGATGATCTCCCGCATGGCCAGGTCGTCCAGGCGTACGGCGGCCCGGGCCAGGCCACGGGCGGCCGGGCCGGCGGTGCCGACCGCGATGGTGTGCCCGCCGCCGGCCCGGCCCGGCGCAGGGCCGGGTGGCCGGGCCGTGCGGCCCACGGCAGGGCCGGGTGGAGCCGCGTTGCCGCGTGCCCACCGCGCCGCCTCGGCCGGGGACACGCCTTCGGCGGTGAGCCGGCGCATCACCTCCAGCCGGGCCAGATCCTCCCGGCTGTACCGGCGATGGTGCCCCTTGACGTGCCGGGTCGGGCCGAGCCCGTACCGCTGGTGCCAGGTGCGCAGCGTGGTCACCGCCACGCCGAGCCGGCGTGCCACGCTACCCGCGCTCAGCGCGTCATCGCTCACCTGGCCGCTCCGCAGCCGCGCCGTGGTCCCGCCGGCCCGGCGCGAACAACTGGTCGACCACGCCGGCCAGCCACGGGGCGTAGGCGTGCGGGTCGTCGGTCAGGCCGGCCCGCAGTTCGTCCGGCGGCATCCAGCGCAGCTGCGCGATCTCCGCCGGATCGGGCCGCAGCGGGGTGGCCGGGTCAAGCTCCCCCAGCAGTACGTGGTCGTACTCGTACTCGGTGCGGCCGGTGACCGGGTCGGTGGCCTGGTAGGTGTGCACGCCGAGCTCGGTCAACCGCACCGGCGCGACGCCCACCTCCTCGCCGAGCCGGCGGTTGGCCGCCTCGGTCACCGATTCGCCGGGCAGCGGATGGCCGCAGCAGGTGTTCGCCCAGCGCAGCGGGAACCGGGTCTTCACCGCGGCCCGCTGTTGCAGCAGCAGTTGGCCGGCCGGGTCGACCAGGATCACCGAGAAGGCCCGGTGCAGCTGGCCCGGCGGCTGGTGGGCGGCGGCGACGGTGGCCGATCCGACCGGTCGCCCGGCCGGGTCGACCAACTCGACCAGGTGGCTTTCTCGCGACGTGCCGGTCATCGGGCACCCCCCGCACCGGTGATCCGACTGGCGGCCAACTTGCCGGAGATCAGCACCATCGGCACGCCGACCCCCGGCTGGGTGCCGGAGCCGACGAAGACCACGTTCTCCAGGGTGGGATGCAGGTTGCCGGGTCGGAACGGGCCGGTCTGGAACAGGGTGTGCGCGGCGGCGAACGGTGTCCCGGCGGCCATTCCGGCGTCGGCCCAGTCGGCCGGGGTGATCATTTCGCGGACCTCGATTCCGTCGGCCAGGCCCCGGTAGCCGCGCTCGGACAGGGTGGCGATCAGCTCGTCGGCGTACCGCTGCGGCAGGTCGCCGCGCCAGTCCAGCCGGCCGCTGTCCAGGTTGGGCACCGGAGCGAGGACGTAGTAGGTGTGCCCGCCGGGCGGGGCCACCGACGGGTCGGTCCGGCTGGGGTTGGTGACCAGCAGCGACGGGTCGCTCATCAGTTCGCCCCGGCGGATGACCTCGTCGAAGGTGCCCTTCCACAGCCGGCCGAAGTGGATGTTGTGGTGGGCGATCTGCTGGTAGCCCTGCCGGGCGCCGAGGTGCAGCACCACGCAGGACGGCGAGTAGCGCAGCCGGCGGCGACGGGCCGGCGGCAGCAGCTCGGCGTAGGCGACGGGCAGATCGGGGTTGAGCACCACGACGTCGGCGGGAATCCGGTCACCGGCGGCGGTGAGCACCGCGCGCGCCCGACCACCGGCGGTCTCCACCCGGGTCACCGTGGTGTCGTAGCGGATCTGTACGCCGTGCTTCTCGGCGGCGCCAGCCAGCGCCCGGGGCACCGCGTGCATGCCGCCCCGGGGGAACGACACCCCGGCCACCGAGTCCAGGTAGGCGATGACGGTGTAGATGGCCAGCGCGTCGTGGGGCGCCAGCCCGGCGTACATCGCCTGGAACGAGAAGATCCGCTGGGTACGGGGGTCGGTGAAGAACTGTTCGATCTTGGTCTGCATGCGCCGGAACGCCCCGGCGGCCAGCAGCCGCAGCAGGTTGCCGGTGAGCAGGTCCGGCGGGCTGTCCAGGTTACGGTCGATGAAGTCGGTCCGTTCCAGCTGCCACAGCCGCCGCGCGTAGTCGACGAAGCGCAGGTAGCCGTCGGCTTCGCGGGGGCCGCAGACCCGGGCCACCTCGGCCGCCATCCGGGCGGTGTCGGTGACGACATCCAGAGTGGACCCGTCCGGATAGTACGCCCGGTAGGCCGGTTCGAGCGGGATCAGCTCCAACCAGTCGGAGAGCTCCTCGCCGACCGCGCCGAGCGCCTCGGCGATCAGTTCGGGCATGGTCAGCACGGTCGGCCCGGTGTCGAACTCGTAGCCGTCGAGCGCCAGCCGCCCGGCCCGCCCACCCGGCACCGACTCGCGTTCCAGCAGGGTCACCTGCCGGCCGGCACCGGCCAGATGCAGGGCACAGGCCAGCCCGCCGAGCCCGGCACCGACCACGACGACGCGTTCGGTCGCCCCGGTCACGGTACGCATGCCGCGACCACCTCCTTCCGAAAGATGCTCACATCATGCCTGCCGAGTGGTGGCGGTCACCGCCAGGCCGGTGAGCGCGCGACGGGCGGCCGGGTCGATCGGGGCCTCGGCCAGTGCGTCGACCGCGTCCCGTACCCGGTGCTCGATCAGCTGTTCCACCTGGTCGGCGGCGCCGGTCTCGACGACGATCTCCACCAACCGGTCCACCCGCCGGTCAACCTCCCAGTCGGACTCCCGGTCGGACTCCCGGTCGGACTGCCAACCAGCGCCGGACGGCGGGCGGGTGAGTTCGGCGCGTTGAGCGTCGGTGGCCAGCTCGCGGGCGATCAGCAGCAGCACGGTGGGCTTGCCGGTCCGCAGGTCGTCGCCGGCAGGTTTGCCGGTGGTGGCCGGGTCACCGAAGACGCCGAGCAGGTCGTCGCGCAGTTGGAACGCCTCGCCGACGTTGGTGCCGTAACGCCGGTAGGCCTCGTGGATCACCGGATCGGTGCCGGGTCCGGCGAGGGCCGCACCGAGGTGCAGCGGCCGCAGCACGGTGTAGCTGGCGGTCTTGTGCCGGGCCACCCGCAGCGCCCGGTCGACCGACCAGGTGTCGGCCTCGGTCTCGCCGAGGACGTCCAGGTACTGCCCGGCGATCGTCTCGACCCGCATCTGGTCGTAGCGGCGCCGCACGTCCAGCAGGGTGCGGGGTGGCACGCCGGCCTGTCCGAGCAGCCGGTCGGCCCAGACCAGGCAGAGGTCGCCGACCAGCACGGCGGCACCGTCGCCGAACCGGTCGGGGTCACCGTCACGGCCGGCCGCCCGGTGCTGCCCGGCCAGCCGGCGGTGGGCGGTGGGGCGGCCGCGACGGGTCGCGGAGCCGTCCATCACGTCGTCGTGCACCAGCGCGAACGCGTGCAGCAGTTCCAGCGCGGCCAGCGCCGGCAGCACCGGAGCCAGCGGCGCTTCCGGGCCGACCACCCCGCGCCAGCCCCAGTGGGCGAAGACCGGCCGCAGCCGTTTGCCGCCGGCGAGCACGGTGTCCCGGGCGATCTGGGCGAACGGGCGCAGCGCCGGATCGATCCGGTCGAGCGCGTCGATCTCGGCGGAGAGGAAATCGATCAGGGTGTCGTCGACGGCCGCGGTCAGCAGGTCACGTCGGTGGGCCGGGTGCGGCCCAGGGGTGGCCGAGCTGGCCGGCTCGTCGACCGACGCGCTGCGGTCGGTGCCGGCAACTGTGTGATTGGCCACGCGAACGAGCGTACCCTAGGGTCAGAAGTTGCGTCGATTCTTGCGTCGATAGCCGAGGGGGCCCGGTGAACGTCGATCTGTCCGCTGCCTACGCGAACTGCCGTGACCTGCACCGACGGCACGGGCGGACCTACTATCTCGCGACCCGGCTGCTGCCGCAGTGGAAACGCCGGCATGTTCATGCTTTATACGGATTCACCCGGTACGCGGATGAGATCGTCGACCGCACCGACCAGCTGCCGCCCGCCGACCGGGCCGCCGCCCTCGACCAGTGGGGACAACGGTTCCTCGCCGGGCTGCACGGCGCCCCGGTCGACGACCCGCTGCTGCCCGCCGTGCTGCACACCATCGCGGTGTTCGACCTGGACAAGGCGGACTTCACCGCGTTCCTGCGCAGCATGGCGATGGACCTGACGGTCACCTCGTACCCGCGCTACCCCGACCTGCTCGACTACATGGAGGGCTCGGCGGCGGTGATCGGCACCATGATGCTGCCGATCCTGGGCAGCACCGACCGGGCCGCCGCCCGGGAGCCGGCCCGACAGCTCGGCTTCGCCTTCCAGCTCACCAACTTCATCCGGGACGTCGCCGAGGACCTGGACCGGGGCCGCACCTACCTGCCGGACGAGGACCTGGCCCGGTTCGGGGTGACCCGCGCAGACCTGGTCGACGCCGCCCGACACCGCCAGGCGACCCCGCCGATCATCGAGCTGATCCGGTACGAGGTCGGCCGGGCCCGGGGCCACTACGCGGCGGCCGCCCCTGGCGTCACCCTGCTCGAACCCGCGTCGCAGGCCTGCATCCGCACCGCGTACGCGCTGTACGGCGGCATCCTCGACGAGATCGCCGCGCAGGGCTACGACGTGTTCCGGCGCCGGGCCACCGTGCCGAACCGCCGCCGGGCCGCCGCCGCGCTGCGGTCCCTGCTCACCCCGGCCGGCACCCCGGTCACCCTGCCCGGTCCGGTCGACGTCACCGCCCCGCCGACGGCGACGCAGCCGCCGGCCACCCCCACGCCAGCGCCGACCACCCCCACGCCAGCGCCGACCGCGCCGTAGCGCCCGTCGTGCGTACCGCTGTCGTCCTGTTCACCCGCGACCTGCGGGTGCACGACCAGCCGGCGCTGGCCACCGCCTGCGCCACCGCCGAACAGGTGGTGCCGCTGTTCGTCCTCGACCCACGGTTGGCCGGCCGGTCGGCCAACCGCGACCGGTTCCTGCACCATAGCCTCGCCGATCTGCGGGCGACCCTGCGCGGGCTCGGCGGCGACCTGCTGGTCCGGCGGGGCGACCCGGTCACCGAGACGATCCGGCTCGCCCGTGAGGTCGACGCCGACGGCGTCACCGTCTCCGCCGACGTCAGCCACTACGCCCGGCACCGGCAGCGGCGGCTCCGTGACGAATGCGACCGGCACCGCCTCGCGTACCGCGCCTTCCCTGGGCTGACCGTCGTCGACCCCGGCGCGCTGACCCCGACCAACGGCGACCACTACAAGGTCTTCACGCCGTACTTCCGGGCCTGGGCCGGCGCCGGCTGGCGTACCGGATGCGCCGCCCCGGAGCGGATCCGGCTGCCCGACGGCCCCGCCGTCGGACGGCTGCCGGCCCTGCCGGACGGCGAGTCGCCACAGGCCGCCGCCGGGGGCGAGACCGCCGGGCGGCGCCGGCTACGCGACTGGCTGGGCCACGTCGACCGGTACGGCGACAGCCGCCTCGACCGGTACGGCGACCACCACGACGACCTGGCCGGCGACGCCACCTCGCGGCTCAGCCCCTACCTGCGGTTCGGCTGCCTGTCGCCGCTGGAGGTCGCCACCGCCGCCGGGGACCGCGCCGGCCCGTTCGTCCGGCAACTGTGCTGGCGGGACTTCCACTACCAGGTCGCGAACGCCTTCCCCGACCTGGCGACCACCGCGTACCGGCGCGGGGCCGCCGAGCAGTGGCGGTACGACGCCGACGCCCTCGACGCCTGGCAGACCGGGCACACCGGGGTGCCGATCGTCGACGCCGGCATGCGGCAGCTGCGGGCGCAGGGCTGGATGCACAACCGCGCCCGGCTGATCACCGCCGGGTACCTCACCAAGGAGATCGGCCTGGACTGGCGGGACGGCCTCGGCTGGTTCGGCCGCTGGCTGCTCGACGGCGACCTGCCGAACAACTCCGGCAACTGGCAGTGGGTCGCCGGCACCGGCAACGACACCCGCCCGCACCGGGGTTTCAACCCGCTGCGTCAGGCGCACCGATTCGACCCGGCCGGGGAGTACGTCCGGCGGTGGGTGCCGGAGCTGGCCGGTGTCGCCGGGGCGGCGGTGCACGAGCCGTGGCGGTTGCCGCTCGCCGTCCGCGCCGGCCTGGACTACCCGCCGCCACTGTCGGAGCGCTGAGCCTGGGTTGGAGCGGTGACCCGCTGCCGGAGCGCCGAGCCTGGGTCGGAGCGCCGACCCCGGCCGCCCGGTCGGCGGGCCGCCGGCGCTGGTGACATGCTGGCCGGATGAGTGAGCCGCAACAGGTGGACGTCGTCGTCGTCGGGTTGGGCGTGGCCGGCGAGGAGGTCGCCGGCCGGCTCAGCCAGGCCGGGTTGGACGTGGTCGGTGTGGAGCGCCGGTTGGTCGGCGGCGAATGCCCGTACTGGGGCTGCGTACCGAGCAAGATGATGATCCGGGCGGCGAACGCGCTCGCCGAGGGCCGCCGGATCGACGGCCTGGCCGGCACCGCCGACATCCGTCCGGACTGGACGCCGGTGGCCCGGCGGATCCGCGACGAGGCCACCGCCGACTGGTCCGACACGGCCGCCGTCGACCGGCTCACCGGCAAAGGGGTACGCGTGCTGCACGGCACCGCCCGGCTCACCGGACCCGGGCGGGTGAGCGTCGACGGGCAGGAGTTCGCCGCCCGCCGGGGCGTGGTGCTCGCCACCGGCACCGTCCCGGTGGTACCGCCGATCGACGGCCTCGCCGGCACGCCGTACTGGACCAACAAGGAGGCGATCGAGGTCACCGACCTGCCCGAGTCGCTGGTCGTGCTCGGCGGCGGCGCGATCGGGTTGGAGCTGGCCCAGGTCTTCGCCCGGTTCGGCGTACGGGTGACCATCGTCGAGCCCAGCGAGCGGCTGCTGTCCCGGGAGGAGCCGGAGTCGTCGGCGCTGGCCGCCCGCGCCCTCGGCGACGACGGGGTACGGCTCCGGCTCGGCAGCCGCGCCGAGTGGATCGAGCACCGCGACGACACGTTCGCCGTACACCTGTCGCAGGGTGGCCCGGAGAGCGGGCAGCGGCTGCTGGTCGCCACCGGCCGGCGCAGCGACCTCGGCGGCCTCGGCATCGACACCGTCGGGCTGGATCCGGCCGCCCGGCACCTGCCGGTCGACGAGCGAATGCGGGTCACCGACGAACGGGTGCCGGTCACCGACGGGCTGTGGGCGGTCGGTGACGTCGCCGGCCACGGCGCCTTCACCCACCTGGCCATGTACCAGGCGGACGTGACGGTACGCGACATCCTCGACCAGGGCGGCCCGGCCGCCGAGTACCGGGCGGTGCCCCGGGTCACCTTCACCGACCCGGAGATCGGCGCGGTCGGCCTGACCGAACAGCAGGCCCGCGAGCAGGGCTTCGACGTGCGTACGGCGGTGACCGACGTCGCGCAGTCGTCGCGTGGCTGGATCCACGGGCCGGGTAACGACGGCTTCATCAAGCTGGTCGCCGACGCCGACCGGGGGGTGCTGGTCGGGGCGACGTCGGCGGGACCGACCGGCGGCGAGGTGCTCGGCGCACTCGCCGTGGCGGTGCACGGCGAGGTGCCGTTGACCAGCCTGCGGCACATGATCTACGCGTATCCGACGGTGCACCGCGCCATCCAGTCCGCCGTACAGCAGCTCCCCTGACCTCATGATCACTTGATGGAAATTCGGGCGACACGCCGGCGGCGTCCCAGTTTTTCATCAAGTGATCTTGGGCCGGCCACGGAATGATGTTCATCCATGAGACGCTTCCCGGACGGCTTCCTTTTCGGCGTCGCCACCTCCGGCCACCAGACCGAGGGCGACAACACCAGCAGCGACACCTGGCACCTGGAGAACGTCGCGCCGACGGTCTTCGCCGAGCGGTCCGGCCGGGCCTGCAACAGCTGGGAGCTGTGGCGCGACGACCTCGACCTGGTGCAGGCGATGGGGCTGGGCGCGTTCCGGTTCTCCGTGGAGTGGTCCCGCGTCGAGCCGGAGGAGGGCGGCTTCTCCACCGAGGCGTTGGACCACTACGCGGCGATCGTCGACAGCTGCGCGCAGCGGGGCCTGGCCGCGGTGGTCACGCTCAACCACATGACCTGCCCTAACTGGTTCGCCGCGCGCGGCGGCTGGCTGGACCCGGCCGCGCCCGAGCTGTTCGCCCGCTACTGCGACCAGGTGATGCGCCACCTCGGTGACCGGATCACCATGGCCGTCACCCTCAACGAGCCGAACCTGCCGCAGCTGCTGTCCTGGGCGGACGTGCCGGAGTCGGTGCAGAAGTTGGAGCGGGTAACGCTGGAGGCGGCCGGCGCCGCCGCCGGGGTCCCCCGCTACCGGGTCAGCAACATCATGCTGCCGGAGGAGTTCGACGCGATGCGCGACGGCATGACGGCCGGTCACCTCGCCGCCCGTACGGCGATCAAGGCCAGGTGGCCCGACCTGCCGGTGGGGCTGTCGATCGCCATCGTCGACGACCGGGTGGCCGGCGACGACGTCACGCTGCGCGACCGCAAGCGCGCCGAGGTGTACGACCACTGGCTGCGGCCGGCCAGCGACGACGACTTCATCGGCATCCAGAACTACGAGAGTGCCGTCTACGACGCCAACGGCCTGTTGCCGCCGCCGCCCGGGGCCGCCCTGCACCAGTTGGGCTCGGCGATCGACCCGACGTCACTCGGCGGTGCCGTGCGGTACGCGTACCAGGTCAGCGGGGTGCCGGTCTTCGTGACCGAGCACGGCGTCGGTGTCGACGACGACGCCCTGCGGGCGGACTTCATCGAACCGTCGCTGGCCGGCCTGCTCGACGCGATCGACGACGGCGTCCCGGTGCTCGGCTACTGCCACTGGACGCTGCTGGACAACTTCGAGTGGGCCGCCGGCTATCGCTTCCACTTCGGCCTGCACACCGTCGACCGGGAGACGTTCGCGCGGACCCCGAAACCGAGCACCGCCCGGTACGCCGCCATCGCGACCAGCCGCACCCTGCCCTGATCATCCGCACCCTGCGCTGATCGGTCCGGGCCCTGCGCTGATCGGTCCGGGCCCTGCGCTGGCCATCCGGCGGCACGCCGCCGGTCAGCTCGTGCCGTGCGGCGGCAGCCGGTAGCCGAGTTGCTGGCCGTAGGTCATCAGCGGACGCAGCGTCGGGACCAGGACGGTCGCTTCCGAGGACCAGTGGCGTCCCCGGTTGCCGTCGAGTCGACGGTGCCGGGCCGTCGTACGGCTGCGTTGGTGTTGTCCGTGCCGTTCGCGGCGCAGGTATTCGAGACGCTTGGACGCCGTGGACCGGCCGGAGCGCCAGTCGAGCCAGCGCAGCCACCAGTCACGCACCATCTCGGTGATCATCTTTTCTCTCCTTGATCAATTGTCACGTCGACTGCCGTTTGGCCAGTCGGTAGAGTCCGTCGCGTTGCACGAATATCTCCCGCCGCTCGGCGGCGTCTCCGCGTTCGTCTATGACGTAGCCGGTGAGCCAGATCCAACCGTCGTAGGTCGGTTTCCGGTCCACCGAGATGACACGAAATCGGATTCTCCGGTTGCCGGCGAACTGCATGCTCGCTTCCTGGCCGATCAACAGCACGTCCCCTGCATTCGGCTCCGGCGTCGGCAGCAGCCGGCTACCCACCGGGCCTTCCATCGCCACGTGGCCGCTGGACGCCGTCGGCACCGCGCTCCATCGGCCAGGTCGCCCGCCCGCAGCTGGGGCACCATCTGGATTTCACTTTGAACGACCACAGCCCGGCGCAGAAGCCGAGCAGCGCCGCCCCGACAAGCGCGCCCACCTCCACCGTCGACCCCCTCACTCATCGAGTCGCTTTCCCGTCCCAATCCACCCTGGACTCCCACCCGAACATAGGGCAATATGAAAGTCACAGAGGTAAAGATGAGCCCGAGTTATTGGAGGTTATAAACATGACTGAACTACCTGTGGAGCTTCGACGGCTCCGACTGTCTCAGCGCATGAACCAGACTCAGTTGGCCAAAGCGGTAGGCGTGTCGAAGTCGCTCATCGCCAGCTTCGAGACCGGCCGGCTGGTGCCCAAGGAGGACACCGCTAAGGATCTCGACAAGTTACTGAACTCCGGTGACCAGCTTCAGCAGCTGTCCAGGGAGGGCAGAGAGGACCGCCAGCCGTGGCTGCGCTCCTGGGTCGATCACGAGCGACGCGCGGTGTTGCTGCGGGCCTGGGAGCCGACCCTGGTCCCTGGGCTGCTGCAGACCGAGGCGTACATGCGGCAGGTCTTCGCTGCCGTGCCGTCCAACCGGGTCCGGTTCGAGGAGGTGATCGCGACCCGTCAGACGCGGCAGCGCGCGGTGCTGGACCGCGATCCTCCGGTGGAGATGGTGGTCCTGGTCGAGGAGACGGCGTTGCGTCGTGGTCCACGCGAGGTGATGAAGGATCAGCTTGCCCACCTGGTCGACCTCGGGCACCGGCCGAACATCCGGATCCGGGCGGTCCCCGAGTCGGCCGGGCTCCACGCTGGCCTCGGTGGCCCGCTGGCGCTGGCCACCATGAGCGACGGGAGGCGGGTCGGTTACCTGGACGATCTGCTGCGTGGACGCGTCGCCACCACCGCTGGTGACGTACTCGAACTGGAACTAGTCTGGGAAGCAGTCAACGAGTTGGCGCTGTCCGCCGACCAGACCCGAGACCTGATGTTAAGGATGATCCAGTGATCAATGAACCAGCGTGGCGGAAGTCGTCTCGGTCGAACGGTTCATCCGGCAACTGCGTCGAGGTGGCCGACAACCTGCCCGGCCGGGTGCTGGTCCGGGACACCAAGGACCGCGACGGCGGCACCCTGGCCTTCGGCCCGTCCGCCTGGCGCTCCTTCGTCGAGCTGACCAAGCACCACTGACCAGCCGCGCCTGACCCTTCCGTCCAGACACCGTCGAAGCGCCGGCCCTGCCGCGAGCGGGCCGGCGCTTCTTCACGCTCACGCTGCGGCAGCTCGCCACCAATCCGACGACCGGTGTACGGCTGGTCCCGGTTCAGCTTCCGGCCATGGTGATGACCAGTTTGCCGCCCTTCGGGCGCTGGTCGCGCTCCAGCTCGGTCAGGGCGGGAATCGCCTCGGCCAACGGGACCGTACGGGCGATGGGCAGGCGATGGGTCCGGGCCACCTCCTCCAAATGGGCGGTCACCAGCCGGCCTGTCATGACTCGAAACGGGCCGGGCAGCACGCTTCTGATCATCTTGGCCGGGGTCGGGACGATGTCGATGATGGTTCCGCCGGGCTTCAGCAACGATCGGGCCACGGCGAAGGGAAGCATGCCGGGCGTGTCGAAGACGAGATCGAACCGTTCCGCGAGGGCTGCCGGGTCGAAGCCGAAACCCACGACCGGGTCGACGCCCAGCTCGCGGGCCTCGTCGGTCGCGGTGTCGCGGCAGCTGCCGGCGGCTGAGGCTCCCCGCGCCCGGATGAACTGGACGGCGGACCGACCCACCCCGCCCAGGCAGCCGTTGACGAAGACCGCCTGCCCGGGACGGACCTCCGCGACGGCCTGGTAGGCGGTCAGGCCCACGGTCGGCAGCACGGCGGCCTGCTCGTACGAAAGGTCCACCGGTTTGAGCACGACCGCCTTCTCCGGGACCGTCACCATCTCGGCGAACGCTCCCGCCTGCCGGAACCGGGCCCCGCCGAGTACCGCGTCGCCGACCTTCAGGCGGGTGACGCCGGCGCCGACCGCCTCGACGACCCCGGCGAAGTCATGCCCCATCGCCCGGGGAAACGAGCGACCGGTCAACAGCTTCATCTCGCCGTTGCGCATCTTCCAGTCCAGCGCGTTGGAAGCCGCCGCCCGGACGCGGACGAGAACCTCATCCGGACCCGGGCGCGCTGGCTCGAACTCCGCGAGCCGCATCACCTCCGGGCCGCCGTAGCGGTCGTACTGAAGGCGCTTCACGAGGCGTATTCGTCCGAGATCTCGGTGGCGTAGTTCTTCCACAGCGGTTTCATGGTCTCGGCGTTGACCGGCTGCCCGGAATCGATCATGGCCTTGAAGTCGCGGAAGTACTGCACGTACAGATCCGGCGTGAACGTGTTCAGCATGACCGCGTTCTCGTCGCCGACGTTGGCGAACGTGTGCGGCGCTCCGGTCGGCACGATGACCCAGGTGCCCGGTCCGGCGTCGTACTGGTCCTCGCCGACGGTGAACCGGAACGTTCCCGCCAGCACATAGAAGCCCTCGTCGTGCTGGGCGTGGCGGTGCTGCAACGGGCTCGGGGTGCCCGGCGCAATGGTGACCTCGGCGAACCCCAGCCGGTGGTCGGTGTGCTCGCCGTTCTCCAGGATGCGGATCTGCTGTGCCCCGCTGCCGAGGATCTCGCCCTCGCCGGGACGGACGATGTTTACCTTCGCCACGACTTCTCCTACCTATCGCCTGCCTTGGTGACCACCATCCTGTTCCGGGCCGGCCGTGCCCGTCCTGGTCGTGCGTGCACGGTTGTTGGTTACCAGTGCGCGGGCGTTGTAACCGTACGTCGTCTTGAAAAGCTTGCTGAAATGGGTGGGATCGGAGAATCCCCACCGGGCGGCCACCGCGGTGACCGTACGTCCGCTCCCGGTCAGCTCGGCCCGGCAGCGCTCCAGGCGGCGACGACGGATCAGGGCCGCGACAGTGAGCGGCTGGTCCTCGAACAGCTTGTGCAGCCGGCGTACGGAGATGTGGTGGGCGGCGGCGATGCCGGGCGGGGACAGATCGGGATCGGCCAGCCGGGCCTCGATGTAGCCGGCGATCCGGTCCCGCAGCCGCTCGTCCGAGGCCGGTTGTTCGTCGCCCAGCCGGGCCTCCAACGCGACCCCGATCAGCTCGATGACGGCCGCCGCCGACCGCAGCGCCTCCGCCTCGCGGAACTCGGTCGCCGACCGTACGGATTCGCGAGCCAACACGGAGACGAGAGCACCCGGACCGCGACTGCCGTCGATGCGTACGCCGATGAGCCGGTCGATCTGCGCGGGCCGAATCCGAAGCTCCCGGCGCGGAACCAGGATGGTGACGTGCGTCGCGGCGGTGCTCTCGAACCGCAGCGTACGCGTGGGATCGAGCAGCACCAGGTCCGCCGGCCCGAGCTCGGCGTGGCCGCGCCCCTGCTCGATCCGCGTCTGGCCTCGGGTCATCACCTTGACCGCCAGGTGCTCGCCGTCGGAGGCGTCGCGCTCCCGCCCGATGCAGGCGCTCACGGGCGTGTCGAGGCAGACCAGCCGCAGCGGCCCGAGGTCACGGGTGGCGACCCGGCCCCGGAAGTCGGCCCCGGCCAGCTTGTTGACCAGCGGCGGAAACCCGCTGGCGGCCAGCTCGTCCTGGAACGTCTCAAGGTTGCCGATCACCGTTCAACGATACGGCGACTCTTCCCCAGCGACGGGCGCGCGGCGGCGAGCGCACCGCGTCAGTTGAACGTGATGCGAACGGCATCGTGGGGTATCCACGGGCTCGCGTCCGAAGTCCAGCCCTGGTCGTACTGCTCCACGGCCTCGATGAACTCAGCCGGTGGTCGGTAGGAATGGGCAGTGACGTAGTGCCAGATCAGCGACGGTGCAGCGAACATCGCGCTCTGCGCTGATGGCACCCTAAAGCAATCCCCAGCCCAGCTCGACGGTGTCGACGTCGCTATAGCTACAGGCAGTCTGGTCCGACCTGCGGGGCCTTCCTTCCGAACAACTTCGCCCTGGCCGCGCTATGCAGACATCGTCGCGGCCCGAATGCTCGGCCACAGCGAGGCGCCAGCTGGTAGCACATGTGCTACGGTCGGGGTATGCGTGAGGTCGGGCTACGGGAGATGCGGCAGAACGCCAGCGACCTGGTACGCCGGGCGCAGGGCGGCGAACGGGTGACGATCACCGTCGCCGGGCGGCCGGCAGCCGTACTCGGCCCGGTCAGCCCGCGCACCTGGCGCGAGTGGGACGACCTCGCGGGCGCGTTCGACCAGCCCACCGACCCAGGGTGGGCGGACGACCGGGACCTGCTCGACGACGCCGTCACCGATCCCTGGGTCGAGCGGTGAGCCGTGGCATCCTCGACACCAGCGTCCTCATCGCCACAGATGTGACCCCGATCCCCGGCGAACTGGCCATCAGCGTCGCCAGCCTCGCCGACCTCCAGTTCGGTGTCCTGGTCGCGAAGACCGCCGAGGCCAGGGCGCTGCGGTTGGCGCGGTTGAGCGCCATTCAACGCCGGTTCGATCCGCTTCCCGTCGACGATGCGATCGCCGACAGCTACGCACGGCTGGCCGCACGTGTCGTCGAGACCGGCCGCCAGCCGCGAGCCAGGGTGATGGACCTGCTCATCGCGGCAACCGCACACGCCCATGACGCCGCCGTCTACACCCGCAACGCCGACGACCTCGCAGGGCTCGAAGACCTCATCACGATCCACACGATCTGACTCGCACGGTCCGCGTAGGCGGCACGGGCAAGCCATCTGCACCGTGAGTTGAGTACGTCACCGTCGTTCGGCGATGAGGATCTCCGTGTCACCGGGCCAGTCCCAGAAGAGACCGCTCGTCGGCGACGCACGCTCCAGCAGGACGCGGAGCTCCCCGATGAACTCGCCCAACCTCGACCCGAACAGGTGAGGCGCGGCGAATGACATCGACAGAAAGCCTGCGACGACGCCGTCGACATCACGCACGACGTCGGACCGTCCCGGTGCGTAGCTGACGCGCGGCCTCCCGAATCGGGTACGGGCAAGCGTCTGCTCAAAGCGCTCCGCCTGGTAGGACTCCACTGGTCGGGCACCCGAGCGCCGCTGCGGCCCAAGGTAGGCACTAATGAGCCGATCGACTTCGTCATGCGGGATCGGTGGCGTGTCCGGCAGTTGCTGCGGGGCCGGCCTGGTCGGGTCGTGAACGATGAGCACCATCGCGCCGCCCGGTTCCAGCGCATCGTAGACGGCTTCGGCGACACGGAGGCGGTCGGTGCGATGAAACGACTGCCCGAACGTCACCGTTCGCATCCGCTGCAGCTGCAGGTCTGGAAGATCTTCAGCAGCAGCCTGGACAAAATCGACCGCCGCCAACCCCTCTGCCGCCACGTAGGCGCGGGCCTCGGCAAGCATGTCCGCATCCGGATCCAGCAGCGTCACGTGCTCGAACAGCGCGGCGAGTTGCAGTCCCACCGTGCCGGGCCCGCTCCCGACATCGAGCAACCGGCCGGTGCCGTCGAGCCCCAGCTCGTCTGCCAGCGCATCACCCAGCTGAGCCGAGTAGGGCGGCCGCCCATGCCGGTAGTACCGAGCCGCGCCCTTGAACTGGGTCGGGTCATACACCCGAACAGTCTCGCAGCCCATCGCACCGTCCGGACGCGCCGCGACAGGGGCTACCGGATCTGCCGTCTACCGAGGGTTCAGGGACAGTGCGCCGGCACGGATTTCCGGTGCCGACCAATTAGTGGTGCCAGGGCAGTTGCACCGGCTGCTGCAGGGTGCCCACCGTGCCGATCTGAACCAGGAGGGTCGCCAACCCGGCGGGGTAGATGACGTCCGTGCTGCCGACCAGTTCGTCCAGCGTCCACCAGCGGTGTCCGGCGTGGTGCTGGGTTCGACGGCTTCCATGCCGGTCGTGTCGACAGAATGGGCGGCAACTCGGCGGCCTTGACCACCGGACCGAGATGGGGAATCTGCACGCCACCACCGTAGTCGTCGCCGTGAGGCAGGCTCTGACGAGGCATCCGCATCTGCCGCCGACTGGACGTTCGGTCTCGCTGAGGCGTTCGCACCCCCTGCCCACGCGGTGTCACTGTGGAGGTCATGGAGTTCGAGCCGGAGGTCCTGCTCAACAAGATCGAGGCCGCTACGGAGCAGCTACTGGCAACTGCGGCGTCCTTCAACGATGCGGATGTCCGGGAGCCGTCGCTGCTGCCGGGATGGTCCCGAGGGCACGTCCTCACCCACGTCGCGCGTAACGCCGACGGCGGAACCCGAATGTTGACCCGGGCCCGAACTGGAGTTCAGACGTCGGAGTACCCAAGCATGGCGACGCGGGCTGCCCAGATCGAAGCAGGTCACCACCGCAGCGCCAAGACACTCCTGGCCGACGTTCATGACAGCGCAGCGCGGTACGCCGTCGCCTACCGGTCGATGCCGGCCCGGGCATGGAGCCGGCCCCTGCGCTGGACCTCGGGCAAAGTACGGCCGGCATACCGGGCCGCAGATTCCCGGCTCACCGAAGTCCTCGTCCACCACGTCGACCTGCGGACGTCATTCCGGCCCGAGAGTTGGCCCGACGGCTTCGTCAGCACCACCATGACCACCGTCATCTCCGCCTTCACCACACGCAAGGACGTACCCGCTCTACGCCTGGTCGCCACCGACGCGGGAACCGAACACCAGCTCGGCGCTCAGGACGACGCGCTCGTTGTTCGAGGTCAGCAGGCGTCCCTCCTTGCATGGCTACTCGGCAGGTCCGACGGAACCGAGTTCGGCGAATCGCTCCCGGCCCTGCCCTTCCTCTACTGACCACCCAGGACAGCGAGTACGTCTACCGCCGGCCGCCTGTGCGCGCTAGCCAACCAGGGATCGTCGTGCCCGTGATTGGCCCCTCATGCCGGCAGACGTCCGCACAGGCCGACGAGCGGATGCTCCGTCGGATGATCTCCGTCTCCCACTTGATCACTATCAGTCGAAGTCGATTCGCATCAGCCTGCTGGCGGCCCAGTCCTGCAGTCGGGTCGGCCTGATGGTGCCGGGGTCGTGGGGCTGGTTGAGGTCGTCGACGATGGCCGCGAGCACCGCGGCCCGTTCCGTGGAATCGGTGACGGTGGTCGCGTGTGCCGGCAGGTCCGCTCTGATGCCGTTCTTGAGGTGGAAGGTGAAAGCGGGGTTCGTTCGCAGATTCGCGTACCAGCTGGTCGCGCCTCCGCCCGCTCCGCTGCACAGGTAGGTTGCGCCGTTGGCGCGGTAGAAGAAGATCTCAATGCGGCGGGGTCGTCCGGTACGCCGCCCGATGGTGGTGATGTCCACGATTCGTTCGCGGGTTCCGGCCGCGGGCGTGATCTCGATGGCGCGCCGGATCTCGGGTGGCAGGTGCGCCAGCGGGCCAGGCGCGCGTCGTTCACGATGTTGGTCTGCGGGGTTCATGCGGCTTCCTTCTGCAGGGCGGGGCCGAGGAGCAGCCCTCCGTCGATGACGTACTCGGCGCCGGTGATGAAGGCCGCGTGCGGCGAGATGAGGAACAACAGCAGCGCGGTGATGTCGGCGGGCTGCCCGAGTCGCGGGACAGCGAACGGCTCGGGCGAGTAGAAGTCGGCGATCGGGGCCTGGCTACCGGCGGCCGGCTCGGTGATGAACGGGGTGGCGACGACGCCGGGGTGGATGGCGTTGACGCGGATGTTGTCGCGGCCCAGCTCAAGGGCAGCGGTCTGAGTGAGGCCTCGGACCGCCCACTTGCTGGCGACGTAGGGCGCGTAGAAGGCGGTACCGCCGACGCCCATGGTTGAGGCGATGTTGACGATGGCTCCTCCCCCCGCGCGTCGCAGTGCCGGTGCGGCCGTCTTGATGCCGAGGAAGGTGCCGGTGAGGTTGATGTCGAGGATGCGGGCCCAGGTGGCCTGGTCGGTGGACTCGATGAGGGCGGGCGGGTTCTGCACCCCGGCGTTGTTGACCAGGACGGTGAGCGCGCCGAAGACCTTCTCGGTCTCCGCGATGGCGGCGGCCCACGACTCGTCCTGGGAGACGTCGAGGTGGACGAAACGTGCCCGGCCTCCCAGTTCGGCGGCGAGGCCGGCACCTCGCTCGGCGTTGATGTCGCCGATGACGACGTTGGCGCCTTCGGCGTGCAGGGCGCGGACGTGGCTGGCTCCCTGCCCGCCGGTGCCGCCGGTCACGAGCACGGTCTGATTGGCGAAGCGGGACATCTGATCCTCCGTGTGAGTAAGACGACGACCCGCAGGGGTCGGTGGTGAGTCGGACGACTCACCACATCGAGGTTACGCTCCGCCAAGTGGTGAGTCAACCCACTCACCTCGCTAGGATGGGCGCATGACCCCAGCGCCGTCGGCCTACCACCAGCGCGTGGCGCAGGAGAAGCGTGCGCTCATCGTGCGGGCCGCTACCGAGCTTTTCCTCGAGTTGGGCTACGACCGGGCATCACTGGCGCGTGTCGCCGAGAGCGCCGGCGTGTCGAAAGCGACATTGTTCAAGCAGTTTCCGACCAAGGCGGCGTTGTTCGATGCCATCGTGATCGACTCGTGGGCCGAGAACGACGTCGCGGACGTGCCACCCGCCGGTGACCTGACGGCCGGCCTGACAGTGCTCGGCCGGCGCTACGCGACGCTGTTGAGCCAACCGGAGATGACGAACCTGTTCCGCATCGTCATCGCCGAACTGCCACGCTTTCCCGAACTGGCCAAGGCACAATTCTCACGCGGCAAACTGCCATACTTCGAGTCCGTCCGGATCTACCTCATGACCGAACGAGACGCGGGGACCGCGAACATCACCGATTTGGAGATGGCAGCCACGCAGTTCCTCGGGATGATCTCCAACTACCTGCTCTGGCCGAGTCTGGTGCTCCCCGACTGGACGGTGACCCCCGCCCGCACGACCGCGGTCGTTGACGAAGCCGTCCGCACCATGGTTGCACGGTACGGCACCGATGTTGACTGTCCAGGCCGGTGAGTTCGTTACCGCATCTGCCGCAGGCAGCGCGTCATGGAGCGTATCCAGGCTCCGCCGGGGAGCCGCCCGGACATGCACATGCCACAAACCAGCGTCGCTCTGGGTGACGGTGGCCGCTGATTGTCAACTTTCCGAGCGTGTTGGAGAGCACACCGCTGAGATCGACCTCGAACACCTCATCGGCGGGGTCTACTCGGCGTTGTCCACCGATCATCTGCCTGCTCCGGAACAGCGCCCGAAGTTTGCCGAACAGATACGGCAGGCTCTCCACCCCGTCGATCGATTCTCCGAACACGTCCGCGTCATGATGCTAATCGGCCAGAAAGACCGGCTGGCAGACGCAGCAGTTCGTCCCACACCAGCGCATTCATGCCTGGATTACCCCGGATGATTGGGCCGAGAGCAGGCCGGACCGAACCCGGACCGTCCCGTTCGAGCCGCACTCTTCTGCCGCGTTGCAGGCCGGCGGCGGATGAGGTCGTCGCCCTCGGGTTCCAGGCGGTCTCATCGGAGTCTGGAACATCCCGACATGACCAGGTGCCGGCATCAGGGGCGTGCACCGTTCAGGTAGACGGCTCGGGCACGTCATGGCCCGTGAGCCAGAGTCGCCACGGCTCACCCAGATCGCGGGTTTCTACGTCGAAGATCGGGTGCCAACGCCCGTCAGGCGAATACCAGCCGAGGGTGTAGAACCCGCCCTCACTGGACTCGACCGAGATCTCGGCGACGCCAGTGACCCGACCAGCGGTACGGTCCGCCCGGTTGAGGTCGTGCACCTGCAGCATGGCGTCGCGCGGGCGCCCCTGGATAGCTCTCTGTGTGCCACACACCGTCAGCGTCGACGTGGCCGACCTCTACTCCATCGTTCCACCGGTAGACGTACATCTTTCCTCCGCACCATCAATTCGGGCGAGGTTTACGGTAGTCGGCGCCCTCATCTTCCACCGATCGGACGTCACACCGAGTCGCAGGCGGCAGTCGAGGCGCGACCTTGCCGATGTAGTGCGCGGGGTGTCGAGTCGTCGCAGAACAACGACGGCAACATCCGCGAACGGTTTGCGGGCGTACCCTCGCCGCAGCCGCCTGGCATCATCCCTTCGATGACCACGACACGGCAGCGGGTGCTCGACGGTTTGGCCGAGCGGATCCTTGCGTTGCGGCTGGAGCACCCGACGCGCGTGGGGATCGACGGCCCCTCCGCAGCTGGCAAGACGACCCTGGCCGACGACCTGGCCACCACCTTGAGAGGAAAGACGGCACGACCCGTGCTCCGGGTCACGATCGACCACTTCAAACGGCATGTCGACCTGCGTACGCACTATCCGCCCGGCTCACCGGAGAGCTACTACTTCGAGATGTACGACGTCGACGCCATCCGCGACGAGCTGCTGGCGCCGCTCGGTCCGGGCGGCAACCGCCGCTACCGCGCCCAGATCATGGACTTCAGCGGTCGTACGCCCATCGACTCCGGCATCCACGTGGCTTCGGACGACGCGATCCTCGTGGCGGACGGCGGGTTCCTACAGAAGCCGGCCCTGTCACGACACTGGGATCTACGCGTCTACCTTCATATCGAGGCGACAGACGTCCTGCACCGCGGCACGATCCGCGACCAGGCGTGGATGGACTCGGCTGAGGCGGCGGCTGAGCGGTACCGTACGTACTACATCCCGGGCGAAGAGCTTTACCTGGCCGAGATCCGCCCGGCCGAACAAGCCGACATCGTCATCGACAACCGCAACTTCAAAGCACCCCGCATCATGCGTGACCTCCCCGACCAAAGTCGTTAGCCACTACCGTGGGGACATGGCGCGGGTACTGGTGACCGGCATGTCGGGTGCAGGGAAGACCACCGTCCTCGACGAGCTGCACCGGCGAGGTCTCCTCACCGTCGATACGGATTACGACGGCTGGGAGCTTCCCGACGGGACGTGGGATGAGCCCCGGATGGGTCGGTTGCTCGCCCGACATCGCGATCTGGTGGTGTCCGGGACGGTGGAGAACCAAGTCCGCTTCTACGACCGCTTTCACCATGTCGTCCTGCTCAGCGCACCGTTGGAGGTTCTTCTCCAGCGAGTGACCCGCCGGACGAACCCCTATGGAAGGACCCCCGAGCAGCAGGCGGAGATCGCCGAATACGTCCGGACCGTTGAGCCCCTTCTCAGACGCGGAGCCACCATCGAGCTTGACGGACGTCGGACGATCTCCGAGCTGGCCGACGCTGTAGAGAATCTGGCCAGGCGACGCTGATCTGCCGCGCCGAGGGCGCGGGTAGGCATTCGGGCCGGCCAGTTGCTCTCGACGTTGCGGGCGCGGCCCGGACACGACTCGCTACGCTGGCCTGATGACCGTGGCCGATGAGATTGCCCGTAGCCGGTACGTCAGCCTGACCACCTACCGCAAGGACGGCACCCCGGTGGCCACACCGGTCTGGCACGTACCGCACGGCACCGAACTCTGGATCGTGACCGAAGCGGGCTCGGGCAAGGTCAAGCGGATCCGGAACAACCCGCGCGTTCGGGTACAGCCGTGTTCCTTCCGCGGGGCGGTGGCACCGGACGCGCCGAGCGTGACGGGAACGGCCCGGTTGCTGGACGACGACGGGACGGCGCTGGCCCGCAAGCTGCTGGCTCGCCGGTACGTCATGGCACGGGCAGGGAACTGGCTCGCTCGCCTGCTCCGGCTACGCCGCCCCCCGATGGTCGGCATCATCGCGTCGTTCTGATCGACCCGACTCTCCGACCGGTGACGGAGCCTAGCCAGCTGCGGAACTGTCGCCGCCCGTGCAGGCCTGCCAACCGGGGACCGTCATTCTCCATGGTTGGACCTCCCATGCCGGCCGATTGGCCCGGCATATGCAAGACCGTCGAGGTTTGACCGGGCGTCAGGCGGGAACGTCGGGACGATGCGGGCACTGTTGATGAAGATCGAGCAGGCGACCGGGCTGGACCGGATCGGCGACCGGCTGCAACAGGGCGTCCAGCGGCGGATCCGCGACGAACGGGTCCGCGACCTGCTGCACGGGGTGTGGCTGGGGCATCCGCTGCACCCGGTGCTGATCCAGGTGCCGATGGGTGCCTGGCTGAGCGCCGCCGTACTCGACATGCTGCCCGGCCAGCGACGGGCCGCCACCACCCTGGTCGGCGTCGGCACCGCCGCCGCGATCCCGGCGGCCGTCACCGGAGCGAACGACTGGGCGAGCCTGTCCCGCGAGCAGCGCCGGATCGGTCTGGTGCACGCGATCGCCAACACCGTCGGCATCGCCTGCTACACCGGTTCGCTGGTCGCCCGGCTACGCGGCCGCCACCAGACCGGCCGTACGCTCGGATTCCTCGGCCTCGCCGCGGTCGGTGCCGGCGGCTTCCTCGGCGGTCATCTCGCCTACAAGCAGGCGGCCGGGGTCAACCACGCGGTGCCCGAGCTGCACCGGATCTCCGCCGGCTGGCACCCGATCGCCGAGTTCGCCAACCTGCCCGAATCGGGCATGATCAGCCGGCAGGTGGACGACGTACCGGTGCTGGTCTATCGGCACGGCGAGGACGTCACGGTGCTGCTGGCCCACTGCGCCCACCAGAACGGACCCCTCGACCAGGGTGAGGTGATCAGCGCCGACGGCCACGCCTGCGTGGTCTGCCCGTGGCACGGCAGCGCGTTCCGGCTCACCGACGGCACCGTCGCCCACGGCCCGGCCGCCACCGATCAGCAGGTGCTGCGCAGCCGGTTGGTGGCCGGTGTCGTGCAGGCCCAACTGCCCTGATCCGAGGGTGCCGCGGCAGCCGGCAACCGTACGGTGAATTTCGCACCGGCACCGGGGTGACCGGTGGCGTCGATGGTGCCGCGATGTGCCGTCACCACCTCGCGCAGCAGCGCCAGACCCAGGCCGATGTGCAGCCGGTCCGCCGCGGCCCCCCGATGGAACCGGTCGAAGATCCGGTCTTCGGGGTCGAAGCCGTCGCCGGTGTCCGCGACGGTCAGTTCGATCGTGTCGCCGACAGCGGCGCGGCAGACGACGACGTCGATCCGGCCGCCCGGTCGGGAGTGCCGCAGCGCGTTGGTCAGCAGCTCGGACACCACCCTGCGCAGCGCCGAGGAGACCCCGGCCACCGGCAGCGGCCCGTCCGACCGGTCCAGGGCGATGACCACGCCGTACTCCTGTGCCCGGTCACTCTCGGCGAGGACCGCGTTCTCGACGACGGCGGCCAGGTCGACCGGCGCGTCCGACACCCGGTCGGCCGGGGCGGCGCCGAGCCGGGCGGACAGCAGCAGGTCGTCGACCACCTCACCGAGTTGCCGGGTGGTGCCGACCAGCCGGTCCAGGTCGGCGGCGTAGTCGGAGGGAATGGTGCCGTTGCCGTTGCGGGCCCGGCGGGCGAGCACCTGCGCCCGGGTGTGCACCTGGGCGATGGGCGTACGCAGCTCGTGGCTGGCGTCGGCGATGAACCGCCGCTGACGCACGAGCGCCTCGGCGAGTGGCGCGACCGTGAGCCAGCCGACGACCATCCCGCTGGCCAGCGCGGCCAGCAGCCCGATCCCCTCGGTGATGGACAGGGCCAGAAGCAGCTGGCGACGGTCAGCGAGATGGTAACGGGCGTCGAAGACGGCCTGGATGGTGTCGTCGCCCCGGGGCTGGGTGAGTACGAAGTAGACGGTACCGTTGCGCTCGATCTTGGTCACCTGCTCGGTTCCGGTCGCGGCGACCGTCTCCATCACCTGACGCAGGGGGAATCCGTCCGGCGCGGGGACTCCTGCTGTCTGCAGCGCGGGGACCGCCGCGTCCTGCGGTGCCGGGGCTCCTGCTGTCTGCTGCGCGAGGGCCGCCGCGTTCTGCGGCTCGCCGCCGCTGCGCAGGAACAACCAGGTGCAGCCCGGCGGGCCGGACGGGTCGCCGCGGCTGGCCGTGTAGCGCAGCTCCCGGTCGATCTGCTTCTCCTGCCCGTGCACGAGCATGCCGTAGGCGATCCCGCCGACCAGGGTGACCAGCGCGGTGACCGCGAGGCCGACCAGCGCGCCGACGCGCAGCCTGGCCCGCGCGATGACCTTGCGTTCGGCGGCGGCCCAGGAGGTGCCGAACGGCTCAGCCGACGATCGCGTCATCAGAGCTCACCGAGCCGGTAGCCGAGCCCGTGAACGGTCCGGATCACCGAACGACCGAGCTTGCGGCGCAGGTAGTAGACGTACGTGTCGACGATAGAGGTGGCGTGGGCGTCCTCGAAGACCTGCCGCCGCAGCCCGGACCGGGAGTGCACCCTCGTCGGTGCCGTGGCGATCACCCGGAGCAGGTCGAACTCCCGCAGCGACAACGCCACCCGGGACCCGTCGGGCAGCACCACGTCCCGCAGCCCCAGGTCGAGCCAGCCGTCGCCGACCCGTACCGTCTCGGCGGTGTCGAGGCTGCGCCGGCACAGTGCTCGCAGCCGGGCCGCCAGCTCGTCCAGTTCGAACGGTTTCACCAGGTAGTCGTCGGCGCCCGCGTCGAGGCCGGCGACCCGGTCGTCGACCGCGCCGAGCGCGGTCAGGATCAACGCACGGGCCTGCACCGCACGCGATCGGAGCCGGGCGAGCAGGTGCAGCCCGTCGATCGCGGGTAGCATGCGGTCGATCACCATGACGTCGTACGGTCGGGTCAGCCCCAGATGCAGTCCGCGCTGTCCGTCATGGGCGGCGTCGACCCGGTAGCCTTCGTCGGCGAGCGTCTCGCTCAGCAGGCTCGCGAGGTCCGCGTCGTCCTCGATCAGGAGCAGGCGGTGTGCCGGTGGCGCCGCCACACTTGCCGTCATCACCCGTTGAGAATCGCACACCCGGACCCGGTTATCCCATAGACATTTATCTATTACTAGTAATCTCGACATGCGACGGCACGACAAACTGCGCCGGGCTGCGGCAGCGGCAGCGTCAGTGGTCGGCGTGCTCGAAGTGGTTCGCGCACAGTCGCAGCCGTCGCGCGTGGATCACCATCACGCTACCGAAGACCAGCTGGACCAGGCTGCGCCAGACATCGGCCCACCGGTCCCCGGTGCGCATCAACCACATCCGCAGCCGCCCCGGAACCCCAACCGCCGCCGGCCCGGCCGTGACCGCCGCCGGCCCGGCATCGGGCGCCGGCCCGGCATCGGGCGCCGGCCCGGCCGGGATGAGGAAGCACGGACCCCGGCTCGGCAACGACCGGTCGTGACGTACCGAGGAGGCCAGCGCGAACCGACGCAGCACCTCACGGGTCACGGCGCGCATCATCACCGGCGCAACGCCGCGCGCCGGACAGGCCCGGTTCGCGGTGACGCCGAACGGCACGAAATGCGCCTCCCGCCGGGACACCCGCAACCAGCGGTCCGGGTCGAATTCGTCATCGGCGGCCGGTCCGGTGCGCTGGTAGGCGAGATAGTTGAACAGCAGCACCGAACCGGCGGGCAGCGTGGTGCCGGCGTCCACCTCGATCGGCGCCGAGGTGATCCGGTGCGCCACGCCGAACAGCGGATGCACCCGCAACGTCTCGTCGATCACCCGGTCCAGCAACCGGTCGGCGTCGGCCGCCGGCCCGTCCAACGCCCGGCGTACCGCGAGCTGCGTCGGCGGATGCTGGGCGATGGCCAGCAGCAGATGCGCCATCGCCTCGGACATCTGCACCACCGCCGTGTTGAAGAACGCACCCTGCAGCCACCAGGCGGTCTCCTGCGTGGTGAACGGCTCCGGCAACACGACCGGGGCGGTGCCCGCGTCGACCCGGGCCCGCAGGTAGCGGGTCAACCGGTCGCGCCGGTCCATGTGCCGCAACCCGCAACACTTCAACGCGGTCACCACGTCATCGGCGTTCGCGACGATCAACGCCCGAGCGTCCGGCGGGCACGCCTCACCGAAGACCAACTCGTAGTAGACCTCGGCCCAGACCGGCAGCATCATGTCCCGCAGCCGCACCCGGCTGACCTGGCCGGCCGGCAGCTGGTCCAGCTGTCGGCGGGCGGCGGCAGCGGCCAGCTCCGCCGACCGTTGCTGCGGCACGGCCAGCACCCGCCGGGTGGTCCGGGCGACCGCAAGGTACCGCTCACCCGGTTCCAGGTGCTCCTGGTGCATGTGCGGGCCCGGGGCCAGCCAGTACCAGAACAGGTCGGACAGCCCGGCACCACGGCTGCGGCCGTCCGCCGCCGGGTTCGCGTACACCTTCTCGAAGTGTTCCGCGCCGACCAGCGGGCCGGGCACCGGGATCCCCTCGGTGCCGTTGACCCGGGCGAACACCCACTGCCGCAGGCCGATCACCGCCGGCGGCAGCCACCTGGGCAGCGTCCACAGCACCACCGCCGCCACGACGGCCAGCAGCACTGGTACGGCGAGCCCGGTCACCGCCGTACCGCCGGGGTGATCAGGTCGGCGGTGACCTCAGCCGGGCGGGCGGCCCCGGCCAGCGCCAACGTCCGGTCCAGGTCGGCCCGCAGCAGCTCCAGCACCTGCCGCACGCCGGCTTCACCGGCGGCGGCCAGACCCCACAGGACCGGCCGGCCGACGCCGACGGCGGTGGCACCCAACGCCAGCGCGGTGAGTACGTCGGTGCCGCGCCGCACCCCGCCGTCGAGCAGCACCGGCAGGCGACCCGCCACCGCGTCGACGATGGCGGGCAGTGCGTCGAGGCTGGCCGGTACGCCGTCGAGCTGCCGACCGCCGTGGTTCGACACCAGCACCGCGTCGGCGCCGTGTTCGACCGCCAGCGCGGCGTCGGCGGGATGCAGAATTCCTTTGAGGACGATGGGCAGTAGGGTCGTTGCCCGCAGCCACTCGATCCGCCGCCAGTCCAGCCCGGCGTCCATCGTGATCGACCGGACCTTTCCGGTCTCCGGATCGCGCATGTTCTCGCAGCACAACCCGTCCGGCAGGTCGAGGAAGCCGTTGCGCAGATCCCGTTCGCGCCGGCCGAAGACCGGCGAGTCGACGGTGACCACCAGGGCACCGCAGCCGGCGGCCTCGGCGCGCCGGATCAGCGACTCGGTGAACGCCAGGTCCGGCTGCGGGTAGAGCTGGAACCACAGCTTCGGCGGCCGACCCGGACCGCTGGTCGCCGATGGCCGGGGCGTCGCCGCTGCGGCTGCGATCTTCTCCACCGGTGTGGTGGCGGCCATGCTCACCACCATGAGGGTGCCGGCCGCCGCAGTCGCGCGGGCAGAGCCCACCTCACCGTCCGGATGGGCGAGCCGGTGGAACGCCGTCGGCGCCACCAGCACCGGCATCGCCAGCGTCTCACCGAGCAGTTGCGTGCGCAGGTCGCGGTCGCCGGCACCGCGCAGCACCCGAGGCAGTACGCGGTAGGCGTCGAAGGCGGCCTCGTTGTCCCGTACCGTCCGTTCGTCGCCGGCACCGCCAGCGAAGAAGTCGTCGTGTGCCGGGTCGAGCCGGCGACCGGCCGCCGCCCGCAGATCGGCCAGGTTCACCGGGGCAGGGCCGCCGGCCAGGGCGTACCCGTTCATCGGCGTACGGTGGCCGGGCGACGGGACGGGCGGTGACCCTGCACCCGGCCGCGTATCGCCGCAGTGACCTCGATGTGCACTGCGACAGCCACGCGCCGTAGGTTGGCCGGATGCAAGGAGCCAGTCAGATCGAAGATATCGATCCTGGTCGCCGTTTGGCTGATCACCTCCCTGACCGTAGCCACGGATTCTCAGAACGGTCTCAGCCGGCCGTCCGGCTCTGGTGCCGCAGCCCGGGATCCGGCTCCCCGTACCCGGATCCCGGTCTGAGTAATTTCTGAATCCGAACCGCTAGCATCGCCCCATGCCGGCCGTGTCCATCAAGGAGTTCGTCGACCATGCCAGCAACTGAGCCGGGCACCCCGCCCCAGGCGTACCCGCGGCAGATCCTGGACCTGCTGGCAGCCGCCGCCGACCGGACGGTGTTCGAGCACGGCGCGCGCGAGGTCACCGGCGCCGAGCTGCTGGACGCCGTCGGGCGGATCAGCACCGGTCTGCGGGCGGCGGGAATCGGGCCGGGCGACGGGGTGGCGATGACGCTCGGCGTCTCGCCGGAGGCATTCGCCGCCATGATCGCCGCCCAGGTGGTCGGCGCCCGGGTCTGCGGGGTGCGCGGCGGTCTGACCCCCAAGCAGTTGCGTCACGTCCTCACCGGTGGCGGTACCGCTACCACGCCGGCCAACCGGGCGGTGGTGGTCGACCGGTCGACGGCGACCGACGAGCTGCGGGGCGCAGCCGACGAACTCGACCTGCTCGCCGTCGGCGACCTGCTCGCCGGGCCGCCGTCGGCGACCGCACTGGACTGCGCCGGTCGTCCGGCGGACGCCGGGCGGATCGTCTACACCAGTGGCAGCACCGGCGACCCGAAAGGCTGCGTCGAGACGTACGCCGGGCTCGGCGCGGGATGGGCGGCGTACCCCGACCGGTGGCCGGCGGCGATCCGCGACCTGGCCACGAAGCTGGACCGCTTCCTGGTCTTCGGATCGCTGAGCAGCCAGGTGATGATGGAGTACACCGTGCTGACCCTGGCCGCCGGTGGTACCGCCGTGATCGCCGAACCCACCGGCGGGCCGGAGCCGTTCCTGCCTTCGGCGATCACCCGGCTGCGGGCGACCGCCAGCGTGGCCGCCGTGCCCCGACTGCACCAGCTGGTCACCGGCCAGCGCACCGACCCGGTCGACCTCGGTTCGTTGCGTGCCCTGCTGGTCTCCGGGTCACCGCTGGAGCCCGGCCGGCTGGCGCAGGCCGAGGCGGTGCTGGGGCCGATCGTCTACAACGGGTACGGCCAGACCGAAGCGGGCCTGATCTCGATTCTGACCCCGGCCGAGACGGCCGGGGCACCGGCCCGGCTGGCCAGCGTCGGCCGGCCCGCCGAGATGGTGCAGACGCAGATCCGGGACGGTTCCGGCAACCCGGTGCCGGACGGAGGTGAGGGCGAGCTGTTCGTCCGTAGCCCCGGCCAGGCCGCCGGCTACTGGGGCGACCCGGCCGAGACGGCGGACGTGTTCATCGACGGCTGGGTACGGACCCGCGATCTCGCCCGCTTCGACGCCGACGGCTACCTGTACCTGCTCGGCCGGATCCGGGACGTGATCATCGTGCACGCCGACGTCCGGTACGCCGGCCCGATCGAGCGGGTCCTGGCCAGCCATCCCGGCGTGGCCGAGGCGTACGTGGTCGGGATGCCCGACGAGCAGAGCGGGGAGGCCGTGCACGCCTTCGTCGTGCCGACCACCGCCGAGCGGCCGGACCCGACCGAGCTGGGTGAGCTGGTGGCCGACCGGCTCGGCCAGGCCAGCCGGCCCCGTACCGTCACCTTCATCGACGTGGTGCCGGTCGGGCCGAGCGGCAAGCCGGACAAGCGGCAGCTCCGGCCGGCCGGCGACTGAGCAAGCCGGGCCGGCCCCGGTCGCGGCGGTACGGCTCGGGTCAGCCCCGGTCAGCCCTGGTCGCGGCGGTGCCGGCCGGTCTCGCCGGACGTTCCGGCGGTACGCCGCTTCAGCCCGAGCATGGTGCCGATCTGCGCGCCGACGATGCTCGCCGCGGTGATCACCGCAGTCACCGCGAGGGGGCGGTTCAGGTTCTGCTCCGGCCCGGGCCGGCCGGCGGAGACGCCGCCGCCGAGGTTGCCGGTGGCGTCGTTGTCCACCTGCCAGGCGGGGCGGTCAGCGTCCGACGGTACGTCGACCGGCGGCGGGGTCTGCGGAGCCGCCGGCTGCTCCGGCGTCGGCTGCGACGGGGTGGGCGTCACCGCCGGGGTGACGACTGTGCCGGTGGCGTGCGGCCGGACGCCGGTGTCCGTCGCCTCGGCAGGCAACCGCAGCAGCTGTCCGGCCCGGATCCGGTCCGGGTCGCCGATCTCGTTGAGGTCGGCCAGCTCCTGGTAGTCACTGAACCCGCCGAGATAGCGGTCGGCGATGTGGCCGAGGTAGTCGCCCTTGGCGACCCGGTACACGGCCGGCTCCGCCGCCTCGTCCGGCTGGTCCGTCGGCGCGGTGCCGTCGGCGCCCGGGCCGGTGGGGGCCGCCGCGAGCGTGTGCAACGCGGCCGGCGAGACCAGCGGGGCAGGGGAGCCCACGGCGGCCGGCGCCGGCGCGGCGGACCGCCCGGTGACACCGACGAGCTGGTTCGGCGTCGAGTGCTGGCCGGCGGGCGCGGCAAGCTCAGGGGCGCTGCCGAACCCGGTGCCCACCACCGCCGCCGAGGTCGCCTCGACCGGCCCCGGTGCGGCGTACGCCGCCGCCGGACCGGCCACCAGGATCAGCGAGATCGATCCGACCAGCGCGGCGGCAACCCGCTGCTGCCGGCCCATGCCGGGCAGTTTCGGTGCCGGCCGCCGCCGCAGTCGGGCCGGCACCTCCACCAGCACCGACAGCAGGAACGTCGCCCAACCCAACCAGCCGGCGACCGCCAACGCCCGGATGAACAGCTGCCCGTCGTCGCGGCTGGTCAGCGCGGTGCCGATCTCGTCGACGCCGGGCAGGTGGTCGGGCAGCGGGTTGCCGGCGAACGCGAGCAGCGCGACCGGCGCGCCGACGAGCAGGATCAACAGGATGATCAGCGCACTCAGGCCGGTGAGGACCTGCCCGAGCCGCCGGACGGGGGAAACGCGGGTCGCGCGCATGTGCCGCTCCTCTCGAGGGGTCAGCTTCCGCTACGGGTCGGTCCGGAGCACGGCGGTGGCCTGCCCGGTCACCGGGATCCCCGACGGGAAACCGAAGAGGCTGAGCATGGTGGTCTCGTAGGTCATGTCGACGGTCACCGTCAGCTGCTGCTGATCCGCAGCGACCTCGACCGTGTACCCGGTCACCCCGGGCAGGTCGTCGAAGTAGTGGTCGACCGCGGCGGTGGCCGCCGGGACGTCGATGAACTGGCCCTCCCCGCTGACCGCCAGACCGATGTCGATCTGCTGCCCGCCGGTACGGGCCGCCTCGGCGGCCAGGTTGTCCGCCCGTTGCTTGGTGCGGTACTTACCGGCGGCGTCCACGGTGATGCCGAGGACGGTGGCCACGGCGAGGAAGGCCACGGCGAGGAAGACGCTGACCCGCCCCGCGTCGCGGTGACCGTACGCGTCGCGGGTTCCACCAGGCTGCTGGCGGTCGACGCCCGGCCGCTGGCGGCTCATTCCCGCCCCCGGTAGCGGTCCAGTGGGGATCGGAAATCGGCGCGGAGCAGCCGGTCCTGCGCCACCCAGGGCAGCCCCAGATCACCGAACTGGACGGTGCAGCTGACCCGTACGTGAATCAGCGCGGTGGTGCTGCCGGGCGCGGTGGCGAACGCCTTGGTCAGGGTGTCCACCCCGTTCGGGGCGAAGTCGGCGGTCGGCTCCCCAGCGCAGGCAATGCCCTCCCAGTCGAGGCGCTGCTGCGCGGCGTACTCGGCGTTGGTCTGCGCCTCGGTTACGGACCGGGAGATGGAGGCGGCGCGGGCGGCGTCGTGCGCCGCCGCGTCCAGGGCGTTGCGGGCCAGCACCGTCCGCCCGGTCACCCAGGCGACGACGACCAGCAGCAGGAACGCCGGGGTGAGGATGGCCACCTCCACCGAGACGGAGCCCCGGTCACGGCCCCGGTCGGAGCCCGCATGGCGTCGCCGCACGATCAGCCTCCCGCGACCTGCTCGAACCGCTCGATCTCGCCGTTCGCGGTCTCGCTGACGGTGAACGTCACGCCCGGCACCAGCGACAGTGCCTTACCGCTGACGGTGTACGACACGTACCGCCCGTCCGGGTCGACCGACGGCTCCGGCAGCGGGTCCGGGTCGAGCCAGTCGCCGGCGTCGGCGAGGAACGCGGCGGCGCGCTGCGCACCCACCCCGGTGTCGGCGTTGCCGCTGCCCAACGCGTCGTAGCCGCGTTCGGCGGTGACCGCCTGCTGGGCGGCGCTCAACGCCACGGTACGGGCCAGGAACAGCGCGGCGACCTGGATCGACGCGAACAGCAGCAGCAGGATCGCCGGCAGCAGGATGGCCAACTCGACCGGGGCCGCGCCCCGGTCCCGGGCATGCTGGACCACCGGGGTGGGGGCGGGCCGGACCACCGGGGTGGGGGTGGTCCGGCCCGCCCGGCCGGCCAGCAGTCGACGCATGTCGCCGATCAATCGCCGCCACCCGGGAAGTTGCCCGAGTCCGGCAGGTCGCTGGTCGGGTCCGGGTTGGCGTTCATGAAGTCGAACGCCAGGTTCGACGCCCAGGCGAGGACGGCGATCGCGACGAGCGCCAGCCCGACGATGATCACTGCTGTGGGGACCGGGCTGTCCCCCCGGTCCCGTTCGTCGGCGGCGCGCAGCTCGGCGAGTCGGCCGGCCACCGCTAGGTAGAGGCGGGTGAATATCTGCATGGTGAGTGTCCTTTCGGGGGTCTGTCCGGCGGTCGCCGGGCGGTCAGATCCGGGCGGTCAGATCCGGGCCAGGAAGGGATAGAGGACGAATCCGATCAGGACAAAGACCAGGAAGGCGCCCGGGATGTCGAGCCGGCCGGTGACCGCCTCCGCCCGGGCCAGGTTGTCGGTCCTGATCTGGTCGCGCAACGAGTCGGCGCGGCTGCGCAACGTCTCGTGCACCTGGGCGCCTTCGGTGCCCGACGACTGCATGATCGACCCGACGTCACCGAGCTCCGGCACGCCGATCTGGTCGGACAGGTCCCGCAACTCGTCCCAGGGCGAATGCATCTGCAGCTGGGCCAGCCGCAGCGCCTCCCGGATCCGTTCGAAGACCCAGCCGTCGCACACCTTCGCCGCCCGTTCCAGCGCCTGCACCGGCCCGTGCGCCGCGGACAGCTGCAACGCGACGAGGTCCAGATAGGTGCAGACCGCCCGGCTGAACTCCCGCCGGGCCTGCCGGGCCTTGCTCAGCACGTCCTGGTGAGCGATCAGCGCGGCCGCCGCCGCCAGCACCAGGCCGGCGGCCACCGGTACGGCGACCGGCAGGTCGATGCCGACCACGCCGAGCGCCATGCCCAGCACCGGCGGCGCGACCAGCCCGATCAACGCCGACAGCAGCAGCGACAGGGCGTACTGCTCCGGGGTCCGCCCGAGCAGGGCGAGCTCCTTGTGCGGTGGCCGCAGCCACCGGACCACACCGGTCATCCAGGCCAGATCGCCGTCGGCGGCGACCACACCCGGCCGGCCCTGGGTGTGGTGCAGTCGGCGCAGCGCCGGCCCGAGCGCCGGCGTGGCCGGGCTGGTCTCCCGCAGCAACAGGAACAACCCGAGCCCGACCAGCGCCCCACTGACCACCGCGACGGTCAACTGCCAGTTCAGGATCATGTCAGCACCTCGTCGGGGTCCGGGGCGGCGAGGAACCGGGCCGGTCGGGGCGGGATGCTCATCTGCCGCACCCAGACGAGCAGCGCGACGAACAGGCCGCCCAGCGAGACCATCACCAGTTGGCCGGTCGGCGTGCCGTACGGCGCCATGTAGTCCGGGTTGACCAGCCCGTACCCGAGGACCAGCAGGGTCATCACGGTCAGGAATCGCACCGCGAACCGGGGCTGGGTGCGTTTGGCCTCCACCTCGCGTCGGGTGGCGACCTCGGCGGCGGCCGCGTTCGCGATCGACCCCAGCACGTCACCGAGCCGCTCACCCCGGTCGGTGAGGTGCAGGATCAGCGCCGCCACCACCTGGTCGCAGACCGGGTCGCCGATCTCGTCGGCGAACGCCAGCAGAGCGGTCCGGCCCAGCCAGCCGGCCTGCAACCGGGTCGCCAGGTCCCGTACCTCCGGGTTGATCTGCTCAGGGGCGGTGCTGACCGTGCCGATGATCGCCTGCTGCAGGCCCTGGCCGGTGCCGGAGACATCCTTGAGTCGGCGGGTCCACTCGCCGACGGCCTCGATCCGGGCGATCGCCCGCCGCTCCGCCTTGCCGACGTTGAACAGCCACGGTGCCCCCGGCACGGCGACGGCGACCAGAACGCCGGCCACCGGCAGGCCGGTGATCAGGAAGGCGAACGCGCCGACCAGCCCGGCGGCGACCAGCAGCGCCTGATGCTGGCGCTGCTCACGGCGGCTGGCGCCGGAGCCCAGCCACAGCCGACGCACCAGCAGCCCGGCGCGCGACGGCGGCCCAGGTGGCCGGCTGGTGCCGATCAGCGCGACGACGGCGAGGACCAGGCCACCGATGCAGGCGGCGCCGGCGACGACCGCGATCACCTCGATGTTGGCGGGCAGGTTCACCGGTGCCCCCGCAGGACGGTGTGCCGCGGCCGTCGCCAGGCGCCGACGCCGGCCTCGATGTAGCGGGACAGCATCCGGGCGTCGTAGCCGACCCGCAGCAACTGCTCCCGGATCCGTTCCGGCAGATGCCGGGGGATCGCCCGGCCGTCCGCGCCCGGGCCGAAGACGGTGGTGGTGGCGATCCGGCCGCCCTCACCGACCCCGATCACCTCCTCGACGTGCGAGACGAACCGGTGCTTACGTCCGCCGATGCCGGTCTCGTCCTCGACGGTGACGTAGACGATCAGATCGAGGGCGTTGCCGGCCATCCGGCGGGCCTGGTCGACGGTCATCTCCCGGCCGTGCGACAGGGCCAGCTCGACGATCCGCTCACCGACCCCGGACGGGGTACGGGCGTGGATGGTGCACATCGAGCCACGGCTGGTGGTCATCGCCTGCAGCATCGGCACGATCTCCCGGGACCGGACCTCACCGACGATGATCCGCAGTACGCCCATCCGCAGCGAGACCGGGATCAGGTCGGCGATGCTCACCTCACCGGCCGGGCGGCCGTCGAAACCGCGTTCGCCGTGGCCCTCGCGGGCTTCGAAGCTCATCACCGCCCGGTGCCGTTCGGTACGCCGGGCCGGCAGCAGCTCGCGGCTCTCCTCCAGCAGCACGTACGGCTCGTCCGGCGGGATCTCGTCCATCAGCGCCCGGATGATGGTGGTCTTGCCGGCCCCGGCCAGCCCGGCGACCATGATGTTCAGCCCGGCCCGCATCGACGCACGCAGGAAGTCGCGGACCAGCACGTCGATCATCTCGTCCAGGTCGGGCCGGCCGCCGGCCACGTCGTCGAGGCTGATGTCCAGGGTGTTGTGCTTGCGGATCACCGCGTACGGGCGGTGGCTGACCAGGTAGACGGCGGCCAGCCGGCTGCCGTCGGGCAGTTGCAGGTCCAGCGTCGGCTTCGAGGTGGACAGCGACCGTTCGGTGGCCCCGGCCCGCCGGGCGGCCGCCTGCAGGATCTCCACCAGCTCGTCGTCGCTGTCGGCGATCGGGTCGTGCCAGTCGACCTGCCCGTTGCGGCGGGTGATCCGCACCTGGTCGCAGCCGAGGATGTGAACTTCTTCGATGGTGTCGTCGACCAGCAGGGTCTGCAGCCGGCCGAGCCCGACGAGTTCGGCGGTGACCTGGTCGAGCAGCACCCGTTCCTCGTACGCGGTGAGCGGGGTGCCGGCCCGGCGGACCTGGTCGGCGTACTCGGCGACGAC
Source organism: Micromonospora sp. Llam0 (assembly GCF_003751085.1). Taxonomy (NCBI): domain Bacteria; kingdom Bacillati; phylum Actinomycetota; class Actinomycetes; order Micromonosporales; family Micromonosporaceae; genus Micromonospora; species Micromonospora sp. Llam0. The sequence continues at coordinate 2,097,183 of NZ_RJJY01000002.1, read as the reverse complement.
CGCGACGGCGAGCCGCGCCCGCTCGACGTCCTCCTCGTCGATGGTGAACTCGCGACCCCGCTGCCAGCGGGTGAGCCGGGTGCTGAGCTCCCGGCGCAGCTCGCGGACCAGTGCGAAGTCGGTGCGCGGCCGGGCCAGCGCACCGGTGCCGGTGGTGTCGGGGGTGGCCGGCGGCGTGTTGGCCGGGGCCAGGACGGTCGGCGGCGGGGTCACCGGGGGCAGGGTGGCCGGGACTGCACCGGGCTGGATGCCGGGCCGGGGTGCGCCCGCGGGCCGGGCGGTGGGCGGCGCGGCGGGTGCTGCGCTGACCGGGACGACCAGCGGCCAACTGTGCCGCGCGCTGTGGCCGTGCTGCGCGGGACGCAGTGGCACGCCACTGTGCCGGGTGGCGGCGGGTGGTACGGCGTCGCCCGGGGCGGCTTCGCCCGGGATGCCGTTCGGACCGAGCGGCGGGGTGATCGAGGTGAGCGGGTCGGGCCGGTCCCGGGCCGGCCGCTGCGGCCGGCCGGTGCCGTTTTCGGACTCGTCGCGGGGATCGCTCAGCACTGGCTCAAATCGCATTCGGCACCCCTTCCGGCGTGGCCCACCGCAGCCGGGCCTGGCGCCGCTCGATCAGCGAACGGACCGGGACCTCCAACGCGCCGGCCGCCCGCAGCAGCGGCCGGTTGAGCTTGACGGTGCCGCCGTGGCTGAGCACCTCGGCGGTACGGGGGTCGGCCGGCAACCGGGAGATCACCGGCAACTGCAGGGCCTTGCTGATCTCGGCTCGGCTGTGGCCGTCACCGACCAGCAGCAGCCGCAGTGAGCCGGGCGGCACCCGGTGCTCGGCGAAGTCCCGCTCGATCGTGGTCACCGCTGCGCGGGCGCTGGACAGGTCGGGCAGGTGCGCGGCGGCCACCACCAGGACGATCGTCGCCGCCCGCAGGATCGGCCACGGTGGATTAGCGACGTAGAGACGGCCACAGTCGACGATCACGTCGTACGGTGGTCGGCCGCGTTCGAGGCCGACGAAGAAGTCGGCGAACCGTTGCCACAGCGGAGTGACGCTGCCGATCTGCGTCGGGTCGACCACGCCGGGCAGCAGCAGCCGCTCCCGGTGGGGGGCGTCCAGGTCGACCAGCTGGCTCCAGAAGGCCTCCTCCAGGTTGCCGTCGCGCAACTCGCTGACCGCCAGTTCCCCGATCCCCCGCGGGCCCGACAGGGCGCCGCCGAGGTAGCCGGCCAGCAACGTCCCACCGGCCGGATCGCACTCGGCGAGCACCACCCGGTGGTGCCAGGACAGCGTGCAGGCGAGCGCGCTGGTGGTGACGCCGGGGGAACCCTTGGCGGAGACGAGCGCGACGATGGCCATCCGTCAGGCCGCCGGGGCCAGCACGACCGCGATCCGGTCCTCGGCGGCGAGCACCACCACCGCCGGCACGTCCCGCGAGGCCAGTGCCAGGTAGGCGATGGCCCCGCTGCGGTCGTCGGCGGCCACGTCGATCACGGTCGCGTCGAACCTGGTGACCGCGTTCTCACTGGCGTTACGCGTCGGGGTGCCGACGAGGATCAGTTTGTCGCCGGGGTTCAGCTGCCGGGCCGGCACCTGGTCGGCCCGCAGCCCGATGGCGATCTGCTGCTGGTCCGGCCCGATCATCGGCTCGTTGGTCAGCTGCGCCGGGGTGAGCAGACTGCCGGGCACCAGGGCGACCGCGGCCCGCAACCCGACGACCTGGTCGAGCTGGCTGGCCGGCACCGGCTTGATCGCCTGCCCACCGGCCACCTGCACGGTCACCAGGTCGTCGGCGGACAGCACCGTACCGACCGACACGTCCCGGGCGACCGCCAGGTAGGAGCCGGTGGACCGGACCGAGGTGACCGCGAAGGCGGACCCGAGCCCGCCGAGGGCGATCAGCAGCACCGCCAGCCCGAGCAGGCCGGGCCGGACCCGTCGCTGCCGGACGATCTTCGGCGGGGTGACCGGGGCGTCGACGCCGCCCTGGCCGGTACGAGTCGTCGCCACGGTCATCGCCGTACCACCTGAAGCTCGTCGATCTCGATCTCGATGGGGTCGCTCGTCATCTGCTGGTTCGCAAAGACGCCCTGCTCGACCCCGTTGAAAGTCCAGGAGACCTTCCAGTCGACCGTGGCGACGATCCGGTAGCTGCCCGGCGTCGGGTAGCCGTTGTCGTAGCCGCAGCCGGGGTTCCAGGGGTTGTCGGCCGCCGGGTCGTACGCGTCGAAGACCTCGTCCCGTTCGCAGCTGAAGCTGTCGCCGTTGCCCATGTTGAAGGTGATCTCGTCGACTTCGGCCACGACCCGGACGCTGACGTCGCGGTCCGCCTCGTCCTCATCAAGCGGTCCCCAGACGGCGTTGGACTCCTCGGACCACACCCAGACCGGCAGACCGACCAGGCCGGGCTTGTCCGGGTCGGGCGCGGTGTGGATGACCGGCTTCTCGAATTGGATCCGGGCGTACGCGCGGCGGCGCAGCTCGTACGGGTCCGGCGGCGCCCCATAGCCTGGCGGCGGGTCAGTGAGCCACACCGTGTACCGGTTGACCAGACCGGCGACGCAGCTGCGTTGGTACGCGGTTTGGCCGGGCTCAGCGTCCGGCGGCTGCGGCTCGGCCCGCATGTAGTAGCACCCGTTCTCCCGGTTGAACCAGCCGAGGACGTTGTCGTAGCAGGGCAGCTCGACGCCGTCGCGGTAGCAGGGCTCGGCTCCGCCGTCCCCACCGCCGCCGTCGCCGGGTCCGCCACCGCCGTCGTGACCGGGGCCGCCGGGGTTGCCCGGCCCCTCGACCCAGCCGTCGCATTCGGGTTGGGTGACCGCGCAGCCGCCGCCGGATGACTGGGCGGCAGCCGGCCCAGCGGCGGTCAGCCCGGCAGCGGTCAGCAGGGCGACGAAGACCAGCCCGGCGAACCGGCGACGGTTGGTGGCAGCGACCCCGGTCAGCATGGCTGGTCCCGATGCGAGAAGCCGCCGCTGATCAGCCAGCGACCGTCGTCGTAGCGGGTCGCGGTGGCGGTGGCCAGGTAACGACTCACCTCGGTGCCGGGAACGACCGTGTCGGTGTCATCGGCGTAGACCATCCGGTAATTCGTGGCGTCCAGGCAGTCCTGGATCACCACGGTGACGGGGACCGAATCCAGATTCACCTCGGTCACCGTCGGTTCGGAGATTAGCGAGCCGGTCCGCATCGCGCCATGCTCCTTCGCGTCTCGAATGCTCAGCCGGACCTGCGCCAAGAGCGGATCCGCCAGATACTTCTTCAACTCGGGGTGGTGGGGGTCGGCCGCGTGTTCGGCCTTCTCGGCGGCGGCGAGGTACCCGTTGTACGCGGCGAGGGCGGCTTCGGCGGCTTCGGCGGCCGCCGGGTCGTCGGTCGCCGCCGGTGCGCGCAGTGGCGGCAAGGTTGCGGACTGCTCGCTGGCGCAGCCGGTGAGCACGGCAGCCGCAAGCACCGACACAGCCAGCATCACTGCTGGCCAGGGGCGCTGACTTGGCCTCACGTCCGTCCTCCTCGGTGCCCGCCGGGCCGGCCAGGGTGGCGCAGGGCGACAAGCACTATTACCAACATCGATGTGTTGGGGTGTTGTCGTACCGTCCGCTGGAATGATCCAGTGCTGCCTCCGGCTGGTCCGGCCAGGTGTCGACCGACGCATTTCCGCCGGTCGGTCGGATGTTTCCCGGCAGTAGTGCATCGCTCAAGGGGGGAGCATAGGCTGACGCCCGCGACAGCAACAGGGGCAATTCAGAACAATACTCAGGGTTACGATCTTCGAGTCCGGTACCGGCGAAGGGTGGTGCGATGCTCGGTCATTCCGACCACCGCCGTAAGACGCCTCCGAGTACGTCTGTCAAGTGGGCAGTGGTGATCGAAAACCGACAGTCGTCATCGCGAATTGCCAGCATGGGCCGGATTCTGTCCCATTTGGAAGTCGACGGTCGACCCAGCCATCGTCGACCGGCAGACCGACCACGGTGCGAGCCGGAGTCGGTCGACCGGGTACCACCAGGCCGGCCGACACCAAAAGTAAGCGATCATGAAAACACGGAACGTGATCGGCGTAGCGGGTGCCGGGAGAGGGCGCAGGGATGATCACCGGCAACGAGCGCCCGATCGGGACCGGGTCGACACCGGCCCCTGCCGGGCGACGGCCCGGTCAGGCCGGCAAGCTGCTCCGCGTACTGCTGGTGCTGCCCTTGCTGCGCCGGGCTGCCGCCGTCCACTCGGTGGCACCCGGCGAACCGTGGCGGACCGGCTGTCCACGGTGCGGCACGCCGCTCGGCGCGGCCGGCCCGGCGGGGTCGCTGCCCCCCATGGCGTCGCTGTCCCCACTGGCCAGATGCGGCGGCTGCGGTGCCCGGGTCGGCCCGCCGCCGTTCGCCGTCGAGGTGGTCGCCGTCGCGGCGCTGGCAGCGTTGGTGTCCGCCGGCCATCCCTGGCCGGTCCTCCTGGCACTGATCTGGTGGGCGGCCTGGATGGTGCCGCTGGTCTTCGTCGACCTCGCGGTGCACCGGCTGCCGGACCGGCTCACCTACCCGGCCGCCGCCGGGACCTGGGCGCTGCTCGGTGCGGCGGTGCTGCTGGGTGAGCCGTCCGATGCCTGGCTGCGGGCCGTCATCGCCGGTACGGGCGTCGCGGCGCTGTTCGCCGCCACCACCCTGGTGTTCGGTGCCAGAGGGTTCGGGCTGGGTGACGCCAAACTGGCGCTCAGCGTCGGCGCGGTGCTCGGCTGGTTCGGTTGGCCGATGGTGCTGCTCGGGCTGCTGGTCGCCTTCGTGGGCTCGGGCGGCGTGGCGGTGGTCCTGCTGGTCGCCCGGCGGATCCGGTGGACCCAGCAGTTGCCGTTCGGGCCGTTCCTGGTGCTCGGAGCCGTCGTCGGGGTGCTGCTGGCCGGTCGACTGCCGGCGGGCTGAGTACAGCCTCACCCCGACTCACGCCGAAATGCAGATCCGCTCGACATGCTCGAAGATGTCCGCGTCGGTCTCCTGCTGCCAGGCTGGCAACGCGTCCCAGTCGGCCACGTACGACGGCTTCGGGTCGTCGAAGTGCTTGTAGATCTGGGCGATCCAGCACAACGCCACAAAACGCCCCTTCTGCTCCCGGCTCAGCTTTGCTGTGCAACCGGAACTGACCTGCACGAAGTCGTGAATCTGGCCGAACACGGCCGAAGCGGCCTGTCGCTCCCATTCGGGGGTGGCCTCCCACGGGGCGACGTAACCGGGCTTCGGCTCGCCCGGATAATGCCGGAGCACCCCGGCTGTCCACGCCTCACGGAAGTAGCGACCCGGCTCGTCGGTCATGATCGGCCCTGATTCCTCTCGTCTCGTCATCAGATCATCTCGCCGTCAGGCTGCAGCCGTCAGCAGGCCGGTTATCCGGTCGTTCAGCTGTGCGACCTGAGCATCAGCCAACAGGGCCGGCGTGAGTTGGCGCTGGAAGCCCTGCACCTTCCGGCCCAGGTAACCGACGGAGTGGGTCTGCTCGGCGATGCCGACAGCTTCGCTGCCGTACCGGAGCATCCGATCGATGTCGGTACGTTGAGCGCTCAGCAAAGCAAGATCGGCCAGGATGCCACCCCGACGACGCGGCGACATCGTGCCGTCGCTGGCCGCAAACAGCGCACGCTCGGCCAGATCGACCTGCCCCAATGCAAGGTGACAGGCGCCTCGCTCCTCACGTATCCGGCTTCCATCGAAACGCAGCCAGCCACCAGGACTGACCGGGCCGTTGAGACCGTGCACCTGCTCAGCGGTATCCAAGGCGTGTTCGCAAGCTTCCCGGTCGCCCAGTCCTGCGAACGCCTGAGCCTGCACAGCTGCGACCCAATGGCGGGTGGACAGTTGACTATCGCCACGTTGGGCGATCCGTGCTGCGGCGTCGAGCACGGTCACGGCCCGGCTGTACTGCTGGTCGTACAGGTTGACGAACGCCTGCCGGGTCAAGGCGCAGGCCCAGCGGTCGTAGGAACGCGACTCACGACCCGCCGACGCCGCCAACGAGTAACAATGTGCAGCCTCGGCGTACTGGTCGGCGTCGAAAAAGATCTCGCCCGCCAGTTGGAACAGGTCGCATGCCAGCACGCACAGCCTGCGGTGCTCGGCCCCCGTACGTGCCCGGTCGAGCCGGTCGACCAGTACGGCGGCCTGCTCCTGGACCAATGGGTAGACGAGGCGCTTGGGCCTGGTCAGCCCGAAGACCTGCCACAGGTGGGCGTTGAGTTCTGCGTATTGATCCAGGTCACCGGCCTCATGGGCCAGGGTTGCCGGGAGCAGAGCCGCCCCGTGGTTTCCAGTTGGTAGCGCCGTGAGGGCACCCGCGACGCTTATCAGGCGGAGAAGTTCGCGGCGATGCATGTCGTCGAGTACACCCGTCGGCTCTGACCGGACCGGACCCGGGCCGGCGGCGGTTGGTCGAGGTGTAGGAACAGGAGGGGACATGTCCTCGTCCCCACCCATTAGCCAGTGGTCGAGCTGCTCTGCCGTTACCTCCAGGATCTTGCACAGCTTCAACCGCGTATACGGATAGGGGGTGGTGACGCCGTGTTCGAGTCGGGCGATCGTCGTACGGTCCACGCCGATCTTCTCGGCGAGAGTCTCCTGGCTGAAACCGAGCGCCTTCCGACGCTCGACGAACCGGCGGCGCTTGACTGCCACAGGCACCTCCGCCCTTTTGGGACTCCCGTTCCAGCGTACGGGAGGCTGCGCTTGGCTGAGCCGTCCGTCGCCCCAGATGCGTCACAGATGCCTCGGAAGCACTCGGGCCCCGTGTCGTGCCGACGGGTTTCAGAGGCGGCGGACGACCAGCTCTGGCTTGACGTCCGAGGCAGCCGACAGGTGCGCGATGTCCTCCGGGTCGCTGGTGAAGACGATCGCGCCGCAGGCAAGCGCGATGGTGACCACGCTGGCATCGACCACGTCACGGGTACCAGCCTTCCCGCACAACACCCCGGCTGATTTGGCCAGCTCCAGACCGACTGGCACGATTTCGCAGCTGCTCAGGAACCGTCCGAGCTGGACCTGCCGGCGGGTATCTCGCCAAGCCTGGCCGATCACGACGGAAGGGACGAGCACACGTCGCCCTTCCTCCACGGCCAGATGGTGTATCGCCCAGATCCGTCGGTCATTGCCGTCGATCGCCAGCAGTACCCCGTGTCGTAGACGTAAGGGATGGTCACGCGGCCGCCCGACCGGGCGCGCTGAGTGCCTGGGCGTCGGCGGCAGCCATCTTCGCGCGGGCCGCAGCGATCACTTCTACGGTGAACGCACCGTGCTCGGCCTGCCAGTCGGCGACCAACCGCCGCCCGACCCGCCGCCGGAGCTCGCTTTCCGCAGCGCTCGCCACCAGCCTCGACAAGGGGACGCCATCCTCGCGGACAGCCTCGCCGAGCGCCTCGACCAGTTCCTCGGGGTGGGGTCACAGTCACCTTCTTCGCCGCCATACGCACACCATGCAGCGATATGGCGGCGCCTGAGGCGAGTGCCGCCGCCCTCCCGGCCGGTTCGCCACCTGGGAACCGGGGCAGGATGGGTGCATGGGCAGGACGAACGAGCGACGCACCGTACTGCGCATCGAGGCCGGCGGTGGGTCGACCCGGCGGATCCGCCGGATGGACACCGTCGCCGGGGAGGAGCCGCTGGAGATCCGGGTCGGCCCGGCCGGCGCGGCGCGACGTGCTCCGCTGGCCGTCACCATGCGTACGCCGGGGAACGACATCGACCTCGCGATCGGTTTCCTGCTGACCGAGGGTGTGATCGGGGCCGCCGAGGACGTGGTGACCGCCCAGCTGTGCGCCGGCACCGACACCGACACACCGAACACGTACAACGTGGTCGACGTGACGCTCGCCGGCCACGTCCCTCCGCCGCAGACCGACCCGACCCGCAACTTCTACACCACCAGTTCCTGCGGGGTGTGCGGCAAGGCGAGCATCGATGCCGTACGCACTCGGTCCCGGTTCGACGTGGCCGCCGACCGAGCCACGTTCAGCCCGCAGACCCTGGTCGGCCTGCCGGACCAGCTACGCGCCGCCCAGCAGGGCTTCGACCGCACAGGTGGGCTGCACGCCGCCGGCCTGTTCACCGTCGACGGGCAGCTCCGGGCGGTACGCGAGGACGTCGGCCGGCACAACGCCGTCGACAAGCTGATCGGCTGGGCGGCCCGGGAGGACCTGCTGCCGCTGCGCGGTCATCTGCTGCTGGTCTCCGGGCGGGCCAGCTTCGAGCTCACCCAGAAGGCGTGGATGGCGGGCATCCCGGTGCTCGCGGCGATCTCCGCCCCGAGCAGTCTGGCGGTCGCCCTCGCCGAGGAGGCGGGGATGACCCTGGTCGGGTTCCTGCGCGGATCGACGATGAACATCTACGCGGGCGCCGACCGCCTCACCGACTGAACCCGGGCGGGTCTCAGGTCATCCGGCACGGCTCACACCCTGACCGGCGCACCCCGACACTCACGATGCCGGGATCACCATGATCAGTTGAAGGTGAGATACCTTTCCTGTCGGCTGAAAGGTATCTCACCTTCAACTCGTGGCGTCAGCGATCCGCGAAGCCGGGAGCAGAGGAGAAGCCGGGAGCAGAGGATCTGTGTCGTCGGCTCCGTACACCTCACTGGCGGACGTACCCGATGTCGTCCTCGACGAACTGTCCCGGGCGCGACATGGGGTAATCATGCTGGCCGTTGACGGGTTGTCATATGACGCGGCGCTGGCGGCAGGCTGGCGGAGCGCCGAGCTGGCCGGCACGTTCCCAAGTACGTCGAGGACCGCGTGCCTGACCGCCATGACCTGAGTCGGGCCGGCGCAGCACGGGGTGCCCGGGCCGCCGAGTGCCCCCAGCGGGACAACCCGGGCCGAGAATGACCCGCCGCTGCGAGTTGCCGGGGTTCAGTGTTGGCGAGGTGCTGTGCACAGCCTGAGCAAGGCCGGCTGGGCGTACGGCGACCGTGTGGACAGCGGCGCGGGTTCGTAGCGCGCGCCGGGTTCCCCCACAAGATCCCAGCCCTGTCTATGCTCGGCCCTGAACAGCGCAGACAGCCTCAGATCGGAGACGGGGACATGCAGGTCGCCGAAGTCTTGAACGTGCTCGAAGCACTGTTCCAGACCAGCAGGCACCCGGACATCACCGACGTCCGTCGGTACGGGCAGGACACCGAGCCCGGCGGCAACTCGCCGGCCGGGGTACGGGTCTACTACTCGACGGGGTCAACCGGGATGCTGTGGACGGCCGTCGGCAAACCCGCACCGGCACCGGCGTCGTTGCCGGCCGAGATGCCCGCACCTCGCGAGCGGGCGCGTCGCACGCTCGCGTTCGCCGTACGACTGCTGGACTTCGCCCGACCCGAGGAGTTCACCTCGTGGGAGCCGTGCGCCTCCGCCGGGGTGCACATGTCCCCTTCCGGGTTGAAGATCACCTGCCGGGACGGCAGCGCCGTCTTCCTGCGGGCGACCGCGACCACCGGACCGGGCGGCATCGCCGGCGAACCGCAGGAAGACCCGTACCCGGACTACCAGATTCCGGAAGGAGTCCGTGCATGGCGCCAAGAGGTAGCTGCTCGGTCTGCGGTCAGCAGGTGACCACCGCCCCCGGCCAGCCCGCACCGCTGCACCAGAGCCCGGGAAGCCGGACCAGACCCCCCGGGTCAGGGCAGCCCACGTCCTGACCGGCTGCGCCGCAGGACAGACCCCGGGTTTCGTCCCGGGGTCTGTCCTGCGGCACCGCCCGCTGGGTTGGCGTCACGGGCGGCGTCGGCCGGCGGGGCGGGCCCGGTCGAGCCGCTCGCCGTCGGGTCGACGGCGCGGGCGGGTGTCCGACCGGCCCTTACGCCCGCTGCGGTCCGGCTTGGGCCATGGACCCAGCGCCGCCGGCGGGATGCCGCGAACCAACACGTCGTCCATCAGTTTGGCCATCGAGTAGCCGGGCTCGGCGTCGAGCGCCCGGTCGAGGGCGACCCGGGCCAGGGCCCCGTTGCCGGCCCGCCAGGCGGCGAAGGAGAGCAGGCTGGCCGGCCCGGCGGCCAGCTCCGGCTCGGCCCGGCGGGCGACGTCCTGCCAGAAGGTGACCTGCCACAGCTCGTCGGTGACCCGCTCCCAGGCGTAGTCGCGCACCTCCAGGTCGGTCAGCAGCAGGCTGAGCCAGGCGATGTCGTCGTCGGTCGGGGCGATGCCCCGACCCTGCCGCTCCAGCAGCATCCGTACCGTCTTCTCCCCGGCCCGGCGCAGGGTGCGGGCACCGAGCAGGTCGGCCGGCGGGGCGTGGTCGACCAGCGCGGAGCGGCGGGTCCGGGCACGCTCGGTGGCGGCCCGCATCGCCACCCGGGCCGGGCCGGTGACCGGTTCCACCTGGCGGCGCAGCGCGGCCCGGTCGGGCAGGGCGACCTGCCCGGCGACGGTGGCCGCGACCGCGACCGGGTTGATCTGAGCGTCGAAACGGTGGCCCTCCGGCGGGCAGCAGGTCGGGTCGTCACAGAAGGAGGACCAGTAGCGCCCGTCGGCCACCCGCAGCGCGTCGAGCAGCACGGTGCCCTGCCGGCGCAGCGCCTCGGTGGTGTCCCGCAGGACCGGGTCGACGGTGTCGGCCGGACCGTAGCCGAGCACGACGGCGGCGCTGACCTGCTGGCGATCGACGATAGAGGTCAGCTGGGCGGTCGCCGCCGCCCGGACCTCGGCCGGGACCGTGTCGTCGGGCAGGTCGGCGCGGGCGGCGATGACGACCGTGTGGTCACGCATCCCGACCACCACCACGCTGTCGGCGGGGTGGAAGCCGATCAGGTAGGGCACGGCGGCGATCAGGTCGGCGGGCTCGCGGACGGTGAGCGCGGCGCCCTGGGCCGTCCCGGCAGCCGGGTCAGCAGCCGGGTCGGGAACGGAATCGGGGGTGGGTACCGGTTCGGTAGGTGTCATGCCGGAAACTGTCGCGCCGGACGGTGACCGGTCGTGGCCGTCCCGACCCGACCTGTGGACGACACGCCGGGTTATCCACAGGCACGCAGAGTAGTTTCCCTGGTGGCGGCGTTTCTGCTCACCGGTGGGATACGGCACCCGGGCCGCCCCGGATCGGACGACCCCGCTGGGGGCGGCGGGTGGCGCGGGTTACCGTGCCGCCATGGATCTGGCGTACCTGCGGGCCCACCCGGAGCACCTGCCGACCTTCCTCACCCATCAGCGGATCCGGGAGACGCCGGTCTCCGGCGGGTCGATCTGCGCGGCGAGCCGGCTCACCCTCGACGACGGCAACTCGGTGTTCGCCAAGTCCTGGCCCGAGCGGTCCGCCAGGGCGCTGCCGGACGGCCTGTTCGCCGCCGAGGCGGCCGGGTTGCGTTGGCTGGCCGCCGCCGGCGGGGCGCCGGTGCCGGCGGTGCTGGTGGCACTGCCGCAGCTGCTGGCCCTGGAGTGGGTCGAGCCGGGCGACGCGGACCCGGCCGCCGCCGAGCGGTTCGGCCGGGAGCTGGCGGTCACCCATCGGGCCGGCGCGGCCGGGTTCGGGGCGGACTGGCCGGGGTTCATCGGCGCGCTGCCGCAGGACAACGAACTGGTGATCGACCAGCCCTGGTCGGCCTGGTTCGGGCAGCGCCGGCTGCTGCCGTACCTGCGGATGTCGGTGGACAACGGCGCGCTGACCGCCGCCGAGACCGGCCTGGTCGAGCAGGTGGTCGACAACATCGACGGGTACGGCGGTGACGAGCCGCCCGCCCGCGTGCACGGCGACCTGTGGCCCGGCAACCTGCTCTGGGGCGCGGACGGGCGCTGCCGGCTGGTGGACCCGGCGGCGCACGGCGGGCATCGGGAGACCGACCTGGCGCAGTTGGCGCTGTTCGGCGGCGCCCCGCATCTGGACCGGATCCTCGACGCCTACCAGCAGCAGTGGCCGCTGGCCGACGGGTGGGCGGCCCGGGTGCCGGTGCACCAGCTGCATCTGTTGCTGGTGCACACCGCCCTGTTCGGGGCGGCGTACCGCTCGGCCGTCGCGGACGCGGCCCGCGACGCGCTGCGGAGCTGACACCTGGCCCGCGACGCGCTGTGGTCCTGACGCACCGGCGCGCTACGGTCGGCGCATGGCATCGAGCGCACGGCCCGCCGACGGCCGGCTCACCGACCGCTACGGGCGGGTCGCCACCGACCTGCGGGTGTCCCTGACCGACCGGTGCAACCTGCGCTGCTCCTACTGCATGCCGCCGGAGGGTCTGCCCTGGCTGCCCAGCCCGGACATTCTGACCGACGACGAGGTAATCCGGCTGATCGGCATCGCGGTGCGTCGGCTCGGGGTGACCGAGGTGCGGTTCACCGGTGGCGAGCCGCTGCTGCGACCCGGGCTGACCCGGATCGTCGCCGCAGCGGCGGCGCTGCGGCCCCGGCCGGTGCTGTCGCTGACCACCAACGGGATCGGTCTGGACCGGTTGGCGCCCGGCCTGCGTGCCGCCGGCCTGGACCGGGTGAACGTGTCGTTGGACACCCTCGACCCGCAGCGGTTCGCCCAGTTGGCGCACCGCCGTCGGCTGCCCGACGTGCTCGCCGGGCTGGCCGGCGCGGCGACGGCCGGGCTGACCCCGGTCAAGATCAACGCGGTGCTGCTGCGCGGGGTCAACGACGACGAGGCCCCGGCGCTGCTGCGGTACGCCCTGAGCCACGGCTACGAGCTGCGCTTCATCGAGCAGATGCCGCTGGACGCGCAGCAGTCCTGGGACCGCGACCGGATGGTCACCGCCGCCGAGATTCTTGACGCGCTGCGGGCCGAGTTCACCCTGCTGCCGGATCCCGCCGAGCGGGGTGCCGCACCGGCCGAGACCTGGCTGGTGGCGGGTGCCGAGCGGCCACACGGCGGCCCGGCCCGGGTCGGGGTGATCGGCACGGTGACCCGGCCGTTCTGCGGCGACTGCGACCGGACCCGGCTGACCGCCGACGGGCAGGTACGTGACTGTCTGTTCGCCCGGAAGGAGTCGGACCTGCGTGGCGCGTTGCGTGCCGGGGCCGACGACGACGAGTTGGCCGGTCGGTGGCGGCGGGCGATGGCCGGGAAGCTGGCCGGGCACGGCATAGACGATCCGACCTTCCTGCAGCCGGCACGCCCGATGTCGGCGATCGGCGGCTGACCGTGGGCGACCCGACCCGACACGGGGCCGAGGCCCGGCTCGACGCAGACGCGGCACAGCAGGCACAGCAGGCGCAATCGGTGACGGTGCGTTACTTCGCCGGGGCCCGGGCGGCGGCCGGTCGGACCGTCGAGGCCGTTCCGGCCGGGTTGGACCGGGCCGGGCTGGTGGCCGAGTTGACCGGTCGGCACGGTGACCGGTTGGGTCGGGTGCTGGCGGCGGCGAGTTTCCTGGTCGACGGCATCGTCTGGCATGATCGTCACACACTGTTGCCGGCCGGTGCCACGGTCGACGTGCTGCCACCGTTCGCCGGCGGCTGAGGAAGGGCTGCGGGCGTGCTCGCCGTACTCGGGTTCGTCGCAACGCTGACCCTGATCACCAGCCTGATCCACTTCTACCTGTGGTGGCGGCTGGTCCGCGACACCACCCGGCCGGGGCGGTGGCGGCGGGCCGGCACGCTGCTGGCCGTCGGGTTGGCGGTCCTGGTGCCGGTGACCATGGTGAGCACCCGGTCCGCCGGGATGTCCTGGCTGGCCTGGCCCGGCTACGTCTGGCTGGCGGTGATGTTCTACCTGCTGGTCGTCCTGCTGGTGCTGGAGCCGCCGATGTTGGTGGCCCGGCTTGTCGGCCGGGCCCGCAGCCGCCAGCCGAGCAGGGTGGGCACGGTGCCGGTGACCGTACCGGCCGAGACGTCCGCCCCGCCGCCGGTCGAGCTGCCCGGCAGCCGGCCGGCCGACGACCCGGTGCCGGACCCCGGCCGGCGGCTGCTGCTTGCCCGCAGCGTCGCGATCTTCGCCGGGCTGACCGCGACCGGCGTCACCGGCTACGGCATCCGGACCGCGCTCGGCCCGCCCCGGCTGGACCGGGTGCAGGTGCCGATCGCCCGGCTGCCCCGGGCCATGGACGGCCTGCGCATCGCCACCGTCTCGGACATCCACATCGGCCCGCTGACCGGACCGGGGCACACCGCCCGAATCGTCGAGCTGATCAACAGCCTGGACGCCGACCTGGTCGCGGTCGTCGGCGACCTGGTCGACGGCACCGTCTCCGAGCTCGGCGGCACCGCCGCCCCGCTGGCCGACCTGCGCGCCCGCTACGGCAGCTTCTTCGTCACCGGCAACCACGAGTACTACTCCGGCGTCGAGGAATGGGTCGCCGAGGTGGACCGGCTCGGCCTGCGGGTGCTGGTCAACGAACGCCGGGAGATCGTCACCCCGGGCGGGGTGCTCGATCTGGCCGGGGTCAACGATCCGACCGCGGCGACCGCACGGCCGGCCGGGCAGACCGCCGCCGGGTCGGGGCCGCTGGCCGGCCCGGACTACGACCGGGCGCTCGGCGACCGGGACCCGGACCGCCCGGTGGTGCTGCTCGCCCACCAGCCGGTGCAGGCCCACGAGGCCGCCCGGTACGGCGTCGACCTGCAACTGTCCGGGCACACCCACGGCGGTCAGATCGCCCCGTTCAATCTGGCGGTACGGCTGGTGCAGCCGGTCGTCTCCGGCCTCGCCACGGTCGACGGCACCCAGGTGTACGTCACCAACGGCGCCGGGTTCTGGGGGCCGCCGGTGCGGGTCGGCGCGCCGCCGCAGGTATCCCTGGTCGAGCTGCGCAGCGAGTGAGCAGCAAGTGAGAGGCGGCGAGTGAGAGTCACGTCTCGCGGGTTTCCGCGCGTGGCGACACGCCGGGCGGCCCGGTCACGTGACAGGATGCGGCGTGCCCCCGTACCGCGCCGTGCCCTCTCCCGGCTCCGCCACGGGACCCGGGCCCTTCATCGCCGACCTGCACATCCACTCCCGGTATTCGCGTGCCTGCAGCCGTGACCTGAACATGTCGAACCTGGCCTGGTGGGCCCGGCGCAAGGGCGTCAGCCTGCTCGGCACCGGCGACTTCACCCACCCGGCGTGGTTCGAGCATCTGCGGGAGTCGCTACGCCCGGCCGAGCCGGGCCTGTACCGGCTCAGCCCGGAGGCCGAACGGGACGTCGCCCGCCGGCTGCCGCCCCGGCTGGCCAGCGAGGCCGAGACCGACCCGGTGCGGTACATGCTCAGCGTCGAGATCTCGACGATCTACAAGCGTGGCGACCGGACCCGCAAGGTGCACCACCTGATCTACCTGCCGGATCTGGACGCGGTGGCCCGGTTCAACACGGCGCTGGGCCGGATCGGCAACCTCGGCTCCGACGGCCGGCCGATCCTCGGACTGGACTCCCGCGACCTGCTGGAGATCACCCTGGAGGCGAGCGCGGACGGCTATCTGGTGCCGGCGCACATCTGGACGCCGTGGTTCTCGGCGCTCGGCTCCAAGTCCGGCTTCGACGCGATCGCCGACTGCTACGCCGACCTGGCCGGGCACATCTTCGCCGTCGAGACCGGGCTGTCATCGGATCCGGCGATGAACTGGCGGGTGTCCAGCCTCGACGGCTACCAGCTGGTGTCGAACTCCGACGCGCATTCGCCGCCGGCGCTGGCCCGGGAGGCCACCGTGCTGGACAGCGCGCTGGACTACTACGCGGTACGCGAGGCGCTGCGCACCGGCGACGGGCTGGTCGGCACCATCGAGTTCTTCCCCGAGGAGGGCAAGTACCACGCCGACGGGCACCGCAACTGCGGCGTCAACTGGGCTCCGGAGCAGACCCGACAGGCCGCCGGTCGCTGCCCGCAGTGCGGCAAGCCGCTCACCGTCGGGGTGCTCAGCCGGGTCGAGGATCTCGCCGACCGGCCGGACGGGCACCGGCCGGCCCACGCCAAGCAGGTCACCCACCTGGTGGCGCTGCCGGAGATCGTCGGCGAGATCAACCGGGTCGGTGCCCGGTCGAAGACCGTCGAAGGTCAGGTGGTCAACCTGGTCGCCGCACTTGGCCCCGAACTGGACATCCTGACCAAGGTGCCGGTGGAGGACATCCGGCGGGTCGGCGGCGAACTGCTCGGTGAGGCGATCACCCGGCTGCGTCGCGGCGAGGTCCGTCGGGTGCCGGGCTACGACGGCGAGTACGGGGTGATCACCCTGTTCGCGCCCGGGGAGCTGGCCGCCGGCGGCGGCGCCGGTCAGCCGGAGGCGCTGTTCGACGTACCCGTGCCGGCGCAGCGCCCGGCCGCCGAGTCGGCGGCCGCCGGCGAACCGGCACCGGCCGGTGCCCGGCGCGGCGGACAGTCCAGGGCCGGGACCGGACAGTCCAAGGCTGGGGCCGGCCGGTCCGGCTCCGGTGGGCGGCCGACGCGGGCGGCCCGGTCCGGGCGGGCCGGGCCGGAGCCGGCGGCACCGCCGATCCCGCCGCCGCCGACGCCGTCGCCGCATGAGCCGTTCGAGCCGATGCTGGCCGGCATGGAGGAGGTCGGCACCGGTTTGCTGGACCGGCTCGACGCGATGCAGCGGGTCGCCGCGTCCGCGCCGGGCGGGCCGCTGCTGATCGTCGCCGGGCCCGGCACCGGCAAGACCCGGACGTTGACCCACCGAATCGCGTACCTGTGCGCCGAGCTGAACGTCTTCCCGGAACGCTGCCTGGCGATCACCTTCACCCGCCGGGCCGCCGAGGAGCTACGCCACCGGCTCGACGGACTGCTCGGCCCGGTGGCCGAGGACGTCACCGTGGCCACCTTCCACTCGCTGGGGTTGACGATCCTGCGGGAGAACCCGAAGGCGGCCGGGCTACCGGCGACGTTCCGCATCGCCGACGACACCGAGCGGGAGCGGGCCCGCGCCGAGGCCGGCGAGGACGACGCCACGTACGCCAAGCTGCTGCGCGCGGCCGGCCTGGTCGACCTGGACGAGCTGGTCACCCTGCCGCTGCGGCTGCTGCGCGACGACCAGAAGCTGGTGGCCCGCTACCGGGACCGCTGGCGGTGGATCTTCGTCGACGAGTACCAGGACGTCGACGCCGACCAGTACGAGCTGCTGCGGCTGCTCAGCCCGGCGGACGGCAACCTGTGCGCGATCGGCGACCCGGATCAGGCGATCTACTCGTTCCGTGGCGCCGACGTCCGCTACTTCCTGCGCTTCTCGGAGGATTTCGTCGACGCCCGCCTGGTCCGGTTGGCCCGCAACTACCGGTCGGCGGCGCCGATCCTGGCCGCCGCGGTGCAGGCCATCGCGCCCGGCTCGCTGGTCCGCGGCCGGCGGTTGGAGCCGGCCCGACTCGATCCGCAGGCGCCGCTGATCGGGCTCTACCCGGCCGGTACGGCCGCCGACGAGGCGGCGTTCGTGGTGCGTACGGTCGACGAACTTGTCGGCGGGATCTCGCACCGTTCGTTGGATTCCGGGCGGATCGACGGGCAGATCTCGTCGGTGTCGTTCTCCGACATCGCCGTGCTGTACCGCACCGACGCGCAGTCCGGTCCGATCGTGGACGCGCTGACCCGGGCCGGTGTGCCGGTGCAGAAGCGGTCGCACAACCGGCTGCGGGACCGGCCGGGGGTGACGGCGATCGCCCGCGAGCTGCGGCACGCCGGTGGTGGGCTGGACGGTTCGCTGGCCGCCCGGGTCCGGCTCGCCGGGCAGGTGCTGGCCGACCGGCTCACCATGCCGACGCTGGACGTGCCGGCCGGTCCGCAGCTGTCGCCGGCGGACGTCTGGTCGGCGGTGGAGCTGCTCACTCCGCTGGCCCGCCGCTGCGGCGACGACCTGCCGATGCTGCTGTCCCAGTTGGAGACCGGCGCCGAGGTGGACGCGCTGGATCCACGGGCTGAAGCGGTGACCCTGCTTACCCTGCACGCGGCGAAGGGCCTGGAGTTCCCGGTGGTCTTCCTGGTCGGCTGTGAGGACGGCCTGCTACCGCTGCGCTTCCCCGGTACCACGCCGGCCGATGACGACGTCGCCGAGGAGCGGCGGCTGTTCTTCGTCGGCCTGACCCGGGCCCAGGACCGGCTTTTCCTCTCGCATGCCCGCCGCCGGGCCCGGCACGGCAGCGAGCGGGAGACCCGACCGACGCCGTTCCTGGACGCGATCGACGCGGGGCTGTTCGACCGGCTCGGCGACGAAGGGCCACGCCGGCCCAAGGACCGCCAGCTCCGCCTGCTGTAGTGGATCCACTGTCCTGCTGTAGTGGGTCTGCGGTACGGACAAGGACAGCTGTCACGTGTCCGACACCGCCCCGATCAGACATTGACTCCCGCCATTCGAGTGGCACACGGTGTAGTTACCGTGCGACTCATACAGCGCACTCTCGGTATCCGCGACCTCGTCCGGATCCGGCTCTTCCAGCAACAGCAGGGAATCAGCGATGCGCCGAGTTCAGTCCAGTGTCACCCGAACCCCTCGCCGCCGGGCGGTCTCGCTGGCCGCCACCAGCATGTTGATCCTGACCGGCGTGACGATGGCCGGACCGGCGGCCGCGCAGGACCGGGCGACCGGGGCGGCCCACTTCACCCCGGCGGATCGGCCCTACCGCGCCATCGACCTGGGCTTCACCGTCAACTACCGGAGTCTGACCATCAACGATCGTGGTCAGGTCCTCGGATCCGGTACCGGGAACGGTTATCTCTGGCAGGCCGGGCAGGTGACGCGGCTGGACCCGCCGGCCGGCTTCGACCGGTTCACAGCTTCCGAGATCAACGAGGCCGGCACCGTGGTGGGCACGGTGTGGGGCGGCAGCGGCTCACACGCCGCGACCTGGCATCGGGGCGAATTCACGGTGATCGACCGGCTGCACCCTCAGGCCACGGCCTCCTACGGGATCTCGATCAACGACTGGGGGGTGGTGTTCGGCACCGGTGAGTCGACGTCGCCGGACCAGAGCTTCACGTGGCGCCGGGGCACCCTGACCCCGCTGTGGCACAACAACCCGTACTCGGCACAGGTCGGTATCAACAACTGGGGCGACATTGTCGGCGAGTACGAGCCAACCCCTGGCTACCCCTGCAACTGTCGGGGTGCCCGCTGGCACCGGGGTGTGCTGACCGACCTCGGTGACCTGGGCGGCGACGGGTTGTGGCCGAACCAGCCGGCGGACGTCAACAACCGGCGGGAAATCGTCGGTTCCTCGACCACGCACAACGGGGACTCACACGCGTACCTGTGGCGGGACGGGGTGATCCGCGACCTGGGCACCCTGGGCGGCGCACACAGCTTCGCGGTCGCGATCAACGACCGGGGCGTCGTCATCGGGCACGCCGACACCGCGGCTGGGAGCCGGCATCCGTTCCGGTGGCGGGCCGGCACGATGATCGACCTGACGACACTGGGTCTGCGCGCGACCGACGAGATCGTGGAGATCAATTCCTTCGGGCAGATCGTCGGGATCCGGGATGGTCGGGCGACCCTGTTCGTCCGCTGAACCGGGCGTCGGCGCATAGCCGGAATCGGACGGCTCGGCGGCGGTTGGCGCGCTTCGGGGAGGTGAGCAGGTGGGGTGCTCACGCTACGGTGACGCTTGTCATCGCCGACCCGAGCGGACAGCCGGGGCCGGAACCGCCGCGCAGGAGGACAGGACATGTCGCAATACGGACCGCCCGGCGGGCCGTACCCGGGTGAGCAGCCAGACCGGTGGCCCGATCGTCGGGAGCCGTCGGAGCCGTACCGGGAGCCGTCCGATCCCTGGGGCGGGCCGCCCGGCCCCTGGGGTGACGCGCCTACCGAGGCACCGGGCCAGCAGTGGCACGGCGGCGCGCAGCCGGACTGGTCGACCGGGCAGCCTCCGCCCGCCGGTCCCGACTGGCAGGGGTACGGGCAGCACACCTCGGCCGGCGACCAGAACTGGCATTCGCCGGCCCAACCCGCCCAGGGCTGGGCCGGGGCCGACGACCAGACGTGGCAGCAGTCCGGCGGTGACCAGCCGTGGCAGCAGCCGGGCGGCCAGCAGCCGTACTCAGACGGAGGCCAGCAGCAGCCGGGCGCGGCACCAGCGTGGGAGCCGGCGGCGGAACCGCGCCGTTCCGGGCGCGGTGGGCTGAGCGGCGGACTGCTCGCCATGTTGATCGGCCTGACGGTGCTGCTCTGCGGGGGCGGCGCGGCCGGCGTCTACGTTCTGACCCGCGATGAGACGCCGGACGCTGGGGCGGAGTTGACGGCACCGACCTCCGAGCCGGACGACGCGCCGTCCGCGGCCCCGTCGGAGCAGCCCGAGCCGACCGCCGAGGCCGACCAGCCCAGCCCCACTCCGACACCGACCTCGTCGAACGACGCCCGGTTCGTCGACGTCGGGCAGTGCGTCCGCAACGAGGCCGAGGTGGAGGAGGAGACGCCGGTCCTGACGATCACGGATTGTGACTCCGGCGCGTACGAGGTGCTCGCCCGCTTCGATGGCGTCACCGACGGCGAAGAGGACGCGAAAACCAAGTGCGCGGACGTCGAGGGCTACACCAACTGGTATTTCTTCAACAGCCAGCTGGACGCCCTTGATTTCGTGCTCTGTCTCAGGCAGCGGTGAACTGACCGGTGAGGCTGCCGCCGGATGGCAGCCGTTGGTTACCGTTCCGGTAGCACAGTTGATCCGCTGGACCCCTGCCCGGCGGGTGAGATCCGTGCCAGGCGGGCACCGCCCCGCCTGATCCAGCGACGACGCTAGGGAGATCATGTCCAGCTACGGTCCGCCGGGCTACCCCGGTCCGGGACAGCCCGACGACCCCGCCGGTCAGTCCGGTTACCCCCCGCCTGGTTCCGGTTACCCACCTCCGGGCTCCGGTTACCCGCCCCCGGGCTCCGGTGCCCCTGATCCGACAACGCCCTACTCCTCGCCGTACCAGCCCGGCGGCTACCCACCGCCCGATCCGAGTGGCGGCTACCCGCCACCGCCGACCTCAGGTGGCGGCGGCTACCCGCCACCGCCCGGGTCGGGTGGTGGCTTCCCTCCGCCTCCGCCACCGGGTTGGGGCCCGCCGCCGCCCGGGATGCCCGGTGCCCCACCGCCGAAGAAGTCACGCACCGGGCTCATCATCGGGCTGGTGATCGGCGCGCTGGTGTTGCTGTTGTTCTGCGGCTGCGGCGTGATCGGGTTGTTCGCGTTGGCCGACGGCGGCACCTCGACCGCGAGCGAGGAACTGCCGACGGTGGACGTTTCCACCGGTGTGCCCGACGATCAGCAGGGCGAGGACCCCGATTCGGCACCGCTGCCCGGCGGCAGCGACGATCTGATCGTGGTCGGCGACTGTGTGGTCAACGACGGTTCGGACGAGGACGCCGTGCTGCGCAAGGTCGCCTGCGATCCGGGCACCTTCGAGGTGCTGGCCCGCATTCCGCTGACCACCGACACGGAACGCTGCGACGATCCGATCTTCGGCCACCCGGACACCGACACCACCTACACGCACGACACCGGTGAGCAGGTCCTCAACTACGTGCTCTGCATGAAGGAGCTCTGACCGGGGCGTTCTCGACCAATGACTAGGGCTCTCTAGCTGTCACGCTAGAGAGCCCTAGTCATTGGTCGACCGTCGGGCAGAGGGCCGGGCGGGCCGACCGGCCGAGGTGCCGGCAGGACGTGGGCCGACACGATCGGGACCTATACCCGGTTCTAGCGCAGACGCTAGACGGCCCGATACGGTGCCAGACATGGATCCGATCCGGAATCCGTACGCCCCCGGCGCCGGCCAACGTCCGCCCGAACTCGCCGGCCGTGGCCGCGAACTGGACGTCTTCGACGTGGTCCTGGAACGCGTCGCCCGAGGCCGCCCGGAGCGCAGCCTGATGCTCACCGGCCTGCGCGGAGTGGGCAAGACCGTCCTGCTCAACGCACTCCGGTCCCAGGCCATCGCCCGACTCTGGGGCACCGGCAAGATCGAGGCCCGGCCGGACCAGTCGCTGCGCCGCCCGGTCGCCGCCGCACTGCACATGGCGGTACGCGAGCTCGCGCCCCGGCACCGGGCACCTGAACGGATCGACGACTTTCTCGGCGTACTGAAGGCCTTCGCGCTGCGCGCGAACCCGCCGGCCGCCGGCGGACGCGGCAACGCCCAACCTCGGCTGCGCGACCGCTGGCAGCCGGGCATCGACGTGCCGGCGGCGACCGGGCGGGCCGACTCCGGCGACATCGAGATCGACCTGGTGGAGCTGTTCACCGACGCCGCCGCGGTGGCCACCGACGTCGGCACCGGGATCGCGCTGTTCATCGACGAGATGCAGGACGTCGACGCGACCGACGTCTCCGCGCTCTGCGCGGCCTGTCACGAGCTGTCGCAGCTCGGCGGGCCGCTGATCGTCGTCGGAGCCGGGCTGCCGCACCTGCCGGCGGTGCTCTCCGCCGCCAAGTCCTACTCTGAGCGGCTGTTCCGTTACCAGCGGATCGACCGACTGGACCGGGTCGCCGCCGACCAGGCACTCACCGCGCCGGCCGCCCGCGAGCAGGTCGAGTACGAGGCGAAGGCCCTCGACCTGCTCTACGACAAGTCCGGCGGATACCCGTACTTCGTGCAGGCCTACGGCAAGGCGACCTGGGACCATGCCCCGCGCTCGCCGATCACCGCCGCCGACGTGCGGGTCGCCGCGCCGGAGGCCGAAGCGGAACTCGCGGTCGGGTTCTTCGGCTCCCGGTTCGAACGGGCCACCCCGGCGGAGCGTGAGTACATGCGGGCGATGGCCGTGCTCGCCTCCGGGAGCCCGGTGGACGGTCCCGCACCGGGCATCGAGGGTGCCGACGCCGCAACGGGCGATGTGCCGCCCGATCCGGCGACGACGACGGACATCGACCCGGCGGTGCCGACCGCCGAGATCGCGCGGTCCCTCGGCCGGAAACCGGCCAGCTTGTCGCCGGCCCGGGACGCCCTGATCAAGAAGGGGTTGATCTACTCGGGCGAGCGCGGCACGGTCGCGTTCACCGTGCCGCACTTCGGCCGGTACCTGCGCACCCAGCCCGGTTGACCACGCCCGGTGCGGCCCGGCAACCCCGCCGCTACCCGACAGCTCACCGGTTTGCCGGGTAACAGACCGCCCAACCGGGTATGACAAGGAGCATGAGACCCGTACGCACCACTGCCCGCGCTCTGCTCAGCGGCATCTTCATCGTCAGCGGCGCCCGCGCGGTGGCCAGCCCTGCGCAGTACGCCGAACGAGCGAAGACGGTCACCGACCGGGTCGCTCCGATAATCGAACGGGCCGCACCCCGGCTGCCGACCGATACCGAGAGTCTGGTCCGGCTGCACGGTGCCACCCAGCTCGCCGGTGGTCTGCTGCTGGCGACCGGTCGGCTGACCCGGCCGGCCGCAGCGGTGCTGGCGGCTTCGCTGGTGCCCACCACGGTGGCTGGTCATCCGTTCTGGTCGGCGACGGACCCGACCGAACGACAACTCCATCAGGTGCACTTTCTCAAGAATCTGGGCCTTCTGGGCGGGCTGCTGCTCGCTGCCGCGGATACTGAGGGTCGGCCGGGTCTACGCTGGCGAACCAGCCGGGCCGTCCGGCAGGGCCGACGGTCGATGCGGCAGAGCCGACGGTCGGTGCGGCGGGCGGTGCACTCGGCACGCCGGGACGCCCGGATCGCGGTCCGGTCCGCCGCCACCGCCCGGCGACTGCCCGGTTGACCTGTAGATCTAGCGGAACGGTGGGCGGTAAATATCGGACTTCAGTGCGTAGTTGGGCATCGAGAACCACGAAACAGATAGAACACAACACACAGCGTTAACGCGGTGGAAATATCGCGAACTAGTGTGGGATCGGACACGGTAGGGTAACGCGCCCGCCGCCGGACGCCGCTGCGTTCTAGGCTCGGACGGGCACTGGGCAGACTGCGATCAACGACCGGGGGTGGGTAGATCATGGTGACGGACGTCCGTTCCCGGGTCCGTCGTCTCGCCCCACTGGGTCGGCGTCGTCTCGCACCGCTGCGCCGTCTCGCACCGCTGCGCCGCCTGGTTCGCGACGTCGAGCGCGGCACCCTCGTGCGACTCGGCCTCGTCGCGCTGACCTGCTACGCCGCCTGGTACGCGATCGGCATGTTCGGCCGGCCGTACAACTTCTTCGACATGCGCATCTACCACGGCGCGATCATGTGGTGGGCCAACGGCGGCGACCTGTACGCATTCATCGCACCGGAAACCACCCTGGGCTTCACCTATCCACCATTCGCCGGCCTCACCATGCTGCCGATGGCGCTGGTTCCGATGATCACCGCCGGCTGGCTGAACGTCGCATTCGGTATCGCCGCCCTCACCGTCGTGCTGGCGGTGCTGCTCGGCCCGATCGCGGACCGCTGCGGCTGGCCGCGCTGGTTCACCGTCGGTCTCGCGGTGCCCCTCGCGGTGGCCATCGAACCGTCCCGGGAAACCCTCGGGTACGGGCAGGTCAACCTGCTGCTGTTCGCTCTGATCATCGCCGACCTGGTCGCGTTGCGCTGGCGCGCCGCGCCCACGCCGCACCGGCTGGCCACCGGCGGCCCACTGCGCCGGATCTTCTTCAGCGGCATCTGGGCCGGCGCCGGCATCGGCCTGGCCAGCTCGATCAAGCTGACTCCCGCCCTGTTCATCGTCTACCTGCTGATCACCAAGCAGTGGCGGGCGGCCACCACCGCGATCGGCACCGCCGCTGCGGTCACCGTCGGCGCGATGATCGTCGCGGCCAACGAGTCGGCCACCTACTTCACCTCGGTGCTGTGGGACACCGGCCGGGTCGGGGTGTCGGACATGACCCCGAACCAGTCGCTGGCCGGCCTGCTGGCCCGGCTCTACGACTCGATGGAGACCCCCGGCCTGCTCTGGATCTCGTTCGCCCTGCTGCTGCTG
Source organism: Micromonospora sp. Llam0 (assembly GCF_003751085.1). Taxonomy (NCBI): domain Bacteria; kingdom Bacillati; phylum Actinomycetota; class Actinomycetes; order Micromonosporales; family Micromonosporaceae; genus Micromonospora; species Micromonospora sp. Llam0. The sequence continues at coordinate 2,072,466 of NZ_RJJY01000002.1, read as the reverse complement.
GCGCTCGGGCTGTCCCGGGCCGCCCACGCCCACGCCGACGGCGACGAGTTGACCGCGTTCACCCTGATCGGCCTCACCGCCAACGTGATCAGCCCGATCAGCTGGTCGCACCACCTGGTCTTCGTGATCCCGGCGATCATCGTGCTGGCCGACGCGGCGCTGCGGCGACGCAGCGCCAGCAAGGGGCTGATCTCGCGGCGCACCTACCCGCCCACCGGCGCCGGCATCAGCGGCGTGGCCGGGCTACGGACCCCGATCTGGTTCCCCGCCCTGACCGGGATGCGGCACGCCACCGCCGCGATCGCGCTCTACCTGCTCTTCCTGGTGTCGCCGATCTGGCCGTACGAGCACCAGTTGCCCCAGGTCTCGCACTACCACGACGGCTTGTTCGGCGTACTGATGGAAAACTCGCTCGCCCTGGCGCTGATCGCGCTCGTCGCGGCACTGCCCTGGCGCCCCGGAGCCGAACCGGCGTTCTACACCGACCCGCGACCGCAGATCCGGCACCGCCAGCCGGCCGGTCCGACCGGCGCCGGGCTTACTGATGCCCGGACCTCCGGTCAGGTCAGGGGCAGTTGACCCACTCCTCGGTGCCGTCGGCGAAGATCTGCCGCTTCCAGATCGGCAGCCGGGCCTTCGCCTCGTCGACGAGCCGGGCGCAGGCGGCAAAGGCCGCCGCCCGGTGCGCGGTGCTGACCGCCGCCACCAGGGCCACCTCGCCGATGGTAAGCGGCCCCAGCCGGTGCGAAACGGCGACGGCGTGCACCGCCGGATCGGCGGCCACCTCGTCGGCGACCTCCCGCAGCACGTCCTCGGCGCTGGGATGGCCCTCGTACTCCAGGCTGAGCACCGACCGGCCGTGATCGTGGTCGCGGACCACGCCCTGAAAGGACACCACCGCGCCGGCCCGTGGGTCGGCGACCGCCGCCTCGTGGGCGGCCAGGTCGAGCGGTTGCGAGGTCACCGACACCAAGACGACAGGTCGGGTGGTCGGAACGGTCACGGCAGACGCTCCCCGGGCAGCAGTGGCAACGGTACGACGGACACCTCGTCGTCGGTGCGGCCGGTGCCGCCCGGCGGGATCACCGCGAAGCCGGCGGCGGCGGCCAGCCCGCGCAGCATCGCCGACCCGACATGCCGCAACGGGTACGCGGTACCGGTCACCGGATCGACCCGTACCAGGGCAAGGTGGGTGAAGTCACCGCGACCCGGCACGGCCGCCCCCAGCCGGTGCCGGGGCAGGGTCGGCAGCTGCCTGCCCTGCAACCCGGCGAGCAGCGGCGCGACCAGGGACACCAGGGCGACGATCGCCGACTGCGGGTTGCCGGGCAGGCCGGCGACGAACCGGTCCCGGCCGTCGGCACCGGCCACCCGGGCGACCAGCATCGGGAACCCGGGTCGGACCGCGACCGTGTTGACCACGTACTCGGCCCCGAGCTCGGCCAGCGCCGGATGCAGGTGGTCCACCGGGCCGTGCATGGTGCCGCCCGTGGTGCAGACCAGATCGGCGCCGGCCAGCGCCGACCGCAGCCCGTCGACGTGCGCGGCGAGGGTGTCGGCGACCGGCCCGGTCACCGCCTCGGCGGGCAGGTCGCAGCCGTACCGGCGCAGCCATCCGGGCACCGCCGGGCCGAGCGCGTCGCGCACCCGACCGGCGCCGGGCGGCCCGGTGGTCAGCAGTTCGTCGCCGAAGACCAGCAGGCCGGCCCGGATCCGCTGATACACCGGCAGGTCGTCGTAGCCGCAGGAGGCGGCGAGGCCGATCACCCCGGGGTCGACCGGCGTACCGGCCGCCAGCAGCTCCTCGCCGGCCGACGCCTCTTCGCCGGGCGAGCGCCACTCCGGCTGTGGCCGTGGCTCGCCGCGTACCAGTCCGGTGTCGTCCAGCGTCGACTCCTCGACCCGCAGCACACTGGTGGCCCCGGCGGGGACCATCGCGCCGGTGGCGATCTGCACCGCGGTGCCGTCGTCGGACAGCTCCGGCGGCACTCCACCGGCCAGCACCCGGCCGACCACCCGCCACGGGGCGCCGCCGCGCACCGCCCAGCCGTCGACGCTGGCGGTGCGGAAGGCCGGCAGGTCGGTCAGGGTGGTCAGCGGCGCGGCGAGGATGGTCCCGTCGGCCTGCGGCAACGGCAACCGGACCGGCGGGCGGCGGGCGGCCCGGCCGGCGGCGTGTACCAGGGCGCGGGCCTGCCCCCAGTCGGCGGGTGGGTGCCCGGCGGCCGGGGCGGCCGGGGCGGTCGTCGGTTCGGCGCTCACCGGCCGAGCCTATCCGCCGGCCGGATGCTGCCGGGCGCTGCTGGGTGGTGGCGTCAGCCGCGCCGGGGGCGGTGGCGTCAGCCGCGTGGGTGGTCGCCGCCGGCCAACTGGTCGAGCGCGTGGCGCAGGATCGGCCCGAGCACGGCCAGGCCGTCGCGGGCACCGCCGGTGGAGCCGGGCAGGTTGACGATCAACGTACGACCGGCCACCCCGGCGATGCCCCGGGACAGCGCGGCGGTCGGCACCGCCGACCGGCTGACCGCCCGGATCGCCTCGGCGATCCCCGGGATCTCGTAGTCGAGCACCGCCCTGGTCGCCTCCGGGGTGCGGTCGGTAGGGGTGATCCCGGTGCCGCCGCTGGTGACGACCAGCCGGACCCCGTCGGCGACCGCCCGCCGCAGCGCCTGCGTGACCGGTTCGCCGTCGGCGACGACCAACGGTTCGTCGACCTGGCAGCCGAGGTCACGCAGGCCGGACACCAGCAGCGGACCGCTGGTGTCGGAGTAGACGCCGGCGGCGGCGCGGTTGGAGGCGACCACCACCCGGGCGTACGGGCTCACGATCGGTCCGCCGGGCGGTGCCAGTCGCCGGTCTTGCCGCCTTCCTTGGACAGCACCCGGATGTCGTCCAGCACCGCGGCCGGGTCGACCGCCTTGATCATGTCGATCAGGGTCAGCCCGGCGGTGGCGACCGCGGTGAGCGCCTCCATCTCGACCCCGGTCCGGTCAGCGGTCCGTACCGTGGCGGTGATCTCGATGGAGTCCGCGGTCAGCGCCAGGTCGACGACCACGCCGTGCAGCGCGATCGGATGGCACAGCGGGATCAGGTCGGGGGTGCGCTTGGCCCCCATGATGCCGGCGATCCGGGCGACGGCCAGCGCGTCGCCCTTGGGCAGGCCGTCGCGGCGCAGCAGTTCGACAACCTCGCCGGTGGTACGTAGTCGTCCCGCTGCCACGGCACGGCGGACGCTCGGCGGCTTGGCGGTGACGTCCACCATCCGCGCGGCGCCGGTCTCATCGACATGGGTCAGGTTCGGTGCCTCGGTCACCTGAACGAGCCTATCGAGCAGACCAGTCGGCCCTGGCTCGACCGCCACGGTTGGCGGCAGAGTTGGCATCGGGCCGGTCGTACCGGCGACCCTGCCGGCCCGGATGTCACCTCCCACTTCTCCCACCGAACCCCACTTCCCGGATTACCTTCGCGGAAACCTACTACAGCCCGCAAATCGTGCATGCCTAAGGAATCCATAAGGTTATGAGCGAACCTGTTCGAGTGCATTCCGTCGGCGATCAATAACCAACGGTGACAAACCGCCGCCATCTTCACTAATCATGCACATATGGACATTTATCCGTATGCAAGTGGCATATCGCAACTCTATGGTTCTCCTGTCAGCAAGAAGCCGGCAGCACCAACTGCCCAATCGAGTGGAGGGGAAGACCATGCGCAGCAACGAATGGTACTGATACTGTCGTCTACCGATGACGAGCAGTAGTTCTGCGGGCCACGCAGCGCAACAAGATCAGGAACGGGTGTGACCCGCACGGTTCGACGCGACAACGAGACCGATCGGCAGCTGGTGCTGCTCGTCGGTCTCGTCGCCGTTTGTGCGGTAGCCGTCGGTGTCGCGTCGCTCTACCTCGTCGCCGGGTCGCTGGTCACCACCCCCGACGAATTGGCGCTCGTCGCCGCCTTGGTCTTCCTCGCCGCAGTCGGGGTCACCGTCAAATGGCGCGTCCGGATCCGATCGACAGCCCACGCCATCGCTTGGAGCGAAGTCGCCATCCTGGTCGGACTCGCGGTGGCACCCGCCACCCTGGTGGTGCTCTGCACCGGCCTAGGTGTCGGCCTCGCGATGATCGTGCAACGGATCGCCCGGATAAAGGCGACCTTCGCCATCGCGAAGAACATGCTCGTCGCCTCCGCCGCTGGCGCCGTCCTGCACACGCTGAACTGGGATCCCGAGCTGGCGATCTACAGCGTGGCGTTCTTCGGGCCACTCGTCACCGCCTATGTCGTGGCGGTCGTGCTCGACGAGGTGCTCACCATCCCGGTCATCGCCCGCGACACCGGAACCGGGCTCTGTGCCATCTTCCGGCACAACCTCGGACTCAGGATCTCCAGCGCGGTGATCCGGTTCCCGCTGATCGTCGCCATCCTGCTGATCCTCAAGGCGGACCAGTGGCTGCTGGTGACGATCCCACCGGTGGTGCTCTGCATCCACCTGGCCTACGCCGGACATGCCAGGGCCCGCGACGACCAGCAGGCCTGGCAGCGGCTCGCCCGGGCCACCGACGCGCTCAACGTCGTCGATCTCGACGCCGTGCTGTCCATCGCGGTGGTACAGGCCGCCGACCTGTTCTCCACCGACCGGGTCGAGGTCGAACTCAACGAACCCGCCCGGCTGGTCCAGGGCAACAGCGACGGCGTGCAGTACGACGGCCCCACCGGCAGCGCACCCACCCCGCACATGCGGACCGTGATCGCCGTGCCGCTCGCCGGTCCGGGCAGCACCCTCAGCGTCGGCACCCTGCGGCTCTGCCTGACCGGCCCGGTCAAATTCTCCGACCGGGAGCACTACACGCTGCGTACCTTCGCGTCCGCACTGTGCACGGCGGTCCGCAACGCCTCGCTCTACCGGCAGCTGAACCAGGTCGCCGAACGGCACGCCCGGGAGGCCGCGCAGGACGAACTCACCGGGCTGGCGAACCGACGCCGGCTGATGGAGCACGGCTCCGAACTGCTCGGCCGACGGCGCACCAGCGGGATCACCGCGCTGCTCCTCGTCGACCTCAACCACTTCAAGGAGATCAACGACACACTCGGCCACGGCGCCGGCGACAAGGTGCTGATCCAGGTCGCCCGGCGACTGTCCGTGAACGTGCAGCCCGGTGGCCTGGTGGCCCGGCTCGGCGGCGACGAGTTCGCCGTACTGCTGACCACGCTGCCGGCTCCCGCGATCGCCGCGCACCGCGCGGACGCGCTACTCGCCGCGATCTGCGAACCGATGGAACTCGACGGCATGCGGATAAACGTCGAGGCCAGCGGCGGCATCGCCGTCGCACCGGGCAGCGGCGGAATGGCCGAACTGCTGCGCCGCGCCGACGTGGCGATGTACCAGGCGAAGCGATCCGGCGGCCGGACCGCCGTCTACGCCCGCAGCCGGGACACCGCCGACGTCGGCCGGCTGGCGCTCGGCGGGGACCTGCGTCGGGCGGTCGCCCAGCACGAGTTCAACGTCGACTTCCAACCGATCGTCGATCTCGGCACCGGGGAGGTGATCGCCGCCGAGGCGCTCGCCCGCTGGCAGCACCCCGACCGGGGACGTCTCGACCCGAAGCGCTTCCTGGAGACCGTCGAACGCTCCGGTCTGCTCCCCGCGTTCGCCGACGCGGTCCTGGAACAGTCCCTGATCGCCGCCGCCACCTGGCACGAAGCCGGCTTCGCGCTGCCGGTCGCGGTCAACCTGTCCCCGCGCAGCCTGCTCGACCGGCGGTTCCCCGGTGCCGTACTGGCCCGGTTGCAGGCCCACGACGTCCCGCCCGACCGGCTCATCCTGGAGCTGACCGAGACCCTCACCCTCAGCCAGCTCGAAGTGGTCGACCAGGTGCTCGGCCAACTCCGCGACGCCGGGGTACGGCTCGCCCTGGACGAGTTCGGCACCGGCTACTCGTCGCTGTCCATGCTGTCCCGGGTCCCGGTGCACGAGCTCAAGATCGCGCGGTCGTTCGTGATGAGCATGGAGGCCTCCTCCGAGGCGGTCGCCGTCATCCGGTCGACCGTCGACCTCGGCCGCAGCCTCGGCCTGTCCGTCGTCGCCGAGGGCGTGGAGAGCGAGCCACAGCGCCGCACGCTGTGGACGATCGGCTGCACCGCCGGTCAGGGACACCTGTTCGCCCGGCCGATGCCGGCCCACCGGCTGCTCACCGCGCTGCAGTGCGGATCCGGCGGCCGCCCCGGCAGCCTGGCCAGTCCACTGCACGACGAAGGCGCCGTGGTCCGGATCGACCAGACCCGCCGGGCCGGCCAACGGCACCGGAACGAGAAGGTACCGCACCTGCCAGCCTGACCGTTCTGTCAGACTTGCCGGCGTGACCGTCACGGCGGCCGGACCCGCAGCACACCAGCGCCGCCCGGCTGACCCGGCCCGGCGGTGGCGGGCCGTCGCCGCCCGCCGCTGGGCACAACTGGACCGGGGCGCCGACGGCCTCGTCGGCGACCTGACCCTCTATCTGCTCTCCGCAGTCTTCGCGGCGGCCACCGCGGTCGCCTCCACGCTCGCCCCGCACCGAGCCTGGGGAGCCGTCGCGGTCGTCGGGTACGCGGCCGCCGCCCTCGTCGTGGTCGGCCAACTCGTCGTCCGGCGCACCACGGCCCACCAGCGGCTGACCGGCGGCACCGCCCGCGCGTGGCTGACCGGAGTCACCTGGGCGGCGGTGGTCGCGGTGCCTCTGGTCCGGCAGGCCGAGCAGCGGGCCGATGGGCGCACCGACCGGGCCCAGGAAGAGGTAGTCGTGGTTGACGACGGCGGTGCCTCCCGGCTACTCGCCGACGGCAGCCCGTACCTGTCCGAACAACAGATCGCGGCGCTACCGGCGGACGAACGGCTGCTCGGCTACCTGCCGTACCAGCCCGGGATGGCGATCTTCGGGCTGCCCCGGGCGCTGGCCGGCACCGGTTGGTGGACCGACGCCCGGGTCTGGTTCGCCGTCGCCACCCTCGCCGCCCTGGCCGCTGCCCTCACCCTGGCGCGGCGCCGGGCCGGCCCAGCCGGCGATCGGGTACTCGTGCGCGCCGCTCAGCTCAGCACCGTACTGCCGATCGCCGCGCTGGCCATGAGCACCGGCGGCGACGACCTGCCGGTGTTGGCCCTCGCCCTGCTCGCCCTGGTGCTCTGCGCCGGCGGCCGGTACGCGGCCGCCGGGACGGCCATCGGCGCGGCCGCCGCGCTCAAGCTGTTCGCCTGGCCGATCCTGCTGGTGCTGCTCTGCCACGCCGCCACCCGTGGTCGACGGGCCGCGGGTCGGGTCGCGGCCGGCGGGATCACCCTGCCGCTGCTCGCCCTGCTGCCGGTGGCGGTGGTCGACCACGCCGCGCTGATCCACAACGTGCTGGGCTTCCCACTCGGTGCCGGCATGGTGGCCAGCCCGGCCGCCTCGCCGCTGCCCGGCATGCTGATCGCCACCTGGATGCCCGGCGGGCGGATCGTCGCTGGCGGGTTGCTGCTGCTCGCCGGGTTCGCCATCGCGGTACGGCTGGTCCGCCGGCCGCCACGGACCGCCGCCACGGCGGCGCTGATCTGCGGCCTCGGCCTGCTGGCCGCGACGCTGCTGCTGCCGTCGACCCGGTTCGGCTACCTGCTCTACCCGGTCGCCCTGTTCAGCTGGGTCCCCGTGCTCCGGGTCACCGAGGCGCAGGCGGTCGCGCCGGACCGCGACGAGCCAGTGCCGGTGTACCGGCCCGACCGGTGATGCCCCGAGGGTCGGCGGCACCGGCGGTCCTCGCCGTGGTAGCTGTCGGCGGCGCGGCCGGGGCGGCCGCCCGCTACGGCATCGCCGCCGGCTGGCCGGGCCCGGCCGAAGGTGGACTGCCCTGGCCGACCCTGGTCACCAACCTCGTCGGATGCGCGTTGATCGGTGTCCTGATGCGGTTGGTCACCGCCGTGCCACGGCCGAACCGGCTGCTCCGGCCGTTCCTCGGTGCCGGCGTACTCGGCGGCTTCACCACCTTCTCGGTCCAGACCCTGGAGGTCGCCGACCTGCTCGCCGCCGGACGGCCCGGGCTGGCCGCAGGCTACGCGCTCGGCACCCTGGCGGGCGCGCTGGTCGCGGTCTGGCTCGGCGGCGCGGCGGCCCGGCCGCTCGCCGACCGGATCGCGCGGCGGGTCCGGTGACCCGCCCCGACCATCCGGGAGGTACGGGATGAGTCTGCTCCTGGTGATGTGCGGCGGGGCGGTCGGCGCGCTGGTTCGCTACCTCACCGACCGGGTCGTGGTGGGGCTCGGTCGGCCCAGCTTCTGGGGCACCTTCCTGGTCAACCTGGCCGGGGCCGCGCTGATCGGCCTGCTCGCCGGTGCCGGACTGGCCGGTGCCGGCTGGCTGGCCCGGCTGCTCGCCACCGGCCTCTGCGGCGCGCTGACCACGTACTCGACGTTCGCCTACGAGGTGGTCCAGTTGGCCGGCGGCTCCACACGCGATCGCTGGACGGCCGCCGGCTACGCCACCGGCACCTTGCTGGCCGGATTCGCCGCGCTGCTGGTCGGCCGCCTGGCCGGCGACGTCCTGGCAGGGTGACCGCGACCGTCGGTGTGGAATCCGCCCGACCGCGCGGCGGACGGACGGGAAACGGCGTACACCTTGAGGACATGGAGATGGGATACCGGGACCGCCACGACGCCGGGGAGCAGTTGGCCGGGCAGTTGGCGCAGCTGCGGGGGCGACCGGACGTCGTCGTCCTCGGACTGTTGCGGGGCGGGGCGCCGGTTGCGGCGGTGGTCGCCGACCAGCTCGACGTGGCGTACGACGTGCTGGTCATCCGCAAACTCGGCCTGCCGTCGGCGTCCGAGGTCGCCTTCGGCGCGATCGGGCCGGGCGGAGTGCGGGTGCTGAACCGGGAGATCGCCGACCAGCTCGACCCGGGACAGATCACCCAGATCACCACCGAGGAGACCACCGAGTTGCGCCGCCGCGAGCGGCTGTTCCGGGGCGACCGGCCGCCGCTGGACCTACGCGGCCGGACCGCCGTCCTGGTCGACGACGGGCTGGCCACCGGTGCGTCGGCCCGGGCGGCGGTCGCGGTGAGTCGAAGCCTCGGTGCGGACCGAGTGGTGCTGGCGGTGCCGGTCGGCTCGGCCGAGGCGATCGCCACGCTCCAAGACGTGGTCGACGAGGTCGTCTGCCCGCTGCGGCCAGCGGACTTCCGCGCCGTCGGCCGTTACTACCAGGATTTCCACCAGGTGTCCGACGACGAGGTCGCCGCGTTGCCAGTCGGCAGGTGAGGATCGGAGCCGGTACCGTCGAGTCATGCAGATGAACTGTCCCAAGTGTCACGGCGCCATGCGGCAGTACGAGCGCAGTGGGATCACCGTCGACCAGTGCACCGAGTGTCGCGGCATTTTCCTGGACCGGGGCGAGCTGGAGCGACTGCTGGACGCTGAGGCAGCCTGGAACGGTGGTGCCGGCGGCCAGCAGCCGGGTCAACCGCCCCGCCCGGCACCAAGTCCGGCCGGCGGATATCCGCCGCCTCCGCCGCCCCAGCCGACGCACCACCAGCCCGGCTACCCGCCGCCGGCCCCGGCGGCCTACCCGCCGGCTCCCGCCTACGGGCACCACGGCTACCACGGGCACTACCGGCACAAGCGGCAGAAGAGCTTCCTCAACCAGCTCTTCGACTGAGCCTGTTCCCCCGGCGGTCCGGAACTCTGCGCTGGTCCGGGCCGCCACCATGCCGGGAGCGGGGGGCCGTCCCGGCATGGTGGCTCAGATCGCCATGTCGACGAACCGGGAGAGGTGCAGCTGCGCGGCGACGGTCACCGTGTCGGTCGGCCCGTTACGGTGCTTGGCGACGATGAAGTCCGCCTCGCCCGCCCGAGGCGACTCCTTGTCGTAGTAGTCATCTCGGTGCAACAGGATCACCACGTCCGCGTCCTGTTCGATTGACCCCGATTCGCGCAAATCGGACAGTTGTGGCCGCTTGTCGGTACGCTGCTCAGGGCCACGGTTCAGCTGGCTGACCGCGATCACCGGGCACTCGACCTCCTTGGCCAGCAGCTTGAGCCCACGGGACAGGTCCGCGACCTCCTGCTGACGGCTCTCGGTGCGTTTCGGTGAGGTCATCAGCTGCAGGTAGTCGACGACGATCATTTTCAGGTCGTGCCGCTGCCGAAGCCGCCGCGCCTTGGCCCTGATCTCCATCAGGTTCATGTTGGGCGTGTCGTCGACGAAGAGCGGCGCCTCACTGATCTCGCCCATCCGCCGGGCCAGCTTCGTCCAGTCGTCGTCGGAGAGCTGGCCGGAGCGCAGGACATGCAACGGCACCTTCGCCTCGGCGGAGAGCAGCCGCATGACGATCTCCACCTTGCTCATCTCCAGCGAAAAGATCGCGCTGGCGTGGCCGGCCCGGATCGCCGCGTTGCGGGCGAAGTCCATCGACGCGGTCGAGTTGTGCGTCGGGATCATCGTCCGGCCGGCGAGATAAAGATGGTCAGGGTTGTCCACGGTGACGCAGCGCACCGGCACGCTTCGGACCGGTCGGACCGAGGTAACCCGTCGCCGCTGGTCGTCGTGGGTGTGGATGGTCACCGTATAGACGGTGGATGGCGAGGTCATCCGGCCCTGCACGGTGGCCGCCGACACCGTGCAGTGCAGACCGAGGCTGGCCACCAACTCGCGTACCGTCTCGACCATCAGACGCGAAGTGGTCCGGTACTCGTCCAGCCCGCCCGGGTTGCGGGTGCCGGCGGTGTCCAACAGACCGGTCAGCAGCGCCCGCCGCTGCCGCTCGGAACTCCGCAGGTACGCGTCCGGGATCCGCCGGTCGATTTGGCGGTGGTCGGCGGCCGGGTCACCACCGGCAAGATCGACCCCCAACTGGTACGGCGGCACCGGCAGGTCGTCGCGGTCGGGCAGCGCCAAGGCACGGCAGTTCGTGACGGTGACGTCGGGGTGCTCCGCCGGTGACCGGTCGAGCAGGTCCAGAATCTCTTCGGTGGTCAGTACCTGGGTGGACCGTGCAAATGCGGACTGGGCCGGTCGTGGCCCGGACCGGCCGGCCGGTGCCGGGGCGGCCGAGACCGGTGCCGGGGCGACAGCGGCAAGCGCTGCAGCGGCCGGTACCGGCACGGCAGGCCGGTGCGTCACCTGCCAGAGGTGGTCGCCGTCGGCGACAATGGCCGAGCCGTCGGAGAACTCGACCTGGTAGGACCGTCCGCCGAGCAGGACCGCAGAGGTGCCGACGACCGTGGTGGGTCGACCGGCGGCGTCGAGTAGTCGGTCACCGACCGCGACCTCACCCATGGTGGTCCAGCCGGTCGGGGTGGGCAGCGGGGTGTCCAGCGCCAGCGCCTTGCCGAGGCCGGGCCGGCCGGCGACGATGATCAACTGCCCGGGGTGCAGCCCGTTGAGCAACCGGTCCAGGTCGGTGAACCCGGTGGGCACCCCGGTCATCATGCCGGCCTGGGCACCGACCGCCTCGATCTCGTCGAGGGTCGGCTGCAGCATGTCGGCCAGGATCGCGAAGTCCTCGCTGACCCGCCGTTCCGTGACGTCGTAGACCGCCTGCTGAGCGAGGTCGACGACGTCGTCGATGTCCCGGCCGCCACCGGCGGCCGAGCCGTACCCGAGCTGCACGATCTTGGTGCCGGCCTCGACGATGCGGCGCAGCACCGCGCGCTCGGCGACGATCCTGGCGTAGTAGGAGGCATTGGCCGCGGTGGGCACGCTCGCGATCAGGGTGTGCAGGTACGGCGCGCCGCCGATCCGGCCGAGGTCACCCGAGTTGGCGAGCGCAGCGGAGACGGTGATCGCGTCCGCCGGCTCGCCTCGCCCGTACAGGTCCAGCACCGCGTCGAAGACCGTGGCGTGGATCGGGCGGTAGAAGTCGTGCGGCTTGAGGATCTCCACGACGTCGGCGATGGCGTCCTTGGAGAGCAGCATTCCGCCGAGGACGCACTGTTCGGCGGCGACGTCCTGGGGGGGCGTACGGTCGAAGGGCTCACCGCCGGTGGGTGGACCGGGTGGCTTGGCCGGCGGGCCGGGCGGGCCGGACGGGCGGGCCGGTGGCCGGGGCTCGGTCTGCAGGTCGTCCGTGATGGACATCCGGGCGCCCCCCCTTCACTACATCACTGCCGCGAGTCAACTGCGCGGGTACGACATCGTCTGCTCGTGCGTCGTCGACGACCTGCGGTCGGGCCCACCAGGGACCGGGCGACCGGGGGGCGTCGCATCGGCGTGGGAGGGCTCCGGGAAACGATACGGACTTGCGGCGGCAGGCCCAAACACGGCGGTGGATGAACCTCTGGACAAGCTGTGGACAGGATGGCGCAGGCTGTGCACAACCTTGTGCACAGCCTGTGGAAAACTCGCCGTAAACCCGGAGAGACACCTGCTGAGCTGGGACTATGCAATCCACAGCCGGTGGACAAAAATCTTCACCGGGCTGCCCACCGGGCTACCGGCTACTATCGGGCGGGAACTGATTCGCCGGCCCAGCCGATCACGGCTCGATAGCGAAGGGGCGAGGCTCCGGCGGTGGACTACCGGGACTGGGAGTACGGCGACCGCCCTCCACGCGAGCGGCGGTCGGCTGCCCGGTGGCCCGACGACACCGATGCCGACCCGGCACCACGCTCTCGTCGTTCGAGGCACTACGACCCCGCCGAGGATGACGAGGCGCCACGCGGCCGGCGCCGCTACGAGGACCAACGCGTCCGCTACGAGGACCAACGCGACGGTGCGCGGCACCAGGCCGACCGGAGCAGCCCGGCGACGGACCGGTGGGCGCTGCCCGCCGGCCCGACCCCGCCGGCAGGTGAGCCGGTGCACCGGGATCCGCCAGCTGGCCGGGCCGGGCGGCACCGCGACGAATCGTGGCAGATTCCCGAGCAGCCGGTACGGAGCCGCCGGTCCCGTGGCCGTCCGGCACTACCAGCGGCCGGTCCCGGGATGGACGCCCCCGACTGGGACCGGCCCCGGCGGACACCGGGCCGGCGCCGCGCGGCCGAGGACCCGATCTCCGGCAGCCCGATCTCCGGGAACCCGATCTCCGGCAGCCCGGTATCCGGTGATCCGACGGGCTGGCGGCGCGAACCGCCCGATAGCCGTTCCGGGCCGGTGTCGGGCGCCGGGCCGCTCGACCCGGACGGTCCAGCCACTGCGCCACCCGCGACCTGGTCGACCGCGCCGGCCCGGTGGTCGGCGCCGCCCGATGATCCAGCTGACCCCGGTGACCTGGAGGGGTACGGCGGCCGCAGTCGTCGGTCGTCCCGTCGTACCGGCCAGCCGTCCGACGCTGACCGTCCCGGTCGCCGACGGCGCGGCCGCGCCGACATCCGGCGTCGCCTCGACGACGATCACGCGGCGCAGTGGCTACGCGACGACGAGCCCGCCAGCGGGTGGTCCGGTGGATCGGACCACACCGGCGAGTGGTCGAGGCGTTCCGACCCCACCAGCGGATGGTCCAGCGCGACGGACCACACCAGCGAATGGTCCCGGGGGGCCGACTACACCAGCGAATGGTCCCGGGGCACCGAACGCGCCGGCGGGTGGCCACGGGAGGCGGACCAGGCCGGGCGATGGGACCGGCCGGCCCGTCGCGAGATCGAACCGCCCCGGCGGGAGTTCACCGACGAGACCGGCACCTGGCCGCGTACCGCGTCCTCGCCGCGGGCGATCGGCGCGGGCCCGGCACAGCCGCCCACCCGCCGGGCTGAGGAGCTGAGCCGCGGGGCGTACCGCCCGGAGCCGGTCGACAGCTGGCGCGAAATCGGCGACCAGACCGATCAGTGGCACCGGGGCGACGGCCCGGAGAGTTGGCCGGCCGGTAGCCGCACCGGGGCGCGCAAGAGACGCGCGGCCGAGGTCGGCGACGTCGACGACGTCCTTCCGCCGGTCGATCCGTGGCCGCAGGTCGAGCCGGGCCGGGAAGGCACCTTCTGGTCGGGGACCCGGCTGGCCGCAGACGACCCCAGGTGGGTGGAGACGCCGGCTTCGGCACCCCGGTCACCGATCGCCCTGCCGAGCGCGCCCCGCTCCCGGGTGCTGCCCGAGCAACGACCACGGCCGAGGTACGAGCCGCCGTCGCAGCGTCGGCTGACGTACCGGATCGACGATGAGCTGATCGACGCTGATCAGGGCGGCTATTTGTCCTCACTGCTGTACACGGCTGCCTGGTACGCCCTGCCGGTGGTGGCGTTTCTGATCTGGAGCCTCACCCTGGACGGCACCCCGGCGACCACCGACTGCGTGCTCGGGGTGGACGGCGACTGCCTCTCCGCTCGGGCGCAGGCGATCAACTCGCTGCTGGCCGCCGCGCCGGATTTCGCGTACGCGCTGATGATCTCGCTGGTCCTGGCGGTGTCGATCAGGTGGGTCAGCGGCACGTGGCGCGCATCGAGTGTCGGCCTGGCGTCGGCGGTGATCGGCGGCGGCATGTCGACCGTGCTCGCCAGCGCGATCACCGGCCAGCCGATCGGCTGACACCGGATCTACCGGGCGGGCCCCGGATCCCCGACTGTTCGCGCTGTTCGTCGCGGGTGCCGTGCTCCTAGGATCGACCGGTGTTCAGCCGCATCCGGAGGATCAACCTGACCGTTACCGGGCCGCCGCTCGCCGTACTGGTGACCGTACTGGTGACCGGTTGCGGCGCGGCCGGCGACGGCTCTGCGGTCGGCGACGGTCCGCCTGCCAGCGGGGCACAGCCCGGGACGTCGTCCGCTACCACCGCGCCGGCCACTGTCCCGCCGGATGGCACACCACCACCGTCCGGCGCGGCCGGGCTGGGCGCGGCCCCGGTGCCGTCGGAGGCTCCCGAGCGGACAACGGCGGCCGGACCGGCCGCCGGCAACCCCGACGGGCGAGCTCAGGTGCCGGCGCGGGCCCGCGCGGTGGACACCAGCCGGCCGACCCGCACGATCGGCGACGGTACGCCGACCAGTTGCACCTCCCAGGCGGTCGTCGCGGCGGTCGCGGCCGGCGGGATCATCACCTTCGCCTGCGGGCCGGAACCGGTGGTGATCACGATGGACCGGACAGCGAAGGTCCGCAACGCCGCCAGTCGGCAGGTGGTGCTGGACGGCGGCGGGCTGGTCACCCTCAGCGGCGGCGGGCAACGACGAATCCTGTACATGAACACCTGCGACGAGGCGCAGGGCTGGACGACCTCGCACTGCAACGATCAGGACCATCCGGAACTGGTCGTGCAGAACGTGACCTTCGCCGACGGCGATTCCACCGGTGAGCAGGTCGACGGTGGTGGCGGTGGCGCGATCTTCGTCCGGGGCGGCCAGTTCCGGGTGGTCAACTCCCGGTTCGTCGGCAACCGGTGCGAACCGACCGGCCCGGACCTCGGCGGCGCGGCGATCCGGGTGCTGGACCAGTGGCAGGACCAGCCGGTGTACGTGGTGCAGAGCACCTTCGGCGGGGCGCCCGGCGACGGCGGGGTGTGCGCCAACGGCGGGGCGTTGAGCAGCATCGGTGTCTCGTGGATCGTGCTGAACAGCGTACTGACGCACAACTCGGCGACCGGCAACGGTGCGAATCCGGCCAAGCCCGGCACCCCGGGCGGCGGTAGTGGCGGAGCGATCTACGCCGACGGCAATCGGTTCACCGTCTCGATCGCCGGCACCGTCATCGCCGACAATGAGGCGCGGGAAGGTGGCGGGGCCATCTTCTTCGTCAGCAACGACCGGTCCGGCACGCTCGAACTGACCGATTCGGTGCTGCACCGCAACACTAGTCACGGTTTCGCCACCGCCGGCTACCCGGGCATCTTCTACCTCGGGTCCGGGGATCCGGTCGTCGTCTCCAGCACCCTACGCTGACATGGTTCAGGGGCCACATCAGATGGTGTGGCCCCTGAACCGGATGTCTCGCTCGCTGTGCCGGCCGGAGCTACCTGGCCTGCAGCACGCTGAGGTCGAACTTGGCGGTGACGTCCGGGTGCAGCTTGATCTTCACCGGGTAGGTGCCGACCGACTTGATGTGGCCGGGCAGCTCCAGCCGCCGCCGGTCCAGCGCCGGACCACCGGCGGTACGGACGGCGTCGACGACCTCGGCCGGGGTGACCGAGCCGAACAGTCGACCGCCGTCGCCAGCCCGGGCGGTCAGGGTGACCTTCAGGCTCTCCAGCTGACCCTTGACCTCGTTGGCGTGCCCGAGGTCGCGGATCTCCCGGGCGGAGCGGGCCCGCTTGATCGAGGTGACCTGCTTCTCGGCGCCCTTGGTCCAGGAGATCGCGAACCCTTGGGGCAGCAGGTAGTTCCGGCCGTAGCCGTCCTTCACCTCGACGATGTCCCCGGGGGAACCGAGCCCAGACACCTCCTGCGTGAGGATGATCTTCATATCGGTGCCTCCGCTCAGCGGGCCGTGGTGGTGTACGGCAGGAGCGCCATCTCACGGGCGTTCTTGACCGCACGGGCGATCTGCCGCTGCTGCTGGGAGGTCACCCCGGTCACCCGGCGGGCGCGGATCTTGCCCCGGTCGGAGATGAACTTGCGCAGCAGCGCGGTGTCCTTGTAGTCGATGTAGGTGATCCCGTCCTTGTCGAGCGGGTTCACCTTCTTCTTCGGCTTGCGAAGTGCCGCAGCCTTGGCCATTGCTCGTGCTCCTGGTTTGCGATCGCGGGCGTTGGAAGCCATATCAGAATGGAGGTTCCTCGTCGAAGTTCCCGCCGCCCGAACGGGCGGACGAGGCGGCCGGCGCGGCCGGCGCGGCCGTGGCCCATGGGTCGTCGAAGCCGCCGCCCTGGTTGCCACCGCCACCGGAGCCGCCGAAGCCGCCGCCGCCGGAGCCGGATCGGGACATCTTCTGCACCTTCGCCGTGGCGTACCGCAGCGACGGGCCGATCTCGTCGACCTCCAACTCGATGACAGTCCGCTTCTCGCCCTCACGGGTCTCGTACGACCGCTGCCGTAGCCGACCCGAGACGATCACCCGGGCACCCCGCTGGAGCGACTCGGCGACGTGCTCCGCCGCCTGGCGCCACACCGTGCAGGACAGGAAGAGCGGCTCGCCGTCCTTCCACTCGCCGGAGGCTCGGTCCATGAACCGGGGGGTCGAGGCCACCCGGAACTTGGCAACCGCTGCTCCCGACGGGGTAAAGCGCAACTCAGGGTCATCGGTCAGGTTGCCGATGACCGTGATGGTGGTATCTCCTGCCATGACCATCTCCTCGCGCACTCGGTCGATGTCCTCGTCACCAGGCTGCCAGAGCCGTGTGACAGGACCGACGTGTGCTGTCGGGCGGACCGGTGGGACGCGGTCAGCGCGTCTCCGGCCGAATGACCTTGGTACGCAGCACCGACTCGTTGAGTCGCAGCTGGCGGTCCAGCTCGGCGACAGCATCCGGGGTGGCCTGCAGATCGATGACCGCGTAGATGCCTTCCGCCTTCTTGTTGATCTCGAAGGAGAGGCGACGGCGGCCCCAGACGTCGAGCTTTTCGACCGAGCCTCCGGCAGTGCGGATCACGTTGAGGTACGTGTCGAGCGAGGGCGCGACCGTGCGCTCCTCAAGGCTGGAGTCGAGGATGACCATGATCTCGTAATGACGCAAGACGTACTCACCTCCTGTGGGCTGACGGCCACGGTCCTTCCGTGGCAGGAGGTCCAGCGTCGTGACGCCGACGACCAGTCAGGCAACTGACGTCGGCGCAACCGGTCAAGAATAGCCGGCTGGGCGCATGAGCCGCGGGGCGCCCCCTGTCCGCATTCTTTGGGTGGGACCTGGGGAGGAACGACCACACCGACGAGGTTGGACGTGGGGCGCCCCGCGGAGCCTGTGCAGTTGTGCGCTGGTCAGGGCAGGTGTTTGAACTTCTGCCCGTGTTGCACAACTATAACCCTTATTGCCGCTACAGACACGCCAATCACGGCAATTAGTGCAAGGAGCGCTAATAGTCCGATTGGATGATCTTGTCCGGTCAGACCGGCGAGCCAGGAGGCCGCCACGCCGTCCGCGAGCGACAGTTCTATCGGCACGTCCTCTCCCAGCACGAACGGTGGCGCCGGTCCCAGCACGAAGACGTCGGTGCCGGCGCCGACCGGCGGAGACACCGGGCCGGTTCTCTACCCGGAGCAACGACCGCGGTCGGCGGCGGTGACGCGACCGGCTCGCCGGACGGCCGGCCCTCGCCGACAGGTACGGACCGGCTGTCGGTACGAACCGCCGGTGCCCGGATCGTCGGGCTTGCCACGTAGGCTCGGCCCCATGCGTATCGGAGCCCACGTCGACCCCAGCGACCCGCTCGCCGCAGCCGCCGACCGCCGGGCAGACGCGGTCCAGTTCTTTCTGTCCGACCCGCAGGGCTGGCAGGCCCCGCAGCCGCGCCCCGACGCGGATCGGCTGGCCAACTCGGACGTCGACCGGTATGTGCACGCTCCGTACGTGATCAACGTCGCCACCTCGAACAATCGGATCCGGATCCCGAGTCGCAAGCTCCTACTGAGCCACGCCACCGGCGCCCGTCAGGTGGGGGCGAAGGGTCTGATCGTGCACGGCGGCCACGTCAGCCGGGGCGACGACGCGGCGGTGGGTTTCGACAACTGGCGCAAGACCTTCGCCTATGCGCGGGACCAGGGCGGTTTTCCGGTGCCGGTGCTGATCGAGAACACCGCAGGCGGCGAGAACGCCTGCGCTCGACGGTTCGACGCGCTGGCCCGACTATGGGACACGATCGGCGAGTTCGGGCCGGGTTTCTGCCTCGACACCTGCCACGCCCACGCTGCAGGTGAGGACCTGCTTGGCATCGTCGACCGAGTCAAGGCGATCACCGGCCGGATCGACCTGATCCACGCCAACGGGTCCAAGGACGCCTTCGACAGCAGCCGGGACCGCCACGAGAACCTCCAGGCCGGCATGATCGACCCGGAACTGATCGTCGCCGTGATCCGATCCGCCGACGCGCCGGTCATCGTCGAGACTCCGGGTGGCACCGACGGCCAGGCGGCGGACATCGCCTTCCTGCGAGATCGGCTGGGGCAGCAGGATCGGGCCCGATGACCGGCAAGCGGGCAGCCGCCGACGGCGACCGGGCCAGCACGGCCGACCCGGTCCGCCCCGACCCGGCATCGATCAACGGCACCGAACAACAGCTCGACGAGACGACGGTGGGCCGGCCGGCGGCCGAGCCGGTCGCGACCGACGACCCGGCAGAGACCAAAACCGAGCCGACCGACGACCCGTTTACCGCGTTCGGTCCCGCGCCGAAAGGCCGGCCGGGTCGGCTGGTACGGGCCCGCCGGGCCGTCGTCCGGGTGCTGATCCACGAATGGAGCCTGGCCACCGTCGTGGCGCTCGTCGTCGCGGTGGCGATGACCTGGCCCACGCTGCGCTACCCGCTCTACACGATCCCGCAGGACACCTGGGATCCGACCTTGCAGGCCTGGCAGATGGCCTGGTCCGGGCACATCCTGCTGACCGACCCCACCCAGCTGTGGCAGGCGAACACCTTCTACCCGCAGTCGTGGAGCTTCGCCTTCTCCGACACCCTGCTCGGCTACGCGCCCGCCGGCATGATCGGCGACGGACCGGTGGCGGCGGTCCTGCGCTACAACATCATTTTCGTGCTGGCCCACGCGCTGGCTGCGCTCGGCGCGTACGCGCTGATCCGACAGCTCGGCACCGGGCGGACCGCGGCGGCCGTCGGTGCGGCCGGCTACGCGTACGCGCCGTGGTTACTGTCCCAGGCCGGGCACCTGCACATCGTCTCCAACGGCGGTATCCCGTTGGCGCTGGCCATGCTGGCCCGGGGGCACGGCTGGTCACTGCGGTACGGCTACCGACCGCAGCGGCGCAGTGTCACCTGGGCGTTGGCCGGCTGGCTGACCGCGGCATGGCAGGTCAGCCTCGGATTCGGTATCGGTCTGCCGTTCATCTATATCCTGGCGGTCATCTGCCTGGTCTCGCTGGCCATGTACCTGGTCCGGCGCACCTGGTTCTGGCCGCAGCGAAAGCCGTTCGGAGCCGTACTGCTGCTCACCGACCTGGCCGGCGGCGCGCTGTTCACCGCCGTCGGGGTGCTGCTGGCGATCCCGTACTTCCGGGTCGCCGAACTGCATCCGAACGCCGCCCGGACCATGGACGACCTGGCCGCGTACTCGCCGCCGCTGTCCGGGTTCTTCACCGCGCCGGCGGAGTCGCTGATCTGGGGCGACCGGCACGCCGACGCCCGCGCGGCACTGCCCTGGCATCCGGAGATGACCCTGCTGCCCGGCTTCGTGCTGTACGCGCTGGCGCTCGCCGGGCTGGTGCTGTCCATCTGGACGTGGCGGCAACGGTTGTTGCTGCTCGCCGGGGTACTGCTCACCGGGATCCTGGCGATGGGCAGCAGCTTCTTCGACGGCACCTACAGCTACGGTCTGCTCTTCGAGTACGTACCCGGCTGGGACGGGATCCGCACACCGGGCCGGATGATGCTGTGGACCACGCTGCTGCTGGCGATCCTCGCCGCCGGCGCGGTGGCGGCGTTCGTCCGCCGGGTGGACGACATCGCCCGGCAGCGGGTCACCGAACGGCCCGGTGCGCTGCTGCGGCTGGCCACCCTGCTGCCCCTGCTGCTGGTCCTGGTGGAGGGGTTGAACGTCACCCCGCATCCGGAGGTGCCCGAGCAGCCGCAGATCATGCGGGTCGACGACGGCCCGATCCTGGTGCTGCCCAGCAGCCAGAATCTCGACCAGCACGTGATGCTCTGGTCGACGACCCGGTTCCAGCCGGTGGTGAACGGCGGCAGCGGCTTCACCCCGGACCAGTTGGCCGAGGTACGGGAGATCACCCGGACGTTCCCCGACCAGTCCAGCATCGGGTACCTGCGGGAGCTGGGCGTACGCACCGTGGTGCTCCGGCGTGACCAGGTGCCCGGTACGCCGTGGCAGACCACCGTCGACCTACCGGTTGACGGGCTCGGCATCGACCGGGTCGACATCGGCGACACCGTCGTCTACCGACTGTGATCCTCCGGCTGCCGGCCGGGGTTCGCGTTCGTCGTTGAACCAGCGGCGGACCTCGGACACCCAGCCGGCGTCCGGCGCGCCGTCGAAGACGCCGCCGTCCGGGTCGTCGGAGTAGTTGCGGCGCACCACGTCCCGCTCCGGGTGGAGGATGTCGCGGATCACGAACACGCACAGCGCCACCACCGTGCCGAGCCGCAGCGTGGCGGCCAGCACGAAGACCCCTTCCGGAATGACCTGGCTGCCGGTCGCGGTGCCGAGCAACTGCCCGTAGAAGGCGAGGAAGTAGCCGACCTCGGCGGCCTGCCAGGCGAGGAAGGCACCCCAGCGCGGCCGGGCCAGCACGATCAGCGGCAACAGCCACAAGGTGAACTGCTGTGACCAGACCTTGCTGAAGATGAGGAACGCCGCGACCACCAGGAAGGCCAACGCGGCCAGCCGGGGCCGGCGCGGCGCGAGCACTCCCAACGCGCCGATGCCGAGGCAGGCAAGACCGAACAGGACGTACGACAGGGTGTTCAACGTCGGGATGTGGTCGCTGAGCCACTGGAACGGGCCCTGGTCGCCGGGCGTACCACCGGCCCACTTGCCGTCCAGGTAACGCCCGATGTACCAGAGCGTTCCCCAGTCGATCGGCCGTTCGGAGTTGAGTTCGAAGAACCGCCGCCACCCGTCGTGGGCGAAGAGGTAGACCGGCAGGTTGACCGCGACCAGGGTGCCGACCGCCGCGACGATCGCGGTGGCGGTGGCCCGGATCCGGGCCGACCGCAGGCCGAGGACGAGGATCGGTCCGAGCAGGAACAGCGGCCACATCTTGGCGGCGCCGCCGATGCCGAGCAGTACGCCGGCGAGCAGTGGGCGTTGCCGCACCCAGGCGAACAGGCCGAACATCGCGAACCCGATCGGCAGCATGTCCCAGTTGACGGTGGCGGTCAGCACCAGCGCGGGGGCGAGGGCGAACATCGCGGCGTCCCACGGCCGGCGGCGGCGCAGGGCGAGGATCGCCGCCACGGCGGCCACCCCCAGCGCGCAGAGCACCAGGGCGTTGGCGTTGTAGAACCACATCGCCTGGTTGAGCTCGGGCCGGTCCGCGCCGAGCGCGTGCACCGGCAGCCCGAGTACGCCCATGAAGTAGCCGGTCACCACCGGGTACTCGACGGGGTGGTCGACGTAGGGGACCTTGCCTTCGTTGAGCCCTTCGGCGTAGTAGAGGGCGAGCACGTCGGTGTAGCAGAACCGGGTGTACTGGACGTTGTCCTGCCAGGCACCGTCCATGCAGGGCGACTTCTGCACCCAGTGCGCGGCGAGACTGAGGCAGATCAGGGCGAGCACGATCCGGGCGGCGGTCCAGAACCGGCCGGGCCGACCGGCGGCACGGTCCTGCCCGGCGGCGTGCCGGCCCAGCGGGCCACCGATCGCCTCGGAGAGGCCGCGGACGAACCGGTCAGCGCGCGACGGGTGGTCGACGGGCGGCCGCTCGACCGTCTCGCCCTCGGCTGCGGTGGCCGGTCCAGGTTGCTCGGCCCGCTCAACTCCATCGATACCGTTCGGCGGCTGCACGCTCATGAACAGGCATCCTGCCGTACTCGACCGGCTTCCGTCTGCCCAGCACCGGCATGTCGAGTTCGCCTATGTACCGCGCCGGCCGGTGACCAGGTCAGTTGACCTGGTCACCGGCCGGCGCGGTAGTTGGCGATCTGCGTCCGTCGATCAGCGTGTCGGTGGCGGCAGCGTCGGCGGCACGGTGGTGCCGCCGGCACCACCGCCGAAGTCGAACCCGATACCGCCACCCTGGTCTTCACCGTCGTTGGGGTCGGGATCGTTGCCGGGAGTGCCGGTGGGGTCACCGGCACCGTCGTCCTGGTCGCCGTTGTTGCCACCGTTGTTGCCGTTGTTGTTGCCGTTGTTGTTCCCGCCGCCCGGGCAGAACAGGTCGCCCAGCGGACCGTCACAGATCCCGCCCTGTCCTGGCCGTTGCGGGTCCGGCGGCGGCGGGGCCGGGGACTTGCCGTTGCCGGCGTCGACGCTGCCGATCTCCCGGGCAGCCGGGAACTGTTCGACGTCCATCCCCTTGTGCGCCTCGTTCATGAAGCGCTGCCAGACGATGGCGGGTAGTCCGCTACCACCGATCTTGTTGTTGTTCTTGTCGCGGATCGCCTTGCGGTCTCCGACGTTGCCGACCCAGACAGCGGCGGCGATCTGCGGGGTGTACCCGACCATCCAGGCGTCGCCGTTCTCGCCGCTGGACTCGTTGAGCTCCCAGGTGCCGGTCTTGCCGGCGACCGGGCGCCCGCCGTTGAGGTCCTTGCCGATGTTGTCCGGGATCTGGGTCAGCACGTCGGTCAGGTCCGCCACCACCTCCTGCCGGATCCGCTGCTCCGGCTTGAGCTGCTCGCCACCGGCCGTCACCCATTCACCGCTGACCAGGTTCTTCTTCTCCACGGAGATCACGAAGTGGGCCTTGTTGTAGACCCCGCGGTTGGCCAGCGTCGCCACCCCGTTGGCGTGGTCGAGCACTGTCACCGGGTACTGCCCGTACCCGACCACGTTGAAGAACGGCGACGGAGCGACCTCCTTCGGGTCGGCCGTGGTCAGGTCGTACGGCTTGTTGTCGGCGGTGTTCCACATGGTGCCGACGCCGGCCGCCTTGGCCATGCCGACCACCTTGTCGGCGCCGATCTGCTCGGTGACGTGGTAGAAGGGCACGTTGTAGGACTGGACGGTGGAGAACTCCAGCGAGCACCACTCGCCACAGCTGGCGTTCCGGCCGGCGTTCTGCACCTCGATCTCGGTGCCCTCGACCTTGAACGGCTTGGCCGTCCAGTGCGAGTCGACCGAGATGTCGTTGTCCAGGGCGGCGGCCAACGTGTAGATCTTGAATGTCGAGCCGGGCGAGTGGCCGCCGGTCCACTGGCCGTTCTCGTAGTTGCGGCCGGCGTAGTCGTGCCCGGTGCCGTTGTCGCCGCCGAAGTAGGCGAGCACCCGGCCGGTCTCCGGATCGATCGCGACCATCGCCGCCATCAGGTTCTCCGGCTGGCCCTCCATGGCCGACCCCTTGGCCTTACGCCAGATCGCCTTCTCCGCGGCGTCCTGCATCTTCGGGTCAATCGTCGTGACCACCCGGTAACCGCCCTGCCGCAGCTCCTGCGAGCAGGTGTCCGGCGTGCAGATGCCCATCTGCACCATCTCGTCGCGGACGTAGTTGATGACGTTGCCCTCGGGGGTGTTGATCCCACAGTCGATGATGCAGCTGTTCGGGTCGACCTCCCGGATCTCCGGGTACTCGGTCGGGCGCTCGGCCTCGGGCAGCCAACCCATCTCGACCATGCCACCGATCACGTACTCCCAGCGCACCTTGGCCTCGGCCTCGTTGACCGCCGGGTCGTAGCCCTGGTGCCCGGTGGACGCGTCCGGCTCCGGCTGCTTGATCACCGCCGCGATCACCGCGCCCTCGGCGACCGACAGGTCGGCGACCGACTTGCCGAAGTACTGCTGTGCGGCGGCCTCGATGCCGTAGGCGCCGCGACCGAAGTAGATGGTGTTCAGGTAGAAGCCCATGATCTCGGACTTGTCGTACCGGTCGGTGAGCTTCGAGGCCAGCACCGCCTCGCGGACCTTCCGGGCGTAGGAGACCTCCTGCAGGTCCATCGCGTTACGGGCGTACTGCTGGGTGATCGTCGAGGCACCTTGCCGGGTGCCGCCGGTGAAGTTGTTCCAGGCCGCCCGGGCGATGCCGACGTAGTCGACGCCGGAGTGCTCGTAGAACTTGCGGTCCTCGGCGGAGGCCACCGCTCGCTGCACGTGCTCGGGGATCTGGTCGACGGTGACGAACACCCGGTTGAACTCGCCCAGCTTGGCGATCCGGGTGGTGCCGTCGCTGGCGTACATCGTGCTGGCCAGCGGCAGCGGCAGCTCCTCGGGCAGGGTGACCGTCGTCGAGTAGTAGGTGCCGCCGACGACCGCACCGCCGGTGAGCATGATCAGGACCGCGAACGACGCGATCAGCAGGTTGATCCGGCGACGCTGCTTGGCCCGTTTCGCTGCGGCGGGGTCGCCGCCGCGCCCGCCCCTGCCACGGCGTCCCGGCCCGGACGGGCCGTCGGGTCCGCCGGGACCACCCGGACCGCCGGGACCACCCGGACCGCCGGGACCACCCGGACCGCCACCGAACCCACCGGCCGGCGAGACCGGTCGTACGCTGGCCCGCCCGACGGTCGCCCGGCCGACGCCGGCGCGGCCAGCGGCACCACCGACCGGGGCGCCGCCGCTGACCGGGGCACGGCCACCGACCGGGGCCCGACCGGCTGGGCCGCTGCCGACCGAAGCGCTACCTACCGACGCGCTACCCACCGAGGCCCGTCCAGCGGAGGCACCGCTGACCGGAGCACGGCCACCGACCGAGGCCCGACCGGTGCCGGGGTTGACCGGTCCGCGGGAAGTCTCTCCGCCGTGCCAACCCGCTTCGGAGTCGCCCCGCGCGGAGTGGCCGCGGGCCGGCCCGGCGTCGTCCGCACCGGCCCAGTGGTAGTCATCCGGCTCGGATCCGTATCCGCCACCGCTGCCTGGACTGTAGGCACGCCCGTGGGCGGAGTTGGGGTCGCCGTACGAGTTCATGTGTCACACCCTGCCGGTTGCGGTGGTGCGCTCCAGCGCCACCACCGGTCTGCCGTGAGTTGGCCCACTACCGGTGCCGGAGCGACACCAGCAGCCGAAAGCCACTTCATCAGAAATATCGTGACTTGTCCGGTTAACCAGTAACGTTGCCCTGCCTACTCTCTGGTGCCTACGCAGCGACCGGGCAATCAGGTTCACCGTTGGGCCTCTCGCCTTCGTTTGGTCATCGATGGACGGCCGCCGCCGGAGACGGCGACCGCGCCGTCAGCCTCGCCGTCACCGCCGGCGACGCCCAGGCCGTCCCGGCCGAGAAGATACTGCTCCACCAGGTGGTTCCAGTTGCAGACGCGACACACCTCGACGACGTACACCTGGAACTCACGCAGCGTCATCGCCAGCAACGACAACTCGGCCCGGTTTCGGGCCTGTCCGGCGGACTGCTTCAGCTCATCGCCATAGATGTAGTGCACGTGGGTCAGGTTCTCGCGGTGACAGATCGGGCAGCTCTCGTCGGTCGGCTCGCCGTGGAACCGGGCAGCACTCTTCAGGTAAGGCGAGGCATCACAGACCTCGTGGCTGCTCACCCGGCCGGAGAACACCTCGCGCAGCACGGCTCGCCGCTGAAGCGAGTAGTCGACGACCTGACGCTGCGAACGCATGGCCACGAGCGTACGCGGTCCCCGCTGACCTTGGCGACCACGGTCACGATCAGTAGCCGACCGTACGCAAGGAACCATTTGCCCGGTGTCTGGTTTCCGTCTACCGTGTCGATGTATCGGCTCGATACATCGGGCCGACGAAGCCGGGCATACCACGAGGTAGGAGGGGCAGCGTGCTCGAACTCGCCATCCTCGGCCTGCTTCAGGAGTCCCCTATGCACGGCTACGAGCTCCGCAAGGAACTCGCCGCCAAGCTCGGGGCGATCCGTGCCGCGATCAGCTACGGCTCGCTGTACCCGACCCTGCGCAGGCTGCAGGCCAACGGCCTGATCGCCGAAGCCGACGACTCGACGGCCGCCGACGCGGAGATCCCGGCGCTGACCAGCCGCCGCGGCAGGGTCGTCTACACCATCACCGCCGAAGGCAAGGAACGGTTCGCCGACCTGATCGCCCAGACCGGCCCGGAGACCTACGAGGACACCGGGTTCGGCGTGCACTTCGCCTTCTTCTCCCGGACCGACCGGGCCACCCGGCTGCGGATCCTGGAGGGGCGGCGGCGCAAGATCGAGGAGCGCCGGGAAGGGCTCCGCGAGGTGCTCGGCCGAGCCGCGGAGCGGCTCGACGCGTACACCCTCGAACTCCAACGGCACGGACTCGACGCCTGCGAACGCGAGGTCCGGTGGCTGGAGGAGCTGATCGCCAGCGAACGGTCCGGCCGGGCCCCACGCACCGGCCACCCCGATCCCATGAAGTTCGAACCCGCAGAGAACGATCCGCCCCCGCCTGGACAGACCAGGGAGGCTCCGCCCGGACAGCCCGGAGACGAGCCGGAGCGGCCGTGAAGAACAAGAAGGAGGCAAACGCGATGGGCTCCGTCCGCGTCGCCATCGTCGGTGTCGGAAACTGCGCCTCGTCCCTGGTCCAGGGCGTGGAGTACTACCGCAACGCCGACCCCAACGACCGCGTCCCGGGTCTCATGCACGTCACCTTCGGCGACTACCACGTCTCGGACGTGGAGTTCGTCGCGGCGTTCGACGTGGACGCCAAGAAGGTCGGCATGGACCTCGCGGAGGCGATCAACGCCAGCGAGAACAACACCATAACCTTCTGCGACGTACCGCCCACCGGGGTGCTGGTGCAGCGTGGCCCCACCCTCGACGGTGTCGGCGAGTACTACCAGGAGGTCATCCAGGAATCCGACCAGCAGCCGGTCGACATCGCCCAGGCGCTGCGCGACGCGCGCGCCGAGGTGGTCGTCTGCTACCTGCCGGTCGGCTCCGAGCAGGCCGCCCGGCACTACGCGCAGGCCGCCATCGACGCCGGTTGCGCCTTCGTCAACGCCCTGCCGGTGTTCATCGCCTCGGACCCGACATGGGCGCAGAAGTTCACCGACGCCGGGCTGCCGATCGTCGGCGACGACATCAAGAGCCAGGTCGGCGCGACCATCGTGCACCGGGCACTCGCCAAGCTGTTCGAGGACCGTGGTGTCGAGCTGCTGCGCACGTACCAGCTGAACTTCGGCGGAAACATGGACTTCATGAACATGCTGGAGCGCACTCGGCTGGTCTCCAAGAAGATCTCGAAGACCCAGTCGGTGACCTCCCAGGTGCCGCACGAGATGGCCAAGAGCGATGTGCACATCGGGCCGTCCGACCACGTGCCGTGGCTCGACGACCGCAAGTGGGCGTACATCCGGCTGGAGGGCCGCTCGTTCGGCGACACGCCGCTGAACGCCGAGCTCAAGCTTGAGGTCTGGGACTCGCCCAACTCCGCCGGGGTGATCATCGACGCGCTGCGCGCCGCGAAGATCGCCCTCGACCGGGGCGTCGGCGGGCCGGTCCTGTCGGCCTCGTCCTACTTCATGAAGTCGCCGCCGGAGCAGTACGCCGACCACGACGCCCGCCAGGCCGTCGAGGACTTCATCGTCAACAAGATCGAACGCTGATCCCGGCCGCGCGCCGGCCGCTCGGCACCTCGCGTCTTCGGGCGGTCCCGCTGAAGCGGGGCCGCCCGCGCCGCGCTCAGGTCCATGCCTGCCGCAGCGCCACCGCCGCCTCCAGCTCCAGCAGGTGCCGTTTGCGGGGCAGCCCGCCGCCGAAGCCGACCAGCTTGCCGCCGGCTCCGACGATCCGGTGGCAGGGCACGATCACCGGGATCGGATTGCGGTTGCAGGCCACCCCGACCGCCCGCGCCGCCTGCGGGTCGCCGACCGCTGCGGCGACCGCACCATAGGTCTCGGTCTGTCCGTACGGAATGTCGGTCATCCGCCGCCACACGGCCCGCTCGAACTCCGTGCCCCGCCGCACCGACAGCGGCACGGTGAACCCGGTGGACGCACCGGCGAAGTAGCCGCGCAGCTGGTCGAGCGCCGCGCACAGCACCGGGTCCGTCGGCACGGTGTCGACCACCTCGTCGGTACGCCCGAACAGCACCCGGCACACGCCGACGTCGTCGACCGCCACCGACAGCTCACCGATCGGTGAGTCCAGCACCGCCCATCGCATCCGCCGATTGTCCGCCCGTCGGCTGTCGGGCCGGGTCACCGGGTGCGATCGGCAACCGCAGCCGACATGAACAGGGCCACCTCGTCGGCGTACGGCGGCGGGTAGCGGGTGGTGTCGATACCGGTCAGGGTGAAGCCGAGCCGGCGGTACGCGCGTACCGCCGCGACGTTGACGTTCTGGGTCTCCAACCAGATCTCCCGGGCGGCGTTCTCCCGGGCGGTGACCTGTGCGATGCCGATCAGCTCCCGGGCCGCCCCGCGCCGACGGTACGCCGGGGCCACGTGCAGCTCGTTGACCACCTGCCGGCCGTTCCACCGCTGGTAGGTGGTCGCCATGAAACCGGCCGGCTGGTCGTCGGCGATCGCGAGCGCGTACAGGTCCCACGGCCGACCGCCCTCGGTGACTCCCTCGGTCAGGTCGTACCGCTTGCGCACCGGCGGCGACACCGGCACCTCCCGCAGCGTGAAACCGTCGGTACCGCCCACGACCTGGAGGACGGCGGTGGCGGTGAAGCCGGTGTCGAGCCGGCGGAGCAGGTCGATCTCGAAGTTTCCGAGTACGGTCCTGATCCGGATCTCCACCGGTGCATGGTCGCACGTGCAGCTTCCGCCCCGGCAGGCTCAACTCGCACCCTGGCTGGTCAGGCAGGTTGCCTTAGCGGGCTACCGTTCCGAAATGTGGACACGGGGACGTTGGTCTTCCTCATAGTCGGTGGTCTGGGCGTGGCGGTGCTCGCCGTCGGGCTGCTCGGTGGCGAGTTCCTGCATCTCGGTGACGTCAGTGCCGACGGGCCGGTGTCGGTCGAGGTGGTCGCCGGGTTCGCCGGGGCGTTCGGGTTCGCCGCGGCGATCGCCAACGAGCTGCTGGGTGCCGGCGACGCCGGCTCGGACGGCTTGCTGGGTGCCGGTCTGACGGTTGCGGCCGCCGCGATCGGCGTCGCCGCCGCGCTGCCGGCCGGCTGGCTGACGATGCGGCTGTCCCGGGCCGCCCGGGACATGCCGACAGACGGCACCCCGACCCGCGACCACCTGGTCGGCACGCTCGGCGTGGTGATCACCCCGATCCACCCCGGCGGGTACGGAGAGATCCGGGTCCGGCTCGGCGGGCAACCAGTGAAGCTGAGTGCCCGCGCTGACCAGCCGATCCCGCTCGGTGCCCAGGTCTTCGTGGTGGAAGCAGTCAGCGACACCAGCGTCGTCGTCGAGCAGACCCCCATGGTCGGTGACGACGTAACCCACTCCGCTCAGTAAGGAATCTGATGACCCCACTGCTCATCGCGATCATCGGTGCCGCGGCGCTGGTGCTCGTCCTCATCCTCTTCGTGCTCTCCCGGATCAAGGTCGCCGGCTCCAACGAGGCGTTCATCGTCACCGGCCGCAAGGGGCGCACCACCCAGGCTGTCGACGGCACCCGGTCCACTGACATGTCCGGGCAGAAGGTGGTCATGGGTGCTTCGGTGTTCGTGCTGCCGGTGGTGCAGAAACTGCAGGTGCTCGATCTGTCCAGCCGCCGGATCCACGTCGAGATCGCCGGCGCGGTCAGCAAACAGGGCATCCGGGCCAACCTGCAGGGCGTGGCGATCGTCAAGATCGGCGGTACGGAGGGTGCGATCCGCGCCGCCGCCCAGCGCTTCCTGCACCAGCAGGACGAGATCGAGGACTTCACCCGCGAGGTGCTCGCCGGTGCGCTGCGGTCGATCGTCGGCCGGCTCACCGTCGAAGAGATCATCCGGGACCGGGCAGCCTTCGCCAGCGCGGTCGCCGAGGAGGCCGAGCACTCGATGACCAACCAGGGTCTGGTGCTCGACACCTTCCAGCTGCAGGACATCATCGCCGAAGGCTCGTACCTGCAGGACCTCGGCCGACCGGAGGCCGCCCGGGTGCTCAAGGACGCCGCGATCGCCGAGGCCCGCGCCCGGCAGGCCGCCGAGCAGGAGCGGCTGCTCGCCGAGGAGGCGATCGCCGAGGCCAACCGGAACCTGTCGCTGAAGCAGGCGTCCATCCAGGCCGAGATCGACGCGGCGAAGGCCAGGTCGGCGGCGGCCGGACCACTCGCTCAGGCCGAGCGGGACCAGGCCATCCTGTCCGAGCAGCAGAAGGTCGCCGAGCGCAACGCCGAGCTGAAGGAACGCCAGCTCGACACCGAGGTCCGCAAGCCGGCCGACGCCGCCCGCTACCGGGTCGAGCAGGAGGCCGAGGCGGCTCGCAGCGCTGCCGTGCTGGCCGCCGACGCCGAACGGCAGGCGACGATCGCCGGGGCGCAGGCCTCCGCCGAGCAGGCCCGGCTCACCGGTGAGGGCGAGCGGGCCCGCCGGGCCGCGCTGGCTGAGGCGAACGCCATCGAAGGCGCCAAGGAGGGCGAGGCCGAGCAGCGGCGGCGCAGCGCGATCGCCGACGCCGTCGAACGGGAAGGCGCCGCCGAGGCGTCCGCGATCCTGGCCCGCGGCGAGGCGGAGGCTCAGGCGATGGCCCGCAAGGCCGAGGCGTTCGCCGCGTACGGCGAGGCCGCCGTGCTGGACCTGCTGGTCAAGGTGCTGCCGCAGGTGGTCGAGGCAGCGAGTGCCCCGATGGGCTCGATCGACAAGATGACGGTGATCTCCACCGACGGCGCCTCGTCGCTGGCCAAGTCGGTGGCCAGCAACGTGGCGCAGGGTCTGCAGCTCGGCAACGACCTGACCGGGATCGACCTGGCCGGCATGCTGGCCAAGCTGGGTGGCGGGGCCGAGCCGGCCAACGGCGGGCGCACTGCGCGCAGGCCACTGACCGGTTCCGCGAGCGACACCGGCGCGGACCAGGGCTGACCGATCCTCGCCGCCGACGGGCCCGGGAGTCGTCCCGGGCCCGTGGTGTGGTTACCGCCGTCATCGCCACGATCGACGTCGACGCGGTGGGCACCGACGGTCAGCGCTTGGACATCTCCGCGGTGTAGAGCGTCGTGCGCTGCGTCATGGTGTCGCCGTCGCACTGGTAGCTGGCCGGGTCGAACTCGACGAGCAGGGCCTGGCTCTCCGAGCCGACACCCGGGGCGCTCAACGTGACCGTGCCGTCCGCGTCGACGTCGCTGAAGGAGACCGTGCCCTCCAGGGCACGGAAGCGGTAGGTGACCCGTCCGCTGATGGTGAGGGTGACGACGGTCCCGGCTACGAATCCTTCGAAGGTGGTGCCGTCGCCGTAGTCGGTGGTGCCCGATCCGTCCTCGCGCAACTCGACCCGGGCACCGGGCCCGACGCCGGTGAACCTGGTCTTGCCGAACGGCTCTTCCAGCGCGATGTCCTCCTCGTACGAGTCCACCTGCCAGGTGCCGACCACGCAGGGGTCGACCAGCGGCGGCGAGGCGTCCCTCGGGGTCGGCAACGCGCTGGAAGTCGAGGACGCCCTGGAAGTCGGGGAGACACTCGGATCGGCCGTGACCCGGGTGTCGTCGCCAATGCCGCGGACCGCGATCACCACGCCGATCGCCGCCACCAGCACGATGAACGTCGCGCCGAGGGCCACCAGCGGGACCAGGTAGGACCGGCCCCGGTCGGGCGGCTGCGGCGCCATCGGGTAGCCCGGATAGCTCGGCGCACCGCTGCCCGGGTAGCCGGGCGGCGCACTGCCGGGGTAGCTCGGTGCCCCGCTGCCGGGGTAGACCGGTGCCGGCGTCTGCTGCGGCGGGTAGCCGGGGTGGCCGGTCTGGCTGGGCGGGACGCCGCGGAACGTGCCGCACTGGAGGCAGTAGCCGGCCTGGTTGACGGACACACCGCCGCAGACCGCACACGGCTGCATCTGGGCCCTCCCGGTTGATCAGCTGTCGGTGGCGCGCGACCGCCAGCAAGATCGCCGCACCGTCCGTCCTGCGACGGTAGTCGAGCGGCACAACGCCCGGTAACCACCGGTTCGGGCGCGGCGGGTGGCTAACCGGCGTCGGGCAGGATCCCTTCGGCCCGTGCCCACCGGAGCAGCTCCGCCTCGGCCTCGTCGCGGTCCAGCGGGCCGCGCTCCAGACGGGTCTCCTTGAGGTGCCGCCAGGCCCGGCCGACGACCGGTCCCGGCGGTACGCCGAGCAGTTCCATGATCGCGTTGCCGTCCAGGTCCGGCCGGACCCGGGCCAGATCCTCCTCGGCCTGAAGCCGGGCGATCCGCTCCTCCAGCGCGTCGTAGTCGGCGGCCAGCGCGGCGGCCTTGCGCCGGTTGCGGGTGGTGCAGTCGGACCGGGTCAGTTTGTGCAGTCGGGGCAGCAGGTCCTCGGCGTCGGTGACGTAGCGGCGGACCGCCGAGTCGGTCCACTCGCCCCGGCCGTACCCGTAGAACCGCAGGTGCAGGCCGACCAGCTTGGCCACCTGGGTGGTGACCTCCTTGGGGTAGCGCAGCGCCTTCATCCGGTGCCGGGTCATCCGGGCACCGACCACCTCGTGGTGGTGGAAGCTGACCCGGCCGTCCGACCCGACCGCCTTGGTCGCCGGCTTGCCGACGTCGTGCATCAGCGCCGCCATCCGCAGGACGAAGTCGCAGCCGTCGCTCTCCAGCCGGACGGCGTTGCTCACCACGGTCAGCGTGTGTTCGTACACGTCCTTGTGCTGCGCGTGCTCGTCGATCTCCAGCCGCAGCCCGGACAGCTCCGGCAGGAACCGGTCGGCCAGCCCGGAATCGACCAGCAGCCGCAGTCCGGCGACCGGGTCGGCGCCGCACAGCAGCTTGCTGAACTCGTCCCGGATCCGCTCGGCGGTGATCCGGTCCAGGTCGGCCGCCATCGCGGCCATCGCCGCACGGACGTCCGGATGCACGGCGAACCGCAGCTGGGCGGCGAACCGGGCGGCCCGTAGCATCCGCAGCGGGTCGTCGCCGAACGAGTCCTGCGGCGTCCCCGGGGTCCGGATGATCTTCGCGGCCAGATCGCTGACCCCGCCGTACGGATCGGTGAACCGGTGCTCGGGCAGGCTGACCGCCATCGCGTTGATGGTGAAGTCGCGCCGCCGCAGGTCGTCGGCGAGACTGGTGCCGTAGGCGACCACCGGGTTACGGGTCACCCCGTCGTAGGCCTCCGCCCGGTAGGTGGTGATCTCCAGGGTCAGCCCACCCCGGCGGGCACCGATGGTGCCGAACTCGCGGCCGGTCTCCCAGATCGCTTCCGCCCAGCCTTTGAGCACCGCCAGGGTCTGGTCCGGGTGGGCGTCGGTGCAGAAGTCCAGGTCGCTGCCGAGCCGGCCGAGCAGCGCGTCGCGGACCGAGCCGCCGACCAGGTGCAGCTCGTGGCCGGCGGCGGCGAACCGGTTGCCGAGCTCGTCGGCGACCGGGGAGACCCGGAGCAGTTCGGCGACGGCGTTGCGTTGCACGGCGGTCAGATCGCCCGGAGTCGCCGCAGTGGGCGACTCGGCGGTGGCGCGAGGCGCGGAGGTTTCGGACATGGGATCGCCAGACTAGCCGCTGTGGCCGTCGCCGCCCCCGCCGGGCAGGATGAGTCACCGTGCCGATTCCCGAGCCGCTGGCCAGCCTGACCACCGATCCGGCCTTCTGGGCGGCGTACCTGCCGCCGGTGGACGAACCCGCACCGGCCCATCACGCGCAGACCCGGGTGGTGCTGCCCGTCGCCGACGGCTACGGCCTGGTGCTGGAGATCGATCTCGGGTACGGCGAATGCCTGCTCGGCCTGCGCCAGCCGGCGGCGACCGAGCCGTTGCCGCTGGCCCGGCTGGATCCGGGCCGGCCGTACGCGGCGGTGCTGCGCTGGGCGGAGCTGGACCTGATCGGCCGGCTGCTCGCCCTGGACGATCCGGCGTGGCCGCATCCCGGTCTGCTGGTGGCGCTGCTGCACCGGTACGCACCACCGGCCGGTGACCCGGCGGAGGCGGACCGGTCCGCCGCCATGCTGGCCACCGCACTGCGCGCGCTACGCCGTGACGACCCGCCGGTCACCGACGGCCGGGCGGCAGCTGATGGCCGAGCGACCACTGGCGACGGCCCGGCGGGCGGCCCGGACGGTGCCGACGCGGCGGCCGGGGCGACGCCGGGTCCGGTGCAGCCGCCGCTGGAGCTGTTCGCCGACCCGTCCTGGTGGCCGGCACCGGCCACGGTCGACCCCCGGATCCTCGACGACGAGTCGGTGGCCCGGCAGGTGCGCGACCATCTCGACCATGGTGCCCGGACGCACTGGCGGTACGCCGCCGGCTGGGGCTGGGTGGCCGCCGGGCAGCCGGACGGCCCCGGCGCACCGGCCCGCGTCCTCGGTGCCGAGTCCTTTCCGTTCGACGAGGTCACCGAGTTGGTACGCCGGGCGGCGGCCCGGCACCGCCGGCTGCTCGACACTCCGTGGCGTACCCCGGCCGTCGCCGAACTGGCCCGGCAGGCCCGCGACACCGGCGACCTGACGGCGGTGCCGGTGCTCGGTCGGGCGCTGGCCGACGCCGGCTGTGACCATCCGACCGTGCTGGACGCGCTGACCGAGCCGGTGGTGCCGGCCGAGGCCGCCTGGGTGGTCGACGCACTGTCGGGCATCGTCCCGGCCGAAGACGACGGCCGATAGGCTCGAGCCTGCGTCCGGCGCGGCGGTTCCGGCGTACCGGCGGGGTGGAGGTCCGATGAGTGGCGGGTTGTACCGGAGCACGAACGCCGACCCCGGTCGGGGCGGCCCGGAGCCGGACGGCGCCACGCTGATCTCCGTCGGACCGGGCGGCCAGCCGGTGGTGGAGTCGACCGCGCCACCGTCCGAGCCGCCGGCGGCCATGCCGGACCCGGCGGTGCAGGAGCCGCAGGAGGGCGGCAGCGCCGCCACCAACAGCGCGGTCATGGCGCTGGGCAGCCTGGTCAGCCGGGGCACCGGCTTTCTGCGGACCCTGGTGCTGGCGGCGGCGCTCGGCGGATCGCTGGTCGGCAACGCCTACACCACGGCGCAGATCTTCCCCGGCATGGTCTACGAGTTCCTGCTCGGCGGGATCCTGACCAGCGTCCTGGTGCCGGTGCTGGTGCGCCGACGCAAGTCGGACCCGGACCGGGGTCAGGCGTACGCGCAGCGGCTGCTGTCGCTGGCGGTGCTGGCGCTGGCCGTCGCCACCCTGGTCGCGATGGCCGCAGCGCCGCTGCTGACGCTGCTCTACTCCAGTGACCGCACCACGGAGGAGTTCCGTGACCTGGTCACTCTGCTGTCGTACCTGATGTTGCCGATGATCTTCTTCACCGGGTTGTCGGCGCTGGTCAGCGCGTTGTTGAACACCCGGGGGCACTTCGCGGCCCCGATGTGGGCGCCGATCCTCAACAACCTGGTGGTGATCGCCACCCTGGGCACGTACATCGCGATCTTCGGCGCCCGGATCATCGAACCGGACGAGATGACCCCCGGCCGGATCGTGCTGCTCGGCGGCGGCACCCTGCTCGGCGTGGTGGTGCAGGCCGCCGGTCTGGTCCCGGCGCTGCGCAAGGTCGGTTTCCGGTGGCGCTGGCGGTTCGACTTCCGCCAATTGGGCCTCGCCGAACTGGGTCGGCTCGGGGTCTGGATGTTCTGCTACGTGGCGGTCAGCCAACTCGGCCTGGTGGTGGTGTTCAACCTGCTGAACCGGGCGGGCGACGAGGACGAAGCCGGCCCGCTGATCTACAACAACGTGTTCCTGCTGTTGATGATGGCGCACGGCATCGTCGCCGTCTCGGTGATCACCGCGCTGATGCCGCGGATGAGCTCGGCCGCCGCCGACGGCCGCTACTCGGACATGGCCGTCGACCTGGCGCGCGGCACCCGGACGGTGACCGCAGTGCTCGCGCCGATCGCCGTCTGTTACGCGGTGCTGGCCACCCCGGTTTCCTTCGCCCTGTTCCGGTACGGCGCGTTCGACACCGAAGCCGCCGACGCCACCGCCGTGGTGCTGCTGGCGGCGGCGGTCGCCCTGGTGCCGTTCGCGGTCAGTCAGTTGTTCACCTTCGGCTTCTACGCCCTGCCGGACACCCGCACCCCGGCGTTGATCAACATCCCGGTGGTGGCGCTGCGGATTCTCGTCCAGATCGGGTTGTTCGTCGCCCTGTCGGTACAGTTCGCGGCGGCCGGCCTGATGATCGGCAACGGGGTCTCGTACCTGGCGGCGGCGGTGCTGTCGGCCTGGTTGCTGCGTCGCAGGGTCGGTCGGATCGGGTTCGGCGGCATCATGGTCACCTTCGGCAAGGTGGCGCTGGCTGCCGGCGGCGCCGCCCTGGCCGGGTGGCTGGTCGTCACGCTGCTGCCCGGTGGCGACACGCCGAGCCAGCCGTTGGCGATCCTGCAGCTCGTGGTCGGCGGTGCCGCCGTCGGGCTGGTCTACCTCGGGTTGGCGGTGGTCCTGCGGATCCGCGAGATCGTCGACGTGCTGGCGATGGTGCGCCGTCGCCTCGGCCGCTGACTGGCGAGATCAGCCTGTGGATTGACCTGTGGATAACCGGGTTGGACACGCTCGACACCAGGTCAGCGCCTGTGGATAACTCAGAACCAGGATCCTCGTTACGGGCGGTGTCGGAGTCTCGGTGGCCCCGGTCGCGGTGGGCTGTCGGGCAGGCGGTCTTGGTTCGCTGTCGCGGCGGGCTGGGAGCGGCACCCGGGCGGTACAACGTATATTTGCGATGGAGGTTATGCGTCCGGGCCAGTGCCACGCCCGATAGCTACTCACCGGCCGGGCGTGCGGCTGGCCGCACGGGCAGGGCGGCAGTGACCG
This sequence comes from Micromonospora sp. Llam0, assembly GCF_003751085.1. Lineage (NCBI taxonomy): Bacteria > Bacillati > Actinomycetota > Actinomycetes > Micromonosporales > Micromonosporaceae > Micromonospora > Micromonospora sp. Llam0. The sequence goes on along the minus strand of NZ_RJJY01000002.1, from coordinate 2,035,121 downwards.
GATCCGGTCGGCGTGGGTCCGCCCGACGGCAGGTCGACCCCCGGTCGGCATTGCGAGAGCTGCGGGAAGCTGACATGTTGGTGTTGCCGCAACGCAGGTAAGGTCGTTCTGGACGGATACGTGCGACACCGGGCCGCGAACGCTGGCGTCCCGCCGATGCCGGCCGGCCGGTGCCGGCCGCATGACGACCAGCACGACAATGAGCAATCAGCAGGACAACCGGACAACCGGCAGAACACCGGACGACCAGCACCAGGGTTCGACCGAGACGATCAACAGGGAGGACGGGTGACCCAGGTCGGCGAAGGCCAAGAGGCGGACGAGGTCAGTCCGCCGATGATGGCCTTCGATGCGCCCTCCGCCGGCGAGATCCTCGCCGAGCGATACCAGCTGGCTCAGCACGTCAACAACGACAGTGCGGGCCGGCAGGTCTGGCGTGGGGTCGACGTGGTGCTGCGCCGTCCGGTCGCGGTGGTGCTGCGCTACCCCGGTGGCGATTCCGCCATGGAGATGCTGCAGGCCGCGGTACGGGCCAGTCGGGTCATCCACTCCAATCTGGTCGGCGTCTACGACGCCATCGACGAGGGGCAGCGGGCCTACGTGGTCCGCGAGTGGGTTGAGGGTGACTCGCTGCGCGAGGTGATCGCCACCGGCGGTCCGTTGGACGCGGCCCGGGCCACCATGATCGCCCACTCGGTCGCCTCCGCCATCGCTGCGGTGCACGCCACCGGCATGGTGCACGGCAACATCCACCCCGGCACGGTGATGATCGGCCACGACGGCCGGGTGGTGCTGGCCGACGCGCGGGCCGACAGCTCCGACACCTACGAAACCGACATCCGGGCGATCGGCGGAGTGCTCTACTTCGCGATGACCGGACACTGGCCGCAGCACGAGGCCGGCAGCACCGCGCTGCCGGACGCGGTCCGGGACGCGACCGGGGCGGTCGCCGCCCCCCGCCAGGTGCGCTCCGGGGTGCCGGCGTACCTCGACGACCTGACCATGGACCTGCTCGACCCGCGGCTCGCGCTGCCCACCTCCGAGGTGCTCGCCGCCGAGCTGGGCCGGCTCGACGCCAGCACCGAGGAGCACTACCTCGACAGCGTCGGGCCGCTGCGGTTCTCGGCGGCCGACGACGAGCCGACCGGCACCCCACTGGCGTCCCGCCGCAAGATCGCCGCCGGTGTCGCCGGCCTGCTGGTCATCGCGGTGACCGGGCTGTATTTCGGGATCAGCGCGCTCGGCAACGGCGGTGACGGCGAGGACGGTCAGCCGACACCGCCGCAGACCCAGGTGACCTCGACCCCGGGCCCCACCGAGACCAGTGCCCCCGCCCAGCCACAGCCGATCGCCCTCTCCGGCGACCAGGTCCGCATCGTCGACGCCGACGGTGCCCGCGACGAGCTCGACGGAGCGGAGGCCGCCGTCGACGGCGACACCAGCACCGGCTGGGAGACCGACGCCTACGAGCGCAACCCCAACTTCGGCAACCTGAAGCGGGGCATGGGGGTGCTGATCGACCTGCAGGAGCCACGGGCGGTCACCAGCGTGAAGGTCGAGCTCTCCGCGTCCGGTGCCACCGCCGAGCTGCTGGCCGGTCCGGACGACCCGGGAGCGACCCGGGAAGGCGACGACGAGATCCTCGAGACGTTCACCGACCGGATCGGCGCCCGATTCGAGAACGCCGACGGTGCGACCCTCACCTTCAGCGGGTTCTCGCCCGACGAGACCTACCAGTACCTCCTGGTGTGGATCACCAAGCTGCCTCCGATCGGCAACGACAAGTACCAGATCGGCGTTCAGGAGATCACGGTCGAGGGGCCATGACCGGACGCCGGGCCGACCTCGGCGACGAGGAACTGCTCCGGGCACACGTCGACGGCGACCCGGAGGCGTTCGGCGAGTTGGTACGGCGGCACCAGGACCGGCTCTGGGCGGTTGCCCTGCGTACGCTCAGCGACCGCGAGGAGGCCGCCGACGCGCTGCAGGACGCGCTGCTGTCGGCGCACCGCGCGGCCGCCCGGTTCCGGGGCGACGCGGCGGTCACCACCTGGCTGCACCGGGTCGTGGTCAACGCGTGCCTGGACCGGGTGCGCCGCCGCAAATCCCACCCCACGGTGCCGCTGCCCGACGGTGGCCGGGACGACGACGGCGTACGCGGCACCGAGCCGGCGGCACCCCCGGTCGATCACGACACCGCGCTGGTCGTTCGCCAGGCGCTGGCCGAGCTGCCGGCGGAACAGCGGGCCGCGCTGATCCTGGTCGACGTGCAGGGCTACCCGGTCGCCGACGCGGCGGTGATGCTCGGCGTCGCCGAGGGCACGGTGAAGAGCCGCTGCGCCCGGGGGCGGGCCCGGCTGGCCGGGCTTCTCGGGCATCTGCGGCCGCAGCGGGCGAACGCGCAGGTGGCACCGCCACGCGCCCAGGTGTCGTCGCTCACCCCACGGAACCCGCAGCGGCTCGACGACGTCCCATCAGGGTCCGCACGTGGCGACGGTGGCAAGGAGGAACGGTGACCGCCGACCGGTTCCAGGAGGTCGATCGAGAGCTGCTCGCCGACTACGTCGGCGGGGCGCTCGACGGCACCCCGGACGAGGTCGCCGTGGCCCGGCTGATCTCAGAGCGGCCGTCCTGGCGGGCGGCCCACGACGAGCTGGTCGAGGCCACCCAGCTGGTCCAGACGATGCTCGCCGAGTGGGGCAGCGTCGTCGAGCCGATCCCACCCGACGTCGCCGACCGGGTGCACGCCGCCCTGGCTGCCGAGCCGCTACCGCAGCCGGCCCCGGACCCGACCATCAGCCCGGACCTGGCGACCGTCGCGGCACCGGTGCCGCTGGCGGCGGCCCGGGTACGGCGGGAGCGCCGCCGCTGGCAGCGGTACGCCGCTCCGATCACCGTCGCGGCGGCCGCCGTGGCGTTCGCCGGGCTCGGGGTCGGCCAGCTGCTCGGTGCCGGGTCCGCCGACGACTCGAGCACCACGGCGGGTAGCGCGCCGGACGGTGCCGACAGCGCCGAAAGCCAGCAGAGCGCCGAGACCCGGCAGGATGACCAGCCGGGCACGATGATGGACGCCTCCGCACCGCGGCTGCTGGCCAGCGGCACCGACTACCAGCGGGCGACGATCGTCCCAGCGTTCGAGGCCGTCGGGCGCAGCGGTGTCGACGGGGGGCAACCGGCGGCCGGCGAGGACACCGTACTGCAGGAGTCGCCTGCCTCGACGGCGCTGGCCAGGCTCGCCGACCCGGCCGCGCTGGCCGACTGCGTGGCCGCGGTGACCGCCGAGCACGGCAACGGCGGCCTCGGCGTTGACCTGGTGGACTTCGCGGCGTTCGAAGGAGAACCAGCGCTGGTCCTCTCGTTCAGCGACAGCTTCGGTGCCAGCTGGATCTGGGTGAGCGGCACCGGCTGCGGTACGCCCGTGGCCGGCGCGGACACCCGGTACTCGGCACAGGTAGGGTGACTCTGCCGGCCGCGTGACGTGGGACACGCGGCACCGGAGCGGGATTACCCACCGGCTCCGCGGCGTTGTGGTCAACGGTCGCCGTTGGGCAGAAATCAGACTTTGGGAGTCGGCAGTGGACGAGGTCCGCAACCTGATCATCATCGGCTCGGGGCCGGCCGGTTACACCGCCGCGGTGTACGCCGCACGCGCCAACCTGCGCCCAGTTGTCATCGAGGGGGTGCAGTCCGGCGGGGCGCTGATGACCACCACCGAGGTGGAGAACTTCCCGGGCTTCCCCGACGGCATCATGGGTCCGGAGTTGATGGACTCGATCCGCAAGCAGGCCGAGCGCTTCGGTGCCGAGTTCGTCACCGACGACGTGACGCGGGTCGAGTTGGCCGACACCGGCACCCCGGGCACCACCGAGGCCAGCACCGTGTACGTGGGCGAAACCGGCTACCGGGCCAAGGCGGTCATCCTGGCCACCGGCTCCGCGTGGCGTCCCTTGAACGTCCCCGGTGAGCAGGAGTTCCTCGGCCACGGGGTCTCCTCCTGCGCGACCTGTGACGGCTTCTTCTTCCGAGGGCAGCACGTCGTGGTGGTCGGCGGTGGCGACTCGGCGATGGAGGAGGCCACATTTCTCACCCGGTTCGCCGAATCGGTGACCATCGTGCACCGCCGCGACGAGTTCCGGGCCAGCCAGATCATGGCGGCCCGCGCGCTCGGCAACGAGAAGATCCGGGTGGAGTGGAACAGTGTCGTCGAGGAGATCCTCGGCGCCGACGGTAAGGTCTCCGGAATCCGGCTGCGTAACACGCACACCGGCGAGTCCCGGACCCTCGACGTCACCGGGGTCTTCGTCGCGATCGGTCACGACCCGCGGAGCGAGATGTTCCGCGGCCAGGTGGAGCTCGATGAGAACGGCTACGTGCTGGTCGACTCGCCGAGCACCCGGACCAGCGTGCCGGGCGTGTTCGCCGCCGGTGACCTGGTCGACCACACCTACCAGCAGGCGATCACCGCTGCCGGCAGCGGTTGCGCGGCGGCGCTCGACGCCGAGCGTTACCTCGCCACACTCGAAGAGGTCTGACCGCCGGCGCACCGGCGGTCGAGGAGGAGGATTTTCCGTGGGAGCTACCCGAGCGGTCACCGAGGCCAGCTTCGCCACCGATGTACTCATGTCCGACAAGCCGGTGCTGGTGGACTTCTGGGCCGAGTGGTGCCAGCCGTGCCGCAAGGTCGCACCGCTGCTCGAGGAGATCGCCACCGAGATGGGGGACAAGGTGTCGATCGTCAAACTGAACATCGACGAGAACCCGGAGATCGCCCGCCGGTACCGGGTGATGTCGGTTCCCACGCTCACCGTATTCAAGGCCGGTGAGCCGGTGCAGTCGGTGGCCGGTGCCCGGCCCAAGGGCGACCTGGTCAAGCTGATCGAGTCGGCCTTCTGAACCTCAGCGGGGGCTGCCCCGCGCGGCAAAGAGGACCAGCCGGTCCCACCCGTCGGGTGGGACCGGCTGGTCCGTTCCGGGCTGATCGTCCGGACACCGGGGGCTCCCCGTACGGTCCGCTTCGCCGCAACCCGGGTACGGGCACCTGCCGGCCGGGTTACGCTCCGGATCGTCCGCGCCTGCAGGGGGGAGGTCCACGTCCCGTGCGCCCGATCCGCCGTGACGATCAGGGTCCCGCCGTGGCCGAGATCCGCTCCATCCTGGTCAACCTGGAGCTGCTCGAGCCGACCCCGCGGGCCGACGTCTTCGACGCCCGCACCGAGCACGCCGTACGCGCCTTCCAGCAGCTCCGTGGCCTGAGCATCGACGGCCGGGTGGGCGCCGAGACCTGGCGGGCGTTGGACGCCGCCCGCTGGCGGCTCGGTGACCGGGCGCTATACCACTCGATACCGCAGCCGCTGGTCGGCGAGGACGTCCGGGCGCTGCAGGAACGGCTGCTGGAGATGGGCTACGACGTGGGCCGCGCCGACGGCGTGTACGGCGGGCGCACCGCCCGCTCCGTCACCCAGTTCCAGCGGGAGGTGGGACTGACCGCCGACGGTAGCTGCGGGCCGTACACCATGCACGCGATGCGCAGGTTGGGCCGCAAGGTGGTCGGCGGGCGCCCGCAATGGCTGCGGGAAGCGGACGCGTTCCGCGAGTCCGGCCCCAACCTGGTGGGCAAGACGATCGTCATCGACCCCGGCCACGGCGGACCCGATCCCGGTGTGGTGATCATCGACAGCGGCCGGCGCTGGTCCGAGGCGGAGCTGGCGTACGACCTCGCCGCCCGGTTGGAGGGGCGGCTGGCGGCAGCCGGGATGCGGGTGCATCTCACCCGAGGTCCGGCCACCACCTCGGTGCTCAGCGATCCCGCGCGCACCCAACTGGCCAACGACGTCAACGCGGACCTGTTCATCTCCCTGCACGTCGACGGGCACGCCAACCCGGCCGCCGACGGGGTGGCCACCTACCACTACGGCACCGGCAACGGGGTCACGTCAACGGTCGGCGAGCGGCTGGCCGGGCTGGTGCAACGGGAGATCGCGGTACGTACCGGCCTGCGCGACTGCCGGGTCCACGCGAAGAGCTGGGAGTTGCTACGGCTGACCCGGATGCCGGCGGTACGGGTGGACGTGGGTTATCTGACCTGCTCGGCCGATCGGGCCCGGCTGATCCGGCCCGGGTTCCGCGACCAGGTGGCCGAGGCGCTGGTCGCCGCGGTGCAGCGGATGTACTACCCGGTGGAGCTGGACGTTCCGACCGGGTCGATCGACGTACACACGCTGCGGGCGGTGGTCGACGCGACGGCGGAGGGCTGAACCTCGTCAGTCAGTTCGTCGCCGCGCGGGTGGCCGGGCGCAGCAGACTCTCCGGAGTCATCGAGCCGAGCAGCTTCTCCAGGGCGTACTCGACGTCCGACTTCCACGACAACGCGGTCCGCAACTCCAGCCGTAGCCGGGGGAACCGGGGGTGCTGCCGGACCGTCTTGAAGCCCACCGACAGGTAGAAGTCGGCTGGGGCGAGACAGCCCCGACCGGCCGTCTCCTCCGGGTCGGCGGTGGCGTCGCCGAACGCCTCGATCGCCTTGATGCCCCGTTTGGTGAGATCCCGGGCCACGCCCTGCACCAGCATCCGCCCGAGGCCACCGCCGGCGAACGGCTGCACCACGTGCGCCGTGGTCAGCAGGACCGCGTCGGCGGAGACCGGGGACGTCGGGAACGCCATCGACCTCGGCAGGTAGGCCGGCGGCGCGTACATCACGAAACCGGCCGGCATGCCGTCGACGTAGGCGAGCTTGCCGCAGGAACCCCACTCCAGGAGGGTCTGGGAGACCCACGCCTCCTTCTCCAGTGCCGGGTCGCCGGAGGCCCGGGCGCGGTCGGCCGCCACCGGATCGAGCTCCCAGAAGACACACCGCCGACAGGACCTGGGCAGCTCCTCCAGCGTGTCCAGCGTCAGACTGACCAGACGTCGCGACATTGGCGATCCCCCACCACCGAACCGGTCAAGCGTTGAAACCCGCCGAGCTTCACCACGCGCCGTCTCCTGTCCCCAACGAGCGATCGTACGCCGCAACCTCGCGTCAGGGGAGAGGTCGGGCGTCCGGTCGCTGTCTTCGCAGGCCAATCCGGGTTCGCTGGTCCGACATGTGGTCGGTGTGGTAATGCCCACGCCGGGCGGCGACACGCCGGACTACCATCGGACGATCAGTGCGTGTCGCGGCCCGACCCGGCACCACCGGTGCGACGCATCTCGAGGTGAGGTCATGACCGGCACGACGCTCGACGACTACACCGACCGCTATGCCCGCCGGGTCCGGGGGATGACCGCCTCGGAGATCCGGGCGCTGTTCGCCGTCGCCAGTCGGCCGGAGGTGGTGTCGCTCGCTGGCGGAGCCCCGTACGTCGCCGCGCTGCCGCTGGACGCGGTCGGCGAGATGCTCGGCCGCCTCGCCGCCGAGACCGGCACCTCGACACTGCAGTACGGCATCGGCCAGGGCACCCTCGACCTGCGGGAACGGATCTGCGAAGTGATGTCGCTGTCCGGGATCGACGTCTCGTCCGGGGCGTCCCCCGAGGACGTGGTGGTGACCGTCGGCGGGCAGCAGGCCCTCGATCTGGTCGCCCGACTCTTCCTGGACCCGGGCGACGTGGTCCTCGCCGAGGGCCCCACCTACGTCGGCGCCCTCGGCGTGTTCCAGGCGGCGCAGGCCCAGGTGGTGCACGTGCCGATGGACGCCGACGGGCTGATCCCCGAGGCGCTGGAGCAGGCGATCACCGACGTGGCCCGGTCCGGCCGACGGGCGAAGTTCCTCTACACCATTCCGACGTTTCAGAACCCGGCCGGCGTGACGCTGACCGACGAGCGCCGCGACCGGGTACTCGACATCTGCGAACGCGCCGGCCTGCTGGTCGTCGAGGACGACCCGTACGGCCAGTTGAGCTTCGACGGTGAAGCGCCGGCGCCGCTGCGGGCCCGGCGCCGGCACGGTGTCTTCTACCTGAGCACCTTCTCCAAGACCTTCGCGCCAGGGCTGCGGGTCGGTTGGATTCTCGCTCCGCACGCGGTACGCGAGAAGCTGGTCATCGCCAGTGAGGCGCAGATCCTCTGCCCCAGTGCCTACGCCCAGGCCGCGGTCGCCACCTACCTGGCCACCATGCCGTGGCGCGAGCAGCTCAAGACGTACCGGGAGGTCTACCGGGAGCGGCGGGACGCGCTGCTGTCCGCGCTGACCGACCTGATGCCGGCCGGGACGACCTGGACCCGACCGAGCGGCGGGCTGTTCGTCTGGGCGTCGCTGCCGGACGGGTTGGACGCCAAAGCCATGGTCCCCCGGGCCATCGCCGCCCGGGTGGCCTACGTTCCCGGCACCGGCTTCTACGCTGACGGCTCCGGCGCCGGCAACATGCGGCTCAACTTCTCCTACCCCCCGCCCGAGCGGATCCGGGAAGGCGTCCGGCGGTTGGCCGGCGTGATGGAGCGGGAGTCGGCGATGCGTGAGGTCTTCGGACCGGTCACCGGCGGATCCGGCCGACGCCAGCGCCCCGGCGCGGACGCGCCCGGGCCTGACTTGGCATGATTCGGGCATGAGCCCAGCGCTGGACCCCACCGCAACCGCATCCTCGTCGTCGTCCGCCGCCCCGGATCTGCGGGTGCTCGTTCTCGCCGGCGGGTTGTCGTACGAACGGGACGTCTCGCTGAAGTCCGGTCGCCGAGTGCTGGACGCGCTCCGCTCGGTCGGCGTCGAGGCCGAGATGCGCGACGCCGACGTCTCGCTGATTCCCGCACTGCGCTCCGACCCGCCGGACGCGGTGGTCATCGCGCTGCACGGGGCGACCGGTGAGGACGGCTCGCTGCGCGGCGTACTGGATCTCTGCGGCGTGCCGTACATCGGCTGCGACGCCCGCGCCGCCCGCCTGGCCTGGGACAAGCCGTCGGCCAAGGCGGTGCTGCGCGAGGCGGGCATCCCGACCCCGGACTGGGTCGCGCTGCCCCACGACCGGTTCTCCGAACTGGGTGCGGTCGCCGTGCTGGAGCGGATCGTCGAGCGGCTCGGCCTGCCGCTGATGGTCAAGCCGGCGCAGGGTGGCTCCGGGCTGGGCGCGGCAGTGGTACGCGAGGCGGCCGAGCTCTCCGCAGCGATGGTCGGCTGCTTCGCGTACGACTCGACGGCATTGGTGGAGCGCTACGTCACCGGGATGGACGTCGCCGTGTCGGTCGTCGACCGGGGCGACGGCCCGGAGGCGCTGCCGGCCGTCGAGATCGTGCCGCGCAACGGTGTCTACGACTACGCTGCCCGCTACACCGCGGGACTGACGACCTGGCACGCGCCGGCCCGGCTGGACGAGTCGGCTGCCGAGCAGGTAGCGGCGACCGCCGTCGCCGCTCACCGAGCACTCGGGCTCCGGGACCTCTCCCGCGTCGACATGATCGTCGACCCCGACGGCCGGCCGCACGTCCTGGAGGTCAACGTCTCACCCGGGATGACCGAGACCTCGCTCCTGCCGCTGGCGGTCCAGGCTGGCGGCCTGGACCTCGGTGAACTGCTGGCCACGCTGGTGGTCCGGGCTGCGGCCCGACCGTACGACCCGGCGAACTGATCACCGGGTGCTGCCGGTCGGCGACGCCGCCGCATCGCCCGCAGCCGGGACGTCGGGCCCGCTCTGGTCGGTAGCACCCTCCGGGGCCGGGTCGTCGTCCTTCTTCGCCTCCGTACCGGCGACAGCGCTGACGTCAGCGCTGTCGCCGGCGTCCATGGCGGCATCCTCGGCGCCGGCCGGGTCGACCGGGTCGGCAACAGGAGGTTCCCCCTGCGGGGTCGTAGCGACGTCGCTGGCGAGTTCACCGAGATCAGCAGCTGGTTCGATGCTCTCCATCGGCACCACGAGCTCGGCTACGGCCGGCCCTGCACCGTCGACCTCGTCGAAGTCGTCGACGCTGACCGGATGGCTCGCCTGCTCGGTGAGGTTCGACGGCGCCCGCCACTGAATCCGCGGCGGCTCAGCGAGCTGACGACCGCCGAACTCCGCCAGCCACGCGGCGACCAGGGCCAGGTTCTCCCGCCAGCGGGACTCGGAGATCGGCGGCAGGATGCTGTCCCACAGGGAGAGGAACGTGCCACGGAGCTGCAGCTGCCCGTACGGCCGGGCCAGGAACCACAGGTGCAGGTGCGCCGAACCGTCCCCCCACCGGTTCACGTGAACCCGGGCCACGCCGTCGAGCGACCGGATCGCCCGCTCGAGCCGGACGGTCATCACGCCGAGTTCGGCCGCGAGCAGGTTCGGCAGATCGCCGAGGTCGAAGTGGGACCGGGACTCCAGGATGAGGACCATCGGTAGTCCGGTCGGGCGGTCCATCGCGCGAACCCGCCAGCGTTCGCTGACCCAGATGTACGCGTCGTCCGGGGCGGAGCAGGACGAGCACTCCGCCGTGCCCTCACCCTTACGAGGCGGTTCGACGTCAACCGGGTCGTCGAGTCGCTTGACCCGCAGGTCGCCCTCGAAGGGAAAGGATGGCCATCGCGCGAAGTCGGGAACCGAGGCAGGGGTGTCTGGCACGACGCTGACCCTAACCGAGTCTGCGCCGCCTGTCGTTCCCCGTTTCGGCCGGCCCGGAACTCTCATCCGGCGGGACGACCTGTCTCTGGTCAGCGGCCGGCTACGGCCCGCCGTCCCGGTTTTCCACAGGAGTTATCCACAGGGCGACAGCCCGGTCTACCCGCTGTTTCACGTGAAACGAGGCGCCCTGTGGAAAACGCCTGTGGAAAACGCTTGGCCCCCAACCGGATCGATCACCGGGGACACCCGGACCCGCGCAGTCCAGCGGCGGATGCGTCTTGGCGCCTCCGGTGGCCCGGTTTTCTCAACGATCCACCGGGCGAGCGGTAACCGGGCTCGGCGAGCCGTCCGGAACCGCCCAGAACAGTCGCAGGGCGCCTCGGCGGCCGGGCGGGCCCATGTTCTGGTTTCACGTGGAACATCGCTACCGGCCCGCCACCGGCCCCTACCGGTTTCACGTGAAACGCCCCGCCACGTTCACCTCCGGCCCGGCCGCCCGGCGAGACGGGTGGCGCTCCCCGGCGGGCTGCCTGGCGGGGGTGGATCATCGGCAACGGCAGAAGGCCGGGGGCCGTTGGGCGCACGGCCAGGGACCACAGACGGCAAGGGCTGGTGTTTCACGTGAAACACCAGCCCTTGCCAGAAGGTTCAGCCGGGTCGACGGACCGGCCCGACAGATCAGTCGACGGCTCCTTGAGCGTCGTCCCCGTCGCCCACTCCGATGATCCCGACGATCCGCTCCAGGTCGTCGACCGTGGCGAACTCGATCGTGATCTTGCCTTTGCTCCGCCCGATGTCGACCTTGACCCGGGTGTCGAATCGGTCGGACAAACGATCGGCGAGATCGGTGAGGGCCGGAGCGTGGGCCTTCGGGCGTCGCTGCGGACTTGCCGTACGCTTCGCCGAGTCCTCGGTCCCGGCGAGTGCCACCAGCTCCTCGGTGGCCCGGACCGAGAGCCCTTCGGCGACGATGCGTAGCGCCAGGGCGTCCTGGGCTTCGGAATCGTCGAGGCTCAGCAGCGCCCGGGCGTGACCGGCAGACAGCACGCCGGCGGCCACCCTGCGCTGCACCTGAGCCGGCAGATTCAACAGCCGGATCGTGTTGGAGATCTGCGGCCGGCTCCGGCCGATGCGCCTGGCGAGCTCTTCGTGGGTCGCCCCGAACTCGTCGAGCAGCTGCTGGTACGCGGCCGCCTCCTCGAGCGGGTTGAGGTTGGCCCGGTGGATGTTCTCCAGCAGCGCGTCCCGGAGCATCGCGTCGTCCCTGGTGTCCCGGACGATCGCGGGAATGGACTCCCGGCCGATCGCCTGCGCGGCACGCCAGCGGCGTTCCCCCATCACCAGCTCGTACTGCTCACCGTCGTCCAGCTGGCGTACGACGATCGGCTGCAGGAAGCCGACCTGCTCGATCGAGACCTTCAGCTCCTCGAGCGCCTCGTCGTCGAAGACCTGCCGGGGTTGCTTCGGGTTCGGCACGATCGCGGCGACCGGCAGCTCGGCGAACCGGGCACCGGGCACCGGCGACAGGTCGGCGGGCAGCGCCGCAGCCGGTTCCGTCGCGACGGCAGCAGAGGTTCCGACGCTGCCGGAGACGGCCGCAGTGGCTGGGGACGGAGTCACCGGAGCCGGTGCCGGCTGTGCGGCACCCGGCTGAACCGGAGCGGTGGTGGGGATGAGGGCACCGAGCCCGCGCCCGAGCCCGCCCTTCGGACGGTTCTTCATGCCCTGCCTCCCGCTCCAACCACCGTGTCAGACATTGCGACTGAGCCGAGCGACACCGCGCTCGGCGATTTCCTGGGCCGCCTCGAAGTAGCTTGTCGCACCCCGCGATCCGGGATCGTAGGTCATCACCGACTGGCCGTAGCTCGGTGCCTCCGACACCCGGACGTTGCGGGGGATGACCGACTGGAGCACCTTGTCCCCGAAGTGGTTCCGCACGTCCTGCTCGACGGCGTCGGCCAGCCGGGTCCGGCGGTCGTACATGGTGAGCAGGATGGTGGAGACGTCCAGGGTCGGGTTGAGATGCTGCCGGACCAGGTTGATGTTGCTGATCAACTGGTTGAGCCCTTCCAGCGCGTAGTACTCGCACTGGATCGGGATCAGCACCTCTTGCGCGGCGACCAGCGCGTTGACCGTCAGCAGACCCAACGACGGTGGGCAGTCGATGAACACGTAGTCCAGCTCGACCGGGTACGCCGTGATGGCCCGGGACAGCCGGGACTCCCGGGCCACCACGGAGACCAGCTCGATCTCGGCGCCGGCCAGATCGATCGTCGCGGGAACACACCAGAGGTCGGGTATCCCCTCGACGGGCTGCGCCACCTCGGTCAGCGGTACGTTGTCGATCAGACAGTCGTAGACGTCCGGTACACCTGCGTGGTGGGGGACGTTGAGTCCGGTCGAGGCGTTCCCCTGGGGGTCGAGGTCGACGACCATCACCCGGTTCCCATGCAGCGCCAGCGCTACCGCGAGGTTCACCGTGGTGGTCGTCTTACCGACGCCTCCCTTCTGGTTGGCCACGCACATCACCCGGGTCCGGTCCGGCCGGGGCATGGTCACCTCGCCGCTGGGGTTCAGAATCTGCACGGCGCGCAAAGCCTCCATTGCCAAGGGGGGATCATCCTCTTCCCGATTCGGTGTTTCACGTGAAACGTACGGCTCGTCGGCGGCCGGGGAGGTCGGACTGGGCGCAGGTTGCTCCGGCCTCGGAGGCGTCGGGGGTGCGGTGCCGACCGGCGTGTCCGCTACGAGCGGCACGCCGGCCCGGGTCGGGGTGCCCGGCGCGGGCGCCGACGCCGTCGTTGGTGGCTGGGGTGCCCCACTGATCGGCGCCGTCCCTCCCTCCGGCCAACCCGGGTGGTACGCCGTTTCACGTGAAACCAACGTGGGGTCGCCGACACCGTGGCGCTCGCCGGTCAACCGCGGATCCTCGTAACTACCGTTGTCATGCACCGTGTCATCCCTGCCCGCGTTGGATGGATCGGCACCGCCAGCGCTCACGACCGCGCTTCGGGCGTGGCGTGCGGACCGGCATGGGGCGGCAGGAGTCGTGCAACTTCGCGTTGCCGCCCGGTCCAGACTATCGACGCGCGGCCAGCCTACGGGGATCAGGGCCGGTGTGGCCACGGCCGACTGTCCGACGTGTCGCAGCCTTCGCGTCGTTCCGCCCCGCCATCAGGGCGGGTTCGGCAGTCACCCCCGGGTCCGCCGCGACGAACGCGGCCGCACTCGGTCGCCGCGCTCCGAGCGACGTCGACCAGCCACCCCGGGTGCCGGAGCACACCGCTCGATCTCCACCACGGTGGTCGGCGGGTCGAGCCATCGTTCGCCGCAGCGACGCAGCACCGGATCACCGCCGCCCGAGCGGATCACCGCCGCTCGGTGCTCGGTGATCTCCGCCCCGGCCGAATCGCCCTTCATGGCGAGCAACCGTCCACCGGGCTCGACCAGCGGCAGGCACCAGCCGGCCAGCCGGTCGAGTGGGGCCACCGCCCGCGCGGTGACCACCGGCGCCGCCCCGGCGGGGAAGTCGCGGCGTAGTTCCTCGGCCCGGCCACGCTTCACCTCGACCCGGTCGGCGAGGCCGAGGACCGATACCGCCTCGACGAGAAAGGCGGTGCGCCGGGCCAACGGCTCGACCAGGATGACGGTCAGATCCGGGCGTGCCACGGCCAGGACCAGCCCGGGTAGACCGGCCCCGGAGCCGACGTCGAGCACCGTCGCTCCGTCGGGGACGAGTTCGCCGACGACCGCGCAGTTGAACAGGTGCCGCTCCCAGAGCCGGGGCACCTCGCGCGGTCCGATGAGTCCACGGAGTAGTCCTTCCGAGGCCAGCAGGCCGGCGTACCGGACCGCCAGCCGCAGCTGCTCGGCGCCGAAAATCTCGCGGGCGGAATCAGGGGGCGACGCCAGCCGGGCCGCTCCCGACGGAACCGGCCCGGACGGATTCCCGTCCGGGCCGGTCGCCGCCCGATCAGTCTGCTCGGGCAGATCAGTCATGGTGCTCAGTCGGCCGGACGGACGACGATGCGCCGGGTCGGTTCGACGCCCTCGGACTCGCTCAGCACGCCGTCGAGCGCGTTCACCACGTCGTGTACGCACTTGCGCTCGAAGGCGGACATCGGCTCCAGCCGCACCGGCTCGCCGTACTCCTTGACCTTCTCCACCGCGTTCTTCGCCACCGCAGCCAACTCCTTGCGCCGGTTGTTCCGGTAGCCGCCGACGTCCAGCAGCAGCCGGCTCGGCGATCCGGTCTGCCGGAAGACCGCGAGCCTGGTCAGCTCCTGGAGCGCCTCCAGAGTGGCACCCCGCTGCCCGACCAGGGCACTGAGTTGCCCGCCGACCACCTCCACCACAGGACGGCCACCGGAGACCAACTCGTCGATGTCGCCGTCGTAGTCGAGGATGTCCAGTAGTCCCTCGACGTAGTCGGCGGCGACTTCGCTCTGCTGGAACAGGTCGCTGTCGGTGGCGGCGGAAGCGGGCGCTGACGCGTCCTTGCCGGCCGCGTCCTCGTCAGCCTCGTCGGTGCCCGCGTCGTCGGCGTCACCGGGACGGTCGTCGGCGCTGTCGGCGGCCCGGGCCGGGACAACCTCCTCGTCGACAGACGGGTCGGCACTGGGCAGGCTGGTATCGGTCACGGTGTCATCTCCGTACTCGCTCGGCGGAACCGGTCGGTCCGCTGGTTACCGAGGACCGGCGGACGGGCGCCGCGCCCTCGGGGAGGTCTACGTTGCCGCCGCTGCGGCCGTGCGGGACGCCCCGCCTGCTGGCGGGCACGCCCGCCAGCAGCAGCCGGCCGCCGGGACGCCTGCCCGGTCAACCCGGACGCTTCGCCGGCCGCCGCTTCTTCGGGTTGACCGGCTTGGCACCGGGCTTGGGCTTGAGACCCTCGCGGACCGGGGCCGGCTCCGGGGCGGCGGCCTCGGCACCGTTGCCGCGTCGGGCGAAGACACCGGCCGACTTGGGCTTGGCGTCGGTCGTGCCGGGCTTGCGTGACTGCGCGGCACCGGACTTCGCCGCCGGCCGGCCGGACGATTTCGCGGCCGGGGCCGATTTCGCGGCCGGCTTCCCCTTGCCGGCCGGCATCGGCGGCGGCGGGAACTTGCGCAGTACCCACTGCTGCTGGCCAAGCGTGACCATGTTGTTCACCACCCAGTAGATGATGACGCCGATCGGGAAGATCGCGCCGGAGATGAGCAGCGAGGCCGGGATGCCGTAGAGCATCAGCCGCTGGATCATCTTCTGCTGCGGGTCCTCCGCCCAGCCGGTCTTGAGGATCATCTGTCGGCTGGTCAGGTAGGTGGTCACGATCATGACGATCACCAGGATCCCGGCGATCACCTTGACCGTGGTGCCGCTGGCACCCATCGCCGCCAACTCGTCGGCCGTCGAGCCGAACCGTCCGGCGAGCGGCGCGGTGAACAGACTGGCCCGGGAGGCCTCGTAGAACTGGTCCGCGGTCCAGCCGTAGAGATCGACGTTGCGGGTCTGCTCCGGGTTCAGCCGGCGCAGGATGTGGAACAGGCCGAGGAAGACCGGGATCTGCAGGAACATCGGAAGGCAACCCATCAGCGGGTTGGCCTTCTCCTTCCGGTACAGCTCCATCATTTCCTTCTGGAGCGTCTCCCGGTCACCCTTGTGCTTCTCCTGCAGCTCCTTGACCTTCGGCTGCAACGCCTGCATGGCCCGCTGTGACTTGATCTGCTTGACGAAGACCGGGAACAGGATCACCCGGACCGTGACCACCAGGAAGATGATGGCCAGGATCCACGACCAGTTGGTGCCGAGCACCTCGGTCGACGGCACACCGATCCGGTCCCAGGCCGAGTGCCAGAACAGGAGGATCCACGAGATGGCCCAGTAGATCCAGTCGAGACTCAATTCGGGGCTCCAGTCGCATCGGCACGGCGGCCGCCCGGCATCGGTACCGGGTCATATCCACCGGGGTGGAAGGGATGACAGCGCAGCAGGCGCCAACCCGCCAACAGCACCCCCCGAAGTGCTCCGCGCCGGGCGATCGCCTCTTGGGCGTACGCACTGCACGACGGGTAGAACCGACAGCGGGCCGGCAGAGCCGGGCTTATCCAACGACGGTACGCGACGATCGCACCTGTCAGCAGGCGGCCACCCGGTGTCGTGGGGCGAGGTAGATCGTCGGAGGCGGTCATCGGGCGTCCCCCGCTCTGGCCCGGGTCCGGGGTCCGGTGCGCGGCACGCCGGACGGGCGATCACCGTCGGTGCCGCGGGAACGTCGGTCGGCGGCGCGGACAGCGGCGGACAGCGCGGCGTCAAGATCGGCGGCGAGCCCAGCCGAGGACGCCCCGGCGGCCGGCGGGAGGGCTCGGACGACCAGCAGCGCACCGCCCGGTAGCGCGGCCACCCGGGACCGGACCAGGTGTCGGAGCCGACGACGCACCCGGTTGCGGGTCACCGCGTTGCCGACCGCCTTGGAGACAATGAAGCCGGCCCGGGCGCCGGAGCCACCGGTCGGCTCCGGTCGGTCGCCCGGCACCGATGACGACAGCAGCAGGTGTACGACGAGCGAGCCACGTCCGGCCCGCCGACCCATGCGTACGACCTCGGTGAAGTCGGCACGATTACGTACGCGCTCAGCGGCGGCCAGCATGGCGGTTAGATCTCCACGACGCCCGCGAAGACCATCAGGCGGACAGGCGGGCGCGGCCCTTGGCACGGCGGGTGGAGAGGATGGCACGGCCGGCACGCGTACGCATCCGCAGCCGGAAGCCGTGGGTCTTGGCACGCCGGCGGTTGTTCGGCTGGAAGGTGCGCTTGCTCACGTCAGACTCTCCGTCAGGTGTGGCTCCCGGCCGACGGCCCGGAGTCAGATGATCAGACCGGCTGTCGGTCAGGCCGGCGGTTGGTCAGGTCCGGCCGTTGGTCAGGCCGGTGCAGTTCTGCGTCTCTGCGTCAGTGCGTCGTGTTCGTCAGTGCGTTGGGTGCGCCGTGAGGGCACAACGCACCCGACTAGCTTATCAGAGCGGACCAGCGCCGATGGCTCGCCCGCCGCCGGCCAGCGCCGGCGATCCGGTCGTGGAGCGACGCGGCCAGTGCCGCTACACGGTTTTCACCGGAACCGACAACGGGGACCGGCGACCGCCGGTTGAACGGTTGTGGACAACGCTGTTAGCGTGCCCGATTGCCGGTCAAGCATCAGGCAGCACCTGGCACCGCTTCATCGGTACGAACCAGGCAGCCGGGCCGGTCGCCCGCGACGGTGATCGACACCGGGCGCCGAGCCGGCAGGGGGCAGGTTCGGCGGACGACGGGGAGCCGCGGTCAGCAGTACACACAGGTTGTGGATAACTTGTGGATGACGGTCAGTTCAGCGGCCCGCAGCATGGCTCGTCGTACCTGTTCGAGAGCGGGACCGATCCCGACCGGCGGCCGACACAGAGACAGTGCCGGCGGCCGGGTACTCGGATGCGATGGGGGTGGCGCTACGGTGGCCGAGACGATAGACCTCGGCGCGGTCTGGTTGGCGACCACGGACGAGCTGGCGGACGAGATCGTCTCCGCCCAGCAGCGGGCCTATCTGCGGCTGACCCGGCTGCGCGCCATCGTCGAGGACACCGCGCTGTTGTCCGTACCCGACGCGTTCACCCGCGACGTCATCGAATCGCGGCTGCGCCCGGCGATCACCGAGGCGCTGTCGCGCCGGCTCGGTCGGCCGATCCAGGTGGCGGTCACCGTCCGTCCGCCGGAGGACGGTCAGGGTCGACCAGTCGGCACGGTGTACGGCACCGCGACCGTCGACACCCGGCTGCGCCATCCGGACGAGCCCGACCCACGGCTGGGCCCGCCACCGCCCGGACCGGACCACCGCGACACCGGCAACCACCGCTGGGACCGCGAAGGCATCGTCGGGCCCGAGGCGCCGGAGCCGATCAGCGGCGCACCCGACGGATCCCAGGCGCCGGAGCACCGCGTCGGCGTACCCGACGCATTGGATGGCGCCACCGGCCGGCTGCCGGTGGTGCCGGCGGCCCGGACCGGCGACCAGGGCGCGCTCTTCGGTGACGACTACGCCGCCGGACCGCCAGGTCCGCAACGGCTCGACCACGACCTCGAACCGCCGGCGCAGCAACGCTCGGCCCGGCCGCCGACGGACTACCGCCCACCGGACCAACGGTACGGCGGCGTCGGCGACGGCCTGCCGACCAGCCCGCCCGACAGCGGCCCGGGGCGGGGTGGGCTGGACCACCGTGGCACCGGCCGGGACGACCGCCGGCTGACCGGACCGGGGGTGGACACCGGCGGAAACCGGCTCAACCCGAAGTACATGTTCGAGACGTTCGTCATCGGCTCCTCGAACCGGTTCGCGCACGCCGCCTCGGTGGCGGTGGCCGAGTCACCGGCGAAGGCGTACAACCCGCTGTTCATCTACGGCAGCTCCGGGTTGGGCAAGACCCACCTGCTGCACGCCATCGGTCACTACGCCACCACCCTCGGAAATGCCCGGTCGGTGCGGTACGTGTCGACCGAAGAGTTCACCAACGACTTCATCAACTCGCTGCGTGACGACAAGACCAGCGCCTTCCAACGCCGCTACCGTGACGTCGACATCCTCCTGATCGACGACATCCAGTTCCTGGAGAACCGGGAACGGACCCAGGAGGAGTTCTTCCACACCTTCAACACCCTGCACAACGCCAACAAGCAGATCGTGATCACCTCGGACCGGTCGCCCAAGCAGCTGGCCACCCTCGAGGACCGGCTGCGGACCCGCTTCGAGTGGGGGCTGCTCGCCGACATCCAGCCGCCCGACCTGGAGACCCGGATCGCCATCCTGCAGAAGAAGGCGGCCCAGGAGCGGCTGTACGCGCCTCCGGACGTGCTGGAGTTCATCGCGTCCCGGATCGCCAACTCGATCCGGGAGTTGGAGGGCGCGTTGATCCGGGTCACCGCGTTCGCCAGCCTCACCCGGTCACCGGTCGAGCTGAGCCTGGCCGAGGAGGTGCTGCGGGACTTCATCCCGGACGGCGCCGGCCCGGAGATCACCGCCGACCAGATCATGGTCGCCACCGCCGACTACTTCGGGGTCAGCCTGGAGGACCTGCGCGGTCACTCGCGTTCCCGGGTGCTGGTCAACGCCCGCCAGGTCGCGATGTACCTGTGTCGCGAGCTGACCGACCTGTCGCTACCCCGGATCGGACAGGCGTTCGGTGGCCGCGACCACACCACGGTGATGCACGCCGACCGCAAGATTCGGCAGCAGATGGCGGAACGCCGGTCCCTCTACAACCAGATCGCCGAGCTGACCAACCGGATCAAGCAGATCGCCTGACCGCTCGCTGCCGGCCGTCCACAGGTTCATCCACAGGTTTTCCACCGCGGCCGCCGCCGGGCGGTGGATGACACCTGGATCCCGCCCGCCAAGTTGTCCACAGGCTGTGGACAACTGCTGGGGAAACCGCTGTGGACAATCACTCTCAGTCACAAATTGTCCACAGGTCCACCACCGCCTGTGGGGATCCTGTTGAAGGTTCTGGGGACGACGGGCCGACATGGCGCCGGCCACTTGTCCACAGCTGGGGACGAACCCTCGGGATAACCGGTGGATAACCGGTGGATAACTCGGTTCGGCTGTGGGCAGTAGGGCAGCCTGTGGATGAAGACCCCGGTTGTACCCAGCCCTCTCCACAGGTAATCCACCGCCATCGAACCCACCTGACCTGCGTAAACGCGAGATGTCCACAGAGTGCACAGCCCCGATGAAGACGATGAGATTTATCTTCTAGACAACAAAAACCAATCATCGGCGTTGGGGATAGGTGTGGATGCAGCCGACGTACCGCACCTGCCGGTCCGGTCGACCGGCAGAAGTCCGGGGCCGGACGCACGGGCCCAGCGGTCTGGCCTATCGTTCGGTGAGGTCCGTCGACCGATGACGGTCGAGCCGCCCAGGGACCGCCTCGGGTCCGGCACCACCGAAGATCGTTCGATCGAGTCGACGCGGAGGCACGGCATGAAGTGCGGAGGCATGGGATGAAGTTCCGGGTGGAGCGCGATGCGCTCGCCGACGCGGTCGCCTGGACGGCCAAGAGCCTGCCGAACCGGCCGTCGGTGCCGGTGCTGGCCGGCGCGATGCTCCGGGTCACCGACGGTTCCCTGCAGGTCTCGGGATTCGACTACGAGGTTTCCAGCCAGGTGACCGTCGACGTGCAGGGCGACGCCGACGGCTCGGCCCTCGTCTCCGGTCGGCTGCTCGCCGAGATCACCAAGTCGCTGCCGGCCAAGCCGGTCGACATCGCGGCAGTCGGTGCGCATCTGGAACTGGTCTGCGGCAGCGCCCGGTTCACCCTGCCGACCATGCCGGTGGAGGACTATCCGACCCTGCCCGAGATGCCGGCCAGCGCCGGCCGGGTCGACGCCCCGACCTTCGCCGCCGCGGTCGCCCAGGTCGCGGTGGCCGCCGGCCGCGACGAGACGCTGCCGATGATGACCGGGGTCCGGGTCGAGCTCGAGGGCACCCGGCTCGCCATGCTCGCCACCGACCGGTACCGACTGGCCATCCGGGAGATCGACTGGCAGCCGGACGATCCGGAGATCAGCCTGAACGCGCTGGTACCCGCCCGTACCCTGGCCGACACGGCCAAGACGCTCGGTCCGATCGGCGGCGAGGTCACCATCGCGTTGGCACACGGCGGGGCCGGCGAAGGCATGATCGGGTTCGCCGGCGGCACCCGCCGGACCACCAGCCGGCTACTGGACGGTGCCAACTACCCGCCGGTCCGGTCGCTCTTCCCGAGCAGCCACAACGCCGAGGCCCGGGTGGGCGTGAGCACTCTCGTCGAGGTGGTACGCCGAGTGGCCCTGGTCGCCGAACGCACCACCCCGGTGCTGCTCAGTTTCAGTCCGGACGGGCTCGTAGTGGAGGCCGGCAACACCGAGGAGGCGCGGGCCAGCGAGGCGATGGAGGCCGTGTTCACCGGTGAGCCGCTGACCATCGGCTTCAACCCGCAGTATCTGATCGACGGCCTGCAGAACCTCGGCTCGGCCACGGCGGTGTTCACCTTCGTCGACGCGTTCAAGCCCGCGGTCATCTCGCCGGCTGGCGAGGACGATCAGATCATCCCCGGCTACCGCTATCTGATCATGCCGATCCGGGTAACCCGGTAACACCGGGACACCCGGTGGGCGACGATCGGGCAGCGACGAAGGGGGCACACCGTGCAGTTGGGCATCATCGGCCTGGGCCGAATGGGCGGCAACATGCGGGACCGGCTACGCGACGCCGGTCACCAGGCGTACGGCTATGACCGGGACCCGGCAGTCAGCGACGTCGCCAGCCTCACCGAGCTGGTCGACCGGCTCGCCGCCCCGCGGGCCGTCTGGATGATGGTCCCGGCCCAGGTGACGTCGTCGGTCGTCGACGAGCTGTGCGGCCTGCTCGACCCCGGGGATCTGGTGATCGACGGCGGCAACTCCCGGTTCAGCGACGACGGGCCGCGCGCGGCCCGGCTGGCCGAGCACGGAGTCGGCTACCTCGACGTCGGGGTGTCCGGCGGGGTGTGGGGCCGGCAGGCAGGGTACGGGCTGATGGTCGGCGGCGACGCCGAGCACGTCCAGCGGATGATGCCGATCTTCGAGGCGCTCAAGCCGCCGGCGGAGCACGGCTTCGTCCACGCCGGCCCGGTCGGCGCCGGCCACTACGCGAAGATGGTGCACAACGGCGTGGAGTACGCGTTGATGCACGCCTACGCCGAGGGCTACGAGCTGATGCTGCAGAGCGAGCTGATCACCGACGTCCCCGGGGTGATCAAGTCCTGGCGGGACGGCACCGTGGTCCGGTCCTGGCTGCTGGATCTGTTGGACGCCGCGCTCGACGAGGATCCGCAACTGGCGGCGCTGCGCGGGTACGCCGAGGACACCGGCGAAGGGCGCTGGACGGTCGACGAGGCGATCCGGCTCGGGGTGCCGATGAACGTGATCGCGGCCTCGCTGTTCGCCCGGTTCACCTCGCGGCAGGACGACTCTCCAGCGATGAAGGCGGTCGCCGCGCTGCGCAACCAGTTCGGCGGGCACGCCGTGCAGTCCAGCCCCTGACATCCGTGTACGTCCGTCGTCTCGAACTGATCGACTTCCGCTCGTACCAGCGGGTCGAGCTCACCTTCGAACCGGGTGGCAGCGTGCTGGTCGGGCCCAACGGGGTCGGCAAGACCAACCTCGTCGAGGCACTCGGCTACCTGGCGACGCTGGGCAGCCACCGGGTCGCCACCGACGCCCCGCTGGTCCGGGTCGGCGCCGACTCGGCGATCATCCGCTGCCTGGTCGTGCACGACCAACGGGAGCTGCTGGTCGAACTGGAGATCGTGCCGGGGCGGGCCAATCGGGCCCGGCTGGGCCGGTCGCCGACCCGCCGGGCGCGGGAGGTGATCGGTGCCCTGCGGCTGGTGCTGTTCGCCCCCGAGGATCTGGAGATCGTCCGGGGCGACCCGGCCGAACGCCGCCGCTACCTGGACGAGCTGCTGGTCACCCGGCTGCCCCGGTTCGCCGGGGTACGGGCCGACTACGACCGGGTGGTCAAGCAGCGCAACGCATTGCTGCGTAGCGCGTACCTGGCCCGCAAGACCGGTGGTGACCGCGGCGGTGACCTGAGCACGTTGGACGTCTGGGACGCCCATCTGGCCCGGCACGGAGCAGAGCTGCTCGCCGGCCGGTTGGAGCTGGTCACCGCCCTGGCCCCGCACGTGGCCAAGGCGTACGACGCGGTGGCGGCCACCAGCGCGGCGGCCGGTATCAGCTACCGGCCGTCGATCGATTTGCCGGATGCCGGCGCGCCACCCGACGCCGATCCCGCCCGTTCTGCCGATCTCGTCGGTTCTGCCGGTTCTGCTGGTTCTGTCGGGGCCGGGACGGTGCCGCCGACGGCGGACCGGTCCGCGCTGGAGTCGGCGCTGCTGGCCGCGCTGGGCGAGGCCCGCCGCAGCGAGGTCGACCGCGGTGTCACCCTGGTCGGCCCGCACCGCGACGACCTGTATCTGACGATCGGCAGCCTGCCGGTGAAGGGGTACGCCAGCCACGGCGAATCCTGGTCCTGCGCGCTGGCGCTGCGGCTGGCCGCGTACGACCTGTTGCGCGCGGAAGGCATCGAGCCGGTCCTGGTCCTCGACGACGTGTTCGCCGAACTGGACAGCGGACGCCGGGAACGGCTCGCCGAGCTGGTCGCCGGGGCCAGCCAACTGCTGGTGACCTGCGCGGTGGCCGAGGACGTCCCGGTAGCGTTGCGCGGGGCACGCTTCGAGGTCAGCCGCGGGGAGGTACGCCATGTCGGATGAGCCGCAGCACGGCGAGCCGGCGCAGGCCGCCGACCAGCCGCCGATCCTGCCCCCGCCGTCGACCGGCCCGCAGCTGGCCAGGGCGGTGCTGGACGCGGCCCGCGCCCGTCGGGAGGCGAACCGGCCCCGTCGCCGGACCGGTGGCGGCAGCGACGCGGGCGGAGCCGGATCGGGCGGCCGACGGCTGCGCGGCTACTCGGGTCCGGGGCCGGACCCCCGCGATCCCCAGCTGTTCGGCGACGTGCTGGCCCGGCTGGTCAAGGCGCGCGGCTGGCAACGGCCGGCCGCCGAGGCAACCGTCTTCGGCGCCTGGGAACGGGTGGTCGGGCCGGAGGTGGCCAAGCACAGCCGCCCGGTCAAGTTGGAGAACGGCGAGCTGACGGTCGAGGCGGAGTCGACCGCGTGGGCGACCCAGCTCCGTCTGCTCGCCCGCTCGTTGCTGCGCCAGATCGCCGCCGAGGTCGGGCACAACGTGGTGACGAAACTGCACATTCACGGCCCGGCTGCGCCATCCTGGTCGAAGGGCCCGCGGCGGGTCCGTGGTCGTGGCCCGCGGGACACGTACGGCTGATCCCACCACTCGGTTGTCCCGAGTTGTCCCGGTCGGCGTCGGCCGGCTGATTCCGGCACCGGTCAGTGCCGCGTTCAGGCTTCCGCGTCGGCGTAGACGGCGAAGCCGCGGTCGGCGCAGCGGCGGTAGAAGCGGGACAGCACCGCCAGCTCCGACCGGGGAAAGCTCCACTGCGGCGCGTCACCGGCGTCGTCGCGCAGCGCGTCGAGCCGGCTGTCCAGCCAGCGCAGCTGCTGCTCGGCGAGCCGGGCACCGGCGAGGGCGTCGCGCAGCACCGCCCCGACCGTGTCGAAGGTGACGGTGTCGCCGTACCGGTCGTGGCCGTCGACGAACCGCTCCAGGCCGCCGGCGATCCAGGCGCAGCCGTCCGGGTCGATCACCGGGTCCTCGTCCTCGGCGGCCGCCTCGGTGGCGTACAGCACTCCGGTCAGTCCCAGCAGCAGGTCCACCAGCTCGGTGTAGGCGGTCGCCCGGACACTGCCGGTCTTGGCGATGTAACCGGCGAGCGCGGCGGTCGGTGCCGCGACGTCGGCCTGCTCCGCCAGCTTGTCGAAGTCGACGAACTCGGCCGGTGCGACCGGTTCGTAGAATTCGCCGACCCGTGGCCATTGCACCGCGACGTTGTCCAGCCCCATCGCAAGCGTCACCCTTCTCCAGCTGGTGGCCCGGGCCGGGTGCGCATCCGCGATGCTGCTGTCCGGTGCGAGCCTGTGCGGTAGCGGCACTGTAGCGGCATCCGGGTAGTCGTTTCACCTTCAGGTGGCCCAGCGGGCCGCCGGGACCGACGGTGCGGTGCCCCGTGGCCGTCCGAATGACGGATCTGGTGCGTGTGGGGGTGGTCGCGGTGGGTGGGGTGCGGCCGGCTACGAACCTCTCAGCCGCTTTACGGGGGTGCCGCGTCCCGGTTATGTCGGCTCGGCACAGTAGGATCGGAGACAGAGACGAGGGAAACCCGCGCGGCGCGACGATCCGGAGCCCGCCCGGCAGGATCACCGACGAGGTGACCGCCGGCAGCCGTGATCGCCGGACCGTACGGGGCCCAGCCGTTCGTGATCCGCGGGTCCTCTGCGGCGTACGGCGCGTTTCGCCACCCGTCGGCGATCCACCTGGAAGATGCGGGTTGTCGGCCATGGTGCCGGTTCGCGTCCGTCCGCCGTCGGAAGATTCGCCGAACCCCGCGTCCCTGTGCCGTCGCGGCCCAGGTGTGCGAGAAAGTGGCTGAGGGTGTCAGCGCAGAACAACCAGGAGTACGGCGCCGAGTCGATCACCGTGCTGGAGGGCCTCGAGGCGGTCCGCAAGCGACCGGGCATGTACATCGGTTCGACCGGTGAGCGCGGCCTGCACCACCTGGTCTGGGAGGTCGTGGACAACGCGGTCGACGAGGCGCTGGCCGGGCACTGCGACACCATCGAGGTGGTGCTGCTCGCCGACGGCGGGGTGCGGGTCACCGACAACGGCCGCGGTTTCCCGGTGGACCTGCATCCCAAGCTGAAGAAGCCGGGTGTCGAGGTCGCCCTGACCGTGCTGCACGCCGGCGGCAAGTTCGACGGCAAGGCGTACGCGGTCTCCGGTGGCCTGCACGGGGTCGGTGTCTCGGTGGTCAACGCGCTCTCCGTGAAGATGGAGGTCGAGATCCACAAGGCCGGCCACGTCTGGCGGCAGCAGTACGCCAACTCGAAGCCGACGCCGCTGGACAAGGGTGAGGCGACGAACCGGACCGGGTCCGCGGTCGCCTTCTGGCCGGATCCGTCGATCTTCGAGACCACCGAGTACGCGTTCGAGACGATCTACCGCCGGTTGCAGGAGATGGCCTTCCTCAACCGTGGGCTGACCATCCAGCTGCGCGACGAGCGGGTGGCCGACGACGACGGAAAGCACCGCGAGGTCACTTTCTGCTACAAGGGGGGTATCTCGGACTTCGTGCGCCACCTCAACGCCTCGAAGAACCCGATCCACAAGAGCGTGGTCGAGTTCGGCGCGGAGGAGGAGGGCATGTCGGTCGAGATCGCCATGCAGTGGAACGAGTCGTACGGCGAGTCGGTCTACACCTTCGCCAACACCATCAACACTCACGAGGGCGGCACCCACGAGGAGGGCTTCCGGTCCGCGTTGACCAGCGTGGTCAACAAGTACGCCATGGACAAGAAGCTGCTCAAGGGCGACGAGAAGCTCTCCGGCGAGGACATCCGGGAAGGGCTCGCCGCGATCATCTCGGTCAAGCTGGCCAACCCGCAGTTCGAGGGCCAGACCAAGACCAAGCTGGGCAACACCCCGGTGAAGAGCTTCGTGCAGCGGGTCTGCAACGAGTGGCTGGTCGACTGGCTGGACCGCAACCCCGCCGAAGGCAAGATGATCATCACGAAGGCAACCCAGGCGGCCCGCGCCCGGATCGCCGCCCAGCAGGCCCGCAAGCTCGCCCGGCGCAAGTCGTTGCTGGAGTCCGGGTCGATGCCGGGCAAGCTGGCCGACTGCCAGTCCACCGACCCGCGCGAGTCGGAGGTCTTCATCGTCGAGGGTGACTCGGCCGGCGGCTCGGCCAAGCAGGGGCGGGATCCGCGTACCCAGGCGATCCTGCCGATCCGGGGCAAGATCCTCAACGTGGAGAAGGCCCGGATCGACCGGGTGCTGAAGAACAACGAGGTCCAGGCGCTGATCACCGCGCTGGGCACCGGCATCCACGACGATTTCGACATCGAGAAGCTGCGCTACCACAAGATCGTGCTGATGGCCGACGCGGACGTGGACGGCCAGCACATCCAGACGCTGCTGCTGACCCTGCTGTTCCGGTTCATGCGTCCGTTGGTCGAGTTGGGCCACGTCTACCTCGCGGCCCCGCCGCTGTACAAGATCAAGTGGAACCGGAAGGGCGACGACGCGCAGTACGCGTACTCGGACCGGGAGCGTGACGGACTGATCGTGCTGCGCCAGCAGAAGAAGCCCAACGCCAAACCGGACGACATCCAGCGGTTCAAGGGCCTGGGAGAGATGAACTACCCCGAGTTGTGGGAGACGACGATGAACCCGGCGACGCGTACGCTGCGTCAGGTGACCCTGGACGACGCAGCAACCGCCGACGAGCTGTTCAGCGTTCTGATGGGTGAGGACGTCGAGGCGAGGCGCTCCTTTATCCAGCGCAACGCCAAGGACGTCCGCTTCCTGGACATCTAGACGCCCCGCGCGGCCGGGCGACTCCCGAACCGGGACCGGCCCGGCCGCGTCATCAGCAACTTCGCCAGCTTCCACCGCCGTTGTCCAGCACAGGTACGACGGTTTTAAGGTTGATAAGGGTTAACTGTGACGGATACTCCCGAGTCCTTCGGCAGCGAGCCGGATCCCGTGGCAGCCGCCGCGGCGGCGGTCGCCCGCCACGACCGCATCGAGCCGGTCGGGCTGGAAGTCGAGATGCAGCGGTCGTACCTCGATTACGCGATGAGCGTGATCGTCGGGCGGGCGTTGCCGGACGTACGGGACGGGCTCAAGCCCGTACACCGCAAGATCCTCTACGCCATGTTCGACTCGGGCTACCGGCCGGACCGAGGCTACGTCAAGTGCTCCCGGGTCGTCGGCGACGTGATGGGCCAGTTCCACCCGCACGGCGACTCGGCCATCTACGACGCGCTGGTCCGGATGGCGCAGCCCTGGTCGCTGCGGTACCCGCTGGTCGACGGCAACGGCAACTTCGGCTCCCCGGGCAACGATCCGGCAGCCGCGATGCGTTATTGTATGTCCGGTAATGTCCGAATCCGCACCTCTGATGGCTCGGTCCGGATCGAGCAGGTCGTGCCGGACGCCGCGTCGAGCAGCGAGACCGATGTCGACCTCAAGGTCCGCGACCGCAACGGCGATCTGGTTCGCGCCTCCAAGTTCTTCCACTCCGGCGAGCACCCGACCCTGCGGCTGCGCACCCGCGAGGGGTACGAGCTGACCGGCACCCACAACCACCCGGTGCTCTGCCTGGTGAACGTGGCCGGCGTGCCGACCCTGCTCTGGAAGCTACTCGCCGAGATCTCCCCCGCCGACCGGGTGGTCATCCAGCGCTCGGTGCCTGACGAGATCGGCTACCCGATGCTGGAGCACGTCGAGGCAGCCGTCCTTGCGGGTGCGCTGGTGAGTGAGGGCTGGATTTCCGACAAGTTGGTTGAGTTCGCCAACGTCGATCGCAGCTTCTTCACTCGGGTGATCGCGGCGTTCGATGTCGCTGTCGGGGGTAAGCGCTGGTTCAACGAGGAGTCGATGCCCTCTGGTAGAACGCTGTACCGAGTTCGGGCCAGCATCAAGCAGTTGGCTAGCACCGCTCTGGGCGAGCTGGTCGGTGCGCGAAGCGCCGCCAAGTTCGTACCCGAGTTCGTCTGGCAGGGGCCGGCGGCGGTCAAGCGTGCCTTCCTCCAAGCGCTCTTCGAGGGCGGTGGCTCCTCCTCGCTGCTGCTCCGCAACACCATCCAAATCTCGTACTCCACCCGCAGTGACCGGCTGGCCCGTGAGGTGCAGCAGCTCCTGCTGGAGTTCGGCGTGATCAGCAAACAGTGCCGGTACGACGACGGCGAGATCAAGGTGGTCGTGACCAACCGCCGCGACGCCCGGATCTTCGCCGCCCACGTCGGTTTCCTCGGGCGCAAGCAGGCCAAACTAGAGTCCGAGCTGGCCCAGGTGCCGGCGACCAGCAGGGCCCTCGCCGGCGACTTCGTGCCGTTCGTCGGGGACTTCATCCGGGCGCATGGCGCGACCCGCTGGACGGAGCGTGACTGGCTGCGACGGCACAACGTCGACCGGATCGAACGGTGGGAGCGTGACCGGTCCGAGATTCTCGCCCGGATCACCGAACGCGAGGTGCGCGACGTCGTCGAGCCGCTGGTCGACGGCCGTTTCTACTACGCCGAGGTCGCCGAGGTCGCCGACGCGGGCGTGCAGCCGGTCTACAGCCTCCGGGTGGACACCGACGACCATTCCTTCGTCACCGACGGATTCGTCAGCCACAACACCGAGTGCAAGCTCGACCCGTTGGCGATGGAGATGCTGCGGGACATCGACGAGGACACCGTCGACTTCCAGGACAACTACGACGGTCGAGCCAAGGAACCGGTGATCCTGCCGGCCCGGATCCCCAACCTGTTGATCAACGGCTCCGAGGGCATCGCCGTCGGCATGGCCACCAAGATCCCGCCGCACAACCTGCGGGAGATCGCGGCGGCGGTGCAGTGGTGCCTGGAGAACCCGGAGGTCGACGAGGCCACCACGCTCGAGGCCCTGATCGAGATCGTCAAGGGTCCGGACTTCCCGACCGCCGGTCTGATCGTCGGTACCACCCCGATCCAGGATGCCTACCGCACCGGTCGCGGGTCGATCCGGATGCGGGCCGTGGTCGAGGTCGAGGAGGACAAGAAGGGCCGGACATCGCTGGTCGTCACCGAGCTGCCGTACCAGGTCAACCCGGACAACCTCGCCGAGCGGGTCGCCGAGCTGATCAAGGAAGGCAAGATCGGCGGGATCGCCGACATCCGCGACGAGTCGTCCGGGCGTACCGGCATGCGGCTGGTGCTGGTGCTCAAGCGCGACGCCGTCGCCAAGGTGGTGCTCAACAACCTCTACAAGCACACCCAGCTGCAGGAGACGTTCGGCGCCAACATGCTGGCCCTGGTGGACGGGGTGCCGCGCACGCTGAACCTGGCGCAGTTCATCCGGTTCTACGTCGAGCACCAGATCGACGTGATCCGGCGGCGCACCGCGTACCGGCTGCGCAAGGCCGAGGAGCGGGCGCACATCCTGCGCGGTCTGGTCAAGGCGCTGGACATGCTCGACGAGGTGATCGCCCTGATCCGGCGGTCGCCGACGGTCGAGGACTCCCGGCAGGGCCTGATGCGGCTGCTCGACGTCGACGAGATCCAGGCCACCGCGATCCTGGACATGCAGCTGCGCCGGCTGGCCGCACTCGAACGTCAGAAGATCGTCGACGAGCTCGCCCGGATCGAGCTGGAGATCACCGACCTCAAGGACATCCTGGCCAAGCCCGAGCGGCAGCGGCGGATCGTCTCGGAGGAGCTCGGCGAGATCGTCGCCAAGTGGGGCGACGAGCGGCGGACGAAGATCGTGCCGTTCGACGGCGAGGTCTCGATGGAGGACCTGATCGCCCGCGAGGACGTGGTGGTCACCATCACCCGCACCGGGTACGCCAAGCGGACCAAGGTCGACCTCTACCGCTCGCAGCGCCGGGGCGGCAAGGGCGTCAGCGGTGCGACGCTGCGCCAGGACGACATCGTCAGTCACTTCTTCATCGCGTCCACCCATGACTGGATGCTGTTCTTCACCAACAAGGGCCGGGTCTACCGGGCGAAGGCGTACGAGTTGCCGGAGGCGTCGCGTACCGCCCGTGGCCAGCACGTGGCCAACCTGCTGGCCTTCCAGCCGGACGAACACATCGCCCAGGTCATCCGGATCCCGAACTACCAGGTGGCGCCCTACCTGGTGCTGGCGACCCGCAACGGCCTGGTCAAGAAGACCCGGCTGGAGGAGTTCGACTCCAACCGCTCCGGTGGGATCATCGGCATCAACCTGCGGGACGCCGATGAACTGGTCGGGGCGGCTCTCGCCGGCGGCGCCGACGACCTGCTGCTGGTCTCCAAGAATGCCCAGGCGATCCGGTTCACCGCGACCGACGAGGCGCTGCGTCCGATGGGGCGGGCCACGTCGGGGGTGATCGGGATGCGGTTCACCGACACCGACGAGCTGCTCGCCATGGCGGTCGTCCGGGAGGGGATGGACCTGGATGTTTTGGTCGCCACCAACGGCGGGTACGCGAAACGTACTCCGATCGAGGAGTATCCGGTGCAGGGCCGGGGAGGCAAGGGCGTGCTGACTGCCAAGATCACCGAGCGCCGCGGTGGTCTCGTCGGTGCGGTCGTCATCAGTCCGGACGACGAGCTCTTCGCGATCACCAGCAACGGTGGCGTGATCCGGACTCCGGTGAAGCCTGTACGACGTACCCGGGACCGGAACACAATGGGGGTCAAGCTCATGGACCTCCCAGACGGCGTGACTATCGTGGCCATTGCTCGCAATGCCGACGAGCCTGACGAACAGGACTAGTTGATGACGGAGACCCAGGCGAAGTCGGGGGGAACAGGATCCTCGGCGGCTCCGGTCGACGAGGAATCCGCCGCCGGAGGCACATCAACGGCCACCGGCCGCGCCGCCGTCGGCCGGGCCAGCGTGCCCGGTGATTCGCCGTCGCCGAAGTTCACCCGGGCGCCAGGCATGCCACCCCCGCCCGACAGACCCGCCGACGACTCAGCCGGTGGCACCGGCGACTCCGCCGACGGTTCGACCCGCGCCGGCGGCACCGGCGACAGCGCTACCAAGTTCGGCGGCATCCCCGCCTCTTCCGGAAGGTCGGCCCCGCCTGTGACGTCGGCACCTCCTGTTTCATCCGCACCGCCGGCCAGCTCCGGCAGCGGATTCACCGGTGGGGCGCTCGGCGCCACCGCGGCAAGTGGCACCCGACCGGGTGGGCTCGGGCCAACCGGGCAGTTCGGCACCATCGGCGGCACGGCCCGGGTGGGTACGGCCACCCCCGGCTCGCGGACCGGCCTGGGTTCACCGACCGTACGCACGATCGGTGGTGCCGGTGCCGGTGCCGGTGCCGGTGTTGGCGCGGTCGGCGCGGCGCGTGTCGGCCCGGACGGTGCCCGGACCGCGCGACCCGGGGTCAGCTCGGCTGCCTCGCGAGGGCCGCGTCGAGCTCGACTGAACCTGAAGCGGATCGACCCCTGGTCGGTGATGAAGTTCTCGTTCGCGGTCTCGCTGGTGTTGTTCATCGTGGTGATCGTCGCGACCTCGGTGCTCTACCTGGCGCTCGACGCGATGGGCGTGTTCCAGAGCGTCAACGCCAGCCTCGGTGACCTGATCGGCACCGGTGCCGGGGACGGTCCGAGCCTGCGGATCACCGCCCAGGGCGTGATCGGCACGGCGGCGCTGTTCGGGCTGATCAACGTGGTGCTCTACACCGCGCTGGCGACGCTCGGCGCGTTCATCTACAACGTCTGCGCCGACCTGGTCGGCGGGATCGAACTGACCCTGGCCGAGCGGGACTGACCTGGCCCGCGCCGGGAAGCGGAGGACGGCCGGGGGCTGATACCCATTCGCCCCGGCCGTCCGCGATCCGGTAGTCTTCCCCATGGTCCGGGCGCTCCGTTCGCCGGATGCCGGTGCCTTTCGCCCCGAGTTGGGGTGTAGGACACGGGTGCGGTAACCTTGCTCGTCGCGTACGGGGCTATAGCTCAGTCGGTTAGAGCGCAGAGCTGATAACTCTGAGGTCGCTGGTTCGATTCCAGCTAGCCCCACTCCACGACAGTCGAGCGTAAGGGGACACGCCCCATGGTCAAGAAGATCCTCATCATCGCCGGCGTCATTGGCGTTGCCGCGCTGATCGCCAAGAAGGTCAAGGAGACCAGCGACGAGCGTGCCCTCTGGCACGAGGCGACCACCGCTCCTGATCTTCGCTGACCCCTCCTGTCCCCGGACTGCGGTCGTCACCGCTGCGGCGGGGACCGCTCGGGGCCATAGCTCAACTGGCAGAGCACTGCCTTTGCAAGGCAGGGGTTAGGGGTTCGAGTCCCCTTGGCTCCACTCACCACCCGTCCTGACCAGGGCTTGGACGTTTCCCAAGATCCACTAGTACAACTCCAGTACAAACCAGAGTTGATCATGGTTGGTGGCTCCCGCCCGCCGCCGCCCGCAACGCCGCCCCGACCAGGCCACGCGTGCGCTCCCGCTTCGGCCACCAGTGCACGTACGTCTCCAACGTGATCCGCAGCGTCTTGTGCCGCAGCAGCCGCTGTACCTCCTGCGGCTCGGCGTGGTTCGTGATCAACGTCGTGGCGAAGAAGTGCCGCAGCGCGTGGAACGTGCCGTGCTCCTTCGGCCACCCCGCCGCCTCCCGCCATCGCGCCCACTCCCGCGACCAGGTCCGGTCAGTGAACGGCCGACCGCGCGTAGTGGTGAACAACAGCGGCACCGTCCGGCGCACCGGATCACCCCCGCAGATGTCGACCAGCTCGACGCCGACCGGCGGAAACTCGCGGACGTGATCGGCCAGCATCTCCGCCACCACCGGATCCAGATCGATCGTGCCGGACGAACGAGCTTTCGGCTCACTGAGGTAGAACCCGCCGTACACCTTGGGTGAGTAGCGCAGTTGCTGAACGATGTGCAGCTCGCCGCGCCCGGCGTCGACGCACCGCGTCCCGTCCTCCATCCCCAGCGCCTCACCGTGCCGGCAGCCCTGACCCGCACCGAGCCAGATGGCCGCCCGGTAGCGCGGCGGAACGGCGTCGATCAGCGCCAACACCTCCGCCTCAGTCGGCACCCACTTGGGCACCCGCGAGACGCCCCGCAGCACCTGGGCCAGCTTCACCCCGTCGCACGGGTTGTCCGGGATGAGCTTGTCCGCGACGGCCGCCGCCAGGACCGCATCCAGCAGCTCGAAGTACAGCCGCAGCGTCGATCCCGGGGTGTCCTCGGACAGCCGGCGGGTCAACCATTCGAGTACGGATGTGAGCCGGATCGACCGCGCCGGTTGGTCGCCGAACACCGGGTACAGGTGCAGCCGCAGGTTCGATTCCACCCGCCGCCGAGTCTCCACCGCCCAACCGATCTCACGGGACAGCCGCCAGCGCTCGCCGTACTCCCGGAACGTGATCTGTCGGTCGGCGAGGTCGACCCTGGTCTCACGGGCGACACCGGCACGGGCATCGGCATCCCACGCGTCAGCGTCGACCTTGCGCTCAAAGAACATGGTGCGCGCCCGACCGGACGCGTCGGTGAACCGGACCCGCCACCGCTTGCCCTGTCCAT
This sequence comes from Micromonospora sp. Llam0, assembly GCF_003751085.1. Classification (NCBI taxonomy): domain Bacteria; kingdom Bacillati; phylum Actinomycetota; class Actinomycetes; order Micromonosporales; family Micromonosporaceae; genus Micromonospora; species Micromonospora sp. Llam0. The sequence continues at coordinate 2,000,910 of NZ_RJJY01000002.1, read as the reverse complement.
GCCGCTTCGAGGGCAGCCGCTTGCCGTTCGGCCCGCGCTTGTTCAGATACCAGAGATCATCAACGGGCATGTCAGGCCGCCTGATCCGCGAGCCAGGCCCGCACGTCGGCCGGGTCGTACCGCAGGTGACGGCCTACCCGTGACGCCCGTGGCCCGGTCCCCAGGTACCGCCACTGGTAGAGCGTCGACTGAGGAACCCGCAGGTACGTCGACACTTCCTGAACAGTCCAGAGAGGTTCAATGGTGGGGGTGGTCATTGCATCCCTTCGCCGCCGTCGCCAGTTGCCGAAAGGTCGTGCCTCGCCTCCTGGGCCGCCCGGTCCTTCGCTGCGAGCAGTTGGGAGCGCCAGCGGGCGCGTTCGGAGATGGAGCGCAGGAGTCGGTGCCCGAGGGGGGTGACGTCGGGGTCGTCGGGTCGGGCCAGCTCCCAGGCGTGCCGGGACGAGGTCGCGCCGTCGGTGCCGGTGGGCTGGTCGACGCCGGCCAGGTCGGTGGTTGCGCCGAGTAGCGCCCGGACCCAGGCGCGGGCGTCGTGTTTGTGGTCGGTGAGGGTTTTGCCGGACCAGTCGCGGGAGATGAGGATGCGCCGGCCGCCGATGCCGAGGGTGGCGCGTTGGTGGACTTTGCCCCGGCAGCGTCCCGGCCGCAGCTTCGCCGACGCGTTCTTCGGTTGGACGCCGTAGAGCAGCCAGTTCGCGCAGCGGTCGGTGCAGGGGGTGACCTGCAGTTGTCGCCAGAACCGTTCGAGGTGTTGGCGTTGCCGGCCGCTGGTGGTGGTGTGGCAGTCGGCGGCGTGTTTGGTGATGTACTTCGTGATGTAGCGGATGGTCCGCTCAGCGTCGGTGGTGCCTGGCATGGCGCCGCGTGCGTCGACCTGGGAGCCGAAGCGGACCACGTGGACCGGTTCCGCGTCCGGATCGGCGTCAACCGCGTCGAGTGCTTCCGCCCATCCGGTCAGCGGCTCGCGGGTGTCCGGGTCGACCCAGGCTGCCTGGTCGACGTCCCAGACGGGCAGGTGTTCGCCGCCGTAGTGCTGGACGTCGACGGACGGCCACCACACCTGGTGATAGGTGGCCGCCGCCACGGTCCGCAGGGTCTGCCGGGGGATGGTGCCGCGGATCGCGAAGTGCGCGTGAGGCGCGAGACGGCGTTGCGGCTCGACGCATCCGGCGTACTGGACGTTCCAGCCTTCACACCGGCGCAGGTTCTGCCAGAACCGGTCGAGGAGTCGGGGGAAGTGGACCGCGTCCCACGCCGCACGCCGGTAGTCGTACCGGTCGGGGTTGACCGGGGTGCCGTCGGGTCGTACGGGTCCGTAGGAGTCGAGGGTGAGTGTGAGCCACATCGACGGCCGGTAGGTGTTGCCGTCGGGTGCGGTGTACGTCTTGCCGACGGTGCGTGCTTCGACGGGTCGGCGGGGTAGGTCGGGTGCGTCCTGCCGTCGCCTGGTCGACCGCTTCCGCCGCTTGCCGCTGTCCTGCGTGTCGCCCTGGTCGACGCTGTCCCCGTCGTCAGTGGTCGGGGTGTGGGGTGGTGCGACGCGGCCGCGTAGTCCTTCAGCCGTGATGGCGTCTTCAACCTCGGTGATGGCGTCGTCGAGGTCGGTGACCTGGTCCCAGTCGGCTTCCCGTACGGCCGCGTCGCGTTCGAACTCGAAGTGCGCCCGCAGCACGATCAGCGCCTTCTGCTCATCCGATGCCGGTTTGGGTGGTGGCAACGGTTCGTCGTCGCGGTGCCAGCCGTCGCGGATCTGCGCTTGCCGCAGTCGGCGGTTCCGCTTCGCGCACGGCGGGCACTTGTCCTCGCGGGTCGCCCCGCAGGGCAGGTCGATGACCTCGGTACGGCCGGTGTCGAGATCGGTCCGCCGCATCGCGAGCGGACGGATGCAGACCCCGTATTCGGTGGCGACGTCGCGCAGGACATCAACCGACCGGGGCAGGCCCATCCGCGCGGCACGGGAGCCGGGCCGAGGCTGCTCGACAGTCGCCGGCCGATCCGTGGCGGATGCTTCCAGGCCGGGGATGGTCGTGGGTACGGTCACCGGCCGACCACCATCCCGTTTGCCCGTCGCGGCTGGACGACCCCGAGCGGCGGCAGCACCGATCCGTGTCCGGCGACGCGGACGGGTTCGACGACGGCAGGCTGCTCGACGTGATCCGGTTCCGGGTCGGTGTCGTCGGTGGGGACCTGGTCGACGGCGTCGGCCTGGTCGACGCGCACCCGCTCAGCCGGACCAGCCGTGTTGGCCGCCGCAGTCGACGACGCCGGACCAGCTGGGACAGCGGGTGCGCTGGACAGGACGACTTTGACCAGGGCGAGGAACGCCAGCGATGGGACAGCGGCGACGATCCAGCCCCACACGGACGGTTCGGCCTCAGCGACCTGCGCGGCGAGGGAGAGGAGTGCGAAGCCGACGAGGAGGACGGCGACGAACCCGACGGGTCGACACGCCCGACGCCGTGCCCGGATTTCCAGGCCGAGGTAGATGGCCATGAGTTCGACGGCGACGGCGTTGGCCCAGCCGATCCAGTGGGGTTGGCCGTGGGCGACGGACAGGTCATGGACGTGGGTGAACGCGGCCGCGCCGGCCATCGAGCCGATGGCGAGCAGGATCACCAGCCGCAGCAGGGTTTCCGTGCGTTGCCAGGTCACGGCGTGTCCTCCTGGTCGGTGATGGTCAGGTCGATGCGGATCCGCATGCCTGGCCGGCCGCGAAGGTTGAGGTAGGTCCGGAGGCCGGAGAGGAAGGCGGCGAGTTGATCAGCGGGGCCGGTCGCGGTGATGCGGATCGGCCGGTGCAGGAGGCGGGCCAGCCACGGCAGCCGGAGCAGGAGCCAGGAGGGGCGGTTGAGGGATGCCATCGGGGGTTACCTCCCGGTCGGGTGGATGGTGGTGCGGATGTGGTCGGGTGGGTCGCCGAGGGAGGCGACCGCTTCGGACAGGCAGCGCCACAGCGCCCACGCCTCGCCGGGGGTGAGGTAGACCCGGCGTCGACCAGAGCCGATGGCGACATACAGCGGGTAGGGGTCGGGCCGGTCGGTGTCCACCCGCACGGAGACGGCTGTTCCGCGCCCGCCGTCGGTGGTGGGGGTCCGCAGCCGGTAGAAGCGCCGCCCCGGCGTCGAGGTCTGCGTCATCGGGGACCACCGCCGCTGTTGGTGTCGGTGTCGCCCTGGTCGTGCCGGCCGTTGTTGTCGCGGAGCAGGTTGAGTAGTGAGTCAGGCAGCAGCGGCCCGGATGGTCTACGGGGCAACGGAATCCGCCGGGTCGACGCGGCAGTCTGTTCCGGTTCGGGTGTGGTTTCCCGGCCGACCTGGGCGAGGATGTCCGCAGCGGCTACCGGGGCGGCGTACTCGGCTGCCATGGTTTTGATGTCGGTGTCGGTGAGGTAGGAGAACCTGACCCGGACCGGGTCGGGGGTGCCGTCCAGCAGGACGTAGCCGACGCCTTTGGCCCAGGACGGCATCTGATCCGCCAACGCGCCCCGGTTGCGTGCGCCGTCGCCCAACACCATGTCGACCTGCGATGCCTCGGTCAGACCGAGCGCGATGCGGGTGGGGAACAGGTCCCGGAACGGCAGCACCTCCTTACGCGGGTCCTGCAACGCGGCCACCACGAGGACACCGACGCCGGCACCCTGCGACAGCAGCAGCCCCAACGAGGCGGCGATCCGCTTACGCAGCTCGACGTCTTGCAGGTACGCCGTCAGCGCCGCCATCTCGTCGATCACCACGACAACCAGCGGATCGTTGACGTTTGGTGTGTGGACCCGGACCGAGCCGGCAAGGCGTGCCTGCCGTTCCCGCAGCACGACGACGGCCTCATCGAGGAGGTCGGCCATGGCGTCGAAGGAGGTGGAGGCGAACCGGGCGAACATCGGCCGGCCGAACGCGAATTCCATCCCGCCCTTGGGGTCGATCACCCACAGCCGGACCAGCCCAGACGACACCCCACCAGCGAGGGACCGCACGAGGGACCAGAGGACGGAGCCTTTCCCGCGTCGGGTCGCCCCACCGATCAGCACATGCGTCGCCAACAGGTGGAGATGCCAGGTCCGCATGTCTTCCCGTACGGCGAGGGAGAGCGCGGTGAAGTCCGGCACGGTCGGCACCGGGAACGGCGGAACGGTCCGGCGTAGGGCGTCGGTGCGGACCAGGACGATGTAGACGACGTCGGGCCGGTCGCGGAACCGGTAGGCGTCGACCTGGCGCAGCAGCCAGCCCACCCAGCCGCCGCCACGCACGGGAAGTTCGTCGGGGCGTTCGGTGTAGACCCGTGCGTGCCGTCGGCCGAACGCGTACGCCAGCTGTTCGGTCGCGTGTTGGAAGTCGGCGGGGGTCTGCCCGCGCAGCATCCGCACCGACAACACGTCAAGGGTCTGGTCACAGTGCACGGCCAGGAGTTGCGGTAACACGGTCTGGTGCTGGTAGACCCGCGACAGGTCGCACATGGTCATCGCTTCACGCCACACCCGCCGATAGACGACTGTGTGCCGCCACCGGCCGAGCACAGGCCCGGCGCACCACGCCCACCAGGACGTTTCGTGCCGCCACCGCCACACCGCCGAACCCAACCCGGCCAGCACAACCGGGGTGACCAGTCCGGCAATGCCGTAGTCGAGGTACACGGCGACCGTGATCACGGAGACGGTGAGGATGCGGGGGTGCTTGAGGCACCACCACAGGCCCCGACCGGTCCAGCGGGCCAGCAGCCCGAGGAGGACCGCCCACCAGGGCAGCCGCAGCCGGCGGGGCCGGACCACGAGCAGGTCACCGGAGACGGTGGTGACGACCTCACCACGGGGACGCCCGATCATCGGCCACCACCGACGACGGGCAGGAATCGGCCGCGAGCGTCGCGCAGCCGGGGGAACGGCAACACCAGCTGACCGGCGCACAGCCCGCACCGGGCCGCATCCCCGCCAGCCGTCGCGGCGTTGTCGGTGTCGCCCTGGACGTCGGGGGTGGGGGTGGGGGTGAACATGTTCTTGCAGTCGCTACAGCGGATCCGCGCCCGATCCGGGGCGCGCTTAACCTGGGACACGTCGGAACCTCACCGAATCTGAGAAGAAGAGGAGTGGGGGAAGACACCAGGGGTGGGGCTGCCGTCCGCCAAGACCAGACAGCCCCACCCCGAACCAGGACCTACGAGCCGGAACCCGTACCGGTACGCGCTTTACCGTTGGAGGCCGCGCCGGCCGGGGCGCGCATCCCCGACGCTCGCAGCGAGTACGCCATCCGCCCGTTGTTGGCCACGTACGGCGTGACCGTCATGTCGTCGAACTCCACGGCCTCGAACGGCACACCGGTCGGCGGAACCGGCTGGTGGTCGGCCGAGATCTTCACCGTGGTCTCCCGCGACCGCTTGCCCAACTCCGGATCCAGGTCCATGACGCGGACCTGCCACACCCGCTGACCCGTCAACTTGTCCTTCGCCGGCGACCGCCGACCCGTCTTCTCGTCGTAGTCCTCGACCTCACCCAACGACTCGGGCACCAACGCGCACCCCGCCGGGAACACGTCCGAACACCGGACCGAGAACCTCGTTCCGCCTCGCAGAGCCATCTCTGCCACTCCCAACTTGTAGTAACGTCTGCCAACCGGCAAGACCAAAGGTAGGGACTACTTGGCAGACATGTCAACAAGTCTCGGAAAGTGGTCCGGTATACCCCGAATGACCCTTGCGGCCCACACCGCAACCCCGCCCAGACCGGCTACCGGGTCGACGGACGCCGACGAGCACCCGGAGAGATCGACGGGCACACGAAGAAGCCCCGCCGGCCGGCTGTGGACCAGGCCGGGGCGGGACGGGAGCCGGTTAGGACAGGGTGATCGTGGTGTTGAGCGCGGTCAGCGCCCGTACCCGTCTTTCGATGATCCGCATCCGGGTCGCGTGTTCGGCTGGTTCGCGGTGCGCGGCCTGGCTGGTGACCTGTCCGGGCCACTTGCGGTACAGCAGCCCGGTTTCCGCGTTGAAGAAGCCGCCGGTGATGGTGCTCGCGGCCAGGAGTAGGCCGGTGTCCTCGGACGCCGGCAGGGCCATCCAGCCGCCCAGGGCGAACAGCACATCCGTACGCAGACACAGCGTCGCCGGATGCACCGGTGCCCGGTAGTCGTTGGCGAGCCAGAACGCGTGCACGTCACCACAGGCGATCGGGCCGGCGGGCGGGTCGGAGTCGAAGCCGACCGTGGACCCGTCCGGCAGCAGATCCAGCACCCGCGACGTCGACCAGCCCACCGACGGATGCGCGGTCAGGGTAGCAATATCCCGGGCGAGGACACCGGGGGTGAGTTGGTCGTCGGCGTCGAGGACCTTCACCAACGGCCCGTCGACCCGTTCCATCGCGAGGGTCCGGGCCACACCAGGGCCGCCGGGACGGCCGACACCCACGGAGATACGCGGGTCGTCGGGTAGGGCGTCGGCCACGGCCCCGGTGCGTCCGTCCTCCTGGACCAGCCACCGCCACCCCCAGCCGTCCGGCATGTCCTGGGCGGCCAGGGAGGCGTAGGCGTCGGCGAGATAGCCGATGCTCGGCAGGTGCACCGGGGTGATGACCGAAACGACCTGGGTCAAGCAGGCCACCGGGTGAGCGTGTTCGAGTACACGAGCTCGGTGCGGTCGCCGGGCATGACGACGTCGGCGACCTCCACCACCCGCTCACCGATGTCCACTGACGTCTTCCGCACGGTCAGCACGGACACGCCCGGATCGATGTCGAGGAGTTCGGCCTCATCCGGTGACGGCGGCCGCGCCCGGATCTCGTCCACGATCCGGTCCAGCTCGATGCCGACCGTGTACAGCTGATGCTGCGTACCGCCCGGCCACGGCTCGTTGCCCGCGTCGAGCAGGTCCGGGTTCCCGGCGATCAACGCCACCGGCAGGAACGAGTACGACACCGACAACGGAGCCGACTCAGACCGGGTCGTCGTCCAGTACACCCGCCGCAGCAACTCCGTACCCGGCTCGACGCCGAACGCGGCAGCCATCTCGGCATCGGCCGGGACGCGGGTGTACTCGGCGTGGAACTTCAGATCATCGACCGTCAGACCGGTGTCATGCTCCGTGCCGCCCGTCGCCCGCCGTTCCGCCTCGGGGAGGAGGACGCGGTCCTTCTCCCACTGGTAGCGCTCCGTGTTTCGCCGCCGGACCCGTTGACGGGGAGCCCGTACGTAGGTGCCCCTGCCCTGTTCGGCGCGGACCAGGCCCCATTCCCGCAGCTGCCGGATCGCGTTACGGACACTCGTGCGCGACAGGCCCGACGAGTCGGCCAACTCGGTTTCCGACGGCATCAACGTGCCCGGCGGCATGTCCCCGGACAGGATCTGACCCCGCAACTGCTCAGCGAGTTGCAGATACCGGGGTCGCCAGTCCTTGGCCGTCACGCCGGCAACGCTACCCCCTAGACGTTCATACGTCTGCCAGGTGGTCGGCGCTCCCGGACGGTCCGCCCACACCCCGCCCCGCACCACCCTGCGGCTGATCCGCTGGGTCATGGTCCGATCACCAGCGGCTCCATGTCGGCCGGCACCAGCACCGTGTAGACCGGGCCGCCGGACTCCTGCCGCACCGACAACAGCGCCGCTGTCGGGAACTCCGGAACCTCGTCGGTGTCGACGACCAAAACCACGCCGCCGAACAGCAGCACCCGCATCCCCGGCTCCAACTGCGCCGCCCGCCGGTACGCCAACCCCTCCACCCGCTCGGTCGGGCGGGTGAACGCGTGCAGCAGCCGCGTCGCCTGGTTCAGGCCGCCGAGGAACCGCGCCGCCGGACCCGGCTGCAGCAACACCGTCTGGGTTGACGCGTACCGGGTGACGTCCACCTTCACCCGTACGTCCGACACCGCACCGTGATCGGCGATCACATCCGCGCTGACCCAGCCCGTGCGCTCCGTCCCCGCCGTCACCAGACCGGCCCGGTGCATCCGGTCACGCGGACCACACCCCGCACACCACACCGGACACAACACCAGGCCCCCCGGCCGGGCATCCTCCCCGTTCACGAGCCGCCCGCCTTCCCCCGGTCGGCGCCGTTGGTGTCGTCGCCCGGTCCGGTGCCGGCCGCGTCGGCGTCGGCGAGCAGGCCGGTCAACGCGTCGACGAGCTTGCGTACTTCCGACAGCCGCAACTCGGCACACCCCGCGCCGAGCCATGGAGCAGCCGCGTGTACCGCCACCACCGGTGGCAGCCGGTCACCACCGATCAGATAGGCGACCACACTGCCGCCCGCGACACGAGGCGTGCCCACCTGACACAACCTGGACCGGTGCCGCCGCGCCATGTGCGCGAACAACGGAGGCACCACATGCCCACACCGATCCCGCGCACACCACGCCGGATGCTCCACCTTCTCCGCACCACCACCGACTGGGGTCACCGCGACCACCGCCCACCAGCAGCCCGGAACCGCTGACCCACCGTCAACAACGGCGCACCCACCACCAGCGGAGACACCCGGGTCGGCTCCACCGCCCACCCAGGAACGACACGAGCCACCGCCCGCACAGTCGGGCCGGTCCGACGTCGACGACGCCACCACGCCACCAGACATGTCCGCGAAGCTTTCATGATCAGCACCTCCCACGCTGACAGGAGACCGGCGACCCCACACGCAACGGGGGGAACGCACAGAGCCGCCGGCCCCACCGCGAGACACGGCGCACCGCCCGGCGGGCGGAGTCGGGTAACGCCGCACCCCGACCAGGACGCACACCACCCGCACCCCCACCACATAGGAGGTGCTGACAGGCAGTACGCGAGCGTGTGGCCGGGACGCCGAACGCAGCCAACCCCTTGATCACGAGCGGCTAACCCGACCACACACAGGGAAACGTACCTACAAGTGGACCTGTTGTCCAGACGTAGAAACGAGCAGCCAGACGGCACTTGACTACACAACAGACAGGTAACGTGACACAAGTGCCAACCCCGCACTACGGAACACCCCGCTACCGCCGCGTAGCCGACCAACTCCGCGACCGCATCACCAGCGGCGCCATACCACCCGGCGCACTCCTACCCGCAGAAACCGCACTCGCCAAAGAGTTCAACGTCGCACGCGGCACCATCCGCGCCGCCATCAACGCCCTACGACAAGACGGACTCGTCACCACCGAACACGGCCGAGGCACCCACACCCGACCAACACCCGCCCCGCACAGCGCCGACAGCGCCCACCAGAACGACGCAGACCGAGCGACCGCCGCCAGCGACTCCGGCGCGCAACGCCGCTACATCGTCCACATCCCCATCCACGCCCACGACCTCACCGCAGCCATCCAAACAGCCCGAACCATCGCGGCGACCCTCGTTGACGCCCGCACTGAGCTACGCGGAATCGACTACCGCAGCGCCACCGTCACCGCCGACGAGGACCAGGCCCAGCACCACCGCGTGACCTGACGTCGCCGTTGACGCGAGTCATGGTCAACCCAACTACCGCGCCGCTTCCGCTCCTCGCCGCTGGCGCGGCTGCGGTGCGGGTCGGCTTGGTCCCGACCTACGTCGGCAGCACTCTCGGAAGACCGTCAGCAACCTAAATCTTCTGCCGCTTGCGCAGGGCCGCGTACCAGCAGCAGCAACCCGCAGTCACTGCTTCCCACGTTGCCGAATAGTTCTGTACTGGATCAAGGCGCCGCGCCCAGCGCGGCGCGCGGGCGGAACACCGCCCGGCGGCAAGCCGCCCCGGACCGCTACGCGGCCGGGGCGGAAAACCACCGTCACCGCCGGGCAACCGCCCGCCGCGCCGCGCCATGTAGTTGAGGAGCCCGCCACTGTCGAGCCTAGGCAAGGCAAAGCCGACCGACCTCAGGGTGACCAAGGGTCAGACGTATAAACACTCTGCATGCGCCCTGAGCGCGTGGCCCGAATCCCGTTGGGTGAGTCGACGGCAGACGGGACGGGGAGATCACTTGTGATTTCTAAACGGCACGCAGAATGCGGCTGGGTGGTCGGAAAGGATGCTCTTCGCCTTCATCAAACCCAGCAATAGCGGCAATTTGCTGCGCGGTGAAACCCTTTTCTGAGAGCATCGTCCCGATGCTGCTGGGTAAGTGAGGATGTTCGGGTGCGATCTCGTCACTCGCCGGCTCTTGTGTGCGCCAGCCCTTCGCGCTCAACTGCTTATAGAGGTTTGTGCGCGCTGTCGGCTGAATTGTTCCAAGGCTCGATGCGCGCTCAATAATTGCCTGCATTGAAACGCCCCACTCGCGCTTTAGATCTACGAGTCGACCGAGTGACAATTGTCGTAGTTGTGGGCGAATTACATCTCCGGGCATTAGAAATTCGGCGGCAAAAGCATTCGCTTCGCGCTCGATCTCTGGCGAGACGTGGGATGAGTGTAGGACGAGGTGGCCCAGTTCGTGTGAGAGTGTGAGGCGCTTGCGATCTGTAGGTGCGCGGAGATTTATTAGCATAATGGGATGATCGCCAATCCATTGCGATAATCCATCGATGCGCGGCGTGCCGAAGTCCTCTTCCAAGACCAGGCATCCAGCAGCCTCAAGCCAACGAACAAGGTGGCGAACGGGTCCGGTTGGTAGTCGCCACTGCATTCTAACAAGGCGTGCTGCTGCGGCAGGATCAACGTCGATTGGATCGAAGGTCGGAATGCGTTGATCGGCATGTAGCGACACTTCTTCGAAAAGGTGGCGAGTGTGCATCCTGTACATGTTTAGTTTTGCTTCAAGTCTTCGCCAAATCGTGGGCTTGACGGTTGCCTGGCGTCGCATGTGGGCGTCGATCGCCATCGCGCCGTTCACGCGTCCGGTCCCGCGAAGAAAGTCAGCTGTCACACCGAGCGCCCCCGCAAGTGCTGCCAAGACATCTTCGTCTGGTTCCCGTTGGTCGTGCTCGTAGCGTGAAAGGGCGGCCTGAGTGACCCCCGCCATAATTGCCAACTCTTCCTGCGTGAGTCCGCGTGCCCGGCGAGCTGTCATAAGAGCCTCGCCGAGGTAGTTCATTCGGGCTCAGCCTCCTTCGCGGACGGCCTATTGATGTCGACCACCGGGGCGATTGGCCCGTCCGTTGGTGGTGGAGTGAGGTCCAAGGTGCCAGTGTCACCCGACTCATCGGCCGGAGGGAGCTCCTCCAGCCATATGATCTTGTCACGTCCGTCCCGGAGCGAGATCACCGGGACCCCGACTTGCCGGAGATCAGAGTCCCACATATACCCTGTTATCAGTCGAATCTCCTCAAGTCCCTCTAGGGCAAGCTGCCCTTGGAACATGAACTCAAGCGCGGTAGGGGTCGGATAGGTCCGAACGACACCTGACGAGCTGTGGCGCTTGACTCGAAGCCGGTGCTGCCAGCCCACCGTGATCTCTCGTGTCGGTTCGTGGTCGTGGATGTTCACGTTCGGTATCCCATCCAGTTGCACTGTGAGGTGGTCCCACATGCGGTCGTGGATCCAGTTCGCGAGCCCGCGTTCGCTGCCTCGTGCCACCCAGGTAGGGAAGGTTCTGCGGTACAGGCGAAGGTCCTGTGCGGTTCCTGCTGCCGACTTGCTGATGCCCGTCAAGACCTTGTCTCCCAGGGAGTCGCAGACCTCACGGAAGGATGGGTACGAAAACATGCCAGAAAATATACCAGCGAAGCCGCGCGTCGGCCGCCGTACCCGACGGTGACAGCAGGTCCACCGGGTCGGCCATGATCAACTACGACAACGTCGGTACAAACGAGGCCCGAAGCGGCTGCGAGGGGCCGAGAGACATCGAGGAACCCGCCGCAGGCCAGCGAGCCGACCCGCCCGGTTTGACCCGATCCGCAGCCCGGACGCGGGTTAGGGGTTCGAGTCCCCTTGGCTCCACAGAACGCGACAGCAGGCACACGCACCCGTGTCGGTGACGGGGCGGTACCGCCCCGTCACCGGTGCCAGTGGTCAGTCGACGACGACCTCGCATTCGTTCGGGTGGCCGGTCAACCCGGACCGGATGGTGTCGTTGCCGCTGTTGCCGTAGCAGGCGTCGAGTTGTGCGCCGCTGGTCTCGGCCATGTTGATCCCGCCGAAGATGGTGTCGGGCCCATCCCCGCCGTAGATGTCGTCGTTGTCCTCGTTGCCACGCAGGGTGTCGCCCCCGACCTGGCCGTAGATGGTGTCGTCGCCGGTGCCACCCCAGATCTCGTCGGCGCCGCCGGTCACCACGACACCGAGGCCCTCACCCCACAGGAAGTCGGCTCCGCCCTCTCCGAAGATGCGGTCGGCGCCCTGACCACCGTAGACGGCGTCCACCCCACCGCCGGCACAGATGACGTCGTTGCCGCCCCGGCCGTCGATGATGTCGCTGCCGGACGAGCCTCGGATCACATCCCGTCCGCTCGTCCCGTTGATCGTGCCGGAGCCGCTGATGGTAACCGGCTCGCCGTCACAGGTGTGGGTGGCGGCGGCCGGTCCGACTGGACCGACTACCGCGACTGCCGTGGCGACCGCCACCAGGGTTCCGATACCTACGTGCCTTCGCACCGTTCCTCCTTCTGCTCTGCCGGTCGCGCCGTCCGTGACCGGCGTAATCAGGATCGGAACGGCGGTCACGGTCGGCTCAGCGCCGCGTCACAGCCGGATTGTCGACAGAGGTCTTGCCGCCGGCAGCGGGCCCGCGCAGCCTGTTCCTGCCGGAGAGGGACGAGCCCGTCTCTGCCGGAGAGGCAGGTGAGCAGCGGTGCGTTCGTCAGGGCCGGGGCGGCAAGGTCCGGATTGCCGGATCGTGGTCGCCGCCGCCGGTTACGGCAAGACCACCGCGCTGCGCCGCTGGTTTCCGCCGTCGGGCGTGCGCTGGTGGCGCGGGCCGGAGGTGACATCGCAACGGCTGGTCGATGAGATCCGGGCGTTCGTCGAGGACCGCCCGCTGGTCGTCGACGATTTGCCCCGGCTGTCCGCCGAGGCGGTGCAGGCCCTGGCAGCGGCTGTCGACGACCTGCCGTACGCCGCGACGGTGGTGCTGTCCAGTCGCTGGCCGCCGGCTGCCACGGCGCCCGGCTGGGTAGGTCGGTGCGGGTGGCAGGAGCTCGGTCCGGCCGATCTGGCGCTCACCCCGGAGGAGGTCGGCGACCTCCTCGCCGCTGAACACGGACTGTCCGATCCGGCCCTGGCCGACCAGGTGTACGGGGCGACCGGCGGTTGGCCGGCGCTCGTCGCGCTGACCGCCGAGACGCTACGGCTGGACGGGGTGCCGTCGGGCGACCTGGTGCCGACCGTCAGCCAGCCCGGCGGTCCACTACAGACGTACCTGGTGGGTGTGGTGCTGGCCGGACTGCCGTCGGCGGCGGTCCGGCTGCTGCGCTGCGCCGCCGACCTGACACCGTTCAGCGCCGAGCTGGGTCGGGCGCTCGGGCACCGGCAGGCGACGGAGACCGTACGGTTGCTGCGCCGCAGCAGCCGCCGACTCGGCAGGGTCAGTCGGCCCGGCAGCGGCAACCGGCCCGGCGGCACACCGATCTCGCCGCAGCCGCCGCCTGGTACGACCAACACGGACCGCCGGTGGCTGCGGCCCGCGCCTACCTGCAGGCCGGCACCGACGCGGCGGCCGTCCGAGTCCTGACCGAGCATGGCGACCGGATGCTCGCCGCCGGGCAGGCGGGCGAGGTCGTGGAGCTGGTCGCCGCGCTGCCCGAGCCTCGCGTCACCCGGCGACTGCGGCTGCTGCTCGGCGACGCGTTGCGTACCAGTGGCGATCTGACCGCGGCCGAACGGGCGTACGACGCGGTGGCCGCAGCCGGGTCCGACTGGGACGCCGGCCTGGCCTGGCGGGCGGGGCGGATCCACTACCAGCGTGGTGACGCCCAGGCGGCGCTGGAGACCTTCGCCCGTGGCCGGGACCGGCCGTCCCCGCCGGCCGAGATGGCTCTGCTGCTGGCCTGGACCGCGCACGCTCAGCTGCTGGCCGGCGCGGTGCAGACCGCCACCGGGTACGCCCGGCGGGCGGTGACGACGGCCGCTGCTGCCGGCAGCGAGGAACACTTCGCGCTGGCCCAGCCGATCGCCGAGCGTACCGGCGATGTCCTGCTGCTGACCCGGATCCACACCAACCGCACCTACCAGCTGCTGCGCACGGCGCGGTACGCGCAGGCGCTGGCGGCCGCGCAACTGTCCGCCCGGTACGCGGCCGTCGCCGCCTCGCCGAGCCTGCGCGCCATCGCCACCAGCAACGAAGCCGATGCGCTGGCGATGCTCGGGCGCTACGACGAGGCAGCGGCGCGGTACGAGACCGCAATGGCGCACTACCAGCGCAAAGGGTCCCGCCGGTTCGCGAACGCCGTACTGGGACTGGCTGAACTGTATCGCCGTCGGGGCTGGTGGGAGCAGGCCCGCGCCGGGTACGAGGAAGCGGTCCGGGTTGGTGAGGACACCGGTAACACCTATGTCCTGGTGCCGGCGCTGGCCGGGCTGGCGCTGGCGGTACTGCCCGACGACGTCAAGGCGGCCGCCGTCCACGCCGAACGGGCCAGGGACCTCGCCGCCGAGGAGATCATGGTGCCGGCCCTGCTGGCGCAGGGCTGGGTGGCGCGGTACGACGGCGACACCGCCGGCGCCGCAGCGTTCGCGGACGAGGCGGCCCGGGTGGCGGGGGCACAGCGGGACCGCGCCGGGCTGGCCGACGCGTTGGAGTTGCGCGCCGCCGCCGAGACCGAGCCTGCCCGGGTACGCGACGCGCTGCGCGAGGCGTACGCGATCTGGACCGGTGCCGGGGCGGAGGTGGAGGCGGCCCGCCTCCTTGTCGCCCTCGGTCAGCTGCCGGCCGTCAGCACCGACGACCGGCTCGGCGGGCTGTTGGCGGCGGAGCGGCTGGCGGCGGCCAGCGCTCGGGCGGACCGGCCGGCGATCCTGGCCGCGACCTACGCCCGGCCAACCCCCGGTGCCGGCTCGACCCCCGGTACCGGGCCGACCGCAGTCGGCGAAGTCGTCGTCCGGGCACTGGGCCGGTTCGAGGTCCGGCTCTCCGGACGACCCGTGCCGGTTTCGCGGTGGCAGTCCCGCAAGGCCCGGGACCTGCTTCGGATCCTGGTCGCGAGACGCGGCCGGCCGGTACCCCGCAGCGAGTTGAGCGAGCTGCTGTGGCCGGCGGACGACCCGGAACGCACCGGACACCGGCTGTCGGTGCTGCTGTCCATCGTCCGTGCCGTCCTCGACCCGGCGAAGGACTTCGGTTCCGACCGGTTCATCGTCGCCGATCAGGGCAGCATCGCCTTGGACCTGACGGCCGTGCGGGTCGACGTGGAGGACTTCCTGGCACAGGTGGGCCACGGCCGCCGGCTCCTGGAGCGGGGGATGACGGCGCAGGCGCGGGCGATGTTCCTCGCCGCCGACCGGGAGTACCGCGCGGACGTTTTCGAGGACGAACCATACGACGACTGGTCCCGTCCGTTGCGGGAGGAGGTGCGGGCGGCGTACCTGAGTCTGCTGCGCATGCTGGCCCGGACGAGTCGGACCGTCGCCGGACCGGCCGCCGCGACCGGCTACCTGCTGCGGGTGCTGGAGCGGGACCGTATGACGAGCCGGCCCACTGCGCGCTGGTCCGCGCCCTGGTCGCGGCGGGTCAGCACGGCGAGGCCCGCCGTGCCTTCGACCGGTACGCCGAGGCGATGCGGGCGATCGGGGTGCGGCCACCGGACCGGACCCTGCTGGTGCCGGCCCGGCCGCAGCCCCGCGTCGCTCGGTGAAACGTGGCACGGACGCAGTGGAATGTGGGACAGACTCAGTGAAAGGTGGGATGGAGCAGGATGCCGTAGCCGGTCAGCTCGCCCTCCGCATCGTCACCGAGCACACCGTCGCTGTGCCTGCCGTCCAGGTCGTGCCGCAGCGGCCCCGCTCCGGCCGGACCGGTGCCCCGGTCGGCCCGCGCACCGGCCAGGTTCCGCAGCGGGTCGGGGACGAGCGCGGTGAGGAACAGCACGCCCTGGCCTCGGACCGACGCGCCGACGCCGTACACCCGCTGGTCGGTGCCGGAGGCGTCGACGATGGCCGTCTTCGGCCAGGCGCCGTCGGTCGCGGTCGTCGCGGTCAGTCGGGTGCCGAGCGAGCCGTCGACTGCGGTCGGGCGTTTGCAGATCGCGTACGCGACGACCCGGGTCGGCGTACTGCCGCCGGCGTGTACCCGGACTCGGCGCAGATCCCGGTCGGGTGCCACCTCGTCGACGTACGACAGGTCTACGTCGGCGTCAACCCGGAAACCGGTACCGGTAACCTGCGTCCGGTCGGGGCAGGTGGCGGTGGCGGTGGCGCTGTCGACGGCGGTCGCCGCCGTACGCTCCGGCGGCTCGGACGAGACGTCGCAGACGGCGTACGCGGACACCGACCAGGCACTGTCGTGACCGGTCCGAGCGGCGGCCGCGACGGTGACCGACGACAGCGTCTGGTCGGGGGCCATCGCGGTGAGTACGACGCCACCAGCGCCGCCGATGATCCGGGCACCCGCTCCGTAGACCGACTGCCCCGGGTCAGGGCAGTGCGCGGTGACGGTCTTGACCCTGCTGCGGTCGTGGTCGCTGGTGAGTACGGCCAGGACCGGCAGCTCGCCCGGCCGGGCCGCTGCCGCCGGGCTCCCGGTTCCGCCGGTCAGCGTCCCGCCGGTCAGCGTCGTACCGGTCAGCGTGACTGCCGTGGCCGACAGGACGGCCATCCGCCGCCGCCACACCCTGCTGATCATGTTGCGCTCCTCGTGATCGGATCTCCGCTCGGGTGTGACCATGGTGCGGAGCTGCGTCACGGTGGCGTCATCAGAGTCCTTCCGTGGATACTCCGGCGTTGCGGCCGGGGAGGAAACGGAACTCCTGCGGAGCAGGGCAGGGAAAGCCGATCCGCCGCCAAGGCGGATCGGCGTCCACCCCACACGCCACCCCACGGCTCACGACCGAATCGCTAGACTGTGGACTGTGTCCAGGACCGTGAAGCGGGCGTTCAGGTACCGCTTCTACCCCACCCCCGGGCAGGCCGCCGAGCTCGCCCGGACGTTCGGCTGTGTCCGGCTGGTCTACAACAAGGCGCTGGCCGCCCGCACCGAGGCGTGGACCCAACGCCGGGAACGGGTCACCTACAACGCGACGTCGGCGATGCTCACCGCGTGGAAGAAGACCGACGACCTCGCGTTCCTCAACGACGTCTCCTGCGTCCCTCTGCAGCAGGCGCTGCGGCACCTGCAGACCGCGTTCACCAACTTCTGGGCGAAACGGGCCCGGTATCCGACGTTCAAGTCGAGGAAGCGGTCGCGTCGGTCGGCGGAGTACACCGCCAGCGCGTTCCGGTGGCGCGACGGCCGGCTGACCCTGGCGAAGATGTCCGAACCGTTGGACATCGTCTGGTCCCGACCGTTGCCGGAGGGTGCGGCGCCGTCGACGGTGACCGTGTCGCAGGACCCGGCGGGCCGCTGGTTCGTCTCCCTGCTCTGCGACGACCGGATCGAACCGGCCCCGGCCACCACCGCCGTGGTGGGGGTCGACGCCGGCCTCGACAGCCTGTTCACCCTGTCCACCGGGGAGAAGATCCCCAACCCGAAGCACGAACGCCGCGACCGCGATCGGCTGGCCCGTGCCCAGCGGAACCTCGCACGCAAGGCCAAAGGTTCGGCGAACCGGGCCAAGGCCCGCCTGACGGTGGCCCGGGTTCATGCCCGGATCGCCGACCGCCGCCGCGATCACCTGCACAAGTTGACCACTCGGCTCGTTCGTGAAACCCAAACGATCGTGATCGAGGACCTGACCGTCCGCACCATGATGGCCAACCACAGTCTGGCCCGCGCCGTCTCGGATGCGGCCTGGCGGCAGTTCCGCAGCATGCTGACCTACAAGACCGACTGGTACGGCCGCGATCTGGTGGTCGTGGACCGCTGGTTCCCGTCGACCCGACTGTGCTCCGCGTGTGGCGTACTGGCCGAGCGGATGCCGTTGGCGGTCCGGTCGTGGACCTGCCGGTGCGGGCAGGCCCATGACCGGGACGTGAACGCGGCCCGCAACATTCTCGCGGAGGGGCTCTCCGTGATTGCCTGTGGAGGCGGTGTAAGACCTCACCGGGAGTCCTCCTCTCGGACAGGGCGGTCGTCGGTGAAACAGGAACCCCCTGGGGCGACCCAGGGAATCCCCGTCCCTTAGGGCGGGGAGGAAGTCAAGGTGGAGGTGGACGCAGCCTACGCGGCCGCCGGCGATGGTCCGGCGGCCGGTAACGGGGTGCTCAGATCGCGAGCCTGGTCCGCCTGAACGACACTCCGGTATCCCGTCGCGGAGACCGCCAATCCGGTGCCGTTGCCCGGCGCGGCGGTGCCTCTGCTGGACGGTGCTCCGATGCCGCCGGACAACGATCTGATGTTCACCACGGACATCGGGCAGTCCAACGCTACCCAGGCCTGCCGGCGGGTGGGCCCGGGGAACCACGTGGTGTCCGTGGTCTGGCAGGTGGTTGACCAGGCAGCGGCGAACGTACTGACCGGACTGATCGACGACTACCAGTTGACTGTCCAGCTCAGCGCCTGAGCCGTGCGGCCCGGCGACAGTCTTGGGCAGGACAGCTGTGCCCACCGCGCGGTTGAGCGCGGTGGGCACAGCTGTGCGGTACGGAGGTGTCGCGGTCAGTGATCCCGGTTCGGGTAGCGGCGACGTTGGGTCAGGTGGACGAGGATCACTCCGCCGACGATCAGCACCAGGCCGACGACCAGGAAGTTCATGGTGTTCGCGCCGGTCAGTGCCAGCGGACTGGCTGACTCGTCAGCATCCGCTTCGTTTGCCAGGTTGTCCACGGCTGGTGCATTGATTCCACCGGCGGCGGCAGTCGGGCTCGGGTCCGCGCTCGGTTCTGCGGTCGGGTCGGCTTCCTTTTCCTCTTCGGCAGCGGTCTCGGTCGGCTCCGGCGTGGGCTCGGCGTCCTGCGCAGGCGGTGCCGGATCGTCGGTGACCTCCGCCTCGGGGCTGGCCGGCGCCGGTGTCTCCTCAGCCGGTGGTTCGTCGGCTGGTGGTTCCTCAGCGGGCGGTTCTTCCGCGGGCGGCTCTTCGGCCGGTGGTTCCTCTGCCGGCGGTTCTTCCGCGGGCGGCTCTTCGGCCGGTGGTTCCTCTGCCGGTGGTTCGTCGGCTGGTGGTTCCTCAGCGGGCGGCTCTTCGGCCGGCGGTTCCTCAGCTCCGCCGGCTCGCACCTCGATACGGACGGCGTCGATCGCCGGGGTCTGGTTGGCCCGCTGCATCATCGGGATCCGGTGCGATCCATCGCCGGCCCACGATGCGCACTGGGCGATCCCCTCCTGGGGCAGCCCGGGCACCTGGATGGTGACCACATCCGGCTCGGCACCGCCGCCACCGTCCTCGGTCGCGACGAAGAACGCCGGCACCGGCTCCGGATCGAGCGCCTCGGTGGTGCTGGTCAGCATCCGGCAGGCGGTGTGGAAGTGACCGCGGGTCAGCCCGTCTCCGGTCAGCAGCGCGGACTCCACGTAGTACCCGCCCTGAGCCGCCGGCAGGAAGCGGTCCCGGACCAGATTGCGGGTGCTGACTCGCAGTTGGAACGGTTCGCCGATGCCGACCGATTCCGGCGACTCGGTGATCAGCAGCGTCGGGTTCTGCTCTGCCGCACCGACCTCGCCGAACGCCGTCGAGACGCAGCGACTGCCCACCTGGAAACCGTCGTGCGGCTCCAATGAGCTGTCGTCGCAGCCGGTGCCGAGCACCTCGAGTCCGTTGACCTGCTCGCTGGCCTTGCGATCCGTTCCAGCACTGGAGATCTGGCTGACGGCGATCAGGACCCCGAAGGCGGACAGGGTCGCGACCGCGATGACGGCGCGGCGCGCCCGTCCGCCCTTCGCGGGTCTGGCGGCGCGTCTGTGAGCCGGTTGTCCCATGTGCACACCTTCCGAATGCTCACCGTACTGGGATGTCGGTATTAGGCTCGGGCACGACGGTGCCGGCGGGGTTCACCGGGAGCGGACGACTGGTCGCCCCGGGCCATACGCACACGTTAGGGAGCGGTTCAATCAAGAATCAACTTCAGCGCCAGAAATGATGATTTCTTGAGCCGCAAGTAAAGAAAACTTATGGCACCGACCTTGAACGCTCGACATCAGCCGTTCGGCTGATGTCGATGTGGTGACTGTCGGTAGTGGTCGGATGTCACCGGCGGTCGTCGTGCAGTAGCTTCTTCTGTACCTTACCCATCGCGTTGCGCGGCAGTGCGTCCACGATGCGCACGTCACGTGGCCGCTTGTGGGCGGAGAGTTCGGTGGCCACGAAGTCGATCAGCGACTGCGGGGACACGCCCTCGGCCACAACGTACGCGACGACCCGTTGCCCGAGGTCGGCGTCGGGTGCGCCGACGACCGCCGCCTCGCGTACCGCCGGATGGGTCAGCAGCACGTTCTCCACCTCGCCGGCACCGATCCGGTAGCCACCGCTCTTGATCAGATCGGTCGAGGCGCGGCCGACGATTCGGTGCCAGCCGGCCTGGTCGATCGTCGCTACGTCGCCGGTGCGGAACCAGCCGTCCGGGGTGAAGTCGCCGCGCCCGGCGGCGCCGAGGTAGCCGTCGAACACCATCGGGCCGCGAACCTGCAGTTCGCCGATGGTTTCGCCGTCCGCCGGCAACTGCTCGCCGGCCTCACCGGCCAGCCGGGTGTGTACGCCGGCGAGCGGCGTACCTACCCAGCCGGGTCGCCGCTCGCCGTCGGCGCGACTGCTCACCGTGATCAAGGTTTCGGTCATCCCGTACCGCTCGACCGGCGCCTGACCGGTGAGCTCGGCCAAGGTGTGGAAGACCGGGGCGGGCAGGGCCGCCGAACCGGAGACGAGGAGCCGGGCGGCGCGCAACGCCCGGGCGGAGGGCCGGTCGGCGCAGATCCGGGACCAGATCGTCGGTACGCCGAAGTAGAGCGTGCCACCAGCGGCGGCGTACGCCTCAGGGGTGGGCCGGCCGGTGTGCACCAGCCGGCAGCCGACGCGCAGCGCGCCGATGACACCGAGCACCAGACCGTGTACGTGGAACAGCGGCAGGCCGTGGACCAGGGTGTCGTCCGGTGTCCACGCCCAGGCCTCGGCGAGGGCGTCGAGGTCGGCGGCGATGTTGGCGCTGGTCACCGGCACGCCCTTGGGCGCGCCGGTGGTGCCGCTGGTGTAGAGGATCAGCGCGGGGGTGTCGGGCCCGACGGCCGGATGCTGGCCTGGCCCGCCCCGGTCAATGCCGCCTCCGGCCGGCAACGTCGGGTCGGGACCGAGCAGGAGCTGGGCGCCGGAGTCGCGCAGGATGTGGCCGCGTTCGACCGGGCCGGCGTCCGGCGGTACGGGGACCAGTGTGGTGCCGGCCAGCAGGCAACCGGTGAGCGCGACGACCGTGTCGAGGCTGGCGGTGGCGTCGACCGCGACGGTGCCGGCGCCGGCGACCTGCCCGGCGACGGCGGTCGCGGCTTCAAGCAGGTCGTCGCCGGACATCGACTGGTCGCCGACGGTGACCGCCGCCGAGCGGCCGGCCAGTCGCGTGAGGCTCAGCAACGCCATCTTCCCGACTCTCCTTCTGCCGGTGGGTGGACCGGCTCCGGACCATTGTCGGCTCTGTGGTTGAGCGGTGCCGAACCACGGTGGCCCGGAGTCTGCCGGCGCTGGATCGAGCTGGCCGGCCCTCCTGCACCCAGCCGACCAAGCGATTGACCAAACGGATGACTTATGCGTAAGCGACCCGGAACCCACCGCCGCTCTGGACCTGGTGAACGAGAGCCCTGCCGGCCAGGCACGTGGATCGCGGGTCTGCTGATGGGGGCGCCGATGAATCCACCCAGGACTGCGATCCGATGCCGGTCGGCTGCCGTACTCGCCGTGGCCGCGCTCGGTCTGCTCGCCGGCTGTGGCAGCGACCCGGCCGACGACGAAGGTCAGGCCGCGCCGAAGGCGGCGCGGCGGTCGCTCGCAGCACCCTCGCCCCCGGCGCGGTGTTCGCCCAGACCTTGACCGATGAGGAGATCGTCGTCTACAGCGTCACCATCGACGGCGCGGTGACCGAGAACTGGCGGTTCACCCCCAAGGTGTACGCCGACCATCCTGTCCAGGACGTGCTGAGCAGCCTGCTGCGGCAGGAGGACTTCACCCCCGACTACCGGCAGCTGGTGGTGGTCCGCAAGGAGCGCGCCGAGCCGATCGGCTTCGAAACCCGGGTCGGGCTGCACGCACTGGACGGATCCTTCACCGACCTGTCCGGCTACGGCGAGTCCGTACCGGACAAGGCCGTGCAGTCCCAGCCGGCCGTACACCACGGCACCGGGCGGCTCTGGTACTGGCAGTACCAGAACCGGGCGACCCGACTGATGTCGGTCGGGCTGGACGGTGAGGACCGTCGCCACGAGGAGCAGATCCAGGCGAAGATGCCCCGCGCTGTCGTCGGCCAGCCGTTCTACCTCCCCGACTCGGACGTGCCGGTGCCCACCTACGAGGACGGCAAGGTGCTGGTGGTCACCCCTGATGGGACCGTCGGCGCCAAGTACGTACTGGCCGGGGCCGGTGCGCAGATCGGCGACCCGTACCAGATCGCCGATGCGCCCAAGTTCGAGTCGCCTGGCTACGAGTTGGCCTGCTGGATCGACGAGGCGACCCTGCTGGCTACCGGCCAGGACCAGATCTACCGGCTGACCATCACCGGCCAGCGGCTCGCCGAGCAGCCCATGATCGCCGAGCAGACGCCGCCCTGGCGGCGGGCGATCGACGTAGAGGTGGCGACGGCCGACGGCGATCCGGTGCTGGTCGGGCCGGCCTACGGTTACGACCACCGGGTGACGACCGGGTCGGCGCAGCTGCTCGGCTGGAGTGTCGGCGAGGTGGCGCTCGCCCCGGGCGAGTACCGGGTGGCGCTGGCCGACGTCGAGCGGTACGCCGGTGACGGCGTCGCCGGGTTCGCCGTCGGCCCGCTGCCGCCCGAGCCGGATGGTCGGGCCGCCGCCGCAGGGTTGGTCGGCCCGGCTGCCGGACTGCTGGTCTGCCTCGTAACCCTGATCCTCCGGCAGCGGGCGACCAGCCGGGCAGCCCGACCGTGACCGTGAGGCCGTGACCGTGAGTGACCAGACCGGTAGGGGGTGACGTCGATGGATCCGGACAAGCCGCTTCAGGCGTTGAGTGAGTCCGAGCTCAGCAGCGCCCGGTGGGGTGGGCGGGCCGGTGCTGAGCAGGAGACGTACCGGCGCGAGCAGGAACGCCAGCGGCATGAAGATGCACGGCGGCTGGAGGAGCGACAACGGTCCAGCGGCACGCGCCGGCTGGGTGCCGGCCCGGCCAGCGGGGTCGGCATCGGCTGGCTGTGGGGCGGCGGTCCTGCTGGTGCCGGTGGTCTGCTACGTCACCGAGGTGACCGCCACCGCCGACCTTGTCCGGCTGCCGTCATGACGAGCGCCGTACTGAATCTTGTCAACCGGGTACGCCTACCGTTGCGCGGGCTGCTCACCGCCGGATCAGCGGCCGGCGGTGGACTGCTGCTGGTGCTCGGGTCGGTGCTGCCCTGGGTCGCCGGTCCGGACGCCAGCGCGGTCACCTACGGCGCGGTGGAGACCGCCGCTGGCGGGTCGGCGCTGGGTTCGCGGGCCGGACTCTCCGGCGGGGACGCGTTCGTGGCCCTGCTGGCCGGGGCGGGCGTGCTGGCCCTCGCCTGGGCAATGCTGAACCACGCCGAGATCGGCGATGTCGCCGGACCGGACGGTGCCCGCTTGGACATCGGCCCGGGTGTCGGCGTCTACGTCGCGCTGTTCGGGGCGTTGCTCGTCCTCGTCGCGGCCGGGACGGCACCCCGCGACGTCGAGCACGACCTGCGGGTACTGGCCCGCCGTGCCGAGCGGCTGGCTCAGCGGGGTCTGGGCTTCGAGGCGATCGAGAAGCAGCTGCTGCTGCGGGCCCGTCGCCATCCGGGCTGGCAGGATCCGCAGATCACCTTCGAGGTGCTGTTCCTGGCCCGGCTGTACCTGGCGGTCGGGCACGTGGACCGGGCGGTCCAGTTGGTGCACGACGTGATGGGTGACGCGCAGCGCCGGTTTGCCGACGACGAGGAGGGCCAGGCGGCGGCAACGGCGGAGGCGTCGGAACTCATCGGGGAGGCGAACGCCCAGCTCGCCGCCGTGCAACAGCTCGCCCACCCGTGGCAGTCTGGTCGGTGATCGGGACCGGTTCGTCGAAGCGGGGAGGCAGCAGGTGCGGCAGCAGGTTCACTTCGTCACCGTGGCCACCGCCGACCTGGCCGCCGCACGGCGCTTCTACCGCGACGGGCTGGGCTGGCGTCCGACGCTCGACGTACCCGGGCGAGATCATCTTCTTTCAGATCGGGCCGGGCCTGATGCTCGGCCTGTTCGACGCGGACGCCTTCGGTCGCGACATCGACCCGGCTGCGGCGGTGGTGACCCGGCCGGGCGGGTTCACGCTGGCGCACAACGTGCCGACGCCGGACGACGTCGACCGGGTGCTCGCCGAGGCGCGGGCGGCCGGCGGGACGGTCCTCAAACCGGGCCAGCGGGCCGACTTCGGCGGTTACCACGGGCACTTCGCCGACCCGAACGGCACGGTCTGGGAGGTCGCTTGCAACCCGGGCTGGCGGGTCGAGCCGGATGGCACCGTCGTGCTCGGCCCGGTCGCCCCGGACCGCCCGGTTGACCAGATCAACTAGATCGACCAGATCAGCTAGCTAGATCGGCCAGGCCGACCAGGTCGGCCAGGTTCGTTCGTGCCTTCCGTTGTCGACAGGCTCTTTTCTGACTGCTACCGGTCAGTTCTGAAACATGCCGTCGGACTCCTGCCACAAATGTTCGTCGCTGCGTCCGGAAACTCACATGGCTTGTATTTCGGACGTATTTCGCGATGCTTTGGGATAAACGCGACATGAAATCCCTTCTCCTCCGTGGTATTTCCCGCTCTCGTGGCGTCGAAGCGGTTCGGGAGATTTGGATCCAATGATTCTGATGGCCATCCATGCAGTTCAAGCGGCAGGTTTCGCGAGTGTCCGTGATCAGTCTCTTTTCTTCCGTTGTGATCAATAGAGATATGCCCATACGCTGCTAGCGCCCAGATGGGGTACCAAGACAAGGGAGGGTCTCTTGAAATCCACACTGCGCTGGTCGGCGATGGCCGGCCTGGCACTCGCGCTGGTGGTGACCGGCGCGCCGGCCGCCCAGGCGGAGTCGGCGCCGTTCAAGTCGGACGGCAACACGAGTGCCGTCGCCCGCACCCTCGACGGCCGGGCGATCACCAACGCGAAGATCGCGAAGGAGGTCACCGACTACTGGACCGAGGAGCGGATGGCGTCGGCCGTTGACCTGACCTTCGCAAGGTCGGCGAAGGGCACCGAGTCGACGGAGCGGGTCGCCAAGCCCAACGGGCCGGCGGGCGCGGTGGCGCCGGTCGCCCCGAGCATCGACACCGGCGGCGATGTCGGGATGCTGCTCAACGAGTCGCAGGCCGTCGGCAAGGTCTACTTCACCACCCCCACCGGCAGCCGGGCTTCCTGCTCGGCGAGCACCGTCGCCAGCGGCAAGCGTCGACTGGTGGTGACCGCCGGTCACTGCGTGCACCAGGGCTCCGGTGGGCAGTGGTACAGCAACTGGCAGTTTGTCCCGCGGTACCGCAACGGCTCGCGGCCGTACGGCACCTTCGTGGCGTACAGCCTCACCGCCCGTACCGCCTGGGTGAACAGCAGCAGCTTCGCCGAGGACATGGGCATCGCCATCATGAACAACGGCGGCTCCTACGGCCTGAAGGTCGTCGAGACGGTCGGCGGCCACGGACTGCGCTGGAACTACGGCTACAGCGTCTCGGTCACCGCCCTCGGCTACCCGTCCAACCTGGGCGGCGGCGAGAGCCAGTACTTCTGCCAGGGCACCACGTGGAACGCCGGTGGCCAGCAGATCCGGATGTACTGCAACATGACGTACGGTTCCAGCGGCGGACCCTGGCTGCAGGAATACAACGACTCGACCGGCTACGGGTACATCAACAGCGTGGTCAGCCACGGTGACAACCCGGGCAACGGTCAATTCGACGGCCCGTACTTCGACAACGACATCAAGAGCCTGTACGACTACGCCGAAGGCCTCTCTCCGGCCTGATCCGACCCGTCCAACTGATCCGTCCCGAACAAAGGTGGCCTCGGCCGATATGGCCGGGGCTACCCCCGCTCCCGGCGGGCTGGACGCTGTCAATTCGCTGATTGGCGTGGCGTGTCTCGCGCCGCGAACAGACGGTCATTCGCGGACAGCGGCTCGTTGAACGACCTCCTCAGTTGTCAGCGGGCTGCGTGGGTGGTGGCTCAGGCACATCGGTGCCTGGAGCTTGACGAACCGCGCGCCCTCCACCGCCGCGTAGAACTGTCCGGTGCGCATCCTGCCGACGTCAGCGATGTCGGCGCCCTTGGCCCGTGCGACGTCGCGGGCCGCCTCGATCTGCACCGGTGCCGTCAACAGGCCGAAGAACTGAGTGGCAGCGTTGCCGGGGATCTGATTGTGCAACGCCTTCGGGGCCTGGGTCGCGAAAACCAGGCCGAGTCCGTACTTGCGGGCCTGCGACGTCAACGCGAGGGTGCTCTGGGTGCAGGCGGTGACTGAGCCGGACGGTGCGAGGGTCTGGGCCTCGTCCATCACCAACAGCCCACCGAGTGGCCGGTCGCCGGCCGGATTTCGCTTGATCCAGGTGAACAGGGCGAGCTGCAACTGGTTGACGAAGCTCTGCCGCTGCTGGTCGTGCGGCAGTCCGACGAAGCTGATCACCGAGACGCGTGCACGTCGTCCCGGCGGCGGCGTGAGCAAGGTGCTCGGATCGACAGGAGTGCCGTCACCGCCGAACAGCGGATCGTCGATCAACGCGGCCTTCAGTAGTTGTGCCATGCCTGCTGCGAGCTTCGGTGCGCTGTCGAGCTGGCTGACCCCGTCCGGCAGTTCGTTCAACAGATCGGTGAACTCCCGCAGGTCGCTGCCGCCGGTTCGGGCGTACCCGGTCAGCG
Organism: Micromonospora sp. Llam0; assembly: GCF_003751085.1. Taxonomy (NCBI): domain Bacteria; kingdom Bacillati; phylum Actinomycetota; class Actinomycetes; order Micromonosporales; family Micromonosporaceae; genus Micromonospora; species Micromonospora sp. Llam0. The sequence goes on along the minus strand of NZ_RJJY01000002.1, from coordinate 1,974,000 downwards.
CCTCGCGCAGCACGGCTCGTCCGAGCCTCGCCTTGTCGGTACCGCCGTCTACCCGGGCATGTGGTGCGAGCGTGGCGACGGCTGAGTCCACGGCGGCGCGGAACCCGTCGGGATCGTCGAGCACGTCACGGAAGTTCGGCAGCGGTCGAAAACTCAGCGGGCGGCCGGCACGACGCCCCGGCGTCCAGACGACCACGTCGGTACCGGCCAAGTAGGCAGCAGCTCGATCCGGATCCGCAGGGCCCCAGCCGGTCGGCTGCTCCGGCCAGGCATCGCCGAGTCGGGCGAGATCGTTGTTCGGGTCCAGCACGATCGCGGACACGCCACGCAGTGCGCACTCCTCGACAAGCCGGCGGATCAGCACTGTCTTCCCGGATCCCGAGCCCGCGAAGATCACCGTGTGCCGGCGAAGTGACTCCAGACCCATCCGGACCGGGTCCGGCCGTCCGGCGACGGAACCGACCACCAACTCGTACGGGTCTATCCCGGCCAGCACCTGAGCCTGCTCAGGCGCTGGCAGCGCCACCGGCTGCTCGGAGGGTCCACCTCGACCAGCGGACGAGTTCTCGCTGGCCGCCGGCATCACCGATACGGAGGCCCGGCCGACCGCGCGCACCGGCGGGCCGACCGGTTGCATGGCCGGATCGGGCTCGGTTGGTGCCGTCGTGTCGTGACTGTCAGCATCGCTGTCCCTGCCGGCGTCGGCACCGCCATCGAGCGCGTCGCGCAGGGCAGCGATAGCGGAGGCCGGCTGCCGGGTGGCGAACCATGGCCGCAGCCGTTCCAACCCGTACTGCTGGATCAGCCGTTCCAGCGCGGCAAGGCGCCTGATGTCCGCTGTGGGGAAGGGAAGCGTCCGCCCGCCAGCTCTGGTGAACGCGTCGAGCAGTTCACGCGTACGCGCACCGGCGGACCAGCCCGCGCTGCGGAGCAGGAAGAGTCGCCGCTTGGTGACCCCTTCGGTCAACCCGGCGGTGGTCATGGCGTTGCGGATCCGGTTGAGCGCCGCGATGTGGTGCGGGGCGCAGACGGCCCGGAACGACCAGTGCTCTTCGTCCTCGGTCTCGTCGTCGAGCGTCCGCCGCAACCGGGCGTGCAGGGCCGGCTTGCCGCTGAACGGCAGCGGGTCGAGGCTGAACTCATCGGCCGATCCGCCCTGGGCGGCGATCCACGCGGTCAACCCGGCCTGTAGCAGCGCCGGCACCCTCAGGTCCTCGCTGGACTGCTGCACCGCGCTTACGGTCTCGGCTGACTCGATCAACTCGGCGTAGCTGATGTCGATCTTGGCGAGCTCGTCGGACTCGGCCGGCACCGGCTGCGTGTCCTCCTGCACCTCGGACTTGTCGGACCGATCGGGTGTGGGAACGGCATCGGACCTCGTGGCCGGGCCGTTGTTTCCGGATTGCGCATGCAGCAGGTGGGTGAGCTCGCGCACTTGCCCGTCGCCCAGGCAGGAGCGCACGTGGGTGTCGATCCGACGGAGCAGTTCGCGCGGCGTGAACTGGACGACCTCAGTGAAGGCTGACGGGTGGATCGGCCACGTCGGGTACGGCGGGGTGAAGCCCAGCTCGTCGAAGACCAGGCCGAACCGCTTCTCCACCAGCTCGCGGCCGATCTCCGGCGACGGGATCTCCTTGAGCCGCACCGCCTCCCGGAACCGGTCCTGCACGGTGTCGGTGGCCTGCACCTTGATGCTCTGCCAGGTCTGTGGCAGGCAGGCGACGATCGACAATGAGCGGCGGGTGTTCTCCCGGAGCGACATCAGCCCGCTGGCGATCTGCTCAAGCAGCAATGATGTCTGCCAGTCGACCTCGCCGCGTACCTCGCGACTGGTGGACTTGACCGACTGCGCGACCATCAGGTCGATCTGGTCGAGCGCGATCACGGTAGGCCCGACCAGGGCGAGCAGCCGGGACGCGTCGCGGACGATTTCCTGCGGTGCTCGCTTGCTACGTCGGATGCCCCAGGCGGCCAGCGCTCCCGGGCTTTCCTCGTCGCTGGATGACAGGAAATCGTGGCCGAGGTCCTGGGCCGTGCCGTCGTCGCTGGCGTACAGCACCAGTGCCCGAGCAGTGTCCTGGCATTCGGTGCCGATCTGGCGATTGGTCTTGCGTACCTGGTCCACGAGGGCATCGAGGGCGTGCCGGGTCAGCTCGGTGTCGCCGGTGATCGACCGACGGACGGCCCGCGGCGCGTCGACCTCGTCGGCCAGTCTGCGCAGGAAGGTGCGCAGCTGAGAGGTCCCGTCCGGTGCCGGTCGGACGAAATCCTCCAGCAGGGACAGCGAGGTGCTCCGCCAGAACGCGCTGGCCTCCAGGAGCTTGACAAGAAAGAAGAAGCCACCGGCGGTCTGTACCCGTTGACGCACCGCGCCGAGCAGGTGCGTCTTGCCGGTGCCGCGTTGCCCCAGGATCGCCAGACCCACCGGGCTGGAGTCGACGCTGTGATCCGCCTCGGCGACGCCCTCCATCACCATTTCGATGATCTGGTGATGCAGTCCTTCGACGTGGAACGGGATCGGCTTCCAGACATCGTCCGGGGTCGGTGCCCAGTTGAATCGTAGTGCGGCCAGCGCCCGCCGCTGCTCATCGGTCATCCCGGTGGGACCGGTCATGAGGGCGAGATCGAAATCAGATGCCGGAGCTGATTGCCGATGCTGACGGCGGCGTCGCGCTCCTGCGTTCTGAGTACCTTCTGGTTGGATTCCGGCACGATCTGCACGTCGGGGTCCTGGTTGAGCTTGATCAGCGCGGCGTCGAGATCGTCGCGAGACAGATCGGCGAGCGCGGCCCGCAGCGCGGCCAGCATGACGTAGTCGCCGGGCTGGTCGATCAGCTCCTGGTACGCCCGCCGGATCCGCGTGGCCACGTCGACCTGGCTCGCTCCGCTGCCGTTGGCCGTCGTCGCGGCCGGCTCTGCCGGGTCGATGGTGGAAGCGATCTCGTTGGGCTTGAACTGCATCCGGAACAGGTCGTCGGCGGGCACGCCCGAGTGGTCGATCAGCCGACGAACGAAGTCGAGCACCGTGTAGAGCGTCGCACCGGCGGTGCCGGCACCCTTCGGTGGCTCGTCCTTGCTCAACTCCGCCTTGGCTGCCTGCCACCCGTTGTCGGTCAGGTGCAGGGTGATCGGCTTCTCCGTCACCTCGATCAGCCCAAGGGTTTCCAGGGTGCGGCGATGGGTCGCCTTGAGCCCGGTGACGCCCGCGACGTTGATCAGGTAGCTCTGCTGCAGCGGAGCGGCCTTGACCATCAGGTTGATGAGTACGCACCGCTCGACGAGGGTGAGTTCCTTCTCCGACATGCGGTGCTCCTCAAGGGGCGTGAGCGGTCGCATCGACATGGCGATGATCAATAGCTCGGGGTGGCCGGGAAGATGAGGTGCCGGGCCGGGGGTGGCCTGGGCACTGGCCGATTCTGCCGATACCGCCGGATCGGCGCAAGGTTCGTCCGTACGGTGCAGATAGCTGACACTCCGCTATGAGTGGATCTTCAATGTCGCAGGGCAGGAGGTCGCCTGAAACACCTGTTCGCAGGGGTCGGAAGGTGATCATGAATAGAACCGTTGCCAAATCTCGTCGGTGAGAGGCAGCATGGCTGGTCGGTGCAACCCGGGTGGCGGTCCGCAAAGCGCGGGCTGCGGTCTTATGCCCGTTTCTGTCGGGCAGCGGAGGTGTGCGGTGCAGTCCGAAGTGGTCCGCTACCAGGTCGACGACAAGACGGTAGCGATGGTCGAGATCGATCCGCCGGTTGGTTTTCAGCCGGCCGGGGTCGGCGACGTCGTTGGCTGGGTACGGGAGTCCGCTGCTCCTGCCATCGCCGCCGCCAGTGTGTTGTTGGACCAGGTCAAGGCTGTCTCCCCGGATGCCGTCGAGGTGAAGTTCGGCATCAAGGCGACCGGAACGGCCAACTGGGTGGTCGCCAAGGCGGCGGCTGAAGGAAATTTCGAGGTCACCCTCGGCTGGTATCCGGGTGGGGCGCCGGACGCCGGCACCACGATGCGGCGCTGACCGGGACGGAGCGGCTGGTGACCGCAGGACCCGACGACTGCTCCTGGCTGGTCGCCCTGCACCGCGGGCAGCAACAGGACACCCCCGTCGGCACCGGCATCGTTGTGGAGAGCAACCTGGTGCTGACCTGCCACCATGTCGTGTTCGGCAACGACGGGCAGCTGCACGACGACCTCTGGATCTCGTTTCCACTGGCCGAGAAGGTCACCTGGTTCGACCGCCGCCGGATCGGCGGCTGCCCGCACGACGGGATGCGGGACGCCAAGGTCGACCTGGTAATGCTTGAACTCGTGGAGCCGGTGCCGGCCTCGGTGACTCCGGCCCGACTTCGTTGTCTGCCCGCCAAGCCACTGGCTGGAACTCCATACTGGACGTACGGATTCCCGACGTACGTGGTCGGCGGCTGCCATGCCGAAGGTAGTGTCGGCCAGCCCGGTGGGTGGGGCCGCGTCATGATCCACACCTCGCCGGCCACCCAGCTGAGCAAAGGGTTCAGCGGCGGTGCGGTCTGGTCATCCGAGTACCAGGCGGTGGTCGGCGTCGTCGTCACCGCCGATGCCCAGGGCGGCGGTCAGGCCGTGACCCTGCACTACGCCGACCAGCAACTACCGGACATGAAGCTGGCGACCTTGTCCGCCTGGCGGGCCGCCGACGCGGACGACGCCGCCCTCGCCGCCTGGGGATGGGCCCTGGCCACCGACGGCGAGGCTGGCCGGCACTGGCTGCCCAGGGCGCGTGGGGTCGCGGTCGACACCGAAGGCGGCGCGCGGTTCCGCGGCCGGGCCGCCGCTCTGCACCGCATCGTCGACTGGATCGACAGCGCCGAACCGGTCAGCCGGCCGTTGATCGTCACCGGGTCGCCGGGGGTCGGCAAGTCGGCCGTACTCGGGCGGATCGTCACCACCGCCGACCAGCAGATCAGCGGGGAGCTGGCCGACACCGACGTGGCCGTCCGAGCTCCGGTCGGTGCGGTCTCCTGCGCGGTGCATGTCAAGGGCAAGACAGCCCTCGAAGTCGCCGCCGAGATCGCCCGTGCCGTCGCCGTCGAGCTGCCCGGCGTACCGGCTGATCTGATGCCTGCGGTGCGCGATCAGCTGAACCACCGGCGGACCAGGTTCACCCTGGTCCTCGACGCCCTCGACGAGGCGACCGACCCGGCGCAGGCGCGCATGGTCATCGACGACATCCTGATGCCCCTGGCCCGTGACTGTGGCCCTCGGGGTCTGCGGATCGTGATCGGCACCCGGCGTTCTGACGACCACGGTGACCTGATCAGCCGCTTCGGCGGTAACGCGGAACTCGTCGACCTGGACGCGCCCGAGTACTTCGCCGAATCCGACCTGGCCGACTACGCCCAGGCGACGCTGCAACTGATCGGCGCCGAACGACCAGGAAACCCGTACGCCGATCCGGCCGTCGCCGCGCCGCTCGCCCGCCGCATCGCCGCTCTCGCCAAGGGAAACTTTCTGGTCGCTGGCCTGGTCGCCCGCGCTCACGCACTGCGCGACAACATCGCGATCGACCCGGACGAGGTGTCGTTCACCGCTACCGTGGCGCACGCCCTGGACACCTACCTGGCCGGGCTGCCGACCGCCGGCCGGACATCGGCCCGGCTGGCGTTGACCGCCCTGGCGTACGCCGAGACGCCAGGACTGCCGCTGCCGTTGTGGCAGACCGCGATCGAAGCCCTCGGCGGGGCGGTCACCGAACCGGAACTCGCCGACTTCGCGCGAACCTCGGCGGCGAACTTCCTCGTCGAGACCGGCGGCGGCGCTCAGCCCGTGTACCGGCTGTTCCACCAGGCGCTCAACGACGCGCTGCTGGCCGATCGGGACGCGCAGGCGGCGCGGCGTGACGACCACGCCCGGCTGCTCGCGAGCTGGACCGCCGCCGCGCGAGCCACCGGATGGGCCACGGCTCCCGACTACCTGCTGCGGTCGCTACCGCAGCACGCGTCCCGCGCCGGCGCCGTCGACGACCTACTCACCGACAACGACTATCTGCTGCATGCCCACCTGGACCGGTTACTCACGGTGGCGGACGCGGCCCAGACGCCGCTCGCGGTTGCCCGCGCCCGGCTCCTGCAACGGACCCCGCTGGCGGTGGCAGCCGCGCCGGCTGAGCGGGCCGCGTTGTTCTCCGTCGTCGACCGGCTCGATGGCCTGGACAACGGGATCACGGCGGCGGCCGCCCCGTACCGGGCAGGCTGGGCGCACACCCCGCCCCGGCAGGAACGCAGCATCCTCGACGGACACTCGCAGGCCGTCTACGACGTCGCGGCGATCGTCATCGACGGGCGTCGGCTGCTCGCCTCGGCCGGCGACGACGGCACTGTGCGGCTCTGGGACCCGCTGACCAACCAGGCCGAGCAGACCTTCACCGGCCACGACGACACGATCCACGGGGTGTGCGCGGTGCGTCTCGCTACAGGCGAGGTGCTGCTCGCCACGGCGAGTCACGACGGCACCATCGGACTGTGGGATCCACGTGCCGGGCACCGCCGGCACGAACTGCGTGGCCACGGCGACTGGGTACGCAACATCTGCGCGATCCCAATGCCCGACGGCGACCTGCTCGCCTCCGCCGGTGACGACCGGACGGTGCGGTTGTGGGATCCGGCCACCGGCAGACCATGCCATGTGCTGAGCAGTCACACCGGTTGGGTGACGGCGGTGACCCACGTGCCCGTCGGGGACCGACAGTTGCTCGCCTCCACCGGCTACGACGGCACGGTGCGGCTGTGGGACCCGGCAACCGGCGAACCGATCGGCGTCCTCACCGGCCACCTCGGCTGGGTCAACACCCTGTACGCCGTTCGTACCCCCGGCCGTACGCTGCTCGCCTCGGCCGGCTACGACGGCACAGTGCGGATCTGGGATCCACTGACCGGGGCATGCGTCCAGGTCCTGCAAACCGGGGGTCCGCTGACTGATCTGTGCACAGTTGACACCAATGATGGCTGCCTGCTGGTAACGACCGGTGAGGACGGGCTGATCCGGATGTGGGAGGTGCCGACCGGCGCCCCGCAGCAGACCTGGATTCCCCGACCGAGCTTGCGTGGGCATGCCAGCTGGATCCGAGCGGTCTGCGAGCTGCCGACGGCGAAGAACCGGATGCTCGCCACCGCCGGCGACGACGGCACCGTTCGGCTGTGGGACCCGGGCGGCGGACCGCCTGGGGCGGTCGCCGAGCGCGACCGGATCGGGGCGGTGACCGCAGTGTGCCCGGTGCCGGGCGCCGAGGGCCGGCTGGTCGCATCCGCCGGATTGGACGGGCAGGTACGGATCTGGGATGCGGTCACCGGTGCCCAACTGCGCGAGTTCCGGGCGTCGGACGGCCCGGTCAATGCGCTGTGTGTCGTACCCGACGAGGAGGAACCGCGCATCCTGACCGCTGGCGATGATCGAGCCGTCAAGCTGTGGGACGCGCGGGACGGGACACTACAGGGGGAGATGAACGGCCACTACGAGCGCGTCGCCGCCGTCTGCCCGGTGCAGCACGACGCGGAGCTGTTGGTGGCCTCTGCCGGCGACGACCAGACTGTCCGGCTGTGGCGTCCGTACTCGGGCGACGTGCGCGGGGTGTTACTCGGGCACGTGACCCTGGCCTGGGTGACGACGCTGGCCACGGTCGCCGGGCCTGCCGGCGAGCTGCTCGCCTCCGCAGACAAGAGCGGCACCATCATGCTCTGGGACACCGACGGCACGCAGCTCTGGACGCAGCAGGGGCATCAGGACGCGGTGAACGCACTCTGCGGGCTCGTGGTCGCCGACCGTCCGGCGCTGGCATCGGCCAGCGCGGACCACACGATCCGGTTGTGGGACGCCGAGCGGGGGCAGCCGATCCACTGGCTGACCGGGCACACGGGGCCGGTGACCGGGCTGAGCCTGGTCCGGGTGGGTGGGCGTGACCTGCTCGCCTCGACCAGCCACGACCGCACCGTCCGGGTCTGGGACCCACCGACCGCTCGCGCGGTACGCACGATCCCCGTGCTCCATCCAGCGCTGGCCTGCTGCACTGTCGACGACACGCTACTGATCGGGCTGGACCAGGGCCTGCTGGCGCTCACGATCACGAGCTGAGTTCATCGAGGACCCCGAGCCGTCGCAGCTCCGCTGCGATCGCGTCGACCTCGTGCAGGCTGCCGTCGGCGACTGCGAGCATGAACGCCTCAGCGCGGTCGACGTCGACGTCCGGGATCGTCGCACCGGTGTTGATGTTGATGAAGACCAGCGCGGCGGCCCAGGCAAGGCGTTTGTTGCCGTCGACGAGTGCGTGGTTGCCGCAGATCGAGTGCAGCAGGCTGGCCGCTTTGCCCGCGAGGTCGGGGTAGGCCTCCTGCCCGAAGACGATCGTGCTCGGTCGGGCGGCGGCGGAGGCGAGCAGCCCGTAGTCGCGGACCTTGGCTGGCGTACCGAAGACGATCGAGCCGATCTCCAGCAGGTCTTCGACGTCGAGATAGACGGTCACTGGGCCAGTCGGTCGAGCAGCTCACGGTGGCGCTCGGCCACATCTGCGGCCAACCCACGCACCTTGGACCGCTTGCTGTGCCTCGCGACGTACTCCTCGATCGCGACGACGATGGTGGCGTTGGCCGACCGGTGCTCGGTCTCAGCGATCTGCTTGAGCTGCGCGTGCAGATCGTCCGGCAGGTTGACTGTGGTAACCATAGGAAAATCATACGACATCCAAGTGCCATCCGTGCCCGCAGCCGGTTCGCACCTTTGTCGAGGTGACGCTGAGATACCTCACGCGTCCGTTTTAGGGTGCGTGGGCGTCACCTCGATGGGCTACGGGCGGATGAGGACGTCGTAGGTGGGGGAGTTCTCCCAGTTGGGGCGAAGCTGGGCGACGGTGCGCCAGCCCCAGGAGGCGTACGCGGCCTGCGCCGGGGCGTTCTTCGGGTCGGCAAGCAGGGTGGCTCGGGACTCGGCGCGGTTGCCGAGCAAGGCGTCGTGCAGCGCGCGGGCGATGCCCTGTCGCCGCCAGGATTCGCGGACCATGAGTTCGCTGATCGCGAAGGTGCGCTGCCCGTCCTCCTCGGTGAAGCCGTCCGGTACGGGCGTGAGCAGCCCGGCCCACCAGCGGTCCGACGACAGCGGGAAGCCGTACGCGTAGCCGACGAGTTCGTTGCCGACTGTGCCGGTGACGAGCTTCCAGCCGGGCAGCGTCATGTGCCCGTTGATCTGCCGGCGGTAGCGGTCCTCGCCGTGGAACGCGTCGGCCGGCTCGTCGTAGATCTCGACGTAGACGGCGACCAGCTCTTCAAGGATTGCCTTCGCCTGGTCGGCGTCGTAGACGTCGAGCTTGAGACCGTCGACCGCCATCAAGTCGCCTTCCTTCGAGTCCAGTCTCTAGTGGGCTAGGCCGCGAGAACCGCCAGCGGGTGGCTGTTGGTCCGCTGCCCCATGATCTCGCCGATGGTCGTGCTCTCCGAGATTCCCAGATCGACGAGAGAACGCGCGTCTTCGTCGAGTTCTTCGCTGTTGGTGAAGTGGAAGGTCCAGATGAAATTGTCTGCCACGCTGCAGACAATTACCGCAGCGTCCCCGGAGGGGTGGAGTTGCGCCGCCAGCTCGCCGAGCGTGTCGGAAGCGACCGCGCTGATGAAAAGAACTTCGCCCGTTCGGGTGCGGGGCGAGCTAAGGAGGTCGTACCGCTGCCGCTCATCCGTCAGTGCTGCCCGGAGACGGTTGGCAGTCGCCGCACGGTCCTTGTGACAAGGATCCTGAGCCACTCGAATGACGTAGTCGGTATCGGTTGATTCGTAGATCTCCTCAACGTGGATCCGGAGGTGCGCAGGCAAATCGACTCCGGCAAAGCGGAGGATTTCGGGTAGATCCTCGCGAAGTTGTAGAAAACTGTCGCGACCGCCCGCCAGCCCGGGGATCTGAGGGCTGTAGATGGCCCAGTCTTCCTCGTCGGTCTGTGGAGAAACCACAATCAGGTCGAGAACGGTCTCAGGCATCCTTCAACACCTCTCTCGCCTCGTCCAGTGACAGCCCTGCCTGCTGTACCAGGATGACTCTAACAGCCCGCGGAGACACGGTTGATCTGTCGTGGAAGGCGAACGTTATCGGGGGGCGACGATCACAAACGAGGCGGCGGTGCGAGCCCGTCTGTCGTTGGACTTCGTATCCAAGGTTGATCAAGATCCGCAGCAATGCACGCGCCTTAAGCGAAGGCCATTCACTTCCCATGGATCGTCAGGCGACCTTGGCGGCGTCGTACGCCTCGATGAAGTCACGAGCTGCCGGCACGTGGGGAGCCGTCCGCCCGAGGTCGGCTCGCAGGGTTGCCAGACGCTTCCGGGTACGTCGAGATTTGAGCGACGCGACAGCGGGCAGAACGTTGAGCGCGATCGAGCCGGATCCCGCATGGTCGCCCTGCTGGTTCAGGGCCGTAGCCATGTTGAGCTTTCCCAGGTACTCGTTCCGTTTGAAGACCGGATCGGGGTGTTCGAGCCGGCCGATGAAGCTGGCTGCGGCCCGGTCGGGGCGGTCGAGCGCCAGGTGGGAGAGCCCTTCGGCGGCATTGACCTCGTGGATGGTGACGAATCCGATGTAGACCGGATCATCGTCGTGCAGACCACGGTCGAACTGGATTTTGGAGTTCACCAACTCCCGTCCGAACCCGGAAACGTCGCCGGCCTGGGCGTGGGCGAGGGCGGAGCGCAGGTGCAGCAGGGTCTTCAAGCGCGGGGTGGCCCATGGTGCGGCAATTCGCTGAGCGGCCTCGGCGTACCGCGAAGCCTCCTGCGGGTCCGTCTCGCGGAGGAGCATCGAGAGCTGCTGGAGCGCACACACCTCAAGTCGAGGATCGTCGCGGAGCCGGGCACGGACGAAAGCTGCGTGGAGGTAGTGGCGCGACTCGTCGTGGCGCTCGGCGTCGAGGGCGAGCCAGCCGGTTTGCGCTTCCAGATCGCCGAGGCGGTCCTGCAGGGCTTCGCCGACCTGGCGGCTGTAGCTTGCCTCACGCTCCCAGCGGGTCAGGCGACGGTACATGGCGATGGCGACGTCGCACAGGCTGTCGCCGCCGACCGCCGCGTCGGCACGCCGGAAGGCCAGGATCGTCTCGGAGACCTGCTGCATGTGCTCCATGCCGAGGTGCTGCGGCACCTGCGGCGATGTGATCCAGTCGCGCAGCGGTGTGGCGATGCCGAGGCCGGCGAGAGCAGTGTTGATCGCGAAAGTACGGCGGTTCACAAGATCACCTCCATCGGTATCCCCAAATGCCACCGTACCGCCGGAATCGGTGCTGTCCAGAGCGAGATTCGTCGGCTCGGCGCTGAGCAGCGCGTCGAGCTGATCAATTGGCAGGTCAAGGGCCTCGGCGAGTCGCGCGCGTACCGCTGGGTGTGGGTCTGTCTCGCCGCGCTCCCATCGCGCGACGGTGGTGCGGTCGATGTACAGGTGCGCAGCCAGCCCCTCTTGAGTGAAACCGACGGCCTTGCGGTGTTGGATGAACCGGTGTCGCCGTGTCGTCACCTGGACGCCCTCCCGTCGCGTCGGATCTATGTCCACGGTGCACGTAGTACACACAGAAGAACAAGATCAATGCAACGGGCTGTGGATAACCTTCTGGCGTTGTGGATTTCGTGGAAGTTCCACGGCTCGATACCGAGGAAAACAAGGTAGTGCAGTTCGGCGCTGGTGCCGCTACAAACGTGCATCACGGTCCGGCGCAGCGTGTACCAAACATGCGCTGTTCTCCGGCCGTGTACGAAGGGCATTGTGATGGCACGGCCCGGGGCGGGTGCCCGGCAACGCGGCTCCCAGGTCTGCAAACTCGGTTGGCGTGATCCCGCCCGCCCCGGCGCCTCTCCACGATTCTCTCCCCCCAAGGAGGCACAACGTGTTCAGGCGCAACGCGGCGACCGTACGGCACCGGTTGGCGGCCGTGACCGGCGGCGACTACCGGAGCAACAGCGGGCGCAACGGCGTACGGCGATCGCGGCTGACCGGGCCGGCGGTGCGCGCCATGCGGTTCCTGCCGCGCCGCTGGCGCGGCGGGCTCGACCCCGACGAGGTGTACGGCTACCTGGAACGGGTCGCCGACGAGGTCGACGAGCTGCGCCGTGAGCTGCGGATGGCCTGGGGCGAGGCGGACCGGGTGCGTAACGCGCTGCGCGAATGGCAGACCGAGCAGTTCGAGGCCCGGTTCGACCCGCAGCGTCAGGTCAACGGCCAGCACCACTACTACGCGGGTGCGCGGTGAGCAGCGGGCCGTCCGTCGGGGAGGCGGTGCCGGTCCGCGAGGACCTCGTCGCCGTCTACCGGGACATGCTGGTCGCCCACACCGACTCGCCAACGCTCAAGGTCTGCGTGTCCTGCCTGCGGAGCCGCTGCGACGACTGGCGCTGGGCGTACGAGCGGCTCGCCGCCGCCGGCCGGCAGCCCGACGGAGTCACCGACGACGGACCCGCACTTCCTCTTCTCGACGGGGAGGAGTAGCTCCCATGAGCTTGTACGACGGCGCGACGTACCCCGGCATCCTGCTGCGCGACGGGCCGGCCGGGCAGCGGGCGGCGCTGGCCGGCGGCCCCGACGTGTGGGAGGTCATCGCCGCGCGACACGCCATCAAGGCCGCATCCCCGGAGCTGGACGGCGACGAGCTGGTTACCGAGATGATGGCCAGCACCGGGCTGACCCGGCACAGCGTCGACGTCGCGCTGCGCTACTACGCCGACCACCGGGCCGAGATCGACGAATGGATCGCCGCCAACGATCACGACGCGATCGGGACCTGCGGCGCCCGTCGAGTCATGGCGGCCGGAGCTGCGGCGCCGGAGAGGTAGCTTTCCAACATCTGGCGTCGCTGCGCGATCAGCTGTTCCTGGTGGGCCAGCCGGTCACGGACCTGTCGGACCCGGTCGACCAGCCCGGAGCAGTCGCCCGTCGGCTGCTCGCCGCCCGTGCAGGGGATGATCTCCCGGATCACCTCCGACGGTAGCCCGGCGCGGTAGAGGTCCTGGATGAAGGCGACCCGGGGCACCGCCTGCTCGTCGTACTCCCGATATCCGTTGCCGAGCCGCGCGGCGGGCAGCAGACCCCGCTCCTCGTAGTAGCGCAGTGCCCGGGTGCTCACGCCGGTGACCTTGGCGAGTTCGCCGATACGCATGCGGGACCCCCATCCGAGCTTGACATTCACGTCAGCGTCAAAGTTTACCGTCGTCTGCATGAGCGAACACAAGACCACCGCGCTGGTCACCGGGGCCGGTGCCGGGATCGGGGCGGCCATCGCCGCACGGCTGGCCAGGGAAGGCATCAACCTGGTCCTGGTCGCGCGTGACCAGGAGCGGCTGGACGACACGGCAGGGCAGATACGGGCCTCGTACGGTGTCGACGTGCGTACCGTATCGATGGACCTGTCGCTGCCGGGCGCGCCTGGCGACCTCGCCGGACGGCTCGGAGAAGCCGGAGTCACGATCGACGTGCTGGTCAACAACGCCGGTATCGCCCTGCCGGGGCCGGTCGCGGGCACCGATCCCGGCAGGATCCGCACGCTGGTCGACCTGAACGCGGGAGCGGTCGCGGAGATCACCGCGTTGTTCCTGCCCGGCATGCTCGCCCGCAAAAGTGGCGCGATCGTGAACATCGCCAGCACCGCCGCGTACTCCCCCGCGCCCAACAACGCGGGGTACGCGGCCTCGAAGGCCTTCGTGCTCTCCTTCACCCAGGCGCTGTGGGCCGAGACGCGGGGAAGTGGGGTGCGGGTGGTGGCAGTGAGTCCGGGGGCGACCGAGACACCGATGAACCCCGGCCACTTCCGGGGAAAGCGACAGCCCGAACAGGTGGCCGACACCGTCATGGCCGCGTTGGCCGGCCGGTCGGCGGCCGTGGTCGACGGCTGGCTCTACACCACCCAGACCTTCCTCTTCCAGCGCGTCCTGCCCACCCGGACAACCTCCCGCATCACCGGCGCGTACTTCGCCAAGGCGGCCGAGCGCAGCCGGTGACGAGGGACGTGACCGGCTGCCGGGCCACGAACCGGTGCCCGGCGCAGGTGGTCAGCTGTGTGCGGAGTAGGCCTGGGCGAGGAGTTGTCCCGCGAGTTCCATGCAGCGCGTCCGAGCCGGAGAGAATCCGTAGGGCATTTTGGTGGCCGCTTCGAAAGCGCTCATCTGCCTGTTCTCCTCCCCTTTCAGGTCGGCGTCGTCGGTCTCAAAGAGCTCCTCCTCGGCCTTGTCCAGCCCTGCTGCCTCGATGGCCCGGTCCAGGGCCAACTGTTGGGCGCATCGCTGTACGGCGAGCTCTTCGACACGCGGGTCATCGGGCTCGACGCCGTCGTCGAGGGCGGCCTCAGCCGCGTCGAGACGGTCCTGCTCGGCCCGCAGCTCAGGGTGCGTGGCCAGCACGATGAACACACTGGCCTGGATGGCGGCGCCCAGCGGCCCGAATATCCGCTCCGTGACCAGCAGGGCTTCCAGGTCCGACGCTCGCAGCACGCCCGGCGGCAGATGGCTGAGCCGGTCCGTGACCAGTTCGGAGAGCAGCCCCAGCGGGCTGCCCACTGCCTGCATGCGCTGGACCGCCGCACGCTGACGTTTGATCTCGGCCTCCTGTGCCGCCAAGGTCTCCTCCAGCCTGCTCAGGATCTCCTCGATGCGCCAGGACTCGTCGAAGGCGGCCCGTATGTCGTCCAGGCTGACGCCGGCCCCTGCCATCTTGCGGATCCACAGGATGCGGATCATGTCCTCGTAGCCGTAGCGGCGGCCGTCCACGCCTCGCTCGGGCTCGGGCAACAGGCCGATCTCGTGGTAGTGGCGGATGGCGCGCGGGGTGGTCCCGGCGAACGCGGCCGCGTCACCGATCTTGACCTGGCGGGGAGGCGTGAGGGAGGGAAACATCGCAGACAGAGCCTTTCGTGCCGTAGTGCCTCCACCACAGCACATGCCGCTACGGCAGGTGCAATACCGGCGCGTCCTGCCGTAGGCTCGACGTGCTCTACCAGCCCGCTGACCTGCTGACCGCCTGGCAACCGGCCGGCGGCTGATCAGTTGCCGGCACCGAGGCGCTGACGGTACGCCTGAAGCTGGTCACCGTCGCGGGTATGCCAGCACGGTCCGAGCTCCCAGCCGAGCCTTTCATAGAAGCCCGTCGCCCCGGCCGACCCGACCGGGGTGACCAGCTCGGCCTCCGCTGCTCCGGCGCGCCGGGCATCCTCGACGAACCGGCGGACGAGTTCCGCCCCGATTCCGCTGCCCCGCCACTGCGGTTGCACCGCCACTGCGACCATCACCGCGACCTGCGGATTCTCGCCCGGCCCATCCGCTGGGGCTGGCTGGCCGGACCGGCGCTGCGCGATCTGCCGTGCCCACGGCAGAGCGCGGGAAGCCAGCTGACGAGCCAGTCGTGGGCGGCGGATCAACGTACCAGCACCGGAGGCTGACAGTGAGGCCAGCGCCCGCCGATCGGCGAACAGCGTCGCCATGTGGGCGGCCTGGTCGGTGGTGCCCAGCAGGAATCCGACAACGTCGTCGTCGGATGTCGTCCGGTCGGTGACCACGTAGCCGACGCCGTGCCGGGGGTCGAGGTAGGTGCGGTGCCAGCGACGAACGAAGCCTGCCCCGAGCGACGGAAACAGCCCGACCGGCAGGAACTCCACATGCGTACGGGCCGTCGCCGCCAGATCGGCATACCCAGCCGGCCGCACGACTGCTTTGCTGCGACCCGACCTCGCCACCACGGCGCGGGACCGCGACAGGGTATTCGAGGTGCCTACCATGACTGAGGAGTACCCGCCGTCAGGGCGGTCATACCGGGGCGGGAACGGCCTGCGTCCGACGAGGTCAGGCCCGCAGGTCGAGGAGCAGGGCGCAGTGGTCGGAGACTTCCGGCTGACGCACGATTTCGAACCGTTCGACGGCGGCGACGTCGGAGACGAGCAGATAGCTCGCGTGCCGGACCGGCTTCGGATAATGCGACGTACGGGTGTCGACCGTGCCGACCAGGTCAGTCAGCCCGATGCCACCCAGTACGTCGAACGTTGCGCTGTCGGGCAGCAGGTTGAAATCGCCGCACACCACCACGAGATCATCCGGGTCGCGTACCCGCTGGACCAGTTCGGCCAGCCGTGCTGCCTGGGCCTGGCGGGCTGGGGTGTCCGCCTTGCCCGCCGGGTCACGCAGACCGTGCACCTGCACCACCCATACCCGCCGACCGGCGGTACGGCCGACGACGCCGACGGCGAGCGCCACCCGGGGACGGTCGCCAACCGTCCACTCGGCGTGCTCGACGAAGGTGCCGTGCACGAAGGCCGAGTCGACACCGACGACGGGCAGCCACTCGGCGGTCATCGTCGCCACGCCGAAGTCCTGTCGATGGCGCTCACCCGTCCCGTCGGTCACCGGCCCGGAGTCACTGGTCAGGAAGAATGCCTGGTGGCGGGGCAGTACGGCGCGGACATCGTCGAACAGGTTCGCGCGCTGCGGCAGGGTACGGTCGCCGTCGTCGAACCGGGTCCACCCGGTCAGGCCCGGCGTCCGGGTCACCTCCTGCAGACAGCGGACGTCCGCCCCGCACCCAGCCAGCCAGGGCAGCAACTCGTCGGCGAGCGCTCCACCCCAGACGTTCACACTCACGATCCGCAGCACGACGCCCCTCCGGGCCGGTGTAGAACCGTAGCAAGGCTTTCAATCCTTGCAACTCTTGCAAGGTTGGGGGCCTCCTGATCGGATGCGCGTCTTCTGACGAGTCGTCGGCGTGTCGAGTCGATGAAGCGCAGTGGATCATTGGCGGTCACCGATGGGGCCAGCGGCGATCCTCGCCGGCCAAAGACACCGGCAGGTGGACGTACAAGCCGAAGTCGAGGTCATCTGGCTCGCTGGCTCGCTCGTTGGAGACCGACATCTGATCAGGTGCCGGGATGACGCTGGGCCGACGCCCGGTACGCGGGTCGATAGAGTCAGCGGCGTGAACGCGGCGTACCTGGTGGTCCTCGGTGAGCGGGCGGCGATCCGCTGGGTGCTGGAGCAGCAGCGGATGGCATTCCCGGCGACCCCGCGGGCCGAGGTGGCCGCCCTGGCCGCCGGGGACCGGCTGCTGCTGTACGCGACCCGGGGCGCCTGGCACAACCCGACCCGTGACCGGGGCCGGGTGATCGGTACGGCGACCGCCACCAGCGCGGTTCGCGCCTTCGACGAGCCGGTCGAGATTGCCGGGATGCGGTTCGTCTCCGGCTGCACCTTGGACGTCGACGGTGTGGTGCCGTACCCGGGCGGGGCGGAGTTGCAGCCGTTGGTGCACCAGTTGGCGGCGTTCCCGAAGCCGCATGCGTGGAGCATCTATCTGCGCCGCCCGCTGCTTCGGCTCACCGCCACCGACGTCGAGTTGCTGGCCGGCGCGCTCCGGCCGATGCTGGCCACCCGGTCGGCGGCGCTGTCGACCTACCCGACGCAGCCGAGCTGAGCCGCTGAGCTGACACCGCCCTCCCGGGCGGCCGCCAGCCACCCTTGTCGATCTTGTCGCGACAACAGGGCCGATGCCGGGTTTGCGGCTGACATCGCCTACTTAACAGCAAAGATGACAACGAGTCGTTGTTACGCCCGGGTAGGGCGGTAATAATTCGGCCTGTGGGCATAGATTCATTTGCGGGACGATTATCCTCAAGTTCGGATTGAACGAGCCGCTGGTTGCTCCTGGGCTAACTTGAAGTATTGACATGCTTGCGCTCTGGTTGGGGCGCTGTTAGCCTTCTGTCCGTGGCCCGGTCAGGGGCCGGTAGGTTGATTTATTTCACCTGAGTTACGCCCGCCAAGACAGTCTCAATCAACCACCCCTTGGGACGTTCATGTCGACGATGTGGCCGAAGTGATGACCGCTGCCTCAACCGCTGATTCAACGCCGACTGATGGAAACCGTAAGAGGGATTTCCGGCTGTACTGGATAGCCGGAGCCGTCGATCAGCTCGGGTCGCAGACCTCCGGAATCGTCTTTCCGCTGGTCACCCTCGCGATAACCGGGTCACCGGCCGCCGCCGGTCTGGTGGGCGCGCTGGCCTTGGCCGGTCGACTCGTCGCCGCGCCGGCGGCCGGCGTACTGGCCGATCGGTTGCCCCGTAAGCGGATGATGGTGGCGTCACTGCTGCTGGCCGCCGCCACGATGGCGGTGCTCTTCGTTTCGGTCGCCAGCGGTACGGCGACCCTGGTGGTGCTCGCTGCCGCCGCCTTCGTCGAAGGGCTCGCCCAGAGCGGCTACGAGGCGGCCGGCGCGGGCTCGATTCGTCGGGTGCTGCCGGCCGACGACAAGAAGGCGCTGTCCCGGCTGGAGGCGCGCAATCACGCCGTACAGATCGTCGGTCCGGTTTTCGGCGGCGCGCTCTACCAGATAGGCCGGTGGGTGCCATTCCTGGTGGACGCCGTGTCATATGTGGTGTCCGCTTTCCTGGTCAGCGCGATCCGCACCGATCTCACCCCGGACCGTGCCGAACGCACGTCGTTCCTCACCGATCTGCGGGACGGCCTGCGCTTCGTGTGGCGGCAGCCGTTTCTACGATTCGTGACCATCTGGGCCGCCGGGATCAATTTTACCTTCGGCGCGCTCATCTACTACGCGATTCTGACCGCCGGGCAGCAGGGCGCGGCCGCAGCGTCGATCGGCCTGGTGCTGACGGTGGCCAGCGTCGGCGGGTTGACCGGCGCGCTGCTGGCTCCCGCCGTGTTCAGCCGGGTCCGGCCGATGACCGTGATCGTCGTGGCCTCCTGGGCGATGGTCGCCTTGGTCGCGGCCATGTCGCAGGCCCGGCAGACCTGGACGTACGGCCTGCTCTTCGGCCTGGTCTTCCTGCTCAGCCCGTTGCTCGGGGTCATCTTCCAGTCGCGGGTCATCGCGTTGACGCCGGACGAGCTGCAGGGCCGGGTCGGCACCGTGATGGGCACCGCCGGCGAGGTGCTGCAGACCCCGGCGCCGCTGCTCGCCGGCCTGCTCGTCGCCTGGTACAGCCCGACCGCCGTCGCGTTGATTTTCGCCGCCGCACTGGCCGGGCTGGCCGTCTACACCACCGTCAACCTGCGCCAACTGCGCGCCGGGGCGGAAGACCCACCAGACGACGCGATGACGACCGAACCCGGCGCGACAGCGACGGAGTCCGAGGCGACGCCGACCGAACCCGTGGCAGAGGAGGCACGCCGATGAGCCGTGAATACCGACTGTTCTATCCGGCGCTTCCGGTGGTCGCCGAGCACGCGCCGCACCGGGTGGTCTACGTCGGCGACGCCGACGGCCGATGCCAGATCCTGGCCTGGGACCGCCGAACGGACACGGTCACCCAGCTCACCGACCGGGCGACCGGAACGATCCGGGCCGCGTTGGACCCGGACGGCGAGACGGTGTGGTGGTTCGACGACGACCTCGCCGGGGTGGGTGTCTGGCGTACCCGCGACTTTCCGACCGGCACCACCGACCAGGCCGAGCCACCGGCTTCGGCTACCGGAGGGTCCGCCTCAGCCTCGGGGTCGGTCTCGGCTCCGGCGCTGCCCGGGGTGCCGCCGGCGCGGCACGCCGGGATCGCGATGGCCGACGACGGCACCGCCCTGGTCGGGCTCGCCGACGACGACGGCCTGACCCTGCACCGGCGCGACCCGCACGGGCGGATCACCGAGCTCACCCGGACCGCCGGGTACGCGTACCTGGTCGACCTGGATCCGACCGGTGAGCTGGCTGCGGTCGGCACCGACCCGGCCGACGCCGACGCCGTGACCGTGGTCGGCCGCGACGGGGCCAGCGTCGGGGTGGTGCCCGGCCGGCCGGATCGGCGGGTCTGGGCGCTCGGCTTCGCCCCCAGCGGCGGTGAACCCCGGCTGCTGCTCGTGCTGGAGCAGGACGACCGGTACTTCCCGGCGACCTGGACCCGGGCCGACGGTCTGCAGCCGCACAGCTGGTGCTGGTTCGACACCGAGATCACCGCGAGCTGGTACCCGGACGGCCGGCGGATCCTGATCCGTCAGGACCGGCACGCCCATACCATCCTGCACGAGGCCGACCTGACGGTGCGGGCCAGCGCGGTGCTGCCGAACCCGCCGGGCAGCGTGCTGGACGCGGCGGTCTGGCCGGACGGCGACGTCGTCTACATCTGGACCGACTCGCTCACCCCGCCGCAGCTGCGGTCGGGCCGCGACGTCCGGCTGCCGGACAGCGGCGGCCCGGACCCGGCGGCGTCCGCCACGGTCGACGATTACCAGCGGCAGGAGCTGTGGGTGCCGGGGCCGGGCGGGCCGATCCACGTGCTGCTGACGACACCGAACGACGACCGGCGTACCCGTCCCGCCGTGTTCCTGGTCCACGGCGGACCGTCGCAGCACGCACGGGACGCGTACGACCCGCTGGTGGAGATTCTGACCAGCACCGGCTGCGCGGTGGTGCGGGTCAACTACCGGGGGTCCAGCGGCTACGGCTCCGCCTGGCGTAACGACTTCAGCTCCGGCGTCGGGCTGACCCAGGTCGCCGATCTGGCGGCGGTCCGCGAGCATCTGGTGACCGAAGGGCTGATCGAGGCGGGACGGGTCGCCCTGTGGGGCACCTCGTGGGGTGGCTACCTGACCCTGCTCGCCCTCGGTGTGCAGCCCCAGCTGTGGCGTCTCGGGGTGGCGATCAGCCCGATCGCCGACTACGCCGCCGCGTTCCATGCGGCGTCCCCGGCGGTCCAGGCGCTCGACGTGATGCTGTTCGGCGGCACCCCGGACCAGGTTCCCGAAACGTACGCCCGGTCGTCGCCGGCCAGCTACGTCGACCAGGTGACCGCGCCGGTGCTGCTCGCCGTCTCCAGCGACGACGTGCGTTGCCCGCCGGCCCCGGTGGAGCGGTACGCCGGTCTGCTGGCCGCCCGCCGCGTTCCGCATCAGCTGGTCCGCCGCCGGGCCGGGCACGACGACTTCGACGCCCGCAGCCATCTGTCGCTGATGCAGACCGTGCTGCTGTTCATGCAGCGGCACTTCGACGGCGTGCAGGAGGAGGGTACGGCGGTCGCGCTCGCCATGGCGCGGCCAGTGGCCTGACCCTGTTCCCCGCACGTTGGCAGGTTCGGTCCGATCGGGAGAGGAGGTGAACGGCATGCGGAAGAACGTTGTCGAGAACGACCCGATCAACGGCAACCGCGACCAGCTTCGCAGCGCGAACATCACGGTCACGGTATCGGTCAAGATCAAGTTCTGATCTGGGTCGTACGGGGTGGAGGCGGGCGGGTCGCGCCCTGGCCGGCATCGCCTGACCGCCTCCATCCCATCGTCGCAGACCGTCACCATCCCACCGGTCGGTGCTGACCGCCTTCATCCCAACGGTCCCGACCGCCTCCGTTCTACCGGCAATTCTTGTCCACCTCCGACATCCGCGCTGACCGGGTTCGTCGGTCGTGGCTCGCATAGAAGGGAAGGGCACATGCGGATCCTGCTGGTCAACATGCCGTGGTCATCGATCGATGTCCCGTCGCTGGCACTGGGCATCCTCACCAACAGCGTCCGCCAGAAGATGCCGGACGCCGAGGTCGAGGTGATGCACGCCAACCTCGATTTCGTCGACTGGGTGGTCGACCGGCGCGAGTTCGGCCTTGGTGACTACTACTACTATTCGCTGTTCACCTACTTCTCCGGCTGCGGTGACTGGGTCTTCTCCTCCGCCCTCTACGATGACCCTGAGTGGCGGGTCAGCGAGTTCAGCAGCCGGGTGCAGGGCCAGATGTCCGAGCGGGACCTGAGCCGCAACGTGGACCTGCACCGGTCCGCGCCGGAGTTCATCGACGAGATCGCCGCCCGCATCGTCGACCGGGCACCCGACCTCGTCGGATTCACCTCGACGTTCCAGCAGAACACCGCAGCGCTGGCGACCGCCCGGGCGGTCAAGAAACTCGACCCCCGGATCCGCACCGCCCTCGGCGGGGCGAACTGCGACGGCGAGCAGGGCGCGGCGCTGCACCGCAACTTCTCCTTCATCGACTTCGTGGTACGCGGCGAAGGCGAAGCGGCGTTCCCCCAGCTGCTCGCCGCGCTGGAGGCCGCACCGGCGGACAGCCATGCCGACTTCTCCAGCATCGAGGGCCTGTGCTGGGCCACCCCGGACGGCCGGCACGTGGCCAACCCGATGAGCACCGCACCACTGCCGCCGGCGCAGATCGTCAGCCCGGACTACACCGGCTACTTCGAGCGGCTGGCCGCCTCCAAGGCGAACCACTGGGTCGAGCCCCGACTGGTGGTGGAAGGTGCCCGCGGCTGCTGGTGGGGCGAGAAGCACCACTGCACCTTCTGCGGGCTCAACGGGTCGTTCATGCAGTTCCGCAGCAAGCATCCCGGCCGGTTCTACGACGAGATCATCGGGCTGGTCGAGCGCCACCAGGTGCTGGACATGTTCGTCGTCGACAACATCCTCGACATGAGCTACGTCAACTCGCTGCTGCCCCGGCTGGCCGAATCCGACTACGACCTGCGGCTGCAGTACGAGATCAAGTCGAACATGCGCGGCCCGCAGGTGCAGGCGCTGGCCGACGCCGGCCTGGTCAGCGTCCAGCCGGGCATCGAGAACCTGAACAGCCGGGTGCTGAAGATCATGGACAAGGGGGTGACCGGCTGCCTCAACGTGCGGATGCTGCGCGACGCGGAGACCAGCGGCATCACCATCGCCTGGAACTACCTGTACGGCTTCCCCGGCGAGACCGACGCCGACTACCAGTCGATCATCGACCAGATGCCGGCCCTGCACCACCTCTGCCCACCCGACGGCAGCACCCGGATCGCCATCGAACGGTTCAGCCCGTACTTCGTCAAGCCGGAACTCGGCTTCACCGACCTGCGGCCGGCCGCCCAGTACCGGCTCATCTACGACCTGCCCGAGTCGGAGCTGATGGACCTGGCGTACATCTTCGACACCCCGACCCAGGGCATCGACGAGGATCTCGCCGAGACGCTCGACCGGGCCGTCACCGGCTGGCAGCACGAGTATGCCCGCAGCCGGTTGACCCACCACGACCTCGGCACCGAGATCGTGCTGGTCAGCGAGCGGCGGCAGTTCGACTGGCATGTGCTGCGGTTGACGGATCCGACCGAGATCGCCGCCTTCCGGCAGCTGGACCAGCCGCACAGCGTCGCCTCACTGGCCCGGCGGATCTCCGCGTCGGAGGAGGCGGTGGCCACACTGCTCGCCCGCTGGAGCGACCTGGGCCTGCTGTTCAGCGACGCCGATCAGTTCATCCAGATCGCCCCGCAGGCGATGAACCAGGACCTGCTCCGCATCGACCACCTGCACCAGGAGCGGGCCGCCGCGCAGGCGGAAGCCGCGTCGGCGGACCCGGCCACGTCCGCCGGGCACCCCACGCCCGAGCCCGCGCTCACCGCCGTCTGACAGGAGCACCGCGTTGATCAGCACCGACATCGAGGCACCGCCGACCGGGCCGGTCGTGGTCCGGCTGCACCGGGACCACGATCCGGCGGTCGCCGACATTCCCGGCATCGACCTGGGCACGGTCGAGTTCACCGGGTCCGCCGCCGACACCGTCGCGGACTGGCTGGACCGAGGGGTACGCAAGGTGGCGCTGCCCGGCACCGTCGATCTCACCGCCGCCGACTCGGTGGCGGCGGCCGACGCGGTCCGCCGGCTCGTCCTGGTCCGCGAACTGACCAGCTACGCCATCGAGGTGGACTGGTCGATACGGCTGCCGGGCGGCGACGGCGACCTGTGGCGGGTGTACGGGCATCTGCGTCCGCCAGCGACGGTCGAGATCGCCGGCGCGGCGGGTTCCGTTGGCAGGGCGGGTTCCGTTGGATCTGCCGGCTCCGTTGATGCCGCCGGCTCCGACCCTGATTCCGATCCGGGGACGGTGGCGGCTGCCGCCTGGCGGGACGCGTTCTACTTCGACAAGTGCACCTACCGGCGTGGCCCCGGGTTCGTCCAGGTCCGGGACCGGCGGGCCGGTCGGCTCAACCTGCTCACCATCGACGACCCGGCGTACCTGGCGGTGCTGGAGCAACTGCTCGACGGTGCCGAGATGACCACTGTCGACCTGGACATCGCCCGCGAGTTCGGCGAAGAAGGGCTGGTCACGAAGGTGGGTGACCGGCTGGTCTGGTTGCCGCACCGGCTGCGCCGCTGGCCGCTGCCGTCGATGGTGGTGTGACCTCGTCACCCATCACCTCCGGCGGGACGCCGGCCCAGCGGGAGTACGCGCTGTCCACGAAGTACGCCTCGCCCGGATCCCAGGTGTGCCCGGTGGGCCGCCGATGGTAGAGGTAACCGAGCGGATGGGTGCGGTAGATGGTGGCGCCCTCCGCCCGGAGCCGCTCGATCAGCCCGAGGTCGACCGAGCGGGGCACCGGGCGCCAGCCGCCGACCGCCTCCAGATCGCTCTTGGCGAGCAGCATCGTGCCACCGGCGACCACTCCGCCGTACGCCTCCGGGATGCCGGACCGTCGGCGGAGGGTGACGCCCTGATCGTCCAGGTGGACGAACTCGGCACCCTTGCCGACCAGGGTGGCCCCGGAGTAGTGCCGGGCCAGCATCAGGTCCCAGACGTGTTCGACGCCGTAGCTGTCGTCGTCGTCGAACTTGGTGATCAGGGTGCCGCGGGCGCGTCGGGTGGCCGCTGCGAGCCCGGCGCCGAAGTCGACCGACTCCGGCAGGTGCAGCACCTCGAACGGGCGGCCCGCGTCGGACAACGCCCGGCGGGCCGACTCCGGCAACTCGATGCCGTGCAGGCCCAGGATGATCTCCATCTCCGGGTAGGTCTGCGCGATGATCGCGGCCAGCGCGGGGGTGACCAGCTCCGGCCGCCGGGTGATCAGAACAGCGCTGACCGACGGCGGTTGGCCGAGTGCCGGCAGCCCGCCGCCGACGAGGCCGGGCAGCCGCAGCGCTACGGCGTGGCCGCGCATCGCGGCCCGGCGCTGCCGTACGCTGCGCGCCTCGACAGCCAACGGCCCGTCCGGCCCGTCCGGCCCGTCCGACCTGGCTGATCCGGCTGATCCGGGCAGCGGTCTGGTGACGAGCATGCGTAGCTGCGGGTCGAGCAGGTCGGCCACGGCCGGCGGCAGGACCGGGGCGTGCACGAGCACACCGGTCGCGGCGAGCTGCACCAGCAGCCCGGCGGTCTGCTCGGGATGTTCACCGGGCACCAGCCGACAGCGCACCGCGCGGACCTGCCGCAGCGCGGCCAGCGCCGCCGCGTCCAGCCCGGGGCCGGTCAGCGACCCGTATCGGGTCGACCCGCTGGCCGGTCCGCGGAACCTGGCCCGGGGCCGGTCGCCGCGGGCGAACTCCAGGGAGATCTCTGCCGCCTCCGGCCGGTACGCGGCCGCCAGCCGGCCACGCGGATTGATCCGCTCGGCGTCGATCAGCACGAGCCGCTCGCCAGCGGGCGTGGTGACCGCGTGCCCGGTGCCGGCCAACCGGACACCGTACGCCGCGTCGCGCCCGCCCTGCGGGCCGGCGGCATCCCGGCCGTCCAGCACCAGGTCGTGGGCGCGGATCTCGTCGCGCTCCGGCAGCGTTCCGGCGGTCAGTACGGTCGCCCCCGCCGGCAGGTATGCCGGCGGGGCACCGAGGGCGGTGACCTCGGCGGTGCCGGGGGACGGCATCGGCCGAGACCCGTCCAACGCGCGCAGCGCCGCCCGTACCGCCGACCGAAGCGGCACCGGGGCGGCGAGCGCCAGCCGGACGGTGGCCGCGCCTCGGCGCAGCCTGGGCAGCCCGACCCGGTGCCGGCGCAGCTGCGGCAACGTGCCGACGTTGCCGGACCAGCCGAGCCCCGGGTACCGCCACCAGACGACGACCACGGTGGCGGCGCGTACCGGCTGACCGGCCGACGGGTGGTGGGGCAGGTCGCGTAGCCGGTCCACGGTGCCGGCGATCACCAATGCCCGACGGGTGCCAGGTAGCCGCAGCACCCGCAACCCCACCGCGCGGCCGAGCCGTTCGGCGGGGTGGGGCGCCGGTAGCCCGGTGAGGCGCCAGGTGACCCGGCTGCCGGCCGGCGCGGAGGCGTCGGAGCCGGCGTCGCGCCTCACCTGATCGCCCCCTCCTCGGCTTCGTCGTCGACCGCACCACCCCGGGCGGGTACGGTGCCGGGCGGTGCCGCCGCTGGCGGCGGTGTCCGACCGGCAGCGACCGGCCGCCCACTGGCTCCAGCGGGGCCGGTTGCCCGGCCGGCCCGGTTGGGCAACCGCTTGCGCAGTGACCAGACGGCCATCAACGTCTGATAGAGAGAATAGGCGTTCGCCGCGACGAGGCGATGCTTGACCGTCTCGTTGCCGTTGCCCGGCACCGGGTACCCGCCGACCGGCCTATGCCGGTGGTAGAGCTCGTAGGCGCGCCGGAAGTAGCGCCGCCGGTGGGACCTGGGGACCCGGTGCGGGTGCCCGAGCACCTGCAGGCAGTGCCAGATCATCCGACCGAAGATCAACGGGCGCAGGGCGGCGGCCCGGCCGGGGTGGGCGTCGAGGTAGGTGAAGACCCGCTGCCACTGGTCGAAGACCTCGAAGTGCCGGTCGCTGACCGTCCGGGTGATCGCGCCGTCGTGATGCTGCCGGTACGCGTAGCAGTCGCGATCCAGCACGGCGATCCGGTCCACGGCGACCAGCAGCGGGATTACGAACGAGACGTCTTCGTACCAGCCGGATCGGAAGGTGATCCCGGTGTCGACCAGCCGGTCCCGCTTGATGATCTTGTTGCAGGCGATCCACAGCACGTCGAGTAGCCCTGGCTCGTCGGCGAAGCGGAAGACCTCCGGAAGTTGGCGGCCCGGCGCGATGCCGGTGACCGGATGTTCTTCCGCCCGGCCGTCGGGATAGACCCGGGAGTATCCGGTGATCAACATGTCCGGGTCGGTGCGGTCGAGCCGGTCGGCGACCGCGGCCAGCGAGCCGTCCGGCAACCAGTCGTCGCTGTCCACACACCATACGTAGCGACCGCTGGCGTGGGCGATACCCGCGTTGCGGGCGGCACCCAGCCCGCTGTTTCGGTCCAGGGTGACCACGGTGATCTCGGGGTGTCGCTGTGCGTAGCTGGCCAGAATGGCGCTGGACCCGTCATCGGAGGCGTCGTCCACCGCCACGATCTCCACGTCCGCCCGATGCTGCGTCAGGACCGAGTCGAGGCACGCTGCGAGGTACTTCTCGACCCGGAACACCGGGATGATCAAGCTCAGCAGTGCCATCCGTGCAGCGCGCCTTCCACGTACGTCGGTGCGTCGGTCCGGCGGCGGGGGTCAACCGTCGGTCCGACATCATCCGTCGGGTAGGGGAAGGGGGCCCTGTCGAAAGGCTAACAGCTGATGACCAGTTGGCGAACGTCCGGGACTTTCCCGCCCATGTCACCGATCGTCGCACACACGACGTCTATGTCAGCAGGGGTCGGACAACGGCAGGTCCACACCGGGGAGGGTGGCCCAGGCATGGGAGTGCAGTGTGTACGGCGCGGCTGAGGTGATCCTGCCCGGGGGGTATGTGGTGGGCAAACCGCGACCCGCCGTCGACCAGGCTGTCTCCGCGTCCACGGCCAAGGACGGGTCGAGGGCGGTGGACCGCGCCCCGGCCGGGGCGGTGGAGGAGGAGTTCGTCGCGTTCGCCTCGGCTGCTGCGCCACGGTTGCGCCGCACCGCCTACCTGATGTGCCGTGACTGGCATCTGGCCCAGGATTTCACCCAGACGGCCCTGGCCAAGATGTACGCCGCGTGGCAGCGGGTGTCCCGGTTCGACAACCTGGAGGCGTACAGCCGCAAGGTGCTGTTACGGGTGGTGCTCGACCACCGCCGCCGGCTCAGCGCGCGGGAGCTGCCGATCGCCAGCCCTCGTGAGGACGGGGATCCGGCCCGGTCCGCGCGGCCCGATCTGCGGGTCACCATGATCGACGCGCTTGGCTGTCTGCCGCCCCGCGACCGGGCGATCGTGGTGCTGCGCTACTGGGAGGACCAGAGCGTCGAGACCGTCGCAGAGACGCTCGGCGTCTCGGTGTCGGTGGTCAAGACCCAGAGCCGGCGTTCCCTGGCTCGGCTGCGGGAACTGCTCGGCGACAGCCGCGCCGACCTGCTGGCCGAGGACTCCTGAAGCAACGGGCGGCCAGACAGCATCAGCAGGCGGCCAACGGGCGGCCAGACAGCATCAGCGGGCGGCCAGTCTGCGCAGCCGTTGGCGGCCCTGGCGGGCCACCCGGACCCCGCGCCGCGCCGCGCGTCCGGCTTGGTAGCGGGCCATCCGGCTCCACCTGGCCGGCGTCGCGGCGGCGGTGAACAGCGGGTCCGAGACCACCAGACGCAGCCCACGGCGGCCGGGTGCGACCCACACGGCACGGCCCCGGGCGGTCAGCGTCGCCCGGGTGCCGGGCGCGCCCGGGGTCGGCGGGAGCACCAGCTCTGCGCCGTCGTCGCGGGCGACGACCCGCAGCGCGTACCGGCCCCGGGACAGCGTGGCCAGCGGTACGTCGACCCGCCAACGGAGCCGGCCGCCGCTGCCGTCGGCCACGGTCAGCGGCAGCCGCAACCGGGTGTCGCCGATCTCCAGCACCAGGTCGTTCCGCTGGTCGCCGGGCGCGCCGCCGGGGCCGGGCAGGCCGCACCACCCGGTCAACCGGACCACCTCGTCGCCGGCCGGGCCACTGCGGCGGACACTGTGCACACCGACGGTCGGCGCGGGTACCCGCAGCAGGTCCCGGTACCGGTCCCAGCGCGGATGGTCGAGGTAGAGCTGTCCACCGCACAGCCGGACCGGGCCGGAGTGCCGGGGCTGGCGTACTCCGTCCGGATCCTGCTCGTAGAGGGCCACCGCGCGTAGCCCGGCGTGCGGGTTCCGGCTGAACTCGGCGGCGACCGGCGCCGGTACGTCGGCCAGCAGCGCCGCCATCCGGCGGGTGAAATCGGCCAGCTGCCCGTCGTCGAGGACCTCGGCGGCCCGCCCGGCGTAGTGCAGCTGCATGTACGCGACCCACCGTCGGACCGCCCCGGCCACCTCGGGTGCGACGTCGGAGCTGCCGGCGACCAGCCGTTCGATGATGTTCAGATGCTGCATGATCTTCGCCGGCCGGAACCGGCCTTCCATGATCGACGAGCCGTTGCCGCGCTGCCGGTAGAGGTAGACCAGTCGCGGGCTGAGCGCGGTCAGCGGGGAGCGGACCAGCAGCGGGACGGTGAACAGGACGTCCTCGAACGCGCTGCCCTCGGTGAACTCGGCCCCGACCTGGTTGACCAGGTCGCGGGCGAACACCTTGTTGCAGGCCGACGGGTTGCCGATCAGCAGCGGCGCCTCGGCGACGGAGCCGATGGTGCGGGCCGGGCCGACGATCTCCGCCCGCCAGGGCGGGCTGGGCCGGGGTGGGAAGCCGTGCATGTCGCCGACCGCCACCTGCGCACCGGCCCGCTCGGCGATGTCGACCAGGTGGTCCAGCCCGCCGTCGGGGTAGAGGTCGTCGGAGTCGAGGAAACCCAGGTAGTTGCCGGTGGCCAGGCGTACTCCATGGTTGCGGGCGGCACCGAGACCGGCGTTGTCCTGCCGGACGTAGCGGACCCCCGGCGCCCGCCGGGCGTAGTCGCGGGCGATCTCGCTCGACGAGTCGGTGGAGCCGTCGTCGATGACGACGACCTCGATCTCGGTCCTTCGCGGCTGA
This sequence comes from Micromonospora sp. Llam0, assembly GCF_003751085.1. Lineage (NCBI taxonomy): Bacteria > Bacillati > Actinomycetota > Actinomycetes > Micromonosporales > Micromonosporaceae > Micromonospora > Micromonospora sp. Llam0. The sequence continues at coordinate 1,944,420 of NZ_RJJY01000002.1, read as the reverse complement.
CGGTCGATCGACGCCAGGGCCGCGCCGAGCCAGGCCTCGGTGTTGTAGACGGGTACGACGACGCTCGCCCTCGGGGCAGCCACGATCACCTCTCGGCGGGTTGTCCGGCGGTGCCGCGCCGCTCCCGGCGGCGGGCCGGGTACGCGGTGGCGGCGGCGGTCAATCTACCGCGCCCGGGTGGCCGGTGCCCCTCGGCACGGCTCGCCGGCCGCCGGGTGCATGATGGCGGACGTGCTGGGGAAACTGCAGACCGAACCGGTCCGGAGCCGACTCGACCTGGTGGCCGGGCCGGTGGCCGCCGCCGTCGAGCTGTGGTCGGCCGAGGTGCCGGTCGACGTGGATGACGTGTCGGTGGCGCCGATCGATCCCGAACTCGCCGACACGGCCGCCTTCTGCGCCGCGTACGGGGTCGCGCTCGACGAGTCGGCCAACTGCGTGGTGATCGCCGGCAAGCGGGGCGGTGTCGTCCGGTACGCCGCCTGCATGGTGCTGGCCACCACCCGGGCGGACGTCAACGGAACGGTCCGCCGGCTGCTCGACGCCCGTAAAGCGAGCTTCGCCCCGATGGCCGACGCGGTGCAGACGACCGGGATGGAGTACGGCGGGATCACCCCGATCGGGCTGCCGCCGGAGTGGCCCATCCTGGTCGACGCGCGGGTGGTGGCGGTGCCGCACGTGGTGATCGGTTCCGGGGTGCGGGGCAGCAAGATCGTGCTTCCCGGTCCGGCGCTGGGGGTACTGCCCAACGCACGGGTCGTCGACGGGCTCGCGGTCCCAGCCGGCACCTGACCGGCTCGGTCGGGGACGAACCCTGGCGAGGTTCCGCCGGGGGTGAGCTCCGGTGACGCTCCGCCGGGGATGAGCCCCGGCGTCGGTGACGGTACGGTGATCGGCGGGCGTCGGGTCAGCGTGGACACCGGTGAATCAGTCGGCGGCATTCCGGTGACTGAACGGTCGTTCAATTCGGGTCGACACACGGTTAGGCTGGCCAGGTGACGGTAGATCAGCAGGCGGCAACGACGGACGGGGCGGAGCCGGGCGCGCCACGGCGACGCTCACGTCGCGACGAGATTCTCCAGATCGCGGTCGGGCTCTTCGCGGCCCGCGGCTACCACGGCGTGTCGATGGACGACATCGGTGCCGCCGCCGGGGTGACCGGTCCCGCTCTCTACCACCACTTCGCCGGCAAGGAGGCGATGCTCGCCGCCGCGCTCATCCCGGTCAGCGAGGAGCTGCTCGACGGCGGGCGCGCCCGGGTCACGGCGCGGCCCGGCGACGCCACCGCCGCGCTCGCCTCGCTGATCGAGTTCCACGTCGAGTTCGCCCTGGCCAACCCGGCGGTCATCGCCCTGCACCTGCACGAGCTCGACCGGCTGCCGGAGGAGCCGCGCCGGCGGATCCGGCGGCTGCAGCGGCTCTACGTCGAGGAGTGGGTGGCGGTGCTCACCGCGCTGCGCCACGATCTCGACGCGGCCGAGGCCCGGGTGCTGGCGCACGCCGCGTTCGGCCTGATGAACTCCACTCCCTTCCTCGGCGGTGAGGTCGACCGGGAACGGCGGGCCACCCTGCTGCGAGCCGCCACCCTCGCCGCTCTGCACGGCTGACCGCAACCCTGTCGCACCGGGTGTCACGACCGCGAGGAGAGGCATGATCGAGTCGTTGCTGGTGGCCAACCGTGGCGAGATCGCCCGGCGGATCATCCGTACCGCCCGACGGTTGGGGGTCCGGACCGTCGCCGTGCATTCCGAGGCCGACGCCGGCATGCCCTTCGTCACCGAGGCCGACCAGGCGATCTGTGTGGGTCCGGCCAACCCTGCGCAGAGCTACCGCGACACCGAGGCGATCCTGGGCGCCGCCAAGAGCAGCGGCGCCCAGGCGGTCCATCCCGGCTACGGGTTCCTGTCGGAGAACGCCGAGTTCGCTCGCGCGGTCGAGTCCGCCGGGCTGATCTGGGTCGGGCCGGACGGTGACGCGATCGAGGCGATGGGCGACAAGATCAACGCACGGAACCTGATGTCCGCCGCCGGGGTCCCGGTCGCCGCCGGCAGCACCGAGCCCGCCGAGACCGTCGAGGCCGCACTCGACGCCGCCGCGACCATCGGCTACCCGGTGATGGTCAAGGCCGCCGCCGGTGGCGGCGGGATGGGCATGGGCGTCGCGGCCGACGATGCCGCGCTGCGGACCGCGTACGACAAGGTCCGGGCGTTCGCCGCGCGGATGTTCGGCGACGGGTCCGTGCTGATCGAGCGCTACTTCCCCCGGGTACGCCACGTCGAGGTGCAGATCCTCGGCTGGCGTACGGCCGACGGCACCGACCGGGTCGTCGCGCTCGGTGAGCGGGAGTGCTCGGTGCAGCGGCGCAACCAGAAACTCGCCGAGGAGTCGCCGTCGCCAGCGGTGATTGACGAGATCCGGGCCGGGCTGCTCGCCGCCGCCGTGCGGGCCGGGGAGGCGGTCGGCTACCGCAACGCCGGCACGGTCGAGTGCCTGCTCGACCCGACCACCGGCGAGTTCTTCTTCCTGGAGATGAACACCCGGCTGCAGGTCGAGCACCCGGTGACCGAGCTGGTCTACGGCGTGGACCTGGTCGAGGAGCAGCTGCGGGTGGCCGCTGGTCTGGCACCGACGTTCGACCCGGATACCCTGGCGCCGCGCGGGCACGCGATCGAGCTGCGGATCAACGCCGAGGACCCGAAACGCTTCCTGCCCGGACCGGGCGCGATCACCGCCTGGTCGGAGCCGACCGGCGACGGGGTCCGGGTCGATTCCGGGTACGCCGCCGGCACCACCGTGACGCCTTTCTACGACTCGCTGATGGCCAAGCTGATCGTCTCCGGCACCGACCGGGCCGAGGCGATCGCCCGGGCCCGTGCCGCGGTCGCCGCCTTCGAGGTGGCCGGGCCGAAGTGCAACCTGCCGTTCTTCGCCGAGCTGCTGGAGCATCCGGAGTTCGTCTCCGGCGACTACGACACCGGCATCGTCGGCCGGATGCGGTGAGGACCGGCACCGACGGGGTACGGCGCGCGCCGGCGCAGTCCGGCGCGCCGACGCGACGGTGACCTTCACCGGATCCCATTGAGTGGACGGCGCGGGCGCGCGATGCTGGACGGATGGCAGCGACGCCCCTTCCCGAGTCCGTGTCGATCCGCGAGGTCGGGCCGCGTGACGGCCTGCAGAACGAGCAGCCGATCCCGACCGAGGGCAAGGTCCGCCTGCTGGACGCGCTGTCCGGCACCGGCGTACGCCGGATCGAGGCGGTCTCGTTCGTCCATCCGAAGGCGATCCCGCAGATGGCCGACGCCGACGAGGTGTGGCGGCGGGCCCGCCGCGCGCCCGGGGTGCGCTACTCGGCGCTGGTGCCGAACCTGCGCGGTGCCCGCCGGGCGCTCGACGCCGGCTTCACCGAGATCGAAGTGGTGGTGTCGGCCAGCGACACGCACAACCGGCGCAACGTCAACCGGGGCACCGCCGAGTCGTTGGACGACATCGCCGAGCTGATTTCGGTGCTGCACGCCGCCGGGGCGCACGTCGAGGTGATCGTGGCGACCAGCTTCGGCTGCCCGTACGGAGGGGACGTCGACCCGCGCCGGGTCGCTGACATCGTCGACCGGGTGGTGGCCGACGGCGCGGACCGGGTGGCGTTCGGCGACACCACCGGGATGGCCACCCCGCGTCGGGTCCGCGAGCTGGTCACGGCGGTGCGCGACCGGCAGGCGGCGGTGCCGGTGCTGCTGCATTTCCACGACACCCGGGGTACGGCGTTGGCGAACCTGCTGGCCGCCCTGGAGCTGGGGGTCACCGAGTTCGACGCCAGCGTCGGCGGGCTGGGCGGCTGCCCGTACGCGCCGGGGGCCAGCGGCAACGTGGCCACCGAGGAGGTGGTGCACATGCTGCACGACATGGGCGTCGAGACCGGGATCAACCTGGATGCCCTGCTGGTCGCCGCCGAGCTGGCCGAGGAACTGGTCGGCCGGCAGCTTCCGTCCGGGGTGCTGCGCGCCGGCCCCCGTACCCGGCTGACCCCGACCGGCTGACCCGCCGACGTCTCGCCTTCGTTGATCCATTGCGCCTCATCGACGTGACACGCCGGGCACCGGTCCGCTGGAGCGCATCGGATCGACGCCGTCCCGTCACCCGTGCGTGGTGGCGACGCTCGGTTGGTGTCGGGGTCGCGAGGGTGACCGTCGTGCGGTAGCCTAACGATCGTTTAGTACGGGCTGGTGCGAGGGGGCGGCGTGACACTGGACGGTGAGGCGCTGGATCGGCTCGACAAGCGGATCCGGGCCGGCGGCGCGGAGAAGTACCATGCGGCCAACGCCGCCCGGGGCAAGCTGTTCGCCCGGGAGCGGGTCGACCGGCTGGTCGACGCGGGCTCGTTCGTGGAGGACGGCCGGTACGCCAACGCCCTCGCCGACGGGCTGCCCGCCGACGGCGTGATCACCGGCACCGCCACCATCGACGGTCGCCAGGTCTGCCTGATGGCCAACGACTCCACGGTCAAGGCCGGCTCGTGGGGTGCCCGTACCGTCGAGAAGATCATCCGGATCATCGAGCGGGCGTACGACGCCGGCCTGCCGATGGTGTACCTGGTGGACTCCGCCGGGGCCCGGATCACCGACCAGGTCGACCTGTTCCCCGGCCGGCGCGGCGCCGGCAAGATCTTCTGGAACCAGGTCCGGGCCTCCGGCGCGATCCCGCAGGTCTGCGCGCTGTTCGGGCCGTCGGCCGCCGGCGGCGCCTACATTCCGGCGTTCTGCGACGTGGTGGCGATGGTCGAGGGCAACGCCAGCATGTACCTCGGCTCGGACCGGATGGTCGAGATGGTCACCGGCGAGAAGACCACCCTGGAGGCGATGGGCGGTGCCCGGGTGCACTGCGCCGAGTCCGGCGTCGGGCACTTCCTCTGCAAGTCCGAGGACGACGCGCTCGATGTGGTCCGCCGCTACCTGTCCTACCTGCCGGCCAACTGGCGGCAGCCGCCACCGGCGACGGCGGCGGGCGACCCGCCGGCCGGGGTCGACCTGGCCGCCCTGGTGCCGGCGAGCGAACGGCAGGCGTTCGACATGCGCCGGTTCGCCAAAGGACTGCTTGACGAGGGCAGCTTCCTGGAGATCCAGGCGCTGTGGGCCCGTGAGCTGACCGTCGGCTTCGGCCGGCTGGCCGGCCAGGTGGTCGGCGTGGTCGCCAACAACTCGATGTTCAAGGGCGGGGTGCTGTTCGTCGACTCCGCCGACAAGGCGACCCGGTTCGTGCAGCTCTGCGACGCGTTCAACGTACCGCTGCTGTTCCTGGCCGACGTGCCCGGCTTCATGGTCGGCAGCGCCGTGGAGAAACAGGGCATCATCCGGCACGGCGCGAAGATGATCAGCGCGATCTCGGAGGCCACCGTACCCAAGATCTGCGTCGTGGTCCGCAAGGCGTACGGCGCCGGGCTGTACGCGATGGCCGGACCCGGGTTCGAGCCGGACGCCACGCTGGCCCTGCCCACCGCGAAGATCGCGGTGATGGGTGCGGAGGCCGCGGTCAACGCGGTCTACGCCAACAAGATCGCGGCGATCGACGACCCCGAGGAGCGGGCCGGCTTCGTCGCCGCCCGCCGTGCCGAGTACGAGCGCGACATCGACCTCACCCGGCTGGCCAGTGAACTCGTCGTCGACGACATCGTCCGACCCGAACAGTTGCGCGCCGAACTGGTCCGGCGGTACGCGGCGGCGGTCGGTCGGGACCGGCACTTCTCGCGCCGCCGGCACGGCGTCACCCCGGTGTAGCGGCACCTCCCGGCACCGCCCGGCACCTCCAGAAAGGACCTGGACATGGACTTCAGGCTGACCGACGAGCAGGAGGCGCTGCGCGACAGTGTCCGCGAGTTCGCCCAAGAGGTGGTCGCGCCGGTGATCGGCGACTACTACGAGCGGCACGCCTTCCCGTACGACATCGTCCGCCAGATGGGCAAGATGGGGTTGTTCGGGCTGCCGTTCCCGGAGGAGTACGGCGGGATGGGCGGCGACTACTTCGCCCTCTGCCTGGTGCTGGAGGAGCTGGCCCGGGTCGATTCCAGTGTGGCCATCACGCTGGAGGCGGCAGTGTCGCTCGGCGCGATGCCGATCTACCGGTTCGGCACCCCCGAGCAGCGCGAGCGGTGGCTGCCGGAGTTGGTCAGCGGGGCGGCGTTGGCCGGTTTCGGGTTGACTGAGCCGGGGTTCGGCTCCGACGCCGGGGGGACCGCCACCCGGGCGGTGCTCGACGGCGACCACTGGGTGATCAACGGTTCGAAGGCGTTCATCACCAACTCGGGCACCGACATCACCTCGCTGGTGACGGTCACCGCGGTGACCGGGACCAGACCGGACGGGTCGAAGGAGCTGTCCACCATCATCGTGCCGGCCGGGACGCCGGGGTTCACCGTCGCACCCGGCTACTCGAAGGTCGGCTGGTGCGCCTCGGACACGCACGAGTTGACGTTCGACGATTGTCGGGTGCCGGCCGAGAATCTGCTGGGTGAGCGCGGTCGGGGGTTCGCGCAATTCCTCCGGATCCTGGACGAGGGGCGGATCGCGATCGCCGCCCTCGCGGTCGGCCTCGCGCAGGGGTGTGTCGACGAGTCCGTCCGGTACGCGGGCCAGCGCCGCGCATTCGGCCAGCTCATCGGCGGGTATCAGGCGATCCAATTCAAGATCGCGGACATGGAGGTACGGGCGCACACCGCTCGGCTGGCCTACTACGACGCGGCCGCCCGGATGCTCGCCGGTGACCAGTTCAAACGCCAGGCCGCGGTGGCGAAGCTGCACGCCAGCGAGTGCGCCGTGCAGAACGCCCGGGAGGCGACCCAGATCCACGGTGGCTACGGCTTCATGAACGAGTTCCCGGTCGCGCGTTTCTGGCGCGACGCGAAGATCCTGGAGATCGGCGAGGGCACCTCGGAGATCCAGCGAATGATCATCGCTCGTGATCTTGGACTTGCCGACGCTTGATGATCTTGTAAGGGTGCCTCGGACGGCGCCGCACCTCCCCGGTTGTGTCGGAAATCCGTTCCTTTCGGGTCGTCAGCCTGACGGAAAGCTGACCCGGGCACCCCGCAATGCGTACCCTCTCCTGCCATGAGTCCGGATCATGCTCCTGACCAGAGCAGGGTCGGGTTCGACGAACTACTCCGCAGCCGACGGCTGGCCGTCGGCCTGACCCAGGCGGAGCTCGCCGCGGTGGCCGGGGTCGGCGTCCGCACCGTCCGGGACCTGGAACGGGCCCGTACGGCCCGCCCGCAGCGGACCACGGTCGATCTGCTCGTCGCCGCGCTCGGGCTGACCGGAGAGGACCGGGCCGAGTTTCACGCGGCGGCGCGGGGCCGGCCGGCCGAGCCTCGTCCGGTGATCCCTCGCCAGCTGACCCCGGCACTCGCCACCACGGCGTTCCCGGCCGGGCCGCCCGGTGAGGCCGCCGGCGACGTCGAGACGTTGGTCGGGCCCGGCCGTAGCCGGGGCGTTCCGCTGCCCGGCGAACTGATCGGTCGCGACTGCGACGTGGCCGACCTCGTCGGCCTGCTGACTGCGGGATCCAGTGCCAGCGCCGGTGCCGGGGCAGGGCTGGTCAGCCTGGTCGGACTGGCCGGCGTCGGCAAGACCAGCCTGGCGCTCGCGGTCGCTGCCGAGGTGACCGACCGGTACCCGGGCGGCACCGGTGGCATCGTCGTCACCGAAGGTTCGACCGTCAGTGACGTACTGACCGCCACCGCCACCGTCTTCGGCGTCGGGCGGGTCAACGATCTGGCGGCCCGGCTCGCCGACGGCCCGGCACTGCTGCTGGTGGACGCGGTGGAACGGGCACCGGTGGCGATGGCCGACGCGCTGCACTGGCTGACCCGTACCGCGCCGTCGCTGCAGGTGGTGGCAACCGGCCGGCACCCGGTCGGGCTCCCCGGTGAACGGGTCTGGCCGGTCACGCCGCTGGAGGTGCCGCCGGCCGACACCGAGACCGACCTGGCCACGGTGGCCGGCTACCCGGCGGCGCGGCTCTTCCTGGCCCGGCTCCGGCAGGTACGCCGGGAGCCGGTGCACCCCGGGGAGGTCGGCGCGCTGGTCGGGCTCGTCCGGCGGCTCGGCGGGCTGCCGCTGGCCATCGAGCTGGCTGCCGCCCGGGGGCGGGCGCTCGACCTGAACGAGATCTTCAACCGGTACGGCGACCGGCTGCTCGACCTGGCCGTGCCACCACCCAGCAGGGAAGCCGTGGCGGTGACCCTGCGCGACGCGGTCGCGGCCAGCTACGCACTGCTCACGCCCGCCGAGCGGCGTGGCGTACGTCGGCTCTCGGTGTTCCGCAACCGCTGGTCGGTCGAGCTGGCCGAGGGGATGCTCGCCGAAGATCCGGTCCAGCCGGATGTTGGCCAACTCGACATCGGCCAGTCCGACATCGGCCAGTCGGATCAGGACGGTCGGGTCGATCCGGTGCCGTTCCTCGACCGGCTCATGTCGTTGGGGCTGCTCGGCGCCCGGGGCGCGGGTCCGTACCGGTTCCGGCTGATCGACGTGGTGCGGGACCTGGCCACCGAGCGGGCCGCCGCACACGGCGAACTGTCGGCGATCCGGCGTCGGCACGCCGTGCTGTTCGCGCGGCTCGCCGAGCGGTCAGCGGTCGATCTGGCCGGGCCGAAGCTGGTCACCGTCGTCAGCCGGCTCGACGAGGTGGCCAGTGACCTGTGGGCCGCGCTCGCCCATTCCGCCAACGACGATCCGCACACCGCCCTGCGTCTGGCCGCCGGCCTGCCCCGGTGGTGGCGGTTCCGGGGACGCGACGTGGCCGGCCGGCGTTGGCTGCGCCGGCTGCTCGACGACCCACGGTTGGCCGACGCGGACCCGGCGATCCGGGCCTGGGCCCAGATCGGCGTGGCCCAGCTCGCGCTGGAGCACGACGCCGGTCCGCAGGAACTGCCGGCCGTCCGGTCGGCGCTGGCCACGTTCATCGAGCTCGGGGAGGCGTCGGGTGAGCTGGCCGCGCGTACCGTGCTCAGCGCCGCCTGCCTGGCCGCCGGTCGGTTCGACGAGGCGCGGGCGCACTCCGAGGCGGTGCTCGCCCTGGCCGGCCGGATCGGCCGGATCCGGGAGATGACGCTCGCCCAGCACGCGTTGGCCCGGCACGAGATCCGGTCGGGTGATCTCCGGGCCGCCCGGCGCCGGCTGGCTGCGGTCGACCGGCTCGCGGCCAGGTCCGGCGAGGACCGGTTGCGGCTGCTGGCCCGGGCCAACCTGGCCGAGGTGGCCAGGCTGGAGGGCCGGTACGCGCGGGCAGCCGACCTGGGACGCCGGGTGTTGGCGGCGTTGACCGCCGTCGGTGATCCGAGTCATCGGCGGCAGGTGTTGGGCATCGTCGGGCTGGCGCTGGCCCAGGACGGCCGCCTGGCGGAAGCGGCCGACACCCTGACCGAGCTCCGTGGCCAGGTGATGCCGGTGGAGATGGTGGACCGGCCGGTCCACCATGCCGATCACACTGGGCCGGGCGACGATCCCCGGTGCGCGTTGATCGAGGCGACCCTCGCGGCGCGGCGCGGGGAACGGGAGCTGGCGATGGAGTGGTACGCCGTGGCGGCCCGTTCGCTGGGCAACGGCCCGGAGCCGCGGGACGCGGTGGAGGCGATGGTGGGGCTGGTGGTGCACGCCGAGACGACGGCATCGCGGGCGGCGGCCCGGGACCGGCTGGCGGCGGCCTGCCGCAGTGCCGGGATCACCTTGCTGCCCCGGGAACGGGAAGCGGTGGGTCAGGAGTGAATCAGGTCAGGACGCGGACGTCCGGCGGGGCCAATGACTGGCCACCCGCCGGACGTCGACACGCCCCCCGGGTTGGCGCGGAATCGCCCCCCGGCCTGGACCACGGTCCTGGCCTTCGCGCCGCACCCCCCGTTACGTTCCCGGTCGCCAGTACGCTATCCGGCCCATCCGAGCTCTTTGCGGCTTTCAGGGCCTTATGTCGTTGATCGAGGGTGCTTTCTGCCGGTCGTTCTGCCGGTGCCGGCGTCGGTCAACGGACGGACGCGGTCGCTTCGTCACTGCCGGCGGTCGCCTGCGGATGCACCGCGTCACGAAGGCGCCGGAGGGTGTCGAGTAGCGTCGTCAACTCCGCAGGCTCGAACTGACCGGTGAACCACTGCTCGATCAGCTGCAGGTGACCGGGGAGGGTGTCGTCGAGGCGTTGCTGACCGGCCCGAGTGAGCACCGCGTACGAGCTGCGCCGGTCGGACGGGCAGGCGCGCCGGCAGACCAGCCCGTCGCGCACCATCCGGTCGACCACCCGGGTCGCGCCACTGGTGGACAGCGCCGCCTGCGCGGCCAGGTCGGTCATCCGCAGCTGGTGACCTGCGGAACGACGTAGCCGCATCAGCACCTCGAACTCGACCGTCGACAGGCCGTGCTCCTCGAACTGCGCCGCGAAGCGGGCCGCGAGCCCGGTGTGGACTTCGAAGAGGAGGCCGATCGCGGTGATCCGGTGATCGTCGGCGAGGTTCTCGGTCACCAGGCCATCGTAGCAGTACTTGACATGAGGAATATTGCCTAGTCTATTGTTGCTGTCGCACATGTTCCCGTTCAACCGGATGTCCCGCGAGAGGCAGCAGCCATGAGCACCGACCAGACCACCCGCGAGTGGAACGGCATCACCATCCCCACCGCTGGCACCTACGAGCTCGACCAGGCCCACCGGCGGGTCGGGTTCGTCGCCCGACACATGATGGTCAGCAAGGTCCGTGGTGAGTTCACCGACGCCACCGCCACCATCACCGTCGCCGAGGACCCGCTGCAGTCGTCGGTCACCGCGGTGCTGCAGGCGACCAGCATCAACACCGGGCAGGCCGACCGGGACGCCCACCTGCGCGGCGGCGACTTTCTCGACGTCGAGAAGTTCACCACCATCGAGTTTCGCAGCACCGGGATCGCGTCGCACAGCGGCAACGAGTTCGTGCTCGCCGGTGAGCTGACGATCAAGGACGTGACCCGGCCGGTGGAGCTCGCCGTCGAGTTCGAGGGTGCCGGCCGCAGTCCGTTCGGCCAGGACATCTTCGGCTTCACCGCCAGCACCGAGATCGACCGCGAGGAGTTCGGCCTGACCTGGAACGTCGCCCTGGAGACCGGCGGCGTGCTGGTCGGCAAGAAGATCAAGATCGAGATCGAGGGCGAGGCCATCCGTCAGGGGTGAGCCCCGGCGCCCGTACCCGGCGCGACACAGCGGCACCCCGGTCACCTCGTCGGTGACCGGGGTGCCGCTGTCTGTAGTAACCCCAGTAGAAGACGCCCGTCGGATGTGAAAAGGTGAAACCGAGCGCTTCGGTCCGCTCACTTTGGGGCGATCAACGCCTGTCCCGGCTGGGGGAGCCGGCGACAGCCCGCGGTCGAGCAGGGTTGCATCACCACACAGTCGGAACGGTTCTGCCGCGCCGCTCGGCCAGCGAGCGTGGCGGCGGTCGTTCGGGGCGCGCCGGGGAGGGCATTATGGGTAGGGATGTCGGTTCACGCGCGTCGTTCAGTCGGGAGGATCGCGTACGCTACCGGCAAAAGGTTCGCCGCTGCCTCGACGTCTTCGCGCTGATGCTCGACGACTTCAAGTTCGACGCCGACCGGCCGACGACCGGGCTGGAGATCGAGCTGAACCTGGTGGATCCGTACGCGGAGCCGGCGATGCGCAACGCGGAGATCCTGGCCAACCTCGCTGACCCCACCTTCCAGACCGAACTGGGGCAGTTCAACCTGGAGCTCAACGCGCGCCCTCGGCTGATCGAGGCCGACGGGTTCGCCGACTACGAAGCCGACCTGCAGGCCAGCCTCGCTCGCGCCGGTGACCGGGCGGCGAAGGCCGAGGCGGCCATCATCCTGATCGGCATCCTGCCCACCCTCACCCCACAGCACCTGGTGCTGAACAACATCTCCACCAACGGGCGCTACCGGGTGCTCAACGAGCAGATCGTCGCCGCCCGTGGGGAGGACATCCGGCTGGACATCCGGGGTGTGGAGCGGCTGCAGGCGTACACCGACTCGATCGCCCCGGAGGCCGGCTGCACCAGCGTGCAGTTCCACCTGCAGGTCTCCCCGGACAACTTCGCCAACTACTGGAACGCGTCCCAGGCCATCGCGGCGGTCCAGGTGGCGCTCGGTGCCAACGCACCGTACTTCTACAGCAAACAGCTCTGGGCGGAGACCCGCATCGTGCTGTTCGAGCAGGCCACCGACACCCGGCCGGACGAGCTGAAGGCGCAGGGCGTACGGCCCCGGGTGTGGTTCGGTGAACGGTGGATCACCTCGATCTTCGACCTGTTCGAGGAGAATGTCCGGTACTTTCCGCCGTTGCTGCCGATCTGCGCCGACGAGGATCCGGTCGAGGTGCTGCAGGCCGGCGGCGTTCCCGAGCTCAGCGAGCTACGGCTGCACAACGGCACCGTCTACCGGTGGAACCGGCCGGTGTACGACATCATGCACGGTCGACCGCACCTACGGGTGGAAAATCGGGTGCTGCCCGCCGGGCCGACCGTCGTCGACATGCTCGCCAACGCCGCCTTCTACTTCGGCCTGGCCAGGGAGCTCGCCGAGGCGGACCGCCCGGTGTGGAGCCAGCTGAGCTTCGGCGCGGCCGAGGAGAACTTCCACCAGGCGGCGCGGCGTGGGATCGCCGCACACATGCACTGGCCGCAGCTCGGCGAGATCCCGGTCACCGATCTGGTGCTGGACGTCCTGCTGCCCAAGGCGTACGCCGGTCTGGACCGGTTCGGCGTCTCGGCACAGCAGCGCGACCGGCTGCTCGGCATCATCGAACAACGCTGCCGGTTGAGGCGCAACGGCGCGGTCTGGCAGACCGAGTCGGTCTGGCGGGCCGAGCGGGAGCAGGGCCTGGCCCGACCCGACGCGCTGCACCAGATGCTGCAGCGCTACGCCGAACTGCAACGCAGCAACGAACCGGTGCACACCTGGCCGGTCGACTGAATCGCGTCTGAATCGCGTCGTTCAGTTGCCGTCGGGGGTGGTTGGCGCGGGCCGGCCAGCGCCGGTGACCGAAGCCGTGCCGCGGGCCGGCGCGTCGGCCACCTGGCCACTGGTCGGCTGCTCCGGCACCGGCGCGTCGCTGCCTTCAGCGGCGGAGCCGGAGCCGGTGGCATCGTCCCGGCCACCGGCAGACCCGCCGGTAGCCGGGGCATCGGTGGGAGACGCGCCGTCGTGGTCGGTGGCGGCGGGCTGGCGGCGGGACATCTCCAGCCGCTGCGCGATCGCGGTGACCAGCACCGACCCGGCCAGGCCGGCGATCACCGCGTACGGGGCGAGCAGATGCGCCGAGAGCTGCTCCGCCCGCGGTCCCACCAGCCGGGGGGCGGCCAGGAAGTACGCGGCGGCGATCAGCACCGGGCCGACACCGCCGGAGATCGCGGCACCCACCCGGCGACGCGCGTCGCGGGCGGCCGGCCAGGCGGAGACCGCCCCGATGATGAACGCCGAACCCAGCGACAGCGCCGCCCCGGGCAGGTAGATGTTGCGGAACCAGTACTGTTCGCTGTCTGTGGTGATCTGCCAGACGCCGAGTTGGGCGCTGGTCAGCCCGGTGCCGGAGATCACCGAGTCGATCACGGCGACCACCGCCAGCAGCCATAGCCAGCCGACGGTGGCGATGGCGTTCGTCGCCGCCGCCCGGGAGGCGACCGCCCAGATCGCCATCAGCAGTCCGACGACCGCGCCCACCATCGCGTACCCGGCGGCGATGGTCTGCGGGGAGAAGGTATCGGCCCGGGTCGCGCTGCGCGCGGGTACGGCGATCAGGGCGACCGTGAGCATCCCGCCGATCGCGGCTGCTGCGGCCAGCGCGAGGCGCCACAGGCTCGCGGTGAGCAGGCTCTCCGGCGCTCGATCCGGATCGGCGCCGGCCGACAGTTCCGGGTTGGGACGTGACGGCGCGAGCCGGTCCGCGACGACGGCACCGATCACCACCGAGGTCGCTGTGATCCACGTCGCCCAGGCGAGGCTGGCGACCCAGGACGCCTCTCCTTCGCCGTCGACTGACGGTAACCAGGCGACTATGCCGAGGCCGTAGCCCAGACCAAGCTGCGCGGCACCTGCGCCCGCAGCGATGCCGGTCGCCGTCGCGACCGATCTTCCCCAGCCTCGTACGGCCATGCCGGGCACTGTAGCGGTAGTGGCGAAGTCCGGCGACTCGTGGGCGTGGGGCGCGCTGTCCGGCGGCCGGGTCGATATCTTGAGCCCTACCGAAAGTCACGCCCGGTGGTACGTACCGGTGGTACTGAGAGGACGAGTCATGGCCGACAGACCGAGGGATCCCGCGGAGGACGGCTCGGCAGGGCGTGACGCCGGGGACTACACCAGCCAGCTGCCCCGGCCGGTCGACCCCTGGGCGACCAGGGCCGGTGGGCCAGGTGACCAGGCCGGCGAGCCGACCGGTGGGTCCGACCAGTCGCCCGGTCGGCCCGGCCCGCCGGGTGGCGACCCCGGCGCGACGGTCGCCGACCAGGGCGGGCACCCGGGCTCGACCGCGCCCGACCTTCCGGCGGGTTCCGCCGCCGGTGGCGCCCGGGAGCCGGCGTGGTCCGGCCGGGCCGGGGTACCGGTGCGTCCGGCGGCGGGTGGCGGCGGCACCGGCGACTGGCCGGGACCGGGCGGTACGGCCGGCGGCGGCCGGCCGTGGTGGCTGCCGATCCTGATCGGTGTTCTGGTGCTGCTGCTGGTCGCGTTGGTCGGCCTGTTGATCTGGTGGGCCAGCACGCTGGACGACTCCACGGATCCGGGCGGGCCGACGCCGACGGCGGCGCCGACCGCGACCGTGCCGACCTCGCAGCCGGAGACGGAGCAGCCCGAGCCAACCGAGGAGCAGCCGGAGCCGACCGAGGAGCAGACCAGTGAGGCGCCGCTGGTGGTCGTACCGACGCTGACCGGGCTGCCGCTGGCGGACGCCCGTGCCGAGCTCGACGAGCGCGACCTGGTCTACCGGCTGGAACAGCGCGGCTCGGACCAGCCGGCCGGCACGGTGCTCGAGACCGACCCGCCGGCCGGGACGGAGGTGCCGCCCGGCACCGAGATCCTGCTGGTGATCGCCGCGACCAACACCGAGCCGACGGGTCCGGCTGACCCGACCGGGGCGGCCGAGCCGACCGGGGAGCCGGGCGACGGAGACGAGGACTGAGCCGGGGTCAGCTGGCCCGCGCCGACATCACCGCCGAAGCCGGCCGCCGGGCGGCTGCCCGACCCGGCCGGTCGGCCACCACCCGGAGCTGGCGTAGTCCGTCGATCTGGACGAAAATGGAGCGTCGGTCGACGGCCTCGCCGCTGGCGTTGAGTTCGTAGCCGTCCAGCCAGACCCAACCCTGGTAGGTCGGCCAGTCGTGGACCCGGATAACCCGGAATAGGAGCGGCTCGAGGAACTGCACGCTTGCCGCACGGGTCACGTGGAGGACGTCTCCTGAGCGGGGTAGTAGCACCGCTACTCCTGTTCCGAGCTGCCGTTGTCCGATTGCTGCCGGGCATGCGGATCCGCACCGGGCACTGTCGGATGCTCCACCGGTGGAGCCGGTGGTCAGACGGGCACGGCGTTGTGGGTGTCCGGACAGCAGACACCGTCGCGGTACGGCGCAACCGCGGCGGATACGATCTTGGGTGAACGCTGAGTGACCTTGGGCCTACGCAAAGAGTGCACCACTGTCGCCGCTGATGCAAGTTGCAAAGTGGTTTTGGCGTAGTGCGAAAATCGCTCGGTCGATTGCTGCTTGAAGTCCTACATGTACGGGCGGCAGACTGAACAGGCTTTCTTCCGCATCGGCCTTCCTCCCCGTCCACGCACGACCGCTCGCGACGTAACCCCCGTCGCCCCTCAACCGCGTGCGCGGGGTCCGGCCGACTGCCCCATACACCCCTGACCGGAGGTGACCGGTGACCGAGCGCCGAAGCCCAACCGTCCGTCGCCGCCGTCTCGGCGCCGAACTGCGCCGGCGGCGGGAAGCCGCGAAAGTCACGATCGATTCGGTGGCCGAACGACTGGAGTGCTCCGCCTCCAAGGTCTCCCGGATCGAGACGGGGCACACCACCGCGACTCCCCGGGAC
The DNA here is from genome assembly GCF_003751085.1 of Micromonospora sp. Llam0. NCBI lineage: Bacteria > Bacillati > Actinomycetota > Actinomycetes > Micromonosporales > Micromonosporaceae > Micromonospora > Micromonospora sp. Llam0. The sequence continues at coordinate 1,928,356 of NZ_RJJY01000002.1, read as the reverse complement.
GTCCGCGACATGCTGGAGATCTACGGCGTGACCGGCGAAGAGGCCGAGGAGCTGGTGCAGATCGCCCGGGAGGCTCGGCAGAAGGGCTGGTGGCATCCGTACTCCACGGTACTCACCGGCGCGTACGTCGGGTTTGAGGCGGCGGCCCGGTCGGTCCGGGCGTATGAGCAGCAGGTGGTCCCCGGTCTGCTGCAGACCGCCGACTACGCCCAGGCGATGATCCGCTCGGCCCGGCCCGACATCACCGACGAAGAAGTTGCCCACCGCGTCCATGTCCGACTGAAGCGTCAGTCGTTACTGACACAGGAAGATCAGATCGATGTATGGGCGGTGCTCGATGAGGCTGTGTTGAGTCGGCCGGTCGGCGGCGACGCGGTGATGCGCGCTCAGCTGCACCGCCTCGTCGAGGCGGCGGATCTGCCGAACGTGACCCTGCAGGTCCTTCCGTTCGAGGTGGGGGCACACGCGGGGATGGACGGGACGTTCGCCATCCTCGACTTTCCGGAGCCCAGCGACGCGGACGTGGTCTACGCGGAGAACGCCACCGGTGGGCTCTTCCTGGAAAAGACCGAAGAACTACGCAAATACATATTTATCTTCGATCACATACGCGCGGCGGCGCTCACTCCCGAGGAGTCCGTCGCCATGATCGCGAAACGCGCAAAGGAGCCATTGTGGACATCGAGGTCAAGGGGCTTCGGGTAGACCTGACCCGTGCGGCCTGGCGAAAGAGCTCGCGCAGCGGGCCGAACTGCGACAACTGTGTGGAGATCGCGTTCGTCGACCAGGCCATCGCGGTTCGCGACTCGAAGAACCCGACCGGGCCGGTCCTGATCTTCACCTCCGACGAGTGGGACGCCTTCCTCGGCGGTGCCCGAGACGGCGAATTCGACCTGGACTGACCAACGGTTGAGCCCCGGGTGCGTCCCGGGGCTCAACCGTGCCCGGCCTCGACCGTCCCGCCAGCCTCACCGTCCCCCCGGAACGGCCGCCGGACCAGCCCAGCTCAGCTACTCGGCAGCCGGCCGACCAAGGCGTGCTCAGCCAGCGCGCTGTGCCGCAGCGCATGCCGCACCCCGACCGCGACCAGCAGGATCACCGCCACGGTCAGCACCAGCCCGTCGGCCACCACCCCCAGCACTGGCACACCACCGAAGTACCGCGCCGCCACCGCCACCAGCGTCACCGTCGTCACCTGCACCGGCAACGCCACCAACGGGTGCGCCGCGCGGGCCAGCAGCCCCGGCGGACTCGGCGCGGCGGGCGCGGTGACGAACGCCGCCGATCCGCCGTACAGCCGCCGTAGGCGCGGCAGGGTCACTACCGCGACCGCCACCGCCGGCACGGCGACCAGCAGCACCTGGGCGCTGGCCGCCCCGCCACCGATCAACCCGGCGATCCCGCCCAGGCCGGCCAGCACGAACGCGGTCAGCCAGCCGACCCGGCGCCGCAGGGCCGCCGGGCTGCCCGCCGACGGCAGCGATTCGGCGATTACGGCGGCGGCGAGCCAGCCACCGGTCAACGCCACCCAGCCGACCAGAGCGATGTCCATGCCCGAATCCTGCCGGCCGGTCGACGTCGGCGCCTCCGGGCGCAGCCCTGGTCGACCACCCATCGGTCACCCGTAGGGGTGCCGGCGGGCTGAAGCGTCCGCTGGCTACAGCGTCCGCAGGTGGAAGCCCCCGTCGACGTCGATCACCTGACCGGTGCTGAACGGCAGCAGATCGGTGGCGACCGCCACCACGGCCCGCCCGACGTCGTCTGGCTGACCCCACCGGCGGATCGGCGTGAGCCCCTGGTTGAAGATCAGCTCGTCGTACTTGGCCTGGACTGGGCCGGTCATGTCGGTGGCGACAATCCCGGGCCGGATTTCGTAGACGTTGATGCCGTGTTCGGCCAGGCGGGCCGCGTACAACTGGGTGGTCATCGCCAGGCCGGCCTTGGCCACGCAGTAGTCGCCCCGGTTGACGCTCGCCGTGTAGGCACTGATCGACGAGACAATGACGATCTTCGGAGCATCGACCACCCCGTCGGCCAGCTGGCCGATCATCGTCCGGCCGACCAGCTGGGTCAGGAAATAGGGACCCTTCAGATTGATGTCGATCAGCCGGTCGAAGGACTCCTCCGTCGCGTCGAGCAGGTCCGCCCGTACGTCCGGGGCCACACCGGCGTTGTTGACCAGCAGGTCGATCCGGCCGAAGGTCGCCACGGTCTGATCGACCAGCCGGTGGCGGTCGGCCGCGACCGACACGTCCGCGCCGACCAGCAGCGCCCGGCGGCCCATCGCCTCGATCTGCTCGCCGACCTGGCGGGCGGCGTCGGCGTTGCGGGCGTAGTTGACCACGACGTCGTAGCCAGCGGCGGCCAGCGACAGCACGATCCCACGCCCGATGCCCCGGGAACCGCCGGTGACGATGGCGACCCGCGCGGGGGCGGTCACCGTCCGCCCCCGATGGTGCCCACGCTGTCGGTGCTGTCGGTGCCGGCCGGGCCGAAGAACGTGTAGTACGGCTCGTCACGCGCTACCCGCTGCAGGTAGAGCGCCAGCTCACGGGCGTGGTAGTCGCCCCACATGCTCGACTCGCCGTTGGGCACCCGGCTGCCGGCCGGCACGTGGTCCCAGCCGTTGGGTCGGTGGTAGATCGAGTGCAGGATCAGTCCCTGGTGGCGGGTGTCGGTGCTCAGGTACGGCTCGCCGAGCAGCGTGCCGGCCACCGTCAGCCCGGCCTGCCAGTAGCGCCGACCGGCGTCGGGCTGCCCGGCGTCGGTCAGGTAGCGGCCGAGTCGCAGCAGCCCCTGAGCGCCGATGCAGGCCGCCGACGAATCGACCGGCTCATGATCGTTATACGGGTCCGCCGGCCGATCGAGGTAGTCGCCGAGGGCGGCCAGGCCGGGTGCGCCGGTGTCCCAGTACGGGATGCCGTCGGTCGGCGTATGTTCGAGGTAGAAATCGCAGGTGGCGGTGGCGGCCCGCAGCATCATCGCGGTCACCTCGGCCCGCCCGCCGTACGGTTCGAGGTCGGTGTCCGGCAGCACGGCCAGGTATTCCAGCTGCTCCGGGAAGCCCAGCATCGCCCAGGCCAGCCCGCGCGTCCAGGTGGTGAACGGCGAGTAACCCTGCTGGGTGCTCGGGCAGCGGAACCGGCCGTCGTTGACGTTGAAGATCGACTCGTGGGCGGTGCGGCCCCGGATGTCGTAGCTGTCCCGCCCCTCGCCGTAGAAGACGTTGTACCGGGCGGTGTTGGTGGCATGCTCGATCAGCCGGCCGAGCAGCGAGATCCGCTCGTCCTGCTCGCCCATCAGTGCGTGGCCGAGCAGGTGGGACACGGCCAGCGCCCGGCAGGAGCGGATCGTGTCGACGAACAGCGACTGCGGCCCGTTGAACGAGTAGATGTAGCCGCTGCCGTCGGCGGTGTCCCGCCAGCGGGCCGCCTGCACCGCGCCGGTCAACTTGAGCGCCAGCTCGTAGAAGTCACGCTCGGCGCGGTCGTGCGGGATCCGGCCCTCGGCCATCAGCCGCCACAGGTTGCCGTACGTGCTGACGTTGTTGAAGCCGTGGTCGTGCACGCCGATGTGGCTGACGTGGCTGGCCATCACGGCGACGGTCAACTCGCGGGCGGAGTCCAGGAACCGCTGCTCGCCGGTGGCGTCGAACTGCAGCAGCGCCGAACCGTACTGGAAGCCCTGGGTCCATTCGGTCCAGCCACGGGCGGCGTACCGGCCATCGACGGTGAAGACCGGCGACGGCGACCCGGGCGGGCAGGTCTTCTCGATCGAGTCGATCTTGTGGGCGGAGGCTTCCCAGAGGCGGTCGATCCTGGGTTGCAGGCTGGCCGGGGTCAGCGCGTCGTCGATCCGAATCATCGGATCAGCATAGGAAAGCGCTTGCCTAGGCGGAAGACCTTGGCCGTGGCGGAAGATCAGGCCGCCGAACCCGCGTCCCGCTACGCGACGAGTTCGACCCGGCAGTACGCGCTCGCCGCTCGGGCGAGTTTGCCGTCGGCGGTCACCAGCGTCAGTGCGCGGCGCTCCGCGAGGGCGACGTAGGGGGCGTCGTACGCGCTGATGTTCGCCTTGACCTGCCACATTCGCGTGAGCAGGTCGTCGATCGGGACGGTGTCGACGCCGAGGCGGCTGATCCGGTCGACCGCCCGCGCCGCCGTCTCGTTGGTGATCTTTCCGCCGAGGGCGAGCCCTCGCATGACGGAGAAGACCTCGACCTTCCAGTGCTCCGGTGCCGCCCACTCGGGATCGCAGCCCAGGACGGCGCGGGCCTTGCGGCCGCGGTCGTCGCTGTAGACGAGCACGCTCGCGATGACCGAGGCGTCGACGACGATCATGCGACGTCCCGCCCGGATGGCGCGGAGTCCGGGAAATCCCGTTCAGCGCGGGAACGGGCGAGCAGGTCGGCGGCGTCAGATGCGGTCGGTCCGGCTCCGCCGCTGCCGCCGTCGAGTTCGTCGCTGAGCTCAGCGAGGAGCTGCCGGTTGCGGCAGAAGTCGGCCTGCCGGTTGAGGACGGCCAACAGGTACGCCTGCAGCGACTGGCCGCGTTCGCGGGCCTGCTGAGCCAGCAGGTCCCGCACCTCCTCCGGCACGTCGCGGATCGTGAGCACCACAGCCATGACTGCATTTTGACTGCGCTACGACTGCAGAGTCAAGTCAACTCCTCGACTGGTCTGCGGCGGCCGCCGTACCGGCTCTTGGGCGCGGGGCACCTGTCACCGGCGGCGGGTATCGGTCTGCTTGGGATGGCCGGTGCCCGCCCGGGTGATCCAGAGCGTCCGACGCTCGTCGTCGATCGCGTACCAGATCCGACCACCGCCGGTGACCTCGTACTGCCACTGTTCGAGCGCCGCGCCGCCGACCTTGACCACGCCGAGCGCCCCTTTGAGTGGATGCTGGCGCTGGTCGACGTGCCGGGGATCGCTGGTCAACGCGACCCAAGCCCGGTCGAGGTTCTCCGGCACCATGGCCAGCAGCCGCTGCCACCCCTGGTACGCCTGCCGGTCAGCGGCCCGCACCAGCCAGGGCCGTGGCCGCAGGATCTGCTCACCCCGGCCGGTCACGCCGCCTCCGACATCGGCTTGTCGATCACCGGGCCGTCACCGTCGAACGGGCCCTGCAGGTCACGGGCGAGGCCCGGGTCGGTCCACGCCTCGGCCGTGGACCGCCACGAGGCAAGGTTGCGGGCAAACGGCGTCAACAGCCCGGTGTCGGCACCGGCGACCAGATCGGCGAGTAGTTCCCGTACGCAGGCCACACGCTCCTCCGGCGGGAGCCAGGTCAGCCACGGCAGCTCCTCGGCCAGCAACTCCTCGGCGAGATCGCGCTGCCGGCGGGCCAGCAGCGCCAGCGACCGGGCCGCGATCCGCAGCCCGGCCGCCACCGCGTCGAACCGCTCGGCCCGCATCAGTACGAGGTTCTCCTCGTCACGGCGCTCCAGGATCACGTCGGCATCCGCCAACGACGGCAGCACGTGCGACGGGCCTCGGAGGAAAGCGCTGTATGGAAAGCTCTGCACACTCACCCTCTCAGTGTATCTGAAGTAGTTCAGATCAACGCAGTGATGCGGAACCCGGACCGCCGAACGGCCAATGGTGGGATCAGCAGCTTGTGGTGTGGGTCCCGTCGGGGTGGATGCGGACGGTGGCGGGGGTGCCGGGGTGGCTGGCGGCTTGGTGGCGTACCTCGGTGATGAAGCTGGTGGTGTCGGGTGCTGGGCCGGCGGTCGCGGGCCGGCGGGGGACGGACATGGGCTTTTCGGGGTCGGTAGGGATGGTCGCGCGCAGCGCGCCGTAGAGGTAGCGGTGGCAGAGGGCGACAGCTTCGGGCAGGGCGGCGCTGGTGGGGACCGGGTCGACGGTCGGCGGGGTGGCCGGGTCGGCGACCTGGACCGACCAGGTGTGGCCCTGCATCAGCTCCGGCCGGCCGGTGCTGTGGCGGTGGTTGACGGCGGTGACGTCGAGGGCGAGACCGAGTCCGGTGACGAGTCGGGCCAGCTGGTCGAGGGTAGGGCCGGGCCAGTTGGTGGCGCGGGCGATGATGCGGGCGCCATCGTGGGCAGCGGCGGCTTCGGCGAGGTACGCGGCGAGCGGGTCGCGGCCGTGGTGGATCTGGCTGACCCCGTTGCGCAGGTGCTGGTCGATGACGTGTTCGCCGTCGATGTCGGTCAGGTCGGTGGGCTGTACGCCGAACTCGGCGGCGAGGGAGCCGATCCGGTAGTGCTCGGGGAGCTGCCACACGCTGGTGCCGGACGCCTGGTCGGTGTGCACCAGCGTTGGCGAGGTCGGGCCGTCATCGGGTCGCCAGTTGCGGTGCACGGTGCGGCCGCGCAGGTCGGTGACGGTGACGACGGCGCCGTGGCGGACCCGGCGGGTGCCGTAGCAGTCGGTGCAGTACGGCGGATCTGCCACATTGGTGCATTGTGGGCAGGGATGGGTGGGGATCGGCTCGCCCCAGTATCTCGGCGCTGGCGGCTCCCAGCCGCGCCGGAACCTGCCGCCGACCCCGCCCGGTTCGGTGTCGTCGGGTCGCAGGCTGGTGTGCCACCAGTGCCGGTTCCGCCAGATCGCCTGCGCGCCGCCGTGCTGCTCGGCGTCGGCGATCATGCGTCGTTCGAGTTGGTCGAGGTCATGGCCGCCGGGGTGACCGTCGAGCCCGACCGGCACCGGGTGCGGGGTGAGGGCAGCCTCGGTGAGGTAGTGGGCGGGCAGGTTCCAGTCGGCGACGGCCAGCCCGGACGCGGCCCGTTCCGGGCTGATTGAGGTGATCGCCGCCGGTAGGTGGGCTACCCAGCGGTGCGGGTAGTCGGGCACTTTCCCGCCGGCGAGTTCGTACCGGATGTCCCAGCTCAGCCCGCTCGGGGTCGACGCTGGTCGGGCTTCGAGGATCAGGTCGACGTGAAGTTGGTCGGCGAGCGCGCACAGCCGGCCGAGCAGCCGGGCCGGGTCGCCCGGTGGCGGCGGATCGCTGCTGCGGCCGATCAGGACCAGCCACGGCGCGGTGAGCCGGTTGGCGAGCGCCGACGCCTCCCACCGGTGGCGGTCCCGCTCCGGTGCACCGGGCTGCCACTGGATCGGCAGGGTCAGGCCGGACGACGGGAGCCGGCCGGGTTCGTCGGGGAAGTCCGGGTCGCACAGTGTCGCGGCGGCGACGCCGGCGCGGGTGGCGAGGTCGGTGACGATCGGCGCGTACGGCAGCCACCAGGTGCCGTTTGGTGTCGGTAGCGGCGTGAACGATCCCGGCACGAGGTTGGTCGACGCCACCTGCCCGGTGTCGAGGTTTGCGACGGTGACGACGAGCTGCGCCCGCCGCCGCTCGGACCCGAACCCGACGACGCGGACTGGCCCGGCCGGCACTCCGTTGACCCCGGTCATCCGGTCACCCCCGTCCCTGCCTGGAACTGTTGGAACTGCTGTGACTGCCAGTCCCGCAACGCCTGCTTGACCCGCACGTTTTCGTCCTGGGTCGAGCGCAGCTCGGCGCGCAGGGCGGTCAGCTCGTCGGCGACTAGGTGCAGGAAGGTGCGTACCTCGGTGGGGTCGCAGCCGCGCCGGACGCGGTCGCCGAACCGGCGGTCGCGGACCAGGCCGGGGCTGATCGACGGCCGCACCGGCCTGCCGTACAGGTGACCGACGTTGTTCGGTGCCCGCCGCACCGGCGGACGCGGCGTCGGTGTGCGCCGGTTGTGGTGGGCGATCTCGGCGAGCAACCGCCGGTTGCGCCGGCTCCGCACCGGCGGTCGGCGGAACAGGTCAAGGAATCTCCGCATGGCAGGGACCACCTTTCAATCGATCGAGAAACTTCAGGGGTACGGGTCGAGAGGGCGCGGATCGCGTCGCAGTTGTGCCGCCGCCCTGGTCAGCGGTGTCGGCGCGGGCGCGGTGCCCAGCGGAGACCGTCGCGCTGGACGAAGATCTCCCGCCGTTCGCGGGCTTCACCGTCGGCTGCCAACACGTACCCGGCCAGCCAAACCCAGTCCTGGTACGTCCACCGTTTGTCCACTGTCGTCACCCGGAACCGGAACCCTCGCCCAGCCGCGAACTGGACACTCGCCCGACCGTCGATGATCAACTCGTCGCCGGGGCGGGGATCGGCCGGAGACCGGTCGGCCGGCACGCTACCGATCAGTTGCCGGCATCATCACGCGGAGGAAGTCGAGGAGTCTACGCACGGCACCGCCTTTCAAGCTCGCAGATCGGGCACGGTCTGGGTAGAGCGGGTGGAAGGGCGGCCCGACCCCGAACGGGGGTGCGGAGGTCGGGCCGCCCGCCCTGCGCGCGCAGCCTCAATCGGCGGTACGCACACAGGGCCGCTGGGTTTGGATCTGGTGAGACATGGATCGTCCTCTCTGGTTTGGGACGTGTCCGGTCACTCGATAGTGGGGCCGCTCGGTCGTACTGGGCATGACCGCAGGCGTATACCTGCCATACATGCCGCGTATGCGGTGCAGCGCGTAGGCTGATCCCGCTCTAGAATTGCCGTACAGGACTCCGCTTCGAGGATCAGGACGATCATGGACGCGAACCGCCAGCCGCGTTACTGTCGTTGCGGAACGCGCCTTGCCCGAGACAACAAGAGCGGCCAGTGCGCGCCGTGTCAGACCAAGGCGCGCGAGTTCGCCATCCAGCCGCCGGAGTTGCCGGATGACTTCTGGTACACCGATCAGTTTCGGGACGCCTTCAGGGCGCAGCACATTGGCCCAATGCCACGTAGCCTAAGTTGATCTTGGGTTTGACCTGCGGGTTTGATGTGGACTCCTGGGCGGTGCGGCGTGGCGGGACGACCACGGCTCGGCTGACTGTTTTGATCACGGGTCATGTCGGTGGATGTGGTGGACCGTCCAGTGGTACGGCCGGATCAGGTGACGCTCGGGGTGCTGATCTCGCAGGTGTCGCGGGAGGAGGTCGACGCCGCGATCGAGGTGTGCGGGGTGCGGGAGCAGCGGTCGGACGGGAAACTGCCGGCGCACGTGAGCACCTACCTGACGTTGGGGTTGGCGTTGTTCCCCGACGATGACTACACCGAGGTCGCGACCAGGGTCACCGGGTCGTTGGACCGGTTCGGGTGCTGGGACGCGGCGTGGAGCGTGCCGACCTCGAGTGCCATCAGCCAGGCGCGGAAACGGTTGGGCCGCCGGGTGTTCGCCGAGCTGTTCGAGCGCACGTGCGGGCCGGTCGCGGGCGAGGCGGGCCCGACAGCGCCGGCGGGCGCGTTGGGGACCGCGCGGGGGTCGTTCCTACGCCGGTGGCGGCTGCTGGCGATCGACGGGTTCACCGTCGATGTGCCCGACAGCACGGCTAACGCGGCCGAGTTCGGCTACGCCGGGTCAGGGGGGAACCGTTCCGCGTTTCCGAAGGCCCGGGTCGTGGCCCTCGCGGAGTGCGGCACCCACGCCTTCGTCGCCGCCGAGATCGGCGCCTACCCGGAAGGGGAGAAGACCCTCGCGCAGCGGCTGTACCCACGGCTACGGTCCGACGAACTACTCACCGCCGACCGGGGGTTCTACTCCTGGCAGGCGTGGGACACCGCCGCCGCGACCGGCGCCGCGCTGCTGTGGCGGGCCCCGACCCAGCTCGACCTGCCCGTGGTCAAGATCCTGTCCGACGGCACCTATCTCACCGTCCTGATCAAACCGACCGTCCGTGGCGGTCGACGGGAACGACTGCTCGCGGCCGCCCGCGCCGGAGCTGACCTGACCGACATCAACAGCGTTCCCGACGCGTTCGACGACCGGGGCCTGCCGGTCGTCCACCTCGCCCGGGTGGTCGAGTACGACATTCCCGACCGCGTCGGCGACGGCACCGGCGAGTTGATCGCCCTGATCACCACCATCGTCGACCCCGCCGACGCCCACGCCGACGAACTAGCTGGCGGCTACCACGAGCGGTGGGAGGAGGAAACCGCCAACGACCAGCTCAAAACCCACCTCCGTGGTCCCGGACGGGTGCTGCGGTCCCGTCTGCCGGACCTGGCCCATCAGGAGATCTGGGCCTACCTGATCGTCCACCACGCGATCAGCGCGCTGACAGCGAAAGCGTCCGCCGCCGCCGACCTCGATCCGGACAGGATCTCCTTCACCAGAGCCCTGCGCCTGATCCGCCGCACCGCCACCGGCACGGCGGACATTCCCCCCTCAGGACTGGGCTGACCAGCTACCGACCCACCTCGCCCGGATCGCCGCTCTCCTGATCCCCACCCGACGCGAACGCACCTGCCCCCGCGCGGTCAAACGCGCCCGCCACAACCAGTACCGGGTCAAGAAACCCCACGAACCGGCCAGCATCCGCCACCAGCGTCCACCGACCATCCACATCCATCGGGTCCAGCCACCATCAAGATCAACCTAGGCTACGTGGCATTGCACATTGGCCAGGTCTCGCGCGCGTATCGCAAGCACCCGAAGCACATCGCCTTCTACGGGAAAGATGGCGTTCCGCAGAGCGTCGTCGGTGGGTGGCTCGGCCTGACGCAAGCCCAGATTAGCCGCATCGAGAACGGGCCGCCGGTTCGACACCTCGACAGCCTGACGCACTGGGTCCGTACGCTCCGGATTCCCGATCATCTATTGTGGTTCAAGCTGCCCAGCACATCGTCTGCGAGCGACGACTCTCGTATGGCCGTCACAAAGGTGGCGGCTGTACCGAGACAAGTCGTGCCGGCACCGGTCCCGCTTCAGGCTCCGCCGTTCGGACTGCCGCTGGGTGACGGCAATGGCTATGCCTCCGCGATGCAGTCGTTTCGGGCGGCGGACCGACAAGTCGGCGGCGGCCACCTCTACGCCACGGTCGTGCAGTACCTGCAAGCCGAAGTCGCACCATGCATGTTCGGAGTCGACCAGAGCAGCGATGGGCAGTTGGCGTTCACGGCCGCAGCCGCCTTGACCGAGATGGCTGGGTGGATGGCTCACGACGCCGGCCGGGACCAGGCCGCCGAACAGCACTTCGCGCGCTCACTCGAACTGGTCAAACTCGGAAACGACCGGCAGCTCGGCACGCACATCCTCGCCAGCCTGAGCCACCTCGCACAGCACCGGGGCAAGCCAACCGACGCTCTCCGGTACGCCCGGCAAGGCAGCGAGGTGCTGGCGCGTGGTCCGCGGTTGCCTGAACTCGAAGCTCGCCTCCTTGCAATGCAAGCCCGTGCCTTCGCCGCGCTGAGACAACCGGACGACTGCGCACAGCACCTCATCGAGGCAGAGCGGGTGCTTGAAGCAGAGGCGGCTGAGGAACGGTCGCCGTGGGTGAGTCACTTCGATGAAGGCTCGCTGGCCAACGAGGCAGCCCGGTGCTTGCGCCAACTCGGTGACCTAGGTCAGGCGAAACGGCAGGCCGAGCGAGTCGTCCAACTGCGACCGGGAGACCGGACTCGAAGCCGGGCATTCGGACAGCTTATCCTTGTGACTGTGCTCGTGGCCCAGGGCAGGCCTGAGGAGGCATGTGCCGTCGCTCAAGAGGTGCTGGACGCGACCCAGCAGCTCGGTTCCTATCTCGTCATCCAGCAACTCCTCGATCTCAGGCGCTTGCTGGAGCCGCACCGGGGTGCTCGGATGGTGGCCGAGTTCCTGAGTTGCCTTGATGAGGCGCTACGTGAGCGGGCGTGGCTATGCCAGTGGCGCACCCAGGCGGGACGTAGCGATCCATCGACGCTTGAGGAGAGATCGTGAACGCGGACGCTCCGCTGTATGAGCGTGACCCGGAGGCATGGCGGGCGTATCTGGCAGAAGGTAACTCCAAACAGCCACGCAAGCGTGTAAGTGCCGACGCGCTCATCCGGGACCGCAAGGGACAGATCCTCCTCGTCGACCCCCAGTACAAGCCGGACTGGGACATGCCCGGCGGCATGGTTGAAGCCAACGAACCGCCTCATGAGGCCGTCCGCCGCGAGCTCCGAGAAGAACTCGCCCTGGACGTGCATGTAGCCAGACTGCTGGTGGTCGATTGGGTATCACCACACGGACCCTGGGATGACCTGCTCTCGTTCATCTTCGATGGTGGCGAGCTGACCGATGAACAGATTTCCGGACTCAAGATTTCGGATACCGAGCTGTCTGCGTTCGAGTTTTGTGCGGCGGAAAAGGCACAGCAGCGGCTCCGCCCCTATGTATGGCGGCGCGTTGCCGTGGCGCTTGACGTACTAAAGAATGGCAATACTCGGTACTTGCATGACGGGCACGGGTCGCCGTTTTCGGTGACAGACCAAGGCCTTCTTGGATGAGCTACGAGTCCTCGGCACTCCAGCAGACTCGGTAGTTCAGGCACCGTCGGTCCGAGTTCAGCTGATGGAGGTTGTGCGTGTTCAAATAGTGGCAACGAATCAAGGGGATGAGCCATGCCCTCAGCGCCAGCCAATTACCGACGGATCGCGGACGAACTGACCGCGAAGATCAAAAGTGGCGAGCTACCGCCGGGCGCGAAGCTGCCCAGCACCGCCCAGCTTGCCGACCAGTACGACGTCAGCCCCGCGACCGTGTATCGCGCCGTCTCGCTCTTGCACGACCGAGCTCTCGTCGTCGGACATTCCGGTCGCGGCGTGTACGTAGCGGAGAAGTAGCGGGGTGAACGACCCGGCCCGGTCCCGGGGGACCTGGATCCGCGCACCGGCCCGACCTCGGTCCGCACCGTCTTCGCCCCGTGGCTGTTACGGATGTTGACCCGCCTGCCGGTGGCCTCGTCGACACCGGCGTCGTCGAGGTGGGCGTCCAACTCGGCGTCCAGCGCTGATTCCAGGACGGTGCGGGTGATCCCGGCGAGGAGCCCACCCGGTCCGACCAACGAGACTCCGTCGGCCTTGGCCCGCTCGACCAGTTGCTGGGCGAACTCCCGCTCCGCTGCCGACGGCTCCGGAAGCTGAACTGGATTCTTCTTGTCTGCCATGACGTGGTCCTTCCTGGACAGGATCGACGTCCTGTCCAACGGACCACACCCAGGTCAAACACGGAAATCTACGCAGTCCCGCGCCTCGGCTACGACGGCGGACACCCACGCCATGATCAACTAGTGCGGCTGCTTTGCAGCACGCTTACCGCTGCATTGTCAACCCTGGCGCGTTGCCCGGCGTCCACCAACGGTGGACTCGCGTTGTTTGCGGGAACGTTCCTGTTCTCCTACGGTCGTGGGCATCCAGATCGAAGTCCCGCAGGGGATTTGCTTTATGCACAAGGACCTAAGAAGGAAGGAGCTCCGATATGTCCAGTCGCCCGAACGCTCCGAGTCAAAGCTCGGACGATGTAGCACCCAAAAGCATTCCAGATGAATCACCGAGGACGGACAATGAACACGCGCGCCAGTCAAGGTCCACGAGTCGGCGGCGTTATCTACTGGCCGTCGCCGCTGCCGTAAACTTTGCCCGCCTCGTTGTTGACGTCCTTGGCTGGAAAGGATGAGTTTACCATGGAGTATCGAGAATCGAACACCGACAGCAACAAACAGGGTACCGACCAATCTTGGATCGGTGAGTCATGCGTAGCGTGGCTGTGGCCGCACACCCTAGGTAATAGCCGGTTTGAGGTGCCCCGAGGATTCCGGACAGGGAGCCAATAAGGTTACCCTGTAAGGAAAGTCGAGGGAAGAAGCGCGATGGCACGCATAAGCTCATACACCCCAGAGTTCCGTGAAGAAGCAGTGCAACTCGTTCTACAGTCGAACAAGCCAGTGTCGCAGGTTGCCCGGGAGATCGACGTTCATCCGGAGACGCTGCGTTCCTGGGTCCGCCAGTACCGGCGGGAAAACAGCGGCGCCCAGAACAGCCCACAGATCGGCGTCGACGAGCGCGCTCGACTGAAGGAACTCGAACGCCGCAACCGGGAACTCGAAATGGAGAACAGCTTCCTGAAAAAAGCCGCGGCGTACTTCGCGAAGGACCCTCGGTAACGAGCTTGTACGAGTTCATCGAGACGATGCGACTCGACACCGCGAAGTACGCCTACCCCGTCGACTTCATGTGCGAACAACTCGGCGTGTCCAGGTCCGGGTACTACGAATGGCGAACCCGGCCCGACTCCGCGACCGCCACCCGCCGCGCCCACCTTCGATCGGCCATCGAGGAGGTGTTCGCCGCGTCTGACGGCACCTACGGGCATCGACGTGTCCACGCGCAACTGCGGCGCCAGGGCGTGTCCGCCGGGCCGGAACTCGTCCGCCAGCTGATGCGCGAGCTCGGGCTCGTGCCGTGCCAGCCCCGCCCGAGGCGGTGGGGACTCACCCAGTCGTCGTCCGGCACGGTGCCTGACCTCGTCGGCCGGGAGTTCACCGCCGACGCGCCTGGGGAGAAGCTCGTCGGCGACATCACGTACATCCCGACCGGCGAGGGGTGGCTGTATCTGGCGACCGTCATCGACTGCTGCACGAAGGAAGTCATCGGGTACGCGATGGACGACCACTACCAGACGCCGTTGATCTCCCGCGCCATCCGTAACGCCGCCCGGAATCGCGAACTCAGGAAGAACGCCATCTTTCATTCGGACCGGGGCAGCAACTACATGTCGGACGACTACGGCAGAACGCTTCGGGATCTGAGGTTGCGGCGATCCGCTGGCCGGACCGGAATTTGTTTCGACAATGCGATGGCGGAATCGTTCTTCGGTGCGCTGAAGAACGAACGCGTGTCGCGTGTGAAGTATCCCACGCGTGAGGCGGCGCGCCGGGACGTTACTGCCTACATCGAATTCTGGTACAATCGTCAGCGTCTGCATTCAGCGGTGGGCTACCGACCTCCCCGGGAAGTCCACGCAGAGTTCGAGAACCTTCAAATCGCGGCGTGAAAGAACCGGCCGGACCACTGTCCGGAAAACGCGAGGCCCCTCAGTCTCGCGGTGCCACTTGGGAAGAAATCGGAGTCCGTCTCGGTGGCCTTAGCAAGACAGCTACCCAAAAACGTTTCGGACAGGGCCTCCGTAAAGATGCGAGACGCCGGCTTGCCGTCGAAAAGACGGCTCACCGGCTGGCTTTCCAACTATTCCTCGACAAAATACCGGATGGCGCGCCGCGCGCACTGTCGGAAGAGGATTGGGACGCCGCACCACCTGCGGTAGCTATACCGTACGCCCTCCGGAACCTGATCAAGACACACCGGTATCTTGAGGATGCCACCGATGAACAAGGGCGGTTCGGCGTCGAAGGTTTTAGTTCCGGTTTCGATGTGCTACGCCAGTCCGTGAACATACTGTTGAGCCCGAATGCGCTCTCGACCATCGAATCCACCTGGGAAAGGATCGAAAATCGGCGTCCGTGGTACGATGAAAATCCGAATACATACTTCATTCATTGCGGATGCATGGCTTCTGCTTCCTATTTTTCTTTTTACGAGTTCATCACTTGCGAGGATTCATTTAGCGACGAAGGTTTGCATTACTATGCCCAGGGGTTACTCCAGCTCGGTGACGCCATTACGGCGGCGGTGCGACCGGAGCTTGTGTTGATCAGAGACGCTCTCGACCTAAAGGCTCAGGAGGAGGGTCACGCCGTATACGCCAGGAACGATCACGATATGTCTGCCGACGTGGGCCGACAGGTGTTCGACGCCTACTGGCGAGGCGACGAAAATGCGATGGAGCAGCTAGAAGCCCAGGTAGGGAGTAGACCGGAGCGACGCCCGACAACACGGCCGTGACCAAATATATCCGTAGTGCCACTCACGTTCATTAAGGTTAGACGTCTCCTCGCATACATGATCACCCGCATGCACGACGTCGCCAGCATTCATCGATGGCCACGATGGATGCGGCGACACCAACATAGCGTCCGTGTCGGCCACTACCAGCGAAGATTCCAGCAACGCTAAAGCGCGGCTGCCCTACGATCGTTCTTTAACTACGGTCGGTGGTGGCCGTGGCAATCCTGTGTGGATGTCGGCGTGTCCTGTCCGACACGAGGCGGCCACCGCTTGATGATCTTCCGATTCCTGACAAGAACTCGAAGACCGAAGGCGTCGTCGAGCAGCGCAGGAAAGTCACGAGGGTGGCTCTGCCGTATGTCTCCTTCCGATACACCTACACGTTCGCCTCGGACGGCCTGGAAGTGTGGTCCGACTACCACGCTCAGGTTCCGCAGTAGAGCAAAGGTTGAGGAGACCCTGGCGACCAATGGTTTCACCGCCCTCGACGTTCGAGAGGCGCCAGACCGCCCTGGGCTGGAGTACGTCTTCGTGGCGCAGCAAACACACTGAACGCACCAACTCTGAGCGAGGGACGCGCTGTCATCGGCAAATCCGGACGCCATTGGGATAGTTAGCTCAACAACACCTGTCACCCAACGCCACCGACCTGGACCTACAGCAGGTGCGCGGCCAGCCGCCGAACCCAGCCAGGGGCTGGGCGCGCCGCGCCCAGTACATGTAGCCGAGTGGGCGGTGGCAGCGAACCGTAACTCTATGCTGCGCTTGACGTGGGTCGTGTAGTGTTTCGAGCGGCGATCTGTGAGATGCGTTGGGGTGACAGCCCCAAAAGGGCACCCGCATCCCGGACGGTGTAACCGTCGCTCAGCAGAGCCCGTATAGCCGTCGCGGTCGCTTGTTCGGCCTTCTCGTCAGCGTCCCGAGCGGCCTGCCTTGCGTCCAGTGCTGCCGTGACTGTTCCGGGCAGCTCCGGACGTACCTCAACGTCTACTATGGCTGGATTGACCTCGAACAGTAGAGCGATCGCCTCGCGAGCCATGGTGGCGACCTGGTCAAGGCGGCGGGCCTGGGTGTGAAGGCCTTTGAGCTCGGACACACTGATGGCCCACCAGTTACCGACCCGCCTACAGGACACGGAATAGCTCGTCATTTCCATGAGTCCTCCCCGAGTTGGTCGTCTCGGTCGTGTTTCCGGAGCCCGATCGAGTGGGGTCAGACGGCGAAGGTGGCGGGGCGGTCGGTGGCGGGCTGCGGCGGGGTGGCCTGCCACATGCCCAGCTTCTGCGCGCCCAGCCGGCTCAGGTACGCCGGGTTGAGGATCACGTACCGGCGCCACAGCCGCTTCGGCTCCAGCCCGAGCCGCCATAGCCACTCCAGGCCGGCACGTTGCATCCATGATGGCGGCTTCCGCAGCAGGCCGGCGTGGTAGTCGAAGGCCGCGCCGACCGCCATCAGCGGCATGTCCAGCAGCGGGCGCATCGCGTACGCGAAGACCTCCTGGCGCGGGCAGCCCAGCCCGACCAGCACCAGCCGGGCCCCCGAGTCCCGGATCCGGTCGGCAATTTCCACCTCTTCGCCAGGCTGGACGGAGCGGAACTTCGACGGCTCGACCCCGGCGAGCTTCAACGCCGGGAACATCTGCTCCAGCTTCGGCACCAGCCGGTCCAGCGTTTCCTCGGTGGAGCCGTACAGGTAGACCGGCAGCCCTTCGTCGGCGCAGCGCTGCAGCACCCGCAGCGTCAGGGTCGGCCCGTAGACACGGTCTTTCAGCCCTGCTCCATGCAGCAGGTTGAGGCCCCAGCGCACCGGTTGGCCGTCCGGGGTGACCAGGTCGAACGAGTTGAGCCGGGCGTTGTGCGCCGGGTCGAGCACCCCGGTCATCACCCCGTGTACGGCGAGCGCGGTCAGCGCCAGCGGGCGGCGCTCCCGGGCGGCGTCGACCACCCGCTCGGTGGCGGCCTCGTAGTCGACGGCGTCGACCAGCACCCCGAGCAGGTTGCGTTTGCCCTGGTCGATCATTTCTGGGGCACCCACTTGTCGACGTTGGCCTGGTAGATCTCCTGCAGGATCATCGGCACGTCGTAGACCTGCTTCCAGCCAGGGTAGTCACGCTGGAAAGCGGCGTTCGAGCCGATCCACCACTGGTGGTCGCCGACCCGGTTCGCCTCCTGATATTCGGTGATCATCTGCTGGCCGGTGATCTGCTCGGCCAGGGCGAACGCCTCCAGGTGCGAACAGTTGGAGTGCCGGCCGCCGCCGAGGTTGTAGACCGCCGCCGGGCGTGGGTCGCGGAAGAACGCCTCGAACGCGGAGACCACGTCGTGGCTGTGGATCGCGTCGCGGACCATTTTGCCGCCGTACCCGAAGATCTTGTAGGTCCGCCGCTCCATGTTGCAGCGCATCAGGTAGCCGAGGAAGCCGTGCAGCTCGGTCGCCGAGTGCGCCGGGCCGGTCAGCGTGCCGCCCCGGAAGCAGGCGGTACGGATACCGAAGTAGCGGCCGTACTCCTGCACCATGATGTCGGCGGCGACCTTCGACGCGCCGAAGACCGAGTGCAGGCAGGCGTCGATCGACATGTCCTCGGTGATCCCACCGGCGTACGGGTGGTCCGGGGCGATCTCCCAGCGGGTCTCCTGCTCGATCAGCGGCAGGCTGTTCGGCCGGTCGCCGTACACCTTGTTGGTGGAGCAGTGGATCACCGGCGCCTGCGGGCAGTGTTCCCGGACGTTCTGCAGCACGTTGAGGGTGCCGCCGGCGTTGACGTCGAAGTCGGTGAACGGGTCGCGGACCGCCCAGTCGTGCGACGGCTGCGCGGCGGTGTGGATCACCACGGCGATGTCCCGGCCGTACCGCCGGAACAGGCCCGCCAGTGCGTCGCGGTCGCGGATGTCGACCGCTTCATGGGTGTACGCCGCGCCGAGGTCACGCCGCAGCGTCTCGACGTTCCAGGCGGTGGACGCCTCGGGGCCGAAGAACTCGCGGCGCATGTCGTTGTCGATGCCCACCACGTCCAGGCCGAGTCCGGCGAAGTGCCGGGCCGCCTCCGATCCGATCAGACCGCCGGAACCGGTAACCAACGCGACGCTCACACGACACTCCTGAGCTGGGGGGTGGAGTAAACGGTCAACAGGATATCCGGGTGATATGTGAAGAAGGCCCCGCCGTCGGGCGGAGCCTTCTTGATCGTTGCTAGCTGGTCCGGGCGGCTAACACCGCCCGGCCTGCTGGTGGGGAAGGGGGGAGTTGAACCCCCACGCCCTTTCGGGCACACGGACCTGAACCGTGCGCGTCTGCCATTCCGCCACTTCCCCGGATGCTGTCCGGGACAGTCGGTAGAAGACTAACCCGGCCGGTCCTTCCCGATCCCGGTGGGGGTGTCGGTCGGGGCCACCCGCTGGCAGGTGCCGGGACATACTACGCTGTCCCTGGTCGCCCCGAGCTTGATATCGCCCGCGACGCCTGGCGAAGAGTAGCACGGGGCGGGTCGGTCGTTCGGGACAGGCCGGGAGCGGTGGTCGATCGGCGTGCGGGTGGCACGGGCGACGGCCGGATACCATCATGTCCTCGGAACCCGAGGAGGAGCCGGTGAGCGTGCTGCAACGCTTCGAGAAGCGTCTGGAAGGCCTAGTCGAAGGGGCCTTCGCCAAGGTGTTCAAGGGTGTCGTGCACCCGGTGGAGATCCTCAACGCGATGCAGCGGGAGGCTGAGGCCCACAAGGCGATCCTGGCTGGTGGGCGCACGCTGGTGCCCAACCGCTACGTGATCGATCTCTCGCCGTACGACCACAGCCGGCTGGCTCCGTACGCGGCGGCTCTGGCCCAGGAGCTCGCCCAGTCGCAGGCGGAGTTCATCGGTGAGCAGGCCTGGACGGTCTACGGCGACGTGATCGTCGAGATCGAGCGCGGCGACGGGCTGGACACCGGCATGTTCCGGGTGACCGCCGAGGTGTTCACCGGCGGCGACGTCGCGCCGGTGCAGCAGCCCGGGTACGACATGCCCGGCGGTGGTCAGGGCGGCTATCCGCCGTACGACCAGCAGGGCGGTGGGTACGGTCAACCGCCGCACTCGCCGGCCGGTGCCCGCAACGTACGGCTGGTCTCGGGTGACGGGCGGACCTATCCGCTGCAGATGGGTTCGACCGTGATCGGCCGGGGTGACCAGGCCAATCTGCGACTGCCGGACGTGGGGATCTCCCGCCGACACGCCCGGCTCGACTTCGATGGCGCCCAGGTGGTGCTGACCGATCTAGGGTCGACCAACGGGACCATGGTCAACGGGCAGCGGGTCTCCGCGGTGGCCCTGAACCCCGGTGACATGATCCAGCTCGGGACGACCACGCTCACGTTCCGAGTGGATGGCTAACCTTGCCCGAATTCGTCGTTGCCGTCGCCCGGGTCGGCTTCATCGTCCTGCTGTGGATCTTCGTGTTCACGGTGGTGGGGGTGATCCGTCGGGATCTGTTCGCCGGTGCCCGGTCCAGCCGCCTGGTCGCGGCTCCGCGCGGGGTCAGCAGCAGTACGGCACCGGCCCGGCCGGCCAAGGTCAAACGGGGGCGGGCCGCTCATCAGCTCGTAGTGACCGCAGGTCAGCTGGCCGGGACCAAAATTACTTTGGGTGAGTCTCCGATCACGATAGGTCGGGCGGAGGACTCTACCCTGGTCATCACCGATGACTACGCCTCGGCGCGACACGCCCGGCTCATGCCCCGGGACGGCCAATGGTTCATCGAAGACATGGGTTCCACTAACGGGACCTACCTGGACCGCGCTAAGGTCACCGGACCTACCCCCGTACCCCTCGCCGTGCCGATCCGGATCGGCCGCACATCTCTTGAGTTACGGCCATGACTCTGACCCTGCGCTATGCCGCCCACAGTGACCGCGGACTGATCCGTGACGGAAACCAGGACTCCGTCTACGCCGGGCCGCGGCTGCTCGCCGTGGCCGACGGCATGGGCGGGATGGCCGCCGGTGACGTCGCCAGCAACCTTGTCATCGGGGCACTGGCCCCGCTCGACGAGGACGTCCCCGGCGACGCCATGGTCGACGCCCTACGCGGCGCCGTCGGCCTGGCCAACCAGCACCTGCGGGACACCGTCGACGCCAACCCCCATCTGGAGGGAATGGGCACCACGCTGACCGCGACGCTCTTCTCCGGCAGCAAGATCGGCATGGTGCACATCGGCGACTCCCGGGCGTACCTGCTGCGCAACGGGGAGTTCGCGCAGATCACCAAGGACGACACCTACGTCCAGATGCTGGTCGACGAGGGCCGGATCAGCGCCGAGGAGGCCAGCAGCCACCCCCAGCGGTCGCTGCTGACCCGGGCGCTGGACGGCCGGGACATCGACCCGGAGTACTCGGTACGCCAGGTCGTCGCGGGCGACCGCTACCTGATCTGCAGTGACGGGCTGTCCGGCGTGGTCAGCCCGGACACCATCGCCGAGACGCTGCGCGAGTACACCGATCCGGGCAAGTGCGTCGAACGCCTGGTCCAGTTGGCGCTGCGCGGCGGCGGCCCGGACAACATCACCGTCGTCGTGGCCGACGCCACCGACCAGAGCATCCACGAGCAGGCGCCGATCGTCGGCGGTGCCGCCGCCCGCGACCGGGGCATGGCCACCGCCGCCGACGACTCCACCCCGGCCGCCCGGGCCTCCGCGCTGTCCGCGCCCCGGGCCGCCGCGCCGGAGCCGGTCGCCGCCGCTGCCGCGTCGGACGACGACCCGCAACGCCCCCGCCGCCGGCCGCTGCGCGCGGCGATCGTGCTGGTCGTGCTGGTCGGCATCCTCGGCGGCGGGGTCTGGGCCGGCTGGGCCTACACCCAACGGCAGTACTACGTCGGCGCCACCGGCGACGGTCAACTGGCGATCTTCCAGGGCATGCCGGGCGAGGTGGCCGGCGTCAGCCTCTCCACCGTGCACCAGACCAGCGACCTCGCCCTGGACGACCTGACCACCGTCGCCCAGGACCGGGTCAAGCGCGGCATCCACGCGGGCAGCGAAGCCGAGGCGCAGCGGCACCTGCTGGAACTTACCCGGGACGACCCGGGCAATCCCAACCTGAAGCCGATCTGCCCGCCGACGCCCACCCCGACCCCCACGCCCACCCCGACGCCCACGCCGTCGTCGGAGGTCGACGCGACCGGT
Source organism: Micromonospora sp. Llam0 (assembly GCF_003751085.1). Classification (NCBI taxonomy): domain Bacteria; kingdom Bacillati; phylum Actinomycetota; class Actinomycetes; order Micromonosporales; family Micromonosporaceae; genus Micromonospora; species Micromonospora sp. Llam0. Next base: position 1,906,594 of record NZ_RJJY01000002.1, on the reverse strand, counting down.
TCGCCGGGTGCCGCGCCCGACGGTCTCGTCTCCGGATCACCGACCGGCTCGGCGAACAGCCCGTCACCGGGCGGCACCCCGAGCCCCTCCGGTGCCCCGGAGAGCTCCCCGGACGCCCCACCGGTCGAGCCGGTCCCGCCGGTCACCAACCCGGCCGGTTGCCGGACGGTCGGCTGAGGCCGGCGAGCGAGGTGAAGGAAACCCAGTGACCGCTTCAGTCGGACCCGCCCCGCCGGCCATCACCGGTGAGATGCCGCGGATCCGCCCCATCAGGACGCGGCGAAACGCCGAACTCGGCCTGTTGGCCCTCGCGCTCGCCGTGGTCGCGCTCTACTCGGCTGCGGCCGAAGCAGCCGTGCTCGGCACCATCCGGCCCGGCTTCTGGGTGCCGACCGCCGTGGTCGGCGCGGTCTTCGTCGGCCTGCACCTGGTCATCCGGTTCTTCGCCCCGCACGCCGACCCGGCCCTGCTGCCGGCGGTGGCCCTGCTCAACGGCATCGGCGTCGGTTTCCTGCGCCGCTACGACCTGGCGCAGGTGGCCGTTGCCGAACGGATCGACTACCCGATCTTCGCCGGCACCGGCGGGCGGCAACTGGCCTGGACCCTGGCCGCCGTGGTGCTCGCCGCCGGGCTGCTCATCCTGGTCCGTGACCACCAGGTCGTCGCCCGGTACGCGTACACCCTCGGGCTGGCCGGAATCGTGCTGGTGATGATCCCGGCGGTGCTGCCGGCGCGGTACTCCGAGGTCAACGGCGCCAAACTGTGGATCATGATCGGCGGCTTCTCCATCCAGCCCGGCGAGTTCGCCAAGCTGGCCCTGCTGTCGTTCTTCGCGTACTACCTGGTCCGCAAGCGGGAAGTGCTGTCGCTGGCCAGCCGGCGGGTGCTCGGGATCGACTTCCCCCGGGGCCGGGACCTCGGCCCGGTGCTGGTGGTCTGGCTGCTCAGCGTCCTGGTCCTGGTCTTCCAGAAGGACCTCGGGACGTCGCTGCTCTACTTCGGCATGTTCGTGGTGACGCTGTACGTCGCCACCGAACGGGTCAGCTGGCTGATCATCGGTCTGCTGCTGTTCTTCGGCGGGGCGTTCCTGGCGTACCACCTGGGCAACATCGTCGGCGGCCCGTTCGCCAACTTCTACCAGCGGGCGAACATCTGGCTCGACCCGTTCTCCGACCCGTACAACGACGGTTATCAACTGGTCCAGGGCCTGCTCGGGCTCGGCACCGGCGGGCTGTTCGGCGCCGGACCCGGCGGCGGCCAGCCGCTGAAGGTGCCGGAGGTGCACAACGACTTCATCTTCGCCGGCCTCGGCGAGGAGATCGGCCTGTTCGGGCTCTCCGCGCTGCTGGTCGTCTACCTGCTGGTCGCCGAGCGCGGGCTGCGGGCCGGCCTGGCGGTACGCGACTCGTTCGGCAAGCTGCTCGCCGGTGGCCTGGCGTTCACCCTCTCCCTGCAGGTCTTCGTGATCGTCGGCGGGATCAGCGGGCTGATCCCGCTGACCGGCCAGACCACCCCGTTCCTGTCCGCCGGCGGCTCGTCGCTGATGGCGAACTGGCTGCTGGTGGCGATGCTGCTGCGGATCTCCGACGCCGGCCGCCGGCCGGTGGTGGGCGCCGAGCCCCGGCCGCCCGGTACGCCGGCCGGACCACCTGCCCAGCTGCACGGCGCGCCGACGGAGGTGATCCGCCGATGAACGCCCCACTGCGCCGGGTCGGCATGGTCATCATGGTTCTGTTCGGCCTGCTCTTCGTGAACCTCAACTGGGTCCAGGGCTACAAGGCCGAGGAGTACCGCACCAGCGACTACAACGGCCGGGTGCAGGTAGCCGAGTACGACCGGCAACGCGGCAACATCGAAGCCGGCGCCCGGGCCCTGGCCACCAGCACCCCGACCGACGGCGAGCTGCAGTACCTGCGGACCTACCCGGACAACGAGCTCTACGCGCACGTGATCGGCTACAAGCCGGTCAACCTGGCCGCCACCGGCGTGGAGAAGGCCGAGAACGAGTTCCTCGCCGGCACCAGCGACCAACTCTTCGCCGACCGGGTCCGGGACCTGTTCACCGGCGAGGAGACCGGCGGCGGGAACGTGCTGCTCACCATCAACCGGCGGGCGCAGGAGACCGCGTACCGGCAGTTGCTGGAGAACCGGGTCGGCGTCGACGTGGGCGCGGCGGTCGCGGTCGATCCGCGTACCGGCGCGCTGCAGGCCCTGGTGTCGCTGCCTAGCTTCGATCCGAACCCGCTGGCCAGCCACGACACCGGGGCGGCCCAGGAGGCCTTCAACGAGCTGGACAGCGACCCGAACCGCCCGCTGAACAACCGGGCCCTCGGCGAGGTGCTGCCGCCTGGCTCCACCTTCAAGGTCGTCGTCGCGGCGGCGGCCCTGGAGAACGGCACCACCGTCGAGACGCCGATCTCCGCCGGCCCGGTCTACCGGCATCCCGACTCCGGCACCGACATCCGCAACGCCGTCGACTCCATCTGCCCCCAGGACGAGGTCACCCTGATCACCGCCCTGACCGACTCGTGCAACACCGGCTTCGCCAAGCTGGGCGTGGAGCTCGGCGCCGAGGTGGTCAAGGCCAAGGCCCGCGACTTCGGCTTCGAGGACGAGGAGCTGGTCGTCGGCCGGACCAGCGGCGACGACGGCCTGCCGGTCGCGGCCAGCCGGACCGGCGACATCACGAACCCGGACGGCAGCGAGGACGGCGCGGCGCTGGCCCAGTCGTCGATCGGCCAGAACAACGTCCGGATGACCCCGCTGGAAGGCGCGATGATCGCGGCGGCGGTGGCCAACGGCGGCAGTCAGATGCGTCCGTACGTGATCCAGCAGCTGCTGCACGCCGACCGGACCAGCAGCTACTACACCGCGGACCCGCGGGAGCTGCGCCAGTCGGTGAGCGGGTCGGTCGCCGCCGACCTGCAGGAGATGATGGTCAGCGTGGTGCGCAACGGCACCGGCCGCAACGCCCGGATCGACGGGTACACCGTCGGCGGCAAGACCGGCACCGCGCAGGCCGGCGAGGGCGACGAGGACCACGGGTGGTTCATCGGCTACGTGACGTCCGAGGACGGTGAGCCGATCTCGGCGGTCTGCGTACTGCTGGAAGGTGCCGGCAGCGGCGGCAGCGGGGAAGCGGCCCGGATCGCCGGGCAGATCATGCGGGCACTCGTCGCCGAGCGTGAGGGGCGATGAGATGCTGAGCTCCGGAGTCCTGCTCGGTGGCCGCTACCGGCTCGACGAGCGCATCGCCAGCGGCGGGATGGGCGACGTGTGGCGCGGCACCGACGAGGTGCTCGGCCGTACCGTCGCGGTCAAGAGCCTGCTTCCCGCGCTGCTGGAGGAGCCCGGCTTCGCCGAACGGTTCCGCGGCGAGGCCCGCACCATGGCCACCATCAACCATCCCGGCGTGGTCGACGTCTACGACTACGGCAGCGACAAGCACATCGCCTTCCTGGTGATGGAGTACGTCGAGGGCGACGCGTTGTCGCGGACCCTGTCCCGGGTCGGGCGGCTCACCCCGGCCCGCACCATGGCGCTGATCGCCCAGGCCGCCGACGCGCTGCACGCGGCCCACGAGAAGGGCATCGTGCACCGCGACGTCAAGCCGGGCAACCTGCTGGTACGACCCAACGGCACGCTGGTGCTGACCGACTTCGGCATCGCCCGCTCGGAGATCGTCGGCCAGTTGACCGCCGCCGGCTCGGTGCTCGGCACCGCCTCCTACATCTCCCCGGAGCAGGCGTCCGGTTCGGTCGCGACGCCGGCTTCCGACGTGTACGCGCTCGGCGTGGTCGCCTACCAGTGTCTGTCCGGTCGGCGGCCGTTCGAGGGCGACAATCCGCTGGAAATCGCCATGAAGCACGTGCGTGAGGTGCCGCGCGCGCTGCCGTCGGACATCCCACCTGTGGTCCGCAGCTTCGTCGAGCGCGCGCTCGCCAAGGATCCTTCGGCACGCTGGCAGACCGCCGCCACGATGGCCGCCGTCTCCCGGCAGGCCGCCACCACACTCGCCGGCCAGGCCCGGCCACCGGCCGGGCCGCCCCGACCACCACACGCCCAGCAGCATCCGGGCCAGCAGCATCCGGGCCAGCACCCGGCCGCGCCCCGGCCCACCTCGGCGGCGCCGGTCTCGCCGATGGCGTCCGGCCCCGCACCCATGTCTCCCGGGCCGATGTCTCCCGGGCCGATGTCGCCGGGGCCGATGCACCCCGGCTCGGTGCCGCCCAATTCGGTGCCGCCCGGTCAGCGGCCGCCGCCGGGGCAGCCGATGCCCGGACCACCCGGCTACCGGCCCGCCACCGCGCCGATGATGCCGGGCGGGTATCCGGCCGGATACCATCACCCTGCCACCCCGGCGCGGCAGCCCCTTCCCGCGTCGGGTCGTCCACCCAACCCGTACGGCTACAACCGGCCACCAGCCCCGCCCCAGCGGTCCGGTGGCCTGCACCGGCAAGTGTTCACCGTCCTGGCGATCATCCTCGGAGTGTTGATCGTGTTGCTCTGCACCGGGCTGGTCGCTTACCAGATCATCCAGAACGCCAGCAACTCGGCCGCCCTGGGGCAACCCGTGGTGCGATTGGTTACGGCTGAGAACCAGATGGCAGCCGGACACGTCGAAACCAGCGTGGTACCCGTACCGTCGATGGAAGCACCCGACTTGGTCCGATCCGATGACGACCAGACGAGCGAAGGACGACAAGGACGATGACCGCGCAGGCCCGCCTGCTAGGTGGCAGGTACCAGGTCGGCGAGTTGCTCGGCTACGGCGGTATGGCCGAGGTTCACCGCGGCCGTGACCTGCGGCTCGGCCGTGATGTCGCGATCAAGATGCTGCGCACCGACCTGGCCCGGGACCGGACCTTCCAGGAACGTTTCCGGCGGGAGGCGCAGAACTCCGCGTCGCTCAACCACCCGGCGATCGTCGCGGTCTACGACACCGGCGAGGAGTACGCCGCGACCGGCGAGACGCTGCCGTTCATCGTCATGGAGTTCGTCAACGGCCGCACCCTCAAGGAGGTGCTCGCCGCCGAGGGCCGGCTGCACCCGCGTCGGGCCCTGGAGTACTGCGCCGACGTCTGCGCCGCCCTGGAGTTCAGCCACCGGCACGGCATCATCCACCGGGACATCAAGCCCGGCAACGTCATGCTCACCCAGACCGACCAGGTCAAGGTGATGGACTTCGGCATCGCCCGCGCGCTGGCCAGCGGGGCGACCACGATGACCCAGACCTCGGCGGTGATCGGCACCGCGCAGTACCTCTCCCCGGAGCAGGCCCGGGGCGAGTCGGTCGACGCCCGATCCGACGTCTACGCGGCCGGCTGCGTGCTGTTCGAGCTGCTCTGCGGCCATCCGCCGTTCGTCGGGGACAGCCCGGTCAGCGTCGCCTACCAGCACGTCCGGGAGGACCCGCGGGCACCGAGCGAGATCAACCGGGACGTCACCCCGGCGATCGACGCGATCGTCTTGAAAGCGCTGGCCAAGAACCCGGTCAACCGCTATCAGAGCGCCGGCGAGATGCGCGCCGACCTGCTGCGCGCCGCCTCCGGCCGGCCGGTGCTGGCCACCCCGGTGCTGCGCGACGACGAAACCGTCGCGATGGGCGCCACCGGGCGTACCGGCTCGACCCAGCGGATTTCCGGCGGCGTCGGCGGCCCGCCGCCGAAGCGGACCTCGCCGGCGGTCATCGCCGGGCTCAGCGCGCTGGGCGTCTTCGCGGTGATCGCCCTGGCCACCGGGCTGATCTGGATGAACCAGGACCCCGACGAGCCGGTCACCGTCGATCTGCCCAACCTGGTCAACGAGCCGATCGAACAGGCCCGGCTGGCCGTCACCGACCTGCAGTTGACCTTCAATGAAACCCCCCGCGTCGACCCGAACTGCACGCTCAACACCGTCGTCGAGCAGTCGCCGGAGCCGGGTGCCGTCGAGCCGGGCACCGAGGTGGCCCTCACCGTCTGCGCCGGCCCGGGCACGGTCCAGGTGCCCGACATGGAGGGCTTCACCCGTAGCGGGGCCGAGCAGCAGCTCACCGACCTCGAACTGATCGCCGTCTTCGAAGAAGTCGACAGCTCGGCGCCGAAGGACCAGGTGGTCGAGGTGCCCAGCGCCGGCGAGATGGTGGAGGTGGGCAGCGAGGTCGAGGTGCACGTCTCGCTCAACAACCTGCGGGACATGCCGAACGTCGTCGGCTATACCGAAGCCCAGGCCGTTGCGACGCTTGAAAACCGCGGCTTCGACCCGCGGGTGATCGACGGGGAGGAAGTCGACCCGGCAGACGCCGGTATCGTCACCAGCCAGAGCCCGAACAACGGCGAGCATCGGGTCAACTCCCGGGTGGAGATCGTGGTCTCCCAGCCCCGGCAGGAGGAGCCGTCGCCGGACCCGACCGGCAGCCCGTCGCCGACCGGATCGCCTCCGACGACCAGCCCGCCACCGGGCGACGGTGACGGCGAGGGCGGTGGCGGCTCCAGCACGCCGGGTGGCGGTGGGACCGGCGGTGGGTCGGGTGGCCTGCTGCCCACCGCGACCGTCTCCCGGCTGTTCGACTGAGTCGCGGTCTGCGGTCCTAGCGGCCGGGCCCAGGCTCAGGCCGACACGAACGCGGCCCGCCGCCGGGTCTCCACCTCGGCGGCGAGTCGCGGTGCCCGCTGCCGGGCCTGCGGCAGACCGCACCCGGCCAGCCAGTTGGCCAGCATCAGATGGCCGCCCTCGGTGAGCACCGACTCGGGGTGGAACTGCACACCTTCGACCGGCAGGCTCCGGTGCCGCATCGCCATCACCACCCCGGACGCGGTACGCCCGGTGACCTCGATCTCGGCAGGCAGACTGTCCTCGCGTACCGCGAGGGAGTGGTAGCGGGTGGCGGTGAACGGGTCCGGCAGCCCGGCCAGCACCCCGACGCCCCGATGCTCGACCAGCGAGGTCTTGCCGTGCAGCAGCTCGGGAGCGCGTTCGACGACACCACCGAACGCGGCACCGATCGCCTGGTGGCCGAGGCAGACGCCGAGGATCGGCAGCTGTCCGGCGTACCGCTCGATGACCTCCAGGCAGATGCCGGCGCTGTCCGGCGCACCCGGCCCGGGGGAGAGCAGCACGCCGGCCGCGCCGAGCCGGCCGACCCCGTCGACGGAGATCTCGTCGTTGCGCCGAACGTCGCAGTCGGCACCCAGCTGGCCGAGGTACTGCACCAGGTTGAACACGAACGAGTCGTAGTTGTCGATCACCAGTACGCGCACGCGGACACCTGACTCTAGTCGCCGTTCTCATCGGGCACGGGGTTGTTCGTCTCGGTGTCGTACGGCAGCTCGTAGTCGTCGGCGCCGCCACCGTCCGGGTCGCCGCCGTCGCCGTCGGTGCCGCCGTCGGCCGGACCGCCGTCCGCGGGTTCGGTGCCGCCGCCGTCCTCGGTTACCTGGACGTCGTCGAACGGCAGCAGCGGCTCGGCCCACGGGAAGACCACGTACCAGAGCAGGACGACCGTCAGCCCGGCGAGCAGCGCCGAACCGATCAGCTTGCCGGGCGTGCCGAACGGGAGCTTGCGCCAGATCCAGGCGTACATGGCTCAGCCGCCGAGTTCCGCCGGTCGGCCATCGGCCTTGGGCTGGCTGCGGACCAGCGCCGCGTGCACGATCAGCCGCTGGTAGTTGTCGAACTTCGGGTGGCAGGTGGTCAGGGTCAGCATCGCCTCGGTCGGCTGCGCCCTGCGGTCGCCGGGTACGGCGGCGACCACCTCGGTCTGGTTCGGCAGCACGATGTGGTTGCGGGTTACCGCGTACACGTGCCAGGTGTCCCGGTCCTCGACGACGATCGTGTCGCCGTCGCCCAGCTCGTCCAGCCGCCAGAAGGTGGCCCGGTTGCGGTGCCCGGCCACCGAGAAGTTGCCGATCTCCCCGGGGCCGGCGCTGTCCGGGTAGTGACCCGGTGCGTACCGGATGTCGTCCTGGCCGACGCCCTCGACGACGATCCAGTTCTTGTCCAGCTTCGGGATGTAGAGCCCGGCGACCGGAGTGCCCTGCACCTGAATAGTGGGGGACGCCTCCGGCTCGGGCGTCGGGCCGTCGCTGACGACCGGTTCGGGCACTTCGGCCCACTGCTGGGCGAGCTGGTCGCTGAGCTCGTCCTGGTGGGCGTTGACGATGACCGACTTGCCCCAGATCTCGTAGCCGGCGAAGAGCAGCACCACCATGCCGAAGGTGATCAGCAGCTCTCCGGTGACCCGGGCGGTGGCGCGCAGCCCGGTCCAGATCGTCGGCCGGGTCAGTTCGGAGTACACGCTCTTGTAACCGGTGTCGGTGCGCTCCGGTCGCAACTTGACCACCCGCTCACCTCGGCGGGGGGCGGCACCGTCGCGCTCGCCGGGGCCAGGATCCCGCCCGCTGCCGGCCGGGGACTCGCCGTTCGGCGGCGGTTGGTAGCTGCTGATCACGACCGGTAGCACCGTGGTGGAGGCGGCCGGCTCGGCCGGGTAGGCCGGGATGACAGCGGTGCGGGCGGCATCGTCGCGCTCCGGCTGTCGGGGGCGCTGGTACTGGGCCAGTTGCTGTGGCGAGTAGCCGGGATGGCGCTGATGCGCCGGGGGCGTCGGGGCCGGGGCTGTCGCCGGGTTCGACCCGGTGAAGCGGGGAAGCACCGTGGTCGAGTCGTCGGTGTGGTACGCGCGGTGCCGGCCAGAATCATCCGGTTGGTCGGGATAGCCGGGCGATCCAGGATAGCCGGGCACCCCGGGCCGGGTCATCGCGCCGACTCCGGAACGGTGGTGTGCCGCAGCGCTGCCGAGCCGTCGAACGCCGGCACGGCCAGCTCGGCTTCGACGGTCTCCTGGTAGCCCAGCTGGAAGTGGGTCACGGCGTCCCTGAACAACTGCACCCCTTCGGAGTCGGCCAGCGCCTGCTGCAGGGCGCTGGGGTCACCGATCGCGGCGATCCGAAATGGGGGCGAGTAGACCCCGCCGTGCAACAACAGCGTGTTCCCGACACAGCGTACCGCGCTGGTCGCCAACACCCGTACATCCATGATTGACATCGCTTCGGCGCCGCCGGCCCACAGTGCGTTGACCACTGCCTGTACGTCGCTCTGGTGCACCACCAGGTCGTCGTTGCTGGCACCGTCCGGCAGATCGGTCAGCCGCGGCGCGTCGTCGAGCTCGATGATGACGCCCGGTCCGGCCAGCGCGGTGAAGCCGGCCGCCGACCGGTTCGCGTCGATCCGGGCCTGCTGTCGGGCGATCGGCTCGTCCGACCCGGCGACCAGCTCCGTCTGCCGGTCGACCTGGTCGCGCAGCTGGGCGGCGCGTTTCTCGGCGGCCGCGAGCTGGGTACGTCGATCGTCGATCAGCTGCGCGAGCTGTGGTCGACGGTCCTCCCGCAGGCTGGTGCCGCTGGCGGTGGTGGCGGTGGTGGTGAACAGCAGGCCGGCGAGCAGCGCGATCAGCGGTACGCCGGCGGACCAGCCGGGCTGCTCCGCGCCGCGCCGTCGACGTAGCAGCCCGCGAACGGCACGCCGGACCACGTCCCGCCAGGACGCGCTGCCGGAGGTGTACTCCACCTCGGCCCCCTCTCCGCCTGCCAGCCATCGACAAGTGTCCGCATAGTGGGCCACCTGGGCGGTCTATCGCACCTGGTGGACCTGGTTGTGCCCAAATGTCGCTGCTGCCGTGCTGCGGCCCGTGGCCGGATCGCGGCAACTTGACTACGCTAGCTCTTGAACATTATTGGCCATGGACCGTCGCCGCTGCGTCCGGTTGCCGGGCCGGATGATAGCCACCAGGAGAGCGTCGTGCCCAAGTCGCAGGTTCGCAAGAAGAAGGTCTACACCCCGCCGACCGACGTCCGCCCGACCCAGACGGCTGCCACCCGCAAGCCGAGTCCGGTCTGGCTGCCGATCAGCGCCGTCTCGTTGATCGTCTTCGGCATCGGCTGGCTGGTCGTCTACTACCTGTCGGAGACCGCCTACCCGGTCGCCTCCTGGGGCTACTGGAACCTGGCGATCGGGTTCGGCGCCATGGTGAGTTCGCTGATCCTGCTCTCCCGCTGGCGCTGACCCGGTTCGCAGTCGGTCCGCAGCCGGTACGTCATTGCCGCCCTGGTCGGTCGGTGTCCCCGAGGATGCCGGCCGACCTGCTGTTTTGTCGGGGGCCGGGCGGCGGCGTGGCGGCGGCGCTGCCATAGGGTGGCGAGTACCGGGCGCCCGGCTCGGTGCGACGCTCGTCACATTACCCATGGGTAACCTGACGGTAGGCTGAAGCTCCGTGGCCGGCCTTCCGGTCACTCTGCCGCTCGTCCGCAGCACACCGGGAGGCCAACGAATGGGTACGGTCCAGATCGTCACCACGGTCGTCGCCGCCATCGTCACCGCCGTCGCGGTGGTGCTCGCCGGCCGGGCGGTCTGGCAGTTCGTCTCGATCATCCGACTCGGCAAGGCCGACCCGCACCGCACCGGTGACCCGGCCACCCGGGCGAAGGTGATGCTGAGCGAGACCCTCGGCCACACCCGGATGCTCAAATGGAGCGTCGTCGGGGCGGCCCACTGGTTCGTCATGGTCGCCTTCATCGTGCTCTCCATCCTCGTACTGGAGGCGTACTTCGAGGTGGTCGACGCCGGCGGCGGCATCCCGGTGATCGGCGGTTGGCTGCTGTACGGGCTGGTCACCGAGCTCATCTCGATCCTCGGCATGCTGGGTATCGGCGTGCTGATCGGGATCCGGTTGGCGAACCGGCCGACCCGGACCGGCGGCCGGTCCCGGTTCACCGGCTCGACGATGTGGCAGGGCTACTTCGTCGAAGCCGTCGTGCTCGCCGTACTGATCTGCGGGTTCTTGATCCGCGGCTTCCGGGTGGCAACCGACCACTTCGACTTCCCGGTCTGGGCCACCCCGGTGAGCCACGCGCTCGGCGCCGTCCTGCCCGCCTCCGAGTCGGCGATCAGCATCACCGCCCTGATCAAGATCCTCATCTCGATGACCTGGTTGATCGTCATCGCGCTGACGCTGACCATGGGAGTGGCCTGGCACCGGTTCGCCGCCTTCTTCAACATCTACTTCAAACGGGACCCCGGCCGGCCCAACTCCGGCCTCGGCGCGCTGCGGCCGATGATGAGCGACGGCAAGCCGCTCGACTTCGAAGAGGCCGACCCGGAGAAGGACCAGTTCGGTGTCGCCCAGGTCGAACAGTTCAGCTGGAAGGGCCTGCTCGACTTCACCACCTGTACGGAGTGTGGCCGCTGCCAGTCGCAGTGCCCGGCCTGGAACACCGGCAAGCCGCTGTCGCCGAAGCTGCTCGTGCTGTCGCTGCGCGACCACGCCTACGCCAAGGCGCCGTACCTGCTCGCCGGCGGCGGCAAGGATCTCACCGGCGAGGAGAAGGGCACGGCCGAACAACTCGCCAAGGTCGACGCCCTGGCGCTGGCCGAGGCCGACCGCCCGCTGATCGGCGGCGCCGACGACGGCGGCGTCGTCGACCCGGACGTGCTCTGGTCGTGCACCACCTGCGGGGCCTGCGTGGAGCAGTGCCCGGTGGACATCGAACACGTCGACCACATCGTCGACATGCGCCGCTACCAGGTGCTGATCGAGTCGAGCTTCCCCAGCGAAGCCGGCGTGATGCTGCGCAACCTGGAGAACAAGGGCAACCCGTGGGGTGCTCCGCCGAACACCCGGGAGGACTGGACCAAGGGGCTCGACTTCGCGGTGCCCCGGGTCGGCGAGGCGGACGACTTCGAGTACCTGTTCTGGGTCGGCTGCGCCGGCGCGTTCGAGGACCGGGCGAAGAAGACCACCCGCGCGGTGGCGACCCTGCTGCACGAGGCCGGCGTCGACTTCGCCATCCTCGGCGAGGGCGAGACCTGCACCGGCGACCCGGCACGGCGGATCGGCAACGAGTTCGTCTTCCAGATGCTGGCCCAGCAGAACGTCGAGACCCTCAACGAGGCGTTCGGCGACCGGGAGCCGGCGAAACGCAAGATCGTCGCGACCTGCCCGCACTGCTTCAACACCCTCGGCAACGAGTACGGCCAGCTCGGCGGCCACTTCGAGGTCGTACACCACACCCAACTGCTGGCCCACCTGGTCGCCGCCGGCAAGCTCACCCCGGTCACCCCGGTCGACGGTGGGTTGACCTACCACGACCCGTGCTACCTGGGTCGGCACAACCGGGTGTTCAGCCCGCCGCGGGAGGTGCTCGGCGCCGCGTTGACCGCAGGTACCGAGGCGGGCGGCGACACGGCCCAGCTGCGGGAGATGCCGCGCAACTCGGAACGCTCGTTCTGCTGCGGTGCCGGCGGGGCGAGGATGTGGATGGAGGAGCGGATCGGCAAGCGGGTCAACGTCGACCGGGTCGAGGAGGCGCTCTCCACCGGGGCACAGACCATCGCGGTCGGTTGCCCGTTCTGCTACACCATGCTCGGCGACGGGGTCACCGGCAAGCAGTCCAGTGGCGCGGCGGACGAGAACGTCGAGGTCGTCGATGTGGCGACGGTGCTGCTCAGGTCGGTCAAGCCGGCGGTAGCATCTTCGGCGTCATCGTCATCGTCATCGTCGGCGTCGGCCGAGGAGTAGGGAGAAGCGGGTGCTGGGTTGGGCCCGCGAGTTCCTCGCCCAGCCCTGGCCGTTCCTCACCCTGGCGGTGCTTGCCGGCGTGAGCCTGCTGGTGCACCGGCCGCTCGCCGTACGGCTCGGCTGGGCACGCTGGCCGACGCTCGGGATGCTTCTCGGCGCCGCCGCGATCGCCGCGCTCACCCTGCCGCCGGCACCGGCCGGTACCGGCGTACCGCTCGCTCCCGGGGCCTCCGTTTCCGGCCCGAACGGTGAGGTCCTAACCGCGTGCCTCCGGTCGCTCACCGATCCGGCGGTGCTGTGGTCCGGGCTGGTCACCGTCGACTCGCTCGGTGAACGGGTCGGCAACGTGGCGATGTTCGTGCCGCTGGCGTTCTGTACCGTTCTGGCGGTCCGCCGGCCAGGGCTGGCCACCGGGCTGCTCCTGCTGGCCCCGGCCGGCGTCGAAGTCGCCCAGGCGGTGCTCGGCGTTGGCCGCGAGTGTGTCGGCTACGACTGGGTCAACAACGCGACCGGGGTGCTGATCGGGGCGGTCGGCGGCGGTGTGGTCCGGTTGCTGTGGCGGCGGTTCGCGCCGGCGCGTACCAGGGTCAGCTAGCTGCCGGTCGCGACGTCGGTGGCGGTGAAGACGCCGCGGGCGACCGTTGCCCGGTACCCGTCGACGACGTCGGTGGTCGCGGCGATCGGCCAGGCCGCCGGCCCGAGCACAGCGGACGGGTGGCGCTGCGCGTCCAAGGGCTGTGCGGCACCGGTGTCAGGTACGTCGAGTGCGTTCAGCAGGCAGGCCAACGCGGCGGTACGTGGTCCGACCGGTCCAGCACCGCGCTCGGCGGCGGCCAGCCGTCGCCGGGTCGCCGTCTCGGCGGGCGGTTCGACGCCGTCCGGCGGAGCGAACCTGGTCCGGGGCAGCACCCAGAGCACCCGGTCCCGTTCCCGGCGGAGCACTCCCGAGGCGACCAGCCCGCCGAGTACCTCGTCGACTACACCGTGGGACAGATCGACCACCCAGTCGCGGGTCGCGCGGCCGGGCTCGGCCTGGATCCTGGTCCGTGCCCGGTCGAGCAGCTTTCGACCCTGCCCTCGACCCGGGTCGCTGTCGGGTACGTACCCGCTGTCGGGTACGTACCCGCTGTCGGGCACGTCGTCGGCCGACACCCGGCCGTCCGCGTCGATCGAAATCTGCCCGCCGACGGCGAGGTCGCACAACACCGCCCCGGCGACCGCGTAGTCGAGCTCGGGGGAAGCGACGGTCGCGGTCCCAGAATCGTCATAGCTGAGCAGGACCAGCTCTTCCGCGAGGCTGAGCGACGTCATGCCACCACGCTAACCGCCCAGCCCGGTGACTGCAGGAGAACCGGTGACTGCAGGAGAAGTGGTAGCTGGGAGAGAAGCAGCGGCTGCGGGCGGCGACGAGCGGTTGCTTCCGATGAAGCAGAGACGGCAGGCGGTCTTGAACGAACACCGCGCTTTCCAATAAGGTGATGCACCGACCGCTGCGGATGTCGGCCTCCGTACCCCCGCCCGTGAGGCCCCAGCGATCAACCATTGAAGGAGTCGCTGCCAATGGCACGTGCGCTCGCCAATTCGCACAACCATCGTCACAGTGGGTCCCGATATCGACGCGGAGAGCATCGGCCTTTGCGGTTTTTGCAGCGTAGCGCGATCGCACTGCTGCTCACCGTAACTGCACTGGTCTCCCCGGCTGGGCCGGCCCACGCCGAGCCGACGCTGGCTGAGATCGAAGCCGAGTTGGACGCCCAGTGGCTCAAACTGGAACCGGTAATCGAGCAGTACAACAAGGTGCACAGCGAGCTCAAGGCCAACGAGAAGAAGGCGGCCGCGCTCGATGAGAAGATCCGCCCCCTGTCGCTGCAGGCCAACCTGGCGGCGGACGAGATCGGCGAGGTAGCCAACCGCTATTACCGGACCGGGCCGTCGAGCGAGCTGAATGCCCTGCTCCGGACCGGATCACCGACCAGCCTGGCGGATCAGCTCGTGGTCCTGGACCGGATCTCCAAGCGTCGACAGGAAAAGATCACCGCCGTTCTGGAGACCCGGGACCGCTATCTCGAAGAACGGCAGGCGCTGGACGAGTTGATCACGAAGCAGCAGGCACAGGACAAGACGCTCGCCGAGCAGCGCAAGACCATCGACGCCGAGATCAAGCGGCTGGAACGGGCGCGGAACGCCGCGTACCAGTCCACCGGCTACACCGGCGGATCCGGTGCCTCCGGCCCGTGTCCGGCGGTGTCGGTCGGCGGTGCCGCCGGAACTGCGGTCCGCACCGCGTGCGCGCAGCTCGGCAAGCCCTACGTCTGGGGTGCCACCGGGCCGAACGCCTTCGACTGTTCCGGTCTGACCCAGTACGCCTGGGCAAGTGCCGGTGTCAGTCTCACGCATTACACCGGAACTCAGTGGAATCAGGGCAGTTCGGTCAGTCGCGCCAACGCCAAACCAGGGGATCTCGTATTCTTCTTCAGTGATCTACATCACGTGGGAATCTACATCGGTAATGGCCTGATGGTGCACGCACCGCGTGCGGGTCAACCCGTGCAGATGGAGAACATCGACAACATGCCGCTTGCCGGATTCAAGCGGGTCGGCTGATCGCAGCAGGTCAGCCCGCTCGCCGAGGCAGTCTGAGTGACGCGTGTTGGTCGGCCGAACGTACGGGCGGACCGGTATGAACGGGCCGGTCCGCCCAGCAAGATTCGAACGCTTGAACGACAGCAGCCTATGCACGATACGCAATCGTCTGCGTACTCAATGAGATATTCCGTGTTCTCGCTTGCGTAGCGAGAACGCCGCTCTCTACCCTTGGGGATCGTCGAGTCGGGAGGACGTCAACCAACCGGGTTGACCTCGGCCTGACACCGCCTAATCGCCGCCTTGGCGGCGAGCCGGGGACCCACGGCACTCCCGGGGTGAATCCGCAGGCCACTGCGGTAGGGCGTCTCCTTTCCGCCCGAACCCGTCAGCTAACCCGGTAGGCGGTCTGGGGAGAAGGAGTCCGGTGGCTACGAGCGCCCCTCGGCGATACCTCCGGTGGTCCAGCCGCGACCATCGGCGAAAAACGCCGCACGACCCTCGACGAATACTCACCGCGTTGATCGCCGCCACCACCGGCGTCGGTCTGCTGCTGGTCGGAGCGCCGGCACAGGCGCAGCCGACCGTCGCCGAGATCGAGTCGCAGATCGACGAGGTCTGGGCCGAGCTCGAACCGACGATCGAACGGCACAACGCCGTACGGCAGGACCTCGCCGCCAAGAAGAAGCAGGCGGACGAGCTGCAGAAGAAGATCAAGCCGCTGCAGATCCAGATCGACCTGGCGATGGACCGGGTCAGCGAGTTCGCCGCCCGGTCGTACAAGGGTGGTAGTCCGTCGGTCTTCAACGCGATCCTGACCAACGGCAAGCCGACCCACCTCGCCGACCAGCTCGAGCTGCTGGACCAGTTCGCCCGGCGGCAGGCCCGCGACGTCCAGGCCGTCGTCGACCTCAAGAACGAGTACGCCGCGAAGAAGGCCCCGCTCGACGATTTGATCGTCGAGCTGACCGGCACCGAGGCTCAGCTGGCGGCGAAGGCCAAGGAGATCGACGCCGAGGTCGACCGGTTGCAGGACCTGCGACTGGAGGCGTACGGCTCGACCAACACCCTCGGCTCGCTGCGTCCCGCGCCCTGCCCGGCGACGTACCCTGGCGGTGCGGCCGGCAAGGCGGTCACCTTTGCCTGTGCGCAGATCGGCAAGCCGTACGTATGGGGTTCAGCGGGACCAGGCAGCTACGACTGTTCGGGTCTCACCTTGGCCGCCTGGGCGCAGGCCGGCGTCTCGCTGCCGCACAACGCGGCCCGGCAGCGTCAGGTGACCGCCAACGTCAGCCGGGACGAGCTGCGCCCCGGCGACCTCATCTTCTACTACAGCGGGCTTTCCCACGTCGGCATGTACGTGGGCAACGGCTGGATCGTGCACGCCTCCCAGGCGGGCGAACCGGTGCAGATGCGCAAAATCGGTTCGAGTGTGCACAGTTACGGCAGGCCCGGTTAGACCTCACTCCTCCCCATGGCCTGGCGCATGCCGCTGATCCCCCCGTCAAGCGGCAGCACCGGCCACCGGAAAGGCGCCCTCCCATGTCTCCCCCCGGCTTGGGAGGGCGCCTTTCGCCTCCCCCGCCGCCGTTGCGCCGGCTCGCCAACAGCCCAGCCGGTTCAGTTTGGTGGGCTGGTTCAGCTGGTCGGCCAGGTGCGCCACCGCTGCCAGGACCGGCTCGGAGTGGGGCCACGCTGCCCCTGGTACCGGGATCCGTAGACCGCCGACCCGTACGGATGCTCGGACGTCGACGAGAGCCGGAAGATGCACAACTGACCGATCCTCATCCCGGGCCACAGCTTGATCGGCAGGTTCGCCACGTTGGACAACTCCAACGTCACGTGGCCGGAGAAGCCGGGGTCGATGAAGCCGGCGGTGGAGTGGGTCAGCAGGCCCAGCCGACCCAGGCTCGACTTGCCCTCCAGCCGGGCGGCCAGGCCGTCGCCGAGCGAGACGACCTCGAGCGTGGAGGCGAGGACGAACTCACCGGGGTGCAGCACGAACGGGTCGCCGCTGGGCACCTCGACCTGGGACGTCAGATCGTCCTGCCGGATGGCCGGGTCGATGTGGGTGTACAGGTGGTTGTTGAAGACCCGGAAGTATCGGTCGAGCCGGACATCGATGCTCGACGGCTGGACGAGCGAGGGTTCGAACGGCTCGAGGGAGAGTCCGCCGGTCTTGGTCTCCGCGACGATGTCCCGGTCGGAGAGAAGCATCGTCACACGATAGCGACCGCGCGGCCGGTGCGACCGCGCGGCCGGTGTCCTGGCCGGAATGTACGCGGATCGGCGTGGCCGGGCGATCCCACTATCTCTTCGTACACATGTTCGATAGAATGATCGCATGGCAACCTGGTCCGAGTTCGCAGCCGACGAGCCCCGCCTGGCCACGGCGATCCGACTCCTCATGCAGCAGTACGGTCCCGGCCTCGGCTACCTCGCCACCGTCCGAGCCGACGGCGGTCCCCGGGTGCACCCGGTCTCCCCGGTGATCACCGACAGCGGGCTGTTCTGCTTCATCATCGACTCACCGAAGCGGCGTGACCTGGAGCGGGACGGTCGGTACGCGCTGCACTCGTTCCCGCCGGAGGAGAGCGACGACGAGGCGTACCTGGCGGGTCGGGCGCATCCGGTCACCGATCCGACCAAGGTGGGTCGGCTCGCCAGCGATCTCGGGGCCGTGCCGCACGTCGACTGGCGACTGTTCGAGTTCACCGTCGACGTGGCGATGGTGGCGCAACGCGGTGGCAGCACCGGCCACTACGCGGCGGCGCCCCGGCAACCAGCCGTCCAGGTCTGGCTCGACCCGACCAGCGGCAGTGTCTCCCACCCGGTGCCGACCCCGGTCGCCTGCTGACCCGCCGCGCGGCACCGGTCGAACCGTTGACGCCCTACCCGTCGACGTTCGGTCGACGGGTGTCGAGCCGTACCCCATGCTGTGCCCGGCCGGCGGCCGGGCCTGTTGTGCAGCGGCCGGGCGGACCGGGTAGAGTAGGGCCGCTCGCGGGTGTAGTTCAATGGCAGAACATCAGCTTCCCAAGCTGACAGTGCGGGTTCGATTCCCGTCACCCGCTCCACCTGCGGAAGACCCGCTCAGGACGTCGGTCCCGGGCTGCGGTTGATCAGCTCTGCCACCTTTTGGTCAATTCCTAGGTTCGGTCGTCAACCCGGACGCTGATCATGTGTTCGGGGTCGTACCCGCGCTCGGCTTCTGCGACCAGCTCGCTCTCCAGCTGCGACGTGAGCGCCGTACCGTCCTTGGTCTGTCGGCTGGCTGCCCGAGCTGCCCGACCGGGGACCCAAGATGCCTCCGCACACGTGATGCCGCAGGTGCATCCTGATTCACCTCTGGCATCAAGCCGAACAGGCGACCCTGGCCCGATGAGGTCGCACTTCGTGCAAGGACTGGCGCGCATCGTCACCGACCTTGCGGTGTGGACGACGTCGGGCCGATGCCCAGCCGAGCCAGCGCGGCGACCCGGCTCTCGATCACCTGGATCCGGTCGGCCCGTTCCGTCGGCGACCAGTGTGCCTGCTGGTTGGTCATCTGCCCGGGCCACTTCCGGTAGAGCAACCCCGGCTCGTCGATGAAGTGACCGTCGCAGACCGTGCTCGCGGCGAGGAGCAGCCCGGTGTCCTCGGAGGCGGGCAGCGCCAGCCAGCCGCCCAGAGCCAGCAGCAGATCCGTACGGATGCACAGCGTCGCCGGGTGCACCGGCAGTCGGTAGGCGTCCTCCTGCCAGGACCGGTGGACCGTACCGGCGGGCAACCGGCCGCCCGGTGGATCGGTGGCCATCCGTACCGTGCTGTGGTCGCTCAGCAGATCGAGCGCCGCCGCGGTGGTCCAGCCGACCGTCGGGTCGGCGGTGAGGACCGCGATGTCGCGGGCCAACGCGTCAGGGGTGAGCCGGTCGTCGGCGTCGAGCACCTTCACCAGCGAGCCTTCCGCCCGGGACAGCGCCATGGTTCGGGTGACGCCGGGTCCACCCGGCCGGTTGGTCCCCGTACTGATCCGGGGGTCGTCGGGTAGGGCGGCGGCGACCGTGCCGGTCTGGCCGTCCTCCTGGACCAGCCAACGCCACTGCCAGCCGGCGGGTAGTCGCTGGTCGCGTAGTGAGGCGTACGCGTCAGCGAGGTACGGGATGCTCGCGGGATGGACAGGGGTGACCACCGAGATGGTCTGCGGGGGCCGGCGCATCGCTTTGACTCTACTATGGGTTGTTGATCGTTGACCCAACGTTGTGGCGCGCCGGTCTCTGGTACGAATGTCCCATGCCGGAATCGTCGGACCCGCGCTCAACGGACGCCGTTCACTCCCGCCCTGCCGGGATGGACGATGCTACGGTCGCGGCGCTCGGCGAGTTGAGCAAGGCACTGGAGACGGTGCACCGGGCCCGGGGCCACCTTTACTCGATGCACCAGCTGATCGGCGGCGCGGACGCGACCCTGGACCGGGTCGTCCAGCTGCTGCGCGGAGCCGGTCACCAGGACATGGCGGACCGGGTCGAGACGGAGCTGATCGGTCGCAACGTCCTGCCGGGCCGCTGGACGTTTCAGATCGTCGAGGAGTTCGACGACGGCTACTACGCGACCTTCCAGGCGGTCGAGCGGGCGGCCCGTGACGCGCTGGCGGGCGGCCGTCGGCACATCCACGAGGCGGAGATGAAGCAGGCCCGGCGTACGGTCGGCCGACCGGGACACGAGGCGACCCCGTAGCCGCGCGCTGCCCGACGAGGGTCCGACCGCCGTCCCGGCGGTTCACAGGTCCTTGCTGTGGATCAGGCTGCGGATCCGGAGTTCGTCGACGACGGCGGGTGGACAGTCGGCGACGATCACGGCGCTGCCGACGACGACCGCCCCGCGAGCTGCGGCGAGCTGCGCCATGGCCCGCAGCTGCGCACCGCTGGTGACCCAGTCGTCGACCAGCAGGACCCGGTCGCCTGGGCCGAGGTGCCGGTCACGGACACCGAGCCGCAGTGTGCGGCCCCGGTAGTCGGGTGCCGTCGTGGTCCAGGTGGTCGCGTCGGCGATTGTCCGCTGCGGATCCTCCTTGTACGCGGGTACGACGCCGACGCCGAGCGCAGTCGCCACCAGCGGGCCGACAAGCAGCCCGGTGACCTGCGGCGTCATTACCGTGCTCGGCTGGTCCGCGTCGGCCAGATCGGCGCTGGCCAGCTCGGCGAGAGCCGGGCCGATCCCGGCGAGGACCCGGGGGTGTCGCCACCACCCGGACAGGTCGCTCACCAGATGGCTGCTGGTCGGGCCGGGATCGTGCCAGACGAAGGTGTCGATCAGCAGCCGCCGGAGTTCAAGCGGGTGCGGCACGTCGCCGGTTGCGGCCGGGCGCGGCACGTCGCCGGCTGTGGTCGCGCGGGACCGGTGCGGGTGAGCGGCTGCGGGGTCGGTCACCGGCCGAGTATGCCGGGATTCCTCGCTGGTGAATCTGCCGGGCACACTTGACACGGCACGGCCTGCTCCGGCTACGGTGCGGCGGCTAAATTATGTTGTCAGCTCGTCAGGAGACATCATGGCCGCGCGCCATCGCAACCCGCGTCCGTACCGCCTGCGGCTGGCGCCATGGTTGGCGGTGTTCCTGCTGGTCGGTGTGCTGGCGGGCGGAACGGCTATGGCGTTCGAACTGACCGCCGGTACGTCGACAACACCGCCAGCGGCGTCCACGGCCGCGCCGCCTACGGCCGCGCCGCCTACGACCACGCCGTCTGCGGCGGCGTCCGGTGCGGACCGCTCGACCGCGTCGACCCGGGCGGCACGTGGGGCCGACCGGGCCGCCTCCACGCCGAAACCGTCCCCGACGCCAGAGCCGCCCCCGACCCAGAGCGAGGACCAGGACGAGGACCAGGCTGCTGGCCAGGCCCAGGCCGGTGGCCAGGTGGTGGAGAGCGGCACCTGCGGTGCGTCGTACTACGCCAGCGGACACGTCACCGCGAACGGCGAGCCGTTCGACCCGTCGGGGATGACCGCCGCGCACCGCACCCTGCCGTTCGGCACCCAGGTGCGGGTGACCAACCCGCAGACCGGTGCCAGCGTGGTGGTCCGGATCAACGATCGTGGTCCGTTCGTCGACGGACGGTGCCTCGACCTGGCCCGTGCCGCTTTCGCGAAGATTGCGGCTCTTGACCTGGGTCACCTGCAGGTCCGCTACGAGATTCTCGGCGACTGACCGCATTCCTGAGCTGCCACTCAGTGTCGAGCTGCTGGTCAGCGGTGGGATGTGCCATTTCCAGGTTTGCCCACAGGTTGAGCAACCGCTCGCCGCCCGCCCGGGGGATAGCCAGGGTGCCAAGGTTGTCCAATACTCCGGGTGGCCATTTCCGGATCAGACGACAGGCCAACTCCGTTGGGCCACCGCCACCGATGAGTCATGCTGTTTCGCGTACCCATGCACATCATCCCGATGGGCGGTCGCCGCCCACTCAGCGCTGGTTCCCGCGTCGGCCTCGGCGCGGCCCTCGTGCTGCTCGCGCTCGTCTCCGTGGTGGAGATCGCGGACGGGTCCGGTGTCAACTACGTCGGTCTGGTCGCCGCTGCCCCGTTCCTCGCGGCGGCCTTCGCGACATGGCGGGTGGTGCTCTCCACCGGGGTGCTGGCCACCCTGGTCGGCGGCATCTTCGCGTTGACCGGTCAGATGCTCTCGCTGGCGACCGCGGTGAACGTGGTCGGTATCGCGCTGGCCACCGGGCTGGCGGCGGCGGTCGCGGTCATCCGGGAACGGCAGGCACAGCAGATCGCCGAGCTTTCGCGGCTGGCGTCGGTGGCCCAGCAGGCGGTGCTGCGTCCGCTCGGACCGCAGGTCGGCACGCTCGCCGTGGCCGGACGCTACATCTCCGCCACCGCCGCTGCCGACATCGGCGGTGACCTGTACGAGGCGCTCGACACGCCGTACGGCGTACGCATGATCATCGGAGACGTTCGGGGCAAAGGCCTGGACGCGGTCCGGTTGGCCAGCATCGTCCTGGGTTCGTACCGGCACGTCGCCTATGAGCGGGCCGACCTACGGGCCATCGTGGCGGACCTGGACCGGGCGGTGGCGCGCAGCGTGGGCGACGAGGATTTCGTCACCGCCGCCCTGGTCGAGGAGCGTGGTGGAACGCTGACCATCGTGAACTGCGGGCATCCGGCTCCGCTGCTGCTGCGCCGGGGCGAAGTGATCCCGCTGGAACCGCCGGCTCCGGCGCCGCCGCTCGGTTTCATGCCGGTGGTACGTCCCCGGGTCGAACGTCTCGAGCCGGGTGACCGGTTGCTGCTGTTCACCGACGGGCTGGGCGAGGCACGTCGGGACGGTGCCTTCTTCCCCACCGCGGACCGGGCCTGGCGGCTGCTGGGTCACGGCACCGTCGGCGACGGCCTGGCGTCGCTGGAGACGGCGTTGGTCGAGTGGGTGTACGGGCGGCTCGACGACGACATCGCCCTGGTCCTGATGGAGTACTCGGGCTCCGGGGCGGTGCCCGCCCCGTCCGTGCCGAGTTGGGAGGTCGGCGCGCCCGGCGGCTGACCGAGGTCCCGGGCGGATCAGATCGGCTGGGCGATCGCGAACAGGAAGCTGGTGCCGCCGAGGGCCCGGTGCCGGCCGACGTAGCGACGGCTGGCGATCGGTTCGACCAGTGCGTTGAGCAGGCGGGTGACGGACATCTGTGCCTCCTGATGGCAACTGCGGCGCTTCTTGGGTTTTGCCCAATTTTTGCCTCTTGCACCGGGCAAAACGACCGTATTCCGGACAGGTGACGGCTGGTGGGCCGTCAGTCGCCCGGTTGCTGTCCTCGGTTTGCCAGACAACGTGCTTGTCGCTGGCTACCCGGGAGTAATATAGTGGTGGTTACTGACCAGTAACAGCTGTCCGGAAGCGGGGCCACCACGCGATGACCCACTACAAGAGCAACCTTCGGGACCTCGAGTTCAACCTGTTCGAGGTTTTCGGCGCCGACCGCACCTTCGGCCAGGCGCCCTACGCCGACCTGGACGTCGACACCGCCCGGAGCATCCTCGGCGAGGTCGAGCGGCTGGCCCGCGAGGAGCTCGCGCCCAGCTTCGTGCCGGGTGACCGCAACCCGCCGGTCTTCGACCCGGCTACCCACTCGGTGACCTTGCCACCCGAGTTCCACCGCTCGTTCGAGGCCTTCATGTCGGCCGAGTTCTGGCGGCTGGACCTGCCGGAGGAGCTCGGCGGCACCAACGCGCCACGGGCGTTGTGGTGGTCGCTGGCCGACCTGGTGCTCGGCTCCAACGCGCCGGTCTGGATGTACGCCTCCGGGCCGTCCTTCGCGCACACCCTCTACGTCGAGGGCACTCCGGAGCAGAAGGAGTGGGCCAAGCTCTTCGTCGAGCGGCACTGGGCGTCGACGATGGTGCTGACCGAGCCGGACGCCGGCTCCGACGTCGGCGCCGGGCGCACCCGGGCGATCCCGCAGTCGGACGGCACGTACCACATCGAGGGCGTCAAACGCTTCATCACCAGCGGCGAGCACGACCTCAGCGAGAACATCATCCACTACGTGCTGGCCCGTCCGGTCGGCGTCGAGGGCGCCGGCGGTCCGGGCACCAAGGGCCTGTCGCTGTTCGTCGTGCCCAAGTACCACTTCGACGGGGCAACCGGTGAGCTGGGCGAGCGCAACGGCGTCTTCGCCACCAACGTCGAGCACAAGATGGGGCTGAAGGTCTCCACCACCTGCGAGCTCACCTTCGGTGAGCACGGCGTGCCGGCCAAGGGCTGGCTGCTCGGCGACGTGCACGACGGAATCCGGCAGATGTTCCTGATCATCGAGTACGCCCGGATGCTGGTCGGCGCGAAGGCGATCGCCACCCTCTCCACCGGCTACCTCAACGCCCTCGAGTACGCGAAGAACCGGGTCCAGGGCGCCGATCTGCTGCAGATGACCGACAAGTCGGCACCGCGGGTGACCATCACCCACCACCCCGACGTGCGTCGGTCGCTGATGCTGCAGAAGTCGTACGCCGAGGGCCTGCGCGCGTTGGTCTGCTACACGGCCAGCTGGCAGGACAAGATCAACATCGCCCGGGCGGCCGGCGACGAGGAGACCGTGCAGCTCGCCAAGCGGGTCAACGACCTGCTGCTGCCCCTGGTCAAGGGGTGCGGCTCGGAACGGGCGTACGAGCTGCTCGGCCACGAGTCGCTGCAGACCTTCGGCGGCTCCGGCTACCTGCAGGACTACCCGCTGGAGCAGTACGTCCGGGACTCGAAGATCGACACCCTGTACGAGGGAACCACCGCGATCCAGAGCCTCGACCTGTTCTTCCGCAAGATCGTTCGGGACAACGGCCAGTCGCTGATGGCGATCGCCGGCGAGATCCAGGCCTTCATCGCCGCTGAAGGCGGCAACGGCCAGCTCAAGGAGGAGCGCGCCGCGCTCGGCCGGGCGCTCGGCGAGGTGCAGAACATCCTCGGCGTGATGACCGGCTGGCTCGGTGAGGTGCAGAGCGGCGAGCCGCGCTCGCTGTACAAGGTCGGTCTGAGCAGCCGGCGACTGCTGCTCGCGCTCGGCGACGTGGTGATCGCCTGGCTGTTGCAGCGGCAGGCCGAGGTCGCCCTGACCGCGTTGGGCGGCGACGGGGTATCCGACGCCGACCAGAGCTTCTACCAGGGCAAGGTGGCCGCCGCCCGGTTCTTCGCCAGCGAGGTGCTGCCCCGGATCGGTGCCGACCGTCGGATCATCGCCGGAACCGGACTCGACCTGATGGACCTACCCGAGGACGCCTTCTGAGTAGCTGACCGGAGGTTCCGCCGCCACCGTTTCGGGCCCTCCCCGGCGGGTAGATCAGCAGGCGACCGCACAACTTGTAGCAACCGCACAAGGAGTGCACGCATGGGTATCGGCAGTGGAATCTTCCTCATCGCAATCGGCGCCATCCTGGCGTACGCCGTCCGGGCCGACGTCTGGTGGCTGGACGTGCGGGCCGTGGGCTGGGTGCTGATCCTGGCCGGGTTGGCGATCCTGCTCACCGTGCTCTGGTTCTGGAACGATCGTCGCCGCCGGGCCCGGACGGTCATCGTCGAGGAGAACAAACTGGCCCATCCGGCGCAGATGGTGCCGCCGCCGGCCGAACCGCCGCAGCCGCCCAACTGACCGCGCTGCGCGGTCAGCTGGTTCGGGCCGCCCGGGCGGTGTACGTGTGGGTCGCAGGTGCCGCCTGCGGCCCACACGCCGTCCACTCGCCGGTGAACTCGTGAACGGCGATCCCACAGGTCCGCAGTCCGCTGTCGCTGGCACCGACCGGGTCGAGCAGCGCCGAGGCGTAGGAAACCGTCGGGTTGTGCCCGACGATCAGCACCCGGGACACCGAGTCGTCCAACTGCCGCACCAGGCCGAGCAGGTCGACAGCGGTCCCACCGTACAACCGGGGTTCGAAGCGGGCGGGTGCCGGCGGACCCGCCGCCGATACCTGCTGCCAGGTCTGCCGGGTACGCCGGGCCGGCGAGCAGAGCACCAGCTGCGGCCAGAGCTGGTGTTCGGCCAGCCACTGCCCGGCGTGCGCCGCGTCCGAGTGTCCGCGCGGGGTGAGCCCGCGTTGCTCGTCTGCCATCTGTTCGGGCTGCTCCGCCTTCGCGTGCCGGAGCAGCACGATGCTGCGTCGGGTCATCGGTTCAGCTTGCCTGATTGAGTTCACAAGCGCCTGGGTACATCCGTGCCCGCCGCTACCTCACAAGCGGCATCCGGCCGGCACGACGGTGCCGGCAACAGCCAAGGAGGTACGAAGTGGGCATCGGCGGAAGCATCTTCCTCATCGCCCTGGGCGCCATCCTGGCCTTCGCGGTCGAGGCCGAACTGGGCTTTCTCGATCTGACCACGGTCGGCTGGGTGTTGATGGTGGCTGGCGTGTTCGGGCTGGCCCTGACGTTGTGGTTCTGGCAGAGCCGCCGCCGTACGGTGGTGTCCCGGACCGCGCAGGACGAGCCGGCGCCGGCTGCCCCGGTCGAGTCGGACCGGGTCGTGGAGGAGCAGTACCGGGAGGTGCGTGGCCCGGGCGGCCCGGTGCGGCGGTGATCCGGACCTCGAACAGACCGCCACCCCCCGACGGAACAGGATCGCCGACGATCCCGAACCGGGCGGTCCCCGTCGGGGTGGTGGCGGGTCAGGCGTAGAGCGCGAAGTAGATCGCGATGTGATGGCACAGCGCGGCGACGAGGGTGCAGGCGTGGAAGAACTCGTGGTGGCCGAAGACGGTGGGCCACGGGTTGGGGCGGCGCAGCGCATAGAAGATCGCCCCCACGCTGTAGACCGCGCCGCCGACGGTCAGCAGTACCAGCGCGGTGACCCCACCGCGGTGCAGGATGTCGGGTAGTACCACCACCGCGACCCAGCCGAGGGCGATGTAGAGCGGGGCGCCGGCCCAGCGCGGCAGATGCGGCCAGATCAGCTTCATCGCCACCCCGGCCAGCGCGCCGACCCAGACCACGGTCAGCAGGGTCACGGCGCTGCGCCCGGGTAGCAGGAGCAGGCAGAACGGTGTGTAGGTGCCGGCGATGAAGATGAAGATCATCGAATGATCTAGGCGGCGCATGATCTGGTACGCCCGTTCCGACCAGACCCGGCGGTGATAGAGCGCGCTGGTGCCGAACAGGCCACACACGGTCAGGCTGTAGACGACGCAGCTGACCAGCGCGGTCCAGCCGGGTCGGGTGGCGGCCAGCGCGCAGAGCACGATGCCGCTGACCAGGGCCACGAAGAATGCGTACGTGTGCAGCCAGCCGCGCATCCGGGGTTTGCCGATGTCGACCGGCTTGAGGCGAAGGGGCGCTTCGGTGGTCACCAGACAAGGCTACGGCACCGTAGGTTACCCGCTGGTAGTGAATCACCTCACGTCCGCCTCACGTCCACCTGACGCCCGGCGGCCGACAATGGACCCATGCGGATCTACCCGGTCGGCCGGCACGCGCTACTGCTCGAATGGGCGGCACCGGCTGGCGCCGTGCCACCCGGGGACGGCGAACCCGGCCCTGTCGACGCTTGGCGCGCCGAGCTGAGCCGGCGCCGCGAACGCGGCGAACTGCGGGCGGCCGAGATCGTCCCCGGAGCCCGGACCATCCTGCTCGACGGCCTGCCGGACCCCGCGCTGACCGCCAGCCAACTCGCCGGCTGGCGACCGGCGGCGGCCGAGGCGGTCGCCGACACCGGACGGCGGATCACCGTACCGGTCCGGTTCGACGGCCCAGACCTGGCCGACGTCGCCGGGCAGTGGGGCATCGCCGTGGCCGACGTCGTGGACCGGCTGACCCGGATCGAGTTCACCGTGGCGTTCTGCGGCTTCGCGCCCGGCTTCGGATACCTGACCGGCCTGCCCAGGCGGTGGAGCGTGTCCCGCCGGGCCACGCCCCGCCCCGCCGTCCCGGCCGGCTCGGTGGCCCTGGCCGGTGAATACGCCGGCATCTACCCGACCGCGTCGCCCGGCGGCTGGCAGTTGGTCGGGCGTACCCACCTGGTGCTGTTCGACCTGGACCGGGAGCCGCCCGCGACGCTGG
Source organism: Micromonospora sp. Llam0 (assembly GCF_003751085.1). NCBI lineage: Bacteria > Bacillati > Actinomycetota > Actinomycetes > Micromonosporales > Micromonosporaceae > Micromonospora > Micromonospora sp. Llam0. The sequence goes on along the minus strand of NZ_RJJY01000002.1, from coordinate 1,878,962 downwards.
CCCCCGGCACCAGGGTCCGGCTGACCGCAACCGGGCCGGCCATACCGCAGGCACCGGCCGGGACCGGGACGGACCGATGATCGAGGTGATCCGGGCCGGCGCGCTCACCACCGTGCAGGACCGCGGCCGGTACGGCTGGGCGCACCTGGGCGTACCCCGGGCCGGTGCGCTCGACCAGCCGGCGTTGGCGCTGGCCAACCGGCTGGTCGGCAACCCGCCCGACGCCGCCGGCCTGGAGATCACCCTGACCGGCTGCACGCTGCGGTTGCGTACCGGCGGCTGGGTCGCACTCGCCGGGGCGCCGGCAACGGTCCGGATCGCCGGCCGGTCCGGTGGCTTCCTCACCTCGACGCCGGTGCCGCCGGATGCCGTGGTCGAGGTCGGCCCGGCCCGGTACGGCGTCCGCAGCTATCTCGCGGTCGCCGGCGGGATCGCCGTACCGGCGGTGCTCGGTAGCCGGTCCACCGACACGCTCGCCGGCATCGGACCGCCGACCGTACGCGACGGCGACGTACTGCCGGTCGGCACCGCACCGCCGCCAGCGGCATTGGTCCGAGCCACAGCCGACGCGGTGCCCTGGTCCGCGCCGGCCGTCCCGGTCCGGCTCACCGTCCGGCTCGGGCCACGGGCGGACTGGTTCACCGAGGAGGCGGTCCAGCGGCTGCTCACCACCGGGTACGAGGTCAGCCCGCTGAGCAACCGGATCGGTGTCCGACTGACCGGCGCTCCGTTGACACGGACCGTGCGCGACGAACTACCCAGTGAAGGGTTGGTGCTCGGCGCGGTCCAGGTGCCCGCCGACGGACAGCCACTGGTCTTCCTCGCCGACCATCCGACCACCGGCGGATACCCGGTGGTCGGTGTCGTCGACGACGTCACCCCGCTGGCCCAGGCGCGGCCCGGTACTACTGTGCGGTTCCATGGATCTCAACGCGGACCTCGGTGAGGGCTTCGGCGTCTGGCGTCTCGGCGACGACGAGGCGTTGCTGGACGTGGTGACCTCCGCGAACGTCGCCTGCGGTTTCCACGCCGGCGACCCGGTGACGATGCGCCGTATCTGCACGGCCGCCGCCGAGCGGGCCGTCGCCGTCGGAGCCCAGGTCGGCTACCGCGACCTGGCCGGCTTCGGGCGGCGGCGGATCGACTACCGCTTTGACGAGTTGCGCGACGACGTGCTCTACCAGATCGCCGCGCTGGACGGCTTCTGTCGGGTGGCCGGGACCCGGGTCCGCTACGTCAAGCCGCACGGCGCGCTGTACAACACGGCCTGCGTGGATGAGGCGCAGGCCGCCGCCGTCGTCGCCGCGGTGGTCGACTACGACCCCGCGCTGCCGGTCCTCTGCCTGCCGGGCTCGGTCCTCGGACAGCTCGCCGCCGGTGCCGGGCTGCGGGCCGTCGCCGAGGGTTTCGCCGACCGTGGCTACCTGCCCGACGGTCGGCTGGTACCCCGATCGGACCCGGGCGCGCTGCTCGGCGACCCGGACAGGGTCGTCGGGCAGGCGGTGTCCCTGGCCCGGCAGCACAGTGTCGCCGCCACCGACGGCAGCACCGTTGCCTGTCCGGTCGAGTCGATCTGCCTGCACGGTGACACTCCCGGCGCGGTCGAGTTGGCCGGACGGATTCGCGCCGCACTGCGCGCGGACGGTCAGCGCCTCGCCGCCTTCGTCTGACTGCCGGCCAGCCGGCAGCGGTAACGGTCAGCGGTCAGTGTGCGTCGACTCCGCGCAGGATCAGCGGCAACCGACCAGCCCCGGCCGGGTCGATCCGTACCGGCACTCCCCAGTCCTGCCGGGTCAGGTGGCAGGCGGCGTGCTCGGTGTCCGCGTCGCAGGTCGCCGCCTGGGCGACCACCTGCAACACGCCGGCGGCCACCGTCGGGTCGACGACCAGCCGCCGGGTCAGCCCGGTGTCGCTGCCTGCCCCGTCGAGCAGCAGTTCCGGTGGGTCGGCCGAGACCTCCAGCCGGGTCGCCGGGCCGAAACTGGCATCCAGCTTCTGGCCGGGCGCCGGAGTGAACACCACCTCGAGCGACAGTTCACCCGGTGCGATCAGCGTCGGCGGACGCTCGGTGCGGCGCCGGGCACCGACGACCGTGGCGCCGGCCGCCGACAGGGCACCCGGGGCCAGCCGGGTGAGCCGGTGCGCCGCCGACTCCACCACCCACACGGTGCCGTCCGCGGTCACCAGTACGTCACTCGGCTCCGCCAGACCGTCGGTCACCGTGGACACCCGGTCGGTGGCCGGGTCGTAGCGGCGGACCGCGCCGTTGTAGGTGTCCGCCACCAGCACCGAGCCGTCCGCGAGTGCGCACACACCGAGCGGGTGCTGCAGCAGCGCGTCGGTCGCCGCCCCGTCGACCTGGCCGAAGTCGAACAGGCCCTGCCCGACGACGGTACGCAGCTCACCGTCGGCGAGCCGGCGCAGCGCACTGGTCTCGCTGTCGGCGATCCACAGCTGGTGGCCGTCGACGCTGGTGGCGAGGCCGGACGGCTGAGCCAGCCAGACGTCCGGGATCGGGCCGTCGCGCAGCGACTCCACGGTGGTGCCGGCGTACATGCCGGCGGTGCGGGTCACCGGGTCGAACCACCAGAGCTGGTGGATGCCGGCCATGGCGACGATCACCTTGCCGTCGTACCAGGCCAGGTCCCAGGGCGAGGAGAGGTCGACGGCGCGGGCGTCGTGCGGGTGGTAGTCCACCGTCGAGCGCCACTGGCGGCCGGAGCCGGCAACCGTGTGTACCTCCCCGGTGGCGTACCGCAGGCCACGCAGCAGATGGTTGACGGTGTCCGCGACCACGATGTCGTACCCGGCCACGGCGGCGACGTCGGCCGGTAGCCGGAGCAGCCCCTGCGGTTCGCTGAACGTCGCGGACCGGGCGGATCCGTCGGCACGGCCGCGCTCGCCGGTGCCGATCCGACGACGGACGGTCTCACCGTCCGGTTCGAGCTCCACCAGCTGATGCCGGGCCGAGTCGGAGACCAGCAGAGCGCCGTCGTCGAACGCCACCGCCTTGCCGGGGAAGCGCAGGGTGGTGTCGGCCGGCGTCGGCGGCAGGTACGGGCCGTCGCCCCGGCGCAGCGTGCCCTTCGCCTCGTGCGTTCGGATCAGCTGGTCGATCTCCCTGGCCAGACCGTCGGCGTGTCCTTCGCCGGCCATGGTGGCGACGACGTAGCCCTCCGGGTCGACCAGTACCAGGGTCGGCCAGGCCCGTGCGGCGTACTGCTGCCACATGTCCAGCTCCGGGTCGTCGAGCACCGGGTGGCTCACCCCGTACCGCTCCACTGCGGCCGCCACCGCCGCCGGATTCCGTTCGTGGGCGAACTTCGGCGAGTGCACCCCGATCACCACCAGGACGTCGGCGTACTTCCCCTCCAGCGGTCGCAGTTCGTCGAGCACGTGCAGACAGTTGACGCAGCAGAAGGTCCAGAAGTCCAACAGGACGATCCGCCCACGCAGATCCCGTAGGCCGAGTTCACGGCCGTCGGTGTTCAGCCACTGTCGACCGTTCAGTTCGGGTGCCCGGACGCGGGGTGCGGTCACTCGGTGGCTTCCTCGCCGGCGTCGGCACTGCTCTGCGGGTCCGGTTCGGTCGCGGCCGCCTGCAGGCAGAGGACCTGGGCCCGGCCCGAGTCCGCCGGGATCTCGATGTGCGGGGCGGTCGGGTCGTCGCACTGCTCGAGCTGATCGACCTTGGCGATGACCTGGTACACGCCCGGCTCGGCGCAGTTGGCCGGTGCGGCGGTGTTGCCCGACTGCTTCACACAGTCGCCGACGGCCGGATTGAACGGCTGCTCCCCGGGCCGGGTGATGAGCCAGACCAGTGACATCGGGATTCCCACCAGCAGCACGGCTGCGACGAAGACCGCGACGAGTACCCGTCCGTTGCGGACCTGGGGGGCCGGCTCCGCTTTGGCCTCCTCAGCGGCCGGTTCTGCCGCATCCGGCCGGAACGCGTCGAACCGGTTCTGTTCCGGATCGGACGGCTCCCACTGGCCGGCCGGCGGTGCGCCGTCGGCGGCCGGTGCCGCTCCTTGCTGGCCGGGGCCGGGCGGGTGCTGCCGGCCAGCCGTGTCGGGACGGTTCCAGTGACCCGCCCCGGCGTTGCCGGAGTCGACGAGATCACCGTACGGCGGCGCACCGGCCGGTCGGTATCCGTGCACCGGCTCCGGCGGTGAGCTGGGCTGGATGTGCGCCCCGGTGCTCAGGTGTGGCAGCGCGAGCGCAGCAGCGTCGGGACCGGGGCCGTCCGGTGCCCCGTCCGGCGTCGGTCGGGCACCGAACGGCGGTGCGACCTGGCCGGGACGGCGCGGTGTCAGCGGAGGCAGCCCGGGATTGTGCTCCGGCATGGGGACCGGCGAGCCGGGTGGTGCGAACGGAACGCCGTTCTGGCCGGGCTGCTGGGGCCGCTGGCCGAACTGTTCGGGGTGCTGCTCGGCGGCTGGTGCGGCACCACCGGCCGGCCGGCCGTAGACGCGGGGTTGGGCCGGCGCCCGACCGGTGGGCAGCGCCGACGGGTCCGTCGGCGGGGCGACTCGGCTGGTGCTGGGCACGGCCGCGGTGGCGGTCACCGCTCGGCCGGTGCTGCCGGCTGTCGCGGCCGCCGGACGGTGCTGCTCGACCCCAGGACCAGCCGGTACCGGCGGTCCGGCGGCTGGCTCCGGGCCGCCGGCTTCGCCGCCTGGTTGCCCGGACCCGGGAAAGCCCGGGCGGGCGTCGGCAAGTGCCGGGTCAGGGTACGGACCACGTTGTTGCGGTACGGGCGGAGCCTGCTGCGGCGGTACGGGCGGAGCCTGCTGCTGTACGTGCGGGGCCTGCTGCGGCGGAACGTGCGGAGCCTGCAGCGGATCGGGCGGCATCGGGGCGCCGCCGAGGGCGGCCGCCAGTGACGCACCGGGCACCCGGGTCTCCTGGGGCGGCAGTGGCGTCGGGCCGGACGGTGAGAACGGTAGCGCCCCGCCGGGCCGTGGCGACTCCGACGGCGGCCCCGGAGCGAATCGCGGTGGTTCCGGCGGCTCGGGTTGCTGTTGCGCATCCGGTCGGCGGAACGGCTCGGGTTGCTGTTGCGGCTCCGGCTGACGCTGTGGCAGTTCGCCGAACCCTGCGGCAGCCGGCGGCACGGCGGGGGGTGGCGGCGCGGGAGCCGGCGTCACGGGCCGCTCCGGGTCGGTCCGCCAGGCTTGCTGGGGCGACCAGGGCTCGGCCGGCGGAATGCCGGGTGCCGGAATGCCGGGTGGGGCGGGGTAGGGCGGCGGCGCCGGGTAGCCAGCGCCGCCCGGATGGTCGCCGAATCCGGTCCGCCAACCGCCACCGGCCGGTGCCCACTGCTCGGACTGGTGTCCGGCACCTGGGTCGCCGGGATCGGGTGCCGCGCCGCGTTGCGGCTGGCTGCTGCCGTATGGCGCGGGTCCGCCGACACCCGCCTCCTCCGGCTCCTGGCCGGGATGCTGCGTGCCCTCGGACGTCATGTGCGCCTCCTCCATGACATGTCAGCCGCGCCGGTGCCGCCGACCTGGCTGGTCGGTCGACCAGGGACACCGGTGGACCGGCCGGGCGGGCTCACCCGACCTGCGGTGGCTCTGCTGCCACCGTGGCCAGGCGGGCCCGGCTGGCTGTCTGCACTACCAGCCTGGGTGTGCCGGCTGGCCGTCCGGCGGCTGCCGACCGGTTCTGGTCTCCAGCGCGCCGGATCGACCTGACGGCGACCGAGCCCACCGTACCGGGCGATCCCGCAACGGAGGAATCCTGGTGCCGTCGAAGTGGCGGAGGTGTCGCGGGACAGCGGACCGTGACGGCGGTCCGTTCAGCTGTGGTAGCGCTGTGCGATGGCGCGGATCTCGTCGCGTACGGCGGCCGAGTCGGTGGAGCGCAGCGCCCGCTCCAGTGCCCGGGTCCGTCGGCTGGCTTCCCGGTGGCGGCGGATGCGATCGATCATGGACATGGTGCTCTCTCCTGTGGATCTTCTGTCGACCGCTTCGGCGGTCAACTCAAGTGAAGCGCGCCAAGCTCTCGGTTGCCAATGATTCTTAGGTGAGAGTCGCCACTTGCCTAAGAATCCATGATCTACCCGGGTTTGGCCCGAGGATAATTAGGACCATACGAGGAACGGCGTCGCCACCAGTGACGGTGGCGACGCCGTTCGTAGTCGCGTCGAGTGTCGGTTGATCAGGTCCAGGCGAGCAGCGCCGCCTCCGGGTCGGTCAGGAACGCTCCGACGTCGCGCAGGAAGGCGGAGCCGAGTTCGCCGTCGATGATCCGATGGTCGAACGACAGCGCCAGGGTCGCTACCTGGCGTATCCGAACCTTCTCCTTGTGTACCCAGGGTGCCTTGCGGATCGTGCCGATCGCGAGGACCGCCGCCTCGCCCGGCGGGAGGATCGGAGTGCCACTGTCCACTCCGAACACCCCGACGTTGGTCACGGTCATCGTGCCGCCGGCCATGTCGGCCGGCGCGGTCCGCCCCGCCTTCGCGGTCCGAACCAGGTCGGCCATCGCCTCGGCGAGTTCCCGAGTGGTCAGCCGCCCAGCGTCCTTGATGTTCGGCACGATCAGGCCCCGCTCGGTCGCCGCCGCGATGCCGAGATTCACGTACTCCTTGACCACGATCTCGTCGCCGGCCCAGGTGGAGTTCACCAACGGGTGCCGGCGTGCCGCCAGCAGCATCGCCCGAGCCACCATCAGCAACGGCGAGACCTTGATCCCCTGCCAGCCGGGCTGGCTCCGGATTCGGTCCAGTGCCTTCACCGATCTGGTCAGGTCGACGGTGAGGAACTCGGTGACGTGCGGCGCGGTGAACGCCGACGCGACCATGTTCTCCGCAGTCAACCTGCGTACCCCTTTGACCGGGATCCGCTGTTCGCGGTCGGAGCCGGACAGCGGTGCGACCGACCCGGCCTGCGCCGACCCGGCCTGCTCGCTGGCCCGGAGCACGTCGTCCCGGGTCACCGAGCCGAGCGGACCGCTGCCGGGCAGCCCGGCCAGGTCGACACCGAGGTCCCGGGCGAGTTTGCGCACCGGCGGCTTGGCCAGCGCTTTCGCCACCGGCTCGGCCGGACCAGGTCCGGCCGGCACCGGTTCGGCGGGCTGGGCCAGTTCGCCCGTGGTGCGGCGCGGCCGGCGCTTGGCCGCCGTGGTCCGCGGGCCGTAGCCGACCAGCACGGCGGTCCGACCACCGGGGGCCGGCCCGCCGATCATGCCTGGCTCGATCGCCCCACCGGGCGGCGGGATCTCCGGCTGCGGCGCTTCGGGTCGGGCCGGCGCCGGCGCCGGCGCCGGCCCGGTCGGTTCAGCGCCGGGTGCGGCCGGCTCGGTGTCGATCGCGATGATCGCCGTGCCGACCTCGACCGTGGCGCCTTCCGGATGGAAGATGGCCTGCACCTGCCCACCCCATTTGGCGGGGATCTCCACCGCGGCCTTCGCGGTCTCCACCTCGACGATCGGCTGGTTCAGCTCGATGACGTCGCCGACCTGGACGAGCCACTTGAGGATTTCTCCCTCGGTGAGGCCTTCGCCGAGATCGGGCAGGTCGAACTGTTTGATCCGAGACATCGGCGCTCACCAACCGAACGCGCGGTCGACGGCGTCGAGTACCCGGTCCAGGTCCGGCAGGTACTCCTCCTCCAGGCGGGCAGCCGGGTACGGCGTGTTGAAGCCGCCCACCCGCAGTACCGGCGCCTCCAGGGAGTAGAAGCACTCCTCGGTGATCCGGGCGGCGATCTCGGCACCGAGACCGAGATTCGTCGGCGCCTCGTGCACCACCACGCAACGTCCGGTCCGCCGGACCGACTCGTACGTGCCGGCCAGGTCCAGCGGGGACAGCGACCGCAAATCGATCACCTCGAGTTCGCGGCCCTCCTCGGCGGCGGCGGTCGCCGCGTCCAGAGCGGTGCGCACCATCGGCCCGTACGCGAGGACCGTCGCGTCGCTGCCGGGCCGCACGGTGCGGGCGGCATGCAGCGGGTACGCCGTACCCGGTGGCGCCTCCAGCTCGACCGGCGCCTTCTCCCAGTACCGCCGCTTCGGCTCCAGGAAGATGATCGGGTCGTCGGAGAGCACCGCCTGCTGGATCATCGTGTAGGCGTCCTGCGGGTTGGAGCAGGCGACGACCTTCAGCCCAGCGGTGTGCGAGAAGTACGCTTCCGGCGACTCGGAGTGGTGCTCCACCGCGCCGATACCGCCGCCGAACGGGATCCGGATCACGATCGGCAGCTTCACCTTGCCCTGCGACCGGTAGTGCATCTTGGCCACCTGGGACACGATCTGGTCGTACGCCGGGTAGACGAAGCCGTCGAACTGGATCTCGCAGATCGGACGGAAGCCACGGATGGCCAGACCGACGGCGGTGCCGATGATCCCGGACTCGGCCAGCGGGGTGTCGATCACCCGGTCCTCGCCGAAGTCCTTCTGCAGCCCATCGGTGATCCGGAAGACGCCGCCGAGCTTGCCGACGTCCTCGCCCATCAGGACGACCTTGCTGTCGCTGTCGAGTGCCCTGCGCAGCCCGGCGTTGAGCGCCTTGCCGAGAGTGAGTGTCTCAGCCATCAGTGCGACCCTTCCTCGAACGACGCCAGGTACCGCTCGAACTGGGCCCGCTCGGTGTCGAGCAGCGGTGAGCCGTGCGCGTACACGTGATCGAAGAGCGCGCCGGGCTGCGGGTCGGGCATGCTCAGCACCCGCTCCCGCAGGTGCACCGCGTCCCGCTTGGCCTGTGCGTCGACCTCGGCGAAGAAGTCGGCATCGGCGATCTGCTGCTTCTCCAGGAAGGCGCGGACCCGGGCGATCGGGTCCTTGGCCTGCCACGCCTCCACCTCGCTGGCGATCCGGTACCGGGTCGGGTCGTCGGAGGTGGTGTGCGCCCCCATCCGGTACGTGTACGCCTCGATCAGCGTCGGGCCCTGCCCGTGCCGGGCGTTGTCCAGCGCGGTCCGGGTCACCGCGTAGCTGGCCAGCACGTCGTTGCCGTCCACCCGTACGCCCGGGAAGCCGAAGCCGGACGACCGCTGGTAGAGCGGGATCCTGGTCTGCCGTTCGAGGGGTTCGGAGATGGCGTACTGGTTGTTCTGACAGAAGAAGACGATCGGCGCGTTGAAGACACTGGACCAGACGAAGGCTTCGTTGACGTCGCCCTGCGCCGACGCTCCGTCGCCGAAGTACGCGATGACCGCCTCGCCGTCGTCGCCGCCGACCTTGCCGTCCATGGTGATGCCCATGGCGTAGCCGGTGGCGTGCAGCGTCTGGGCACCGATCACGATCGTGTACATGTTGAACTTGAACTCGTTCGGGTCCCAGCCACCCTGGTCGACGCCGCGGAACAGCCCCAGCGGCATGATCGGGTCGATGCCGCGGCAGTAGAGAACGCCGTGTTCGCGGTAGGTGGGGAAGGCCATGTCCTGCTCGCGCAGCGCCCGCCCGGAACCGACCTGTGCGGCCTCCTGACCGAGCAGGCTCGCCCAGATGCCCAGCTCACCCTGGCGCTGCAGGGCGGTCGCCTCGGCGTCGAGTTTCCGCACCACGACGAGGTCCCGGTAGAGGGCACGGTACTCGGCGTCGGTGAAGTCGACCGTGTACTGCGTGCCGTCGGGGCCGGTCACCCGGTCGATCCGTTCGCCGTCCGGAGTCAGCAGTTGCACCAACTCCGGATCGGCGGCGTTCTTGGTGACGCGCCGTCGAGCCGTGGCCGGTCTGGCGCGGGTCGCTGTCCCGCGCTCGCCTTTCGCCATCCGTCTCTCCCATCGTTCGTGCGTGGCAGCGGGGGTGTCCCGACCGCGCAGCTCGTCCTGCTGCCGGCTGCTGCCGGTACAGGTCCTCTCACCGCGCCTGGCCCGGGTCAGGGTTGCCGCGCGGCACGGGCCGGGTTCTGGCTGGACCCGGTCCGGGAGGGACGTCATCGAGTCGTGCCCGCCGCGGTAGAGGCGGAGGCAGCGGCTGCGGTGCCGTCCGGTCCATATTCGCATTGGAGGTGAGGGGTGTCATAGGTCGGTCCGGGCATGCAGGTGCGATGTCCGCGTTGCGCGGAACTTGTAGCCTCGCGCTGCGTTCGGCCGAGTGTGACTCATCCGTCCGGTTCTGATAACACGATGTATTGAACTGGAAAACCTTCTGTCACTGCTTCACGATGTATCCAGAGCCGGTGATCTGTGGGACCGTGGATCGACCGGAGGCCATACCGATGAGGAGACGAGCCGTGCTGCTGCCGCAGGATCGCGTGGCCCGGCCCACCGGGGTGGACGGACCTGCCCGGCGGTTCCCGTTGATCGTGGCGTTGCTGGTGCTGACCGCCTCGTTGCCGCTGCTGGCGACGCTCGGCGCGGGCTCGGCGACGGTGGCCGGAGGCGGCCCCGCCACGGTGCTGCCGCTGATCGGTCAGCCGGGCGGCGGACCGATCATCGTGCATCCGCTGCCGCACCCGACCCCGTCCGGGCCGGTCGAGCCGACCGGCGGGGACGGTACGGACCAGGACACGTCGACGGACCGTCGTGCCGGCGGCCGGGACGGATTTTCCACCAGCACGACGCGCGACAGCGGGAGCGGGTCGTCGGATCGTGACCGGTCGGCCCCGGGCGCACCGGCGGACTCCGATGGTCCGGCACCGACGACCCCCAGCGACCCGGGGTCCGAACAGCCACCGTCCGACACTCCGGACGATTCGCCGGACCCTGACGACCCGCCGCCCGTCACCGACGTCGACCCCGACGTCGACCCGGAGCCCGATCCGACGCCGACACCGACGCCGAATCCGGACGTGGATCCGGACATCGACCCGGACATCGATCCCGACATCGACCCGTCCCCGGACCCCGATGTGGATCCGGACATCGATCCCGACATCGATCCGTCGCCGGACCCCGATCCGACGCCGTCGCCGGACCCCGACGTCGATCCGGATCCGACGCCGGATCCGTCCTGCAGCCCGCACCCATCGGACGCCGGATAACCGGGGTGACCCGTCAGGACCCGCCCTGCTCGTCGGCGAGTCGTTGCCGGTTGGCCTCGATCCAGGCATCCAGCGCCTGCGGATCGTTGAGGTCGACACCCTCGGCAAGAAGCTGGGCGACCGCTGCCGTGGCCGGGCTGCGGCGCTCCCCGGTGGTGTAGAGGCGGACGAACTCCGGCACCATCTCGGCGATCGCGGCGTCCGTCTGGCTGAACGCCACCGCCGGTAGACCGCGCTGCCGGCCGGCGTACGCGGACCAGCCGCGGACCACGCCGGGCAGCATGGCCGCGTCGTCGATGTCCAGCACCGCCCGGCGGTGCACCCAGTCGAGCAGGAACATGCCGGCCACCGCCGGGCTCCAGCGCATCGGGTCGGGGTCGAGCAGGCTTGCCGAGTGGTCGAGCACCAGGCTCAGGCAGAAGTGCAGCGAGGCCAGGTCGGCGTCGCCGGCCGCGTCCAGCCCGAACCGCTTGGCCTCGGCAGACGCGAGGAACTCCCGCACCAGGACGGTCCGCCGGTCGGCGGGCAGCGGGTCGTCCGGCGCCGGTGCCACGGTCCGCAGCGGCGCGGGCAGTACGGCGAGCCGCGCGCCGACCAACGCCCGGTCGGTGGCGAGCGACCCCTCGCCGGGCAACTCGCCCAGCCCGTCGGTGATCGCCAGGTGCCGGCTCACCTCACCGCGCAGGACCCGGGGATCCTCCTCGCGGAACCAGGTCAGCTCGTCGTTGGCACACATCTGCCGGACCTGACCGAGGACCCGCTCGGCCGGACCACCGACGAAGACGTCCTTGGTGATGCCGATGTTGTGGTCGACCAGCGCCACCATCGCGTGCTCGGGGCCGCCGAGCTCGTCGTCGTAGGCGAAGGTGGCCAGGTACGAGGTCTGGTCGCCGTACACGTCGCCGTACGCGTAGCTGCCGGTCAGCCGGACCCGGCCCAACCGGTCCGACCAGGGCGGCGCCGTCTTGCCGACCTTCACCGCGGCGGCGCCCGTCGCCTCCGGCACCAGCCGGGCGAAGACGGTACGGATGGTGGTCGCGGCGGCGGCGCGCCGGCGGGTGGTGGCGGCGAGGAAGCCGCCGACGAACTCTCGGACCGCGTCGGCGCGGTCCGTCTCCGCCACCGCGTACACGCTGCCGAGCAGGGCGGCGCCGAGCATCTCCGCGTCGAGTGCACACTCCAACTTGGTCACGTCACGGGCGGCGGCGAGCACCGCTTCGTAGGGGGTTTCAGGCGTGGCCATGAATCGACCCTACGCCGTGCCGGGGCGGGTGGCATCACCTGTGCGTCACATGTCGGGTACGCCGGGCGGGCGGACTCTGGCCCCGTCCAGCCAGCCGGTGGGCCGTGCTCCCATCGGGAGATTGGACGGGGTCGTCAGCGGTGGGACGACCGGGCGCGGTCCAGCGCGTCGCGTGCGTCAGCGTGCGCCTGCAGGACCGCCCGGACCGGGGCGACGACCAGCCGGCGGGCCGTCTCGGCCACCACGTCGTACAGCCGGTCCTCGGCCCGTCTGCGGACCCGCCGTGCCGCCCACCCGGTCACCGGCCGGATCAGCAGACTGAGCAGAATCCCGCCGAGCAGGCCGCCGAGCAGCATCGCGGTCGGCACCGGCAGGACACCGACCGTCGGATAGTCGAGGGCCGGCAGACCCAGCGTACGGATGACGAAGCCGACCAGCAGCCAGCCGAGCCCGGCGGCGGCGGTGGCGGTGACCGCCCACTGCGCCGTGCCGACCAGCCGCCACCACATCGGCGGCCGGTCCAGGCCCAGATCGGCGCCGCCGACCGCCCGGTCGAGAGCGTCCGGCAGCTCGGCCCGCTGCGACCGGGCGGCGGCGGTGACCGCCGCCGACCAGGGGGTCGGCAGCCGACTGCCGGCCTGCTCGGCGAGGCCGCGTACGGCCAGATCGACCGCGGCGCGCTGCGCGGCACTCGGTGCCGGCAACGAGGTGACCGGCACCGGTCCACCAGCCCCGGCCAGCGACGGCGGCACCGGGCGATCGGCTGCGGTCACCGACGTCGGTTGATTGGCCGGGCCGCTCCCGCCGGCCCGGCGGGAGCCGAGCAGGTGCAGCCGCAGCAGCGGATCCGGCCGCAGCCTGCGCCAGGCCCGGGTGAGCGGCCAGCCGGTCGCGGCCCCGGCCCGGTGCCGGTACGCCGACTCGACGGCGTCGACCACGCTCGGCACCCCGGCCGCCGCCGCCAGCGCCAGGCTGAGCCGGCGCACCGTGCCACGGTTGATCTCCTCCTCGGCGCGTTCGCCGGCCGGGCCGACCAGCTCCGCCAGGCCGTCGGTGACCGAGTCCAGGTCACTGGAGAGTCGACGCAGCGCCGCCTGCCGCTCGGTGACCGTGCCTTCCAACAGCCGGCGCAGCTCGGTCATCGCGGCCGGCACCAGTGCCGAGGTGGCCAGCAGCGGGACTCCGTCGAGCCCGTCGGAGTCGAGCAGCCGGCGCAGGTCGGCGAGCAGCCGGGGCAGCTCGGTCCGGTCCAGTCGGTCGGCGTGGTTGAGCACCACGACGGTGACGTCCCGGTTGCGGTGGAACTCCCGCAGGTAGCCGCGGTGGATCACCCGGTCGGCGTACTTCTGCGGGTCGACCACCCAGATCACCAGGTCGACCAGGCCGAGTAGCCGGTCGACCTCCAGCCGGTGTCCGTACTCGACCGAGTCGAAGTCGGGCAGGTCGAGCAGGACCAGACCGTGCAGCCCGGCTTCGTCGGTGCCGTCCAGGGCGCTTTCCCGGACGAACCGGTGCCGGGGCAGGACCCCGACCCAGTCCAGCAGCCCGCTCGCCCCGTCGACCGCCCCCCACCCGCACGCGTGCGCGTACCCGGTGGTGGGCCGGCGTACGCCGACCGGAGAGAGGTCCCGCCCGGCCAGCGCGTTGAAGATGCTGGACTTGCCGCTGCCGGTGGCGCCGGCCAGCGCCACGACGGTGTGCTCCCGGGACAGCGCCAGCCGGGCCCCGGCCCGCTCGACCAGGGTGTGGGCGGCTCCGAGCCGGTCGTCGGGAATCCGGCCGTCGGCGGCGCGCAGGAACCGCCCGAGCGCGTCGAGCCGGTCGACCAGCAGGTCGGCGTCCACCCGGGAGTCCCTTCGGGCCAGGTGCCGGACCCGGTCGACGAAGCCGGTCACGCGACCGCTCCCGGCAGCGGTCCGGTCGCGCCGGGCAGCGTGTCCGGCAAGCGGTACGGCGTACCGCCGCTCAACCCGGCGGCAGCCCGGGCCTGCTCGACCTCGACGGCCGCAGCGCGCAGCCGGTCGCCGGGTGCGGTGGCCGTGGCGTCGACGGCCTCCGGTGGGACACCGGCCGCTTCGATCAGCCGCAGGTAGCGGCCGGCCTCCTCGTCGAGCAGCGCCCGGATCCGGCGCAGCAGACCCTCCCGGGACCGGTTGGCGAGGTTGCGGATCGCCTGGTCGCCGAAGATCGCCTCAAGGACCTTCTGCGCGGCGACGGTGGTGCCGCCGGCGGCGGCGACCTCCAGCCCGGTCGGGATGAAGGCGGTCGAGGCGAAGACAGCGATCATGACGGCGAGCCCGGTGGCGTTCACCGCGTACGCGGCGGTGCGGGCGACGAACCGTTTGTCGCCGGCCTCGGCCCGGACCAGTTCGAGCACGTCGCGTTGCCAGTCGCGGACCAGTCGCTCGGCGCGCTCCGGCAGGTCGGCGGAGGGTTGGGCGAGCTCCGGGGTGAGTAGCGCGGCACCGGCCGGGTGGGTCCGCCAGGCCAGGTGCGCGGCGTCGGCGGCCTCGGTCGCCGCGCCCTTGATCAGGGTCACCAGTTGTGACTCGATCGCGGTCCGCAGCTGGTTGGCGGGTGCCGGCCGGCCGGTGACGGCGCTGCGCACCCGGTCGCGGAGCCGCCCCACCCTGGCCTCCAGTGAACGGAACAGTTCGCCGGTGCCGACGAAGTCCTGCCAGCGGCCGAGGACTTCACCGCGGAGCAGCCGGCCGTCCTGCACCGCCTGCTCGGCGTTGCGGCTCGCGCTGCGGTATGCGGCGCGGACCCGGTCGGTCAGGGTACGGGCCGCGTCGAGCTGGTCGTCGGCGGCGGAGGCCAGCCCTTCGACGGTCGGTGCCAGCGCGCTCAGCGCCCCGTCGAGGGACTGCCGGATGACCGCGGCGCGGGCGGCGGCGTCCCCGGCGAGCTGGCCGAACCATTCGCGCAGCGGTGCGGCGGCGATCTCCGGCAGCAGCCCTTGGCCGCCGACTACCGTCTCCGGCACCACGAAGATCGGTACGTCGCCGAGGTCGTGGTCGGTGAGCATCTCCCGCAGATGCGCGGTGATCTCGTTGACCGCCTCGGTCGGCACCCGGTCCAGGGTGAGCGCGACCATGGTCCCGCGTAGCTGCGCGGTCTGCAGCAGTTGCCAGGGGACCGCGTCGGCGTACCGGGCGGCGGTGGTGACGAACAGCCACAGGTCGGCGGCGGCGAGCAGTTGGACGGCGAGCGCCCGGTTGGCGTCGACCACCGAGTCGATGTCCGGCGCGTCGAGGAAGGCCAGCCCGGGGGGTAGCGCCGGCGCGGCGACGAGCTGCAGCGCGTCCGGGGCGTCGGTGGGGCCGGCGGTGCGGGTCAGGCCGGGCAGCAGCTCGCCCTGCCGGAACCAACTGGCGTCCGCCGGGTGGCTGACCAGCACCGGGGACCGGGTGGTGGGCCGCAGTACGCCGGTGGCGCTGACCCGGGCCCGGACCATGCTGTTGACCAGGGTCGACTTGCCCGCGCCGGTGGAGCCGCCGACCACCACCAGCAGCGGTGCGTCGAGTCGGGCGAGCCGGGGCAGTAGATAGTCGTCCAGCTGAGCGATCAGGCCGTCACCGACTTCGCGGCCCTCCTCGGCTGAGGGCAGCACGAGGGGGTACGCCATCGCCGCGATTGCGGAGCGTAGTCGATTGAGCGCAGCGGGAAGTGCGGGTGCGCCGGGGTTGGGCGCGGCCGGTCCGCCCTGCGTGGTCACGGGTAAAGCGTGCCTGATCAATGCATGCCAGACAACCTGAACCGGCCCGGCGTGGCTGCCGATGACACTGTGTGCGACGGGGTCCGAGGGGGTATCGGTGCTGGTGGGAGCATGAGTTGCGCGACTCCGACTCAACCTGACTTGACGGTGGCTGCGATCGTGGCAGTATTGAGTCAAGTCCACTCAACTTGTGGTGGGTGTACGGCGGGGCGGTGCCCCGGCACCTGCTCTACGAACGAAGCGAGGAAGCGACCATGGCACGTGCGGTCGGTATCGACCTGGGCACGACGAACTCCTGCGTCAGTGTGCTGGAGGGTGGTGAGCCTACCGTCATCGCCAACGCGGAGGGCTCCCGGACCACTCCTTCCATCGTCGCGTTCGCCCGCAACGGTGAGGTGCTCGTCGGCGAGGTCGCCAAGCGGCAGGCGGTGACCAACCCGGACCGGACGATCCGGTCGGTCAAGCGGGAGATCGGCACCAACTGGACCGTCGACATCGACGGCAAGAAGTACACGCCGCAGGAGATCTCCGCCCGTACCCTGATGAAGCTCAAGCGGGACGCCGAGGCCTACCTCGGTGAGCGGATCACCGACGCGGTGATCACCGTCCCGGCGTACTTCAACGACGCGCAGCGTCAGGCCACCAAGGAAGCCGGCGAGATCGCCGGGTTCAACGTGCTGCGGATCGTCAACGAGCCGACCGCGGCGGCCCTGGCGTACGGCCTGGACAAGGGCTCCAAGGAGCAGACCGTCCTGGTCTTCGACCTCGGTGGCGGCACCTTCGACGTCTCCCTGCTGGAGCTCGGCGAGGGCGTGATCGAGGTCAAGTCGACCAGCGGTGACAACCTGCTCGGTGGTGACGACTGGGACCAGCGGATCATCGACCACCTGGTGAAGACGTTCCGCGGCCAGCACGGCGTGGACCTCGCCCAGGACAAGATGGCGATGCAGCGGCTGCGGGAAGCCGCGGAGAAGGCCAAGATCGAGCTGTCCGCCGCCACCACGACCAGCATCAACCTGCCGTACATCACCGCCGGCCCGGCCGGGTCGGACGGTGCCCCGTCGGCGCCGCTGCACCTGGATGTCACGCTGACCCGCGCCGAGTTCCAGCGGATGACCCAGGACCTGCTGGACCGCTGCAAGGGCCCGTTCGAGCAGGCGATCAAGGACGCCAGCGTCAAGCTGGCCGACGTCGACCACGTCATCCTGGTCGGCGGGTCCACCCGGATGCCGGCCGTCTCCGACCTGGTCAAGCAGCTGACCGGCCGGGAGCCGAACAAGGGCGTCAACCCGGACGAGGTGGTCGCGGTCGGTGCCGCGCTGCAGGCCGGTGTGCTCAAGGGCGAGGTCAAGGACGTCCTGCTGCTCGACGTGACCCCGCTGAGCCTGGGCATCGAGACCAAGGGCGGCATCTTCACCAAGCTGATCGAGCGCAACACCACCATCCCGACCAAGCGCTCCGAAGTGTTCACCACGGCCGACGACAACCAGCCGTCAGTGCTCATCCAGGTCTTTCAGGGTGAGCGGGACATCGCCGCGTACAACAAGAAGCTCGGTACCTTCGAGCTGACCGGGCTCCCGCCGGCGCCGCGCGGCGTGCCGCAGGTCGAGGTCGCCTTCGACATCGACGCGAACGGCATCGTCCACGTCAACGCCAAGGACCTGGGCACCGGCAAGGAGCAGTCGATGACGATCACCGGCGGCTCGGCGCTGCCGAAGGACGACATCGAGCGGATGATGCGCGACGCGCAGGACCACGCCGACGAGGACAAGCGGCGTCGCGAGGAGGCGGAGACCCGCAACCTGGCCGAGCAGCTGCAGTGGCAGACCGAGAAGTTCCTCGCCGAGAGCGGCGACAAGCTGCCGTCGGACTCCCGCGACCAGATGAACGACGCGCTGGGTGAACTGCGTGGCGCGTTGGCCGGTAGCGACATCGAGGCGATCAAGTCCGCGCACGAGAAGCTGGCCCAGGTTTCCCAGCAGGCCGGCTCGCAGCTCTACGCCCAGCAGGCCGAGCAGCCGGGTCAGCCGGGCGGTGCCGGCGGGCCGGGCGAGGCCGGGCCGGGTGCCAGCGGGCCGGGTGCCGCCGGACCGGGCACCGCTGGGGCGTCCGCGTCGGGTGGCGCCGCCGGCGGGCCGGACGACGTGGTCGACGCGGAGATCATCGAGGACGACAAGAAGTGAGTCTTCGTCGAGGCCGAGGACCAGCGATGATCTTCCCTCGAACTGCCGCACGGAGTGAGGTAGCCACATGACGGAGAAGTCACGGGCCGCTGATCCGGCCGGCACCGGCCCGCCGAGGCGCCGCTCGGCACCGGTCGGGCAGGCGGACGGTGAGACCACCGACCGCCTGGTGATCCGGGACAAACGCCGGATCGATCCGACCGGGACACGGCCCCGGACCGCGCGGCACGCCGCAGCCGAGCCGACGGGTGCGGCACCCCCCACCGACCATCGTCCGACCGGGCGGCACGCCCGGTCGGGCACGGAGGAGGAGCCAGTGAGCGGGAAAGCTGACGACAGGTCCGCTGACGGGTCGGCCGCCAGCGACACCGAAAATGACGAGTCGACCCGGTCCGCGACGGTAGGCGGGGCCGCGACCGGGGCCGCGACCGGCACCGGGTCCGCGACGGACAGCGGGTCCGCGACCGGCAGCGGGTCCGGCACCGACCGGGCCGTTCAGCCCGACTCGTCGGACACCGCCGTCGTCGACGAGCCGGTGGTCGGTGAGCCGGTGACCGGCGAGGTGGTGGAGCAGGTGCCGGAGTCGGACGCCGAGGCGGCGGCCGGGGGCGCGGCCGGTTCCGGTCCGCTCGGCGCCGAGCTGGAGGCGCTCCGCTCCGATCTCGACGAACGCACCCGCGACCTGCAGCGGGTGACCGCCGAGTACGCCAACTATCGCAAGCGGGTCGAGCGGGACAAAGGGGTCGCCGCAGATCAGGCCACCGGTGCGGTTCTCGCCGCGCTGCTGCCGATCCTGGACGACCTGGACCGGGCGCGGGAGCACGGCGACCTGGTCGGCCCGTTCGGCGCCGTGGCCGAGCAACTCGGAGCGGCGCTGGGCAAGTTCGGGCTCACCGCGTTCGGTGAGAAGGGCGACCCGTTCGATCCCACCCAGCACGAGGCGGTTGCCCACCTGACCTCCGCCGAGGTGACCGAACCCACCTGCGTCGACGTGATGCGGCGGGGCTACCTGCTCGGGGACCGGCTGCTGCGGGCGGCACTGGTCGCTGTCGCAGACCCGGAATGACCGCCGCCGGTGGTCCACCGGCGAACAGCACGGCCGGCGGCGGGACGCGGAGCGCGTCCCGCCGCCGGCACCGCGGTACCGGCCGCCGCGCGTGGGCCGGGCCCGCAGTGGTCGGCCGGTTGTCCACTTGGCACCAGGGCGGTCAGGGTCGGGGTCCGGTGACGGACAGGAGGAGGACAGGGTGAGTTCCAAGGACTGGCTGGAAAAGGACTTCTACGCCGTGCTGGGGGTGCCCAAGACAGCCTCCGCCGACGAGATCAAGAAGGCGTACCGCAAGCTGGCCCGCGAGTTGCATCCCGACCACAACCCCGGCAACTCGGCCTTCGAGGAGCGGTTCAAGGCGGTGTCGGAGGCGTACAACGTGCTCGCCGACGAGCGGCGACGCAAGGAGTACGACGAGATGCGCTCGCTGTTCGGCTCGGGTGCGTTCCGCCGGGGAGCGCGCGGCGGCGGGCCGGGCTTCGACCCGGCCGACCTGTTCGGCGGGTTCCCCGGCGCCGGTGGTGCCGGGGATCGGCGGTTCGGTGGGGCCGGATTCTCCGACATCTTCAGCTCGATCTTCTCCGGCGGCGGCGGGGGCGGGATGCGCACCCGTGGACCGGCCCGTGGCCGCGACGTCGAGGCCGAGGTGGTGCTGGACTTCGGTGCCGCCGTACGCGGCACGACGTTGCCGCTGAGCCTGCGGGCGCCCGGGGTGTGCGACACCTGCCACGGCAACGGTGCCAAGCCGGGCTCGGTGCCGAGGACCTGCCCGACCTGCGCCGGGTCCGGGCTGACCACCCGCAACCAGGGGTCGTTCAGCTTCTCCGAGCCGTGCCGTGACTGCCAGGGGGTGGGCACGATCGTCGACGAGAAGTGCCCGGAATGTCACGGCTCCGGTGGGGTGACCAAGACCCGGACCTTGAACGTCCGCTTCCCACCCGGTGTGGCCGACGGCCAGCGGATCCGGCTGGCCGGGCGGGGCGAGCCGGGCGACCGGGGCGGCCCGGCCGGTGACCTGTTCGTGCTGGTCAAGGTCCGCAACGACGAACTGTTCGGGCGGACCGGCGACGATCTCACGTTGATCGTGCCGATCACCTACGCCGAGGCGGTGCTCGGCACCGACCTGCGGGTCCCGACCATGGACGGGGCGGTGACCTTGCGGGTGCAACCAGGTACGCCGAGTGGGCGTACCTTGCGGGCGCGCGGCAAGGGTGTGCCCCGCCGGGACGGCACCACCGGTGATCTTCTGGTGACCGTCGAGGTCGTCGTTCCGGCTACCGTGGACGAGTCGGCACAGGCCGCCCTGCGGACCTTCGCGGAGCACACCCCCGCTGCCGACCGGGAACGGCTCGCCGCCCGGCTGCGTCGCAACGAGGAGCAGGCCGCCGGGTCGCGGCGGGGGACAGACGGGAGGTGAGTGAGGGGTGGACGAGGAGCTGCTGATCACGTTCGAGGCCGCCTCCGACGCCAAGGTCCTGATCATCTCGGTGGCGGCGCGGATGGCCGGCATGCATCCGCAGACGCTGCGCCAGTACGACCGGCTGGGCCTGGTACAGGCCGGCCGGGCGGCCGGTGGCGGTCGCCGGTACAGCGTCCGGGACGTCGTGTTGCTGCGCGAGGTCCAGCGGCTGAGCCAGGACGACGGCGTCAACCTGGCCGGCATCAAGCGGATCATCGGGCTGGAGCAACTCGTCGGCGACCTGCAGCAGCAGGTCGACGGGTTGCGCGCCGAGCTGGCCGAGGCGTACCAGCGGATCGCCGAGCTGGAGTCGGTCGGTCCGTACCCGCGCCGTGATCTGGTGCCGACCAGCCGCACCTCGACCGCGCTGGTGGTGTGGCGGCCCCAGCGCGCAGACCGGCCGGCCCGCCCCGGCTCCGGGCAGACCGGCTAGCCGGCCCTGCGGCCCGGCCACCAGGCGCGGTGACCGAGCAGGCTGAGCACCGCCGGGGCGAGCACCACCCGGATCACCGTCGCGTCGATGACCACGGCGGTGGCCAGCCCGATGCCGACCATCTTGACCAGGGTGTCGTCGATCCACACGAAGCTGAGGAAGACCACCGCCATGATCATCGACGCGGCGGTGATCACCCGACCGGTGCCGGCCAGCCCGGCCACCACCGCCGCACCCGCGTCGCCGCTGCGGCGGTACTCCTCGCGGACGGCGGAGAGCAGAAACACCTCGTAGTCCATCGACAGTCCGAACAGCACCGCGAAGAGCAGCATCGGCACCACGGACATGATCGGCACCGGGCGGTCGACACCGATCAGCCCCAGACCCCACCCCCACTGGAAGACCACCACCAGTACGCCGTACGCGGTGCCGATGGACAGCAGTGCCAGCACGGCGGCCTTGACCGCGATCAGCGGCGCCCGGAACATCGCCACCAGCAGCAGCCCGGCCGCGAGAATCACCGCGAGCACCACCCAGGGCAGCCGGTCGGCGACCGCGTCCGCGATGTCGATCATGAACGCGGTGGTGCCGGCGATCAGCACCTCGGTGCCGTACCCGTCGAGCGCCGCCGGGCCGACGTCGGACCTGACCCGGTGTACCAGGTCGGCCACCCGCTCGTCCTGGGGCGCGTACCGGGGCACCACGGTGAGCAGCGCGACCCGACCGTCGGCGCTGAGCTGGGCCGGGGTGACCAGTTCGACCGCCGGGTCCGCGGCGAGTCGGCGGGCGAGACCGTCGGCCGCGTCGGCCGCCTCCGTCGCCGACAGCGCCGCCGGGACCGGTACGGCGAGCACCAACGGCCCGTTCCAGCCCGGTCCGAAAGCGGCGGCCACCCGGTCGTACGCCTGCCGCTGCGGCCAGTGCGCCGGCTGGTTGCCGTCGTCCGGGGTGCCCAGCCGCAGCGTGAGCACCGGAGCGGTGACGACGAACAGCAGCAGCGTCGCCCCGACGGCGTACGCCAGCCGGTGCCGCTCGACGTGCCGACCCCAGCGTGGCCAGCGGGATCCGGCGACCGGGTCGCGGGGGCGTCGGCCGAGCCGACCCGCGTCGACCCGGCCGCCGAGCAGCCCGAGGACCGCCGGTAGCAGGGTCAGCGCCGCCGCCATCGTCGCGGTCACGGTCAGCGCGCCGGCCAGCCCCATCGCCCCGACGAACGGGATGCCGGTGAACAGCAGCCCGAGGATCGCCACCACGACCGTACCGCCGGCGAACAGCACCGCGTGCCCGGCGGTGCCGGCGGCCCGGCCGGCGGCGGTGACCGGGTCGGTGGTCCCGTCGGCCAGTGCCGCCCGGAACCGGGTGACGACGAAGAGCGCGTAGTCGATGCCGGCACCCAGACCGAGCATCACCGCGACGATCGGTGCCGAGCTGGGGATGTCCACCGCCGCCGCGGCGATCAGCACCAGCGCGGTGCCGGCCGCGAGGCCGACCAGGGCGACCAGGATCGGCAGTCCGGCCGCGACCACCGAGCCGAAGGAGACCAGCAGCACCACGGCGGCGGCGGTCAGGCCGACGAGTTCGGCGCTGCCGGTGGTCGGCTCGAACGCCACGTCGACGACCAGGCCGCGGAAGTCGACGTCGATGCCGGCGGCGCGGGCTGGTTCGACCGCCGCGTCGAGTCGCTGGTACGCCGTCGGGCCGAGCTCGCCGGCGTGCCGGTCGTAGCGGACGGTGCTGGTGGCGGTGCGACCGTCCGGGCTGAGCAGCCCACCGGAGGTGGGGTCGACGGCGTCGGGCAACGGGTTGCCGGCGTCGACGACGGACGGCTGCTGACGGATCGCGCCGATGGCGGCGGTGATCGCGGCGGCGCGGTCGGCCTCGTGCAGGTCGCCGTCGGCGGCGTGCCAGACGATCTCGGCGCTGTCCGCGCCGTACGCCGGAAGGTGCCGCTGGATCAGGTCGGCGGCGCGTTGCGACTCGGCGCCGGGCACCCGGAAGTCGTTGACGAAGCTGCCGCCGGTGAGCTGGCCGAGGCCGACGAGGGCGACGGCGACCAGCAACCAGGCGGCGATGGCGTGCCAGGGCCGGGCGGCGCAGGCCCGGCCGAGTCGTTCCAGCGTGCGTTCCATGCCACCAGCATGGCTGCAGTCAGTGCAAAATTGCAACAAGTGAAGTTAAGTTGGCTTCCGGCGTAAGGTGTTCCCATGCCGACCGAACCGGGCCTGCGGGAGCGCAAGAAGGAACGCACCCGGGCGGCACTGATCGAAGCGGCGGCCGACCTGTTCGACCGCAAGGGCTACGACGAGACGACCGTCGCCGAGATCGCCGCCGCGGCCGAGGTCTCCACCCGGACCTTCTTCAGCTACTTCCGGACCAAGGAAGAGGTCCTCTTCGCGGACAACGCCGAACGCCTGCGCCTGGCCCAGACCGAGATCCGCGTCCGGCACCCCGGCGAAAGCCCGGCCGACGTACTGTTGCGTACCGCCCAACGGATCTTCGCCACCAGCACCTTCTCGAACCAGCTGTTCGCCCGGCTGGCCCCGGTCCGGGTCCGGATGATCCTGGCCAGCCCGGCGCTGCAGGGCTACGCGCTACGGCTGCTGCTCAGCGGGCAGACCGAGCTGGCCCGAGGGCTGCACGAATCCTTCCCGGACGAGCTCGACGAGGTCACCGCCGCGGCGATGGTCGGATCGTTCGTCGGCGCGTTGGTCGCGGTGATGATGCAACTCCTCGCCGAGCTGCCCGAGCCGGAGCGGGCGATCCTGGTCGACCAGGACCAACTGCTGGCCGGCCTGCAGCGGGCGATGCAGGTGGCGGTCGCGGGGCTCGCGGACGCTAGCTGAGCCGGCGGGACTTGCGGACCAGGCCGCCCTCGCACCAGTCGTGGTAGTCGAACAGCTGCGGCTTGGCCAGCAGCACCCGGGTGTTGTGCGCCCAGACCGACATCAGCTCGTCGCCGTCCTGCTCGGCCTGCTCGACCAGCTTGCGCAGCCGCCGTTTCGGGTGGGCGCGAAAGTTGGTCCGGATGCCGTCCGCCGCGTAGATGTAGAGGCAGTGCAGCGCGAACCGGCGGGCCGGACAGGTCGGATCCATCGCCAGGTCGAACAGCGTGGTGATCAGCCGGTCGCCGGAGACGAGCAGATCCCAGTCCTGGGGCATCGACTGCAGCGGGACCGAGTCCGGCTGGTACGCCCAGGCGCGTAGCTCGGCGGGCGCCGGGTCCACCGGGTTGGCGAAGCCGCGGAACGCCGACTCTTGCACGCTCAACGGGGACCCTCCCGTTCGCGGCCGACAGGACACAGCCGGCCCTGGGCCTACCACTAGCTACTGCTGCGCCACGGTAGCGTGTCGGAGGGTGATCGGGGAAGTCCCTGGTTGTGCCATTCACGAAGCCGGTACGTGTTGGTCCGCTTCCGGCACGTGATCTCCGCTGGCCGTTAGGGGTGCGGGCCGCCCCCGCAGCCGATGCTTGAACCAGCGGGAATCCGGAATCCGGGCCAGCACCGGTCCGGTTACCACGGTGATCAGCACGTACGCGGTGGCCAACGGCGCGAGCGCGGGCTCGATACCGGAGCTGGCGACCGCCAGGCCGGCGATCACGATGGAGAACTCCCCACGCGGCATCAGCGCCAGCCCGGCCCGCCACCGACCGGGAGCGGCGATGCCGGCCCGCTTGGCGGCCAGGTAGCCGGTCAGCACCTTGGTGCCCATCGTCACCACCGCCAACCCGAGGGCCGGCAGCAGCACCGGCGGGATGTCCCGGGGGTCGGTCACCAGCCCGAAGAAGACGAAGAAGACCGCGGCGAACACGTCCCGCAGCGGGGTGAGCAGTTCGGTGGCGCTGTGCGCCACCGGCCCGGACAGCGCGATGCCGACCAGGAACGCGCCGACCGCCGCGGAGACCTGCAGTTCGGCGGCGATCCCGGCGACCAGCAGGGTCAACCCGAGTACGCCGAGCAGCAGCGCCTCCGGGTCGCGTACCGACAGCAGAGCGGAGATCCGGTGGCCGAACCGGACCGCGACCAGCAGCACGACGGTGACCGTGGTGACCGCTACCGCGACCGCGACGCTGCCGGCGGCGAGCCCGGCGCCGATCAGCACGGCGCTGAGCACCGGCAGGTAGAACGCCATCGCCAGGTCCTCGACGACCAGGATCGACAGGATGACCGGCGTCTCCCGGTTACCCAGCCGGCCCAGGTCGCCGAGCATCTTGGCGATCACGCCGGACGACGAGATCCAGGTGATCCCGCCGAGCACCACGGCGGCGGTCGGCCCCCAGCCGAGCAGCAGGGCGAACGCGACCCCCGGCACCGCGTTGAGCAGTGCGTCGATCAGGCCGGCCGGGGCCGCCCGGCGCAGGTTGCCAACCAGTTCGCTCGCCGAGTACTCCAGCCCGAGCATCACCAGCAGCAGCACCACGCCGATCTCCGCCCCGACGGCGAAGAAGTCCTGGATGTCGTGCAGCGGGAGCAGGCCGCCGTGACCGAACAGCAGCCCGGCGAGCAGGTAGAGCGGGATCGGGGACAGCCCGTAGCGCCGGGACAGGCGGCTGAGCAGACCGAGGAGCAGCAGCAGCGCGCCGAGTTCGATCAGCAGCAGTGCGCTGTCGTGCATGGCGGGGTCAGCCGGCCGGGTCGTCGTTGGCGAGGATGCCGCCGACGCCGTCCAGCCCGGACCGGGTGCCGACAACCACCACCACGTCGCCGGCGGCGAACCGGAAATCCGGCCCGGGGGAGGCCAGCACCTCCCGGTTGCGCAGCACCGCCACGATCGACGCCCCGGTGCGGGTCCGCGTCTTGGTGTCGCCGAGGGTACGGCCGACGAACGGCGAGCCGGCCGAGATCGGCACCTGCTCGGTGAGCAGCCCGGCGGCCTGGTCGCGCAGCCCGGCGAGTTGGCTGAGCATCAGCGACGCGCCGAGTATGTCGGCGAGCGCCTCCGCCTCGTCGTCGGTCAGCGGGATGTCGGCGTCACAGGCGTCCGGATCGTCCCGGTCGTAGAGGACGAGGTCCCGACGCCCTGACCGGTGACTCACCACGCCGATGCGTCGGCCTGACTCGGTCATCAGGTCGTGGCGTACCCCGATGCCGGGAAGGTCGACCTGTTCCACACGTGCGCGCACCCCATCCACGCTACGCCGCCACGGGCCGACCGGTCGCGCCGCGTCCCGGCAGACTGGTGCGGACGCGGTGCCGAATCGGCCCAGGCGTGGTCGCCGGACCGGGCGGCTGTGGAGCGCGGACGGAAGGAGAGGGTGGATGCGACGTCGGGTAGGCGGGTCGGTCGCGGCCGTCAGTCTGTCGGCCGTGCTGATCCTCACCGGGTGTTCGATCGGCGACATCCGCCGGCCACCTCCAGACCGCGCGGCCCCGTCGACCGACGCGACGGTGCCTGTCGGCGGGCCCGCCGTCGAGGTACGCCCAATGCGGGTGCCGGCCGGCTACGACGCCCCGTTCATCGCGTTCGACGACGCCGACCACGGGTACGCCTTCTTTCACGGATGCAACGCCCGGGCGTCCGTCGGGGTTGCGGCGGGTTGCCCGTCGCTGCTCTACGCGACCGCCGACGGCGGCCGGTCCTGGCAGCACCGGGAGCATCCGGATCCGGCGGCGGCGGAGCATTCGATGCTGGTCGGCCACGGCAGCCTGGTGTTGTCCGCCGACGCTGCCTGGTACCGGTCGCTCGACGGAGGTGTGACCTTCACCCGGTCGGCCAGGTCGGACGGGTCGATGCCGCCGGAGTTCGCCAGTTGGGACGGGCCGTACCAGGTGTGCTGCCAGACCGACGCCGTGGCGCGGGTCGTCGAGGTGACCGAGCAGGGCATGGTCCCGTTGGCGCAGCAGCCGCCGATCCCGGTGGTGCAGACCGTCGGGTACATCGGCGACAAGCTGACCGTCGCCGGGCTGCACGACGGCCGGCTGCACGTGGCGTTCGGCGCGCCGGTGGCGACCGACGATGACGGCGGCGGTGGGCCCGGGGTGCGCTGGCTGTGGCGGACCGACGCGGTCACCGTCGCGGATCCGGAGCGGATCCGTCGGTTCGTCGTAAAGACAACGCGGTCGGGCGGTTACTGGCTGATCGGCGAGCCGGTGCCCCTGCCGGGTGAGTTTCCGCTCGTCATGCGGGCCGATTGGGGTCGGCTGGAGCCGGTGCCGGTCCACGACCCGCCGCCGGAGGTGGTGGTGTCGGCGCTGCCGGACGGTGGCCGGCTGCTGCTCACCACCCGTACCGGTGTCTGGGCGGTCGGCTCCGACGGCCGCTTCGAGGCGATCGACTGGCCGGTGCAGGGCGCCTACCTGACCCGGCTGCGGGACGGGACGGTGCAGGCGGTCCGGCCGGGCGGCGCGGTGCTGCTCAAGGTGCGGCAGCCGTCGGGTGCCGGGTGGGTGGAGATCTCCTGGGAACCGTACGGGCGGTAGCCCGGCGTGGGTGGGGGCTTCGGCGGTCGACTCGTCGAACGGAGTTGAGTGGAATAGACTCAAGTCTGGTGGTGTCCTTACCCGTGGACCAACCTGCCGTACAGGGGAGCACATGAACGCCGAACGTCTGACCACCAAGAGTCGCGAAGTCATCACCGCCGCGGTCGCCATCGCCAACCAGCGGGGCCACGCCACGGTCGAACCGTGGCATCTGCTGCTCTCCCTGCTGGACACCGGCGGCTCGACCGCCGCCGGCCTGCTGCGGGCCGTCGGCGCCAACCCGGTGGAGATCCGCCGGTCCGCCGTACGGACCGTGGAGAACCTGCCCGCCGCGCGCGGCTCCAGCGTCGCCGAGCCGAGCCTGTCCCGCGAGTTCGCCAACGCGATCGGCGCGGCCGAGCAGATCGCCCGCCCACTCGGCGACGAGTACACCTCCACCGAGCACCTGCTGGCCGGCCTGGCCCGGGTCGGCGGCGCGGTCGCCCAGCTCCTCAAGAGCGCCGGAGCCACCGAGGAGAACCTGGTCGCCGCGTTCCCGTCGGTGCGCGGCGGCGACCGCCGGGTCACCACCGCCGACCCCGAGCAGACCTACCAGGCCCTGGAGAAGTACGGCGTCGACCTGACCGCCAGCGCCCGGGACGGCAAGATCGACCCGGTGATCGGCCGGGACGCCGAGATCCGCCGGGTGATCCAGGTGCTGTCCCGGCGTACCAAGAACAACCCGGTGCTGATCGGCGAACCCGGCGTCGGCAAGACCGCGATCGTCGAAGGGCTCGCCCAGCGGATCGTCGCCGGTGACGTACCCGAGTCGCTGCGCGACAAGCG
Source organism: Micromonospora sp. Llam0 (assembly GCF_003751085.1). Taxonomy (NCBI): domain Bacteria; kingdom Bacillati; phylum Actinomycetota; class Actinomycetes; order Micromonosporales; family Micromonosporaceae; genus Micromonospora; species Micromonospora sp. Llam0. The sequence goes on along the minus strand of NZ_RJJY01000002.1, from coordinate 1,850,704 downwards.
GCTCGTGTCGCTCGACCTCGGCGCGATGGTCGCCGGCGCGCAGTACCGGGGGCAGTTCGAGGAGCGGCTCAAGTCCGTCCTGGAGGAGATCAAAGGCTCCGACGGCCAGGTGATCACCTTCCTCGACGAGCTGCACACGGTGGTCGGCGCGGGCAAGGGCGAGGGCTCGATGGACGCCGGCAACATGCTCAAGCCGATGCTGGCCCGTGGTGAACTGCGGATGGTCGGCGCGACCACCCTCGACGAGTACCGCGAACACATCGAGAAGGACCCGGCGTTGGAGCGCAGGTTCCAGCCGGTGCTGGTCGGCGAGCCGACCGTGGAGGACACCATCGGCATCCTGCGCGGGCTCAAGGAACGCTACGAGGTGCACCACGGCGTACGGATCACCGACGCCGCGCTGGTTGCCGCCGCCGGCCTGTCCGACCGCTACATCACCGACCGGTTCCTGCCGGACAAGGCGATCGACCTGGTCGACGAGTCCGCCTCCCGGCTGCGGATGGAGATCGACTCCCGGCCGGTCGAGGTCGACGAGATCGAGCGGGCCGTACGCCGGCTGGAGATCGAGGAGATGGCGCTGGCCAAGGAGCCCGACCCCGGCTCGGCGCAGCGGCTGGAGCGGCTGCGCCGGGAGCTGGCCGACAAGCGTGAGCAGCTGACTGCGCTCAGCGACCGCTGGCAGCTGGAGAAGGGGCACATCACCCGGATCTCCACCGCCCGCGAGGAGCTGGAACGCCTCGGCGGCGAGGCCGAGCGGGCCGAACGTGACGGCGAGCTGGAGCGTGCCGCCGAGCTGCGGTACGGCCGAATCCCGGCGCTGCAGGGCGAGCTGGCCCGCGCCGAGACCGAGCTGGCCGCGTTGCAGGCCGACGGCGCGATGCTCAAGGAGGAGATCGGCGCGGACGACATCGCCGCCGTCGTCGCCGCCTGGACCGGCATCCCGGCCGGCCGGCTGATGGAGGGCGAGACCGCCAAGCTGCTGCGGATGGAGTCCTCGCTGGGCGCCCGGGTGGTCGGCCAGGCCGCCGCCGTCACCGCAGTCTCCGACGCGGTCCGCCGGGCCCGCGCCGGGGTCGCCGACCCGGACCGGCCGACCGGCAGCTTCCTCTTCCTCGGCCCGACCGGCGTCGGCAAGACCGAGCTGGGCAAGGCCCTGGCCGAGTTCCTCTTCGACGACGAGCGGGCCATGGTCCGCATCGACATGAGCGAGTACGCCGAGAAGCACTCGGTGGCCCGGCTGGTCGGTGCCCCGCCCGGTTACGTCGGCTACGAGGAGGGCGGGCAGCTGACCGAGGCGGTGCGCCGTCGGCCGTACTCGGTGATCCTGCTCGACGAGGTGGAGAAGGCCCACCCGGACGTCTTCGACGTGCTGCTGCAGGTGCTCGACGACGGCCGGCTCACCGACGGGCAGGGCCGTACGGTGGACTTCCGCAACGCGATCCTGATCCTCACCTCCAACCTCGGCTCGACGCTGATCAACGACCTGACGTTGACCGAGGAGCAGCGGCGCGACGCGGTGCTCGCCGTGGTCCGGGCGCACTTCAAGCCGGAGTTCCTCAACCGGCTGGACGACATCGTGGTCTTCGCCATGCTCAGCGGCGCCGAGCTGCGCTCGATCGTGGACATTCAGCTGGACCGGATGCGGCGGCGGCTGGCCGACCGCCGGCTGACCCTGGACGTCGACGACGCCGCCCGCAGCTGGCTGGCCGAGCACGGCTACGACCCGATCTACGGGGCCCGGCCGCTGCGTCGACTGGTCCAGTCGGCGATCGGCGACCAGTTGGCCAAGGCGCTGCTGGTCGGCGAGATCCGCGACGGCGACACCGTACGGGTGCAGCTCGCCGACGACAAGGAAGGGCTGGCGGTGCAGGCCGGCTGACCAGCATCGATGCGTGCCGGTTGAGCGTCGTCGATCGCTTCGCTCGACGGCGAGGCCGGGTTCGGCGACGAAACGCGAGGTCGACGCGGCGTCGTTTGCCCCGTGTCACTGGCGGGGTACCGCTACGGTGATCTTCCGAAGCTTCGGGAAGGAGAGCCGTGTCGGATCCGAATCCGGCCGCGCCACCGGTCAAGGCGCGGCCGAGCACCGTCACCATATCGAGTTACCTGCTGTTCCTGATCGCCGCGCTGCAGGTCGTCGGGTTGATCATGGCGCTGTCCGTGATGGGCACGATGCAACAGGCCTACGACGACGCGCTCGACGGCACCGATCTGGAGGGCACCGGCGCCATCGTCACGATCACGCTGGTCGCCACCTCGATCTTCGGGCTGCTGGTCGCCGCCGGTCTGGTGGTGCTGGCTCTGCTCAACAACCGGGGCAAGAACCCGTCCCGGATCGTCACCTGGGTGCTTGGCGGGATCTACCTCTGCTGCTCCGGAGGCGGGCTCGTGGTCGGCGCGGCCGGCAGCGCACTGCCCACCGCCCCGACCAGCACCGACCCGAACACGCCGGACCTGGAACAGGTAGAACGCGACGTGCAGGCAGCGCTGCCTGGCTGGTTCGAGCCGGCGAGCAACCTGCTCAGCGTCGTGGCCCTGCTGGCCCTGCTGGCCGCGTTGATCCTGCTGGCGCTGCCGCCGTCGAACGAGTTCTTCCGTAAGCCGGCCGTGGCCTGGGAGCCGCCGGTGCCGGGCGGCGGGTACGGCGTACCGCCGATGCCGGGCGGCAGCTACCCGAGCTACCCCGGCGGGCCGCCGGCCGCCGGCCCGCCGCCGGCTGCTGGGCCGCCGGACAACCCGCCGGGCAATCCGCCAGGCAACCCCCCGCCGCCGAACAGCTGACGATCAGTCGATCACCGGGTCGGTCCGTCCCGGGCGGACCGACCCGCCGGTACGGGGAGACCCGGTCCTCGTAGGAGGTGACGACGTGAGGGACAAGCCTGCCCTGCGTACCGCACTGGTTACTGGGGCCACCGCCGGCCTCGGCGCCAGCTTCGCCCGCCGGCTCGCCGCCGACGGGTACCGACTGGTGCTGGTCGCCCGTGACCGGCAGCGGCTCACCACGTTGGCGGACGAGCTGGCCGACCGGCACGGCGTGACCGTCGAGGTGCTCGACGCCGACCTGGCTACCGACGGTGGAGTGACTGTGGCGACCGACCGGCTGCGGTCCGTCGACGTACCGGTCGATCTGCTGGTCAACAACGCGGGCATCGGTCTGAACCGGTCGTTTCGGCGCACCGACGAGGCGGACGAGCTGCGGCTGCTGCGGCTCAATGTGGAGGCGGTGCTGCGGCTGACGCATGCCGTCCTGCCCGGCATGGTGCAACGCCGGCAGGGCAGAGTGATTAATGTCTCGTCTGTGGCGGGTTTTGGTCCGTTAGCAGCGGGTTCGACCTATTCGGCGAGCAAGGCCTGGGTGACGAACTTCAGTGAGTCGATCGACTTGTCGGTCCGTCACCTCGGAGTGCGGGTGATGGCGCTGTGCCCGGGCTACGTCCGCACCGAGTTCCACGAACGCGCCGGCATCCGGACCTCCGGCTCGCCGACCTGGCTGTGGCTGCGGGCCGACGACGTGGTCTCCGATGGTCTGCGGGACCTGGCCAGGGGGCGGGCGGTGAGTGTCCCCGACTGGCGCTACAAGGCGCTCGCCACTGTGGTGCGTCACGCTCCGCATGGGCTGCTCCGGTTGGCGGCCGGGCGTCCGAAGGGTCGCGAGTGAGCCGAAGAGCGTATCAGCGCGTACGTCGCTGCGCTGGTTGCCGCGTTGACCAGGGATTTCGTGGTGTATGACCAGGTAGCGAGGTGGATGGTGGATATCGGCGAGTTGCCGGGCCGGCGGATGGGGACCCAGTGACGGGCAGTACTCTTTGTGACATGGGGAACCTCGACGACCTGCGCAAATTCATCACTGACCTGGCCGTGGTGCACGGCAGGGTGGTGTTGTCGTCAGGTCGCGAGGCTGACTGGTACGTCGACCTGCGGCGGGTGACGTTGCACCACGCCGCCGCACCGCTGGTGGGACGGGTGTTGCTCGATCTCACCGCGGACTGGGAGTACGAGGCGGTTGGTGGCCTGACGTTGGGAGCGGACCCGGTGGCCCTGTCCATGTTGCACGCCGCTGCGGCGGAGCAACGGCGACTGGACGCCTTCGTGGTGCGCAAGGCCGACAAGACGCACGGACTCCAGCGACGGATCGAAGGGCCGGACGTGGCCGGCCGGCGGGTGCTGGCAGTGGAGGACACCTCGACGACCGGCGGAAGCGTACTGACCGCAGTCGAGGCGCTACAGAAGGCAGGAGCTGAGGTGGTCGGCGTGGCGGTGATCGTCGATCGTGGGGCCGGTGACGCGGTTCGGGCAGCCGGACTGGCCTATCGGGCCGCCTATACGTTGGCTGACCTCGGCCTTCCGGCCTAAAAGTTTGCCGATTCGGATCTGCTGATATGCAGGCGGATCGATGCTGTTTGGTGGAAGGATGGGTTTCGTGGGAACTGCGTTGGCTGAAATGACCATGCCTCAAATCTCGCCGCTTGCCGGCGAGCCGATCGAACGCGCGGACGCGGAGCGACTCGCTGGAGTCCTCAAGGCGCTCGCCGACCCGGCCCGACTCAGGCTGCTCAGCCTGATCCAGTCGGCGCCGGAAGGCGAGGCCTGCGTCTGCGACCTCACTGCTCCGCTGGGGCTCTCCCAGCCGACGGTGAGCCACCACCTGCGTATCCTCACCGAGGCCGGCTTGCTGGAGCGGGAGAAGCGCGGAGTGTGGGCTTACTACCGGCTGGTGCCGACCGCGATCGCCACGATCGCGGATCTGCTGACCCCGCCGCGTAAGCGCGCCACCAAGAAGGCACGCTGACCTGACGGCACCTTGCCTGGTCGACTCGCGGAGGCGGAGCTGCCAGGCAAGGTGCCCAAGGTTTACGGAGGTCGCCGCGTGACGTACGTCGCTGGCGATCTGCGGGACCAGCTCGCCCACGTCGGGTCCGACGTGGTGCGTGCCGGTCTCGTCGTGGGCTCCGGTGGCAACCTGTCCGCCCGCCTGCCGGGCGGCGATGAATGCTGGGTAACCGCGTCCGGCACCTGGCTGGACCGGCTCGGCCCGGCATCGTTCGCCCGGGTGCGGATCGCGGACGGCTGCACCTTGCCTAGCGACGGCGCGCTGCCCGACGGCGACTCCACGCTGTCCGGCGACTCGGCGCTGCCGTCCGACGGCCGGCAGGCCCGGCCGACCAGCGAGCTGGCGCTGCACCTGGCGGTCTACCGTGCCCGCCCCGACGTCCGCGCCATCGTGCACCTGCACCCGCAGAGCATGCTGCTGCTGGACGCGCTCGGCGTACCGATCCGGCTGGTCACCACCGACCACGCCTTCTATCTGCGGCGTGTCGTCACCGTGCCGTTCGCACCGCCCGGCGGCCAGCGACTCGCTTCCGCCGCCGCCGATGCGGCCGCGGACGGCACCAACTGCCTGATCCTGTCCCGGCACGGCTGCTCCGTACTGGCCAGGTCGGTGGAACTCGCCCACAAACGGGCGGTCAACCTGGAAGAGGCCGCCCGGCTCACCTACCGGGCACTGGCCATCGGCCGGCTCGACGAGCTGACGCCGCTGCCGGCCGACTACCTCGACCAGCTGCCGGACGCGGAGCACGGCACCGTCTGACCCACCGGTGGACCGGACCGACCTGCTCGGCCAGTTGGCCAGTGGAGCTCAGTGGTGGGTCGGCAGCTGCGGCGACTCCTCCTGGGTGACATCGACCGCCGCGCGGCGCAGCCGACGCTGCTCGAGGACCACCATCGCGGTGACGATGGCGACCCCCAGCACCAGCAGCAACACCACCGACAGCACGTTGCCGTCAGGGGCGAGCAGCCCGCGCTCCTCGGTCTGCCACGGCCACAGCGCCCGCAGGCTGCCGACGATCACGCCGGTCATCACCGCGAGGGTGACCCGCCGGTGGTGCTCCAACAGGTACTGCAGCAGCTTCACGAACAGCGTCAACCCGACGAGCATGCCGACGGCGAAGACCGCCAGGTAGCCGAAGTCCCGGTCGTTGACCGCCTCGATGGTCGGCTCGTAGAGCCCGACGGTCAGCAGCAGGAACGACCCGGACACGCCCGGCAGCACCAGCGCGCAGACCGCGACCGCGGCGGCCAGCAGCACCACCACCGGGTTCGGGTCGATGCTGGCCGACGGCAGACCGGTCAGCACGAACGCCGCGACCCCGGCGGCGACCACCGCGAAGACGTCCCGGCCACGCCACGGCCGGCCGATCATCGAGACCGGCACCAGCACCGAGGCCAGCACCAGACCGAAGAACAGCCCCCGGGTCTGCTCCGGGTGCTCCTCCAGCATCGGCTCCAGCAGCCGGGCGGCGAGCAGCAGACCGGGCAGCATGCCCAGCGCCAGCGGGATGATCACTCCCCAGTGCACCTGCCGGAACTGCTCCCGGCTGCGCGCCCAGCCCTGCTTACGGGGCACATCGGTGACCGCGTACCGGACCGCGCTGATCAGGTGCCCGGCCGAGGCGATGAGCCGCTCGTACACGCCGGTGACCAGGGCGATGGTCCCACCGCTGACCCCCGGGACGGCCTCCGCCACCCCGATCGCCGCACCCCGGAACACATGGCCGACACGTTCGCGCACTGACATTTGCAGAACCATACCGGGCCAGTGTTCACAGTCGGGGGTCGACCGGTTCGGACTCGCAGGCGAGCACCGCGAAGACCAACTCGTGTCGGCGCCACAGCGGCGCGCCGGCGGCCAGCAGATCCAGCGCGGCCAGACCGAGACCGTGTTCGCGCAGCGCCATCGACCGCTTGCGGCCCAACGATCGACGGCGCAGCTCGGCCAGCCGCTCCGGTTGGGTGTACTCCGGGCCGTAGATGATCCGCAGATACTCCCGGCCCCGGCACTTGACGCCAGGCTGCAGCAGCCGGCCGGTGCCGCTGCGGGCGGTCAGTCCGGCGTACGGCTTGACCACCATGCCCTCACCGCCGGCCGCCGTCAGCTCCGACCACCAGTCGGTGGCGTCGGCCACCGCCGCGTCGTCGGTCAGGTCGACCACCCGCCGTCGGGTGGTGGTGAACAGCTGCGGGTCGGCCGCCACCAGCGCGTCCGCGCACTCCAGGTGCCAGCCGTGGTCTCGGTCGGCGTACGAGCGGCCGTCGGCGGCCAGCACCGCGAACGGCGCCAACGTCACCGCGTCCGGTTCACCGACGTACGCCCGGTAGGCGTCGGCGTACCGGTCGACGTCGCCGGCCCGGCGGGCCAGCCGCTCGCGCAGCTGCCCGACCGGCAGGCCCCGACCGGCGGCGGCGTCGAGGACGTCCAACGCGGCGGGCAGCGCGGCCCGGCCGGCGGCGGCGACGCTGGCGTACTGCTCGCGGATCAGCCCGAGTGCCTTCGCCGACCAGGGCAGCAGTTCGCAGTCGAGCAGCAGCCAGCCGGCCGGCCCGGTGCCGGTGGCCAGCCGCTGCCACAGTCCGGCTGCCTCGGCCGCCGCCCGGATCCGGGACAGCAGCGCGTCGGTCCGCTCGTCGGAGGTGAAGAACGGCCGCCCGGTGCGGGTGTGCACCACCCCGCCGCCCGGGCCGAACAGCGGGTCGCCCGCCGGGTCGCGGCAGACCAGCACCACCGCCCGGGAGCCCATGTGCTTCTCCTGGCAGACCACCCGGCCGACGCCGGCGGCCCGGTAGTCGGCGAACGTCTCCGCAGGATGCTCCAGGAAGCCGTCCCGGCTCGACGTCGAGCAGGGCGACATGGTCGGCGGCAGCCAGACCAGCCACCGGGGATCCACCGCGAAGCGGCTCATCACCTCCAACGCGGCGGCCGCGTTCTCCGCCGGAACCGTGGTGGTGCCGTAGCCGTAGTCGATGTGCCGACGCCCGGTGACGTCCCGCAGGTCCAGCACGTCGTCGGGGCGATCGGTGACCGGCCCGGTGCGGTCGGCGGCACCCGGCTCGGCCGTCAGTGACCGCACCGGCGGGTAGTACTCGCGGGCGGCCGGCACCGAGACGAGCTCCCGCGACGGGTAGCGCAGCGCGGTCAGCCGGCCACCGAAGACGCAACCGGTGTCGACGCAGATGGTGTTGTTCACCCACTCCGGGCGGGTAGTCGGGGTGTGCCCGTAGACCACGGTGGCGGCACCCCGGTAGTCGCGGGCCCACGGGTAGCGCACCGGCAGGCCGTACTCGTCGGTCTCGCCGGTGGTCTCGCCGTACAACGCGAAGCTGCGCACCCGACCGGAAGCCCGGCCCTGGTATTCGGCCTTGAGCCCGGCGTGCGCCACCACCAGCGCGCCCCCGTCGAGTCGGTAGTGGCTGACCAGCCCGTCGATGAACCTGGCGACCTCGTCGGTGAACCCGGCCGGTTCGGTGGCCAGCTGCTCCAGGGTCTCGGCCAGCCCGTGCGACACGGTCACCTTGCGGCCCCGCAGCTTGCGCAGCAGCTTCTGCTCGTGGTTGCCGGGCACGCAGAGCGCGGTGCCGGCCCGCACCATCCCCATCACCAGGCGCAGCACCCCGGGCGAGTCCGGGCCGCGGTCGACCAGGTCACCGACGAAGACCGCGGTACGCCCCTGCGGGTGCCGGGCGTCGACCGGTCGACCAGCGTCGTCGCGGTCGACCGTCCAACCCAGCTTCGTCAGCAGCGACTCCAGCTCGGCGCGGCAGCCGTGCACGTCACCGATGATGTCGAACGGCCCGGTCAGCTCCCGCCGGTCGTTGTACAGCCGGGTCAGCCGGATCTCGGCGGCGTCGATCTCGTCGGTGCCGCGCAGCACGAACACGTGCCGGAAGCCTTCCCGGGTCAGCCGGCCGACCGAGCGGCGCAGGTCACGCTGCATCCGGTTGATCACGTGCCGACCGAAGGTGCGGTCGGCCCGGCCCTGGGTCCGTTCCCAGCAGGTCTGCTCGGGCACGTCGAGCACCACCGCGACCGGCAGGACGTCGTGTTCCCGGGCGACGGCGACCAGCCCGGCCCGGGCGTGCTCCTGCAGGTTGGTGGCGTCGACCACGGTGAGCCGGCCGGCGCGCAGCCGCTTGCCGGCGACGTAGTGCAGCGTGTCGAAGGCGTCCGCCGACGCCGACTGGTCGTTCTCGTCGTCGGCGACCATCGCCCGGAAGGTGTCCGAGGAGAGCACCTGGGTGGCGGCGAAGTGCCGGCGGGCGAAGGTCGACTTGCCGGAGCCGGAGACACCGACCAGGGCGATCATGGCGAGTTCGGGGATCTCCAGCACGGTCACCGGGCACCTCCGGTGCCTGCGCCGACTGCGTCCGTGCCGACTGCGTCCGTGCCGTCCGTGCCGGTGCTGCGCGGGTCGGCGTCGTCGCGGGTGAAGACCGCCAGTTGGGTCGGTGGCCCCACGTCCGGATCGACCTCGCCGACCGGCCGGAACCCGACCCGGTAGCCGTACGCCGCGGCGACCCGGCCGGCCCAGTCGGCGAACTCGGCGCGGCTCCACTCGAACCGGTGGTCCGGGTGTCGCCGCGCACCCGCGGCGAGTCCGTCGTAGCGCACGTTGTACTCCACGTTCGGGGTGGTCACCAGCACGGTGCCCGGTCGGGCGTGACCGAAGACCGCTTCGGCCAAGGCCGGCAGCCGGGGCGGGTCGAGATGCTCGACCACCTCCATCAGTACGGCGGCGTCGTAGCCGCGCAGCCGGTCGTCGCGGTAGGTCAGCGCCGACTGCCAGAGCCGGATCCGCTGCTGCTGGCGTGCCGGCAGCCGGTCCAGTCGCAGCCGGCGGGCGGCCAGCTCCAGCGCCCGGGCCGACACGTCGGTGCCGACGATCTCGGTGAACCGGGGCTGGGCGAGCAGTTCGGTGAGCAGCGCACCACCGCCGCAGCCCAGGTCGAGCACCCGGGTGGCGCCGGCCTCGGCCAGCGCGGCGAGCACGGCGGTCCGGCGGGTCGCGGCCAGCGGGCGCGGCCGGGCCGCCGCCGGCAGCCCCGCGTCCTCGTCAGCGCCTGTGTTGTCGTCGGCACCAGGGTCGTCGTTGTCGGCGTCGGCATCGGCGAGCCGCAGCTCGGCGGCCCGCGCCTCGGCGAGCCGGTCCTCGGCGCGCCGGGCGAGCACCCGGCGGTGGGCCAGGTAGCGCCGGGTGATCAACCGACGTTCCGGGTGGCCGGACAGCCAGCCCTCGCCGGCCCGGATCAGCTTGTCCAACTCGTCCGGGGCGATCCAGTAGTGCTTGGCGTCGTCGAGCACCGGCAGCAGCACGTACAGATGGTTGAGCGCGTCGGCGACCCGCAGCGTGCCGGTCAGGGTGAGGTCGACGTAGCGGCTGTCCCCCCACTGCGGGTAGCGCTCGTCCAGCGGGATGGGCCGGGCGGTCACCGTCCAGCCGAGCGGGGTGAACAGGCGTTCGGCGAGGGCGGCGCCGCCCCGGCAGCGCAGCACCGGCACCCGGATGGTCAGCGGCAGGGCGGTGCCGGGCAGGTCGGGGCGGTCCCGGCTCTCACCGTGTAGCGCGGACCGGAACACCTTGGCGAGCGCGGCGGCGAGCAGACTGGACGCGGCGTACGGCCGGTCGTTGACGTACTGGCCGAGGGTGAAGCTCTCCGGCATCGCGGCCGTGCGTCGGCCACGGCGCGGGCCGCCGGCGGCGAGCCGCGCCGGGTCGACGTCGAGCAGCAGCGCGGCGGTGCAGCGCTGCTCGGTGGCCTCCGGGTAGAACACGTGCGCGGTGCCGGTGGGTACGTCGAACGACTGCATCCGGTCCGGATGTTTGACCAGCAGGTAGCCGAGGTCGGTGGCGGGCCGGTGGGTCGTCGTCACGGTCATCAGCACCCGGGTGATGGTGCCAGCCGGCCGCCACCGGTCGACACCGGTTATCGCGATTGCGCTGGCGGCCGCCGAGCCGCAGTCAGTGGCAGCGTCCCGCTGGGGTCAGCGGTAGCGCCGCAGTCAGCGGTAGCCGTCGTCGTCATCGAGGTCGACGATGCGGGACTGCTCGACCGCGTCCCAGTCGTCGACCTCCAGGCCACGGTGCACCTCGGGCTGCTGCTCCACCGGGTTGGCCACGACCGACTGCTCGACCGCGTCGTCGGCGGGCGCTTCCGGGTCACGTTCTTCGGGAGCGAGGTGGTCCCCTGGGGCGATGTCCTCGTCCGGGTAGGTCAATGTCTCGCCTCCGTTCGTTCGTCCGTCCGTACCGGTGCTTCCACCACGGTACGGGTCAACCGGGGCGCCCGCTGACCACCGTCCAAGATAGGAGGCTTGTCCTTTTTCGTGGCGCGGTGGTTTACTCCGGGTGGCAGGATGGGCGCATGGGATTCCTGATCAGGCTCGCGGTCAACGCGGTCGCCCTGTGGATAACCACGCTGATCGTGCCCGGCATCGACGTCACCGGTGACACCGCGACCAACAACGCGCTGACCCTGGTCATCGTGGCGCTGATCTTCGGACTGGTCAACGCGGTCCTCAAACCGGTCATCAAGGTCGTCGGCTGTGTCTTCTACCTGCTGACCCTCGGCCTGTTCGCCCTGGTCGTCAACGCCCTGCTCTTCCTGCTGACCGACTGGCTGGCGCAGCAACTGGACCTGCCGTTCGCCATCGACGGGTTCTGGCCGGCATTCTGGGGAGCGATCGTGATGGCCGTCGTCGGCTGGCTGATCAGCCTGGTCATCCCCGACAAGTACGACCGTCGCTGACCGTGCCCACAGACAGGGCCGATGTCGCCGGGGCGGTGCCGCTGCGGGATACTGCCTAGCGGAGGACAGCGCGGTCCAGCGCAGTGAGCTGAGCATGGAATCCGGCCCGTCGACGGGCCGAACCGGTACAAAGGAGCGTTCGAGATGCCCATCGCCTCGCCCGAGGTCTACGCCGAGATGCTTGACCGCGCCAAGGCCGGCGCGTTCGCGTACCCCGCCATCAACGTCACGTCCTCGCAGACCCTCAACGCCGCGCTGCAGGGCTTCGCCGAGGCGGAGAGCGACGGCATCATCCAGGTCTCCACCGGTGGTGCCGAGTACCTCTCCGGCCCGACCGTCAAGGACATGGTCAGCGGTTCGCTGGCCTTCGCCGCCTTCGCCGAGGAAGTAGCCAAGAAGTACCCGGTCAACATCGCGCTGCACACCGACCACTGCCCGAAGGGCAAGCTGGACGGCTTCGTCCGCCCGCTGCTGGCCGCCTCCAAGGAGCGGGTCGCCGCCGGTGGCGCGCCGCTGTTCCAGTCGCACATGTGGGACGGCTCCGCCGTACCGCTGAAGGAGAACCTGGAGATCGCCACCGAGTTGCTCGCCGAGGCCGCCGCCGCCAAGGTCGTGCTGGAGATCGAGGTCGGCGTCGTCGGCGGCGAGGAGGACGGCGTCGTCGGCGCCATCGACGAGAAGCTGTACACCACGGTCGAGGACGGGCTGGCCATGGTCGAGGCGCTCGGCCTCGGCGAGAAGGGCCGCTACATGGCGGCGCTCACCTTCGGCAATGTGCACGGCGTCTACAAGCCGGGCAACGTCAAGCTGCGGCCGGAGATCCTCAAGGAGATCCAGGACGCGGTCGGCGCCAAGTACGGCAAGGAGAAGCCGCTCAGCCTGGTCTTCCACGGCGGCTCCGGCTCGCTGCTGGAGGAGATCCGGGCCGCACTGGACTACGGCGTGGTCAAGATGAACATCGACACCGACACCCAGTACGCCTTCACCCGCCCGGTCGTCACCCACATGTTCACCAAGTACGACGGGGTGCTGAAGATCGACGGCGAGGTCGGCGACAAGAAGTCCTACGACCCCCGGGCCTGGGGCAAGGCGGCCGAGGCCGGGATGGCCAAGCGGGTCGTCGACGCCTGCGAGCACCTGCGCTCCACCGGCACCACGCTGGCCAAGTAACACCCAGCGAACCACCCGTCGCGCGGCCGGTCCCGTACCCCCGGGCCGGCCGCGCGTCGTCGCTGCTCGAACCACACCGGTAGGATCTACCGATTCAGGGTGGTCCGCTGCGGAGGTCGGTCGTGCTCGGCATCGATGGGTACGAGCCACAGTGGTGCCACGACGCCGCGACACTCGCCGCCGCCCACCGGGCCCGGTTCTCCCGCATCATCGGGCGTCCGCTGGTCGACACCTGGCTGATATGGGACCTCGACCTGGACACCTGGTACGCCAACGGCCCGGTCATCCTCGGCTTCGGTGACGTCAACGTCGAGGTCACCCACCGCAAGTTCGACGAGTGCGCGATCACCTGGAACCAGGTCGACATGTCCATGCCGCTGGACCTGCCCGGCCTGCGACTGGACTGGCACAGCGACCGGCACCCGGCACCCCTGCCGGCCCGGGGCCGACCGCTGCGGGCGGTCAACGTGATCGAGCGGATCATGCCGTCGCACTGGCGTCCGCACGTGCTGCACGCAGTCGAGTTCCTCTTCGACGGGGCCCGGTTGGCGGTCCAGAACGCGCTCGACGAGAACGGCCTGTCCGCCGATCCCGACGTCGAGCTGCCGATCGTCGCCTGGCGCCGCCGCCCCGTCGCCTGACAGCCAGCCCCGTTGCCTGCCCCGGCCCTCGTCGATGCGTGGCCTGCCCCGGCCGTCGCCGGGCTTGACCCGGACCTTGGGGCCGGCCACAGCATGACCTGTGCCGGTCGACCGCGGCCGGTACGAGGAGGGGCACGATGCGGCTGCTCACCATCGGCGCGTTCGCCCGCGACGCCGGACTGACGGTCAAGGCCCTGCGGATCTACGCCGACACCGGGCTGCTCCGGCCGGCGGCCGTCGACCCGGAGTCCGGCTACCGCTACTACCGGCCGGAGCAGCTGGACCTGGCCCGGTTGGTGGCCCGGCTGCGGCGTGGCGGGATGCCGCTGCGCCGGATCCGGCAGGTCTGCGCGCACTGGCCGGACGATCCGTCGACCGTCGCCGGGGAGATCGCCCGCTGGTGGTCGGCCACCCAGGCCGAAACGGCGGCCAGGGAACAGCTCGTGACCAGCCTCGTCGTGGAACTCCGGACGAGGAGAACGACGATGACCGACCAATCGACCGGCTTCGGCCTGCGCTGCGCGGCCCGTACCGACATCGGCCGGGTGCGGACCAGCAACGAGGACCGGGCGTACGCCGGACGCCGACTGCTCGCCGTCGCCGACGGTGCCGCCGGACCGGGCGGGTCCGAGGCGAGCGCCGCGGTGATCAAGGCGCTCGCGCGGCTCGACACCGGACCGTGGGATGCGCCGGGCACGGTTCTGGCGGACGCGACCCGCGCCGCCGACGACGCGGTTCGGCAGGTGGGTGCCGGCACCGGGGCGTCGCCGATCAGTACGGTGACCGCGCTGCTGCAGATCGGCGACCGGTTCGAGCTGGTGCACGTCGGCGACACCCGGGCGTACCGGTGGCGGGGCGGCGAACTGACCCGGCTCACCCGCGACGACAGCTACGTGCAGACGCTGGTCGACGCCGACCGGATCGACCCGGCGCTGGCGCTGGCACACCGGCAACGGGCGCTGCTCACCCAGGCGCTGGACGGCACCGGGACGGCGAAACCGGCGCACGCGGCGCATCGGCTCGTCGCGTACGACCGGTATTTGCTCTGTTCCGACGGGGTCTGGGCGGTGGTGCCCGACGACGACCTCGCCGCCGTCGCCGCCGGGCTCGACCCGACCGAGACGGTACGCGCGGTGATCGACCTGGCGGACCGGGCGGGTGCCCCGGACAACGTCGCCTGCGTCGTCGCCGACGTCGTGCCCTGAGCCGACGGTCAGCTCGACCGGGTGACCTGGTGCGGCGCGGCCGGCGGCAGCGCGGCGGCGGTGAGCAGCGCGACCGCCTCGTGCACGTCGTCGGTGAGCCGGATCAGCGGGGACAGGTCGCCGGCCGGGGACAGCGCCAGCAGCGGCGCCAGCATCGCCTCGACCGGCAGGGTCTGGGTCCAGAAGGCGCGGTCCAGGAAGACGTACGGGCCGCTGGCCCCGTCGGTGCCGTAGAACGTCTTCGTGGCCGCCTGGAAGACCTCCTGCACGGTGCCGGCCCGGCCCGGCGCGAACACGATGCCGCCCCGGGCCAGCCGCAGGATGGTGTCCTCCCGGACGGCGTTGCAGAAGTACTTGGCGATCCGACCGGCGAACAGGTTGGCCGGCTCGTGCCCGTACAGCCAGGTGGGGATGGCGAGTCCGCCGGCCCGCGCCCAGCCGGACCCGCTCTCGTCGGTCACCGCCGCGTCGACCGGGTACCGGTCGCGGACCGCCAGCGCCGCGGCGGTGTACGGCTGCTGGTCGGCGTAGTCCGGCGCGCCGGCCAGCAGGTCGATGGCGTCGGTCAGCTCCTCGGCGTCGTGGCTGCTCAGGTACGCGCCGAGGTTGGCCGCCTCCATCACGCCCGGCCCGCCGCCGGTGACCACCAGCCGGCCGGCCCGGGCCAGCTCCCAGCCGAGCGTGGCGGCCAGCCGGTACGCGGAGGTGCCGCGCGGCACCGCGTGCCCACCCATCACCCCGATCACCGAGGCCGGCCCGTACCGGTCGATCCAGGTCCGGGTGGCGTCGGTGAGCGCGTTGTCGATGCCGTGGTCGTGCAGCCGCTGGGCCAGCGCCTCCCGGATCTCCGGCTGGGCGCCGCCGTGCCGGCGGAAATGCCGGTAGACCAGGTTGTCGTACATCCGGTCGGCACCGTGCTCGGCGAACCCGGCGGCCAGGTCGGCCGGGGTGTACAGCCGGGGCGGGTGGCTCGGGTACGGCAGCCCGGCGAACGGTGGGACCACGTGCGCGCCCCGGCGCACCAGCTCCGCTTCCGCCGCGGCGGACGGGAACGAGCAGCCCAGGAACAGCGTGTCGGTGAGGTCGACGTCGGTGAGGTCGGGCACCGGCGGTACGTCGAACTGCAGTCCCTGCACGGTCAGCCCGGTCAGGCTGCCGGCGCGCAGATGGTGGTCGAGCTCGGCGCGGGACTCCACCTCGTGCGGGGTGGAGTCGTAGTCGCCGGACAGCGCTGCGGGGGGTGGCGTGGACATTCGGCCATCTTTCCGTACCGCCGCAACCGGCGGGGCGTGGCCGGAGTGCGGCAGAGCGAAGCCCGGTCGTACAGCGAAGCCCGGTGGCACGAGGCCACCGGGCTTCCCAAACCGGTTCCTGGGGAGGCTCCGGACTTCTATTTCTAGTCGAGTACCGGCATCAGCACACCCGCCGCACGCGTGACGAAGGACTCATCCGTTCAGACACCATGTCGCTGCGAATCCAGGTTGAATGGGCAAAATGCAGAACCTGTTGCCCGAACCGCCGGCCACCATGCTGCCCGGTGACGAGCAGGCCGAGGCGGCTCTCGCCGAGGCTGCCCAGGTGGACACCGAGGAGGCGTACGCCGCTGCCGCCGGCCGCCACCCCACCTACAGTCGGGCCTGGGCGGTGCTCGCCCAGCGTGCGTTCACCAAGGGCGAGGTCGTCGCCGCGTACGCCTACGCCCGCACCGGCTACCACCGGGGCCTGGACCAGCTGCGCCGCAGCGGCTGGAAGGGGCACGGCCCGGTGCCCTGGTCACACCGGCCGAACCAGGGTTTCCTGGCCTGCCTGCACCTGTTGTCCCGGGCAGCCGGGGAGATCGGTGAGAGCGACGAGGCCGCCCGCTGCGCGCAGTTCCTGCGGGACTGCGACCCGGCCGCCGGGGACGCTCTCGCCAGCAGCTGACGGCTCAGAGCCCTTCGGACACCGCCGAGGCGATCTTCAGCCACGCCTGCCGGAACGTCGCGGACAACTGCCCGTACCGGATCGGTTCCCCGCTGTCGATGATCCGCTCGTACGGTGCCAGCAGCACCGTACGGGTGCGGGCGGCGAAGTGCCGTTGGATCGGTGCCAGGTCGATCTCCCGGCGGGACGGCGGCATGGAGATGACGGTGACCGCCTGGCGGACCAGCCGCTGCCGGCCGGTCTGCTCCAGGTGGTCCAGCATCCGGGCGGCCGGCTCGGCGGAGTCGTTGCGGGCCGACATGGTCACTACGAGCTGGTCGGTGGCGTCGATCGCCGCCTGCCAGTTCTGCGCCCGTACGTTGTTCCCGGTGTCCACGAAGATCAACTTGTAGAACCGGCTGACCACCTCACGGATCTCGGCGAACGCGGCGGCGGTCAGCATCTCGCCGGCGGTGGCCGACTCGTCCGAGGCGAGCACGTCGAACATGCCCTCGCCCTGCGCCCGCACGTACTGCGACAGGTCGCCGACCCGGCCGTGTGACCCCTGGAACAGGCGCAGGTCGCGCAGCATGTCCCGGACCGTACGGGAGTGGAAGTCCTGCTGGGCGCGCATGCCGAGGGTGCCCTGGGTCTCGTTGTTGTCCCAGGCCAGCACGTAGCCGCCGCGCTTCTGCCCGAACGTCATGGCCAGCATCAGGATGGCGACGGTCTTGCCGGCCCCACCCTTCGGGTTGACCACGGTGACCTGGCGCAGCCCACCGAAGTTGCGGCGCACCATCTCGACGTCCCGCCGGATCTCCTGCTCGTGCTGCCCCGGCGGCAGCTTGACCAGGCCCAGCGTGGTCCGGTTGAGCGCGGCCCGGACCCCCATCGTGGCGACCGGGTTGGCCGGTTTCGCCGCCCGGCGCAGGGCGAACTCCTCGGCGGTCGGCACGAACGAGTCGGGTGTCCAGCCCGCCGGCAGCTGGCTGCCGCCGGCCGGCGTACCGGTCTGCTGGTGCGCCGACGCGGCCGGCTGCTGCCCGGGATCCTGGTGCCGGGGATCCCCGTACGCGGGATCCTGGTACGCGGGACCCTGTTGGGTGGGACCTTGCTGCACCGACCCGAGCACCCCGGGCGGCACCGGGTAGCCCGAGTCGAACATCGCCGACCGCGGCGGCGGCACCGGAGCGTCCGGCCCCGCAGTGTCCGGCCCCGGTGCGCCCGGCATCGCCGTGTCCGGCCCGGGGGGCGATGGCATCCGGTGCACCCCGGGCGCTTCCTGGTACGGCTGTCGGGGCAACTCGGTTACGCCCGGACTCACCTGCTGGTACGCCGGAGTCTGAGTATGTGGTGGCGCTGTCGGTGACCAGGCCCCGCCGTCCGTCGGAGTCCAGTCGTCCCAACCGGGTGCCGACGCCGACACGGCTGCCGACACCGGGCCGGCGGCCGGCGGGGCCCACGGGTCGGCGGGCTGGCCCGGCGCCTCTTCCCGAGGCTCACTCGGTCGGCCCGGGCCGGTCGGCGGCAGCGGGGGCGGCGTCGGCGTCTGACCGGGTGGTGGGGCGGGTCGGCTGGGACCGGGATGCGGCTGGCGGGGGTGGGTCGGGCCGGGCCGGGGTGGCGTCGGGTGCGGCCGGCCGGCAGCCTCCGACGTGGGCGCGGCCGCGTCCACCAGCGGTACGGGCTGCTCCACCAGCGGTACGGGCTGCTCCGGCGACCGCCGGGGAGCCGGCGGCACAGCGCCGGACGGACCAGCATCGCCGCCGGTGCCACTGTCGCTGGCGGTGCCGTCGGCGCCAGCAGCACCGGTCGAGCGGCTGGTCAACCTGCTGGGTGGCTGCGCCCACGGCGACGCGGGCGAGTGCGGCAGCTCCGGATCGCGGTCGGCGGGCAGACCGCCACCGCTGCCGTTGGCGTTCGCGTTGGCCTGCCCATCACGGCTCAGTTGGCCGTTGCCCGCCGGCTTGCGGTTGCCGGGTGGCTGGCCGTTGCCGGGCCGGACCTCGGCTCCGGACGTCACCGTCGGGATGACCGGTACGGCGATGGTCTGATCGCTGCGGGGAGTGGCCACGACCTCGTCCGGCGGCCAGAACGGTTCCTCCACCTGGCCTCCGTCGGCGCCGGTCGACCGCCCCGGATCGGTGTTGTCGTGCACTGCGTACCTCCCCCTCGCCCCCCGTGGACAACCCGAGGATGTGCAGGTCAGTCGCTACTTAGCGTCGCATACCAGGTCAGTATGTGTACACGGCCCAGGCGCCTGGTTCCACCCACCAGGAGCGTTTCCGGGTCAAGCCGCCCGCCACGCCGTCGTCCAGGAACGGTAGTTCGCCGTCGCGCGGGGTGACCGCCGCCGCGCGGCCACGGGCCCGGCGGATCTCGATGCGTACCCGCTCGCCGCGCCACCACGACCTGGTCTTCACCGGCACTGCCACCGCCACCTCCAGCACCCCGTCCGCCGGGTCCGCCCGGGCCACCAGTTCCACCTCCGCGAGCCGGGCGTACCCGTCGGCGTTCGCCACCACGCAGGCCAACAGCGGGTCGTTGCCCGCGCTCAGCACGGCGTCATCGACCTCGATCCGTCCGCGCCAGGGTAACGGGTGGTCGTGCTCGTCGGCGGCACCCAGCAGCGCGCCGTCCAGGGTCACCGAACCGCCGTCGGTACGCAGCAGGTCGAGCCGGCGCTGCCGGCCGCCGAGGACCGCGGCGGCGACCGCGGCCGGTTCCCGGGGCAGGCCGAGCCGGCCGGCCAGGTCGGCCGGCGGGGCGTCGTCTGCCGGGGTGCCGGTTGCCGCCGCCCGCCCAGTGTCGGCGGAGCCGCCGGGGTCGAGCGGCAGCACCCCGATCGCCGGCAGATCCGGCAGGGTCCGGGAGTCGGCCAGGTCGGCGGGTCGCCGGCTCGGCGGGGGGGCGTAGCGGCGGACCATCCGGCGCAGCACCGCCCGCAGTTGCCCGTCGGTGGCAGTGGCGACGATCAGCCGGGTCTTGCCGTCGTCGTCGGGCCAGGTCAGACCGTCCGGCCGGGCGGGGCCGTCCAACCGGGCGAGGACGTCGTCGATCTCCCGGTCCGACCGCGCCGTCACCGTCTCGACCCGGGCACCGGCGGCGACCAGCGCGTCCCGGCAGGTCAGCACCGGCACCCGGACCGGTTCGGCGCAGTCCGCCTTCGCCCGGGTCAGCGCCGTGCCGCAGCTGACACCGCAGCCGCCGTCGCAGCCCGCGTCCGGCTGGCTGCCGAGTGTCAGCAGCACCACGTCGTACACCGTCGTCGCCTTCCGCCGATCTCTGCGGCCACGTCCACCAGGTTCGTGACCCTTGTTAGCCTGACTCCTCGGGCTTGCCACGCGGTCGCCACCTGGCACCCGAGCCCCATGGAGGCGGGATACACAAGATGCCAGCGATCGTGCTGCTCGGCGCGCAATGGGGTGACGAGGGCAAGGGCAAGGTTACCGACCTGCTTGGCGAGCGGGTCCACTACGTGGTGCGGTTCTCCGGCGGCAACAACGCCGGGCACACCGTGATCACGCCGGACGGGCAGAAGTACGCCTTGCACCTGATGCCGTCCGGTGCCCTCTCCCCGAACGCGATGATCATCATCGGCAACGGGGTGGTGGTCGACCCGAAGGTCCTGCTGACCGAGATCGACGGCCTCGCCGAACGCGGCGTGGACGTCTCCCGGCTGCGGATCTCCGGCGACGCGCACCTGATCATGCCGCACCACCGGGCGCTGGACCGGGTGGTCGAGCGCTACCTCGGGTCGTCGCGGATCGGCACCACCGGGCGCGGCATCGGGCCGGCGTACGGCGACAAGGTGGCCCGGATGGGCATCCGGGTGCAGGACCTGCTCGACCCCGGCATCCTGCGCAAGAAGCTGGAGCTGGCGCTGCGGGAGAAGAACCAGATCCTGTTCAAGGTCTACAACCGCAAGGCGCTCGACCTGGACACGGTGGTCGAGGAGTACCTCGCGTACGCGCAGCGGCTGCGCCCGCACATCGCCGAGACCCGGGCGATCCTCTGGGACGCCCTCGACCGGGGCGACACGGTGCTGCTGGAGGGCGCGCAGGCCACCATGCTCGACATGGACCACGGCACGTACCCGTTCGTGACCTCGTCCAACCCGACGTCGGGCGGGGCCTGCGTGGGCACCGGCATCCCGCCGACCGCGATCACCAAGGTGATCGGGGTGACCAAGGCTTACACCACCCGGGTCGGCTCCGGGCCGTTCCCGACCGAGCTGTTCGACGCCGCCGGTGACCATCTGCGCAAGATCGGTGCCGAGTACGGCACCACCACCGGTCGGGAGCGCCGCTGCGGCTGGTTCGACGCGGTCGTCGGCCGGTACGCCGTACGGCTCAACGGCATCACCGATTTGGTCGTCACCAAGCTCGACGTGCTGACCGGGCTGGCCAAGGTGCCGATCTGTGTCGGCTACGAGATCGACGGCGAGCGGTTCGACGACATGCCGATGACCCAGACCGGCTTCCACCACGCCACGCCGATCTACGAGGAGCACGACGGCTGGTCGGAGGACATCACCGCAGCCCGCACCGAGGCGGAGCTGCCGGTCAACGCCCGGCGTTACATCGCCCGGATCGAGGAGCTGTGCCGGGCCCGGGTCAGTGTGGTCGGCGTCGGTCCCGGCCGTGAGGAGAACGTGGTACGCCACGATCTGCTCTGAGCCGTACCCGTCTGCTTTGAGCCGACCCGTCCGCTCTGCGCCGTACCCGTGACCCCGGCACGCGGATCCTCAGGAAATCCTCAGATCTCCACCAAGCGTGGCGGGGCACACCTGCTTCATGATCGAACCGGACCCGAACGTCCGCCGGTCGGCACCAGATCCGGCGGCGGGCCACCCTTCCCGGAATTCGATTGATAGTAACTGATAGCAGGGAGCAAGGCAGTGAGCCGGCTGTACGGCGATCCCAATCGCGTGCGAGACGCGATGGAGGCCACCCCCACCCCGACCCCTCCGACCGGCATCCCCCCGATGACCCTGGCCCGCTGGACCCTGTGGGGTGTGCTGGCGGCCAACCTGTTGATCCTCGAAGTGGCGTTCTTCGCGTACGGCCAGGGCAAGCACCCGGTGCTGACCGTCGCCAAGTTCTTCGGCCTGCACGCCGCCATGATCATGATGCTGCAGCTGACCCTGGTGGCCCGGATTCCCTGGCTGGACCGGCGGCTCGGGATGGACCGGCTCACCGCCTGGCACCGGTTGATCGGCTTCGGTCTGTTCTGGACCGTGATGCTGCACGCCGGGTTCGTGATCGCCGGCTACGCCACCCTGTACGACATGGGCTTCGGCGAGACGTTCCTGAGCCTGGCCGGGGTGACCGCCTCACTGCTCGGAATGATCGCCGCCGGCATCATGATCGTCGTGGTCGGGGCCTCCATCCGGTACGCCCGACGCCGCCTGCCGTACGAGGCCTGGCACAGCCTGCACGTGCTGATCTACCTCGCCCTGCTGGCCGGCCTGGTGCACCAGTTCATGGAGACCACCACCTTCGACTCGGCCCCGGCCAACATCTACTGGTGGACGCTGTGGGCGCTGGTGATCGGCGCGCTGATCGTCAACCGGGTCGCCGTGCCGCTGTGGCGCAACGCGTACCACCAGTTCCGGGTCGCCGCCGTGGTGCCCGAGGCCGACAACGTGACCTCGGTGTACGTCACCGGCCGGCACCTGGACCGGCTGCCGTCGCGCGCCGGGCAGTTCTGCATCTGGCGGTTCCCCGGCCACAACCGTTGGTGGCAGGCGAACCCGTTCTCGCTGTCGGCGGCACCCGACGGACGTTCCCTGCGGCTGACCGCGAAGGCCGCCGGCAAGACCAGCGCCGGGCTGCGGCACCTGAAGGTCGGCAACCGGGTCTTCATCGAGGGGCCGTACGGCGCCTTCACCAACCTGCACCGCAAGCTGGACAAGACCCTGCTGGTCGCCGGTGGTGTCGGGGTCACCCCGATCCGGGCGTTGCTGGAGGAGTCGGGCGGCTCGACGGTGGTGCTCTACCGGGCGGCCAAGGAAACCGACGCGGTGCTCCTCGGCGAGCTGCAAGGGCTGGCCGCCGCGCAGGGCGCGCAGCTGCACGTGCTGACCGGCCGCACCGGGTCCGGGTCGCCGCCGAACCGGCCGTTTGATCCGGAGAACCTGCTCGCCCGGGTGCCGGACATCACCGAACGCGAGGTGTTCGTCTGCGGCCCGCCGGCGATGACCACCGCCGTGGTCGACAGCGTCCGGGCCATCGGCGTGCCGAACGCCCAGATCCACGCCGAACGCTTCGGCCTGGGCTGACACCGCCAGGCCTTCGGCGAACCGTCAGCGGGTCAGGCTGGCGGCGTGAGGCCGATGGTGCTGGCGAGGCGGGCCAGGTCGGGGGTGGGGCCGGCCCGCAGGAGCGTGCCGACGACGGCGTGTGCGACCGGCCGGGTGCGGGTTTCGGCGGGGGCGATCTGGTCGGCGGCGACGACGGCGCGGGTGGCGGCGGTCGGGTCGCCGGTGTCGAGGTAGGCGCGGGTGATGTCGATCAGGTGGGCGGCGCGGTGTTCGGCGGGTAGCTCCCGCCAGCCGTGACCGGCGGTCGCGTGCTGGTGGTGGGTGATGGCCTGGTGCGGGTCGCCGAGGGCGGCGGCGACCTGGGCGCGGGCGAGTACGACGGCGGTCGGTCCGAAACCGGTGGTGATGTCGCCGTGGTCGGGCCGCCGCTGGTCGTGGCTGGCGACGGCGTGGCGGGCGGCGCGGTCGGTGAGCTGGTGTGCGGTGGCCGGGTCGTTGCCGGTGGCGGCGGCGAGGGCGGCTTCGATGAGCAGGGTGCCGGCGAGGGCCTGGTCGTCGGGTGCCGGGTGGTCGGTCGTGCCTGGGTCGATCAGTGGTACGGCGGTGAGCGCGGCTCGCCTGGCGAGGGTGGGTCGGTGCAGGGCGCGGAGTGTTTGGGCGTGGGCGATGGCGGCTGCGGCGGTGTGTCGGGGGTGGCCGTTGGCGTTGGTGATGGCGCGGTCGGCGGCGAGCCAGGCGAGGTGGGGTTCGTCGAGTTTGGTCAGCAGGTGGGCGGTGAGTCGGTAGACCCGGGTGAGCAGGTACGCGGCGTCGGGGGCGTCGCCGGTGGTGGCGTGGCGGGTGTGGGTGAGCAGGTCGGGCAGCGTGCGGAGTAGTTGCGGGTAGTGGGCGTGCTGGTAGGCGGTCCACGCGTACTGGATGCGGCGGTGCAGGTCCTCGACGGGCGGTGTGGGTTGGTCGGGGGTGGGGGTGTCGTAGCGGGCGAGGGCGGCGCGGAGGTGTTCGACGGCGGCCGAGGTGGTGTCGGTGGCGGGTTCGGGTCGGCCAGTGGTGGGGGCGAGGATGGTTTCGGGGGTGACGCCGAGGACGGCGGCGACGGTGTGCACGACGGAGATGCGGTCGAGGGATCGGATGCCGCGTTCGACCTTGTCGACCCAGGAGTGGGATTTGCCGATCCGGTCGGCGAAGACCTGTTGGGTGAGGCCGCGTCGGGCGCGGAGTTGGGCGATCCGCCGGCCGATGGGCTGGTCGGCGATGCGGTGGCGGCCGGGTACGGTCATTGGTGCATGCTCCGGTGGATCTCCTCGGTGGTCGCGCCGCAGCGGGGGCACCACCGGGATTTGACGCGGAACGCGAACAGGCCGAGCAGGAAGCCGGGCATCAGGCCGGCGAAGACGATCGGTAGCAGTCTGGCGATCACGGGCACTCCGCTGTGGTGAGCGGCGGCGGAAGTCGGGGACTGCGATACCCCTGCCGCCTGGTCGGCTGGGCATGCGGTTGCATGCGCCACACAGGACGGTAGGAGTTGGTTGTAGTTGATCTATTACTGGTGGTTATGACTACAGTCTGATGCCGAGCCGGCCGGCCAGCATGCGCAGGTCATCGGGAACCGCGCGACGTCGGGTGCGGTGCGTGATGGCGACGACGGCCTCACGTGCGAGGGGGTTCAACGCGAACGGCGCTGGCGCAGCCCGTTCGGCCTGGACGAACGCCGCCAGCGCCTCGCCGTCGCGCCGCCCACTGGCGGACAACGCCCGGCCGAGGTCCAACCAGTAGGACTGGTGACGGATGGCGGCGACGAGGACGTGAGGGCGCACCGTACGGGACAGTTCGATGACGCGGCCGTGCTCACCCAGCTCGGCGGCGATCGACATCTCCCAGAGGCCGACGTTCGTCGGCCCGAAGCCGCAGCCGTTGAAGCCCGCGCCGTCGGCTGGATCCCCGAGGCTCGCCGCGTCCCTGGCTGCCTCCGCCAGGTGATCACGAGCGGTGTCCACTCGACCGGTGACGGCCGAGGTCAACGCCGCCGAAAGGTGCAACTGGCCGAGCATCTGCCGTACCCGCTCATCGGCAGCGTCGGCCTGGACTTCGGCGAGCGACCGGTCGGCGGCCCGTGCCGCGTACGCAGCGGACTCGATCGGCAGGCTCTGGGTGTACGCGAACCGCGCCGCACCGATCCAGGCCGGATCCTCCACGTCCTCGGCGGCCGCTACCGCGATCCGGGCGGCGTTCAACGCGAGATGCCGGTAGCCGAGGTTCCGCAGGCAGGTCGAGGTCAGATAGGCGACATGGGCGAGTGTGACCCCACCAACGGCGGCGGCCGCACGTAGCAGATCGGGCAGCATCGGAGCCATCGCCGGATAGTTCGCGCCCGCCCTGAGCTGGTCACCACGGGCGATCCGCGCGGCAAGCTCGTCAGCAGTGACGGCTGACGCCTGCCGCTCGCCGTCCTCGATTTCGATCAGGGCCGACCAGATCTGCGGAACACACGCCCCGGCCCGGTCCCGCGCCGGATCCCCCGGCTCGGTGCCCTGACCGAGCAGGTCGGCCACGGTCACCTGAAGAGCACTCGCGATGGCGACCAAGGTCGACCGCCGGTCAATGCTCTTGCTGCCGGACTCCAACTGCGAGATGTACGGCTGGCTGACGCCGGCCAGGCCGGCGAGAACGCCTTGGCTCATCCCGCCCCGACGCATCCGCCAGTACCGGATCCGGGAACCGACCGTGTCGGCCTTCTCAACCATACTGTCGCCAACCTCCTGGACAGCGGGCCAGCCGCCGACCGCTGACCTGGCCGGCGGGCATGCGCTACCCCGACCGTACCCGCTCTGGAGATCGACGTATGTTTCCTGCTCGCCACCACCTACGTCCGGCAGGACCAATCCGAGCTGGACAAGGCGCTCGCCCTTGGCGACCAGGCCGTCCAGACCCTTACCGGGCAGGCCACCTTCGCCTGGTGCACCAGTTCATGGAGACCGCCACCTTCGACTCCGCCCCGGCCAACATCTACTGGTGGACGTCATGGGCGCTGGTGATCGGGGCCGAACGCTTCGGCCTGAGCTGATGATTGAGTGCTAATGGAACCAGTTATAGCCGCCACCACCGCCCTTGTTGGGTCGATTAGATCTTCTGATGGCGGAAGCTGCTTTTGTGGCTGCCCATTGAGTAAATCGTGCCGCCGCAATTGCGAGCCACAAGCCAGGGGTGAATAGGTCATCTCCACCTTGCATTGACGAGGTGAATCCGCTGACGGCTCTCAATGACGATTCTGGTCGGACTTCTGCTACTGAATGTGGTACACCTGAACTAATTGGCTGCTGCGTGCGGCTGTTGCAGAAGTAGCAAGGTTGTCCAAAATCATCAACACCGTCCCCGTCGGGGTGGAGGTGGCAGCGCCTATTATCGTTGTGGGTGAGTAGATTGACATTGCCTGCCGCTACATAATAGGTGTGCTGGGTCGCGACGGTCAGGTTGTGAACGGTTGCGGTTGCGGCGTAGGCGACGATCGCGAGAACTCGGACCTTGCTGCCATCTGGGGCGAGCAGCATGTCACCGGGTTTTAGAGCTGCTGCTTCTACCCAGCGGCCGGATGAATCCCGGTTGGCTGCCCAAAATGGGTGATTATCGGTGGCAGTGACCGTTCCACTGGCAGTGTCTGCTCGGTGCTCCGCCACGATGACATCGACGAGTACCTTGGTTCCGTGGCTGGTTATTGTGGCTGTCACATCCTCGGCGGTGGTTTCGCCGGTGTTGGGGTTCGTGGCGAGTACCTGGTCGCCGATTCGTACGTTTTCGATGGACTCTAGCTTGCCGTCGGCCATTGCCACGGCGGTGCCCGGAATAAAGCTATTGCAAGCTTTCCGGAACGGTGTTGAAAGCCTCCCGCCGATACTTTTCAAGGCCGGAGTCAACGCTCTGCCAAGCCCTCCGGTCAGTCCGCCGATAGCGCCCCCGACCACCATCTCCGTCGTCAGATCCCTTGGCGAGAATTCCCGATCGCCCTGGGCGACGTCGACACCGTAGCCGGCGGCGGCCGCCGCTGCCCCGGCCACGATTCCGACGCCGACAGCGCATCCGATACCCGGTGGTGCTGCACAGGTAGCCGCTACCACGGCACCTACTGCCACCCCGACGGCCACCTCGGTGGCGAACTTCAGCGGGTCTTCCTTGATGTGGTTGTACGTGTCGACGGCGAAGTCGGCGACCGCACCGCCGGCAGCGGCAGCGCCCTGGGCCACCGCACCACCTACCGTCTCTGCGGTGCTCTTCACGGCGTTGCCGACGCTGCGGGCACCGTCCATCAGCTTCTTGAAGCCGAACAGGCCGTCCGGGTCGGTGACGGTCGGTGGGGCGTTGTTGCCGTACGCGTACCCGTGCATCTGCTGCGGGTCGGCCACGTCGATGATCGGGTCGACGGAGATGAACCGGCCCAACGCCGGGTCGTACTCGCGGGCACCGATGTGGGTCAGCCCGGTGCGGTCCAGGGTGCCGCCGACGAACCCCTTGTCCCCGGCCCACCAGGCCGGGCCGGAGCCACGCATCCCGCCGAACGGCAGCGTGCGGCGGCGCTGCACCTGCAGGTCGGAGTCGCGTACCGCCGCTTCGCCGGTGTTGTGGTGGTCGGTGACCAGCCAGGTCAGGCCCTGCCCGGTCCGCACCGCCACGGTGGTGTCGATGTGCGAGTAGTAGCGGATTCCCGCCCGCGTGCCGGATGTGGCGTCGTAGCGCAGCTCTGCGCCGCCGGGCAGGTAGAGGGTGCCGCCGCCGGGGTCGCGGGCGATCAGCCGGTTGCCGTCGGCATCGTAGACGTACGAGGTGACGTCGTCGCCGTCCGTCACCGACCGCAGGTTGCCTTCCAGGTCCCAGTCCAGGGTCTGGGTGTCGCCGCCGATCGTTCGCCGGTCGAGGTTGCCGACCGCGTCGTAGCCGTACGTGTCGAGGCTGGTGCCGTCCGGACCGGCGGTGGTCGCGGCGGTCACCGTGTGCGGGCGCGCCCCGCCCGCCGGTGGATGGGTGTACGTGGTGACGGTGTCGCTGCGGGCGGCGTGCGCCGTCTGGGTGAGCCGGTTGCCGGTCCGGTCGTACGTCCACGAATGCCAGTACGTCGCCGGCCCGCCGACCCCGGCCACGCTCGGATCGGCGGCGCAGTTGTCCTGGCCGCCAGCGGCCGGGGTCCACGCCGCGCTGAGCC
The DNA here is from genome assembly GCF_003751085.1 of Micromonospora sp. Llam0. Taxonomy (NCBI): domain Bacteria; kingdom Bacillati; phylum Actinomycetota; class Actinomycetes; order Micromonosporales; family Micromonosporaceae; genus Micromonospora; species Micromonospora sp. Llam0. The sequence continues at coordinate 1,822,750 of NZ_RJJY01000002.1, read as the reverse complement.
GGCGCAGGTGGTCGTAGCGGTAGCACTGGGTGTCGTTCGGGGTGGCCGATCCAGGGCTGTCCGCGATGCGGGTCAGGTTGCCGACGTCGTCGTAGCCGTACGCCAGGTCCATGATCTCCGGGCGCAGTTCCGGCACCGCCGCCGCGTTGACCACCCGGCCGGTCGCCTCGTCGATCTGGTAGGTGACGGCGGTACGCCGGCCGTGCGGCCCGAGCACCCGCTGGACCAGCTCGCCCAGCTTGTTGTAGTCGACCGTGTTGACGTACGTGGTCAGCGGCGACACCACCCACGACGGTGCGCCGACGTCGTTGTAGGCGTACGTCATCCGCTCCGCCGGCAGGTCGCCGACCGCGGGCAGCGTGCTGGCCGCCGTCGACCCGTCCGCCCGGTACTCGGTGGTGGTCTCGTACACCCCGTCGAGGCCGGTCTCCCCGGCCGGCACGACGATCCGGGTGCCGGTCGGGCGGCCGGCGCTGTCGTAGCCGGTCACCTCGGACACGTACTGCAGGCCGCCGTGGTGGCGGATCGACCGGGCCGGCTTGCCGATCCCGTTCGGCAACGTGTCGAAGGTCCATTCGGCGCGTACGGCTCCCGTCGGTGAGCCCTCGCGGACGCTGGTCCGCCGGCCCAGCGCGTCGTAGGTGTAGCCGAGGGTCACGCCGCGCGCGTCGGTGACGGTGCTGACCTGGCCCGCCGCGTCGTAGCTGGTGACGGCGGTGCCCTTGTCCGGGTCGGTGGACTGCGTCTCCCGGCCCCGCTGGTCGTACGTGTAGGTCCAGGTGTTGCCGGCCGGGTCGGTCACCGAGGCCCGCTCGCCCCGCTCGGTGTAGGTGTACCGGGTCTCGTCGTAGCTGCCGGTAGGTGTCGGCCCGTGGTACTGCCGCAGCGCGGTCGTCTGGTCGCGGGCGTCGGTGATCGTGGTGGTGGCGGTGCCACCCGCCGGCGGGGTGGTGTGCACCCGGTCGCCGCCGTACCGGTACGAGGTGCGCCACGCCTCCGCCCCCCGGACCAGGTAGATCTCGTGGGTGACCCGTTCCGCACCGTCGTGCACGTAGCTGGTGATGCCCGGGGTCTGCGGCTGCCCGACGCCGACCAGGGTGGTGCTCGGCGGGTTGTTGAAGGTGTCGTAGTACTCCTTGGACTCGGCTTCCTTGAGCCCACGCGAGTCGTAGACGGTGTCTGTGACGACCCGGCCGCCGCCCGGTGCCTGGGTCTGGGTCTGCCGTTGCCGCAGCAGCCCGTCGAACAAGGTGATCGACGTCTGGTACGTGTTGCCGGTGGGCAGCAGTTTGCGGGTGGTGACCGCGCTGGGTGCGGTGTTGCGGACCAGGTACTCGAACCGGCTGTTGCCGCGCTGGGTGGCCCGGTCCCGGCCGGGCAGCCACACCTCGGTCAACCGGCCCAGCCCGTCGTAGGCCAGCTCGGTGCGGTGGCCGTTGGCGTCGACGGTACGGGTCGGCAGGTGCCAGGCCGGTTCCATCGTCGAGGTGACGACGTGACCGAGTTCGTTGGTGGCCCGGGTGCTGGTCACCGGTCCGTTACGGGCCGGCGTGTACGCGGTGCTGGTGGTGCGGCCGAGCGCGTCGGCGACCTCGACCGCCCGGCCGTTGGCGTCGTAGCTGGTCCGCTCGGTGGTCACCCGGACCGGCGTGCTGCCGTTCCAGTCGGCGACCTCCTGCTTGCGGACCGCCAGTCCACGGGTCGGGGTGGCACCGAAGGTGTCCGGGTTGTCGTAGTAGGTCCGTTCGTCGCTGAGTACGTCGGCCGGTCGGCTCGGGCTGACGGAGCAGCGGACGCCGACGGTCTCGGTCCGGGACACCTTGTCGACCAGCCAGGTCGACGTGTTGCGGGCGTACTCGTGCCGGACGCACTTGTCGTCGGCGCTGGTGGCCTCGTCGCCGAGGTCGTCTATGCGCACCGGCATGCCGTACGTGGTGTCGAACGTCGTCACCGTCCGGGTCCACCGGGTGCCGCCACCGGCGAGGGCGGTACGGGTCCGGGTGGTGCCGGTGTCGGTCAGCCACGCCTTCAACGGCCCGGACGTGGCGGTCGGCCCGTGCCGCCACGGGTCGTGGATCTTCCCGGACACCCACGACCCGCCGGGTCCGTCGCGGACGATCTCCTCCCGCAGGAAACCGGCGTGCGCCTCGTGGTCGGTGATCGACTCACCCTGCGAGTCGGTCACCTGTACGTTCTTCGTGCCGCCGGACGGGCCGGCCCGGTCGCCGTGCATGCCGCGCAGGTAGAGGTAGTTGGTGGCCGACTCGACGCCCTGGCCCTCAAGTCCCTTGCGGACCCGGACCTTGGAGTAGCCGCGCCACTGCCCCCAGGTGCGCTTCTTGCGGTCGACCAGCTCGGAGTCGTCGTAGTGCCAGGCCGGGTCGTCCAGGTAGTCGTAGTTGGTCTGCTGATGCGCCGACGCACCGGTGTTGTCGTAGACGTCGACCCTGGTCACCACGTACTTGTGGAACCAGTCGAGGGTCGGCTCGAAGCCTTCCGGGGCGTACCACTGGGGCATGCACCGGCGGCCGTTGGTGTGCGGTGTCGGCAGGTTGCCGCGGGTGCAGTCCCGACCGGAGTAGCCGACGCCGATCTGCGCGCCGGACTCGGTGACGATGCTGCGCACCCGCCACCGGTACAGCTGGGTCCGCCCGTCGGACGGGCCGTCGACCCGGTTCGCCAGCGGCATCCCGCCCGGGTCGAAGGTCACCTCCGGGTCGGCGACCGCGGTGCCGCCGGCGGTGCCGACGTGGCCGGTACGGGTGATGCCGCGCAGCCACATCGGGACGCCTTCGCCGTCGGTGGCACCCGCGTCGAGATACTGATGACGCAGGGTCCACGATTCGACGTCGGCGAACGACGAGCCACGCCACACCTGGCTGCGGATCTTGGCCAGCCGTTTCTGGGTCCAGAACGTCGGTGCCAGCTGGTCGGTGCACGGTGCCGCCTTGCAGTACCGGTCCCACGGGGTGTCCGGCCAGGCCGACGGGTTCCCGGTGGTGCAGGTGGCGTTCGGCTTGCACCGGTCGGCGACGTCGAACAGCACCCGGGCGGTCACCGGCGCGGTGTGTTCGCTGCCCCGGCGGGTGCCGTACTCGATCCGGGTCAGGTAGCCGCCCCGGTGGTAGGTGGTCCGCTTGTCCGGGTCGCTCTCCCGTCCGTACGCGCCGGTCTCCCGGCTGTAGAACAGGGTCATCGTGTTGCCGTGCGGGTCGACGACGTAGTCCAGGTTCCACCGCCAGGCCTGGGTGCAGCCGGATCCGGAGAAGTCCCCGGAGCGGTGGCACGGCTCGCCGGGATGGTTGCCGTAGACCCGCGACGTCCACGTCGAGTTGGTCGCCGCGCCGTCCGACGGGTACGCCGGGCGTCGGTGCCGCCCGAAGAAGTACTGGGTGCCGTCGGTGGTGGTGACCTTCCAGTACTCGCCGTTGTCGTCGCCGTTGCCGAGACCGGTGTCGGTCAACCGTTCGATCCGGGAGCCGTCGTCGGTCACCCCCCGGTAGCGGCCGCCGCCGTCGTGGACCAGCTCGGTGGCCTGCCCGTTGAGCGACATCGTGGCGTTGTGGTTGAACCAGCAGCGGTCACCGGTCTTCTTGTCCTTGTTGTTCGGTTCGTTCCCGTCCTGCCGGTCGGTGTCGTCGGCGCAGGAACGGTACTGGCGTTCGATGTAGCCGGGCCACAGGTCCCAGCCGTCGCCGATCCACGACCCCTGGGTGTTGGTGTTGGCGGTCAGCCCGTCGACCGCCTGCGACGAGTACGCCAGGCTCAGGTTCGGCTCCGGGCCGCCCACCCCCGGCACCATCCGCAGCGGATAGTTCCAGGAGAAGCCGCCGGTCTGGCCGGACACCTGCCAGGTGGCGGCCGGCTTCAGACTGGTGGCGGAGTAGTCGCCGTTGTCGCCTGATTCGTCGGCGGCCACCGCCAGCGTCACCGCCGCACCGTCGGCGGGCAACGGCACCGCCGCCGCCAGGGTGCCGGCCCGGTGGTCGCGCGCGGTCGCCAACGGCACCGGTACGCCGCAGCCGGTGCCAGCACCAGCACCCGCGTCTGCGCCTGCGCCTGCGCCTGCGCCGGAGGCGGGCTGCTCCGGGCAGCCGGGCAGCATGGCGATCCGCAACCGGGACGACCAGTCGCCACCGTAGGCGTGTCGGAAACCCGAATAGTCGACCTCGACGGCGACTCGGCCGGCGGCCCGCCGACCGTCGTCGCGGGCCACCCGTACCAGCAGTCCCCGCACGCCGGCCCGCTCGGTCGCCGCCCGGTCGGCGACCGAGACCCGTACCCGGGCCGGGGTCGCCGCCTCCGCCCGGCGTAGCTCGTCTCCGTCCCCGGCGTCTGCGGCGCTCGCGGCCGACGGCGCGGCACCGACCCGGATCGGCAGGCCACCGGCGGCTACCCGACCGCGTTGGGTGGCTGCGGGCGCGCCGGCCGCGTCGGCCCGGCCGGCGGCCGTGACCGAGCCGGCGGGCAGCGTCACCCACTCGTTCGCCGGTGCCGGCCAGTCGACCGACCGTTCCCCGGTGACCACCGCGTCGGCGGCCGCGAAGTTCGGTGCGGAACCCGCACCGAGGTCGGTGACCTCCACTCCGGCAACCTCGGGCGGTGACCACGCCGGCTCGGGGGTGCCGGCCTCGGGTGCGGCCAGTACCGGCTGCTCGGCCAGGGTCACCGCGAGCACCGCCGCCAGCAGCCCGGCGACAGCCCGCCACCCGCTGCGGCGTACCTGTCCTGGTGTGGTCCGGCCACCATGGGTCCACCAGGTTGTCGTCATCGTCGACTTCCCCTCAGCCTGCGGCTCGCTGGAAACACGCCCCGGCCGCTGGGCAGCGCTGGCGTGAAATGTGCGTTGGCCATCGCCGTGCCGTCGGTCGCACCGGCGTGGTCCGGCGGTGTGAACAGCACTCCCCAGCCGTCGGCGAGTGCCGGGGTGAACTGCGAATACACCACCGCGTCGGTGCCGTCGGCGTTCTCGATGCCGACCACGCCGGTGATCCCTTGCTCCATCGTCAGGGTGCCGACCCCGTCCCAGGCCACCGCGATCTCGCCGGTCTCGTGCAGGACGACCTGGAAGGAGGCACGCGGGTACGGATCGGCGTCCATCATCATGTCGCGCCACTCGACGACGAACTGCCGGTGCGGCGCGGTGCCGTGCAGGCCGGTCCGGATAGTGGCGCCCTGGATGGCCATCCACTGTGCCCAAAACGGGTAGATGGCGGCGTTGGTGGTGGCCCACCCGTCCGGTGACGGGATCGGCGTCACGTTGTCGATTTCGCCGACGGGCTCCTGGAAGGTCAGCACGCCGTCGATGTCCGCCCACGCGGTCTCGTAGGTCTCGCCGTACAGGGCGACCGGGAACGGCAGCGTCAGCTCGGTGTTGCCGTAGTAGCCGCTCAGTGGCACGACGTCAGGAGCGGGCAGGAAGGACCTGGGTCCCTCGACGCAGCCGGGCCGATCCGTACCGTCCTCGGGCGCGACGACCACGTCGGCCGTCGCCGAGCCGCCGCTGGCGACCTGGACGACCGCGCTGGCACCGGGGCCGGCGCATCGGCCGTCGAGGTCGGACGCGACCACCCCGTGGGTGCCCGCCGGGACGGCGGTGAACGCGTACCGACCGTCGTCGTCGGTGGCGGTGGTGAACCCGCCGGGGTTCAACCGGACCAGTGTGTCGGCCAGCGGTGCGCCCGCCGCGTCGGTCACCACGCCGGTGACCGCCCCTGGGTCCGGCGGAGTGAAGGTGACGCCCTGCCCGCTCGCGAGCGACGGGCTGAACTGTGAGTACGCCAACGCCTCGGTGCCGTCGACGTTCTCGATCCCGACCACGGCCCCGGTGCCACGCTCCACGGGCACCTTGGGGTCGATGTCGTCCCAGGCGAAGCTGATCTGCCCCGACTCGTGCAGCACCAGTTGGAAGGAGACCCGGATGGACGGGTCATGCGGTGTCGTCACCTGCCGCCACTCGATGACGAACCGCCGGTCGGGGACGGCACCGGTCAGCCCGGTACGTACGCTGGCCGCGCCGTCAACGTGCCAGTCGTACCAGAACGGGTAGACCGCCGCGTTGGCCATGCCCCAGTGGTACGGCGACGGAATCGGGTCGACCCAGTGCACGGACACCTCCGGCTCGATGAACGTCAACGCACCGTTGGTGTCGACCCACGCGGTGTCGTACCCCTGCCCGTACAGCCAGACGGGGAACGGCAGGTCGACCTGTGCCGTCTCGTCGTCGCCGCTGAGCGCCAGCACGTCCGTGGTCGGCGCGAACACCCGTTGCCCGGACCCGCAGGTGTGTCCGAAGGCGTCTTGCCCGCAGGTCGCGCCTGCCGGCGCGTACCGGGCGGTGTAGCTGGCTGCGGTCGGCGGTGCGGTGATGGTCCGGTCCGGGTCGGCGTCGTCGGCCCAGTTGAGGAAGTCGTGCCGGGTGCCCCCAGACTCCTGGGTCTCCGGCGCCCGCACCTCGACGCCGGTGCCCTGGATGACGGTGCGGGTGAACGGCGCCACCACGGACTCACCGCCGACGACCAGGGACAGCCCGGCTGGTTCGGTCCGGAAGGTGAGGTCGACGGTTGCCGGGTCGAGTTGGATTGTTTCGGTTGCTGGGAATCCGGTGCCTCGGTCGGCGGTGAGTTCGAGTTCGAGGTGTGCCGGGTAGGCGACGTCCGGTGTGACGAAGGTGCCGGTTGCCGTCTGGGACCAGTCGTCGAGTACCTCGGACTGGCAGGGTGCGACCGTGCAGTCGACCAGTCGTAGTTGCCAGTTGAGCGCGTCGGCCGGCAACGCACCCTGGTCGTCGGAGGCCGTGCCGGCGAACTCGATCTCCTCACCCGCGCTCCACCGCACGCCGGCCGCCGGGCTGTCGATCACCACTGTCGGCGTCTGCTCGGACTGCGGCAGGTAATGGGCGGTGTATCCGGTCGCCGTGTCCGGCGCGGTGATCTCATGGGTGCTGTCCCCGCCGTCGGACCAGGAGCCGAACACGTACGACGTACCGTCCGAGGACTGGTCGGTTGGTGCGTGCATCTCGACTCGTGAGCCGCGTATCACCCGCTGTTCGAAGGGCGCCACCCCCGTGTGTGGTCCCACCGACAGCGTCAGTCCGGCTGGTTCGGTCTGGAAGGTGAGGTCGACGGTTGCCGGGTGGAGTTGGATTGTTTCGGTTGCTGGGAATCCGGTGCCTCGGTCGGCGGTGAGTTCGAGTTCGAGGTGTGCCGGGTAGGCGACGTCCGGTGTGACGAAGGTGCCGGTTGCCGTCTGGGACCAGTCGTCGAGTACCTCGGACTGGCAGGGTGCGACCGTGCAGTCGACCAGTCGCAGTTGCCAGTTGAGCGCGTCGGCCGGCAGGGTGCCCTGGTCGTCAGTGGCCCCACCGGTGAAGGTGATCTCCTCGCCCGCGCTCCACCGCACGCCGGCCGCCGGGCTGTCGATCACCACCGTCGGCGTCTGGTCGAACTGGTCGGCGTACAGGTCGGCGACCTGGGCGCCGGTCATCGCTCCCTGGTACGCCCGGACCAGGTCGATCTCACCGGCGAAGTGGTCGGTGGAGATCCCGTCGGACTTCGTGTGGACGATCCGGCCGACGGTCATCGCCCCGTCCGCCCGCCACGGCGGATTGTTGTACTGGGCGGTGGCGGCCAGCTGCCCGTCGACGTACAGCCGGATCTGCAGTGCCGCCGCGTCGTAGACCCCGGCCAGGTGCGTCCAGCGGCCCACCTCGGGGGCGGGTCCGCAGGCCATGGTGCTCGCCGCGCCGATGGCGTCGCCGTGCCGCATCCGGAAACACCAGGCACCGGTGGACAGCGCGTACTCCAGGCGGAACGCGCTCATCAGCTCGCCGTCCTGGCCGAGCACCGCGTGCCAGCCGTCGCCGTCGGCGAGCCGGGCCCACGCCGACACGGTGAACGACTGGTCGGTGAGCAGCACCGGACCTTCGGTGTGCAGCTCCCCGGTCGACCCGTCGAAGGTGGCCGCCGTCGTGCCGCCGTACCCGTCCGGTGTCCAGCTCACCCCGCCGGAGAGCGTGGCGTGGCTGTTCAGCCCGGAACTGTCGGCCGCGCTGCTGCCGGTCCCCTCGTCGAGGTCCCATGCGCCGACCAGGACCGGCTCGGTGACCGGTGCGACGTCGGGGCAGGTACCGAACCGGCAGGACGCGTACATCTGCGCCACGTCGGATGCGGTCAGCGCCCGCTGGTAGGCGCGGACCTCGTCGATCCGGCCGGCGAACCATTCGGAATGGTCAGGGGTGCGGCGGCCGACGGTGAACCTCCCCGACGACGCCAACAGCGTGGGTGCGTCGGCCTCGTCGGTGCTGCCCTGACCGAACTCCGGGTCGATCATGTCCGGCCCACCGTTGACGTGCAGCCGGATCTTGCCGGCCGGGCGGTCGTAGACCGCGACCAGATGGGTCCAGACCCCGACCTGCGGGGGCCGGGCCGCGCAGACCGCTGAGTTGCCGGCGGTCGTGCTGTCGGCGTGCGGCATCCGGAAACACCACTGGTCCGTCTCGGGCTTGTAGTAGATCCGGTACGCGTACGTGTGCTCGCCGCCCTGGCCGACCACCGAGTGGTAGACGTCCAGCCGGTCGGGCCGTACCCACGCCGACACGCTGAACCCGGCCGCGTGGTTGGTGGCCAGCACCCGGGGCATCTCCACGTAGTCGTCGACCCCGTCGAAGGAGACCGCGGTACCGGACGCGGCCGGGTCGGTCAGCCCGAGCTGCGAGTCCTCCCACTGGGCGCCGCCGTGCAGGACGCCGGCGTACGCGGGGTCACCGGTAGCGGTCGTCGCCGTGCCGCCGCTGCCGTCGTCGAACTTCCAGTAGGCCACGTCCACCGGCTGCGGCCGGACATAGAACGGGTACGGCCGCCAGCCGGACGTGTTGCCGGCATGGTCGACGCTGCGTACCTCCAGCAGTTGCTCCAGGTCGCGTTGCGGAACGATGTCGCGGGCATGGCCGGCCCCGGCCGAGACGTGCACGGTGGACACCGATCCGCCGTTCGTTCGCCACTGGTAGGACACCACGTCGTCCGACCCGTTCGGGTCGAAGGTGAACGAGCCGGGCTGGCCCACCCCGCCGTTCCAGGTCCCGGAGTCCTTGTGCTGGTACGGATCCCCGGCCACCACCGGGGTGTTCGGAGCTTTGGTGTCGACGGTGAACTTGTAGTAGCCCGACCACGGCCCCCAGCCGACGTGATCCTTGGCGCGGACCCGGAAGTGGAACGTCGACTCCTGCGGCAACGTCGGGGTTCGCCAGGTCGGCGACGACCCCGACTTGACGTTGGTGACCTGCTCGGTCGAGGCGACCACGGACGACTTCGCGGAGTTGCGCACCTCGAAGCGCACCCGCATGGTGTCCTTGTTGGGGTCGGTCACCTTGGCCCGCAGGGTCGGCCGGCGGTTGCGCACCATCGCCGGCGACGAGCAGGCACCCGGGTAGCAGTCGCCGGTGATGGCGAGACTGGTCGGGGCCTTGGGCTTGAGGTTGTAGTCGGCGGTCAGCTTCGCCGTGCCCGGCTTGAACCGCTTCCACTGGTACTGGTCCGACTCGTTCGGCGCGCGCAGCCCGAAGGTGAAGGTGCTGTTCGACGTGTCCATCGCGGACTGGAGCCGGGATTTGATCTTCGAGTTGGAGAACTCGACGGACGCGTCCGGCTGCAGGCTGCCGCAGCCACCGGCGTCGTTGGCCCGGGCCGATTTCGTCTGCAACGGCCCGCCGTGCAGCCATTTGCTCTTCATCCCGTTCCAGGTCACGTTCCCCGACGAGCCGATGGTGTTGGTCCGCCACAGCTCGACCGGGGTGGAGTTGCACGAGGCGGAGTGGGCCAGCGTGATGATGAAGCTCGGGTTGCCGACCAGGTCCTGACCGGCCATCGCCGAGATGCTGAATCGCAGATGCGACCGGAACACCATGCTCGGCTGCCCCCAGGTCGCCCCGACCCGCACCCAGTCGCGGGGCCAGCCGGAGCCCGACGGGTAGGAACGGTTCGGGTCGGCCCGGTTCACCGGCGACCAGTTCGCCGCCTTCTTCGAGAACGACGGGTCGATCATGACCGGGAAGGTGGTGTCGGGGTGGCGCAGCATCTCCTGGTCGGGCCGCACCACGAGCCGCCCGTCAGCGAGCCGTACCGGCATCTCCCGGACGGTGCCGGGCGGCGCGTCCGCCGCCGGGCCGCCGGGCGGCGCGTCCGCCACCGGGCCGGTTCCTGCGCGGGCCGCACCCGGTGCCGCCGCTGGCGAGTCCCACATCAGCGACGGCGGCGCGGTGAACACCACCCGGCCGGCGTCGTCGACCACCTCGACCACGCCGCCGTCGCGGGTACGCAGGTCCAGACCGTCGGTCGTGACCTGCCAGCCGATTTCGGCCAGCCGTGGATGCGTCGCGGCCCGACGGTTGCGCACCACCAGCATCTGGGCGAACGACTCCGGCTCGGCCCGTACCAGCAGGTCCACGTCGGGCAGCACGTCAGGGTAGGTGGCGGTGTCGCCGCGCAGCACCGGTTCCGGCAGCGGGTCCGGCCACGACAGGGCCAGGCGCGCGGCACCGTCGGTCAGCTCCACCAGCGGCCCGGACCCGCCTGCGGAGAACGACATCCGCAGTACGGTCGCCTCCGGCACCACCCGGGTGCCGCCGCGGCGCAGTGTCGCGTCGACCGGCACCCAGCCGCTGTCCCGGCGTACCCGCTGCGGCACCACGTGCTGCTCGAAGGTCATCACGCCGTCCGGCTTCGCGAAGTGCCGGGTGTGCTCGTCGGTCAGGCCGGCGACGGCGACCCGTCGACCGCTGGCCCGGGCACCCGCCGTCGCGGTGTCGACGTCCGGTGCGGTCAACTCCCCGTCCACCCCGACCGTCACGCCGGCCGGCCACGACCCGGCCGGTCCTGCGCCGCCGGCCCCGGCGTGCCCGACCGTCGACCCGCTCTCCGGTGCGACCGCAGCGACAAGACCGGCGACCATGACGATCGCGAGCAGCCCGGGCAGCAGCCGCGTCCGGCGTCGCCGGACGGTCCGTCGGCCGGGGCCGGGGCCGGTGCGCAGGTTGTCGTTGCCGAGGTTGCCGTTGCGGAGGTCGTACGGCAGCGCCATGTCGGTGTCCTCCCGCGCCAAGCGGTCACAGTGGATCGGGCAAGCCGAGGAGCCATCTTCGTGTCGATGGCACCGGGTCCTGTGTAGCCGTCCGCGGGTTGTCAGGCATCCGATCTGTACACCGAACAATCAACGCCAGACAATGGGCGTGCCGACGACCCGGGGGTGAGGACATGGCACGGCCCGAACGCGCGCTGCGCGGCGACGGGGGGCCGATCGAACAGTTCGCCATCGACCTGCGGCAACTGCGGGAGGCAGCCGGTCACCCCGGCTACCGGGAGCTGGCGCGGAGGGCGCACTTCTCCCCGGCCACACTCTCCGAGGCCGCCGGCGGCCGGCGGTTCCCGACGCTGCCGGTCGCGCTCGCGTACGCCACGGCGTGCGGTGCCGATCCGGTGCAGTGGGAGGCCCGGTGGCGGGCTGCGGCGGCCCGACTGGCCGACGTCGGGTCCGACACGACCGGCGCCGACCCCGACGAGCCGCCGCCGTACCTCGGGTCGCGCGCCTACGACAGCACCGACGCCGAGTGGTTCTTCGGCCGGCGGCGGCTCGTCGCCGAACTCGTCGACCGCCTCGCGCACCGGCGTCTGCTGGCCGTCGTCGGCCCGTCCGGTGTCGGGAAGTCCTCACTGCTCCGCGCTGGTCTCGTGCCGGCGGTACGGGACACGTCGCCGTCCGCCGACGGGCCGGTCCGGGTGGCCGTGCTGACCCCGGGGCCCGAGCCGATGGCCAGGCTCGCCGAAGCGCGGCAGCCGCTGGCCGCTGCTCCGTCCGCTGCTCCGCGCCGGTCGCTGCTGGTCGTCGACCAGTTCGAGGAGATCTTCACCAGCTGCCCGGACGGTACCCAGCGGGACCGCTTGATCGCGACGCTGCTCGACCTCGCCGGCGCAGCCACCGACGAGGTCCGCATCGTGCTCGGGATCCGAGCCGACCAGTTGGCGCACTGTGTGGCTCATCCGGGGTTGGCGGCGGCGCTGGCGGATGCGGTGGTCCGGGTCGGTCCGATGACCGCGGTCGAGCTGCACGACGCGGTGACCGGGCCGGCGCACCGGGCCGGCCTGCGACTACAGCAGGAACTGGTCAGCACGATCGTGAGCGAAGGCGCCCGGCGGGCCGGTGCGCTGCCGCTCGTCTCGCAGGCCCTGCTGCAGACCTGGCAGCGGCGGCGGGGCAGCACCCTGAACCTGGCGGACTACCACGCCGACGGCGGGATCGGGCGGCTGGTTGCCCGGCAGGCGGAGGACCTCCACTGCGGGCTGGACCCCGACTCGCGGCGGCTGCTGCGCGACGTACTGCTGCGCCTGGTGGACCTGGACGACGTCGGTGAACCGGCTCCTCGCCGTGCCGAGCTGGCCGAATTCGGGCCGGACCGGCACCGGTCCATGGTGGACCTGTTGGCAGCCGCGCGGCTGGTGACTGTACACGAGCATACAGTCGAGCTGGCCAACGACGCGCTGCCGTACACCTGGCCGCGGCTCGCTCGGTGGCTGGCGGTGGATCGGGCCGGAATCCGCCTGCACCACCGGCTCGGTGCGGCGGCCCGCGAGTGGTCGACGTCGGGCCGCGACGGCGGCATGCTCCTTCGCGGGACCCGGTTGGCCGCTGCCCGGCAGTGGGCCGCCCAGCCGGCCCACGCGGCCCGGCTGAGCCGCGCCGAACAGGAATTCCTCACCGCCAGCATCGACCAGCAGCGCCGGGACCGCCGCCGGACCGTACGTGGTTCCCGGCTCTCCCACGCCCTGACCGCCAGCCTGCTCACCCTGCTGTTGGTGGCCACGTCGGTCAGCGTCTCCGCGTCGCTGCAACGCGACGAGGCGGTACGGGCACAACAGAGCGCCATTTCCCGGCTACTGGCCACGCAGGCGTTGTCGGTGGTCGATTCACAGCCGGACACCGGAGTACTGCTGAGCGTCGAGGCGTTCCGCGTGGCCCAGACGACCGAGGCCCGCAGCGCGTTGCTGAGCATGTCCGCCCACCAGGCTCACCTGGGCAGGCTCGGCGGGCATCAGGCGGCCGTCACCGACGTCGCGTTCGATCCCGACGGCGAAGTGCTCGCTACCAGTAGTCATGACCATACGGTCACTTTGTGGGACAACCGTCGGCGCGAGCCGCTGACCACGCTCACCGGACACACCGCACCGGTCAACGGCGTGGCGTTCAGCCCGGACGCGCGGCTGGTCGCCTCGGCCAGCGACGACCACACGGTGATCGTCTGGGACGTCGCCCGGCGTGCGCCGCTGACCACGCTGACCGGGCACAGCCAGCCGGTTCTCGACGTCGCCTTCAGCCCCGACGGGAGCCTGGCGGCCACCGCTGGCGCCGACGGCACGACCCGGCTGTGGGACACCGCCCGATGGACACCTCTTTCGGTCCTCGACGGGCACACAGATCGGGTCAACAAGGTGGCGTTCAGCCCGCAGGCGCAGCTGCTCGCCACCGCCAGCGACGACCACACGGTGATCGTCTGGGACGTCGCCCGGCGCGCGCCGCTGACCACGCTGACCGGGCACAGCCAGCCGGTCCTCGACATCGCCTTCAGCCCCGACGGCTACCACCTGACCACCGCGAGCCGGGATGGCACCGTCATCCTCTGGGACTGCTCCGGGAATACCCGGTGGACCTGGTCGGAGACGAACATCGGCCAGGTCACAGCGATCGCGTTCAGTCCGGACGGCAGCACCATCGTAGCGGCCGGCCGGGACCGGGTGGTGCGCCTGTGGGACACCGCGCACCAGACCGTCCGGGCCCGGATGGCCGGCCACGCCGACCGGATCAACGCAATGGCCGTCGACCCGCGTACCGGCATGATCGCCTCCGCCGGGGAGAGCCACACCACCCTGCTGTGGGACCCCACCGGGCCGTCGCTGGCCCTGCCCGAGCCGGCCGACCGGTACGACGACGTCGCGTACAGCCCGGACGGCCACGCACTCGCGACCGCGAACGGCACCTCGGTCATCGTCTGGGACGGGCGGCGACGCGTACGGGGTGTACTCGGCGGCCACCCAGGCCGGATCGACACGATCGCGTTCAGCCCGGACGGCCGGGTCCTCGCCGCCGGCGGCCGGGACGGCACGATCACCCTGTGGAACCCGACGAAGCGGATCCGGCTGGGCGCGCTCACCGGCCACGACGACCGGATCCTCGACGTCGCGTTCGCCCCCGACGGTCGTACGTTGGCGTCCGGTTCGGCCGACCGGACCGTACGCCTGTGGGACCTGACCGACCACCGCCCGCTGGCCACGCTCACCGGACATCAGGGTTCGGTCGACGACGTCGCGTTCCACCCGGACGAGCCGATTTTCGCGACCGCCGGTCACGACGCGACCGTCCGGCTGTGGAGCCTCACCACGCGCAGCCCGCTCGGCATACTGGCCGGTCACACCGGTGCCGTCAGTACGGTCGTGTTTAGTCCGGACGGTCGTACGTTGGCGTCCGGTTCGATCGACCGGACCGTACGCCTGTGGCAGACCGACAGCCGGGCCCTGCTGGCCACCCTGGCGGACCACAGCGGTGCGGCCAGCGGCACAGGCTTCAGCCCGGATGGTCGGCTCCTCGCTCACAGCACCACGGGCGGCGGCGTGCAACTCTGGGACGTCACGCAGGACGCCCCGGTGGCCAGCCTGACCGGTCACTCCGCGCCGGTCACCGCCATCGCCTTCAGCCCTGACGGTCGTACCCTCGCCTCGACCGGCCTCGACCAGAGAGTGATCCTCTGGGGCACGGACCCACAAGCTGCGGCCAGCCGGGCCTGCATGGCGCTGATCCGCAACCTGACCAGGGAGGAATGGCGGCAGTTCCTGCCCGGGATGGGATATCAGGAGACCTGCCGGCCCGGTTGACCCACCTCCGGCGGCGCGACCTCAGCCGATCCTCAGAAAATCCTCAACCCGCCGTCAAGCGGCGGCGCCGGCCTGGCCCGACGATCACCCGGTCGGGACTTGCCGACCTCCACTCACGGTGGGCGCAGCTTCGACGCGAGCGAGCGGAACCGGCTGTTGGCGACACCGGAGGTCGGGCGAGGATGAACGAAGCAGACGGCACCAACGCGATCGTGATCGGGGCGGGGATCGCAGGCCTGATCGCCGCCCGGGTGCTGAGCGACCACGTCGATCGGGTGACGGTCCTGGAACGGGACCGGCTGCCCGACGAGGCAGTGCCGCGCCGGGGCGTCCCGCAGGGCCGCCACGGCCACCTGCTGCTGGCGGCCGGTCGACGGCTCCTGGACGGCTGGTTCCCCGGGCTGACCGGGGAACTGGCCGCCGCCGGTGCCGTCCCGCTGCACGGCGCGGACCTGGTGCGGCATCAGGGCGGCGGCTACCGGGCCCGCCCCGACCTCGGCTTCCTCGCCATGTCGGCGAGCCGGCCGCTGCTGGAGGACACCGTCCGCCGGTGCCTGCTGCGGCAGCGGCGCAACGTCACCGTCGTCGACCAGACCGCGGTCGACGGCTTGGTGGTCGCGACCGACCGGATCGCCGGTACCCGGGTGGACGGGGTCGAGCACCGGGCCGACCTGGTCGTCGCCTGCACCGGTCGCAACACCCACTTTCTGGACCAGCTGGCCGAGTTGGGCTTCCCGGCACCGGAGGTCGCGGCGGTCCGAGTCGACGCGGCGTACGCGTCGCAACTGGTCCGGCGGGGTCCGGACGACCTCGACGGTGCCCTTGCGGTCGTGGTCGACGACCGGGCCGGCGGCCACCGGACCGGCACCATGGTGCCGGTGGAAGGCGACCGCTGGCTGATCACCATCGGCTCCCGGCACGGTGAGGTGCCGCCGAGTGACCCGACCGAGTTCGAGACCTTCGCTCGGGAGCTTCCATCGCCCACCATCGCCGACGTGCTGACCAAGGCCGAAGCGCTCAGCCCGGTGCTGACCCACCGAATCGCCACCGATCAGCGCCGGCAGGTGGAACGGCTGCGCCGTGCCCCGGCCGGATTCCTCGTCCTGGGCGACGCGATCTGCAGCCTCAACCCGATCCACGCGCAAGGCATGACGTCCGCCGCGCTGCAGGCCCTGGCGTTGGACCGGGCGCTGCGGCGGTACGGGCCGACCTCGCCACGGCTGCCCGGTGCCTTCTATCGTCGGGCCGGCCGGGCGGTCGACGTACTGTGGCGCACCGCCGTCGGAGCCGACTTCGCCGACCCCCGGACCACCGGCCGTCGGCCGGTCGGAACCGGCCTGGTCAACCGGTACCGGAACCTGGTGTCACGGGCCTGCCACACGTCGCCGGTGGTGGCCCGGCAGGCGCTGCTGGTGCAGCATCTGCTGGCCCGGCCGGTGTCGTTGGCGACTCCGGCGATGATGCTGCGGGTGCTGCTGGCCACCCGACGTCGGCCGGGCCACCCGACGTCGGCCGGGCCGGTCGCAGGAGAGCACACCCTCCGGCGACCGGCCCGGTCGCGGGTCGATCGGTAGCGGTGGCCGCCGGTCGCGATCAGCGGCGACGGCCACCCGGGCCGATCAGTAGATCGTCACGTCGTACTCGTCGACCGCCTCGCGGACCGGCTGGTAGAAGGTCGTGCCGCCGGTCCGGCAGTTGCCGCTGCCGCCCGAGGTGAGGCCCAGCGCGGTCGACCCGGAGTAGAGCGGGCCGCCGGAGTCGCCCGGCTCGGCGCAGACGTTGGTCCGGATCAGACCGCGGACTACTCCGCTGCCCAGGTAGCGGACCCGGGCGTTGAGCGCGGTGACCGTACCGCTGTGGGTGCCGGTCGTCGAACCGGTGCGGGTCACCGACTGCCCGACGAAGGCGTCGCCGACGCTGAAACCACCCGGGTGGCTCTGCGCCGGGTTGTCGTAGCGGACCAGCGCGTAGTCGTCGCCCGGGAAGCTGTAGTCGATGGTCGGGCCGATCAGGTTGGTCTGCGCGGAGTTGCTGTACCAGGTGCTGACCACCTCACCGCAGTGCCCGGCGGTGAGGAAGTAGTAGGTGCTGCCGCGGACGGCGTTGAAGCCGAGCGAGCACCGGCCGCCGCTGCCGTAGATCGGGTCGCCGGAGGAGACCAGCCGGGTGAAGACACCGGGCGTACGCTCCACCCGGATCGCGCCGGCCTTGCCGCGTGCGGTCAGCCGGATCTTGGCGATCTCGGCGCGGGAGACGCTGCTGTCGGCGGTCACCACGACGCGGCCGGAGGCGCTGTCGACGTGCCAGGCGATCCCTTCGACGCCGGAGGCTTCCACCAGGTCGCTGACCTGGGCGAGTTCGCTGGCGGTGTAGACCACTGGGGCGGCGGCCCCGGCGGATGGTAGGGCGAGCGCGCCGGCGGTGACCACGCCGACGGCGACGGCGAGCAGCCGGGTGGCCCGGCTGGTCGTGTGGCTGATCCGCACTGTTCCCTCCTGGATGGGACTGGGGATCTCAGGCTTACTGGATATTGACAGTTTTGTTGTCTGTCGATGTTGATGCAAGCGCTAACATGGCAAGATTACTTAGACAATAGCCAATATGAAAAACAATTCTGGCAGTTGTCTGGCTTGGCGGGGTCCCGCACCGGTCAGAAGGTGGTCCGGTCGAGGTCGCCATGCGCCGCCCGGAGCATCCGGAGCTGGCCGATCTCCGCAGCGTTCTTCATCAGTTCCGCGTTGACCCAGCTGCCCAGGTGGGCGAGGCTGAGCCCGGCTTCGGCGGGCCACGGATAGGCCGTCGGGCGGTCGAGGTCGGCGTCGGCGAGTCGGTCCAGCACGGTCGTCCAGGTGGTACGCAACGCCCGCAGCCAGCCGATGGTCGCCGCACCGCTGCCCGGCCAGCGGATGTCCGCGCGGTCGTGGGGCGTACGACCCTCGACGTGGTCGATGGCAACAGTCCACCACCAGCCGATGTGCCAGGTGAGCCAGGCGATCGTCGGCACCGGGACCGGATCCGGTTCGGTGTCTGCCCAGTCCGGCACCCAGCCGCCGTCGTCGGACGGTCGCAGTGTCCAGCACGCCGGTGCCGGCTCGGCGAGGAAGTCGTCGGGCTGTAGCCGCTCCAGGTGGTATTCGAACAGCGACCAGGTCAGATCGAACTGCCACCGCAGCAGTTCGGCACGGGAGGACGGCATCGGACGATCATGTCACCCGCTGGTCTGGTGTCCAATGAATTACTGACACTGCCCGTCTCTTGCTTGAGACTCGCGGCCATTCTACAACTGCGGATCCTGGTAGCGTTTCCGAGTCGACGCAGATAGATGCATTTCGATCATGAAGTGCATTGTGTCGATCCAGTTCTTCGTCGAGAGGATCTCACGGATGTCCCGTCCTGCCCACCTGACCCGGCGCGCCCTCGTCGCAGCGGTCGCCGGTGCCCTCGTCGCCACCCTCGCCCCCGGAACCCCGGTCTCGGCCGCCGACCGACCCTTCACCTACCAGGTGACCCCCGGCACCGCGCAGTGGCGCGCGTTCAGCGGCCACCAGGAGATGGTCGACGCCGTACAGATGCCGGACAAGACCGCCGCCGCCCTGCGGACCCCGCTGCTCGTCGACGCCGTCCTGGCGTACCCGCTGCTGCCCGACGCCCTGGCCTTCAACAGCGTCCAACAAGGTTTCGAGACCGTCACCGCCCGCTTCACCGGACTCCAGGAACTGCTCCGCCGCCCCGACGCCGGCCAGGAACTGCTGAAGCGCTACCGGACTCTCAACGTTGCGGCCCGCCACGGGGAGACGCTCGATGAAGCAGCTGACCGGGTCATGACCGCCTGGAAACTGGAAACCGTCCTCGCCCAGCCGCAGGTGCTGGGCACCCTGACCACGGCGCAGTCCGAGGAGCTGCTGCACGTCGGACTTGCCGTACACCGGGCCAAGCAGGCCGACGCCGCGACGTACGGCCAGGCCAGCCTGGAACCGACAGCGGTGCTGCTGGGCCGCACGCTCGCGATCCGGGAGAACTGGGACTGGTCCCGCTCGGAGCTGCTGCGGGAGGGCCTGCAACTGCGGCCGGGCGCGGTGGAGACCACCGTCGCGGCCGTACGGGCACACCTCGCCGACCCCAGCGTCGACCATCCGGTCAGCGACGACGTCGGGACGCTGGACTACTACAGCACCGTCTACACCCCCAACGGCACCCCGGTCACGGTGATCACCAGGACGTACGAGCTGACCAGCGCCGAGATCACCGGAGCCAACAACTTCGTGGCCGACGCCTATCCGTCGGCCACCCGGGAACGCAACGCCTCGCGCAAGTACAACTGCCACTCGTACGCCTGGTACAGCACCTCCACCGCGAACAACCGGTGGATGAACAGCCCCGGTGACGACCAGTACTGGCTGGACGGCAGCTACATCCGCTGGCAGATCCCGTACCAGGTGTTCCCCAACATGAAGCTGTCGTACTCAAGTGACGATCACTCCGGCATCTGGGTCGGCACCGGCCGCTACGTACGGTCAAAGTGGGGCCAGCTTCCCCTGATGTATCACTACTGGAGCTACTCCCCGTACGTAAGCACGACCACCGAATCGTACTTTCCGTCCTGAACCATCGTCGGCCTGGCCGACTCCTTCGCACGGCGACGTGCCTGGCGGGAACGGATGCCCGCCAGGCACGTGGTGCATGCCGGCCGCCTACCGGTCGACCGCTGCCTACTCGTAGCGCAGCGAGTCGACCGGGTCGGCCCGGGCCGCCCGCGACGCGGGCAACGTGCCGGCCAGGAACGCGATCGCCATCACCAGGCCGATGATCACCGCGATGGAGATTGGCTCGAAGGCGATCAGCGTGAGCCCCGGCAGGTCCGACAGGAAACCGCCGGACAGCGCACTGCTGATCGCGGTACCCGCCGCGATCGCCAGCACCGCGCCGATCGCGCTGCCGAGGAAACCGATGACGGTGGCTTCCAGGCTGAACAGGCCGAACACCTTGCCGGAGCCCATGCCCATCGCCTTCATCAGGCCGATCTCGCGGGTGCGCTCCTGCACCGACATGAACAGCGTGTTGACGATCCCGAAACTCGCCGCCAGCAGGGCGATCACCGCGAAGGCGTTGAGCACCCAGACGATGCCGTCGATGACGGTCCGGAACGCCCCGAGCTGGTCGGCGACCGTACTCCCGGTGTAGCCGGCGTCGGCCAGCCGATCCTTCAGCGCGCTGATCTGCCCGTCGGTCGCGGCCGGGTCGAACCAGATGCTCGCCTGGGCGTACCGCTGCGCCTCGGCGGCCGGGACACCGGTGTTCTGCGCGTCGAACAGCGCGTCGGTCAACGCGTCGTTGGGCACGACGCCGCCCCCGGTCGCCAGCGTCTCCTCGGCCACCCCGACGATCGTCGCCTCGATCACCTGCTGGGTCCGCTGCGCGTCGGTGACCGCGATCGAGACGGTCTGCCCGACCGCCGCCGCGTCGTCAGCGAAGCCGAGGGGCTCGACGTACGACGTCGGGAGCGCGAGCTGCAGCTGCGACGACGCGTCGTCCGGCTCGGCCCCGGCGGCCAGCGGGGTCCGCTGCCCGGCGACCAGCCCGCCGACGTCGACGACGTACCGCGTACCGTCGCCGACCTGGATGTAGTCGGCGCTGATCGACCTGGTGGCCTGCACGTCGAGGACGCCGTCGATGTCGGCCAGCGTGTCGAGGTCGGCCGGGGTGAGCGCGACGACCGTCTGCCCGGGTGGCCCGTCCTGCCCGCTCGACACTGTGTCCGGGTCGTACTCGGCCGGTCCGGCATCGGCGGCACCGAACCCGTCGTCGGTGTCCGGGGTCTTGATGACCGTCATGACGTCGGACGCGCCGATCGCCGTCACCGTATCGTCGATGTACGCGTTGATGCCGGTGCCCAGCCCGCTGGTCAGCGTCAAGGTGAACGCGCCGATGAAGATCGCCAGAATCGTCAGCAGCGTACGGGTCTTCGATCGGAACGTGTTCGCGGTGGCCGAACCGACCAGGTCGGAGATCTTCATGCTGGCACCGCCACCGAGTCGCTGACCAGCTGGCCGTCCCGGACCAGGATGCGACGGTCACAGCGCGACGCGAGCTCCTCGTCGTGAGTGACGACGATCAAGGTGATGCCGTTCTGCCGGTTGAGTCCGAAGAGAATGTCCTCCACGACGGCGCCGGTGGCGGAGTCGAGGTTGCCGGTCGGCTCGTCGGCGAAGATGATGCGCGGGTTGTTCACCAGCGCCCGCGCGATCACGACGCGTTGTTTCTGCCCACCGGAGAGGTTCGCGGCCTTGTTCTTCGCCTTGTCGGCCAGCTCCAGTTGCTCCAGGGCTGCCATGCCGCGCCGTCTACGCTCGGCGCGCCCCACGCCGGCGATTTTCATCGGCAGTACGACGTTGTCGAGCACCGAGGTGTTCGGGGTGAGGAAGAACTGCTGGAAGACGAACCCGAACGTCTTGTTCCGGGTCTGGTTGAGCCGGCTGCCGCGCAGCGTACGGGTGTCGACCCCGCCCAGCGTGATCGTGCCCGACGTCGGGGCGTCCAGCAGCGCGAGGATGTGCATCAGGGTCGACTTGCCGGATCCGCTCTTGCCGAGGATCGCGACACTCTCTCCGTCATGAATTTCGAAGTTGACGCCTTTCAGCGCGTCGAAGCTGTTCGTGCCCCGACCGTACGTCTTTCGTACGTCGACAGCCGAGATGACAGGGCTTTCCATCGGACTCCTCGTGTTCGGGGGCAGGCCGCTTTCCGGCCAGTGTCTCCATCGTTGCCGGCCGCCTGGTCCGGCGCGTCACTCTGTTGCAGGAACCCGCGTACCGCGTTCGCGGTACGGGGGATTACCGCGCCAGGTGGACCTGCCTGGTCACGGCGGCCGGCAGACTGGGGCCATGACGACCACTGCGGCCGTGCCGGCGGACCCGAGGCACCGGCGTCCGCGCGTACCGCCGTGGGTCGGTGACCTCGTCGCAGCGGTGATCATCGTCGCGATGGCGCTCACCCCGTTCAAGGTTCCCGAGCACGAGCAGGCCGGGCCCGTCACCGTCGCCCTGGCGATCGTCCCGGCCGTGCTGCTGCCGCTGCGGCGGCGCTGGCCGCTGCCGGTGCTCGCCGGCTGTATCGCGATCTACGGTCTGGTGGCGGCCACCGGGGCGCTGGAGCCGGGCGTGGTGCTCGCCGTGTTGATCGCCATGTTCGGGGCGGCGAACCGCACGGACCGGCGGACCACGCTCACCACGGCCTGCGCCGCCGTCTTCGCGACGACCCTGCTGAACCTCCTGACCGCGATCGGTAGCGTGTTCGATCCCCGGGCCTTCCAGGTCACCGTCCTGGTCGCGTTCGCGGCTGCCGTCGGCGACGGACACCGGTCCCGGCGGGAATACCTGCGCGCCATCATCGAACGCGCCGAACGCGCCGAGCAGACCCGCGAATCGGAGGCACGCAGACAGGTCACCGAGGAGCGGCTGCGGATCGCCCGTGACCTGCACGACGTCGTCGCCCACCAGATCTCCGTGATCAGCCTCAACGCGGGGGTGGCGTCGTCGGCGCTGCAGACCCGCCCGGAGCGGGCCCAACAGGCCCTCGGTGCCATCCGTGGGGCCTCCCGGACGGTGCTCACCGAGATCGGCGACCTGCTGCGGGTGCTGCGTACCGAGGACGACGACCCCGTCAACGGGGCGGCGACCGCCCCGCAGCCCGGTCTGCACCGGCTCGACCAGCTGGTCGCTGGCTTCACCGGGGCCGGCCTTCACGTGTCGCTGCGTATCGACGGGGATCTGGCGGCGGTCACCGGCGCGGTCGACGTGGTCGCGTACCGGGTCGTCCAGGAAGGTCTCACCAACGCCCACAAGCACGGTGCCGAGCATCGCGCCCACGTCCTGATCGAGGTTGACGCCGATCGGATCCACGTAGTGGTCACGAACCCGGTGTCCGGCCGACCGGCCGACGACCGGCCCGAGATGCCCAGCGGCGGGCACGGCCTGGTCGGCCTGCGGGAACGGGTCGCCTCGGTCCGGGGCATCGTCGAAACTGGCCTGTCCCCGGGCGGCCACCGTCTTGCCGCCACCCTGCCACTGCCCAAGGAGGATCCCCGGTGACCAGCGTGCTCGTCGTCGACGACCAGTCACTGATCCGGCAGGCCGTGACCGACATCCTCGCCGACGACGGCGGGATCAGCGTCGTCGGCGAAGCCGTCAACGGTACGCAGGCCGTCGGGCTCGCCGGGTCGCTGCGCCCCGACGTCGTCCTGATGGACATCCGGATGCCGGAACTCGACGGCATCGGCGCGACGGCTGCCATCTGCGCCGATCCGGCGCTGGCCGGGACCCGGGTGTTGATCCTCACCACGTTCGAGGAGGACGAGTACCTGGTGGCGGCGCTGCGGGCCGGTGCGAGCGGCTTCATCGGCAAAGGGGCGGAGCCGGAGGAGATCGTCCGGGCGGTGCGAGCGGTGCACGCCGGCGACGCGCTGCTGTCACCCGCCGCGACCCGCAGCCTCATCGAGCGGTACGTCCTACCGGGCTCGGGTCCGGGCACCGCCGGCGGCTCGCTTGCGGTCCCCGAGAGCTTCGGGCAGCTGACCGACCGGGAACGCGAGGTGCTGTTGCTGGTGGCCCGCGGCCGGTCGAACCAGCAGATCGCCCAGGACCTCGTGATATCGCCGCACACGGCGAAGACCCACGTCAACCGCATCATGACCAAGCTGTACGCGCACGACCGCGCCCAACTGGTCATCCTCGCCTACGAAAGCGGCCTGCTCACTCCCGGCCAGACCTGATCAGCCGTGCATCGATAGAGTTTGATGATAATGGTTGACGGGGTTATCCGGAGCTGGAACGTCGACGAGGGCTGGGGCGTCATCGACTCGGCAGAGACCCCCGGCGACTGCTGGGCACACTTCAGCGCTGCGGCGGGCGCCGAGCGAGTGTGACCTCGAGTACTAGAACGGCAGGGGAAGTCTCACGTCAACTGGACCCGCCCTGCCGGCCAGGCTGCCCGAGAGCCTTCTTCATCAGGCTCTTCCATAGGCGCCCCGAGCGTATCTCGGCGGTCCGTCGCAGCAGCGCGGCCAACCAGACGACCACCAGTTCCGAGGTCACTGCCTCATCCGGAGGGCCGCCGAATCGGTCAGGCAGTGGGCCGGCGAGTTCCCGGTGCAGGGCTCTCAGCTGGAGGTATCCATCGACCAACTGGTTCGCCGTGAGCTCGCCGCCGTAACCGTGCAGCACATGCCAACCATCGAGGTACTTGTCGTCATCGAGGCTGTCGGGGCTCGGACGCGCAATCTTTGAACGGCGGCGTTTCGCCTTTTGGGACAGCATGATCCATCGCTCGCCGGGCGCTGCTGCGGTGATCTCCTTCACCCGTCGACCGCCGCGAATTCCCGGCGGGTTGACTATCGTTTGATGCACCTGGTCCGGGTATGGTGCCGGCTCCGCTTCGCGTAGCGGTCCACCCCAGAGGTGACGTCCGTCGCCCAACTGCTCTGCCAAGCCGGCAGGCAGCATCGACTCTGGCCCGGTCACCGGGATCACCGTACGCCCGTCGAGGTCCCGGCGCAGCCGGCGCAGTTGAGTGGAACCCGTAGTCTCGGCCGGCCAGATCCAGATCCGCACCGGGACGCCGCCGGTGTTGATCGCGGCACCCACCACCGGTCCACCTGCGGATGCCCCGGTCCGGATGATGCTGACCAGGAGTGTTCCGGCCGTCGGCCGGTCGGTCAGGGCCTGCAGACGCTTGCGCACCGCGCTCATGTCGGCCTCGGGCAACTGGTCGAGCCAGGTCGGCCCGGCGGCGCCCAACTTGTTGGCGACCTCGGCGAGAATCAGCCCGTCCGGTTGGCGGTCGTGTCCGCCGCCCGGAGTCGGCCAGCGTGGTGCAGCGCCGAGCCCGCACTCCTGCCAGAGGTCGGCCAGCAGCGGCCAGATGCGGGGTTCAGCCGGACGCGACGTCCCCGTGGTGGTGCCCCGATCCGGGCTGGAGTCGGCATTGCGCTGCTTCGGGTCGCCCATCGTCGGCCCGGGCGACTCCGACTCCGATCCCGTCCGGTACGGCTGGGTAGTCGACGCACTCGATCGGGGCGGCCCGGCTGCCGGCGGGTTCGGCGATGATGCCGCCGTTTCGGAGGACGGCCCAGACGAGGACGACGAGCCCGAGCCCGGCCAGGATAAGGAGAAAGGTAACGAGAAGGACGAGTGCCCTTTTGTCCTCCTTGAACTCTTGCGCCCGGGCCAACTGCGACGAGGCCGCCCGCCACGGCCGCCGCTCGGCGATCTGGTCGATGGGCAACAGTTCGTTGACCAGTATCAGGAGCCGGTCGGCCGGAAACCGGTGCAGGTCATCCCTTGACACGGCGGCTAGGTCGCGAGCAATCCGTGCGCGCTCTCCCAGCGGCAGTCCGACGCTGCCCTTCACATCCGCCCGGTCGCGCACGGATGCCAGGGCTGGTGGGGTCCATGGCATGGATCGCGGGTCCACGACCGGTGCGGAGTCCACCCAGCGCAGCGGCAGCCTGGCTACCAGATCATCGTTGACCGCTGCGGCTGCGGCGGCCAGCAGAGGGCGCGGATCCGCCCCACTCGGCGCATAGCCCAGCAGGGTTGTGCTGATGGGTCGCCCCTGGTAGTCACCTTCTGCCGGGGCCTGGGGATGGCGTAATCCGTCCACACAGAGCAGGTACGACCGGTCAGCCCGGCGGCCGAGCACCACCGACGGTGCGCGCTCGGAGAGGAACTCGACCAGCCGCCGACCACCTACCGGCTGGTACGTCAGGGTCTTGGGCAGGGCCTCGTCGCCAGCACCATCCAGGGAGAGCCAGCGGTATCCCTGGTCCTGGCCGACCCCGGCGGTTTGCACGAACCATTGGACGCCAGCTTGTGCGGTGGAGGTCGGGGTGTTCACGGCAGCTCCAAATAGGGGTGGTTGACCAGGATCTCGAAGCCGTCTTCCCGTTTGCAGTCGGCGCTGAACTGGCGCATCGCGGCGTTGAGCGTGAGGTCGGTGTCGTTCCACCAGTCGATGAACTTTTCGCCGAACGTCTTGTCGCGCTTCTTGTAGGCGTTGACCGCGAAGCGCAGCATCCAGCGCACCGGCTGGTCGTTGTCCTTCGGGGCGTAGCTGGCCCCGATCCGGGTCGGCCGGAAGATCTCGCGGAACTGACCCACGTGGTCCGGATCGGGCTCGAATCGAGAGAAGCGCATCGATCCGACCGTCTGTACTGTGGTGAGCACCGCGCCGCACGGCACTGCAGCCTTCGTGATCGTCTGGAGCAGCGGCTGGTAGGCGTCCCGGACGGCGGCCGAGAGCTCGCGGACCCCGTTCGGCGCGGCAACGTACTTCTCGCACTTGAGTGGTACGAAGACCACCAGACGGTTACCGCTGACCTTCAGCGCATCCCTGACGAACTCGGAGACGTGCACCGGCTTGTTGGTTTCCTCGTTGTACCGGCCGCTCCGCTCCATCAAGGCCGGGCTGTCGATGGCCAGGAAGATCACGGAACTCTGGGCCAGCGCCCGATCGAGCATGACCCGTTCCGTGTCGGCGACGGCAGCGTTCAGTATTTCGCCGGGGATGTCAGTGAACCGGAGGGTCATCTGCGGTTTCGGTCGCCCTCTGGTACCCAGTCCGAACAGATGGCTGCGGACCAGTTGAGTAGCGGCTACTCCACTGTCGCGGCCGATGCCCTTGGCGAACCGGCGCAGATCCTCCCGGTAGCCCTGCAACGTCGCCCGCGTCGCCGGGTCGGTGACCGACATCTCCAGCTGGCTGGTACCGACCACGTCTTGAAACTGATCATAGAGGGAGACCAGCAGCGAGGTCTTACCCACCCCGCGCGGACCGAGCATGGTGATGTCCATGACCCGCCCGAGGGCGTCATCCTTGATGAACACTCAGATCACCGTCTCCTGGCCGGCTCCGGCGTCGGTACGGGCGACAGCAGCGATCTTCTCCACTGCCCGAATCCAACGGTTAAACGTTTCGGTCTTCTCTGTCAGGGCCGCGAACTCGTCCGACCAGACGTCGTCGCGGAGCGCTTCGTAGATGGTCCGCCACTCGTCCTGAGCACCCTGGGACCGCAGCACGCGGTCACGGAACTCCTCGGCCACGGCGAAGACCGCCTCGTGCGGCTCGTACAGCGTCCCGGACAGCTCGGTCTCGATGTCGAAGAGCGTCTCGCTGAGCAGCTCCTCCAGAATGTAGCGAATCTCCGTCGGCCCAGTGTCGGCCGGGAACGAAATGGTGTCCGGTGCGAGCTTGTCCAGCACCCGCCTGACCCGGTGCTGGATCAGCCCTCGGTAGTTGAGCCGGAAATCGATGAGGAACGCAAGTGCGTAGCGCACCTCGGAGGCGCTGCTGCCCTGTGGCAGCCGCTCGACGAGCAGCACCAAGAAGTCCAGGCCCCGCGCGGCGTCGAACAGGTCGAGGCGTCCGGCAACGGTCAGCACCTCGGCGATGTCCCGGTGCATGCCGTCCACCACGTCCCGCAGCGCGCCGTCCAGCTCCAGGAACTGACGGGAGATTCGGGTACGCAACTCGTCGACCAGCTTGCTGAGCCTCGATCCACCGATGAAGGTTTGACCGGCAGGACTCCGGCTACAGAAAGTGCCCTCTGAACTGGAAGGATAGGAGTTCTGACGCTTCTATCACTCGGTTCGAGAGGGCACCTCGCAGGTGAGAATACGCCAGGACGCGCCGGTGGTGCGCGCGACGTTCGACGATCCGAATCTGGTGTCGTGTGCCGGTCTCGTTCCGGTGATGCGCCTTGCCGAGCAGGCCGGTCTGCACGACGCGGTCGCAGACCGGGTCAGGCTACCGACGGACAAGGGCGCGAACCCGGCCGGCAAGGTCGCCACGATCGTGGCCGGGATGCTCGCGGGCGCGGACAGCATCGACGACCTCGACATCGCCCGGCACGGCGGCATGCGGTCGCTGTTCGGCGGCGTGTACGCGCCGTCGACACTCGGGTCGTTCCTGCGTACGTTCACCCACGGGCACGTACGGCAGTTACAGGCCGCCGCCCGCGACACCCTGATCGGTCTGACCGGCCGGGCACCGATCCTGACCGGCGCCGACACCCTGTGCTTCGTGGACATCGACTCCATGCTGCGGCGGGTGTACGGCAAGCAGAAGCAGGGCATCGGGTTCGGCCACGCCAAGGTCGGCGGCTACAACGTCTACCTGCGCGGCTACAACCCCCTGGTCGCGACGCTGTCCACCCCGCTGTCCGCGCCGGTGATCGCC
Organism: Micromonospora sp. Llam0; assembly: GCF_003751085.1. Classification (NCBI taxonomy): domain Bacteria; kingdom Bacillati; phylum Actinomycetota; class Actinomycetes; order Micromonosporales; family Micromonosporaceae; genus Micromonospora; species Micromonospora sp. Llam0. The sequence goes on along the minus strand of NZ_RJJY01000002.1, from coordinate 1,794,605 downwards.
GCCACGAGGCTGCGGTCGGGTAACGCCGGCTCGGCCCGGGGCGCCGCCACCATGATCGCCGAGGCCATCACGACCGCCCGGGCATGCGGCGCTTCGGGGGAGATCATGGTGCGAGCGGACTCGGCGTTCTACGCCAAGACGGTGATCAGCGGCTGCCGGCGTCGTGGCGTGCGGTTCTCGGTCACCTGCCGCATCGACCCGAAGATCCGCGCCGCGTGCGACGGCATCGCCGCCGACCAGTGGGTCGACATCACCTATCCGCAGGCCGTCTGGGACGAAGACGCCGGCCGGTGGATCTCCGACGCGCAGATCGCCGAAACCACGTACACCGCGTTCGCCGGCACCCGACACGAGGCGACCGCCCGGCTGATCGTGCGCCGCGTCCGCCGCGACGACCCGCAACAGATCCCCGGCCAGGACGAACTCCTGCCGACCTACCGGTACCACGCCGTGTTCACCGACAGCCCGTACACCCTCGTCCAGGCCGAAGCCCAGCACCGGCAACACGCGATCATCGAGCACGTCAACGCCGACCTGATCACCGGGCCCCTCGCCCACCTGCCCTCCGGACACTTCAGCGCCAACGACGCCTGGCTGACCTGCGCCGCGATCACGCACAACCTCACCCGCGCCGCCGGACACCTCGCCGCGGGCACCTGGTCGACCGCCAGACCCGCCACCATCCGGACCCGGATCATCACCGTCGCGGCCCGCCTCGCCCACCGGGCCCGCACCATCCACCTACACCTGCCCGAGTACTGGCCCTGGCAGGCGGCGTTCGACAACCTGTTCACCGCCGTCCAGCCGGCACCCGGCTGACCACACCCCACCAGCCGAAACCAGGCGGCCCGACCACAGGCCACAATCCCCGTTCCACCTCGAACCCTCACCCTCGGAGCAAGCCGATCACGTGATCGGCGACTCCCTCACGCCCGCCCCACCACCCCAATACAGAAATGTTCAACCAACATTTAGCGGCAACCGCGTCGGTGGATCGAGGCTGAGTGCCGCCGCGTAGCTCCCCTCCACCGCACGCCGGGTCTTGATCTCCTCGATACTCGGCGCAACGATCGTTGTCCGAGCCTGTCCGATCGCGGCCTCGATTTCGGCGGCCAGCCGGGGGGCGCTTTCGGTAGTACGCTCACACAACTCATCGACGAGCTCGTCGAGGGCAACGGCCAACTGCTCGTAGGTGTGGTTGAACAGCTCCTGGAACCTGAGGAACCAGGAGCCGCTGGGCACCGCTCGGCCGGTGACCGCCCTGGCCTCGCTGACCAGCAGCACCGCTTCGGCCAGCAGCGCGGTCACATCCTGGCGGCGCCGGGCGATCAGCGTCCGGTCCAACTCGTCGACCACCCGTACGGCCTGTCCGACGATGGTGTCGAAGGTGGCCGCGACCTCCTGCGGGCTCGCGCAGTTGGCTTCCGCCACGTCGATTACCCGCAGCCCGGAACGGCGCAACACCCCCGCGTAGCGCGCCAATCCGGCGGCATTGTCGCCGTCAGGACCGTCCACCCGATTGAGTACGAAGAAGGACCGCTGCTCGATCGGTAGCTCCGGTAAGGCCGAGCGGGCGACGTCGTAGAGGGCGACGTCGTAGTCGTGCACATCGTCGCGGATCGGGTCTGGTCGCCGGATGAAGAGCACTACGTCGACTTCACCGTCGAGCGCCTGCCGCAGCAGGTGTTCGTCATGCAGGTTGGTGTCACCGAGGCCAGGCAGGTCGATGACCGCAAGACTCTCGAGATCCTGCTGGGGAAACGGGGCGGTGACACGTACCCGCCGTACCGCGCGGAAGTCGTGGCTCGGCTTGCCTGCCTGGTCGTGCTGCGCGACGTAGCGCAGGATCTCGTCCGGCGCGATCGGTACTATCCGGGTCGGCGATTCCAGGTGCTGGCGGTACTCAGGTAGATGTTCGTGATAGCTACGCAGGTGGGCGTAAGCGTGGCTGTGCCGGTTGCTGGCGTCGGCGGCCAGTGCCGGCAGCGGGTTACGGGCGAACGCGTCGAGCGAATCGGGCCGGGTACCCAGCCCGAGCTCGGCATAGTAGGGCGAGAGCACGTCGCTGATGAACGACGTCTCATCGTGCAACTCCACCTCGGCAACGGTCGGTCCGGTTGCCGGTCGGATGATGCTCGGCACACCGGTCATGAAGCCCCCACGTGCGGCAGGGATCTCCTGATCGGTAAGGCCCGTGAGGCTTTGCAGGAAGCGGCTCTTACCCTGGCCACTGCGACCCACCGCGCCGATGGTGATGTAGGGACGCCGGAAGCGGGCGTCCGTGCGGGCGTTATCGCGCCGGGCAGCGTCGACCCGGCGCAGCAGATCACCGGTGGCACCGGCGATCTGCTCCAGCAGGAGACCCGTCTCCGGATCGACCCGGGACCGGATGGTCGCCTGCAGCGTGTCCAGTTCGGTGAGGCCCTCCCGAAGGCGAGCCACCGTGTCGTCAAGTCCGTCCAGCTCATCCGCACGGTCGCGGCGTTGCTCCAGAATCCGACTGATTACCTGTGCCCGATTCACAAGGTTTCTCCTGCTGATCCACAGTCCTACGCCAATGGCTACCCCTGCCATGGCTACCTGACGGACAGCCGGCATCAGCCTATGGAGAGAACCTCGCCCTCACGGCGAGTGACAAGTGGGTGTCCAACAGTCCGGTGAGGACTATGCCGCGAAGGTCCTCTGTCCGACCTGGGTGTAGCATGCCGGTTCGCATGTGCCTTATGTCCAAGAAGGACCTATTTGGTCGGTAGAGTCGATCACGATCCCGTGCTCGGCCGGTGTGATCAACGGGTGGGCTGGTCGTCCAGCCCGGTCGGCTGCACGCCGGTGAGTAGCCGCACCGACCAGGCGAGGATCTCCTGGGTGGTGCGGTAGTTGATGGTCAGCTTGCGGCTGCGGCCGCGGATCCCGACGCCGAGGCTGCCCAGCGACACATGGTTGTCATAGATGCGCTGGTGCGGGTCGGCGACGATGAACAGGTCGTCGGGGCCGGCGGCGACGGCGGCCCGCAGCAGCCGCCACTGCGCCGGGTGCAGATCCTGGCCTTCGTCGACGACGGCTGGGGTCGGCAAGACCTCGCTGGCTGTTCGCTGGGCGCACCGGGTCAAGGCGCGATACCCGGAGGGACAGCTCTATGTGAGCCTGCGTGGATACGATCCAGGACCGCCGGTCGAGCCGGCCAAGCGCTGCCGCAGTTCACCCCGCCGCTGGATGTACATGCACCCGTCGTTCGGCGAGATCTGGAAGGTGCCGTGCCGCAGTGACGAAGTCGTTGTCATCGTGCAGGATCACCAGTCCGTTGACAGCGGCACATGCGCACACCAAAAGATCCACGCAGGACAGGGCGCGGTGTACGCCGGCCCGTAGCAGCCGGTACTGAGCTGTTTCCACCCACCGCCATGCTGCCTTTGGGACAACAACATCGGGGTACAAATCGGCGAACATGTCATTCATTTGGTCATACTCGTCCAGATTGCGAGCGGAACGCCGAAACTCTGTGCGCTGTGGCTGGCATGAGCCGATCGCATGATCGGAGATGACGCTAGCCCATGCGGCTCGCGCGGCAGGCTCACGTAGTAGGCGCCAGAGCGCCGAGGAATCGACCAGGTACCGGATCGCGCGGCTGGTGCCTTGCCTGCTGCGTGGAGGTCCTGCCAACCCTCGTAGTCCCAGCCCTGTGCGACTGTGGCGTGGTGATCGAGTGCCGCGATGCGTCGATGCCGTGCAGCGTACTCGCGCAACGCGAGGTTCACGGTTTCCTTCTTGCTCCTGGCCCCGGACAGGCGCATCGCCTCGGCCAACGCCTCGTCGTCAAGGTCGATCTGCGTGACGGTCATCGCTGCCCCCATCATGTATGAGCCTTCCCAACATCACCAACATACCCTGGTTCAGGCGGCCGTGGGTGCCGCTAGACCACCGGCAGCGCGCCGATCCCGGAGCCAGACGGGTACGAAGTACTGAACTGCCGGAGGGTGCTGTCCCCTCAACCTGAGAGACGGCCGAGCCTGTCCGGGCATCGGCCACGTCGTCCGGCGGAAATCCGCCCCGCACCACAGGCGCGTCAACGGCGACGAGGACTGGCAGTGGCGCGGTAGGCTAGGTTGTGTGCCTAACTAGTTAGCGATACAGTTGTCCAGTGGACGGCAACAGGCAGTGGCCGACAGAGTGGATGCGTGGTGCGCTTGCGCTCTGCGTGCTCACGATGGTCGCGGAGGGGGAGATCTACGGCTACGCGATTGCACAGCGTCTGCAGGGCGCTGGTCTGGGAGCTGTGAAAGGAGGGACGCTTTATCCCGTTCTTGCGCGCTTGGAGGTCGATGGCCTAGTGATCTCATCCTGGCGTGCGGGTGAGGCAGGTCCAGGGCGCAAGTTCTTCGCAATCACCGACGCTGGCCTCGAAGAGTTGCGAGCGCGAATTGCCGATTGGCGAACATTTACTGACAGGGTGGCTTCGGTAATCAAAAAACTCGATGCACATTCTGTCGACGATTGAAGCTTGTGGCGAAGGGAGCAACGTCGGATGGTAAGTCGCCCTCTGGTTAATCCTCAGTAAGATCGGCGGTCTGACGGGACAGTGATGCATCAGATTGTGAATCTCAAATTTGAGAGATACCAGCAGGAGTTATTGCTGGCGCTGCGGATGTGTAAGCTACCTGCGCCACGTATAGCAGAGGCGCTCGCTGAGGTGGAGAGCCATGTCATCGAGAGCGGCGAGGACCCTCGGCTTGCGTTCGGTGAGCCGGCCGAGTACGCAAGTGAACTGGCTCGAGTGCTCGGTCGTCGGCGGGGCGGATGGAGGACTTCCTTTGAGTCGCCAACGGGTGCGGCTCTTTTGGAGTGATGGCTGGTCATCCGGCGAGGGTGTAGCCCTCCCGTTGTTGCTGGTATCTGTTCTGGTGTATGCGTTGGTGTTCTTGTTGCAGGTGGAAGGCCCAGTAGGCGTTGAAGTCGCCGTTGGCGGATACGGCGCGTAGCTTGAGGATGGCTTCGGCGGTGTCCAGTCCCCAGCGGGCGCCGGTGATGTCCATGCGGTCCTTGACCAGATGCCGGCAGGCGCCCTCGATCACGCCGGTGGCGATCGGCCACCCCGCAGCCAACGCGGTGTGGTAGTCCAGGTAGGGCTGGTGGCGGGTCAGGTAGTCGGCGCACTCGTCGGCGCCGGCGCGTTCCCTGGCCGAGTATCCGTACCGGGTGGCCCGCCGACGGATCCCGGCCGCGACCTGCCCGGCCTTGCCGGACAGGATCTTGACCGCCTGCTCGCCGACCCACGCCTCGGCGGCGGGGTCACCGGTGTAGAAGAACGCCCACGCCGCTTTCCACACGTACTCGAGCACGTGGACGAAGTCCAGCACGATGTGGACCTTCACCTGGCGGCGGTCCGCCTCGGCCCGGACCGCGTCGATCTGGGCACGGTTACCGTCAACGAGCACGACCCAGGTCCGCGCCTGCCGCGGGTCACGGCGACACGCCTCGTCGAACCCGGCGGCGACGACCGGGGCGATGTCGTCGACCACGGACGCCGTCAACCACCTGGCCTGGGCGACCGGACCCCGCCGACGCCGGCCGTCGTCACCGGTGATGATCTCGGACGGGGTACGCGGCACCGGCGCCGCGTCGTAGACCACCGCCAACTCCGCCATCCGTTTACGGCCACGTTTCTCTCCCGGCGACAGCCGGGTGGTCAACCTACGGCCTGTCCGGGCGGCGGCCTTCGCGGTGGCGTCCCGTAACGCGGACGGGATCATCACGACACCCTTACCGTCGAACGACAGCACCAGCAGCCAGCCATCGCCGACCGGCCGGTGCGATCGGGTGTCGTAGAACGCGGCCACGTCCACAGCGGCGGCCACCGCCAACTCCTGCACCTGCCGTTTCCCCACACCCACCCCGCACGACCGGTCGATCGCGGCGACCGCGTCGTCGAACGATCCCCGTACCGACTCCACCGCCGCCAACCGGCGCAGCCCGTGCGAATGCCTCTCCACCGGCAGGTTCAACACCGCGTCCGCCGGATACAGGTTGGCCACTCCCGACGCCCGGTACGCCATCCTGGTCACCGTCACCGCACCGAACACCGTGCCCAGCCCCCGACCATGCCCCACCTCCACCCGGGAACGGACCACCTCATCGGCACCGACCACCCGTTCCCGGCGCACCTCCCGCGCCGCCCGCAGATCCACATGGTCCTGCAACAACAACCGCAGCAGCTCACGACCCCGCACCGCGAGGCGGTCCTCCAACTCGGCGTGCGTCAACCCGTCACTGTCCGAGCCGGCCAACCCCTCCACCAACTCCTCGAAACACTCCCGCGACCGGTCGAACGCCCCCGCCACCACGTACCCTGACACCCGGGCTCCTTCTTCGGTTGTGGATCTAGACCACCCATCAACCTACGAGAAGGAGCCCTTCAACCTTCCAACCGACCCAAACACCCCCGCGACCACTCCCCGCAACCACTCCGCGACCATAGGCAATCACCGCCTCACTCCAGAAGAGCCGCACCCGTCGCCAACTCGGAGCGCGATCGCTGCTGCGGTGCTGTTTGCTGCCGCTGTGGCGCTCTTGGTCCGAGGTCTTTATCATCTGCTGACTGGACAATCTGAGGTCGTTGGATCTCCTGAGCTTCTTTCGGTGATACTGGGCCAGGTCACTCTGCTGTCTGTCGCAATGTGGTTGATAGTGCGGAGGCGCAAAAAGAGCGATCGAGTCATCGATCCACGGACTGGCACGGAGATGGCGCCGCCTGTGCCGCAGTCTGCAATCGCTATTATTGCTGCCGGTCCACTCGTCCTGGTCTTAGTGGCGCTCTTTCTGGTCGCTTCGAATGCCTAATTTACCTGAAATCCATTTTTGAAACGTCAGGGCGTAGTTGCATTCTACTCGGATGCGTTGGTGGTACCAGCGGGTGCGGGTGGTACTGCCGTGCTAGGTGAGATGCTGATACACATCGCTGTACAGTTTCGAGCGACTCGGCGTCGGTGCGTCCTTGGTACGGGTGTGTCCATCTGACCGCTAGCGAACCTCGCCGGGGGCGAGTTGGGCGACGACGTGAACCGTTCCTAGTCTCAACTGGTCATCCCGATCTCCTCAACGACTCAGCTGAGTAGTGCTAAACGGGGGTTGGGTGGGCTGACCCGGGTTTCCGGACCAGCCCTTGCGGTTGACATCGGGGGAGCCAGCGGAGCAGGGCGAGTCGTCAGGGCTGGGTGGGGGTGTGCTTGAGGCCGGTGACGAAGCTGGTCCAGGTGGTGGCATCGAAGGCGAGCGTCGGGCCGGTGCGGTCCTTGGTGTCGCGTACGTCCACCTGGCCACCACCGAAGCGGACCTCGACACAGAGAGCGTTGTCGGAGCTGCGCGACGACGTGAACCAGTCCCGGTCCGGGGTGCTACTCTGAGGGGTCATCTCATCTCCATGGCGATCTCGCGGATCAGAGCAAGTGAGTCCTGCGAGCTTAACGCGCGCTCACGAGCTTCCGCGAAGGTCACCACGTAGTCGTTCACCTGCACCGACTGGTCGACGATGTCGATGAAGGTCAGGATCTCCTGCCAGACCAGGTCCGACAGCCGGGGCGAGGCGAAGGACAGGATCTGGTACGGGCCGCCGAATGCCGGGTGCGCACCGGCAGTGAACGGCATCACCCGGATCTCGATCTGCTCCGGCCGCTCAGTCATCAGGGTGACGAGGTGGTTGAGCTGGTCGCGCATCACCGCTGGGCCGCCAACCTGTTGACGCAGCGCGCCTTCGTTGATCACCGTGCTGAGCCGGATCGGATCGTCGCCACCGAGCCGGATCTGGCGAGCCATCCGTACGGCGACTCGCCGCTCGACCTCGGTGAGACGCACAAGAGTGTTGCCGCCACGGATGACCGCGCGGGCGTACTCCTCGGTCTGCAACAGGCCGTGGATGGCCTCGGAGTGCAAGCTGCGGATCTGCGACGCGCCAGCCTCGTAGCCGAGAAAGCGCAGGAACTCGTTCGGGAAGAGCTTGGCGTAGTCCTGCCACCAGCCGCGACGCGCGGCGCCCACTCGTAGCGCCTCCAACTCGGCGGCGTCGTCCGGCTCCAGCTCGTAGATGTCGATCAGCTGCGCCAGCCGCTTCGCCGGCAACTTGACTCGGCCGGCCTCCACGCCGGACACGTACGCCTGGATGATGCCGGCGGCCTTGCCGGCCGCAGCGGCGGTCATGCCGATCTCCTCGCGGCGCTGCCGTAACCGCAGGCCCAGCTCCCATGCCTGCACGACCGGCGAGCCCTCGGTCAACGGATCGGCCTTGCGCTCCCGGGTGGTCCCCTTTGGTGGCACCGGTGTCAGCTCCTCTGCCATCAGCCAATGTGGTCCCGTTCTGAAGTAAACACCCTCGGCTACTTGATATCAACCTCGCCGGCCCTCATCCTTGGGGAAATCCGAGTAGGACCGATGCCAGGAGGTTCCCGTGTACCGATTCGGAAAGTTGATCTACCAGCAGGAAGAAGGGGAGCGGTGCGGCTTCTCACTGTGCCGCATCGACAACGCCGGCACGCGCGACCAGACGTACGACCTGCTCGGAGTCATCCGGGTCGCCGTCGACCCGCGTCAGCCGGAGAAGTTGGGGGAGAACCTGCGCGGCTGGGCGATCGCGACCCTGACCGCCGGCGGCCACGGGTTCGGCTGCTACCACGCCGCCTTCAGCACCCTCGACGAAGACGACCAACCCGAGAGCGACCTCGGCAACCTCGACATCAACTGGTCCGGCTCGGAAGTCCTCGTACCCGCCGCCGAATAGCCGTGTTCACCGAAGCGGCAGCGGCCCGGCTGCTCCGCGTACCGCCATCGACCTTGCGCCGCCGGCTGGCCGTCACCGACGGCCGCCAGCGGCGGTCCGGGCCGTCCGGCAGCCGGACCGGCGCGCCCGGCCGGCGGGTGCTCGACTGGGCCGAGTTCGTCGAAGCGGCCTACCTGCGGGAACACCGACAAGCGCATCGTGTGCCGATGACCGGGCTGCCGGTCTTCCTCGCGTTGCTCCGGGACCACTTCGGCGTGCCGCACCCGATCGCCGGCCGGCGCGTCTTCACCGATGGACGCGAGGTAGTCCGGGATGTCCAGGCCGCTGCCGGCCTGCATCCGCGATGGTGGCTGGTCACGACCACCGGCGACCGGCTGACGCTGACCCCGCCGGCCGCGGCCTTCCACCGGCGCATCGGCTGGGTCGGCGACTCCGCGGTCAGCTACCGACCCGACCCCGAGACGATCGCCGAGATGTACGCCCTGACGCCGAGCGACGTTGCCTGGGCGCTGGCCTACGAGTCCGGCACCCGCCCGGCCGTTGACTGGATGTGGGAGGTTCGATGCCCGACCGGGTGCTGCGTCAGCCCGAGACACTGTTTCCGGTCGCCACCGGCTCTGCTGCTGAGCTGATCTCAGCCGCTGCCTACGAGATCGCCGGATGGCGGGCGGACGGGATCGGCGTATACGCATTCTCCGACGACAGCTACCCCGCCCAGTTGCGTGGCATCAAAGAGGCACCTCCGCTGCTGTTCACCCGTGGCGAGCTGCGGGCCAACGACCAGGCCGTAGCCATCATCGGCAGCCGCAAGTCGTCAGCGCGCGGACTCGGCATCGCGCGATCGGTGGCCGAGTCGCTGGCCAACCGGGGAGTGACCGTCGCCAGCGGGCTGGCTCACGGCATCGACACCGCTGCGCACACCGCAGCCCTCGACGCTGGTGGCCGGACCGTCGCGGTCATCGGCACCGGCATCCGCAACTACTATCCACCTGGCAACCGGCGTCTGCAGGACCACATCGCCGACGTCGGCCTTGTCGTCAGCCAGTTCTGGCCCGATTCCGGTCCCACCAGGCGGAGCTTTCCGATGCGCAACGCGGTGATGAGCGGCTACGCGGCGGCGACCCTCGTCGTCGAAGCCGGCGAGACCAGCGGTGCCCGAATCCAGGCACGCCTTGCCCTCGGGCACGGCCGGCCGGTGATCCTGACCAGCCATGCCCTGCAAAGCCGGTGGGCGCAAGCCCTGGCCACCAAGCCGGGCGTCCACGTCGTACGCGGCACGGCAGAGCTGATCGAAGCCGTCGACGGTATCCTCAGCCGACTGCCCGCCGAACCCGGCGGGGAGGGCGCTACGACTCCGCGAGCGCAAGCCACGTGGTAACGATGGCAATGACCAAGACCCAGCCGCCGACCCATCCGGTGACCAGCCCTCGCTGGGGCTGGACGCGCCGAGCGCCCTGACCGGGATCGTCAGAGCGGCGACGGCCAGTGCGTGACCCAGCGCGGCAACGCCAAAGCCGCCAGCCAACGGCCACCAGCCCTTGCCGCTACCCGCACCGGTCGCGCGGCCCCGCTCCGGCATCTCGACCATCCCAACGCAGTGGCACCCGACGAAGGGCGCCAGCAGTGTATGACTTCAAGCGCTGGGCGTGGTCGGGACAGCTGGCTCGGTGCTGTAGAGGCTGGCTACCTGAATGGGAGAGGGCGAATTCGCAACCGTTCCTCGCCGAGAACCACGAACGCGCCTTTTTCGAGGTCAGCTGCAATCTCGGTAAGATTTGCAAGAAGAACGGACGTCAGTGACGTGGCCGAACGATCGGAGCGCCGGAATAGGATCACGCTTGGTGTGCCTGCGCCGGACCGTGCGACAATCTCGCCAAAATCCGTGTCTGCCGATAGAAGAACGCGCCCATCTGTGACAGCCTTGCTCAGGACACGTTGATCCGGCTCGCCAGCCAACCCGCAGTCGTTGACGTGGAGCGCATCATACCCGGAGTCTGCCAGCAGGTGGGCAACCTTGATAGACAGGCACTCGTCAATCAAGAACCTCATGCGGACAGCCGCAACGGAAGCTCCCGCTCGTCGACCGCTCGCGCGGCGAAACGCAAGCCTGCGAGGATGTCCTCCTTAGTTAGAGTTGGGTATTCCTCAATCACCTCGCTGACGCTGTAACCCTGACCTAGCAGTCCGATCACCGTTGCGACAGGGATACGCGTTCCCGCGATGCAGGGCACCCCGCCCATGATCCGATGGTCGATTGAAATTCCGTCGTTCATCCCTTCATGATGTCCTGTAGACCAGTCGAACGCCAGCAGGTGACGTGTCAGCCCGGTGCTGTCGAGGCCGGGCTTGGCCCGATCTGCTGTGCTCACGTAGGCGGGGTGACGCTGGTCATGGTGTGCAACATGGCGAGCTCGCCGCCGCCGGTCAGGCAGTCGGGGGATACGTCGGGCAGGTCGAGGTTGCTGGTTGACGGGTCGGCGTAGCCGCCACCACCGATGACCCGGCTGCCGATCGCGATCGGTTCCCGGCCGGGCACGTCGACCCCGGCGACCTGCCCACCGTCCCGCCACACCTTCGTGCCGGGCGGCCAAACGGCGACGTTGCGCATCCCGTCCGGCCCGGTCGTCGCGTCCGGTTCGAGGACGAAGCAGTCCGCGTCGGCGAGATGACGCAGGTATCCGTCGATCTGCGCGTCGTCGCCCCCACGGCGGACGTCGTGAACGAGCAGCGTCGGGTCCGTTTCGGCGACGGAGACCGGCGGACTCGACGTGCAGCCGAGACACACTGCGACCGACAGCGCGGCGAGGAACACCCGAGCGGGCCTGCCGCCCGCACGGCGGTAGCACTTCCGCCGGGTCACGGCGACACGTCCAGCGTCGAGCTGCGAACGAGGTCGCGCCAACGTGCGATCGTCGCCTTGTACGGTGCCGGCATGTGCAGGTCGGGCACCTCGTCGTAGCCGAAGACCCCAAGCTTCCCGTGCTCGTCGGTGTAGGTCAGTTCCTCGGCGACCTCGCGGCAGGCGCCCTGCTCCGGGGACTCGCCGACCTCCAGCTTGCCGCCGGGCAGCTCCCACTCGTCGCGTTCGTTCTTCAGCAGCGGCACCCGACCGTGGTGGTCGACGACCAGCTTCACCGAGATCGGCAACTGGTACTCGAAGTAGCCCGGGTTGCGTTCGACGAGGTACGGCGGCCGGTCGGACACGGCAGGTGCTCCCATCCGTACGGCCTCAGCTTGCGGAGATCAGGACGGCGGCGACATCGTCGGCGCGTTTGAAACGGTCACCGCCGACGGCCGGGTCGCTCTCCGTCTGTCGGATCAGCTTCTCCAGGTACGCCACCCCACGCTCCCGGGCCTCGGCGACGACCTCGGACCATCCCGGATAGAGCTGATAGTCGTTGACCAGCCGGGCGAAGCCGTCCGTGCAGAGCAGGATGTGAGCGGTGCCCGTCCAGTTCGCTGCGATCCGGTGCGGGACGAGGCGGCGCTGCGGGTGGCCGGAGAAGACCGACTCGACGTCACCGGAGGTCATGGTGTGTCGGCGTCGCTGCTGCATGGCCGCGACGACCTTTGCCGGGTCGCGTTCGCGGGCCCGTACCGCCGCCGCCTCCCGCCCGTCGAAGTAGCTGGTCGAGAGGACGCGGGTGGCGTCGCCGATGCGGGTCAGCTCGAAGCCGTCGCCCTGGTCGATGCAGAGGCCGATCGAGCAGGCCGGCGGCATCCGGTCCGGTGGGAAGCCATACGACTCCTGTCGTCGTTGCACCTCGACGGCGATCCGCTCCAACAGGTCGGCGCCGTTGCCCTGATAGCCGTCCGTCCCGGCATCTGTGAGCAGCGATCCGACCAGGTCGACCAGCCACACCACGTCACGCTCTGCGGGCAGGGCGGTGTCGTCGTACAGGTCGGTGACACCGTCGATCACCCAGGCCAGCGGTCCCGCGTGGCCCACTCGGTCCTCGTTCGACCTGGACCCGCCGGCTGTGGTGACCGAATCCCGAACCTTCATGGGTCCTTCCTGCCACCGTGGCTGGCAGCTTTCTTGCACTTTAGTTTCGGCAGTGTGTGATCGACGTGTTGATAGTCCTCGCGGGACGCGATACCACAGGTGCATCAAGATGCACCTGTGGCATCAAGCTCAACCGGCACCCCGACCCAGCGGGGTGACGCTGCGTACAAGGATGGGGATAGCGTATCGGCGGGTCTGGAGCTCCAGATCGGCCGACCAACTATCCAACGGCCCTGGTAGGCATGGGAGCCGGCCGTAATGACTGGCAGGGATCAGCTTTCGGTGGCCGGCGTGCTACTGGCGAGCTCCCGGCGGGTCTCGAAGCGGGTCGGCGCGGCGGCGGCCCGGCGGGCCGGGTCGGTGCAGAGCTCAGCGATCTGGGCCTCGGTCATCGGGCCGCCCCGGGACCGGGTGACGCCCAGGTGGTCGGGGACCTCGACGGTCGCCTCGAAGTCCCAGATGTACCACTCCTTGCGGCCCCAGGCCTTGTTCTTCAGCTTGATCTCGATCGTGCCCTGGGCGGTCTGCAGCTTGGGGCTGCGGTCCAGCGCGGCCCAGCCCATCGGGCCGGCGTTGAGCGACGTGGTCCGGGAGACCGTCGACTCCCAGTTCCACTGCCGGCCGATGCTCTGGCTGATGCTCGCCGACACGTTGCTCAGCGCGCTGGAGCCGAAGGTGGTCGCGGGCACCTTGGCGGTCATGCTGATCGACCCACCGGTGGTGTCGGACCATTCGACCGACAGGCTGTTGTCGTACGGGGTGCAGTTGAAGTGCGAGGCGACCTCGTGGAAGCCGGCGGTGGTCTCGGTCACCGGCGTTCCCGCAACGAACTGGCAGGACACGGCCCGGCTGTCGCAGTGCTCGAAGAGCTCCGCGCGGGACGGGCCGTCCCAGAACCTGACCGAGCTGTACTGGTTGTCGGCGGGCACCCGCGCGAGCTGGTCGTGCGAGTACCACATGTGGGGGGTGCCGGACTGGTTGGTGTTGACGTAATAGTTGCTGGCGCAGTCGGTGACGTTCTTGTATGAGCTGATCACGTCGCTCCAGCCGGCGCCGGCGCCGGCGAGGTTGTTGAAGTAGAAGTACTTGCCGCCGCTGCAGGTGCCGGATTGCGAGATCATGCTCAGCGAGCCGCCCAAGAAGTTGGCGTCCCGGTACGCGATCCCGAGCACCACCTGGGCGGCTGCGGCCCTACCCGATGCCATGGCGCGGGTGGCGGTCTCGCCGGCGGCGGCGATCCGCTCGGTGGTCGCGGCGTCGAGTCGGCTGCCGTCGCGCGGCGCGTCGGTGACCGCCCCGCCGGTCGCCACCTTCATGGCGGTCCGGAAGTCGCGGTAGCAGGCCAGCTCCTCGGACGATTCGTAGAGCAGGCAGTCGGCCATCTCCGCGGTGGGCACGGTGGAGGAGGCGGCGGCCGGCGTGCTGACGGCGAGCATCGGACCCAGCATCAGTACGGACAGGACGGTCGCGGTGCGGGCGTGTCGGAACATCCGACGGCGTTGCAGGAATGTCATGAGCACCAAGCCTTGCAGCGCGGAACCGCGCGGACTTGGTGGCGATCAAAGGATTCACTGAGGAAAATGTGAGGAAGGATTGCGGTCGGTGACCCGTACAGTGGATTTATGTGATCACCGCAACGCCAATTCTGACCGGAATGATACACCATTTCTGTCGGGTCTCAAACAGTCCGACCGTAAGAGGTGCCGCTGACCTGCGTATCCAGGTCGGCGCCAGCCGGGAGTCAAGATCGTCCGCCGGGGGCCGGGGCGAACCGGACGGTACGCTCACCCGATGGCCGGCTACACCTACAGCTTCGGCGAGTACGAACTGGATATGGCCCGTTACCAGCTGCGGCGGTCCGGTGAGCCGGTCCACGTGGAGCCCCGGGCGCTCGACCTCCTGCAGTACCTGATCGAGCACCGGGACCGGGTGGTGACGAAGAACGAGCTGCTCGACAAGGTGTGGGGCGACCGTTTCGTCAGCGAGGCGGCGCTGACCACCGGGCTGCGTACCGCCCGGATCGCCGTCGGTGACACCGGCCGTCACCAGCGGCTGATCCGGACCGTCCACCGGCGGGGCTACCAGTTCGCGGCATCGGTGACGGTGACCCGGGCCGGTGACCCGGCCGACCCTGGGCCGGAGCCCGCCGCGTACCCGATCCGACCGGCACCGGCCCGGTCGGTCGTCGCCGGGGAGACCGGCGGTGCGGACCGCCAGGTCGTCCGGTTCTGCCGAGCCGACGACGGCACCCGGATCGCCTACGCCACCGTCGGATCCGGTCCGCCGCTGCTCAAGGCGGCCAACTGGATGACCCATCTCGATCTGGAGTGGACCACCCCGGTGTGGTCGCACTGGCTCAACGGGCTGGCCCGGGACCGCCAGTTGGTCCGCTACGACGAGCGGGGGTGCGGGCTGTCGGACTGGGATGTGCCGAGTTTCTCCTTCGACGACTGGGTCGACGACCTGGACACCGTGGTCGAGGCGGTAGGGCTGGACCGGTTTCCGCTGCTCGGCGTCTCCCAGGGCGGTGCGGTGGCGGTCGCCTACGCCGTCCGCCGACCGGAGCGGGTCAGCCGGCTGATTCTCGCTGGCGCGTACGCCCGGGGCCGCCAGGTCCGGGCCCGCAACCAGGCCGAGCAGGACGAGGCGGCCCTGGACCTTAACCTGGCCCGGGTCGGCTGGGCGCACCAGGACCCGAGTTTCCTCGGCGTCTTCGCTTCCCAGTTTCTGCCCGAGGGCACCCCGGAGGAGCTGGAGGACTTCATCAGCTTCCAGCGGCGGACCACCTCGGCGGCCAACGGGGTCCGGTTCCTGGAGGAGTTCGCCCGGATCGACGTCTCGGACATCGCCCACCGGGTGCAGTGCCCGACGTTGATCCTGCACTGCCGCGACGACATGCGGGTGCCGACCTCGCAGGCCAGCGAGCTGGCCACCCTCATCCCGGACAGTCAACTGGTCCTGCTGGACAGCCGCAACCATCTGCTCACCGCGTCGGAGCCGGCGTGGCCCGAGTTCCTGGCCCAGATCGATGCCTTCCTGGCCGAGTGAGACGCGCGGACGATGCCGCACTGCCCGGACGACCGCAGCGGAGAGGCGACATGAAGATCCTGGTGGTGGGCGGTACCGGTCTGATCGGTGCCCATGTCGTGCAGCGGTTGCGCGGGCGGGGGCACTCCGTGACCTCGGTGGCGCGTACCGACCGTCCGGGTGTCGACCAGGTGCTCGATGTCGAGGCAGCCTCGGTCGACGAACTACGGCAGCTGCTCGCCGGTCACGATGGCGTCGTGTACGGCACCCGCGCCGATGAGCAACGGGTGCTCCGGAAGCCGATCCATCCCGTGCTCCGCTGCGAAATCGTCGATCCGGTGGTACGCGTGTTCACCGCCGCCCGCCACGAGGGTCTGACCCGTGGCGTGATTCTCGGCTCGTACTACACCTACTACGAGCGGCTACGTCCGCAGTGGCGCCTGGCGGACCGGCATGTGTACGTCCGCTGCCGGCTGGAGCAGGCCAGCGAGGGGCGGGCGGCCGCCGGCTCCGAGCTGCCGGTCGCGGTGCTGGAGTTGCCGTTCGTCTTCGGTCGGGTCGGCGACCGGCTGCCGAACTGGGCCGGCCCGCTGGACCGGTGGGCAAGGTCTCGTGCACCCATGTTCATGCCGGTCGGCGGGACCGCCGCTGCCTCGGCGAGCAGCGTCGCCGAGGCAGCGGTCGATGCGCTGGAGCAAGCCAGCGGTACGGACATTCCGGTCGCGGACGAGAACCTCACCTGGGCCGAGATGATCGCGCGGATCGCCGATGTGGTCGGCCGACCTCGACCGGTCAACCGGCTGCCGGCCAGCGCGGTGCGTGCATCCTTGCGACTCGGTGGCGGGTTGCGGGCGCTTGCCGGCAAAGAGTCCGGCCTCAACCCGGCCAACCTTGCCGATGTTCTCCTCGCTGAGCTGTTCATCGAGCCGGTGACCGGCCGGTCGCTCGAACCGGCGCTTCGTGAGACCTTCGCCGCGTCGCCGACCGACCGGTAGCCAGGCCGGCCCGACCAGCCCGGCCGGCGGGTCACCCGGTCACTCGGCGGGTTGCAGCGGCTCGCACGCTTCCAGCGCCTCGGCGATCACCGGATCCGACTCGTCCAGATCGGCGGCCCACTCGACGTCCCGTTCGGCCAGACAGTTGCGGTACGCCGCGTCGTCGCTGTCATCGGCTCCAGTGCCGGCGTCACCGCGAGGGCCACCGGCACCGCCGGTCGGCAGTTCGGACTGGCACGCCTCCTGCGCCGCTGCCCAGGTCTCGTCGTCTACGCCGTCGGGCCGCAGCATGTCGGCGAATCCGCCGCCCATCCGGCCACCACCCGGCCCAGCCCCGCCCGGCCCGCCGGACGGGAAATCAGACGGCGCTCCGGACGGGAAGCCATCCGGAGCTCCCGACGGGAACCCGGACGGTCGGTCACCGGGCTGCCCCGACTGCATCCCACCCGGGCCGCCACCGGGGAATCCACCTCCGGTCTCGGGAACCTCGGCGTCGGCGATCCCGTTCTCCTGGAGGCACTCGACGTACGCGGTCATGGCGTTGGCGCCACCGGCAGCAGCGTCACCACCGGAGTCCGGGTCGGACTCTCCGCAGGCGGCGAGCAGCAGCAGACAGATGCCCCCGGCCGCGCCCCATACCGAACGACTGAGCGCGATGCGCACGGTGAAAACCCTCCCATCAGGAGCGCCCGCGACGGTCGTCGCCGGTGCGGGGGCCAGCAGACCTGGCGAACCTCCGCACAACGTCAGGGTTTGCTGTGACCGCGCTGGGTGTCGCGGTCGTCAACTGTGGCTCACAGGAAACCCCGAGGTGGCGCCGAGCCGGTCCTGAGCCGACCCCGGAACACTGCCGCCTCATGGAACTCGGCCCCAGGTGGTCGCCGCTCAGGCGACTGCCCACAACCCGCCGGCTCGTCGCCGTGGCAGCGGGCGCGACGCTGGTCACGGCGGGCGCCGTCGCCTACGCCTTCGCCGGCCCGACCAGCGCCGACGACGCCGTCCCGGTAGCCACCGTGCAGGTCGACCGGGGGACGGTGACCGTGGCGGTCGCCGCCACCGGTGCCGTCGAGCCGGCCGAGGACCGCCAGCTCGGCTTCGGGGTGGCGGGCACGGTGACCCGGCTCGACGTACGGCTCGGCCAGGATGTCGCCGCCGGCGACGTGCTCGCCGTCATCGACGACAGCGACGCGACGGAAGCTGTCGAACAGGCGCAGGAGGCGTTGACCGCGGCGCAGGACGCCCTGGTCACCGCGCAGACGGACGCAGAGACGGACGACACGGAGACGGACGCTGGAGCCGGCTCCGGGTGCACGACGGCCGCCCTCGCGGCCTGGACCGCGCCCGACCCCACCACCAGCCCGACGCCGGACGCGACCGGATCGGCCACCCCCGATCCGTCCCGGACGCCCGGCACGACGCCGACGCCGTCCCCCACCGCGTCCGTACCGACCGGATCCCCGACCCCGACCCCGACTCAGCCGACGCCGACCAGTGCGCCAGCGAGCCTGCCAGCCAGCGTGCCGACCGCGCCCACGACCGGCTCGGGTGGGCAGCCCGGCACCGATACCGGCTGCGGCGAAGCACCGGACGGAAGCGGGACCGGAGGTGAAAGCGGAAGTGGGACCGGAACTGGGAGCGGGCCGGGCGACGCGGCCGGCGGCGGGTCCGGTGGCGACCCGGTGCTGCGGGCCCGGCAGCAGGTCACCGCGGCAAAGCTGCGGCTCGCCGCCGCCGAGGACGACCTCGCCGGTACGGTGATCACCGCCCCGATCGACGGCAAGGCGCTCGGCGTCTCGGGCGCCATCGGCAGCACGGTACGGGCCGGCGGCACCTTCATCGAGCTCGGCGCGGTCGCGCAGATGCAGGTGACGGCGAGCTTCCCCGAAGCCGACGCCGCACGGTTGGTGGCTGGCCAGTCGGCCGTCGTCACCGTGGCGACCCGGCCGGGTGAGGAGTTCCCCGCCCGCCTCAGCCAGGTCGACCCGGTGGGCGGCGTCGACGGCCAGCTGGTGCGCTACGGGGTGATCGTCGACTTCGACGACATCCCGGACGGACTGCTGGTCGGCCAGAGCGCCGGCGTACGGATCGTCGTCGACGAGGTGGCGGACGCGGTACGGGTTCCGATCACCGCGGTCGGCCAAAGCAGCGACGGCGCGGACATCGTCGTCGTACCGGACGGGGCCGGGGCCCGGCAGGAACGGGTGGTGACCGTCGGCATCCGTGGTGACCAGTACGTCGAGGTGACCGACGGGCTGGTCGTCGGCGACGAAGTGGTCGGTGGCTGATGGAACCCACCAGTGAATTGCCAGCTTTCACCGAGCCGGCACCGAGGTCACGTCGAGGCGGCCACCAGAAGCTGTCCGCCATGCCTGTGCGCCACCTCGCCGGCCTTCGCCGGCCGCTGATCATCAACGCCGTACTCGCCGTGGCGGTGCTCGGCACGCTCGGCTGGACCTACTACGCAGTGGTCGGCACCGACACCGCCGCCGCCGACCTGTCGGACACCGCGACCGTCACCGTCGGGCAGGCCACGGTGACCGCGACGGTCACCGCCTCCGGCTCGGTACGCAGCGCGAAGACGGCGGTCGCCGACTTCGTCACCAGCGGCACGGTGACCGAGATCCTGGTGGCCGTCGGAGACCAGGTCGACGAGGGTACGGTCCTCGCCCGGGTCGACGACGCCGTGGCCCAGCGGGAACTGGACGCCGCGCAGGCCAACCTCGACGCCGCGCGGGACGCCCTCGACACCGCCGAGACCGCCGGTGAGTCCACGGCCGACGCCGACGCCGAGGTGGCCGACGCGGAACTCGCGGTCACCGAGGCGCAGGCGGCCGTCGACGGCACGACGCTGGTGGCCCCGATGGCCGGTACGGTCGTCGCGGTCAACGGCAGCGTCGGTGCGTCGTCCGGCGGCGGCACCGGCACGTCGTCATCTGGTGGCGGTACCGGGTCGGCCGGCTCAGGCGCGGAGACGACCGGATCGTCGTCGTCGGCCAGCGGGTTCGTCGATCTCGCCGACCTGACCAGCCTGGAGGTCACCGCCTCGGTGTCGGAAACCGACGCGGTGCAGCTTGAGGTCGGCCAGCCGGCGACCGTCCAGTGGAACGCGCTTGCCGACGCCGAGGCCACCGCGACCGTCGGGGTCATCGATCCGAATGCGACCACCACCAACGGGGTGGTCAGCTATCCGATCACCCTCGACCTGGACTCGGTGCCCGACGGCGTCCGGCCCGGGCAGACCGTGGAGGCGACCGTGGTCGTGGGCGAGGCGGTGGACGTGCTGACCGTCAGCCCGGCGGCGTTGACCGGCACCGGCACCCGGGCATCGGTCACCGTTCTTGTCGACGGTGCGCAGGTCAGCCGTACCGTCGAAGTCGGCCTGCGGGGCGCCGACGCGGTGGAGATCGTCTCCGGGCTGACCGCCGGCGAACAGGTGGTGATCACCATTCCCACCGAGTCGGAGAGCGGGACCGGCGGCTTCCCCGGCGGCAGCGGCTTCCCCGGCGGGGGCGGGTTGACCGGCGGGGGTGGATTCCCTGGCGGCGGCGGGTTGACCGGCGGCGGCGGCCGGTGAACCCCGTCCTGGACGTGCGGGACGTGACCAAGGTGTACGGCGTCGGCGAGTCGGCGGTCGCCGCCCTGCGCGGAGTGTCCCTGCAGGTCGACCGGGGTGATTTCGTCGCCGTGATGGGCTCGTCCGGCTCCGGCAAGTCGACGTTGATGAACATCCTCGGCTGCCTGGACGTGCCGAGCACCGGCCAGTACCTGATCGACGGGTTGGACGTCAGCCGGCTCACCGAACGGCAACTGGCCATGGTCCGCAACCGACGCATCGGCTTCGTCTTCCAGTCGTTCAACCTGATCCCCCGGACCACCGCCGTGGCGAACGTCGAACTGCCGCTGGCGTACGCCGGAGTTCGCCCGGCGGCTCGGCGCCGCCGGGCGTTGGCCGCCCTCGACCTGGTCGGGCTCGCCGACCGGGCCGGGCACCTGCCGAATCAGCTCTCCGGCGGCCAGCAGCAGCGGGTCGCGGTCGCCCGCGCGCTGGTCACCGAACCGGCGCTGGTGCTGGCCGACGAACCGACCGGAAACCTGGACACCGGCTCCACGGAGGAAGTGCTGTCCATCTTCGACCGACTCAACGCGGACGGCCGCACCATCCTGCTGATCACCCACGAGCCGGAGGTGGCCGACCGGACCCGCCGGCTGCTGCGGGTACGCGACGGGCAGATCGTCTCCGACGACCGGCGAGCCGCGATCGGTCAGCCAACTGCCGGTCAGCCAACTGTGGGCATGCCGTACCGGGAGGTTGCCCCGTGGGGCCGGTAGAGATCGTCCGATCCGCGTTTCGCGGCGTCGGAGCGAACAAGCTGCGGTCGGCGTTGACCACACTCGGCGTCCTGATCGGCGTGGCGGCGGTGATCCTGCTCGTCGCGGTGGGCAACGGCTCGGCGCAGTCGATCAGCGACCGGATCGAGGCGCTCGGCACCAACACCATCACCGTGTCGGCGTCCGGCGGCGGCAGCACCGGCCTGACCGTCGAGGTCGCCGAGGCGCTGCACGATCCGGTGCTCGCCCCGGACGTCCGTTCGGTGTCGCCGGTGGTCAGCACCTCGGCGACGCTCACCTACGGCGACGCCGACCACTCCGTCGGCCAGTTCGTCGGCAGCTACCCGAGCTACCTGGCCGCGTCGAACACGCAGGTCGACGAGGGTGCCGCGTTCACCGACGCCGACGTCGCCCAGGGCCGGCGGGTGGCGCTGGTCGGGCAGACCGTCGTCGACGAACTCTTCGCCGGGGCGGATCCGCTGGGCAGCCAGTTGATGGTCGACGGTGCCCTGTTCACCGTGGTCGGCGTACTCGCCGAGAAGACCTCCTCCGGCGGCCTGCAGGACGCCAACGACCTGGTGGTGGCCCCGCTGAGCGCGGTGCGTCAGGCGCTGACCGGGTACGGCTCGATTAGCTCGGTGCTGGTGGAGGCGACCGGACCGGACCGGGTCGACGCCGCGCAGGCGCAGGTCAGCGCGATCCTGGACCGCAGGCTCGCGAGCGACAGCGCTGGCGGCGCTGGCGGCACCGGGGTCGGCGGCACCAGCCAGGCGTACCGGATTCAGAACGCGTCGCAGCTACTCGAAACCCAGGCGTCGACGGCGGAGACGTTCACCGTTCTGCTCGGCGCGGTCGCGGCGATCAGCCTGCTGGTCGGCGGGATCGGCATCACCAACATCATGCTGGTGACGGTGACCGAACGGACCCGTGAGATCGGTATCCGCAAGGCGCTGGGTGCCCCACCGGGCACGATCATGACCCAGTTCCTCGTCGAGGCGACGCTGCTCAGCGCGATCGGCGGCGCGGCGGGGGTCGCGGTCGCGGTGATCGGTAGCCGGTTCACCATCGTCGGGGTGGAGCCGGTGATCGTGCCGAGTTCGGTGTTGCTGGCGCTGGGTGTGTCGGTGGCGATCGGGCTCTTCTTCGGCAGCGTTCCCGCTCGCCGGGCGGCGAATCTGCGACCCATCGACGCCCTGCGGTACGAGTAGGCGGCCGATCGATGACGACTGGTGGAGATGACGTGCGCGACGACGAAATCGAATGGCTGGCCGCTGCGACGCCTCGGCCGTGGACCAACCGGCTCACTCCGTGGCTGTTCGCCGTGCTGCTGCTCGTCGCCGGGTTCGCCGTCGGCGTGGCGGTGCCGTCGGACGACGGAACCGGCGCGGGGACCGGGCCCGGACTGCGCGGGGCCGGCGCCGGGCAGTTCCAGCCGGGGGCGGGGCAGTTTCAGCCGGGCGGTACGGCCGCCACGACGGGCCAGGAAGGGACCGGTGAGGGAGGGACCGGTCAGGAACCGGCAGCGGTCGGCACGGTGAAGTTGGTCGACGGCGACACGGTGTACGTGGAGACCGACGCCGGGGAGGTGGTGATCGTGCACACCGATGACGGGACGGCGGTCCGGGTGCCCGGTGACCTCGACGGGTTGGCTGTTGGCGCACCGGTGTCGGTGGACGGCGAGACGGCGACCGACGGCACCGTAAGCGCCGAATCGATCGTCGCCGGTGACTGACAACTGACTCTGATCACATCCAGATCGACAAGATCAACAGTAGTTGGCAACACCGATGTGACGCGGGCAACACGATAGCGCAACGTCGATTTCCCACTCTTGGGCGATGGGCGACCACGGCAGTCCCGACCTGGGCGGAAGCGTGCCGACCCACTGCCCGTACTGCTCGCTGCAGTGCGGCGTACGGATGTGGCCGGCACCGCCCCGACCACCGGTTGTCGAACCGACCGACTTCCCCACCAACCGGGGCGGGCTGTGCGCCAAGGGCTGGAGCGCGCCCGAACTGCTCGACCACCCGGACCGGCTGCTCACCCCGCTGGTACGCACCGACCCGGTCGACCGGCGCAGCCCGCTGCGCCCGGCCAGCTGGGACGAGGCCCTCGACCGGATCACCGCCGCCATACAGGCCAGCCAGCACCGGTACGGACCGGCCAGCGTCGGCCTGTTCGGCGGCGGCGGGCTGACCAACGAGAAGGCGTACCAGCTCGGCAAGTTCGCCCGGGTCGGGCTGCGCACCCCGCACATCGACTACAACGGCCGGTTCTGCATGTCGTCGTCGGCCACCGCCGGCAACCGGGCCTTCGGTATCGACCGGGGCCTGCCGTTCCCGCTGGCCGACATCGCCGACGCCCGCGCTGTGCTGGTCGTCGGCGGCAACCCGGCCGACACCATGCCACCAGCGATGCAGTACTTCGACGCCGGCCGGGCCGCCGGCGCGGTCCACATCGTTGCCGACCCGCGCCGTACGGCGACCGCCCGGGGCGCCGGGATCCACCTGCCGGTGGCGCCCGGCGCCGACCTGGCGCTGGCCAACGGGCTGCTGCACATCGCCATCCGGGCCGGCTACGTCGACCAGGCGTACGTGCGGGAGCGCACCACCGGGTTCGACGCGGTCCGCACCGCCGTCGCCGGCTACTGGCCGGACCGGGTGGAGCGGATCACCGGCGTGTCCGAGGAGTTGCTGCAGCGTACGGTGCAGGCCCTCGCCACCGCGCCGACCGCGATGATCCTCACCGCCCGCGGTGCCGAGCAGCACAGCAGCGGTACGGACACCGCGCAGGCGTACATCAATCTGGCCCTCGCCCTCGGTCTGCCCGGCCGGCCCGGCAGCGGCTACGGCACGATCACCGGGCAGGGCAACGGCCAGGGCGGCCGCGAACACGGCCAGAAGGCCGACCAGCTGCCCGGCTACCGGCGTCTCGACGACCCGGCGGCCCGCGCCCATGTCGCCGCCGTGTGGGGCGTCGACCCGGCCGAACTGCCCGGCCCGGGGGTCTCCGCCACCGAGATGATCGACCGGATCGGCAGCCCCGGCGGGGTGCGCGCGATGCTGGTGTTCGCCTCCAACATCCTGGTCTCCGCGCCGGACCGGGACCGGGTCGCCGACCGGCTGGCCGCGCTGGACTTCCTCGCCGTGTCGGACATCTTCCGGTCCGAGACGGCCGCCGTCGCCGACGTGGTGCTGCCCACCGCCCAATGGGCCGAGGAGGAGGGCACCATGACCAACCTGGAGGGCCGGGTGCTGCGCCGCCGCCGGGTGCTGCCGCCACCGGACGGGGTACGCGACGACCTGAGCGTGCTGGCCGCGCTCGCCGACCGGCTCGGCCGGGGCAGGTACTTCTCCGCCGACCCGCAGACCGTCTACGACGAACTGCGCCGGGCCAGCGCCGGCGGGATCGCCGACTACGCCGGCATCAGCTACCAGCGGATCGAGGCCGAGGACGGGGTGTTCTGGCCGTGCCCGGCCGACGACCATCCGGGTACGCCGCGACTGTTCACCGAGCGGTTCGCCACGCCCGACGGGCGGGCCCGGTTCATCCGGGTGGAGCACCGGGATCCGGCCGAACTGCCCGACCGCAGCTACCCGTACCTGCTCACCACCGGCCGGATCATGGGCCAGTACCAGAGCGGCAACCAGACCCGCCGATCGCCGTCGCTGAGCAGCACGGCCAGCGATCCGAAGGCGGAGATCCACCCCGACCTGGCCCGCCGGCTCGGCATCGGCACCGCCGACCTGGTCGAGTTGACCACCCGCCGGGGCCGGGCGGTGTTCCGGGCGTACCTGACCGAGCACATCCGCCCGGACACCATCTTCGTGCCGTTCCACTGGGGCGGCCTGGCCAGCGCCAACGCGCTGACCGATCCGACCCTGGACCGGCATTCCCGGATGCCGGCGTTCAAGGTCTGCGCGGTCGCGGTCCGCCGCCTCGCCGGACCCGCCGGAGCCGGCCGGAGCAGCGCCGCCCCGGACGATCCCGCCACCTGACGAAGGGACCCACGATGCAGTCGACCCCACGTTTCCTGCAAGGAGTGTTCGCGTTCGACGGCAAAGGGTTGGAGACGCCGCTGCCGCTGGACGGCAGCCTGCGCTACACGGTGCCGGACGGGCTGGTCGCGCAGACCGTCTACTTCCGGGGCGGCAACAGCAGCGGCGAGCTGGTCTACGTCCTGCTGCTGCGCGACGGCGACCCGATGCGCTACTTCCCGATCGGCGCCCGCGACGCGGTGCACGTACCGCTGCGGGTGGTCGAGGACCTGGCCGCCGGCACCGTGGTGGAGCTGCAGGTCGCCGCGCCGGCCGGCACCGCCGGCACGGTCGTGCTCGATCTCGGCCTGGTGGAGGTGTGAGTTGACGCAGCGACGACCGAGGCTGGTGGTGGTCGGCAACGGCATGGCCGGTGCCCGTACCGTCGAGGAGATCATCGACCGGGTCGGCCCGGACCGCTACGAGATCACCATGTTCGGCGCCGAACCGTACGGCAACTACAACCGGATTCTGCTGTCCAACGTGCTCTCCGGCGTCGAGGCCGAGGACGGCATCTTCCTCAACAGCCTGCCCTGGTACGAGGAGAACGGCATCACCCTGCGGGCCGGGGTGGAGGTCACCCGGATCGACCGGTTCGCCAGGGCGGTGCACGCCGTCGACGGCACCACCACCCCGTACGACAAGTTGGTGATCGCCACCGGCAGCGTGCCGTTCGTGCCGCCGATCGACGGCGCCCACCACCCACGACGCGGCTTCCACCAGGGAGTTTTCACCTTCCGCACACTCGACGACACCCGGGCGATGATTCGCTACGCCCGCGACCACCAGCGGGCGGTGGTGATCGGCGGCGGCCTGCTCGGCCTGGAGGCCGCCCGCGGCCTGCAGCAGTACGGCGTGTCGGTGGCCCTGCTGCACGCCGCCGGGCACCTGATGAACGCGCAGCTCGACGCCACCGGCGGCGACATCCTGCGGCGCAGCGTCGAACGACTCGGCATCGACGTCGTCACGCAGGCCCGCACCGAACGGATCCTCGGCCGGGACGCCGTCGAAGGGGGCCGGCTCGCCGACGGACGCACGTTCGCCGCTGACATGGTGGTGATCGCCGCCGGGATCCGGCCCAACACCACGCTCGCACAGGTCAGCGGGCTGCCGGTGGAGCGGGGAATCGTCGTCGACGACCACCTGCGGGTGCTCGACGAGCCGGACATCTACGCGGTCGGTGAGTGCGTGCAGCACCGTGGCCAGACGTACGGCCTGGTCGCGCCGCTGTGGGACCAGGCGAAGGTGCTCGCCGGGCAGCTCACCGGCACCGACCCGACGGCGGCGTACCACGGCTCGCGGACCGCGACCAAGCTGAAGGTCGCCGGGGTCGACGTGGCCGCCATGGGGGTGACCGCGCCGGAACGCGACGACGACGAGTTCGTGGTCTTCGCCGAACCCCGGCGCGGCGTCTACAAGAGCGTGGTGGTCCGCGACGACCGGCTGATCGGTGCCACCCTGGTCGGGGACGTGAGCAAGGTCGGCTTCCTGATGCAGGCGTTCGACCGGGGTTCGCCGCTGCCGGAGGAGCGGGTCCGGCTGCTGTTCGACCTCGGCGGGCCGCCGGCCGAGGTGTCCGCCGCCGAACTCGACGACGACACCCAGGTGTGCAACTGCAACGGGGTCAGCAAGGGCGCGCTGGTCGCCACCGTCGCCGGCGGGGTCCGCACGGTGAGCGGGGTGATGGACGCCACCCGGGCCGGCAAAGGCTGCGGCTCGTGCAAGAGCCTGGTCGGCCAGATCGTCGAGTGGGCCGCCGGCGGCGAGGTCGCGGAGGACCCAGCGGCGAACTGGTATGTGCCCGGGGTGCCGATGGACAAGCCGACCCTGATGGCCGAGATCCGCGCCTGCGGACTGCGCAGCGTGTCGGCGGTGTTCGCCGCGCTCGCCGACGGGCGCGAGGACGCCAAGAGCAAGATGGGGCTGGTGTCGCTGCTGCGGATGATGTGGGGCGAAGAGTACGTCGACGAGCGCGGCGCCCGGTTCATCAACGACCGGGTGCACGCCAACATCCAACGCGACGGCACCTTCTCCGTGGTGCCGCAGATGAAAGGCGGCTGCACCACCCCGGCCCAGCTGCGCCGGATCGCCGACGTGGCCGAGAAGCACCAGGTGCCGCTGGTCAAGCTGACCGGCGGGCAACGCATCGACCTGCTCGGCATCCGCAAGGAGGACCTGCCGAAGGTCTGGGCCGACCTGGACATGCCGTCCGGGTACGCGTACGGCAAGAGCTTTCGGACCGTGAAGACCTGCGTGGGCAGCGACTTCTGCCGGTTCGGCCTGGGTGACTCGACCGCGCTCGGCATCGCGATCGAGGAACGGTTCCAGGGGCTGGAGGCGCCGGGCAAACTCAAGCTGGCGGTCACCGGCTGCCCGCGTAACTGCGCCGAGGCGTACGTCAAGGACCTCGGGGTGGTCGCGATCGAGGGCGGCCGGTGGGAGATCTACGTCGGCGGCGCGGCCGGCGCCCACGTGCGCAAGGGCGACCTGCTGGCCACCGTCGACACGCCCGACGAGGTGATGGCGGTGACCGGCCGGTTCCTGCAGTACTACCGGGAGAACGCGAACTGGCTGGAACGCACCTACGCGTTCGTGCCCCGGGTCGGCGTCGACCGGCTGCGGGAACTGATCGTCGACGATGTCGACGGGCTCGGCGCCGGACTCGACGAACGGATGGCCACGGCGGTGGCCGGCTACCGGGACCCGTGGCGGGAACGGGACGCCCCGGCGACACCGGGCCAGTTCCGCACCGCGTTGCCGCTGGTGCCGCTGCCGGCGGTGCCGGTCCGCGCCGAGGGCAGCTGGTCGTGACCGCCGTGAACGGTGGCCGACCGACCGCTGACGGGCCGGTCGACGGCGGTCCGACCGTGACCGCCGTCGACGACGGCCGGCTGGTCGAGCACCGGATCGGACCCGGCGACGACATCCCGCACGGCGAGGGCCGGGCCTACCCGGTCGCCGGTGACCTGGTGGCGGTGTTCCGGCTGACGTCGGGGCAGTTGCGGGCGGTGTCGGCGGTCTGCCCGCACGCCGGTGGCCCGCTCGCCGACGGGCTGATCGACGCCGAGGTGGTGATCTGCCCGCTGCACCAGCACGTCTTCGAGTTGGCGACCGGATGCTCGCGCACCGGGCAGCCGGCACTGCGCAGCTACCCGGTCCGGCAGGACCCGACCGGCACGGTGTGGGTCTCGGCACCGGCGGCACGGGCCTCGGCACCGCCTGCCGGTGGCGACGGCCGGTAGATCTCACAACGTCGGGGCCGGGCCGGTGCGAACCATGACCACGCCCCGACATCACCATTTTCCACGTCAGGAAACATTCAGTTCATAGCCTGACTCCCCAATGCCACCCCGGCAGACGCCCGATCATCGCCGATCCGGAAACGTCGCTCGGCAGCATCTCGATCGCCACCCTACGGCACCCGATGGCTAAGGAGCCAACCTGATGGCCAACGAGACAGTCAACGCGGAGACCATCGAGACCCGCCCGCAGGAGAACCGGAAACGGTGGATCGCCCACTGGGAGCCGGAGGACCCCACCTTCTGGCGCACGGTCGGCCGGCCGGTGGCCCGGCGTAACCTCATCTTCTCCATCTTCGCCGAACACATCGGCTTCTCGGTGTGGCTGCTCTGGAGCATCGTGGTGGTCCGGCTGAGCAGCGCCGGGTGGGACCTCAGCGTCAGCCAGACGCTCTGGCTGACCGCCGTACCCAGCGGCGTCGGGGCGTTCCTGCGGCTGCCGTACACCTTCGCGGTGCCGATCTTCGGTGGCCGGAACTGGACAGTCGTCTCCGCCCTGCTGCTGATCATCCCGTCCGCCGGTCTCGCCTGGGCGGTCAACAATCCAGAAATCGGGTACGGCGCACTTTTGGTGATCGCCGCGACAGCCGGATTCGGCGGCGGAAACTTCGCGTCCAGCATGGCCAACATCTCGTTCTTCTACCCGGAACGCGAAAAGGGCTGGGCGCTCGGTCTGAACGCCGCCGGCGGTAACATCGGCGTCGCGGTGGTGCAGTTCCTGGTGCCGAAGGTGATCGTGCTCGGCGGCGGGCTGGCGTTGTCCCGGGCCGGCCTGATGTACATCCCGCTGGCCGTCATCGCGGCCGTCTGCGCCTACCTCTACATGGACAACCTGGTCGAGGCCAAAGCGGACGTCGAACCGGTCTGGTCGTCGCTGCGCCACCCCGACACCTGGATCATGTCGCTGCTCTACATTGGCACGTTCGGCTCGTTCATCGGCTACTCGGCGGCGTTCCCGACCCTGCTCAACGCGGTGTTCAACCGGCCGGACATCGCGCTCGGCTGGGCGTTCCTCGGCGCCGGGATCGGCTCGGTCGCCCGGCCGCTCGGCGGTCGGCTCTCCGACCGGATGGGCGGTGCCCGGGTGACCGCGGCCAGCTTCGTCGCCCTCGCCGTCGGCGCCTACGCGGCCCTGTGGGCGGTGCAGCAGCAGAACCTGGGCGCCTTCTTCGTCAGCTTCATGGTGCTGTTCGTCGCCACCGGCGTCGGCAACGGGTCGACGTACCGGATGATCTCGAAGATCTTCCGGGTGAAGGGCGAGGACCGGGGCGGCTCCCCGGAGACGATGCTGCGGATGCGCCGGGAGGCGGCCGGCGCGCTCGGCATCATCTCGTCGGTCGGCGCGTTCGGCGGCTTCCTGGTGCCGATCTGTTACGCCTGGGCCAAGTCGACGTACGGCAACATCGAGCCGGCGCTGCGCTTCTACGTCGTGCTGTTCGTGGTGATGCTGGCCGTCACCTGGTTCGCCTATCTGCGGCGGGGTTCCCGGATGGCGCAGGCCGGCGTCTAGGATCGGCCGTTGTGCGCGTACTTCTCATCGGTAGTGGCGGACGCGAGCACGCGCTCGCGTCCAGCCTGGCCGCCGACCCCGCCGTCGACCAGTTGATCGCCGCTCCGGGCAATCCGGGCATCGCGGCGGTGGCCGAGCTGCGCCCGGTCACCGCCACCGACCCGCAGGCGGTCGCCGCGCTCGCCGTCGAGGTGGCGGCCGACCTGGTCGTGGTCGGCCCGGAGGCGCCGCTGGTCGCCGGGGTCGCCGACGCGGTACGCGCCAAGGGCATCGCCTGCTTCGGGCCGTCCGGCGCGGCCGCCGTCCTGGAAGGCTCCAAGAGCTTCGCCAAGGACGTGATGGCAGCCGCCGGGGTGCCGACCGCCCGCGCCGTGACCTGCCGGAGCGCCGACGAGGTGGCCGCCGCGCTGGACGCCTTCGGCACCCCGTACGTGGTGAAGAACGACGGGCTGGCGGCCGGCAAGGGGGTGGTGGTGACCGACGACCGGGCCGCCGCCGTCGCCCACGCCGAATCCTGCGGGCAGGTGGTGGTCGAGGAGTACCTGGCCGGGCCGGAGGTGTCGTTGTTCGTCGTCACCGACGGCTCGGCGGCGGTGCCGCTGCTGCCCGCCCAGGACTTCAAGCGGGTGGGCGTCGGCGACACCGGCCCGAACACCGGCGGCATGGGTGCGTACGCGCCGCTGCCGTGGGCGCCGCCGGACCTGGTCAACCAGGTGATGGCCGAGGTAGTGCACCCGACGCTGGCCGAGATGCGCCTCCGGGGCACCCCGTTCGCCGGGCTGCTCTACGTCGGGCTGGCGGTCACCGCCGCCGGCCCCCGGGTGATCGAGTTCAACGCCCGGTTCGGTGACCCGGAGACCCAGGTGGTGCTGGCGCTGCTGGAGACCCCGCTGGCCGGCCTGCTGCACGCGGCGGCGACCGGCACGCTCGCCGACCACCCGCCGCTGCGCTGGCGGGACGGGGCAGCGGTGACCGTGGTACTCGCGTCGGCCGGCTACCCGGTGGCGGCCCGCACCGGCGACGTGATCACCGGTGCCGGGCAGGCCGGGATCAGCCACGCCGGCACCGCCCGCGACGCCACGGGGCAGCTCGTCTCGGCCGGTGGCCGGGTGCTCAGCGCCACCGGAGTCGGCGCCGACCTGACCGGCGCGCGGGACGCCGCGTACCGGCTGCTGGCCGGGGTCGACCTGCCCGGCGGGCACTTCCGGGCGGACATCGCCCTGGCCGCAGCCGAGGGCCGGATCACCCTGCCCTGACCCGGGGTCCGGATCACCCCGTGCCGGCCGCCTACCGGCCCGCCCGGCGGGTACGCCCCGGCGCATGGGGACGAGCTACCAGGACGTACTGGACAGCCTGAACGAGCTGGACTTTCCCGCCGACAAGGAACAGATCGTCGCGGAGGCGCGGCGGGTCGGCGCCAGCCCCGGCGTGGTACGCGCGTTGCGCGGCCTGCCGCCGGTCGAGTACGCCAACCGCACGGAAGCGGCCCGCTCGGCGCACATCGACGCCGCGCCGGAGCAGGACCCGGCCCAGCGGGCGGCGCGGGCGCGGTTCCGGGACCACCAGCGGGTGGCCCAGCATCTGCGCCAGCCCTGAGCGCCGGGCGTCCACCGGGCCCCGGCCGGGTCAGCTGCCCGGCGGCCGGGGCAGGTCCCGGGTGACCACCTTGCCGGCGGCGTTGCGCGGCAGCGCCGACAGGAAGATCACATGCCGGGGTACGGCGAACCGGGCGCGGTAGCGGCGCACGTACTCCCGGACCGCCTCGGCGTCGAGCGTCTCCTCCGGATGCAGCACCAGGTACGCGGCGAGCCGCTGGCCGTACTCCGCGTCCGGTAGGCCGACCACCGCGGCCTCGCGTACCTGCGGTAGCTGGGCCAGCAGGTCGGCGACGTCGGACGGGAAGACGTTCTCCCCGCCGGAGACGATCATGTCGTCGGCCCGGCCGCCGACGAAGAGCAGCCCGTCGGCGTCGACGTGGCCGAGGTCGCCGGTGCCGAGCAGCCCGTGCCGGCGGTCGGCGGTACCGTCGTCGCTGGTGGTGTAGCCGTCGAAGAGCAGCTCGTTACCGACGAAGATCTGCCCGACCTGTCCGGTCGGCACCGGTTCGCCATCCGGCCCGAGCACCGCCAGCCGGGTGCCGTACGGCGGCCGGCCGGCCGTGTTCGGTGCCCGGCGCAGGTCGGCCGGGGTGGCGATGGCCGCCCAGGAGACCTCGGTCGACCCGTACAGGTTGTAGAGCACGTCGCCGTACCGGTCCATGAACCGGGTGGCGATGCCGCCGCCGAGCGCCGAACCGCTGACCGCGACCACCCGCAGCCCGGTCGGCTGCCGCTGCGGTGCGGGTACGTCGTGCAGCAGCCGTTGCAGCATCACCGGTACGGCGAACAGCGCGGTGCAGTCGTGCCGGTCGACGGCGGCCAGCGCGGCGGCCGGCTCGAAGCGTCGGTGCAGCACCACCGTGGCCCGCAGCGCGAACGCGATCTGCAGGGCGGCGTACCCCCAGGTGTGGAAGACCGGTGTGGCGATCATGATCCGGTCGTGGACCCGCAGCGGGATCCGGTCGATGATCGACGCCAGCGGTCCGAAGCCGGTCGGAGTGCGTCGCCGGGCACCCTTCGGGGTGCCGGTGGTGCCCGAGGTGAGCACGATGGTGCGGCCGTCGCGGCGCGGCGGCTCCAGCCGGATGTCCGTCGGTGCGTCGCGCAGCAGCTGCGCCGCCCGGGTCTCGTCGACTCGGACCACCCCGGTGTCGACCTCGACCACCTGTTCGCCGAACTCGCGGTCGTGCAGCAGCACCCGCAGCCGCTGTTCGTCGGCGACGGCGGCGAGCTGCGGCCCGGCCAGCCCGGTGTGCAGCAGTACGGTGTCCGCGCCGAGTAGCCCGGCGGCGACCATCGCGGCCACCATGTCTGGGTGGTTGCGGCAGAGCAGGCCGATCCGGTCACCGGCGGAAACATCCAGTGCGGTACGTAGCGCGCCGGCCAGCCGCTCGGCGCGGTCCAGCAGCTCCCGGTAGGTCAGCTGTTGTTCGCCGTCGTCGATCAGCGCGACCCGGTTCGGGTCGCGGGCGGCGGCCTGGCGCAGTTCGCCGACGAGGGTGAACCCCCAGCGGCGCAGCGCGGCGAGTTGGGCGACGGTCCGCACCGGCGAGCCAGGGGTGAGCACCCCGCGTCGGGTCAGCGTGGAAATCAGGAACGGCAGGTCCACCGGCACAAACACCCCCAGCTGCGGGCGTGACCGGTCGGAGGGATGGTCGACCCCGCTGATAAAGGACACGTATCAGGCGGGGCTACGGATCGGCGGTCAGCTCTTGGGGATGTCGAACAGGTTGGGGATCTGGGCGGCGAGTCCGAGATCGCCCTTTGCCTTGAGTTTGCCGGTCATGAACATCATCATCGGGTTCCCGGTGCCGGCGACGACCTTGAGGAAGTCGACCGGCCCGAGGGTCAGGCTCAGCCGCGGTTCGCGCTCGGCGGTCGGGGAGACCACGCAGGTGCCGTTGTCGACGACGATCTCGTAGGTGTCGGTGCCGCCGTCCGGACGGCCGGTGATGTTCCAGTGGATCACCGCGCTGGTGGCGCCGGCCTTCTCCGGACGGAACAGGGTGGGCATCCGGTTGAACACCTCGTCGAGGACCTTGCCGCGCAGGTCGCCCTGCATCACCTCGGCGATCTTGGAATCCGGGGTGGTCTTGACCAGCTTGCTGAACTCCTTGGCGTCGATGGACGCGAAGTTGGCCGGGTCGAACTCGGTCATCGCATACCCTCCAGATCGGAACGTCGGGCCTACTTTAGCGTAATGTTACGCGTCGGTAGGTTTGGCCGGTGGCCTTGACGCAGATCGGGCAGGTCAGCGCGCCAGCGGCTGGTCGGTCACACCGAGCAGCGATCGGCTGCAGACTCTCGGCCTGCGTCTGACGCATCCGATGAGGAGCAGGCTGCCGGATTCGCCGCTGATCAAGGGGATCGGACGAGCGGGTCCCGGGTATGAACCTACGGGGAGGTGGTCGGGCCGGTATCTGCGGCGCCTCTGCGGTGTCTTGACCGCCCGTAGAGTCCGGCCCGCTCAGTCCTCGCCTCGGTAGACGCAGCCGGAGGTGCAGGTTTCCCGAACCGCCACCGCCGACAACGGCAACTGACCGGCAAGTCGCTGCCAGATCCATCGGGCCAGCACTTCGCTCGTCGGATTCTCCAGTCCGGCGATTTCGTTGAGGTAGTGGTGGTCGAGTTGGTCGCGGACCGGTGCGAACGCCTGCTTGAGGTCGCCGAAGTCGATCACCCAACCGGTTCGCGCTCCGACCTGGCCACTGACGTGCACGGTGACCCGGTACGAATGTCCGTGCAGGCGGGCGCACTTGTGGCCTTCGGGTACGTGCGGCAGCCGGTGCGCGGCCTCGAAGGTGAACTCCCGGAAGATCTCCATCAGGCAATCCCAATGTATTTGTGAGTCTGTAAACTCAGACGCCACTGTGGATTCTCTAGGCAGTACCGCACCGCAGCCGCAGTATTGGCGACTCGATCCGGCCCGTCCATCGGCTGCAGCAGAAAATGGCCGAAGTCGAGGTGCTCGAAGCGAGCCGGGTCGGCCTCTGGCTGGGGAAAGACCAGCTTCAAGTCGTCACCTCGGGTGAGTACGACATTCGCGCCGGCCTTGGGACTGACACAGATCCAGTCGATGCCCGCAGGTGCGGGCAGAGTGCCGTTGGTCTCGACCGCGACCTCGAAGCCTGCTTCGTGCAGGGCGGTCACAGCCGTCTCGTCCAGCTGCAACAGTGGTTCGCCGCCGGTGCACACCACATACCGTCGGCTGCGGGGGTGTGCCCGCCCTTGCCAAGCCTCGGCGACGGCGGCGGCCAGCTCGGCGGCGGACGAGAACCGCCCGCCCCCAATGCCGTCGGTGCCGACGAAGTCAGTATCGCAGAATTGGCAGATCGCACGATGTCGATCACGTTCTCGCCCGGTCCAGAGGTTGCAACTGGTGAAGCGGCAAAAGACTGCGGGGCGACCGGCATGCGTACCCTCGCCCTGGAGTGTGTAAAAGATCTCCTTGACCCGGTACACGCCGATCATCCGTCGCCGGAGATGGCAGGGTCGATCATGCCGAGCTCGGCGAAACCGCGTTGACGGAGCAGGCAGGAGTCGCAGCTGCCGCAGGCCCGGTCGTCGATCGGGTCGTAGCAGCTGTGTGTCCAGGCGAAGTCGACACCCAGCTCCAGGCCCCGCTGGATGATTGCGGCCTTGGTCAGCCGGATCAGCGGGGTGTGGATGCGCAACCGCTGTTGCCCCTCGACGCCGGCCTTGGTGGCAAGATTGGCCATCGCCTCGTATGCAGCGATGTACTCCGGGCGGCAGTCCGGGTAGCCGCTGTAGTCCAGTGCGTTCACCCCGATGAATACGTCTGAGGCGTTGAGGGTCTCAGCCCAGGCCAGCGCGAACGACAGGAAGATCGTGTTGCGTGCCGGTACGTAAGTGACCGGGATGGTGTCGTCCATCTCGTCGGTGTTGGTGCGGTGCGGTACCGCGAGCGTGTCGTCGGTCAGTGCCGACCCGCCGAAGGCCCGCAGATCGATGTCGGCGACGATGTGTTGGGCTGCGCCGAGTGCCTTCGTCACGCGGGCGGCGGCGTCCAGTTCGACGGTGTGTCGCTGCCCGTACCGGAAGCTGAGCGTGTGGGCCCGGTAGCCCTCGTGTATCGCGATCGCGAGCGCCGTCGTGGAGTCGAGGCCGCCGCTGAGCAGCACCACGGCATTGCGCGTCCCTGTCGGCACGTGCTCCGTCACCTTCCACCCTCGTCCATCGGCACAGGTCTAGCCAGCTGGCAAGCATACCCAGCGTGCCGCCGGAGCCCCGATCAGGGCCAGCGTTCCGGCGGGGAGCGGAGTCCTCGTATCGGTCCATTCGAGTGGGGTGTTGTGCCGTTGATGACCAAGG
Organism: Micromonospora sp. Llam0; assembly: GCF_003751085.1. Classification (NCBI taxonomy): domain Bacteria; kingdom Bacillati; phylum Actinomycetota; class Actinomycetes; order Micromonosporales; family Micromonosporaceae; genus Micromonospora; species Micromonospora sp. Llam0. The sequence goes on along the minus strand of NZ_RJJY01000002.1, from coordinate 1,758,708 downwards.
GAATCCCCGTTCCTTCAGAGGGCGGGGAGGAAGTCAAGCGTTGTGGGCGCTCAGGAAGGCCCTGCATCAGGCGGCCGTGGCTCAGCGCTGGTAGGTGCTTGACGCCGCCAGCGCGATCCCGCCGCGGACGTTGAAGTCAACAGTGACCTTGAGAAAGATGGGATTGAGTGCGGCTACCAGATCATCACGCATCTTCGTGGCCAGGTGCTCGTGGAAGATGCCTTCATCCCGGAAGGTCTCCAGGTAGAGCTTGAGGCTCTTGGTCTCCACACCCCGGTCACCCGGGCGGTAGTCGATCCGGATGGTCGCCCAGTCCGGCTGCCCCGTGATGGGGCAGCGGCAGGTGAACTCCCGGCAGTCGATCGTTATCTCCTGCGAGCTGTCCGTGATCGGAAAGGTATCGAGTGTCCCGTCAGGCTTGGCCTGCGCCTGCCCGAGCTTAGTCAGCGCCATGGTCCGATCATAGGCTCTGCCCGTAATGCGCCCAGTTTGTCCCTAACCTTGACCGCCGCGTTCAGCATGTCCGGTACGTCCACTGGCTCGATTGACAGCAGAGAGTAGTGAGTTCACACCGCCTCGTCGAAGGTGGCCCGCTTGGTCGACCGGCAAGTGGAACACGTCCGGGAGATCGTGTCGTACGGTGCCTCCTCACTGCTGGTGACCAGAAGCCACCCGCACCCGAGGTTATGATCTTGCTAGTTTCGAAACCGGGTGGCAGCGTCACGTACCGTGGTGCTGTATGGAGATGGAGGTTGCTTGGCCCTCCGGTGCCGGCTTGCGGAAGCACGCTTCAAACCACCACGAGAGGCGTTGGCTGAAGACCGTCGTCCTGAGCGTGATTGGAAAGGGCGCGGCCGGGATCGCGTCAGGGTATGGACCGGGAAGATGAGTGATGAACGTCGAGTTCTCCGCCGTTAACGTGTCGGAACTCAGCCAGACGACATCAGAACCGAGGTCGGAGGTGATTCTCGGGATGAGCCTGGGGGATACCCGCTCACTTCCCCGGTCCGCTCTGGGCGGTGGAGATCCCGAAGAGGGGTGGTACCAGGATTCTGGGCATGCCCAACGCGGCCGGCCGGGTGGCGCAGACCGCTGCGGTACTGGCGCTGGAGCCCGACGGAACTTTGACCTGTCGGAGCAGGAGAACCCCGCAGGGTGGTCCGAGCTTTCCGTTGATTACCATCGTCTTCCTGCACTATGGATCGATCAATGACGCAATCTGCGGGCGACGACCGAGTCGACGAGATCGAGCAGGCCATCGTGAAGAGTCGGCGCTACCAGACGGTGGCTCCAGCCACGGTGCGACGTCTGGCCAGAGCCGCTCTCGTCGCGGCTCGGGGCGATGTTCCCGATGCGGTGAAACGCACCAAGCGCGGGCTACATGAGATTTACGGTGCGTTTCTACCGCCCAAGCCGCCCAACTACGCAGCGTTACTCGGGCAGGTCGAATCTGCCGTTGACGCCGGAGACGACGAAGCGGTACAGGAAGCCCTCCGACGTGCGATGTCGGTGCATCTATCCACCCGGGAGCGGCTGCCACACCTGGCGGGGTTCTACCAAAAAGTCTTCCGTGACCTGCCCGAGCCGAATACGGTGCGTGAGTTAGCCTGCGGCCTCAGCCCGCTGGCTGTGCCGTGGATGGGTCTACCCGAGCAGGCCGTGTACGTCGCGTCCGACATCGACGCCCGCCTGATCGACTTCGTGGGTTCCGTGCTGACGAGATTGGGTGTCCAACACCGGGTGGGGGTGGCTGACATCCTTGAGGATCGGGTTGACGAGCCGACCGATGTCACGCTACTGCTGAAGACGTTGCCTTGCCTGGAAACTCAGCGCCGGGGATCCGGTTGGGAGGCGATCGACCTCGTCAACTCGCCGATTATCGTGGTAACCTTCCCGACCAGATCTCTCGGTCAGCGATCGAAAGGGATGTTCCAGACCTATTCGCGGGGCTTTGAGTCGCAGGTCCGGGAGCGGTCATACAGCTTTCGGCAACTGGAGATTGGCAACGAGCTGGTCTACGTCATTCAAAAGTAGCTTTCGTCGATCGTTCAAGAGAACTGGCTGGCGTCGATTAGCTTGTGCTAGATCTGACCGTTGATCGTAGGCCGAGTCGCGTCCCGGATTCTGGGCGTGCCGTACGTACTCACCGTGGACTGCTCCCGACTCTCGGGCTACTCGGTACGGAGCGAAACGGGCGGAGAGGCGGAGTCGCGGCTCTGGGCGGACTGAGACCACCTGGCCTCACCCCTTGTGGATCGCTACCAGCTCCTCCGATGCCAGGCTGGCTCGTGAGAAGCGCCAACCCCGACCGCGGGCCAGCTCGGAGAGCTCCTCGACGTGTCGAGACACGAAGACCGCAGCTCGACCGTTCATGGCCCGGGTGGGGAACGAAACCACTACGTCGCGGCAGTGCAGCCGGTCGATCAGCGCCTGCCCGGCACCCGTACGGCGTCCCTCCATGCAGTGGTACGTCTTGAGTAGTAGCGCCAGGTCGGCGCTCACCGGCCGGCCGTCGGCGAGCACATCCTCGTGCCGGATCTCGCACTCGGGGTATGCCCGCCCAAGAAACGCGTTACCCAACGCGACGAACAACGCGTTGAAGTCGTAGCCGACGTACTGGGCATCGCTGACCTGCCGCAGCCAGGGCAGCGTGAACGGGTTCAGCGCGCACGCGATGTCCGCTACCGTCCGTGGTGGCGGTACCAGTCCGAACAGGACGGGATAGAAGTCGTCGAGGTCGGGCAGACGCTCGGCGGTGGAGAAGTGGCCACCCAGCATCTGCCGGCACCAGTCCCGCCGGACCTGCGGATCGTCGAGATCGGCTCGGTCGATCGCCCGTCGTAGCGCCGGTGGCCGAGCGGTGAGCAGATGCAACGCAGCCACTTTGTGCAACCGGGCCCGGACCCGGCGTTCCAGCTCGGCCGCGTCGCCGGTGCCCCGCCCTTCCCGCCGTACCAGGTCGACAATCGTCTCCGGGTGGATGTCGCGGTACTTGGCGGCCGAGGTGAGCCGGGCGATCACCTTGTGAACGGCGGGAGGCTCGGCCGTTCGTGCTGATGACGCGGCGACGCCCGGCGGGTGGGCATCTGCTGGGCCCGGCGGGTGGGCACCTGCTGGTCGCAGGCGGGCCAGTGGTTGATCGTCGTCCGGTGCCTGGTCCGGTGGTGGAGGTGTGATCACCGGCCGGTCATCCCCGCCCGCCCGGCTCGCGTGCGGCGGATCCGGCCAGTTGGCCGGACCGGATCATCTCCAGCAGGCGGGTGTAGAAGCGAAGGTTGTGCAGGGTGGCGAGCCGGTCCGCCAGTCCGTCCTTCACCCGGAACAGGTGGTGCAGATAGCTGCGGCTGTACCTCTGGCAGGTCGGACAGTCGCAGGTCGGGCAGATTGGCTGGTCCTTGCGGGAATTCTCCTCGTCGAGGATGTAGATGTTCTGGTAGAAGCTCCGATCCGGAGTGAGCTGCCGGCTGGCGATATCAGGTTCGAACGCGTAAAGGCGGCCGTGCCGGGCATCGCGGGTCGGGATCGTGCAGTCGAAGACCCATCGGGTGTCGAGCTCGCAGAGGGCGACCAGATGCTCGGGCCGGCCGACTCCGAGGGCGAACAGCGGCGCGTCGGGCGGAGTGATCCGGGCGAGCAGGGCGAACATGTCGCGCTCCAACTCGCCAGCGGAGTTCAGCGGCCAGCCGCCGAATCCGAACCCCTGCGCCCCGGACTCGACGAGGGCGTCGACGCAGCGTTGGCGCAGCGTCGGATCGGTACCGCCTTGGACCACCCCGACCAAAAGGGGTGGCTCCGATGTCCGGCGCTGCCGACACTGGAGGTCGTACGCCTGTCGGGCCTGCCGGAACCAGCGGATCGTGCGCTCGGTGGAAGCGAGCTGCTGAGCCGGGGAGTCTTCCGGGCCGGTGCAGTCATCGAGGGCGATCACCACGTCGGATCGGAGGCCGAACTGCCATTCGATGACCTTCTCGGGAGTGAGCACGATCTTCTTCGTATCTGGCGACTCTTGAAAAGTCACCCCGTTCGATCGGATTGACCCGATTTGACCCCGTTTGCGGATAAGGGAGAGTATCTGAAACCCGCCGGAATCAGAGACGATCACACCGTCCCAGGCCATGAAGTGGTGTAGCCCGCCGGCCCGTCGGACGGCCTGGAGTCCGGGGCGCTGGGCCAGGTGCATGGCGTTCACCATCACCGCCTGAATCCCCACTGTCGCCAGGTCACGGCTGTCGACCGCGCGGACCGAGGCCCGCGTGCCGTCGGGCAGGAAGGTCGGCAGGACGATCGAACCGTGAACGGTCTCCAGCCGGTGCCCGGCCTGCAATCGGTGCCCAGCGGGAGCGGCAGGGTCTGCGGAGATCATCAGGTCGCAGCTCCTCGATGGCGGCAGACGGCTTCCCCACGATACGCCACCTGCCGGACGCCATCTCAGCCGCCGCCTGGACTGGCGGCCGGCTGGTAGGTCTTGACCGGGCTGTTTCTTGCCGGACATGCACCGGTCCTTGTCGGACATGCGCGTGCGGGGGCTCGTACGCGCTACCACTGTCCGGCGGCTTTCTCCTGGCCAGCCGTACGGTGAATCCCGCTGGACAGCATTTCCTTCTGGTCCGATCATGGACTGGCGTTCCGGCCGTCAGATGGCAGCCGGGCTCAACCGACTCCATCACCCTGATGTGCAGGTGAGACGTGCCGATCTGGGGTCGAATCGTGCTACTGGCGGCCGGTGAGCCGTACAAGAAGGTCATCGGTGTCGACTTCTCGCCTACCTTCATCCAGCAGGCCGAGGATAATCTGCGTCGCTACACCGGGCCGCTGAAGGCCGCCGAGGTCGAGTTGCTCGCTATCGATGCCGCTGACTTCGTCGCGCCTGTCGAGAATCTGGTCGTGTACCTGTTCTCGCCATTCGGGCCGCCGGTCTTCACGACAGTGATGAACAACCTGGTCTCGGCGGCACGGCGAAATCAGAAGAAGATCACGGTCATCTACTACTCGCCGGACTACGACGATCTTGTCAAGGAAGCCGGATTCACCCTCGTCGGCCATGACAAGGGCGACCATTGGCCGTGGAGCATCTACTCAGTCGGCGGCTGATACGAAAGTGCCTGCGGCGGGTGAACGTCGCCAGCCCGTCCCGTTCCTGGGCCGAGTTGTCCGCCGGCGGCGAACCGCAGCGCGGCGCCAACCAGGATCGCCAGAAGGCCGCTGACAACGAGCGGGCCCAACGTGCGCCCGGTGACCGGAAGGCCGTCCTCCGATGTGCCGTCGCCGGGTTCGTCGGTTACCGGCGGTCCTTCCCCGACGTACCGGAAAGCGATCTCGTTGGAGGTACCGGCCGGGGTGCTGACGGAAATCGTCGTCGCGCCGGCCTCGCAGGCGGGGGTCGGGAAGGTCAACACGTTGAACGCGCCGCCGACCGTGACGACCGCCGGCCCGAGCGTCCGGCCGCAGACTGTCACCCGGGTCTGCCCGGGTACGAAGCCAGTACCGCTGACCGTCGCCGTGGTGCCGCCGACGGTGGTTCCCTCACCGGGGTTCACCGAGTCGATCCAGGGCGTGGCATCGCTGCGATACGTGGAGTCGGTGAGGGTGTCGATGTCCGTAGGTCCTGGTGATGCCGGATCGGTCGACAGTGCTGGCCGCGCGCACGCCGCCTCGGCGACCGTCACCGTGCCGGCCGAAACCGTGACCGTGCCACCGGCCGTGTCGCCGGTGATCTCGAACGTCGCCGTGACGGCGGTGACGGCGGTGACGCGGGTGCCAAGCTCGCGGGTCTCGGTTCCGGTGACGCTCGCGGTCAGCTGCGCGCCGGTCAGCCCGGTCACCGGCAGCGACCGGCTCGACGTGATCGGTGACCCGTCGACGGGGAGACTGACGGCCGCACCGAAGACGGTCAGCCCGTCGAGCGTGGTCTCCGCCGCCCCACGTCGGTCCGGTCCACAGCTCACCGAGGCGGAGGCTGCGGTCACCGCCAGCGCCGGTACGCCGAAGACACTGACGGCCAGGCCGCTGACCGTGCCGGACCCGGTGCTGTGGTGCGGCCGTCTGGTGACGGACACCTCCTCGACCGTCCCGCTGGCCGACACGCCGACCGCCGTCGGTAGGGCGATGTCGACCGCGTTTTCACTGTCGGTGCCGAGCGTCGGCGGGGCGGTGGCGCTGCCGACGACGGCGTCCGCTTCGATCGCGGTGCTGCCGACAACGTCGGCGGCGAGGTCGAATCGGACGCCGACGGCGTGCCCGTCCCCTTCCGCCGCCGTGACCGGCCCGGACGCAGCCAGACTGGCGAGCGCTCCGGCCAGGGCTGCGACGGTGAGCATGGATGTATTGCGGCGTGTGGTGGTACGCACAGTTCCTCGTCTCGGACTTCGGCCTCACACCGCGCCAGGTGGGGATACGACTCGCACCGGCGGGCAGGAGCAGGAGTGGCGTGGCCGGAAGGATTCGGCAACGACAGGCTGAACGACAGAAAATGCGACCAGTTACGCAATTATCGGTAGATCGGCCAGATCAGTCTGATTGCGACCGATTGCCGGGCGTCGGTGCAGCCAGGAAACCGGAGGAGGACACCGACGGGGTCGGCGGTCCGCCGGAACTCTCCGGCTGCCCGGCGGTGCCGGCGGGACGGCGTGTCAGACTGCCGTACGTGACATCGCGTCCGCAGATTCCCAACGTGCTCGCCGCCCGGTACGCCTCCGTCGAGCTTGCCGCTCTCTGGTCCCCGCAGGAAAAGATCCGGCTGGAACGGAGACTCTGGCTCGCCGTCCTGCGCGCCCAGCGCGACCTCGGCATCGCCGTGCCGGACGGGGTGATCGACGCGTACGAGCGGGTCGTCGACCAGGTCGACCTGGCCGCCATCGCCGAGCGCGAGCGGGTCACCCGGCACGATGTCAAGGCCCGGATCGAGGAGTTCAGCGCGCTCGCCGGCCACGAGCACATCCACAAGGGGATGACCTCCCGAGACCTGACCGAAAACGTCGAACAGCTGCAGATCCGGGCATCGCTGGAGCTGATCCGCGACCGGGTCGTCAGCACCCTGGCCCGGCTGGCCCGGCTCGCCGTCGAGCACACCGAGCTGGTCCTCGCCGGCCGCTCGCACAACGTCGCCGCCCAGGCCACCACGCTGGGCAAGCGGTTCGCGTCGGCGGCCGAGGAGCTGCTCATCGCGTACGAACGGTTGACCGACCTGATCGACCGCTACCCGCTGCGCGGCGTCAAGGGGCCGGTCGGCACCGCCGCCGACCAGCTGGACCTCTTCGAGGGTGACGCCGCCAAGGTCGCTGAGCTGGAGCGCCGGGTCGCCGGCCACCTCGGCTTCCGGCGGGTGTTGGACAGCGTCGGCCAGGTCTATCCGCGCTCCCTCGACCTGGACGTGCTCTCCGCCCTGGCCCAGGTCGCCGCCGCCCCGTCCTCGCTGGCCACCACCATCCGGCTGATGGTCGGCCACGAGCTGGTCACCGAGGGCTTTCGGCCCGGGCAGGTCGGCTCCAGCGCCATGCCGCACAAGATGAACACCCGCTCCAGCGAGCGGGTGAACGGGCTGGCCGTGGTGATCCGGGGCTACCTGTCGATGGTCGGCGAGCTGGCCGGCGATCAGTGGAACGAGGGCGACGTCTCCTGCTCGGTGGTGCGCCGGGTGGCGCTGCCGGACGCGTTCTTCGCCGCCGACGGGCTGTTCCAGACCTTTCTCACCGTGCTGGACGAGTTCGGCGCGTACCCGGCGGTGGTCGCCCGGGAACTCGACCGCTACCTGCCGTTCCTGGCCACCACCCGGATTCTCGTCGCAGCGGTGCGCGGCGGCGTCGGCCGGGAGGTCGCGCACGAGGTGATCAAGGAGCACGCGGTCGCGGTGGCGCTGGCCATGCGGGAGCAGGGCGCCGCCGACAACGACCTGTTCGACCGGCTCGCCGCCGACGAGCGGCTCGGGTTGAGCCGGGACGAGATCGCCACGGTGGTCGCCGACCGGGTCGGCTTCGTCGGAGCGGCGCCGTCGCAGGTGCGGGCGGTGGCGGACCGGGTGGCCGGGGTGGTCGCCGACCACCCGGTGGCCGCGGCCTACCAGCCGGCCCCGATCCTGTAGACCTACCTACCAGCCGGCCCCGATCCGGTAGACCTACAGCCGATCCGGTAGACCTATTTGCTGCCGGAGCCGGCCGAGCCGCCGGTCTCGTTGCCGGCGCTGGCGTCGGCGTGACTCGCGTCGACCTTCGACTGCTTCGAGTCGTCGCCGGCGTCCGGCCGGATCTGCAGCACCACGGCAGCCGTCCCGTACGCACAGAGCTCCATGTGGGTGCTACCCACCTGCCGGGTGTCGAACCGCATCCCGATGACGGCGTTCGCGCCCTTCTTCTTGGCGGCCTCGCCCAGCTTGCCGATGATCTCGGTCCGGTACTTGGTGAGGCTGGCCGGGCCGCCCGGGTCGGACTTGCCGCCCCGCAGCGCCTTGACGCCTTCCTTGAACGGGTTGATCGAGCGGACCACCGAGGTGACCACCTCACCCAGCACGATGCGGATCTCGTATCCCGGTAGATCGTTCGTCGTCACGATCAGCACGGAACCGATGCTATGAGCGACAGTGTGCCCTGATCACGGGCATTGGTGGAGCCTGCGCCATCTGTGAAACGGCACGGCGCGGACGTCCGGTCGCCAACCGCGACGGCGCGGACCCCGTGGCTGATCACGGAGTCCGCGCTGTCGTGCGCCAGGACCGGTAGGTCAGGTGACGTCAGGTCACGTCAGGTCAGACGCCGGCCACCGAGCGGATCCAGGACCGGTTGTACGCGACACTGCCGTAGTTCTGGATGTTGACACCGTTGGCGGTCGACGCCACCCCGACCTGCTGGCCGTTGTAGAACTGTGGGCCGCCGGAGTCGCCCCGCCAGGCGTTGCCGTTGATCCGGGTGCTGCGGATCGCCCGGCCGCCGTACGCGTCGGTGACGCTGGTGCTGGTCACCTGGACCGAGGCGGTCTTCAGCTGGGTCGACGCGCCGCAGCCGCTGTAGCAGGTCATGCCCCAGCCGTAGATGCTGTTGGTCGAGCCGACCGGCGGGTAGCTGCTGGACAGCGTCACGTAGCTGGTGCTGACTGGGCTGGAGAAGTAGAGCAGGGCCAGGTCGTAGCGGCCGTACGCGGAGCTGACCGTACGGGTGACGCCGCCGGAGGAGCGGTAGACGCTGCCGATCCGGACCGACATCGAGCCGCTGACACAGTGCCGCGCGGTGAGCACCCAGTTGGCGGCGATGATGGTGCCGGAACAGGTGAACGAGCCGTTGCTGAAGACTGCGGCGGCCCACGGGGCGGACGACACCGTCCCGCCGCCGATGATCTCCTCCGGCGCGGCCGTCGCCGCGGTTGGCGTGGCCAGCAGGCCGATCAGGGTGGTGGCTACTGCTGCCACAGCCAGGCGAACGCGCATGGGTGGGGCTCCTTCCGAGGGGGCAACCCGGGGTACGGGTCGGTGAGCCACGCCGCCGGACGGGTATCCGGCAGCGGAGTTTGTTACAGCGCCCGTCCGACGATCGTCACCGGGCGTTTGACGAAAGACGTTAAGCGCTTCGATGGTCATCTACAAGAATCAAATCGAAGTCATACGATGCATTGATGTCCCGCGACGGCGTCCCGCGCCCCTCGGCGTCCCGCGCTGCCCTCGTCGCGTCCGCCGGCGATCGCCGGTCAGGTGCGGCAGGCCGTCCGTGGGTGCCCGGTGAGCCGGTCCGTCGGCGGTGGCCGATGTCGTCGTTATCGGTTCGTGGCTGATTTGTGGCCCGATCACCGATTCGGCTCTTCGACCGCCGGTGCGTCGTACCCGGTGCCACCAGGTAGGCTGAGCGGTGCGCGGCCCGTTCGAGGCCGGCACCCCCAACGCGTACACGGTCAGGAGTGCCACGTGGCTCGCGTCGTCGTCGACGTCATGCTCAAGCCGGAAATTCTCGATCCCCAGGGCCAGGCTGTCGCGAACGCGCTGCCGAGGCTCGGAGTCAGCGACGTCTCGGCGGTGCGGATCGGCCGACGGATCGAGATCGAGTTCGCCGGCGAGCCCGACCTGGATCGGGCTCGTGAGATCGCGGACAAGTTGCTGGCCAACCCGGTCATCGAGGACTACCAGGTCCGGCTGGCCGAGCAGGCTGATACAGCCGGTGATCCGTCATGAGCGCCCGGATCGGTGTGGTCACCTTCCCGGGCTCGCTCGACGACGGTGACGCCGCCCGCGCGGTGCGGCTCGCCGGCGGGGAGCCGGTCCGACTGTGGCACGGCGACGCCGACCTGCGCGGCGTCGAGGCGGTGGTGCTGCCCGGCGGCTTCTCGTACGGCGACTATCTGCGCTGCGGAGCCATCGCCCGGTTCGCCCCGGTCATGCAGTCGATCGTCGCGGCTGCTGGTGACGGCCTACCGGTGCTCGGCATCTGCAACGGCTTCCAGATCCTCTGCGAGGCCCACCTGCTGCCCGGTGCGCTTACCCGCAACCAGCACCTGCACTTCCGCAACCGGGACCAGATGCTCCGCATCGAGACCGCCGGGACCGCGTTCACCAACGCGTTCTCTCCGAAACAGGAAGTCCTTGTCCCGCTCAAGAGCGGCGAAGGCTGCTACGTGGCCGACGAACAGACGCTCGACGAGTTGGAGTCGACCGGCCGGGTGGTGGCCCGCTACGTCGGCGGCAACCCCAACGGTTCCCTGCGGGACATCGCCGGCATCACCAACCCCGCCGGCAACGTCGTCGGGCTGATGCCCCACCCGGAACACGCCGTCGAGGACCTGACCGGCCCGTCCCGAGACGGACTGGGTTTCTTCACCTCCATCCTCAAGCACCTCGCGGGAGTGCCGGCATGACCACCCAGTCGGAGGCGGCGGCCGTCGCCGACCCGGCAGCGACCGCCCTCGGCGTACCGGTCGACCGGTACGCCGGCGGCCCGGACACCGTCGAACGCGCCACCGATACCCCTGGTGAGCTGCAGCCGTACACCGAGCTGGGGCTGCGCGACGACGAGTACGAGCGGATCCAGCAGATCCTCGGCCGCCGGCCGACCCAGTCCGAGCTCGCCATGTACTCGATCATGTGGAGCGAACACTGCTCCTACAAGTCGAGCAAGGTGCATCTGCGGCAGTTCAGCGAGAAGGCTCCGGCCAGTGACCTGATGCTCGCCGGCATCGGGGAGAACGCCGGCGTCATCCAGGTCTCCGACACCCTCGCCGTCACCTTCAAGGTCGAGTCGCACAACCACCCCAGCTTCGTCGAGCCGTACCAGGGGGCGGCCACCGGCGTCGGCGGCATCGTCCGCGACATCCTCGCCATGGGCGCCCGCCCGGTCGCCGTGATGGATCCGCTGCGGTTCGGCGCCGCCGACCACCCGGACACGGCCCGGGTGCTGCCCGGCGTCGTCGCCGGGGTCGGCGGCTACGGCAACTGCCTGGGCCTGCCCAACATCGGTGGCGAGGTCGTGTTCGACCCCTGCTACCAGGGCAACCCGCTGGTCAACGCGCTCTGCCTCGGCGTACTGCCGGTGGACCGGCTGCAGAACAAGGCCGCCGCCGGGGCCGGCAACGTCGTGGTGCTGATGGGTGCCAAGACCGGCCGGGACGGCATCGGCGGGGTGTCGGTGCTGGCCAGCGCCACCTTCGACGACGCCAGCCAGCAACGCCGCCCGTCGGTGCAGGTCGGCGACCCGTTCATGGAGAAGCTGCTGATCGAGTCATGCCTGGAGCTGTACGACGCCGGGCTGGTCGTCGGCATCCAGGACCTCGGCGGCGCCGGCCTGACCTGCGCGCTCACCGAGACCGCCGCTGCGGCCGGCACCGGCATGCGGGTCTGGCTGGAACGGGTTCCGCTGCGTGAGCCGTCGATGGAGCCGCACGAGATCCTGGCCAGCGAGTCGCAGGAACGGATGCTGCTGATCGTCGAGCCGGCGCAGCTCGACGCGGTGCTCGCCACCGCCGAGAAGTGGGGCGTGCTGGCCACCGCGATCGGTGAGGTCACCCCGGCCGAGCCGGACGGCCGACCCGGGCGGCTGGTGATCAGCTGGCGTGACCACGTGGTGGTCGACGTACCGCCGGGGTCGCTGGCCGACGACGGCCCGATCTACGCCCGGCCGATGCGTGAGCCGGCGGACCTGATCCTGCTGCAGGCCGATCGGGCGGAGACGCTGCCCCGCCCCGGCACCCCGGACGAGCTTCGGGAAACCCTGCTGCGGATGATCGCCTCGCCAAACCTGTGCGACCGCAGCTGGGTGACCGAGCAGTACGACCGGTACGTGCTGGGCAACACTGTGCTGGCCCAGCCTGAGGACGCCGGGGTCATCCGGATCGACGAGCGGAGCGGCCTCGGTGTCGCCCTGTCGGTCGACGGCAACGGCCGGTACGCCCGGCTCGACCCGTACCAGGGGGCGAAGCTCGCGCTTGCCGAGTCGTACCGCAACGTGGCGGTGACCGGTGCCCGCCCGGTGGCGGTCACCAACTGCCTGAACTTCGGCTCCCCTGAGGACCCGAGCGTGATGTGGCAGTTCGCCGAGGCGGTTCGCGGCCTCGCCGACGGCTGCGCCGAGCTCGGTATCCCGGTGACCGGCGGTAATGTCAGCTTTTACAACCAGACCGGTGCCGCCGCGATCCACCCCACCCCGGTGGTCGGTGTGCTCGGTGTGCTCGACGACGTGGCGCAGCGCGTCCCGATGGGCTTCGTCCCGCCGTCGCACAGCGACGGTGACCTGATCATGCTGCTCGGCGAGACCGAGCTGGAACTCTCCGGATCGGAGTGGGCCTGGGTCACCCACCGTCACCTCGGCGGTACGCCGCCCAAGGTCGACCTGGACCGGGAGCGGGTGCTGGCCACCGTGATCGGTGAGTCGGCCCGGGTGGGGCACATCACCTCGGCCCACGACCTCTCCGACGGCGGGCTCGCCCAGGCACTGGTCGAGGCGTGTCTGCGCCGGTCGATCGGGGCCCGGATCGCGTTGCCGCCGGAGTTCAGCGACGGCTCGATGCCGTTCGTTTTCCTGTTCAGCGAGTCAGCGGGGCGGGCCATGGTCGCCGTGCCGCGCGGGCACGAGAAGGCGTTCACCGCGCTCTGCGTGGAGCACGGACTGCCCTGGACCATGATCGGAGTGACCGACCCGGCGGCCCGGCTGCTGGAGGTCCGCGACCAGTTCAGCGTCGGTCTGGACGAGCTGCGCGGTGCCCACACCGGTACCCTGCCGGCGCTGTTCAGCGCGGTAGGGCCGCGCAACGTGCCGGCGGACCCGCAGGATCCGGACGCCGTCGGGGTGCTGGCCAGCGACGCGGTCGCAATCGACGCCCCGGCCGGTACGCCGGAGCAGACCACGGCGACGGTGGACGTCGACCCGGACAGCGACGAAGCCGAGGCGGTGACCGAGCCGGCGGACGGGAAGCCGTCGGATTCGGCCGACGCGGTGACCGAGCCTGCCGCGGTGACCGAGCGGGAACCGGAAGCAGTCACCGACAGCGACGCGGTGGCGGAGGACACGGCAGACAGCGGCGATGTAGCGGCGGCCGAGAAAACGGCGACCGGCGGCGACGCGACCGACGACGCGGCTCAGCCGGTGGACCGGCCCGACCCGTCCGCCGGCAAGCCGAAGAACCAGAGCTGACCGGGCGGTCGACAGACTGACTGATCGATGATGGGCCGGACCCGAACGGGTCCGGCCCATCATCGATGTCGCGTCGGTTGGCCGTCAGTCGTCGAGCCAGTCGAGGGAACGTCGCTCACCCCGGTTGCCCGACTGCGGCGCCGCACCGTGCCGCGGCTGGTCGCCGGGCGGCTGCTCGCCGCCGTAGGGCTGCTGGTCGTAGGGCTGCTGTCCGTACGGCATCTGCTGGTCGTAGCCACCCCGTTGGTCCGGGACGCGGCGGTCGTCGTAGCCGCCGCCCGCAGGCGGGTAGCCGCCACCCTGGTCGTAGCCGCCACCGGTCGGGGCGCCGTACCCGCCCGATTCCCGGCCGGACTCGTAGCCCGCCGATCCGCCGGGGCTGTAGCCCGGCGATCCGTAGCCCTGGTCGGAGCCGTACCCGCTGCCCCGGTCGCCACCGTAGCCCGCGCCCGGGTAGCCCGCATCGGGGTAGCCCGCGTCCGGGTAACCGCCGGCCTGGGGTGGGCTTTCTCCGTAGTTTCCGCCGTAGCCGGCACTTGCGCCGTAACCGCCGCCGTCCGGCCCGTAGCCGGGGCTGCCGCCTCGGTAGCCGGGCTGCGGCGGTTCCGGACCACGCGGTGGTGGTGGCACGTCGCCGCGCCCCTGATCCGGGCCGGGGTAGCCGGTGGAGTCGTACGGCGGGCCGGACTGTCCGTAGCCGCCCGGCTGGTAACGCCCGGTTGGCTCGTCGTAGCGATCCGAGCCGTAGCCGCCGGCGGGGGAGTCCGCTCCGTACCCGCCAGGGGAGTAGCCCGAGCCGCCGCCGGAGTCGCCGTAGCTTCGGCCGCCGCGGTAGCCGCCGGCCTCGTCGGCTGGCGGCCGGCCGGTCGGCTCGCCGTACTGACCGGGTACCGGCGGGGCGCCGTAGCTGCCGGGTGCCCCGGAGGATGGGGCGTTGCCGCCGTACGGGCCGCCCGACGATGGGGCACCGCCGTACGGGCCGCCGGACGACGGCGGGGTGCCGTACGGGCCACCGGACGACGGCGGGGTGCCGTAGCTGCCGGGTGCCCCGGAGGACGGGACGTTGCCGCCGTACTGGCTGCCGCCGTAGGTGCCGCCAGGGCGGGCCGCCCCGGCTGGTCCGCCGTAGCCGGAACCGGCCCCGCTACCCGGCTGGTCGGCACCGGGTACCGCGCCGTACACGCTGGTGGCACCGGCGGGGCCGGAGCCGTAGCCGGGCTGGGTCGGCGGTCCGCCCCAGCCGGGGCGCTGGTCCGCGCCGTACCGTGGCTCGGGCCCGGCCGGCGGGTTCGGCCCGGGCGGCGGCGGAGCACCGTACGGGTCGGGGAACTCGTCCTTGATCGGTGGCATCTGGTGCAGCATCGTCGGCGCGTCCGACAGCGACGGGCGGGTGATCATCGTGGCGTCGGAGACCGGGCCGGGCGGCATCGGTGGCATCGCCACCCGGGTCGCGTCGTCGGCACCGTGGTAGACGCCGCGGCTGCCCGGCGCGGCGGCCCGCCCGCCAGCCGGATCGTCGTCGGCCGGCTCCGGGCCGTCGTCGACGTCGCCGTCCTTGCGCCGCACCAGCAGCAGCACGATGGCTCCGACACCGAGCGCGACCAGCAGGCCGCCCATGATGATCAGCAGCCAGGAGCCCATCCCCCCGCCGCTGCTCTCGTTCGCCAGGTTCTGGGTGTCGACCGGTGGGGCGTCGGTGGCCGCGCCGCTCGGCGTCGCCTCGGCGGTCGCCGACGGGGTCGCCTCCGGAGTGGCCGACGGGGTCGGCTCCACGTTCGACTTCAGGGTGATCCGGTCGACGGTGATCGACTGCCCGGCGGCGGCGGTGACGACCTTCACTTCGCTGTCGTCGTACTCGTCGGCGGTCGCCGCGATCCGGATGTCGCCGGGGACGATCGGCCGGTCGTTGCTGGAAGTGAACCGGTAGTTGCCGTTGGCGTTGGTGGTGGTGTCGTAGTTGTTGCTCTGCGAGTCGCTCATCGCGACCACGGCGCCTTCGATCGGTTCACCGGTGGAGACGTCGGTGACCTTGCCGGCGACCTCCTTGACCCGGGGTGCCTCCTGCGGCCCGCGGACCGAGACGTCGCGCTGGACCCGGCCGTTCTCCCCGTCGACCACGGCGACGATCTCCACCCGGCCGCTGCGGTTCTGGTTGGTCCCGACGTTGCCGGCGATCAGCTCGACCGTGTACTTCTTGCTCGCGCCCCGCTCGATCGTGTCTGTGAAGTCGCACTGACCTTCGCACCGCAGCTCGTTGATGTTCGTGGCGACCCGGATGTTGACGGAGGTCCCGCCCTCGACCTCTTCCTCGCCCGCCGGGTTGTTGTTGCGGACCTCGAATTCGAGGGTGGCCCGGCCACCGGAGCTGAGGTTGGCGTTGGAGAGGCTGGTGATGGTGACTGTGGGTGCCTCGGCGGCCGCTGGCGCGGCGGGCAGGCCGACTAGTGCGACGGCAGCCAGCGCTGCGACAACACCGGCCCGCGAAAGCCAGGCTCGTAGGTGTGTTGTCACGTCCACCGCCTTCCGGTTTGATCCTTCCCCCGCACCAGGATTCGGGCAGGGGTCACCCGTGACGAGTACACCGTCGGCAACTATGCCTTGCCGAGACGGATGTGCGCGACCCAGGGGCGGGAGCAACTGGTACCGGAGCTAGTCGTATCGTCCCGATGTGTCCTCTCCGTACAGTAAGTCCACTACGGTCGCCGCCGTGCGGGACGCCGTGGCGGCCGGTGCCGTCCCCGCCCGTGTGCAGCTACGCGATGCGGTCCGCCTGCTGTTGGCGGCGCTGGCCGAGCGAGCGCCGGGCCGATCGGTGGAGGTCCGTGTCCCACCTTACGGTGCAATTCAGTGTGTAGCCGGGCCGCGACACACCCGTGGCACCCCCGCGAACGTGGTGGAGATCGACCCGGTGACCTGGGTGCTGCTGGCGACCGGCGACCTCGACTGGGCTGCGGCCGTGGCGAACGGACAAATCTCCGCGAGTGGTCCAAGGTCCGATATATCGCCGTACCTGCCGCTGTGAGGCGGGCCGGCGATTTGCCGGCCGGCTGCGGCGGTCACCCGGCCGGCTGCGGCGGTCACCCGGCCGGTGTGGGGCCAAATGGAGCACTCTGGGCCAACCGGAACCTCGCGTACACTGTTCGGCGACGGTAGTCCGGTGACACCCCGCGCTGAGGCGTGCAGGCCACGTGCAGGCCAGGCGTCAGTGCAGACCAGTACGAGGGAGCGGCAGGTGCCTCGAGGCGACGGCCGGTTGAGTCACGATCTTGATCCCCAACGACCCGGTCCGCAGGACGCCTGTGGCGTGTTCGGAGTGTGGGCACCGGGGGAAGAGGTCGCGAAGCTGAGCTACTTCGGTCTCTACGCCCTGCAGCACCGGGGCCAGGAGGCAGCCGGGATCGCGGTGAGTGACGGCTCCGGCGTGGTGGTCTACAAGGATCTCGGCCTGGTGGCCCAGGTCTTCGACGAGCCGACCCTGGCCAGCCTGCGCGGCCATCTCGCCATCGGGCACGCCCGCTACTCCACCACCGGCGGCTCGACCTGGGAGAATGCCCAGCCGACGATCAAGGCGACCAGCGCCGGCACGACGATCGCCCTGGCGCACAACGGCAACCTGGTCAACACCGCCGAGCTGGCCCGCGAGGTGGTCGACCGAGGGCTGTCCGGCGACGGCTCGACCTCGGACACCGCCCTGGTCACCAGCCTGCTGGCCAGCCGCCCGGACCTGTCGGTCGAGGCCGCGGCGCTGGAGGTGCTGCCGACCCTGCGGGGCGCGTTCAGCTTCGTCTTCATGGACGAGACCACGCTGTACGCGGCGCGCGACCCGCACGGCGTCCGGCCCCTGGTGCTCGGCCGGCTGGAGCGGGGCTGGGTGGTCGCCAGCGAGACCGCCGCGCTGGACATCGTCGGCGCCACCGTGGTCCGCGAGGTGGAGCCGGGCGAGCTGATCGCCATCGACGAGCACGGGCTGCGGTCGGCCCGGTTCGCCCCGCCGGAGCCGAAGGGCTGCCTGTTCGAGTACGTGTACATCGCCCGCCCGGACACCACCATCGCCGGGCGTAACGTGCACGCCGCCCGGGTGCAGATCGGCCGCCGACTGGCCCGGGAGCACCCGGTCGAGGCGGACCTGGTGATCCCGGTGCCGGAGTCGGGCACGCCGGCCGCGATCGGCTACGCCGAGCAGTCCGGCATCACCTACGGCGCCGGCCTGATGAAGAACTCGTACGTCGGCCGTACGTTCATCCAGCCCTCCCAGACGCTGCGCCAGCTCGGCATCCGGTTGAAGCTCAACCCGCTGCGGGAGAACGTCCGTGGCAAGCGGCTGGTGGTGGTCGACGATTCGATCGTGCGGGGCAACACCCAGCGGGCGATTGTGCGGATGCTGCGCGAGGCGGGTGCCCTGGAGGTGCACGTACGCATCTCGTCGCCGCCGGTGAGCTGGCCGTGTTTCTACGGCATCGACTTCGCCACCCGGGCTGAACTGCTGGCCAACGGGCTGGACACCGAGGGTATACGCCGGTCCATCGGTGCGGATACTCTCGGTTATGTCTCGCTTGCCGGTCTGATAGCGGCAACCGAGCAGCCGAAGACACGATTGTGTCGGGCATGTTTCGATGGGGAGTACCCGATCGAGTTGCCAGCTGGCAATCTGATCGGCAAGCACGTGCTCGAAGGTGTGGACCGCCGGGTCGCTGGCGGGGTCGGCCATCCGGGGGACATCACCGAGCAGGACTATCAGGCCGGTGGCGACCGGACCGGCCCGGGCGCTCAACGGTTCGCTGTCAGCACTGGCGGCCCCGAGGCCCTGCACCGCCCGTAGCACCGGCCGGACCGGCCTCGGTCGTCCGACCGGCAGCCCGAGTCGAGCGATCCTCGACAGCTACCCGACGCGGCCCCGCCGCGAGAAGCACAAAGGGGAGAACCGTGACGCACGTGACTGAGCGCGGCAGCGCGGACGTCGGCCCGACCGCCGACGACTCCGGCGCCCGGACGGTCAACCGCCAGCCGTGGACGGCCAGCGCCGGCCGGTCCGGCCGCAAACGCACCGTGACGTACGCGGACGCCGGCGTCTCCATCCACGCCGGTGAGCGCGCCGTCGAACTGCTCAAGTCGAAGGTGCACAAGACCACCCGGCCCGAGGTGATGGGCGACATCGGCGGCTTCGCCGGGCTTTTCCGGCTCGACGTGCAGAAGTACCGGCACCCGATCCTGGCCTCGTCGACCGACGGGGTGGGCACCAAGCTGGTCATCGCCCAGCAGATGAACATCCACGACACGGTCGGCATCGACCTGGTCGCGATGGTGGTGGACGACCTGGTCGCCTGCGGGGCGGAGCCGCTGTTCCTGCTCGACTACATCGCCTGCGGCGAGGTCGTGCCGGACAAGGTCGCCGAGATCGGCGCCGGCATCTCCGACGGCTGCCGGTACGCCGGTTGCGCGCTGCTCGGCGGCGAGACCGCCGAACACCCCGGGGTGCTGCGGCCGGACGAGTACGACGTCTCCGCGACCGGCGTCGGCGTGGTCGAGGAGAGCGAGATCCTCGGCCGGGACCGCGTCGAGGTGGGCGACGTGGTGATCGCGATGCGGTCGTCCGGCCTGCACTCCAACGGCTACTCGCTGGTCCGCCACGTCCTGCTCGGCGCCGGTCGGATGCGGCTGGACACCGTGGTCGACGACTTCGGCCGGCAGCGGACCCTGGGCGAGGAGCTGCTCACCCCGACGAAGATCTACGCCCGGGACTGCCTGAAGCTGATCGAGGAGTGCGAGGTCCGGGCCCTGGCCCACGTGACCGGCGGTGGCATTCCCGGCAACCTGGTGCGGATCCTCCCCGAGCACGTCGACGCGCTGGTCAACCGCGCCACCTGGAAGCCGCAGTCGATCTTCGACCTGGTGCAGGCGAAGGGGCGGATCGAGGACAACGAGATGGAGTCGACGTTCAACATGGGCGTCGGCATGTTCGCCATCGTCTCCGCCCAGGACGCCGACCGGGCGCTCGCCTGCCTGACCGGCAGCGGCATCGAGGCCTGGCAGGCCGGCGACATCATCGAGGGCACCGGCACCGTACAGATGGTCGGCCACCACACCCGGGGCTGACGGCGGGCCGCTGCCGCGTCACCTTGGCGGGTCGGCACCGCCGCGCTCCGGCGGGCCGTACCGCCGATTCACCTCGGCAGACCCCGACACCTAGCCTGAAACGACATCCGTCACAGGCAGGAGGATGGGGATGAGCAGGGCCGAAACCCGGCAGGACCCGGCCGGTGGGGGGCGGCTGGCCCCCACCGGCATGCGCGGTGTGGCGACCGTCCCGAGCTACGTCGTCATGCAGCCCACCACGCTGTGCAACCTAGACTGCACCTATTGCTACCTGCCGCTGCGGGCGGCCAACCGACGGATGCCGGTCGCCGTGGCCGCCGCTGTCGCCCGACCGGTGAACACCTGGGCCGCGCAGCAGGGACGCCGGTTCTCGGTGGTCTGGCACGGCGGTGAGCCGTTGGCTGCCGGGCTGGACCACCTGTCGGCGCTGATCACCCCGTTCAGCGCCGACGTGGAGCACCACGTGCAGACCAACGCGACCTTGATCGACGACGCCTGGTGCGAGTTCTTCCGCGAGCACCGGGTACGGGTCAGCGTCAGCGTCGACGGTCCGCGGGCGCGTAACGACAACCGGCACACCCGGGGCGGTCGGCCCGCGTACGACCAGATCCGTAGCGGTGTCGAAGCGCTACGCCGGCACGGGATCGAATTCTCGGCGCTCTGCGTGGTCAGCGACCCGAGCCCCGGCCTGGCCACCGAGCTGTACCAGTTCTTCCTCGACCTCGACTGTGACGTGCTGGGCGTCAACATCGAGGAGACGGAGGGCGTGAACGTCCGGTCGAACAGCTGGCCGGACCGGGCCGTGGCGGGCTTCTGGGCGGAGCTGGTCGGAGCCTGGCGGCAGGCACCGCAAATCCATCTGCGCGAGGTGGAGTGGTCGCTGCGGTATGCGGCAGCCGTGCTCGACGGCACGGCCGACCAGGTGCTGCCCCGCCAGCTCGACCCGATCCCCACCATCGGGTACGACGGGTCGGTGGTGCTGCTCTCGCCGGAGCTGGCCGGCTTCTCCGATCCCCGGTACGGGGACTTCACCAGCGGAAACGTGTTGACCAGCGGGCTGACCGAGATCCTCGCCACGCCGGAGCGGACACCCTGGGTCACCGAATTCGTGGCGGGCGTCGAAGCATGCCGGACCACCTGCCCGTACTTCCGGTTCTGCGGAGGTGGTCACGCTGCCAACCGTTACTTCGAACACGGGCGTTTTGATGGTACGGAGACCAACCACTGCCGTAACAGCAAGATCCATCTACTGGAGGGAGTGTTGGCCCATGCCAGAGACCAGCCGGCAGCGGCCTGAACCGGTCGGCGCAGCCCCGGGAGCCACCGTCGCCGAGGCAGCTGGCGACGATCAGGTGGCGGACCGGGTGTACGCCGTCCGGGACGGTCTGGCACTGCTGCTCGCCGAAGCGGAACAGGCCCGGCGCCGTCGCGCCGAGGCGGCCGGTGCCGACGGCGCGGTCTGCGCCTGGAACCACTTCGAGAACATCCCGACCTTCTACAACTGGAACAACCGCCCCCGTTGACCGCTGCGACCGGCCGCGTACCTGGCGCTCCGCTCGGCCCCGTACCCGGGCAGGGCGGCACGCACCAGTCGCCCGCCTGCCGACGGACATCCGGTGGTGCCTACCCCGTCCTGGGGTACGCACCACCGGATGGTGGCATTCCGACACACGTACGGCGACCAGCCGGGCCGGAGTCCTCGTCGACATGAATCAGCACGCGGACACTGACCGCGTGCTCTGATCAGTCGGACCCTCAGCGGGACGAAGAGGGTGTCCAGTTACCCCGGTCGTCGTCGGCTGGGTCGTCCTCGTCATCGTCGTCGAGGTACGGATCGTACTCGTCGTCGAAATCACGGTCCGACTTGCCGCTGCCGGCGAGCTCTCGCTGCAAGGCGGCGAGGTCGGTGTTCGGGGAGTGGTATTTCAGCTCCCTGGCCACCTTTGTCTGCTTGGCCTTAGCACGGCCGCGCCCCATGGCTCGACCCCCTCGCACAGAATTCGGGGCAGCCCGAAGGCGGGCCCCGATGACGTCAGGCATCTCTCGTGGGTCTTACGGTACATGGGCGGACCCAGGTTCGGCACCTCGGGTTGCATCGGGTCGCTCCCGTGCGTCCTCGGCGGCCGACGTCGTCACGGGCAGCGGCGGGGTAAGGAGCCGGATCCCCACCGCTCGTGACCCGTACGGGTGATTCTCCACACGCCCGGTGATGGCCACCCGGGGCGGACCGGCGGGGTCAGCGCCCAGGCCGGCGGCGCTCGGGGTGGCGGCTCACCGGAGATGGATCGCGCGCAGCCGACCGACCTCGGCCATCCGGCGTTCGGCGAGCCGGTCGGCCGCCACCGCCGGCGGTACGCCCTCCCGGTCTGCGCTGCGCAGGATCTCCCGGGTGGTCTGGTAGATGCGGGTCGCCCGGGCCTTCGCCCGGGCGAAGGCGAACCCGTACCGGCCGTTGGCCGACGGTGTGGCGGCCCCGGTCACCTCGTCGGCCACCTGGATCACCCCACCGGCGTTGACCACGTAGTCCGGGGCGTAGAGGATGCCCCGCTCGGCGAGCAGCTTCTCGACGCCGGGGTGGGCCAACTGGTTGTTGGCGGCTCCGGCGACGATCTCGGCCCGCAGCGCCGGAACGGTGTCGTCGTCGAGCGCCCCACCGAGCGCGCAGGGCGCGTAGACGTCGATCTCCTGGCGGATCAGCACGTCGGTGTCGTCCACCAGGTCGACCTGCGGATAGGTGCTCCGGGCCCAGTCCACCGCCGGTTCGCTGACATCGGTGGCCACCACCGCGGCACCGTCGTCGAGCAGATGCCCGGTCAGCTGCCGGCCCACCTTGCCGAGCCCGGCGATACCGACTCGCCGGCCGGCGAGACTGGCCGAACCCCAGCGGTGCTCGGCGGCGGCCCGCATGCCCTGGAACACCCCCCAGGCGGTGAGCTCGGAGGAGTCACCGGCTCCGCCCTGCTCGCGGCTGCGTCCGGTGGCGAACCGGGTCTCCCGGGCCACGACGTCCATGTCCGGCACGTAGGTGCCGACGTCGCAGGCGGTGTAGTAGCGCCCGCCGAGCGATTCGACGAACCGGCCGTACGCGCGCAGCAGCGGCTCGGTCTTGAGCTGCTCCGGGTCGCCCCAGATGACTGCCTTGCCGCCGCCCAGGTCCAGTCCGGCCATCGCGTTCTTGTAGGCCATCCCCCGGGACAGCTCCAGCACGTCGTGCAGGGCGTCGGCCTCGGAGGCGTACGGGTAGAACCGGGTGCCGCCGAGCGCCGGCCCGAGCGCGGTCGAGTAGATCGCGATGATCGCGCGCAGCCCGGTCGGCTGGTCCTGGCAGAAGACGACCTGTTCGTGCCCGGTGGCGGTGCCGGGTCCGGTGGTGGTGGTGAAGACGCCCATGTCTGCTCCTGAGACGGTGTCGGCACCCTCGTGAGGTGCGTCCGGTGCGCCGGGCCGGTGGGCCCTGCTGGCTCCGAGCCTAGTATCGGCCGCAGCGCGACGGACCCGCCCGCTGCGGGGGTGTTTGCCCCCGGCGGGGGCGGTGTCGTGCGGTTTCGTGGGAGGATCGCGCCGTGCCGTCCCTCTTCGCTTCCTTCGCCTCATACCTGCGGGTGTACGAGCCGCTGGCCGCGTTCGACCGTGAGCGACAGGTCTACTGGCGCCGATACGTGCGGGAGGGCCGCGCGGTCGGCCCGCTGGAAGGGCCGGGCCGGCAGCGGACGGCGGTGATCGAGGCGCTCGGCGCGGGCTGGACCCGGCTGCCCGACCTGCCGGACGAGGCGTACGTGCTGGAGTCGGACGACACGCTGCTGGTCTGCCCGTGGAACCTGCGGGTGCGGGTGGCGGAGGCGGCGTTGAGCGCGCGCGACGGTGTCCCGTCGGTGCTGGCCGACGCGTTCGTCCCGCCGGTACTGGCCGGTCAGGCCAGGGCGGTGATCGACGACTGGCGCAGCGGTGCCCGGGTGCTGGAGCACGGGGTGCCGCGGGTGCACGAGCAGGCCGCCACCTGGGGGGTGCCGTTGCGGTGGTTCGTCTTCGTGGACTTGGCCGAGCGTGACCTGATCGTCACCGGGGCGCGCCGGGCGCTGCGCT
Source organism: Micromonospora sp. Llam0 (assembly GCF_003751085.1). Classification (NCBI taxonomy): domain Bacteria; kingdom Bacillati; phylum Actinomycetota; class Actinomycetes; order Micromonosporales; family Micromonosporaceae; genus Micromonospora; species Micromonospora sp. Llam0. The sequence continues at coordinate 1,734,937 of NZ_RJJY01000002.1, read as the reverse complement.
ACCGGACCGAGATATCCAAGGCCCGTCGCCGGGCGTCGCGCGGACTGTCGGTGTTGCGTAAGTCGGTGGGGGATGCGCCGATCACCGAGGCGGTGGAGGAGAGCGCCCGGTGGCTCGAGGAGTTCCATCCACGGTCGGTGGTGGAGCTTGACTACGGTGGGTTGGTGCGGCTGCTGCCGGACGAGACGTTGGAGGCCGACGATTCGCCGGGTCTGGTGAGCGCCGGGTTGGCGGCGCTCGGCCGGGGCGACGCCGAGGCGGCCGGCGAGGCGTACGAGAAGCTGGTTGCCCGGTGGCGTGCCGTTCAGCTACTGGAGCGCTGCAACTAGTAGTCGACGAAAAGGGTGAATCGGTTTCAATCACCGAGTATTAGGCGCAGATTCTGCCGCGAATCCCGAAGAAGATTCGTAATCACCCGTTCACGACCGGTGATCAAGAGTCCGATTATGGTATGTTCTGTCACAAAAAAGGGAGAAAAATCGGTCATTGCTCATCCGTCCATCCAAGGACGTTCGGCCGTTCGGCCCATGTCGGACATCGGGGACTAGCCGGACCATGGGAGACGCGTCGGCCGGCGGGACCCCGGCCGATGTCTATAGCACTGTGGAGGAGTGACTGATGGCATCGCGTACGCACGAACCAGAGCCGTTGCTCACGCCGGCCGAGGTGGCGTCGATGTTCCGAGTCGACCCGAAAACCGTCACCCGGTGGGCGAAGGCCGGCAAGCTCAGCGCCATACGGACGTTGGGCGGCCACCGCCGATACCGGGAGTCGGAAGTACGTGCCCTGCTGCAGGGGCAGATTCCCCAGCAGCGGCAGGGTGATTGACTGGCCTCTCCAAGTGGCTGACATCGGCTACGCCAAGGGGCGGTGATCTCGGCTCGTCCGGGGTCACCGCCCCTTGTTTCATGTGCACTGCGTCAACGGCGGCCCGGCGGATCTCCGCCGGGCCGCCGTGTCACGATGCGTACCGTACTCAGCTCGCCGGCGGGTGCCCGCCGTCGCCGTCGACCACCTCGTCCGGGGTGCCGTCCTCGTCCAGATCGACCATGGTGATGTCCACCATGCCGTCCCCGTCGGTGTCGAACTGGTACATGTCGGCCTTGCCGTCGCCGTCGGTGTCGACCACCCAGACGTCGGTCTGCCCGTCGTTGTTGGTGTCGGCCTTGAGCAGATCGACGCGATCGTCACCGCGCGTCTCCACCGACTCCTGTGCCTCGGTCATCCCAGGTCCCTCCATCGCTCAGTCACAACAGCTGCGGATGTCGACAGTAGGGTGCCATCCGGCCGGCCGCGACCCGGCCTCACCTCGCCGCGTACGGGTTGACCGTCGGATTCAGGTAGGTCACCGTCTCCGGCACGCCGTCCTGGTCGGCGTCGCGCAGCGTCTGGTCCGCCTGGCCGTCGAAGTCGGTGTCCTGAACCCAGGTGTCCGTCCGGCCGTCGTGATCGGTGTCGGCCGCCACCTCGTCGATCAGGCCGTCACCGTCAGTGTCGGTGGCGACCACGTCGATCCAGCCGTCGCCGTTGGTGTCCGCGCTGACCTCGTCGACCCGCCCGTCGCCGTCGAAGTCGCGCAGCATGCTCTCCAGCCGACCGTCCCCGTCGCCATCGACGTACGCGACCTCCGCCAGACCGTCGCCGTCGCTGTCGTGCAGGACCACGTCGGCGAGGCCGTCCCCGTCCCGGTCGACCAGCACGTCGGTGGAGCCGTCAAGATTGTGCTGGACGATCGTGTAGGATCCGCCGTCGTACGGCTCGGCGCCGTAAGGGCCGTCGCCGTACGGCTCGTAGCCGGCATCGTCGTGGCCCGGGTCGCCGCTCGGGCCCAGTCCCTGTTCCGCTTCGACCGCCTCGTCACCGAGGGCCGGATCGACCCACTCACTCATCCTGCCGCCTCTTCCGCAGATCGTCCTGGCTGCTGACAAGGGAAACCGTACGCAGCGGCGACCTGCCTGTGATCCCGAGAAAGTGCCAGCTGGGCGGACCGGCCGGCGGGTGCCCGGCGACCGCCGGCCCGGTCTACTACCGGCCCGGTCTACTGGTTGATCGGCAGCCCGGCCGCGGCCAGCGACTTGATCACGTCAGCCGACTCGGCGAAACCGATGATCAGGACCGCGTCCGCGCCGAACGCCTTGATCTCCTGGGCTTCACTGTCGAAGTTCACCGGCGGCGCGTCCGCGCCGGCCGGCGGCTCGTAGCTGAGCAGCTTGAGCCGGTCCGGTCCGACCCCGGCCCGGTCCAGCTCCGCCCGGACGTTCTCCTGCAGGCCCTCGCCGTACGAGTCCCTGCGGGCCACCAGCACGATCCGCTGCGACCCGTCCCGCAGGATCACGTCGGCGAGCGCCCGTCCCTGCAGCAGGTCCGACGGCGCGGTACGGAAGTACAGGCCCTGGTCGTCGACCTCGCTCAGCCCGGCGTCGGTGTTGCTGGGCGAGAACAGGATCAGCCCGGCGGCCGCCACATCCGGCAGCACCTCGCGGGAGATGCCGGACGCACCGGCACCGATGATGACGTGCACCCCTTCGTCGACGTGCCCGGCGACCGTCCGGCGGGCCACGTCCGGGTTGGTCCCGTCATCGCCGTCGAACCACTCGACCGGCTCGCCGAGCACCCCGCCGGCCTCGTTGATCTCCCGGACCGCGAGCGCCGCGCCGGCCGCCAACGGCGGGTACGCCAACGCCAGGTCGCCGGTGCGCGGCAGCAGGCCGCCCAGCTTCAGCGGTGCCTCGGCGCGGGTGGCGAAGGTCTCCGGCTCGGCCGGTGGCGGTGCCGCCGTGGTGGTCGTCGACTCGTCCCCGGCACCGACGAACTCGGTCTTGCCGTCGTTGATCTGGCCGTCGCCGTCGAAGTGCAGGGTGGCGTAGCTGGCGGTGGACGGCTCCCCGACGTCGGTGAAGCCACCGCGTTTCAAGGAGACCCCCCGGTAGGCGATGTCCGTCCCGTCCCGGGCCAGCTCCAGGCAGAGCGCGACGACGTCGCACTGCTCGCCGCCGGTGGTCACCCCGTTGATCTGGGCGGCGATGTCGGCCGGGTCGGTGCTGCCGGCCAACTGGGTGGCGAGCGCGCTGATCACCACGGCGTCGTACGCCTCGCCGGCGTACAGGAAGTCGTTGAGCTGCCGGTCGACCGTGCGCAGCCGGCTGATGAAGTCGTCCGACAGCGGGGTGAGCGGGCTGGTGCCCTTCATCCCGGTCAGCAGCGTGGTCTGCCCCTCGAACTCCGCCCCGAACGAGTTGCTCATGTTGCCGTCGGTGCCGTACAGCCGCACCGGGTTGACCTGGGACTCCTCGGTGGCCGCCGGTTCGGCGCAGCCCGCCGCGCCGACCAGCATGATTGCGCAGAACGCCAGGGCGGCGGTGCGGGAGCCGCGTGACACGAGCATGGGGACGTCCTCCATCGGCCGAAGGTCCGCAGGGCACCTTAGCGCCTCCTCGGCTGGAACGCGACGTCAGCCGGCCTGCCGGTGACGGCGACCCGGCCAGCGGCTTGACCTCGCCGCCTACCCTTCCGCTCATGACCGACCGACGCGATGGGTCCGACGAGGCGTTCACCGACGCTGCGGAGATCCTGCGCTCCGCCTTGGCCGGTGACAGTGACGGTGTGGCGGGTGCCTTCGACGCGGTGGTGGACCGCAGCGGGGTCACCGGGGCGTACGACGTCGCGTGGTGCCTGGCCGCGACGATGGTCGGCGACGACGTACCGGCCGGCGGCTGGGCCCTCGACTTCCCCGGCATCGACGAGGCGGGCTACGACGCGCGGTGGGTGGCCAGGTTCATCAGCGCGTACGCCAACTCGGACGACTCGACCGGGGAGGCGCTGTTCGGTGCCGCGCTGGCCGACGGGCAGCTGCCGGAGTGCCTGCTCACGCTGGCCGGGTCGGCGGTCGCCACGCTGCGTCGCCGCCGGGCCGCCTGACGGGAGCCCGCCGAGCTGCCGGTCACCTGCTCCAGTCGTGTTTGGCCGCCCGGACCAGCTTGTCCTTCAACTCCCGGGTGTGCCGTCGGGAGACCGGCAGCTCGGTGCCGTCGATCACCACCACGTACCCGGAGCTGGCCAGCCGCAGCTCGGTGATCAGCCGGAGCTGGACCAGGAACGACCGGTGGATGCGGACGAAACCGGCGTCGGCCCAGCGCTCGCCGAGGGTGGCCAGCGGCACCCGGACCAGGTGCGAGCCGTCGGCCGTGTGCAGCCGGGCGTAGTCACCCTGCGCCTCCACCCAGCGCACCGCCGACCGGGGCAGCATCCGGGTGGTCCCGGCCAGCTCCACCGGGATCGCCGGGTCCTCCTCGTTGCGGGCGATGGCCGCCGGATGGGTCGGCACCACCCGGGCGGTCAGCACCCGGCGGACCGACTCGGCCAGCCGCTCCGCGCGTACCGGCTTGCGGACGTAGTCGGTGACACCGAGGTCGAAGGCGTCGACCGCGGCGTCGTCGTACGCGGTGACGAAGACGATCGCCGGTGGCCGGGCGAACCGGCGCAGCACCCGGGCCAGCTCCATGCCGTCCAGCCCGGGCATCCGGATGTCGAGGAAGACGGCGTCGACGTCGGTGTCGCGCAGCACCCGCAGCGCCTCGGTGGCGTCGGCGGCCGTGTGCAGCCGGGCCACCCGGGGGTCGGCCCGCAGCAGGTACGCCAGTTCGTCGAGGGCGGGCGGTTCGTCGTCGACCGCGAGTACCCGCAGGAACGGGGTCACGACAGCACCTCCCACCGGCCGGTCGCGCCCGCCCCCGGCCGTACGTCGGGGTGGAACTTCGGCACCCGCATGCTCACCTTCGTACCCGCTCCCACCGCGGTCTCCACCACCAGCCCGAACTCGTCGCCGAAGACCGAGCGCAGCCGTTCGTCGACATTCGACAGGCCGACGTGCTGGCCGGCGTCGTCGGCCGGATCGGCGCCGCGACGTACCGGGTCGGCGCCGGCGGTCAGCACCGCCGGGTCCATCCCCACCCCGTCGTCCTCGACGGTGATGTGGCACTCGGTCCCGGCGTCCCGCGCCTCGATGCTGACCGTGCCGAGCCCTGGCTTGCGCGACAGTCCGTGCCGTACCGCATTCTCCACCAGCGGCTGCAGGCAGAGGAAGGGCAGATGCACCGGCAGCACCTCCGGGGCGATCTGCAGCCGGACCTGGAGCCGTTCGCCGAACCGGGCCCGTTCGATGGTCAGGTACCGGTCGATCGACCTCAGCTCCTCGGCCAGCGTGGTGAACTCGCCGTGCGCCCGGAACGAGTAGCGGGTGAACTCGGCGAACTCCAGGATCAGATCCCGGGCCCGTTCCGGGTCGGTCCGGACGAACGACGCGATCGCGGTCAGCGCGTTGTAGATGAAGTGCGGGCTGATCTGCGCCCGCAGCGCCCGTACCTCGGCTCTGGCCAGCCGTTCCCGTGACGAGTCCAGCTCGGCCAGCGCCAGTTGGCTGCCCGCCCACCGGGCGGTCTCCAGGGTCGCCTGCACCAGCCCTGGCGCCGGATCGTCGTCGACCACCGCGATCAGCGCCACGGTGGCGTCGCCGTCCGGCCCGGTGAGCGGGGCGACGACGGCCCCGCGCACCAGACAGTCGGGCCGGTCACAGGGCAGGTCCCGGGCGGTCAGCACGAGGGAGCGGCCGGCGTCGAACGCCCGCTGGGCGGCGGCGGTGAACTGCTCGGCGTGGTGCTGGCCGCGGCCGTCGAACGCGAGCACCGCCTCGCTGCCGACCAGCGCCGCGCCCGGGGCGCCGACCAGCGCCCGCAGGTGCCGGACGGCCTTGGCCGCGTCGGCCGCCCCCAGCCCGTTGCGCAGCGGTTCAGCGGCCAGGCCGGCGGTGTGCAGGACCTGGTACGTCGCCCGCTGCGTCGCGGTGGCGATCCCGCGGCGGGCGCGCAGCCGGACGACCGCGTACACTGCGGCGGCCAGCGCGGTCACCAGAGCCAGGACCGCCAGTGGTGCGGATAGGTTTGCCGCCACGGACAGATCTTGTCCGCTACCGGCGGTGCTGCCAAGCGGAAGACGACGAATGGTCGCTCAGCGGTCGGCTGCCCGCTTTCGACGGACTTTCTGCCATCCGTCGGCATCCGGGACCGGTCGGCATCCGGAACCGGTCAGTAGGCACCCTTGCGGGCCAGCACCACGCCGATGGTGCGCCAGAGGATGCTCAGGTCGTAGGTCAGCGACCAGTTGTCGACGTAGTAGAGGTCCAGCCGGACCGCCTCGTCCCAGGACAGGTCGGACCGGCCGGAGACCTGCCACAGCCCGGTCATCCCGGGCCGGACCAGCAGCCGCCGCCGGACGTCGCCGAGGAAGTCGCCGTCGTCGGCGGGCAGCGGCCGCGGCCCGACCAGCGACATCTCGCCCTTGAGCACGTTGATCAGCTGGGGCAGCTCGTCGATCGAGCTGGCCCGCAGGAACCGACCGATCGGGAAGACCCGCGGATCGTTGCGGATCTTGAACAGCATGCCGTCGGTCTCGTTCTGGTCGACCAGCGAGGCGAGCCGCTCCTCGGCGTCGACGTACATGGTCCGGAACTTCCAGACCCGGAACACCCGGCCCTCGTGGCCGACCCGGGGCTGCCGGAAGAAGACCGGACCCCGGTCGGAGAACCGAATCGCGATCGCCACCGTCAGGAACAGCGGTGCCAGCATGATCAGACCCAGCCCGGCGGCCACCCGGTCCAGCAGGTTCTTGGCCAGCCAGCCCAGTCCGGAGAGGGTGGGCTCCTCGACGTGCAGCAGCGGCAGACCTTCGATCGGCCGGATGTGCACCCGGGGACCGGCGATGTCGGTCAGCTGCGGTGCGACCACCAGGTCGATCCCGCTGCCTTCCAGCTGCCAGGCGAGCCGGCGCAGCTCACCCGGCTCGGAGCTGGCCGAGCCGCAGACCGCGATGGTGTCCGCGCCGACCTCCCGGACCAGGGCGAGGACGTTGCGGCCGGCGTACACCGGTACCGGGGTCTCGAGGCCCCGGGCCGCCGCGTAGCCGTCGGTGAGGTGGATCGCGACCGGCATCAGCCCGGCGGCGGGACTGCGGGTCACCGCCCTGAAGACCTCCAGGGTCTCCGGCAGGGTGCCGACCAGCACCATCCGGTGGGTGGCCTGCCCGATCCGCCGACGCAGTACGTGCAGGGCGTACCGGGCGAGGAAGCGGAACATCAGGATGAACGCCAGCGCGCCGAGCAGCGCGGTGGCCACCGAGAGCCGGGACAGGTCGGTCTTGGTGGCGAAGGCGAGGAACGAGACGCTGGCGGCGACCGTCACCCCACCGCGCAGTACCCGCTTGAACTCGTCGGTGCCGAGGCCGAGGTAACGCCGGTCGTAGGAGCCGGTGCCCCAGAGCACCACCACCCAGCCGAGTGGCAGCAGCAGGTAGGTGACGGTGTGGAACCAGGTGGCGTCCGCATCGGCATCGGAGAACCCGGAGGTGGCCTTCTCGAACACCGAGATCGACAGGTAGCTGGCCAGCACCGCCGCCGCGAAGTCCAGCGTGAGCAGGATCGCGGTGTACGGACGGTGCCAGCGCGACGCGCGACGCCGGGCCCGAGCCCAGGCGGACCGGGGTACGCCGTTGGTCGGTGTCGGCGTCGGCGGTTGGATCTCGAAGCTGTCGACGTGGCGCACCCTGTTGCTCCGGCTGGTGTTGGTTACCGGGCGCTGGAGGCTTGTCGTCACCTCACCCACGTCCTCCCGCGTGACACGTGCCGCCCACTCTCCGTGAAGGCTTGGCTCGCCCACCAGCTCAGTCTCTCACGGTGCCCGTACACGGACGGTAACCCGAAAGACTTTACGCCCCCCGGCCGAACGGTGGGGGACCGGCGGTTCCGGTGGTGTTGAAGCATTGGGACCGGGCCACTATACCGATGGATCGTCTCCGAGGAAGTCTCCGTTGTGGTGCAGATCGCCGTGGCGCGGGACGTACGGGCTTCTGCACCCCATTTGGTCACCTAACGCACAAGACGGGACAACCGTCGGTCAGCGAGTGGGCGGCCGCCGGTCTGGCAGGTGGGGCAGTACTGCAGGCTAGAATCTGCAAAAGAGACTTCCCGCACCAGATCGCCGCAAACAGGGCAGGGCAGGCCGGTTCGACCGTGCACCCGCATCCCCGAGCGCTTCTCACCCTTCAGCTCGGCCGCCCGCTGACCTACCGACCGGTCCACCGCGTCGGTCAGCACCCGCCGCGCCGCCTCGTACAACCCCGCCAGCTGATCGTCGGTGAGCCGATTGGTCAACGCGAACGGCGACAACCGCGCGGTGTGCAGGATCTCGTCCGAGTACGCGTTACCGATGCCGGCCAGCACCTCCTGCTCGGTCAGCACCCCCTTGACCTGACCCCGCCGAGCGCGCAGCCGCCGCGCGAAGGTGTCCGGGTCCACCGCGAGCGCGTCCGGACCCAGCCGGGGCCACCCCGGGCACCTGCGCCGGATCGGTCACCAGGTACGCGGCCAGCTTCTTCTGCGTACCGGCCTCGGTCAGGTCGAAGCCCGAGCCGTCGTCGAGGCGGACCCGTACGGCGATCGGCCCCTTGCCCGGCTTCAACGGCGTGGCCGAGGGAAACGACTCCCGGTAGTGCAGCCAGCCGGCCCGCGCCAGATGCACCAGCAGGTGCAGCTCCGCCCCGCCGGCCTGCGCGCCGGCCGCATCGGCCGCATCGGCCGCATCGGCCGCACCGGCCGCACCGGCCGTCGCGCCGAACGTGACGTCGAGGAACTTGCCGTGCCGGCCGGCGTCGGTCACCGCCGCGCCGGCGACCGCCGACGGCGGCGGATCGTACGTCTTGAGCGCGTTGATCGCCGACACCTCGACACGCTCGACCCGACGGCCGACCGCGCGCTGGCGCAGGTAGGCCGCGAGCGCCTGTACCTCCGGCAACTCGGGCACGTCCTAGATGATCGATTCCAAGGGGTCAGTGGTCGAATGCGGTCAGGGAGCGCAGGGTCGGTTGGCCGGTGTGCCAGTTGTGCCAGATCGCGGCGGTCAGGGCGAGGACGCGTTGCAGGACCCGGACGGCGACGCCGGTGATGGTCCGGCCGCCGTGCTGTTCGAGGTCGAGTTGGCTTTTGAAGGTCTGGTTGACTGATTCGATGGTCTGCCGGACGGCGCGGAGCAGGCCCCGGCCGGGTCGTGCGGGTTCGGTGCGGTACGCGGGGCGTACGACGGTGACATCGTTGTCGTTGAGCCAGATTTCGGTGTCGCGGTCGCGGTAGCCCTTGTCCACGACCAGGATCACCCCGTCGGGGTGGTGGAACATGCCGGGTTGCAGGGTGACCAGGTCGATGAGGACTTCACGTTCGTCGGTCTTGGCGTTGGTGAGGGCGAACGCGACCGGCAGTCCGTGGACCGTGGTGACCAGGTGCAGGCGTAGTCCCCAGAACAGCCGGGAGTGGGAGGCGCAGTAGCCGTAGCCGGCCCAGCCGGCCAGGTCGGAACGCTGCACCGTCTCGCGGGATGTGCCGCAGGGCACGGGTGTGGAGTCGGCGATCCGGATCGGGTGCCGCCACGGGTCGGTGTCGGTGGCGAGCACCGTGATGAAGTGGGCCAGTTGGGTGGTCAGCGCTCGCAGCCGTTTGTTGTAGCCGGGCTGTTTGGGCAGGTGGGGGAACAGGTGGATGATGGATTTGCGGGCGTAGCGGATCCAGCGGGTCTCGTTGTGGTAGCCGAGTAGTGCCTGCATCACTGACACCGTGATGAGTTCGGCGTCGGTGATCCGGGCGGTGATGCCGACCGCTGGACGCCACCGGTTGAGGTGCGGGGACGCCTTCAGTTCGTCGTCGATCCTGACGTACAGTGCGGTCGCGAGGGTGTCCAGATCGACGTGCACGTGGCCTCCATGGTTTCGCTGCCTAGGCAACGTTGATCATGGATGCCCTCGCGTCCGCTTGCTACCCCGTATCCCTTGGAATCGATCATCTAGACGGTAGCGTCTGACGACGTCGAGCAGGAGGGTGGACCGGTGAGAGTCGTCGTGGCGCACAACCGATACCGGCAGGCCCAGCCGTCCGGCGAGAACGTCATCGTCGACAGCGAGATCGACCAGCTCACCGCCGCCGGCGTCGAGGTGATTCCGTTCCTGCGCAGCTCCGACGACATTCCGGCGCTGCCGGCCACCGGCAAGGCGCTGCTGCCGATCTCGCCCAGCTACGCCCCGGCCGCCCAACGCGACCTGGACCGGCTGCTCACCGAGCACCGGCCGGACGTGCTGCACCTGCACAACCCGTACCCGCTGATCTCGCCCTGGGCGATCCGCACCGCGCACCGGCACCGGGTGCCGGTGGTGCACACCGTGCACAACTACCGGCAGGTCTGCTCGGCCGGGCTGTACTTCCGCGACGGCCGGATCTGCACCGACTGCCGGGGGCGGGCGATCGGCCTGCCCGGCGTGGTGCACCGCTGCTACCGCGGCTCCCGGGCGCAGAGCGCGGTGATGGCGGCGACCCTGGCCCTGCACCGGCCCACCTGGCGCTCGGTCGACCGGTTCATCGCGCTCACCTCGGCGGTCGCCGGGCACCTGCGCGACTACGGCGTCCCCGACGAGCGGATCGTGGTCAAGCCGAACGCGATCGCCGATCCCGGCCCGCCCGCCCCGCTCGGCGACGGTTTCCTCTTTCTCGGTCGGCTCACCCCGGAGAAGGGCATTGGCCTGCTGCTCGACGCCTGGCAGCGGCACCCGGACGGGTCGCTCGGCACACTGCGCATCGGCGGCGACGGCGAGCTGCGGCCGCTGGTCGCCTCGGCCGCCGCCGGCCGCACCGACATCGACTTCCTCGGCCCGCTGGACAGATCAGCGGTACGCGACGCGCTGCGCGCCAGCGCCGTGGTGCTGGCCGTCTCCACCTGGCACGACGTCCTGCCGACCGTGGTGATCGAGGCGTTGGCCAGCGGCCGGCCGGTGCTCGGCACCGCCCTCGGCGGCATCCCCTACCTGGTCGGCGCCGACTCCGCCGGGGCCGGGATTGCCGGCCCGGCCGGTGCTGTTCCCGCCAACGCCACCACTGCTGCCGGCTGGGTGGTACCGCCGGAGGCGGCCGCACTCGCCGCCGCCCTGTCGTTCGCCCGCGACGGCGCCGCCGCGCTGGCCGGCGTCGCCCGTACCCGCTACGAGACCACCTTCCACCCCGACGTGGTGATGAAGCAGCACCTGGCCGTCTACGACGCGGTCGCCACCAAGATCAGTTGATGAAAAACCGGCCGACACGCCGGTGCCATCCCGAATTTTTGTCATTTGATCTTCAGGCCGGCGAGGCCGGTCAACTGATCAGCGGAGGGCGGAGCGGGCGGAGAAGGTGATGCTGGCCAGCAGGAAGCCGCCGTTGACCACGGTGAACGCGGCGATCAGCCAGACCGTCAGCACCGGAGCGGCGGTCAGCACCAGCCCGGCGACGGTGACCACCGCTCCGTAGTCGCGGATCAGCTTCACCAGCCGTACGGGCAGCGAGGTCGAGGTGACCATGCTGGCCGCGTTCGGGCCGGCCTGCATCACCGAGGTCACCAGGTTCACCATCCAGGTGCCGGCGAACGCCGCGAGCAGCCACACCGGGGTTTCCGGCAGCTGCGCCACCGCCACTGCGGACAGCGCCGTGACCAGCGCGATCTGCGCGGCCACGTCGCAGAGCACGTCGACCCGGGCACCGGCCGGGCTGGTCTGCCCGGTCACCCGGGCCAACTGCCCGTCGGCGCAGTCCAGCGCGTACGCGATCTGCCAGCCGACCAGCGCGACCAGCCCGATCAGCCAGGCCGGGACGGAGCCGTCGGCCACCGCGTCGGCGGTCGCGATCACTACCACCGACGCGGCCAGCCCGAGCAGCAGGTTCGCCACGGTCAGCACGGTCGGTGCCAACCGCAGCCGGGCGGCGGCGTACGCGAACACCGCCCCCAGCCGCTGGCTGACCGTCTCGCTGAACAGCCCACCCCCCCTGTTCGCCTGAAAGAAGTCTTTCAGGAACGGAACGGCCACCGTTTGTTCACCTTGCGGGCATGCTGAGGGCACCGAGGTATTCTGCCAGCCGCTCCTGGACGGCATCCGCACCGAGGTGCAGGTGCTCCAGGATGGTGTACCGGTCCGGCCGGGTGTGCGGGGCGTGCAGCACGGCGGCGACGAAGTCGTCGTCGGTCAGCCCCAGGTCAGCGGGGCGCACCGGCAGCCCGTGCCGGCGCAGCGCCGCCGCCAACTGCCCGAACCGCAGCTGGTCCCCGCGCAGGAAGGTGCAGAACAGCGCACCCAGCCCGACCTGCTCGCCGTGTGAACCGGCACCGGGGTGCAGCAGGTCGAGGGCGTGCGAGATCTCGTGGCAGCCGCCGCTGGCCGGCCGGCTCGACCCGCACACCGCCATCGCGATCCCGCCCAGGATCAACGCCTCCGCGAGGGTGGTCAGGAACGCGTCGTCGCCGAGCCCTCCCGGGTGGCTGATCAGCGCCTCCGCTCCGGTGCGGGCCAGCGTCACGGCGAGACCGTCGATCGGCTCGTCGCGGACCGCGTGCGCCAACTCCCAGTCGGCGACCGCGCTGAGGTTGCTCAACGCGTCACCGACGCCGGCCCGGGTCTGCCGGTCCGGGCCGTCGGAGACGAAGTCCAGATCGACCACGATCGCCAGCGGGATGTGCACGCCGTACGACCCGCGCCCGCCGTCGTGGTCCAGCGACGCCACCGGGGAGGCGATCCCGTCGTTGGCCAGGCTGGTCGCCACGCTCACCATCGGTACGGCGTACCGGGAGGCGGCGTACTTGGCGGTGTCGATGGTCTTGCCGCCGCCGATGCCGACGACCGCGTCGTAGGAGCGTTGCCGCAGCTTCTCGCCCAGCTCGTGGGCGGCCTCCAGGGTGCCGCCGGCGACGGTGAAGACGTCGGCCCGGCCGAGCCCGGGAGCGATCAGCTCGGCGATCCGTTCGCCCTGGCCGGGGCCGACCACCACGGCGACCTCGCCGCCGGCGGAGATCCGGCGGTCGGCGAGCAGCGCGCCCAGGCCGGCGACGGCACCCCGGCGCACGTCGATGGCGAGCGGGGTGTGCACGGTACGGGCTAGTAGCGGCATGCGATGTCCCGCGCCTTGATCAGGTCGTCGTGGTTGTCCACCTCGACCCAGTCGACGTCGCCGATCGGCGCTGCCCGTACCTCACCGCCACGATCGGCGTACTCCTGGTAGCCGTCCTCGTAGTAGAGGTTGGGGTCGCGCCGCCAGGTCGCCTCCAGCGCCTCGGCGAGCCCGGCGGCGGCCGACGCCTCGATCAGCGTCGCGCCGATGTACTCGCCGTGCGCCTGTGCCGGATCCATCAGCTTGGTGATCCGGGTCAGCTGCCCGGCGTCGTCGAAGACGACCTTCATCTCCTCGTCGGCGAGCTTCTTGACCGTGTCGACGGCGAGCAGGATGCCCGGCCCGCGCCCGGCCAGCAGCGTCTGCTCGACGCTGGCCGGGTGCACGGTGTCGCCGTTGACCAGCAGCGCACCGGCGGCGAAGTGATCCCGCGCCAGCCACAGCGAGTACGCGTTGTTCCATTCCTCGGCGCGGTCGTTGTCGACCAGGGTCAGTTTCACGCCGTGCCGGTCCTGCAGGTCGGCCTGCCGGGTCCGGACCGCGTCCGCGGCGTAGCCGACGACGACGACCACGTCGGTGAGCCCGGCGGCGGCGAGGTTGCGCAGCCCGATGTCCAGGATCGTGGTCTCCCCGTCGACCGGTACCAGCGCTTTCGGCAGAGTGTCGGTGTACGGCCGCAGCCGCCGTCCCGCTCCGGCAGCGAGCACGAGACCGATCATCAGACGGTCCTCCTGGTGAGGGGTGGGTGGGGTACCGGTGGAGGATAGCGGCATCAGCCGGGAAGCGCGGCGAGGTCGGCGAGCAGCGTCAACCGCTGCTCCGGCTCCAGCGCCTGGTACGGGCCGGCCGCCCGGCGGTCGGTCTCCTGCTCGATGGCCAGCCGGGCCGGGCCGGGCGGCAGGTCGACGATGCTGCGGGCGGTGTGCCCGGCGGCGGCCCAGGCGGCGGCGTGCGCGTCGGCCCGGTGGTAGCGCAGCACGGTGAGCCGGTTGAGCAGCAGCACCCCGGCCGGGGTGCCCTCCGGCTCGTACGGCGGGGCGACCGCGCGGAACGCGTCCTGCCCACCGGTGTCACTGTCGGCCAGCGCGGCGGCCAGCAGCCGACCGGTCAGTTCGACCAGCCGGACCAGCCGGGCCGCGTGTTCGGCCCCCCAGATCTGCCCGGTCACCGTGGCGTGCAGCGCGTACAGGTCGGTGAGGAAGGCGCCGCCGCGTTCGGTGGCCCGCAGCGCCCCGTCCGGATGGCGCACCAGCATCCCGTACGCGACCTGCTTGTCCAGCACCCGCTGACAGCTCGCCGAGTCCTGGTATCGGGTGACGGCGGCGAACCCGGCGGCGTCGACCAGGCCGGCCGGCGCGGCCAGCCGGGTCCGCAGGTCGACCAGGTAGCCGACCGCGGCCGGACCGCCGTACCGCTGACGCAGCTCGGCCCCGGCGGTGTCGGCGGCGGCCATCGCGGCCCGGTGCACCCGGTCGACGACGGGGGCGGTCAGCGCCGCGCACCGGTGACCGGGCAGCCACAGCTGGTCGCCGGCGCTCACAGGCCCAGGGAGCGCAGTACGGCGAAGCCGTTCTCGGCGATCCGCCGGATCAGCCCGTCGTTCACGTGGGCCGATTCGTCGAGCACCTCGAGCGCGTCGGCGGCGAGCCAGCGGAACTCGGTGTGCTTGCCGGCTTCGAGCTGCGGATTGGCCAGGTCACCGTCGACCCGTACCAGATAGTCGAGCTCGACCCGGGCGATGCCGTCGTTGCCGACGTAGGCGTACTCGCCGACCTCGGCGAGAATGTGCGAGACGGTCCACCCGGTCTCCTCGTGTACCTCCCGGTGCAGGGCTTCCATCGGCGTCTCGCCCGCTTCGAGGTGGCCGCCGGCGATGTCCCAGGTGTCGGGGAACAGTCGACGCTGCGGCGACCGGCGCTGGAAGAAGATCCGGCCGTCGTCGTCGACGATCAGCGCCGCGACGCAGCGCAGCGGTTCGCTGGCTGCCGCACGGTCGGGGGGTGGGGCGGACACGCCTGTGACCCTAGCGAGCACCCCGGGGGAAGAACCAGGACCAGCGTGTGTGCTGGCGCACCAGCCGGCGGTGATCGGCCGGGCAGGTCGTACGCTGGCACCCATGAGCGCCGAGCAGCTGATCTCGTTCGCCCGTGGGGCGCCCTCGCTGGACATCGTCGACATCGACGGGCTGAAGGCCGCCGCCGGCCGGGCCTTCGACGCCGACCCGGCCGGGGTGACCGCCTACGGCACCTCCGTCGGCTACGTTCCGTTGCGCCGCTGGATCGCCGACAAGCACCGGGTCGCGCCGGAGCAGGTGCTGGTGACGAACGGGTCGCTGCAGGCCGACGCGTTTCTCTTCGACCACCTGGTGCAGCCGGGCGACGCGGTGGTGGTGGAGCGGCCGACGTACGACCGGACGCTGCTCAACCTGCGCCAGCTCGGTGCCGAGGTGCACCCGGTGACGCTGCAGCCGGACGGGCTGGACACCGACGAGCTGCGCAAGCTGCTGGAGTCCGGGGTCCGGCCGCGGCTGGCGCACGTCATCCCGAACTACCAGAACCCGGCCGGGGTGACGCTGTCGCTGCCGAAGCGGCGGGCGCTGCTGGAGCTCGCGGCCGAGTTCGGGTTCACCATCTTCGAGGACGATCCGTACGCCGACATCCGGTTCCGCGGCGAGGCGCTGCCGTCGATGCTGTCGCTGGACACCGACGGCGTGGTGGTGCACGCCTCCAGCTTCACCAAGACGGTCTGCCCGGGGGTCCGGGTCGGCTACCTGGTCGGCGAGGCCGGGCTGATCAAGACGATCGCGGCGCGCGCCACCAACCTGTACATCTCGCCCGGCATGGTGGCCCAGGCGATCGTGCACCAGTTCTGCGTCTCCGGCGACCTGGACCGGTCGATCGCCACGGTGCGCACCGCGCTGGCCGAGCGCGCGCGACTGCTGGCCGAGTCGTTGCGCAAGCACATCCCGGGGGTACGGTTCACCGAGCCGGACGGCGGGTACTTCCTCTGGGTCGACCTGCCGGACGACGTGGCGGTGGACGCGCTGGTGCCGGTCGCCGCGCGGCGCGGTGTCGCGGTGGTCAAGGGCAGTGACTTCCTGCTCGACGGCGGCGAACACGCGCTGCGGTTGGCGTACTCGGCGGTCACCGTCGGTCAGATCGACGAAGGCGTACGCCGGTTGGCGGCCGCGATCGACGAGGTACGCGCCGGGTAGCCGGCCGGCGTCTCTGCCGGCTTCGGCCGGACGGGTGCCGGGGTGCCGGGGTGCCGGGAAGGAGACGGGCGGATGGCTGACCAGGACCGTGGGCAGCAGCGGTGGCCGGACGGCGGGAGCAGCCGGGCGTTGTCGCGGGCCTGGACGGCCCCGGTCCGGGCGGTCAGCCGGATGCTCAACTCGACCGAGACTCCGCTCGCGCCGGACCCCGCGCCGGTCGAGGAACGCAGCGGGGTCGTCGACTGCGCGCTCTACATCGACGGCATCCGCCAGCCGGGCTCGTGGCAGCATCCCGAGGCGCTGGCCACCGCCCGCCGGGAGCGCAACGCGTTCGTCTGGCTGGGGCTGCACGAGCCGAGCTCGGCCGAGATGGCCGGCATCGCCGACACCTACGGGCTGCACGAGCTGGCCGTGGAGGACGCGGTCAAGGCCGAGCAGCGACCCAAGCTGGAGCAGTTCGGCGAGGTCAACTTCCTGGTGCTGCGGACCGCCCGGTACGTCGACCACGAGAAGCTGACCGGCGACTCGGAGGTGGTGGAGACCGGCCAGGTGATGCTGTTCATCGGGCAGGGCTTCGTGATCAGCGTCCGGCATGGCGACGCCTGCCGGTTGGCGCCGGTCCGGGCCGACCTGGAACGCAACCGGGACCTGATGGTGCAGGGGCCGTGGGCGGTGGCGTACGCGATCACCGACCGGGTGGTGGACCTCTACCTGGAGGTGGTGGACCGGGTGGAGACCGATCTGGACACCGTCGAGGCGGACGTCTTCTCGCCCGAGGCCAGTGACAAGGTGCACGAGATCTACCAGCTGAAGCGGGAGCTGGTGGAGTTCAAGCGCACCGTCGCCCCGCTGCAGCGGCCGATGATGACTCTCACCGCCGAGATCAACGAGGACGTGCCGGCCGAGGTCCGCCGCTACTTCCGGGACGTGCAGGACCATCTCAGCCGGGTGGTGGAGCAGGTCAACGCGTACGACGATCTGCTGAACTCGATTCTGCAGGCCCGGCTGGCGCAGGTGACCGTGGCGCAGAACAACGACATGCGCAAGATCGCCGCCTGGGCCGGTATCGCTGCGGTGTGGACCGCGTTGGCCGGCATCTACGGGATGAACTTCGAGTTCATGCCGGAGACCGGCTGGGAGTTCGGCTACCCGGTCGTGCTCGCCCTGATGCTGAGCATCTCACTGGTGCTGTACCGGTCGTTCCGGCGCAACGGCTGGCTCTGAACCCGCCAACCGTGCGCCGGTCCGACCGCCGGTACTCAGGCGCGCCCGTTGCGGGCGGTCGTCGTCGGGTCGCTGTCCATCGCGGAGATCGGGTCGCCGTGCGGCTTGCCGCCGTCGGCCGGCATCGGCGTGACCGACTCGTGGGTGGCACTGCCGGCCGCCCGCATCGTGTCCAGCGCCTGACCCGGGTCGTACTCCTCCCACTGGGCGGCCTGGCGACGCCGTACCGCGATGGTGCCGATCGCGGCTCCCGCCGCGAGCACGCCGACGATCATCGGCCAGCGGCGGCGGCTGTGCTTGGCACGCTTCGACGAGGCGAGCTTCGCCTTCATCGCCGGCATCGCGGTCCGTTTCGCTGCCTTCATGTTCTTCATGTTCTTCGTCTTCGCCTTCCTGGTTGCCCGGCGGGCCTGGCGGGCCCCGTCGGCGGCGGCCACCGCCAGCGGCGCCAGCGTGGCCATGGTCGCGGTCATGCCCTCGGACGCGGAGCCGCGTACCCGGTCGGCGGTGGGTGCCACCGCGTCCCGGGCGGCGTGGATCCGGGGTCCGACGGTGGCCCCGACGCCCCCGGCCGCGTGCGTCGCTGCCTGCATGAAATGATCTAGGCTCTCGCCGAGCTCCGCTCGGACGAGATCCCGCCGCCTGGCGCGCCTGGAGATCCTCAACACCGCTGCCTACCTCCTGTGCCGTCGTTACGCCGTCATCCTCCACCTTCGGGTGCCTCCGTGTGACCGGATCGGGCACATGGGAGGATCCGCATGGAACTGACCAACAACTGAGGAGTACCCGTGGCTGAGGCTGTCTACGCCACCTTGCACACCAATCACGGACCGATCCGGTTGGAGCTGTTCGCCAACCACGCACCGAAGACGGTCCGCAACTTCGTCGAGCTCGCCGAGGGCACCCGCGAATACACCGACCCGCGCACCGGTCAGCCGGGCAGCGGTCCGTACTTCGACGGCACCATCTCGCACCGCGTGATCAGCGGGTTCATGATCCAGATGGGCGACCCGACCGGCACCGGTCGGGGTGGCCCGGGCTACACGTTCGCCGACGAGTTCCACCCGGAGCTGCGCTTCGACCGTCCGTACCTGCTGGCGATGGCGAACGCCGGACCGGGCACCAACGGTTCGCAGTTCTTCATCACGGTCAGCGCGACCACCCACCTGAACAACCGGCACACGATCTTCGGCCAGGTGGCGGACCAGGACTCGGCGAAGGTCGTCGACTCGATCGCGACCACGCCGACCAACCCGGCGGACCGTCCGCTCAGCGACGTGGTGATCAACCGCGTGGAGATCGAGCGGGTCGGCTGAAGCCGGTCGGTCACGAGGCGGCCGCCGCGAAACCCGCCGGGTAACCTTGGCGCTCATGAGCGAGCACCGGGGTTGCCGGCTCTCGGCGCGGGTCGTCGGCACCGGCGCAGTGAGGTGGCGTGATGAGTGATCCGGCCCCGACGGTGCCGGTCTGCTACCGGCACACGTCCCGGGAGACCTGGGTCCGGTGCGCCCGGTGTGAGCGGCCGATCTGCCCTGACTGCATGCGGGACGCGGCGGTCGGGCACCAGTGCCCGGAGTGCGTCGCCGAGGGGCGACGGACCCAGCGGTCGGCGCGCACTGCCTTCGGCGGCAGTGCCGCCGGCCAACAGGGCATCGTCACCAAGGTCCTGATCGGCGTCAACGCGGTCGTCGCCCTGATCGGGGTGGCGATCTCCGGCGGTGGCTCACTGCTCGGTGCCGGGCTTTTTTCGGCCGCCGGGCGGCTGCACGCGTTCGGCGGAGTGATCGGCCCGGACGTCACCGTCCGGCCCAACGGCACTGTCCTCTCCGGGGCGCTGCCCGGGTACGGCGACGTCTTCGTCGGCATCGACGGCGGCGGCGTCTACCGGCTGATTACCGCGATGTTCATCCACTACGGGCTGCTGCACCTGCTGTTCAACATGTGGGCACTGTGGGTGCTCGGCCGCAACCTGGAGGCGGTGCTCGGGCCGGCCCGGTTCTTGGCGCTGTATCTGATCGCCGGGCTCGGCGGCAACGTCGCGGCCTACCTGGTCGACCCGGGTGCGCTGTCCGCCGGCGCATCCACCGCGGTCTTCGGCCTGTTCGCCGCGTTCTTCATCGTGCTACGCCGGCTGAAGCGGGACACCTCAGCGGTGGTCGGCATCCTGGTGATCAACCTGATCCTGACCTTCACCGTGTCCAGCCTGTCGATCGCCGGTCACCTCGGCGGTCTGATCACCGGCGGGTTGATCGGGGCGATCCTGGCCTACGCTCCGCGTACGAACCGGACCGTGGTGCAGGCGGTCGGTGCCGGTGCCGTGCTGCTGTTCCTGATCCTGGTCACGGTGGCCCGGATAGCCCTGGTGCACGCCGGTTGACGACGGTCCGGGCGCGGCCGGGCGCAGGCTCTGCAGTGCCGCCGCGACCTCGTCCGGCGAGGCGCCACCCAGCTCGTTGCCGCCGATCAGGTGGAGCGAGTCGCCCGCGTCGATCTCCACCAACTCGCTGCGGATGCCCCGGTGGCCGCGGCGGTCCACGCTGATCGACTCGATCCGGTCCCAGGCGATGGTGTGCCGGCGGGCGAAACCGGTGACGACGCCGACCCCGTCCGGCCCGGCGGTCAGCCGTACCGGCACCACCAGGTCGCGCACCGCCCAGCCGACCAGGCCGGCGGCGGCCAGCAGCGCGAGGACCAGCCGGACCGGATCGCCGTCGCCGAGGAGCAGGCCGGCGGTGCCGATCAGTACGGCGACCGCGATCTTGCCGGCCGGGATCTTGCCGGCGACCCGCCAGGTCAGCTCCGTGGGTTCGCTGTGCACCGGTCAAGGATGGCTGTGCACCGGCAGACGATGCCAGTCGCGTTGGTCGAGGCTGCCAGTCGCGCGGGTCGCGGCGTACGATTCGGGAAACGAGAGTTACCCGGGAGTAGGTAGGCATGAGGGACGCGGTCATCGTCGGAGCGGTCCGGACCCCGATCGGGCGACGCAAGGGCGCCCTGGCGTCGGTGCACCCGGTCGAACTGTCCAGCCACGTGCTGCGGGCGCTCGCCGAGCGGACCGGCCTCGAACCGGCCGACGTCGACGACGTCGTCTGGGGCTGCGTGTTCCAGTCGGGCGACCAGAGCTGGAACATCGGGCGCAACGCCGTACTGGCGGCGGGCTGGCCGGAGTCGGTGCCCGGCACCACCGTCGACCGGCAGTGCGGGTCGAGCCAGCAGGCGCTGCATTTCGCGGCCGCCACGGTGATCTCCGGGCAGGCCGACCTGGTGGTGGCCGGCGGCGTGGAGTCGATGACCCGGGTGCCGATGGGGGCCAGTACCGGTGCCGGGCGGCCGTTCGGCGACCAGGTGCGGGACCGGTACCGGGGCGTCGACGGCGTCGTCGCGGACGATCCCGTTCCGTTCAACCAGGGGGTCGGCGCCGAGCTGATCGCGCGGCGCTGGGGGTTGTCGCGTACCGCGCTGGACGAGTTCGCGCTGACCAGCCACCAGCGGGCGGCGGCCGCCCAGGACGCCGGCGAGTTCGACGCCGAGATCGCGCCGGTGCCGGTCACCGACGACGCCGCGGCGGGCCGGCCAGCGACCGCCTCCGGTGCCGACAAGTTCGGTGCCGACGAGGGCATCCGCCGGGACACCTCACTGGCGAAGCTCGGTGAGCTGGCCACCCCGTTCCGGGCCGACGGGGTGGTGACCGCCGGATCCGCGTCACAGATCTCCGACGGCGCGGCGGCGCTCGCGGTGACCACCTCGGAGTGGGCCCGGGCGCACGGCGTACGGCCGTTGGCGCGGGTGCACACCGCGGTGGTGGCCGGTGACGATCCGGTGATGATGCTGACCGCCCCGATCCCGGCGACGGCGAAGGCGTTGCGCCGGTCCGGGCTCGACCTGACCGACATCGGGGTGTACGAGGTCAACGAGGCGTTCGCGCCGGTTCCGCTCGCCTGGCTGGCCGAGACCGGTGCTGACCCGGCCCGGCTGAACCCGCGTGGCGGCGCGATCGCGCTCGGTCATCCGCTCGGGGCCAGCGGTGCCCGGATCATGACCACGCTGCTGCACCACATGCGCTCCAACGGCATCCGGTACGGGCTGCAGACGATGTGCGAGGGCGGCGGGATGGCCAACGCGACCATCGTGGAAATTCTGTAGCTGAAATTTCGCCGTCACCCCGAGTCATTGCGTATTGACGTGTCGTTAACACGACATGGACGTCTTCTCCCGCACGTTCCTGCCGGCGGCGGCTGAGACCGCCGTCCCGATCTCGACCACCAGCCGGCACATGCCGGTGTTCCGCCGCTGTGTCTCGCCCAACGAACGCACCGTGCTCGTCACCCGGTGCCAACGCCCCGACCAGCCGATGCAGGGTGACTACCTGCTCCTGTTGACCAGGCGGCGACTGGTGGTGACCCAGGAGACGCTGCTGTGGCGCCGGCTACGGCTGCACCTCAACAGCGAACTGCGTCACCTCGACCACGTCACCTGGACCACCGATGCGCGGGCCGGCATCGTCGAACTGGCGGTCACCGCCGTCGACGGCATCCGGGAACGGTTCCTCATCAAGGCCGGTGACCCGGCTCGGGCCAGCCACATCGAAGCCCTGTTCGGCTACGCGTTCCTGGCCCGCCCGTTGGACGCCCGCAGCGGTGCCGCCGCCTGACTGGCGGTAACAGCCGCCGGCATGCCGCGTAGGCGTAGCGGCCGGCGGCCAGCCGGTCACGGACCGGCGATCGGCGACTGGATCGACCCGGAACAAGCCGAGCACTTCAACCACACCTCACGGGTGCGGCCACTGATCAGGGCGAAGGTGAAGGCCTTGCCGGCACCGAGGCATTTCGGGCAGATCGGCGGCCGCCGTCTCCTCGGTCCCGGCAGATCATCTTTCTCGCCCATGGGGGCGAGATTACCGCCCACCATTACTCCGAGTGGAAGTCGACCACCGCCGAAAATCTTTCGGGCGACCTGGGCGCGCACCTGCGGCTCACCGGGCCCGTACGCCCCGACGGGTTGGGCTAGTCTAGGTCCACTGCCACCGTATTCATTCGGAGACCACCGTGAAGCTCTCGATCCTCATGCCGGTCTACAACGAGGAAGCGCGGGTCGGCGATGCCCTCAAGCAGGCGCTCGCCGTCGACTATCCGTGCGAGATCGAGTTCCTGGTCGTCGACGACGGCAGCCGGGACGGCACCGGTGCGATCCTGGAGAGCGTCGACGACGCACGGCTGCGGGTGATCACCCATCCGCGCAACGCCGGCAAGGGCGCGGCGATCAAGACTGCGGTGGATTCCGCCGAGGGTGACTACATGGTGATCCTCGACGCGGACCTCGAGTACGACCCGCAGGACATCCCGAAGCTGCTCGAGCCGGTGCTGGACGGCCGCGCCACGGTGGTCTACGGCAACCGGACCTTCGGCAGCCACAGCGCCTACAGCTTCTGGTACGTGATGGGCAACAAGGCCGTGACCACGGCGGCGAACGTGATGTTCAACTCCTACATCGGCGACCTGGAGACCTGCTTCAAGCTGCTGCCGCTGTCGTTGTACCGCTCACTCGACGTGCGCTCGCGCGGGTTCGGCATGGAGGCGGAGGTCACCGGCAAGCTGCTGCGCCGTCGGATCCGCCCGTACGAGGTGCCGATCTCCTACCGGGCCCGGGGCCGCGAGGAAGGCAAGAAGATCACCTGGAAGGACGGGGTCGAGGCACTGTGGATCCTGGGTCGGGAGCGGACCCGGCGCCAGGGGCGTGCCGTCCCCGGCGCCTGAGCCCCGCCGTCTCCCGCCCAGCTGCCAACGAATCCGGGCAGCCGCTGACGAATGCCGGTCAGCCGGTGACGAACCGGGTGACCGAGCGTCGCAGCCCGGCCGGGTCCAGCCCGTGCCAGCGGTCGTGGTCCGCCGCGCTGCCGTACCGGTGCAGGTCCTCCCGGCCGACGCCCAACGACAGCAGCCGGTACGGCCGGTCCGCCAGCGCGGCGCCGACCAGGTGACTGGACGTGCCGGCCAGGTACGGCTCGACCAGCACCACCACCGGATCGAGATGATCGGCGAGCATCCGTAGGCCGGTGACGTCGAACGGGCGCGGCGTGTTCGTGTACGCCACCGTCACGTCCAGCCCGGCGACCGCGTCCAACGTCGGGTCGAGCATCGGGCCGACCGCGACGACGACCGGGGCTCCCCCGCTGCCCCGACGCACCGTCACCAGCCGGCCCGACACCCCGTCACCGTGCCGGCTGCGGTTGCCGCGTGCGGCCAGCCGCAGGTAGACGGCACCGTCGTGACCGGCCGCCGCGCGCAGCAACGGCGCGACCTCGTCCGAATGGCCCGGTACGTGCACCGTCCACGGTCCGGCCGTGTCCAGCAGCGCCACGTCACCGGGGGACATGTGGGTGCGGCCCTCCGCCGCCGCGTCGTACGAACCGCCGACGCTGACCAGCACCGCGCCGACGCCCTGATGGTCGAGGTCGAGCTTGATCTGCTCGTACGCCCGGTCGACCAGGAACGGCGCGTAGGAGTGGGCGATGGCCCGCAGCCCGGTCAACGCCAGCCCGCCGGCCACGCCGATCATCAACTGTTCGCGGATGCCGACGTTGAGCACCCGGTCGGGGTGCCGGCGGGCGGCCGGGGCGAACGCGTCGGCCGAGATGTCGGCCAGCACCAACGCGGTACGCGGATCGTCGTCCAGCAGGCCGGTGGTGGCGCGGGTGAAGGCGTCACGCATGACCGTCCTCCTTGCCGTCCGAGGTGGTGTACTTGGCCGGCGTCCGGGCGACCACCAGGTGCGGGCGTACGCCGTCGTGTCCGGTCAGCGCTGCGGTCAGTGCCTCGTGGTCGCGGCCGTCGACGGTGGTCGTGGTCCAGCCGTTGACGCTGAACCGGCTGGCCAGCCCGCCGGGCCAGCCGTGGGTGGCTGAGTCGTTGTCGACGACGATGGCGGTCAGTTCGGCGAGTTGCCGGCTGCCGGCGTACGCGATCGCCTCGTGGTTCGACCCTTCGTCGAGCTCGGCGTCGCCGACCAGGACGTAGACCCGCGCTCCGCCGACCCGACCGGCCCCGCCGGCCCCGCCGGCCTGGTAGGTCAGGCCCTGGGCGCGCAGGCCGAGCAGCATGCCGACGCCGAGGCCGAGTCCGTGCCCGAGCGAGCCGGAGCCGATCTCCACCCCGGGCACCAGCAGCCGGTCCGGGTGGTGCCCGAGCGGGCTGTCCGGCCCGGCCAGGTCGTCGAGCCAGGCGTCGGGGATGAACCCCTTCGCGGCGAGTACGGCGTAGTAGGCGGCCGGCCCGTGCCCCTTGGACAGCAGGAACCGGTCGCGGTCGGCGGCGTCGACGGTCTGCGGGCTGATCCGCAGGATCCGGTCGTAGAGGACCCACAGCACGTCCAACGTCGAGTTGGCGCTGGGCTCGTGTTTCTCGTCGCCGGTGATCCGGCGCAGCAGCGGCGGAAGTGCGGCGTACCCGGTGGGGGTTGGCGGTGGAAGTGCCGCGTACCCGGTGGGGGTCGGCGGCGGGTGCGGCGCCGCGACCGGGCTGGCTATGAAGGCTGACATGCCCCTACCCTGCAAGTTGAAGTTGACTTCAACTCAAGGGTGTTGTGATGGATCGGACACTGACCATCGGCGATCTGGCCGCCCGGTCCGGGGTGGCACCGTCCGCGCTGCGGTACTACGAGCGGATCGGGCTGATCCGGGCCGGTCGTACCGGCGGCAACCAGCGCCGGTACGACCGCACCGAGCTGCGCCGGGTGGCGTTCATCCGGATCGCCCAGCAGATCGGCGTGCCGCTGGACGAGATCCGCCAGGCGCTGGACGAGTTGCCTGAGTCGCGTACCCCGACGAAGGCCGACTGGGCGCGGCTGTCCCAGCGCTGGCAGGCCCGGCTGGACGAGCGGATCGCGCTGCTCACCCGGCTGCGCGACGACCTGACCGGCTGCATCGGCTGCGGCTGCCTGTCGCTGCGGTCGTGCACGCTGTACAACCCGGCCGACCAGCTCGCCGCAGCCGGCCCCGGCCCGCGCATCCTGCTCGACGGCGGCTAGCTCTCCCCGGTCACCAGCAGTACCTTGCCAAGGTGGTCGCTGCTCTCGACGATGCCGTGCGCCTGCGCCGCCTGGGCCATCGGCATCCGGCGGTCGATGACCGGGCGGATCGCACCCGAGGCGACCAGCGGCCAGACCTGGTCGTGCACCCGGCGGACGATCTCCGCCTTCTCGGCGAGCGGCCGGGACCGCAACGCGGTCGCGAAGATCGTGGCCCGCTTCGCCAGCAGCGCACCCAGGTTCAGCTCGGCGCTTCGTCCACCCTGCAACCCGATGATCGTCAACCGGCCGCCGGTGGCCAGTGTCCGCACGTTGCGCTCCAGGTAGGCACCGCCGATGATGTCCAGGATCACGTCCACCCCGCCGTCACCGTCGCCGGTCAGCTCGCGGGCGCGGGCAACGAAATCCTCCGTGGTGTAGTCGATCGTGTGGTGGGCGCCGAGCGCCCGCAGCTGTTCGTGCTTGGCCGCGCGGGCGGTGGTCAGCACGGTCGCGCCGAGCGCCGCACCGAGCTGGATCGCGAACGTGCCGATCCCGCTGCCGCCGCCGTGCACCAGCAGCGACTCGCCGGCCCGCAGCCCGGCGAGCTTGACCACGTTCGACCAGACGGTGCAGGCCACCTCGGGCAGCGCGGCGGCGTCGACCAAACTCAGCCCGGCCGGCACCGGCAGCAGCTGCCCGGCGGGCACGGCGACCCGCTCGGCGTACCCGCCGCCGGCCAGCAGCGCGCACACCTGGTCGCCGACCTTGTGGTGGGAGACGTCCGCGCCGACCGCGCTGATCACCCCGGAGCATTCCAACCCGAGGTACGGCGACGCGCCCGGCGGCGGTGGGTAGTGCCCCTGGCGTTGCAGCAGGTCGGCCCGGTTGACGGCGGTCGCGGCGACGTCGACGATCACCTCGTCCGGGCAGGGGGTCGGGTCGGGCACCTCGGCCCAGACCAGGGCGTCGGGCCCGCCGGGCTGCGGCACGGTGATCGCATGCATGGCATCAGTCTTACCCGGTCGGGCCGGTTGCCGGGCGGCTACTGCCGCGTTAACCACGGGGCCGGGCACCGGTTCCGGGCCCGTGGCACACTAGGGCACAGCGGCGCGGCAGCCGACCGTCTCCGGCTCGCCTCGCACCGGGAGGGCTCGCCTAGTGGCCGATGGCGCTGGTCTTGAAAACCGGTAAGGCAGCAATGTCTTCGTGGGTTCGAATCCCACGCCCTCCGCTCCACCGGACGCACAGCGGCCCTCGACCGTGACGTACCGGTCAAGGGCCGCACACGCACCAGCAGGAAGCCGGGCCCGCCCCCGGCGCAGGGGATGTCGGTCAGTCGTACACGTGTGGGAACACTTCATCTCTGCTTGCCGTGTGGATCCAGCCGAGATGGGCGATCGTCATGAACGCGATCCCCATCCACTCATAGTCCCGCTGGTGGTTGCTGTTCGAGTAGACGCCCACCACCCGGTTCTGGTAGATCAACCCGGCTCCCGAGTCACCGTAGCTGGGGAACCCGCTGCCCTTGTAGACCAGATGGTAGGTGTAATGGGACTGGTTGTCCCTGGAGATCCGTACGCCGCAGATTTTCAGGACGGGTGAAACCTGAGGCGGGCCGGTGCCGACGTTGTTCGTTTGCCCCCAGCCGCTGATCGACACTTCCTGGTTGACAGGTGCCGACCCGTACCCGAGCTTGATGACTTGGTCCGCCCTTGCCGGCTGAGCAAGCTCGATGAGCATGAGGTTGTAGCCACCGCCACGGCGCTGCATGGAGTTGACCGCGCTGCGGTGCCCTGCTCCGAACCTGCGGTCGCCGAGGTAGACCCCGATGCCGTACGTCGGTATGTCGAGGGGGACGCAGTGGCTGCTGGTGAGCACCCACCGTACGTGCACGAGGCTGCCGGAGCAGCTGAAGTTGCCGTTGACCCAGATCTGGACCTGCCCCCTCAGGCATCAGCGGCGGCAGCTGGTACCGACCTGGCTAAAGTCGGCAGATATGAGTCGGCGGGACTGGAGTGCCTGGCACGAGGCGTACGCGGATCCAGACTCCGCGCTGTCCCGGCGGTTGGTGGTGGTGCAGGCCCGGATCCGGGAAACGCTGGACGAAGCCGCGCCGGGCCCGGTCCGGGTGGTGAGCATGTGCGCAGGCGAGGGCCGGGACGTGCTCGGCGTACTGGATGGGCATCCCCGCCGGACGAACGTGCGCGGCCGGCTCGTCGAACTGGACCCGCGGCTCGCCGACCGGGCCCGTCGCCGGGCTGCCGCGATCGGCGCCGACCTTGAGGTGGTCACCGGCGACGCGGCCCGATCCGCCCACTACGCGGGTGCCGTACCCGCCGATCTGGTCCTGCTCTGCGGGGTGTTCGGCAACATCGGCGATGCGGACGTCGCCCGGGTGGTCGCGGCCGCGCCGCAGCTGACCGCTACCGGCGGCACGGTGGTCTGGACCCGGCATCGTCGCGAGCCGGACCTGGTGCCGACCATCCTGGACTGGTTCGCCGCCGCCGGCTTCGTCCAGGTCTGGCTTTCCGACAAATCCGAGGGGTACGGGGTCGGCGTGCACCGTTTCGCGGGGGTGCAAGCGGCGTTGCGCCTCGACGAGACGCTGTTCCGCTTCGTCGACCGGGGCTAATCCACGGCGAGCGTCGCATCGAGTGCTACACCAGGTACCTCATCCGGTGCTCATGAGGTACCTGGTGTAGCACTCGATGGGTCTCCGCCCGAGAGGTTGCGGGTGACGTGGCAGGCGACTGCGCGGAGTACGTCGATCTGGTGGTCGGTGAGGCCGTCGATGACGTACCGGCGGACGGCGGTGACGTGCCCGGGGGCGGCGGCGACGACCAGGTCCCAGCCGGCGTCGGTGAGGACGGCGGTGGTGTAGCGGGGGTTGTCGGCGTCGGGCTCGCGCCGTAACAGACCGCGTCGTTCCAGGCGCTTGACGACGTTCGACAGCCGGGACAGTGAGCTGGAGACGTGACCGGCGAGCTCGCTCAGGCGCAGGGTGCGGCCGGGGGTCATGGACAGGACGCTGAGCACGAAGTAGTCGAACAGCGTGAGGTCGTTCTCCCGCAGCAGCTGGGCGTCGAGCGCGCTGGGCAGGTTGAACATGAGCTTGGCCAGGGCCAACCACGCCTCGCGTTCGCGGTCGGTCAGCCACCTGGGTTCGTCTGGCACAAGGCCAAGCGTACGTCTGCGCTTCACCGTTGAAGTGACGGATGTCTCAACAGGTTCAAGCTTGAACCGACGGCAGCTACCGTTGGGCTTCAAGCTTGAACCTACGAGCAACTGGAGTAGTGGTGACCCTGTTCCGGCTGGACGCCAGCATCCGTACGCACGGTTCCGCAAGCCGCGAGATCGCCGACATCGTCGAACAGGAGTGGCGCGCCGCCCACCCCGGCGACCCGGTGGTGACCCGCCACATCGGCGTCGACACCCTGCCGTCCACCGTCTGGGCGGCCGCGGTGACCGCCGGCATGACGCCGGCCCAGGAGCAGACCGCCGAGCAGCGCGACGCCGTCGCCCTCGCCGCGACACTCGTGGACGAACTGATCGCAGCCGACGCGATCCTGTTCGCCGTACCGCTCTACAACTACGGCGTCTCTCAGCACTTCAAGACGTACCTCGATGTGGTCCTGGCCGATGCGCGGGCGACCGGGGTCCCGTTCCTCGCCGGCAAGCCGGTCGTGCTCGCCACGGTCCGTGGCGGCGCGTACGGACCGGGCACCCCACGGGAGGGCTGGGACCACTCCACGCCGTACCTGCGGCGGGTCATCGCCGACTGCTGGGGTGCCGAGCTCACCGTGGTGGAACGTGAGTTCACCCTGGTCGGAGTCAACCCCGCGCTGGACGCCTTCACCGACGAGGCCGCGCAGTTGCACGCCGGAGCGCTGCAGGCCGCCCGGGAGGCCGGCCGTGCCCTCGGCGCCGTGCCCGTCCCGGCCTGATCGACGGCGGTACGCGGTCAGCGACTCGGCGTACTGCTGATCACGGGCCGCCCCCGGCGAACCGGTGGCTATTTGTGAGTTTAATACTCGTTCGATCGGCCTCTTTCTCGATCATGCTGCATTGTTTTACATTGATTCTGTTCCGACTCTCTTGTCGTCGCCCTCGATGTTAGAGGTAAAGCGAAAGCCGGTCGCATTTCACCAACTCCCATCGTTGTCGTTCCTGACTCGTCCTGTGGAGGAATCAATGGGCAGCTGTCCATCGGGATGGAAGCCAGACCCGACATTCCTCACGGCAGGGGCCCGCCGCCGATGGTCGGCTGTCAGCGTCGCCGTGCTGCTGGCGATGGTTCTGGTGATCGGTGATGCCTCCATGGGGTACGCCAGCGAACCGGCTGAGCGTGCAGCCGCCGAGGCGGCTGCACGCTCAGCCGGGGATCGACAGGTTCCGGCAGTACTCGGTGCCGTGCAGGCCATCGCCGCCGGCCCTCGGCACAGCGTGGCCCTGCGCTCGGACGGTACGGTTGTCGTCTGGGGCTATAACGGGTACGAGCCGCCCGGCCACTGGAGCCCGATCCCGGTGCCGGTCTGCGCTGTGTTCGAGGACGGACGATGCACCCGGTTGCTCTCGGGCGTGATCGCGGTCGCGGCGGGAGAGTTTCACAGTCTTGCGCTGCTGCGGGACCGTACGGTCGTCGCCTGGGGCTTCAACGGGGGAGGTATTCTCGGTGACGGCACCAGGGAGCTCCGCAGCACTCCGGTGCGGGTGTGCGCGGTGGGTCAGGTCGCCCCCTGCAGCCAGTTTCTGAGCGGAGTCCGAAGCCTGGCGGCAGGGGATCTTCACAGTGTTGCCCAGCTGACCGATGGCACCGTGGTCGCCTGGGGCTGGAACTTCTACGGCCAGCTTGGTGACGGCACCACCGACCAACGCCTCACCCCGGTGCGGGTGTGCGCGGTGGGTCAGGTCGCGCCCTGCAGCCAGTTTCTGACTGGAGTCAGGTCAATCGCGACCGGCGGGGGCCACACCTTGGCGGCGGTGGACAGCGTGCTTGCCGTTGCCTGGGGGCCGAACGGTTCTGGCCAGCTCGGTGACGGCACTGTCGAGGAGCGGCTCACCCCGGTGCGGGTGTGTGCGGTGGGGCAGACCGCGCCCTGCACCCGGTTCCTGAACGCGGTGAAGGCCATGGCGGGTGGCGACACCCACAGCATGGCGCTGCTCGGCGACGGCCGCGCCGTGACCTGGGGGAACAACGGTGATGGTCAGCTTGGTGACGGCACCGCCGTAGGCCGCCTTACCCCGGTGCGGGTGTGCGCGATGGGGCAGACCGCGCCATGCGACCGCTTCCTGTACGGGATTCGACACATCAGCGCCGGCGGGAACCACAGCATGGCGCAGCTCAGCAGCGGCGGTGTGCTCACCTGGGGCGCTAACGGTGACGGCCAGCTTGGTGACGGCACCTACGAGAGCCGAACCACTCCGGTGCGGGTGTGTGCGGTGGGGCAGGCGGCTCCCTGCACGCAATTCCTGTTCCAGATCAGAGCCATCGCTGCCGGCGGCTATCACAGTTTGGCCCTGCAGCCCAACTACACCGTGGTCGCCTGGGGCCTGAACGACCTGGGCCAGCTCGGTGACGGTACTACCGAAACCCGTCCGATCCCGGTGCAGGTCCATGCACCCTGGCCGTATTTGAGCTGAAGTCACCTTGCCGGTTCGGGCATCCACCACCACCGCTGAGTCCGAGCTGGACTGAGCGAGACGGCCGCCGAGAGAGGATGATCGGATATCTCCGATGACCTGGTCGCGGAAAACTGTCCCTCTTCGACTGCTGTGAGCCATCGATGCCGACCGGCACACTTCGCCGGTGACCTATCCAGCGCGCGACATCAACCAGCGTCCGTTGCCCACCACCGGTGCCGGGCGGCTCGGCCCCGGCCAGAAGGCCGCCGCCTACCTCGGCGTCGGTCTGGCGGTCTTCGTCCTGCTCTGCGGCGGCGGCTCGTTCCTGGCCGGCCTGGTCTCCTCGGAGCCGCAGGCCACCGGGGACAACCTCACCGCGCTCAGCGGAAGCGGCGCCGACGGCGACCGGTCGGCACCGCCCACCTCCGCCGTGGCACGCGGCTCTGCCTCGGCCAGCCCGACCGCCTCCCCGACCCCGACCCCGACGGCCGCCGCCCCGAGCGTTGCGCAGCCGAAGGTGGAGACGAAAACGGTGACCGAGACGCGCGAGATCCCCTTCAAGGAGAAGCGGGTCGACGACCCCAGTCTCGCCAAGGGCAAGACGAAGGTGAAGACCGCCGGTGTCACCGGCGTAAAGACGCTGACCTACCGGGTGACCTACACCGACGGGGTGCAGACCGCCAAGGAACTGGTCAGCGAGAAGGTGGCGAAGAAGCCGGTCACCAAGGTGGTGCTGGTCGGCACCAAGGTCGCCCAGCAGTGCCACCCCAGCTACACCGGTGCCTGCGTGCCGTTCGCCAGCGATGTCGACTGTGCCGGCGGCAGCGGCAACGGTCCGGCGTACGTCCGCGGGCCGGTGCGGGTCGTCGGACAGGACGTCTACGGCCTGGACCGCGACGGCGACGGCGTCGCCTGCGAGTAGTGGCGGCCGGTCGGGCCTACGGGATGACCCACATCCGGGCCCACAGCCAGTAGACCAGCGACAGCAGCGCCATGATCGCGACGAAGGCCAGCGGCACCGCGATCAACGCTGTCAGGATCGGAAACCGGCGGTGCAGCCGTTGCCGCTGCTGCCAGCGCCACCAGGCCCGGCGGACCCTCGGTCCGCCGGGCAGGCGCAGCGCGGCCAGCGTCGCCCGCTGCCGCCAGGTGGCCCGGACCGGCTCCGGGTCGCGGATCCAGTCCGGCAGGGTGACCGGCTGCCGACCACGCCGGGGCTGAGCTACGTCGTCGGTACGCGGACCGGCCGGCTCGCGGCGGTCGCCGTACATGTCGGCCATGGCTTCCTCCCTCATCGAAGGATGTTGGCGTCGGTGATGCCGGGCCATGGCCTGATGGTGACAGCGGTACGCCAGCTTGTCGTGATCATTTCGCCTGGTCAGGCCGCCCAGACGAGGCAGAACGGGTGGCCGGCGGGGTCGGCGTAGACGCGCCAGCCGGGGCCGGCACCGTCCAGCCGGGTGGCGCCGATGGCGAGGGCGGCTCGTTCGGCGGCGTCCACGTCCTGGACCTGCACGTCGAGGTGGATCTGCTGCGGGTACGCCGGATCCGGCCAGCGGGGCGCGGCGTACTGCTCGACCTGCTGGAACAGCACGGGTTGCGCGCCCTGTTCGCCGATCATGGCGATGCCGTCCCCCTCGTAGGTCACCGGTTTGCCGAGCAGCCCCGCGTAGAAGTGGCTCAGCTCCTTGGCGTCGGGGCAGTCGAGCATGACGCCCGCCAGGGTGGTTTGCGGCTCGTCGGCTTTCAGACACAGGCAGAACGGGTGGCCGGCCGGGCAGGCGAGGGTGTGCCACCGTTCGTTGCGTTGCAGCAGGCTGGCGCCGATCTGCTGGGCGCGGTCCGCCGCCGCGTCGATGTCCGACACCTGGAAGTCGAGGTGGGCCTGCTGCGGACGGTCCTGGCCGGGCCAGTCCGGCGGTACGTGGTCGACGGCCTGTTGCAGCCCGATCCGCCAGCCGTCGTCGGTGACGAGGGTGATCCAGTCGTCGTCATCGTCACCGGTGGGGCGGCGTCGCCAGCCGGCGAGCTGTTCGTAGAAGGTGGCCAGGCGGTCGATGTCCGGCGCGTCGATCGCCACGGCCCGCAGTGAGCCGACCGCCTGCCGGTCTGGTTCGGTGGTCATTCCCCCGATCCTGCCGACTGCGGTGCCGACCCGCCACCGGAATCCGGCGTCAATGGTCGTTTTGATTAGCCGCTCCAGATACGCAGCTGATCCTGCCACGATCGCTGTGGCGATGATTTGCGGCCAAGATCCGCTGGGCGACAGGTACGTCCGCCCGAGCACTGCTGATGTCTTCAGACGTTGGCGACAACGGTTCCCGGCTCGTCGATCCAGAGGCGCTGTGTCGTGCCGTCCACTGTCAAGCCGAACCGGGTGTACTCGGGCCGACCAGCGTCCTGCCACCAGGCGTAGGCTGCCTCGACCTCGTTCCAGAGCCGTCGTGGACCGCCCTGCCGGACGGCGAAGTCGGTGCCGGACTCGTCGCCGTAGGCGACCGCCGCCCATGAGCCCGAGGCGAGATCGTCCAGCCGTACGGTCACACCTGCCTCGCCACTCTCGGTCCATTGGTCGCAGCTCGGCACGAGCACGGCGACAGCAAACTGAGCCGACTCGCTCCCGAAGACCTCGCCTCGCCGGAGGCTGGTACGACCGTCAAGCGCTGGGCCGGTCATGGGCACTTCATCGGTTGACCGGCGTTGGTCGCGCATCACCATGAACCACGCCGGGACAACGAACGGCCCGGAAGCTGTACCGTCCTCGTTGACCTGAAGGCGAACGAGCAGGCCACTCGGCATCGCGAGACGCCATGGCGTCACGATGTACCCGCCCGGCCGGGTCTGAGCGATCCACGCGGGCGGGACGCGGTACACAGAACAGGTGGCGAGCACGCGGTCATAGGGAGCGTGAGCGGCATAACCCTCGGTGCCATCGGCCGCGACCGTGGTCGGCGCGTAGCCCGCCTGTCGTAACGCCTGCTGCGCCGCGCGCAAGATCGTCGTGTCGATCTCAATGCTTGTCACGTTCGCGTCGCCGAGCCGGTCGGCGAGCAGCGCCGTGCTCCAGCCGCTACCCGTGCCGATCTCCAATACGCGCATGCCGTCGACGATCATCGCGGCATCCAACATGCGAGCGACGAGCGTCGGCATAGACAGAGAACTCGACGGCGACAGCCCGCGTGCGCCGCCGGGCAACACCTTGCCGTCGTCGAACTGCGTCACGATCGGCTCATCAGCGTACGCGGCATGGAGCCATGCTTCCGGCTCGTCAGCGCGGGAGATCACCCGGTTGTCCCAGCCGAACCAAGCGACCTCGGGCACGAACTCATGACGCGGGACTCGCTCGAAGTGGGGCCGCCAGGCTCCCGAAAGATGCCCGGCGGCCGCCAGCTCGTCGAGTAGGCGAGCTTGCTCCATGATCACTTCTTCTTGCCTCCACCGGAGCCGCCGCTACCGCCGCTGTGCTTGCCGCCGCCCCCGGTCTTGCCGGGGTCGACGATCTTGTTCGGGTCGTAGCCGCCGGGCTTGTTGCCGTCGCTGTCCTGGCCGTGCTTTCCCACTGGCTTCCTCCCCATTCCGATGGGCGTCAGACTCCGGTCGAGGCTTCGACCTATCCCGCCCCACGCTCTGTAAGTAGCGTCGTACGTATGGTAGGTAACCATCAATGAACTTGCTTAGGTTTGCTCGCCGTCGCCCATCGCCGTCGCTTCAACGGCCTCAGAGATGAGATTGCGAGCGCGTGCCCCGAATACGGCAAGCGCTGCAAGCTCCGAGAACGCTTGCGCGTACAAGCCGATCTCGCGGGGCTGAGTCACCGTGAGATAGCCCGCGACGAGTTCGACATTCACCTCGGCATCGTCGAACATGTAAAAGCTTTCGACCGGCCACGCCGCCTCGCGGCCGACACCAAAGGGGATCACGCCGAGGCTCACGCTGGGCAGCGTCGAAACACGCAGCAAGTGGCCGAGCTGCCCGGACCACACGTCGGCACTGCCGATACCGCAACGTAGCGCCGACTCTTCGACGATGATCGAATATCGGCGGTCGCCGCGTAGGTATCGCTGGCGCTGCATCCTGACCGCAACCGCCTCGTCAATGTCGTCCGGAATGGCACGTCTACGCATGATGGCCCGCAGAATGGTGTCCGTGTGTGACTCGGTCTGCACGATCCCGGGCAAGAGCGACGGGCAGTAGAAGCGAAAGCGCCGCGTGCGTTCGTAGATGGGTGCGGCTCTTTTGGAGTGATGGCTGGTCATCCGGCGAGGGTGTAGCCCTCCCGTTGTTGCTGGTATCTGTTCTGGTGTATGCGTTGGTGTTCTTGTTGCAGGTGGAAGGCCCAGTAGGCGTTGAAGTCGCCGTTGGCGGATACGGCGCGTAGCTTGAGGATGGCTTCGGCGGTGTCCAGTCCCCAGCGGGCGCCGGTGATGTCCATGCGGTCCTTGACCAGATGCCGGCAGGCGCCCTCGATCACGCCGGTGGCGATCGGCCACCCCGCAGCCAACGCGGTGTGGTAGTCCAGGTAGGGCTGGTGGCGGGTCAGGTAGTCGGCGCACTCGTCGGCGCCGGCGCGTTCCCTGGCCGAGTATCCGTACCGGGTGGCCCGCCGACGGATCCCGGCCGCGACCTGCCCGGCCTTGCCGGACAGGATCTTGACCGCCTGCTCGCCGACCCACGCCTCGGCGGCGGGGTCACCGGTGTAGAAGAACGCCCACGCCGCTTTCCACACGTACTCGAGCACGTGGACGAAGTCCAGCACGATGTGGACCTTCACCTGGCGGCGGTCCGCCTCGGCCCGGACCGCGTCGATCTGGGCACGGTTACCGTCAACGAGCACGACCCAGGTCCGCGCCTGCCGCGGGTCACGGCGACACGCCTCGTCGAACCCGGCGGCGACGACCGGGGCGATGTCGTCGACCACGGACGCCGTCAACCACCTGGCCTGGGCGACCGGACCCCGCCGACGCCGGCCGTCGTCACCGGTGATGATCTCGGACGGGGTACGCGGCACCGGCGCCGCGTCGTAGACCACCGCCAACTCCGCCATCCGTTTACGGCCACGTTTCTCTCCCGGCGACAGCCGGGTGGTCAACCTACGGCCTGTCCGGGCGGCGGCCTTCGCGGTGGCGTCCCGTAACGCGGACGGGATCATCACGACACCCTTACCGTCGAACGACAGCACCAGCAGCCAGCCATCGCCGACCGGCCGGTGCGATCGGGTGTCGTAGAACGCGGCCACGTCCACAGCGGCGGCCACCGCCAACTCCTGCACCTGCCGTTTCCCCACACCCACCCCGCACGACCGGTCGATCGCGGCGACCGCGTCGTCGAACGATCCCCGTACCGACTCCACCGCCGCCAACCGGCGCAGCCCGTGCGAATGCCTCTCCACCGGCAGGTTCAACACCGCGTCCGCCGGATACAGGTTGGCCACTCCCGACGCCCGGTACGCCATCCTGGTCACCGTCACCGCACCGAACACCGTGCCCAGCCCCCGACCATGCCCCACCTCCACCCGGGAACGGACCACCTCATCGGCACCGACCACCCGTTCCCGGCGCACCTCCCGCGCCGCCCGCAGATCCACATGGTCCTGCAACAACAACCGCAGCAGCTCACGACCCCGCACCGCGAGGCGGTCCTCCAACTCGGCGTGCGTCAACCCGTCACTGTCCGAGCCGGCCAACCCCTCCACCAACTCCTCGAAACACTCCCGCGACCGGTCGAACGCCCCCGCCACCACGTACCCTGACACCCGGGCTCCTTCTTCGGTTGTGGATCTAGACCACCCATCAACCTACGAGAAGGAGCCCTTCAACCTTCCAACCGACCCAAACACCCCCGCGACCACTCCCCGCAACCACTCCGCGACCATAGGCAATCACCGCCTCACTCCAGAAGAGCCGCACCCATCACGGTTTCGGCCAGGTCGAGCGCTACGGAAAGCGGATCACTCGCCGTGGCTGGAAGGTAGCCTTGGTCTAACCCGCTCGCCTTCATCAAGGGGCGTAGCGTCCCTTGATGTTCGGCCGCCACAGCCGAGTGACTGATGAGGTCACGCGCTGCGTTCGCGTCCTCTTCGTGGATAGCATCCGCCACCAGCTGTTTGATCAGTCCATGTGCGACCTCGGATGGCAAGCCCACCGAGAGGTCCAGGGCCGTCAATCCGAGGCGAACGCGGAATACTGCGAGACCGGGAGTTCGCGGTACGGCTGACACTCGATTGATGAGGTCAGCGTGGTCGACGGCGACCGTCTCTACGGCCAACCCCTGCCAGGTGTTGAGGAGCCCACGCACCGCTTGCTCCCAGGGCGTCTCGATCTTGGTGGCCGTGAGGAGTGCCGCTGCTGTCAGCTCTTCGTCTTGCAGGAGATGGGCGACGATCGCGACTTGTCGTCCATCAAGGAGGGTTGGCTCGATCCCGTCGTATCGACGTATATGGGACACGGCGTCGTCCCACCGTCCGGCAAGGGTGAGGGCCCGGGTTCCGTCGGAGAGCAGGGTGCCGCGCAGCCATTTGATGATCTGATTGAGTTGTTCGGGATCGGCGGGTAGTTGTCGAGGGTGTATTTCCAGGTCGTCCAGTAGAGCGGGGCTGCCGCCGACGATGGCCGTGTACAGGTGGGTGAGTAGGCGGTACGCGCCGTCGCCGTCGCCGTCCCGAATGCGCAGGCGAGCGAGGTTGACGACTGGTTCGAGAGCGAAGCGGGCCGTGTAGCCGTTCAGCGGGGCTCGGTTGAGGTAGATGCTCGCGTGGCGGCGGCACCAGGCGCGGGCAAGATTGGGGTCGCCGCAGTCGGAGGCGACGAGGGCCGCCCCGTTGAACACCATGGACGCCTTGTCCGGATCACTCTCGCAGTGTGCGGTCTCGGCGAGCCTGACGAGTCGGTCTACCCGAGCGTCCAGGGGTTTGGCGGGCGGTCGTTTACGGGCGACGAGAGGGAAGCGGGCCGCGATGGTGGCGGCAAGAGACGGAGTCATGGCGTCCTCATCTGCTGCGGAAGGGCCGCATGGTGGCAACGATGTCCGTCCCGGTCGTGCGTGACGTCTCAGCTGCGCTCGTCCCGGGTCGCCGGGGCGGGACAGGGCATGGCACCGTCCCGGCGTGGATGCAGTCAGAAGGCGATCGTGAGGATGGTGTCGGATCGGCTGATGTCGCCATGGTCGGCGGTTCGGGTTCCTGCGCGGTGGGCGGTGACGGTGGGCTGGTTAGGGCGGCCCGCAGCGTCCCATCGGTCGAGCAGGTTGGTCAGGTCGGTGGCGAGCGTGGTGGCATCCGGTCCGTGGGCAATCGCGCCGACTTCGTGGTGGCCGTCGCCCGCGTCCTGGAATGCGAGGTAGGCGATTGTGCCGCCGTGGTAGATGGCGGCACCGGCCCACCGATAGGCGGGGGTGACCAGGCCGCTGGTGCGGGCGGTGTCCCCTACGCCGAGGCGACCGAACGGCCGGTTGGCGTGTACGAGCAGCCACAGGTCGAGGTGGCCGATGGGGTCGTCGTCGGTGACCTGGATGCCGGTCCAGCGTTCGAGCCGGGGGTGACTGAGGGCGCTGGCGAGGGCGGCGCGGTCGGGCTGGTCGGTGGTGTCGAGTTTTAGGACCACGTCGGTGTCGAGGCGTACGTGGTGGTCGGTGTGTTCGGTGCTGCCGCGCATGGGGACGAATCCGCAGACCAGCGGCGTCGTGGTGCTGACGAGCTGGTGGGGGCTAATGCGGTCAAAGGCGAAGCATCGGGTCAGACCGCTCTCGTGCACGCGCAGGGGCACGACGATGCGGCCGTGGTCGGCGAGTTGTTCCCACCAGGCGGCGGAGATGTCCCAGGCTCCGGCGGTGACGATGATCCGGTTGTAGGGCGCCTGGTCGGGTTCGCCGAGGGCTCCGTCGCCGCAGATCACCTTCACGGTGTTATAGCCGGCGCGGTCGAGGCCGGTGCGGGCGCCGTCGGCGAGGTCTTGGTCGAGTTCGATGGTGACGACCGTGCCGCCGGGGCTGGTCAGCTCGGCGAGTAGGGCGGCGTTGATGCCGGTGGCCGCGCCGATCTCCAGGACGCGGTGGCCGGGTTGGGGTGCGAGCTGTTCGAGCATGTCCGCGACGAGGCTGGGGCTTGACGCTGATGACAACGCGGCACCGGTCGGGTCCCGTTTGGTGACGATCTGGCGGCGGGTGTAGACGGTTTCCAGGTCGACGCCGGGGAGGAACTGCTCGCGGGGGACCGTACGGAATGCGTGCGCGACGGGTGCCGAGCGGATGTGGCCGCGCTGTTCGAGCGTGCTGGCGAGTTGTTCGCGCAGCGTCGCGGCACTCGACGTTTCCGGTGCGGTGGGGAAAGTGTTCACTGCGTTGACCCTACTGTCGATCTTGGTGGCGGGTTGATAGCCGGATGGGGTGTCGAACGGGTGGTGGAAGGTGACGGTCACGGCCGCCGTCGCGAGCAGCCAGGCATCTGCGGCGGAGATGCCGAGCCGGTTGAACAGGAACAGAAGGTGGTGAGTCAGCACCTCGCGTAGGTCACGGGTCAGCGCGCCGTGCCGGTCGAGGAAGCCGAGGTCCGCGCCCGCCTGGACGTGGGCTTTCGGCCAACGCGGGGTGACGGCCAGCGGGCTTCCAACCGCATCGTCGGCTGCGGTGATCAGACGCTGCACCGCCGCGATCAGCCGTGGGCTCGGCGCGGGGGCGCTCGGCTCGTGCCGGCGCGAGGCGAGAAGCCGCCAGACGTCGCCCTGCTCGGAGAACTCCAGTCCGGCGGCGCGCATGAGGCGAGTGGCGAGCAGGACGCCGAGTTCACGCCGATGGGCGCCGCCGGTGGTGGCGAAATGGCCGAGGATGTAGCGGCTGTCCGCGTGGAAAAGGGTGTGAGCGATCGTCATTGCCTGGTCCCCACCGAAGGCGTATGCCTCGGGCCGGTAGATGGGCTCGGTGACACCGCGGATGCGGTCGTCGTCGGTGATGGCAGCGAGAAGGGCGTAGACCTGGGAGAGCCCGTCCCCGGGCAGAAGCCGCAGCCGCCACGTCTCGCGCTTACGGATGAACCAGAAGGCGGTGATTGCCCGGTGGTCTTCGGCACCGGTGAGCTCAGGGGCGAGCCGCGTTGCGGCGTAATCCTCAGCGCTCTGCCAGTCCGAGAACGTTAGGTTGATCTGGCGCCATCGGCTCACCTGCGCCACGCCGGGTGGCTCGTTGTCGGGTTCGGAATCGAGATCCACGATGCTCTCCTCGTCTAGTTGATCAGCAGGCTGGTGGCCCAGCGGACGTCGGTGCCGGTTGCGACGGTGTGCAGGGTGAGGGCGATTCCGGCGGGGCCTGTGATCAAGCCGGACCGTGTCGGGGTGGTGTCCGTGGCGTGCCGGACCAGCAGGCGCACGATCTCGGGCAGCTGGTTGTGCGGGCTGGTGGTGCGGGCGTCGTCGGCGGCGTACCAGGCCGTAGCGGCAAGCCCCGCCCAGCCGTGACACAGCGACGGATCGACGATCCGGCTGAGTTGGACGGGATCGGCCAGGCAGCGGGTCAGGGCCTCTTCCGCCGCCTCTTGCCGGGCGGCGTCGTCGAGAGCGATCCCGGCTAGCTGCTGGGCGCGGGCGACGCCGGGGGTGCCATAGCACCAGGACGGCCGTACCGGTCCGCTCATGGAGGGTCTCCCGGCGTGCAACTCCGCGACGGTGATCTTCTCTGGCCACCACGGTCCCGCAGGGCTGGTCTGCTGCCAGCAGTCGAGCCACGTGCAGATCCGGCGGATCGCCTCCGTCTGCCCCGGCACCTGGATGTTCTGCCGCATGGCCAGGGCCAGGTGAGCCAATGGGCCGGCGATGCCGTGCGCCATGCCAAAGTTGGCATGTCCGCCCTGCTCCGGGCCTTCGCGGTCGGCGGGGTCTGCGCTCCACCACCCCGGCGCGAGTCGGCCCGCCTCATCGTCAGTGCGTACCGGCTCGGTGAGTCGGACCAGGTACGCCAGCACCCGCCGGAGCAGATGTCCCTGCGGGGCGCGGCGCAGCAGGTAGGCTCCCAGGCCGGTCAGCCCACGTACGAGGTCGAACTCCGGCAGCGAGGGCCGGGCACGCGCCGCGAGGCGTGCCGTGGCAGCGGCCAGGCGGCGTTCCACCAGGTCATCGAGGGCATGATCAAGCGCGTCCAAGGCTGCTGGGCGGGAGTGCGGCATGGCGATGGTCAGCGCGTGGGTGACAGCGGGTGCGCCGAACCAGAGTCCGGCTCCGCTGCCGTTGTTCAGCGTGTCAGCGGTCGCGCGGCGCAGCCACGCATGCACCGGTTCCCATCCACCGTGTCCTGTCTGCGCTCGCACCCCGTGTAGGAGTGCCACCCCGGCGGCACCCCGGGACAGCGACTGGGCGTACCAGCGGGTACTGCGTGGCCCGTAGTCGTCAGCTGCGAAATCCGGGGACGGCGGCTCCGTCAGGGTGTCGGTGATACACGCGGCCATCGCCTCTGCCGCTCGTAGCAACGGCGTCCTCAGCGGTGCTCCGGTCATCGGGATGCTCCTACGGCGCGAACCCGGCGGCGCACCGCCGCCAGCGCGACATGGCGGGCCAACCGATACGTGAGCTGTTCGGCGTCTTCGTCGGGACCGAGAGCACGAACGACGTGCAGGTGTATCAGCGACGCGAGCACCGAGGCGGGGGTGAGCGGGCCGGCGACGGCGGACAGTTCGGCGGCGTACCGGTTTGCGGCCCTGGAGCGTTCCTGCCATGCATGCTGGATGGGCTCCGGAAGTTCGTTCGGGTCGAGGGTGACCGCTTGCCGCAGCACGTCTCGCTGGATCGGTGCCTGCCCGGTTTGCTCGGGGCGCGCCACCAGCCACTCGCATCCGACGGTGCGGCTGCCGAGCATCGAGGTAGCCAGGTCGACCATGCTCAGGGCGGTCAGTGCCTGCCGATCGATCCCAGACTCGGGCTGCGCTACGAGCTGAGCCAACACCGCGGTGGAGTCGGCGGCGAAAAGTCCCTCGGCCGCTACCAGCGCGGTGCCGTAGCCATACCGGCCGGACTCGGGATGGTAAGCGTCCAGGCTCCAGCCGCCGGCAAGACGCTGCTGTCGGAGCCCGGTGACCCACCTCCCGACCCGTACCGCCGCGTCGCCGTAGCTATCGGTGTGCAGTCGTAGTCGAAGATGCGGGGTGGGGCGTCGCATGCGCACGAACCACCACAGCGGTGGCTTGGGCCAGTCGGCGAACAGCGCGGGCAGCCCTCGGGTCAAGACCAGCTCCACCGTCGCGGGGTCGACGGCCACCGAAGCGGACAGCAGGCCACTGGCACCCGGTGCGAGCGGCTCGGGCGTAGCAGGTGGCGGCCAGGTGCCACGCGCGGTAAGCGCGGCCGGCGAGGCAGCGGGCGCAGCCCTCGAGGCGACGGGCACGACGATCTCGTGGGCGCGTCCGGAGAGCCAACCGAAGTCCTCTGGGCTCGCTGCGTCCACCACGGTTGCCGGTCCTGCGCTGGCGTCCAGGTGGGCACGCAGCAGGGCAAGATCCATGGACTGTTCGAGGTGGAGCCGAAGCCTCTGGTCACCGTTGCCGACCTGCACCCATGGCGGCAGCCGCAGCCTCCTCCGGAGCGCCTCCCAAGCGGTCAACCATTCGCCATCGCCTGCGTTCGCACCGGGCAGGGCCGTCGGATCGACGCGCCACCGGGCCGCCGCCAGGAGGACGCGGCCGTACCTCAGCGCGGGTCGGAACGGCAAGCAGGAAGCCGCACCCCAGTCGAACGGCTTCATTCGAGCATCCGTGGCTCGAGGCAGCTCCAGGAGAAACCGGCCGAGCAGCGGCATCGT
The DNA here is from genome assembly GCF_003751085.1 of Micromonospora sp. Llam0. Taxonomy (NCBI): domain Bacteria; kingdom Bacillati; phylum Actinomycetota; class Actinomycetes; order Micromonosporales; family Micromonosporaceae; genus Micromonospora; species Micromonospora sp. Llam0. The sequence continues at coordinate 1,692,104 of NZ_RJJY01000002.1, read as the reverse complement.
GTGTAAGGCGGCGGCATGCGCCACTGTCGGCTCCACCACCTGCCGCCGCGACATCGACACCAGGACCAGCCGATCACGACCGGCAGTCACACCGAGGTCGTCGAGGCCAATCACGTTCTCGGCCACGGGCCGGTGCTCAGCCAGGCTGACCATCCATGGAAGTACCTGCGGAGAGTTGAGCACGTTCTGGCTGTGCAGCTTGCGCGGCGGGAAGCTCAGCTGCGCCGGCATTGCCCCGGCCACCGCGACAGGAAGACGGGCGAACTCTCGGCGCATCAACTCCCGATCGGCGTAGGGCAGCCCGTCGAGGAAGCGTCCGCTCGTCGCCATCGCCGAGCGGCCCATGCCGGTCAACGCGACAGTGAACTGTCCCTTTGTCAGCGCCTCCAGCGAGACCGCGCGGACCTCTGCCGAGACGTCGACGTGGGGGCTGACAGGTCCCGTGACCCGGTTAGTACCGGCGAGCCAGTCGACGGCCGTGTCATCGAGGACCACCTCACGAGCGCCGTCGATCAATGCCTCCTGAGCCATCGCGAGCAGGCGCTCGTCACGGCCCGACAGTGGAGCCGCAGGCGCGTCGGCCACAGTGCCGAAGTGTTCTGGGAAACCCAACCCGACCAGCGGATCTACCAGCCGATCCAGCGGCACCACCGCCGTCATCCCGTAGCGGTCGACGAACCGGGCACGGTACGCGCGCCACTCGGGCCGTCCCGCCGGATCTGGCGTCAGCCGTCGTAGCACCTCGACCGATGCGGCGATCTCGGCGGCGACCTGCTCCGGCAGGGTGATCCGATTCGCGAGCTGAAGATCCACCGCGAGCGGCTGGGTGGCCGCTGCCACGCTGCGCATGCGGTCGGCGAGCCCACGAAGGTACGTCGCGCTACCTGCGCTGGTACCACCGAGACGACCATGCAGCGAGCGCAGCTCGACCCGAAGGGCTCGCTGTCCCTCAAGATCACCGTCGAACGCCGCATCGAGGGTGTCCAGGACATGCCTGATCGGGTCTGCGCACGTCGATGGTGGTCGGAGAGCGGAGATCAACACGCCGTGGCCCACCAGGCCGGCAACCATTGCGTCAGCGGACGCGCGTGGGGAGCCTGGAAACGCGGCAGCGACCGTGTCGACCAGTTCATCCCACGGCACAGGGGCACCGGCGAGCGATACCGCCAGCCGTACCGCTGCGGTGTTCCTCACTGAGGTCGATTCCGCACTTGCCGAAGTGTGCGGCCGGCGCGCCACGACGATCCGGGGCCCGTTCACCAGCGCCAGGTTGTTCGCCTGCACTGGCAGACGGCGGCGCACGTCGGGCTCAGCTTCAAGGCGCGCGATCAGGGACGCGAGCCAGCTCGCGTCTGGCCGTACCCGGATCGCCGGCTGCCCTGCTGGCACCACCGCAGCCACCGTGTCGAACCGCAGGGCCGCCACCCCCGAGAACAACCCGAAGGGAGTCGCACGCCGCTGCGCACGGACCAGGTACCTCGCGAGCGCCAGCGCGACCCGCCACTCTCGGTCCGGAGTTGCGCCTCCTGCGGCGAGGACCGTTTCTACGCGAGCAGCGAACTCAGCCTCGATCCACCGATGAAGGTTTGACCGGCAGGACTCCGGCTACAGAAAGTGCCCTCTGAACTGGAAGGATAGGAGTTCTGACGCTTCTATCACTCGGTTCGAGAGGGCACCTCGCAGGTGAGAATACGCCAGGACGCGCCGGTGGTGCGCGCGACGTTCGACGATCCGAATCTGGTGTCGTGTGCCGGTCTCGTTCCGGTGATGCGCCTTGCCGAGCAGGCCGGTCTGCACGACGCGGTCGCAGACCGGGTCAGGCTACCGACGGACAAGGGCGCGAACCCGGCCGGCAAGGTCGCCACGATCGTGGCCGGGATGCTCGCGGGCGCGGACAGCATCGACGACCTCGACATCGCCCGGCACGGCGGCATGCGGTCGCTGTTCGGCGGCGTGTACGCGCCGTCGACACTCGGGTCGTTCCTGCGTACGTTCACCCACGGGCACGTACGGCAGTTACAGGCCGCCGCCCGCGACACCCTGATCGGTCTGACCGGCCGGGCACCGATCCTGACCGGCGCCGACACCCTGTGCTTCGTGGACATCGACTCCATGCTGCGGCGGGTGTACGGCAAGCAGAAGCAGGGCATCGGGTTCGGCCACGCCAAGGTCGGCGGCTACAACGTCTACCTGCGCGGCTACAACCCCCTGGTCGCGACGCTGTCCACCCCGCTGTCCGCGCCGGTGATCGCCGCCACGAGGCTGCGGTCGGGTAACGCCGGCTCGGCCCGGGGCGCCGCCACCATGATCGCCGAGGCCATCACGACCGCCCGGGCATGCGGCGCTTCGGGGGAGATCATGGTGCGAGCGGACTCGGCGTTCTACGCCAAGACGGTGATCAGCGGCTGCCGGCGTCGTGGCGTGCGGTTCTCGGTCACCTGCCGCATCGACCCGAAGATCCGCGCCGCGTGCGACGGCATCGCCGCCGACCAGTGGGTCGACATCACCTATCCGCAGGCCGTCTGGGACGAAGACGCCGGCCGGTGGATCTCCGACGCGCAGATCGCCGAAACCACGTACACCGCGTTCGCCGGCACCCGACACGAGGCGACCGCCCGGCTGATCGTGCGCCGCGTCCGCCGCGACGACCCGCAACAGATCCCCGGCCAGGACGAACTCCTGCCGACCTACCGGTACCACGCCGTGTTCACCGACAGCCCGTACACCCTCGTCCAGGCCGAAGCCCAGCACCGGCAACACGCGATCATCGAGCACGTCAACGCCGACCTGATCACCGGGCCCCTCGCCCACCTGCCCTCCGGACACTTCAGCGCCAACGACGCCTGGCTGACCTGCGCCGCGATCACGCACAACCTCACCCGCGCCGCCGGACACCTCGCCGCGGGCACCTGGTCGACCGCCAGACCCGCCACCATCCGGACCCGGATCATCACCGTCGCGGCCCGCCTCGCCCACCGGGCCCGCACCATCCACCTACACCTGCCCGAGTACTGGCCCTGGCAGGCGGCGTTCGACAACCTGTTCACCGCCGTCCAGCCGGCACCCGGCTGACCACACCCCACCAGCCGAAACCAGGCGGCCCGACCACAGGCCACAATCCCCGTTCCACCTCGAACCCTCACCCTCGGAGCAAGCCGATCACGTGATCGGCGACTCCCTCACGCCCGCCCCACCACCCCAATACAGAAATGTTCAACCAACATTTAGCGGCAACCGCGTCGGTGGATCGAGGCTCAGGACTGGGCTGACCAGCTACCGACCCACCTCGCCCGGATCGCCGCTCTCCTGATCCCCACCCGACGCGAACGCACCTGCCCCCGCGCGGTCAAACGCGCCCGCCACAACCAGTACCGGGTCAAGAAACCCCACGAACCGGCCAGCATCCGCCACCAGCGTCCACCGACCATCCACATCCATCGGGTCCAGCCACCATCAAGATCAACCTAGGCTACGTGGCATTGTTGTGTCCCGAACGCGAAAGGACAGGAATATGTAGGAATATCTGTCTTGCGGCGATGCTGTACGGAAGATGAAGGTTTGGCCCTTCGGAGTCGCTCTGCTGGGGGAGGCTTCAAACCACCTCATGCTGCATTAGCTGAAGACTGTTGTGGTGAACGATGGGGAAAAGGCATCCATTCGAGATGTCAGGTGGGGGTCGGGAAGGCGAGCGAAAGCGAATCGCTGATGACGTGTCGAAAATTAGAAGGCGACATCGAAACCGGGGTGTCAATGCGATCCCGGGATGAGTCTGGCGGGGACCAGTTTACTGGCCAGGCGGTGTCCGGCATACAGGCGACGCGAGCCCGACCTGCGGCTTTCGTGCGGAACGGGAGAAGGCGTGTGAGGAAACTACCCGCCGCTGCTGGGGCGGGTGAGAGGGAGCGTTCCGGGCGGCCCGAAGCCGTGAGGAACTGAGTACCGTTGCCGATCGCGCTGGCGGACCGACTCGTAGTAGTGGCGAAGCTCCTGTAATAGGGGTGGAGCGAAGGGGTCGGGTCGTTCGTGACTGGTTTACTCGATCAACCAGCCTTGTGGTTGGGAGGAGTCGCGTGGATGAGTTGAAAGCACTGGGCAAGCCGTTCATGATTTCGAAGCGGGCTGTCTGGGAGGCGTACGAGAAGGTGAAAGCGAACAAGGGTGCCCCGGGCGTGGATGCGGTGTCCCTGGCGGACTTCGAGCAGGATCTGAAGAACAATCTGTACAAGATCTGGAATCGAATGTCGTCGGGAACATACTTTCCGCCTCCGGTGCGTGCGGTGGAAATTCCCAGGACTGGGGGAGGCGTCCGGGTTTTAGGCGTGCCCACGGTCGCGGACCGGATCGCGCAGACGGTGGCAGCGCGGGAGCTGGAAGCGCGGGTCGAACCGATCTTCCACCCTGACTCGTATGGCTACCGGCCTGGGCGGTCGGCGGTCGACGCGGTAGCTGTTTGCCGTAGGCGGTGCTGGCAGAACGACTGGGTGATCGATCTGGACATCCGGAAGTTCTTCGACACGGTTCCGTGGGAACTGCTACTAAAAGCAGTCACCGCGCATACTGATAAGCCCTGGGTTCTGTTGTATGTGGGACGCTGGTTGAAGGCGCCACTGCAACTACCCGACGGCGTGCTACAGGAAAGAGATCGTGGTACCCCGCAAGGGTCCGCGATTTCACCGGTCCTGGCTAATCTGTTTCTCCATTACGCGTTCGACGCGTGGATGGCCAAGGTGTTCCCGGTCGTCCGGTTCGAGCGTTACGTGGATGACGTGGTCGTGCACTGCGTCAGTGAACGGCAAGCTAAATACGTGCTGGCCGAGATCACGAAACGGATGACTGGGGTTGGGCTTGCTCTACACCCGGAGAAGACCCGGATCGTCTACTGTCAGGACGACAACCGGCGTGCAGATTCATCCGAGCACACCGAGTTCGTTTTCCTCGGCTACAGCTTCCGGAGACGCTCCGCGCGAACAAAGGAAGGAGCGATGTTCCTGTCGTTCCTGCCGGCGATCAGTAGCCAGGCCCTGAAGAAGATCAGTGCCCAGGTGCGGTCCTGGCGGCTGCACCATCGCACATGCCTAACCGAAGCGGACCTCGCCGATTGGATGAACCCGATCGTACGGGGTTGGATGAACTATTACGGGGCGTTCTACCGATCGGCCCTGTATCCCCTCCTGGAACGTATCAACGCCTACCTGCTGCGGTGGGTCCGTCGAAAGTACAAACGGTTGCGGGGCAAGAGGAAAGCCCGGTCGGCATGGAACAGAGCCGTTCAGAAACGCCCGAGGGCTTTCGCCCACTGGGCGTGGGTCACCCACGCTCCCACGGTCTGGTGACCAGAGCGACAAGAGCCGTATAACGGGCGACTGTTACGTACGGTTCTGTGAGGGCCCGGGGGTGAGATTCCCCCGGGCTACTCGGCGGCACAGGCCACGAAGGAGACGGCCGGCTCGCTGCTGAGCATCGCCCAACCTGGCTGCCAAGCCACAGCGTTTCCGAGCAAGTCGATTTTTTCTAGGTGCTTGGCGATGAGATCCTTTACCCAGGGATTGCGCTCTTCTGCCATCACCACCGCCGCCACGACCCGGCGCGCGCCGTCCAGGCTGAACGTTTGCACGGTCGTCCGTTCCAGCGCCCCGCCTGAGAGGTCGCCCTCGTATTCAAGCCGGACGACCAGGGCCTGGGCGATCGACTCGTCAGGCTGGCCAAATCCGGGTCCGAAGGGAGTTATCCGCACACCTATGAGGTCAGTCCCGGTGGCCTGTTCGAGTCTGTAGATTATCCGGCCGATCTCGTCAGCCGCTGGCCGGTCTCCCCCGTGGAGGATCAGTACTCTTTCCACGGTCGCCATCTGCGCTCCCTCCCCTTGCCGCGCTTGATAGTAGTGCGCGGTGTCCGGGATCGGCCTTTGCGGGCTTGTGATGGAATATGCGGGTGACCACTTGGCGGGCCGGAGACGTCATCGATGACCGATACGAGGTAGTTCGTGTGCTTGGTCAGGGCGGGATGGGCCAGGTGTACCTCGTGCGGCACTGGGGGTGGGGGATCAACCTCGCGGTGAAGTCGCCGCAGCCGCAGCTGTTCGCCACCCCCCGCGATGTCGACCAGTTCGTCGCCGAGGCGCAGACATGGGTGTCCCTCAGCCTGCACCCCGCCGTCTGTGGGTGCCACTATGTGCGCGTGCTGGACGGCATCCCGCGACTGTTCGCCGAGTACGTCCCCGGCGGCACCCTGCATGAGCAGATCAGTAGACGCACTCTTTACGCTGGCACACCTGACGATGCCACGGCGCGAATCCTCCGGATCGCCGCACAGATGGCACTTGGGCTTGAGCATGCGCACAGCAATGGCGTGCTTCACCTCGACGTCAAGCCGGCGAACGTGCTGCTCGAAGACGGTGACGCGGGCGACGCGAAAATCACCGATTTCGGACTGGCCAGGGCCACGGGAGCCGCCCCCTCCGCTGGCGTGGGCATGACCACGGCATATGCCTCGCCGGAACAGGCTTCGGGCCGACCCGTGGACCAGAGGTCGGATGTCTACAGTTTTGCGGTGTCGGTGTTGGAGATGTTCACTGGCGGGGTCACCTGGCGAGCCGGTGCAGCCGCAGGGGCGGCCCTGGCGGAACTGCTCAGGAATGGCCCGTATGAACCCGGCCCGCCATCCGTCCCACCGGTGTTGGCGAGCCTGCTGGAGCGCTGCCTGAGCCGGGGAGTCGACGGCAGGCTAGGGTCAATGGCCGAGGTTGCCGAGGAGCTTTCGGCACTGCATGACGCGTTCGCTCCGCTGGGATCCCCGCTCCTGTGGCCAGGCGACATAGAGCTTCGTGCGGCAGAGCACAACAACCGGGCACTATCGTTCCTCGACCTCGGCGAGGAGGCCGCAGCGGAGGCTGAGTTCCAGGCCGCCCTGAGCGCCGATCCCCGGCACCTGGAAGCGACCTACAGCTCCGGGCTGCTGCGTTGGCGGGCCGGGAAGATCACCGACGAGGACCTGCTGGCCCAGGTTGAGGCCGTCCGGCGGGAGGCGGGCGATTCCTGGCTGGCACGGCTCATGATCGCCCAGATCCACTTGGAACGCGGAGACGCTGAGTCTGCACGGCAGGATCTGGATGATCTTATCCGCACCGATCCCGCCGAGCCCGAGGTCCAAGCGGCGCTCCGGGTGCTGGAGTCAGGCGGAACTGGCGGCATCGGCCTTGACCATACAGTGCGAGCGCAGTGGCACTCCGTCCCCGAGAACCCTGGCAGCGACCGGGACTACCGGAAGAGTGCGCGCTTCACCAGGGACGGCACTCGGCTCATAACGGCCGCGAGCAACCGCCGGACCGAGCTGTGGGACACCCGTTCAGGCGAGCATCTGCACACCTTCAGCGAGGAGGATTGCCCCGCCGATTACGCGGAATCCCGTGTAATCGGCTATGGCAGCGACCCGCAGGAGCGGGAGGAGTTCTTCTACCTTGGCCAGCAGGCGTCCGACGCCGACGGGTCCCAGTCGCTTGTCGTGTTGGGAAGCCACCATGGACGGCAGTTCAGGGTACGGCACGTGGACCACGCAAAGAAGATGGACAGGCTTATCACCGAACTGGACTTCCTCGTGCGGGCACTGGCCTTTACCCCGGACGGAGGCTCTGCGGTAATTGTCAGCAACGATCACCGCATTGGGGTGTGGGACCTGCACAGCGGCCAGTGCGTGCGGCAGATCATCGGCGCGACGGACTACTCACGGGCGTTGGCGTTCTCCGACGACGGGCGGTTGATGCTGTCCGGCGGCGATGCTGTGCGGTTGTGGGACTTCCGGGCAGGCCGGTGCCTGCGCACACTGCGCGGGCATACTGCGGCGGTCGCCGCCGTATGGGTTTCCCCGGATGGTGGTTCCGGGCTATCAGTCGGCTTCGATAACACGCTGCGCACCTGGTCTCTACAACCAGCGTCTGGTTATCTGGCACCGCTGCACCTCAGCCGGCCGCGTCCCACACGCGAGGTCAGTCGCGTCGGCGCCGAGGTCCGCGACCTGGTCAGGCGGTCAGTGGAGGCCATCACCGCCGGGGATTACGGCACGGCGCACACGCTGCTGTCGCGGGCACGGGGGACTCCTGGACATGAGCGGGATCCCAGGGTGCTCGGGGCGTGGCGAATTCTTGGCCATCACCTTCCCCGAACCGGGCTGCGAGCAGCGTGGACCACCCGTGTACTGTCCGGCCAGGGCGACGGGGGGCGTGGAGCCCGCACGGTAAGCATGTCCGCGGACGCCCGCGTCGCGGTCTCGGCTTGTGGGTCCAGCGCCTTCTTGTGGGACCTCGCGGCTGGCAAGCAGCTAGCCGAGATACAGGTCAGCAAGATGGTTGACGGTGTGGACATCAGCCCCGACGGGGAACGGGTCGTCTGCGGCATGGACTTCGGGCACGTCGGGGTGTACTCGGTACGCACGGGAGAAGAACTGCACAAGCTAAAGCTCCCGTACACCGGAATCCCGCACACGGCCGACGGCGTGTCGGTCGCCTTCACCGGCGATGCCCAGCGGGTCCTTCTCGGCAGCGAGAACGGGACGATCCTGGTGTGGGACCTGCAGTCTGGACGCCGCATCCGGACGCCCTCCGGCCACGAGCGCGTCGTCAAGGCTCTGTGGGCCAGCGCAGACGGCCACACCTGCGCGTCCGCCGCGATGGACTCAGTGCGGCTTTGGAACCTGCGCACCGGCGAATGCTTCCGTGAGATCCCGGCTATCGGCGACAACTCGGCAAGATCAGTGTGCATGAGTCCCGATGGCAAGCTGGTCGTCGCGACCTGGTGGGGGTCGCCGAGCATGACGCTATGGGAAGCTGCGGGAAGCTGCGTGCTTGCGGTCGACGAGAAGGACCACTCCATTGAGACCGCACGGTTCAGCCCGGACGGACGGTTTATCGTCGCAGGCGCGCGTGACAACACCATCACCGTGTGGGATACCGGTAATGGCAGGCTTTTAAGCCAGATCGACGGCCATCAAAGATACGTCTGGGACGTACGGCTCACGCCGGACGGGCGCTACATGCTATCGGCCGGGAACGATGGCACCATACGTTTGTGGGAACTGGACTGGGAACTTGCCGCACCAAGCCCGGCAGGTACATCTACCGGAGGTCTGGAATTGAGCATGGATCATTGCCATATGAGGCGGGGCACGCCGAACATCACGGTGGGGATGACCGAGTCCGACGTCAGGAAGCTGCTGGGTGACGATTTTCTCCAGATGGGAACAACGCAGCTCCGCTCGTCGAACACCAAGTACGACTTCATGGTGTCGGATGAGGCACCAGAGCGCTTTTACCGGCTCTACTCCAATCAGCCGCCCGGCTATGAGACGAAAATCGTCTTTCAGGACGGCCTCGTCATTAGCGTCGAGCAGGTCTCGCGCTAGGCCGCAAACGGCGAGTCGAGGGGTCTTCTTTGCGGGCGATAATCGTGGTGTGACCACTGCCTGGGATACGAGGACTGGCGAATGTTTGCAAACCTCAACGGACACCAGCGCGAAATCTGTGCTATGTGCCGGACGCCAGACGGGCGTTACCTTCTGTCATCAAATGCAGACCACGCCGTGCGACACTGACCTAAACTTTGGTCGTTTTGTGGGTAATAGCGCCGGTTTCGGGGTGGGTGTGGGTCGGGTGCGGGACGTGAAGAAGCTCCTGGTAGGACATGGATTGACTAGATCAACATGTTCCAACCAGGAGCTTCGGTGTCGAATTCTGCCATGCTGTCCGCCAGCGCGGTGCGACAGGCCGCCGATCAGCGGGAGACGCTGCGGGCAGCGGTGATCGCCGGGCCCGCCGGTGTCGGGACCCTCGACGAGCAGGTGACCGGCCGGTTGTGGCCACTCCTGGCCGATGCCGCACTGATCGAACGGGCGCGGGCCACGGTCGGGCACGTCGACGCCCGGCGGCGGGTGCTGACCGGAGCGGTCACGGTGATGATCGTGCTCGGGCTGTGCCTGTTCCGGCGGGAGAGCACATCGGTGGTGACCGCACGGGTGACCTCACGGCTCCCCCGGACCCGGGTGGAGGGCGCACCGACCGCCGCGGCGGTGTCGAAAGCCCGGGGCAGACTCCCCGCAGCGGTGCACCAGCGGGTGTTCACCGACGCCGCCCGGTCCACACCGACGTTCGGGCCCGAGTCGTACGCGTTCGGTCTGCTGGTCACCGCGATCGACGGCACCGTGTTCGACCTGGCCGACACGACACGGACACGGGCCGGGTTCACCACCCCGACCGGCGGCCGGTTCCCCCAGGCCCGGATGGTCGCCCTGGTCGCCTGCGGCACCCGCTGGATCCTCGCCGCCCGCATCGCCTCCTCCGGGACCAGCGAACAGGCCCTCGCCGACGACCTGATCGGCGAACTCCAACCCGGCACCATCAACCTCGCCGACCGGGGCTTCTTCTCCATGGACCGCTGGACGCGGGCGGCCGCCACCGGGGCGCACCTGCTGTGGCGGGTCAAGAACGGCGCCCGGAGCCTGCCCGCCCGACTGGTCGAGGTCCTCCCCGACGGCTCCGCGCTCGTGCAACTCGCCGAGTCCGACGCGATGCTGTCCCGCCGCCGCACCACCCGCGCCGACCGCACCCTGCCCCGACTCCGTCCGACACTCGCCCGTCTGGTCGAGTTCACCGTCACCACCCGCGACCGCGCCGGCCGCACCACCCACAGCCGCTACCGCGTCCTGACCACCCTGCTCGACCACCACCGTCACCCCGCCACCACACTCGCCGCGCTCTACGCCGAACGATGGCAGATCGAACTCACCTACGGACGACTGAAGACCACCCTGCGGGGACCCCGCACCCGACCACGCGGACACACCCCCGAACTCGCCTACCAGGAACTCTGGGCGCTACTGACCGTCTACAACGCCCTCGTCCGACTCGCCGTGACCACCGCCGTCGACCTGAACATCGACCCCGACGCGGTCAGCTTCGCCACCGTCCTCGCCCTGACCCGCGCACACCTCGCAAGCCAGGACCCCGCACCCTGCGTCAACTGCGGACACGACGACCCCGACCCCACCACCACCCTGCTCACCGCGATCGCCGCCCAACCCCACAACCGACACACCCGCACCCGCACCGGCCCCCGCACCAAACGACAACGACGAACACAACGCACCCGCGACGTCACCTACGAGATAACCATCACCCAGACCGACCTACCCAAAGCCAGCAAAACGGCCAAAGTTTAGGTCAGTGCGCCGTGCGACTTAGGAGAATGGACTGGGGACTCGCTGTACCGGATGACCAGCACGCCCACGTCCTGAACCACCCATCGAATCCGTCCGTGGGGTATGCGATGTATCAGTGGCGGACCGCCGACTGGGGTTTTCGGGCGGACCATGCTGACGGTACTTCCGGCCAGGGTCGTCCGAAATGAAGGCCACGGATCGGGCGGCGAGCATAACGCTGAGCGTCGTCGCGGGTGAACTCAGCCCGCGCACCTTCACCGTCAGCGGCCGAACTACATGCATCCTCGGCCGGGCCAACGACTGTACGCCGAGTGTGCCTGACGACGAGTCGCACCGCACGGTGTCTCGGCACCATTGTCTACTCGACATTAACCCTCCCGACATCCGCATACGCGACTTCGGAAGCTTGAACGGAACATACGTCAACGGAACGAAGATCGGTCAGCGGGAACCTGGCCAGACACCGGAGGAAGGTGCAACGGGTAAGTATCCCGAACACGATCTGTCCGACGGTGACACGATCGGGTTGGGGCCAACGGTTATCCGGGTCGGCGTGCAGGCGCCCGTTCCAGACGGCAACTACTTGCTCGGGCGACGGCGCTGTCCGATCTGCGGTCGGAACGTCACGGACGAACTCAAGGATCGCCTCTGCGCCACATGTGCGGACGACCCGGAAATGGTGGCACGCCGCCTGGTCGAGTTCGCCCAGGCTGGGCATCCCGGCCTCGACGTGCTCTCCGGATACGCGTTGGTGCGGGAGCTAGGGCGTGGCGGGGTGGGCGCTGTTTACCTGGCCCGTCACGAAGTCACTGGTGAGCGGATCGCGTTGAAGTTAATGCTGCCCAAGGTAGCCGTGCGCTCCAACGCGCGCGCCCGGTTCATGCGCGAAGCTGCACTCGCGAGGTCCCTGCATCACCCCAACATCGTGAACTCGTACGGTGCGAGCGTCGCGGCGGGAGCATTCTGTTTCATCTCCGAATACTGCGCCAGCGGCAGCCTCGGAGAGTACCTGGACCGCTCCGGCGGTCGTATACCGGCGTATGACGCGGTCCGGTTCACCGTTCAGGTGCTCAACGGCCTGGCCCACGCACATCGTAACGGCGTAGTCCACCGCGACCTCAGCATCGACAACATTCTTCTCGCTAAGGACAGCGACGGTGCTGTGATCGCAAAGATCGGCGATTTCGGATTGGCCAAGGCGTTTGACCTCGCCGGTCTGTCCGGCTTGACAAGGACTGGGGCAACCGCAGGAACACCGAGGTACTTGCCGCGCCAGCAGGTTATCAACTTCCGCTATGCTACGTCGGCTGTCGATGTCTGGGCGGCTGCCGCATGCCTCTACCGCATGCTGACCGGCACAAGTCCTCGGGATTTCCCCGCTGATCGGGACCCGTGGCAGGTCGTCCTTGACCATCCGCCAGTTCCAATACGACAGCGCGATGCGAGCATTCCGGCGGTTCTGGCTATGGTGGTTGACCGGGCACTACGGGATGATCCCGCGATCGAGTGTCAGGACGCGGCAGAGTTGCGCGACCAGTTGCGGGAAGTCCTCCTGATCACGACATAAACAGCTGGCCCAATCGGGTTCTCAGTCAGCCAAGGCGACGTAGATGGGTGAGCCGAGCAGCACTGACATGTCCGCGCGTGGATCGGAGTGTGGGAATGGGCTGGGCCCGTGGAGCAAGCGTTTAGCCACGAACTCGACATTCTGTGCCACCCCCCTTAGCCGCCTAACGGCCTGATGTACGGTGACCAGCGCGGCGCGGTCGGAACGATCGAGGACGTCGTGGATATCGCCAGCCGCCTCGACGACTAGTTCGTCCTCGACGTCGGAACTGGTGCTTAGGTGATCGAGAATGGTCGGCATCAGTGACGACGGCATAGCCGGGCCATCGCTGGCTGGCAACGCGCCCAGGACATGCCTGTCTGAACCCCCGAGGCCCACTACCGCGTGGTCGGTCTGGCCCCCGAAGAACACCAGCGATGAGGGCTCCGAACCGGGAAATGGCCCCCATTGCATGGGCAACAGTCCTCCGAAGAACTGGCCCGGTTCGTCCACCGACCCAAGGTCACCATAGTCCTGGAGATAACCCACGACACGCTCAAGCCGGGCGATACGGTCGATCTCCGCAGGCTCAGCAGTCCGCTTCGCGGTCAGCACTTTGAGGTTCACACCGATCTCGGACGTGCGCTTGGTCATAAATCCTCGATCGATCTGCGACAACAGCATGTCGATCTTGCTGTCGCTAATGTAGACGTAGTACCGGAACATCGCCGCCACCCCACCCGGAGACCCTGAACCATTGCCATGCCTGGATAGTCGCACCTGCCCGTCGAGTATGCCCGATCCCGGTCCCGGTCTGCCCATGAGGGGCGCAGCACCAGCGTCAGCACAACAGTCTCGGCACGACGACCGTACACGTTGCCCGCTCGGCGCAATATCAACGGCTCATCGCGTGGACCGATCGGTTCGACACGTCGCGATCGCTCCATGAAAGCGTCCGAAGTGGACCAGCCGCACCACTCCGTGAGTCCTTCGCATCCAGAGCATGCGATGCACACGGGGACACGGAAATCGGCTCTCGGTGGTTGCCCCTGGGTACCCGCGCCAAGATGTCCGATCATACACCTGAGGGGAAATGTGGCGAACCAAGAACCGGTTTCGTGTTGCCGGCGGGGCTGGGTTCACGGTTGGTCGGGTGATGTTCTTGCTGGCCAGGTCGTGCCGGTTGCCGCATGGTCGAACGGCTGGTCGTGCAACGCGAGCCACGGCGCGTAACTGCTGACCGCGAGAAGCAGGTCCTGGTGGGATACGGGCGGTGGCGGGAACTCGGCCGGTGACGGCTGGGGCCACATCCGCAAGCCGTGCGGCGCCGCCAACGGTGGCGGGAAGGCCGTGCGGTTGGCGAAGCTGTAGACAAGCGTCGCGATGCCGTTGACGATCAAGCAGCTGGCCAGCAAGCGGCGTGGCGCCTTGCCCGGCGTGGGAGGGCTGGTCCGGTCGAACGTCACGTGGGCCTGTATCTGCTGGCATACGCCGAGGTCGTGGTGGGCGGCGAGCCAGACCCAGGAGCTGGCCGGCGGTGTGTCTTCCTCAGCGAGGCGCTGCCTCATCTCAAGCGGCAACCAAGCGTGGTCCTGGTTTTGGCTGCCGAGTCCGGCAAGCTCCGACGTCCAAGAGGTCTTCACCGCCCAGCGGGCCAGCATCACAGACTCGGCCGGCGACAGCAACACCGACCCGGCCTGCTTGGGGCATGGATGAGGCCCTCCAGGATCGGCTTGGTCGCTGTCTCGAGGCTGCTCATCCAGCCGTTGTTGCACCTGGTGCAGACGGTCCGGCGCACTGCCGCAGCAACACCGCGCCCGCGTGCCCGACCAGACCCTTGCCGCCCACGGCCACCTGCAGCCCTGCGGCCCATCCCGTACTCTTACTCACCGGAAAGGTGCACCCGATTCTGTTATGGATATGACTTCGACACTCACATCCTTGCAGGTACTACAGCCCCAGATCTTGGATCGGAGAGAGTCTAGCGACCGACATCAAGATCGATCGTTGTCCATGTCGTGGACTCGGTGACGGCGGAAGATCTCGCGGCGTGTGACGCGCAACTGTCGGCGGTGACGGCAGAGTTGGGCGGGTTGTTCACCCGACCGGAACCACGGGAGACGTTCTGCCTGCTGGTCCGGGGGATGCTGGCGGAGGTCGCGAAGAAGAACTGTTGGGGTTTGTCCGAGCACGCGGGGTTACCGAACCCGAAACGGTTCCAGCATCTACTCAACGAGGCCAGCTGGGACGTCGACCGGCTACGCGACTGGCTACGTGGCTACGTGCTGACCGGGCTGGCAGATCCAGACGCGGCACTGGTCCTGGACGACACCCAGGCGATCAAGAAAGGCGTCCACAGTGTCGGGGTCGCACCACAGCATTGCGGGTTGACCGGACAGACCGAGAACTGCCAGTGCATGGTGATGCTCACCTACGCCTCCCGACACGGGCACGCGTTCGTCGACCGGGAGTTGTACCTACCCAAAGAGTGGACCGGTGACCGGGACCGGTGCAGGGCCGCCGGGGTGCCCGACGATCGGGGCCTGGTCACCAAACCCCATCTGGCGGTACGAATGCTGCAGCGGGCCCTGACCGATCCGCTGCTGGTCTTCCGCTGGGTGGTCGCCGACGCCGGCTACGGCCGCGACCCGGTCCTGCGCGCCTTCTGCCACGACCAGCGACTGTCCTACGTGTTCGCGGTGCCGACCGATCTGCCCCTGCTCGGCGTCCACGGCGAACCGCTGCGCCCGGACGACATCCCCACCGCCACCGACGACCGGGCGTGGCAGCGCCGCTCGTGCGGGCACGGCGGGAAAGGCGAACGGTACTGGGACTTCGCCGCGCACCAGGTCACCGTCAAGGACCAGCCACCGACGTCCGGCTTCGTCCACGTACTGCTGATCCGCCGGGCCCTCAAGCCGAAGTTCACCAGGAAGCACCCCGACGGGATCATCGAGATCGCCTACTTCCTCGCCCACGTCCCGACC
The DNA here is from genome assembly GCF_003751085.1 of Micromonospora sp. Llam0. Classification (NCBI taxonomy): domain Bacteria; kingdom Bacillati; phylum Actinomycetota; class Actinomycetes; order Micromonosporales; family Micromonosporaceae; genus Micromonospora; species Micromonospora sp. Llam0. The sequence goes on along the minus strand of NZ_RJJY01000002.1, from coordinate 1,676,366 downwards.
GGCACCCCGCTGCCCAAGGTCATCACCGCAGCCGGGCTGCGATGGAACATCGAGGACGACAACAAGTGCGGCAAAGACCAACTCGGGCTCGACCACTACCAGGTCCGTAAATGGACCCCCTGGCACCGGCACGTCACCATCAGCATGCTCGCCCACGCGTTCCTCGCCGTCACCCGGGCCGGCCTGGGAAAAGACCACCCAGCTCTGACCCCACGCCATCAGAACATCCCGCGAACCCCGACCGCCCGGCACCGCTGATCCGGCTGTCCATGGCCGCCCTACGCGGCCTACTCACCGCCACCATCCTGATCCGCGCCGCGACCGACCATGCCGCTGCGATCGCCCGGGACCGCTGGCGCCGCACCCACCAGACCACCGCGATGATCAGCCACTACCGCCGCCGCGGGGATCCCCTACCACCCCACCTGCGCATCTAAAGGACCCCATACCGGACACCCCTCAAGAACTGGGGCTGTAGTACAGGTGTGGGCCCACGACTGTTCTTTCAGCGCGTTCCCGAAGGCAAGGTCGTCAAAAATCGGCTCCATCTCGATGTGCGGGTCGGCACCGGGCTCGTGGGGGACGAACGCTTGGCCGCGATCGAGGCCGAATGCGCACGACTACTCCCGCTCGGCGCGAAACGCGTGCGACTGCTGCGCGCCGACGGCGTCAACGAGTCGTGCCTCGTGATGCAGGACATCGAGGGCCACGAATTCTGTCTCGACTGAGCAGCCGCCCGAAGCGGGCACGCCTCGGAGATCAGCACTCCGCACAGCGCCAGCCCACCCGACCCGCGCCAGCCGAAGGTCCGTTCGACCGGCCACCTGCGCCACCGGTTGGAGAAAGTACTTGTTGCCGGCACTCTCGTGAATGTCGTCGAGGAGTCGGGTGACCTCATTGAGCCATTCCGGGTAAGGCTGCAGGTACAGAAAGTAGCCGTCCGAAGTGTGTTGGAAACGCCCGTTCCTGGCTGATCGCGATGCGAAGACGCGGAACTCCGATACGAAGTGGTCCTCTCACCGATCACCCGCCACCGGAGTCCCGCGCACCTATGAGTATCACGTACACCGCCGCCCTGCCCGTCCGTGACGAGACCGTGCTGCGCGTGTCGGCGCTGCTGCACGCCGAACGCCTACGCCGTGGCACCCGCCAAGGCCGCCGGGCACTGACCTGCTTCCGGCAGGCCGTGCTGGTCCTGCGCTGGCTCCTCGACGGCACCCGCATGCACCAACTGGCCCACGACAACACGATCAGCAACTCCACCGGCTACGACAACCTGCACGAAGGCATCACGGTGCTGGCGGCCCAGGCTCCCGGCCTGCACGCGGCCCTGCTGGCCGCCAAGACTGCCGGCTACGACTACATCCTCCTCGACGGCACCCTGATCGAGACAGACCGGATCTCCACGCCCGGCCCCACCCCCGGCGTGGACCTGTGGTGGTCGAAGAAGCACAAGAACCACGGCGGCAACATCCAGGTCGTCAGCGCCCCGGACGGCTGGCCGCTGTGGACCTCCCCGGTCCGCCCCGGCAGAGAACACGACACCAGATGCCTGCGTACCCACCCCGGCATGCTGGCCACTCTCACCGAGATCCGCGACGACGTGCGCACCCTCGCCGACCTGGGATACGAAGGAGAGGCCGACACCATCGCCGTCGCCTTCAAGACACCGCCCAACGGGCAACTCACCGACATCCAGCAGCAGTTCAACCGAGCCCACAACCGGCTCCGCGCGGTCGGCGAACGCGGCAACAGCCTCCTCAAGATGACCTTCAAAGCCCTGCGCAACGTGACCCTCTGCCCATGGAAGATCGGCGACATCGTCGCGGCAGCCCTGGTCATCCTCCACATCGAACACAACCGAACCACGTGAAACGGACACTACGCGCAGTCACGCGTCGTTACCCGGAAAGGCTCATTGGGTCCCCAGCGGTAGCCGCGCTGTAGCTGGTACGGCCCTGCCAGCGCGGTGTTGCGCAGATCGACGGGGAATCCTCCTGGAGGCCCTGCTTGGTTCACTCTCAAGTAGCCGCCGGCAGCCTACCGGTGCCGGTGTTGCTGAGTTGGCGGCTCCGGCCGGTGGGGTTGCGGGGGTCCAGACCGCCGTGGCTGCTCAAGGAGGTTCGCGTCCTGCCGTGCTTCTCCGGCTGGATGCCACGATTTTGCCAGGCCAAGAGCAGTAATGACTCCGCGTTTCGGGGCGCGTTTGCCCCCGCGTCTCACCGAGGGGAACCCCGATGAACCAAGAATCGATTCGGCCTTGAGACAAACTATTCGGACGGGGTTTGTTCGGGTTTGGGCCCGGTCGACTGCTGATCACGATGCCAGGCGACGGGGCTCGCTGCGGGGAAGGCGTAGCCGGTCGCCCCGTCACGATCTCGGCGTTGCCGCTACGAACGGAGCGAACTGATGAGCCGCAAGTTTCAAGTCACCTTCGACGCGCGACGACCACCGCGGTGTCGTGGCGCATCGCGGCGAACAACTGCACATCGACCCCGTCCGGTCCGCCCGAGTGGCGGACGGTCTTGCCCAAGCCGATCGACTGGTACCGCTGCGCGGCGTCGATGGGTGTATCCAGTGGCAGGCGGGCCGCGGTGCAGGACGTCCGGCTGCCCGGGTGACGGCGCTGCTTGCCGCCGGCCCATGAGCCGTCGGCGGTCGGGCGGCGTTCCCGGTCCCGGAGTACCGCCCGGCCGAAAGGGTAGTGCTAGGTCTACCCCAAGAGTCGAACCTGCGCGCTGTCGGAGGTTGTGGGCGGCCGCTTAACTTTGGACGCGTGACAGACACGCTGCTCGGGTCGGTGACCGGGCGACGGTTCCTGGTCACGGCCTGGCCGTGGCGCGGGTTCGCCTATTGCGTCACGACGGCGGTGGCCTCCGGCCTGCTGTGGCTCCTGCTGGCGGTGCCGCTGACGCCGGCGTTCTCCGCCGTCGTGGTGCTCTTTTCCGGGCATACGGGTGGCCACCTGATCGTGGCGGCCGGCCTCGGGCTGGTCGGGGTGGGCATGCTCGCGCTACTCGGCCCCCGGCTGGCGCTCGCGATCGCCCGGGCCGAACGATGGCGGCTGCGGCTGGTCGGCGATGCCCCGCTGCCGCCCGGGCGCCGCGGCGATCTCTACACCGACCCGGCCACCTGGCGGGCGGTGACCTACGCGCTGCTGCTGGGCATCGTCGGCCCGATGTGGCTCGGGGTGCTGGGCGCCATCGGGCTGATCGTCGTATCGACGCCGGTCTCGGTGGAGTACCGGATCTCGGTCATGGACTCCCCGGCCGGCATCGTCGGACGGGTCGTTGGCGGGCTGCTCCTGATCCCGGTCCTGCTCTACCTGATCGCGCTGTTCGGCGGAGCGCACGCCGCGCTGGCGCGACTGCTGCTGTGCCCGGAGCCGTCCGAGGAACTGGTCGAGGTGGCCCGGTCCCGAACCCGGCTGGCGTACGCGTTCGACGCCGAGCGGCTGCGCATCGAGCGGGACCTGCACGACATCGCACAGCAGCGCCTGGTCGCCTTGACCATGCAGATCGGGATGGCTCGGCTCGATCTGCCGTCTTCATCGCCGGCCGCTGCCGCGATGTCCTGCGCGCACGACCAGGCCAAGCGGCCAGGTCCTGGCTGGTGGTGAAGCAGCAGAACGGATCCCGCGAGTACGACAGCACCATGTGAAACGAGTACACCTTCGGAATCCCGACGTGAGCCAGGATGCCGCCCTCGTCACCCCAGTCCACCTGCGCCTGCGCACCCGGAACGACCTCGAACCGGCGATGCGGCCCCGCCAGCTGATCCGGGCTGATCCCCAGCTCCGCGGCGATCCGGGGACGGGCCTGCTGCAGATACAACTTCACCCGCTGGTAGTTACCGGTGAACCCGTACTGCTCGACCAGGCGTTCATGGATCACCGTGCCCTTGAGCAGCAACTCCGCCCGCAACCACGCATCGACCACATGCGCGAACACATCGATCAGCTGCCCACGAGCCGGCCGCGCCCGAACCGGCGGCACCACCTCGCCGCCGCCAGCAGCCAGGTACTTCTTCACCGTCCGCCAGTTCAGACCCGTCTCACGGGCGATCTCCGAGACACTCGCACCAGCCTCGTGCAGCGCCCGGAACCGACGCACGTCCAGCCACCGCTGCTCATCCAACGCACTCACCGCCAGCCGTCCCACGCCGGTCCGATCACGACCCGGGCAGCCTCACCCCCAGCCACCCGCAGACGACGGACAAACGGTGCGCACCTCTGCAAGATCAGCTGTACATAGCTCTGCACTCCAGGCCGTACCCCGACATGAAGAACCCGTCGCAGAACGCTCTCGCGTCAGCGAGGGACCCGAACCTGGCCGGGAAGTCCGGCACGTACTTCATCGTCTTGAACTGCGCCTCCGAGTACGGGTTGTCATTCGACGTCCGAGGTCGGGAATGCGACCGGAGGACACCGAGGTCGACGAGCATCTCCGACACCGGCTTCGACACCATCGCGCCGCCACGGTCGGCGTGGATGGTGTGCGGCTCGATCCCGTTCCGGGCGATCGCGTCGGCGAGGAAGTCCCGGGCCACGACGGCGTCCTCGGCGGCCGCGACGAGCCAGCCGACGACGTAGCGGGAGTAGATGTCGAGGACGACGTAACACCGGTACCAGACGCCCTTGGCAGGTCCCTTCAACGCGGTGATGTCCCAGGACCACACCTGACCGGGTCCGGTCGCGACCAACTCCGGCCGCACCCGGGGCGGGTGGGTCGCCAGCCGGCGTCGTTCCCTGCTCTGACCGGCCGCGCGGGCGATGCGGTACCTCGTGGACATGGAGCAGTGGTAGCGGCCCGCGTCGAGTTCCCGCGCCCACACCTGGGGGATCGCCAGATCGGCGTAGGCGGGCGAGTTCAACACCGCGAGGACCCGGTCACGTTCGGCGCCGCTGAGCGTCCACGGTGGCGGGGTCCGGGGCAGCCACGGCCCGTGTCGCGGACCGACCGGCCGCGCCCGCCGGTAGTAGGTCGCCCGCGAGGTCCCGGTCAGCGCGCACGCCCGCTGCACCGCGACGCCCGCGTCGCGCAGCTCGCCGAACGCGGCGGTCAGGATCTCCTCGGCGGGTTGTCGTTGTCCGCGCTCCCGGAGAGTTCTTCCAAGAGCGCGTGTGCTTTTCCCATGATGTCCAACGCCATCCGGGTCTTGGTCAGATCCGCCTGCAGTTTCTCGTTCTGCCGGCGCAGCTTCTCCAACTCGATCTGTTCCGCGGACTTCTTCACCCGCGACCCGGCCGAGGCGGGGGTGGCGGTATCCGTCTTCCCGCCGCCGTCGACGTGGCCGAGGTGTCCGGCGTCGCGGGCCCGTGTCCACTCGATGATGTGCGACGAGTACAGGCCTTCCCGGCGCAGGATCGCGCCTTTCTCTCCGTTCGGGGCGTTCTCGTACTCGGCGACCATCGCGAGCTTGTACTCCGGGCTGAAGACCCGCCGCGACGGCTTCGGCGCCGGGTCAGCCCCGCCGCCGGAGGCCGACTGCTTGCCAGATGAAGTGGACACGTACACAAGGATCTCCGATCCCCGTCCTCAGGTCAGCACCCCACTCACACGGGGTGTCTCACACCATCTTGACCAAGAGGGGTGGCCATCTCCACCGTCGCAGATGACGGCATCGACGTGGCACCGAGCTCCCGTTTGACATCCTGACCTGCCGCAGATCGATCACGAGAGCCCCGACTCTCCACCACTACACGTTGGAAGGGCGCGATCGTCGTTCGACGCAGAGGAATCACCGTAACCGGCCAGGGCATGAAGGGCGAACGGTAGGCACGCCGGGACCCGGATGTGCCGTCCCAGTATTTGGATTTCGGCGGCTGGCTGCCCCGCCATGATCAAACGCCACGGGACTCGACCACTTGCGGCCGGACCTGGCCGGACGTGAGGGATGCTCGTCGCACGAGCACCCACCGAGCACCCAACCGACCACAAGGGATGGAAAAGTGAAGGGGCCTGACTGCCGTTTCGGCAGGTCAGACCCCTGTTGATCTTGCGCGCCCGAAGGGACTCGAACCCCTAACCTTCTGATCCGTAGTCCGAAGTAGACAATTAAGGATGTCCTACTTCGACTCTACCTGTGGGATCGTCCGACGGCAACCGGCTCAGTCCGGCCCGATCCTGTTGTGTTCGCCCAGGTCGCCGCCATGCCAGGCCTCGCCATCGACGTGTGTGGACGAACTCGGCGGATCCTGGAAGCCAGGAAATCCGGCTGGGTCCTGGTGGGTTCGTGCTGGTTCCCCGACGTTCGAGCACCCAGGGAGCACCACGCCCTGCCGCGCGGAGGCCGGCTGTCTGGTTCGCCCGCCAGGGCTGTGCTTGCCCTTGTCGTCCCGTTGAGGGGGTCCCAGGCCGGCCAACGGCAGCCGGAACGTGTCGCACCGGTACGCCAGGATGGGCCCGTGGCGATTGTGCTGTTCACCAATGAGGCTCTTGGCCTGACGCTGTGCGAGACCACCCGGCGAATGGTCGACCGGCTGGAGCGCTGGGACCCGGAAGCGTTGCTGAAGGCTCCTGAGGCGGACGTCGTTGCCGAGCTGATCAAGGAGGGCACGACTGCGTGTCCTCGTCTGCGGCACGACGACGCGTGGATGCCGGACCCGTCGGAGGTGGTGCAGAAGCTCAAGCATTTCGGCGATGTTGTGGAGCGGCTGGTCACACGTTTCGTCCTGGTGGTGCCGTTCGACGGTGCCATGGAGGTCTTCACACTGCGGGCGGACACCTACGGCCCCAACCCGCCCCGAGTACAGGCCCTGCGGCCTGGGGAAATACGGATCGCTGTGGACGGTCCATCTGACGATCCGACGGACGTGCGTGCTCAGTTCGACGCACAGCTGGACAAGGTCGAGGAGTACCTGAGATGGTCACGCAAGCAAATTGAGCAGCACAACACGCAGATCATCGGTGAAGTGCCCGGCATGGTCTCCCGCCGCCGTTCGCAACTGCGCGCCGCCCGGAATCTGCAGGCGCAACTCGGGTTTCCCATCCGGCGACGGCCAGATGCAGACACGTACGCCGTGCCGATCAAGCGGCGAGCGCTGCGACCTGTCCGCGCCGGCGCGGCCCCGGCCACACCGTTCAAACCGGAGCCGGCGATGGTCGATAGCGACTACCAGGCCGCCTTGGCTGTGCTGCGCAACTCCCGCAACGCACTGGAACGCACGCCGTCGTTGGCACAGAAGCTCGACGAGGAGCAAATTCGGGACCTGCTACTGGTCAACCTCAACGCGCACTTCGAGGGCGACGCTGCCGGCGAAGTCTTCAACGGCGCAGGCAAGACCGACATCCTGATCCGGGTCGATGACCGCAACATCTTCATTGGCGAATGCAAGATCTGGGCCGGGCCCAGCACGATGGACGAGGCACTCGGGCAGATCTTCTCGTATCTGGTCTGGCGCGACACCAAGGCCGCGATCTTGCTGTTCATCCGCAACAAAGGCGTGGCCGCGGCCATCCAGAAGGCCGCCGAGAAGATCGAGGCACACCCCAACTACAAACGACGCGGGCCACTACGCAGCGACGACCAACTCGACTTTGTCATGCGCGCCCAGGACGACCCCGACCGGCAGATCCAACTCGCACTGCTCCCCTTCGCATTGCGCACCAAGCCAGGCGTGCCAACCGTTTAACCGCAAGCAAGGCTGGCTCCCAGCGCCACATCCATCCTCCGCCGACGGCAGCTCAGTCCGGCCCGATCTTGTTGTGTTCGCCAGGTCGGGACCATGTGGAGCCTCGCTATCGAAACGCCGAGGGCATTACTGTCATCAAGAACCCGCCGCAGACCCTACGAGCGAACTGCTACATCGAACGATGGGTCCGCAGTCTGCGGGCCGAATGCACCGACCGACTGCTGATTTACCAAGAACGGCACGCCCTCGCAGCGGTCGGCGAGTACGTCGACCACTTCAACAACCACCGCCCGCATCAAGGCCGGCAGCAGTTACCGCCCAGCCACGACCCGGCCGTCGTCATCGTCATGGACGCCCCGATACGACGCCGACAACGCCTCGGCGGCGTGATCAGCGAGTACCACCGGGCAGCCTGAAAGATCTTCAGAATGCCAGCTCACAACCATGTACAGGGGTTTTGGCACGGTACAGGCTGCCGGCATGGTCTCTTTCTGGGTTGAGTCGGGCATTTTGCGACGCTGGGGTCGGTATGTGAATCGGCCGCTACTGGCGCGAAGATGAAGCAAACATCCAGTCACACCATCTTGACCAAGAGGGTCGCGCCGACCGACCGACGACCGAATCCCCGCTGCGTACCGTCCTTGACACGGGCAGGTCGATTGCACCTGACACAGGACCGATGGGCCCACCGGGCAGGGCCGCTGGACTCTACGGCATCTAGGGGGCTGGGCGCAGCCTGAGCCTGTGGACACGTCAACGGCAATTGCACCAACCGCGATCGAACCGGCAGCGTTGCTGGCCGTGGCCGCTGACCCGGTACGGTGGCGGCTGCTGGCCCACCTGGCCCAGGGCACCGCCCGCTGCGTGTGTGACCTGCAGCCCGTCGCTGCCGTCGCGCCGAACCTGCTGTCGTACCACCTGAAGGCGCTGCGCGAGGCCGGGCTGGTACACGCGCGGCGGCGCGGCCGCTGGATCGACTACACCATCGCCGCCGACACGGGCGACCGGTTGCGCGCGGCGCTTCCCACCTCTGCCGAGGTTGACCGTCCGCCGCAACGTCCGGCAGGTGTGCGATGAACGGGCAGCCGGGTGCCGCGCCCGTCATACCACAGTGGCGAGCCGGAGCGCGGCGTGGTCTGACGCTGGCCGCCGCAGCCGCGCTGTGGCTGGCGCTCTACCAGGTGAACCGGCCACTGTGGGACCTGGTCGTGCACGGTTGGCTGGGCCTGGACCCGGCGTCCCGGCTAGGTTCCGGCGTGCACTTCTTCCTCTATGACACCGTCAAGATTGTGCTGCTGTTGGTCGGGATCATCTTCGTGGTGACCGTCGCCCGGTCGTACCTGAGTCTGGAGCGCACCCGGGCGCTGCTCGGCGGGCGCCGGCAGGGGCCGGCGAACCTGGCCGCCGCAGGCCTCGGCGTGGCCACCCCGTTCTGCTCCTGCTCCGCCGTGCCCGCGTTCATCGGCTTCCTCTCCGCCGGAGTTCCGCTCGGCGTGACTCTGTCCTTCCTGATCGCCAGCCCGCTGATCAACGAGGTCGCCGTCGTCCTGCTGTACGGGATGTTCGGCTTCAAGATCGCCGCCCTGTACGTCGGCTCCGGATTGTTCATCGCCACCGTCGCTGGATATCTGCTCGGGCGCGTCGCCCCCGACCGCTGGGTTGAGCCGTTCGTCTTCGCCACCGCCGTGCGCGGCGGTGCCGGGGCGCTCGGGCAGCGGCTGACCTGGGCCGACCGCACCGCGATGGGGCGCGAGGAGGTCGCCCGGATTCTGCACAAGGTGTGGCCGTACCTGCTGGTCGGGATCGGGCTGGGTGCGGTCATCCACGGCTGGGTGCCGGCGGACTTCTTTGCCCGCGTCGCCGGCCCCGGTAACCCGCTGGCCCCGCTGGTCGCGGTGGTGTTCGGCGTGCCGTTGTACTCCAACGCCGCCGGGATCCTGCCGCTGGTCGAGGTCCTGCACGCCAAGGGCGTCGCGATGGGCACCGTACTGGCGTTCATGATGAGCGTCGTCGCGCTGTCGTTGCCCGAGTTGATTCTGCTGCGCCGGGTCCTCAAGCCTCAACTGCTGGCCGCCTTCGTGGCGGTGGTCGCCACCGGGATCCTGGCCACCGGCTACCTGTTCAACGCCGTCCTGTGAAGGGATTCATCATGCAGATCAAGATCCTCGGGCCGGGCTGCGGCAACTGCCACGCCCTCGAAAAGATCACCCGCGAAGCCCTCGCCGATCTGGGCATCACCGCCGAAATCACCACGGTCACCGACTATCCCACCATCGTCGGGTACGGTGTCATGAGCACACCAGCCCTTGTCATCGACGAGCAGGTAGTGCTCTCCGGCCGGGTCCCTGGTAAGGGCCAACTTCGCCAGTTGCTCACCGCCGCCTGCTGAGCACGCCGCGGCATCCGCCGGCCTCTGCTCGCAACGAGCCAGCCAGCGAGCCAGTCGGCGGTTGCCGTGTTGCCGTCGGCGCGGACGCGGTGATCTGGGATGCTGGGCCGGTCAGCGGATACCGGGCGGTACCTGCCCGGTATGGAGAAGAGAGAGGGGCGCGACGATCATGGCCGATCATCTGCCCGACGTGTACGTCGGGTTCCGGGAACGCTTCGGTGAGGTCGCTGCCGCCCAGGACCAGCTGGCGGCCCAGGTCGACCGGGCAGGTCCGTTGGACGATCGCACGGTGCGGCTGGTCAAGCTGGGCATCGCGGTGGGCAGCCTCGCCGAAGGCGCGGTGCGCTCCAACGTACGCAAGGCGTTGGCCGCCGGTGCGTCGGCTGAGGAGATCGAGCAGGTCGTGCTGCTGGCGTTGACCACCCGCGGCTTCCCCGCCGTCATCGCGGCCTGGGGCTGGACCCGGGAGGTCCTCGACCGGCGCTGATCCGGGGGCCACCGCGGTGCTCATGCACCCCTGAGACAGCCGGCCCGGCCACGGCATTGTCCAGTCAGGCCGGCTCCAGCCGGATGTGGGTGTCGTAGAAGCTGACGCTGCCGCCGACCGGGTCGAGCATGCAGGTGTTTTTCACCGTCGGATCGGTCCACATGGCGGCGTTGGCGTGCACGCCGGCTTTACGCCGCGGTTCGCCCTTGACGGTGTGGCCGTCGATAGTGACGTTGCTGGCGCCGGTGGCCCAGTGGCCGAAGCCGAGGGCGAAGCTGACGACGCCGGGCCGCATGGTCTGCGTCGCGACGATCTTGCCGATCATCGCCCGGGTACCGCCGCGGCCGAGGTCCCACAGCCCGCGCGGGTTGGTGGCGCTGACCACCTTGACCTGCTGGCCGTCGTGCAGGCCGAGTCGGGTGACGTCGCGCGGGTTGATCAGGATGCCGTTGTCGGGCATGAGCGCTGACAGCCACGGGTCGGCGACGGTGCGGCTCTTGGTCTGCGAGATCACCCGGTGGGTGATCAGCGCCAGGTCGTAGCCGTCACGGTAGGCGGTCGGTTCGGCACCGACGAAGTCCCGGACCGGGATGTAGGTGGCGTAGCCGGGGTGCTTCTCGCCGGTGCCGGCGTGCACCGTCTTCGCGGTCTTCTCCTGGTAGAGGTTGAGCAGCTTGCCGTACGGGTGGGTGACTCGGTCACCGTCGTACGCCTTGGCGTGGTCCTCGAACCGGCCGCCCCGGTTGAGCACGTACACCACCTTGCGCCACTGGTCGGCGCCGACGACGGCCGCCCAGCGGGCCGGGTCGTAGACGCTGGCCGGCAGGTGCGACCGGGCCGCGTCGAACAGCTCCAGTTCGCGATCGTCGGCGTCGGGCACGGACTTGCTGCCGTCGGACGCCTCGCCGAAGGCGAGGTTCGCCACCTGGCGCAAGTACAGCTCGTCGGGGTGGCGTAGGTGCCGGCCCGGCCCGAACGCGTCGGTGCCGAAGCCGGGCAGGTCCAGCTTTTCGGCGACGCCGAGCAGCAGCGCCTCCAGGCTGATCGGGTAGCTCTGCCCGTACACGGTGCACTGCTCGGGGATCGGGGCGATGACCGGCTGGCGGACCGGTTGGACCTTGTTGGGGATGTTGGGGTGGCTGCCCTGGAACTCCCACCGTTCCAGGAAGGTCAGGTCGGGAAAGATGTAGTCGGCGTACATCGAGGTGGGGCCGATGAGGATGTCGTTGGCGACGAACAGCGGCAGCTTGGTCACGTCGGACAGGATCTCGATGTTGGTGTGCCCGGCCGGCAGCGCATAGGTCGGGGCACCCATGTAGAGGAACAGTGCCTTGACCGGGTACGGGTAGGCGTCGCCGATCGACGGAATGATCTCCTCGTAGATGTCGCTGGACAGCGGGTACCAGTTGCGTTTCGCCGGGTAGTCGGCGAACAGCGTGGTCTTCTCGTAGTCCACGCCGTGCCGGATGGAGCTGACCCCGAAGCTACTGGTCTTGCCGGGGTGGGCGGTGATGTCGAACAGCTCGCCCTTGCCTTTGCCCTTGGTGTCGTAGGTGGACGCAGCGATCATGCCGCCTTTGGCGTCGAAGTTGCCCAGCAGCATGTTCACCGTCATCCAGCCGAGCACGTTGTAGAAGCCATTGGTGTGCTGGGCGACCCCGCGGTGGATGTCGACCGCAGCGGCCTTGCCGTGGCTGGTCAACTCCTCCGCGACCGCGACGATGGCCTTCTCGGTGACGCCGGCGAGGTCGGCCCAGTCGGCGACACTGCGCTCACGGGCCGACTCGGCCAGCACCTGCAGGCCGCTCTTGACGGCCGTGCCGTCGGGCAGGGTGGCGTCGACGAACAGGTCCCCGTACACGGGTGTGGTCTCGTCGTTGGGGTCTATCGCGGTGGGCACCCCGTCGACCATGGTGACGAGGAAGGTCTCTTCGTACTCCTTGTCCTGGCCGGTGGCCGCGTCGGGGTAGGTGCGCGGCTCGGCCGCCCGCAGCGGTGTGCCGCCGACCATGATGTCGGCGGCGCGGACCAGGGCGCCCGGTGTGCCGTCGCTGACGTCGACCAGTACGGTGGCGTTGGTCCAGGAGGTTTCGCCTCGGGCGGTGGCAGCGGCCTTGTTCGCGCAGGACAGGAAGCTGGTGTCGATCCGTTCGTTGTCCAGCATCCAGCGGATGAACGCCATCGCCAGGGCCCCGTCGCCGCCCGGCTTGACCGGTAGCCAGTGCGCGGCCTTGCTGGCCAGCTTGCTGAACCGTGGGTCCGCCACCGCGATCCGCGTTCTGCCGGTGACCAGGTTGTCGGTCAGCCGCACGGTGCGGTTGGGCGGGCCGTAGTTGGCCTCGAACAGGTTCGCGCCGACGAACAGGATGAACCGGCTGTTCTCGGTGTCGGCCTGCCAGTAGAACTTCTTGCCCTCGCTGAACTTGCCGCCGATGTACTGCTCGCTGATGGCCTTGCAGGTGAAGTACAGCGAGCCCTGGCAGACCGTGGTGTGCCCGTGTGCGTTGGTGGTGCCCAGCGCTGCGGCGAACCGCTTGTACAGGTCGCCGCGGCCGTCCTTGAGCCGGCCCCACGCGACCACGACCTGGTTGTTCTTCGGGCCGAGGTCCGGGTGTTCCGGGTCGATGAGCAGGTCCAGATGCGCGGAGTGGGTCTGCTTGAACGCGGCGACCAACGCGGCCTTGGCCGTCTGGTCCTTCTCGTCCCAGATGGCCTTGACGTCGGTGGCCATCGCCTTGGCGACGTCCGGATCCCGGAGCGGCGTCAGCGCTTGGAGCCCTTCGACCTCGCGGTCCTGTTCGTCGGGTACGTCAGCGAACAGCCGCCCACCCTCGGTGATCTCGGTGATGGCCTGGTCGAACGGGATGGACACCCATTTGTTCTCACCGCGCCGGCCGGCGCGCTTGAGGACCTTGCGCAGGCGGTACGGGTCGTAGGCGGTCTGCAGCCCGGACTGGCCTTTCGGGCATAGGGATCCGTCGACCGGGGCGGCGTCGTCGACCGCGGTCGCGTACGGCAGGTGCGGCAGCATCGTCCACGGGCTGTACGGATTTCCGTCTATCTTGGTGATGACGCCGTTCTCCACTTTGGCGCGGATGCCGCAGCCGGTGTTGCACTGCAGGCACGACGACAGGATGTGGTTGTCGGCCAGGGCCAGCTCGTACGGGGCGTCCGGGCGGGCGCTGTCCAACACCGCACCGCCGTGCCCGCCGGCCTGCGCTGGCGATGCCAGGCCGATCGGTAGCAGCGAGCCGAGCAGCGCCCCGCCGGCCAGTACGCCGCGCCGTGACGGGCCTGCCGCGCCGCCGTTGACCGTGGATTCAGGAGACGGCATCGGTGTGGTCCTTTCGGGAGATGCGGGGGAAGCGGGGGATGGTGGGGATGCTGGATTCGAGCGCCGCGCTGACCCGGAGCCCGACATAGCAGATCGCCATGCCCAGCGCGAGGCAGAAGAGCGCGACCAGGTATTCCATGACAGTGGCGTGGTACACGTAGTCCAGCCGTGGGTGGGCGTACGCGGCCTGCAATCCGTCCAGCTCACCGACGGCCTGGCCGGGCACCAGCACGTTGAGTCGGGTGCTCAGGAACGCCACCGCCACCACCGCGGCGGCCACCGGCCACCAGGGCGGGCGGCGGGCCGCCAGCAGCGCGGCGGCCAGCACCCCGCCGAGCGCGACGTGCACCCCCCAGAACACCCACCAGTACGGGCCGGTCAGCACCAGCGACAACTCCGGGGCGGTGGCCTGCGGATTCCACCAGGCCACCGAGAACTCGGCGAACTCCAGCACGAAGTACACCCCGATGCCGGCCAGCACCACCCGGCGCAGCACGCCGACCGCAGCCGACGCCTCGCGTCGCTCGGCCGACGAATCGGGCTGCCCGGCGGCCAGCACCGCGCGTACCAGCAGCAGCGTCGCCGCGCCGGCGGTCACCGCGGACACCAGCAGCAGGATTGGCAGCAGCGCGCTGTGCCAGTACGGCTTGGCGTCCACCACCCCGAAGAAGGCACCGCTCTGGCTGGGCACCATCACCGAGATGACCACACCCAGCACCAGCACCGGCTTGAGCCACCCTCGGTCGGCACGGTAGGAAAGCCACCACACCGTCGCGCAGATCGCCAGCAGCACCACGTACGCCCACGAGTTGAACGCCATCATGCTGGTGAACGACGGCGTGACGAAGATCCGCCACGCCCGGGTCATCTGCCCGAGATCCAGGCCCACCGCCAGCAGCGCCGGCAGCACCGAGGCCGCCACCAGCACCGCCGCGACCCGCAACGATCGCGGCGAGACGAACCCTGGCAGCCGCAGCAGATGACCGAGCGCCGATACCGCGAATGCCCCGGCGGCGATCCCCACGCCGTGGAAGTAGATCGCCACCCACAGCCCCCACGGCACGTACGAGCCGTACCCGGCCGGCAGGTGACCGCCGACGAACCGCCACACCAGCCCTACCGAGCCCAACACCGCGCTGACCGCGAAGACGGCCCACAGCACCTGGTGCCAGCCGGGCTTGGCCTGCCACGTCCGGACCGTCGACGCTGTTCGGGAGGTCGGCCGGTCATCGGCGGGACGATTCAGAGTCGTTGTCATCGCGGCGCCCCGATCAGACGATGTAGTAGACGCGCGGGCGGGTGCCGTGGTGCGGCAGTAACGTCTGCACGTTGTTCTTGGTGATCAGCTCGGTGACCAGGCTTTCCGGGTCGTTCGCGTCACCGAAGTAGGTCGCCCGGCCGATGCACGATGTGGCGCACTTGGGCAACTGGCCGACCTCCAACCGGTGCAGGCAGAAGTGGCACTTGCGGGCGTTGCCCTGCGGCGAGGCGTGATCCTCCCGCGTCCAGGCCTTGCCGTACTCGTGGTTGGGCTGCTCCATCCACGGCGCCTGAGCGCCGAACACCACCGTCTCCAGCTCGTCGGACCCGTCGGCGACCTCGGCCGTGTACGACTCGCCGAAGTCCGCCGTCCGCGCCCCGTACGGGCAGGCCGTGATGCAGTACCGACAACCGATGCACTTGTCATAGTCGATCGCCACGATCCCGTCCGGGCGTTTCCATGTCGCGTTCACCGGGCACACCGGCACACACGGCGGCTCGTCACACTGCATGCAGGGCCGCGGCGTGAACCGCAACTGCACGTTCGGGAACTCGCCGAACTCCTCGGTCAGCACCGGCCGGTACACCACCCCGGGCGGGAGGTTGTTCTCCGCCACACAGGCGATGGTGCACGCGTGACAACCAACGCACTTGCGGGTGTCGATCACCATGATCCAGCTGCGGTCCTCCACCGGCTTCGTCATCGCCTTCACCAGTTCCCGCTGCATCCGCAGCAGCACGTCCTCGCCGGGTTGCGCCGCGACGTTGTCCAGCACCGTCAACGCGCGTACGGTCCGCTCACCGGTCGGATCGGCCGAACCCCGCGCGACTCGCGACCCCACCACGGCCGTCCCCGCCACCGCCGCGAAGCCGCCGACCAACGTCACGGTGCGCACCAGCTCACGGCGGTCCAAGCCACGCCCGGAAGCCTCCGCGCCGTCCGGAACGGCCGGATCGGTCCCGCCGGTGTCTCTCGACGTGCTCATCAGTGTCCTCCTGCGCCGGTGACACTCATATGGTCGGGATATCGCAGGCCCTTCCCGCAGAGTCCGACGACCCCACCAGCACCGGTCCAACGGCCCGAATGGAAGGAACAGCTCACGGACGCCAGCATCCCGGCTGGCGGGTATCAGCGCGTCAAGACCGGCCGCCGTACCGCCACCAACCAGTGGCCTGTGGGTGTTGTCGGCGACGCGCGAAGTTTCAGGCGCCGACGACAGTGAGGTGATCTCACCGACTTTCCGATAGGTATTTGTATTCGAAATGCGTCAGGTGTAGCGCTGCCGCCACGATGTCGCCGATTCTGCGTGGGCTGGCGGTGGTGTGACGTAGCGTCCTCCATCGTCCGATCAGGATGGCGAAGCCGCGTTCGCCCTGCCACCGAAGCCCGCGCAGCAGCCGGTTGTAGAAGCGGTTGTCGGGGGCGAGCCGGCTGCCGTCGGCGGGCTGCTTGACCGGGGTCTTGACGCCCTGGCCTGCGCCTTCGTAGCCGGAGTCAGCCAGTGTCGGCAGGTCGAGGACGGCAGCGGCCCAGTTCAGGGCGGCGGTGACACCGAGGGTTTGGGCGCAGGTCAGGTCGTGCAGGTGTCCGGGCATCGCGGCAGAGGTCCAGATCGGTAGTCCGTCCGGGCGGGTGACCGCCTGAATGTTCGCGCCGAAGTCACGGTGCTTTCCGGAGTACCAGGCGTCGATCGTTTCTCCTTTGACGGAGAGGGTGGTCTCGGTGAGCCGGTCGCAGTCGAACAGTTTGCCGTCGAGGATGACGTGGGACCAGCCGTCGTCGGCGACCCGGCGTAGGGGGCGGTGTGCAGGTCGGTCGCCTGGGCGGTGAGGACCGTGATGCCCTCGGCCAGGTACCGGTAGGTGGTCGCCCGGGAGATGCCGAAGCCGGCGCCGAGCCCGGTGACGTCCTCGCCCTTGCGGAACCAGACGAGCACCATCAGCGCCTGGCGGAAGCAGGTCAGGGCGCGGGTACCGGTGCGGGTACCGGTGCGGGTTCCTCGCGCCCGGCGTTCGGTGGCGAGCAGTCGGCTGACGTACTGCACGAGTTCCCTGGGGACGTCGACCGTGGCAGGATAGGTAATCACGTGGAGCCCTCTCGAAGACGTGTGTCTGTCGCAAGGACATGTCTATCGATGGCTCCACGCCTATTTCTGACACCGTCCGACACGTCGCCTTCGCCCGTGTCGCACCAATTAAACCTTTTGCGTTGCTGAGATCAGCTCTTGTGAACACGAACGTAGAAAGCGAGGCAAAGATGGATGACGGTCTCGTGGACTGCGGTGCTGTATGGGAGATGGAGGTTGTTTGGCCCTCCGGAGCCGGCTTGCGGAAGCAGGCTTCAAACCACCACGAGGGGCGTTGGCTGAAGACCGTCGTCCTGAGCGTCGTTGGAAAAGGCGCGGCAAATGACTGCGTCAGGTATGGACCGGGAAGATGAGCGATGAACGTCGAGTTCTCTGCCGTTGACGTGTCGAAACTCAGTCAGACGACATCAAAACCGAGGCCGGAGGTGAGTCTCGGGACGAGCCTGGGGGATATCCGCTTACTGCCCAGGTGGTGTCCGGCATATAGGCAGCATGAGCCCGGTCCAGGCTCAATGCCACGTAGCCTAAGTTGATCTTGGGTTTGACCTGCGGGTTTGATGTGGACTCCTGGGCGGTGCGGCGTGGCGGGACGACCACGGCTCGGCTGACTGTTTTGATCACGGGTCATGTCGGTGGATGTGGTGGACCGTCCAGTGGTACGGCCGGATCAGGTGACGCTCGGGGTGCTGATCTCGCAGGTGTCGCGGGAGGAGGTCGACGCCGCGATCGAGGTGTGCGGGGTGCGGGAGCAGCGGTCGGACGGGAAACTGCCGGCGCACGTGAGCACCTACCTGACGTTGGGGTTGGCGTTGTTCCCCGACGATGACTACACCGAGGTCGCGACCAGGGTCACCGGGTCGTTGGACCGGTTCGGGTGCTGGGACGCGGCGTGGAGCGTGCCGACCTCGAGTGCCATCAGCCAGGCGCGGAAACGGTTGGGCCGCCGGGTGTTCGCCGAGCTGTTCGAGCGCACGTGCGGGCCGGTCGCGGGCGAGGCGGGCCCGACAGCGCCGGCGGGCGCGTTGGGGACCGCGCGGGGGTCGTTCCTACGCCGGTGGCGGCTGCTGGCGATCGACGGGTTCACCGTCGATGTGCCCGACAGCACGGCCAACGCGGCCGAGTTCGGCTACGCCGGGTCAGGGGGGAACCGTTCCGCGTTTCCGAAGGCCCGGGTCGTGGCCCTCGCGGAGTGCGGCACCCACGCCTTCGTCGCCGCCGAGATCGGCGCCTACCCGGAAGGGGAGAAGACCCTCGCGCAGCGGCTGTACCCACGGCTACGGTCCGACGAACTACTCACCGCCGACCGGGGGTTCTACTCCTGGCAGGCGTGGGACACCGCCGCCGCGACCGGCGCCGCGCTGCTGTGGCGGGCCCCGACCCAGCTCGACCTGCCCGTGGTCAAGATCCTGTCCGACGGCACCTATCTCACCGTCCTGATCAAACCGACCGTCCGTGGCGGTCGACGGGAACGACTGCTCGCGGCCGCCCGCGCCGGAGCTGACCTGACCGACATCAACAGCGTTCCCGACGCGTTCGACGACCGGGGCCTGCCGGTCGTCCACCTCGCCCGGGTGGTCGAGTACGACATTCCCGACCGCGTCGGCGACGGCACCGGCGAGTTGATCGCCCTGATCACCACCATCGTCGACCCCGCCGACGCCCACGCCGACGAACTAGCTGGCGGCTACCACGAGCGGTGGGAGGAGGAAACCGCCAACGACCAGCTCAAAACCCACCTCCGTGGTCCCGGACGGGTGCTGCGGTCCCGTCTGCCGGACCTGGCCCATCAGGAGATCTGGGCCTACCTGATCGTCCACCACGCGATCAGCGCGCTGACAGCGAAAGCGTCCGCCGCCGCCGACCTCGATCCGGACAGGATCTCCTTCACCAGAGCCCTGCGCCTGATCCGCCGCACCGCCACCGGCACGGCGGACATTCCCCCCTCAGGACTGGGCTGACCAGCTACCGACCCACCTCGCCCGGATCGCCGCTCTCCTGATCCCCACCCGACGCGAACGCACCTGCCCCCGCGCGGTCAAACGCGCCCGCCACAACCAGTACCGGGTCAAGAAACCCCACGAACCGGCCAGCATCCGCCACCAGCGTCCACCGACCATCCACATCCATCGGGTCCAGCCACCATCAAGATCAACCTAGGCTACGTGGCATTGCACCTGACCCCGACCCACCCAGGTAAACATCAGCCGGCGGCCACCAGCCAACCGGCCATCACGCTATGCCACCGCACGGAACCCTACGCCCACCACCTGAATGTTTGCGCCGGGACCACACTGCGGCATTTGGCGCTTGGTTGCTCTTACTGGTGACGGCGCGCACTGACCACCAGCAGCGGATCACGTCGAGGTCGATGCCGGCACCGTAGCCGGCTACGGTGCCGGCCAGGTGCTCCTCGTGCCCGTGCAGGGCATCTGCAGATAGGCGCAGAGGACCTCGATATGAGTCTGCCGGACTCCTTTCCATCGTCCGCGAGCCGCGCCAACGCGTACACACCGGCGAGACGGTGGTCAGGAGAAGTACTTGAGGAACGCTGTCGTGTCGGCGTAGTAGGCAGTCAGCTTGGCGATTTTGCCGCCGGCGAAGTCATACCGTTCGATAATCGATGTGTGCCAGCCACTCGGATAGCCTTCGCGTGCGGAGAAGTTGATCTCATAGTAGTGCAGCACGGTGTCACCGTTCTCGAAGAACTGTGATCCGCCGGTCACGAACCGGACACCGGTTCGCATCGCCATGTCGGCTGCGGCCGTGCGCCACTGGTTCCAGCCGTTGATTCCAACGAGTCGGCCGAAAAGACTGTCGGGTTCAGCCAGAACGGATTCATCGGTGATGTAATGCGGCAGCTTGGCGAGGAACGCCTGCTCGTCGAGCATCGTGGATTCGATGAAGGTGTTGTATTCCTGAACGAACTCGATGTTGCTCATCGGACTCACTTCGGGTCGGAGGAGTGGGGGGGAGCGCCCCAGCCCACGCGTCCGGCGAGCAGGGCTTCAGTACGGATCCAGAGGGCCCGCTAGGCCCGGGTGCAACGACGGTGTAGTTTTCAACAGGACGTTGTGGATCTTGGTCGTGTAGTAGTCCAGCTCCGTTGTGAAGTCCCGCACGTGTTCGAGGTCGTCGAGCACCCGCTCGCCCGAGATGCGCGCGCCGCTGCTCGCGGTCTGGATCACGATTGCCCGGCTCGCGAAGAGCACCTGTCGAGACGATCACCGGGAAGCCTCAGCGTGGATTCGCGCCCGACCCCCGACTCGAAAGGTGTCCAGCCAATTAGTAACCGCTGCTTATGCGGTCTCCAGTCCGGGTAGGTATCCGCCGGCCTTGCCGCGTACGGCGGTGTTGGTGAGTTTTCTGATCTGGTCGGCGGGGACCGGGACGCCGGGGTTGGTGAGGTGCCAGCGGAATTCCTCCTCCGGATCGAGGCCCTTGGGCGCCTCTCCTGCGAAGTAGGGCTGGACGTAGACCGGGGTGTTGGGTTCGCTGCGCCAGCTTTCGGCGAGGGTGCCGATGTCGACGGCGTCGTAGCCCAGGGTGTCGAGTAGCGCAGCAACTTGTGCCTTGGCGGCGGTGTCGTCGCCAGCGATGGGAAGGGCGCTGCGGTCGGGGTCGCCTGCGGGCCGCGCTCGGTTGCCGAGGCTGATGTAGGTGATGCTGTTGAACGCCTTGACCACGCGAGAGTCGGCCAGGTACTGCTGCACCAGTTGGCTTGAGGTCAGCCCGTTCGCGTCCAGCTCCGGTATGCGACCGTCGCGTTGCGGGTAGTAGTTCATCGCGTCGATCACGGTCTTACCGGCCAGTGCAGCCGCCGGGAGTAAGCGGTAGCCGTTGAATGGGATGGCGGCCACGACGAGGTCACCATCGCGCGCGGCGTCGGCGGGGGTGCCGGCATGGGCGTGCTCGCCGAGGTCGGTGACGAGGTTGGCGAGGGTGTCGGGGCTGCGGGTGTTGCTCAGGACGACGTCCAGGCCGGCGGCAACGGCGAGGTGGGCCACTGTGCTGCCGATCATGCCGGCGCCGATCAGTCCGAGGGTTGTGGTCATCGCGCCTTCCTTCGGTCGAAGTTCCACTACGACCGTAGGCTAACCTACAGATGTAGGCAATGTAGGCTGGCTCACGTGTCCATGACGGAAGGCGGCCCTCCCGCAGGCGATCGGCGGGTGCGGCGTACTCATGCGGCACTGCGGGGCGCGCTGATTCATCTCGTCGAGGATCGAGAGTTGTCGCAGATCAGCGTTGCCGACGTCGCCGAGCGAGCGGGCGTGAGCCGCTCGACCTTCTACGATCACTACCGAGATGTGCACGAACTGGCCGAGGCCGCCTGCACCGGGATGATCGACGAGCTGGTCGAGGTGATGACCGCCCTTGGCGGCGACCCCGAGACCGGGGACCCGATCGAATCCCTGCAGACCTTCTTCACTGCTCTCGCCGAGCACGCCAGCCTGTACCGCAGCTTGCTCGGACCGCAAGGAAGCGCCCGCGTCATCGACCACATCCGGCGCCGCATGGCAGCCGCCGGGCTGAAGAGGTCGACCGGCAAGACCATTGTTGCGCCCGACGATCCGCATAACGTGCCCGCCGCGTTCGTCGCGGGTGCGCTCGTCGGGGTGGCCACCGACTGGCTGCAGCGCGGCTGCGCACACACACCGTCGGAGATGGCCATGCTGACCTGGCCCATTATCTCCGTCTGCCATTTCGAGGTGCACGCACCGGCACGCCAGGCTCGGCCGTGACAGACGGGGCCGCCGAACCCGCGACCTAGAGAACATCCTCGGTGGCCTGGCCCCGGAACGTGTGACTGGCCGCAGGCAAGGGTCCGAGAGGTGGCTCCCCGCAGTGGCGCCGCCAGGACCGCCATTCCGCCAGGCCTGCCCGAGCAACCGCTGTGCGCCGGGCTCCCGCCCCACTGGCGATCAAGGCCCGTAACGTCCGTCGGTCGTGGCACGGTGGAGAACACGGTCGCCGCTACGGCGCGGCAGTCCGCGCTCGCCATCGCGGAGTCGGGCGCCGACTTCTTGGTAGCGGTCCGAGGGCTGGCTCACGCAGGGCGGCACGAATGAGGCTCTGCGGGCCGGCGCCCGTCGTGTTCTACTCCCGGCTGCCCACCACCCCGGCCGCCCCCAGCTCCTCCGGGAGCTGCACTTCATCGAGGCAAACACCGTGGCCAGCGATGTAGTGGAGACCTTCTCACGGCCAACGTCTGTGGACAGAACATCGCGCAGCTCCACCATGTCGTCGCCCAAGGCATGACATTCGCTCATCGGCCCGAAGGTGGTGACCCTCTGGTTGGCCGACTCACCTCTGTCGCCGCCGTTGCCGGGGCGTCAGCTCCGCAGACGGGCGGTAACGCCGTCGAGGACGATGCCGAGTTGTCGTTCGAACCGTGGGTCGCCCTCGTCGCGGAGGTGCCCGGCGGCCTTGACCAGTTCTACGCCCTCGCCCAAGCCGACGTCGCGCTCGGCGAGCGAATATCGGTCTGCCGGTCCCTGGGTTCGTTCCTGTTCTTCGATGACGAAGCCGACCACGAACGCGGTGACCAGATCTGCCGCGTCGTCGGCCTCGGCAAGCGTGAGACCGGCCGCGGTCAAGCGGGCGAGCCAGGGCTCCTTCGCCCGCACCACTTCAAAGTCGGAAACGCGCCTGCCGCTGAATATGCGGGCTCCCTCCCGGTGGCGCAGGTACTCCGCGCGTAGGACGCGGGCGTACGCGGCCATGTCGTCACGCCAGCTGCCGCTGGGTGGGATGGAGGCGAGAGCGTCGGTGACGCGGCGCATGACGACGGTGCTCATCTCGTCGAGCAGTTCCTGCTTGTTGCGGATGTGCCAGTACAGCGCCGAGGCCCTTACGTTGAGCCGGGAGGCGAGCGCGCGGACGGTGAGGGCGTCGATGCCCTTGTCGTTGAGCAGCTCGAGTGCCGCCGCCACGATGCGTTCCCGCGTGATGCCCTTCACAATTGTCACTTTAACAAAGTTCAGGCATCCTGGGTGAGATGGTTGAACTTAGTTCAGGAGCAGCACCGTGACCGTTAGCATTGCTGAGGAACCGTGGGATAGCGCGGACGGGCTCCGCCTGCGCCGGGCCATGCACAGTGAACTGGCCGCCCGCTACCAGATGCCCGACCAGGAGACCGAGCCGCCGACCGCCGAAACAATCAGCGTATTCCTGATCGCCCGCGACCCGCACGGCCACGCGACCGGCTGCGGCGCCCTACTCCCGCTGGACGACGGCACGGCCGAGATCAAGCGGATGTACGTGATCCCCCGAGCGCGCGGCACCGGTGTGGCAACCCGCATCCTGCATGCACTGGAGGACCAGGCCCGGCGGCGGGGGATCGGCACCCTGGTGCTGGCGACGGGCACAAAACAGCCCGACGCGATCCGGTTCTACGAGCGCGAGGGCTACCAGCGGAGCGACGGCTACGGGCCGTACGTCGGCGAACCGCTGGCCAGGTGCTTCACCCATCAACTCAGCTGAACCAGGCACCAGTCCCAAAGGTTCTGCGCGCCTGTCAGCGGGCGACGGCGCGTCCTGTGGCCGAACCCGCGGGAGCGGCCATGACCAGCGGAAATTATGTCATTAGGACCGCGGCCGTTGGTCAGCGGTTCTCGGCGAGGGTCTCGGACGCGGTGGCCGTGACCGCGCAGCGGTTCGGGCTGCCAATCCGGCTGGTCAGACACGTCAGCGACGGTGGGGAGGGGAAGGCCGCAGAGGGGACCGCGCGGCAGAGCCTTCCGCGACGCGTGGCGGACGGCCGCGTGGTTGACTGAAGGTGGAATGTTCGGCCCAGCCCGAAGCAGGAGTTCCCTCGTGCGGACTTGCCCGTTGTCACCCGGCTCGCAACTCGTCCTCGACGAGGTCACCAAGCGCTACCCCGAGAGGGCCGTCCTGGAGCGGGTGTCGCTCACCGTCAAGCCGGGGGAGCGGGTCGGTGTCATCGGCGAGAACGGGTCGGGCAAGTCGACCCTGCTCCGGCTCATCGCCGGGCTGGAGACGCCGAACAGCGGGCACCTGACGGTCTCCGCGCCCGGTGGCACCGGATACCTGGCGCAGCGGCTACGGTTGCCACCCGGCGGCACCGTGCGGGACGTGGTGGACCACGCACTGGCCGACCTGCGGCACATGGAGGCGCGGCTGCGGGCCGCCGAGGCGGCCCTCGCCGCCGCGACCGCTGAGCAGCTGGACGAGTACGGCACGCTGCTCACCGAGTTCGAGGCCCGCGGCGGCTACGCGGCCGACGCCCGGGTGGACGCGGCCCTGCACGGCCTCGGCCTGCCCGATCTCGACCGGGACCGGGCGGTCGACACCCTCTCCGGCGGGGAACGGTCCCGGCTCGCCCTCGCGGCCACCCTGGCCGCCGCGCCGGAGCTGTTGCTGCTCGACGAGCCCACCAACGACCTCGACACCGAGGCCGTCGAGTGGCTGGAGGAGCACCTGCGCACGCACCGGGGCACGGTGGTGGTGGTCACCCACGACCGGATGTTCCTGGAGGCGGTCACTCCCACCATTCTGGAGGTCGACGCCGACACCCTGACTGTACGCCGGTACGGGGACGGCTACGCCAACTACCTGCGGGCGAAGGCCGCCTCCCGGGCCGCCTGGGAGCGCGCGTACGCGGACTGGCTGGCCGAGGTCGACCGGCAGACCGACCTCGCGGAGCGGGCCGGCGAGATGCTCCGGTCCATCTCCCGCAAGGGTCCGGCGGCGTTCAGCGGGGCCGGTGCGCACCGGTCCCGGTCCTCGTCGACAGCGACCTCCCGCAAGGCCCGCAACGCCAACGAACGGCTACGTCGCCTCCGGGGGGAGCCGGTTCCGCGTCCCGCCGACCCGTTGCGGTTCACCGCGTCCGTCACGGCGGGCTCGGCGGACGTCGACACCCCCTGCGCCCAGTTGACCGATGTTCGGGTCGGCGACCGGCTACACGTTCCCGACCTGGTCGTCGGCCGGTCCGAGCGACTGCTGGTCACCGGTCGCAACGGGGCGGGCAAGAGCACGCTGATGCGGGTGCTCGCCGGTGAACTCGTCCCGGACGGTGGGCAGGTGCGGCTCCCGGCCCGGGTCGGTCACCTACGCCAGGACGTGATGGCGGAGCAGCAGGGGCGCACCCTGCTGGAGGCGTTCGCGGCGGGCCGCCCAGGGCACCCCGACGAGCACGCCGAGGACCTTCTCTCGCTCGGCCTGTTCCGCCCGGACGATCTGGGGATGCCAGTCGGGACGCTCTCCGTCGGGCAGCGCCGCCGGATCGACCTGGCCCGCCTGGTCACCCGCCCGGCCGACCTGCTGCTGCTGGACGAGCCCACCAACCACTTCGCCCCGCTGCTGGTCGAGGAGCTGGAGCGGGCGCTGGACGGCTACGCCGGGGCGCTGGTCGTGGTGACGCACGACCGCCGGATGCGCAGCACCTTCACCGGGACCCGGCTGGAGCTGCGCGAGGGAGCGGTCGCCGGCTCCACGCGGGTCTGACGGGCCGGGCGGGAGGCGTGCCTCAGCCGCCGACGCCGCCGGTCCGCGCCGGGGTCAGCGCCTTGAGTGCGGCGGTGATCCGCCCGCAGACCGCGTCGATCTGGCCGTTGAGGTAGAAATGCCCGCCGGAGTAGGTGTGGACGACCGTCGTCGCCGTCGTCACCTCGGCCCACGCCGCCGCCTCCTCGGCGGTGACGTTGGGGTCACTGTCGCCGGTGAGCACGGTGACCGGGCAGCGCAGCAGCGGCCCGGGGCGGTAGTCGTAGGTCGCCGCCGCCCGGTAGTCGTTGCGAATCGCCGGGAGGACCATCTGCAGCAGTTCCTCGTCGGCCAGCAGGCTGGAGTCGGTGCCCTCCAACCGGCGGATCTCCGCGATCAGCTCGTCGTCTGCGTGGTAGTACCGGTCGCGGCGGGGGGTGGCCGGGCCGCGCCGGCCGGAGGCGAAGATGTGGACCAGCCGGTCGGCAGCGGCGGGTGGGAGCCGGCGACCGATCTCGAAGGCGACTGTGGCGCCCATGCTGTGCCCGAAGAAGGCGATCGGCCGGTCCGCTGCGGCGAGCAAGATGGGTAGCAGCCGATCCACGAGGGCGTCGATGGAGTCGACGAAGGGCTCGTCCCGGCGGTCCTGCCGGCCCGGGTACTGGACCGCCGCCACGTCCACGGTGGCCGGCAGCCGGCGCGCGAACGGCAGGTACGCGCTGGCTGCGCCGCCGGCGTGCGGGAAGCAGAACAGCCGGACGGCAGGGTCGTCGTCCGGCTGGTAACGACGCAGCCAGAGCTCGGGTGAATCGGTGGACCGGGACATGAGGGTGGACGCTCCTCGGTTTTTCTCGATGGTGCGGTGCTCAGGTGGTCGGTGGCCCGGTGGGCGCGGCCCGGCTCACCGCCGGGACGATGCGACCCCGACCTCCGCGTCCAGGTCGGTCAGGGCGGCGCGGACTGCGGAGATCACCATCTCGACGCTCTCGTCGGACAGGTGGGGGCCGATCGGCAGGCTTAGGACCTCCTCGGCGAGGCGTTCACTGAGCGGTAACGGGCCGGCCCGGCGGACCGTCTCGGTGTCCCGGTACGCGCCGGACCGGTGCACCGGGGTCGGGTAGTGCACCAGCGTCTCCACCCCGGCCTCGGCCAGCCGACCCCGCAACAGCTCACGGTGCCGGGTCCGAACCACGTACAGGTGCCACGCGGACGTGGCCCAGGGCGCGACGGTGGGCAGGACGAGGTCGGGCACCTCGCTCAGCGCCTCCGTGTACCGCCGGGCCACCCGGTTCCGTCGCGTGGTCCACTCGTCCAGGTACGGCAGCTTGGCCCGCAGCACCGCCGCCTGAAACTCGTCCAGCCGCGAGTTGCCGCCCTGTACCTGGTGTTCGTACTTGCGTGTGGAGCCGTAGTTGCGCAACAGCCGGACCCGCTCGGCGAGCTGCGCATCGTCGGTGACCACGGCTCCGCCGTCGCCCAGCGCGCCGAGGTTCTTTGCCGGGTAGAAGCTGAACGCGACTACTCCGCCGGCACCGATCGGCCGCCCCCGGTAGGTGGCGGCGTGGGCCTGCGCCGCATCCTCCACCACCGGTACGCCGTACCGGTCGGCGACCGCCCGCACCGAGTCCAGGTCGACCGGGTGCCCGTAGAGGTGTACGACGAGCACCGCTTTGACGTGCGGGGTGAGCGCATCCGCCAACCGCTCCGGGCAGATGCCGAAACTGGACCCGCCCGGCTCCACCGGAACCGGGCGGGCGCCGGTGGCCGACACCGCCAGCCAGGTCGCGATGAACGTGTGCGCCGGCACGATCACCTCGTCACCCGGCCCGACGCCGAGCGCCCGCAGGGCCAGCACCAGCGCGTCCAGCCCGCTGCCCACCCCGACGCAGTGCTGCGCCGTGCAGTACGCCGCGAACTCCGTCTCGAACGCCGCCAGCTCCGGACCGAGCAGGTAGCGGCCCGACGCGGACACCCGCGCGTACGCCGCGTCCAGGTCGGCCCGTACCTCGTCGGTGGCCGCAACCAGATCGAGGAAGGGAACCTCCACTGTCACCTCGGGTTCCGTGCGTGGGGGCGGGGGCAGGCCGGTGGGCCGGCGGCGATCAGCCGCGGACCACCTGGACGGGTAGGCGTCGCGCGGTGAGCTGGTCCGGGTCGTAGAACTCGACCTCGTCGTGGTCGATGGTGAACTCGCTGAACTCGTCGAGGACGTGGTTGAGGAAGACCCTGGCCTCCTGTCGGGCCAGGAAGGCGCCCAGGCAGTGGTGGATGCCGTAGCCGAAGGCCAGGTGCTTGTTCGACTCGCGCCGGATGTCGAAGATGTCCGGGTCCGTGAACACCTCGGTGTCGCGGTTCGCGGAGGCGATCCAGGCAATCACCATCTGCCCCTTGCGCATCGGCTGGCCGAAGATCTCAGTGTCTTCGGCGAGCAGCCGGAAGATGCAGTTGAAGGGGGAACGCCAGCGAAGGGTCTCCTCGACAACGCCGGGGACGAGGCTGCGGTCGGCGCGGACGGCCGCGAGCGCCTCTGGGTGCTCCTCCAGCACCAGGAAGAGGTTGCTAAGCAGCGTGGCGCTGGAGATGTGCCCGGCGGTGAGCAGCAGCGCCACGATGTTGACCACCTCCTCGTCGGTCAGCTTGCGGCCCTCAACCTCTACCGCCAGCAGCCCGCTCATCAGATCGTCCTGCGGCCGGGCCCGCTTTTCGGCTATCTGGGCGTAGAGGAACTCCGACCACTCCGCGATGGCCGGGCCGACCGTCTCGGTGAAGTCTTCCGGGAGGTTCGGGTACTCCAGGCCCTCGTTGCTGAGGATGATGTCGACCCACCTGCGGAACTTTTCGTGGTCCTCGTTCGGGATGCCCAGCATGTCGGCGATGACCGTCACCGGCAGCGGGTACGCGAGGTCGGCGGCGATGTCGATTCGTTCCTGGCCGCGTACCTGCTCGAGAATGTCGGCGGTGATCGTTTCGATCCGCGCCTCCATCTGGGCGATCCGTCGGGGGGTGAACGCCTGGCTCACCAGTTTACGCATCGGCCCGTGTCGGGGCGGGTCGATGCCGCCGATGGTGCCCGGCCCCATGAGCAGGGCCAGCTCCGGTGGCACCGGGAAGACCGGACTGAAGTCCGAGGAGAAGATCAGCGGGTTGGCGGTGACGGCCAGGTAGTCCCGGTAGTTGAACACGTGCCAGGCCTGCCGGGTCTCGTCCCAGGAGACGGGACTGTGCTCCCGCATGTAGGCGAACCAATCAAGCAGCCCTTGGGCGTCCGCGCCCTTGGGCATGTCGAGCGGTGGCGCCGGCACGTTGTCCGTCTGCGTCATGGTGTCCTCATCTCCTCGATGCTCGTGGCCCCAGGGGCCGGGGTGGGCAGGACCGGGTGCGCGACGGACCGCCGGGGTAGGGAGGTAATTGTTCGAGGTCGAACCCTCCCGCGTCATCCTCGCCAGGATTCGACGGTCTGGCAGTAGCGGTCGCCGGGATCGGCAGGTACACCGGTTATGGCGACTTTTTCGGGACGTTGGGGGACGCGGAAACGAATCGAAACCAGCTATGGCGGAAAGAAGTCTGCATTGTGCGCCATTGTGGTCGATGTGCTGGTGTCGAACCGTGAACCGGACTGCGGCTGTCGGGGGCATGCGGAGAACCGCTCCGTGGCATTGAAAGTTACCGACCGAGGCCCGCAGCCGCAAGGCTGGACTTGACATAGTGCCATCTCCAACGCTGGGAGCACGCCCGCAGAAGATCATCTGTAGCGATTGTCACAGGCGGTTTGGCCAGTTCAATTGCGAGACCTGACATAGTCCTATGTGATTCCGTGACAGCGCGTTGCTTGCTCCTGTTGGGTGAATCGCGAAAGGGTGGGCTCTCAGGGAGGGAACTTGTCGAGATCGGTACAGGACGTCCCCTTTCTGGAGGAGAAGCAGCCATGAAGTGTCCCGTAACAGCCGGATCCTTACGGCTCTACCCCTTCAGTGACCGTGCCGACCTCACTGTCGACCCCACCTACGGCGACCTGCGCTCAAATGAGCCGGTCGCCCGCGTCCGCATGCCCTACGGCGGCGGGGACGCCTGGCTGGTCACCCGGCACGCCGACGCCAAGAAGGCGCTCTCCGACCCGCGGCTCAGCATCGCCGCCGGCGCCGGCCGGGACGTGCCCCGCGCCTCCCCCCGCATCCAGGAGGCGGACGGGCTGATGGGTATGCCCCCCGAGGCGCACGCCCGGCTGCGCCGCCTCGTCGCCACCGCGTTCACCCCGAAACGCGTCCGAGACATCGCCCCCCGGATCGCCGAGATCGCCGACCGGCTCGTTGACGACGTGATCGAGACCGGCCCGCCAGCGGACCTCGTACGCCAGATCGCCCTCCCCGTCCCGGTCACGATCATCTGCGAGATGATGGGGGTCGCCACCGAGGAGCAGCCCATCTTCCGGGCCTTCAGCGATGCCCTGATGTCCAGCACCCGCTATTCGGACGACGAGGTCGAACAGGCCGTCCAGGAGTTCATCGCGTACCTCGGCGGCCTGCTCGCGCACCGCCGCGCCAACCGTACCGACGACCTCATCGGCGCGCTGATCGAGGCCCGCGACGATGGCGACCGACTCAGCGAGGAAGAGCTGATCATGCTCACGGGCGGCCTCCTCGTTGGCGGCCATGAGACCACCGCCAGCCAGATCGCCTCGCACCTGTTCGTCCTGCTGCGCGACCGTTCCCGGTACGAGACCCTGTGCGCCCGGCCCGAGCTGATCCCGACAGCCGTCGAGGAACTTCTCCGCATCGCCCCGATGTGGGCCACAGTGGGGCCCACCCGCATTGCCACCGAGGACCTGGAACTCAACGGGGCCGCCATCCGTGCCGGTGACGCCGTGATCTTTTCCTTGGCCTCCGCCAACCTGGACGAGGATGCCTTCCTGGACGCCGCCGACGTCGTCCTCGACCGCGAGCCCAATCCGCACATCGCGTTTGGACACGGCCCGCATTTCTGCATTGGGGCAAGCCTCGCCCGACTGGAGATCCAGGCCACCATCGGAGCATTGGTCAGACGACTCCCCGGCCTTCGTCTTGCTGTCAAGGAGAACGAACTCGAGTGGCACCGGGGGATGATGGTACGGAGCCTCGTGGCCCTACCGGTGAGGTGGTGATCCAGCTCCACGACCAGTTCAGGTGAGGGGCCGAATCAGCACCGAGTGATCCGCCACGGCTCAATCTAACACGCGGGCTGGTGACGCCACCCTGTCGGCCACCATCGTTACGTATTTCCGCCGGGAGAACGATCGAGCTGCGCGCGGACGCGCAGCACACCAGAGCCGTCCTTCGGACCGTCGGTGAGTCTCCCGAGCGAGTTCTTCTCGACCCAGGAGACCTCATGACCGTGAAGAGCAGCGTGCTGCATACCAGCGATATCGCCGTGGTCGGAATGGCGTGCCGACTACCCGGCGCGCCCGGCATCGAGGAGTTCTGGGAACTGCTACGTAACGGCCGGAGCGCGGTCGAACGCCAACCCGACGGCAGTTGGCGGGCCGCGGTGGAGGGTAAGGCGGAATTCGACGACACATTTTTCGGGATGTCCCCGCGGCAGGCCGCCGCGGTGGACCCGCAGCAGCGCCTGATGCTCGAACTCGGCTGGGAGGCCCTGGAGCATGCCCGGATCCGACCCGCGGGCCTCAAGGGAACCGACACCGGTGTCTTCGTCGGCATCGCCGCCGACGACTACGCCACCCTGCTGCACCGCTCCGGCGCTGCCATAAACGGCCACACCGCCACCGGCCTGCACCGCAGCCTCACCGCGAACCGCCTGTCGTACCTGCTCGGCCTGCGCGGGCCCAGCCTCACCGTCGACTCCGCGCAGTCGTCGTCCCTGGTCGCCGTCCATCTGGCGTGCGAGAGCCTGCGCCGGGGCGAGAGCACTGTCGCGCTCGTCGGCGGCGTGAGCCTCGTCCTGGCCGCGGAGAGCAGCGCAGGCATGGCGCTCATGGGCGCCCTGTCTCCCGACGGACGGTGCTTCACCTTCGACGCACGCGCTAACGGCTACGTCCGTGGTGAAGGCGGCGTAGCGCTCGTCCTCAAGCCCTTCGGCCGGGCGATCGACGACGGCGACCGGGTGCACTGCGTGATCCGTGGCGGCGCCGTCAACAACGACGGTGGTGGTCCGAGCCTGACCCACCCCGACCGGGAGGCCCAGGAGGCGCTGCTGCGTCGGGCGTACGAGCGGGCAATGGTCGCGCCGGAGCAGGTCACCTACGTCGAACTGCACGGCACCGGAACGAAGGCCGGCGACCCCGTCGAGGCGGCTGCCCTCGGGGCGGTACTCGGCGCGGCCCGCACCCTCGACACCAGACTCGCCGTCGGATCGGTCAAGACCAACATCGGCCACCTTGAGGGGGCCGCCGGCATTGCCGGCCTGCTCAAGACGGTGCTCGCCGTCCGCGAGGGAATGCTGCCCCCGAGCCTCAATTTCCAGACGCCGAACCCGGACATCCCGCTCGACGACCTCAACCTGCGGGTGCAGACGGACCTCCAGCGGTGGCCGGGCCGCGAAACCGGCCTGCCCCGCCTCGCCGGAGTCAGTTCCTTCGGGATGGGCGGTACCAATGTTCATCTGATTTTGGAGGAGGCTCCTTTTGTTGAGGGGTCTGTGTCTGTGGGTGGTGTGGGTGTCGGTGATTCGGTGGTGCGGCGTCTTCCGGTGGTGCCGGTGGTGTTGTCGGGTAGGTCGGAGGTGGCGTTGCGGGCGCAGGCTGATCGTCTTCGGGGTGTTTTGGGGGGTGCGCGGTTGGTGGATGTTGGTTGGTCGTTGGTGTCGACGCGGTCGGTGTTTGAGCGTCGGGCGGTGGTTTTTGGTGCGGATTCTGTGGTTGTGGATCGTGGGTTGGCGGCTGTGGCGTCGGGTGATGTGGGTGTGGGTGGTGTGGTGTTTAGGGGGTCGGGTGGGTTGTCGGGTGGTGGGGTGGTGTTTGTTTTTCCGGGTCAGGGGGCGCAGTGGGTGGGTATGGGTGCGCGGTTGATGGATGAGTCGCCGGTGTTTGCTGAGTCGATGGTTGAGTGTGCGGGGGTGTTGTCGGAGTTTGTGGATTGGGATTTGTTGGAGGTGGTGCGTGGGGGTGGGGTGGATTTGTTTGGTCGGGTTGATGTGGTGCAGCCGGTGTCGTGGGCGGTGATGGTGTCGTTGGCGCGGTTGTGGCGGTCGGTGGGTGTGGTGCCGTCGGCGGTTGTGGGTCATTCGCAGGGTGAGATTGCGGCGGCGGTGGTGGCTGGTGTGTTGAGTTTGTCTGATGGTGCGCGGGTGGTGGCGTTGCGGTCTCGGGTGATTGGTCGGGTTTTGGCGGGTCCGGGGGCGATGGCGTCTGTTGCTTTGCCGGTGGCTGAGGTGGAGTCGAGGCTTGTGGGTTTTGGGGGTGGGTTGGGTGTGGCGGCGGTGAATGGTCCGTCGGGGACGGTTGTTTCGGGGGATGTGGGGGCGGTGGTGGATTTTGTGGCGTGGTGTGAGGGGGAGGGGGTTCGGGCGCGGAGGATTCCGGTGGATTATGCGTCGCATTCGGTGCGGGTGGAGGTGGTTGAGGCTGAGTTGCGGGGGGTGTTGGCGGGGGTGGTTCCGCGGCGGGCGGAGGTGCCGTTTTATTCGACGGTTGAGGCTGGTGTGGTGGATGGTGCTGGTTTGGATGGGGGGTATTGGTATCGGAATTTGCGGCAGCGGGTGTTGTTTGGTGAGACGGTGGAGTGTCTTGTTGGGGATGGGTTTACGGGGTTTGTGGAGTGTAGTGCGCATCCGGTGTTGGTGTCGGGTGTGCAGGAGGTGGTGGAGTTGGTTGGTGGTGGTGTTGGGGGTGTGGTGGTGGGGTCGTTGCGGCGTGATGATGGTGGTTTGGATCGGTTTTTGGTTTCGGTTGCGGAGGCTTTTGTTGGGGGGGTTGATGTGGATTGGGGGGCGGTGTTTGTTGGTGTTGGGGGTCGGGTGGTGGATTTGCCGACGTATCCGTTCCAGCGACGCCACTACTGGGCTGAGACCCCGAAGCCTGCTGCCGCCGTCGGTGGCGATACGGACCCGACGACGGGCTGGCGGTATCGGATCACCTGGAAGCCGCTTCCCGTCGGCGGCCCTCGCCGGCTCACCGGACGCTGGCTGCTGGTGGCCGACCCCGCGACGACCGCGTCGGCTCTGGCCGCCGACATCACCGCGGCACTCTCCCGTCGGGGTGCCGAGGTCGAGCCGCTGAGCCTGGATCCGCTCGCCAGCCGTACCCGCCTCGCCGGCCTGCTCGCCACCACGGCCGACGGCGCGACCCCGCTGGCAGGTGTTGTGTCCCTGCTCGGACTGGTAGCCGGCACTCACCCAGACCACCCGTCCATCGCGCGGGGAGTAGCCGCCTCGCTGGCACTGGTGCAGGCCGCCGGTGATGCGGTCCTCGACGTACCGCTGTGGACCGTGACCCGGGCGGCGGTGGGTGTGACGTCGCAGGAGGTGCCCGACGCGGTCGGCGCGCAGGTGTGGGCGCTCGGCCAGGTGGCAGCCCTGGAACTGCCCGACCGTTGGGGTGGCCTGGTCGACCTGCCGCAGGAACCGGACTCCCGGGCCCTGGACCACCTGGCCAGCGCGGTGGCCGGAGGAGAGGGCGAGGACCAGATCGCGGTACGCGGCTCCGGGGTCTACGGGCGACGGGTGGCGCGGGCCTCGGACAACCCCCGCCGGGAGTGGCGCCCCCGCGGCACGGTCCTGGTCACCGGCGGTACGGGGGCATTGGGCGCCCAGGTGGCGCGCTGGCTCGCCCGCACCGGTGCCGAGCACCTGGTTCTCATCAGCCGGCGGGGTGCCCAGGCTCCCGGCGCGGTCGAGTTGGAAGCGGATCTGCTGGCGCTAGGCGCGGCGGTGACCATCGTCGCCTGTGATGTGTCCGACCGCGCCGCGCTCGCCACCGTCCTGGAGGCCCACCCGCCGACCGCCGTCTTTCACACCGCCGGTGCCCTTCACGACGGTGTGCTCGACACCCTCACCCTCGCCCACGCCGAGGCGGTGTTCCGCCCGAAGGCGGACGCCGCCCTGCTCCTCGACGAGCTCACCCGACACCGGGACCTCGATGCCTTCGTCCTCTTCTCGTCCATCACCGGGGTCTGGGGCAACGGCGGCCAGGCTGCCTACGCCGCAGCCAACGCGTCCCTGGACGTACTCGCCGAGCAGCGCCGCGCCGCCGGCCTTCCCGCCACCGCCATTGCCTGGGGGCTGTGGGGTGGCGGCGGTATGGCCGAGGGGGTCGGCGAGCAGAACCTGAACCGACGCGGCATCACCGCCATGGACCCGGACGGCGGCATCCGCGCCCTCCAACGGGCCCTCGACCGCGACGACGTCTGCGTGACCGTCGCCGACGTTGACTGGGCGGACTTCGCCCCCCGATTCGCCGACCTGCGCCTGGGCCGGCTCTTCGACGGCGTTCCCGAGGCCAAGAGCGCGCTCGACGCCCGCCGGGCCGACGCCGCAACGCAGACCTCCGGCCTGGCGCAGCGCGTGGGGAGCATGTCCGAGTCGGAGCGGCAGCAGGTCCTGCTGCAACTGGTGCGCACGGAAGCAGCGGCCGTCCTCGGCCATGACACCGTGGAGGCGGTCACCCCCGGCCGTGCCTTCAAGGCTGCGGGCTTCGACTCGCTCACCGCACTGGAACTGCGCAACCGCTTGAACACCACGACCGGGCTCACCCTGCCGTCCACCGTCGTCTTCGACCACCCGAGCCCATCGGCTCTGGCCTCGTTCGTGGAGGAGGCCCTCACCGGCGCTATCCCTGAACCCGTCGTCTCGGTGGCGACCGGCACCGCACCCGTCGACGAACCCATCGCGATCGTCGGCATGGCCTGCCGCTACCCCGGCGGGGCGGACACCCCCGAGAAGCTCTGGGACCTGCTGCTGAACAAGGCCGACGTCATCGGTCCCGCCCCCGACGACCGGGGCTGGGACGTCGACTCCTTCTTCGACCCCACCCCCGGCGCGGCGGGCAAGTCGTACGTGCGCGACGGCGGGTTTGTGTACGACGCGGGGTTTTTCGACGCCGAGTTCTTCGGGATTTCCCCTCGTGAGGCTTTGGCGATGGATCCGCAGCAGCGTCTGCTGTTGGAGACTTCGTGGGAGGCGTTGGAGCGCGCTGGCATCGACCCGGAGGCACTGCGGAGCAGCCGCACCGGCGTCTATTCCGGACTCACTCACCAGGAGTACGCCGCCCGCCTCCACGAAGCGCCCCACGAGTTTGAGGGATATCTGCTCACCGGCAAGTCGGTCAGTGTCGCTTCCGGTCGGGTTTCCTACGCTCTTGGGTTGGAGGGTCCTGCGGTTTCTGTTGATACGGCGTGTTCGTCGTCGTTGGTGGCGTTGCATTTGGCGTGTCAGGGGTTGCGGTTGGGTGAGTGTGATGTGGCGTTGGCGGGTGGGGTGACGGTTATTGCGGCGCCGGGTTTGTTTGTGGAGTTTTCGCGGCAGGGTGGGTTGTCGGTTGATGGGCGGTGTCGTGCTTTTGGGGGTGGTGCGGATGGTACGGGTTGGGCTGAGGGTGCTGGTGTTGTGGTGTTGGAGCGGTTGTCGGTGGCGCGGGAGCGTGGTCATCGGGTGTTGGCGGTGGTGCGGGGTTCTGCGGTTAATCAGGATGGGGCGTCGAATGGTTTGACGGCGCCGTCGGGGGTTGCGCAGCAGCGGGTGATTCGTGATGCGTTGGTGGCGGCGGGTGTGGCGGCTGATGAGGTTGATGTGGTGGAGGCGCATGGTACGGGGACTCGGTTGGGGGATCCGATTGAGGCTGAGGCGTTGTTGGCGACTTATGGGCGTGGTCGTTCGGGTGGTCCGTTGTGGTTGGGGTCGTTGAAGTCGAATGTGGGTCATACGCAGGCGGCTGCGGGTGTTGCTGGTGTGATGAAGATGGTGTTGGCGTTGCGGGCGGGGGTGTTGCCGGCGACGTTGCATGTGGATGAGCCGTCGCCGTTTGTGGATTGGTCGTCGGGGTCGGTGGAGTTGTTGTCGGAGCGGCGTGATTGGCCGGTGACTGGTCGGCCGCGTCGGGCTGCGGTTTCCGCGTTTGGGGTTAGTGGTACCAATGCTCATCTGATTTTGGAGGAGGCTCCTTTTGTTGAGGGGTCTGTGTCTGTGGGTGGTGTGGGTGTCGGTGATTCGGTGGTGCGGCGTCTTCCGGTGGTGCCGGTGGTGTTGTCGGGTAGGTCGGAGGTGGCGTTGCGGGCGCAGGCTGATCGTCTTCGGGGTGTTTTGGGGGGTGCGCGGTTGGTGGATGTTGGTTGGTCGTTGGTGTCGACGCGGTCGGTGTTTGAGCGTCGGGCGGTGGTTTTTGGTGCGGATTCTGTGGTTGTGGATCGTGGGTTGGCGGCTGTGGCGTCGGGTGATGTGGGTGTGGGTGGTGTGGTGTTTAGGGGGTCGGGTGGGTTGTCGGGTGGTGGGGTGGTGTTTGTTTTTCCGGGTCAGGGGGCGCAGTGGGTGGGTATGGGTGCGCGGTTGATGGATGAGTCGCCGGTGTTTGCTGAGTCGATGGTTGAGTGTGCGGGGGTGTTGTCGGAGTTTGTGGATTGGGATTTGTTGGAGGTGGTGCGTGGGGGTGGGGTGGATTTGTTTGGTCGGGTTGATGTGGTGCAGCCGGTGTCGTGGGCGGTGATGGTGTCGTTGGCGCGGTTGTGGCGGTCGGTGGGTGTGGTGCCGTCGGCGGTTGTGGGTCATTCGCAGGGTGAGATTGCGGCGGCGGTGGTGGCTGGTGTGTTGAGTTTGTCTGATGGTGCGCGGGTGGTGGCGTTGCGGTCTCGGGTGATTGGTCGGGTTTTGGCGGGTCCGGGGGCGATGGCGTCTGTTGCTTTGCCGGTGGCTGAGGTGGAGTCGAGGCTTGTGGGTTTTGGGGGTGGGTTGGGTGTGGCGGCGGTGAATGGTCCGTCGGGGACGGTTGTTTCGGGGGATGTGGGGGCGGTGGTGGATTTTGTGGCGTGGTGTGAGGGGGAGGGGGTTCGGGCGCGGAGGATTCCGGTGGATTATGCGTCGCATTCGGTGCGGGTGGAGGTGGTTGAGGCTGAGTTGCGGGGGGTGTTGGCGGGGGTGGTTCCGCGGCGGGCGGAGGTGCCGTTTTATTCGACGGTTGAGGCTGGTGTGGTGGATGGTGCTGGTTTGGATGGGGGGTATTGGTATCGGAATTTGCGGCAGCGGGTGTTGTTTGGTGAGACGGTGGAGTGTCTTGTTGGGGATGGGTTTACGGGGTTTGTGGAGTGTAGTGCGCATCCGGTGTTGGTGTCGGGTGTGCAGGAGGTGGTGGAGTTGGTTGGTGGTGGTGTTGGGGGTGTGGTGGTGGGGTCGTTGCGGCGTGATGATGGTGGTTTGGATCGGTTTTTGGTTTCGGTTGCGGAGGCTTTTGTTGGGGGGGTTGATGTGGATTGGGGGGCGGTGTTTGTTGGTGTTGGGGGTCGGGTGGTGGATTTGCCGACGTATCCGTTCCAGCGACGCCACTACTGGGCGCACACCTCCCCGGCAGGCGTCGGGACCGCCGCCGCGGCCAGGTTCGGCATGGAGTGGGAGGACCACCCGCTGCTCGGCGGCGCGCTGCCGGTCGGCGGCACCCGGAGCCTCCTGCTCGCCGGCCGGCTCTCGTTCGCTTCGCACGCCTGGCTCGCCGACCACGCCGTCTCCGGCACCGTCCTGGTGCCCGGTACGGCCTTCATGGAACTCGCCCTGCACGCCGCCGAGGTGGCCGCCTGCACCGGTGTCGAGGAGCTGCGCCTGGAGGCGCCGCTGGTGGTGCCGCCCACCGGCGGCGTACGGCTCCAGGTGCTGGTGGACGAACCGGCCGAGGGATCCGACCACCGGCCGGTGAGTGTGTTCTCCCGTGCCGAGTCCGCAGCCGACGAGGCCGCTTGGACCCGCCACGCGGTCGGTGTCCTGACCACCGGGGCGCGGCCCGTCCCGGCGACCTCGTGGCACACCGAGACCTGGCCCCCCGCCGGCACCGAACCCGTCGACGTGGACGCCCTGTACGAGCGGTTCGCCACGCTGGGCTACGAGTACGGCGAGGTCTTCGCCGGACTCCAGGGTGTCTGGCGGCGCGACGGCGAGGTCTTCGCCGAGGTGCGCCTGCCATCCCGGGTCGCAGCCGAGGCCACCCGGTTCGGGGTGCACCCCGCACTGCTCGACGCCGCCCTGCAACCGTGGCTGGCTGGCGGACTTGTCGACGTCCCCGACGGCAGTGTGCTGCTCCCGTTCGCCTGGCAGGGCGTGACCCTGCACGCCGCCGGCGCCGACACGCTGCGGGTCCGCATCGGCCGGGCCGGCGAGGCAGCGGTGTCGATGCAGGCGGTGGACCTCGGCGGGGCCCCCGTCCTCTCGCTCGACGCGCTCGTCCTGCTGCCGCTCGCCCGGGAACACCTCGGCGTCGCCGGTATGACCACCGCCCTGCCGCTGTACCGGGTGGGATGGCGGCGAAGGACCGCAGTGGCGGCGCCGCCGCAGTGGCGGTGGGCGGTCGTCGGCCCGTACGGCACCGAGGTGGTTGGTGCCGCCGCGCGGTACGGATGGCCGGTCACCGCCGTCGACGCCCACGCCAACCTGGCCTCCTTGCGGGAGGCCCTGGACGCGGGCGCGGAAGCGCCCAGCGTCGTCCTTGCCGACTTCCGTATGGGCTCCTATTCCACCGAACCCGCCCACGTCGCCGATGCGGTCCGGGCGGAGACCCAGGCCGGGCTAGAGCTGCTCCAGGGCTGGCTGGCCGACGAGCGGTTCACCGCGGTGAAACTCGTCGTGCTCACTGAACGGGCCGTCGCCGCCGGCACCGACGAGGACGTGCCGGACCTCGTCCACGCCGGACTCTGGGGCATGCTGCGGTCGGCCCAGTCCGAACACCCGGACCGGTTCGTCCTGCTCGACGTCGACGCCGACGACACCTCCATCTCCGCGGTCCCGTCGGCGCTCACCGTGGACACGCCGCAGCTCGCGGTTCGGGCCGGCGAGATTCGGGTGCCCGAGATTGAGCCGCTGCGTGCGGAACCGGAGCCCGCCGACCCGCTGGCGGGCGGGCTCGACCCGGCCGGCACCGTCCTGGTGACCGGCGCCACCGGCACCCTCGGCCGCCTGCTCGCCCGGCACTTGGTGACCGCGCACGGGGTACGTCGGCTCCTGCTGGTCAGCCGGAGCGGACCCGGCGCCGCCGGGGCGGACCGGCAGATTGAGGAGCTGACCGGGCTCGGCGCGCACGTGTCGCTGGTCGCCTGTGACGCCGCCGACCGCGCGGCTCTGGCGGATGTCCTGCGGGGCATCCCCACCGCGCACCCGCTGACCGCCGTGGTGCACGTGGCCGGCGTCCTCGACGACGGGGCGCTCCAGGCGCTGACCCCCGACCGGATCGACGCGGTGCTGCGGCCGAAGGTCGACGCCGCGCTGAACCTGCACGAGTTGACCGCAGGGCTGCCTCTGGCCGCGTTCGTCCTGTTCTCCGGGGCGGCTGGCATCCTGGGCCGCCCCGGTCAGGCGAACTACGCGGCGGCGAACACCTTCCTGGACGCCCTGGCACAGCACCGGCAGGCCCAGGGGCGGCCCGGCGTCGCCCTCGCCTGGGGCCTGTGGGGACCGGCCAGCGACATGACGGGTCACCTCGGTGAGAACGACCTGCGGCGGATGCGCCGCTCCGGCATCGCGCCGATGACCGCCGAGGAGGGGCTCGTGCTGTTCGACCGGGCGCTCGACCGGTCCCGGCACGAACCCCTGCTCGTACCCGCGCGTCTGGACCTCGCGGCGTTGCGGCGGGAGCAGGCCGCCAGCGGACCGGACGCGGTTCCGGCGCTGCTGCGCGGCCTGGTCCCGCCGGCACCGGCCCGACGGGCCACCACATCGGGGAGCGGGGGCGGGGCGTCCGCGCCGGCCGCCGCCTCCGCGGAGCCGGCAGACCACCTGCGGAGGCGACTGGCCGGGCAGGACGCCCCGGCCCGGGTCCGGGAGCTGCTGGACCTGGTCCGCACCCACGTGGCGGGAGTGCTCGCCCTCGACGCGGGGGCCGCGAAGGCGGACCCGAGACGACCGTTCCGGGAGATCGGGTTCGACTCGTTGACCGCCGTCGAACTGCGTAACCGGCTGAGCACGGCGACCGGCCTGCGGCTGGCCCCGAGCCTGGTGTTCGACCACCCGGACCCGCAGGCCGTGGCTGAGCACCTGGCTGACGAACTCGCCGCCGACGGGGTGGCCGACGCGGGCGCGACAGCGCTGACCGGGCTCGACACCCTGGCCGCCGCGCTCGGTGGGATGAAGACCGACGACGTCCGCCGGAACATCGTCCGCCGTCGGCTGGAGGAGATGCTCGCCCTGGTCGGCGGCCCCCGGTCGCTGCCGGCGGAGGACGGGCTGGCGGACGCCACGGTCGCCGAGCGGCTGGCCTCGGCGACCGACGACGACGAGTTGTTCGCCTTCATCGAGGAGCAGCTGTGAACCCCGACCAAGGAGACAACCGGCAGATGGCCGCCAACGAGGACCGGATCCGTGAGTACCTCAAGCGCGTCACCGCCGAGCTGGCCGGCACGCGGCGACGGCTGCGCGAGCTGGAGGACCGGGCGTGCGAGCCCATCGCCATCGTGGGGATGAGCTGCCGGCTGCCGGGCGGGGTACAGACCCCCGAGGACCTCTGGCAGCTGGTCGACGGCGGGACCGACGCCATCTCGGGCTTCCCCGACGACCGAGGCTGGGACGTGGAGAAGCTCTACGACCCCGACCCCGACCCCGACCCGGACGCCACCGGCACCAGCTACGCCCGCGAGGGTGGCTTCCTCCACGACTGCGCCGACTTCGACCCGGAGTTCTTCGCCATTTCACCGCGCGAGGCCCTGGCCATGGACCCGCAGCAACGGCTGCTGCTGGAGACCGCGTGGGAGGTCCTCGAACGGGCGGGCATCGCACCCGGCGAGGTCCGGGGCACCCGCACCGGGACCTACGTCGGCGTGATGTACGACGACTACGGCACCCGGCTCGCCGAGGTCTCGCACGACCTGGAGGGCTACCTGGTCAACGGCAGCGCGGGCAGTGTCGCCTCCGGCCGGATCGCGTACACCCTGGGGTTGCAGGGGCCGGCGGTCACGGTCGACACGGCCTGCTCGTCGTCGCTGGTAGCGCTGCACCTGGCGGTGCGGGCCCTGCGGTCCGGCGAGTGTGACCTTGCCCTCGCGGGCGGGGTGACGGTGCTCGCCACCCCGACGATGTTCGTCGACTTCTCCCGCCAGCGTGGACTCGCCGTGGACGGCCGCTGCAAGGCGTTCGCGGATGCGGCGGACGGCACCGGCTTCGGCGAGGGCGTCGGGATGCTGCTGCTGGAACGGCTCCCGGCCGCGGTCCGCAACGGGCACCGGGTACTGGCCGTCGTCCGGGGCACGGCCGTCAACCAGGACGGGGCGAGCAACGGCCTGACCGCCCCGAACGGTACCGCCCAGCAGGCGGTCATCCGGCAGGCGCTGGCCGACGCGGGGCTGGCCACCGACGAGGTGGACGCGGTGGAGGCGCACGGTACCGGCACCCGGCTCGGCGACCCCATCGAGGCGCAGGCGCTGCTGGCGACGTACGGGCAGGGTCGGCCGGCGGACCGGCCGCTGTGGCTCGGGTCGCTGAAGTCCAACGTTGGCCACACTCAGGCCGCCGCCGGGGTCTGCGGTGTGATCAAGACGGTGCTGGCGATGCACCACGGCCGGTTGCCCCGGACCCTGCACGTCGACCGGCCCTCGACCAGGGTGGACTGGTCCTCCGGCGCGGTCCGACTGCTGACCGAGAGCCGACCGTGGCCCGCGTTTGACGACCGGCCCCGGCGGGCCGGCGTCTCGTCGTTCGGCGCCAGCGGCACCAACGCCCACGTCATCCTGGAAGCCGCCCCCGGCCAGCCGGGGGCCGAACCCGCCGCCGCGCCGCCCTCGGTCGCCGGGGTACCCGTCTGGGTCCTGTCCGGCCGCGACGAGGCGACCCTGCGCGAGCAGGCCCGGCGGCTGCACAGCCACCTGACCGGCCGGCCCGATTCCGCCGACGCCGTCGCCCGCGCGCTGGCCCGGACCCGCACCGCGTTCCCGTACCGGGCCGCCGTGCTCGGGCCGGACGCCGCCACCCTGCTCGACGGGTTGCGGGCTATCGCAACCGGCCGCAGCGCCGCCGGGCTGGTCACCGGCCGGGCCACCCCGGAACGCCGCGTCGCGGTTCTCTTCACCGGCCAGGGCAGCCAGCGGCCGGGGGCGGGGCGGGACCTGTACGCCCGGCACCCCACCTTCGCGCAGGCGCTCGACGAGGTGCTCGCCGAAGTGGACCGGCACCTGGACCGGCCACTGCGGGACGTCATGTTCGCCGAGCCGGGCAGCGACGCGGCGGCCCTGCTGGACGACACGGCATACACCCAGCCGGCGCTGTTCGCCCTGGAAGTGGCGCTGTTCCGGCTCGTCACGAGCTGGGGGCTGCGCCCGGACGCCCTGCTGGGGCACTCGGTGGGGGAGATCAGCGCGGCGCACGTCGCGGGCGTGCTCACCGTGGCCGACGCCGCCCGGCTGGTGACCGCACGCGGTCGGCTCATGGCGGGCCTGCCCGCCGGCGGCGCGATGGCCGCGATCGAGGCCACCGAGTCCGAGGTCGCTCCGCTACTCACCGGACGAGGACACGAACTCTCCATCGCGGCGGTCAACGGGCCGCAGGCCACCCTCGTCGCCGGCGACGAGGCCGCTGTCGAGGAACAGGTCGCCTGGTGGCGCGAGCAGGGTCGCCGGGCCACGCGGCTGCGGGTCAGCCACGCCTTCCACTCGCCCCGGATGGACGGGATGCTCGCGCCGTTCGAGAAGACCATTTGGGACCTCGACTACCGGGAACCGACCATCCCCGTCGTCGGCACCGTGACGGGCGCGCCGGCGTCCGGCGGCGACCTGCGGACCCCAGAGTACTGGGTCCGGCACGCCCGCGACCCGGTGCGCTTCCTCAACGGCGTACGCCGGCTCCGCACCGAAGGCATCGACACCTTCGTCGAACTCGGCCCGGACGGCGTGCTCACGGCGATGACGCGGGACTGCCTGGCCGAGTTCTCGGACCCCGCCGAGACCGACCGGCCCCTGCTGTTCCTGCCCTTCCTGCGCCGGGACCGCGACGACGACTTCGCCGTCGGGGAGGCGCTGGCGACCGCCCACGTCCACGGCCTTCCCGTCGACCCGGTCGCGGCGCTCGGCGACGGCCCGCGCAGCACCGACCTGCCCACCTACCCGTTCCAGCGGACCCGCTACTGGCTAGACCCGCACCCCGGCCCACCCGACCTCACCGCCGTGGGGCTCGACCTGGCCGGGCACCCGCTGCTCGCCGTCGCGGTGGACCTGCCCGACGATGCCGGCACGGTCTGGACCGGCCTGCTCTCCGCCCGCACCCACCGGTGGCTCGCCGATCACAGCGTGTGGGGGCGCACGGTGTTGCCGGGCGCCGCCCTGCTGGAGATCCTGCACGAGGTGGGTGCCGCCGCCGGCTGCGGCCGAGTGGCAGAGCTGACCTTCGAGGCGCCGCTGGTGGTCCCCGACGACGAGGGCGTCCGGCTGCGGGTCGTGCTGAGCGGTCCGGACCCGGACGGCATCCGGACCGTCCAGATCCACTCCGCGCCGGCCGCCACCGGACCCGAGTGGACCCGGCACGCCACCGGCCGGGTGGCCGACACCGCCGAGGAGCCGCCCACCGGCGGGGCTGGGCCGGCCACTGACCTCGCCGGCGTCTGGCCGCCCGAGGGGGCGCAGCCCGTGGAGGTCGAGGGCGAGTACGAGCGGTTCGCCGATGCGGGCATCGGGTACGGCCCCGCGTTCCGGGGACTACGCGCCGCCTGGCGACGCGGCGACGAGACGTTCGCCGAGGTCCGGCT
This sequence comes from Micromonospora sp. Llam0, assembly GCF_003751085.1. Taxonomy (NCBI): domain Bacteria; kingdom Bacillati; phylum Actinomycetota; class Actinomycetes; order Micromonosporales; family Micromonosporaceae; genus Micromonospora; species Micromonospora sp. Llam0. Next base: position 1,631,890 of record NZ_RJJY01000002.1, on the reverse strand, counting down.
TCCCGAGGAGTACGCCCCGGAGGCGGGCCGCTATCGGATGCACCCGGCGCTGCTGGACGCCGCCCTGCACGCGATCGTCCTCGGCGACCAGTTCCCCGACGGCGCGCACGGAATGCTGCCGTTTGCCTGGACCGACGTCCGGCTTTGCGCCACCGGGACCGACCGACTCCGGCTCCGGATCGCCCCGGCCGGTCCCGAGTCGGTCAGCGTCACCGCCGCCGACGGCGCCGGCGCTCCAGTGCTCACAGCCGCCTCCCTGGCCCTGCGCCGAATACCTGCCGACCGGATCGCCGCCGTCGTCACCATCCAGGCGCCGCTGTACCGGCTGGACTGGGCGGCCGTGCCGTCCGCTCCGCCGACCGGGGAGGTCCGGTTCGTCCTCGTCGGCCCCGATCACCCGGCGCTGCTCGCCGCCCTGTCGGCCGAGGCGCCCGCGCAGGCGTACCCGGACCTGGACGCGCTGGTCGCAGCCCTGGCCGACGGCCCGGAACCGACCCACGTCGTCGTCACCATTGGTCGGGCCGACGGCGTGCCGGCCGGTGAGGTGACGGCCGCCGGTGTGGACCGGGCCACCCGGCAGGCGCTCGACCTCGTCCAGCGGTGGCTCGCCGAGGACCGGTTCACCGGCTTCCAGCTGGTCGTGCTGACCACCGGTGCGGTGCAGACCGGCACCGGTGTCACGGATCCCGCCGCCGCCGGGGTCTGGGGCCTGCTGCGGGTCGCCCAGACCGAGCACCCGCAACGGTTCCTCCTCGTCGACGTCGACGACCACCCGGACACGCTGCGTACCCTGCCGGGGGCGGTGCGAATGGCCGAACCGCAACTCGCCCTGCGCGCCGGGACGGCCACCGTCCCGGGTCTCGTCCGGGCGCCGGCCGTCAACGATGCTGTGGTGCCCTGGTCGGGCACCGGCACGGTGCTCGTCACCGGGGGGACCGGGATGCTCGGTGGGGCCGTGGCCCGGCACCTGGCCCGCCGGCACGGGGTACGGCACCTGCTGCTGGTCAGCCGGCGCGGGCCGGACGCCCCCGGTGCGGCCGACCTGACCCGGGACCTGATGGCCCTGGGCGCCTCCGTCCGGGTCGCCGCCTGCGACGTCGCCGACCGCGACGCCCTGGCCCGGCTGCTGGCCGAGATCCCGCCAGGGCATCCACTCACCGCCGTGGTGCACACCGCCGGTATCGCCGACGACGGTGCGCTGACCGCCCAGACCGGGGACCGGGTCGCGGCCGTGCTCCGCGCCAAGGCGGACGCGGCGATCAACCTCCACGACCTCACCCGCGACCTCGACCTCACCGCCTTCGTGCTGTTCTCATCCGTGGCCGGCACCATCGGCAGCGCCGGCCAGGCCGGGTACGCCGCCGCCAACGCCTTCCTCGACGCGTTCGCCGACTGGCGGCGGGGCCGTGGGCTGCCCGCGACGTCGCTCGCCTGGGGGCCGCTGGACGGCGGGATGGCCGCCGCCCTGGGCCGCGCGGACCTGGCCCGCCTGCGTCGGTCCGGGCTTGTGCCACTCGGCATCGAGGAAGCGCTCGTGCTCTTCGACGCCGCCTGCGACCACCCCGGGGCGGTCTTCTACCCGGTCCGCCTCGACCCGGCGGCGCTGCGCGCGGGCGGTCCGGTCGGCGCGGTGCCCGCCGTTCTGACCGGCCCGACCCGGGCGCGACCGAGACCCGGTACACCGGAGCAGCCGGCCGAGGCCACCGTCACCGCGCAACTGGTGGGTAAGTCGGCAGCCGAGCGAGCGGCGATCCTCACCGGCCTGGTCCGTGCCGAGGCCGCCGTCGTACTCGGCCATGCCGGGGTGACGACGTTGAGTGCGCAACGGTCCTTCCGGGACGCGGGTTTCGACTCGCTCACCGCCGTGGACCTGCGCAACCGGCTCGGCGCGGCGACGGGCCTCCGCCTGCCCGCCGCCATCGTCTTCGACCACCCGACCCCCGCCGCACTCGCCGCCTACCTGGGGACCGAACTGGACCGCCGGTCCTCCGGCGACTGGGTGCCGACCGACGCCGCCGGTGTCCTGGCGGCGCTGGACCAGCTCCGCACCGGGATTTCGGCGGCGGTGCGGGCCTCAGCCGACCGCACCCGCGCCGCCGAACTGCTCCGTGCCCTGCTCGCTGAGGTCGGCGGCACCGCCGGGCCCCCCGATCCCGACGACGGCTCCAGCGCCGAGGTCTCCGACCGGTTGCGGACCGCCTCCGACGAGGAACTGTTCGACCTGCTCGACAGCGACTTCCGGCTGTCGTAGCGCCGGCCGTGCCACCGACCGACCCGACACCCGACTCCACGACGATACCGGACCACAGGGGGAGCACCGTGCCCGTCACCAACGAAGAGAAGCTCCGCGAATACCTGCGCCGCGCGATGAGCGACCTCCACGAGGCCCGCGAGCGGATCCGGCAGTACGAGTCCGCTGCCGTTGTGGACGATGATCCGGTTGTGGTTGTGGGGATGGGTTGTCGGTTGCCGGGTGGTGTGGTGTCTCCGGCTGGTTTGTGGGATTTGGTGGTGTCGGGTGGGGATGCGGTGTCGGGTTTTCCGGTGGATCGGGGTTGGGATGTGGAGTCGTTGTTTGATCCGGTGCGGGGTGTGGTGGGGAAGTCGTATGTGCGGGAGGGGGGGTTTGTGTATGACGCGGGGTTTTTTGATGCCGAGTTTTTTGGGATTTCCCCTCGTGAGGCTTTGGCGATGGATCCGCAGCAGCGGTTGTTTTTGGAGACGTCGTGGGAGGCGTTGGAGGATGCGGGGATTGATCCGGTGGGGTTGCGGGGGTCGCGGACTGGTGTGTATGTGGGGGTGATGGGTCAGGAGTACGGGCCTCGGTTGTCGGAGGGGGGTGGCGGGTTTGAGGGGTTTTTGTTGACGGGGACGACGCCGAGTGTGGTGTCGGGTCGGGTTTCCTACGCTCTTGGGTTGGAGGGTCCTGCGGTTTCTGTTGATACGGCGTGTTCGTCGTCGTTGGTGGCGTTGCATTTGGCGTGTCAGGGGTTGCGGTTGGGTGAGTGTGATGTGGCGTTGGCGGGTGGGGTGACGGTTATTGCGGCGCCGGGTTTGTTTGTGGAGTTTTCGCGGCAGGGTGGGTTGTCGGTTGATGGGCGGTGTCGTGCTTTTGGGGGTGGTGCGGATGGTACGGGTTGGGCTGAGGGTGCTGGTGTTGTGGTGTTGGAGCGGTTGTCGGTGGCGCGGGAGCGTGGTCATCGGGTGTTGGCGGTGGTGCGGGGTTCTGCGGTTAATCAGGATGGGGCGTCGAATGGTTTGACGGCGCCGTCGGGGGTTGCGCAGCAGCGGGTGATTCGTGATGCGTTGGTGGCGGCGGGTGTGGCGGCTGATGAGGTTGATGTGGTGGAGGCGCATGGTACGGGGACTCGGTTGGGGGATCCGATTGAGGCTGAGGCGTTGTTGGCGACTTATGGGCGTGGTCGTTCGGGTGGTCCGTTGTGGTTGGGGTCGTTGAAGTCGAATGTGGGTCATACGCAGGCGGCTGCGGGTGTTGCTGGTGTGATGAAGATGGTGTTGGCGTTGCGGGCGGGGGTGTTGCCGGCGACGTTGCATGTGGATGAGCCGTCGCCGTTTGTGGATTGGTCGTCGGGGTCGGTGGAGTTGTTGTCGGAGCGGCGTGATTGGCCGGTGACTGGTCGGCCGCGTCGGGCTGCGGTTTCCGCGTTTGGGGTTAGTGGTACCAATGCTCATCTGATTTTGGAGGAGGCTCCTTTTGTTGAGGGGTCTGTGTCTGTGGGTGGTGTGGGTGTCGGTGATTCGGTGGTGCGGCGTCTTCCGGTGGTGCCGGTGGTGTTGTCGGGTAGGTCGGAGGTGGCGTTGCGGGCGCAGGCTGATCGTCTTCGGGGTGTTTTGGGGGGTGCGCGGTTGGTGGATGTTGGTTGGTCGTTGGTGTCGACGCGGTCGGTGTTTGAGCGTCGGGCGGTGGTTTTTGGTGCGGATTCTGGGGTTGTGGATCGTGGGTTGGCGGCTGTGGCGTCGGGTGATGTGGGTGTGGGTGGTGTGGTGTTTAGGGGGTCGGGTGGGTTGTCGGGTGGTGGGGTGGTGTTTGTTTTTCCGGGTCAGGGGGCGCAGTGGGTGGGTATGGGTGCGCGGTTGATGGATGAGTCGCCGGTGTTTGCTGAGTCGATGGTTGAGTGTGCGGGGGTGTTGTCGGAGTTTGTGGATTGGGATTTGTTGGAGGTGGTGCGTGGGGGTGGGGTGGATTTGTTTGGTCGGGTTGATGTGGTGCAGCCGGTGTCGTGGGCGGTGATGGTGTCGTTGGCGCGGTTGTGGCGGTCGGTGGGTGTGGTGCCGTCGGCGGTTGTGGGTCATTCGCAGGGTGAGATTGCGGCGGCGGTGGTGGCTGGTGTGTTGAGTTTGTCTGATGGTGCGCGGGTGGTGGCGTTGCGGTCTCGGGTGATTGGTCGGGTTTTGGCGGGTCCGGGGGCGATGGCGTCTGTTGCTTTGCCGGTGGCTGAGGTGGAGTCGAGGCTTGTGGGTTTTGGGGGTGGGTTGGGTGTGGCGGCGGTGAATGGTCCGTCGGGGACGGTTGTTTCGGGGGATGTGGGGGCGGTGGTGGATTTTGTGGCGTGGTGTGAGGGGGAGGGGGTTCGGGCGCGGAGGATTCCGGTGGATTATGCGTCGCATTCGGTGCGGGTGGAGGTGGTTGAGGCTGAGTTGCGGGGGGTGTTGGCGGGGGTGGTTCCGCGGCGGGCGGAGGTGCCGTTTTATTCGACGGTTGAGGCTGGTGTGGTGGATGGTGCTGGTTTGGATGGGGGGTATTGGTATCGGAATTTGCGGCAGCGGGTGTTGTTTGGTGAGACGGTGGAGTGTCTTGTTGGGGATGGGTTTACGGGGTTTGTGGAGTGTAGTGCGCATCCGGTGTTGGTGTCGGGTGTGCAGGAGGTGGTGGAGTTGGTTGGTGGTGGTGTTGGGGGTGTGGTGGTGGGGTCGTTGCGGCGTGATGATGGTGGTTTGGATCGGTTTTTGGTTTCGGTTGCGGAGGCTTTTGTTGGGGGGGTTGATGTGGATTGGGGGGCGGTGTTTGTTGGTGTTGGGGGTCGGGTGGTGGATTTGCCGACGTATCCGTTCCAGCGACGCCACTACTGGGCTGAGACCCCGAAGCCTGCTGCCGCCGTCGGTGGCGATACGGACCCGACGACGGGCTGGCGGTATCGGATCACCTGGAAGCCGCTTCCCGTCGGCGGCCCTCGCCGGCTCACCGGACGCTGGCTGCTGGTGGCACCCGAGGCGCTGGGCGGTGACGAGACGACCGACGGCATCCGGCAGGCCCTGACCGCCCGGGGCGCCACCGTGGACCTGCTGACCGTCGACTCGGCGACCGACCGGGTCCGCCTCGCCGAGCACCTGACCGCCGCCACCGCGACGGACCCGGCCGGCCTGACCGGCGTGGTCTCCCTGCTGGCCCTCACCGGCGGTGCCGAGCCGGACGCCGTCCTGCTCGGCCTGACCGCCACGCTCACCCTGATCCAGGCCCTGGCCGACACCGACACGCCTGCCCGTCTCTGGGCGGTTACCCGGGGTGCCGTGGCCGTCTTCCCAGGCGACTTGCCGGACGCCGGGCAGGCCCCGGTGTGGGGACTCGGCCGGGTCGCCGCCCTGGAACTGCCCGACCGGTGGGGCGGCCTGGTGGACCTGCCAGCCAGCCCCGACTCCCGCGCCTACCCCCACCTGGCCGCCGCGCTGGCCGGCACGGGCGGCGAGGACCAGGTCGCCGTCCGGGTCTCCGGGCTGCACGGCCGACGCCTCGTCCACGCCCGGCCCGTTGCCGGCGACTGGCAGCTCCGGGACACCGCGCTGCTCGTCGGCGAGCCCGGGCCGGTCACCGTACCCCTGGTCCGTCGTCTCCTCGACGATGGCGCGGCGCACGTGGTGCTCGCCGGCCCGGCCGATGCACCCAGCACCGACCTGCCCGCCGGCCGGGTGACCATGGTCGATTGTGACCCGACCGACCGCGACGCGCTCGCCGCCCTGCTCACCGCCCACCGGCCCCGCGCGGTCGTGGTGGTCCCGCCGCCCGTCGCGGCGGCCAACCTGACCGACACCAGCCGCACGGACCTCGCCGCCGCCGTCGCCGCCAAGACCACGACCGCCGACCACCTCGACGCGCTCGTGGCAGAACTGGATCTGGATCTGGACGCCTTCGTCGTCTGCTCCTCGGTCACCGGCACCTGGGGCGGTGCCGGGCACGCCGGCTACGCGGCCGGGATCGCCCGCCTGGACGCGCTCGCCGAAGCCCGGCGGGCCCAGGGGCTGCCCGGCACTGCGGTCGCCTGGGCACCGTGGGTGCGCCCGGATTCCGCCGACGGGGCCGGCCCCGACCTCGACCTGCTGCGCCGCACCGGGCTCACTCCCCTGGAGCCCGGGACCGCGCTCGACGCACTGGCGCAGGCCGTGGCCCTGGGCGAGGGCCACGTCACCGTGGTCGATGTGGACTGGGCCCGCTTCGTCGCCTCGTACACCGCTGCGCGGCCGAGCACGCTCTTCGACGAGCTGCCCGGAGCGGGCGCGCTCCGCGACGCCGACCACGCCCCTGCCGACGACGCCGGCGGATCCAACCTGGCCCGATCCCTGCGCGGTCGGCCCGTGGCCGACCAGCACCGTGCGCTGCTGCGGACGGTCCAGGCCCACGTCTCGGTCGTCCTCGGCCACGACGGGACCGAGGACGTCGACCCGGACCGGGCGTTCCGGGAACTGGGCTTCACCTCCGTGGGGGCGGTCGAGCTGCGCAATCGGCTCAACGCCGCCTCCGGACTCGCCCTGCCGGCCTCGGTCGTGTTCGACCACCCGAGTTCCCGCGCGCTGGCCGCGTTCCTCCGTACCGAACTCCTCGGCCCGGTGGCCGGCGACGGCCCGGCGGACCCCACCGCTGATGACCTGCCGGCCGGCCCGTCGACGGTAGGCGACGACGAGCCGGTCGCGGTGATCGGAATGGCCTGCCGGTTCCCTGGCGGTGTCACCTCCCCCGAAGAGCTGTGGGACCTGCTGGAGAAGGGCCGGGACGGCATCTCGACGTTCCCCACCAACCGGGGCTGGGACGTCGACGGGCTGTACGACCCGGACCCGGCCGCACCCGGCCGCACCTACGTCCGGGAGAGCGGCTTCCTGCACGACGCGCCGGACTTCGACGCCGCCTTCTTCGGGATCTCCCCCCGTGAGGCGCTGGCCATGGACCCGCAGCAGCGCCTGCTGCTGGAGACCACCTGGGAGTCCCTGGAACGGGCCGGCCTCGACCCGACCACGTTGCGGGGTACCCGGACCGGCGTCTTCGTGGGCACCAACGGCCAGCACTACATGCCGCTGTTGCGCGACGGCGCGGACGACTTCGACGGCTATCTCGGCACCGGCAACTCGGCCAGCGTGATGTCCGGCCGGCTCTCCTACGTCTTCGGCCTGGAGGGCCCAGCGGTCACCGTCGACACCGCCTGCTCCGCCTCGCTGGTCGCCCTGCACCTGGCCGTCCAGGCGCTGCGTCGGGGCGAGTGCGGCTTGGCCCTGGTCGGCGGGGCCACCGTAATGTCCACGCCGGACATGCTGGTGGAGTTCTCCCGGCAGCGGGCCATGTCACCGGACGGCCGCTCCAAGGCGTTCGCCGCCGCGGCCGACGGCGTGGGGCTCAGCGAGGGCGCCGCCATGATAGTGGTGCGACGGCTCTCCGACGCCCGCCGGGACGGTCAGGAAATCCTCGCCGTCATCCGCGGCACGGCCGTCAACCAGGACGGCGCCAGCAACGGCCTCACCGCCCCGAACGGCACCGCCCAGCAGGCGGTCATCCGGCAGGCGCTGGCCGCCGCGGGCCTACGCGCCGACCAGGTCGACGCCGTGGAGGCACACGGTACCGGTACCGCCTTGGGCGACCCCATCGAGGCGCAGGCGTTGCTCGCCACGTACGGGCAGGGGCGGCCGGCGGACCGGCCGCTGTGGCTCGGGTCGCTGAAGTCCAACATCGGCCACACCCAGGCGGCCGCCGGTGTCGCCGGGGTGCTGAAGGTGATCCTGGCGCTGCGCCACGACACGCTGCCCCGCACCCTGCACGTGGACCGGCCGACCTCCAAGGTGGATTGGGCCTCCGGCGCGGTTTCCCTGCTGACCGAGGCGGTGCCGTGGCCGGCGGGCGACGAGCCACGCCGGGCGGCGGTCTCCTCCTTCGGCATCAGCGGCACCAACGCCCACGTGATCGTCGAGCAGGCCCCGCTCACCGTGCACGAGTTGCACGACCACCCCTCCGACGAGGTCACCGTCCCGCTGTTCCTGTCGGCCCGGAGCACCACCGCGCTCGGTGCGCAGGCCGGCCGGCTGCGGGCCCGGCTGATCGAGGCACCCGACCTGGACATCGCCGAGGTCGGGTACACCCTGGCGGGTAGTCGGGCGCACTTCGAGCACCGGGCCGTGGTCGTCGGGGAGAACCGGGCCGAGGCGCTCGACGCCCTCGCCGCGCTGGCCCGGGGCGAGGAGCACCCGTCGCTGCTGCGGGGCCGGGCCGCCACCGACGGCCGGGTCGCGTTCGTCTTCCCCGGGCAGGGCTCGCAGTGGGCCGAGATGGCCGACGAGCTGCTGGACCGCTCCCCGGCGTTCCGAGCCAGCGCCGAGGAGTGCGACACGGCGCTGCGGGCGTATCTCGACTGGTCGGTGCTGGACGTGCTCCGGTGCGAACCGGACGCACCGTCACTGAGCCGGGTGGACGTGGTCCAGCCGGTGCTGTTCACGATGATGGTGTCGCTGGCCGCGGCCTGGCGGGCGCTGGGTGTGCACCCCGCCGCCGTGGTCGGCCACTCCCAGGGCGAGATCGCGGCGGCCTACGTGGCCGGTGGCCTCACCCTCGACGACGCCGCGCGGATCGTCGCGTTGCGTAGCCAGGCGTGGCTGCGGCTGGCCGGGCAGGGCGGGATGGTGGCCGTGTCGCTGCCGGTCGACCAGCTCCGCGCCCGACTGGCCCGCTTCGGTGACCGGCTCTCAGTCGCGGCCGTCAACAGCCCCGGTACGGCTGCGGTCAGCGGCTACCCCGACGCGCTCGCCGATCTCGTCGAGGAGCTGACCGCCGAGGACGTGCACGCGCGGGCCATCCCCGGGGTGGACACGGCCGGGCACTCCGTGCAGGTGGACGTGTTGAAGGACCACCTGACGGCGGTCCTCGCCCCGGTGTCGCCACGCAGCTCGCAGATCCCGTTCTTCTCCACCGTCACCGGCGGGCTGCTGGACACCGCGCAGCTCGACGCCGACTACTGGTACCGCAACATGCGTGATCCGGTGGAGTTCGAGCAGGCCACCCGGGCAATGCTCGCCGAGGGGCACCGGGCGTTCCTGGAGCCCAGCCCGCATCCGATGCTCGCGGTGTCGGTGCAGGGCACGGCGGCGGACGTCAACGCCACCGTAGCCGTGCTGGGGACGCTGCGGCGCGGCAAGGGCGGCGCCCGGGGCTTCGGGGTCGCGCTCGGCCTCGCCCACGCGCACGGCGTCGAGATCGACGCGGCGGTGCTCTTCGGCACCGACTCTCGCCGGGTCGACCTGCCGACGTACCCGTTCCAGCGGGAACGGTACTGGTACCAGGCGCCGGCCGTGGCCGGGGACGTCGCCTCCGCCGGCCTCAGCGGCACCGACCACCCGCTGCTCGGCGGCGCCGTCGAGCTGCCCGACCAGGGCGGTCAGGTGTACCCGGCCCGGCTCGGCCCCGGCAGCCACCCGTGGCTTACCGAGCACACCCTGCTGGGCACGGCGATCCTGCCCGGTGCCGCCTACGCCGAGCTGGCGCTCTGGGCGGGACGGCGCAACGGGGCCGAGCGGATCGAGGAGCTGACCCTGGACGCGCCACTGGTGCTGGCCGATGACGGGGCGGTGCAGGTCCGGCTGGTGGTCGGCCCGGCGGACGCGGACGGACGGCGACAGCTCACCGTCCACTCCCGCGTCAACGGGGCGGAACCGGACACCGCGTGGACCCGGCACGCCCAGGGCACCCTCGGCCCGGCCGACCCTGCCGACGACGGTACGCCGGAGGCGACCTGGCCATCGGCCGGCGCGGAACCCGTCGACGTGGCGGGCATGTACGACCGCTTCGCAGACCGGGGTTACCAGTACGGGCCGCTGTTCCGGGGGGTACGGGCCGCCTGGCGGGCCGGCGACACCGTGTACGCCGAGGTGGCCCTGCCCACCCCGCAGGCCGGGCAGCCCCGCTTCGGGATTCACCCGGCGCTGCTCGACGCGGCGTTCCAGGTGATGAGCCTCGGCGCATTCTTCCCCGAGGACGGGCAGGTGCGGATGCCGTTCGCGCTGCGCGGCGTGTCGTCGTCCGGTGGCGCCGCCGACCGGCTGCGGGTCACGGTTGGCCCGGCAGGCGACGACGCGGTGCGGATCGTCTGCGCCGACGAGCAGGGCCGCCCGGTGGTGGCGGTCGACTCGCTGCTGGTGCGTCCGGTCCCGGTGGCGGCGCTCACTTCGGGCGCTCCCGGCACCGGGGACGGCGTGCCGTACCAGGTGACCTGGGCCGCCCGGCCGGCCCTGACCGCCGTACCGGTCCAGCGCTGGGCGATCGTCGGTGGCGACGACCACGGGCTGACCGGGCGCCTGGCCCGGGCCGGCGCGGTCTGCGACCCGTACCCGGATCTGGCCGCCCTGGTAGCGGCGGTGGCCGAGGGCGCGGCGGTGCCCGACGTGGTCGCCGCGCCGGTCGCCGGTGGGGCGCCGATCGGGCCGGACGCGGTCCGCGCGGTCGTGCTCCGGGCACTGGAGCTGACCCGGTCGTGGCTCGCGGTCGACGGCCGGTTGGGCGCGGCCACCCTGGCGTTCGTCACCGCCGGTGCCGTCTCGGTCGGCGACGGACCCGAGCAGGTCGATCCGGTACCTGCCGCCGTGTGGGGGCTGGTGCGGTCCGCCCAGTCCGAGGAACCGGACCGGTTCGTCCTCGTCGACGTGGACGCCGACCCGGCCGGCGCGCAGGCCCTGCTGGCCGCGCTGGCAACCGGGGAACCGCAGGTGGCGGTGCGCGCCGGGACAGCGTATGTGCCCCGGTTGACCCGGCCCCGGTCCCGGCCCGACGGCCCGCTGACGCCTCCGACCGACGTTGCCTGGCGGCTCGCCGCCGGTGGGCAGGGCACCCTGGACGGCCTGGCGCTGGTGCCGGCCCCGGACGCCGAGGCGCCGTTACCGGCCGGCCACGTCCGGGTCGCAGTCCGCGCCGCCGGGGTCAACTTCCGGGACACCCTCATCGCCCTCGGCCTGTACCCGGGCAACCCGGTGCTGGGCGCGGAGGGCGCCGGGGTGATCACCGAGGTCGCGCCGGACGTGACCGGGATAGCCCCCGGCGACCGGGTGCTGGGCATGTGGACCGGTGGGTTCGGCCCGGTGGCCGTCGCCGACGCCCGGATGGTCGCCCCGGTACCGACCGGCTGGTCGTTCGCCGAGGCCGCGTCCGTGCCGGCCGTCTTCCTCACCGCCCACTACGCACTCACCCGGCTCGCCGGGATCCGCTCCGGGCAGTCGCTGCTGGTGCACGCCGGCGCTGGCGGGGTCGGCATGGCGACTCTCCAACTCGCTCGGCATCTGGGCGTGGAGGTCTACGCCACGGCCAGCCGGGGCAAGTGGGACGTCCTGCGCGGCCTCGGCCTCGACGACGCGCACATAGCCGACTCGCGCAGCCTCGACTTCGCCGACCAGGTCCTGGCGGCCACCGGCGGGCGGGGCGTAGACGTGGTGCTGAACTCCCTCGCTGGCGAGTTCGTGGACGCCTCTCTGCGGCTGCTGCCGCGCGGCGGTCACTTCCTGGAGCTGGGCAAGGCCGACGTCCGTGACCCCGAACGGATCGCCGCCGGGCACCCGGGCGTCGACTACCAGGCGTTCGACCTCGTGCGGGCCGGGCCGGAGCTGGTTGGGCAGCTGCTCGGCGAGCTGATGGCGCTTTTCGACGCGGGCGTGCTGCGGCCACTGCCGCTGACCGTCCGGGACGTGCGTCGGGCCCGGGACGCGTTCCGTCTGATCAGCCAGGCCCGGCACGTCGGCAAGGTGGTGCTGACCATGGTGCCCGCGTTCGACCCGTACGGCACGGTGCTGATCACCGGCGGTACCGGTACGCTCGGCAGCGCCGTCGCCCGGCACCTGGTCGCCCGGCACGGGGTCCGGCACCTGGTACTGGCCAGCCGGGGCGGACCTGCCGGTGAGGGCGCGTCCGCGCTCGTCGAGGAGCTGGCTGCGGGCGGCGCGTCGGCCGTCGTCGTCGCCTGCGACGTCGCCGACCGGGAGGCGCTGCGCTGCCTGCTCGACGGCATCCCGGACGCGTACCCGCTCACCGCCGTAGTGCACACCGCCGGTGCCCTCGACGACGCCACCATGACCGCGCTGACCCCCGGGCAGGTGGACGCCGTGCTGCGGCCCAAGGCCGACGCGGTGATCAACCTGCACGAGCTGACCCGGGATCGGGACCTGTCCGCGTTCGTGCTGTTCTCCTCGGCGGCGGCCCTGTTCGGCAGCCCCGGTCAGGGCAACTACGCGGCGGCCAACGGGTTCGTCGACGCGTTCGCCCAGTACCGGCGCGCGCAGGGACTCCCGGCGGTGTCGCTGGCCTGGGGCCTGTGGGCGGACAGCAGTCGGATGGCCGGGCACCTCGACCAGGAGGGGATGCGCCGCCGGATGGCCCGGGGCGGCGTGCTGCCGCTCACCGTCGAACAGGGCCTGGATCTGTTCGACGCCGCGCAGCGGGTGGACGAGGCGCTACAGGTCCCGATCCGGCTCACCGTCGGCGCGCTACGGGCCGCCGGCCCCGTCCCGGCGTTCCTGACCGACCTGGTGCCGAGCGCGGCGACCGGCAGCGCGGCCGGCGCCGTGGCCCGCGACGACGCGGAGCGCACCCTAACCGACCGGCTGGCCGGGCTGACCGCCGACGAGCAGCGGGACGTGGTGCTGGAGAGCGTCCGAGGGCACGCCGCAGCCGTCCTCGGGCACACCGATCCGCAGACCGTCGACGCCGGCCGGGCCTTCCGGGAGATCGGCTTCGACTCCCTGACAGCGGTGGAACTACGCAACCGGCTCGCCACCGCGGCCGGGCTGCGCCTGCCGGCGACGCTGGTCTTCGACCACCCCACCCCGGACGCTCTCGCCGCGTACCTGCTCGCCACCCTCGCACCCGAGCCGGCCACGGCGCAGGTGCCGTTGCTGGCCGAGTTGAGCCGGCTGGAGGCCGCCCTGGCCAGCACCGACGGGGCCACCCTCGACGCGCTGGACGACCTGGTGCGGCGGGAGATCGGCGTCCGGCTCGCGGCGCTGCCCGGCCGGTGGGGTGCCATCCGGGACGACGCGGCCGAACCCGACGGCGCCGAGGCGGCCGAGATGCTGGAGTCCGCCGCCGACGACGACATTTTTGCATTCATCGACGAGCGGTTCCGCACCTCCTGACCGGCGCTCGGGCCGACGACGAGGCGGACGGAACCGACGGACAAGGATGGGTTTGGGCATGTCGGACGAGCAGAAGCTCCGCGAGTACCTGAAGTGGACCACCACCGAACTCACCCGGGTCTCCGACCGACTGTGCGCGGTCGAGTCGCGGGCGCACGAACCGATCGCGATCGTCGGCATGGCCTGCCGCTACCCGGGCGGGGTCAGCTCCCCGGAGGAGCTGTGGGAGTTGGTGGCCTCGGGTACGGACGCGATCTCCCCGTTCCCGGACGACCACGGCTGGGACGGCCACGCGCTGTACGACCCGGACCCGGCGGCCGCGGGGCGTACATACTGCCGGGAGGGTGGCTTCCTCGACGGGGTCGGAGATTTCGACGCCGCCTTCTTCGGCACCTCGCCCCGCGAGGCGCTGACCATGGACCCGCAGCAGCGGCTGCTGCTGGAGACCTCCTGGGAAGCACTGGAGCGGGCCGCTATCCCCCCTGACTCGCTGCGTGGCAGCCGTACCGGAGTGTTCGTTGGGGCCTGGAACGACGGTTACACCGACCTGGCCGGGCAGCCTTCGGCGGAACTGGAGGGGCACCTGCTGACCGGCGGGGTGGTCAGCTTCACCTCCGGGCGAATCTCGTACGTGTTGGGTCTGGAGGGCCCGGCGGTCACCGTGGACACCGCCTGCTCGTCGTCGCTGGTGGCCCTCCACCTGGCGGTACGGGCGTTGCGGCAGGGGGAGTGCGACCTGGTGCTGGCCGGCGGTGCCACGGTGCTGGCCGACCCGGCGGTGTTCGTACAGTTCTCCCGGCAACGGGGGCTGGCCCCGGACGGCCGCTGCAAGGCGTTCGCCGACACAGCGGACGGGTTCGGGCCGGCCGAGGGAGTCGGCATGCTGGTCGTGGAGCGGCTCTCCGACGCCGTCCGGCACGGGCACCGGGTGCTGGCCCTGGTCACCGGCACAGCGGTCAACCAGGACGGGGCCAGCAACGGGCTCACTGCGCCCAGCGGCCCGGCCCAGGAACGGGTGTTGCGGCAGGCGCTGGTCGACGCCCAGGTGACGGCGGCGGACGTCGACGTGATCGAGGCCCACGGCACCGGTACCCGGCTGGGCGACCCGATCGAGGCGCGGGCCCTGATGGCCGTCTACGGTGCCGGCCGGCCCGCCGACCGGCCGCTCTGGCTCGGCTCGCTGAAGTCGAACATCGGCCATACCCAGGCCGCCGCCGGGGTCGGCGGGGTGATCAAGACGGTGCTGGCGATGCGGCACGGGGTCCTGCCGCCGACCCTGCACGTGGACACCCCGACCACCGAGGTCGACTGGTCGACCGGTCAGCTGGCGCTGCTGCGCGAGGCGAGGCCGTGGCCGCAGACGGACCGGCCGCGTCGCGCCGGGGTCTCCTCCTTCGGGGTCAGCGGCACCAACGCCCACGTGGTGCTGGAGCAGGCCTCCGCCTCTGCCGACCCGCCCGCCGCGACCGGCACCCCGCCGCCGGTGGTGCCGCTGGTGCTCTCTGCCCGGTCGGCGGCGGCGCTGGCCGGGCAGGCCCGGCGGCTGCGCGACACCCTGGCGGCCACCCCGGCCCCCGACCTGGCCGCCACCGGCCTCGCACTGGCCACCACCCGGTCCGTCTTCGACCACCGGACAGTGGTGACGGCCACCGGCCGGCAACCGGCGCTCGACGCGCTGGATCTGCTGGCCACGGGCGAACCCGGCCCCACCGTGACGACCGGCCCCACCGTGACGACCGGCCTCGCCGCGCCGACCGGGCGGACCGTCTTCGTCTTCCCCGGTCAGGGCACGCACTGGGCCGGTATGGCCGCCGACCTGCTCGACGAGGCGCCGGTCTTCGCCGAGTCGATGGCCCGCTGCGAGCAGGCGCTGGCGGTGCACACCGATTGGAAGCTCGGTGACGTGATCCGGGGCGCGGCCGGCAGCCCGCAACTGGAGCGCGTCGACGTGCTCCAGCCGGTCTCCTGGGCGGTGATGGTGTCCCTGGCCGAGCTGTGGCGCTCGCTCGGCGTCGAGCCGGACGCGGTGGTCGGCCACTCCCAGGGCGAGATCGCCGCCGCCGTGGTGTGCGGCGCGTTGACCCTGGCCGACGCCGCCCGGGTGGTCGCGCTGCGGTCCCAGGTCATCGGCCGGATGCTTTCCGGCCCCGGTGGCATGGCCTCGGTCCAGCTCCCGGCCGACCAGGTCACGCCTCGGCTGGCCGACTGGGCGGGGCGGCTCGACGTGGCCGCCGTCAACGGGCCTCAGTCCACCGTGGTCGCCGGGCACGCCGACGCGGTCACCGCCCTGGTGGCGGCGTACGAGGCGGAGCAGGTCCGGGTCCGGCGGATCCCGGTGGACTACGCCTCCCACTCGGCGCACGTCGAGCGGCTGCGCGACGACCTGCTCACCGCCCTCGGCCCGGTGGCCGCCCGCCCGGCACGGATCCCCTTCTACTCCACGGTGGATGCCGCCCGGATCGACACCACCACCCTGGACGCCGGGTACTGGTACCGGAACCTCCGCAGTCAGGTCCGCTTCGCGGAGACCGTCGGGCTACTGCTCGACGCCGGGCACCGCGCCTTCGTGGAGGCCGCCGCGCACGCCGTCCTCGTTCCCGGCATCCAGCAGATCGCGGACGCGGCCGGCGTCCGGGTGGTTGCCGTCGGGTCGCTGCGCCGAGACGCGGGCGGCCTGGCCCGGTTCCTGACCTCGGCGGCCGAGGCGTTCACCCAGGGGGTGGCCGTGGACTGGTCCCAGGCCCTGGCCGGTACCGCCCGTACTGCCGTGGACCTGCCCACCTACGCTTTCCAGCGGCAGCGCTACTGGCTGGAGCCCGCCGCTCCGGCCACCGCCGCGACGACAGTGGACGGCTGGCGGTACCGGGTCGGCTGGAAGCGGCTGGCGCACACCGGCGGCCCGCTGACCGGACGGTGGCTGCTGGTCACCGCCGGGGACCAGCCGGCGGAGCCGGTCGAGGCGGCCACGGCGGCGCTCACCGCGCGGGGCGCGCAGGTGCGGCACCTGAGCGTCGACCCGGCCACCGCCGACCGGGCCGCCCTCGCCGCGCTGCTCACCACCGCCGCCGGTCCGGACACCGAGGGCGTGCTGTCCCTGCTCGGCACCGACCGCCGTCCGCACCCCGAGCACCCGGACGTCGCCGTCGCCACCACCGCGACCTTGCTGCTCACCCAGGCCGTCGCTGACGCCCTGCCCACGGCCCGGCTGTGGACCGTCACCCGGGGAGCGGTCGCCGTCGCGCCGACCGAGACCGCCGACGACCACCAGGCGCAGGTCTGGGGGTTCGGCCGCGTCGCCGCGCTCGAACTGCCCCGGTCGTGGGGCGGACTTGTCGACCTGCCCACCGAGGCGGACGGGCCGGTCTGGGACCTGCTGGTCGACCTGCTGACCGGTGCGGAAGACCAGGTCGCGCTACGTGGCGCGGTCGCGTACGGCCGTCGGCTGCGGCGCGCGCCCGTGCTGCCCCAGAAGCGCGCGTACCGGCCCCAGGGCACCGTCCTGGTCACCGGCGGAACCGGCGCGCTCGGCGTGCACGTGGCCCGCCGGCTGGCCGCCGACGGGGCCGCGCACCTCGTGCTGACCAGCCGGCGTGGGGCGGACGCCCCGGGCGCGGCCGACCTGGTCGAAGAGTTGCGCGCGCTGGGCGTCGAGGTGACCGTGGCCGCCTGCGACGTCGCGGACCGGGCCGCCGTGGCGGAGCTACTCGCCGGCCTGCCCGCCGACCCGCCGCTGACCGCTGTCTTCCACACGGCGGGCGTCGCGCACTCGGTGCCGATCGACGAGACCGGTCTACCCGAGGTCGCCGAGGTGTTCGCCGGGAAGGTCGCCGGGGCCCGGCACCTCGACGAGCTCACCCGGCGGTACCACCTGGACGCCTTCGTCCTGTACTCCTCGAACGCGGGCGTGTGGGGCAGCAGCGGGCAGAGCGCGTACGGGGCGGCCAACGCGGCGCTGGACGCGCTCGCCGAACGGCGTCGCGCCGAGGGTCACGTCGCCACCTCTGTCGCCTGGGGCCTGTGGGGCGCGGGCGGCATGGGGGAGGGCGCCGCCGAGGACTACCTCAGCCGCCGGGGCCTGCGGCCGATGTCGCCCGAGCGGGGCGTGGACGCGCTGCTGGCGGCCCTGGACCGGGACGAGACCTTCGTCGCCGTCGCCGACGTGGACTGGGCCCTGTTCACCGCCGGGTTCACCGCGTTCCGGCCCAGCGCGCTGATCGGCGACCTGCCGGAGGTCGGCGCCGCGCTGGCCGCCGCCGCGTCGCCGGAGGCGGCGCCCGCCGACAACGACCTGGCGCAGCGGCTCACCGCGGCGGCCCCGCAGGAACGCCACCGGATCCTGCTCGACCTCGTCCGCCGGCACGTCGCCGCCGTCCTCGGGCACCCCGGCCCGGAGCATGTCGGCCCGGATGCCGCGTTCCGGGAGATCGGCTTCGACTCGCTGACCGCCGTCGACCTGGCCAAGCGGCTCAAGGCGGCGGTCGGCGTGCCGTTGCCGGCGACGCTGGTCTTCGACCACCCTACTGCGACGGCGGTCGCCGGACATTTGGACGGGCTGGTGGCGCCCGCGCCAGCCAGCGGCGAACCCGGTGAGGCCGAGGTTCGGCGGGCGCTGGCCACCCTGCCGCTGGCCCGACTGCGTGACGCCGGCCTGCTGGACGGCCTGCTCGTGCTGGCCGGGCTGCGCGACGACGCGGTGCCGTCCCAGCCGGACCCGGTCACCGACGAGATCGACGACCTCGACTCGGAGGAACTGGTGCGGATGGCGCTGGACAGAGCCGGCTCCTGACCCGCCCGACCCCTTCCTCAAGGAGCCCCACCCATGGCCATGCCCCCCGACAAGGTGATCGAGGCGCTGCGGACGTCCGTCAAGGAGACTGAGCGGCTGCGCCGACAGCACCGGGAACTGCTCGCAGCGCTCCACGAGCCCGTCGCCGTCCTGGGAATGGCCTGCCGCTACCCGGGCGGGGTGGCCTCCCCCGAGGACCTGTGGCGGCTGGTCGAGTCGGGCACCGACGCGATCGGTGACTTCCCCGCCGACCGGGGCTGGGACGTCGACGCGGTGTACGACCCGGATCCCGAGTCGCCGCACACCACCTACTGCCGGCGGGGCGGGTTCCTGGCCGGGGCGGGCGACTTCGACGCCGCCTTCTTCGGGATCTCTCCGCACGAGGCGATCGTGATGGACCCGCAGCAGCGGCTGTTGCTGGAGGTGTCCTGGGAGGCGCTGGAGCGCGCCGGGACGGATCCGCACAGCCTGCGCGGCTCCCGGACCGGAGTCTACATCGGTGCTGCCCACCAGGGGTACGCGGCCGGCCCGCTGCAGGTGCCCGAAGGGTCGGCGGGCTTCCGGTTGACCGGCAGCGCGGACGCCGTCCTGTCCGGACGGATCTCGTACGTACTCGGGCTGGAGGGCCCGGCGCTGACCGTCGAGACGGCCTGCTCGTCCTCGCTGGTCGCGGTGCACCTGGCGGTGCAGGCGCTGCGCCGGGGGGAGTGCGGGCTGGCGCTGGCCGGCGGAGTGGCCGTGATGCCGGACCCGGCGGCGTTCGTCGAGTTCTCCCGGCAGCGGGGCCTGGCGGCCGATGGCCGCTGCAAGGCGTTCGGCGCGGGCGCGGACGGCACCGGCTGGGCGGAGGGCGTCGGCGTACTGGTCCTGCAACGCCTCTCCGACGCCGTCCGCGACGGCCGGTGGGTGCTGGGGCTGATCCGGGGCTCGGCGGTCAACCAGGACGGTGCCAGCAACGGGCTGACCGCCCCGAGCGGCCCGGCCCAGCAGCGGGTCATCCGGCAGGCCCTGGCCGACGCCCGGCTCGGTTCCGACCAGGTCGACGTGGTCGAGGCGCATGGCACCGGTACCCGGCTCGGCGACCCGATCGAGGCGCAGGCCCTGCTGGCCACCTACGGCGCCGACCGGGACCAGGACCGCCCGCTCTGGCTCGGCTCGCTGAAGTCCAACATCGGGCACGCCCAGGCGGCGGGCGGCGTCGGCGGACTGATCAAGATGCTGATGGCGATGCGGGCCGGGGCGATCCCACCCACCCTGCACGCCGAGGTGCCGACCCCGCTGGTCGACTGGTCCGCCGGGGCAGTCCGGCTGGTGACCGGGGCGGTGCCCTGGCCGACGGTGTCCGGGGCGCCCCGGCGGGCCGCGATCTCCGCGTTCGGCGTCAGTGGCACCAACGCCCACGTGATCGTCGAGCAGCCGCCGGCACCCTCCACCGACGCCCCGGCCCCGCCCGACGCGGCGGCCCCTCCGACGGCCCTGCCGCTGACGCCATGGGTGCTCTCTGCCCGCACCGAAGCCGCGCTGCGCGCCCAGGCCGATCGCCTGCGTGCGCACCTGGCTGCAGCCACCCGACCGGACCCGCTGGACGTCGGGTTCTCCCTGGCCACCACCCGGGCCGCCCTGGCCCACCGGGCGGTGCTGTTGGCACCCGACGGGAACGGCCTGCGCCGCGCCCTTGACGCGCTGGCCGCTGGCGGCACCGCGCCCGGCCTGGTCCGGGACACGGTACGGCGCGACGGCGGGACCGCCTTCCTCTTCACGGGGCAGGGCAGCCAGCGGGTGGGTGCGGCGCGGGAGCTGTACGGGGCCTACCCCGCCTTCGCCGTCGCCCTGGACCAACTCGCCGCCGGGCTGGACCGGTACCTCGACCGTCCCCTTCTGCGGGTGCTCTTCGCCGAGCCGGACTCGGCCGACGCCCGGCTGCTGGACGGTACCCGGTACGCGCAGGCCGCCCTCTTCGCCGTCGAGGTGGCGCTGTTCCGGCTGCTCGACGGCTGGGGGGCGCGCCCCGACGCGCTGCTCGGCCATTCGGTGGGCGAACTGGCCGCTGCCCACGTTGCCGGGGTGCTCGCCGTCGACGACGCGTGCGCGCTGGTCGCGGCGCGCGGGCGGCTGATGGGCGAGCTGCCGCCGGGCGGCGCGATGGTGGCGGTCCGGGCCACCGAGTCCGAGGTCGCGCCGCTGCTGGCCGGGTACGGGGACCGGATCGCCGTGGCTGCGGTCAACGGGCCTCGGGCGGTCGTCCTCTCCGGCGACGAGGAGATGGTGCTGGCCGTCGCCGAGCGCTGCGCCGCCCTCGGCCACAAGGTGAAGCGCCTCACCGTCAGCCACGCGTTCCACTCGCCCCTGATGGACCCGATGCTGGAGCCGTTTCGGCAGGTGGCACGGGGCCTCACCTACCATGCCCCGCGCATTCCGGTGGTGTCGAACGTGACCGGTCGGTTCGCCACCGCCGAGGAGCTGTGCGACCCCGAGTACTGGGTCCGGCACGTCCGCTGGCCCGTCCGGTTCCGTGACGGGGTGCACGCCGCCCGGGACCGAGGGGTCGCCACCTTCGTCGAACTCGGCCCCAACGGGGTGCTGTGTGCGCTGGCCGAGGAGAGCATCACGGACACCGACACCGGGCGGGAGCCGGTGCTGGTACCGCTGCTGCGCCCCGGCCGGCCGGAGGCGGTCACCCTGCTGACCGCGCTCGCCACCGCATACGCGGGGGGCACCGGACTGGACTGGTCCCGGCTCTTCACCGGCACCGGCGCCCGCCGGGTCGAGTTGCCCACGTACGCCTTCCAGCACCGGCGGTACTGGGTGGCCCCGCCCGCGCCGCCGGCCCCGCCCGCCGACGACTGGCGGTACCGGATCGACTGGCGGCCCCTGCCGCCGCCGGCCGCCGGGCCTGCGTCGCGGGGCGGACACTGGGTCCTCCTGGTGCCCACCCACCCGGGCCGACCTTCGCTGCCCGGCGCGGCCGAGGCCGCCCTGCGGCGCGCCGGTGTCACGGTGACCCCGGTGACCGTGGACGCCTCCGACGTCGACCGGGACACCCTCGCCGCGCTGCTGGCCGACCCCGCCGTCGGCGCCCGCCCGGACGGGGTGCTCAGCCTGCTGGGCGACGACGACCGGCCGCATCCCCGGTTCGTCGCGGTGCCCAGCGGGGTGCTGGCGACCCTGTTCCTCACCCAGGCCATGGCCGACCGGGCGGCTTCCGCGCCGCTGTGGTGCGTGACCCGGCAGGCGGTCGCCGTCACGACCGGCGAGGGTCCGTCAGTCGCCGGGGCCCAGCTCTGGGGCTTCGGCCGGGTCGCCGCGCTGGAACTGCCCCGGCTCTGGGGCGGCCTGGTGGATCTGCCGGCCGAGCCGGACGACCGGGACTGGGACCGGCTCCTGGCCGCCCTGACCGGCGCGGAGGACCAGATGGCGGTCCGGGCTGGCGTCGCGTACGCCCGCCGGCTGGTCCCCGCCCCGCCGCCAGCGGCCGGGCGGTCCTGGCGTCCGCGCGGCACAGTGCTGGTGACCGGCGGCACTGGGGCGCTCGGCGCGCACACCGCCCGCTGGCTGGCCCGCGCCGGGGCAGCACACCTCGTGCTTACCAGCCGCCGGGGCGACGACGCCCCCGGTGCCGCCGCGTTGCGGGCGGAACTGACCGCGCTCGGCGTCTCGGTGACCGTGGTCGCCTGCGACGTGGCCGACCGGGCGGCCGTGGCCGACCTGCTCGCCGATCTGCCTGCCGACGCGCCGCTCACCGCGGTCTTTCACGCGGCGGGCGTGCCGCAGGTGTCACCGCTGTGCGAGACCAGCGCGGAGTCGTTCGCCGAGGTCTGCGCCGGCAAGGTCGCCGGGGCGGTGCACCTGCACGACCTGACCGGCGACCTGAACGCCTTCGTCACCTTCGCGTCCGCCGCCGGGGTGTGGGGCAGCGGCGGGCAGTGCGCGTACGCGGCAGCCAACGCCGCCCTCGACGCGCTCGCCGCGCGCCGTCGCGCCGCCGGGCTGCCCGCCACCTCCGTCGCCTGGGGCGTCTGGGGTGGGGCCGGGATGGGCGAGGGCGCGGGGGAGGAGTACCTGCGCCGGCGGGGCGTGCGCGCGATGGCCCCGGGGGCCGCGCTCACCGCCCTCGGGCGGATCCTGGACGCCGACGAGACCGGGGTGACCGTCTCCGACACGGACTGGGCCGGGTTCGCCGCCGGGTTCGTCGCCGCCCGCCCCGCCCCGCTGCTCGCTGACCTGCCGACCGGGGAGGCCGGCCCGACCGACCCGGTACACGCCGACGTGCCGCGACGCCTGCCGGCGACCGCCGACCGGGCCGCCCTGCTCGCCCTGGTCCGCGCCGAGGCGGCCGAGGTGCTGGGACACGACGGCATCGACGAGGTCCCGGCCGACGCGGAGTTCGCCGCCCTCGGTGTCGACTCCCTGGCCGCCGTGCACCTGCGCCGCCGGCTCGCCACGGCCACCGGGCTGGACCTGCCGGGTGCCGTGGTCTTCGACCACGGCACCCCCGACGCCCTCGCCGCGCACCTGCACCGGTTGCGCATGGACGTGGCCGGCGCAGCGGCCCCGTCGGCGGCCGAGAGCGCCCTGGTCGGCATGTACCGGCGGGCGGTCGGCGACGGCCGGGCCGGGGAAGCGGTGACGGTCCTCGGCACCGTCGCCACCTTCCGCCCCCTCTTCACCAACCCGGCCGAGTTGAACGGGCGGCACCCGACGCCGGTGCCGCTCGCTACCGGGGCGGGCGGCCCTCCGCTGATCTGCTGCGCCGGCACCGCCGTGGCGTCCGGCCCCCGGGAGTTCACGGCCTTCGCCGCAGCGCTGGCCGGCCAGCGCGACGTCGCTGTGCTGCCGCAGACCGGCTTCCTGTCCGGCGAGCCGCTGCCCGCCGGGCTGGACGCCCTGCTCGACGCCCAGGCCGACGCCGTCCGGGCGTACGCCGCCGGGGGACCCTTCGTCCTGGTGGGCCACTCCGCCGGGGCGAACATGGCACACGCGCTGGCGTTGCACATGGAGGCCCGGTGCGGCGGGCCGGTGGCCCTGGTGCTGATGGACATCTACACGCCCGCCGCGCCCGGGGCGATGGGGGTGTGGCGGGAGGAGATGCTGGCCTGGGCCACCGAACGGTCCGTCCTGCCGGTCGACGACACCCGGTTGACCGCCATGGGCGCGTACCACCGGATGCTCCTGGACTGGACGCCCCGGCCGACCCGGGCACCCGTGCTGCACCTGTACGCCGGCGAGCCGATGGGCACCTGGCCGGACGACGCCGGGCAGGACTGGCGCTCGCACTGGGCGGACGCGCACACCAGCACCGAAGTGCCCGGCACCCATTTCTCGATGATGACCGAGCACGCGGCGGTCACCGCCGCGACCGTGCACGCGTGGCTCGACGAGGTGTGCCCGACCCGTGTGCCGTGACCCGTCCGGTCCGTCCCCGCTGACCCGACGACAGCAGGAGGAAGCGCAGATGACCACAGTCCCTACCGGTGGAGACCCCGCGACCTGGGCCCGCCGGCTGCAACTGACCCGCGCCGCGCAGTGGTTCGCCGGCAATCACGGCGACCCGTACGCGCTGATCCTGCGGGCGGAGACCGACGACCCGACCCCGTACGAGCAGCAGGTGACCGCGCACGGACCGCTGTTCCGCAGTGACCACCTGGACACCTGGGTGACCGGCGACGCCGTGTTGGCCAGCGAGGTGCTGACCGACGACCGGTTCGGCTGGCTGACCCGGTCCGGGCACCGCCCCGCCGAGCGGATCCTGCCGCTGGCCGGCACCGCGCTGGACCACGGGCCGGAGACGCGGCGGCGACTCGACGCGCTCACCCGGCTCGGCGGCCCGGTCCTGCGCGCCGACGCCGAGGGGCTGCGGATCCGGGTCGAGAAGAGCACCCTGGCCCTGCTCGACGGGGCCGGGACCGACGTGGACCTCGCCACCCTGGCCCGCCGGCTGACCGCATCGGTCCTGGCAGACCTGCTCGGGGTGCCCGCCGGTCAGCAGGGCCGGTTCGAGGAGGCCCTAGCCGCCGTCGGCCGGACCCTGGACAGCCGGCTCTGCCCGCAGACCGTGGCGCACGCGTTGGCCACGGTGGCCGCCACCACTGAACTGGCCGGCCTGCTCGCCGAGGCGTCCGCAGCGACCCAGGGCGAGCCCGCGGCCGGCCCGGCCACCGACGTGCGGGCCGACGACCGGGTGACCGCCGGGCTCGCCCTGGCGGTCGGCACCGCCGAACCGGCGACGACGCTGCTCTGCAGCGCGGTCCGGGCACTGCTCGACCGGCCCGCGCAGTGGGCCCTGCTCCGCGCCGACCCCGGCTTGGCCGCCGTCGCCGTCGAGGAGACCCTGCGCTGGTTCCCTCCGGTGCGCCTGGAGAGCCGGGTCGTGTTGGAGGACGTCACCCTCGTCGGGCAGCTCGTCCCGGCGGACGGTCACCTGGTCGTGCTGGTCGCCGCCGCGAACCGGGCGGTGCTCGCGGCGAGCGACCCCGACCGGGACGGCTTCGACCTGACCCGCCCGGCGGCCCCGGCGCTCGGACTCGTCGGGGTGCCGTACCTGGCCGGGGCGGGGGAGCTGATTCGGCTCGTCGTCACGACCGCCCTGCGGACCCTCGCCGGGGCGGCGCCCACGCTGCGGCCGGCGGGGCCCCACGTTCACTGGCGACGTTCCCCCGTCCTGCTCGGCCACGCCCGGCTCCCGGTCAACCGGGACGGCGGAACCCCCGAGTCCGACGACCGCCCGGCGACGGAAGAGGCGACCCGATGCGAGTCCTGATCACGTCCTTCGCGCACAACACCCACTACTACAGCCTGGTACCGCTGGCCTGGGCGCTGCGCGCGGCCGGCCACGAGGTCCGGGTGGCGAGCCAGCCCTCGCTCACCGACACCATCGTGACGTCCGGGCTGACCGCCGTCCCGGTCGGCGACGACCAGGCGATCATCGACCTGCTCACCGAGATCGGCGGCGACCTGGTGCCGTACCAGCGAGGCCTGGACTTCACCGAGACCCGGCCCGAGGTGCTGACCTGGGAGTACCTGCTCGGCCAGCAGACCATGCTCACGGCGCTGTGCTTCGCCCCGCTCAATGGTGACTCCACCATGGATGACATGGTCGCACTGGCTCGGTCCTGGCAGCCGGACCTGGTGCTCTGGGAGCCGTTCACCTACGCCGGGCCGGTCGCGGCCCGGGTCGTCGGGGCGGCGCACGTCCGGCTGCTCTGGGGGCCTGACGTGGTGGGTAACTCCCGGCGGCTGTTCACCGAGGCACTGGCGGGGCTGCCGGCCGAGCAGCGCGAGGACCCGATGGCCGAGTGGCTGCGCTGGACGCTGCACCGGTACGGCTGCCAGGTCGGCGAGGACGAGGTGGAGACCCTGGTCACCGGCGAGTGGACCGTCGACCCCACACCAGGGAGCACCCGCCTGCCCGTTCCCGGTCGCCGGTTGGCCATGCGGTACGTGCCGTACAACAGTCCCTCGGTGGTGCCCGAGTGGGTGGCCAAGGCCGAGCGGCCCCGGGTGTGCCTGACCCTGGGGGTGTCGAGCCGGGAGACGTACGGCAAGGATGTGGTCTCCTTCCAGGACCTGCTCGGTGCTCTCGGCGACCTGGACGTGGAGGTCGTGGCTACGCTCAGCGATGCCCAGCGAGACCACCTCGGCGACCTTCCGGACAACGTCCGGATCTGCGACTTCGTGCCGCTGGACGTGCTGCTGCCGAGCTGCGCCGTGATCATCCATCACGGTGGCGCGGGCACCTGGTCGACGGCGACGCTCTACGGCGTCCCGCAGATCATGATCCCGTCGTTGTGGGACGCCCCGCTCAAGGCGCAGCAGGCGGAACGGCTCGGGGCAGGCATCGCCGTCCGGCCGGAGGAGCTGACGGCCGACTCCCTGCGTGCCGCCGTGGTCCGGGTTCTCGACGACCCGTCGATCACGGCCGCTGCCCGTCGGCAACGCGACGAGCTGCTCGCCGCGCCGTCCCCGGCCGAGGTGGTCCGGATCCTGGAGTCCCTCACCGCAGAGCACCGGTCCGGCCGTCCGGCCGGCACTGCCACCGACCACTCGTGGAAGGGCTGACACGATCCATGATGTACGCGGACGCGATCGCCGAGGTCTACGACCTGGTGTACCAGGGGAGAGGCAAGGACTACGCGGCGGAGGCGGAGGAGTTGACCGCCCTAGCCAGGGCCCGCCGGCCAGGCGCCCGGACGTTGCTGGACGTCGCCTGCGGCACCGGCCTGCACCTGCGGCACCTGGCCGGGCTCTTCGACGACGTGGGCGGCGTCGAGCTGGCCCCGGACATGCTGAGCATCGCCCAGCAGCGCAACCCCGGCGCGGCCCTGCACCTCGGAGATATGCGTACCTTCGACCTGGGACATCGCTACGACGTCATCACCTGCATGTTCAGCTCGGTGGGCCACCTGGAGACAACGGCCGAACTGGACGGGACGCTGGCCCGGTTCGCCGCGCACCTGTCCCCCGGGGGTGTGGCGATCGTCGAGCCGTGGTGGTTCCCGGAGACGTTCACGCCCGGGTACGTGGGCGCGAGCCTGCTGGAGGTCGACGGCCTCACCATCTCCCGGGTCTCCCACTCCGTACGTGAGGGCGGCACTACCCGGATCACCGTGCACTACCTGGTGGCCAGCGCCGACGGCGGGATCCGGCACTTCGACGAGAGCCACCTGATCACCCTCTTCGAGCGGGCGGACTACGAGCGCGCCTTCGCGCGGGCCGGCTTCACCACGGAGTACCTGACGCCCGGCCCGTCCGGCCGGGGGCTCTTCGTCGGCGTCCACCGCTGACCGCCCGGCCCGGCACCCCGGGCCGGGCACCGGCCGCCGGAACGTGACCTGACCCCGATCCGCCCCACCCGACTCCTGGGAGACACCGGTGCGAGATACCCCCGAAATGAACCGCATCCTCGACGCGATCCTCGCTCCAGAGCCGGACGCGCGGGAGCTGGCCGCCCTGCCGTTGCCGCCCTCGTACCGGGCGGTGACCGTGCACAAGGACGAGACGGAGATGTTCGCGGGCCTCTCCCGCCTGGAAAAGGACCCGCGCAAGTCGCTGCACGTCGAGGAGGTGCCTGTCCCCGAACTCGGCCCAGGGGAGGCCCTCGTCGCGGTGCTGGCCAGCTCGGTCAACTACAACACCGTCTGGTCATCGCTCTTCGAACCGTTGGCCACCTTCGGTTTTCTGGAGCGGTACGGCCGCCTGTCCGAGCTGGCCCGGCGACACGACCTGCCGTACCACGTCCTCGGTTCGGACCTGGCCGGCGTGGTGCTGCGCACCGGGCCGGGGGTGAACCGCTGGCGGCCGGGCGACGAGGTCGTTGCACACTGCCTCTCGGTGGAGCTGGAGTCCGCCGACGGCCACGGCGACACCATGCTCGACCCGGAGCAGCGCATCTGGGGCTTCGAGACCAACTTCGGCGGGCTCGCCGAGATCGCGCTGGTCAAGGCGAACCAGCTGATGCCCAAGCCGGCCCACCTGACCTGGGAGGAGGCCGCCTCGCTGGGGCTGGTCAACTCCACCGCCTACCGGCAGCTCGTCTCCGGCAACGGGGCCCGGATGAAGCAGGGCGACAACGTCCTCGTCTGGGGCGCCACCGGCGGCCTCGGCGCGTACGCCACCCAGCTCGCGCTGGCCGGCGGAGCCAACCCGGTCTGCGTGGTCTCCAGTCCGCAGAAGGCCGAGATCTGCCGCCGGATGGGCGCCGAGGCCATCATCGACCGGGTCGCCGAGGACTACCGCTTCTGGTCGGACGAGCACACCCAGAACCCCCGGGAGTGGAGGCGGTTCGGTCGGCAGATCCGGGAGCTGACCGGCGGTGAGGACGTCGACATCGTCTTCGAACATCCCGGCCGGGAGACCTTCGGCGCCTCGGTCTACGTCACCCGCAAGGGCGGCACCGTGGTCACCTGCGCCTCGACGAGTGGCTTCGAGCACGTCTACGACAACCGGTACCTGTGGATGTCCCTGAAGCGGATCATCGGAACCCACTTCGCCAACTACCGGGAGGCATGGGAGGCCAACCGGCTGGTCGTGAAGGGGAAGATCCACCCGACGCTGTCCCGCTGCTACCCGATGGAAGAGGTCGGCCAGGCGGTGTACGACATACACCACAACCTCCACCAGGGCAAGGTCGGCGTACTGGCACTCGCGCCACGGTCCGGGCTCGGGGTGCGGGACGCCGAGCTGCGGGAGCGTCACCTACACGCGATCAACCGGTTCCGCGTGCCGGAGTGAAACCTCGCACGACGGTTGGGGACAAATAGGAGAGTCGGGAGGTGTCCGTGACCCCGCACCGGCCGGATCCGGTCGGTCTATGCGATCGGTCTCTGCAGCGAAAGGCCAGCTCTGCGTGGGTGAGGCAGGGCACGAGGCGGTCCGTACACGCCGGAACGTCGATAAAGGATCATGCGCAATCCGTTGCGATCAGCGAGATACGATAGGTGTATCGATGGCCGTGAACGGAAGTTCCCGGATCCCTGGCCCATGTCCATAGGCGTTGTGTGCGAGGTGGTGGGACGCATGACTGGCCCCGGCTCTCCGTCGCGGGACCACGAACTTCAGTTCTTCGAACTCCTGGCCCGGGAGGCGCCCGTCCTACAGTACGAGGAACTGGTGCAGCAGGCGCAGCGCGACGGCGTGGACCGGGCCGCGCTCGACCGGATCGTGACGGCCAAGCGGCTTGCCCTGCAGCTGCGGGAAACCGTCGGCCGGCGGTGCCGGCGCGGAGTCGAACTGGCTGCCCTCGTCGACACCGCCCGGGACCTCGCCGGGGCCTCGAACCTGGAGGCCGGGCTGCACCTGGTCGTCCGGCGGGCGCAACTGCTGCTCGCCATCGACGTGGCGTTCGTCAGCCTGGTCGACAAGGTGACCGGCGACTCCTACGTCGCGGCGGCTGTCGGCGCGGCCACCACGCTGAACAACGGCTTCCGGCTGCCCCGCCGGCACGGCCTGCTCGTCCCCGCCGGGGGTGGCGAGTCGATCTCCTGGACGGCCGACCACCTCGCCGACGAGCGGCTCGAACACCACCCGGTCACCGACGGCCTGATCCGCGCGGAGGGGCTGCACGCCGTCCTGTCGGTGGCCCTGTGCGTGGACGGCCGGCACCTCGGGGACCTGCACGTCGGCCACCGGCAGATCCGGCACTTCGCCCCGGACGAAGTTGCCGCCCTGCGCCTGCTCGCCGACCTCGCGGCGACCGCCGTGAACCGGATCAGCGTGCTCTGCGACACCTGGGCTGACCTCAAGCAGGCCCAGCAGGAGACCGCCCAGGCCCGCGCAGAGCTGAGCGCTGCCCGGGAGGTGGGCGGCCTGCAACCCGAACTGGTCCAGCTTGTCCTCGACGGCGCCGGACTGGACGGCCTGGCCGCCAACGCGGTACGCCGGCTGGGCGGGGCGTTGCAGGTCCGCGACCGGACCGGTGCCGTGCTGGCCGTGGTCGGTGAGCTTCCGTCGCCCGACGAGCGGGAACTGTCCCGCGCCCGGCTCGGCGCCCGCACCACCGGCCAGCCCGCCCGGCTGAGCACCGGCTCCTGGGTGGTGCCGGTGGTCGCCAGCGCCGACGACCTCGGCTGTGTGCTGTTCCACCCCGACGAGACGTTCGATGCCGAGCGGGTGGCGACCCTCCCGGCCGTCGCCCAGTCCGTCGCGCTGCTGCTGACCCAGACCGTCGGAATCCGGGGCCGTCCGGGCGACCAGCTCCTGGAGGACCTGCTGGGTCCCTGGCCGGAGCTGGACCGGGACGGCAAACCTGGGCGCCGGACCCGGGCCGACCTGGACCGTCCGTACGTGGTGGTGGTCGCCCGGCCCGAGGGCACCGCCCCCCCCGGCGTGGTCGAACGGGCGGTCTGCGTCGCGCACGGGCTGGACGGCATGAAGGCGATGCGCGACGGACACGCGGTGCTGCTGCTGCCCGGGGACGACCCGGGAGCCCGGGCCCGGGACGTCTCCCGCGAACTGGGAGGGCTGCTCGGCCTGCCGGTCACCGCCGGCGGGGCCGGCCCGGTGCGGACCGCCGACGCGGTCAGAGGCACCTACCAGGAGGCGGCCCGGTGCGTCGACGCCCTGGTCGCGCTGGACGCGACGGGACGGGCGGCCTGCTCGCGGGACTTGGGCTTCCTCGGGCTGCTGGTGGCCGACGGCCACGACGTTCCCGGCTTCGTCGACCGGGTCCTCGGGCCGGTGCTGAACTACGACGCCCGGCGGCTCGCGAACCTCGCCGAGACCCTGGAGGTCTACTTCGACTCGGGCGGCAGCCGAACCCGCGCGGCGGAGATGTTGCACGTCCACCCGAACACCGTCTCCCGACGGCTGGACCGCATCGCCCAGCTCCTCGGCAACGACTGGCAGAAACCGGACCGGGCCCTCGACACGCAGCTCGCCCTGCGCCTGCACCGGGTCCGGGACCTGCTCTGCGCAGAACGCTACGACTAGGCCCCGGCCCCGGCCCGGTGGGCGGCACCCGGGCGACCGGACGGGCCTACCGGCGCCTCATGGTGCCCCAGCATCCGCAGGGCGTGCGCCACGGACGCGAGGGTGACGTGCCGGTGCCAACCCGGATACGAGCGGCCCTCGAAGTCCCGCATTCCGACGTCGAGGCTGATGTCGGAGAAATCGGTCTCGACCCGGCGGGTGAGCCGGCTCAGCCGCAGCAGCGGGCCGTAGCCGGCACCGGTCATGTTGGTCAGCCACACCTGCCGCACCCCGCGCTCGTATGTCTGCCACGTGCCGAGCAGCGTCAGCGGTAGCCCGAGGGCGGCCGTCCGGGTCGACCCGGCAGCGGACCCGGCGTACGGGCCGGGCGGGCGGGCGTCGAGCGTACTCGGCCAGTACACCTGCAAGGGTGCCACCAGGCTGGTACGCCGGGACCCGGGGCTGGCCGGGTCGATCCATTCCACCGGGCGGCGCTGGGCCCGCGCCAGGCCGAGCAGGTGTTCGGCGGAGGCCGCCGAGACCCGGTTCTTGCTTTGGCCGACCCCGGCGGCCAGCAGAGTGCAGCCCCCGTTGACCCGCAGCAGGAACGGCAACCCCGCCGCGGTGAACGCCTCCACCAGCGGGGGCAGCGCCGAGTACCGGGCGTCCATTACCACCGGACGCGGCTCGATGCCCCAAGCTGCGGCCTTCAGCACCGCCTGAACCGCCGCTCCGTCGCCGGTCGTGCCGTCCTCGTCGTCGGGGACGGTGGCGCGGATCCGCGTCCGGTTGTCCTGGAGCCACCCTTTACTGATGGACAGCTGCCAGTTGACCGGCGCGGCGGCTGTCTCCGAGGCGAGCCAGAGCCCGTAGCTCTGCTGGCTGTTGACCGTCTCGCCGAGCGCCGGCGCGTACCGACGTTCCACCCCGACCGAGTGCCGGCCGGTCTTCGGCACCAACATCGATCGCACCACCCAGGACCGGGGCGCCAGCAGCCGGTCCAGATGGCGGGCGAGGGAGGCGCGGATGACCGTCCAGTCCCAGGTGGAGCAACTGATGAAGTGGTGCAGGCTCTGCGCCGCCGCCGGATCGTCGGTGCTCGCGGCCAGGTTGCGCATGGTCTTGCGGCCGGGCGAGGTCAGCAGGCCCCGGACGTACATCTCGCCCTTGCGCCGCTGGTCGACCCGGGGCAGCGAGGCCAGCAGGGTGCCGCACGCCCTGGACACCGTGTCCAGATCGGCCCGTCGCGCTCGGCTCTTCTCCCGGACGTCGGGCATCGGCACTCTCCTCCGGTTGCTGGTGGGACGATGCGCTGATCACGGCCAGGGCCCGGCCCTCGTCCCACGATCGCCCGGTGGCCCGGTGTTGCCCAGGTGCGTCGGAACCACACTTGACCGCCGACGGCGGTTGCGCACTGAACGTAGTTGGGTGTGCACCTGAACGTGTGGTCGATTGTGGTCCCGGCACCCGGTGACGCGACCACACCTCACGGCCCGGACCGCAGCGAAATGTGTGATCGGCGAACCTCGCATCCCGCGCCACTCTCCGGAAGCCTTCTAGGAGATCGGCAATCGTCGTGATGTGTGGCAGGTGCCGGTCCCGCCCCCCGGGTTCCAGCCCCCCGTCGGGGCCTACCGCGACCCGTCGCCCCACCGACCTGCTAAGGACCCCGATGACCTCCGCGCCGCACCACCCCCGGTACTCGGCGAGGGCTGACGCCCTGATGGACAACGCCGACGTCCGGCCGGGCACCGAGGAGGTCAACGGTGCGCAACTCGACCGGGACGACCGGGCCGCGCTGCGGCGGGTCGTCGGCCTGTCCACCGAGACGACCGACGTCACCGAGGTCGAGTACCGGCAGGTACGGCTGGAACGGGTGGTGCTGGTCGGGGTCTGGACCGCCGGCACGCTCGACGAGGCCGAACGGTCCCTGGCCGAGCTGGCGGCGCTGGCTGAGACGGCGGGGGCGATGGTGCTCGACGGGGTGATCCAGCGCCGCGGCCGGCCCGACCCGGGAACCTACCTCGGGTCCGGCAAGGCCCGGGAACTACGGGACATCGTCCGGGCGGCCGGCGCTGACACGGTGGTGTGCGACGGTGAACTCAGCCCCGCCCAGCTGGTACGCCTGGAGCAGGTCGTCGACGCGAAGGTGGTGGATCGCACCGCGTTGATCCTCGACGTCTTCGCTCAGCACGCCACGTCCCGCGAGGGCAAGGCGCAGGTGGCCCTGGCCCAGATGCAGTACATGCTGCCCCGGTTGCGCGGCTGGGGTCAGTCGCTCTCCCGGCAGATGGGCGGTGGTGGCGGCGGTGGCATGGCCACCAGGGGACCGGGTGAGACCAAGATCGAGACCGACCGGCGGCGGATCCACGAGAAGATGGCCCGGCTCCGCCGGGAGATCGCCGAGATGCGGACCGGCCGGGAACTCAAGCGCCAGGAGCGGCGGCGCAGCAGCATCCCGTCGGTCGCCATCGCCGGCTACACCAACGCCGGGAAATCCTCGCTGCTCAACCGGCTCACCGGGGCCGGCGTGCTGGTGCAGAACGCGCTCTTCGCCACCCTCGACCCGACCGTCCGCCGGGCCATCACCCCGGCCGGGCGGGCGTACACCATCACCGACACCGTCGGGTTCGTCCGCCACCTGCCGCACCACTTGGTGGAGGCGTTCCGCTCCACCCTGGAGGAGGTGGCCGAGGCCGACCTGCTGCTGCACGTCGTGGACGGCTCGCACCCCGCGCCGTTGGCGCAGCTCGCCGCAGTCCGCGCGGTCATCCGGGACGTCGACGCGGGCGACGTGCCGGAGCTCGTGGTGGTCAACAAAGCCGACGCGGCCAACCCGGCGGCTCTGGCCGCGCTGGCGGAGGCCGAGCCCCGGCACGTCGTCGTCTCGGCCCGTACCGGGCAGGGCGTCGACAGGCTCCGGGAGACCATCGGCACCGCGTTGCCGAATCCCGAGGTGCAGGTCCACGTCCTGATCCCGTACACCGCGGGTGGTCTCGTCGCACGGATCCACGCCTACGGCGAGGTGCTGGCGGAGGAGCACACCGCCGACGGCACCGTGCTCCGGGCCAGGGTGGCTGCCGACCTGGCCGCCGACCTCGACGAATACGCCAGGACCTGAGCCGGGCCGGGGGCGCCCGGGGCCGGACGCAGCCGTGAACCGCGGAAAGGAGGCAGGATCATGAAGCGCGATCTCGGGGACCTGGCGCTCTTCGGAGGGCACGCCAGTTTCCTCCAGCAGATCCACGTTGGGCGGCCCAACCGGATCGAACGGACGCGGTTCTTTGACCGCCTTTCCTGGGCGCTGGACAACCAGTGGCTGACCAACAACGGGCCGCTGGCGCGGGAGTTCGAGGAGCGGGTGGCCGACCTGGCCGGGGTCCGCAACTGCGTGGCCACCTGCAACGCGACCGTGGCCCTGCAACTGCTCGTGCACGCGGCGGAGCTGACCGGCGAGGCGATCATGCCGTCACTGACCTTCGCCGCGACCGCGCACGCGGTCCGGTGGCTCGGCCTGGAGCCGGTCTTCTGCGACATCGACCCGCGTACCGGGGGCATCGACCCAGCGGCGGTGGCCAGCGCCGTGACCCCCCGCACGTCGGGGATCTTCGGCGTCCACCTGTGGGGGCGCCCCTGCGACGTGGACGCGCTGGAGAAGCTGGCCGCCGACACCGGCCTGCGCCTGTTCTTCGACGCCGCCCACGCCATCGGCTGCACCTCGCAGGGACGGCCGTTGGGGAGCTTCGGCGACGCGGAGGTGTTCAGCTTCCACGCGACCAAGGTGGTCAACGCCTTCGAGGGCGGGGCGATCGTCACCGACGACGACGACCTGGCCCACCGGATCCGCAGCCTGGCGAACTTCGGATTCAATCTGCGGAGCCCCAGCACGGCCGGCGGCACCAACGCCAAGATGAGCGAGGCGTCCGCCGCCATGGGGCTCACCTCGCTCGACGCGTTCCCGGAGGTGGCCCGCCACAACCGGGACAACTACGAGCAGTACCGCGGCGAACTGGCCCGGGTGCCGGGCCTCAGCGTGATCGACATCGATCCCGACGAGCGGCACAACTACCAGTACGTGATCGTCGAGATCGACGAGGAGATCACCGGGCTCCCCCGAGACCTGCTCGTCGAGCTGCTGCGGGCCGAGAACGTCGTCGCGCAGCGCTACTTCTCCCCGCCGTGCCACCAGATCGAACCGTACCGGTCCCGGCAGGAGGTGGTGCACCTGCCGCATACCGAGCGCCTCTCGGCGCGGGTCGTGGCGCTGCCAACCGGTTCCATGATCTCCCGTGAGGACATCCGCAGGGTGTGCAACATCGTGCGGTTGGCGGCTACCCGGGGATCCGAACTGACCGCCCGGTGGCACCAGCAGTCCGGGGCCGGTGGACAGGGCGTGGTGCCGGCCGGCTGACCGGCCGGGACCGGATGAACGTGTGGGAGGGCCCATGACGGCAGAGATGTCCGTGACGAACTCCGCGATGCCCGGCAGCGATCTGACGGCGGTGGCGCAGGCACTGCACGAGGAGGTGGCGGGCACCGGGCTTGTGCCGCTGGCCGAGATCGGCCCGACCGCTCACCGGTTGGCGGCACTGGCGCGCATCTACGGGAACGCGCCCTTCGTGCCGCTCGAACAGGCGCGCCACGAACTCGGCGTGGACCGGGCCGGCTTCGAGCGGCTGCTGGAACTGTTCATCCGGATCCCGGCGCTGCGGGCCGCTGTCGAGAACGGCCCCTCGGGCCGCTACTGGACGAACACCGTGCTCAGCCTGGAAAGGGCGGGTGTCTTCGACGCCGTGCTCGCCAGAAAGCCGACGTTCCCGCATCTCGTCGGTCTCTACCCCGGGCCTACCTGCATGTTCCGCTGCCACTTCTGCGTCCGGGTCACCGGCGCCCGGTACCAGGCCTCCTCGCTGGCCGGCGGAAATGAGATGTTCGCGGCCGTCATCGACGAGGTTCCCGCCGGCAACCGCGACGCGATGTACGTCTCCGGCGGCCTGGAACCGCTCACCAACCCCGGACTGGGCGCCCTGGTCAGCCGGGCAGCCGGGCGGGGATTCCGGATCGTCCTCTACACCAACTCCTTCGCGCTGACCGAGCACAAGCTCAAGGGTGAGCAGGGCCTATGGGACCTGCACGCCGTCCGGACGTCGCTGTACGGGCTGACCGACGCGGAGTACCAGGCCACCACCGGCAAGCAGGGCTCGTTCACCCGGGTCCGGGACAACCTCGCGCGGTTCCAGCAGTTGCGCGCCGAGCGGGAGGCGCCGATCCGCCTCGGGCTCAGCTACATCGTCCTGCCCGGTCGCGCCGGGCGGCTGAGCGCGCTGGTCGACTTCATCGCCGAGCTCAACGAGGCGGCGCCGGATCGCCCGCTGGACTACATCAACCTGCGCGAGGACTACAGCGGCCGGCCGGACGGGAAGCTCTCCTCGGACGAGCGGGCCGAACTCCAGGACGAGCTGAACCGGTTCCGGGAGAAGGCGGCGCAGCGTACCCCGACGTTGCACGTCGACTACGGCTACGCCCTGCATAGCCTGATGATGGGCACCGACGTGCAACTGGTCCGGATCCGGCCGGAGACCATGCGGCCCACCGCGCACCCCCAGGTGTCGGTGCAGGTGGACCTGCTGGGTGACGTCTATCTCTATCGGGAGGCGGCCTTCCCCGGCCTGGCCGGCGCGGACCGCTACCGCATCGGCACGGTGCGGCCGGACACCACCCTCACCGAGGTGATGGAGACCTTCGTGACCAGCGGCGCGACGGTCACCCCCCAGGCGGACGACGAATACTTCCTGGACGGATTCGACCAGGCCGTGACCGCGCGGTTGAACCAGATGGAGACCGACATCGCTGACGGGTGGGGGGAACGACGCGGTTTTCTTCGCTGACCGAGATCGGCTGCGGCGCGGGCGACGAATGTGAAGAAACCGACGTACCCGGCGGTTGAGCCTCGTCCGGACCCACGTGTTCCGCAGAGTCGGGTATAGTGCCGGGCATGGGTATTGTGTGTTTCATCAGGTTCCGCCGCGCATAGCGGCGGACTATC
Source organism: Micromonospora sp. Llam0 (assembly GCF_003751085.1). Classification (NCBI taxonomy): domain Bacteria; kingdom Bacillati; phylum Actinomycetota; class Actinomycetes; order Micromonosporales; family Micromonosporaceae; genus Micromonospora; species Micromonospora sp. Llam0. The sequence goes on along the minus strand of NZ_RJJY01000002.1, from coordinate 1,595,276 downwards.
GCTCTTCTCGATGAGCTCCGCCGCGTAACGGTTCACCGCCGGTGCGGAATTTCCAGCCGACCGGCTCCGAAACGATAATCGCGGAGCACGCACATGCCTTACCACGAGCACGTCGGACGACACGAGTTCGGCCAGAACTTCCTGGTGGACCGCTCGGTGATCACCAATCTGACCGACCTCGTCGCCCGGACCGAGGGCCCGATCGTCGAGATCGGAGCCGGCGACGGCGCCCTCACGCTTCCGCTGAGCCGGCAGGACAGGGAAGTGACCGCTGTGGAGATCGACCCCAAGCGCGCCAAGCGGTTGAGCAGGCAGACCCCGGAGAACGTCACCGTGATCTGTGCCGACATCCTGCGCTTCCGGTTTCCCCGGCACCCCCACGTGGTCGTCGGGAACGTCCCCTTCCACATGACTACCTCCATCATCCGGACCCTGCTCGCCGCCGACCACTGGCACGCGGCTGTGCTGCTGGTGCAGTGGGAGGTGGCCCGCCGACGGGCGGGTGTCGGCGGCGCGACGCTGCTGACCGCGAGCTGGTGGCCCTGGTACGACTTCGAGTTACACTCCCGGGTGCCGGCGCGAGCCTTCCGGCCGGTGCCCGCAGTGGACGGTGGACTGTTCACGATCGCCCGTCGGGAGACTCCGCTGGTGACCGACCGCAAGGGCTACCAGGACTTCGTCCGGACGGTCTTCACCGGTCGAGGACATGGCCTCGCGGAGATCGTCCAGCGGTCGGGGCGGATCAGCCGACCCGACCTGCAGGACTGGATGCGGGCCAACCGGGTGGGGCCGAACCTGCTCCCGAAGGACCTCGACGCCCACGAGTGGGCCTCCCTGTGGCAGCTGGCCGGCCCGGCCCGGCCCGGTGGCGGTGGCCGGCCCACGCCGCGCCGGCCACGGAACCCCGCCTCGACCCGTCGACTCTGACCGGTGATGGGGGCCGGTCCCGCCCCGGCCCCATCACCGCCTCATCAGGTCGTGGCGGGCGGCGTGATTTCGACACCCGGCTCCCACCAGCCGGGTGTCGGACCACTCGACAGTGTCCGCACCAGCTGGTAACGACTGGCCGGTGAGGCGAGACGCACCTTGTCGGCTCCGACGGACGTGTGGTGTGTCCGATGACGTGATGCCGTGTCGACGGTAGGTCCGCGGCGGCGGCCGGGTAGAACACCTACCTGCGGAGGCGGCTCAGCGGCGGCGGCCCGGCCCGCCGGACGACGACGCAGGCCTTCTGACGCGGCGTTTGGCGGGCTGCTGCTGGTTGGGCGCCGTGGCCTGTGGCGGGCGCCGCCGGTCGGCGAGGTTCCAGTGGTACCGCTCGTACAGTGCGATCCCGGCACAGACGGAGACGTTCAGCGATTCCGCGGCCGGGTCGATGGGGATCGACACCGAATGCTGGGAGATGCTCTCGAAGGAACGCGACGTGCCGGTCTTCTCGCTGCCGAGCAGCAGTGCTAGCTGCTCGTCCGCGTCACGTAGATCGCTGACCGCGAGATCGCCGTCGGCGTCGAAGGCGATCAGCGGAATACCGGTGCGCCGGAAGTAGCCGGTCGCCTCGGCCCGCGACGCGAGCACGATCGGCAGCGAGAATACGTAGCCCCGGCTGGCCCTGATCAGGCGCCGGTCCGCGATGGTGCTCAGGTCGCTGTCCACCAGCACGATGCCGCCGGCGCCGAGCGCGAACGACGTACGCACGATGGCCCCGATGTTGCCGACGATCTTCACCCCGTCCAAAACGACGAGGTCGCCGGTCGTACGGGACAGCTCGTCAAAGCTCCACGGCCTCGGAACCCGGGCTATCCCGAACGCCTTGGGCTTCTTGTCGGTCCGGAACAGGTCGTTCATGATCGGGGCCGCGACCAGGCGGACCGGGATTCCCTCCCGCCGGCATGCGGTGATCACCTCGTCGGGCAGCGGGCTGGTCTGCACCCCGTAGACCTCGATGAACTCCAGCCCGGCGTGAATCGCCTGCACCAGCGGCTCGGCGTCCTCGATCAGCACGGTCCGTACGACGGATCGCGAATGTTTGGTGACGTCGATGATCCGCTGGACAGCCGGATCCGACCGCTCGGTGATGACATCGAGTTCCGCCACGACAACGACCCTAACCCACACCGGGTGCGGCCCCGCCGCCGAGCGCCGGCACCGCACCGGGTTTGCCGCCCCGATCCGGGGGTACGCGCCGGGGATGCTGCCCCACTGACCGGGCGGGTCCACCCTCCCGCCCGGCCGAACCGTACGGGAGGTGTCCGATGAGCCAACCCCGCGACCAGATGCAGGAACGCGGCTGGGATCCGATCGGCAGTCTGCAGTCGCTCTGGTCGGAGCTGGGCCGGGTCTTCGGCGGCGACGCCGGCGTACCCGAGGTCGAGCTGCTGGACACCGACGACGGCTGGCGGGTGGTGGCCCGGCTGCCCGGCGTCGCGCCGGAAGAGGTGGCGGTCGAGATCGACGGCGCGGACCTGTGCCTGCGGGGCCGGTCCGAGCAGGAGGTCAACGTCGACAACGGGCTGCCGGACACCGGTTCGACCGAGCGCGGCTTCGAGTACCGGCTGTGCCTGCCCAGCGGGGTGGACGTGCACCGGATGGACGCGGTGATGGACCACGGGCTGCTCACCGTCACGATGCCCCGGGCCGAGCCGGGCGGCCGCCGGTCGATCACCGTGGGCCGGCCGCAGCATCAGCAGCCGACGGCCGGTTCGGCCGCCGCCCGACCCGGCCGGGCCGAACAGGTCCGGATCACCACGGGCGGCGCCGGGATCGCCGCCGAGGAGATCGATCCGGCCGCCGACCGGGAGATGCACCATCCGTACGCGGGTGAGACGGACATGCAGCGGCAGCAGGCCAGCACCGCCCGATGAACGCCGAACCGGCCCGGCCGGCCACGCTGGGCCTGACCGCCGACGCGGCCGGTGATCGGCTGGCGCCGGACGTGCACCGGATCGCGGTGCTGCGCGCCAACGCGCTCGGCGACTTCATTTTCGCCGTACCGGCGTTGACGGCGTTGCGGGCCGCGTACCCGCAGGCGGAGTTGGTGCTGCTCGGCGCGCCCTGGCACGCCCGCTGGCTGGACCCCCGGCCGGTGGCCGACCGGCCGGGCCCGGTGGACCGGGTGCTGGTGGTGCCGGCCGCCGACGGCATCCGGGCGGCCCAGCCCGACGACGAGCCGGTCACGATGGCCCAGTTCCTGGACCGGGCCCGGCGCGAGTCGTTCGACCTGGCGGTGCAGTTGCACGGCGGCGGACGTAACAGCAATCCGCTGGTCGCGGCGCTGGGTGCGCGGGTCACCGCCGGGCTGCGGGCGACCGACGCGCCGCCGCTGGACCGCTGGATCCGGTACGTCTACTACCAGCCGGAGGTGTTCCGCTACCTGGAGGTGGCCGGGCTGGTCGGCGCCGAACCGGTGACGCTGCAGCCCAAGGTGCCGGTGACCGGCGCCGACCGGGCTGAGGCGGACCGGGTGCTCGGCCCGGCCCGGCAGCCCCGGGCGGTGCTGCATCCGGGGGCCAGCGATCCGCGCCGCCGGTGGCCGGCGCAACGGTTCGCGGCGGTCGCCGACGCGCTCACCGACCGTGGCTTCGAGGTGCTGGTGACCGGCACCGGGCCGGAACGTGACGTGGTCGCCGAGGTCAGCGCGGCGACGGCCCGGCCGGTACGGACCGTGGTGGACGAGTTGAGCCTGGGCGGTCTGGCCGGGCTGCTGGCCGGCTGCGCGGTGCTGGTCGCCAACGACACCGGCCCGCTGCATCTGGCGGCGGCGGTCGGTACACCGACGGTCGGCATCTACTGGATCGGCAACCTGCTCAACGGTGCCCCGCCGGTACGCGGCCGGCACCGCCCGCTGGCCGCGTTCACCATCCACTGCCCGGTGTGCGGGATGAACGTGAGTACGGTCGGCTTCCCGGCCCGGGGCGGCGGGGACAGCTGCGGCCATCAGGAGTCGTTCGTGACCGACGTGCCGGTCGCCGAGGTGGTCGACGCGGTGCTGGAGCTGGCCCCTGCGGCATCCAGCACACCGGGCGGCGGGCACCGACGGTCCGCCCGGGTGCCGGCCGCCGTCAGGGCGGCGGGTCGCCCGGCCTGACCAGCTGGTGCCGGTAGGCGAACACCACCAGCTGCGCCCGGTCCCGGGCGGCCAGCTTGATCATCGTACGATTGATGTGGGTCTTGACCGTCAGCGGCGACAGATGCAGCCGCTCGGCGATGTCAGTGTTGGACAGTCCGTGCGCGACCAGCAGCAGGATCTCCTTTTCCCGGTCGGTGACCAGGTCGAGCTCCGGTGGCCGCCGGACCGGCGGTTGGAGGTCCCGGATCAGCCGGCTGACCAGTCCGCGGGTGGCCCGGGGCGACAGCAGCGCCTCGCCGTCGGCGACCACCCGGATGGCGTTGACCAGGTCACCGGGGGCCACGTTCTTGCCCAGGAATCCGCTCGCCCCGGCCTGGAGGGCGTGGATCACGTTGTCGTCGTTGTCGAACGTCGTGAGCACCAGCACCCGGACACCGGCGAGGCGCTCGTCGGCGCCGATGCGTCGGGTCGCCTCGATGCCGTCGACCCGTGGCATCCGGATGTCCATCAGGACGACGTCGACCCGGTGGCGGTGGCACAGCTCGACGGCCTCAGCGCCGTCGGCGGCCTCACCGACGACCTCCAGCCCTGGCGCGGCGTCCACGATCATCCGGAACCCGGCGCGGATGAGTGCCTGATCGTCGGCGAGCAGAACCCGGATGGTCACGTCACCTCTCCTCGATGGTGCCGGTCCTCGGTAGCTCCGGCGGGAGCGGGCGCCGGCCGTGGCCGGTCCGGCGGGTTGAGCCGGTCGACCGCGCGGTCGTCGGTGGGCAGTTCGGCGCGTACCCGGAACCGGCCGTCGCCGGTCGGTCCGACGGTGATCGTGCCGTTCGCGGCGGTGGCACGCTCCCGCATGCCGAGCAGCCCGAACCCGGTACCCCGACCGGCACCGGACCCGGTACCCCGACCGGATCCGGCGGTGACCCGGTTGGTGACCTCGACGCGGACCGTGTCGACGGCGTATTCGAGGTCGAGGGTGGCGCCGCCGTCGCCGTACCGGTGGGCGTTGGTCAACGCCTCCTGCACGATGCGGTACGCGGCCAGGTCGACCACGGCCGGCAGCGGCCGGGGCTCGCCGCGCTGTCGATGCCGTACGGCGAACCCGGTGGCCGCCATCCCGGCCAGCAGGTCCGGCACCCGTTCCAGGCCCGGCGCCGGTTCGGCGTCGCGTACCTCGTCCGGGTCGCGGAGCACGCTGATCACCGACTTGATCTCCGCCAGGACGGTGTCGGCGGCGGTACGGATGTGCCCGAGCACCGGCCACACCTGGTCCGGCTGGTGGCGCAGCACATGGTCGGCGGCCCCGGCGTGCACACTGATCACCGCGATGTGGTGGGCGACGACGTCGTGCAGCTCGCGGGCGATGCGCAGCCGCTCGTCGACCACCCGGCGGCGGGCCTCCTCCTCCCGGGACAGCTCTGCCTGCCGGGCCCGTTCGGTGACCTCGGCGACGTACGCCCGGCGCATCCGGACCGAGTCGCCCACCCCGGCGCCGCCGAAGATGATCGCCGCCACCGTCAGCTGCTCGGCGTTCCACCAGTCGAGCAGGTAGACGGCCGAGCCGGTGGCCATCAGTGCAGCCCAGACGAGCCCGGCGTAGAACCACGGTCGGCGACGTGGGCTGTACAGCACGGCCGAGTAGGTCAGCAGCCCGACGGTGATGAACAGCCCGTCCGGTGGGCGACCCAGCGCGATGGCGACCATGGCGAGCCCGGTGGCGACCGTCAGCACCGGCACCGGCCACCGCCGGCGGATCAGGGCCAGCGCGGCGCACAGCACCGCCAGCACCGTCATCGCCGGGTGCGTCGCGGTGACGCCGACGAAAAGCACGGACAGCACCCCGGTCGTGGTCAGCACCACGTCGCCCAGCAGGCCACGGTAGCGGTCGTAGGGCAGGAAACTCCGTCGACTGCTCACCGCGTACACGGTCACGACGGTAGAACGCCGGGCCGGTCCCCATCGACCTGTTCCCGCAGTACCGGCGGTCTCGCGGCTACCGCATCCGCGGTACGCGGCCGCCTGCCCCTGCCGGACGACGCACCCGCCCGCCCGCCGCGATCGTGTAACCACCCCTGAATCCGGGGTTCCACCAGCAACGGAGGACGTTCGTGGCGACCTTGTTCTACCGGCTCGGGCGGGCGAGTTTCCGGCACCGCCGACTGACCCTCGTCATCTGGATGGTGCTGCTCGCCTCGTTCGGGCTCGGCGCGGCCAAACTGTCCGGGCCGACCAGCGACGCCCTGTCCCTGCCCGGCTCGGAGTCGTGGCGGGCGATGGAAGTGCTGGGCGAGGAGTTCGGCACCGGCACCACCGCCTCGGTGAAGGTGGTGTTCACCGCGCCGGACGACGCGACGTTGGCCGGCCCCGACGAGCAGACGGCCGTGCGGGCCACGGTCGCCGAGCTGCGGCGACTACCGCAGGTCGCGACGGTCGACGACCCGTACGAGGCGCAGGCGATCGCGCCGGACGGCCGGACCGGCTACGCGGACGTCTCCTACGCGGTGGGCGAGCACGAGGTGACCGCCGAGTCCCGGGCGGCGCTGCTCGCCGCCGGCGACACCGCCCGGCGGGCCGGCGTCGGAGTCGAGTACTCCGGCGACGTGGTCACCGAGGCCGAGGAGGGCGCCGCCGCCGAGGCGCTCGGCCTGGCGGTGGCCGCCGTCGTCCTGCTGATCACCTTCGGTTCGCTCGCCGCCGCCGGCCTGCCGCTACTGACCGCGCTCCTCGGAGTCGCGGTCGGCCTGCTCGGCATCGGGATCGCCGCCGGCTTCCTCGACCTCACCTCGAACACCTCCGCCCTGACCACCATGCTGGGCCTGGCCGTCGGGATCGACTACGCCCTCTTCGTCATCTCGCGCTACCGGCACGAGCTCACCGCCGACCGCGACCCGGCGCAGCCGCCGGGCCGTGACGGCGAGGAGGCTGCCGGCCGGGCCGTCGGCACCGCCGGGTCCGCCGTCGTCTTCGCCGGCCTGACCGTGATCATCGCGTTGACCGCGCTCGCCGTGGTCCGGATTCCGTTCCTGACCGCGATGGGAATCGCCGCCGCCGGCACCGTCGCCGTCGCGGTGCTGATCAGCCTGACCCTGCTGCCGGCCCTGCTCGGCTTCGCCGGCCACCGGGTCCTGCCCAGGGCCCAGCGGAGCCGGTCGAGGGGCCGCCGGGACGGCACCGACAAGCCGGCCGGCCGGGCCGGCCGGGTCCAGCCGGCCCGGACCCCGTTCGGCGAACGCTGGGCCCGGGGCGTGGTCCGGCACCGCGTCCCGGCGCTGGTCCTGTCGGTCGTCGCGGCCGGCATCGCCGCGATTCCCGCGCTCGACCTGACGCTTGCGTTGCCCGACGCCGGCACCGCCGCTCCCGAGTCGACCCAACGCAAGGCGTACGACCAGCTCGCCGCCGGTTTCGGGGCCGGCATCAACGGTCCGCTGCTCGTGGTCGTGGAGACCGCCCCCGGAGCCGCCACGGCCGCCGCCGAACAGGCCCGGCAGTACGTCGCCGGCCTCGACGACGTCGTGGCGGTCACCCCGGCGGCGGCGAATCCGACCGACGACACCGCCATCCTCCAGGTCGTTCCCGCGCACGGGCCGACCAGCGAGGACACCAAGCAGCTGGTCCGCGCGATCCGTGCCCACCAGGCGGACTTCGGCGCGGCCGGCGCCGGCGCGGCGCTGTCCGTCACCGGGCGGGCCGCGATCGACCTGGACGTGTCGGAGCAGATCGACGACGCGCTGCTGCCGTACCTGGCCGTCGTGGTCGGTTTCGCGCTCGTCCTGCTGATGCTGGTGTTCCGCAGCGTCCTGGTGCCGGTCAAGGCGGCGGCGGGCTTCCTGCTGTCGGTGGCCGCTTCGTTCGGCGCGCTGGTCTTCGTGTTCCAGCAGGGCCACTTCGCCGACCTGTTCGGCATCGCCGCGACCGGTCCGGTCGTCAGTTTCATCCCGATCTTCCTTGTCGGCATCCTGTTCGGCCTGGCCATGGACTACGAGGTGTTCCTGGTCTCCCGGGTCCGGGAGGAGTACGTGCACGGTGCCGCCCCGGACGACGCGGTGGTCGCCGGCATGCGGCACAGCGCCCGGGTGGTCACCGCCGCCGCGCTGATCATGATCAGCGTCTTCGCCGGCTTCATCCTCGCCGAGGACAGTGTGGTCAAGTCGCTCGGGTTCGCGCTCGCCTTCGGCGTCGCCGTCGACGCGCTGCTGGTCCGGATGACCATCGTCCCGGCGGTGCTGTCGCTGCTCGGCCGGCCCGGGTGGTGGCTGCCGAGGTGGCTCGACCGGATTCTGCCGAACGTCGACGTCGAAGGTGAGCGGCTCACCCGGCGGCTGGCGTCAGCCGGCACCAGCGGCGCGCACCTGGACCGGCGGGGGGAACAACTCCCGGACGTCGTCGGGCAACGGTAGCTGCACCCGGTACAGCACCCCGGCCGGGCAGTAGCCGGCGATGCGGTCCAACGCGGTCCGCACCCCGTCGCGTACCGCCCGGTCGTCGGTGTCGTACCGGCCGGTCCGGCGGCGGACCCGCCGGACCAGCTCGGCGGCGTCGAACCGCTCCGGCCGGTGGTTCGGGTCCGTCCGGTGCTCCGGGTCCGGGCGGGCCGCCATCGCCAGCAGCGGCGGCAGCGCGTCGACCAGCAGCGCCGCCTCGCCGTCGGGCAGCAGTTCGACGAGGGTACGCAGCACCGCCACGTCCAACTGCCAGATCGTGGTGGTCGGGCGGGCCAGCCGTACCGTCACGGTCCGACCTCCTGCCGCTCGTGCCGTGACCCGCTGTCGGCCGCCGCCGGGGCGTACCCGGCCGCGTCCTCCTCGTCGAGCAGCAGCTGCCAGCATTCGACCCGTCGGTCGGTGACCGTCGTCGGCGACTCCAGGTGGAACGCGCCGCTGGGCACGATGCCGGCACCGCCGTAGCGGCTGAGCACCGCCAGCTGGGCGGCGACGTCCTCGCCCTGGTGGTCGACCGGCATCCGACGCCAGAAGTCGAAACCGCCGGCGGCGACCAGCTTGGCCCGGTCGAACAGCACGCACCCGCCGATCCAGGACACCCGGTACGCCCGCCACTGACCCTCGCCCAGCTGAAGCCGCTCGGTGACGTGCAGCAGGTTGGCGGCCGAGTGCAGCCGGGCCCGGGACCACTGCGGCGTGCCGGGGCGGATCCGCTCCGGCTCCGGCCGGCCGTTCCATTCGACGTACCCGTCGTGGTCCTGCGGCCGTACGTCATCCAGGTAGGACAATCCGTGTACGGCGTTGCCGACGAAGCCGCAGCGCAGTTCGGCGATCGCGGTGACCAGTCGGTCGATGGTGCCGGGGGCGAGCCAGACGTCGTCGTCGAGCATCAGCACCAGCCGGGCGGCGGAGAGGCTGAGCAGGTACGCCCGGTGCTCGGCCAGCCCGCGCCGGGGCAGCCGCCGGGTGAGCAGCACCGGGTGACCGGTGTGCCGCAGCGCCCGCACCATGGTGGCGGCGGCCGGGTCGGCCCACGCCGGTCCGCCGTCGGACTGGTCGCTGACCACTATCCCGAACCCGTCGGGGGCGTCCTGAGCGGCGAGCCCGGCGAGGGTGGCGGCCAGCTCGGCGGGTCGGTTGCGGGTCGGGACGAGTACGTCGAGCAGCCGGTTGCGGCGGAACTCGACCGGGTCCCCGGGCGGCAACGGTCGACTCATCGGGCTCCTTCCGGGTGTGCTTCGGGTTCCGGGCGTGCGTCGGGCCGGCCGGTCGGGACAGCCGCCGACCGGATCCGGTCGATGACCGCCGAGGTGGACCGGTCCGCGACGTAGCCGAGGATGTGCACCGCTCCGCCGAGCCGGCGGACCAGTGGCGCTTCGGGCACCATGTCCGGTGGGTAGTCGCCGCCCTTGACGTAGACGTCCGGCCGGATCTGCTCGATCAGCCCGGCCGGGGAGTCCTCCTCGAAGACCACCACGTGGTCGACGCTGGTCAGCGCGGTGAGCACGGCGACCCGGTCCTCGACCGGGTTGACCGGCCGGTCCGGCCCTTTCAGCCGCCGCACGCTGTGGTCCGAGTTGACGGCGACGATCAGCAGGTTACCGAGGGCGGCGGCCTCCGCCAGGTAGCCGACGTGGCCGCGGTGCAGCACGTCGAAGCAGCCGTTGGTGAAGACGATCCGGGCTCCGGCGGCACGCTGTACGCGTACCTGCTCGACGAGGTCGGCCGGGTCGGTGCCGGCGGCCGGGGTCGGAGCCGAGGTGGCGACCCGCCGGCCGCCGCCCGAGGCCGCGTCCGGGATCGCGTCGGCCAGCGTGTCGCGGTGGCAGACGCAGGTGCCGCAGTCGTGCACGGTCAGCGCGGCGGCGAGCTGGGCCAGTTCGGCGGCGACCGGCAGGGTCGCACCGGCGACCACGGACAGGGTGAGTGCGGCGAGATAGGTGTCGCCGGCGCCGACCGCCCGGCTGGCCGCGACCGGTTCGGTACGGCAGTGGTGCGCCGCGCCGCTGCGGTCGCCGACCACCGAGCCGTCGGCGTCCAGGGTCACCGCCACCAGGTCCGCCCCGGTGGCGGCGTGCAGCCGGGGCAGCAGCCGCCGGGCGGCGGCGACCCGGTCGCGGTCCGGCGTGGGTTCGCCGACGGCCGGTGCGGCCTCGGCGATGCTGGGCGTGATCAGCGTCGGCCGCAGTCCGGCCCACCGGGTGAGGTCGTGGGCGTCGAGGGCGACGGTGCCGTACCGGTCCCGGTGCCGGATCAGCCACTGCCGGATCCGGTCGGGCAGCGCACCGAGCCCGTAGTCGCAGATGACCAGGTCGGGCCGTACCACGTCGGGATTCGCCCCGGTGCCGTCGACATCCGGCTCGGCTGGGCCGAGCCGGATCTCCTCGGTGCTGGCGACGAGCGCGGCGAGCAGTCGTTCGACCTGTTCGGCGGGGAGTGGACCGGCGGGCCCGCCGTCGTCCTCACGGAGCAGGATCTGGTCGGCGGCGAGCAGCCGACGTTTCACCGGGGTACGGGTGCCCGGCTGGGCGACCATCCGGTCCTGCACACCGGCCCGGTGCAGGCAGCGCGCCACCTGGTCGCCGACCTGGTCGACGCCGATCGGGGCGACCAGCAGCGGACGGGCGCCGAGCGCGGCGAGGTTGACCGCGGTGTTCGCGGCACCGCCGGCGGCGACCTGCCGCCGGTCCAGGCTGAGCACCGGGGCGGGTGCCTCCCGGCAGAGCCGGGTGGAGGTGGCGAACCGCCATTCGTCGAGCATCGCGTCCCCGACGACCAGGATCCGGCGCCCGGACCACCGTTCGACGAGGCCGGTGGGACCGGCGCCGCCAGGCGGCCCGGCGGGGCCGGCCGGGCCGGTGCGGTGCCGCTGGTCGTTGGACGAGGGCCGCATGGGGCAGCGGGTGCCCGGGACGGGCACGGTCAAACGTGCGGGTCGGTACATGTCGGGGATCACAGATAAATCGGTTGGCTTTCCGCCCCGGCATGGCAGAATGCTTGTAGCAAGCAACTATCGAATGGGGTGAGATCGGCGGTGCACACCGACCCGCCGACCGGTCCCGACGCGGAGCTCATCGCCCTCGGCAAGCAGTTCGGCGTCTTCCACCGGTCCGTGCACATGTTCTACCAACGGCTGCGGTTCGACCCGCCGCTGGAGCGGGCGGCGTACACCCTGCTGGTGCGGATCGCCGGCGACCGGCCGGCCCGGCTCAGCGTGCTCGCCGACGGCCTCGGCCTGGACCTGTCCACGGTGAGCCGCCAGGTCGCCGCGCTGGAGGCGGCCGGGCTGGCCACCCGTACGCCGGATCCCACCGACCGGCGGGCCAGCGTGATCGCGGCGACCGAGCTCGGCGTGCAGGTCTACACCCACAACCGGGCGGTCTGGGTGGGCGCGATGCGGGACCTGCTGGCCGACTGGACCCCGGCCGAGATGAGCGAGTTCGGGCGACTGCTGACCCGGCTCAACGAGACGATCACCACCCGCTACGGGGGGACGGATCCGGCGGATCGCTGTCCGCGGGGGGAAGGGGAAACACCACAATGACGACCACCGAGGAGCGGGTCGCGCCGGCGCTCAGCCGCCGGCAGATCCTGCTGCTGCTGGCCAGCCTGATGACCGGCATGCTGCTGGCCGCGCTCGACCAGACCATCGTCGGGGTGGCGCTGCCCACCATCGTCGGCGAGCTGGGCGGGATCAACCACTACTCGTGGGTGGTCACCGCGTACCTGCTGGCGTCCACCGCGTCGACGCCGTTGTACGGCAAGACCGCCGACCTGATCGGCCGCCGACCGGTGTTCCTGTTCGCGATCGGGATGTTCCTGCTGGGCTCGCTGCTGGCCGGCATGTCGCAGAACATGACCCAGCTGATCGTCACCCGGGGCCTGCAGGGGCTCGGCGCGGGCGGCCTGATGACCCTGGCGTTCACCATCATCTCGGACGTGGTGTCGCCCCGCGACCGCGGGCGCTACCAGGGCCTGTTCGGCGCCGTCTTCGGCCTGTCGTCGGTGGCCGGGCCGCTGGCCGGCGGCTACTTCGCGGAGACGAACTGGCGCTGGATCTTCTACATCAACGTGCCGCTGGCCATCATCGCGATGGTCATCTGCTGGTACGTGATGCGGCTGATCCCGTTCCGGCGCCGGGACCACGCGATCGACTGGCTCGGCGCGACCCTGCTGGTGGCCGGGGTCAGCGCCATTCTGCTGGCGCTGAGCTGGGGCGGCGGCGAGTACGCCTGGGGCTCCCCGATGATCATCGGACTGTTCGCCGCCGGCGCGGTCCTCGCCGCGGTCTTCCTCGTCCAGGAGTCCCGGGTCGCCGAACCGATCCTGCCGCTGAGGCTGTTCCGCGAACCGACCTTCGCGCTGGCCAACGCCGCCGGCTTCGTGCTCGGTCTGGCCATGTTCGGCTCGATCATCTTCATCCCGCTCTACCTGCAGATCGTCAAGGGTGCCTCGCCGACGGCGAGTGGTCTGCTGATGCTGCCGATGATGGCCGGCATCATCGTCACCTCGGTGGCCGCCGGGCGGGCGATGACCCGGTACGGCCGGTACAAGTGGTTCCCGGTGGCCGGCTCGGGGGCGCTGGTCGCCGGTGGTCTGCTCTTCACCCAGCTGGAGGTGACCAGCCCACTCTGGCAGGCGTTCCTGGTGATGGTGGCGGTCGGCGTCGGGCTCGGGCTGTCCATGCAGTCGCTGGTGCTCGCCGTACAGAACGCGATCCCGCTGCGCGACCTGGGTGCCGGCACCTCCACGGTGACCTTCTTCCGGACGCTCGGCGGCTCGTTCGGGGTCGCGATCCTCGGCGCGGTGCTCAACGCCCGGCTGACCGGTGAGCTGGCCGACCGGATGCCGGCCGCGATCGCCCAGCTGCCGCCGGAGCAGGCCGCCGACATCGCCGCCGCCGGGGGCGCGGAGATCTCGATCGACCAGCCGGCGGTGATCCTGGCGCTGCCCGACCCGGTCCGGGACGCCATCCAGTACGCCTTCGTGGAGTCGCTGCACACGGTGTTCCTGGTGACCGGCCTGGTCGCGGTGATCGCCGTGCTGATCACGCTGGTGCTGCCGGACCGGGAGCTGCGCGGCGAGGTCGAGTCGCAGGCCACCTCCGCCGACCTCGCCGGATAGTCCGGAGACCGGAGCGGGCCGGATAGTCCGGAGCGGACCGGGCCGGATGGTCCGGTCCGCTCCGGGTCTACTTCAACACCAGCTGGCCGGAGTGCTCGAAGGCGGCCAGGTCGGTGAGGGTCTCGCCGACGGTGCCGGCCAACGGCGCCGGCATCGCGGCGGAAGCGAAGAACCCGGCGTCGGTGGTCTCGTCGGTGACGGTCAGCAGCTCGCCGGCGAAGCCGTCGACCCGGAAGCAGACCACGAACAGCTGGTACGTGTCGTCGAACATGTTGGTGAAGGTGTAGTCGGCGCCGGTGTGCATGGCGAACGGGGTGACCCCGGCGGCCCGCAGCCCGGTCTCCTCGAAGACCTCCCGGGCGGCGCAGCCGGCGATCGACTCGCCGAGCTCCATCGCGCCGGCCGGTAGCGCCCACAGCCCGTTGTCCGACCGCCGGATCAGCAGGACCCGGTCGTCGGCGTCGCGGACCACACAGCGGGCACCGACGAACATCAGGGTACGGTCGCCGGCCAGCGCCCGCAGTTGCCCGAGGTACGAGTCCGCCCAGGAGATGCTGGCCATGGATCAACCTTAGGCGAGGCGGGCGCCGACGTTCGCGTGGCCGGACGACTGCAACTGCTCCACGCCCGTTGGCGGGCTGGCCCTGACCTGTTACGCTTTCACCTGTCAGAAAAACATGACACGTGAAGGAGAGCGATGACATCGGCCACGCCCTCCGGCGACGATCTGGTCGAGAAGCTGGCGGCGCTGGCCAACCCGCTGCGGCTGCGGATCATCGGCCGGCTCGCCGCCGGTCGGGACTACGTCAGCCACCTCTCCCGCGAGATCGGCATCAGCCGGCCGCTGCTGCACATGCACCTGCAGCGGCTGGAAGCCGCCGGCCTGATCGTCGGGAGTCTCGAGCTGTCCGAGGACGGCAAAGCCATGAAGTACTACGAAGTCGCCGATTTCACCCTGCACCTGACCCCGTCGATGCTCGCCGCGGCGGCGGCGACCCTCACCGGACCGGACCCGTCGGCAGCGGGCCCCGCGCGTAAGGAGAAGTCCTGATGTACGCCAACGCGGCGCAGGCCGCATCAAGCTGGCCGGAGACGACCCTCGTCCTCGGGGCGATGGCGCTGGCCGTCATCCTGGTCATCGCGATCCTGTCCACTTTGCATGAGTTCCGCAAGACCCGGACCCTGGCCGGTCAGGAGGAGGCGATGCGCCAGCTGGTGCGCCGCTACGAGCAGCTCGCCGAGAACTCGGTCGACACGCAGCAGCGGGTCGCGGCCGATCTGGCGGAGCTGCGGACCCGGACCAGCGCCATCGAGCAGATTCTGCGGACCGTCGAATGAGCGCCGGTCGGACCACCCCGGTCACCGACACCATGCGGGCCGTCGTCCAGGACCGCTACGGGTCCGCCGAGGTGCTGACCGTGCGGCGGCTGCCGTGTCCGTCCATCACGGACAAGGACCTGCTGGTACGGGTACAGGCTGCCTCGATCAACTACGCCGACCTGGTGTTCGTCACCGGTGAGCCGTACCTCGCCCGGTTGGCCTTCGGCCTGTCCGGCCCCCGGGCGAAGGTGCGCGGGCGCGACGTCACCGGCGAGGTCGTCGCGGTTGGCGCGGCGGTCTCCGACTTCCGGCCCGGCGACCGGGTGTACGCCGAGATCGACAGCGGCAGCTTCGCCGAGTACGCCGCCGTTCCCGCCGACCGGGCCTGGCGTACCCCGGCCAACGTCACCCCGGTGCAGGCAGCGACGGTGCCGCTCGCCGGCGTCACCGCCTGGCAGGGGTTGCGGGACCACGGCCGGCTCCAGCCCGGTCAACGGGTGCTGGTCAACGGCGCCTCCGGCGGGGTCGGCACCTTCGCGGTGCAGCTCGCCAAGGCGCTCGGTGCCGAGGTCACCGGGGTCTGCCGGGACCGCAACGTCGACCTGGTGCGCTCACTCGGCGCGGACGACGTGATCGACTACACCCGGGAGGACTTCACCCGGTCGGGCCGGCAGTGGGATCTGATCTTCGATGTGGCGGGTCGGCACCGGCTGACCGACTGCCGCCGGGCGCTGACCCCGCGCGGAACGCTGGTCCTGTGCGGCGGTACGGGTAGTCGCTGGTTCGGCCCGGTGGGCCGGCTGCTGCGGTCGAAGGTCTGGGCACCGTTCGTCAGCCAACGGGTGACCGGGTTCCTGTCCGCGCCCGGGCAGCAGCCGCTGCGGGAGTTGACCGAGTTGATCGAGGCCGGCCGGATGGTCCTCCCGGTGGAGCGGACGTTTCCGCTGGACCGCGCGGCCGAGGCGGTGCGGTTCTTCGTCGAGGAGCATCCCCGGTCGAAGATCGTCGTCGAGGTGACCCCGGACGGGTCATGATCGACACGCGGTGGCCGGCTCCGGTACCCGGCCGGGCCGCCGGTGCGCGACACTTGTCGTCGACCCGACAGCGGGGTCGAGCCGTGCGCGGGAGCGCAGCGTCGGCGGATCGGAGGTGAGTGGCGTGCTGCTGGATCGGCGACGGGTCGTAACGCTGCTGACCGCCGTCGCGGCGGTCGCCGCCACGGCGGGATGCACCGGGTCGCGGTCGGCCGAGCCGGCGCTGGTGCCGGTCGTCCCCGAGCGGGCCGCGTCGGCCGCGCCCACCGAGCAGTTGCGGGTCGAGGTGCTGGCCCGCTATCCGCACGACACCGCCGCATTCACCCAGGGGTTGGAGCTGGCCGGTTCGGACCTGTACGAGGGCACCGGCCAGTACGGCGAGTCCGAGCTGCGGGTCGTCGACCTGGCCAGCGGTACGGTGCGGCGCCGGGTGAGCCTGCCGGACACCGCCTTCGGCGAGGGCATCACCGTGCTGGAGTCGCGGATCTGGCAGATCACCTGGCGGGAGGGGGTCGCGTACGAGCGCGACCGGGAAACCCTCGACGTGCTGCGCGAGGTGACCTACGACGGCGAGGGCTGGGGCATCTGCCACGACGACGCCGGGGACCGGCTGGTGATGAGCGACGGCACCGACCGGCTCACCTTTCGTGACCCGGCCACGTTCGAGCCGACCGGGTCGGTCACGGTGACCCGCGACGGTACGCCGCTGCGCGACATCAACGAGCTGGAGTGCGTCGACGGCCAGGTCTGGGCGAACGTCTGGCGGACCGACGAGATCGTCCGGATCGACCCGGCGACCGGGCAGGTGGTCGCCGAGGTCGACGCCGGTGACCTGCTGACCGGTGCGGAGCGGGCCGGAGTGGACGTGCTCAACGGCATCGCGGCGGTGCCCGGCACCGATGATTTCCTGATCACCGGCAAGTACTGGCCGGCGCTGTTCCGGGTCCGGTTCGTCTCGGGCTCCTGAGCCCTGGCCCGGGCTCCTGAGTTCTGGCCCGGCGCCGGCGGCGCCGCCCGGTAGCCGCTGGTCAGCGTGGTGCACCGACGACGGCGCGGAGCGCGATGTCGACGGAGGCCTGCAGCTCCTCGCGGCTGGCGCCGGCCGCCGCCTGGACGGCGTGTCCCTCGCTGAGCGCCATCACGAACCGGGCCAGCGCCCGGGCGTCCACCCCGTCGGGCAGGTCGCCGTCCTCGGCCGCGCGGGCCAGCCGTGCGGCCACGGCGGCTTCGGTGGCGGCCCGGCCGGCGGCCAGCATCTCGGAGATCCGGGCGTTCTCCGGCGAGCAGCTCAGGCCGCCCTGGACGGAGAAACAGCCGGCCGGGTGGCTGTCGGCGGTGAGGCCGTCGGCGCTGGCGCGCAGGAGAGCTTCTATCGCGGCGTACGCGGTGGGCTGGTCGAGCGCGGTGCGCACGGTGGCCAGCTGAGCGTCCTGGTAGCGGGCGAGGGCGCGCTGGAACAGCTGCTCCTTGCTGCCGAACGCGGCGTACAGGCTCGGCCGGTTGATGCCCATCGCGGCGGTGAGGGTGCTCAGCGAGGCGCCTTCGTAGCCGTGCCGCCAGAAGACCTCCGTGGCCCGGTCGAGGACCGCCTCCTCGTCGAAGGCCCGGGGTCGGCCGGCGGGGTGTGTCCCTGTGCCCATGCGCCCACTTTACCGCTCGGTACAGATCGTGACCGGGCTCACCAACCGATCGGTACAGAATCTGTTACGGTTCCTCCCAACCGATCGGTACAGAATGAGGGGCGGACCGGTTCCGCCGCCGCTGGGAGGAGACACATGTCAGTCGCACTGGTCACCGGCGCCAACAAGGGTCTGGGCTTCGAGACCGCCCGGCAGCTTCTCGCGTTGGGCCACACCGTCTACCTGGGCGCCCGCGACGTCGAGCGGGGTGAGCGGGCCGCCGCGACGCTGGGCGCGCGGTTCGTGCAACTCGACGTCACCGACGACGCATCGGTACGCGAAGCCCTGGCGGTGGTCGCCTCGGCCGAGGGCCGCCTCGACATCCTGGTGAACAACGCGGGCGTACTCGGACTCGACGCGGTCGACGGGCCGGCGGCCCTGCGGGTGTTCGACACCAACGTGGTCGGGATCTACCGCGTCACCGAGGCGGCGCTGCCGCTGCTGCGCAAGGCCGCGAACCCCACGGTGGTCACGGTGTCGAGCAGCATGGGTTCCTTCTGGGCGGTGACCAATCCGCAGCGCCCGGAGTTCGGTCTACCTGCGGCGCTGTACGCGGCGTCCAAGGCGGCGGCCACCATGCTTACCGTCCAGTACGCCAAGTCCGAGCCGGGCATCAGGTTCAACGCGGTCGAACCCGGCTTCACCGCCACCGACATGACGGCCGCCATGAGCGGTGGACGGCCGGCGGCGGACAGCGCCAGGGTCATCGTGCACTGGGCCACCCTCGACGCCGACGGTCCAACTGGGACCCTGCACGACGAGTCCGGTCCGCTGAGCTGGTAACGAGCAGGAGAGGGACGGTGACAACGACGATCGGGATCATCGGTGCCGGCGAGGTCGGCAGCCAGATCGCGCGGGCGGCGGTGTCGGTCGGATACCAGGTCGTCATCGCGAACTCCCGGGGACCAGAGACGCTGGCCGGTCTCGTCGCCGAGCTCGGCCCGGCGGCGCGGGCGGCGTCCGCCGCGCAGGCCGCGGCCGCCGGCGACTTCGCCGTCGTGGCGGTGCCTCTCAAGATCGTCAACGACATGCCGGTCGACGAACTCGCGGGCAAGATCGTGCTGGACACCAACAACTACATGGTCTGGCGCGACGGCAACATCCCGGTCCTCGACTCCGGAGAGAAAACGGTCCACGAACTACGTCAGGAACAACTCCCGACGTCCAAGGTCGCCAAGGCGTTCACCCACATCCAGGCTCCCCGGCTGCTCACCGCCGGCCGGCCGGCGGGTGCCCCCGACCGGCTGGCGCTGTCGGTGTCGAGCAACTTCCCGGACGCCGTGGCACTGGTGACCCGGCTGTACGACCAGTTCGGGTTCGACACCGTCGACAACAGCCCGCTGAGCGAGTCCTGGCGCAGTGGTCCGGGCCAACCCGCCTGGCTCCGGCACGCACATCAGAACCGTGACGAGTTGATTGTCAACCTGAGGAAGGCGCGGCGTGTGATCCCGGGCTGACCTGCGGACCCCTGGGTTGACCTGCGGTTTGACCATGCTAGCTTGCCGACATGAAAACCGTTACCGTTTCCGTTGGGCTGGCGGTGGTGCTGGCGGTCGGCCTGGCCGGCTGCGCCACCGCCAGCCCCGACGCCGACGCCGGCACCGCCACGACCCCGGCGGCCGACGTCGTCGAGATCACCAACTGCGGCACCACGCTGACCATCGCCGCACCGCCGCGCCGGGCCCTCGCCATGGAGCAGAACGCCACCGAGATCCTGCTCAGCCTCGGCCTGGCCGACCGCATGATCGGCACCAGCTACCAGACCGACCCGGTGCTGCCCGAACTCGCCGACGACTACGCGGCCGTACCGGTGCTCGCCGACCTCTACCCCAACCGCGAAGCCGTCCTCGACGCCGCGCCCGACTTCGTCTACTCCACCTTCACCTCCGCGTACAGCCCGGAGGCCGCCGGCCCGCGCGCCGACCTGGCCGCCCTCGACGTGCCCGCCTACCTGTCCCGCTTCGCCTGCGAGGACCCAGCTACCGGCGAGAGCGCGGTCGACTTCGACGGCATCTTCGCCGAGATCACCGAGATCGCCACCATCTTCGGCGTCACCGAGCGGGGTGAGGCACTCGTCGCCGACCAGCGTGGCCGGCTCGACGCCGCCACCGCGGCCGCCACCGCACCGGCCGACACCAGCCTGCTCTGGTACTACTCCGGCACCGCCACCCCGTACGTCGCCGGATCCGGCGGCCTGCCCGACGCGATCAGCACCCAGCTCGGGGTCACCAACGCCTACGGTGACGCCGAACAGACCTGGCCGGCCGGCAGCTGGGAGGAGATCGCCGCCCGCAACCCCGACGTCATCGTGCTGGCCGACCTGACCCGGGGCGGCGACGGCGACAGCGCCCAGGCCAAGATCGACTACCTGCGGAGCAACCCGACCACCGCCGAACTCGACGCCGTCAAGGCCGGCCGGTTCATCACCGTCTCCGGTTCGTCGATGGACCCGTCCGTACGCAGCGTCACCGCCGTCGAAGCGGTCGCCGCCGGCCTCGCCCAGCTCACCGACTCCTGAGGAACAATCTGATGACCGACCTGATGACCGACCAGTTCACCCCGGCCGACGCGCGTCGACTGCTCGACCTGTGGGACACCCAGCAGGCCGCGTACGTCGCCCACCGGGAGAACCGCTTCCAGGCGATGCGCGACGTGCTGCGCCTGCACCTCGGCGACCGGCCGGCGACCGTACTCGACCTGGCCTGCGGACCCGGCGCCCTCACCGACCGGGTGCTCACCGAACTGCCCGCCGCCCGCTGCGTCGCCGTCGACTACGACCCGATGCTGCTGCGCATCGCCACCGCCGCGCTCGCCGACCACGGCGACCGCGCCGACGTACGCGACCTCGACCTGGTCGCCGACGACTGGGCCGACCGGCTCGGCGTCGACACCGTCGACGCGGTGGTCAGCTCCACCGCCCTGCACTGGCTCTCCCCGGCGCAACTGCTCGCCGTCTACACCGCCGCCGCCCGGCTGCTACGCCCCGGCGGAATCCTGCTCAACGCCGACCACCTGCGGTTCGGCCCCGAGCAGCCGACCCTGGCGACGCTGGCCCGGCAGCACGACGAGCAGACCCAGCAGGCCGGCTTCGCCGCCGGAGCGCTGCGCTACGACGCCTGGCACGCCGAGGCGGCCCGCACCCCCGCCCTCGCCGCCCTGACCGACGAGCGGCAGCGGCGCTTCGTCGACCGGCCGCAGCAGCCGGACTCGCCGCTGCAGTTTCACCTCGCCGCGCTGCGTACCGCCGGATTCGCCGAAGTCGGCACCATCTGGCAGTACCTCGACGACTACGTGGTCTTCGCCCACCGATGACCATCGCGCCGCCACGGGCGAGTCCCACCCGGGTGCGGGCAGCACGGGGTGCCCGCACCCGGGGGCCGGTCCTCGTCCTGGCCCTGGCCGTCCTGACCCTGAGCGTCGCCGCCGCGACCACCATTGGCACCGCCGACCTGACCGTCGCCGACGTGTTCCGCACCCACGCCGTCCACCTCGGACTGCCGGTGACCGGGCTGCCGCCGCTGGCCGACAGTATCGTGTGGAACCTGCGTACCCCTCGGGTGCTGCTCGCCAGCCTGGTCGGCGGCGGCCTCGCGGTCTGCGGCGCGGTCCTGCAAGCGTTGACCCGTAACCCACTGGCCGACCCGTACCTGCTGGGCATCTCTGCCGGAGCGTCGACCGGCGCGGTGTCGGTGCTGGTCTTCGGCCTCGGCGTCGGCACCGCCGCGCTCACCGGCGGGGCGTTCGTCGGCGCCGTCGCCGCGTTCGCCGCCGCCCTGGCCATGGCCGGCCGCCGATGGACCGAACCGTCCCGGATCCTGCTCGCCGGGGTCGCCGTCGGCCAACTCTTCGCCGCCGTCACCAGCCTGATCGTGGTCTCGGCCGCCTCACCGCAGCAGACCCGGGGCGTCACCTTCTGGCTGCTCGGCTCGCTGACCATGGCCAGCTGGCCGTCGGTGGCGCTGGCCGCCGCGGTCACCACCGTGGCTGTCCTGATCTGCTGGGCCGCCACGCCGGCGCTCGACGCGTTCACCTACGGCACCGACATCGCCCAGTCCCTCGGTTTCGCCCCGGCGAAGGTCCGGGCGGCGCTGTTCACCACCACGGCGTTGCTGGCGGCGGTCCTCGTCGCGGCCAGCGGCGCGATCGGCTTCGTCGGGTTGACCGTGCCGCACGCCGCCCGGTTCCTGGTCGGCTCCCGGCACCGGATCCTGCTGCCCACCTGCGCGATCATCGGCGCCACCTTCCTGATCTGGGCGGACACCGCCGCCCGGACCGTGTTCGCGCCGCAGGAGGTGCCCGTCGGGGTGGTCACCGCACTGCTCGGGGTGCCGGCGTTCGCACTGCTCATCCGCCGTCGGCAGGCGCCGGCATGAGACTGCGCGCCGAGAAGATCAGCTGGGCGGTACGCGGGAAGCCGCTGCTCGCCGACGTCACCCTCGACGCGCCCGCCGGCACCCTGGTCGGGCTGCTCGGCCCGAACGGCTCCGGCAAGTCCAGCCTGCTGCGGGTGCTCGCCGGCCTGCAGCGGCCGGACACCGGCCGGGTGCTGCTCGACGGGGTCGACACCCGGTCCATGCCCCGCCGGGCACTGGCCCGGACGTTGGCACTGGTCACCCAGCACACGGCGGCCGACGTGGACATGTCGGTACGTGACGTACTGCTGCTGGCCCGGATCCCGCACCGGCCGCTGCTCGCCGCGACCACGGCGGCGGAGGTCGCCGCCGCCGAGCAGGCGCTGGCCGACGCCGGGTTGGCCGGTTTCGCCGACCGGCGCTGGTCGACGCTGTCCGGCGGGGAGCGGCAGCGGGTCGACATCGCCCGTGCGCTGCTGCAACAGCCGCAGGTGCTGCTGCTTGACGAGCCGACCAACCACCTGGACATCCGCCACCAGCTGGAGCTGCTGCACCGGCTGGCGCGGGAACCGGTCACCGTGGTGACGGCGCTGCACGACCTCAACCTGGCGGCACGGTTCTGCGATCAGATCGTGCTGCTGCACGCTGGCCGGGTAATGGCCGCCGGCCCACCGGCGCAGGTGCTGACGCCAGCCCGGATCGCCGAGGTCTACCAGGTGACCGCCGACATCGATGTGGACCCGGTCGGTCATACCCGCGTCCATCTACGTCAGAGCATCGAATCAGTCCACTCAGGCTAGCTGGATCAGGAACCACCGCTTACTCATTGACAGTGAGCGATCAGCCCCGTAGCGTCGCGATCCACTTGACTTTCGGTGGTCTCTACGGGGGAGGACCGGATGGCAGTCGTTCAATGGCGCGCATTCAGAGGCGCACGGCGGCGAGCGGTGGCGGTGGCGACCGCAGCGGCACTGCTACTGACCGTCGCGACCGTGATCACCGCCGAGGAACCAGGGCGGTTCGACGCGGTCCTCGCCGCACCCAGCACGATGCAGGGGCGAGCACTGCAGGCCGCCCGGGAGAGCGGCGCACCGGTCCGCGTCGACGGGCAGACCTCGGAGACGACCGAGGTGTGGGCCCGCCCGGACGGCCAACTCGAGGCACGGATCTCCGCCGACGTCGTCCGGGTCCGCCGCGACGGCGCGTGGGTGCCGGTCGACCTGCGGCTGAGCCGGGCCGCCGACGGCACCGTCGCGCCTGCCGCACACCCGAACGACCTACAGATCTCCGGTGCCCGCCCGGCCGGCACCCACGAGCTGGCCGCCGTCGGCCACGACGACGCCCGAGTTGCGATGAGCTGGACCGGCGCACTACCGGAGCCACGGCTCGACGGACCTGTCGCCACCTACCCCGATGTGCTGCCCGATGTGGACCTCGTGGTGCGGGCCACCCGGACCGGGTTCGAGCAACTGCTCACTGTGCACGACCGCGACGCGGCAGACCGGATCCGCGAGATCCCCCTCCTGCTGACCGGGCCGGGCATCGCCGGGCACCGCCACGACGAACTCGGTGGCGTCACCCTGACCGGTGCCGACGGCGAAACCACCGCCACCATCCCGGCACCCGCTATGTGGGACGCGCAGACCACCCCGGCCGGCACACCGGCCCGCACGGCACCGATCGACACCACGGTCACCGCCCGCGCCGACGGCGTCGACCTCGTGCTGCGCCCCGCCGCCGACTGGCTGGACTCGCCCGACACCGTCTACCCGGTGACCCTCGACCCGACGGTCAACCCACTGTCCACCACCTTCGACGCGTACGTACGGGAAAGCGTCACCACGAACCAGAGCGGCACCGACGACCTGCAGATCGGGCTGCTCGCCACCAGCCCACCGACGATCACCCGATCGTTCGTCACCTGGAACGCGGCGGTGCTCGCCGGCAAGCAGATCAACTCGGCGACCGTCCACTTCTGGAACTGGTGGTCGCACACCTGCACCCCGAAGGCATGGGAGATCTGGTCCACCGGCGCGGCCAGCACCGCCACCCGGTGGACCAACCAGCCGCAGTGGCTGCACCGCGAAGCCAGCTCCACCATGACCAAGGGCTACGACTCCAGCTGCGACGACGGCTGGTCGACGATCAGCGGCACCGGGTTCTTCCAACGGGCCGCGACCGCCGGGGCGAGCCAGGCCCACATGGGCATCCGGGCCACCGACGAAACCGACACCGCCACCTTCAAGCAGTTCCGCTCCCGGGACACCTCCGCTTCCTCACAGGTGCCGTACGCCGTCGTTACGTACAACTCGTGGCCGACGGTGACCGCCCGGTCGACGGTGCCGGCCACCGCCTGCGTCACCGGCACCAACCGGCCACTGGTCAACACCTTGACCCCGCAGCTCCAGGCCAGCGTCGCCGACGACGACGGCACCGCGATGTCGGTCGAGTTTGAATGGTGGGCGGTCGGCGCCACGGCGCCGCTCGGCGGCCAGACAGTCGGCACCGTCCCCTCCGGTGCCACCGCGAGCGTCACCGTGCCGGCCGGCGCGTTCCTCGACGGTGGCCGCTACCAGTGGCGGGTGCGGGCCGACGACGGCGTCAGCGGCAGCGCCGTATGGTCCGACTTCTGCGAGATGACCGTCTACGTGACCGTGCCACCAGCGGAAGGCTGCGTCGGCGGAGTCGCCAACGATTACGACGGCGACGGAGTGGCCGACGTGGCGATCGCTGACCCGGAAGCCACCGTCGCCGGGCAGGCCGAGGCCGGCCAGGTGCACGTGCGCTACGGCGGCAGCGGCACCGTCGACACCCTGCACGAGAACAACATCCAGGGATCCGGGGCCGCCGGGGCCGGCGACCAGTTCGGCGCGGCGTTGGCCAGTTACGACGTGAACAACGACGGCTGCACCGACCTGGCCGTCGGGGTGCCGTACGACGATCTCGGCGGACAGGCCGACGGCGGCTTGGTGTACCTGCTGCTCGGCTCCACGGACGGGCTCGCCGGTGGCCCGTCGTCGATCATGCTGCACCAGAGTCAGTCGGAGTTCCCGGAGACAACCGAGGCCGGCGACTGGTTCGGGTTCTCCCTCGCCGCCGGGCACACCGTGGTCGGTGAGCCGTTTCTGCTGATCGGCGCCCCCGGCGAGGACGTCGGCACCGCAGTCGACACCGGCGTGGTGCACTACCTGAGAGGCACCGCGAACATCCTGCTCAGCCAGGGCGGCAACGGTGTGGTCGGCGCGCTGGAGAACGACGACAGGACCGGCTATGCGCTGGCCGCGTCGAGCCACCACTTCGCCATCGGCTCGCCGGGCGAGGCGATCGGCGCCGAGGTCTTCGCCGGCGCGGTCAACGTCTTCAGCCACCAGTACACCTCCGGCCGCCCCACCCTGGTTGGCGCGATCGACCAGGACCAGGCCGGCGTGTGGGGGACCTCGACCGCGAACGACACGTTCGGCAAGTCGCTGTCCATGGTCGACTACCGGGCGGCCGGCGCACCCGTCGGCGGGACCGACTCGTTCCTCGCCGTCGGCGCTCCCGGTAAGGAGTACGGTACCGCCGGCATCGCCGACACCGGCGTCGTACAACGGTTCCACGTCACCGACAGCGGATTCACCGAACTGCCGGTCCTCGCCCAGCACATCGTCGGCATACCCAGCGGCGACGAGGAGGGCGACTACTTCGGTGAGCGGGTCCACCTCGTCAACCTGGCACCCGGATCGGCCGCGACCGCGCAGAACCTGCTGCTGGCTGTCGGCGCCCCCGGTGAGGACACCGGGTCAGCCGCCGACGCCGGAGTGATCCGGGTGTTCGGTGCGGCCGCGGACCCGATCACCGGCTACGCGACCGTGGAACGGGTGTCCGGTGCCCTGCCCGGGGCACCGGCCGCGCAGGAACTACTCGGCCTGGCGATCGCCGGCAACCAGACCCATCTGTACATTGCCAGCCCGTACTCCGACCAGGCGGTCTACGCCATCCCCTGGTCGACGCTGGCCGGCGGGTCGGCGACGCCCGAGCACGTCTGGCGGGCCGGCGATGGCGGCTTCCCCGCCGGAGCGGTCGCCTTCGGGACGGCGGTCGAGTGATGGCCATCGACAGGTGGAACGGCGTGACGGGGGAGGACCGCGACATGATCGGTGGCAACACGAAGTTCAGTGTCCGACGCCGGCTCGGGCTGAGCCTCGGCCTGGCCGGGCTGCTGACCGCGTACGCGGTGGTGTCCAGCCCGGCGGTGGCGGCCCCGGACCGGACGGCGCAGGCCGCCCCCGCACCGGCGGCAGAATCGGACGAATCGGCACCGGCACCGGCCGTGGACGGCGCGGAGCCGGTCCGGCAGACCGAAGCCGAGGCGTTCGCCCACGCCGTCGACATCGGTGAGCGGGTCGAAATCGGTGCCCTGCAGGGTGAGAGCACCCAGACGTTCGCCAACCCGGACGGCACGCTGACTTCGGTGCAGCACGCCCAGCCGTTCCGGGTGGTCCGCGACGGCCAATGGGTGCCGACCGACGCGACCCTGGTCACCGCCGCCGACGGCAGCATCGGCCCCCGGGCCGCCACCCTCGGGCTGCGGCTCTCCGGTGGTGGCGACACCCCCCTGGTACGGGTGCAGCGCGCCGGCCGCAGCATGACCCTCGACTGGCCCGGTGCCCTGCCGGAGCCGACGGTCGACGGTGACCAGGCCATCTACGCCGAGGTGCTGCCCGACGTGGACCTGGTGGTCGATGTCGAGGTCACCGGTTTCTCCCACGTACTCGTGGTCAAGACCCCGGAGGCGGCACAGCAGCCAGAGCTGGCCGAGCTGGAGTTCGGCCTGGCCACCGCCGGGCTGACCGTGCAGGACGGCCTCGAAGGTGGGCTGGCCGCCGTCGACACGATGTCCGGCGCGCCGGTGCTGGAGGCCGCCGCACCGGCGATGTGGGACTCGGGTGACGACACCGCCGGCACCGACGCCGCGACGCCGGGCCGGACCGCTCCCGACGCCGGAGACGCGACCGGTGTCGACGCCACCGAGTCCGCCCCGCCGGGTGCCAGCCAGGCACCGATCGGCTGGCGGATCGACGGCGACACCCTCACCCTGCTGCCCGACCAGGCGATGCTCACCGATCCCGACACCCGCTGGCCGGTCTACATCGACCCGGTCTGGCAGGACACCCGCAGGAGCGACTGGGCGATGGTTGCCAGCGGCTACCCGCACATGTCGTACCACAAGTTCTCCGGCACCGAAGGCGTCGGCAACTGCCCGGTCAACTCCGGGCAGTGCAACAAGGTCGGGAAGAAGCGGATCTACTACGCGCTGCCCACACCGTACGCGGGGCGGACCATCCTGAGCGCGGAGTTCCGGGTGACGATGACCCACACGTACAACTCGACCCCGAAGAACGTCTCGTTGTACCGGGCGTCGTCCGGCATCAGCTCCGGCACGAACTGGAACAACAAACCGGCGCTCGGCGTCCTGCTGCAGACGAAGGCACCGACCGCGAAGAAGGACTCCTGCACCTCGACGAACCAGAACGTCGGCTTCACCGCCACCGCAGCGGTGCGGGAAGCTGTGACCAAGGGCTGGTCGACGACCACGTTCGGACTCGCCGCCACGGACGAGAACGACCAGACGGCGTTCAAGCGGTTCTGCGGAAACGCGCTCCTGGCTGTGCACTACAACCGGACACCGAGCCAACCGAAGCAGTCCGAGTTGACCATGTCACCCGGTGGCCAGTGCGTCACCGGCACCAACCGACCGTACGTGGACACCCCGCCGACGCTGTTCATGGTGCTACGCGACCCGGACCACAGCTCGTCGCACACCGAGGATGTCCGGGGCCAGATCCTCTACTACTGGTACGACTCGGCCGGCACCCGGGTCAACAACTACGTCACCACCGGGTGGAAGGCCAGCGGTTCCCGCTTCCAGTACACCCTGCCATCGAACATCCCGCAGAACACGCCGATCACCTGGGAGGTGCAGGCCGGCGACTCGGAGGTCTGGGGGCCGTGGAGCTGGGAAGGCAGCACCCAGACCGCCTGCCAGTTCGTCTACGACTCCACCGCGCCGGCCGCGCCGGACATCGACTCTCCGGAGTATCTGCCGCTCGACGCCAGTGAGCACACCAGCGCCTGCGTCGAGGACGACCAGCACCGGGGCGGGGTCGGCATCTACGGCACCTTCATTTTCGACTCGGTCTCCACCGACACCGTCCGCTACCTGTACGGGTTCAACACCAACCCGTTGCCGGACAACGAACTGGTGCCGACCAGCCCCGGCGGCCCGGTGTCACTGCGCTGGATGCCGGTCGATGACGCTCCGAACATCGTGACGGTGCAGGCGGTCGACCAGTCCGGCCTGCGGTCGGCGATCGCCACCTGCGTGATATCCGTGCCGACCCGGCTGGCGGCCGGCGAGTGGGGGCTCGGCGAGGCGGCCGGTGCCGTGTCGGCCGAGGACGCCCGGGGCAACCATCCGGCGGTCGCCGGGGCCGGGGTGACGTTCGGGGTGTCCGGGCCGGGCTGCGGTGATTCCGGCTCCGAGTGCCAGTTCGACCGGGCAATACAGTTCACCGGCGACGCCGCCGAAAGCTACCTGGCCACCACCAGCTCGGCGCTGGTCGACACGTCGAGCGGGTTCGGAGCCAGCGCCTGGGTGCGGCTCACCGACGACACCACCGACCGGGTCGCGGTCAGCCAGGACGGCAGCGGCGAGCCCGGCTTCACCCTCGGCTTCGACGCCGCCACCGGCAAGTGGGAGTTCGCGATCCCGTCGACGGACGTGCTGTCGCTGGGCGGCTGGTCGGTGACCAGCACCGCCCCGGCGATTCGCGACGAATGGACTCATCTGGCAGCCGCGTACGACCCGGAGCTCAAGACGATGACGCTGTACGTCAACGGGGACGTCCAGCCGACGGCGCAGCGTCGGTCGGCGTGGAAGTCCCGGGGCGCGGTGCAGATCGGTCGGGCGTACGCCCGCAGCGCCCACACCGCCGGCTGGGCCGGCGAGCTGGCCGACATCGCCGTCTACGACCGGGTGCTGGTGCCCCGGGAGGTCAGCGAACTGTCCACACTGCGGCCTATCCGCCTCGGCTACTGGCCGTTGGACGACGTCTCCGGCGACCGCAGCCCCGAATACGACGACGAGAACGGCCAGGAGCTGCTGTTGGAAAACGGTGCCCACCTGTACGCACCGGACGTCGACGCAGACCCGTTCGCCGAACCACCGCTGGTCGGCGGCGGACATCTGGTACTCGACGGGGTCGACGACCGGGCCCGCACCGACGCGCCGGTGGCGGTGACCGACGGCAGCTTCACCGTCGCCGCCCGGGTCCGGTTGCCCAGCCCGACCTGTGGTGACCGGGATCAGGCGGTGCTCTCCCAGGCAGGCACCGTCGCGAGCGGATTCGTCATCCGCTGCGGCAGCGCCAACCGCTGGGAGCTGGTGCTGCCGCACAGCGACAACAACGACCCGCAGACCACCCTGGTCTTCGATGGTGAACAGTTGCCAAGTGCCGACCAGTACGGCCAGCACCTAGCGGTGGTCTACGACGCGTTCCGCAACGAGCTGCGGCTGTTCGTCAACGGCGAGGTCGCCGTGACCGCCGCCGCCACCTACACCGCCGGCTGGCGGGCGGACGGACCCCTGCAGGTGGGCCGGGCGCTGCACAACGGCGGCTTCGGCCAGTACCTCGGCGGTGTCGTCGACGAGGTACGCGTCTACACCGGGGTCGCCGACGACGAGACGATCCAGCTGATGACCTCCATCGATCCGAACCCGTACCTCTGACCCGATGCCTCGCTTTCCCGCCCGCTTCGCCCGGCCCTTGGAGTGGTGATGAGTTCCCGGATTCTGGCTACGACCCCGGTCAGCCGTCGACGGCTGACCGCCGCTGTCACCTGGGCGACGGCGGTCGTCGTCGCCGCCGGCCTGCTGCAGGGGGTGGAGAGCCCGGCCCAGGCCGAGCCATCCTCCGGGGCACCGGCCGTCCAGCAACATGACAAGTCGGCCCCGGACCGCCCGGCGGCTCCGGTGCCGCCCCGCGAGCCGAACCCGGTGGTGCAGGCGGCGCTGCGTACCGCACCGGAGGTTGCCTGGCCGGCGGTCGGGACGGTGGAGGTGCCGGTGACGCCAGTGGCCAGTCCGACCAGCGGGACGGGCCGGGCGGCCGGCGCCGCGCCGCCGAGCAGGGTGCGGGTGCAGACCCTCGACCGCGCGGTGTCGACGAAAGCGAAGGTCGACGGACCGGTCACCCGGATCGGGCGGGCCGCCGGCGAGACCGGTGCCGGCACCGTCCGGGTGGCGTTGAGCTACGCCGGGATCGCCGATGCGTACGGCGGCGATTTCGGTGCCCGACTGCGGCTGGTCCGGTTGCCCGACTGCGCGTTGACCACGCCGGACGCGTCGGCGTGCGCGCCGCAGCCGGTACCGGCGGTCAACAACGCGGGAGCGGACACCCTCACCGCCACGATCGACGTCGGTGCCGGCTCGGCGCTGTACGCGATGGTCGCTTCGGAGGCTTCCGCGCAGGGCAGCTTCGCCGCGACCGAGTTCGCTCCGTCGTCGAAGTGGAACGTGTCACCGTCGTCGGGTGCGTTCAACTGGTCGTACCCGATGCGGGTGCCGCCGGTGCCGGGCGGGCTGACCCCGTCGGTGGTGCTCGGTTACAACTCGCAGGCCACCGACGGGCGGACCGCGACCACCAACAACCAGGGCTCCTGGCTGGGTGAGGGCTTCAGCTACGACCCCGGGTACGTCGAACGCCGCTACAACACCTGTCTTGACGACGGCCGTGACGGCATGGGCGACCTGTGCTGGGCGCACGACAACGCCGTACTCATGCTCAACGGACGGTCCAGCACGCTGGTGCGGACCGGCAGCACCTGGCGGTTCGCCAACGACGACGGGTCGAAGATCGAGCGGTACAGCGGGACGGTCGACGGCGCCGTCAACGGTGACAACGACCGCGAGTTCTGGAAGGTCACCACGATCGACGGCACCGAGCACTACTTCGGGCTGAACCGGCTGCCCGGATGGGCGTCCGGCAACGCCGAAACCAACTCGGTGTGGACGGTGCCGGTCTTCGGCGACGACAGCGGCGAACCCTGCTACAACGCGACACTGGCGAACGCCTGGTGCCACCAGGCCTGGCGGTGGAACCTCGACTACGTCAAGGACCGGCACGGCAACGTCACCTCGTACTTCTACGAGCGGGAGACGAATCACTACGCGCTGCGGGCGCAGACCACCGTCAACGGCACCGTGTACCACCGAGGTGGTTGGCTCAAGCGGATCGACTACGGTCAGCGGCACAACGCGGTCTACTCCACCCCGGCACCGGCCCGGGTGGTATTCACCGACGCCGAACGGTGCATCCCGAGTGGCAGCATCACCTGCGCGCCGGGTCAGTTGAACAACAGCACGGCCAACTCCTGGCCCGACGTGCCGTGGGACCGCAACTGCGCTGCTGGAACCCATTGCACAGCCGGCCAGTCGTCACCCAGCTTCTGGACCCGCAAGCGGGTCAGTCAGATCACCACCGAGATCCGCACCGCCAGCGGATGGACGCCGGTCGACTCGTGGAAACTGACCCACCTGTTCACCAACAACGCCGACGGCAGCCGGTCGCTGTGGCTGCACAAGATCGACCACCAGGGCCGCTACGGTGGCGGCGACCCGCTGACCGTGCCCTCGGTCGAGTTGGGTCCGCTGCAGCTGCCCAACCGGATCGACATCCCCGGCGACAACGTCGCCCCGCTGATCCGGCCTCGACTGACCACCGTCTACACCGACTCCGGCGGTCAGGTCGACGTCGCCTACAAGTCGCCGGACTGCTCGGCCAACTCGCTGCCGACCCCCGGCAACAGCACCCGCCGCTGCTACCCGGTGAAGTGGTCGCCGAGCGGCGAGGTGAATCCGATCACCGACTGGTTCCACAAGTACGTCGTCGAGTCGGTCACCGAAACGGACCGCACGAACGTCGAGCCCGGCACCGCCCTGGCCCCGGACATGGTGACCAGCTACGAGTACCTGGGCGACGCGGCCTGGCGGCACGCCGACCCGGACGGCATCGGTGACACCGAGTTGCTGACCTGGAACCAGTGGCGCGGCTACGAGAAGGTGCGCGTCCGGCGCGGCGACGGCGAGACCTTCACCACCCGCACCGAGCACACCTACCTGCGCGGCATGCACGGCGACAAGAACCCGGCCGGCGGCACCCGCACGGTCACCCGTACCGACTCGGTCGGCACTTCCCACACCGACCACGACGAACTCGCCGGCTTCGAGATCGAGACCGCCGTCTACAACGGCTCCCAGGTCAGCAGCAAGTCGGTGACCAGCCCGTGGCGTTACGAGACCGCCAGCTACAGCCGGCCGTGGGGCACCGATCGGGCGTTCTTCGTCAAGTCGCGGGTCAGTCGGGGCTTCACCGCGCTGGCTGGCGGCGGCTGGCGGGAAACGAAGTCGATCACCACGTACGACCCGGCGACCAGCGGTTACACCGACCCGGTCGGGCGGGTCACGCAGGTCGAGGATCTCGGCGACGTCAGCACCGCCGCCGACGACCAGTGCACCCGGACCACCTACGCCGACAACCACAGCCTGCGGCTACGGACCCTGGTCGCCCGAGAGGAGACCGTCTCGGTCGCCTGCTCGGTCACCAACCCGGACCTGGCGGCCCAACTGCTGACCGACAACCGGACCTCGTACGACGGCCAGGCATACGGTGCGACGCCGACCAAGGGCAACGCCACCCGGATCGAGAAGCTCGCCAGCCACAGCGGTTCCGCCGCGAGCTATGTCACCGTCGGTGAGGGCACCTTCGACATGTACGGCCGGCCGCTGACGGCGCAGGACGGCTCCGGCGCGGTCACCAACATCGCCTACACCGAGACGAACGGTCTGACCACCCGCAAGATGGAGACGGGACCGCAGATCCGGGTCGGCACCGCCGACACCCGGTTCATCGCGACCACCGACTACCACCCGGCGTGGGGACAGCCGGTTACCCAGATCGACTGGAACGGCAAGCGCACCGACGTCGAGTACGACAAGCTTGGTCGCGCCGTCCGGGTCTGGCTGCCGCACCGTCCAAGGACGACTCACCCGGATAGCCCACGCATTCAATACACCTACCGGAACCAGGACAACGCACCTGTCTCGGTGAAGACCGAGCGGCGCGACAGTGCCGGTAACTGGCTGACTCCTGAGTACACGATTTATGACGGCTTCCTGCGCCCTCGGCAGATCCAGGTCCCTGGACCGGACGGTGGACGGCTCGTCTCGGAAACCTTCTACACCGCTACCGGCAAGGTGGCGAAGGTCAACGACAAGTTCCACGCCTCCGGTGCCCCGTCAAGCACTCTGCTGAAGACGGTCAACGGCGATGTCGACCTGCAGACGGTGTATCAGTACGACGGCGTTGACCGGGTCACCGACACCATCACCCAGGTCGCCGGTCAGGAGAAGTGGCGGACGGTCACCACGTACGGCGGGGACCGGGTGCATGTCGACCCGCCGACGGGCGGCACCCCGACGACCACCATCACCGATGCCCGCGGTCAGGTCGTCGAGCTACGGCAGTACCACGGTGCCGGGACGAGTGGCAGCTTCGACAGCACCACGTACACCTACACTCCAGCCGGTCAGCAGGCCAGCGTCACCGACCCGGCCGGCAACGTGTGGACCTATGGGTACGACCAACGGGGTCGCAAGATCGAAGCGGTCGACCCGGACAGCGGAACCAGCACCTTCACCTACAACGACTACGACCAGTTGACCTCCGCCACGGACGGTCGGGGCATCACGATCAGTCACACTTACGATGTGCTCGGCCGCAAGACCGGCACCTATGAGGGCTCGGTCGGAACCGGCACCAAGCTGGCGGAGTGGGGCTACGACACCATCGCGAAGGGGCAGCTCTACTTCGCCACCCGCATCGCCGACGGCGGTCACAAGTACCACGTCATCTACCCGGCTAGAGATGCCTTTTATCGGGTGCAGGAGACCCGCTACTTCATCCCAGAGGCAGACACCCACGCCGAACTCGCCGGGACCTATCGATTCTTCACTCAGTACAACAATGACGGAACCGTACAGAGCACGAGCTTCCCTGAAAGCGGCGGGCTTTCGGGCGAAACGATTGTTTACAGCTACGACGATCTGCAGCGGGTTACCAAGATCAGCAACTGGATGTATACGTACCTCAGCCGGGCTGAGTACGCGCAGACGGGCGAGCTGTTGCAGGCTGAAACCAGCGTCGGTAGCCGTAAGGTCTACGGCACCTACTTCTACGAAGAGGGCACCAAGCGGCTGACCCGGTCGATGCTGAGCAGGCAGGCATTTTCGGGCGAGAATCCGATGGTGCCGACCAGCGACATCGACCAGCACTACGAGTACGACGACGCCGGTAACGTCCTGTCGATCGCTGACCGGCCGGGCTCCGGAGTGCGGGACATCCAGTGTTTCCAGTACGACTATCTGCGGCGGATGACGCGGGCGTGGAGCACGGCGACCACCGCGAGTGATTCGTGTGCGGGTGGGCCGGGCACCAGCGGGGTGGGCGGACCGGCGCCGTACCACCACTCCTACAGCTACGACCTGGCTGGTAACCGGCTGAGCGAGACGATCCACGCCGCAGGTGGGGCCGACGAGGTGGAGCGGACGTATTCGTATCCGCAGCCGGGTCAGGCACAGCCGCACACGTTGTCGCAGGTGGTCGAGGAGACTTCGGCGGGTGACCGATTGTACTCGTACGAGTACGATGCGGCGGGCAACACGACGAAGCGGGTCCGGGTCGGCGAGGAGCAGGACCTGGTCTGGAACGCCGAGGGCCGGCTGGAGTCGGTCACCGAGGACGGGAAGACCACCAGTTTCGTCTACGACGCCGATGGCGGTCGGTTGGTCCGGAAGGATCCGGATTCGATCACGGTGTATCTGCCGAACATGGAGTTGAAGCTGAACCGCTCCAACTCGGTGGTCGATGGGACGCGCTACTACCCGGTCGGCGGTCAGTTGACGGTGGTGCGAACGGTCGCGGGTGTGCAGGTGCAGGCTGCGGATCATCACGGTTCCGGGCAGGCCGCGGTGGACGGAGCGACGGGGCAGATCACGCATCGGCGGATGGCGCCGTTCGGCACGCCGCGCGGCACTCAGCCGGGGGTTGGTCAGTGGTTGGGTGAGAAGGGCTTCGTTGGTGGTACGGAGGACGCATCGACGGGGTTGACGCATCTAGGTGCGCGGGAGTATGACCCGCAGACTGGTCGGTTCATTTCGGTGGATCCGATCATCGATGTGAGTGATCCGCAGCAAATGCACGGGTACGCGTATGCAAACAATTCGCCGGTGTCGTTTGCGGATCCGGATGGTCTGCGGCCGTTGGCGACGGGTAGTGGTGCGGAGGAAGACGCGTACTGGAAGAAGTACGGTGAGCAGTTGGTGTACTCGATGTCGTCGAACCGGTGGACGGTGGTGCCGCGGCCGCCGCCGGTGTCGACGGTGCCGCCGGAGGTGGCGCAGGCGCGTCGGGATGTGGAGGACGCGAAGCAGGTCGTTGTGGCGGTGGCGAAGGAGCTCGGCCAGATTTTGATGGACGAGTTAGGGATCACCGATGCGGTCGACTGTTTCATCAACGGTGATCTGGCGGCTTGTGCGACGACGGCGTTGAACGTCGTGTTGACGGCGGTGGGTGGTGCGGCGGGGAAGCTAGCGGCCCGATACTGGAACAAGTTGGACCACGTTGGTGCCCTGGTGAACCGATTGTGGAACCTGGGCGGCCAGTTGAAGAAGGCTGTTGGCAAGTTCTTCAGCAGCCGCAGGAAACTCGACGACCTGGGTAGCTGTCCGACGAGGCACAGTTTTGTGCCGGGCACGTTGGTGCTGCTCGCCGATGGTTCGACGAAGCCGATCGATGAGCTCGAGGTCGGCGATCTGGTGATCGCGACTGATCCGGAGACCGGTGAGTCGGAGGCGAAGGCGGTCGTCGCCACGATTACCGGGCACGGTGTCAAGGAACTGGTCGAGATCATCGTGGACACCGACAGTGACCGAGGCGACGCCGAAGGTGTTCTGGTTGCCACCGATACCCACCCGTTCTGGGCGCCCGATACAGGCGAGTGGCTCCATGCTGGCGACCTGACAGCCGGGCAGTGGCTGCAGACCTCCGCCGGTACGTGGGTCCAGATCACCGCCGTCCGGCAGTGGACCCAGACCCAGAGGGTCCACAACCTCACCATCGACGACATCCACACCTACCATGTGGCGGTCGGGGTAGCCCCGGTGCTGGTGCACAACTGTGGTGGATACTTTGACGGTCATGCTGATTCGTGTGAATGCGAAGGTATCGGTGACATCACTTACGAGGAAGTGTTAGATGATGTCGTTGAGGAGGCTGATGATTTTACCGGGCATGCCCTGGAGCGGTTGAAGGGGCGTGGCGTCTCTGAATCGCAGGCTAGGGCTGTCCTTGACAGGCAACCGTTCTCCTATCGGCATGATGGGCAGTGGAAAATGGGCTACTACGACCCTCGCTCAAAGATATTCATTGCTAAGACTGTCGATGGAAACGTAAATACAGTTATGACAAACGTCGACAAGGCGTATATTCGTCGACTCCAAGGTGGTCGTTAAGTAGTGGCTGAGTTTAGGGTGACTTACGATGCGAAGGCTGATGCGGCCTATATCTATCTGGGTGAGGTGGGACCTAGTGGGGTTGCCTCTATGTACCCATGTGATCCAATTCGCGTCGGTGGAATGATCAATCTCGACTTCGATGATAGTGGCAGGCTTGTGGGGGTGGAGGTGCTTGGTGCTGCATCGAAGTTGCCGCGAACTCTAATCGATCAGGCGGAAAGAGTGTGAAGCGATCAACGGTTTTCGGCTATTGTTAGTAGTCCGCCGATCGGTCAGGGTCGTTGCGTAGTCGGCTGAGGGCTGGCTGAGGTGGGAGTTTGGGAGGAATTCGGGGGTCTATGCAGGATGGGCGCGGCCTGGCGGCCGCGTACGACCCGGAGCTGACCACGATGACCCCTGTACGTCCACGGCGACGAACAGCCGGTGGCGCTGCGTCAGTCCTGACTTCGGTCACCGGCTTCCGGCGCGACGGTGGGTAGCGCTCTGACCTGGGGTGTTGGGTGCTGGTGGGGTGTTTCTGAGGCACTAACGGTTCCCCTTACGCTCGGGTTCATGGCGTGGATTCGGCGGGTGCGGACGGCCTCGGGCGCGACGGCGGTGCAGATCGCCGAGTCCGTCGGGGGACGTCGGCGGATCGTGGCTCATGTGGGCTCGGCGCATACCGAGGCCGAGTTGGGGCTGCTGATGGGCACGGGCCCCGCGAGTTGCTCGCCGATCCCGGTCAGGGCGAGTTCGACCTCGGTGTCGCCCCGGGCGCGCAGAGGACGACACTGATCGGCCCGGCCAGCGACGCGGGGCTGTTCGAAGTCGCCGGTTCGTCGGAGCGTGGGCCGGCGGCGGTCGCCGCGCCGCGGGTGGTGTCGACGGCGTCGCGGGTGCTGTACGAGGCGCTGGCCTCGGTGTTCACCTGCCTCGGGTTCGACGCCCTGGACGACAAGGTGTTCCGGGACCTGGCGATCGCGCGGATCGTGGAACCGACCTCGATCCGCGACACCGGCCGGGTACTGACCGACCTGGGGTGTCAGCCGGCCAGCGAGAAGACGATGCGCCGCACCCTGACCCGCGCCCACACAGGCGCGTACCGGGACCAGATCGCGCGGCTGTGCTTCGCCCACGCCATGAACAACGGCGACGTCAGCCTGTGCCTGTACGACGTGACCACGTTGTACTTCGAAGCCGAGAAAGAGGACGACCTGCGCAGGGTCGGCTACTCCAAAGAGCGGCGGGTGGACCCGCAGATCGTCGTCGGGCTGCTGGTCGACCGGCACGGGTTCCCGTTGGAGATCGGCTGCTTCGCCGGCAGCAAGGCCGAAACGTTGACGTTGCTGCCGGTCATCCGCCAGTTCCAGGCCCGCCACCAGATCACCGGCATGGTCATCGTCGCCGACGCCGGCATGCTCTCGGCGACCAACCTACGCGAACTCGACGACGCCGGCCTCGGCTTCATCGTCGGTTCACGCACCACCAAGGCGCCGATCGACCTCGAGTCGCACTACCGCTGGCATGGCGACCACTTCACCGACGGACAGACCATCGACACCGTCACCCCCCGCACCGGCGCCAACCGCGACAACGACCCCGCCCTCAAGGCCGAACCGGTGTGGCACCCGAAAACCCACACCCGTTCATGGCGGGCGGTGTGGGCGTACTCCGCCAGCCGCGCCGCCCGGGACAACAGGACACTCAACGCCCAGGAAGCGAAGGCGCGGGCCGTCATCGCCGGGGAGAAGGCGGCACGGACTCCGAGGTTCGTCACCATCAACGGCGACGCCCGCACCCTCGACGAAGCGTCCCTGGCCAGGGCACGCAAGCTGGTCGGACTGTCGGGTAGCCCCGACCCATTGCTGGGTCGGGGCCCCCTCAGAGTGAAGTGGGCCGCCGGCGAGGTGCCCATGGTGTGGGTCCTTTTCCGTCGGCCTCTTCCCGAACCGTGCTGGTCGGTTTCCCTGACACACGGCTCTCCAGTGGTCAGTTCCGGGTGGATGTGCGTGTCCGACCGGCGTGGATGTCCTCGTGGCAGTTCCGGCAGATCACGAGGGTCTTGCGGCGCCGTTTGGCCATGAGGTGCACCCACGCGGGTTTGTCGGGTCGATCGCGGCGGTTGAGGTCGGCGAGTTTCCGCAGGTGATGGACTTCCAACCTGTCGGTGGACTCGCAGAGCTCGCATCGTCCGGCCAGCAGCCGGTGGATCAGTTCGTTGCGGTTGGTGCTGGCCATGATCGGTGACATGTCGGTCAGGACCGCTGCGCGTTGGCGGCGGAGCGGTATCCCACCGAAACGGGCGACCAGTGGCTTCCTGCCTCGGTCCCGGGGGACGGTGACCTGGAAACAGGTCCGTGGCCCGTCAGGGGTGCCGATGACCGTCTTGTACTTGCGGGCCATCTTCGTGACGGTGGACCGGTGTTTGCCTGCGAGGGTCTTGAGCATGGAGGTCTCCATGACCCAGCGCAGGGTGTCCAGGCGGAACACGTCCTGGGCGAGGAGGTAGTACTGGACCAGGCCCCGGTACTCGGCCTGGTACTTCGCGACGATGGTGAAGTCGTCGTCGTGAAGCAGCGCACCGCGTTGGGCGGGTTTGCCTTCGCGCAGGTAGTTCGCGCATCGCTGTCTGATGACGTCGCGGGGCACGAACAGTCCGATTGCCCCGTTGGCCGCTCGGCGGCCCCGGGTGATCTTCGTGTCCGAGTGTTGCGTCTTGATCTCGTAGCCGAGGAACTGCGCCGCCTGGCTGGTGGCGTGGGTGATCAACGTCTTGGATGGCGAGAGTTCCAGCTTGAGTTCCTCGCGCAGGAACGTCGCGATCCGTGTCTTGATCTGTTCGGCTTCGTGCCGCGGTCCGGCGAACCCCAGCAGCCAGTCGTCGGCGTAGCGCACATACCGAAGTCGTCGATAGCCCGGATCGTTGGGGTCCTGGCTCGGTATCCGGCGGCGGCGCTGCGTGAGCAGCCGGACCGCAGCACGGTCACCGTGGCGTTTGGCCTTCGCGATCTGGTCGACGACGACTTGGTAGGCGCGGTGGCGCCGACGCCGGACGCCTTGATGGTATTCAGGCAGCAGAGTCTGTTCGACGAACCGGTCCAACCGGTCCAGGTAGATGTTCGACAAGACCGGTGACGCCACTCCGCCCTGCGGCGCACCGCTGAGCGTGGCGTGCCATCGCCAGTCTTGCAGGTACCCGGCCGTGAGCATGTTGGACACCAACCGCAGGAACCGGCCGTCATGGATCTTCTCCGCCAGAATCGAGCCCATGACCTGGTGATCAAGAGACCCGAAGCAGTCGGAGATGTCGCCCTCGATGAACCAGTGCGTTCCCTTCCAGACCTCGACCACCTCACTCAACGCGGTGTGGCAGCCCCGGCCCGGACGGAAGCCGTGGGACCGGTCGGAGAACTGGACGTCGTAGTACGCCTCCAACAGCAGGCGCACCACCTCAGCGACCAGTTTGTCCGACCACGTCGGCAGGCCCAGCGGGCGCGATCTCCCGTTGCTCTTCGGGATATGCACACGCTTGACCGGCCGCCATCGGTAGCGCTCACGACGTAGCACGTCGATGATCGCTTCGATCTTGGCCAGGGACATGCCGTCCACGGTCTCCGGCGTGACCCCGGGCGTCATCGACCCCTTGTTGGCGTAGATGCGCCCGTAGGCCAGCAGGAACAACTGCGGGTTGAACAGTTGCCGATACAGCCTCTCGATCGGCAGGCCACGCCTGCCGCGTTCTCGGATGACGCCCAGCACCGTTGCGGCGTTCCGCATCACGCGTACCTCCCATCGCTGGACGTCGTGATCACCTGTGCCCCTTCGCCCTGCGGTCCGGCTTTCCCGGCCTCCCTGGCGGGTCGTGACTCCCGCGACTACTACGGGCACTCCGTCGCCGTAGGACTCGCGTCCCGTAGGCGATCCCGTGGTACGTCTTCGTCATACGTGTCGAGCCCGACGTAGGCCGCCCACTCATCCCCTCACCCGCCCTCGTTGGGCGGTGCCACACGCCGTGGAGGTTGCATCGACCTCCGGGTTCATGCCGACGCACGACGCGGCATCGGTTTCAAGCGTCATTCCGATGGATGCGCACATTCATCGCTGGGGATTGGGCTTCAAGCAATCCAGCCTTGGCCATATCGGGCGGGTCCCGTGACACGTCACCCTGGACGCCTCCAGACAACCGTCACGCTTCCGGCATGCTCTTGTCCCCTCGCGCTTTCGCGTCCAGGTAAGCCGGCAGACCCAGGAACCTCCCTCCAGTTCCTCCCCGCTGCGCGGGGGATACAACGAAGCGCCTCACGGCGCACACCGGACGTGCCCCTTTCAGAGCATCCGGCTCAAGCAAGTCCAAGGACGGTGTCAGGTGCGGGGAGGAACGTCGGCAGGATCTCGGTGGGGTCCGGTCGCCGTCTGCGGCGCTGTCGCCAGTAGTCGGTCAGGGTCGGGTCATCGACGGATGCCCGGCCCTTCACCTTCACGTGGCGGACAATGGGAGTCCATGCGAATCGTCGCAGGTCGCGACCACTGTCGTGGTCGCCGAACACCCACCGGTCGTCGCGTCTGGGGTTGAACCGTCCCCAGTAGCGAGCCTGAACCCATCGATTCCCCTTGTTCGGATGCGCGCGTCGCGCCCAGCGCCAAAGGCGTATCCACATCCAGTAGTCCAACTGGGCGTAGATCTTCTTTGACGC
This sequence comes from Micromonospora sp. Llam0, assembly GCF_003751085.1. Taxonomy (NCBI): domain Bacteria; kingdom Bacillati; phylum Actinomycetota; class Actinomycetes; order Micromonosporales; family Micromonosporaceae; genus Micromonospora; species Micromonospora sp. Llam0. The sequence goes on along the minus strand of NZ_RJJY01000002.1, from coordinate 1,553,972 downwards.
TCCGATACGGTAGTACGCCGCCCATCCCCGGATGATCGGGTTGAGCGCGGCGATGATCGCCGCCGCGTTGGCACCGTTGCGTCTGGTCACTTCGACTCTGAGCTTGTCGCGGATCCGTTGCCGCGCGGCCTTGGATGGCATGGTCAGGACCTTCCCGCTGGTCGGGTAGCGCCTGATGGTGAACCCGAGGAAGTCGAACCCCTCGGACAAGGGCACGATTTGTGTCTTGTCCTCGTTGAACGCCAGCCCTCGGGGCTTGAACCATTCCGTTAGCCGCGCCTTGACCGCCAGGGCTTCCTCGCGGGTGTGGCACATGACCACGAAGTCGTCCGCGTAGCGGACAACGGCCGGAGTGCCGGGCACGATCCCGTCCGCCTGTGACTTCCTGGTCGGGGAGTACCTGCGTTCCCCGGCGGCTTCCTCCATCCCGTGCATGGCGATGTTCAACAGCAGCGGTGAGATGATGCCACCTTGCGGGGTTCCCGCCTCGGTCGGCAGATACTCGCCCTGCTCCATGACCCCGGCCTTCAACCACGCGGCGACGTGTTCCCTGGCGGGGAACCCGTTCAGCATGGCCAGGAGGTGGTCATGGTCGATGTTGTCGAACGCCGCCTTCAAGTCGGCGTCCAGCACCCATGCGCGAAGCGACTTGCGCTTCCCGCACAGGCCGAAGATCGACTCGATGGCGTCATGGCAGCCACGTCCGGGCCGGAAGCCGTAGACGTCCGGCTCGAAGCGGGCTTCCCACTCCGGCTCCAGCGCGTTACGGACCATCGCCTGGATGGCGCGATCGATCAGCGTCGGGATGCCGAGCGGTCGGCGTTTGCCGTTCGCTTTCGGGATGTAGACACGCCTCACCGGCGAGGGCGTCGTCGTCATCGCGTTCTTCGACAGCCACTGAACCATGGCGGTCCGTGACTCGTCGTCGAGAACGACAACACCGTCCACCCCGGCGGTGTGGCGTCCCGCGTTGTCCTGCGTCACCCGGCGCACGGATACGAGCACGTTCGCTCGTGACCGCAGCATCAGGCGTTGCAAGCTGCGGACCCGCTTGTGGTCCGCGTCCTTTGCCGCCGTGAAGATCCGTTGCCTCAACGCACGTACGTCCGCCTCGACCTTCGACCAGACGACGCCCGGCCACCAGTCGAAGCGCTCGTCTGCGGGTCTGTTCGCCGAAGCGTCCAACATCCCCCGCAATTCCCTGCGCATCCGCACCTTCCATTCACGACTCACCTGGCTCACGTCAGCCCGGTTTCCCGTCCGGGAACGTGCCCGGTATCCAGGTGGTTATCGCTACGGCAACTGCTTGGAGGAGCAGCCGCGTGCCGCGCGTTTCCCAGTGCCTTTCGACGTCCTGGCGTTCGCTTCTTGAGCCATCCTGTTCCCGCCGCGCACGTCAACGCCCCTTACGGGCACGTCCACCGGATCAACCGGCGCGTGACGGGGTTTCCGTGTTCCACACCCTTCAGATACGACCTGGCAGGGCGCCGTCTATCCCCCGAGGGCAGTGGTGTCCTCGCACCGAGACCCTTACCTCTCTCGTGCCACCTGCCGGACCTTCCCCGGCCGGCCCTTGCCACCCCCGCCGCCTGCCAGCAAAGGGGCTCAACGTTAACGAGGGGTCGACGACGGTTCACTTGCGTTCGCCCATCCAGGTCTCCCTCTCTGTCAGGCTGAGTTGAGACAGGCCGTCTACCAGGGGATACGCTCCCCGGGACGGGTCTGAGGGGAGTTCATCAGCATGGCAGACAAGTCCATCGGTTCCGGCGATCTGGACGCCAAGCCGGTTCGTCGGACATTCACCGCAGAGTTCAAGGCCAGGATCCTCGCGGAATACGACGCGGCCCCCGACGCCACGGCCCGGGGTGCGATCCTGCGCCGGGAACGCCTGTACGGATCACACATCCTGGACTGGCGCAAGGCCCGTGACGCGGGCGCAGCGGCAGGCCTGACCGACCGACGCCAGTCCACCGAACGGACCCGGAAGAACACCGAGTCAGCCGAACTCGCCCGGCTACGTCGACAGAACGCCCGCCTCGAGATCGAGCTGACCAAGACACGCACAGCACTGGACATCATGGGAAAAGCGCACGCGCTCTTGGAACTGCTCTCCGAGAGCGCGGACACCGCGACACCCCCGCCGGCCTCGGCGAGGCGCACACCGCGCTGACACCACTGTGGGGCACCGCTGCGGCGTGCCGACTGACCGGCCTGTCCCGAGCCACCATCTACCGCCACCGCGACCCGACACCGCCGAAGCCCCGGACACCCCGCAGACCATCACCGTCCGCACTGACCGAAACCGAACGACAGCAGGTCCTCGACCTGCTCAACAGCCCGCCCTACCAGGACCTGGCACCCGCACAGGTATGGGCACGCGAACTCGACGAGGGCCGCTGGTGGTGCTCCGAGTCCACCATGTACCGAATCCTGCGCGCCGCTGGACAGAACGGCGAACGCCGCAACCAGGCCACCCACCCGGCCCGCACCAAACCCGAACTCGTCGCCGACGCCGCGAACCAGATATGGAGCTGGGACATCACGAAGCTACGCGGACCCGTCAAAGGCGTCTGGTACCACCTGTACACCGTGATCGACATCTGGTCCCGCTACGTCGTCGGTCACCTGGTCGCCACGCACGAGGACGGCCAACTCGCCGAAGCGCTGATCGCCGACGCCGCCGCCCGCGAACGCGTCGACCCCGACCAGCTGACCGTGCACGCCGACCGGGGCGCGGCGATGACCTGCAAGACCATCACCCAACTCCTCACAGACCTGAAGATCGGCCGCAGTCACAGCCGACCCAAGACATCCAACGACAACCCGTACATCGAGGCGAGCTTCAAGACCCTGAAGTACGACCCCACGTTCCCCGACCGGTTCGGGTCGATCCAGCACGCCCGGCAGCACTGCGAAGCCTTCTACACCTACTACAACCACGAGCACCGGCACTCCGGGATCGGCCTGCACACCCCCGCCTCGGTGCACCACGGCACCGCTGGACAGATCCGTCAGCAACGCCAGCACACCCTCGACGCCGCCCGTGCGGCTCACCCACACCGGTTTGGCCGCCGCCGACCCCAGCCGCCCCGCCTACCGGACCGGGCATGGATCAACAAACCAGACAACACCGCCCCCGACCAGAGCACCACCCCGCCCACGACCACACACCCAGCAACACAAAGCTAAGAAAAATCAAGAAGCTGTCTCACTTGCCTTGACAGGCTCCGGGTCGTGCCGTCAGCGGCAGCGGCTACACCGCGGGCTGGGCCGGAGACATGGCCGACGTCGCGGTCTTCGACCGCGTACTGGTGTCCCGCGAGGCGCGAGACCTGTCGGCTCGGCCGACGACCTCGTTCGGCTACTGGCCGCTGGACGAGGCCACCGACGGCAACAGCCCGGAGTACGGCGGCGGCGCGGACCTGCGGCTACACGGCGATTCGCACCTGTACGCCCCGGATATGGACGAGGACCCGTTCGTTGAGACCCCGCTGGTAGGCGATGGGCATCTGGTGCTCGACGGAGTCGACGACTGGGCGCAGACCGACGGGCCGGTCGCGGTGACCGACCGCAGCTTCACCGTCGGCGTACGGGTGCGGTTGCCGGGCCCGAACTGCGGAGACACCGACCAGGCGGTGCTGTCCCAGGCTGGTACGACGGCTAGCGGGTTCGTCATCCGCTGCCACGCCGCGTCGAATCGCTGGGAACTGGTCCTGCCACAGCAGAACACCACCGACCCGACGACGACAGTCGTCTCCGACAACTTGACGTACCCGGAATGGGATTACTTCGGCCAGCACTTGGCGGTGGTCTACGACTCGGCGCGCCAGGAGGTGAGACTTTACGTCGACGGCTACCTTTCTGCGACCGGCACTGCCGCGTACACGGCCGGCTGGCGGGCGAACAGCGGCCTGCAGGTGGGCCGGGCGTTGCACGACGGGAGCTTCGGCCAGTACCTCACCGGCGTCGTTGACGAGGTCCGGGTGTACGCGGGAGCCGCCGACGAGACCATGATCGCCGAGATGTCAGGAACGGCGGGCGGCCCGATCGGGTAGATTTAGCTGGGTGGGAATGGACGGACTCGGTATGCAGAATCTGACGGGGGACATGAGGCGTAGCATCGCCGAGAGGTTCGCCAGATCCGGTTGGGTGGAGATGGCCACCGGCGAAGAAGACTACGCTGTTCTGGGGAAGTGCAAGGGCGATCTAGGGCTTCGGATTGGGTTCGATCTGTCGATGCGAGAGTTTGGACTCTCCTTGAACCCCTCGGTAGGAGTTCACCACGGTCGGGTTTCGGCCTTAGTGGGCTCCTTGTACGGGCTGTCCGATGGTGGTTTCTTGGTCGGCTCTTCGCTAGCAGGTCTGTTTGATGCGGCTGGCCGCGAAGGAGGTTTGCTTCCGCGATGGTGCGTCCTGTCCAACGATGACGTCGACTTAGTTGTCGATCTACTCGAGTCCGACATCCGGGCGTACGCGATCCCCTATTTTGATGGATTCTCCAATTTTTCTGATATTGCTTCCAGCTTGAAGGAAAGGCCAAATATTTCCCAGTTTGAACTAGGTCGACTGGCGGTTGTCTGCGCTGAGCTTGGGGATCTTTCATCTGCCAGGTCTGCGATTTCCAGTATTAGACGCCTCGCTGACTTCAGCTCCACTTTCGTGGCCGATCAGATCCGGCTATTTATCGGCAACTTCGAAAAGGAATATGGGTGCTGATGTAGGAAGTTGAAGGCTCGGTGGTTGGGTCATGGTTGGGAAGGACCATTCGGCGTTGCTTGCCGAGGCCGAGTTGCACCTCATTGGGGCAGCTGACTATTCTGAACTGCCTATCCGGCCGCCAATGTGCCGTCGTGGGGGGCGCGACAAAGTGAGGTCATCGTGTCGGCAATGGTTGCTTTGAAAATGGAGAGGTTTTCCTAAGGAGCGTTACGTTCGGGGTGCTAATGGATGAACTTCTTTCTGTCCTGAGTGACCCTGCTGGTCATCAAATCGTCGTGGATGCGGTTGATCTAAACTGTTTGTGGATAGATGAGGTGAACCTGGGCCGCCGGCTTGATCTGGTTGCCGCTCTCCGTCGTTCAGTCGACAACTTCGTTGCAGGTCGACTTGCGGTCCGACCCGACGATGTTGCTCTTGAGCAGTTACATGAACTGGCATCCGAATTACGACGACGGTATCGATGAGAAGTCAGATCAAGCTGTTCTTTTCAAGCTTCAGGGAGAATTGCCATCCTTGCTAACCGGAGGGCTGGCGCAGGCAGGAGTCGTCGGGGTCGATGGTGGTGGTGATGCGTCGGCCGATGTCGCGTAGCTGCCGGCACTGGGCCTTCGTCATCGGGTCGAAGACGAGTCGGCGCACCTCGGCGACGTGCCCGGGGGCCGTGGCGACCAGCTTGTCCCAGCCGTCGTGGGTCAGCGTCGCGAGGGTGTAGCGGCCGTCGGTCGGGTCCGGCGTGCGGCTGACCCAGCCGCGTTTCTCCAGCCGGGTGACGACCTGCGACAGCCGTGACAGCGATCCGTCGGCGATCATGGCGAGCCGGCTCATCCGCATGGTGCGCTCGGGCGTCTCGGACAGCGCGGCCATCACCTGGTACTCGAAGTGGCTGATCCCGGCGTCGCGCTGCAACTGCCGGTCGAGCGCCGCCGGCAGCCTGGCCAGTACGCCGGCGAGGGCGAACCAGGTCTCCAGTTCCTCCTTGTCGAGCCAGTGCGGCTGCTCGGTCGGGGTGGCCATGTCGTCGAGTCTAGCTTCAAGCGTCAAGTGATCACGAGAGCTGCGTCACTTGACGCTTGAAGTCATTGCGGACTAGCCTCGCTTCAAGCTTAAAGCGTGACGACATCGGAGGCAGATATGAACATCGTTCTGTGGGTACTCGCCGGCGCACTCGCCGCAGCATTCCTCGGCGCCGGGGTGATGAAGGTCAGCCAGCCGAGGGAGAAACTCGTCGAGAAGGGGATGGGCTTCGCCGCAGACTTCCCGATGGGTCTGGTCCGGACCATCGGCGCGCTGGAGATCCTCGCCGCGATCGGCCTGATCCTGCCGGCGGTCACCGGCATCGCCCCGATCTTCGTACCGCTGGCCGCCCTGGGCCTGGTCGCGATGATGATCGGCGCGGCGATCGTGCACTTCCAGCGCAAGGAGTACCCGGCGATTCTGCCCAACCTGGTCCTCCTGGCAATGGCCGCCGTCGTCACCTGGGGCCGCTTCGGCCCGTACGCCTTCTGACCATTCCGCCCACATCACGTCACCACCTGGGGAGACCTGACCAATGCCTGAGCTGTTCGAGCCGGTGGCCATCGGCAAGTGGAACCTGCCCAACCGGGTCTTCATAGCGCCCATGACCCGCAACCGGGCGCAGCCCGACGGGGTGCCGGGCGAGCACGCCGCCAGCTACTACCGGCAGCGGGCCACCGCCGGCCTGATCATCACCGAGGGGGTGCAGCCGAGCGCCGTCGGGCAGGGCTACCCGAACACCCCCGGCCTGCACACACCCGCGCAGGTCGACGGCTGGCGGCGGATCGCCGACGCGGTGCACGCCGCCGACGGGCGGATCGTCGCCCAGCTGATGCACGCCGGCCGGATCGCCCACCCGGACAACAAACACGGGCAGGAGACCGTCGCGCCGAGTGCCGTCACCGCCGACGGCACGATGATCACGGCCACCGGCAGACAGCCGTACCCGACGCCCCGCGCCCTGACCACCGACGAGCTGCCACAGGTCGTCGACGAGTTCCGGCAGGCGGCGCGCTCAGCCATCGACGCCGGCCTCGACGGGGTCGAGCTGCACGGCGCCAACGGCTACCTGTTGCACCAGTTTCTCGCCCCGGCGACCAACCGGCGTACCGACGGGTACGGCGGTTCGCCGGCCGCCCGTGCCCGGTTCGTCGCCGAGGCGGTTGCCGCCGTCGCGCAGGAGATCGGCCCGGAACGGGTCGGCCTGCGGCTCTCCCCGGCCAACGGCGCCAACGGGCTGGTCGAGGACGACCCAGCCGAGACCGCCGCCACCTACCGGGCGCTGGTCGACGCGATCGCCCCGCTCGGCCTGGCCTTCCTGCACCTGTCGATCGACCCGGCCGATCCGCTGCTCGCGGACCTGTCGGCCCGCTTCGGCGGCCCGGTCGTCGTCAACACCGGGTTCGCGTCGGTCACCGATCGGGAAACCGCGCAGACCCTGGTACGCAGCGGGCAGGCGACCGCGGTCGCGGTCGGTCGGCCGTTCATCGCCAACCCCGACCTGGTACGCCGCTGGCGTGAGCAGGCTCCGCTCAACGAGGTCGACCAGGCGACGGTGTACGGCGGTGACGCCCACGGCTACACCGACTACCCGTTCCTGGACGGTGCCAGCACGTCGGCCGACGCCGGATAGGCCCCGACGGCAGCACTGCGGCCCTGCGGGGCTCCGGTCTCGCGGCACTGCGGGTTCAGCGGACACGATGCCCGGGAATCCGGACAGGCCGCGACCGGGGCCTCGTCACCCGCCGCCGGCCCCGGCACCGTGATCGGCATGACCTCGAATCTGCTGCACCGCTGGCCGAGCGCGCTCGGCCTGGGGTGTGCCGTACTGGTGCTGGTGGCCGGGGCCGGGCGTGAAGTCCTGGCGATCGTGCTCGGTGTCGCCGTGCTCTGCTACCTCACCGCCGCCGCGACCCGGCGGCGCTGGATGGCCTGGGTCGGTCTCGGCGCCGGCTCGGTGGCGGTCGCGGCGAGTGAGCTGGCCGGCCTGCCGTGGTGGGCCGGCCTCGGCTTCGTCGCGGTGGTGCTGGTGGCCGGTGGCCTGGTCGGCGGTGTGCCGAGGGCGCCGCTCACCGCGCAGACGGTTGCGCTGCTCGGCTACGGGGGGCTCGCGGTCACCGCGGTGCTGGTCGTGCCGGCTGTCGGGATGGTGCTGGCCGGGCTGGCGTTGGCCGCGCACGGCGTCTGGGACGTCATCCACTACCGGCGTGACGAGGTGGTGCCCCGGTCGCTGGCCGAGTTCTGCGTCCTGCTGGACGTCCCGTTAGGACTCGGCTTCCTGGCCCTCGCCGCCACCGGCGCCGTTTCCGGCTGACCCAGCTGACCCGGCCGGGTCAGCTGGGGCACCGGTGCGGCTGCTGCGGTACGCGGCCCGGTAACCGGACGGGGTGATGCCGTACCGGTCCATAAAGGACTGGCGCAGCGCGTCGGTGGAGCCGAAGCCACACCGGGCGGCGATCGCGGCCAGCGGTAGCCGGCTGGTGACCAGCAGGTGGGCCGCCGCCTCGGTCCGTACGTCTCGCACGAAGCGGGCCGGGTTCTGCCCCAGGTGGGCGACGAACAGCCGGGTGAGGTGACGTTCGCTGACCGCCGCCCGGGCGGCGAGCGCCGGCACGCTCAGGTCGGCGTCGGGCGCGTCCCGGATTGCCCGGACCAGGTCGCGGACCAGGCTGTGCTCGGGGACCGGGGCGGTCAGGAACATGCTGACCTGGGCCTGGTTGGCCGGCCGTTGCAGGTAGGTGACCAGCGCGCGGGCGACGTGGCGGGCCAGCTCCGCGCCGTGGTCCTCCTCGACGAAGGCCAGAGCGAGATCGAGGGCGCTGGTGACGCCGGCCGCCGTTGTCACCACGCCGTCGCGGATCCACAGTGGACGGGCGTCCACCCGTACGGCCGGGTGGCGGGCGGAGAGCTGGTCGGCGTACATCCAGTGGGTGGTGGCCCGCCGCCCGTCCAGCAGCCCGGCGGCGGCCAGCACCGACGCGCCGGTGCAGACCGAGGCGACCCGGCGGGACTCCCGGGCCAGCCGCCGTACGTGGGCGACCAGCCGGGAGTCCCCGGCGGCGGCGAGATGCCCCTCCCCGCCCGACACGATGACCGAGTCGAGCGGGCCGCGGAGCCGTTCGAGCGCGGCCTGGGCGTGCAGCGTCAACCCGGACTGGCAGCTGATCGGCTGCCCTGCCGGGGCGGCGACCACCAGCTCGTACGGTGGGTCCGCGCCCCGGTTGGCATAGTCGAACGTCGTCGTCAGGCAGGCGATGTCCAGCAACTCGGCGTCCGGGTAGCCGATCACGGCCACCACCCGGGGCGGGGCAGCACGGTGGCGGGTCACCTCACCAGCGTGCCGGATGCCCACCAGGGTCGGTATCGACCGTCAAGCGGGCGGGCCGACCGTGACCGTTGCCGTGGCCGGCATACACGAGCCGGTGTCGGCGGTCGCGGTGACCCGGGCGACGGCTCCGACGCTGCCGGGTGCGGCGGTGATGGTGACCGGATGCTCCGGGCTACCAGGTCGGGTGACCGTCGGGGTGACGCTGACACCGGGATCGCCGGTGACGGTCAGGGTCAACGCCGGGGTTGCAGCGCAGGCGGCCAGCACGAACGTCACGATCGCGGTGCCGCCCTCGGGCACCTCCACCCGCGACGGGCAGGCGATCACCATCAGCGCCGGTGGTATCGGCGCGGGCGTGAAGCCGACCATCGGCGAGTCGGCGCTGGCCGCCGGGGCGACGGTGAGGACCCGGGCGAACGCGGTGTGTCGGGGGATGTTCGGTGAGCCGACGCGCAGCGCCGGATGGTCCGGCGGGACGTCGATGCCGTACGGGGCGCTGCTGTCGCTGCCGACCAGGATGTCGTTGATGTAGAACTCGACCCGGTCGATGGTCCCCACGTCGGTGCTGGCGTCGGCGGTCATCCGGACCGCGCAGACCGGCACCAGCAGGCTGCCGTCGATCGGACTGGTCAGCGTCACCTCGGGTGACGGCTCCGGCCCGGTGCCGTCGCACGGCTCGCCGTTGATGGTGCAGCCCGGATCCTGCGGTCGGCCGCCGGTCCAGGCACCGACGTACCCGATCTCGACCGACCCGCCGGCGGCGATGACGTTGTTCCACGTTGTCGGGGTGGCGGTGAGGGTCCCGCCGCCCAGGGTCCAGTTGGCGTTCCAGCCCTGCTGGACCGTTTCGCCGGCCGGCAGCGTCAGCACCAGTTTCCAGCCGTTGACCGCTGTGGCGCAGTTGTTGGTGATGGTGATGTCGCGGAAGACGCCACCGCTGTCCGGGCCGTTGTTCCAGTAGCTGCTCTCGATTGTCACCGTCAGACATCCGGTGCTGGTGGCGTCGCCGCCGGTCGCGTACGCCGGGGCGCTGGTCACCGCCGTTCCGCTGGTGGCGAGAAGCATCGCGGCGGCGACGCCGGCCGCGGCCCGCCACCACGAGGTCCGGGGGCGGCTGCGGGGCACTTCATCGGTACGGTGGTGCGTCAGTGGGGTGAACGACAACGACATGGGGCTGGTCTCCTTCGATCCCAGGAACCCGTGCCGACCCGGCGGGCCGGCAGGACGGACGGTCCCACAGCTGTCCGCCGGCCCAGGCCACTGTAGGCACCCACATCGTGGCATCAGCGACCGTCGATGCACAACGGGTGTGATGGGCCGCTCCCCTCGTGGCGCCACTTCCGGAGGTGGCAGTGAGTGGGGTGGCAGTGAGCCAAGCGGTTGGCGGGTGAACCCGGGGGCCGTCGCCGGCCCCGCGCTCTCTTGGCGCTGGCTGATCAGGCTCGGCGACCCGTAGCAGCGGGCGGTGACTTGGCTGACGGCTTGGCGGAATGCCTGTCTGCGGTTTATGCGAGCTTCGTCGCGGAGCTTTGTTGACCGACCGTCACGGTGGCGGCCGGCGCAGACTTCACCCACGTCGAGGTGACGCTGACGCACGCTACCTTCGCGGCTTGACGTGCGTCAGCGTCACCTCGATACGGCACGCCGGCCGTTCCGGTCTTGGCGATAACTGAGAGTGAGAGTGAAGCCCGGTAGGCGAGCCCGAATTCGGCGTGCGGGTCTGACGAGGGCGGTTCGCCCCGGCCGGGGTTGGCGTCGGGAGAGCCGGTCGAGCCGGTCGAGTTGTCGGCAACGTGGGTGCCTCGTCCCTGCTAACCAATGATCAGGTCTTGGTCGTAGTCCGAGCGGGTGATCGGATGCGCGCCTTCTGACAGGCCGTCGGCGTGTCGAGTCGATGAAGCGCAGTGGATCATCGCCCGGCGATGCCTGAAGAGACGGCAGAGGTCACCGGTGGCCGGTCGAGGCCCTACGGCTTGCGCATCCACGTCGCCGGATCGGTGACGAAGACACCTTTGCCCTGGTGGCGGTCGATGACCTCGAGTGCTTCGAGCCGCACAAACACCAGGCGGATCGTTGACGGGCTCACGTCGTACTGCTTGCAGAGCTGGGCGATCGACGGCAGTTTGTCGCCGGCCTTGAGTGTGCCGTTCTTGACGTCGGCGACTATGGCGTTCGAGATCTTGAAATAGTCGGGCAAAACAGGCATGGCGCTCCCTCGCGTGGCACCTCCATTCGACCACGTCACTTATGTGTGGAGCAAGGTTTAGATGGCCACCACGCAGAGGTTGACATCGGCGACATCCGCACATAAGTTCATCGCTACGGGCGCTCCCTCGCGTGGCAACGATGGGTGCTCGTGCCCCTGGTCGGGGCGGGGTGGTGGCGCGCGGCCTGCCCGCCCCGACCGCCCTACCCGAGCGAATCCCCGCGAAACCCGTAAACCCGAAACGCGTAGCCGCAAACCCGACACCGCAAACCCGACATCCGTAAATCCGTAACCCGTAAGCCCGTGAGTAGCAGAGATCCAGCATGAGCCGCTCCGGGGTCGTACTCGCCGAATGTGGCTGCGACCGGCCGGAGCTGGGGCGACCCGTCGGCTATGAGTCCTCCCGCCTCGGCCTTCCCGGCTGGCGGGTCGCCCCGTCCAAGCACACAGATACGCAGCACCAGCACCAGCACCGGGAGCAGATCAGGCACTACACCAGCGCGGCATCGCGTCGGCGGCACCGGCTGCCGGCGTACTCCTGACCGAAGGGGAACCCCGACGATGCGCAACCTTCTCCACCGGATCTTCAACCGACCAGGCCGGCGAGCGAACCGGGTGGTCGAGCCACCGCAGCACCTGCGGCCCCGCAACGCCGGGGTGCTTCGCAACGCCGGAGTGTTCCGCCGGCCGCCGTTGCGGCCCCGGATCCACCCCGGCCAGGTCCGCGACCGCCGGTTCCGCGAAGTGCGGCGCGGCCTCGACCCCGCCGAGGTGTACGCCTTCCTGCACTACGTCGCCGAGGACCTGACCGCCCTGCGCGACGACCTGCGGCGCACCGACGACGAGAACCTGCGGATCAAGCGGGCGCTGCGCGAATGGCAGTCCTCCCAGACCCGGATGTACGCATGACCGGCGGGCCGCGTACCCAACTGGTGTTGACCGTCGCGAACCTGGACACCGGCGCGGTCGCCTCCGCCAGCGTGGTGCCCGGCGACATCGCGCCGGAGCAGGCACCACACGGCGGCTGGGAGATACCACTGTGGCCGGTGCGCGACGAGTTGGCGGCGCAGGTCAAGGTCGACCGGTCGACGCTGCGTGACCTGCGCTACCTGGACCACACGGCCCCGCTGGGGGCCGATCCGGTGCTGAGCCTGCCGTCGACCTGGCGGCCGGACCTGCCGGCCGCCGAGCGGGCCGCCGGGCTCGCGGCGGCGCACGCCGGTCCCGGCCACCCGGCCTGGTCGATCCACTTCGGGCATACGGTGGCTGAGCCGCCGGTCAGCGTCGACGAGTCGTTGGGCCGGCTGTGCGCGCTGGCCGACCTGCTCTGCCTCGACCTGGTCGTCGAGGCCCGGTGGGGGGTGTTCGCGGCCGGCCTCAACTGGGACATCAGGTTCGAGACGCCCGGCGCGGCAGTGCCCCGTGACCAGCGCGGGTACGCCGCGAGCCTGTCCGCCGCCGTCGACGGTACCGCCGTGGCGGACGCGTTGGCCGGGCTGGCCGAGCGGTCGTTGACCGCACCGGCGCACTTCCTGCTGCCGGCGTTGCGGTCGGCGGCGCCGCCCGACGGGATCGACGTCGAACGGCTGGAGCGTCGGATCGTCCAGGACTGCGGTACGGCACCGCCGGTCCCGGCCGGTGCGGGGGAGTGGACCGCCGGCGCGCAGGCGATCTGGCGGGACCGCCGCTGGCACCGCACGTCGCTGTGCCGGATCCCGGGCCCCCGGCCGGCGATCCCCGAACTTGCCCCGGTGCTGCGCCGGACCTGGCAGCCGCCGCTGCCGCCGTGGCTCGGCGAACCGATCCCGAGTGTGCCGTGCCCGGACTGTCACGCCACCGGCTGGCGGCACCCGGTGCTGACCTGCCGGCGGTGCGACGGTCACGGCCGGCAGTTCGACGGTGTCGTCGTCACCGTCACCAATCTGCGGGACCGGGCGACGCACGTCGAGTGGCGGCCGAGCCGCACCACGAGCGGGGACACCGGTGCGTCCGTCAACGGGCCGGGTGGGTCGCCGGTGGTGCGGTTGCCGGAACGGTTCCGGCTGGCCCGGCTGGCCGGGGTGTTCGGCGTACGGCCGGTGGACCTGCTCGACCTCACCGGCGAGCGGGTGGTCCCGCAGGAACTGCGCGAGGCGGTGGTGCCGGTGCTCGGCGACGGGCCGGACCCGATCCGGCGGTACCTGCGGGCTGCCGCCGCCGGCCGGCCCGGTGCCCGCCTGCTGGTGCACGCCACCGACTGGGCGGAACTGCCGGCGTTCGACGCGTTCGCCGCGCTGGTGGTCGGGCTCGGCCTGGCGCTGCGGGTGACCGCGCGGGACATGCGGCCGTACGTCGACGATCCGATGGTGGTGCACGACCTGCTCTGGGGCGTCGAGGCGATGCCCGCGACCGGCCCGGTCGACGAGGTGGAGCCGGTCGACGGGACGGAGCGGGTGGGCGAGCCGGAGCCGGTCGATGAGCCGTTGAGTCGCAGTGTGCAGCAGGCGCTCGGCCGCTGCCTGCGCTACCTGGAGCTGGCGGTGGTCGAGTCGCTGCCGGCCGACCCGGCACGGCCGATCCCGGTGCCGCAGCAACTGGTGCCGCCGGTCGTGCCGGACATCGTCGGGCGGCTCACCGAGCTGGCCGCCGCGCACGCCGGGCAGGTGGTGGCCGCTCACCTTGACCAGGCCGGCTGCCGCTACTGGGTCGCCCCCAGCCGCTGAGGCCTGGGCCGACCCGAGCCGCTGAGGCTGATGCCACAGGTGCATCATGATGCACCTGTGGCATCAAGCTGAAAATCGCATCTGCCCCGGGCGCGGCCCGGTGCATCCGAATAACCCGTTTTATCCAGCCCGACTTGGGTGGTTCAAGCGGACTTGCGGGCAGTGGTCTTCTTCGCGGCGGTCTTGCGGGCGCCGGACTTCTGCGTACCGCCGGCCTGTCCGGGGCTCTTCGCGTCGGCCTTGCGGGCGTCGGTCTTCTTCTCCGGCTGCGCCTTCTTGGCGGTCGCCTTCTTCTGGTCGGCGGCCGCAGCCTTCTTCGCCGGGGCCGTCTTCCTGGCCGGGGCCGCCTTCTTCGCCGCAGGAGCGGCGGCGGCCTTGGCCGACTTGGCCGAGGTGATCGGGGTCGGCTCGGCCGGCTCCCGGTCTTCGCCCGGAGCTTCCCCACGTGCCACCCGGGCCCGTTCGACCGAGGCACGCAGCGCGGCCATCAGGTCTACCGCGGCGGCCGGTGCCTCCTCTTCCTCCTCCGGGGCGACGATCTCCCGACCCTCCACCTTGGCGTCGATGACCTCCTGCAGCGCCGCCCGGTAGTCGTCGGTGTACTCGTCCGGGGCGAACTCGCCGGCCATCGAGTCGATCAGCGAGGCGGCCATCGCCAGCTCCGGCGGGCGGACCTGGATGTCGTCGTCGAGGAAACCGAACGACGCCTGCCGGATCTCGTCCGGCCAGAGCATCGTGTTGAGCACCAGCACGTTGTCGCGTACCCGCAGGGTGGCCAGCTGTTCGCGTTGGCGGATCGCGACCTTGACGATCGCCACCCGGTCCGAGTCAGCCAGGGCGTCGCGCAGCAGCACGTACGGCTTCGTCGCGGTGCCTTCCGGCTCCAGGTAGTAGGCCTTGTTGTAGAGCATCGGGTCGACCTGGTCGGCCGGCACGAACTCCAGTACGTCGATCGCCCGGGAGGTGCTCAACGGCAGGTCGGCGAAGTCCTCGTCGGTGAGGATCACCATCTCGCCGCCGCCGAGGTCGTAGCCCTTGGCGATGTCGTCGTAGCTGACCTCCTCGCCGTCGACCGAGCAGACCCGCTTGTACCGGATGCGCCCGCCGTCCTCCCGGTGCACCTGGTGGAACCGGATGTCCTTCTCCTCGGTGGCGGAGTACAGGCGTACCCCGATCGACACGAGGCCGAACGACACCGCGCCTTTCCAGATCGCGCGCATGGCTGATCCCTTCGCCACCACCGGCGGCCGCCGACCTGTCCCGCCCTTCCCCAAGGTCAAGATCACCAGGTCGGCCCGGTGTTGATCCAGGATCGCATCCGACAGAACTCAGCGCGACCACTTCGTTGCTGGTTTTACAGTGGCAGGATGCCGGGTGGACCGCTGCGGCCGATGCTCGCGACGACCGGGGAGCTGCCCACAGGCCCCGGCTGGTGGTACGAGTTCAAATGGGACGGAGTGCGCGCTCTGGCGGATATCTCCGGCGGCGGGCAGCGGCTGTACGCCCGGTCCGGTGCCGAGATCACCGTCGCCTACCCGGAGCTGTCCGGGCTGCCCCGCGCCCTGGACGACGCCCTGCTCGACGGGGAGATGGTGCTGCTCGACGCCGCCGGCCGACCGTCGTTCACCCTGCTCGCCGAGCGGATGCACGTGCGGGATCCGGCGCGGGCGGCCCGGCTGGCCGCCGGTGCGCCGGCCACGTACATGATCTTCGACCTGCTGCGGCTGCGCGGTGCCGACCTGACCGGCTGGCCGTACCGGGACCGGCGGCAGGCGCTGGAAGCGCTCGGGCTGGCCGGGCCGGCGTGGGCGGTGCCGCCCAGCTTCACCGACGGGCCGGCCACCCGGGCCGCCGCCGCCGAACACGGGCTGGAGGGCGTGGTCGCCAAGCGCCGCGACGCGATCTACCGACCGGGTGCCCGCAGCCCCGACTGGGTCAAGGTCAAAATCGAGCTGACCCGGGACTTCGTCGTCGGCGGCTGGCGTCCCGGGGTGCGCCGGATCGGCGGGCTGCTGGTCGGCGTACCGGTGCGGGACGCGGCCGGCGCGGCGACCGGCGCGCTGCGGTTCACCGGCCGGGTCGGCGGCGGGATCGGGTCGGCGGCCGAGCGGGCCCTGCTGGCCGCGTTGGAACCGCTGCGCGCCGAGAGGTCACCGTTCGACACGCCGCTGCCCCGGGAGGACGCCCGCGGCGCGATCTGGGTACGCCCAGAGGTGGTGATCGAAGTACGGTACGGGCAGCAGACCCCGGACGGGCGGCTGCGGTTCCCCCGGTTCCTGCGGATCCGCCCGGATGTGCCGGCCACCGACGTCACCGAGGAGGACGCCGATGCGGGCTGACCGCAGTCTCGGCGCGGGCGAGAGCCGGATCCGGGTGGACGTGGCGGGCCGGTCACTGGAGTTGTCCAACCTGGACAAGGTGCTGTACCCGGCGGCCGGGTTCACCAAGGGCGAGGTGATCGACTACTACACCCGGGTCTCCGCTGCGCTGCTGCCGCACCTCGCCGACCGGGCACTCACCCGGATCCGCTACCCGAACGGTGTCGACGGTCAGTTCTTCTTCGAGAAGAACGCCCCGGCCAGCACCCCGGACTGGGTGCGTACCGAGCGGCTGCCCACGCCCGGGTCGTCGCGGGGCCGCGACGAGCTCGACTTCGTGGTCGCCGACGACCTGCCCACCCTGGTCTGGCTGGCCAACCTGGCCGCGTTGGAGCTGCACACCCCGCAGTGGCGGGTCGGCGCCGACCCCGATCTGCTGGTCGTCGACCTCGACCCGGGGGCACCGGCCGGCATCGAGGAGTGCTGCGCGGTGGCGGTGCTGATCCGGGACCGGTTCGCCGACGACGGCATCGCCTGCTTCCCGAAGACCTCCGGCCGCAAGGGCATGCAGCTCGGCGCGCCGGTGTCGGCCGGGCAGTCGGCCGACATCGTCTCCGGCTACGTGAAGCGGGTCGCCGAGGAGCTGGAACGCCGGTCACCGAAGACGATCACGTCGAAGATGGCCAAGCGGCTGCGCCCCGGCCGGGTCTTCATCGACTGGAGTCAGAACAACGCGGCGAAGACGACGGTGGCGCCGTACTCGCTGCGGGCCGGCCCGGTGCCGGCCGCCTCCGCGCCGCTGACCTGGCCGGAGGTGGAGGCCGCGGCGGCCGGCGAGCCGGGCGTCGTCCGCCAGTTCACCGCCGCCGAGGTGCTGGACCGCCTCGACGAGTACGGCGACCTGCTCGCTGACCTGCTGACCGTCGGCCCACCGGTCCCGATCCGTAACCGAGGGTCAGGGTAGGGCCGGGCCGAGGACGTCGTCGGCGTCGACGATCGTGTACGCGTACCCCTGCTCGGCGAGGAACCGTTGCCGGTGCGCGGCGTACTCGGTGTCGATGGTGTCCCGGGAGACCACGGTGTAGAAGTGCGCCTGCCGGCCGTCGGCCTTGGGCCGCAGCACCCGGCCGAGCCGCTGCGCCTCCTCCTGCCGGGAGCCGAACGTGCCGGACACTTGGATCGCCACCGCCGCCTCCGGCAGGTCGATGGAGAAGTTCCCGACCTTGGAGATGATCAGCGTGGGGATCTCACCCTGCCGGAACGCGTCGAACAGCCGTTCCCGCTCCTTGTTGGTGGTGGAGCCCTGCACGATCGGCGCGCCCAGGAACTCACCGAGCTGGTGCAGCTGGTCGATGTACGCCCCGATGACCAGCACCTGCTCGCCGTGGTGCCGGTCGACCAGCGCCTTGACCACCGGCAGTTTGGTGCGCGCGGTGGCCGCTGCCCGGTACCGCTCCTCGGTCTCGGTGACCGCGTACCCCATCCGTTCCGCGTCGGTGAGGGTGACCCGCACCTCGACGCATTCGGCCGGGGCGATCCAGCCCTGCGCCTCGATGTCCTTCCACGGCGCGTCGTAGCGTTTCGGCCCGATCAGCGAGAAGACGTCGCCTTCCCGGCCGTCCTCGCGGACCAGGGTGGCGGTCAGGCCCAGCCGGCGGCGGGCCTGCAGATCGGCGGTGAACCGGAAGATCGGCGCCGGCAGCAGGTGCACCTCGTCGTAGATCACCAGGCCCCAGTCGCGGGCGTTGAACAGGTCGAGGTGGGTGAAGGCGCCCTTGCGGCGCGAGGTCAGCACCTGGTACGTGGCGATGGTGACCGGGCGGATCTCCTTGCGCTCGCCGGAGTACTCGCCGATCTCGTCGGCGGTCAGCGAGGTGCGGGCGATGAGCTCCCGCTTCCACTGCCGGCCGGCGACCGTGTTGGTGACCAGGATCAGGGTGGTCGCCTTGGCCTGGGCCATCGCCGCCGCGCCGACCAGCGTCTTGCCGGCGCCGCAGGGCAGCACCACCACGCCGGAGCCGCCGGCCCAGAACTGCTCCACCGCCTCCTGCTGGTAGGAGCGCAGCGTCCAGCCGGGCCGCCCGTCGCCGCCGGCGGTGTCCAGCTCGATCGGGTGCGCCTCGCCGTCGACGTAGCCGGCCAGGTCCTCGGCCGGCCAGCCCAGCTTGAGCAGGCCCTGCTTGAGCCGCCCCCGCTCGGACGGGTGCACCGCCACCGTGTCGTCGTCGATCTTGTCGCCGAACATGCCGGCGAGCTTCTTGCTCTTGGTCACCTCGGTCAGCACGGCCCGGTCGGTGGCCCGCAGCACCAGCCCGTACGCGGGGTCGTTGGCCAGCTGCAGCCGGCCGTACCGGTCCATGGTGTCGGCGACGTCGACCAGCAGCGCGTGCGGCACCGGGTAGCGGGAGAACTTGAGCAGCGCGTCGACGACGCTCTCGGCGTCGTGCCCGGCGGCGCGGGCGTTCCACAGGCCGAGCGGGGTGAGCCGGTACGTGTGCACGTGCTCGGGTGAGCGCTCCAGCTCGGCGAACGGGGCGATCGCCATCCGGCACGCGGTGGCGTCCGGGTGGTCGATCTCCAGCAGCAAGGTCTTGTCCGACTGGACGATCAGTGGTCCGTTGTTCACTGCCGGTATCCCCCTTCTGGTCGACCCACCAGTCTCGCACGCGACCGCCCGGCACCGGGCGGTCCTGGTGACCGACGCCACTGTCGGAGTGACGATCGTTGCGTACCTGGTGAATATCGCAACCTCAGCGGCCGCTGCGGCGTCTTACATCACGACGGCTGTCCGCCTAGGGCAGCGTCACACTGGCCGGTGCCGACGGACGCGTTCGATCCGCGCCGTGACCCGTCCGGGCCGGAGAGGCAGCCCGGGGAGCGGCGACGCGGGCGGAGCAACGGGGGCGAGCGGTCCACATCCGTGTGACGGCCAGGTGGTGGCCGCCGGCTGCTGGCGACTCTCCAGCGAGCCGCCGGCGGCCACCACCTCAGCGAGCCGGGGTGAGCCCGGCGCCGGGGGTGTACCGCACCGGGACCGGGTCGATGATCTCGCCGACGAACCGGCCGTCCAGGTGGTCCAGGAAGCCGATCAGCTGCCAGCCGTCCTGGTCGGTGTCGGGTACGAGGCGTGGTGCGTACAGGCCGGGGTGGGTGAACGGCCTCGCGGCGGCGACGTCCCACGGGCCGGTGGTGGCGGTGCCGGGCACCACCCAGATCTGGTCGGTGGTCGCGCCCCGGGTCGGCGAGACGGCGTTGTTGGTGCAGAACAGCAGCAGCGGCTGTCCGTCGATCACCACCACCTGCGGGACCTCCAGGTGTCCGAAGCCCGCCGGTACGGACAGCGGCGGCCGTACCCGCCAGGTGGTCAGGTCGTCCGAGGTGGCGTGCCCGATCACGCCCCGGGTGTCGGCCGGCCCGGTGGCCGACCGGGCGGTGATCAGCATGTGCCAGCCGGTGCCGGCCGGGTCCGGGAAGACCCACGGGTCGCGCCACGCCTGTTCGTACCAGGCGTCCCGGTCGAGCAGTTCGTACCAGGTCGGGTCGGCCTCGACCAGCGGTTCGGTGCCGTGCCGGTGCCAGGTCAGCAGGTCGTCCGAGACGGCTAGGCCGATCCGCTGCACCAGCCCCTGCTCGGCCCGGCTGACCCCGGTGTAGAACAGGTACCAGCGGCCGTCCGGACCCCGGACGGTGCTGCCGGTCCAGGTGGCGAGGTCGTCCCAGGCGGGTGCGTCCGCCGGGACCAGCGCGTCGGCGACCAGCCGCCAGTTGCGCAGGTCGGTGGAGACCGCGTGGCCGATGCTGGCGCGGTGATGCCGCCGGTGCGGGTCGCCCAACGCCCGGGAGGCACGCAGGAAGAACACGTGCCAGCGGCCGGTGTCGTCCCGTGCGTACCAGCTGTCCCACACCCAGTGATCCGGTAGCCGAAGCATGGGTGGAAACCTAGCAGTGAATCGGTTTAGCGCCAAGTTCGTGCAGTTCCCACCGGGCCCCCGGTGGCGGGTGGTCCGGTGGCTAGGCGGTGCCTGGCGCGGCGGCGATCGACTTGCGGCGGCGCAGCGGCATCGGCACCACGCACCGCTCGGTCGACTCTCCGTCGAGCAGGATCTCCACCGCCCGCTGGCCCATCCGCTCGTGCGGCAGCGCCGCGGTGAACAGGCCGGGCCGCAGCCAGGTGGCGATCGGGTCGTCGTCGAACGAGACGACCGAGATGTCGGTGGGCACGGTCAGCCCGGCGTCGGCGATCGCCTGGTACGCGCCGAAGGCGAGGCGGTCGTTCATGCAGATGACCGCGGTGGGCGGCGCGGCTCGGGCGAGCAGGGTGCGCATCGCGGTGTAGCCGTGCTCGGGCAGCCACTCCCGGCAGAACGGCTCGGCGTACAGCGTGGCGTCGGCGGCCGACAGGGCGTGCCGGATGCCGAGCAGCCGGGCCTCGGCGGCCAGCGACACCTCCGGGTCGCGTTCCTTGAGGCGGTTGCGCCCGATCAGCGCGATGCGCTGCCGGTGGCCCTGCTTGAGCAGCGCCTCGGTGACCGCCCGACCGGCCAGCTCGTCGTCCGGCAGCACGCATGGCAGATTGTCCGGGCTGGTGGCGTTGAGCAGCACCACCGGGCCGCCCAGGATGGCCGGCGGCACGGTCAGCCGTCGGGTGGCCATCGCGGCGTAGATCACCCCGTCGACCTGCCGGTCGAGCATGGCTTCGATCGCGTACCGCTCGAACTCGGCGTCGCCCTGCGTCTCGGTGATCAGCAGTACGTGGTCGCGCTCCCGGGCGGCGTCCAGCGCGCCCCGGATCAGCCCACCGGCAAAACGGGTAGTTGCCACGATGTCGGACACGAAGGCAATCGTGGCGGTTTTCCTGGTCCGCAGACTTCGTGCGGCGACGTTCGGGCGGTAGCCTAGTTCTTCGGCGGCGGCGAAGACCCGCTGGTGCGCCTCGACGGAGAGGCGCGTTCCCTCCCGCCCGTTCAGCACCATCGACGCGGCGGTCTTGGACAGGCCGGCTCGGCGGGCGACATCGGCCAAGGTGGCCCTGTTCCGCACCGTTGATCCTCTTGATGGGGGTTCACTGTCCACAGCACTGCCTCCGCCGGTCATGCCCATGCTCCATCATGCGATGCCGCCCCTGGTCCGGGACAGGCGGGCTGACCCGCCACCTGTGAACGAGCCGTTTCCGGACCGTTGCCAACTGGTCCTTGACAGCAACGAGCTTTTCGCAGCATGCTCTGCTAAATCAGTTTAGCTAGACGATCCGCCAAGCCACTCACGGCGGAACCCCAGGCGACGGTGCACCGGAGCCGTCACAGGCGAAACATCACGAACCGCTGCGCCGCGTGGGATCGGCGAGGCGGCGACAACTCAAGGAGTCCCGAGATGCGTAGATATGCGCGGAAGCTCCACGCCGGTCGCCCGGCGCTGGCGCTGGCGCCGCTGATGGCGGCCGCCCTTGCCATCACCGCCTGCTCGGCCCCGGGTGCCGACCCGGTCACCGAGGACGACGGTGACACCGAGGTCAGCACCGAACTGGGCAGTGACCCGATCACCCTGGAGATGTACGCCGAGACCGGCTTCCCGCTGGCCAAGGCGCTCGCCGACGAGTTCAGCAACCAGTACCCGAACGTCACGTTCAACGTGCGTGAGGACCAGTTCACCGTCATCGTCGAGAACGCCCCCCGGGTGCTGGCCGGCGACAACGCGCCGGACATCATCCGGCTGCCCACCATGATCGACCTGGTCTCCGACGGCCTGCTGAAGAACCTCGACCCCTACTTCGACGCGTACGGCTGGGACAGCTTCCCCGCCTCGCAGCTGGAGCAGCTGCGGATCGCCGACGACGGCACCCGGGGCAGCGGCTCGCTCTACGGCATGGGCCTCGGCTACAGCGTCACCGGCGTGTTCTACAACAAGGAACTCGCCGAGCAGGTCGGGATGACCGAGCCGCCGGCGACCATCGCCGAGTTCGAGGAGCTGCTCGCCGCGGCCAAGGACGCCGGCATCCAGCCGATCATGCAGTTCAACCAGGACACCGCCGGGATCAACTTCCCGCACCAGGCGCTGCAGAACCAGTACGGCGACCCGCAGGAGATCGCCGACTGGATCTTCCAGAAGGAAGGCGCCACCTTCGACACGCCGGCCGCGCTCAAGGCCACCCAGACCATCGAGAAGTGGGCCCAGGCCGGCTACTTCCCGGCGGACGCCAACGCCATCGACTACACCGCGATGATGGGCCAGTTCCAGGAGGGCAACGGCCTGTTCATGTTCAACGGTGACTGGGAGTCGGGCAACCTGGACACCAACATGGCCGGCGAGGTCGGCTTCTTCCTGTTCCCGGGGGAGACCGCGGACGCCTCACACGTGGCGATGTCCGCCCCGAACACCTTCGGGGTCGGCGCCAAGGCGAAGAACCCCGACGCCGCCGCCTTCTTTCTGAACTGGGTGCACACCAACGAGAAGGCCCGGGAGATCTCGGTGCAGGTCGGTGGCTCCAGCCCCGGCGGCCCCGCCGACCTCGAGGTGCCGACCGCAGCCGAGGGCACCGTCCTCGCCCAGACCCTCGCCGCCAGCGGGCAGCTGGCCGAGGAGAACGGCGCGGTGGACTTCACCGCCAACGCCACCGGCTCGATCTTCGCCTCGGCGATCACCCCGGAGATGCAGAAGCTGATCGTCGGCGAGCAGACCCCGGAAGGGTACGTGCAGGCGGTCCAGGCCCAGTACGAAGAGGAACTGTCTCGATGACGCTGCCCGCTACCGGCAGCACGTCACCCGCGCGGGCCCACCGGAACCGGTGGGCCCGTTCGGGCCGCTGGTCCGGCTGGTTGTGGGTGGTGCCGGCCCTGGCGATGTACGTGGTCTTCGTGGTCCGCCCGCTGACGCTCACCGTCCAGTACTCGCTCTACCACTGGAACGGCATCGGCGTCGCGCGGTGGGCCGGGCTGGACAACTACCTCACCGTGTTCACCGACTCCGACCTGTTGAAGATCATCGGGAACGCGTTCGTGCTGATCGTCTTCTTCAGCTTCATCCCGGTCGGGGTCGGGCTGCTGGTGGCCAGCCTGGTCCGGCGGATGGCCACCGGGCTGTTCGGCACCGCCGTACGGACGATTCTGTTTCTCCCGCAGGTCATCCCGCTGGTCGCCGCCGGCATCGCGTGGAGCTGGCTGCTCTCGTCGTCCGGCGTGGTCAACCAGGCGCTGCGCGCCGTCGGCCTGGGCGGGCTGGCCCGGCCGTGGCTCGGCGACTTCGACACCGCCCTGCCGTCGGTCGGCATGATCGGTGCCTGGGTCTCCCTCGGCCTGTGCACCATCCTGCTGATCACCGGGATCGGCAAGATCGACCCGAGCCTGTACGAGGCCGCCCGGATGGACGGCGCCGGCCCGGTCCGGGAGTTCCTCGCGGTGACCCTGCCCGGTCTGCGCCGTGAGATCGGCGTCTGCCTGACGGTGACCGTCATCGCGGCGCTGGCCAGCTTCGACATCGTCTACATCTCCACCAGCGGCGGCCCGGGGTACCAGACCACCGTGCCGGGCCTGGAGATCTACCGGCTGGCGTTCGCCCAGCGGCAGGTCGGCCTCGCCTCCGCGCTGGCCATCGTGCTGATGGCACTGGTGCTGCTCTGCGTACTGCCGATCCAGCGTCTGACCCGGGAGGAGAAGGGATGAGGCTCAGCCGCAGCGAGCAGGTGACCGGGCGGGTCTTCCTGATCCTGCTCGTCCTGGTCACCCTGCTGCCGTTCGTGAGCATGCTGTCGGCGGCGCTGCAACCCCGCGGCACGGTGCCGACCGGGTTGACCTGGCCGTCCGACCCGCAGTGGGGCAACTTCGCCGACGCCTTCACCGTGGCCAACATGGGCGCGCTGCTCAAGTCCAGCGGCCTGATCGTCGCCGGGGTGGTGCCGGTCGCCGTGGTGATCGCCACCATGGCCGGCTTCGGTCTCGGCCACCTGAAGATCCCCGGTGCCCGGTTCGTCTTCGTCTTCTTCCTGCTCGGCCTGACCATGCCGTTCGAGGCGGTGATCACCCCGCTGTACTACCAGATCCAGGACTTCGGGCTGCTGAACACCCGGTGGGCGATCATCCTGCCGCTGATCGGGCTCTTCATGCCGTTCGGCGTGTTCTGGATGCGTACCCATTTCATCAACGTGCCGGCCGAGTTGTCCGAGGCCGCCCGGGTCGACGGCAGCAGCACCTGGCAGCTGTTCTGGCGGATCCATCTGCCGCTGGCCCGGCCGGCGATCGCCTCGCTGACCATCCTGCTGTTCCTCTGGACGTGGAACCAGTTCCTGCTGGCCATCGTGCTCGTCGACGACAGCACCAAGCGGACCATGGCCGGAGCGCTCGGCGCCTTCCAGGGGCAGTGGGGCACCGACCAGGTGCTGCTGTGCGCCGGGTCGCTGCTGATCCTCACCCCGACGCTGATCGTCTTCCTGATCTTCCAGCGGCAGTTCATCAAGGCCCTGCTGCAGGGGTCGGTGAAGGGGTGACCGTGTCCAACCAGTCGCTCGTCCAGGGCGACGTCGCCGACGGCTTCGGCCGGGTCGCCGACGTGTTCCGGGACAATTTCGTCACCCGGGGCGAGGTCGGCGCCGGCCTGGCCGTCTACGTCGACGGCCGCCCGGTGGTCGATCTGTACGGCGGGCTCGCCGATCCGCGTACCGGCCGGGTCTGGGATCGGGACACCCCGGCGGTGGTCTTCTCCTGCACCAAGGGCATCCTGGCGGTCTGCGCCTATCTGCTGGTGCAGTCCGGCCGGCTGGACCTGGCCGCGCCGGTCACCCGCTACTGGCCCGGGTTCGGGCGTAACGGCAAGGCCGACATCGTGGTCCGCGACCTGTTCACCCACCGGGCCGGCCTGCCGGCGCTGGACCGTGACCTGACCCGCGAGCAGGTGCTGGCCTGGGATCCGGTGATCGCCGCGATCGAGGAGCAGACCCCGCTGTGGCAGCCGGGTACGGCGTACACGTACCACGCGTTGACCTACGGCTGGTTGGTCGGCGAGGTGATCCGGCGGGTCACCGGCGTACCGGTCGGGAAGTTCTTCCGCGACACCCTGGCCGGACCGCTCGGCCTGCGGACCTGGATCGGGCTGCCGGCCGCCGAGCGCGACAGCGTGGCCTGGACGCTGGCGCCGCCGGACAACCCGGTCAGCTACCCGGACCGGGTCAGCGAGCGGTCGTTGACCATGGGCGGCGCGTTCGACTTCCCGGCGGACGCCGCCGGCCTGGTCAGCTTCAACGACCCGGCCGTCCAGGCGGCCGAGGTTCCCGGGGCCGGTGGGGTGAGCTCCGCCGCCGGCCTGGCCCGGCTGTACGCCGCCTGCGTCGCGCCGGTGGCCGGACCACCGTTGCTGACCACCGCCTCGGTGGACGACGCGGTGGTGGTGCGCTCACAGGGCCGGCAGCGGTACGGCGGTCCGGACGCCGGGCAGCGCTGGGGGACCGGCTTCCTGCTCGGGTCGCCCCGAATCCGTCCGATGCTCGGCGACCGCAGCTTCGGTCACGACGGGGCGGGCGGGCATCTGGGCTTCGCCGACGACCGCTACCGGGTCGGGTTCGGGTACGTGCTGAACCAGATGGGCGCGGCGGACGACGACCGGGCCAACCGGCTGACCGCCGCGTTGCGGGACTGCCTGGACTGAGGGCACCGGCCAGGTGTCCTGTCGGGCACCGACCGGTGTCCCGCGTCGGGCGCAGACCGGGTATCCCCCGTCCCACCAGCAACAACTGTATGTCCAGCCGATTTCTGGCCGGTGTCTTGACACGGCCCGATCGCGGCGAGCATGCTCAGCTAAATCAGTTTAGCGTCGATCTACTCGCCCAGTTCGACTGCCGGTCCCCCTCCCTACCCCCCGACCCGCAGCGCTGGCTGGGCACACGCGCTCGCGCGGAAAGGAATGGACGCATGACCCTTCGCAAGAAGGCGGTGGCCCTGCTCGCCGCAGCCGCGGTGCTGAGCACCGCCGGGGCGGCGAACGCTCAGGGTGGCAACGGCGGCGGCATCACCACCGGCATCCAGAGCATCACCCCGATCACCGAGGTCTACACCTACGGCCAGCGGGTCTCCGCGGTGGCGGTCGAGTACGGCGAGATCGTCAACCCCGACTCGATCGACCCGAGCACCTACACCGTGTCGGACACCGTGTACAACTTCCGGTTCAACCCGATCGAAGACCTGACCAAGATGGCCGACCGGACCATCACCAACGTCTACACCAACAGCCGGGCGCACACCCGGTTCGACCAGCGGTCGGTCACCGGCCGGTACGTGATCATCGAGCTCGACCCGGCCGACCCGGGCGGCTGGACCGTGATCGTCTCGAAGTGCCCGACCTTCCTGTGCACCGTCAAGGTCAACCCTGACCTGCCGACCACGCTGACCCAGCGCAAGCGGATCCACGCCAAGCCGGGCAACGGCAACGGCCTGGGGCCGGTACTCGCTCCGGGCACCCCGCACCGGGTCCGGGCGATGACCGAGGAGCCGGTGAACCTACTGGTCGACGAGTTCACCTACGGCTCGTACCTGAGCGGCGGCATGGTGCTGCCGTACCACTACCACCTGCCGAAGAACTACAACCCGACCAAGCGGTACCCGCTGATGGTCGTGCTGCCCGGCCACGGCATGGGCTTCGACGGGGACAACACCGGGGTACAGATCGCGGCGGACATTCCCGCCGTGGCCTGGCTGGAGCGCAAGTGGACCGGCAGCGACGAGGACGTGATCGTGCTCGCCCCGCAGAACCAGCGGGTCGGCGCGGCGGCCGAGGCCGAGCTGCTGATCAAGCTGATCGACCAGTTCGTCGACGAGTACAGCGTCGACCCCAGCCGGATCTACACCACCACGGTCTCCTACGGATCCCAGCTGGCCTGGGCGGCGTTCGAGCAGCGGCCGGACCTGTTCGCCGCCGGCCTGATCACCGGTGGTTTCCAGATCAACGAGGCGCAGGCCGCCGCGGTGGCCGAGGCGGAGATGCCGGTGTACGTCACCCACGGCGTCAACGACCACCTGCTGAACATCTCGTTGGGGCGCAACTCCCGTGACGCGCTGCAGGCGGCGCACGCGGCGCAGGGCAAGGGCGAGCAGGAGATCGCCGGCCTGGTGCGCTACACCGAGTACGAGAACGACGCGTTCTCGCTGCCCGACTACCACGCCGCCTACGGTCCGACGTACGAGGACCGCAGCATCCTGAAGTGGCTGCTCAGCCAGCGCAACGACAGCGCCTCCTGAACCGGCGGACCCGGACCCGGGCAACCGGGTCCGGGTCGGCCTGGGCACCGCCCGACCGTGAGTCCCGTCGAAGGATCTCCGAATCCTTCGACGGGACTCACGCGTGTCTGCGGCCCGGCGCCGGCCACAGCAGTGGTCGAAACGGTTCGAACGAACCTTGTTATCGTAAACAAAGCTCGACCGGATGAGGATGGGCGGTAGGCCGAGGAGCGATGAGGGGAAAGCATAATTCCCGATTGCATCGTTACAACGCCCCGGTTGTAGATCAAACTGTCTCGATGTCTTGAACGTGTTAGCGATAACACCTATGCTCCTGCTGTGGGGCTCAGGGCACGCCCCACCTACATCCACCGGCCTTGTCGGGAGTCGGCCGGGGGTGGCCGTCGGCAGCGTCTGCGCCTTCCGAGCCGGGCCTCGGGCGTCGAGCGCTGCGGGCAGGCCTCGTCCACCTCGGTCTAGCGTGCCGGGCCACGCCGTGCGACGCGGCTGCCCGGCGGTGCCGGTGTCTGCTGGCGTCGACCACGGTGCCCAGCCTGCACCGTGGTCGACGCCGCCCCATCCCCACTTGTGATTCCGCCGAACCCTGCTGCCCGGATACCCGGCGCCGTCGGCACCACCTTCCGGAAAGGAACTCCAGTGCGACAAACAGCTGTCAAACGAGCAGCGCTGCTCGCGGTGGCCGGTGGCCTGGTCGCCTCGGCGGCGACCGTGGTCCTGCCGGCAACCGCCTCCGCGGCTGCCGGGTGCTCTGTGGACTATGCCGTGTCATCCCAGTGGCCCGGCGGATTTGGCGCCAACGTCACCGTCACCAATCTCGGTGACCCGATCGACGGCTGGACGCTCACCTGGTCGTACTCGGCCGGACAACAGGTCACCCAGGCGTGGAACACCTCGCTGACCCAGAGTGGGGCGCAGGTTACCGCGCGCAACGTCAGCTGGAACAGCGCGATCGCGACGAACGGCACCGCCTCGTTCGGGTTCAACGGCTCCTGGAACAACAGCAGCAACCCGACGCCCGGCTCGTTCACCCTCAACGGAACGGTCTGCACCGGAGGTGTGACCGACCCGACCACGGCTCCACCGACGACGGCTCCACCGACCACCGTCCCGCCCACCACGGCTCCGCCGACGACGGCTCCGCCGACGACGGCTCCGCCCACGACGGCTCCGCCCACGACACCGCCGCCGTCGGGGGAGTACACGAATCCGGTGGTGTGGCAGGACTTCGCGGATGTGGAGGTGATCCGGGTCGATGACGTGTACTACATGACGGCGTCGACGATGCATTATTCGCCGGGTGCGCCGATTCTGCGGTCGTACGATCTGGTGAACTGGGAGTTCGCCGGGCATGCGGTGCCGAGGTTGGAGTTCGGGTCGAAGTACGACCTGTCGGGGGCGCAGCGGGGGTATGTGCGGGGGATCTGGGCGTCGACGTTGAACTACCGGCGGAGCAACGGGACGTACTACTGGGCGGGTTGTATCGATTTCAGTCAGACGCACATGTATACGTCGTCGTCGGTGGAGGGGCCGTGGGCGAAGCATGCGACGTTGCCGTGTTACTACGACGCGGGGTTGTTGTTCGACGATGACGACACGCCGTATGTGGCGTACGGCAACGGGACGATCAGTGTGGCGCAGTTGTCGGCGGATGGTCGGTCGCAGGTGCGGGCGCAGCAGGTGTTCCAGACGCCGTCGAGTGTGGGGACCTTGGAGGGTGCGCGGTTCTACAAGCGTAACGGTTCCTATTACATCTGGTTGACGCGGCCGGCGAACGGTCAGTATGTGTTGCGGTCGACGAACGGGCCGTTCGGGCCGTACGAGATGCGGCAGGTGTTGTTGGATCTGCCGGGGCCGATCTCGGGTGGTGGGGTGCCGCATCAGGGTGGTGTGGTGCAGACGCAGAACGGTGACTGGTACTACATGGCGTTCGTGGACGCGTATCCGGGTGGGCGGATGCCGGCGTTGGCGCCGATCACCTGGACGGGTGACGGGTGGCCGCGGTTGCGGACGGTGAACGGCCGGTGGGGGGTGAACTATCCGCGGCCCAACCTGCCGGCGCCGCCTCGGGTGGTGAAGCCGTTGACGGGGGTGGACACGTTCGCGGGGACCGCGCTGGGGCCGCAGTGGGAGTGGAACCACAACCCGGACAACTCGCGGTGGTCGGTGAACGACGGGCTGCGGTTGTCGACCGCGACGGTGACCAATGACCTCTACAGTGCGCGGAACACGCTGACGCATCGGATTCAGGGGCCGACGTCGACGGCGACGGTCGAGTTGGATTATTCGTCGATGCGTGATGGTGACCGGTCGGGGTTGGTGATGTTGCGGCAGTCGTCGGCGTGGGTCGGGGTGCGTCGGGACAGTGGTTCGACTCGGGTGGTGATGACCAACGGGTTGACGATGGACAGTAATTGGAACACGACCGGGACCGGGACTGAGGTGGCGAGTGCGCCGGTGTCGGGTGGTCGGGTCTGGTTGCGGGCGAATGCTGACATTCGGCCGGGTGTGGGGCGGCAGGCGCGGTTTTCGTACAGCACGGACGGGGTGAATTTCACGTCGTTCGGGCCGGCGTTCACGTTGAACAACGAGTGGCAGTTCTTCATGGGTTACCGGTTTGGAATCTTCAATTACGCGACGCAGGCACTCGGCGGCGCCGTCACCGTCCGACGGTTCGAACTCAGTACGCCGTGAGCGTCGGTCGCGACTTCAAGAGAGGAAATGGAATGAGAAGACCCAGTAGGGTACGCGCGATGGTCGCGATCTCCGCGACGATCGTGCTGTCCACCTCAATGGCGGTGGCGGTCGCCACCTCAGCAAATGCGGCGTCGACGTTGGGTGCGGCCGCCGCCGAGAGCGGCCGCTACTTCGGCGCCGCCACCAACTCGTTCATGCTGAACCGGCAACCCCACGCCACCGTCCTCAACCGCGAGTTCAACTCCATCGTGGCCGAGAACGAAATGAAGTGGTACCACACCGAACCCAACCAGAACCAGTTCAACTTCACCGCCGGCGACCAGCTCATCGCCCACGCCCGCGCCCGCGGCATGACCGTCCGCGGCCACACCCTCGTCTGGCACGCCCAACAACCCCAGTGGGCGCAGAACATGTCCGGCACCGCCCTACGCAACGCCATGATCAACCACATCAACCGGGTCGCCGGCCACTGGCGCGGCCAGATCCACTCCTGGGACGTCGTCAACGAGGCATTCGCCGACGGCGGCAGCGGCGGCCGCCGCGACTCCAACCTGCAACGCACCGGCAACGACTGGATCGAGGTCGCCTTCCGCACCGCCCGCGCCGCCGACCCCGGCGCCAAACTCTGCTACAACGACTACAACACCGACGGCATCAACGCCAAGTCGACCGGCATCTACAACATGGTCCGCGACTTCAAGGCCCGCGGCGTACCCATCGACTGCGTCGGCCTGCAGTCCCACCTCGGCACCAGCCTCGACCCCACCTACCAGCAGAACATCCAACGCTTCGCCGACCTCGGCGTCGACGTCCAGATCACCGAACTCGACATCCAGCAGGGCGGAAACCAGGCCAACATGTACGGCCAGGTCACCCGCGCCTGCCTCGCCGTCGCCCGGTGCACCGGCATCACCGTCTGGGGCGTCCTCGACCCCGACTCCTGGCGCACCGGCGCCAACCCGCTGCTGTTCGACGGCAACGGCAACAAGAAACCCGCCTACGACGCCGTACTCAACGCCCTCAACGCTGGCGGTAACCCCCCGCCGCCGACCACCGCACCGCCGCCGGGCACCACCCCGCCGCCGGCGACCACGCCACCACCGTCCGGTGGCGGGTGCTCCGCCACCGTCTCGATGAACTCCTGGAACGGCGGATTCGTGGCCACCGTCCGGGTCACCGCCGGATCGTCGGCGATCAACGGTTGGCGGGTCCGGCTCACCGTACCGTCCGGGGCCACCGTCACCAACGCGTGGAACGCCGACCGCAGCGGCAACACCGGTGCCGTCGACTTCACCAACGTCAGCTACAACGGCCAGGTCGGGGCCGGACAGTCCACCGAGTTCGGCTTCCAGGCCAGCGGAAACGGTTCCATCCCGACGCCCGGCTGCACTGCCAGCTGAGCAGCCAGCCCTGGGCCGGTGCGGAGGCCGTCCTGCCCGCACCGGCCCAGCCGCACCAGTTCCTCCCGGCGGGCTTTCCGGCTAGCCCAATGCGGTTGACCGTCCATCAGATCAGGGGAAGCGCATGAGACAAAAGTGGAGAATCAACGCCGCGGTGGCGTCAGCCGGTGCTGTGCTGCTCGCCTCGGCCGCGGTGGCCGCCGCGACGCCAGCCGCCGCGGCCGCCGGATGCTCGGTGGACTACACGGTGTCGTCGCAGTGGCCGGGTGGGTTCGGCGCCAACGTCGCCATCACCAACCTCGGTGACCCACTCACCAGCTGGACCCTCACCTGGTCCTTCGGGGCCGGCCAGACCGTCACCCAGGCGTGGAACACGACGCTGACCCAGAGCGGTGCCGCGGTGACCGCCAGGAACGTCAGCTACAACGGTGCCATCCCGACCAACGGCACGACGTCGTTCGGCTTCAACGGGTCGTGGAACGGCGGCAATCCCGCTCCCACCAGCTTCGCGTTGAACGGAGTGGCCTGCACCGGCGGTACCGCGCCGACCACCGCACCGCCCACCTCCGCACCGCCACCCACCACCGCGCCGCCGACCACGCCACCTCCGACCGGGCCGGCCGACATCACGGTGAACAGCGCCACCCGACACCAGACGGTCGACGGCTTCGGTGCCGCCACCTGGATCTGGGGCAGCGGCACGTGGTCGACGGCCGAGACCCAGACCATGGTCGGGCTGGGCCCCAACCAGCTGGGCCTTTCGATCATCCGAACCGGGATCTCTCCGGAGTCCGGTGAGTGGCCGGTCCAGGTCAACGCGCTGCGTACGGCGAAGTCGTACGGCTCCGACGTGAAGATCCTCGCGTCACCGTGGACGGCGCCGGCGGCATGGAAGACCAACAACAGCCGGATCAACGGCGGCAAGCTGCGGACCGACTACTACGACGACTACGCCAACCATCTGAACAGCTATGTCCAGTACATGCGCAATCAGGGCGTGACGGTCGACGTCACCTCGGTGCAGAACGAGCCGGACTGGCACCCGAGCTACGACTCGATGGACTGGAGCGGTACCGAACTGCGCAACTTCATCCGCGACCACGGGTGGCGGGTGCAGAACACCGAGCTGATGGTCGCCGAGGCGGTCAACCTGAACTACAGCTACACCGATCCGACCCTCAACGACGCGACCGCCCGCAACAACATCGGCTACATCGGCGGGCACCTGTACGGCACCGAGGCGTCGGGCCGGCTGGGGCCGTACAACCTGGCCAACCAGCACGGCAAGCCGGTGTGGATGACCGAGTGGAACCTCCACGAGGCGGACGGAAGCGGTTCGAACATCTGGGGCAACCCGAGCAACCAGACCGTCTGGAACGAGACGCTCGACGACATCATGCGTACGGTGCACCGGTCGATGGAGGCCAACTGGACCGCCTACATCTGGTGGTACGGCAAGCGGTACTACTCCTTCATCGGCGACGGCGAGTCGGCCTTCGGCACCACGGCGGGAGCGCCGCTCAAGCGCGGGTACGCGTTCTCGCAGTACGCCAAGTACGTTCGCCCCGGCTACCAGCGAATCGCCCTGACCAAGAGCTCCAAGGCGTCACCGCTGGAGGTGACCGCCTACACCGGTGACGGGAAGACCACCCTGGTGATCCTCAACCGGTCGAACAGCGCGGTCAACGGTGCGGTCGTCCAGGCTCCGCGCAACGTCACCCGGGCGGAGCACTACCTCACCTCGCAGTACTCCAACGCGGCCAGCCAGTCGGTGACGGTCAACGGCCAGCAGGTCACCGTCAACGTGGGCGCACGCAGCATCTCCACCGTCGTGCTCACCCACTGAGGCCCTCGGTGCCGGTGCGGGTCCCCGGCCCGCACCGGCACCGGACACGTCGGCCGGTGCCGGTTACTGTCCGATCCCGCCCCGACCTGCCAGTCTGGAGACAGCGAAGGGCAGCGATCGGGCCGGGAGGCGGTCATGGCGGTCAACGACAGTGCGGATCGACCAGGGCCGGCCGACCGGAGCTACCCGTCGTCGGTCTCGCGCGCCACGTTGTTCTGGTACGCGTTCGCGTCGACCCTGCTTGTCGGCTGGTTCCTGTTCGGCTGGCTGGTGCTGCGTCAGGGCTTCGTCGACTCGGTGGGTGAGGCGCTCGGTACCGGATTCGCGCTGCTGCTCACGGTGTCGGTGATCGAGGCGGCCCGCCGGCACCGGCACGACGGCCGGCCCACGGGCTGACGCCCGGTCGGAGCCCGGCCGACCCGGCCGACCCGACCACGGAGGGTCGCCGCGCGGTCAGTCGTGCACCACTGCGGCGGTCACCCGCTGCAGCGCGAAGGTGTGCAGCGTCTCGGTCCGCTCGTCCTCGGCCCGCAGGTAACCCCCGCCGATCGACACCGGACGGACCAGTCGGGAAGCGGCGGCACCGTGCGCGTCCACGTAGCCCACCCAGACCAGCGCCTTGTCCCGTACCGCCTGCTGCAGCACGGCCAGCGCCTGCGAGTGCGCCTGCACCGCCGCCAACCCGTCGACCGCCTGCCCGTTCGCCGCCCGGATCGGGCCGGGGGTGCGCCGTACCGCCCGGGCCGCCGCCTCCCCCCGACGCAGCTGCTCGACCAGACCGCTGATCCGGGGCGCGGTCAGTTTCGGCGCGGCCAGCGGATCGACCGAGCGCAGCGTCACCGGATGCCGCACCGGTGCCCGCCGGGCCCGTGGCCGGCCAGTACGCAGCGCGGCCCCGGTGCCGTCCTCCGGCACCGGGGCGTAGCCGGCCTGCCGCAGCGCCTCCAGCATCCGGCCGGCGGGCACCACGCAGACCAGCACCGTCGGCGCCAGCCGACGCAGTGACAGGGCGGCCAGCCGGCGGTCGGCCAGCACCGTGGCCAGCAACGCCTCGTCGTCGCTGCGCAGATAGCCGCCGGCCGATCCGGCGCGCAACCCGCCATGGGTACGGGCTGAGTCGTCGATCAGGTAGGTGAGGCCCTGCGGCACCGGGGTGCGGGACCGCCGGGCGAACAGCTCATGCAGCTCAGCCGCCTGGTAGCCGGCGTCCAACGCCCGACGCACACTCGCCGGCGTGACCCGGTGCACACTGGCCGCCCCGGTCGACTCCGGCTCGGCGACCAGCTCCAACTCGGCAGCCAGGGCCGGCTCGGGCGGACCGGGCACCACCACGGTCAGGTCGGCCTGCAGCAGAACGTGGTCCACCGGGGACGGCAGCAGGTCGTTCAGCGCGCGTTCCACCGTCGACGCCGCACCTCGGTGCTCCCGTTCGGTGGCCCGTACGCCGAGCGGATCGTCGTCGGCCGCGGTGTCCCGACCGTCCCGGCCCTCCCCGGCGAGCAGCGAGCGGCCGTACCCGGTCAACACGCCCAGCCCGGTGACGCCCAGCTGAGCCGCCTCGTCGAGGACCTCGCGGTGCAGGTCGTCGCGGCCCCGGCTGCGCCGTGGCGCCTGCCAGGCGAGCAGCGTGAGCACTTCGTCGGCGGTCGGCGCGGCCCCCGGCGGCAACCCGGCCAGCACCCCCAGCACGGTACGGCGTACCGTCGGCGCGCCGGCCCGCTCCACGTCGGTCGACAACGCGGTGATCGGCCGGTCCCGGTCGTCCCGTCGGCCGATCAACCCGGCCCGCCGGGTCATCGCCAGCCACGCCCCGGCCAGCCGCTCCCACCGCCGGGCCACCGGTTCGTTGGTCCACTGGTCGTAGCTGCCGGTCGGCAGGATCTGCTGGTCGACGGCGGTGCGGCTGGCCGAGGCGGGCAGTTCGGCGGCACCGAGCAGCCCGGCGGCGTACCCGACCTCGATCAGCAGCCCGGCCAGCGACTCGCTGACCCCACCGGCGCGGGCCAGCCGGCGCAGCTCCCGCACCCCGATCCCGCCGGTACGCAGCAGCGGCGCCGGCTCGGCGGCCAACGCCTCCAGCAGCGCGCCGGCCTGCCGGACCAGCTCCATCGCCTGCCCGGCACCGGTCGAGTCCACCGCCTTCGGATCGCGTTCGGCGGAACCGGCCGCAGGTGGGTCGGGGCGCAGCGCGCCGAGCGGCCCGGTGTCCCGGCGCAGCAGCAGCCCGACCTCGCGGGGCAATTCCACGGCCTGGCTGCCGGCCGTGGCCGGCGCGTCGGTGACCACCGCCAGCAGGCCGGCCTCGACCAGCCAACGCACCGGGCTCACCCCGTCGCCCGGACCGAGGGCGGCCGGGGCAGCGGCGGCCGGGGCCCCGCGGGCCTGAGCGCCGGCGGCCGGGACGGCAGCGGCGGTAGTCACCGTGCCGAGCGGTGGGCCGGCGGCGAGTCGGTCGAGCACCGCCCGGGCCGACGGTGGGGCGCTGAGCAGCGTGCGGCGCAACGCGGCCGGGTCGGCGCACCGCCGCGCCACCCGGTCGTCCAGGTCGGCGGCGGGCCGGCCCAGTCCTGCCGGGTACGGCGAACTCGCCTCGTCCACCCCGCCGGCCACCCGGAACTGCCCGGCCGACCCGTACAGCAGGCAGCGGGCCAGCAGCCGGTCCACCGCCGCGCGGACCTGAGTGGCGGTCGCCCCGCTGCCCGGCGCGGTGGCCATCGCCAGCACCGCGTCCAACTCGACGGCGGCGACGGCGGCGTCGGCCGAACCGGCTGGGTCGACCGTAGCGGCCGAACCGGCCGCGTGGACCGTAGCGGCCGAACCGTCCCGGGCCGACGGCTCCCGGCACAGTCGCGCGGCGTCCAGGATCCGCAGGGTGAACTCGTCCAGGTCGTCGAGGGCACGGGCGGAGGAGACCCGCGACTGGGCCCGGGCGGCCAGCGTGGCGATGTCGGTCGGCGCCGGCACCACCAGATCCGGACGCAGGCGCAGCAGGTCACCCAGCTCCGCGTCGGAGCGGGACCGCAGGTGGTCGGCGAGTGTGTTGGCCATGGTTGTTCCACGCTAGCCCGCCGGACGCCTCAGGTGGCCTCGGCCGTCCGGAGCAGATGCGCCGGCTCGGGAGTCGCTCACATAGGCTCACCCTCCGGCCGCCACCCGACCGGCCACCCGCCGGCCGGATCCACCCGTCGTGGCGGGCGTGACGAGGGAGGGACGTGCGCATGTCGCCGGTGGTCGGATTCGACCTGGACATGACATTGATCGACTCACGGCCGGGGGTCGCCGCCACCTACCGGGCGTTGACCGAGCTCACCGGGGTGCAGGTGGACGCCGAGGTCGCGGTGTCCCGGCTCGGCCCGCCGCTGCGCCACGAGATCAGCCAGTGGTTTCCGGCCGACCAGGTCGATGCCGCGGTCGAGCAGTTCCGGTCGCTCTACCCCCGCTACGCGGTCGGTCCGACGCTGCCGATGCCCGGGGCGGTCGCCGCGCTCGAACTGGTCCGGAAGCGGGGTGGGCGGGTGGTGGTGGTCACCTCGAAGCTCGGCCGGCTGGCTCGCCTGCACCTGGACCACCTGAGGCTGCCGGTGGACGAGGTCGCCGGGGACCTGTTCGCCGAGGGCAAGGCGGCCGCCCTGCGCGAGTACGCCGTACAGCTGTATGTGGGTGACCACACGGCGGACATGGTGGCCGCGCGAACCGCCGGGATACCGGGCCTCGGGGTGGCCTCCGGCCCCTGTTCGGCGGCTGAGCTGCGGTCCACCGGAGCGGCCGCGGTGATCGACGACCTGACCGGATTCCCGGCGGCGGCCGACGCTCTGCTCCGGCTAGCCTGGTGAGGTCAATCCTGCGAGTGAAGTCGAGGTCAGTGGTGCCGACGGGTCGAGTGAAATGGTACGACGCGGGGAAGGGGTACGGATTCGTCACCAGTGACGAGGGTGGCGACGTGTTCCTGCCCAAGGGTGCGTTGCCGGCTGGCGTCACCGACCTCAAGTCCGGGCAACGGGTGGAGTTCGGGGTGGTGGACAGCCGGCGCGGCGCGCAGGCGCTCGGCGTACAGCTGTTGGAGGCCCCGCCGTCCGTCGCCGAGCTGCGTCGGCGACCGCCGGAGGAACTGCACGGACTGGTCGAAGACATGATCAAGGTACTGGAGGCCAAGGTACAGCCGGACCTGCGGCGGGGCCGGTTCCCGGACCGTAAGACGGCGCAGACCGTGGCCCAGCTGGTGCACGCGGTCGCCCGCGAACTGGAGGTCTGACCCGCGGTCGCGGTCCCCGGACCGTAGTGGTCGGCTGTCTACCGCTGCCGTAGCTGGTCATCGGGCGGCGGCGCGAGCAGCCCCGCCGTCGGTGGGGTGAGCCCTTGCGCCGCCGCCCGGTCCAGCAGCGCGGTGACCGCCGCGTACCCGTCGGCGCCGAGGTCGGCGGTGAACTCGTTGACGTACAGCCCGATGTGCCGGTCCACCACGTCCGGCTCCATCTCCTGGGCGTGCGCCAGCACGTAGTCCCGGGAGGCGCCCGGATCGGCCCAGGCCAGTCGGACCGACTCGCGTACCCAGCCGGCCGCCTGCGCCGGATCGACCACGCCCCGCCGGGCCAGGATCGCGCCCAACGGGATCGGCAGGCCGGTGTCCGACTCC
Organism: Micromonospora sp. Llam0; assembly: GCF_003751085.1. NCBI lineage: Bacteria > Bacillati > Actinomycetota > Actinomycetes > Micromonosporales > Micromonosporaceae > Micromonospora > Micromonospora sp. Llam0. Next base: position 1,515,896 of record NZ_RJJY01000002.1, on the reverse strand, counting down.
CACCACGCCCCGAGGTCGACCAGCGCGGTGAGCCCGTACCGCTGGTAGGTGAACCGTGCCTCGTGGATCACCAGGCCGGCGTCGTACCGGCCGGCGGCGACGCCGGGCATGATCTCGTGGAACGGCACGACCTCGATCCGGGCCGGCGGCCGGCCCGCCGACCAGAGCCGGAACAGCAGGTACGCGGTGGTCCGTTCACCGGGTACGGCGACGGTCGCCCCGGTCAGGTCGCCGGCCGCCCAGCGGCCCTCCCCGGCCGTGCCGTCCGCCGTGCCGCCGGTCAGCAGCAGCGGGCCGCAGCCCCGGCCCAACGCACCCCCGCAGGGCAGCAGATGGTAGTCGGACAGCAGCCAGGGCAACGCGGCGAAACTGACCTTGACCAGGTCGAACTCGCCGCGTTCGGCGGCGGAGTTGGTGACGTCCACGTCGGCGTACCGGACGGTGACCGGTGGGGCGTCCGGCACCAGCCCGTGCACCAGGGCGTGGAAGACGAACGTGTCGTTGGGGCAGGGGGAGAAAGCCAGCCGCAGGGTCACGTCAGCCACGGTAGTCGGCGATGCGGCCGGTCAGCGCGCTGGCCGCCGTGGTCAGCGCGGCCAGCGCCGACGGGATCCGCCAGCCGGCCCGGTCGCGCGGGCCGACCGGGTTGGAGATGGTACGCAGCTCCGCGAAGGGCAGCCCGGCCAGCTCGGCGGCGCAGGCCACCCCGTACCCCTCCATGGCCTCGGCCACCGCGTCGGGGTAACGGCCGGTGAGCGTGCCGGTGGTCGTCGCGGTGCCGGTCACGGTGTTCACCGTCAGCACCGCCCCGGGTACGGCGTCCGGCAGCGCTGCCCGCAGCCAGCTGGTGAGGGCGTCGTCGGTGCCGGCGACCGCGGTGCCGAAGCCGAGCTCGTCGATCGCCAGGAACCCGTCCGGCGACTCGGCGCCGAGGTCGGCCGCGACGCTGCGGGTGGCGACGGCGGTCTGCCCGACGGCGATCCGGTCGGGGAACCCGCCGCCGATCCCGGCGCTGACCACCGCGTCGTACGGGCGTCCGCTGCTCGCCGCGAGTGCCAGCTGCCGGCTGGTCCCGGCGGCGGCGGCCGCCGAGCCGACCCCGACCACCGCGACCTCGACGGCCAGGTCGGCTGCGTCGACCGTCGTGCCGCTGCCCGCTGTCGCGTCGACCGTCGTGCCGTTACCTGCTGCGCTGCCGGCCGTCGTGCCGCCGACCGGGGCGATCCCGCGCCGGAGGGCGACCGCCTCGGCCTCGACCGCTGTCACGATCAGAATCCGCACCTGCCGCACCCTACCCACCGCGCCTTCCTGGACCTACCGGCCGCCGGGCAGGTTCATTGCCCGGTCAACCGTCACCTGCCCGTGGATCAGCGTCTTACCTGCTCGTGGATCAGCGTCCGGCGTCCGGCCCGTCGGGTCGATCGTCCTCGGCCGCGCGGCGCAGCGTCGACGACGGGCGGTAGATGTGAAATCCGGGTGGCGTCGGATCGTCGTCGTCGGCTTGGCCGTCGGCCCGGTCGTCGTCGCGGTGACCGGCGGGTGCGCCGGCGGCCGGGACGCCGACCGGCTCGGCGCCGACCGGCTCGGCGCCGACCGGCTCGGCGCCGACCGGGCCGGTGCCGCCCTGCCCGGCGCCGACCGGTGCCGGCGGTGCCGGCGTCGGCGGGGCGGGTCGCGGACGTGGCCGGATGCGGGCCGGGACGATCGACCGGCGGGCGCGTGGCGGGACAACCGTGCCGGGTCCGGCCGTACCGGGGTCGGCGTCGCCTGATCCGGCGGTGCTCGGTTCGGGCGTTTCCGGGACGTCGTCGGCTGCGTCGACCGGTCGGCCGTTGAGCCGGTCCTTGCGCTGCCGGCCGGCGACGATCATCGCGCGGGCGGCGGCGAGTACGCCGAAGCCGGCCGCCGCGACGAGACCGACCCGGCCGTCCACCGGGATCAGCCCGAACGCGCCACCGGCGACGAACGACAGCATCAGAATGGTCTCGGAGTGGGCGAAGGCGCTGGCCCGCAGCCGTTCCGGCAGCCGCTCCTGGATGGTGGCGTCCACCGCGAGCTTCGCGATGCCGCTGATGATCGCGGTGACGAAACAGAACAGCGCCACCATCAGCAGCGAGAACTGCAGGGTGGCGAGGACGCCCACGCCGGCCACGATCACCAGCCCGCTGGACTGCAGGGCGAGCGGACGGTGGATCCGCATCCGGCTGCCGATCGCGGTGGCCGCGAAGCTGCCGGCGGCCAACGCCGCTCCGACCAGCCCGAGCGCGCCCTCGTCGCCGAGCTGCTGGCCGAACACCACCGTGGACAGATCGCCCGCCTTGATCGCGAAGGCGAGGAAGAGCAGCAGGAAGCCGTAGAGGCAGCGCAACGTGCCGCTGCCGACCAGGGTGGCGATCACCAGCCGGCTTCCGGTGAGAATCCGCTGCCGGTCGGTGCCGCGCCGCAGCCCGAACACCCGGAACGCGCGCGGCACCCGCTCGGCGGGCTCGGAGTCGGCTCGCGGCGGCAGCCGCAGCGCGATGACCATGCCGACCAGGAAGATCACCGACGCGACCCGCAGCGGCCACTGCGGCCCGAACCAGAACGCCGCCAGCCCCAGCGGTGCGACCAGTGCTCCGGCGATCGTGCCGTAGACGCTGGCCCGGGCCCCGGCCTGGGACAGCCCCAGCCCGGCCGGCAACAGCCGGGGCACGGCGGCGGAGCGGCCGACGCCGTACGCCCGAGACAGGGCGAGCACCCCGAACGCCGCCGGATACAGCCCGAACCCGTTCAAGTGGTCGGCGATCAGCCAGGCCAGGAAGGCCCGGCCGAGCATGGTGGTGGCCAGCGCGTACCGCCGGCCGTGCCGGAAGTGGTCGAGTACCGGGCCGACCACCGGGGCCAGCAGCGCGAACGGGACCATCGTCACCAGCAGGTAGAGCGCCACGCTGCTGCGGGCCTCGCCGAGCGGCGCGCTGAAGAAGATGGTCCCGGCGAGCCCGATCGTGATCAGGGTGTCCCCGGCGCAGGAGGCGGCGTGCAGGTCGAACAGGCGGGACATGCCCGGTTCGCCGCCCGCCCCGCGCTGGCGTACCTGCAGAACCTTGTGTCCGGCCCAGCGACCGCTGTGCGCCGTGCCGCGCAGTACCGCGCGGGTGCCGCGGAAGGCGGTCCCGGCCGTGTGCCCGAGCGAGCGAAACAGCCCCATGCGCCCATCCTCACCTATCCGCAGCCGTCCCGTCTCGGGCTGTGCCGGTTTTCGCGGTCGGGAGTGCGGGTCGGCGGGGGAGTGCTGGGCAACGACGAGTCGCTGTCGTCGGGGGAGTGCCTGTCGGCGGTGCCGGCCGGTAGGCAACAATGGGACGGTGACCAGGAGCACCGCTCGTGCCGCCCGCCTCGACTCGGTCTGCGCCAAAGCCGTCGACGTGGCGTACGCCGCGCTGACCGACGCGGTGGATCCCGCCGAGGTCGGCGAGCACCTGCAGGCGGTCGCCGAAGGCGACCGGCTGGTGACCCACCTTTTCGACTGCCATCTTGCCGGTTACCAGGGCTGGCGGTGGGCGGTCACCGTGACGCGGGTGTCCCGTAGCCGACAGGTGACCGTCTGTGAGGCGGTGCTGCTGCCCGGCCCGGACGCCTTGCTGGCTCCGGGCTGGCTGCCCTGGCACGACCGGCTGCAGCCCGGTGACCTGGGCGTCGGTGACCTGCTGCCGACGTCGTTCGACGATGACCGGCTCGCGCCGGGTTACCTGCAGTCGGACGATCCGGCCGTGGAGGAGGTCTCCTGGGAGCTCGGGCTCGGCCGGAGCCGGGTGATGTCCCGCGAGGGCCGCGCCGACACCGCGCAGCGCTGGTACGACGGCGAGCACGGCCCGCAGGCGCCGATCTCGGTCGCCGCGCCGGACACGGCCCGCTGCGGCACCTGCGGGTTCTACCTGGTGCTGGCTGGGGCGCTCCGGCAGGCGTTCGGGGTGTGCGGCAACGTCTACGCACCGGACGACGGCCGGGTGGTGAGCGTGGACCACGGCTGCGGCGCGCACTCGGAGACGCTGACCGGGCCGGCGGTAACCCCGGTGGACGAGCTGCCCACGGTCTACGACGACGGCGAGGTCGAGACGGTCACGGTGCGTTCGGGCCCGGCTGGCGACTGACCTGGTCGGCGTGGCGCCGTCGCCGGTTGGCGTCGTGCCGCAGCATCACCGCGAGCCCCGGCAGCCCGAGCAGGAAACCGGCCAGGCAGGTCCAGAGCCAGTCGGTACGCCCGGTGTCGGCCAGCCAGTCCCGGGCGAGCAGGCAGACCAGCCCGGCGACGGCCCAGGCGATCATCCCGCCGACGGCGAACGGCACCATCGGTGGGTCCAGCGGCGCCGGTCGGGGTGCCCTCGGCAGCCGCACCGGGCCGGTCGGGGCGTCCGGCGGGGTCATCGGCGGCGAGTCGGGCACCCTACCAGCGTACGTCCCGGTTGATCGAGGCCGCCGCGACGGGCCGGTCGACCCGGATGGTGGGCGGCCGGAACGGCGATGTCGCGGGACGTAACCGGATGGACCTCCATCGGTAACAGCTGATCTGAGACGATGCGCGCAACCCAGTCAACCTGATGATCAGCTGTGAGGACCCATGGCGACAGTGCCGGCGGAGACGACCGGGCCGACTCCGGACCGCAGCCCACGTAACGCGTTCGACCGGTTCTTCGAGATCACCGCCCGCGGCTCCACCCCCGGCCGGGAGGTACGCGGCGGCCTGGCCACCTTCTTCACGATGGCGTACATCGTGGTGCTCAACCCGTTGATCCTGGGCAGCGCGGTCGACGGCGAGGGCGCCGCGCTGGCGATCCCCGCGATCGCCGCCGCGACCGCCCTGATCGCCGGGTTGATGACGCTGCTGATGGGGGTGGTCGCCCGGTTCCCGCTGGCGCTGGCCGCCGGTCTCGGGGTGAACGCCCTCGTCGCCTTCGAGATCGCACCGCAGATGACCTGGGCCGACGCGATGGGCCTGGTGGTCATCGAGGGCGTGATCATCCTGGTTCTGGTGCTGACCGGGCTGCGTACCGCCGTCTTCCGGGCCGTGCCCACCCAGCTGAAGACCGCCATCGGGGTCGGCATCGGGCTGTTCCTCGCGTTGATCGGCTTCGTCAACGCCGGGTTCGTCACCGGCGGCACCGCGTCGCCGCCGCTCGGCCTGGGCGTCAACGGCATGATCGCCACCTGGCCGGCGTTCGTCTTCGTGCTCGGCCTGCTGCTCACCCTGGTGCTGGTGGTCCGCAAGGTACGCGGCGCGATCCTGATCGGCATCCTCGGCTCCACGGTGCTGGCCATCGTCGTCGAGGCGATCGGCGGGTTCGGGCCGGCCGGCGGCCCGGACGGCCGACCTGGCGGCTGGGCGTTGACCGTGCCGAGCCTGCCCGACCAGGTATTCGGTATGCCGGATCTGTCGCTGCTCGGCAACTTTTCCGTGCTGGGCGCGTGGGACTCGGCGACCTGGCTGATCGCCCTGATGTTCGTCTTCACCCTGCTGCTGACCGACTTCTTCGACACGATGGGCACCATGGTCGCGGTCGGCCAGGAGGGCGGCCTGCTCGACGCCGAGGGGATGCCGCCGAGGACCAAGGAGATCCTGGTCGTCGACTCGATCGCGGCGGCGGCGGGCGGCATGGCGAGTACGTCGAGCAACACCTCGTACATCGAAAGCGCCGCCGGGGTGGCGGAGGGCGCCCGGACCGGAGCGGCCAACCTGGTCACCGGCGGGTTGTTCCTACTGGCCGTCTTCCTGTCCCCGCTGGTCGAGGTGGTGCCGTTCGAGGCGGCGTCGACCGCGCTGGTGGTAGTCGGTTTCCTGATGCTGACCGCGGTGCGCACCATCGACTGGACCGACTACGAGATCGCCATCCCGGCGTTTCTCACCATCGTGCTGATGCCGTTCACCTACTCGATCTCCAACGGGATCGGCGCGGGGGTGATCACCTTCGTGCTGATCAAGCTGGTGAAGGGCCGCGCGGCGCAGGTGCATCCGCTGCTGTACGGGGTGGCGGTGCTGTTCACCCTCTACTTCCTGCGGCACCCGCTGGAGTTGCTGATCGGCTGAGCCGGCCGCCTCGTCGCTTCGTCTGCCGGCACCGGCGGTACCCTGGTGCCGCCGGTGACGGTGGTCATAACGGCTGGTCGATCGGGGTGTTCGTTAGTTAGGCTAACGAACGTGACGGAGTGGGCGGTGATGGGAGAGCAGCAGGTCGCGGCCGCGCAACTGGCGACGTCCCTGCGCGATGCCATCACCCGACTCAACCGGCGGGTCCGACGGGCCCGGCCGGTCGGCGATCTGACGGTCACCCAGCTGTCCGCGCTCACCAGCCTGGAGCTGGCCGGTGCGATGACGCCGCGGGAGCTGGCCGACATCGAGCGGGTCCAACCGCCGACGATGACCAGGATCGTCGCCAAGCTCGAGGAGCGCGGACTGGTGCAACGCACCCCGCACCCGACCGACGGCCGGCAGGTGATCCTGTCGGCAACCGAGTCGGGCCGGGCGGTGATCGCCGGGTTCGAACGGGTACGTGACGAGTGGCTCGCCACCCGGCTCGCCGCGCTGAGCCCTGCCGAACGGGACACGTTACGGCAGGCGGCGGAGATCCTGCAGCAGGTCGCCCGCGGCTGACGCGACAGTCGCCACCGGGTCCGCTTCGTCCCATGTGGATGACGCGTACGATCCGAGGAGGCGCACCCCGAGTGCGGGCGACACTGAACACCACCTTCCAGTCCCTACAGGTCCGTAACTACCGGATCTTCGCCACCGGGCAGCTGATCAAGCTGATCGGTGTGTGGATGATGTTCATCGCGCAGGACTGGCTCGTCCTGCAGCTGTCGGACGACTCCGCCACCGCACTCGGAGTGGTCGTCGCCCTCCAGTTCACCCCGGTGCTGCTGTTCACCCTGATCTTCGGTCGGCTCGCTGACCGCTACGACAAGCGGCTGCTGCTGTTCGTCGCCAACGCCATCTGGTGCGTGCTCGCCCTGGTGATGAGCGTGCTGGTGCTGACCGGCGTGGTGGCGCTCTGGCACGTCTTCGTCTTCGCCGGTCTGCTCGGTGTCGGCAACGCCCTGGAGACCCCGGTCCGGCAGGCGTTCGTCTCCGAACTGGTCGGCACCCCGCTGCTGCCCAACGCCCTCGCGCTGTCCTCGGCGACGTTCAACACCGCCCGGATCGTCGGCCCGGCCGTGGCCGGACTGGCCATCGCGGCGTTCGACGTCGGGCCGGTCTTCCTGATCAGCGCGCTCGCGTCGACGGCCCCGCTGGTCGGACTGGTCCGGATGCGCTCCGGCGAACTGCACCGGGTCGGCCTGCCGGTCGGAGCGCAGCGGGACGCCGCCAAGGTGGTCGACGGATTGCGCTACGTCGCCCGCCGCCCCGACCTGATGCTGCCGATGGCCCTGATGGCCGTGCTCGGCCTGCTGCTGTTCAACTTCCAGCTGACCCTCGCCGCGTTGGCCAAGACGGTGTTCGAGACCGGCGCGGCGTCGTTCGGGCTGTTCACCACGGCGCTCGCGGTCGGCGCGCTGGCCGGTGCCCTCGCTGCCAGCGGCCGGCGCGACCGGCCGTCGGTCTACGTCGTGCTGGGCAGCGCGTTGACCTTCGCCGGCCTCGGCACCCTGGTCGGGCTGGCCCCGACGTACTGGCTGGTGGTGCTCCTGCTGCTGCCGACCGGATTCTTCATGGTCTACTTCGCGCAGGCCTCCAACCAGCGGGTGCAGCTCGGCGTCGACCCGGCCTTCCGGGGGCGGGTGATGTCGCTGTGGGTGCTGGTCTTCCTGGGTACCAACCCGGTCGGCGCACCGATCATCGGTTGGGTCGCCGAGCGCTTCGGAGCCGGGGCCAGCATCTGGCTGGGCGGCCTGCTGTCCTTCCTGACCGCCGCCGCCGCGCTGGCCTGGCAGTTGCGGCGCACCGGCGGCCGGCTGCGGCTGAGGTGGGCGCCGATGCCCCGGCTCTACGTACTGCCCGCCCAACCCGCGCCGGCCCACGCCGGTGCCGCCCGGGCCTGACCCGAAGTCGTGGTTGACCAGGTCTGTGGTTTCGCAGTCACCAGGCCCAGGCTTCCGGGGCCGGCCCGCCACGCCCGACCGGCGGGAAGAGCTCGTCCAGCCGGGCCAGGGCGCTGTCGTCGAGAACGACATCGAACGCCCGGAGTGAACTGTCCAACTGGGCGACGGTCCGCGGACCGATGATCGGCGCGGCCACCCCGGGCCGGGAGAGCAACCAGGCCAGCGCGATGTCCGTCGGGTCGTGTCCCAGCTCGGCGCAGAACTCCTCGTACGCCTCAATGGTGCTCCGATGCTCGGTCAACGCGGCAACGGAACGGCCACTGGCCGACCGGGCGCTCTCGCCGGTGGCCTCCTTACGGATGGCACCACTGAGCAGCCCACCGTGCAGCGGGGACCAGGGGATGATGCCGAGCCCATGGTGCTGGGCGGCCGGAATCACCTCGAGCTCGACGTACCGGGTCAACAGGTTGTAGATGCACTGCTCGGCGACGAGGCCCAGGAAGTTGCGCTGGGCGGCGGCCTGCTGCGCGGCGCCGATGTGCCAGCCGGCGAAGTTCGACGAGCCGACGTAGAGCACCTTGCCCTGGGCGACCAGGGTCTCCATCGCCTGCCAGATCTCCTCCCACGGGGTCTGCCGGGAGACGTGGTGCATCTGGTAGAGGTCGATCCAGTCGGTCTGCAGCCGGCGCAGCGAGTCCTCGCATGCGCGGACGATGTGCCGGGCGGACAGGCCCTGCTCGTTGGGCCAGTCGCCCATCTTGCCGTACACCTTGGTGGCCAGCACGACCTTGTCCCGCCGGCCACCACCCTGGGCGTACCAGCGACCGATGATTTCTTCGGTGGCGCCTGCGCCGAGGTGCCAGCCGTAGACGTTCGCGGTGTCGTGGAGGTTGATCCCGTGTTCCAGGGCCCGGTCCATGATCGCGAAGCTGTCGGGTTCGTCGGTCTGCGGTCCGAAGTTCATTGTGCCGAGACACAACCGGCTCACGGACAGGCCGGTGCGGCCGAGGTTGGTGTACTCCATCGCTCTAACATGTCACGCGGCCGCCGACCAGCAGGCCCTGGCCGACCCGCCCGACGGGTCAGGAACTCGCGCGGTCGGCCGGGCCGCTGCCGAACAGGACGTCGTCCCAGCTCGGCAGCCGCTTTCGGGGCTTACCGGAACTGTCGGCCGGGGTCTCGGTGGCACCGGACGTGGCGCGCCCGGGCCGCAGCACCGCCAGGGACGGCACCGCTGGGACCTCCTTGGGTGCGTCGGCGTCGTCATCGAAGGCGGAACCCGCGCCACCGCCGAGCAGGGCGGCGGCACCACCGGCCACCGGTCGCTGCCGGGGCGTCTCGGCGTTGGCGGCCGGCTCCAGGCCGCGACCGGCCGCCGAACCGAGCGGTCGGTCCAGCGAAGCGAGCAGCGCGTCCCGCCCGGCCCGGATCGGGTCCCGGCTGGGTCGTGGCTGGTCACCCGGGGCAGCCGGGAGGCCGTGCCCGCCGCCCCGGCCCGGCTCGGCACGCGACGGACCGGGCAGCGCGTGCCCGCCCCGCTCCGGCGCCGGCTCCTGACCGAGGATCTGGGTGGGCCGCTCGGTGCAGAGGTACTGCGCCATGTCGTCGTGCGGCGAGATCACCTGGCGGCTCTTGTCGAGCTCCCAGATGGCCTGGGCGGTGGCCTTGCCGGACGGCCAGGTGGCGATGATCCGCCAGGTGCCGTCGTCGCGCCGGTACGCGTCCCAGGAGATCTTCTCCGCGTCGATGCCGTGCTGGGCCAGCCGGCCGTCGACGACCTCGGCGAGCGGGGCACCCTTGTCGGAGTTCTTCAGCCTGGTACGCCGGGCGTGCTGGGCGAGCATGGCCCGCTCCTGCAGCACCGGTCCGGCGTAGCGCAGCACCCGGTCGACCGGCACGCCGGCGATGCGGGCGACGTCGTCGGCCGACTCGCCGGACCGGATCCGGGCCTGGATGTCCCGGGGGGACAGCGACGGCTGCGGATCGCCGGGCTGGCTGGCCACGGTCAGCGTGGTCGAGCTGTCCGGGTCGGCCTGCACGGCGGTGGAGACACGGTCGTCGATCGGCAGGGCGAGCAGTCGGCCGACCTCGTCAGCGAGGACCAAGGCCTGACCGTCCTCGGAGAGGGCGACGAAGCGTACCGGGCGCATCGCGTTGCCTCCGTCCCGCTGAGCTGCCCCACGCCGCAAGGTCGACCCGCCCGCGACGTCCTCCGCACACGGTACGCCGATATGCCACCCGATGGGAGTAGGCCACGCCGGGCATGTCGAGTGAGCTGCCCCGATCCGCCCGGCTGGGCGAGTCGGGTAGTGGACGGTGGTGGTGAACGGTGATCGAGCGGCGGCGATCACGATCGATCACGGATGGTCAGCGGTTGATCGTCATCCTAGAGCAAACCAGCCGGTTCGGCGACAATCAACGCCGAACCGGCTTTATCACCCGATATGCCTCAGAGCCGCTCGATCACGAAGTCGACGCAGGCGGTCAACGCCTCGACATCGGCCGGGTCGATCGCCGGGAACAGCGCCACCCGCAGCTGGTTGCGGCCGAGCTTGCGGTACGGCTCGGTGTCCACGATGCCGTTGGCCCGCAGCACCTTGGCGACCTTCGAGGCGTCCACTGCGTCGACGAAGTCGATCGTCGCCACCACGTTGGACCGCAGCGCCGGATCGGTGACGAACGGGGTGGCGACCGCGGACCGCTGAGCCCAGCCGTAGATCGCCGCCGCGCTCTCCGCCGTGCGCTTCGCCGCCCAGGCCAGCCCACCCTGGGCGGTCATCCAGTCGGTCTGCTCGGCGGCGAGGAAGATCGTCGCCAGCGCCGGGGTGTTGTAGGTCTGCTCCAACCGCGAGTTGTCGATCGCGGTGACCAGGTCCAGGAACGCCGGGATGTACCGGCCGGACGCCTTGACCTGGGCGGCCCGGTCCAGGGCGGCCGGCGACATCAGGGCCAGCCAGATGCCGCCGTCCGAGCCGAAGCACTTCTGCGGGGCGAAGTAGTAGACGTCGGTCTCGGTCGGGTCGACCTCCAGGCCACCGGCGCCGGAGGTGGCGTCGACCAGCATCAGCGCACCGTCGTCGGCCCCGGCGACCCGCCGGATCGGCACCGCGACCCCGGTGGAGGTCTCGTTGTGCGGCGTCGCGTAGACGTCGACGCCCGCCTCGGCGACCAGCGCCGGGGCGCTGCCCGGCTCGGCCTTGTGCACCGTCGGCTCGCCGAGGAACGGCGCGTCGCGTACCGCCTTGGCGAACTTCGCCCCGAACTCGCCGAAGCTGGCGAACTGCGCCCGGTCGCGGACCAGACCGAACGTGGCGACCTCCCAGAACGCGGTGGTACCGCCGTTGCCGAGAATCACCTCGTAGCCCTCGGGCAGCGCGAAGAACTCGGCGATGCCGCGCCGCAGCCGGGCGACCTCGTCACGGACGGTCTTCTGCCGGTGGGAGGTGCCCAGGTAGCTGGTGGCGACCTCGGACAGCGCCTCGACGGCTGCCGGGCGGACCTTCGACGGGCCGCAGCCGAACCTGCCGTCGGCGGGCTTGATCTCGTCTGGGATGCGGATGGTCGCAACGTCAGCCACGGTGGTCAGCAGTCCTTCCAGATGCGCTACGGGTCGACCAATCCTCGCACCCGACCGGCTGGCCCCGGGGTGTGGTCCCACGTCTGCGACTGAGGCGTGCCCCACATCCCCCGGGCCGGCGTCGGATCAGACGTCGTGCGGGACCGCGTCCCAGCCGGCGACCTGCTGCGGCTTGCGCGGCTGCGGGCCGACGTACCGGGCGGACGGACGGACCAGCCGCTTGAGCCGCTTCTGCTCCAGGATGTGGGCGCTCCAGCCGCCCATCCGGGCGCAGGTGAACATCGAGGTGAACATGTGCGCCGGCACCTCGGCGAAGTCGAGCACCACCGCCGACCAGAACTCGACGTTGGTCGCCAGCACCCGGTCCGGCTTGCGGTTGTGCAGCTCCTCCAGGGCGGCCTTCTCCAGCGCCTCGGCCACCTCGTAACGGGGCGCGCCGAGCTCCTTGGCGGTACGGCGCAGCACCCGGGCGCGCGGGTCCTCGGCCCGGTACACCCGGTGACCGAACCCCATCAGCCGTTCGCCGCGGTCGAGCACGCCCTTGACGTACGACTCGGCGTCGCCGCTGCGCTCCACACCCTCGATCATGTGCAGCACCCGGGACGGGGCACCACCGTGCAGCGGTCCGGAGAGCGCGCCGATGCCCGACGAGATGCAGGCGGCGGCGTCGGCTCCGGTGGAGGCGACCACCCGGGCGGTGAAGGTGGAGGCGTTCATGCCGTGTTCGGCGGCGGAGATGAAGTAAGCGTCGACCGCCTTGACGTGCCGCGGGTCCGGCTCGCCACGCCACCGGCGCATGAACCGCTCGACGATGGTCTGCGCCTTGTCGATCTCCTTCTGCGGCACGGCCGGCAGACCGAGCCCACGGGCCGACTGGGCGACGAACGACAACGCGGTGACCGACACCCGGGCCAGGTCCGCGCGGGCCTGCTCGTCCGAGATGTCGAGCAACTGGGACAGCCCCCAGTACGGGGCGAGCATGGCGACCGCCGACTGCACGTCCACCCGGATGTCGCCGGAGTGCACCGGCACCGGGAACGGCTCGGCGGGCGGCAGACCCGGCCCGAACCGACCGTCGACCAGCAGTGCCCAGACGTTGCCGAAGGAGACCTGTCCGATCAGATCCTCAATGTCGACGCCGCGGTACCGTAGGGCACCGCCCTCCTTGTCAGGCTCGGCGATTTCGGTCTCGAATGCGATCACACCTTCGAGACCCGGTTTGAAGTCGGACATGTGGCTCTCCTGGTGGGGATTTGGCGGTGCTGCCCGAGCGCCCGGGTAGAACTGCTGCAGGCTGCCCTGAACGGCTTTCACTGACGTCCGTGTGCTGCGGTGACTGGTCGTTCGTGCCCCGGTCGGTGACCGGTTGTTCGTGCCTGGTGGGTACCCAGCGTAAGTTCGGTGCCAGGGGTAGCCCTAGTTCAGGAGAGCGACGTGACGGGAGACACACCACGGCCGGGTCTGACGCGTCGTGACTATCGCGGTGCCCCGGAACTGCGTCGCCGCGACCTCGCCATCGACTGGCACACCCAGTTCGCCCGATGGTTCGCCGACGCGGTGGCGGCCGGGTTGCCGGAGCCGAATGCGATGGTGCTGGCCACGGCCGACGTCGATGGGCGACCCAGCACCCGGACGGTGCTGATGAAAGGGTACGACGAGTCGGGAATCGTCTTTTTCACCAACTACCGGTCCCGCAAGGGCACCGAGACCACCGACAATCCCTCGGTCAGCCTGCTCTTTCCGTGGTTCGCGATGTCCCGACAGGTGGAGGTACGCGGGGTGGTGGCACCGGTCCCACGGGCGCAGACCGAGGCGTACTTCGCCACCCGGCCGCGCGGCTCCCAGCTCGGCGCGTGGGCCAGCCCACAGTCGCGGGTGGTGCCGGACCGTGCGGCGGTCGACGCCGGTCTGGCTGCCGCCCGGCGGCGGTTCCCGGAGCCGACCGTGGTGCCCCCGCCGCCGCACTGGGGCGGCCTGCTGGTGACGCCGTGGACCGTCGAGTTCTGGCAGGGCCGGGCCGACCGGCTACACGACCGGTTCCGGTACCGCCGGGACGCCGCCGGTGGCTGGTCGATCGAGCGGATCGCGCCGTAGCGCAACCTTTAATTTACTCTTAGCTATTGTGGATCACTGGCCGGCGGGTGACCCGCGAGCTGGATTGAACCGTTATCGTCGCCGCATGGACAACGTCGATGCACGTCCGGGCCCGCCGTCCGGAGCGCAGTGGACGATTGCGGCGGACGGGCACGAGGCCGTCGTGGTCGAGGTGGGTGGCGGGCTGCGGGCGTACCGCGCCGGTGGGGTCGACTACGTCGACGGGTACGCCGAGGACGAGCTCTGTGTCGGCGGTGCCGGCCAGGTCCTGGCTCCGTGGCCGAACCGGATCCGGGACGGCCGCTACACCTTCGCCGAGGTCACCCGGCAGCTGCACCTGTCCGAGCCGGACCGGCACACCGCGCTGCACGGGCTGGTCTGCTGGCTGCCCTGGCACCTGATCTCCAAGACAGCCGACGAAGTGGTGGTCGGCTGCACCCTCTTCCCGCACCCCGGCTACCCGTGGTCGCTGGTGCTGCGTACCCGGTGGGCGGTCGGCGCCGACGGACTGCGGGTGACCCATCAGGTGACCAACGCCAGCGCCGAGCCGGCACCGTTCGGGCTCGGGGTCCATCCGTACCTGCGGCTGCCGGACACCGTCGTCGACGACCTGACCCTGCACCTGCCGGCCCGCAGCCGGCTGCTGGTGGACGGCCGGCTGCTGCCGATCGGCGCGGCGAAGGTGGCCGGTGGCGAGTACGACTTCACCAAGCCGCGGCGGATCGGCCCGGTCGTGCTGGACACCGCGTTCGGTGATCTCGACCGGGATCCGTCGGGCGGCTCCGCCGTCCAATTGTCCAACCAGGACGGCTCGGCCGGCGTGACGCTCTGGGCCGACTCCGCTTTCGGCTGGTGGCAGCTGTTCAGCGGGGACACCCTGGCGGAGCCGCGCTACCGGCGGTCGGTGGCGGTCGAGCCGATGACCTGCCCGCCGGACGCGTTCCGGTCCGGGCGGGATCTGATCGTTCTGGCGCCGGCCGAGACCTGGCAGGCGAGCTGGGGCATCCGTCCGGGGCAGGACCCGGCGGGACCGGGGCCGGAGGGTCGGTGATGGAGTTCCGCGACGCGGTACGCCGGCGGCGGATGGTCCGCAACTACGACCCGGACCGCCCGGTACCGCCCGAGATCGTCGACCGGTTGCTGGAGCACGCGATCCACGCGCCGTCGGCCGGGTTCTCCCAGGGCTGGGGTTTCCTGGTGCTGGACCGGCCGGACGACCGGTCGGCGTTCTGGGCGGCGACCACCCCGGTGGCGGCGGACCCGGACACCGAGCGGCGCAGCCGCTGGCTGGCCGGCATGACCCAGGCGCCGCTGATCATCGTCCCGCACGCCAACCGGTCGGCGTACCTGGACCGGTACGCCCAGCCGGACAAGGGCTGGACCGACCGCGACGAGGCGCGCTGGCCGGTGCCGTACTGGCACATCGACACCGGGTTCGCCGCGCTGCTGATGCTGCTGACCGCCGTGGACGAAGGGCTCGGAGCCTGCTTCTTCGGCATCCCGCCGGAGCGCACGCCGAGTTTCCGGGAGGCGTTCGGCGTGCCGGACGAGTTCGTCCCGATCGGTGCGATCACCGTCGGCTACCGGGCACCGGACACGCGTTCCCCGTCGCTGCGTCGCGGTCGCCGTCCGGTCGACGAGGTGGTTCATCGTGGCCGGTGGGACGGTTGACCGGGGCCGGTTGCGGGCGGTGACGCTGCGGTACGGGCCGCAGGATCGCTCCGGTTGGTCGCGGCAGGTCGCTACGCTGGCAGACGCGCCGACGTACGGTGGCGTCCGGCCGGCGGGTGGCGGTTCGGCAGACAGACGGTTCGGTAGGCGACATGGGAGGAGCGCGCCGTCGTGATCTTCAAAGCGGTGCGGGACGGTCGTCCTTACCCTGAGCACGGTCTGACCCTGAAGCAGTGGGCGGAGATTCCGCCCCGCCCGCTGCGGCTCGATCAGCTGATCACCACCAAGCGGGAGCTGGCGCTGGACAAGCTGCTCGCCGAGGACTCGACGTTCTACGGCGACCTCTTCCCGCACGTGGTCCAGTGGAACGGCGGTCTCTACCTGGAGGACGGCCTGCACCGGGCCCTGCGGGCCGCGCTCCAGCAGCGCAACCAGATCCACGCCCGGGTGTACCTGCTCATCCAGCAGCGGGCCGCCGGCTGACCTTGCCGGCCTGACCTTGCCGGCCGGCCCGATTCGTCCGTCGGGCGCGATGATCCGCCGGCCGGCTCCGGATGCGGTTGTCGTACCGGGGCCGTACGGTGAATCCAGACGTCCCGGCGGTGGGCCGGCGTCTGGTGAGGACGGTGATGGGGATGTCCCGTAGCGGCGATGTCAACACTCCTACTCGGGAATTTCCGGAATATCCCGACGGTTCGTCGGAGCCGGCCGAGCCGGCTACGCCGCCGTCGGAGTCCGGCGGGCGTCGGCGCGGGCTGCTCGGGCTCGCCGCCATCGTCGGCCTGGTCGCGGTGCTGCTGCTGTCGACCCAGGCCGCCGGGCTGCTGCCGAGCTGGCGCAACCCATTCGCCCAACAGGAGACCGATCGCACTCAGCCGCCGGTGCTGCAGTCGATCCAGGATCTCAGCCGGTTCGTCGCGGCGGAGGGCAACTACCAGGTCGTCGTCGACCTTGAGCAGGACCGACGGTACGTGCCCGATTTCCTGCTCAACGAACGGACGCTGTTCGTCGGGGTCGGAACGGTCGAGGCTTACGTCGATTTCGGGCAAATCGGCGAGGAAGCCATATCTACCTCTGAAGATGGGCTTTCTGCGCAAATCGAGTTGCCGGCCCCACAGTTGACCGACGCGGATCTCGATCTCGACAACAGTTACGTCTTCGCCGAGGAGCGTGGCCTGTTCAACCGTCTCGGTGAGGTGTTCGGCGGTGACCCGAACCGGCGGCAGCAGGTCTACCAGTTGGCCGAGGACCGGATCGCGGCCGCCGCCCGGGAGAGCGGGATCGCCGGGCGGGCCGAGGAGAACACCCGCAAGATGCTCACGGGGCTGTTGCGCTCCCTGGGATACGAGGAAATCTCAGTCACCTTTGTGACGCCATAGACATTTTCGCAAGCTCAAACCGCCCGTAACGGGTGGGTGATCCGCCGGACCGAATCATCCTTCGGTCCGGCGTTTTCTGTCCAGGGGTGGGCACTCGTTCCGCATGGGTCGCGCTAGAGTGCAGTCGAGGGCCGGATCCGCAGTAACGGCGGGCCAGACAATGAAATCGACTCATGACTGGTACGGCGGCCTGACTGTGGTCAGTCTCTAATTCGGGGGTGCACCCGTGGCGCGTTCGGTGCGCAACGACGAGGTCGAGGTCACGGTCCTTCTGCCGTGTCTGAACGAGGCGGAGACGCTGGAGGTGTGCATCCGCAAGGCCCGCCGGTCCCTCGACGAGCTCGGGGTCCGGGGTGAGGTCCTGGTCAGCGACAACGGCTCCACCGACGGCTCACAGGAAATTGCCGTACGCGCCGGCGCCCGGGTGTCGCACGCTCCGATGCGCGGCTATGGCGGAGCACTGATCAACGGCGTCGAGCAGGCCCGTGGTCGGTACGTCATCATGGCCGACGCCGACGACTCGTACGACCTTTCCGATCTTGGACCTTTCATTCATGAATTGCGGCGCGGTCGGGACGTGGTGATGGGGAACCGGTTCCGCGGCGGTATAGCCGACGGCGCGATGCCGTTTCTGCACCGTCATCTCGGCAACCCGGTGCTCTCCTGGCTCGGCCGTCGGCTGTTCAACCTGAATGTGGGTGATTTTCACTGCGGGATCCGCGGCTTCAACCGGGACCGGGTCCGGCAGTTGCAGCTGTGCATGCCGGGCATGGAATTCGCCTCCGAACTGGTCGTCCGGGCCGCGCTCAACGGCTACGACATCACCGAGGTGCCGACCACCCTCCGTCCCGACGGCCGGAGCCGGCCACCCCACCTGCGGACCTGGCGGGACGGCTGGCGTCACCTGCGGTTCCTGCTGGTGTTCGCCCCCCGAAAGATGCTGATCTGGCCCGGTGCGGTGCTGTTCACGGTCGGCCTGATCGGCACCGTCACGTTGGCCGTCGGCCCGTTGGTCGTCGGCGGGATCGGTTTCGACGTCAGCACCCTCGTCTACACCTGTCTCGCCATGCTCGCCGGCGCACAGCTGCTGCTCTTCGGAGCGTTCGCGCTGATCTACGGCAGATACGAGGGCATCACCGACCTGCGACAATCCGACCGGTGGAGCCGGTACGTCAGACTGGAGACCTGCACGGCCGGCGGGATCGCGTTGATCCTGCTCGGTCTGGCCGGCACCATCCTGGCGGTGGCCACCTGGGGTGCGACCGGCTTCGGCGCCCAGGACGCGAGTGACACCATGCGGGTAGTGCTGCCCTCCTCGACCGCGATCGGCCTCGGCGCGACACTGATCTTCGCCGGGCTCTTCTCCAGCCTGCTCAGCCTGCGGCGGGTCTCCGTCGCCGTGGCCGATCAGCAGACCTCGGAGCTCGGCCCGCTGGTGGTCAGCACCCACTGACCAGGACGGCCCGCCGCTACACGACACGGTCGGCGCGTCACGATGACGAACGGTTCCGCGGAGCACCATGACTGTCGAGACATCCCCGGCCGGCACCGGCGAGCCGAGCGGCCGGGGGGTAGGTTCACCCGGCCGGGAGGCAGGCGCGCAAGGCCGGGAGGCGTCGGACCGGATCCCGGAGCAGGACAATCCGGACGGATCTCGTAGACCGGAACCGGAACCGAAACCGGAACCGAAGCCGGAACCCGGGCCGGGCCGGACCTGGATCGCCCGGTTGCGGTCCCTGGCCGACCGGCCGGGACCGCTCGCCGTACTGACCTGGCTGGTGGCCACGCCGGTGGCGGTCGTGCTGCCGTCGGTGGCGCGCGTTGACCCATTCACGGTGGCCGGCCGGGCGCTGCCGGTCGCCAGCGGCCTGCTGCTGGTCTGCCTCGGCGGACTGGCCGCTGCCGCCGTCCGGCGATGGGTGCCGGCCGCGATGCCGGCACTGGCCGGAGTCAGCGCCGGCCTGGCCTCCGCCTGGCTGGCGCTGATCCTGCGGGCCGCGCTGTACGGCACCCCGTTCGGCTTCGGCGGCCTGTCCGGGGACATGCTGCGGATGACCGCCACCGCCACCCGGTACACGGTCACCGTGGCCAGCGCGGACACCACGGTGCCGGGGCTGCCGTCGGAGTACCCGCCGCTGTACGCCTGGCTGGTCGGCCGGGCGGCGGTGCTGCTCGACCAGCCGGCCTGGCGGTTGCTCGGCGACGCCGAGGTGCTGTTCGTCTCGGCGTCGGTGCTGGTCGGATTCCTGCTGTGGCGCCGCCAGGTGGGTCCCTGGACGGCGCTAGCGATCTCCTGCGTGGGGGTGCTGGCCTGGTCCGACCCGCGGAAGGCGTACGAGGTCCTGGCTTTGATGATCTTCATCCCGTGGGTGCTGGAGACCTTCACCCGTCCGCCGCGCAGCCGGCTGCACTGGCTGGCCTCCGGACTGCTCGGGGGCCTGCTGGTGGTGCTCTACCAGGCCTGGCTGGTCTACGCGGCGCTCGGCCTCGCGGTGATCGTCGGGTCGGCCTGGCGGGCTGAGCCGGACCGGTGGGCGTACCTGCGGCGACTGCTGCTGGTCGCCGCGGTCGCCACCGTGTCGTCGGCGTGGTACGTGCTGCCGTACCTGAGGGCGTTGACCACCGGCGGTGGCGGACAGCTGGTTTCCGACCTGTTCGTGTCGCCGTACTACCTCGATGGTCTGCTGCCGTTCCTGGAGCGGGGTGACCTGCCGCTGCGTGGTCTGCAGTTGGCCGGCATGGTGGGCCTGGTGTGGCTGGTCCGGTCGACCTGGTGGGCCCGGCCGCTGCTGCTGATCGCCGCTGGCGCGTTCGCCTACCGGCTGCTGTCGATGGTGCGGTTCGTGCTGACCGGGCACACCGCCTTCGCGCACTACACGGCCCGGCTGTACGGCGTGGTGCTGGCCGTCGCCGGGGTGCTGACCCTGGTGCACGTGGTGCCGCTGCTGCTGCGCCGGCTGCAGATCAGCCCACCGGTCGGGCTGGCCGGCGTGCCGTTGGCGGTGCTGCTGGCCTGGGCGGTACCGGTCTACTCCACGAACTGGATGCCGGGCACCAACGGCTCCGGTTCGGGGTACGCGACGGCCGCGCACGCCGAGCCGCTGCCCGGCGGCGGCCATCCCCGGTACGCGCCCGACACCGGCCGCGCCGACTGGTTCCCGGTCGAGCCGGTACGTCGAGCGGTCGAGCAGGTCACCGGGCCGGACCCGGACCGGGTCACCCTCAGCGTCGACGAACGGCTCTTCTCGTACCTGCCGTGGCCCGGTTACCTGAGCAACGACCGGACCGCGGCGGGCACCCTGTCCCGCTGGGACGAACGCCGGGCCGAGCTGCGCGACCTGGCCGACCAGGACGACCCGGCGGCGTTCGCCGCCGAGTCGGCGGCGACCGGGTTCGGACCGATCGACGTCTTCGTCCTGACCCGGGACGGCGACGAGCTGATCTGGCAGGACCTGCGGTTCCACCGCGACCAGTTCGACGAACGGTACTGGGTGGTCCGCGACGACCTGCCGGGACAGGTTGTCGTCACGGTCCGTCGGTGACCCGTCGTCGGCCGTCCCACGGGGCGGGTCGTCGGCAGTCTCCGGGCCGGGCGGTGCCCGGGACGGGTGCTCAGTACGACGTGGCGAGGTTACGGTCCTCGTTCGGCATCACGATCCACAGCGCCAGGTAAATGATCACCTGGGTGCCGGGCAGCAGCAGGGAGAGCAGGAAGATCAACCGCACCATTCCCGCTGAGATGCCGAACCGTTGGCCGAGCCCGGCGCAGACGCCGGCGATCATCCGTCCGTTGCGGGGACGTACCAGTTTGCGGCTCATCGGACGCTCCTTCGGGTGTCGTTGCTGGCCGGTCTGCCACATTCCACGGTAGGCGCGTCGGGACGCGGCGCCCTCGGTCCACGGACCGATTCGCGGTGCGGCTCCCGTACGGCGTTACCCTGACCGATTCAAGATCATTCAGGGGGTCGCGCCAGAGCGGCGTCATCTCGCGGACGTGCGAGCTACCCGCATTGTTCACCGACTGCTAATCTTGCCGGCGTTGCCCACACCGACGGTGCCCCCACCCGCGTCGGCGCCCTCGGGCGACGCCACCCCTCGGAGCGCCTCGCGCGCTCGTCTAGACGGAAGCGCGCGAATGTGACACTGGCGATCCTGATTTCGGCGAACCGGGCTTCTGCCACCTCGACCAGCGCCGATCCCGGAAAGTTGCGCACAGTAAGTGGATCGTCGCTTGACGACCATCTTCGGGAGCAGCTCGTGGCGGCCTGTGCCGACGAGGCGCGGACAGCGGAGCTGGCTACCGTCGCCGACATCGTCGAGCGGGCCGTCGGACCGGTCCTGCTGTGCGCCACCGACGTGGTCGCCCACACCGAGGTGATTCGACTGCTCTCCGTGGCACCGGCCGGGACCACCCGGGCGCTGCTGCTGCCCGCTGCGGACGGCTCCGCTGGTGGTCGGGTCGCCGCCGTCAGCGCTCTGCGCGGTCGGATCGTCGCCGTCACCACCGACCCGGCCACCGCCGACCCGACGCCGGCCACCGCCGACCCGACCACCACCGAGCCGCTTCCGCGCTTCGGCGGCGTACTGCGGGTCGGCGTCGGTGACCTGCCCGCGTTGGCCACGGCGGCCCGGGCCGCCGCCACCCGGCGGCTGCCCCCGGGCACCCACCCGCTGGACGCGATCCTCGCCGAGTTCGTCGCCGACGGCGCCGCCGTCGGGGCGTACCCGCTGCGGCACCTGGTGGCCCGGCGGGTGGCCGACCCGGCCGGTCTGTCCGACGCCGAGGCCCGGATCCGTGCCGTCGACCCCGACCGGGCCCGACTGCGCCTGGTGGTCAAGGAACAGGACGACCTGTTCGCCACCTACTTTGTGAGTAGCTGGTCACCGATAGTTGCGAAGGTCGCGGCCCGGATCGGGCTGAGCCCGACCGGGGTCACCGCGATCTCGGTCGCGTTCGCCGCCGCCGCCGCGCTGCTGTTCGCCGTAGGCGACCGGCCGCTGCTGGTGCTCGGTGCGGTCCTGCTCTATCTCGGCTTCGTGCTCGACTGCGTCGACGGCCAACTGGCCCGCTACACCGGCCGGTTCAGCGCATTCGGCGGCTGGCTGGACACCATCGCCGACCGGGGCAAGGAGTACCTGGTGTACGCGGGGCTCGGCGTCGGCGTACACCAGGCGGGACCGGCCGACGGGTGGGCGGCCGACGGGTGGGTGCTGGCCACCGCCGCGATCGTGTTGCAGACCGTCCGGCACATGACCGACGCCTGGTACGGGGCGCTGCACGACGAAGCCGCCCACCGGCCGTCGAGCCGGCCGGCCACCGGCGCGTCGGCGGTCGGGGTCGGCGGTCGGCTCAGCCAGGCCTCCGACCGGGTGCTCGCCGCGCCACGCTCGCCGATCTACTGGGCGAAACGGACCATCGTCTTCCCGATCGGCGAGCGGTGGGCGCTGATCGCCGTCACCGTGGTGCTGTTCGGCCCGCTGGTCAGCCTGTGGGCCGTACTCGGCTGGGGGCTGCTCGCGGCCATCTGGACGGCGGGCCTGCGGACCCTGCGGGCCCGGTCGATGCGGGTTCCGGTGCTGGCGGCGGTGGACACCGCGAACTACCGCGACGACGGCTTCCTGGCCGGTCGGATCGCCAATCTGCTGACCGGTCGATCCGCCGCCGGGCAGTTGCCCCTCGCGGTGGCTGCCGCCGGGACCGCCGCGACCCTGCTGGCCCTGACCGCGACCGGCATGCTGTCCGGTGCCGGTGCCGGTGCCGGTGCCGGTGCCGTCCTCGTCGGCGCGGCGGCCCTGCTGGCGGCCGGCGCGGCCAGCGCGGCCCGGCCGGCCACCGGCGCGCTCGACTGGCTGGTGCCAGCGGCGCTGCGGGCGGCCGAACTTCTCTTCGTCGTCGCGGCCGGCGTCGTCGCCGGCGTGCCGGCTGCGGTCACCTACGGACTGCTGCTGATCCTCGCCCTGCACCACTACGATCTCACCGCCCGGCTGGAGAAACGGCTCGACGGACCACCGCTGCGCCGGTGGAGCCTCGGCTGGGACGGCCGAACACTGCTGCTCGCCGCCGCCGCTGCCGGGCCGATGCTGCTCGCCCCCGGGCTGCCCGCGACGGTCACCCCGGTCGCGGTGACCACCGGTGTGGTAGCCGCGCTCGCCGGCTACCTGATGCTGCACTTCCTCGTGACCGCGGTGCTCGATCACCGGCCGTCGGCGCCGGATCGAGCAGCGGATCACCGCCCGCCGGGCGCCGTCGCCCGGATTCCGGCACCCCGCCGGCCGCCGGCCATGCCGGTAGGTCCGGCTCCCTCCCTCCACCCCGCCGGCCGCCCCGCCGGCACGATCGCAGGTGATGACCGATGACGTTGATCAGTATCGTTGTGCCGGTGTACAAGGTGCAGGGCTACCTGCGGGAGTGCCTTGACTCCATCCTCGGGCAGTCGTTCACCGACGTCGAGGTGATCGCGGTCGACGACTGCTCGCCGGACACCTCCGGGCAGATCCTCGCCGAGTACGCCGCCCGCGACCCCCGGCTGACCGTGCTGTCGCTACCGGCCAACGTCGGCCTGGGTAAGGCCCGAAACGCCGGGCTGGACGCGGCGACCGGCGAGTACGTCTGGTTCCTGGACAGCGACGACTGGCTGACCGACGGTGCGCTGCGGGCGGTCGCCAACCGACTCCGCGACACCACCCCCGACGTACTGATCGTCGACCACGTACGGGTCTTCTGGAACAACTACCACGCGGGTAGCGCGCTGCGCCAGGCGTTCCCGACCTCGCCCGGCGCCGAGGTGTTCGACGTACGGACCCGGCCGGAGACGCTCAAGGTCCTGCACACCGCCTGGAACAAGGTCACCCGTCGGGAGTTCCTGGTCGATCTCGGGCTGCGGTTCGAGGCGGGCTGGTACGAGGACGTCTCGTTCACCTTCCCGCTACTGGTCGCGGCCGAGCGGGTCACCGTACTCGACCGGGCGTGCGTCAACTACCGGCAGCGCCGCACCGGGGCGATCACCCGGACCCGCAGCGCCCGGCACTTCGAGATGTTCGACCACTGGGGCCACACCTTCGACTGGTTGGACGCCCGTGGCCCGCAGGCCGATCCGGTCCGGCCCGAGCTGTTCGGCCTGATGATCTCCCACTATCTGATGGTGCTGGGACACGGCGGTCGGCTGCCCCTCGAGCTGCACCGGAAGTTCTTCGCCCGGGCACACGACGACTACCAGCGGCGGCTGCCGGCCGGCGGTTACCCACAGCCGGACGGCGTGGAAGGGCTGAAGCGGCGGCTGCTGGCCGCCAACCGGTGGCGTACCTTCGCCGCGTTGCGGATCGTCCAGCAGGCCCGCAAGAAGCTTCCCTCGATCAGCCGACGGTTCGGCCGGCCGGTCAAGCGGCGGCTGATCAACCTGGCCCGGGCCGGCCGGCGGGCGCTGCTGCGTGGCTACTACCGGCTGCAGCTGCGGCTGCCGATGGACGAGTCGCTGGCGCTGTACGCCGCGTACTGGTACCGGGGCTACAGCTGCAACCCGGCGGCGATCCACGCCAAGGCGGCGCAGATCGCCCCGCAGATCAAGAGCGTCTGGGTGGTCCGTCGGGACCGGGCGGCGAGCATGCCGCCCGGGGTGCCGTACGTCGTCGCCGGCACCCGGGGCTACTACCGGGCCCTGGCCCGGTCGAAGTGGCTGATCAACAACGTGAACTTCCCCGACTACGTGCGCAAGCGGCCCGGCTCGGTGCACGTGCAGACCCACCACGGCACGCCGGTCAAGGTGATGGGCCTGGACCAGCAGCGGCACCCGATCGGTGCCACCTCGATGAACTTCTCCCTGCTGCTGCGCCGGGTGGACCGGTGGGACTACAGCGTCAGCGCCAACCACTTCTCCACCCAGATGTGGGAGCGGGCGTACCCGGCCGGCTTCGAGTCGCTCGACACCGGCTATCCGCGCAACGACCGGCTGGCGCTGGCCACCGACGCCGAGGTGGCCGCGGCCCGCGAGGCGCTCGGCATCGCCGCCGGCGAGCGGGTGGTGCTCTACCTGCCGACCCATCGCGAACACCAGCCCGGCTGGCGGCCCGACTTCGACGCCGACGCCTTCGCCGAGGTCCTCGGCCCGGACGCCTGGCTGCTGATCCGCAGCCACTACTTCCATGACCGGCAGCGGACCGGGCGGGCGCCCAACGCCCCGGCCAGCGGCCGGGTTCGGGACGTGTCGGCGCACCCGGTGGTCGAGGACCTGTACCTCGCCGCCGACGTGCTGATCACGGACTACTCGTCGGCGATGTTCGACTACGCGATCCTGGACCGACCGATCGTGATCTACGCGCCGGACGCCGCGGCGTACGCGATGGCCCGGGGCGTCTACTTCGACATCACCGCGGAACCTCCGGGAGCGGTCGCCACCACCTTCGGCCACCTGCTGGACGTGTTCCGTACCGGAGCGGTCGACGACGACGCCGCGGCCAAGGCCCGGACCCAGTTCCGGGGGCGGTTCTGCCACCTTGACGACGGGCACGCCGCCGAGCGGGTGGTCCGCCGCGCGTTGCTCGGCGAGCCGGCACCGTCGGCCGCCGGCTGATCCCAGGGTGGGCGCACTGCTCAGCGTCGTCACACCGATCTACAACGTGGCG
This sequence comes from Micromonospora sp. Llam0, assembly GCF_003751085.1. Lineage (NCBI taxonomy): Bacteria > Bacillati > Actinomycetota > Actinomycetes > Micromonosporales > Micromonosporaceae > Micromonospora > Micromonospora sp. Llam0. The sequence continues at coordinate 1,490,546 of NZ_RJJY01000002.1, read as the reverse complement.
CGTTACCTGCCGGAGTGCCTCGACTCGCTGGCCGACCAGACCCACCCGGACATCGAGTTCGTCCTGGTCGACGACGGCTCCACCGACGACAGCGGTGCGATCGCCGCCGCGCGGGCCGAGGCCGACCCCCGGTTCCGGTTGATCCGGCAGCCGAACCGAGGGTTGGGCGCGGCCCGCAACACCGGAATCCGCGCGGCCAGCGGCGACTACCTGGCGTTCGTCGACAGCGACGACGTGCTTCCCCGGTACGCCTTCGAGTTGCTGGTCGGTGCGCTGGAGTCGACCGGTTCGCAGATCGCCTCCGGCAACGTCCTGTTGTTCAACTCACGCGGGCTCTGGCAGTCTCCGCTGCACCGGGGCACCCACCGGCAGACCCGGCTCGGTGCCCGGCTACGTCGCCGCCGGAACCTGTTCTACGACCGGCTGGCCTGCAACAAGGTGTTCCGGCGGGACTTCTGGACCGGCAACGAGCTGTGGTTTCCCGAAGGGGTGCGGTACGAGGACATCCCGGTGACCGTTCCGGCGTACGCTCTGGCCGCGAAGATCGACGTGCTGAGCACCCCGGTCTACCACTGGCGCCAGCGCGAGGCCGGTGCCGAGGAGTCGATCAGTCAACGGCAGACGGAGATCACCAACCTGGTCGACCGGTTCGCGGCGGTGCGCAGCGCCAGCCGGTCACTCGCCGCGCTCGGCAACCGTAAGATGAAGAACCACTACGACACCATCGCGTTACGCAGCGACCTGCGGATGTTCCTGCACCTGCTGCCGGACGTGCCGGACGAGGCGTACCGGCAGCGCTTCCTGCAGTTGGCCGGCGAGTTCCTCGCCGAGGTCGACCCGTCGGTGCCGGACCGGCTCGAACCGGGACTGCGGGTGGCCTGGCGGTTGGCTAGCGACGGTCGACTCGCCGAGCTGCTCACCGTGGTGGCGGCGACCCGGCTCGGACAGCAACCGCCGGTGGTGCCGGACGTTCCGGTACAGCTGTACCGGCCGGACCGGCAGTTGCGTACCGCCCTGCGGTCGGTCGCCTGGCGGGACGGCCGGTTGCGAATTTCCGGGCACGTCTACCGTGCGCCGCAGGTGGCCGGCGCACCCTGGCTCCGGCTACGCGCCCTGTGGCTGCGCGAGCGGGGCCGTCCCGGGCGGCGCGTGCCGGGCCTGGCCCACTCGCGGGTGTTCGCTGGTCGCGGCTCGGTGTCGTGCCAGTCGGCCGACGACCTGCCGGCCGGGTCGGGGTTCGACGCATCGTTCCGTACGTCGGCGCTGCGGCCCAGCTCAGGATGGCGGACCGGCACCTGGCTGGTGATGACCGGCGTCGTCGACCCGGCCGGACCGCCGGTCAGCGCACCGGTCAAGGTCGGCGAGATCCAGCCGGCCCTTCCCGCAACCTGGGTGGCACCCGGGGTACGGATCGTGCCGGTGCTGTACGACGGTGCGCTGCGGTTGCGGGTCGAACGACCCAGGGTGTGGGCCACCGCCGCCGAGGTCGACGACGACAGCCTGGTGATCAGCGGAACAGCCGCCGCCGGTGTCGCACCGCCGACGGCCCTGTCCCTGTCCCGGGCGCCGGCGGTGGTGTGGCGGCGCTACCCGACCGCCGTCGGCGGATCCGCCCGGCCCGCCGCCGATCCGGCGGCGGCCGGCCGGGACACCGACGAGGCGACCGGAGCTGTCTTCAGCTGTCGGATCCCGCTCGCGGATCTGCTCGCCGGGGCTGCCGTCCAGCGACCGGCGCCGGTCGGTGATCCGGTGTCGGGCTGGTTGGTCGGCTACCGGCTCGGCGCCGACCGGACCGACGAACAACTGCCGGTCGGGGAGGGCTTCGTCGATCTGCACCCGGTCGGTGGGCGCCCGGGCCCGTTGGTGGAGCCGGGGGATCACGGCAGCCTGACGATCCGGATGCTGCCGACCGGTCCGGTGGCCACCTGGGCGACTGTAGATCAGGGCGGGGTGACGATCGGCGGTGAGTGCGCGGTTGGTGACCTGCCGTCCCTGGTTGTCCTGCGGCACGCCGACGACCTGCGGGACGCGGCCGCCCCGGCGGACCGCGACCTGCCGGTGGAGAGCGTCGACGAAGGCTGGCAGGTCCGGGTGCCGGCCGCCGGCCCGGACCAGCTTGAACCGGGCCGCTGGTGGTTCGGCTACCAACCGGGCGCGGCTGACCAGGTGTGCGACCTGCCGGTGTCCCTGCGTATCCGGGACGGCCTGGGCCGAGCGGACGGCACCGGCGGCAGGCAGCCGCTCCGGCTGCGACTGGAGCCGGACCGGCTGCACCGGATCGCCCTGCTGGCCAGTTGACGGCGATCGGCCCGACGGCCGCGACCGGTCAGCTGTCGGTACGGCGGGACGTCAGCCGCCGCCGACCGGACCGTGCCGTCCGCCATGCCCGGCGGAGCAGGTTCCGGCTCTGCCGGGCACCCATCTCGGACAGCCACTGCGGACTGCGGGCCAGGGTGCCGGCGGTGCCGTCGGTGACGACCAGCGTCGGCCCGGCGGCGTCCGGCGTCAGCCAGAGCACCCGGGTGCCGACCCGGGTCGGTCGGGTGCCGAGGGTGCCCCGGCCGCCGCGCTCCGGACCCGGCGGTACGGCGTACTCGCGACCGCTGTCCCGGACGACCAGCCGGACCGGGTACCGGCCGGGGGCCAGCTCGCCGGCGGCCAGCCGGCAGGACCAGCGCAGATCGTTGCTCTTGCGGTCCTCGACGGTGACCGGTTGGCGGAGCAGCCCGTCACCGATCTCCAGCAGCAGATCGGAGCGGACCTGACCGGGTTCGCCGTCGATGCCGGCGCAGCGCACCGTGCCGTGGACGGTGACCGTCGGGCCGGTGACCGGCCGACTGTCGCGCAGGCCGTGCACACTGACCGTCACCTCACGGACCCGGAGCAGGTCGCGGTAGGTGTCGAAGTCGGGGTGCCCGAGGTACGGCTGGCCGGCGTGCACCCGCAGCGGTCGACTGGTGCGTGGCCGGCGAACCGTCGCGGCGTCCTGCTCGTAGATCGCGACGGCACGTAACCCGGCCCCGGCGTTGCCGACGAACTCGCTGGCCACATCGGTCGGGATGTCCTTGAAGAGGCTGTGCATCCGGGCGGTGAACTCGGCGAGCTGGTCATCGTCGCAGCCGGCCGCCGCCCGCCACGCGTAGTGCAGCTGCACGTAGGCGATCCACCGGTGCACCGCTTCGCGGTCGTCGGGGCGCAGGTCACGCACCTCGTCGGCGAGCCGTTCGATGATGGTCAGATGCTGCATGATCCGGGCCGGCTGGCTGCGGGAATCCATCAGCGAGGAGTTGTCCCCCCGCTGCCGGTAGAGGTAGCTCAGCCGGGGCGTGAGGATCGTCCGGGGCGACCTGGCCAGGAACGGAATGGTGAACAACACGTCCTCGAACGCGGTGCCCTCGGTGAACTTGACGCCGAGGGCGTCGACCAGATCCCGGCGGAAGATCTTGTTGCAGGCCGAGGGGTTGCCAACCAGGTCCGGGGCGTGCGCGATGTGTTCGACCACCCGCTCACCGGCGAGCAGTTCCCGCCGCCAGGCGGGGTTCGGCCGGGGCGGCAGCCCTTGCATGTCGCCGACGGCGATCGCCGCCTCGTGACGGTCGGCGAGCCCGGTCAGGTGACTGAGCGCTCCGTCCGGGTAGATGTCGTCCGAGTCGAGGAATGCCAGGTAGCGGCCGGCGGCGAGGCGTACGCCGTGGTTGCGGGCCGCGCCGAGTCCGGCGTTGTCCTGCCGGACGTAGCGCACCGCGGTGGCCTGGTCGGCGTACCGCTGGGCGACCTCGGCTGACCCGTCAGTCGAGCCGTCGTCGACCACGACGACCTCGATCAGGTCCCGGCCCGGCTGGCGGTCGATCGATCCGAGCGCTTCCGCGAGCCACTTCTCTGTGTTGTAGACCGGCACGACGACGCTGACCGTCGGGGATGGCACCGCGTTCACCTCACGTCACGACTGGGTAATCTGGATCGGTGACCCTTATGCGTAGAGTACGTCGCGTGCTGCGCCCGGCACGGCGGATGGTCGGTCGGTTGCAGCGCAGGGCCGGCCGGCCGGCGGCGCAACTCTACAGCCCGAACGTTACTGCGAGCGATGTCCGTCTTTTCGTCGGCATCGCCGAGCGCAAGGGCGATCGTCAGGGCGTGACGGCGGCACTGCTCCGGCTGGTGCAGCGCGGGGCGGCGAACGAGACCGAGCAGCGGCGGGTCCGGTCCGTGGGCGTCGGCGCCCCGGCCCCGGCCGCCGACCCGCCGCCCACGACCGACCGGCCCGTAGGTCCGCCGGCCGAGCCAGAGTCGGTCGCCGACCGGTCGACTCAAGCAGACGACGCGGTCCGGCTCACCCTGCACCGACCCGATCCGGCAGCTCCGATCGAGGCCACCGTCACCGGCCGACCCGGAGCGTTGCCCTACTGGCGCCCCGCCTGGGCGGGGCTGCCCTCCGACCTGCGAGACCAGCTCACCACCAGTGTCCTCACCCGACTCGCGGCGACCGGCGGTGTCACCGAGGTGCGTGCCGGCGACCCGGCCAGCACATCCGTCGCCCGAGCGGTCGCCGCCGGCACCGGTGCACGGTACGGTGGGCAGCCGTGATCGTTCCCTGGGGCCGTGGCGCCTCCGCCGGACACCTGCTCGACGACGCGTTGAGCGCGCTGGCCGCCGCCGACTGGTCCGACACCGACCGCCCGCCGGTCGCCTGGCTGCACTGGCCGGTCGACATGGCCAACCCGTACCAGTCGTTGCTGTACAGCCGGTTCGCCCGGCGCAACCTGACGCCGATCCGGGTCCGCCGGCTCGACCAGCTGGACGAACTGCTGCCCGCGCTGCCCGACGGCATCGGCCGGGTGCTGCACGTGCACTGGCTCTACGACGTCACCTCCGGTTGCACCACCACCAGCCAGGCCGAGGCAGCGGTCGACGCTTTCGCCAAGCGGCTGGACGCCCTGCGCGACCGGGGCGTACGGCTGGTCTGGACGGTGCACAACCTGCTCCCGCACGAGACCGTGCACCGGGCGACCGAGACCCGGCTGCGCCAGGTGATGCTCGCCGGCGCCGACGTGGTGCACCTGATGCACGACAGCCACCTCGACATCCTGCGGGACACCTTCGGAGCCGAGCCCCGACGCGTGGTGATCGCCCCGCATCCCACCTTCGCCGGCGCCTACCCGGACTGGGTGGACCGGCCCGCCGCCCGCAGCCACCTCGGCATCCCGCTCGGCGCCCGGGTGCTGGTCACCTTCGGACAGGTCCGGCCGTACAAAGGGCACGGGGACTTCCTCGACGCGCTCGACGTCGCGGTCCGGCACGACCCACGGCTGCGCTGGCTGGTCGCCGGCAAGGTACGCGAGGAGGCCGGCGGCCCCGAGTTCATGCGCCGGGCCGCCGAGCACCCGGCGGTGATCTTCCATCCCGGCTTCGCATCCGACACCGACGTGCAGTACTTCCTGCGGGCGGCCGACGCCGCCGTCTACCCGTACCGGTCGTCGCTGAACTCCGGTGCGCTGGCGTTGACCGCCGGATTCGGCCTGCCGGCGTACGTGTCGACCGGCACCACCATCGGTGGTCTGCTGCCGGACGCCGCGCTGCGCCGGTTCGACCTGTCCGACCCGGACAAGACCGCCGAGACGATCACCGAGTCCGGTGGGGCCTGGGAGCGTGCCGAGCCGGTCCGTGCGGCGGTCCGCGACCACGTCGAGGATCTGGCCCCGGCCAAGGTCAGCGCCCGGTTCGCGGCCGAGTTGCGGCGGCACCTCGACCCACTGGCGTGACCGCGTACCTAATTGGATCGATTGGCCGCTAGTCTTGTCGGCATGTCGAGCCCCGTACCACCGGCGCCTCCGTCGGGTCCGGACCGCAGACTGGTGTGGGCCTCCGACGAGGTGCGGGTCGGTATCGCCGAGCAGGTCCTGCCGCTGCGGGACCGGCAGACCAGGCCGGCGACGGCCGTACGGGCGGCGGTGTTCGTCTACGCCTTCACCTGGCTGCCGGCGTTCGTCGTCTTCGCGGTTGCGACGACCGCCGCGCCGGCGTCCACCAACCACGCCAGCGTCGCGGCGACCGCCGTCTGGGCACTGCAGTTCGCCACCCTGATCGCGGTCTGGGCAGTCGTCGGGGCGTTGACGTCGCGGCAGGCCACAGCGACCGACGGGGCCGATGGCAACCCGCCGACCCGCCGGGTGCTGCTCCGCGCGTCCGGCGGCGCGCTGGTCACCGCCGGATGCGCGGCACTGGTGCTGGCGTTGCACGGACTTTCGATCGGTCAGCTGGCGGTGCCGGTGGGCCTGCTCGTCGTCGTCCTGCATCTGCTGCCGGCACTGGTCGCCCGGCTGCTGCTGCGTCGCCGTCGGCGCGGTCCGGCCGATGCGCATGACGCGGCCGATACGCCGGACCCGGCGACCTGACGGTCCGGACAACTGCCGCCCGACCCGTCAGCTCCGCCCGTCAGTCCTGCCCGTCAGTCCTGCCCGTCAGTCCGGTTCGACGGGCAACCACAGCTCGCAGGTGGCGGTGCTGAAGTCGGCCGAACGTTCGAGGAAGGCGACCATCGACGGACCCGGCCGCAGCCGCCACGGGTTGGACGGGAACCACTCGGTGGCGGTCGCGGCCCAGGCGGCCTGCAGGGTCTGCGGGTGCGGTCCGGCGGTACGGAACACCGCCCAGGTGCCGACCGGCACCTCGACGGAGTCGAGGTCGGCGGGGACGGCCGTGTCCGTGTCGATGGCGACCCCGTGCAGGTAGGTGAGCTCGGTGCCTTCGGTGCTGTCCGGGTCGAGGTCGTGGAGAATCTGCAGCAGTCCGGCCGGCTCGGCGTTGCCGAGCGACTTCAGCCGGGAGTGCTCCTCGGCCGGTAGTGCGGCGATGTGCCGCTGGATGTGCGGGTTGACGCCGTGGTGGATCAGCGGGACCCGGGCCGCGTGTCCGACGAGCCGGAACGCGGGCCGGTCGAGGATTCGGGTGTGCATCGGGGTGTTCCCTTCGACGGTCAGGCGGAACCTGAGCTGTGACTGGGTGCGAAGGGGGCCGCCGCAGCGGCGGACGTCACCCGGGCCGACACCGTGTACGGCCCGGAAGGCCCGCCCGAACGCCTCCGTCGAGCCGTACCCGTACCGGATGGCGATGCTCAGCAGGTCGTCGTCGCCGCGAACGAGGTCGGCGGCGGCGACGGTCATCCGGCGGCGGCGTACGTACTCCGACAGCGGTATGCCGGCCAGCGACGAGAACATCCGGCGCAGGTGATACTCGGTCGTGCCGAGCCTGCCGGCCACCGCGTCGACGTCGAACTCCTCGGTCAGGTGCTCTTCGATGAGGTCGACCAGCCGGTTGAGTGCCGAGATCACGAGGAACCCCCTTCACCGTTCAGCCTGGCCGAACGCACCTCGGTGGCGCCCGACTATTGCGGCCCGATCCGATCATTCGCGACCGGCCCGACCTGGAGCGCCGCCGGTCGGAAGGTCAGCCGACGATCGGGCTGCGGCGTTCGAGGAGGACGACGTCGCGCCAGCGGCCGTGGTGGCGGCCGATGCGTTCGCGGGTGCCGATGGTACGGAAACCGCACCTGTGGTGCAGGGCGATGCTGGCGGTGTTCTCGGGGAAGACTCCGGACTGGATGGTCCAGATGCCGGCCTGCTCGGTCGAGCCGATCAACTGCTGGAGCAGCAGCCGGCCGATGCCGCGCCCGCGGGCATCGGGGTGGACGTAGACCGAGTGCTCGACGACCCCGGCGTAGACGCACCGGTCCGAGACCTGGGCGCAGGCCGTCCAACCGAGGACGGTGTGCATCCCGGCGGCGGGGTCGACGGCGACCCAGCGGTGGTCCGGCAGGCGGGTGGCGGTGAACCTGTCCCAGGAAGGCGGCTCGGTCTCGAAGGTGGCGTTGCCGGTGGCGATGCCGAGCCGGTAGATGTCGAGTACGGCGTCGCGGTGCGCGTCGGACATCGGGGCGAGGACCAGCGGTGGTGCCTCGTCGGCGGCGGTCACCGGGGCGCTCCGGTAACGGTCATCGGGCAGCTTCGGTAGCGGCGATCGGGACGTCGAGCAGTCGGGACAGGGCGGCGACCCGGGCCGGGACGATCCAGTAGTACACCCAGGTGCCGCGGCGCTTGCAGTCGATCAGACCGGCCTCGCGCAGCACCTTGAGGTGGTGCGAGATCGTCGGCCCGGTCAGGGTGAACGCGTCGGTCAGGTCGCAGACGCACACTTCGCCGCCGGCCTGGGACGCGATCAGGGACAGCAGCCTCAGCCGCACCGGGTCGCCGAGGGCCTTGAAGCCGCGGGCCAGGCTGGCGGCCGCGTCGTCGGTCAGCGCCTGGTCGGTCAGCGGGGGGCAGCAGGTCGACGCGTCCGGCACGACCGGCAACTCTTGTCTTGACACTCGTCTAGTTTGACAATCGTCGAGTCAGCCCGCAAGCTCATTGTCTAGATGTTCGTCTAATCAACATGGAGGTGCGGGATGTCCCGTGTCCAACTGGCCCTGCGCGTCGCCGACCTGGAAGCGTCGGTCGCGTTCTACAGGAAGCTGTTCGGCGTCGAGCCGGCCAAGCGGCGGCCCGGCTACGCCAACTTCGCCATCGCCGAGCCACCGCTGAAGCTGGTGTTGCTCGAAGGCGCCCCCGACCAGCCGACCGTGTTGGACCACCTTGGGGTCGAGGTCTTCGACGGCGCGCAGGTCACCGCCGCGACCGACCGGCTCACCGAGGCCGGCCTGATCACCCTTGCCGAAAACGACACCTCCTGCTGCTACGCGGTGCAGGACAAGGTGTGGGTCCGTGGCCCGGGCAACGAGCCATGGGAGGTGTACGTGGTCAAGGGCGACTCCGACGACATCGGCGCCTCTGGCGTCGCCGACGCCTCGGAGACCTCGGCGGAGCCCGCAGCCGTCGGATCGGGCAGCTCGCCTGCGGGCGGCTGCTGCTCGTAACAGTCGCGGTCATCCGGCCCGGAGCGCGGTCATCCGGCCCGGAGCGCGGTCATCCGGCCCGGAGCGCGGTCATCCGGCCCGGACCGGCGGGCACACCTGCCGGGTCGGCACCGTCAGCTGGCCACGCTCCGGGGCCGGGGCTCGCGCCACATCGGCCAGATCGGCGGGCCGTCGGGCAGCCGGACCGGTCCGTGCGGCCGGTAGCCGTGCCGCAGGTAGAGGTCCCGGTTGCGGGGCGTGGTCGCCTCCAGGTAACCAGGGGTGCCGTAGCCGTCCAGATGCCGGTGGTGGTGCCGGAGCAGCGCACTGCCCAACCCACCGCCCTGCCGCCACGGCGCCACCGCCAGGTAGGCCAGATGCCAGTGCGGCTGCCACGGATGGTGTGCCGCCAGGATTCGGCCCAACGCGGCGAAGCGGGGCTGCCACCGTCCGGTCGCGGTGAGCAGTTGAAGCTCGTGGTCGCTGACCGTCTCCGGCTCGGTGGGCGTACGTCGCCCGCGCGGGTGCCAGACCGCGACCCCGCTGAACTGGCCGGCGACGTGTACCGTGCCGCCGGCCCGGATGGCGTGATCGAGCTCGATGGTGAACAGCGTCCGGAAGATCTCCGCCCGTGCCTCCAGGTCCTTGACCAGCCACTGCGACACCGGCGCGATCAGGAACGCCTCGGTGAGCAGGGTGGCGGCCTGCGGGAGGTCGTCCACTCCGGCGGTACGGATCGTCACGGCGGCTGGGTGGATCGCGGTCATCAGCGGCCTCCTGGCGGTCGGCGTATCTGCGTGACGGGTGGCCCCGGCCGGTGGGCCGAGCCATGCAGATGACGCCCGTGGCGCCGGGCCGGATGGCGTAACGGCAGGTCAGATGCCCGACACTCGTACTGTCGGCGGTTGATGCTGCGATACACCGGTGGTGGCCATCTGGCGGCGCTCAACCACCACGGGAGCTGGCCGACCGGCTGGAGGCGTACCTCCTCGCCTGACGCGACCGGGTGTCCGCCGAGCGTGAGCCCGGCGCGCACCGGACCGGGGGGCGTCGCAGGTCCGCGACGCCCCCCGATCCGGTGAACTGCCTGCCGGACCCGGTCAGGATCGATCCGACCGGGTCCGGGGCAGGGTCACAGCTCCAGCGACCAGGTGTTGATGTAGCCGGTGTCGCCGCTGAAGATGTCGCGGACCCGCAGCTGCCAGGTGCCGTTAGCGGTCTCCGACGACAGATTCACCGTGTACGTCTCGATCACGTTGTCCGCGCCGTCGAAGAACGCCCAGCTCTTCAACCGGTAGGACGAGCCGTCCGGGGCGATCAGATCGACGATCAGGTCACCCCGGTAGGTGTGCTGGATGTTGACGTCCACCGTCGACGACGACGAGGGGGTGCTGCTGCAGCCACTGATCGCGATGCTGCTGCTCACCCACGATCCACTGTCCGGGATCGCCACGTCGGTGCCGTTGGTGCCGGTGCAGCTGCCGCCCGGGCCGATCACCGTCAGGGTGAACGTCGCGGTACGGGTCGCCGAGCTGCCGGTGCCGGTGACGGTGACCGGGTAGCTGCCGCCCGGGGTGCTCGCCGAGGTGCTGACGGTCAGGCTGGCCGAGCCGCCCGAGGTGACGCTCGACGGGCTGAAGCTGGCGGTCGCACCGCTCGGCAGACCGCTGGCCGAGAAGCTGACCGACTGCGCCGAGCCGGAAGTGGTGGCGGTGGAGACGGTCGCCGTCACCGAACCACCCGGCGTGGTCGAGCCGGACGTCGGGCTGACCGACATGGAGAAGTTGTCCGCTGGCGGGGTGCCGTCGTTGACCACGTACAGCAGCCGGTTGGGCGAGCCGCTGCCCGGGTTGCCGACCGCGCCCACGGTCGCGTTGTCGTACAGGTAGTCGCGGACCTCCTGCGGGCTCCAGCCGGGGTTGACCGAGGCGACCAGGGCCGCCGCGCCGGCCACGTGCGGCGCGGCCATCGAGGTGCCGCTGATGGTGTTCGTCGCGGTGTTGCTGGTGTGCCAGGCCGAGGTGATCGACGACCCGGGAGCGAACACGTCCAGGCAGGTGCCGTAGTTGGAGAAGCTGGACCGACCGTCGTTGCTGGTGGTGGAGCCGACGGTGACGGCTTCGGTGACCCGGGCCGGGGAGGTGTTGCAGGCGTTCGCGTTGCTGTTGCCCGCCGCCAGGCTGTAGGTGACACCGGTGGCGATCGAGTTGCGCACCGCGGTGTCCAGCGAGGTGTTGGCGCCGCCGCCGAGGCTCATGTTGGCCACCGCCGGCAGTTCGGCGTTGTCGGTCACCCAGTCCACCCCGGCGATGACGCCGGCGGTGGTGCCACTGCCGGAGCAGTTCAGCACCCGGACGCCGACCAGGGTGGCACCCTTGGCGACGCCGTACGCGGTGCCGCCGACGGTACCGGCGACGTGCGTGCCGTGGCCGTTGCAGTCGTCCGCCGACCCGCCGTCGACGGCGTCGAAGCCGCTGACCGCCCGGCCGCCGAAGTCGTTGTGGCTGAACCGGATCCCGGTGTCGATGATGTACGCGTGCACGTTGGACGCGGTGTTCGGGTAGGTGTACGAGTCATCCAGCGGCAGATCGCGCTGGTCGATCCGGTCCAGCCCCCACGACGGCGGGTTCGGCTGGGTGTCGGTGATCCGTACGGTGTGGTTCTGCTCGACGTACTCGACGGCCGGGTGGGCTGCGATCCGGGCCGCCTGCTTCGCGTTGGCGGAGATCTCGAAGCCGCGCAGCGCGGCGGTGTAGGTGCGGGCGACTGTCCGACCGTGCTGGCTGGCAAGGTTGCGGGCGGTCGCGGCGACCTGTCCCCGGGTGACCGCGCTCTTCTTGAAGACCACGATGTAGCTGTCCGGTACGGCGGTCGGTCCACCGGCGTGCCGGATCGTCCCCTCCGGTTCGGCGGCGGTGACCGGTCCGGTGACTGCCGCCACCATGGCCAGTGCGGTGGCACCGACGATGATGATCCTGCGGGGGAGATTCATCTCCCGTCCTCCCATCAGATCGGCAGGCGTCAGTCCGCTGACGGTGACAGCGGATCAGTGAACGCCGATCTTGCTGAGAGTAATCTGAGCCGACACTGGGAAGTTATATTCCGAAACGTCTATACCACTGGTGCGATGGAACCGGCGGGATCATCGCCCACCTGCGACGCCGTGCCCGAAGATCGGGTGGTGCCGGGCGGCCCGAAACAAGGAATTTTCATGATCGTCCTTGGTTTCATGGTCGCCCTTGACGGGGGCGGCTGATCGAGGCTCAGCGGGAGACCAGCCGACGGCGTACCCCGCGGGCGTACTTGCGGGCGACGAAGACGGTCGCCCGGCCGAGGCTGCGGGCCCCACCGACGGTGACCGTCTGCCCGGCCCGTCGGCCGCCGCGCGGTCCGGCCGTCACCGGGCCGCCCGCCGCACCCGACCCAGCCGCGGTCAGGTCGACGACGTCGTACTCACTGCCGGTCTCCCACCGTTGACCGTGGCTGGCGGCGACCGCCTCGACCAGCGCGCCGTCGGCGGTACCGGCGTGCAGCGCCCGGCTGCGGGCTGCGGTGGACCACAACTCGACGGCGTGGGTGGGGGCACCGGCACCGGCCGGCAGCACCCGCAGCAGACCGCACCGCCACTTCTCCATCGCCGCGACCAGCGAGCCGACGGTCCGCGGACCGACGCCCAGCCGGGCCGGCACCCGGAGCAGGTACGGCGCGGGAAAGGCGGTCACCGGAGCGCTGCTGACCATCCGTACCCGTGGTTCGCTGCGGTACTCGGCGGCCAGCAGCCGCAGGTCGGCTCCGCTGCTGTCGGCCCTGTTGCTGTCGGCCCTGTTGCTGTCGGCCTCGGCTGCGGCCCAGTCGCCGACCAGGGCCACGTGCAGGTCGCGCTCGTCGCCGCCGAGCAGCCGGTCGACGCAGGACCGGACCACCCGGTACGGCTGGTCGACCGGCACCACGGCGGTCACCAGTGGCACCTGCCAGACCCGGCCGGGTCGGTGGCGACGCTCGCGAGGGAACGGCACCAGGTCGGTCAGCTCGGCGTCGGCCCGCTGCCCGGCGGTGACCGGATCCGCCGGGGCGGCCGTCCACAGCGTCGCCGCCGGCTCGGGTACGAACACCGCCCCGGCCTGCGCCAGCCGGTAGGCGACCTCGACGTCGGTGCCCTGGAACCGGTCGGAGCCGGCCTGGTAGCGGTCCCGCTGAAAGGCGTAACCGGTGCCGGCGGCGGCCAGGAAGACGAGATGGTCGGCGGTGCGGAGCTGATGCGTGGTGTCGAGCAGCCGGGCCAGCCCGGGGTCGACCGTACTGCCCGGGAAGAGCTGGCCGAGGGTGCCGGCGCTGGCATGGGCCACGATCACGTCCGGGTCCGGGGCCCGGCCGGAGAAGATCATCGGTACGGCGACGCTGACCGCCGCCGGGCTGGCCTGTTGCCAGCGGGTGAGCGCCGAGACCAGGTCCGGTGCGGGGACCGCCCCGGCCGGAACCCGGACGATGATTTCGCCCTTGGCGGTGCCGACCTGGTCGGCGAAGTCGCTGTCGGCGGCGACGGTGACGATCTGCAACAGCCGGTCCGGGTACCGCTGCTGGCGCAGCGCGGCGACGGTCCGGGCGGCGGCCGCCGGGTCGCCACCATCGCCGACCACCAGCACGCTCACCTGGGCGGTGGGTGCCGGGTGACCGGGCTCTACGGGGGCGATCAGCGTCCAGTCGTTGTGTGGTGACGGAGCGGCGGACACGGCACCAGGCAGGGACACGCGTGCAGCGTACCGGAAGCCTGGCCGGTAGCCTCTGCCGTGATGTGGGTCGGGCGTCGCGCGCGTCGGCCCGACGTGGTGCTCCGAGCCGGAACGACAAGGTGGCGCAGGGTGGCGGAGAATGCGGTGGGTGGCGTCGTGCGCGGCGGGAGCCCCGATCACCGGCGCTGGTGGTGGCGGGTCCGGCTGACCGATCGACCGGACGGCCGCCCGGTGTCCGGGCCGACCACCGGGACGGCCCGTCGGGCGCTGGTGGACGCCGACTCGGTGGCGGCGCTGCGCCGCCTGCTGGCTGAGCCGGCTGCGGCCACGCCGACCCGCCAGCTGGTGGTTCGGGTACGCCGTTGGCGTCCGCCGACCGCCGGCTGGTCCGGCCGCCTCGGCCCGGTACCGGGTCTGCGGCGGCACCGGGTGCGGCTGCCGCGCGGTGGCGGCAACGCACGGCTCAGCGTCGACCTGGCCGAGCCGGTCCCGCTGCACGATCTGCTCACCGCCGCGTTGGCGGTGCTGGCGCCGGTCCGGCCGTTGCCCCGACCGGCCAGCGCCGACGTCGCGGCGGTCGGGGTGGCGCCCGGCTGGCTGCCGGTCGACGCCAACCATTCGGTGACCGGGGCGCTGACGACGAACCCCGAGATCCGCGGGTACGACGTGGTGCTCGCCCCGGACGCGGCGACGTTGGCCGCCGCGTCGGACCTGGTCGGGGTGGCGGTGACCGCAGGTGGCACCGGCGCCCGGGTAGCCAACCGGCAGCCACTGGTGCTGATCGATTCGGCGGTGGCGAACCCGGTCGGCCGGGGCCGCCGGTACGGGCCGACGGAGCCGACCGGGGTGCTGGAGTTCCTGCCCGGCGACCCGGTGCCGGGCTGGCAGGTGCGGCCGGCTGAGTCCGACCCGGCCGGGTCGGACCTGGCACCGGCCGGGGCGGATTCCCCGCCGGCCGGTGCGGTGCCGGTGGCGCGTGGCGGGTTGGCCGGCGTACCGCTGTCCGGCGACCAGCTGGCGGCCATGCGCCGGTTCACCCATCTGATCTGCCCCGACGTGCCGGCGATCGCGCCGGCGGCGGAGGCGACGCTGCTGGCCCAGCTGGCGGCGACCGGTGCCGTGCTGCGGGTGCCGCAACTGCCGCCGGCGGTGGCGGACCGGCTGGCCGAGCCGTTGCTGGCGGTGCTGCGCAGCGACCTGCCCGGGGTCGGCGCGGATCCGTTGGAGTGGGAGATCCGCAGCGTACGGCAGCGGTCGGCGGCGTTGCGTGGGCATGCCGCCGCGTTCGCCGCCGGTGACGTCACCGCCGACACCTTCCCGGCGCTGGCGGCGCCGCCGTCGGTGAGCGCGGTGCTGGTCACCCGGCGTCCCGAGTACCTGCCGGACGTGGTGCGGCAGTTGGCCGGGCAGACCTACCCGGAGTTGGAGATCGTGCTCTGCCTGCACGGTATCGAGTTGACGGCGGACCTGCGGGCGCGGCTCGGTGAGTGTGGCCGGCCGATCCAGATCTTCAGCGCGCCCGCCGGGTTCAGCTTCGGCGAGGTGATGGGCGCGGCGACCGCGCGGGCGCGGGGCAGCCTGGTCACCAAGGTCGACGACGACGACGTGTACGGCCCGGAGCACATCTGGGACCTGGTGCTGGCCCGGGAGTATTCGGGCGCGATGCTGGTCGGCAAGGCCGCCGAGTTCGTGGTGCTGCAGATGCTCGGGGTCACGGTCCGCCGGGCGGCGGTGCCGCCGGAGGCGTACGGCGCCCCGGTGGCCGGCGGCACGATGTTGATGGCGCGCGGTGACCTGGAGGCGGTCGGTGGTTGGCGGCCGGTGCCCCGGTCGGTGGACCGTGGCCTGATGGACCGGGTGCTGCGCGCCGGTGGGCTGATCTACCGCACCCATCCGCTCGGCTACCTGTACGAACGGCGGGCGGCCGGGCACACCTGGGACGCCGGTCTCGACTACTTCCTGCGTCGGGGTGGCCAGCAGTGGGACGGGGTACCCCGGCACCCGGAGTTCGGTACGTCGCCGGTCGGACTACCCGAAGTAACCGCTCGGTAATCCATCCGATCTCCTGGTAATCGAGCTGTCACAATATGAACATGGCACGTTTACCCGATGTGCCAGGGCGATGGCGCTCGTCACAGTCATTCGGGGGCCGGCAACCGATGGCTGGGGGAGGTGACGGTGACCACCGTCGCGCTCAAGGATGTATCCAAGGTCTTTGCCGACGGGACCGTCGCCGTCGACAAGGTCAACCTCGACGTCAACGACGGTGAGTTCATGGTGCTCCTCGGCCCGTCCGGCTGCGGCAAGTCGACCGTGCTGCGGATGATCGCCGGGCTGGAGGACCCGAGCAGCGGTGCGGTGCTGCTGGACGGCGAGCTGGCCAACGACATTCCGCCCCGGGACCGCCGGGTCGCGATGGTCTTTCAGGACTTCGCCCTCTACCCGCACATGTCGGTGCAGGACAACATCGCCTTCCCGCTGCGCCTGTCCGGAGTGGAGACGACGTCCCGGCAGGAGCGGGTGGCCGACGTCGCCAGCGCGTTGGGCATCGGCGACGTACTCGCCCGCAAGCCCAGCCAGCTCTCCGGCGGCCAGCGGCAACGGGTGGCGATGGGGCGGGCCATCGTCCGCCGTCCCGGCCTGTTCCTGATGGACGAGCCGCTATCCAACCTGGACAGCGGGCTGCGGGCCGAGTTGCGGGCGGAGATCTCCGGGCTGGTCCGCGAGCTCGGCGTCAGCACCGTCTACGTCACCCACGACCAGGCTGAGGCGCTCACCATGGCCGACCGGGTGGCGATCATGCGCAAGGGCGTGCTGCAGGACGTCGGCACCCCGACCGAGGTGTACGGCCGGCCGGCCACCCTCTACGTCGCCGCGTTCCTCGGCAGCCCTCGGATGAACCTGCTGGAGGCCTCGGTCTACGTCCATCTCGACCGCTACGTGGCGCTCAACCTGGGCGAACAGACCCTCTACCTGCCCTGGACCGATCTGCGGGCCCGGGCCGTGTCGCACTACCACGGGGAACGCATCGTGGTCGGCCTGCGGGCCGAGGCGCTGACCCCGGTCGCTCCCGGCAGCCCGGGTGACGTGCTGCAGGGCCGGATCCGGTTCCTCGAACACCACGGCCACGAGTCGCTGGCCTACCTCGACATCGGGGCCACCGCGATCGTGGTCGACGA
Source organism: Micromonospora sp. Llam0 (assembly GCF_003751085.1). Classification (NCBI taxonomy): domain Bacteria; kingdom Bacillati; phylum Actinomycetota; class Actinomycetes; order Micromonosporales; family Micromonosporaceae; genus Micromonospora; species Micromonospora sp. Llam0. Next base: position 1,473,750 of record NZ_RJJY01000002.1, on the reverse strand, counting down.
CCTCGCCGGTACGGCGGTGGAGCCGGCCGGTGCCGGCCGGCGCCTGCGTCGGTTCGGCGGCGTGATGCAGCGCCTCACCGGTCGGTCGGTCGGCCGGGCGGCCGTCGCCGAGCCGTCGGCCGAGTCCGGCCCGGAGCGGGAGAGCGTGCTCAGTGACCCGGGGCGGCACCACCGCCGGCCGGCCGAACTGGCCGTGCGACTGGCCCCGTACCCGGCGGTCACCCCCGGCCATCCGCTGGCCGTCTCGGTCCGGATGGACGCCCTGCACTTCTTCGATGAACGGGGCGACCGGATCGACGTCGGCTGGCGATGAGTGGGCGGATGGCGACGGGTGACTGACCGGTCACTACAGGCTGGCGCGCCGGTGGAAACCGAGCAGTCCGACCGGAGATCAGGTTAGATTGGCTGCGTGCTCGGTCTACCCGCTCATGTGACCGCCTGCCTGTTCGACCTCGATGGGGTGTTGACTCAGACCGCGAAAGTGCACAACACGGCGTGGGAGGAAACGTTCAACAACTTCCTCCGCGCTCGGGCCGACGAGACCGGCCAGCCGTTCCAGCCGTTCGACCCGGGCGCCGACTACAGCCGGTACGTCGACGGTCGACCGCGGGCCGACGGGGTGCGTTCCTTCCTCGCCTCGCGAGGCGTTGAGCTTCCCGAGGGGTCGGCGGACGACCCCCCGGAGGCCGACACCGTGTACGGCATCGGCACCCGGAAGAACGAGGTGCTGCTGCGACGCATCGCCGAAGACGGGGTGCAGGTCTACGACGGTTCACTGGCCTACCTTCATGCTGCCCGCTGGGTCGGGCTGCACCGGGCCGTCGTCTCGGCCAGCGCCAACTGCCGGGACGTGCTGATCGCGGCGGGGATTGAGGAGTTGGTCGAGGTGCGGGTAGACGGGGTGATCGCGCGCGAGAAGGGCCTGCGGGGCAAGCCGGAACCGGACACGTTCCTGGCCGCTGCCGCGCAGCTCGGCGTCGAGCCGGGCAACGCCGCGGTGTTCGAGGACGCGCTGGCCGGCGTGACGGCGGCGCGAGCGGGGGAGTTCGGCTGTGTCATCGGTGTCGACCGGGTCGGTATCGGTGACGAACTGCTGGCCAGCGGTGCCGACATCGTGGTGAGCGATCTGGGGGAGTTGCTGGTCGGAGCCGAACGATGATCCGCGAGCGGGCCTACCCCGTGGAACCGTGGCACGTGCGGGAGACCCGGCTCGACTTCGACATCCTGGCCCAGTCGGAGTCGGTCTTCGCCCTCGCGAACGGGCACGTCGGATTCCGCGGCAACCTGGACGAGGGCGAACCGCACGGCCTGCCCGGCACCTACCTGAACTCGTTCTACGAGTTGCGACCGCTGCCGTACGCCGAAGCCGGCTACGGCTTCCCCGAGTCCGGTCAGACGCTGGTCAACGTCACCAACGGCAAACCGATCCGGCTGCTGATCGACGACGAGCCGTTCGACGTGCGCTACGGCGACCTGCTCTCCCACGAGCGGGTGCTCGACCTGCGGGCCGGTCTGCTGGACCGTCGGCTGGAGTGGCGCTCGCCGGCCGGGCGTACCGCCCGGGTCCGCAGCACCCGGCTGGTGTCGTTCACCCAACGGGCGGTCGCGGCGATCTGCTTCGAGGTGGAGGCGGTCGACGAGCCGTTGCGCATCATCGTGCAGTCCGAGCTGGTCGCCAACGAGGAGCTGCCGGCACAGAGCAAGGACCCGCGCGTCGCGGCGGTGCTTGAGACGCCGCTGCAGGCCGAGGAGCGGCTGGTACAGCCCGACGGCGGGCTGCTCATCCACCGGACCAAGGCCAGCGGGCTGCGGATGGCGGCGGCGATGGGGCACGAGATCGACGGCCCCGGCGAGGTGTCGGTCAGCACCGAGGGGTTCGACGACTGGGTCCGGACCACCGTCTCCTGCCTGCTGGAGCCGGGGCAGCGGCTGCGGATGGTGAAGCTGCTGACGTACGGCTGGTCCAGTCAGCGTTCGTTGCCGGCGCTGCGCGATCAGGTCGGCGCGGCGTTGGCCGGCGCCCGGATCTCCGGCTGGGAAGGGCTCTGCGCCGAGCAGCGCAAGTACCTCGACGACTTCTGGGGCCACTCGGACGTGCGGGTGGACGGCGACCCGGAGATCCAGCAGGCGGTCCGGTTCGGGCTGTTCCACGTGCTGCAGGCCGGCGCCCGCGCCGAGCAGCGGCCGATCGCGGCGAAGGGGCTGACCGGCCCGGGGTACGACGGACACGCCTTCTGGGACACCGAGATGTTCGTGCTGCCGGTGCTGACCTACACCCAGCCGGGGGCGGTCGCCTCGGTGCTGCGCTGGCGGCACTCGACCCTGGACCAGGCGCGGGAGCGGGCCCGGATGCTCGGGCTCAACGGGGCGGCGTTCCCGTGGCGGACCATCCGGGGCCAGGAGTGCTCGGCGTACTGGCCGGCCGGCACGGCCGCGTTCCACGTGGCGGCGGACATCGCCGACGCGGTCCGGCGGTACGTGCACGCCACCGGGGACGTCGAGTTCGAGCGGGAGATCGGCCTGGAACTGCTGGTGGAGACCGCCCGGTTGTGGCGTTCGCTGGGCCACCACGACCGGCACGGCCGGTTCCACATCGACGGGGTGACCGGGCCGGACGAGTACACCGCAGTGGTAGACGACAACATCTACACCAACCTGATGGCGCAGCGGAACCTGCTGACCGCCGCCGACTGCGCGCTGCGCTACGCCGACCGGGCCTGGGTGCTCGGCGTCGACGACGAGGAGACCGCGGCCTGGCGGGACGCGGCGCTGTCGATGCACGTCCCGTACGACGACGAGCTGGGCGTGCACCCGCAGTCGGCCGGGTTCACCCGGCACCAGGAGTGGGACTTCGCCGGCACCCCGCAGGACCACTATCCGTTGCTGCTGCACTACCCGTACTTCGATCTGTACCGCAAGCAGGTGGTCAAGCAGGCCGACCTGGCGCTGGCGATGCACTGGCGGGGCGACGCGTTCACCGAGGAGGAGAAGGCCCGCAACTTCGCCTACTACGAGCGGCGTACGGTGCGGGACTCGTCGTTGTCGGCGTGCACCCAGTCGGTGATCGCCGCGGAGACCGGCCATTTGGAGCTCGCCCACGACTACATGGGCGAGGCCGCGTTGATGGACCTGCACGACATCAACCGCAACACCCGCGACGGCATCCACGTGGCCGCCCTGGCCGGGGCGTGGCTGGCGCTGGTCGCCGGCTTCGGCGGGATGCGAGACCACGGCGGGGAGTTGACCTTCGCTCCCCGGCTGCCGCAGCGGATCAACCGGCTGGAGTTCGCCATGATGTGGCGGGGCCTGCGGCTGCGGGTGGCGGTCCAGCACGATGAGGTGACCTACTCGCTGCGCGACGTCGACCCGAACGCCACCGTGGACCTGACCCACCACAGCGAGCCGATCACGGTGGCCGCGGACAAGCCGGTCACCCGGGCGATCCCGCCGGCCGGCCCGGTCGGTCCGCCGCCGCAGCAGCCGACCGGCCGGTCACCGGTACGCCGTTCGGCGCGTACCGACTGACGACCCTTCTCTCCCGTGCGGCTCTCTCTCGCGCGGTGCCGGGCCGGCCCGGCACCGCGCGGGATGAGGTCAGGTCACAGCAGGGACAGATGTACGTGGTTGGTGTGGTCGCTGTTCGGGTCGCCGCCGGCACCGCTGTACGAACTCCAGCCGGTCGTCGGTGACCAGAACTGGCGATACCAGATTACGTACAGGATGCCGAGCTTGTCGGCGTTGCGGACCAGGAAGGCGGTCAGGTTGTTGCCGTACAGCCGGTCGTCGCCGAAGGCGTCGCCGCCGAACCCCTGCTGCTGGGCGGAGAAGTCGCAGGCCCGCCCCTTGGGGTGCTCGAACGGACCGCCGGGGCGGAAACAGGAGACGAAGCGGGTGAAGCCGGCCTTCTTCGCCTCGTTCAGCGCGTGCATGGTGCGCGGCGTGATGCAGCCGCTCGTGGTGGGGTCGTCCAGACTGCACGACTGGGACGGCCAGGAACCGTCCGAGTTGCGCGGCGCCTGGGCGGCGACCGGTGAGGTGGCCGAGACGAATCCGTTGGTGGCGACCGCGCCGACCAGTTGCAGGGCCTTCTCGGCCTCTTTCTTCTGGCGGGCCATCGCCTCGAGTTGCTGTTCCTCGCGGGCCACTTCGGCGTCGATCGCGGCGACCGCCCGAGCGGCCTGTTCGCGGGCCTCGTTGAGCTCCCGGATTCGCTTGTTGTCGTGCATGGCGATCATGTCCAGGCCTTCGGCGCGTTCCAGCAACGCGTCCGGGTCGGCGCTGTTGAGCAGGACCATCACCGGCGTGATCCGACCGAGACGGTACGAGTTGGAGGCGACCTGGCCGATCTGTGGGGTCAGCGCCGCTATCCGTTCCTCGACCTTTTCCAACTCGAGGCTGAGCTTCAACTGGCGTTTGCGGGACTCGTCGACTGCGGCCTTGGCTTCGACGAAGCCCCGGCCGGTCGATTCGAGCACTTCACTGAGCAGTGGCGGGGCGCCTTCGTCGTCCGGATCCTGAGCGGCGGCCGGCGACGCTACGACGAAGCCGGCGAGCAGGGCGGCGACGGCGGCGAGGGCCGCGGCCGTCGGAATCCGCCGGCGGAGGGGTGCGGTCATCCTGTTCCTTTCCTTGGCCGCCGACCGAGTTAGCTGACGGGTTCGGGACGGAACGATCCCTACCGCTGGCGCGGATTCACCCCGGTGGAAACGTGGTTCCCCGGCTCACCCCGGAGGGGTGATTGGGCGGCGGTCACCGCCGGCGCCGGTGGGCGCCGCCTGGCGGAGACCGCGGGCAAGCTTACCGGATCGGTCACCGGCATCAACACCTCGACAATCCTGACTGAGCTGGAAAAATCCGTTACCGGACAACGACTTTCGGTGATGTCCACTGTCTGCGCTCGGCGGCGTACGACAAGTCGCGGGACGGGCCGGATACCGCTGCGCCGAGGTTAGCGGCTGACTACAGTACGTATGAGGAAAAGTGGGAAAGTCGTAGCGTCGGACGGATCCTCGGTGAGAGATGACGATTCCCCGGTCGGGCCGCCGGACGCCGACAGCGTGGCGGTGATCGGCCTCGGCCGGTTCGGCGGTCAGGTCGCCCAGTCCCTGCTCCGCCTCGGCCATCACGTGCTGGGCATCGACGAGCATCCCAAACGGGTGCACCGCTGGTCCGAGCGGCTGCCGAGGGTGGTCGAGGCGGATTCGACCGACGACCAGGCGTTGCGCCAGTGCGGCGTCGCCGGCTACCCCCGCGCGGTGGTCGGCATCGGCTCGGACGTCGAGGCCAGCATCCTCACCGTGGTGGCGCTGACCGAGCTGGGCGTCCCGGAGATCTGGGCGAAGGCGATCACCGCCAAGCACGGCCGGATCCTCGCCTCGGTCGGCGCGCACCATGTGATCTTTCCGGAGGCGGCGATGGGTGACCGGGTGGCCCACCTGCTGGCCAGCCGGATGCTCGACTTCATCGAGTTCGACGACGGGTTCGCCATCGCCAAGGTCTGTGCCCCGCCGGACGCCGCCGGTCGGACGTTGGCCGAGTCCCGGCTACGCCAGCGGTACGGCATCACGGTGGTCGGGATCAAGGAGCGGGACCGGCAGCTGCGGTACGCGGGACCTGAGACGTTGATCCCGCCGGACGCGCTGCTGATCGTCGCCGGGGCGACCACGGCGGTCCAGCAGTTCGGCCGGTGAACATGGGCGTGACCGCCTCATCACACCTTCATTTCGTGAGCTGATCAGCCGCTGCACTTTCGCAAACTCGTGACTCAGGCTACAGTCCCTGCATGGGAGCGCTTCCATCGATGGATGTGCCCCGCTGAAGTAGTCGACGCGTGGCGCGGCGATGGCGACATCACCGTGTCAACCGCACAGCTCCCGAGGCTGGCGGCGGGCCAAGCCCGGACTCCGCCGCCAGCCCGCGCACCACCTGTCGAGAGGAGGTGGAACCAGAGCCACTCGCGTGGCCCGGCTCCCGCGCGTCACGCACGACCTGGACGCCAGACCGCTCGTGCGTGTGTAGCAACTGATGGTGGGGACGGGGGTTGCCCTCCCCGTCCCCACGCTAGTCTCCGATTGTTACGGCGGGGAATCGCCGACAAGTCAGGACCGCGACGCTGGTCCGTCCGACAGCGCTGCCCAGCCCGCCGATGAGCCGGCGGGCTTCGTTGTGTATAGGGCCTGGAGCAGCGGCTGGGCGGCCGTGCCCGGTCTGCGGCGACGGTCGGACCGAAGCCCGTTCCGTCGTCGCGCAAGGGTCCGGGGCTCGCCGATTGGTAGTGGGCAAGCTCACAGTCGGTTGATCCGCTGGTCGCGACCGGATGATCCCGTCGGGTGCTGCCGGTGCGGTGGTGCCCGGCTATTAAATCGACAATCATGGATCTCACAGTCGCTGGTCCGTCCCGGCGTCCGCACCGAAAGCGAGATGTCCATGCCGCAACCGCCGCACCACTGCCGCCGGTGGATCCGGCGCGATCCCAACCGCACCCGACGCCGGCTCGGCGTCGCGGTCGCCGCCGCGCTGCTCGGCCCACCCCTGCTGCCGGCGTCCGCGGCGCTCGCCGTGGCGGACACCGAGCCGCCGACCACCCCCGGCACCCCGACCGTCGCCGCGATCGGCACCACCGACGTCACCCTGGTCTGGACGGCGGCCACCGACGACGTCGGGGTGACCGGCTACGAGGTGGCCCGACTGCACACCGACTACATCGTGATCAGCACGACCCCCGACAACGAGATCACCATCGACGGGCTGGGGCCGTCGCAGACGTACCAGTTCTGGGTGTACGCGCTCGACGCCGCCGGCAACCGTTCGCCGGCCAGCCCGAGCCTGCGCCTGACCATGCCGCCCGGCGACGGCCAACCACCCACCGCGCCCACCGCGCTGACCGCCACCACGATCGGCACCGACTCGGTCACCCTGCGGTGGCAGCCGTCCGCCGACAACGTCTACGTCGCCTGGTACGAGGTGCTGCGGATCAACCCCGACGGCTCCACCACCCCGGTGGCGACCGCCCCGCAACACCCACCGACCGGACCGACCGCCCGGGTCGGCGCACTACAACCGCAGACCGCGTACACCTTCGTGGTGCGGGCCCACGATGACGCCGGCAACACCTCACCACCGTCCGAGCCACTGACCGTGCGGACCCTGCCGGCGGCACCCGACTGCAAGGTCAGCTACCAGGTGGTGAACCACTGGCCCGGAGCCTTCCAGGCCCAGCTGACCATCCACAACGCCGGACCGGTCGCGATCGACGGCTGGACCCTGCGCTGGACCTTCCCCGGCGACCAGCGGATCAGCCACCTGTGGGGCGCCGAACCGGTCGACCTGGTGCCGCCGGAGATCACCGTCGCCAACACCACATGGAACAGCCGGATCCCGGTCAGCGGCAGCGTACAGCTCGGTTTCGTGGTCAGGTACCAGGCGAGCAACCCGCCGCCGACGGACTTCCTGCTCAACGGCGACCGGTGCGCGTCCTCGGGTTGACCCTCGTCGAAGACGCGCTGGTGACGGCGGCTTGCTAGCCTCGCCCGCATGCGGGTGCTGGTGGTCGAGGACGACCCCGAGGTACGCAGCGCCGTCGTCACCGCGCTGCGCTCCGGCGGATTCGCCGTCGACCAGGCGGCCGACTGGAGCCAGGCCGACCTGAGCATGAGCATCAACGACTACGACTGTCTGGTGCTCGACCGGATCCTTCCGGAAGGCGACTCACTGCACCAGCTCGGCCACCGCCGGCGGGCCGGGCTCACCACACCGGCGCTGGTGCTCACCGCGCTGGACAGCGCCGGGGACCGGATCGCCGGCTTCCAGGCCGGTGTCGACGACTACGTGGTGAAGCCCTTCGTCACCGCCGAACTGGTGCTGCGGGTCCGGGCCCTCTGCCGACGCCGCGGCGCCACCACCCCGCCGCTGCTGCGGGTGGCCGATCTGGAGGTCGACGCCGCCCGCCGGGAGGTGCGCCGCGCCGGCGTCCTGCTGACGCTCACCCGCAAGGAGTTCGCCGTACTGGAGATGCTGCTGGTCCGGCGCCCGGCGGTGGTCAGCCGCAGCGACCTGTTCGAACACTGCTGGGACGAGCTCGCCGACCCCAGCTCGAACGTGGTGGACGCGGTGGTCGCCCAGCTGCGCCGCAAGCTCGGCGAACCGCAGCTGATCCACACCGTACGCGGGGTCGGCTACCGGGTCGGCGGGGCGCCGTCGTGACCGCCGGTCGAGTTGGCGGGGCGCCGTCGTGAACCGCCGCGACCGGCGGGGCGGCAAGCCGCTGCAGACCGCCGACCGGCTGCGCAACCTGCGGATCCGGATCACGCTGCTGGTGATGGCGATCAACGTGGTCGGCCTGGCCGGGATGGGTGCCGTCGCGCTGCTGGTCGACGGACGGCAGCGGGACGAGGTGGTCGCCGCCGAGCTGCGGCGTACCGCCAGCACCGCCGCCGCCCTGCTCTACTACGAGTCCGGGGCGCTGCAACTCGACAAACTGTTCGACAACGCGGTCGCCAACGGCACCACCGCCGTCTACGTGTACGAGGCCGGCCGGACCGACCTCAGCCTGGTCTTCGCGTACCCGGCCCGGTTGCCGGTCGTCCCACCGGGCAACCTGCTCGCACCGGCCCGAACGGTCTGGACCTCCGGTACCGAGCTCGCCGGCGGAGTCGGCGACACCGCCGGTACCCCCACCCCGCTGCTCGCCGTACCGTTCGAGCACGCCGTCACCGGCGCGGTGGCCGGCGCCGTCGTGGTGCTCGGCGACACCGGGCCGGCCGAGACCGCCAACCGGCGGCTGGCCCTGGCCCTGGTCGCCGGCGGCGTCAGCTTCACCGCGTTGGCCTGTGCCGGCGGATACCTGCTCGCCCGCCGTGGCACCGAGCCCATCGCCGACGCGCTCAACCAGCAGGAACGGTTCGTCGCCGACGCCGCGCACGAGCTGCGCACACCGCTGACCGTGATCCGTGCCGTCTCCGAGACCGCGCTGGCCGAGCCGCAGCGCCGCCCGGCGGCGCTGCGCCAGGTGGTGCGCTCCGCCGACCGGCTCGCCGACTCGGTCTCCGTCCTGCTCACCCGGGCCCAGCTCGTCGCCGGCCTGCGTGACCTGCGCCGGGAGCCGTTCCGCCTGGACCAACTGGCCGAGGAGGTGCTGGCCGACACCGTCGTCGCGCCGCACCGGGCGGTGCCGGTCACCGAGGCGGTGGTGGCGTACGGCGACCCGGCGCTGGTCCGGATCGCGCTGCGCAATCTGATCCAGAATGCGGTCCAGCACGGTCGGGCCGCCGACCAGCCGGCCGAGATCCGGCTCGAGGTCACCGCCGGGCCACCGACGGTACGGGTACGCGATCGCGGCACCGGGCTCAGCGAAGCCGTCGCCGCCGCGCCCGAGCAGCGGTTCCGCAGCGGCACCGAGGACGGCACCGGGCTCGGGCTGGCCATCGCCAGCTGGGTGGCGCAACTGCACGGCGGGCAGCTGCGGCTGGTCAACGCCGAAGGCGGCGGTGCCGAGGCCCGGCTGCGGCTGCCCGGCGGTCAGGGCGGGTAGGGCGGCGTGCCCGAGCGGACCGGTCAGCATGCCGGGACCGCCCGATCAGGGTACGTAGACCGCGTTGTCGCCGTCGGGGCGGATCGCGAACCAGATGCCCGACTGGCCGTGGCCGTTCGCGTCGCCGGGCATCCGGTCACCGGCGTAGCCGTACAACGGCCAGCCGGCCAGGCTCAGCTGCCGGCTCCCGTCGGACCGGTCGAAGCAGCCGACCAGCTGCCGGTCGATTCCCTCCACCCGTACCTCGCCCTCGCAGGGGGCCGGAAGCCAGGACTGCCGGCACTGTCCCTCGCAGGCGGACCAGGTCGGTGCTGCGGTGTCCCGGTCGGACCGGTACAGCACGAACCCCTGCGCGTCGATGACGATCTCGTCCAGCGTCCGGGAGTCGACCGCATACAACGCGGTGCCGGTCGCGGTGGACGACGGCGCGGCGGAGACACCCGCCGGGGCCCCCGCCCCGGGGTCGCTGCACCCGCTGAGGACCAACCCGGTGAGGACCAGCACCGCGCCCCGTACAAATCGTCTCATCAAAACCTCACGCTCCTACCAGCAGGATAGGCGGGTCCGACCGGGTACAGGAGGTGGACGTGCGTACGTTGCTGCGGCCGACGGCGATGCTCGGCCTGCTGTCGGTGCTGACCGGATGCGTCGCGGCCGGCGGCGAGCAGCCGGCACCGGCCAGCGCCTGCGGCAGCCGCATCGCGGTCCTCGGCCCGCTCTCCGGCGACTCGGCCGACCTCGGCGGCAACGTCCGCGACGGTGCCCGACTGGCCTTCGACCAGTACCGGGCGGAGCATCCGGACTGCCCGGTGGAGCTGGTCGAGTTCGATTCGCAGGGCGACCCGAAGCAGGCCCCCGCGCTGGCCCAGCAGATCGTCGACGACGCCCGCATCATCGGGGTGGTCGGTCCGGGCTTCTCCGGCGAGGCCGAAGCGGCACTGCCGATCCTCGACCAGGGTGGCGTCGCCACGATCACCACCTCGGCGACCCGGACCGAACTCAGCGAACGCGGCTGGTCCACCTTCCACCGGCTGGTCGGCAACGACGCCGTGCAGGGGCGTGCCGCCGGTCGGTACATCGACCAGGCGCTGGGCGGCACGGCGGTGTTCGTCGTCGACGACGGCGGGGCGTACGGCCAAGGGCTGGCCGACCAGGTGGCCGCCGGACTCGGCGCCAAGGTGGTGCAGCGGGCGACGGTCGCCGCCGGAGCGACCGACTTCAGCGCGGTGGTCGGGCAGATCCGTTCCGCCGACGCCGACGTCGTCTTCTACGGCGGCTACTACGCGGAAGCTGGTCGGCTGCGCCGCCAGCTGCGCGCGGCCGACATCCCGGCGACCTTCGTCGCCGGTGACGGGGCGAAGGCGGACGGATTTCTCCGCGAGGCCGGCGACGACGCCGAGACCGGGGTGGTGATCACCTGCCCCTGTCTGCCGCCGGAGCGGGCCGGGGCCGAGTTTCCGCAGCGCTACCGGGAACGCTTCGGGGTGGAGCCGGGCACGAACTCCGCCGAGTCGTACGACGCGGCGACGGTGTTCCTCGCCGGAATCCAGGCCGGACACGGGGACCGGGCCGCGATGGCCGCGTTCGTCGACGACTACGACGCGCCCGGGGTCACCACCCGGATCGCCTGGACCGGCACCGGTGAGCTGGTGGCGTCGTCGGTAGTGGTCTGGGCGTTCCGCGTCCAGCAGGGCCGGTTCGTGGCGGAGCGGTCCATCCCGGCAAGTTGACCTGCGCGCCCCTGGCGGGCGCGTCCGTGAACGTGGCAGAGGAGCTCAGTCATGACCCTACCGACCACGGCCGGCAGTGGCGCTGCCGGCGACGCCTGCACCGGGGCGGACAACCGGCCCGGTGGTGGCACCGAGAAGGTGCTGCGCGCCGTCGCGGCCGGCCCGCTCGGCGCGTACCCGTTGCTGGAGGCCGCGTTCTGCTGGAACGAGCGGCGGCCGGTCGGCTGGCGCCGGCTGGGGCCGGCGTCGGCCACCGCGGACCGGCAGCTACCGGTGGCCCAGACCGAGCAGCCGGCGGCCGCGGCCCGGACCGCCCGCCTGCTGTCCACGATCACCTGGTCGGTGACCAGCCCGGTCGGCGCATGCGCCTCGCTGACCAGGGTCGAGGTGTCCTCGGACGGGTACCACCGGGTGTTGCGGGCGTTGGCCGGCGCGTGGCGCGACGGGCGGCGGATGCTCGGCAGCCCCGGGCTGGCGGCCGCGCACTACCCCGCTGCGCTGGCCGTCTGGCGGATGGCCGCGCTGCTGGCTCCGGCGGACCGGACCGCCGGGGTGCTCGCCATCTCGGTGAGCACCCCGGCGGCGGCGCTGCTGCGAAGTGCCGCGCCGGCGTTGGCGCTGCCGCACACGGTCGTCGAGCGCAGCGGGCGCAGCACCGTGATCCGGGTAGACCGCCCGACGCTGTTCCGTAGGCTGCTGACCGAGATCGACCCGGCTGCCGCCGGTCCGATCGACGGCACGCCTACCGGACGGCCGGTGGTGGCGGTCGGACGCCGGCTGCCGGTCGAGTCGATGCGGCGGCTGGCGGCCGCCGGTTGACGGTCAGCCGGCTGCGGCGGGGCCGGTCCGGCGGCGGGGCCGGCGGGTCAGCCCGAAGCCGACCACGCCACCGACGGCGGCCAGTACGCCACCGGCCACCGTCCAGATCCACCGACTCGTCAGGCCGGGCAACCAGTCGCTGAACCAGCCGGCCACCCTGTCCCACCAGGACTCTTCGCCGACCTGTCCGGCGGCGTCCGGGTCGTCTGCGGCTGGGTCGTCCCCGGCCGGGACGTCGTCGGTCTGCCCGGCGGCGTCCGCCGTACCGGTGCCGTCGGCCGCGCTGGTGAGCACCGCCCCTTGCCGTACGGTCGGCGTCAGCGGCGCCTCCAGCCGGCCGCCCTCCGGGCTGGTGTCACCCGACATGTCGGCGCTCACCCGCAGCTCGACCTGCACCGGCAGGCCGAGGTCCTGCTCCGGCAGGTCGGTGACGGAGAGCCGGACGTAGTAGGTACCGGGCAGTGGATCGGCGGACCACGGTTCGGCCCAGGCCCGGACCTGCCGCAGTGCGCAGCCGGCCCGTACCTGCCGGTCGGTGGCGGATCCGACGGGTGACTGCATGCCCGCGGTGCACGGCTGGCGGCGGCGCAGCCCGTCGAACACGTCGATGGTCCAGGTCGACGCGCCGCTGCGCGTCGCCGGATCGGCGAGGGTCACGGTCGCCACGATCGAGCTGGTCTGGCCGGCCTGGGCCGGGAACGACCAGTACAGGTACTCACCGGTCGCGGCGGAGACCCGGACCGGCTGGTCGATGTGGACCGCCGCGGCGGTGAGAAACGACGTACCGGCCTTGGTGAGGGTGGCCTCCGCCGGTGCCGGGGTGGGACCGTCGGCCGCCGCCGGAGTCGCGATGAGAAGGACGGCGGCGCCAGCGGCGCCGATGGCCAGGCCGGTGCGGGTCGGCCGGAATCTACGACGGGTCAACTCAGCTCTCCTTCCAGACAGTGGTCCACCAGCGGGTCAGCCAGCCGGCGAGGACTCCGGTGACCAGCCCGGCGAGGCTGAGTACGATCAGCAGCAGCCAGCCGCGGCCCAGGCCCGGGCTGTCCGGGGTGGGGGAGGCGGCCACCAGATCGACGGTGAGCTCGATCGGCATGCCCGGGGCGTCGCCGGCCCCGCCGGCGGCGGCGAACGAGTTGCTGACCACCAGGCAGACCTCGGAGGGCGGTGGTTCCGCGTCGGCGGCCGTCGGCGCGGCGGCGGACGCGGCACCGGTCGGCGTACCGGCCAGGTCAGAAGTCCCATCGGCGTCGTCGGCCCGGTCGGTCTCGTCGGCCCGGCCGTCTTCCGGGCCGGCGGACCATCGCAGGCCGGTGGACAGTACGTCGGTCCGGCCGCTGCCGGCGTCGGTACCCCGGACCAGCTCACGGCCGTTGGGATGGACGGCGCGGAGCAGGATCCCGTAGTCCCGGTTCACCGGGCGGTCCAGCGCGATGCTCACCGAGGCGCGCAGCTCCTGGTCCGCTCGGATCGGTACGCGGTACCAGCGGTGCTCCTCGAAACGTTCCCGGTCGGTGTAGACACCGGCCGCGAGCAGTGGCGCCGCCGTGCAGTCGGTGCTGCCGGTGACCAGCTCCGGGGTCTGGGTGTAGGTGTCCTGGGCCCGGTCGACCAGCTGGTTGATCCGGTCGGCGAGCTGGTCGGCGCTCTGCGCGGTGGTGTACGTGCCGCCGGTGGCCCCGGCGATGCAGACCAGCTGCTGGCGGACCTTGTCGTCGAGCGTGAGGCCGAGCGTGTCGATGATCAGCCGGGTGCCCTGGGCGGCGAGTTCCCGGGCGACGTCACACGGGTCGGGCGGGGCGCAGGTGTCCTCGCCGTCGGTGATCAGGACGATGCGTCGGGCGGTCTCACCGGAGCCGAGGTCCTTGGCCGCCTCCCGCAGCGCCAGCCCGATCGGGGTGAAACCGGTGGGCCGCAGGCTGGCGATCGCGGCCTTCGCCTGGTCGCGGTCGACCGGCCCGACCGGCACGATCTGCTGGGTGTCCTGGCAGCCGAGGGCCTTGTCGTCGCCGGGGTAGGTGGCACCGAGGACCCGGATGCCGAGGTCGGTGCCGGCCGGTACGGCGTCGACGACCTCGTTGAACGCGCGTTGGGCGACGGCCATCCGGGTCTGGCCGTTCATGTCGGGCTCCCGCATCGAGCCGCTGACGTCCAGGACCAGCTGCATCCGCAGGTTCTCGGTGGTCTCGTCGGCACCGGCGGGCGGGGTTCCGGGCAGGATGATGACGCCCAGTAGTCCGATCAGGACAACCTGGGCGGTACGTCGGATGATCACCGGCCGATCTTAGTGATCATCCAATGTGCCCTCCACAGTGGCAGGGCGTGGCCCGGTGCGCCCGAGCGGTCGTCAAGCGTACCGGCTCAGTGGCGGTGTGGGGTCTCGAACAGTTCGGTGACCATCTTGGCGTAGTCGCGGGCCATGTCGGCGAACTGGTAGCTGCGGGCGGCGGCCCGGGCCGCCAGTTCCACGTGCCGGCCGCGCAGCTCGGTCGAGGCCAGCAGGGCGTCGGTCAGCCCGTCGCGGGCCGCCGGATCGAAGCCGATGGTGTATGTCGGATCGAGCAGTGCGGTCAACGCGCCCACCCGTGGCGCCACCACCGGGCGGCCGAACGACACCGCCAGATGGAAGCTGCCCGAGTTGAGCACCGTGCGGTACGGCAGCACCACCGTGTCCGCGGCCTTGAAGTAGAACTGGACCTCCTCGTCCGGGACCGGATCGAAGATCGCGGTGATCCGGGGGTCACGGTCGCAGCGTTCGGCCAGTCCGTCGCGCGGGTCGAGCCGTTTCGGCGCCCCCGCGACGATCAGTCGCAGCCGGGGGTCCTGCTCGCCGGCCGCGTCGAACGCGTCGAGCAGTTCGCTGACCCCCTTGTACGGTCGGATCCCACCGAAGAACAGCAGGACGTGGTGGTCGGCGGCGTACCCGAATCGGCGACGGGCCGCGAGCCGGCTCACCGAGTCGGGATACACCCCGAGGTAGCTGCTGTGCCGGACGATCCGGACCTTTTCCGGCGGCAGCGGATAGTGTGGCGCGGTCGCCGCCACCGTCTCCGGGCAGAGCAGGTGCACGACATCGGCCTCGCCGGCGAGGTACCGGGCCAGTTCCTTCTCCACCTCCGGGTACTTCCACTCGTGCGGGAAGACGTTGTGGATGGTCCAGATCAGCCGGCCGCCCCGACGCCGTAGGTCGGCGATCCGGTTCTGGAACTCGGCCAGCCGCGCCGCCGCCTGCTGGGCGTCGGTGGCCGGGTGCACGATCGGGTCGGTCCAGTGCACGTGTAGCACGTAGCTGTCCAGCCGCCCGGTGGCCAGGTGCGGGGCGGCGGAGACCCGGACGGCGTCGGCGACCGGGAACCACCGCACCCCGACGTCGCGGAGACCCGACATCAGCAGCTGCTGGTACGGATTGTCCAGGTAGTAGGGGTAGGTGCCGACGAACCGGCTGTTGGCCCGGCGCGGCTGCGGGTCGAGCCCGTCGATCACCGCGTGCAGGTCCGCCGCCCGGCGGGCGAACGAGTGACGCTCGCGTACCACCTCGGACAGCTGGCCGGCCAGCGCGACGGTGCCGGCGGGGTCGCCGGTCAGCCGGGCGATCAGGTCGCCGAGGCTGGCCGCGTCGCTGTACGTGGGCAGCTCCCCCAGCCCGAGTTCGGCGAGCCCGATCCGGCAGTTCGTCAGTGGCAGCGCGCCCGCCGCCAGGCTCTCCAGCAGCCGGGAGTTGACGTTGCCGTACGGCCGGGTGGTGTGGTTGAGATCGTCGAGCACCAGCAGCGCCCGCCGGTACAGGTCCGGCAGGTTGAAGTAGCTGGTGGGGCCGCCGGCGTATCGGGAGAAGTACGAGCTCAGCCCGCGCTTCTCGCCGAACACGACGAACGGGAAGGTGATGTCCACCCCGCGCAGGCACTGGTACAGGTGCCGTTCCCGTCCCCACGAGTTGACCGTCGTCACCGCGCCACTGCGGACCTGCTCGGTGCCGGGCAGGGTGAACAGCTCGGTGTCCACCCCGAGCGGCAGCAACCCGACCGGCCCGTCGTAGTGTTCGCGCAGCCGGCTCACCGAGGCGGACGAGGAGGCGACCACCGTGTCGAACAGGGCGAGGTGCGGATGCTCCCGCCACCGGTCGGTCTCGTTGCGGACCCAGGCGACGATCCGGCAGCGGTCCGGCACGGTCAGCGGGTCGAACGTCGGGATCATGGCGACCGCCACGTCGGTCTCCGGTGGCAGCTCCGCCCAGCGCTCCGCCGGCAGGTACGCGACCTGGTAGCCGTGCCGCTGCAGGTAGCGGCCGATCCCGACGGCGACGTAGAGGTCGCCACGGCCGGCGTCCAGGTCGACGGTGGAGACGCAGAACATCACCTTCACCGCGTCCGAGCGGTGGAACCGGTCCTGCCCGCAGGCCTGCCGGTAGGCGTCGCGCAGCACCGGATCAGCGGTCAGCCCGTGGAACTGGGCCGGCACGTTGGTGGTCGGTACGTTGGTGGCCGGCGCCCCGCGGCCCTCCGAGCTGTCGGCGCCGGCACCGGCGCCGGCCGTGGTGCGTCGGTTGGTCGACCGGCTCCGTCGGCGTTTGACGGCCCGCAGGCCCTCGTTCGGCCGGAACACGTACCGGACCATCTTTCCGGCCCGGTACGTGTTGCTGTTGGTCATCTTGTTGATCCGGGTCTGCAGCCTGGTGGCCGTCTCCTGCAGCTCCTTGACCTTCTGCTGCGAGTCCTTGAGCTTCGCCTGGAACTGCGTCCGTTCCTGCTCGGCCCGGCGCAGCGTCTCACGGGCCTGCAGCGCGTCGAGCCGTTCCTGGCCGACCAGGTCCTGGGCGAGGCGGAACTGCTCGTCCAACTGCCGGTGCCGGTGCCGCAGGTCGTCGAGTTGCGCGGTCAGCCGCTCGTTTTCGGCCAGCGTGTCGAGGTGGGCCGAATGCTCGGCGGTGAGCCGCTGCTCGGCCAGGCTGATCCGGGCCGCTTCGGTGGACGGCCGGCACTCCACGACGTACTGGTAGGTTTCGGCCTCCGCACCGAGTTGGGCCACCACCCGGCGCAGCTCGGTGCTGATCTCGAAGGCGTGGGCCCGGTGCGGAGTCTGCTCGGCGGACCGGATCGTCCGGTGTGTCGCGCTGACCAGGAACCCGTTCGACTCCAGCAGCGTCTGCATGCTGGTCCGGGTGAAGAAGCGCAGGTGGGTCGAGTCCAGCAGGCCCGTCCTGGTGTACTCGAAGTTGCCGGTCATCAACTGGATGATGATCGACTCGTGCGCCATGTTCGGGAAGCTGACGACCAGGAGGCCGTCCGGAGCGAGGATCTTGTCGTCCCGCAGTGCGCGCAGGACGGAACCCGGCTCGATCAGGTGTTCCAGTACGTCGGCGAGAATCACCACGTC
Organism: Micromonospora sp. Llam0; assembly: GCF_003751085.1. Lineage (NCBI taxonomy): Bacteria > Bacillati > Actinomycetota > Actinomycetes > Micromonosporales > Micromonosporaceae > Micromonospora > Micromonospora sp. Llam0. The sequence continues at coordinate 1,456,299 of NZ_RJJY01000002.1, read as the reverse complement.
GTACTCGCGGCCGGCCAACATGCCGGGCCAGTCCGGTTCCCGCAGGTCGACGACCATCGTCTCCTGTACGCCGCCGGCCCGGGCCTCGGCGAGCGCCTCGGTGTCGACGTCGGCGCAGGTGACGGTGCGCCCCGCGACGGTGGCGAGCATGCCGGAGACGACGCCCGGCCCCGAGCCCAGATCGAGCACCCGGGGGCCACCGCTCGCCGCCAGCCGGTAGACGGCGGCGGCGGTGTTGTTGGTGTCCTCCGGCTCGAAGCTGTAGGAGTATCTGCTCATGACCGTCTCCGCGGGTGCGCCGTGGGCCTCGTCGGCCGGGCGGTGCGTAGTCGGGGCGCAGGGGGTGGCTGAACAGCAACTTTACTGGATCAACGGGGTGACCGGCGGCGAAGCGCCAGCAACCGCGTCAAATCCGGTTGGCGATCCGCTCGTCGTCTCCGGCTAGCCGGAGACGAGCGCGTCGAGGTCGTCGCGGCGGCCGAGGCGACCGTCCCGGCCGTCGGCGAGTGCCAGTTCGACGAGCTTTTCGTAGCCGGCGCGCAACTGCGGGGCGTGGGTGGCGACCTGCCGGAGCCAACAGGTGACGAACGCCTCGAGCTCCGACTCGATCTCGCTCAGCGGGGCGGTGAAGAACCGCTTGCTGAAGTGCATCCGGTTCCGGCACATGTAGTAGACGTAGTACGGCGGCGGGTATCTGCCGGCCGACCGTTTGTAGTGCCACACCCGGGAGTAGGGCGCGAGGACGGTACGCCAGCCGGCCTGCTGGGCACGCAGGCAGTAGTCGGTCTCCTCGTAGTACAGGAAGTAGTCCTCGGACAGCAGACCGATCTGGCGCAGCGTCTCCCGCCGGATCAGGAAACACGCGCCGGTGACGTAGTCGACGTCGCGTACCGTCCCGTCCGGCACGGACGGATCGAACACCCCGGCGTCGGCGTGGTACGTGGACCCGTGGCCCTTGATCACGCCGCCGTTGAACAGGATGCGGGCCGGGTGTCCGCCGTCGAGAATGCGGCTGCCGACGATCCCGGCGTCCGGGTGCTCCTCGGCGGTCTGCAGCAGACGGGTCAGCGTCTGCGCGCTGACGACCGCATCCGGGTTGAGCAGCCAGACGAACTCGGCGGACGACGCCAGCGCGGCCCGGATGCCGATGTTGCAGCCGGCGGCGAAGCCGATGTTGTCACCGGCGGAGACGACTTCCACGGCCGGATCCAGCAGGTCGGTGAGATCGGGCCCGTGGTGCTCCCGTTCGGTGTTGTCGACCACGATCACCCGCTGGTCGGCGGTGTCACTGGCCTGCAACGAGGTGAGGCAACGGACAGTGTCGTCGTAGTGCCGGTAGTTGACTACGACGGTTGCTACCCGCGGCCCGATCCGCACAGGTGACCTCCCGAACGGCAGGCGTCCGCAGCCGGTCCGTCCACCTGGGCCGACGCTATCAGCTCGGCCGCCGGGTGTACGGCGGACCGCTCGGAGCCGGTCCGCCGCACCCTGTCGAATCACCGCCAGGTGTCGGTGAGGGTGGTCGCGCCGCCGGCCGGGGTGGCACTGCGGTTGCCGCCCGACTCCCAGTCGACGGTGCCGTCCGGCGCCCGCTTCACGTACTTGTACTCGAAGGGCTCACCGGCCGGCAGCGTGACGCTGCCCGACCAGACCGGGTAGCCGTCCGGAGCGAGGGCGACCGCCCGGGTCGGGTCCCACGAGCCCAGCGCCGGGACCGAGCCGACGACCAGGACCTCCTGCCCGTACCAGGTGGTAGCGGTGACGTCGAAGGTGACCGGGACGGTGCCCGAGCCGGGCTGGCCCCAGGTGGCGGTGAGCGGTGTGCCGCCGACGCCGCTGCGATTGGCGCCGCCTTCCCACTCGACCGTGCCGTTTGCGTCCACCTTGACCAGTTTCCACTCGAACGCGGTACCGTCCGGGACGTCGACGGAGCCGGTCCAGGTCGGGTAGCTGGTCGCGTCGGTGCTCAGCGGCGCCGCGTCGGCCGGATCCCAGGAGCCGAGTTCGGGCAGCGAGCCGACCACCCGTACCTGCTGGCCGAATACGGTCTGCACGGTGGCGGTGACCGGGGTGCCGTCGCCCGGGGGCGGGTCGACCGGGCCGCAGCCGGCCGGGTCGGTGCAGTCGAGTCGCGCCGCGACGTGCAGTGCCACTGCCCGGTTCGCCGGGATGTCGGCGTGGAAGCCGCCGTCGGTGACGGCGATCGTGCCGCCGGTGCAGGTGCCACTGTCCGGGCGGTAGGTGCCTCGGGCCACGTTGCAGTACCAGCCGTCCGGCAGGCTGGTGGTGAAGCTGCGGCTCCAGGTGCTGCCGGTCGCGTTGAAGGCGGCGTACCCGCGGTCGGCGCGGGCGAAGCCGAGCCGGCCGTTGCCGTCGGTGACCACGCCGCCGACGCCGGTGCCGGCGGTGGCGTTGCGGAAGCCGACCATTCCGGCGACCTGCTCGTCGCGGTGCTCGCAGATCCACTCGGCGCTGGCGCAGTCGGTGGGCAGCGTGGTGCCGTCGCCGGTGCTGGGCGGGCCCTGGGCGACCACTGAGCCGAACGCGTAGCTGGACATCAACTGCGGGGTTCCGTACGGGTGGGCCAGCATGAACGCGTCGGCCAGGTAGTAGCGGTCGCCGTCCTGGTAGGTGAGGGTCGGGGTGTTTCGCTGGGTGTCGTGGTTGTCGATGAAGACGACGGCCTGGTCGCTGGTCAGCCCACCGTAGTTCGGCATGCTGGCCAGTTGGGCGACGTTGCCGTCGCGGAACGCCGCGGAGACCGCCCGCTGGTAGTCGAAGTTGGTGACCGCGCCGTACGGCGCGTAGGCGGTGTACGGGACGGTGCCGTCGCCGTACACCTCGTGGAACAGGTCGGGTCGGCCGCCGAAGCCGGGCACGTCGTCGAGCCGGGAGATGATGTCCGCCAGGTGGGCTTCCTGGACGTGTTTGGCGGCGTCCACCCGGAACCCGGCGACGCCGAGGGCGATCACCGAGTTCATGTACTTGGCGATCTTGCGGCGTACCTCCGGGTCGGCGGTGTTGAGGTCGGCCAGGTCGAGCAGTTCGCAGTCCTGCACCTCGGTCTTGCTGCCCCAGTTGCTGATGGTGCGGTAGCAGGGTCCGAAGTCGGCGTAGCCGTAGCTGTCCCCGGATCCGTCGCCGAACAGGTCGGGGTAGCCGTACTTGCTGTAGACGGTGCCGGCGCTGCCCGGCCCGCTGCCGACCGAGCCGGTGCCGCTCATGTGGTTGAGCACCATGTCGACGTAGATCTTGACGCCCTGGTCCCGGCAGCGTTCGACCATGTCGATGAAGTCGGCCCGGTCCCCGCGCCGGGTCTGGTCGATCCGGTACGAAACCGGCTGGTAGTCCTGCCACCACGGGTAGCTGGCGCCTTCGGCGCTGGGCAGCACCACGTGCTCCTGCGGTGGGGAGACCTGGACCCCGCCCCAGCCGTCCGGGCCGAGTGTCGTCTCGCACTCCTCGGCGATGGAGTCCCACCGCCACTGGAACAGGTGCACGATCGCGTCGCCGTTGCCGACGGCGGTGGCGGTCGCATCGGCGGTCGTGGCCGGGGCCGCTGCGCGGGTCGTGGCGGTGGTCGGGGCCGGGGTCGTGGCGGTGGCGGGTGCGGCCAGGGTGACGGCCAGCGGGATCCCGAGGACGGCCGCCACGGCGGTGGCCATCGGTCTGGACACGGTCGATCCGGGTACGGACATCAGCGCTCCAATGCTGGTGATGGCTTGCCTGGGAGGAGGCAGGCACCAGGGGCCTGAAAGTGTCTGCAAGGATCGCAAGTACTTTCAGGCGTGTGGTGAGGGTAACAATCAGACGTCTCGCTGTGAACAGCTTGTTTCGGCCGCCTACCTGAGGTGCATCGGGTGGCAGCCCGTGATCGGGCTGCAAGAAGTGACTTTCACTTGCAGCAAGATCCGTCGATCTGCGGTCCCGGGCCGGGGTCAGCCGACGGTACGCGGAGCCCGCCCCCGGCCACCGGCGGTCGGCCGACCGGCGGCCCCGACCGCCTCGCTGACCGCCGCCACCACCGCCGGGTCGGCGTCCGGACGGGACAGCAGGATGAACTCCACCTCGCCCAGCGGCGGCAGATCGGCCGGGGCCACCGGGGTCAGGCCGGCCGGCACCAACCGGGCCGAGTGCGGCAGCAGGCCGAGGCCGGCACGGGCGGCGGCCACCAACCCGCCGAGGCTGCCGCTGGTGCAGGCGATCCGCCAGGGCTGGCCGGCGGACGAGAGCGCGGCGAGTGCCTGCGCCCGGGAGATGCTCGGCGGTGGGTAGACCACCAGCGGCACCGGTTCCCCGGTGGCGCGCCGCGACGGCGTCGGTTGGTCCGCCGCGCCCAGCCAGACCAGCCGGTCACGCCAGACCAGGGTGCCCCGGGACTGACCCGCCAGGCGTTTGGCGAAGACCAGGTCGAGTGCCCGGGCGTCCAGCAACTGGTGCAGTGTGCCGCTCAGCGCCACGGTCAACTCGACGTCGACCAGCGGATTGCGGCGGCGGAAGGTCTGCAGCACGTCCGGCAGATAGCTGGAGATCAGGTCCTCGGAGACGCCGAGCCGCAGCTTGCCGCGTACCACCGTGGTGCTGAAATGTCGGCGGGCCCGGTCGTGCGCGTCGAGAATGTCCCGGGCGAAGCTGATCATCGCTTCGCCGTCCACCGTCAGCTGCACGGTGTGTGTGTCGCGCAGCAGCAGCGGCCGCCCGGCCGCCTCCTCCAACCGCCGCACGTGCGCGCTGACCGTGGACTGCCGCAGGCCGAGCCGCTCGGCGGCTCGGGTGAAGCTGAGTAACTGGCTCACCGCCAGGAAGCTGCGCAGCTGGACAGGCTCGTACACGACCTGAATGTTATCGCGGTACGCGATGACAGTCAGTGCGGTGATCGGCTTTCCCGCTGATCGTCCGGCCGCCCAGAATGGGTGGACCACCCCTCATCGACCTGGAGCACCCGGATGCGCTGGCCCCGCTGGCTGATCATCGACCCGTTCATCGCGATGCTGTTCGCCGTCGTGGCGCTGGCCGCGCTGCTCCCGGTCCGCGGTACCGCCGCCTCGGTCGCCGGCGTCGTCGCCAGCGTCGGCATCGCCCTGCTGTTCTTCCTGCACGGGGCCAGGATCGCCCCGGCCGCGGCGCTCGCCGGTGCCCGGCACTGGCGCCTGCACACCGTGGTGCTGAGCACCACCTTCGTGGTCTTCCCGCTGCTCGGCCTGGCCGTCGCGGTGATCAGCCCGCAACTGCTGCCGGCCGACCTCTACCAGGGGGTCCTCTTCCTCTGCGTGGTCCCCTCCACGGTGCAGTCGTCGATCGCGTTCACCTCGATCGCCCGGGGCAACGTGCCGGCCGCCGTGTTCAGCGCGTCGTTCTCCAACATCGTCGGGGTCGCACTCACCCCGCTGCTCGCCGTGCTGCTCATGCAGAACACCGGTGACCTGCGGCTGACCGCCGGTTCGATCGGCTCGATCGTCGGGCAGCTGCTGCTGCCATTCGTCGCCGGTCAGTTGTCCCGGCGGTGGACCGCCGACTGGATCGGTCGGCACAAGAGCCTGACCTCGGTGGTCGACCGGGGCTCGATCCTGCTGGTGGTCTACACCGCGTTCAGCGCCGGAGTGGTCGCCGGGATCTGGCAGCAGATCGCCGTCAGCCAGCTGCTGGTCCTCGGGGCCACCGTCGGCGCGCTGCTGGCGGTGGTGATGGGGTTGCTCTTCGGCGTCACCCGGCTGCTCGGCTTCGACCACGCCGACCGGGCCGCGACGGTCTTCTGCGGTGCCAAGAAGAGCCTGGCCACCGGGTTGCCGATGGCGGCCGTGCTGTTCAGCCCGCAACTGCTCGGCCTGCTGGTCCTGCCGCTGATGATCTTCCACCAGATCCAGTTGATTGTCTGCGCGGCGCTGGCCCGGTGGTGGTCGAACCGGGCCCCGGTCACGCCGCCCGGGCCCCCGACCGGACCCGCCGAGCCACCATCGCCAGACCGCCGAGCACCAGCAGGCCGAGCACCAGCGACCCGCCCATCATCGTCGGCGCGGTGAGTATGCCGCTCAGGATCGACGCGGGTACGCCGACCTCGCCCGGCCCTGGAAAGGTCAGCCGTCCGGTCGCCTCGTGGGCAACGGTTCCGCTGCGCAGCCGTACGGTCACCGCCCACGGCCCGTCGGGCAGGTCACCCGGCAGTTCGACCAGCACCGACCCGGTCTCCCCGGGCAGCAGGGTGGTGCCCTGCACCACCGGGAACGGCCCGGCCCGCGCCCCGGCCGGCCCGTCGGACAGCGCCACCTCGCCGGTCAGGTCGACGGCCCGGCCGCCGGTGTTGCGTACCCGCGCGCTCAGCGACGGCACCCCGGCGTCGTCGCGGGCCGGCAGCAGCCCTTCGATCTCGAAGTCGGAGCGCGGCTCGCCGCCCATCCCGACGTCGAGATAGACCCGGATGCCGACCCGGTGCACCTGGCGGACGTCGCCCTGCACCCCCTGCTGGTCGCCCGGCTGGCCACCGCCGGTGCCGTCGCCGTTGCCGCTGTCCGCACCGGTGCCGTCGTCCGTGCCAACGCCGTCCGGGTCGGTCGCCGCCCAGATCACCGCGTACCGCTCGCCCTCGGAGGCCTTCGGCGGTACGGCGATGGTCACCTCGACCCGGGCCTGCTCGTACGGTGCCAGGTCCAGCCGGGGCTGGTCCACGGTGATCCAGGAGGTCAGTTCGTTGTCGGTGCCCGCTGTGGCGAAGCGGAACCGGCCCTGCTCGATGCGGGCGGCACCGGCGTACACCTCGATCCCTCGGTACTGCCCCGAGTTGCTGACCACCAGCACCTCACGCCGGATGCCGGTGCCCGGTGGCACGTGGTCGACGATGTACCGGTGTGCCCGCGGGTCGGCACGACGCTGCGTGGGCGCCTCCAGCAGTTGGATGCCGATCCCACCGTCGGTTGCGGGTGCCGGTTGCGGGGCCGGGGCGGCGCCGGCCCGGGCCGGGTGGCCCAGACCGGCGACGCAGCACAGCAGGACGGCGAGCGACAGCCACCGCCGACCACGGTCAGGCGACCGAATGGGTCACCGTCCCGGTGTAGGTGCCGGCGACGTTCGCCAGCGGTACGTTGACCTCCAACGTCGGGTTCCAGGACGCGGAGTTGTTGCCGGTGCCGCCGGTGTGGTCGAACGCGGTGATCGGTGTGACGTCACTGAGCGGCTCGGCCGCGCCGGCGTCGGCCTGCCCCGGCGTGAAGGTGCCGTTTCCTTCGGTCGCGGTCGCCGCGCCGGACCAGTAGTCGATGTTGCCGGGAGTGACGATCTCGCTCGCGTCACCGCCGTCGTCGGTGGTGAAGTCGGTGGCCTCCACCTCGGCGGTCCAGGTCGCGTCGGCGGCGGCCCGGGTGTCGTCGACGGTCACCACGCCGAGTTGGCCGGTGATCGTCGTGCCGCCGCCGCCGTTGCCCAGGTCAGCGGTGCCCGGGACGGTCATGTCCAGGGTGCCGGCGTCCAGGTCGAAGGTTGTCGTGGTGTCTTCCTGGGCGGCGGCCGGGGTGGCCGCCAGGGCGATCGCCGTCACCGTCGCTGCGCCGACGGTCAGGATTCTGCTGGTACGCACAGATTCTCTACCTTCCTTGTTTTGTTCCGGTGTTTCCCGGTTTCGGGACGGATCCGGCGCGTAGGTGCGTCGGGTCCGACTGATGGGAGGGGCGGGTGGGGTGGTCAGCGGACGACGACCGAGTCGAGCTGTTCGGCGCCGTACCGCTCGATGTACTGCTCCAAGGTGTCGCCGCGTACGGCGGTCCAGAAGTCGACGCCGCGATCGGTGTCCAGCCACATCACCCACTGGTCGCCGACGTACCCGGTGTTCGCCACCGGCGCGGTGACGAACCGGACGTCGTTGCGGATCTTGCGCAGGTCGAAGGTGAGCTGCCGGAGCTTGTCGTTGGTCAGGCCGTCGTCGACGGTGACGGTCGCGGTGATCGCGTCGAGCAGCGCGCCGAGCTGTCGCGGGCTGGTCAGGGTGTCCCGGTCGAGGGTCTCGTCGAGCAGCGCGCGCAGGTAGTTCTGGTGTCGGCGCATCCGGTCGAAGTCGCCCTCCGGCAGGCCGTAGCGCTGGCGTACGTACTTGACGGCCTGCTCGCCGTTGAGCCGCTGTGGTCCGGCGGGCCAGCTGGACTGCAGGCTCGGTCCGGGCGTCCCGGCCGGGATCTCCACGGTCACCCCGCCGACCGCGTCGGTCAGGTCCTGCAGCCCGACGAGGTCGATCAGGGCGACGTGGTCGATGCGCAGGCCGGTCACATTCTCGACGGTCTGTACGGCGAGGCTGGCACCACCGAGCGCGTACGCGGAATTGATCTTGACGTTGCCGTGGCCGGGGACCGGCACCCACGAGTCGCGGGGGATGGAGACGACGTACGCCCGCTCCCGGTCGGCGGTGATCCGGACCACCATCAGCGAGTCGGTCCGCCCGTACGGCCCGGCGGGGGAGTCCGCGCCGGTGGCGCTTGAGGCCAGGCTGTCGATGCCGGCGAGCAGCACGGTCAGGCCCTTTGCCGTCGGCGCCGGGCGCTGATCGGCCGGGATGGCGGCGAACGGGTCGGGTATCCGGTTGATTTCGCCGAGGTAGTAGTGGCTGACGACGGCCACCCCGGTCACCCCGGCGAGGGCGGCGACCACCAGGCCGGTGATGCCGAGCAGGGCGATCCGGCGCAGCCGGCGACGGCCGTGCCGGGCCGGTGGCCGCCGGTGCTGGCCACTGCCGGTGCTCGACCGGGTCAACGCCACCGGGCTGGTCGCCGAGACCCCCGGCTGCCGGTCTGACCACTGCTGCTGGTTGGCGGTCGCCCACTGGTCGTACGTCTGGTCGGCGGTCGCCCACTGGTCGTGCTGCTGGTCGATGGTCCACTGGTGTGACTCGGCCCAGTCGTCGTCCGCCGTGGCGGGGCGGTGCCGGCCCTGGTCGTACGCGGGCAGGTCGGCCCAGTTCTCCGGGGCCGGTGCCGGATTGCCCTGATCGTCAGGTCGTCCGGTCATGGTGATCACCTCTGGCTCGATCGCTGAGAGATCCAGGCTAACCAGACATTACGGTCCTATGGCGTCAATCGGCGAAAACCAAGACGGGATTCCGGCTACCCGGCGCCGTCGGTGGAGCCGGATCGACATCTCGGCACCCGAGACGACGAGCTGAGGTTAGCGTCACGCTATGTCAGCAATAGTCGGTATTATCGGTGAGGCCGGTGGTCGCGGCCAGCGCGCCGACCAACTCGCCCTGGCCTGCACCCCGCATGACCTCCAGCGGACCGGTCGCTACCTGGACGACCGCGCGGCGATCGTCGCCCGTTGGCCCGACGAGCACCCAGCGGCGACCCGGTCGCCCTTCTACGCGACCCGGTCGCCGTACTACGCGGCCACGACGGACGCGGTCGCGGTCAGCTGCACCGCCCAACCCGACCTGCTCGACCTGTACCAGCGGCACGGTACGGCGGCCGTCACCAGGCTGACCGGCGACTTCGCGATCGCGGTCTGGGACCGCGACCGGAGCCAGCTGATGCTCGCGGCCGACCGGACCGGAGAGCGGACGCTGTACTGGCGGCTCAGCGGTGGCCGGCTGACCTTCGCCTCGCAGCTGCGGGCGTTGCTGGCCGATCCCCGAACCGGCCAGGAGCTCGACCCGGTCGCACTGCACCACTACCTGACCTACCGGTACGTCCCCGCGCCGTGGACGATCTACGCCGGCATCCGCAAGCTTCCCCCGGGCACGTCGCTGATCTGGGCGGACGGGCGGGTGACCACGCGTCGCTACTGGACACTCGACGCCGCTGCCGGGCCGACGACGTCGGGCATCGACCAGGCCGCCGAGCAGCTCCGCGGGCGGCTGGTCGACGCCGTGCGCTCCCGGCTGCCGGCCACCGGGCCGCCGCACGTGCTGCTCTCCGGCGGGATCAGCGCCACGCTGGTCGCGGCCGCCGTGACCCGCAGCACCAGCGTCAGGGCGCACACCTGCTCGGTCGGGTTCGGCGAACCCCGGCTCGACCAGCGGGCGGCGGCGCGAGCCGTCGCCCGGGCGCTCGGCACCGAGCACCAGGAGTATCTGGTGACCGGGCTCGACCCGGCCGTACCGCAGCAGATCGCCGGCCTGTTCGACGAACCGTTCGCCAGCCCGGCCGCGATCCCCGCCTACCTGGTCGCCCGGTACGCCGGGGTGCGGCGGGCGGAGGCGTTCTGCGGCCTCGGCGGTGCCCTGCTGTACGGCGGGTTCCCGCACCACCTGCTGCTCGGCTGGCTCAACGGCTGGCCGCAGCGGCCGGCCGGACTGCCCGGGTTGCAGCGGGCCGGGGCCGCGCTGGTGCGGCGGAGCATGGCCGGGACCCCGGTGCGCCGGTTCGGCCGGCTGCTGGAGGTCGCCGGCTGCCCACCACCGACCCGGTACGCCCGGATCGTCGCCGAGTGCAGCGCCGAGCAGAAAAGTGCCCTCTACCCGGCGCGGCTGCGCGACGAACTCGCCGATGTGGACAGCGCCCTGCTGGCCGAGGCGGCCTACCTCGCCTCGTCGGGGGACTCTCAGTCGACCCGGATGACCGATGCGGACCTGCACGGATACCTGCCCGGCGACGTACTCGCCCGGTGGTCGACCGTGTCGGCCGGCGCGGGACTACGGCTGCAGGCGCCGTTGCTCGACCACCGACTGCTCGAGTGGGTGGCCGGCCTGCCGGCATCGTGGAAGGTGCCGGGGCGGCGGCGGAACCTGGCGCGGCGGGCGGCGGCCGGCTGGTTGCCGGGCCGGGCGGTCACGTCCGAGCCGGTGGACGCGCGGCCGCCGCTGGCCAGTTGGCTGCGGGCCGAGCTGCGCGAACTCGCCCGGGACCTGCTCACCGACCGGACCTTCGAGGACCGTGGCCTGTTCCAGCCGGCTGCGGTCCGCCGGCTGCTCGACGAGCACCAGGCCGGGCTCGACCACGCCGGCGAGATCTACACGTTGCTGCAACTCGAACTTTGGCTGCGCAGCCGGCCGGGGTCGGTGAGAGACCCCGCACTTGCTGGTCAGCGCGACATGAGCTTGGAAGAATCGGGGTACGGCGTACCGGGCGGCGGGCGTCGCCCGACGACGGCGTCGCCAGCCGCAGACCTTCGGTAACCGGGCCGGAACGGATAGTGTGATCATCATCGACACGCCGGTCAACCAGGGCCGGCGTCGCTGTACCTGCTGCATGTACGTGGAGGTGGAGTTCTCTACATGACCGACCCGACCCCCACCAAGGCTTCCGGATCCGGCGACAAGTCCGGATCGAGTAAAAAGTCGGACTCAACCAGGCCGCCGGAGTCCCGGCGTCCCTTCCAGCTCTCCTCCTGGGCGGAAGCCAAGTTCATCGGCGACGTGCTCCGCACCGAGACCGTCGGCGGCGGGCTGCTGCTGCTCGGCGCGGTCATCGCGCTGATCTGGGCCAACTCGCCGTGGAGTGCCGCCTACACCGACCTGGGCCAGTTCGTGCCCTGGCCCGGCGGGGCACCGCTGCACCTGGACGTCGACCTGGCGCACTGGGCGGCGGACGGCCTGTTGGCGATCTTCTTCTTCGTGGTCGGTCTGGAACTCAAACGCGAATTCGTCGCCGGTGAACTGCGCAGCCCCCGCCGGGCCGCGCTGCCGGTGATCGCCGCGATCGGCGGCATGGCCATGCCGGCGCTCATCTACGTACTGATCAACCTCAACACTGGCGACAGCGCGCTGCGCGGCTGGGCGATCCCCACCGCCACCGACATCGCGTTCGCCCTCGCCGTGCTCGCCGTCATCGGCTCCCACCTGCCGCAGGGGCTGCGCGCCTTCCTGCTCACCCTGGCCGTCGTCGACGACCTGCTGGCGATCACCATCATCGCGTTCTTCTACACCGAACAGGTCAACTTCCTGGCACTGGCCGGCTCCCTGCTGCCGCTGCTCGCCTTCGCGCTGCTGCTGCGGTTCGGCAAAACCTGGTGGTGGGCGCTGATCCCACTGGCCGCCATCACCTGGACGCTGATGCACGCCTCCGGCGTACACGCCACCATCGCCGGCGTACTGCTCGGCTTCATGGTGCCGGTGCTGCCCCGCAAGGGCGAGCAGCACGGCCTGGCCGAGCACTTCGAACACCGGTGGCGGCCGGTCTCCGCCGGCTTCGCCGTGCCGGTCTTCGCCTTCTTCGCCGCCGGGGTGTCGCTGCGCGACGGCGGCATCGGGTCGGTGCTGACCGATCCGGTGGCGATCGGCGTGATCGCCGGTCTGGTCCTCGGCAAGACGATCGGCATCCTGGGCGCCACCGGGCTGATGACCCGCTTCACCCGCGCCGACCTGGGCGGGCTGAAATGGGTCGACCTGCTCGGGGTGTCCCTGCTGGCCGGCATCGGGTTCACCGTCTCGCTGCTGATCGGCGAGCTGGCGTTCGGCGCCGGCAGCGACCGCGACGCCCACGTCAAGGCAGCCGTCCTGATCGGCTCGCTGACCGCGGCACTGCTCGCCGCCATCGTCCTCAGCCGGCGCAACAAGGTTTACCGGCGGATCTCCGAACAGGAACGGCAGGACCGCGACGGCGACGGGATCCCGGACATCTACCAGCAGCCACCACCGCAACCGACACCGGACGCCGACCGGCTCTGAGCCGGATTGGCAGCGGCGGGCGGCTCCCGCCGCTGACCCGGACTGGCCGGCGGCGGCCCCGCAACCCGGTCGTACCCTTTGGTCCTGCCCCTAGTCGAGGGACAGGTCCAGCAGCGACCGGAACGCGGGGCCGTCGCCGCCCAGCGTGATCCGGCGGGTCAGCCGCACCGACTCCAACATCCGGCGGTCGTGCGTAACCAGCAGCAACGTGCCGGTGAACGACGCCAGCGCCGACTCCAACTGCTCGATCGCCGGCAGATCCAGATGGTTCGTCGGTTCGTCGAGGACCAGCAGGTTCACCCCGCGCGCCTGCAGCAACGCCAGCGCGGTACGGGTTCGCTCACCCGGTGAGAGGGTGGCCGCCGGCCGCAGCACGTGGTCGGCCCGCAGCCCGAACTTCGCCAGCACCGTACGGGCCTCGGCGGGGGCCAGGTCGGCCGCCGCCCGGAACGCGTCCAGCACCGGCTCGTCGCGCAGGAACACCTGGCGGGCCTGGTCGATCTCGCCGACCACCACCCCCGGGCCGAGCCACGACTCGCCCGAGTCCAGCGGCAACCGCCCCAGCAACGCACCGAGCAGCGTCGACTTGCCCGACCCGTTCGGCCCGGTGATCGCCACCCGGTCCGCCCAGTCGATCTGCAGATCCACCGGACCGAGGGTGAACCCGCCCCGGCGTACCACTGCTTGTCGCAGCACCGCGACCACCGCGCCGGCCCGGGGCGCGGCGGCGATCTCCATCCGCAGCTCCCACTCCTTGCGCGGCTCCTCGACGGTCTCCAGACGCTCGATCATCCGCTCGGTCTGCCGCGCCTTCGCCGCCTGCTTCTCGGCCGTCTCGCCCCGGAAGTGGGGGATGAACTTGTCGTTGTCGGTGGCCTTGCGGCGGGCGTTGCGCACACCCTTGTCCATCCAGGCCCGCTGAGTACGGGCGCGGGCCTCCAGCCCGGCCCGGGTGTCGGCGTACTCCTGGTACGCCTCGCGGGCGTGCCGGCGGGCGACCTCCCGCTCGGCCAGATAGCCGGCGTACCCGCCGCCGTAGTGGTTGACCTGCTGCTGGGCCAGATCCAGCTCGACCACCCGGTGCACCGTACGGGCCAGGAACTCCCTGTCGTGCGACACCAGCACGGCACCGGCGCGCAGCCCGGTGACGAACTGCTCCAGCCGGGCCAGCCCGGCCAGGTCGAGATCGTTGGTCGGCTCGTCGAGCAGCACCACGTCGTAGCGGCTGAGCAGCAGTGACGCGAGCTGGGCGCGGGCCGCCTGGCCGCCGGAGAGCGCCGTCGTCGGCTGATCCAACGCCACCGTCAGACCCAGGTCGGCCACCACCTGCTCGGCGCGTTCGGCCAGGTCGGCGCCGCCGAGATCCAGCCAGCGTTCCAGCGCCACCGCGTAGTCGTCGTCGGCGCCGGGCTGGCCGGCGGCCAGCGCCTCGGCGGCGGCGTCCATCGCCTGCTGCGCCGCCGCCACCCCGGTCCGGCGGGCCAGGAAGTCGCGTACCGACTCGCCCGGTCGGCGCTGCGGTTCCTGCGGCAGCAGCCCAACGGTGGCGGTCGGCGGGGTGCGGGTGACCGTGCCCGACTCGGGTGCGTCCACCCCGGCCAGGATCCGCAGCAGCGTCGACTTGCCGGCGCCGTTCGCGCCGACCAGCCCGATCACGTCGCCGGGCGCGACGACGAGGTCCAGCCCGGTGAAGAGCTGCCGGTCACCGTGCCCGGCGGACAGGTCCCTGGCGATCAACGTGGCGCTCATGGCCCGGCGATCGTAGCCGCCGACCGGCAGACTGTGCTGATGATTTCCACGCTGGCCATCGACTGCGGCGGCGGCGGCATCAAGGCGTCCGTACTCGACGAGGCCGGCACCATGCGGGCCCGGCCGCTGCGGGTGCCGACCCCGTACCCGCTGCCGCCGAAACGCTTCGTCGACACCCTGCGCGAGTTGAGCGACCAGCTGCCGGCGGCCGACCGGGTCACCGTCGGGATGCCCGGCATGATCCGGCACGGGGTGGTGGTCGCCACCCCGCACTACGTGACGAAGGCCGGTCCGCGGACCAAGGTCGACCCGGGACTGCTCGCCGAATGGTCCGGCTTCGACGCCCGTACGGCGCTCGGCGCCGCCTTCGACCTGCCGGTGCTGGTGCTCAACGACGCCGAGGTGCACGGCGCCGGAGTGGTCGCCGGCACCGGCTGCGAACTGGTCCTCACCCTCGGCACCGGGCTCGGCTGCGCGCTGTTCGACGGCGGCCGGCTCGCCCCGCACCTGGAGCTGTCCCAGGCGCCGGTGCGCTGGGGGCAGAGCTACGACACCTACGTCGGCGAGCACGAACGCCGCCGGCTCGGCGACGCGTTCTGGTCCCGACGGGTACGCGGCGTCGTCGACGGTCTGCGACCGGTGTTCTGCTGGGACCGGCTCTACCTCGGCGGTGGCAACTCGCGGCTGATCCGGCCCGAGCAGGTGGCCCGGATGGGTGACGACGTGGTGGTGGTGCCGAACACGGCCGGCATCGTCGGCGGCGTACGGGCCTGGACGCTGGTCCGACCCTGAGACCGCTCCAGCTCTGACTGGTCTGTGGCGGATCGTCCGGAAACTGACTGGGTGACCGGCGGATGTCCGGTACGGGAACAGTCGCATTCCGCCGGTGGTTGTGCCAGCGTCAAGGTTGTCGGTGATCGCGACCGGGAAGGTGGGGCGGCCATGGATCTGTTGGAGGAGTACCGCCGGGCGAACCTGTACTTCGAGTCCGGCGACCCGTCCGGGGCGGCCCGGCTGCTGGAGCCGATCATCGCCGCCGAGCCCGACAACTCGGCGGTCCGCCAGCTGCTGGCCCGCTCCTACTTCAAGTCGGCGCAGCTCGGTCGGGCCGAGGAGCAGCTGCGCGAGCTGATCGACCGCGACCCGAGTGACCACTACGCCCACCACGTGCTGGGCCGTACCCTGGAACGGCTCGGCCGGCCGTCGCAGGCGCTGCGGCACCTGCGGCTCGCCGCCGCCATGCGCTCCGAGCATTCGGACTACCTGGCCGCGCTGCGCCGGGTCGAGGCGAAGGTCAACGGAAGGGCGTCGTGAAGATCAAACTGGACCTGCACGACATCTACAACCGTGGCCAGGATATCGATCGGGCGTTGCGGGGTGTCATCGACGAGGCGGTGGCCAAGAAGGCCACCCTCGTCGAGATCATCCCCGGCAAGGGCTCCGGCCAGCTGAAGAAGCGGGTGCTGCGGTTTCTCGACCAGAAGGACGTCAAGCAGCTCTACCACCGGGTGGAGAAGGACTCGAAGAACTTCGGCCGACTGTTCGTCCATTTTCGATGGAAGTGACTCCGCCGCTGCGCTGGTAGCGACGCAGCCACTTATCGCGGGCTGAGGGCCGCCATCGCCCGGTCGACGTAGTCGGCGAGTGAGTGCTCGGTCGTGGCCGCCAGCCAGGCGTGCTGCGCCGCGACCAGGCAGCCGAAGGCGGCGGCGGCGAGCGCCCCGGGCGTCGGATCGTCGGCGGCGTACGGGGCGCCGGCCGCCGCGGCCCGCTCCCGTAGCACCGCGACGACGGCGTGCTGCATGCTCTGCAGCTTGCGCAGGTAGACGGCGAGCAGCGCAGGCGTCTCCAGGATCACCCGCTGGACGGGCTTGCTGACCTGCTGCTGGTCTGTGGTGTCCACGATGTCGAACAGCCGGCGCAGCGACATCCAGACGGGTTCGTCTGCGGGGCGTTCGCGCAGGTTGTCGAGCATGCCGTCGGCGCCGAGGTCGAACTTGCCGACGACGATGTCCTCCTTCGTCGGGAAGTAGCGGAAGACGCTGCGTTGGGACATGCCGACGGCTGCCGCGATGTCGTCGATCGTGGTGGCGTCGTAGCCACGGGAGACGAAGAGTCGCAGGGCTGCGTCGGCGATGTCGCGCTGCACGGCCCGGCGGGTGCGTTCGCGCAGAGTTGGCTGCTTTCCAGTCATCGGATTCCTTCCGTGGATACTCCGGCGTTGCGGCCGGGGAGGAAACGGAACTCCTGCGGAGCAGGGCAGGGAAAGCCGATCCGCCGCCAGGGCGGATCGGCGTCCACCCCACACGCCACCCCACGGCTCACGACCGAATCGCTAGACTGTGGACTGTGTCCAGGACCGTGAAGCGGGCGTTCAGGTACCGCTTCTACCCCACCCCCGGGCAGGCCGCCGAGCTTGCCCGGACGTTCGGCTGTGTCCGGCTGGTCTACAACATGGCGCTGGCCGCCCGCAGCGAGGCGTGGACCCTGCGTCGGGAACGGGTCACCTACAACGCGACGTCGGCGATGCTGACCGGGTGGAAGAAGACCGACGACCTCGCGTTCCTCAACGACGTCTCCTGCGTCCCTCTGCAGCAGGCGCTGCGGCACCTGCAGACCGCGTTCACCAACTTCTGGGCGAAACGGGCCCGGTATCCGACGTTCAAGTCGAGGAAGCGGTCGCGTCGGTCGGCGGAGTACACCGCCAGTGCGTTTCGCTGGCGCGACGGTCGGCTGACCCTGGCGAAGATGTCCGATCCGTTGGACATCGTCTGGTCCCGACCGTTGCCGGAGGGTGCGGCGCCGTCGACGGTGACCGTGTCGCAGGACCCGGCGGGCCGCTGGTTCGTGTCCCTGCTCTGCGACGACCGGATCGAACCGGCCCCGGCCTCCACTGCCGTGGTGGGGGTCGACGCCGGGCTCGACAGCCTGTTCACCCTGTCCACCGGGGAGAAGATCCCCAACCCGAGGCACGAACGCCGCGACCGCGATCGGCTGGCCCGGGCCCAGCGGAACCTCGCGCGTAAGGCCCGAGGTTCGGCGAACCGGGCCAAGGCCCGCCTGTCGGTGGCCCGGGTTCATGCCCGGATCGCCGACCGCCGCCGCGATCACCTGCACAAGTTGACCACTCGGCTCGTTCGTGAAACCCAAACGATCGTGATCGAGGACCTGGCCGTCCGCACCATGATGGCCAATCACAGTCTGGCCCGCGCCGTCTCGGATGCGGGCTGGCGGCGGTTCCGCAGCATGCTGGGGTACAAGGCGGACTGGTACGGCCGGGACCTGGTGGTCGTGGACCGCTGGTTCCCGTCGACCCGACTGTGCTCGGGCTGTGGGGTACTGGCCGAGCGGATGCCGTTGGCCGTGCGGTCGTGGACCTGCCGGTGCGGGCAGGCCCATGACCGGGACGTGAACGCGGCACGGAACATTCTCGCGGAGGGGCTCTCCGTGATTGCCTGTGGAGGCGGTGTAAGACCTCACCGGGAGTCCTCCTCTCGGACGGGGCGGTCGTCGGTGAAACAGGAACCCCCTGGGGCGACCCAGGGAATCCCCGTCCCTTAGGGCGGGGAGGAAGTCAAGATGTGGTCAGCTTAGCACTGGCCGTCGAAGTTGACAGTAGCTGACAGTTTCGGCGTACAGTGTCGTCATGACCAAGGTGATCGTCATGTGACGCCCTTGAGTGAGTTGACCAGGCGGGAAACGGCGACTTTGGGTGGGTGGTCGACCAGCAGGTGGACATGGTCGTGGCCGCCGTTGAACTCGACCAGTTCGGCCTCGAAGTCGCGGCATACGTCCCGCATGATCTGTTCCATGCGGGACAGGTGCCGGTCGGCGAACACCGTGTGCCGGAACTTCGTCACGAAAACCAAATGAACATGCATCGCGAAGACGCAGTGTCTACCGGTACGGATACCCTCAACTTCTGCCATAGACCAACATGATATCGTGTGGTTCGTGCAGCTCCGGTACCAGTTCCGGGTCTACCCGACACCCGGCCAGCAGGTTGAGCTGGCCCGGGCGTTCGGGTGCGCGCGGGTGGTGTTCAACGACGGGCTGCGCGCACGGCAGACCGCCCACGAGCAGGGCCTGCCGTACGTGTCGGACGCCGAGCCGTCCAAGCGGGTCATCACGCGGGCCAAGGCGGCTCCGGAGCGGGCGTGGCTCGGCGAGGTGTCCGCGGTGGTGTTGCAGCAGGCCCTCGCGGACCTCAACACCGCCTACCGCAACTTCTTCGCCTCGATCACCGGCAGACGCAAGGGTACGAAGGTGGCCCCGCCGAGGTTCCGGTCCCGCAAGGACAACCGGCAGGCCATCCGCTTCACCCGCGATTCCCGGTTCACGGTGCTGGACAACGGTCGTCTGCGGTTGCCGAAGATCGGCGACCTCGCGGTCCGCTGGTCCCGGACCCTGCCGTCGGACCCGTCGTCCGTGACGGTCATCCGGGACGCGGCCGGGCGGTACTTCGCCTCGTTCGTCGTGCGGGCCACGGACGAGCCGTTGCCGCCGACCGACGCCGAGGTGGGGATCGATCTGGGGCTGACGCACTTCGCGGTCATGTCGGACGGCACGAAGGTGGCCGCACCCAGGTTCCTGCGCCGTGCGGCCCGCAGGCTCAAACGGCTGCAGCAGGCCCTGTCGCGCAAGCAGCGGGGCAGCAACCGCCGTGGGAAGGCTGTCGTGAAGGTCGCCAGGGCGCACGCCCGGGTGGCCGACACCCGGCGGGACTGGCAGCACAAGTTGTCCACGACGATCATCCGTGAGAATCAAGCGGTGTATGTCGAGGATCTGTGTGTCGTCGGTCTCGGTCGGACCCGGCTGGCGAGGTCGGTGCACGACGCGGGATGGTCGTCGTTCGTCGGCATGCTGGAGTGCAAGGCGGCGAGGTACGGGCGTACGTTCGCCCGGGTGGACCGGTGGCTCCCGTCCACCCGGATGTGCTCGGACTGTGGCCGGATCAACGAGCAGATGGCGTTGAACGTGCGGTCGTGGGTCTGTCCGTGCGGCGGTCACCACGACCGGGACGTCAACGCGGCGATCAACATCAAGGCCGCCGGGCAGGCGGACTTCAACGACCGTGGAGCGCGGGTAGGACCGGGACCCGTCCCCGGCACCGCGCGGTGAAACGGTAACCCACCAGAACACTGCGCGTGTCACGCGCGGCGTGGCTGGAATCGCCGCGGTTTAGGGCGGCGAGGATGTCAATACGAGAAGCGTCGGCCCGCCAAACGCGTCAACTCCCAGGCGTACGACCCTGATCTTGCTCGTCGGCTGTGGGAGCGTTCGGAACAGCTGCTCGGCTGACCGGCGGCTTCGCCGGGCGGGCCCGGCGTCGCGGCGGTCGCCGATCCGCAGGCCGCCAGTAGAACGTTGCCGCTACGACCAGGTCAAGCACCGGCGCAACGGCTGCTCGGACTCTCCGGCGTCCTGGAGTTCGCGGCGGTGATGTTCGGCCGCCGCCGGGCCGAGCGTGGGGTGCGGTTGCTGCGACCCGTCGTACCGCAAACCGCACTCCACGTCCCGACGCGCGCTTGCTCAAGCCGATCCGCCAGCTCGATCGAGGATGAGCCGCCCGGGTCGCGCAGCGGACTCCTCGCGATGGCCGCCGTGACTTGGCACAACCGGACCACCGGCCAACCCGTGACAAGGGATCCTTGATCGCCGACGAAACTGACTGACCCGACTTCGGACCTACTCGTCTAGTGTCCCGCGCCGGGAATTCGTTGAAGATATGAGGCGAGTCGTTCGAGGATCTCGTCGGCGGTCTTGGTCCAGGTGAACGGTTTCGGGTTGGCGTTCCATTGCTGGACCCAGGTGCGGATGTCGTTTTCCAGGCTGCGCAGGGTGCGGTGGGTACCGCGGCGTAGGCGTTGGTCGGTGAGTAGCCCGAACCAGCGTTCGTCGGGTAGCCCCGGCGCATTGCTGCGCCGGGGCCCCCTCAGCCTCGATCCACCGACGCGGTTGCCGCTAAATGTTGGTTGAACATTTCTGTATTGGGGTGGTGGGGCGGGCGTGAGGGAGTCGCCGATCACGTGATCGGCTTGCTCCGAGGGTGAGGGTTCGAGGTGGAACGGGGATTGTGGCCTGTGGTCGGGCCGCCTGGTTTCGGCTGGTGGGGTGTGGTCAGCCGGGTGCCGGCTGGACGGCGGTGAACAGGTTGTCGAACGCCGCCTGCCAGGGCCAGTACTCGGGCAGGTGTAGGTGGATGGTGCGGGCCCGGTGGGCGAGGCGGGCCGCGACGGTGATGATCCGGGTCCGGATGGTGGCGGGTCTGGCGGTCGACCAGGTGCCCGCGGCGAGGTGTCCGGCGGCGCGGGTGAGGTTGTGCGTGATCGCGGCGCAGGTCAGCCAGGCGTCGTTGGCGCTGAAGTGTCCGGAGGGCAGGTGGGCGAGGGGCCCGGCGATCAGGTCGGCGTTGACCTGCTCGATGATCGCGTGTTGCCGGTGCTGGGCTTCGGCCTGGACGAGGGTGTACGGGCTGTCGGTGAACACGGCGTGGTACCGGTAGGTCGGCAGGAGTTCGTCCTGGCCGGGGATCTGTTGCGGGTCGTCGCGGCGGACGCGGCGCACGATCAGCCGGGCGGTCGCCTCGTGTCGGGTGCCGGCGAACGCGGTGTACGTGGTTTCGGCGATCTGCGCGTCGGAGATCCACCGGCCGGCGTCTTCGTCCCAGACGGCCTGCGGATAGGTGATGTCGACCCACTGGTCGGCGGCGATGCCGTCGCACGCGGCGCGGATCTTCGGGTCGATGCGGCAGGTGACCGAGAACCGCACGCCACGACGCCGGCAGCCGCTGATCACCGTCTTGGCGTAGAACGCCGAGTCCGCTCGCACCATGATCTCCCCCGAAGCGCCGCATGCCCGGGCGGTCGTGATGGCCTCGGCGATCATGGTGGCGGCGCCCCGGGCCGAGCCGGCGTTACCCGACCGCAGCCTCGTGGCGGCGATCACCGGCGCGGACAGCGGGGTGGACAGCGTCGCGACCAGGGGGTTGTAGCCGCGCAGGTAGACGTTGTAGCCGCCGACCTTGGCGTGGCCGAACCCGATGCCCTGCTTCTGCTTGCCGTACACCCGCCGCAGCATGGAGTCGATGTCCACGAAGCACAGGGTGTCGGCGCCGGTCAGGATCGGTGCCCGGCCGGTCAGACCGATCAGGGTGTCGCGGGCGGCGGCCTGTAACTGCCGTACGTGCCCGTGGGTGAACGTACGCAGGAACGACCCGAGTGTCGACGGCGCGTACACGCCGCCGAACAGCGACCGCATGCCGCCGTGCCGGGCGATGTCGAGGTCGTCGATGCTGTCCGCGCCCGCGAGCATCCCGGCCACGATCGTGGCGACCTTGCCGGCCGGGTTCGCGCCCTTGTCCGTCGGTAGCCTGACCCGGTCTGCGACCGCGTCGTGCAGACCGGCCTGCTCGGCAAGGCGCATCACCGGAACGAGACCGGCACACGACACCAGATTCGGATCGTCGAACGTCGCGCGCACCACCGGCGCGTCCTGGCGTATTCTCACCTGCGAGGTGCCCTCTCGAACCGAGTGATAGAAGCGTCAGAACTCCTATCCTTCCAGTTCAGAGGGCACTTTCTGTAGCCGGGGTCCTGCCGGTCAAACCTTCATCGGTGGATCGAGGCTCAGAACCGGCCATGCCCGCTTTCCGGGCAACCGGCTCAAGCAAGCCCTGGAGGCTCGCGGGTGGGCGGAAGTGCTGGGCTGCCGTTGCTGGTGGTCCGGCGGTGGCAGTGGGTGTGTATGAGGCGGTTGGCGACGCGTTCGTCCGGTGTTCCCGCTCCCCAGACGGTGACCGCGTGTCTGCGGACCGCTCTGCGGGTGGCGGTGAGCCATTGTTCCCACTCACGTGGGCTTCGCGGCTCGTGGTCGGCGTGCAGCAGCAGGTCTCGGCAGATCGGACACCGGCCGTGCTGGGCTCGCAGGAGCCGTTGCGTGGTGATGTCCACCGGGAGATTGCTGCGGCGACGCCGCAGGGTCCAGTAGTCGGTCAGGGTCGGGTCGTCGGGTGATGCCGTCCCTGCGACCATCCGGTGCCGGACAATCGGAGTCCAGGCGAACTTGCGCAGGTAGTAGCCGGTTTCCCGGCTCCCGAATACCCACCTGTCGCGCCGGGACGAGTTGAACTCGCCGAAGTACCGGGCTACCACCCAGCGTCTCGGCTTGTTCGCGTGGGTGAACCTGGCCCACTTGTAGACCAGTTTCCACGCGTGGGCGTCCAGCGCGTTGAACACGCGTTTGGACACCCCGATCCGGTAGTAGGCGCACCATCCGTTGATGATCGGGTTGAGCTTGCCGATCATCGCGTCGGCGTTGGACCCGCGCAGGGCCCGCACCTCCACGGACAGGCGTCTGCGGATCCGTCGCACCGCGTCGTTACTCGGCTTGGTCAGCAGCTTGCCGTTGGGGTAGCGGCGGATGTTGAACCCCAGGAAGTCCACGCCCTCGGTCAGGTGCGTGATCCGGGTCTTGTCCTCGTTGAAGACCAGACCCCTGGGCGCCAGCCATCCGGCCAGTGCCGCCTTGACCTGTTCGGCCTGCTCACGGGAGTGACACAAGGCGATCAGATCGTCGGCGTAGCGGACCACGACCGGGCAACCGTCCATCGTCTTCCCGGCACGGGTGCCGGTGACGTGGTAGCGGACCCCGGCCGCAGCCTCCATGCCGTGCAGAGCAACGTTCATGAGCAACGGACTGATCACGCCCCCAACGCAATGGGTAACTTCTGTTTCGATGTGACGCTGGGTTATCGAAGGTTGGAGTTTCCTCGGCGTATCCAAAGTGGTGGATGACTCGTTGGGTAGTACGTGGATGTCGCTTCCGGTGGTCGTCGTGTGGGTGGTGGTGAGTTCGCCGGGCGGGTGAACGCTGCTGTCGAGCTTGTCGAGGCCGGGGTTTCGGTCACGGAGGTGGCTCGGTTGCTGGCCGTGCGGTTCGGGGTGTCGGTGCGTCAGGGGCGCCGGTATGCCGATCGTGGCGCGGTGGCGGGCCGGGTGGCGGTGCCGGAGACGAGTGTGGTGTTCACGGTGAAGCTGCCGGTGTCGGTGGCCGCTGGGACTCGGTCCCACGCGGCGCGGTCCGGGGTCACGATCTCCGCGGTGGTCGCCTCGGCGTTGACCGAGTTCCTTCAACGGGGTCGCAGTCAGCGTCCGCGCTGGTGAGCGACCGGGTGGTCGAGACGGAGTTCGTCTTCGACCGCCACGGCGCGGCGGATGTGTCGGCCGCCTATCAGGTTCTTGTCCCCCAACGGCGGGCCCGGCTTGGTCGCGACGCCGAGATACGGAGTTTCCTTGATGACGAGCGCGGCGATCTACGCCCGGGTGTCCTCGGCCCGGCAGAAGCAGGACGACACGATCGTGTCGCAGACCGCGGCGGTGCGCGCGCACGCCGAGCGGAATCGGCTTGAGGTGCCCGCCGAGTGGGTGTTCGAAGACGAGGGACACTCCGGCGCGACCCTGGTCCGTCCGGCCCTGGAGCGGCTGCGGGACCTGGTCGCCGGCGTCGGGGTGGATGTGATCCTGTGCTATTCGCCGGACCGGCTGGCCCGCAAGTTCGCCTACCAGGCACTGCTGATCGAGGAGTTCTCCCGGGCCGGGACCCGGGTCGAGTTCGTCAACGGTCCTCGCGGGGACAGCCCCGAGGACGCCCTGCTGGTGCAGTTCCAGGGCATGTTCGCCGAGTACGAGAAGGCGCAGATCCTCGAACGCAGCCGCCGCGGGAAGCAGCACCGGGCCAAGGCCGGATCTGTCAACGTCCTGGGCGGCGCCCCGTTCGGCTACCGCTACGTCAAGAAGAGCGACCATGCCGGCGCCGCCTACGCCATCGTCGAGGGCGAGGCGGTGCTGGTCGCCGAGTTGTTCCGCCGCTACGCCGACGACGGCGCCTCCATCGCCGACCTGACCCGGTGGCTCACCGAACAGGGCGTGCCCACACGCACGGGCAAGACCCGCTGGGACCGCTCGGTCGTCTGGGCCATGCTCCGCAACCCCGCATACGCAGGCCAGGCGGTCTTCGGCAAAACCATGACGATCAACGAATCCCCAGGTCTGAACCGCAGAGCCCGGCTTGAGGGCCGGGCCACACCACGCGCGGTCAAGGTCGTCGACCGGCCCCTCGCCGAGCAGATCACCATCGCCGTCCCGGCGATAATCGACGAGCAGACCTTCGAACGGGTCGCCGGGCGGCTGGTCGACAACAAGCGCTTCGCCGCCCGCAACACCAAGATCCCATCCCTGCTGCAGGGCCTGGCAGCCTGTTCAGGCTGCGGATACGCCTACTACCGGACCAACACCACCACGACCGCGAAGAAGAAGATCTTCTACTATCGATGCCTCGGATCGGATGACTACCGCTACGAAGGCGGCCGGGTCTGCGCCAACAAACCGGTCCGCGCCGACTACCTAGACCAGGTCGTCTGGGACCACATCGGCGCCCTGCTCACCGACCCGACCATGATCCGCGGCGAGATCGACCGCCGCCTAGAGCAGGCCCGAACCTCCGACCCGGTCACCCACCAGCGCAAACGCCTCGAGGCCGCCCTCGCGAAAGCCACGGCGGCGATCACCCGCATGATCGAGGCATTCCAGGAACAACTCGTCACCATCGACGAGTTGCGCGCCCGAATGCCCGACCTCCGAGCCCGCGAAACCGGCCTACGCGTCCAGATCGACGCCCTCAACGCCCAGGCCGCCGACCGCGACGCCTACCTCAAACTCGCCGACAACCTCGAAGGCTTCCTCACCCAGCTCCGCAACCGGGCCAACACTGCCGAAGTCGAAGAACGCCAACACGTCCTGAGACTGCTCGTCAAGGACGTCCTCGTCGGACCCGAGAAGATCACCATCCGACACCGCATCCCCACCCCCACACCAGGCTCCACCAGCCAAGCAGACCACGACCAACCCGCAACACAGGGTGACCAAACCCGAAGTTACCCATTGCGTTGGGGGCGTGAACACCCCGCCCTGGGGAGCGCCCTCCCCGGTGGGGGTGAACCGGCCGTCCTCGACCACGCCCGCTTTCAGCCACTGCCGGACCAGTCCCCGTCCGGGGAACCAGCCCAGCGACCGGCAAATGTGGTCGTGGTCGAGCCGGTCGAACGCCGCCGCCAGGTCGGCGTCGAGCACCCACAGCCGTTTGGCGTCGGTGCGGCTCGACGTCGTGTGGATGGCCACGATGGCGTCGTGGCAGCCACGACCCGGTCGGAAGCCGTAGGATTTCGGCTCGAACCGGGCCTCCCATTCGGGCTCCAACGCGTTCACCGTCAGGGCTTGCAGCGCCCGGTCAGCGATCACGGGAATCCCGAGGCCGCGACGGCGGCCGTTGCTCTTGGGCACATACACGCGCTTGACCGGCAGGGGAGTCCACGGCTTGGCGTCGTTCTGGATCCAGTCGGCCAGTTCGGCCTTCTGCTCCCCAGTCACCACGACCTGCCGGTCCACCCCGGCCGTCCTGCGACCAGCATTGCGCTCCGTCACCCGCCGCA
The DNA here is from genome assembly GCF_003751085.1 of Micromonospora sp. Llam0. Classification (NCBI taxonomy): domain Bacteria; kingdom Bacillati; phylum Actinomycetota; class Actinomycetes; order Micromonosporales; family Micromonosporaceae; genus Micromonospora; species Micromonospora sp. Llam0. Next base: position 1,430,485 of record NZ_RJJY01000002.1, on the reverse strand, counting down.
CCGCCACCACGGCGTTGCTGCGCGAGCGGAGCATCAACTTCTGCAAGTTCCGGACCTTCTTCAGGTCCCCGTCCCGCGACGCCGCGAAGATCCGCTGCCGTAGCCGCCGTACGTTGTCCTCGCAGGTCCGCCAGTCGATGGCGTCCCAGCCAGCAGGATCGTCCTCCGGTCCGTTCACGTCGAGAGCCGCCATCGCCAAAGCGAAGGCATGAGCTGTCATCGTGTCTAACTTGCCCTTCGGTTCCGAAGCTGTGGTCAGCAGTAGCTCCGCAGGCTCACCCGACCCGCGTCAGCGCCCTTTCAGGCCAGGGCACATGCCCTTATCCGGCCGGTTATCCGGCGACCGCTGGCGGAGGAGCCAGCATCACCGCCGCCGGTTTCCCGCTGCCTTTCGGCCACCGGCATTCGCTTCTCGGGTCGTCCTGCGCCCGCTGGGACATCGTCCGCCCTCACAGGCGGCCTACCAGCCGAATCACTGTCCGTCTGGACCCCATCGGGGTTGTCACGTTCCGCATGAGACAGATACGACCGGGTAGGGCGCCCTCTGAACCCCGGGGACGGTGGTGCGCTCCCGCCCGGCTAGATTCCTCCGAGCGGCACCTGCCGCCTTGCAACGGCTGGCCCCTGTCTCCCGCTGGCGCGTCCCATCGAGCGGAAGTGCCTATGACGAGGCGTCATCGAGGGTTCACTTGCGTTCACCCGTCCGGTCTTCCCCAGCCGGTAACCCCTGGATGGAACAGGAGTCCTTGGGCCCTTCCCCGGGCTTCGCACCCCGCGGTTACCCGCGACGCACGCCGAGGCGGGGACGGTCCTTGCGCACGGGACCGGACACTACATCCGCGACGTCACGCCGCACCCCCTTCGATGAGTGTCGCTGTACTCATGCGACTTGCGTGTCGCACCACCTGGTTGAGCCAGCTGGAGTAGGTCGGGGTGAAGTGCATGTGGAACCGGGGGTGCGTGACCAGCCACCGCTGGATGGTGGGGTGTTTGTGCGTGCCGTAGTTGTCGCAGATCAGGTGGACGTCGAGGTCGGCGGGCACCTCACGGTCGAGTTTGGTGAGGAACTTCTTGAACTCGACGGCGCGGTGCCGGCGGTGGATGGAGCCGATCACGGTGCCGGTGGCCACGTCCAGGGCGGCGAACAGCGTGGTGATGCCGTGGCGTACGTAGTCGTGGGTGCGTCGCTCGGGCATGCCGGGCATCATCGGCAGCACGGGGGCTGACCGGTCGAGGGCCTGGATCTGCGACTTCTCGTCGACCGCGAGGACGATCGCGTTCTCCGGCGGGTCCAGGTACAACCCGACCACGTCGCGGACCTTGTCGATGAACTGCGGATCGTTGGACAGCTTGAAGGTGTCGACCAGGTGTGGCTTGAGCCCGAACGCCTTCCACACGCGGCCGACCGTCGACTTCGACAGCCCGGACTGCGTGGCCATCGATGCCCGCGACCAGTGCGTGGCGTTGGCCGGTGTCGCTTCGAGGGTCTTGACGATCACGTCCTCGATCTGTTCATCGGTGATCTTCCGGGGTGCGCCCGGTCGTTGCTCGTCGGCCAGGCCGTCGAGACGCCGTTGGAGGAACCGCCTGCGCCACTTGGTCACCGTCTGCGGCCAGATCCCCAACTGCTGTGCGACGTCCTGGTTCGGGCGCAGGCCGTCATCCTCGGCGCAGCCCAGCACGATCCTGCACCGCACCGCGAGGGCCTGCGACGACTTCGCTCGCCGTGACCAGCGCACCAGGGTTTCCCGTTCCTCATCGGTCAACATCAACGGCGTTTTCGGGCGCCCACGACCAGCCATCACCCGACACTACATTAATTCATCGAATTAACGGCGCGGGACACTAGATGATCGATTCCAAGGGATACGGGGTAGCAAGCGGACGCGAGGGCATCCATGATCAACGTTGCCTAGGCAGCGAAACCATGGAGGCCACGTGCACGTCGATCTGGACACCCTCGCGACCGCACTGTACGTCAGGATCGACGACGAACTGAAGGCGTCCCCGCACCTCAACCGGTGGCGTCCAGCGGTCGGCATCACCGCCCGGATCACCGACGCCGAACTCATCACGGTGTCAGTGATGCAGGCACTACTCGGCTACCACAACGAGACCCGCTGGATCCGCTACGCCCGCAAATCCATCATCCACCTGTTCCCCCACCTGCCCAAACAGCCCGGCTACAACAAACGGCTGCGAGCGCTGACCACCCAACTGGCCCACTTCATCACGGTGCTCGCCACCGACACCGACCTGTGGCGGCACCCGATCCGGATCGCCGACTCCACACCCGTGCCCTGCGGCACATCCCGCGAGACGGTGCAGCGTTCCGACCTGGCCGGCTGGGCCGGCTACGGCTACTGCGCCTCCCACTCCCGGCTGTTCTGGGGACTACGCCTGCACCTGGTCACCACGGTCCACGGACTGCCGGTCGCGTTCGCCCTCACCAACGCCAAGACCGACGAACGTGAAGTCCTCATCGACCTGGTCACCCTGCAACCCGGCATGTTCCACCACCCCGACGGGGTGATCCTGGTCGTGGACAAGGGCTACCGCGACCGCGACACCGAAATCTGGCTCAACGACAACGATGTCACCGTCGTACGCCCCGCGTACCGCACCGAACCCGCACGACCCGGCCGGGGCCTGCTCCGCGCCGTCCGGCAGACCATCGAATCAGTCAACCAGACCTTCAAAAGCCAACTCGACCTCGAACAGCACGGCGGCCGGACCATCACCGGCGTCGCCGTCCGGGTCCTGCAACGCGTCCTCGCCCTGACCGCCGCGATCTGGCACAACTGGCACACCGGCCAACCGACCCTGCGCTCCCTGACCGCATTCGACCACTGACCCCTTGGAATCGATCATCTAGGCATCGACCTTCGCGAACTTGCCTGACCGCAGGGGTCCGTCGCCTGCCCCTGCCTAGAAGTCGGGGCAGACTTGATGGGTAAAGCCGACCATCCTCGCGTATCGGGCTTATGGACACCCGGCACCGAACCGATTCCTGCGCCGATGACGCCGAACCGGAACGCCGCGCTCGAGGCGATGATCGAGGAAGCCACGGTCGACACGTACGGCGACGACGAACAGCTCACCGGGCTGTTCACCATGATCGAAGAGCATCTGGCGGTGCCGTGCGCCACCGCCGTCCTCGGCATTGAGGCCACCGTGCAGAAGGTCGACCTGACTGCCGTATCGTCGCGGTCTGCAGCCGGGGCCGGCACCGGCAGAAGATCGACCTGCTCGACCTGCCGCTACCCACTCCTGCACCGGACGGCTCCGCGTGGATCGACACCTACCGGCATTGGGCAGGGCGATAAGCCAGGACCAGCACCAAGAACTCGCCGCTGCGTACAAACGGGCCTTCAAGAGGCGGTGCGGACCAAGTCGCCGCCGCAAGAACTGGAACCGCCTGGCAACACGGCCTGGACTGTGCGGCGGCCCGGGACATCCGGATGGGGAACGGCATGGCATCGGATGTTGTTGGGCCAGGTCGGACCGGTGGGCCGTGGCCTATGGGCGGCAGGCTCGTTGCGTGATGTGCCGCATCCGCGATACTCGCGTACCCCAGGAGGCAGCCCATGTCGATCGCCGGCCCCGTCGTGCAGCCTGACGAGCCTGTCATCGTCGAGATCGACGGGCTGTTGTGGAAGCCTGTCCCGGGGCCGAGGCGACCGCAGTCGAGTTCGAGGCCGCGAGGTCTCTATTTATCGAGGTACACCGTGAGGCCAGATGGAACCGGTGGGTGAAGGCGGAGCGCGCTGCGGATCTGGAGGCAGCGTTGGCGGTGGTAGGGGAGTGGACTCGCGCGGAGCCGGGCTTCCGGAAGACGACCCCGCAGGAGTTTGAGGAGTGGCTCGCCTACTGGAAAGCGGAGTTCGAGGAAGAGCAGGCTGAGCGGGAGCGGCAGGCACGAGCGGCTGGATACGACGAGGGTCGTCATCAGTCGCGCCTGGCGCCGCTGGAGCAGCAGTCGTTCCTCACGGCCCGGATCGCCGAGCGGACCGGGCTACAGGACCGGACATGCATCCCTGCTATGGAGGAGCGGCGTCGAGCGGCTGAGATAGCGAAGCTGGACGCGGAGGTCGCCGAGACCGAGACGAACATCATTGCCCTGCAGCGCGAAGTGGGCGACTCCGAGACAGTCGTTGACGTCAACGGCGGGTTCTCCGCGGCGATAGGGCATACGGGACGTACGCGTCACAGAGGTCCCCGATCCGAGGATCGATGAGCCGACCGATGCGATCGTACGGATCACCTCCACCGCCGTCCGCTCAGCGACCCGGACCGTCTCATCCACCTGAGCATCCACCGATGTGACCGCCGCGGAGGCCTCCTCCACGAGTACGAACATGCCGCCTGACCTGCCCGGATGACATTCTCGGCAGGAACAAGCTCGTGCCGGACGGCGGTGAGGAACTCGGCCATCAGCATCGCGAACCCGACGTCGCCGACGAAGGCGATGACCTGCCGGCCGGGGTACGCGGGCTGCATCGCGATAGCGTACGGCAGTCCGGGTGCCATGGTGGCCAGGTTGCCGGAGAGGTGGAACTCCCGGGTCGCCGCGGATGGTCCAGTGCCGGGCCGCCCAGGTGGCGACGGTGCCGCAGCCGCAGGTCAGGATGGTTCCTGGGCGGCGCCGGCGCCCGCCACGACGCCCCTCCGGCTGCCCTCAACCCACCTCAGTGTGGTCACCCCGTAGATCACCACCCCGCCCACCGCGCGCTGTCCCGACCCCCGGCTGAGGAAGCCGACCCGTAGGCGCTCCTGCTCACGACGCTGTTTCATCTGGGCTGTCCGGGGTAGGCCGCCGCCATGCGACGTCTTCTCAGCGCAGCGCTCGCCGGCGCTGCCGGCTCCAGCGCCCTCAACATCGTCACCTACCTGGACATGACGCTGCGCGCCAGACCCGCGAGCCAGACACCCGAACAGACCGCCGACCGCCTCACCAGCACCCTGCACGTCGACCTCGGCGACGAGCAGACCGCCGCCAACCGGCACGCCGGAATCGGCCCCCTACTCGGATACGCCGCCGGCATCGGCGCCGCCGCCCTGTACGCCCTCGCCGACCCTGCCCGCCCCCGCTGGGCCACCGCCACCGCCGCGCTCACCGCCACCGCGATGATCGCCGCAGCCACGCCGATGACCCTGCTCAAGGTCACCGACCCGCGCACCTGGAGCACCGCCGACTGGGTGACCGACCTGATACCCCACCTCGCCTACGGCGCGGTCACCGCCACGACCTACCGGGCCCTACGGTCCTGACCCGCGGACCGGGACCTCGGTCCCGTCATCGGCAGCCGCCGGTCGGGTGCCAGAGCGTGTCGGGAACCGACCGTCCGGACGTCGTCCCCACCAGAGCACGCCGGCCACGGCGAGCAGCGCGACCAGCGCCTTGAGGCGGTCAGTCTCCTGCTTCCGCGGCGACGCCGACCGGATCGAGGATGGTGATCTTGCCTCGGCCGAGTCGGATCAAGCCGCGGTCGGCGAGTTCGCCGAGGGTCTTGGTGGCGGTTTCGCGGGAGGTGCCGACGAGGGCGGCGAGTTGTTCGTGGGTGAGGGCGACCTGGGCGGTGCGGGGGCCGACGCCGAGGCGGCGTTGCTGGCCGGCGAGGGTGGCCAGGGTGCCGGCGACGCGTTGGGGTACGGACTTGAATACGGTGTCGGACAGGCGGCGTTCCATCTCGATGAGGCGTTGGCCGAGGATTTCGGTGATGCGGGTGGCGATGCACGAATCCGACAGTAGATGCTGCTGGACGCAGGAGCGGTCGAGGACACAGACGACGGCTTCGTCGAGGGCTTCGGCGTAGTTGTCGTACATGTGCTGGCCGAGCAGGACCATCTCGCCGAAGATCGTGCCGGGGGTGATCAGGGCGGTGGTCAGGGCGCGGCCGTCGGCGGCGACGCGGAAGATGCGTACCCGGCCTTGTTTGAGGATGAACAGGGTTTCGACCGGGTTGTGCGGCGAATACAGCAGTTCGCCGACGGCGTAGGTCTTCATCGGCGTCATGGCGGCGATGGCGTCCAGTTCCGTGGCCGACAGGTCGGTGAAGATGTCGACCTCGGACAGGCAGTAGGTGCGGTCGAAACCGGCCGCGATGCGTTCCACGTGTGCGGCCTCCTCGCGTCGCCCGGGTGCCCATGGTGGCGGTGCCGTGCCCCAGGCGGGTTGGTACAGGGCGTCGAGCCCGTCGACCAGACAATACGACGCCACGTCGGTGCTGGTGCCGGTCTGGGCCGGCGTGCCGGGGTGAAGGGCGGCGGCGGCCGGCCGCCGGGGCCCGGGGGCGGCGAGCCACGCGGCGGCGGCGCCGGGGTGGACGGCCATGGTCGTCGGCGGGTCAGGAGTGCCGCAGCCGGGGCCGCAGGAGCGCGTAGACGATTCCGAGGACGAGGCCGTAGATGAGGTGGCCCATCAACGACTGCCAGGCGGTGTTGTTGAACGTGAAGGTGGGCATGCCGAGTGTGGCGGGCATGAGCAGCAGCGCGCCGAGCACCCACCACACGATTCCGTAGCCCATGCCGAGCAGGGCGGCGGGCGCGAGGCCGGTGGCCCAGTGGGCGAACAGCAGCGCGTAGGTGGCGCCGATGAACGCCGAGATGGCGAGGTGGACCAGCCAGCCGACGGCTGCGGTGTCGCTGCCGACGAGCATGGCGACCATGCCGATCATGTTCATCATCTGCATCAGGATGCCGAACATCACGCCTCCGGCCAGGCCACCGGCGACGCCGGCGACCAGGCGGGTGGGCAGCGCGGTGATGGCCGGCGAGGTGCTTGCGGTTGTCATCGTTTCCTCCTCGCAACTTGGGAATCTGCCGGTGACGGTAGGTGTCGCGGGGCTACGGCGTCGGTGAGCGGGCACACACAACGCGACCTCAGCGCGGGGGAAAGTGCGTCTCTGCGGTTAGTCAGCTGGGCGAGACACGGATGGAGGAGGTGACCATGACTCGGACGTACACGAGAGCGCGGGCGGAGCGGGTCCGGCCGAGGCCGTGCGGCGTGGGCGGCTCCGAGCCGGGCGGCGGTGCGGGTCAGCGACACGTTGCGGCTGGGCTCCTCGACGGTGGTGCGGCGGCGCTGGTGGTCGGTTCGACGCTGCTGGCGAGCGCGGCGTACGTGGTGGCCGCCTACCGGTACGGGCTGCTGTCGCATCTGGCGGAGCCGGAGGTGTGATGGCTGGACCCGGACCGGGTCGATGCCAGCGGCGAGATGCACGCGGTGGGGCACACCCCGAACAACCGTGCTGGCGTTGTGCAGTGCCGCGGCCCGCCCTCGCGCTGGTCGGGACTGGTCCGGTTACTGCTGGCGGGCTGGGCGGGCCTGCCGGCCGTTGACGGGCATGAAGAACTGGGCGGCTGCGAGTTGCACCGCGTAGGACCAGGTGGGATAGGCGTGGGTGGTGGCGGCGAGCCGGCCGGTGAACATCCGGGTGGCCATGGCCAGGGCCGGTTCGTGGATCATCTCCCCGGCGCGGGCGGCGACGATGGTGGCGCCGAGGATCCGCCCGCCGCCGAGGTTGCGAAGCAGCGGGCGGGGCCCGGCGAGCAGCTTGACGAAGCCGTCGGTGCGGTCGGCGGCGATGGCGCGGTCCATGTCGGCTATCGGCAGTGATGCCACCCGTCCGCGGTGGGCGGCGGCTCGGGCTTCGGTCAGCCCGACTCGGGCGACTTCCGGGTCGGTGAAGGTGACCCAGGGGGTGGCGGCCGGGTCGTAGCGGCGCCTGCGGCCACGACGGGTGAGGGCGTTGCCGGCGGCCAGGCGGCCCATCGCGAAGGCGGCATGGGTGAACGGCATCCGCCCGGTGACATCCCCGGCCGCGTAGACGCCCTGCGCTGTGGTGGCCAGGTGGTCGTCGGTCGCGATGTAGCCGCGCTCGTCCACGGCCACGCCCGCGGCCGGCAGGTCGAGGCCGTCGGTGACCGGGGTACGCCCGACCGCGACCAGCAGCCGCTGCACGGCGACGGTGGCGCCGTCGCCCAGTGCCAGCCGCACCCCACCGCCCGGGTCGGTGGCGATCTCGTCGACCCGGCACCCGACGCGCACGTCGATGCCGTCCCGGCCGAACACGTCGGTGATGACGGCCGAGGCTTCCGGTTCTTCCTTGGCCAGGAGCCGGTCCAGGGCCTCTACGACGGTGACCCGGGTGCCGAACCGGGCGAACGCCTGGGCCAGTTCGCAGCCGATCGCGCCGCCGCCCAGCACGGCCAGGGAGTCCGGCGGCTCGGACAGGTCGAAGACGGTCTCGTTGGTCAGGTACGGCACCTGTGTCAGTCCCGGGATCGGTGGGATGAGCGGGGCGGCGCCGGTGGCGATGACGAACCTGCGCCCGGTGATGTTCTGCCCGTCGATCTCGATCCGGGTGGAGGCGGTGAACCGGGCGCGGCCGAGCACCACGTCGATGCCCTCCGCCCGTAGCTGATCCGAAAATGGACGGTGAGTGGGCAGGCGGCAGCGTCCCGGCGGAGCCGGGACGGGTTCTTGATCTGGGTCGGTCAGGCGGCTGGGGCGAGGGTGACGGTGTAGCCGAGGGCTTCGAGTTGGCGGATGTGGTTGCGTTTGCGGCGTTCGGGGTTGACGCGGGTGTCGTAGAACCCGGAGCCGATGTCGTTGAAGTGGGTTGCCGGGTCGCGGAGCAGGTGCCAGACGATGGTCAGGATGGAGCGGCCGACAGCGACGATGGCGCGTCTGTTGCCGCGGCGTCGGGCGATGCGCCGATAGCGTTCGCCGAGGAAGGTGTCGGTCTTACCGGCGGCGACGGCCGCCTCGCCCAGGACTCTGGCCAGGTAGGAGTTACCGTGGCCGGTGGAGCCGGAGCCCTTGCTCTTGCCGGCCGATTCCTTGACTCCTGGAGCGAAGCGCGCCCACGATGCGAGATGGGCCGGGGTGGGGAACCTGCTCATGTCGACGCCGACCTCGGCGATGATCACGTGAGCGGTGGCCGGACCAACGCCGGGGATCTCGTCCAGACGACGCGCGACATCACCGAAGGGACCGATCTGCTGTTCGATACGTTGGTTCACCTCGGCGATGTCCGCGGTGATCGCGTCGATGCGGGCCAGCATCCTGGTGAGCAGGAACCCGTGATGCTCGCTGAACCGGCCGACGAACGCGTCCTCCAGCTGGGTGATCTTCGCGCGTAGCCGACTGCGGGCCATCTGCGCCAGGATCTTCGGGTCGCGCTGCCCGGCGATCAGCGCGGCCATCATCTCCCGTCCGGAGGTTCCGAAGATGTCGCTGGCCACCACGCTCAGCTTGATCTGGGCATCCTCGAGCAGCTTCTCGACCCGGCTGCGTTCGGCGGTCCGGGCGGCAATCAGATCGACCCGATAGCGAGTGCGGATCGGCGCCGGCGGTACGAAGCTCGGCCGGATCATCTGCCGTTCGGCGACCTTGCACAGCCAGACCGCGTCGAGCCGGTCGGTCTTCGGACGTCCGGGTAGATGCTTCACGTCCTTGGCGTTAACCAGCCATGCGTCGACGCCGGCTGCTTCGAGCAGGTAGAACACCGGCTTCCAGTAGTCCGAGGTCGATTCCATCACGACCCGGGTCACGCCCAGTTCCCGCAGCCGGTCGGCCATCGTCAGCAACGACCGGGTCATCGTGGAGTAGGTCGACACCTCCTGCCGTCGCCGCCCTCCAGGTCCCTGGCCCGGGATCCGCACGCAACACACCAGCTCGGCCTTGCCAATGTCGAGCGCCGCGATCCGCTCGATGATCTCCTCGTTGTCCTGACTTGACTCCAACACCCGGTCCTTCCACCCAGTCGGTCACAGGATGGCCGCCCGCGGGAGCTGCTGGAGTCGAAAGCGAAGCTGATCCGCGTGCTCGAAGCAACATTGAAGGGCCCATGTCGCAGCTCCCCACACCCGACTTTTCCACGGCCTCGAAGACCAAGCGCACACGGCGTCAGCGAGCGGCCGCGATCATTTTCAGCCCGGAACGGGCCCGCTCAAAGAGCAGCGAGGGAACTTTTCCGGGGTTTCGGTGGCGGCGATGGTGGCGACGGCGTCGCGGACCCGTTGCGCGGCGGCCGGGTACGGCACCGCGTGGGCGGCGGCCTCGATCAAGGTTTTCGACGGCACACAGCCGGTGAAGGTGCAGTCCCCGCCCGGCGGCCCATCGGATACCAGCAGCACCCGTGCCCGGGCTCGGGCGGCGGCGCGGGCCGCGCCGAGTCCGGCGGCCCCGCCGCCGATGACGACAAGGTCGTAGTCAGCCACGGGTCAGCCCTTCACATCGGCGAGGTGGACAGTTGCGGTGACCAGCGGTGTCACGGTTCGCCCGGGGTGACGTCGCCCAGGGTACGGTGCGTAGGTCGCCGATGACCGCCGCCCGGGCAGGCGCGGCCGTCTCATTCCGGTTTCTGAGCGGTGAGCAGGGCGTAGCCGAGGACGCCGTCGGTGATGGCCGCGCGGGCGGCGGAGAGCACGGCGGGGGCGCGGTCGAAGTCCAGGCCGAGGGCTTCGGCCCGGGCCCGGGCGGTCATCCGGACCAGGCTGAGCCGGGCCTCGATCTGGTCGATCATCGCCAGCATCGCGGCGTCGTGGCGTTCGGTGTGGGTGACCCGCAGCCCGGCGGCGGTCAGCAGGGCGGTGTACTCGGGCAGGGGGCGGGCGTCGGCGACGCAGGCGATCCAGGCGCCGAGCCCGGTCAGCTCGGCGGGCAGCCGGTCGGGGTCGACGGTGACGTCGGTGATGCCCAGCCGCCCACCCGGCCGCAGGACACGGGCCAGTTCGTTGGCGGCGGTCGGCTTGTCGGGGAAGGTGCAGAAGGCGCACTCGCACACCGCCGCGTCGAACCCGCCGGTGTCGACGGGGAGGTGTTCGGCGTCGCCGGTCCGGAAGGTGACCTGCGCGGCGAGGCTGGCGGCCTGGGCCGCGCCGGTGGCGAGGGCGATGTTGGCGGTCGACAGGTCCACCCCGGTCACCGTCGCGCCGTGTTCGCGGGCCAGCAGCAGCGCGGTGGCGCCTCGGCCGCTGGCCACGTCCAGCACGTGCTGGCCGGGGCGCAGGTCGAGCCGGTCGGCCAGCCGGCGGGTGAGCCCGAGACCGCCGGGGTGGTAGGAGCCGCCGAGCAGCAGCGCCACCACGTCGGAGCCGTACGTGGCGGCGCAGCACGCCTTCGCCTCCTGCGCCTGTGGTGTGGTTCGGGTGGGTTCGGTCACCGGATCCGCCTTCCCACGTTGGTGGTGTCCGGGGCGATCGCGGCCCGGTCACCGTGGCCGGTGGCGGCGATCTTCGACCCGTACGGCGAGTCGGTCAGGACCGTTTGCAGCGGCGCCGCGTTGGGCACCACGTCGGCGACCGGCACGCCGGACATGGCTTCGCGGACCTGTTCCCGGTAGCCGACCGAGTTGTAGGCGCAGAAGGGGATCAGCCGGCCGTCCGGGGTGATCTCCTCGACGCAGCATTTCATGAGCTGTTTGACGTTGAGGGTGTACGGGTCCTGGAAGTCCTGGATGACGATCATGAAGGCACGGTCGGTGAGGTTCGCGACGGCCTCGGGCAGGTTGATGCCGCAGGCGTCGGCGCAGTCCAGGGCGGCGGCGGCCCGGGTGAGCCGGTCGGTCGTGGTGTCGGTGCCCATGAACGCCGACGCGGACCACAGTTTTTCCAGGGCCTCGCGGACGGCGTAGTCTGGTACGACCCGGTTGGAGACGTAGTCGAGGTAGTCCTCGACGTTGAGCAGCCGCGGGATCGGCACCACCGCGAAGTCGGGCTGTCCGGGGGTGCCCTCGGACAGCAGATAGGTGATCGAGCGGCAGGTCGGGAAGCAGCACGGCACCGGGAAGAAGTCTTTCGGCTGAAACCAGTCGGGGCGTTGCGCGGCGATGCCGTGGATGATGTCGGAGTTGGTCAGCCGGGTGAGCGGGTCGAACTCGACGTGCCGGCCGGAGTGGGTGACCGGCTGGAACGACACCGACCGTACCGCGGGGTGCGCCAGCCCGTATTCGATGATCGCGCCGAGCTCGTGGTCGTTGAGGCCACGCTCTACCGCGGCGACCAGGGTGACGGTCAGCCCGGCCGCGGCGCAGTTGTCGAGGGCCTTCTGTTTGATCTCGCGCAGGTCCCGGCCGCGGATGGCGCGGTGGGTGCGCTCGTCGAGGCCGTCGAACTGCAGGTAGATGTTGACCGCCCGGCCCGGCCTGTTCCGCTGGCCGAGGGCGGCGACGAAGCGCTTGTCCGAGGCCAGGCGGATGCCGTTGGTGTTGAGGTTGACCGCCTTGATCGGGCGGGCCTGGGCGGCGTCGATGAACGCGAGGATCTGTTTGTGGATGGTGGGTTCGCCGCCGGAGAACATCACCACCTCGGCCTCACCCTCCGACGCGACGAAGGTGTCGAGCATGCGTTCGCACTGTTCGAGGGTGATGGAGTAGCCGTCGGGTTGGTGGCCGGAGTCGGCGAAGCAGATCGGGCAGTCCAGGTTGCAGCCCGTGTTGACCTCGATGATGCCCAGGCAGGCATGCTGCTTGTGCTCCGGGCACAGCCCGCAGTCCGACGGGCAACCGTCCTTGACCTCGGTCTGGAAGGTCAGCGGGATGGTGCCGGGTTTGTTGAACCGGGTGCTGTCGAGGTACATCTGCGCGTCGCCGTATACGAGGGCCTCGAACGTGCCGTGCTCGCGGCAGCGTTTGCGCAGGTACACCTTGCCGTCGCGGATGTTGACCTGGGCGTCGACCACCACCTTGCACACCGGGCAGATCGACTTGGTGTACTCGACGAAAACCTCGTCACGGTCCCGCTTACGCGGCGGCGAGCCCTCGCCAGTAGGGACGGGGACGGGTTCGACAGCGGTCATCGGCGCGTGCTCCTCACATTGCGGCGGTTGGTTCTTGTCCGGTTGGCCCGCTGCTGCTGGGTCAAACCGTCGCTGATCGCGCAGGACTGTTCTGCCCGGCTCGGCGTTAGGGCAGGGCGCGCAGGGCGTCTTCGATCGCCCGGTGGAAGGTCGGGTAGGCGTACCCGTCGTTGCCGGCCTTGTGGATCCAGCCCCGCGCCGACGACGGCACCCACGCCACCCCTGCGGCGACGGCGAGACCCTGCTGGCGGGCCTGGGCCTCGGTCAGCCCGACCGCGCCGATCTCCGGGTCGGTGAACGTCACCCGCGGCAGTGCCCGGTAGTCCGCCGGCCGGCCGGGTTCGCCGAGGATGTCACGCACCGCGATGCCGGCCTGGTGTATCGCGACATGGGTGAACGCGCCCTGTCCGGTGACGTCGCCGACCGCCCACAGCCTGTCGCCGGCGCGCATCCGCTCGTCAACGGCGATCGCCGTCGCGGTCGGGTCGAGCCCGACGGTGTCGACGCCGAGCGCGACCAGGTCGGCGCGGCGGCCGGTGGCGACCAGCAGCGCCTCTCCGCTCACCTGGCCGCCGGTGTCGAGGGTGAGGGTGAACCGTTCGCCGCCGTGGCCGACGTCGACGGCTGACGTGCCGGTGTGCACGGTGATGCCGTCGCGGGTCAGCGCGTCGCGGGCGAGCGCCGACGATTCGGGTTCCTCGCCGGCGAGGAGCCGATCCAGGGCCTCGATCACCGTCACGGTGACGCCGAACCGGGCGTACACCTGCGCCAACTCCAGGCCGACGGCGCCGCCGCCGAGCGCGATCAGCGACCCGGGCAGGGTCCTGGCCTCGACCGCTTCGCGGTTGGTCCAATAGCGGGTGCCGGCCAGGCCGCCGATCGGCGGTATCGCCGGCGCGGTGCCGGTGGCCACCACCACCGCCCGGGACGCCTCGAACACGGTGTCCCCGACGGTGACCCGGCCGGGTCCGCCCAGCCGGCCCCGGCCGCGGACGAACCGGCCGCCCTTGCCGACGAACCGGTCCACCGCGACCTGGTCGTTCCAATCGTCGGCGGCCTCGTCGCGGATCCGCGCCGCGACCGGCGCCCAGTCCGGGTGCACGTCGGCGTGTCCGGCCATCCCGTCGACCCGACGGGCCTCGGCCAGCAGACCGGCGGCGCGGATCATCATCTTGCTCGGCACGCACCCCCAGTACGGGCACTCCCCGCCCAGCAGGTTCACCTCGACGCCGACCACCGTCAGGCCGGCCTCGGCGAGGCGGCCGGCGACCTCCTCACCGCCCGGGCCCATACCCAGCACGACGACGTCGACCTGTTCGGTCACCGCGACACCCCCGTCCCGCCGGCCGGCTCGTCGGCCACGACCTGCACCTCGACCCCGCGCCAGAACGCCACCCGGCTGCGGACCTTCCTGGCCAGCAGGCTGGGGTGCGGGTAGAACCAGGCCGCGTCCGGGTTGCTCACCCCGTCCACGGTGACCGTGTGGTAGCTGGCCAGCCCCTTCCACGGGCACAACGTGTGCGTCGAGCTGTCGCTGAAGTACTCCCGGCGCAGTGCGCCGGCCGGGAAGTAGTGGTTACCCTCCACCACCACCGTGTCGTCCGACTCCGCGATGACCGTGCCGTTCCACACCGCGCGCACCGTCATGATCTCCTCCTACACGTTTCTGGTTGATTCGTCCTGTTTCATCCGGCGGGGACGGATCGGTGCTCCGGCACCGGGTGACCGGTTCGCGCGGTGAGCGGCGCGCACCATCAGCACGGCGTAGCCGAGCAGCAGCCCGTCCTGGGCCAGCACGAACCAGCTCAGCCGCTGCGCCAGGTACACCCCGAAACAGCCACAGTTGGCCACCGGCAGCCCGCGCAGCTGGGCCTGCACACCGAGCACCGCCCACACCACGGTCACCGCCGTGTAGATCCACACCGGGGCGAGGGTCACAGAGCGCGGCCGGCTCAGCAGCCACACCCCGCACACCGCCTCGGCGGCGATCAACGCCCCGGCCAGCCACGGCAGCACCGGCGCGGGGACCGCCCGGTAGGCGGCGAGGATCGCCGGCATCCGCTCCCAGGAGACCGCCTGACCGGCGGCCATCGCCGTGTACACACCGCCGAGGACGAACCGTAACCACATGAACACGACGTTAGCCGGGTTCGCCGCCGCCGACCGTGAGCGCGGTTACGGAACCGGCACCGAACCCGGCCGGCTCCGCCCGGGCGGCAGGGTGGCGACCGAGACCAGCCCGACCGCCGCGAGAATGATCGTCTGGATGGCGAGGCCGTCGAACGCCGTCGACTGGGCGAACACCCCACCCAGCAGGTTGCCGGCCAGGTAGCCCAAGCCGAGCACCACCGAGTAGACGCCCATCACCAGGCCCCGGTCGGCGGCGAAATCAGCCGACGTGTCCGCGAGGTAGGTCAACGCGGCCGGGGCGAACCCTGCCTCCAGGAACATCCCGACCAGCGCCAGCGGCCCCAGCAGCCCGAACGGGCCGCCGTGGTTGAGCCCGATCAACGCGGCTGACGCCAGCCCCGCCCCGGCCACCGCGGCGGCCAGCACCAGGCGGGTCGGTGCCCGGCCGACCAGGAACGCCCACGCCACCGTGCACGCGGCGAAGACCAGCACGTACCCGCCCAGCAGCGCGGACAGCCCGGTTTCGTGGCCGGCGAAGGCGCCGACGAACCGCTGCCCCGCTACCCGACGCGGCCCCGCCAACACGAACGTGATCTGCGCGGTCACCCACGTGCCGAGAATGGCGTTCACGGCGACCCAGGCCGGCAGGAACGCCGCCAGCCGCCGGTCGGCGAAGATCAGCCGCCAGCCCCGTCGGGCCGCCACCGCCGGCCGCCCACCGCGACGGGCGGGCCTCGCTCCCGGCCCGCGGCCGGATCCGACGAATCCGGATCCGACGAACATCGCCGCCAGTGCGGCGGCGGCCAGGTACCCGGCCGCGATCGCCGGGAACGACCACAGGCCGGCGGCGGCCCACAGCAGCGGACCGGCCGCTGCGCCCACCGCGATGCCACCCGTGGAGGACAGCTCGTAGAAGCTCATCAGCCGGCCCCGTCGCAGCCGGTCGCCCTCGGTGCCGTCGGCCAGCAGGCCAGCGTCGCCGGTGCGGCCATCGCACTGCCGGCTCCCTCCACCAGCCGGGACACGCCGACCACCGCCGCCAGTAGCCCCAGCGACGGGACGGCGGCCAGCAGCGACGCGCCCGGCAACACGGCGATCCCGGCCGCGGCCAGCACCGGCGCGACGACCAGGAACACCCGGCGGCCGTACCGGTCGCTGCCCGCCCCGGCCAGCGGCACCACCAGCAACTCGGTGGCAAATCCCAACCCGCCCAATGCCCAGCAGCAGCGACGTCACCGCCACCCCGTCCGCCCGCAGCGCCGCGAAGTACGCGCCCACCACCAGCCCGCTGGCGGCCGACCGGTCCGTATTAGCGACTGGGCGCCCAGCACCGCGCCCAACCCCCGCCCTGGAGGCTGGACGGTCGAGGCGGCGGGCGGCGGTGAGGTGGCCATGGCGCGGCCCAGCCAACCATGCCCCGCCGGCGCCAACCCCGCTGCCCGACCGCGCCCCGCAGTGGCTTCCGTGTCCTGGCCTGCGTCGAGCAGCGCCGGTCGGAGTCGGTCGTCGCGCGGTAGATGGCGGCCGGGCGGGTTGTCCGGACAGGCATGCATACGCTCCCCGCGGCCTGCTCTCCGGCACGGCCGCCCTCGACCTGGCGGGCAGGGATGACCCGGTGGCGGGTACGGCCGGCCTGCACGAGCATGAACCGATGAACATCGCCCCGGTTGACGCTGTCGTGTTCGACGTCAACGAAACTCTGTTCACGCTGGACCGGCTGCGACCGGCGTTCACCGACGCGGGCCTCGACCCCAGCCTGGTTCCGGTATGGTTCGCCCGGCTGCTGCGCGACGGGTTCGCCCTGACCGCGCTCGGCAGCTACCGGCCCTTCGCCGAGGTCGCCGCGGAAACCCTCCGCAGGCTCGGCGCCTCCGTCGAGGATGACGCGGTCGCCATGATCGTCGCGACGATGCGGGATCTCGACCCGCATCCCGACGTCGAACCGGCACTGCGCGCGTTGCGCGACGCCGGCATCGCCACGGCCACGCTGACCAACGGCAGCGTCGAGGTCGTCCAGGCGCTGCTGCACCGCGCCAACCTCGGCCGGTATCTGTCCGCCAATCTGTCCGTCGACGCGGTACGCCGCTGGAAACCGGCCGCCGAACCGTACCGGTTCGCGGCCACCGAACTCGCCGTCGACCCCGGATCGCTGGCACTGGTGGCCGCGCACCCTGGGGACTGCGCCGGCGCCACCGCCGCCGGCCTGCGCGCCGCCTGGGTCAACCGCGCCGGCCAGCACTGGCCGGCGATCTTCCAGGCAGCCGGGTTCTCCGCCCCCGACCGGGCCACCCTCGTCGACGCGCTGCTGGCCACTCGCCGGTGAACCGGTTCCCGCAGCCGGCAGCACCGCAGTGATCCTCCGCATCCGGTAGCCGGGGCGCGGGTTGATCGGCCAATCGGTCGGTAGGCCCCGTCGCGGGCTGGCCCCCTACTGTGTGCGGGCTCACAGACCGCGCCTGGCGGGCGGGGAGACGGTCAACGACGACCAGACCCCGGCTGAAGTCATGAGGAGCCCCGAACGATGCCCCGCGTTCCGGTACACGACCTGCACAGCGCACCTGACGCCAGCCGCGACCTGCTCGTGGCACTGAAGGACCGCTACGGCAAGGTCCTCAACATCCACGGCGAGATGGCGCACGCCCCGGTGGTCCTCGCCGCCTACAGCGGCATCCAGGCCGCCATCGCCGAACACGGCAGTTTCGACCCGCGCACCAGCGAAGCGACCGCGCTGGCCGTCGCCGCCGCCGACTGCGGCTACTGCCAGGCCGCGCACACCGCCGCCGCGCAGCGCGCCGGCATGAACCTCGACGAAACCGTCGCGGCCCGCCTCGGCCGGCCGATCGAGCCGAAACTCGACGCGCTGCTGGCCGTCGTCCGCGCCGCGGTCACGCACGTCGGCCAGGTCGACGAGGCGACCTGGCGGCAGGCCCTCGCGGCAGGCTGAACCGTGCCGGAGCTCGCGGCGCTGTTCGCGTACCTGATCGCCAACATGTTCACCAACTACTTCAACCACTACGTCGGCACCGACCTGGACTTCCCACCCGCACCCGATCCGAGCTGACTTCCGAAGCTGCTGCCGGGGTCCGCGGCCTAGCGGTCGGCCGCGTTCACGAGATTCCTGAGGACGCGGTCGGCGTCGGCGTCGAGCGGGTAGATCAGCTCGATACGGAGCTCGTCGAGGGTGATCTCGGCGGCGGACTCGAACCGGGCGGCGATGCCGATGGTCTTCACGACCTGGTCGCCGACGCGGAACCACGGACACACCACCGGGTCGGTGGATGGCCGGTGCGGGCGGGGCACGCCGGACAGCGTGGTCTCGGCCCGCTCGACCAGTCGCCTGAGCCGCTGGTCGAACGGGGTGCGGTCAAGCTGGTGGCGGAGCCGGTCGAGGCCGGCCCAGGCAACCTCGGGCCAGTTGGCGATGGTGTGCCGGGCGGCCGGGTCGGCGAGGAACCGGCGGGTCAGGTCGGCACCGACGATGTCGGCGCCGAACAGGGCGTGGCAGGCTCGGTTGGCCAGCAGCACCGTGCCGTACGGGTCGATGACCATGGCCGGGTAGGGCAGGTGGGCCTGTAGCAGCCGGTCGACGGCGGCCAGATAGGGGGCCAGGTCGCGGTCACCCAGGTCGGCCTGCGGGTAGGCGACCGGCAGGCCGGCGGCGTGCAGGAGCTGGTTGCGTTCGCGCAGGGGCACGCCCAGCGCCTCGCCGAGCCGCAGGACCATCTGCCGGCTGGGGCGGGAGCGTCCGGTCTCCAGAAACGACACGTGGCGGGCGGTGGAGCCGACCGACGTCGCGAGGGCGAGCTGGCTCAGGCCGCGGTGGGTGCGCCAGCGGCGCAGCCGAGCCCCGAACGGGCTGACCGCCGCCTCGGTGGCGTTGTCCATGACGCCAGTATCCCGGCCGGCCGGCGGTCTGCCGATTCCCTGTTCGGGAATCGACGCGGCGCCGGCCCGCCGCCCATCCTCGATGACATGTTCTCGCTGACCGACCACATAATCATCGACGCGCCCGCCGACCAGGTCTGGGAGGTGGTGGCCGGCCGGTTCGACCGGATCGGCGAGTGGGCCACCGCGATCCCGGCCTCGGCCGCGCTGCCGGCGGCGCCCGCAGGCACCCTGCCGGCCGTGGGGGCGCCGGTGCCGGGTCGGGTCTGCCACACCGGGATCGCGCTGGTGCCCGAGGCCACCGAGACCATCGTGGAGTACGACGAGGCCGCCCGGTCGCTCACCTACCAGGCGAGCGGGCTGCCCGGGTTCGTCACGCTGGCCCGCAACCGGTGGCAGATCACGGCGCTGGGCCCGCACCGCTGCCGGGCGGAGTTCCAGGCCCAGCTCCAGGTGCGCGGCGCGCTCGGGAAGCTGGCCCGGTGGTGGCTGCTGGCCCGCGTCGGGCGGACCGGGCAGCACCTGCTGGCGGACCTGCGGCACCTGGTCGAGCACGGCACCGTGTCGCCGCGCAAGCAGCGGCAGCTCAACCGGCTGACCCTGCAACGCAGCCGCATCATCCGGGCTCCACTGCCCGACGTGTGGGAGATCATCTCGGACCTCGACGGCTACCACCGGCACACCGACACCCTGGCCGTCACGACGGTGATCTCCGGCGCCGGCCAGGGGGCGCGACGCCGCTGCGTCGACAGCTCCGCACGCGACTGGCAGGAGACGTGCACCCTCTGGCAACCCCATGACCGGTACGTGATGGACGTCGACGTGTCGACCTACCCCGCCGCGTACCGGGCGATGTTCCGGACATTCACCGGCGCGTGGAGCGTGGCGCCGGTCGACGGCGGCACACAGGTCACCATCCGGTTCGACGCCCGGCTGCGGCGGGTCCCGGGGCTGGCGGCGCTGGCCCGCCTCCACGCCGAACGCGGCGGCGCGGATATGGAGGCGATCCTTGACAGCTACCAGCGCACGGCCGAGCAGCAGGCCGGATAGCCCCCGGGGCGACCGCACCGTCGCCAGGCACCAAGCCCATCCCGGTTCTCCGGCAGCCCACTCGACGTCGTGGTGTGCCGTCACCGTCGCACGGCGACGATCCGCCGGACCGGTACCGGCACGGTGAGGCGGGCACGGGCCAACCCCCGCAGCGCCGTTCGTGCCGTTCGGTACCGGTAGCCGGGCAGGTCCGGCAGGTACAGCGAGGCCAGGAACCGGTCGGCCGCCGCCGCGTCGAGCAGCGGGTACCCGAAGCGGCGTCGCTCGTCGTCGACCAGCCTCAGCCCGGCGCCGGTGAGCAGGTCCGGCAGCCGCCGCAACGCGGCGTCGTTCGGATACCGCAGGCCGCGACCCAACACCGCCAGCAGCCCGGCGAGGACGAGCACATCACCGGGTCGCAGCGGCCCCCGGTCGGGCCACGTGGCCACCAGCCGGCCCCCGGGCACCAGCACCCGTGTGATCTCGGCGAGCACGGCCGGCAGCGGCGCCAGCACCTGCAACGCCATCGAACACACCACCACCTCCACGCTGGCGCCCGCCACCGGCAGCGCCGCCGCCGAGGCGCGCACCAGCGGCCCCGCACCCCGGCCGCGGGCCGCCGACAGCTCGCCGGCGGACGCGTCCACCCCGACGAGGTAGGTCCGGCCCGGCAGCCGCGCTCACAGCGGCGCGCTGCCGCACGCGACATCCAGCACCCGAGCACCGGGCGGCGCCACCGAGGCGACCCAGTCGTACGGGTCCCCCGGCCCGCTACGGGCGCGCTCGAGTACCTGCTCGGTGATTCCCGGATTCCGGGCGTGGAAGTCGGTCAGATAACGCGGCCACCGGTCATCTCGCACCCTAGCCACCGTAGCGGCGCCCACACCGACCCCACGCGAGAACGCCAGCCCCTCCGGTAGTCGGTAACGCCGGGTGTGTCAGTGAGCTGGATCACGGAAGATGGGTGCCAGGCTGCGGCACGCTGACCGGTCGGCGGACGAATGGAGCACCAATGAAGGTACGGCGGGCACTACTCGCCTTGATGGTCGTCGGCACGCTGGTCGTGACCGGCTGCGCGACCGGCTCGGACCAGCAGGCGGCGACGTCGGGGAGTTCGGCCGCTGGGGCCGCCGACACACCGACCGGCAGCTACGACTTCACCGCGGCCACCCTCGACGGTGGCAGCTTCGACGGTCACAGCCTGGCCGGCAAGCCCGCGCTGCTGTGGTTCTGGGCCCCCTGGTGTCCCACCTGCCTGCAGCAGGCCCGGCCGGTCACCGACCTGGCGGCCAAATACCAAGGCAAGGTCACCGTCGTCGGGGTGGCCGGGCTGGACCAGGAGTCGGCGATGCACGACTTCGTGAAGATGGCCAAGCTGTCCGGGTTCCCGCAACTGGCAGACGAGCAGGGCGTCGTGTGGAAACGGTTCAAGATGGCCGAACAGAGCACCTTCGTGGTGCTCGACCGCACCGGCACGGTCGTGGCGCGCGGCCACACCGACGTCGACAAGCTGCCCGACGTGCTCGACCCGCTGCTGGCCGGCTGAGATGGGTGAGGCACCGCTGGGCCTGGCGGTAGCCGCCGGCATGCTCGCCGCGGTCAACCCGTGCGGGTTCGCGCTGCTGCCGGCCTACCTGTCGCTGCTGGTGGCCGGCGACGGCACGACCGGCCGCGGGGCCGCCGTGGCCCGGGCCTTGGCAGCCACCGCGGCGATGACCGCCGGGTTCGTCGCCGTGTTCGGCCTGTTCGGGCTGGTCCTGGCACCGGTCGCCGGTACGGTGCAGCGGCACCTGCCCTGGGTCACCATCATCCTGGGTGTGCTGCTGCTCGGGTTCGGTGGTTGGCTGCTGGCCGGCCGCCAGCTGCCGGGCCTGCGGCTGACCGGCTCGCGCGCGCCGACGGTGCGCCGGTCGGTGCCGTCGATGGTGCTGTTCGGCGCCGCCTACGCGGCGGCGTCGCTGTCGTGCACGATCGGCCCGTTCCTGGCCATCGTGGTCACCAGCTTCCGCGCCGGCTCGATCGTCGCCGGGGCCGGGCTGTTCCTCGCGTACGCGGCCGGGATGGGACTGACCGTCGCCGTCGCCGCCCTCACCGTCGCGCTCGCCCGCGACGGCGTGCTACGCCGGGTCCGCCGCGCCGCACCACTGTTGTCCCGCCTCGGCGGCGCGCTGCTCCTGGCCGCCGGCGTCTACGTGGCCTGGTACGGCTGGTTCGAAATTCGCATCCTGCACGGCACAACGACCAGCGACCCGATCATCGACACAGCCGCCGTCGCCCAGCGCCGGCTGGCCACCCTGCTCGACCGCGCCGGCGCAGGAATCCTCGCCGTGGTCCTGGCCGCCCTCCTGGCCGGCGCCGCCGTGGGCTGGATGCGTCAACGACGCCGCCATCGCCGCCCCCGCCAGGAGCCAGCCCCGACCGGCACCGCGAGGCCGCGCGACTGAGCGAGGCTCACCCGGCCTGGCAGCGGGCCCCCTCGTCCACCGGTCGCGCGGTACTGGCACGGCCAGGGTGGTCCCGCACCCGCGCATTCGCGCCGGGGAGCGACCTCGACGAGTAGCCAAGGGTTGGCACGGCGTGACGGTTCCGGGCCGCCTCGACGGTAGGGGTGTGGCTGTGGCCGGCCGTACGGAGGTGCTGGTCCTCGACGCCGAGGACCCGCTCGCCGTTGCCGCCGTCACCGCAATCCGCACCGGTGACGTGGCCCGGCCGCGGCGGCGGCTGGCCGGGCAGCCGGGGCTGGCCACCGCCCGGCCGGGTGACCACGACAGCCGTCCGGACGGTGGCATGTCCCGCACCCTGCTGCACGTGGTGACCGACTGGCCAGGTCACTATCCCAACGGTGCCACCACCGTCGCCGCGCTCGTCGCCGCGGGCGCCGACGTGCACGTCCGGTTCACCGGGCCGCATACCGAGACGCCGCTGCACTGGGCGGCCAGCAGCGACGACGTCGAGTTGCTCGACGCGTCTGCTGGACGCGGGCGCGGACATCGGCGCCCCTGGTGCGGTCATCGGTGCAGGCACACCGTTGGATGATGCGACGGCGTTCCCCCAATGGCGGGCCGCGCACCGGCTGGTCGAGCGCGGCGCGAACGACCTTGTGGCACGCCGCGACGCTCGCGATCGTCTTCAGCGGCATTTCGCCGATGCCGCGCCGCCGGATCGTCGCGAGATCAACCGAGCGTTGTTTGATTGGCCGGGGTGGCGCTGTTGGCGTCGGTCATGGCTTTCCTTCTTGGTCTCTCATATAAAGCTGTTGTCCGATGTGGAGTACCGCTGCGGACAGGGCACCTGCGGGATGCACCGGTGAGCTGATCGCGCCACGATCCGGTAGGGCGCGCCGGGGCGGGCAGCGTCCTCGCGGGCCCGATTCTGCGGTGACTCCAACTGGTACAGGCGGGTGCTGACCGGCTCCATCACCCGGGTTGCCGGGTACCCGGCAACCCGGGTGATGGCCAGATCCTCGACCAGATCTCTGATGCGCATCGCGCGTCGCCCCGTCGTCGTCTCACGGTCGCGTCGCGGCGGCGCGGGGTTCAGGCAGCGCAGCAGGACAGCTTGGACACGTCGCGGGTGTATGTCTGGGCGGCGAGTTTGAGCGCCTCGGCCATGGTCAGGTACGGGCACCACAGGTCGGCGATCTTCGCCACGGTCATGTGGTTGGCCAGCGCGTACACCGCGGTGGCGATCACCTCACCGGCGCCCTCGGCGATGACGTGCGCGCCCAGCAGCCGGCCGGTGTCGGCGTCGGCGACGAGTTTGACCAGGCCGCGGGTGTCCCGGTTGACCACCGCCCGGGGCACATACTCCAGCGGCAGGACCCGGCAGTCACACCGGTGCCCGGCCGCGATGGCCTGGGCGTCGGTCATGCCGGCCGAGGCGATGGCCGGGGTAGTGAACGTGACCCGCGGCAGGGTGGCGTAGTCGACGCCGCGCTCGGTGCGGTCGAAGGCGTTGTCGGCGATCAGTGTGCCGTGCGCGGCGGCAACGTACACGAACTGGGGGTGGCCGGTGACGTCCCCGGCGGCCCAGATCCTCGGGTTGGTGGTGCGCAGGCCGGCGTCGACGACGATCTTGCCCCGGTCGCCGACCTCGACGCCCACGAGGTCGAGGTTCAGCCCGGCGGTGACCGGGTGGCGGCCGGTGGCCACCAGCAGCTGCTCGCCGGTCAGTTCCTTGACGTCGCCACCGGCGAGGGTCACCGCGACCCGGTAGCCGGCGGTGTCCCGGCCGACGGCGGTGACCGTCGCCGCGGTGTGTACGGCGATGCCCTCATCGGCGAACACCTCCTCGATCACCTGGGAGATCTCCGGCTCCTCGAACGGAGCCAACCGATCGAGGGCCTCGATGACGGTGACCTGGGCCCCGAGGCGGGTGAAGAGCTGGGCCTGTTCCAGCCCGATCGCGTTGCCCCCGATGGCGATCATCGAAGCGGGCAGGTGGTCGAGGTCCATCGCGGTGGTGGAGGTCAGATACCCGGCGTCGGCGAGGCCGTCGATCGGCGGGGCCCATGGCGCCGACCCGGTCGCCACCAGGTAATGGGCCGCCTCCAATGTCTGGGTGCCGCCGTCGGCGAGGTCGACCTCCAGCAGCGGTGCGTCCGGATCGCCGGAGAACCGGGCGGTGCCGGCCAGGATCTGCCAGCCGTACTCGGCGGCCAGGTCGCCGTACTTGTCCGCCCGCATCGCCTCGACCAGGTCGTTCTTGGCTCCGGCCAGGGCCGGCCAGTCCACAGGACCGGCACTGGTGGCCACGCCGGGGAACCGGTGGTCAAGGGCGACATGGCGGGCCTCCGCCGCGGCCAGCAGCGCCTTGGACGGCACGCACCCGGTGTTCACACACGTCCCGCCGACCGTGCCTTGCTCGATCATCACCACAGACACGCCCCGGCGGCGGGCGGTGATCGCGGCCGCGAACGCCCCACCGCCGGAGCCGATGATCGCCAGGTCGTACCGCATCACGGTCTCCTCCACAGCCGGAACCATCCTGCTATCCAGATGAACAGGTCCTACGCTAGCATCTGGTTATCCGGATGATTCCAGAAATTGGGGTGGTGAGGTGAGCCAGCGTTCGGCGCCGATCGGGGCGCTGCTGCCCATCGAGGACGAGGGGGTGGCGATGGTGGCCAAGTTCTTCCGCGCCCTGGCCGACCCGACCAGGCTGCGGCTGCTGGAGTTCCTGCTGCACGAGCCGCACACCGTCGGCGAATGCGTTACGCACGTCGGGCTGGCTCAGGGCCGCGTGTCGACCCACCTTGCCTGTTTGGCCGACTGCGGCTACGTGGCGGCCCGCCGCGACGGGCGGCGCACGTTCCACCAGGTCACCGACCCCCGGGTGGCCGACCTGATCGTGCTGGCCCGGTCTCTGGCCGCCGACAACGCGACCGCCCTGGCCGCGTGTGTGCGGATCGCCCCTGCCCCCCGGCCGGAAGGGTGAGCATCGTGCCACCGCCCACCGACGGCCCACCCGAGCGCAGCTCCGCCAGCCCCTCGGTCGCCATCGCTGGCGGGGCCGGCGCCATGGCCGCCTGCTGCACCGTGCACCTGCTCATCGTCGCCGGTGTCCTGGCCGGCCTCAGCGGCGCCGCGATCGGCGGGATCGCCCTCGCCGTCGGCCTGACCACCGCCGCCACCGTGTGGGCGATTGCGGTCCTACTGCGCCGCCGGACCACGTCCGCGGCGTGCCGCACCAACCCCGCACCCCAGCAGGACGCCGAGCGGTACCACGACGCCGAGCCCCAACCGAGGCGTCGAGCCGGGTACGCCGGCCGCGACGAAAGGCCGCCGCCGATGAGTTACCGTCCTGCCCCGCCGCCGCATCCTCGCCACCGCCGTCGCGGTTGGCCGTGGCCGGCGGCGGCGCCGTGCACACCACCAGCGGACATCGGCACCGCCGGCGGCGACGACTTGGCCGCGCAGGCACTCACCATCGTCGACCACCACCCCCTGCCCGTTGCGGGCGTTCGCCGTTCAGACGCTGCGAAGAACCCACGAGCCGTCGGCACACATCAATTAGATGTCCGCATATACTTGCAGTTCAAGGGCCTTTTTCTGTGGGCCGCCGGGGACTCGAACCCCGAACCTACTGATTAAAAGTCAGCAAATCAAGACGAATGCGGACTATATACACTCGGTGACCAACTGACCAACCCTGTCGCGGTGGTCCTAGCGGTTGACGTTGCGTCCAGCGGCGTAGGTGCTGGTCCTCGCGGCAAGTGCGGACCGCCACGACCGAACAGGCAGCTGCTTTGGGTCAGAATCCGGGCACCCGGCAGTCAGTCCATCCACACACCGAAACATCCGAGCACCCAAGGAGCACCCACAGCCTCCAC
This sequence comes from Micromonospora sp. Llam0, assembly GCF_003751085.1. Classification (NCBI taxonomy): domain Bacteria; kingdom Bacillati; phylum Actinomycetota; class Actinomycetes; order Micromonosporales; family Micromonosporaceae; genus Micromonospora; species Micromonospora sp. Llam0. Next base: position 1,404,305 of record NZ_RJJY01000002.1, on the reverse strand, counting down.
CCGAATCCCCCTGTGCCCCCGAGGAACGGCGTGCCGCTGAACATCGGCCCACCTGTCCTCGCGCCAACGCCTACGCTCAGTTCCCAGCATGCGGTCGGCCGACGCCCGGATCGCGGCAGATGAGCGCATGTGCGGTGTTCTGATAATCAGGGCGAAGCGGTCCTCGACCAGACCCTGATCCTCCACCAGCGGCACCTGCTACACGCGCTCCGCGAGTACGAGGTCTTGTACAACGAGCATCGCCCTCATCAGGGCATCGCCAACGCCCGGCCACTCGCGCCACTGCCCGAACCGATCACCGACCCGGACCGTCTCATCCACCTGAACATCCACCGACGCGACCGCCTCGGCGGCATCCTCCACGAATACGAACATGCCGCCTGACCTGCCCGGATGACCTTTTCGGCAAGTACAGGTGCTGGACGCGATGTGGGAGCTGGACCCGCATCCGGACGTGGAACCGGCGTTGCGGACGTTGCGCGAGGCCGGTGTGCCTGCGGTGACGCTGACCAACGGTGGCGTCGAGGTCGTCTCGGCGTTGCTCCGGTGGGCCGGGCTGCGGGTCGTGCTCCTCGGGCGGTGCTCCGGGCACCAGTGCCGTGCCCGGAGCACCGCCGTGAGCACGCCTCGTCAGGAGGTCGGCGGAGCGGCCGGTAGGTCCAGCTCCGTGCCGGCGTAGTGGTTGAAGTAGTTGGTGAACATGTTGGCCATCACGTGGGCGAACAGCTCGGTGAGTTCCTCGGCGCTCCATCCGGCGTCCAGGGCCTGCTGCCAGGTCGGCTCGTCGACCTCGCCCCGCGCGGTGGTGGCCTGCCGAGCCACAACTAGCAGCGCGTCGAGGCGGGGTTCGATCGGCGTGCCGGCCCGTGCCGCCAGCGCCTCGTCGGGGCTCAGGCCCGCGCCGCGCGCGGCCACCGTGTGGGCGGCCTGGCAGTACGCACACTCGTTGACGGCGCTGACCGCGAGAGCGATCGCCTCCCGGGTGCGGGCGTCGAAGCTGCCGTGCTCGGCGATGGCGGCTTGGACGCCGGTGTAGGCGGCGAGCACGACGGGGGAGTGGGCCATCCCGCCGTGGACGTTCAGCACCTTGCCGAACCGCTCGCGCAGCGCGGTGAGCATGTCGTGGGCGGCTTTGGGCGCGTCGTCCAGGGTGTGTGCGGGGACGCGGGGCATCCTCGGCTCCTCTCGTTGACGTGTTGACGTCGCCTACGGTCCCCGCTCGGCCGAAGAGCGTCTGTAAGGCGGCTTACGCACCTGCTGCCGGCGGTGCGTTGTGTGTGCTGGCTTACCGAACGTGAACCGGATGCGCGCCTACCGTCGGTGCCGTCCGAGGGAGTCGTCGACGCGGAGGTACCGGCATGGCCACCGGCAGCGCTACAGCGGTCAGTCCCGCGCGATCGACCCGCGACTCTAGGCCCGGTTCGCCACCTGGGAGTTGCGTGAACACGGCCCGGCTGGGAACGGCTCGTCGATGACGAGCCCCGATCGTCCGATCCCCACCAGCGCAGCGCGTGCCGCACGGTCGGACCTCGCGTCAGCGCCGTCACGTGGCGCTGACCTGCCGATGTCGTACTGTTTGGGAGACAGCCTCGACGTGCTTGACCAGCCGCCCTGGGGTGCCGCACCGCCGCCCTGGGCGCCCGGACGTCGTGAGGAGGTCGCCGCCATGGAGCGCGCCGCCGTGTATCAGGACAAGGTGTGGTGCTTGAGTCAGGTCGACATTTTCCGGGATCTGTCGCCGGCGGAGATGGACGCGATCGCCGCGATCGCCCCATCGCGGACCTACCGTCCGGGGGAGATGCTGTACTCCCCTCCGAACCCGGTGGAAACCCTGTTCATCCTCAAGGCCGGCCGGGTTCGCCTGTTCCGGATCTCCTCCGACGGGCGGGCCCTGACCACTTCCCTGATCAACCCGGGGACGATCTTCGGGGAGATGATCCTGCTCGGGCAGCACATGTACGACAACTACGCCGAGGCGCTCGACGAGGTGGTGGTCTGCGTGCTGAACCGCGCCTGCGTACAGGAGCAGTTGCTGTCCGACCCGCGCATCGCCGCCCGCATCACGGATATCCTCGGGCAGCGCCTGCTCGCGATGGAACGCCGGCTGTCCGAAAGCGTGTTCAAGAGCGTGCCGCAGCGCATCGCGGGGTTGCTGCTGCAACTGGCGGCACCGCCGGCCAGGCGGCCGCTCACCGCGCGCGCGGAGCAGGTCCGGCTCACCCACGAGCAGATCGCCGCTCTGGCGGGCACCTCCCGGGAGACGACCACGAAGATCCTCGGGGAGTTCGCCGAGCGCGGTCTCCTCCGGCTCGGCCGGGGTCGGATCACCCTGCTCGACCGGGACCGGCTCGCCGCTGAAACCGGCGACTGACAGACCATCCCGGATTCGCCGTTCGGAGCTCGACCGGGGGCGGGTGGCCTACCACAGCCAGAACGACAGGCGGGAGTATCGATGGTGATTCGGCGAGTGTGTGCGGCGCTGGTGCTTGTGGTCGCGTTGGCTCTCGCCGGGTGCGGCGAGGGTGCGGCACCGAACACCAGCGGCGCTGGGGCTTCCCCGGGTGCGGCGGTGGATCTGACCTTCACTGTCGCCACCGTCGATGGAGCCACGTTCTCCGGTGATCGGCTGCGGGGCAGACCGGCTGTGCTGTGGTTCTGGGCTCCGTGGTGCTCGACCTGCGCGACCGAGGCGCCGACGGTGAAGACCCTGGCGACCGAGTACGTCGACCGTGCCACGGTGGTGGGTGTGGCGGGACTCGGCGAGCGGAAGGCGATGCGGGAGTTCGTCGCCCTGACCGGCATCGACGGGTTTCCGCAGCTCGCTGACGCCCAGGGGGTGGTGTGGCAGCGGTTGGGGGTGACGGCGCAGGCTACGTTCGTCCTGCTCGACTCCGACGGGGTCGTGGCCGCTCGGGGTTATCTGGAGCCCGACGAGCTGAAGCGGCGGATCGACGGGCTGGTGGGCTGACCGGTGAATGAGACGCCCTTCGCGTTGGCGGTGGCCGCCGGGATGCTCGCGGTGGTCAACCCGTGCGGATTCGCGTTGCTGCCGGCGTACCTGTCGTTCCTGGTCGTCGGTGACGGCAGCGCCGGACGGGGGGCTGCCGTGCTTCGTGCGCTGGTTACGACGGCAGCGATGACCGTGGGGTTCGTCGCCGTGTTCGGTGTGTTCGGGTTGCTGGTGGCCCCGGCCGGCGGTGCCATACAGCGTCACCTGCCATGGGTGACCGTCGTCATGGGCGTCCTGCTGCTCGGCCTCGGCGGTTGGCTCCTGGCCGGCCGGACGCTGCCCGGCCTGGGCGTGGCGGCCGGTCGGGGGCCGGCGGTGAGCCGGTCACTGCCGTCGATGGCCGCCTTCGGCGCGGCGTACGCGGTAGCGTCACTGTCCTGCACCGTCGGACCGTTCCTGGCCATCGTGGTGACCAGTTTCCGGGCCGGTTCCGTCGCCGCCGGTGCCGGGCTGCTCGTGGCGTATGCGGCGGGCATGGGGTTGACCGTGGCGGTCGCGGCGGTGGCCGTCGCGCTGGCTCGGGACGGCCTGATCCGCCGGGCCCGGCGAGCGGCCCCGCTGCTGTCGCGGGCCGGTGGCCTCCTGCTGGTGGTCGCCGGCGGCTATGTGGCCTGGTACGGGTGGTACGAGACCCGGGTGTTGCGCGGCGCGGCGTCCGGCGACGTCGTCGTGGACGGCGCGGCCGTGGTGCAGCGCTGGCTGGCCGAGGTGCTGTCCCAGACCGGCGCGGTCACCCTCTCGGCTGCGCTGGTCGCGCTGCTCGCCGTGGCCGGCGTGCTCTGGTGGGGACGACGTCCGGACGGTCGGTTCCCGACACGCTCTGGCACCCGACCGGCGGCTGCCGATGACCGGACCGAGGTCCCGGTCCGCGGGTCAGGACCGTAGGGCCCGGTAGGTCGTGGCGGTGACCGCGCCGTAGGCGAGGTGGGGTATCAGGTCGGTCACCCAGTCGGCGGTGCTCCAGGTGCGCGGGTCGGTGACCTTGAGCAGGGTCATCGGCGTGGCTGCGGCGATCATCGCGGTGGCGGTGAGCGCGGCGGTGGCGGTGGCCCAGCGGGGGCGGGCAGGGTCGGCGAGGGCGTACAGGGCGGCGGCGCCGATGCCGGCGGCGTATCCGAGTAGGGGGCCGATTCCGGCGTGCCGGTTGGCGGCGGTCTGCTCGTCGCCGAGGTCGACGTGCAGGGTGCTGGTGAGGCGGTCGGCGGTCTGTTCGGGTGTCTGGCTCGCGGGTCTGGCGCGCAGCGTCATGTCCAGGTAGGTGACGATGTTGAGGGCGCTGGAGCCGGCAGCGCCGGCGAGCGCTGCGCTGAGAAGACGTCGCATGGCGACGGCCTACCCCGAGCCGGCCTGGTGAAACGCCTGCGATCAGGCCTGGCCGTTGTCGGCGGGGGAACTGACCTGGCCGAGCGAACTCCCGGCCACCGGACAGCCGTCATTGGTCAACTTCTGGCGGCGCTCTTCCCGTTCTCAGGAAGGCGCCACTTCCGCGTGCAGCCAGCCGATGAGTTCGGGATCGGCCAGTTCGGCGAGGCGCCTGTCATACCGGTCCAGGTCTTGTTCGGTAAGCCACGTTCGCCAGCCGCCGGATGGTCCGCTGCGGAAGAACCGCCCGGCGTCGTCGAGGATGTCGGCGTCCGGCGCGAGTAAGGCGGAGCGCTGCCGCATCCGTTCGAAAGTGGCCGCGTTGACCAATATCGGCCACATGGTTTCCGCGACATCGATGCCGAGCAGGCCGGCCAGCCATCTCATCTGCCCGGGAAGGTCGCGGCGCAGGTCGTGGTAGTGCACCAGCGCCACGTTGGGCTGGTGACGGCGTGACCAGGCGTCCGCCAGATGCCAGACCATTCCCTTCAGCGTGACCAGGTTGTGCTGCGGCGCGTCGTCGTTGTTCAGCCAGGACAGCAGGCTTTGCGGGAAGCTGGGCGGGATCGATTGGCGCCGGGCACTCGGGGCCCCGAAAATGGAGGGTTTGAGGTTGTTGCGGTGGTGGTACAGCGACACGGCCACATCCCGGGGGTCGCGACCCACCACGACATAGGTGACCCGGTGGTCGAACGGTATGCCGTCGAGTGGCGTGTGCGTCTTGATGAACCGTCGATGGCGTTGGGCCTCAAGGTGATCGCACACCGCACCGGGCGGCCGTAGCCGCGTGTCCAACCACGGTGACAGCGCGGCCAGCGGTGCCGGCAGATCGGCCGACTGGAAGATGAGCAGGGCGCAGATCATCTGTACCCAGGTGGTGCCGGTCTTGGCCGGCGTGCTGATGACGATGTCGCCGTCGCGGAAACGCAGGTTCTGCCAGCGGCTGTTGTCTTCCAGTGAGGTCCGGTAGCGGACGATCATGCGGGCTCCTCCAGTTCAATGCCATTCCGGGCGTCGATGGGCATGTACGGCCGATTGTCAATACGGCCGAACCGACGTGATGCGAGCGAGCCGGGCAGCCGCGAGTCTGACCCGGTGAGAGAGGAACCACGCCGATGAACCTGCCTCCGCGAGAAACCCGGGCTCACCTGGACACCACGGTGGCGCGCTTCCGTCGCGCCATGCAGGACGCCGACTTCGATGCGCTCGACGGGCTGTTCGCCGAGGACGTGCGGTTCAACAGCCCCCGAGCGGCCAAGCCGGTTCAGGGGGTACGGGCGATCAGCATGGTGCTGTGGTCCGCGATGTCCAACTTCAAGTTGCTGCGCTATGTCGGGCATGTTGGCCCGAGCGCGGGCGGCGCCGATCGCCGTGCGGCCGAGACGCATGTCCTGCTGTTCGACGCTGTGGGCGTTCGCGGAGCGAAGCTGAACGGCGTCGACATCATCGAGCTCGACCGTGCGGGCCGGATCTGCGCGTTGACGGTGATGTTGCGGCCGCTGGATTCGATCGCCGCGGTGCGGCGGCTCGGTGCCGGTCGCTGACCGGCTACCTGGCCACCATCGGCTCACCCCAGCGCAGGGACAGGCCAGCATAGACGTAGCGGCTGGCCTCGATGGCTAGCAGCAGTACGGTATCCCCAGGACGGATCCGTCCCTGTGCCACACCCGCGTCGAGGGCCAGCAGGACCGCCGGTGATCCGGTCGCGGCCACATCGGCGAGGTTCTCGACCACCCTGCGCTGGACCAGCTCGTGATCCTGCCGAGACATCCCGGCGGCGGCCAACTCGCTGCTAAAGTATTCGGCGTTGCCCTCGGGCAGCACGAACGCGTCGATGTCCGATAACTGCCAGCCTGTACGGTCAAGCATGTCCCGCAGCGCGGTCACGAACACCTGCGGGCCCAGCCCGGCCACGCCTGAGGCGTCAAGCTGGATGTCCATCAGCCGCTTGCGCGCCAACTGCCGGGAGTACGGCAGGTCGGTGCCACCGCCGACGACCCGCATCCCCGGCTTGCGTCCGCCGCCCAGGCAGGCGGTGCCGAAGACGCAGGCACCCAGGCCCGGGGCCCGCTCCGGGCCGGTGCCGCGGGCCGGGTCGGCTCGTAACACGACGGCGGCGGCACCGTCACCGAAGTTGTACAGGCTCATCCGGTCTCGCATCCGCACGCCCAACGGGTCCAGCCCCTGATACATGGGCACGAGCAGCGGCGAGATCGCCTCGGCTCCGATCACCAACGCGGTCCGGAAGGTCCCGTCGGCCAACTGCCGACGGGCGATGTCGAGGGCCTGCACCGCACCGACGCAGCCGGCCCGCAGCTCGATCGTGGCACAGCGCTGCAGGCCGAGATGCTCCTGGACGTAGCTGGCCGCAGTCGGCAGATGATATTCTGGGCTGGCCGTCGACAACACGATCAGATCGACGTCCTGCGGTGCCAGACCAGCCTTGGCAAGCGCGACTCGTGCGGCAGCTTCAGCCATCCGGCTGTTGCTGATGATGTGCTCGCCGGTGGCGGGATCCACGAGCCAGTGCCGCCGCGCTACGCCGAGTCCGGCGAGCACGTCGGCTGGCAGCGGGCCGCACAGTTTCTCCAACTGCTCGTTGTCAATGGGCTCACCCGGCAGATAGCTTCCGGTGGCCAGGATCCTGGCGCTCACTTCTCGGTCCTCTTCAAAATCAGGGAAACGTGTGTGCCGCCGAGCGAGGAGCTGTTGATCAGCACGAAGCGGCCCTGGTCGGCTTGCAGGGCGAGCGCGACGGCTTCCAGCGCACGGACGCCAATCGGTTGAGCCCGTCGCCGGCTGGGCCGGTGGATCGGCACGCCGGCAGCGCCGATCACCCGCCGGATCGCCCGGTCCTCGGGACGGTCGACCGCGGCCACTCCGATGGTGTTGGTCCACACCCCGCACAGATCGCGAGCCGGTATTGCAGCCTGGGCCAGGGCGAAGCGCATGGCCCGCTCGATCCCGGCTCCGTCGCGATCCCACCGTCCGATGCCGATGGCGTCCGAGGTGATCGCGCGTCCGGCGACGGTGGCCAGGATGCGGGCCCCGCGTGCCAGCGCGACCGAGCGGCGTTCCAGCACCAGCGCCACACCGCCTTCAGCCGGCCGCAGCCGCTTGAGCAGCGGCAGATGTGCGTACACCCGTCTGGTCAGCTCGGATGGCGTGTCGACGCCGACGCACAGCAGGGCGTCGGCTCGCCCGGCTCGCAGCAGGTCGTGGGCCACGCACAGGGCGGCCGTGCCGGCGGCGTGGGACGCGGCGATGGTGGAGGTCGGTCCGCGGGTACCCAGATGCATCGCCACCTGACCGGCGGCGGCGTTGTGCACCGTGTTGGGGAAGAGGCCCGGATTCGCGGCGCCCGGCCCCTCGGCCAGTACCGGAATGGCGAACCTTTCGATGCTCTCGACCGGCCCGAGGCCGGAGCCGAGGACCACGCCGATCCGGTCGCCGCTGTCGGCGTCGACCCGCAGGCCGGCGTCGGCCAGGGCCTGGCTGCCGGCGGCGATGGCGAGGAGACTGAGCCGGTCCAGGCGGCGACGCTGGCGGGCCGGCAGGACGCCGTCCAGGTCGAGGTCCACGTGCAGATCGTCGCCGCGATCGAGCACGCCGATGCCGGTGACGACGACGTCCTCGGGCGCGGCACGTTCGGCCGGGTCGGCCTCGGGAAAGTAGGCGCCGAAGGCGACGGTGGCATTGGCGCCGGCGAAGGCGAAGTTGTTGGACAACGCTACCTCGATGGGCATCTGGCGGGCGGCGCCGGGCACCGGGTCAAGCCCGCAACCGGGATCGGGGTCGGCGAAGTTGGCCGTCGGTGGCGCGGTCTGATGCTGCACGGCGAGCACGGTGGCGATTGCCTCTACCGCTCCGGCCGCGCCGAGCAGGTGACCGACCATCGACTTGGTGCTGCTCAACGGCGTTTTCTCGGCATGGGTGCCGAGGGCGGCGCGTACCGCGTTGCTTTCGGCGGCATCGTTCTTGAGGGTGCCGGTGCCGTGACCGTTGATGTAGTCCACGGCCCCGGCGGCGACACCGGCGTCGGCCAGCGCGGCGGTGATGGCTCGGGCTGCGCCCTCGCCCTGCGGGTGGGGGGCGGTGGGATGGTAGCCGTCCGCGGACAGCCCGTAGCCGAGCACTTCAGCCAGGATGGAAGCGCCGGCAGCCTGAGCGACGGCCAGCTTGGCGAGCACCAGCATGCCGGCGCCCTCGCCCAGGCTCAGGCCCTGGCGTTGCTTGGAGTATGGGGCGGCCGGCTTGGGGGACAGCGATTCGAGGCTGTTGAATCCGGCGAACACTGTCCTGGTGAACGCGTCGGTGCCGCCGACCAGCATCGCGTCCGCCTGATCGGACCTGATCATGTCCAGGGCGTGGCCGATGGCGTGCGCGGCGGAGGCGCAGGCGGTGTTCACCGACAAGACCGGTCCCTGGAGCCCGAACTCGGCGGCCAGGGCTTCGGCGAGGATCTGTGGCTGAATCGCCAGGTAGTGGCGCCAGTCGGGTTGACGCCCGGCCTGTTCGGCCTGCCAGGCGTGCTCGGCGCTGCGCAAGCCGGCGTTGCAGGTGCCCAGTACGACACCCCATCGGTGTGGTGCGACAGTGATGCCGGTGTCCGCCATCGCCTCGTGCGCGGCGGCGAGCGCGTAGTCGAGGGCGGTGTCGCGGCCGGCCCGCCGCGGCCAGTCGACTTCGCCGCCTAGCGCGGTGCGGTGGCCGGTCAGGTCGAGGCTCGACACCGGTCGGATAGCGACGTGGCCCTGCAGCAGCCCATGCCACAGGTGGGGCACGCCCGCACCGTGGGCGGTGACCGCACCCATGCTGGTGACCACTGTTCGTTGCATCTGCGGCTGCCTTTCAGTGCGCGGTGGTGAGGGCGAGCGCAGTGGCCTGGCCTTCGAAGCCGCGGGCCAGCGCGAGAGCATGATGTAGCCGGGCCGACATCGGCTCGCGCCGGATGTGGTCGAGGTCGCATCCGGGGTCGGGATCGTCGAGGTTCAGCGTCGCCGGTGCCGCCCCGTGTCGAAGTGCCAGCGCGGCGACGGCGACGTTGAGTGCGCCGGCGCCGCCGACAAGGTGGCCGGTCTGCGGCTTCACGGTGCTGACCGGCACCTGGGCCGGGCCCAGGATGTGCCGGATGGCGCGTGCCTCGCTGATGTCGCCGGCCCAGGTGGCGCTGCCGTGTGCGGCGACATAGGACAGGGCGCCGGGTTCGAGTCGGCTGTCGTCGAGCGCCCGGCGCATCGCGGCAGCCACGCCGCGTCCCTGTGGATCGGGGCTGGGTGCGGGCCGGCAGTCGTTGCCCTCCCCGAAGCCGATCAGCTCGGCGTAGCAGGGCACGCCCCGGGCCAGTGCGGTGTTCCGTTCTTCCAGCACCAGGATGGCGGCGCCCTCGCCGAGCACCGAGCCACTTCGCTGGCTGTCGAACGGCCGGAATGCGGCGGACCCGGCGTCGTTGTCGGTGCAGAGCACCCCGAGACCGTCCATCTTCGACATCGACCACCAGCCGCTGGCATCGTCGTAGCCGCCGGCGATGGCGCGGTCGGCCTCGCCACGCCGGATGGCGCGCATCGCCCGCCCGATGGCGCGGGCGCCGCTGTCGGCGGTACCGGCGAAAAAGCAGTTGGGGCCGCGGATGCCGAACTTCTCCGAGACATGGAACACCGCGGCCGGCTGCAGCCCCTCGACGAAGAACAGGGGCGGCAGCACCGAGGAGGCGGTGCGGCCCAGCTTGAGCAGGTCGGCGGTGCCGCCCTCGGCGCGAATGGCCGACAGGTTGGCGATCAGGTCGTCGAGGCGGGAGATCTCCTTGCCGCCGCCGAGGAACAGCCCGGTGCGGTGGCCGAGTTCGGTGCCGGTGTCGAGTCCTGCGTCGGCGACGGCCAGCGTCGCCCCGGCCAGCCCGAGCTGGTCGCCACGGTTGAGCATGCGCAGCGCCTTGCGGGAGGCGAACCGCAGCGGGTCGAACCCGGCGAGTTCCGCGCCGAGCTGGCTGTGCAGCGGCGACGGGTCGTAGCCGGTCAACCGGGCGATGGCACTGCGTCCGGCCAGCAGGGCGTCCCAGTTGGCTGCGGCGCCCTCGCCAAGGCCGGTGAGCAGCCCGATCCCCGTGATCACCACCCGCCTGCTCATACCCGCTCCAGAACCAGCCGGCGGGCGGTCGCTACCGTGCTGTCCGCGATCTGGGCCTTGGCTCTCAACTCGATCACCTCATCGGTGTCCGCGGTGACCTCGGCGGTGATCACCACCTGGTCGCCCGGTTGAACGAAACGCCTGAACTGGATGCGGTGCGCCGCACGCAACCGCCAGCCGTCGCCGACAACGCGCGACGACAGCCGAGCCATGGCTTGCAGCAGCAGCACTCCGGGCAGTACCGGAAATCGGGGAAAGTGGCTGTCGAACAGCGACAGCGTCGCCGGGATGTTCATGATGGCCACCCCGCGTCTGCCCGGCTGGATCTCCAGCACCCGGTCCAGCGGTGTCATCGCTGCGCTCCCACGACGAGAACCGTGTTGCTGCCACCGAACGCAAAAGCGTTGACCATGGCCGTGCGGATCCGAGCGGGGCGGGCGCGGTGGGGCACGTAGTCCAGGTCGAGCCCGTGGCCGGGGCGGTCCAGATTGATCGTCGGCGCGACGATGCCGTGCCGGATTCCGCCGATCGCGGCAAGCAGGTTCAGCCCGGCCGCGGCGGCGGTCAGGTGCCCGGACATCGACTTCGGTGAGCTGATCAAGAGCCGGTACGCGTGGTTGCCGAACACCTTCTTGATCGCCCTGGTCTCGGACACGTCGTTGCCGGGCGTGCTGGTGCCGTGCGCGGCGACATAGTCGACGGCATCAGCGTGGAGGTCGGCGTCGGCCAGGGCCGCCTGCATGGCCTCGATCGCGCCCGAGCCGTCCGGTGGCGAGTCGGTGATGCGCCAGGCGTTGAGGGTGGAGCCGTAGCCGAGCAACTCCGCGAGGATTTCCGCGCCACGGGCTCGGGCGTGCGCCAACTCCTCCAGCATGAACACGACCGCGCCCTCGCCGAGCACGAATCCGGATCGGCGGGCGTCGAAGGGCCGGGACGCACGCTGCGGCTCGTCTTCGCCTCCGCTGGCCAGCGCCCCGAGCAAGCTGAACCCCAGCACGTCGAGCCAACTGGTCAGCGAGTCGTAGCCGCCGGCCAGCATCAGGTCGGCGTCACCATCCTGGATTACCCGCATCGCCTCGCCGATGGCGTGGCCCGAGCCGGAGCAGGCGGTGCTGGTCCCGATCAGCGGCCCGCTCGCGTTCAGCATCCGGGTCATCGCGGCGCAGGGCAAATTCTGGTTACCGGCCAGGGTGCGCGACGGCGGCTGCCGCTCGATCTTCCCGCTGTGCCCTATGTCGACCAGCATCTGCAGATCGGGTCGACCCATGCTGGCCCCCATGGCCACGCCGCGGCGATCGCTGACCGACTCGGGGCGCACGCCCGAGGCACGGATCGCCTCGGCGGCGGCGACGACGCCGAACTGGCCCGCCCTGGACAGGTGCCGCCAGTTCAGGCCCTCGGGAAGGCGCTTCGGTGGCGGGAAGTCATGTACCTGTCCACCGATCCGTACCGGAAAGCCGGAGGTGTCGAACGTGGTCAGCGGCCCTATGCCGCTGCGGCCTTCGGCGAGAGCACGCCACGTCGCCTCGGCATCGTTACCCAACGGCGTGACCGCCCCGATGCCGGTGACTACCACACGCCTCATCCCCGCACCTCCGTACGTAGCAGGCAGCGAGCCATCCGCTCGACGTCATGCCTGGCTTGCAACGTTTCCGCCTCGCGCAGGGCGCACATGATCCCGGAGGCTTCCAGGACGGTCCGGCCCTCCACCTCCACCCGACCGTCAACGACGATGGCGTCGGCGATGCTGGATGCGACGGTTGCGGTCACGGTGAGCACGTCGCCGGGCTCGACGCAGCCGTGGACGGTCATCTCGCCGACCGCCAGCAGCAGAGCGCGGCGCTCGAACCCGCTGCTCAGCATGATCAGCCAGGTGGCTGCCTGGCAGACAACCTCCAGCACGAGCTCGGGCGGCATCACGATCCAGCCGGCCGAGTCGGCGTACCAGAACTCCTCCGCGGCCGCGGTCACCTTCCGCGCGGTGATCCCGCAGCCCGGCTGCCAGGCCTCGATCCGGTCGATCAGCTGGAAACGCATGGTGTCATCCGCCGATCCGGCCGATGCCGAGCTGGGCGCCGAAGCCACCATCGGCCGGGACCAGCGAACCGGTCATGTACGGCGACTGCGCCACGTAGGAGATGACCTGTGCGATCTGCTCCACGTCGCCGAAGCCGCGCAGCGGGATCTGGCGCGCGAGCGCCCTGCCCTTCTCGCCGTCGAGGCGTGGACCGACCAGCTCGGTACGGGTGAAGCCAGGCAGCACCGCGTTGACCCTGACCTTGAACCGGGCCAGCTCAACCGCACTGGCCAGGGTGAACGCGTTTATCGCGCCTTTCGATGCCGCGTACGCCGATTCGCCGGTCCAGCCGCGCTGTGCCATCATCGACGACACGTTCACGATGGAGCCGTCCCGCTGTGACATGAGATGGCTCATCGCCGCCTGGGTCATGTTGACGACCCCGCCGAGGTTGACTCGCATCACCTGCCACAGCTCGTCGACGTCGAGATCGAAGATGAGGCTGTCCCGGGAGGTCCCGGCATTGTTGATCAGGTAGTGGAGCCCGCCCAGTTCCCGTCTGGTCTGCTCGACCAGGGCGGCTGCCTGGTCCGGATCGGATACGTCCGCCTGGATGGCGACCGCGGCACCGCCGAGGTCTTCGATCTGCTTGACGGCCTCTGCGGCTTCGTCATTACGGGATCGGTAGTTCACGGCGACGCTGGCGCCCTGCGCCGCGAACCGCACAGCGGTGGCGCGACCGATGCCGCGCGACGCGCCGGTCACCAGAGCCACCTGGCCTTTGAGCGTCACGGCGCCACCGCCCCGTCGCATACCAGCACCGCGAACGCGATGGCCAGGTGTGCGGTGTGCGACAGCGAAATCTCCATCGACCGGACCCCTGCCGTGCCCGCCACCGACCGTGCCGCACCGGCCAGGCGCAGCCTGGGTCGACCGCTGGCCGCGTTGACCACCTCGACATCACGCCAGCCCACCCCGCCGGCCAGGCCAGTGCCGAGCGCCTTGAACACCGCTTCTTTGGCGGCGAACCGGGCCGCCAGATGCTCGTGGCGTCGACGCCGGCCGCTGCAGTAGGACAACTCGCGCTCGGTGAATACCTCGCCGGCAAGATCCGGCTGTGCGGTCAGCATCGACGCCAACCGGTCGATGGCCACCAGATCGGTGCCGACCAGCACGCGCGGAACCGGGCTCGCGCCGTCAGCGGGCATCTGCTGCCATCGCCGCACGCTGGGCCACCAGGTACGCCAGGTTCTCCACCGTGAACAGGTTCATGATGTCGTCGGCGACCAGACGTCCGGCGAGCTCCGCCTTGTCGATCTGCGGCAGCACCCGTTGCAACTGGTCCAGGCCGGCTGCGGTCACGATCCCGCCAGGTCCTTCGAACTCATCGTCGCTGAGGTCACCCTGCAGCAGGTCGGCGATCTCGGTCGCCGAGATCTTCACACCCACCACCCGCTCGACTCGAAACAGGACATCCAACAGGTCAATCGACTCCGCGCCCAGATCGCCGAGGATCGTGGCCGACGGCTCGATATCGCTCTCTTCGAGTCCCACCGCCTCGGCCAGTGCGGGGCGCAGGACCGCGACGTAATCGGTGATCCCACCGTCAGCCATAGCAAACCTCCTCGATTCGGATCGGCGCTGTGCGCCTGCACCGACACGCTAGAAATTCGCTGCGGCCGGCAGTAGACGGCCGATTACCGTCGTTGACATTCGTCTGACGGCGAGGTATCAGGTGCGCGTTGTGTAATGCCGCCCACATACGGCTCCGGTCGTCGGTCGTACTTTCCTCGGTAGACAGCGGTCTTCGGCGCCGCAGAACGTGCTTCAAGGAGTCATCGCAGATGTCCACATTGCTTGCTCGTCCGATGCGGCCGGCAGCCGACGTCACGGCCAGCATCGATGCCATGCCGCGCATATTCCGGCTGGTCATGCTGATAGTCGGAGTACACCGGGCGATCAGCCTGGCCACGGTGCTTGCCGAGGGCTCCGCTCGGCCCGGCACATCCATGTCCATCGCGGTGGCCCTTACTACGGCTTGGGGATGCATCCTGCTATGGGACGCCTGGCGGCATGCCGCCTTCCGGCAACCCCTCGCCGTGCTCGATGTCGGCCTCGCCGCAGGCATCGGCCTGCTGGCGCTCGCCGGCGGCTGGGAGGACCTGGCGTTCAGCTATGGCAGCCTGCACTGCGCGGCGATCGTCGCCGGATGGGCACTGTCGACCCGCGCTGTCATGGTTGCGCTCGCCAGCTTGGTCACCATCCCGCTACTGCTCGCCCTTCACCCTGCCGACGCCGTTGACATCACGGTGCCTCAGGTCGCGGCGCACACGGCAACCCTCGTCGTCATCGCTCTGGTGGCCGGTGCGACTCGCCGGACGCTGTTGGCCACCGACGACACCATCGGCCGCTGCGAAGACGCTGGCGAGACCCAGTGGGATGCCCCGGAGAGTCGGCGCGTAGTGCACGACACGGCACTGGCCACGCTGACCGCGATCGCTAGCGGCCGGCTCGATGCCAACTCCGACCAGGTCCGAGCCTTGGCCGCCCGCGACGCCACCTATCTGCGGACCATCATGCAAGGGGGCACCGTGGCGTCCGACAGCCTGCCAGCCGCGCTGGCGTCGGTGGCAGCGGACGCCACGGGCATCGGCCTACGGCTGCACCCGCTGCTCGCACCGCTGTCGTCTTCTATAGATCGACGAGCGGTCACCGCGATCGCGATGGCCTGCCGAGAGGCCCTCAACAACACACACCGCCACGCTCGCACCGGCGAGGCCTGGTTGACCGCGGGCATGGAGGACGGTGCGGTCGTGGTCCGCATCGTCGATCGTGGCGTGGGTTTCGAACCCGTCGATGAGACAACTCCTGGAACTGGAATACGAACCTCGATCATAGCTAGAATGCGAGAAGTGGGGGGAACGGCCTCGGTGCATTCCGTCCCCGGCGATGGGACCTGCGTGGAGCTGAAGTGGCCGCAGTGATCACGATCGCAGCCGTGGACGACGATCGTATGTTGATTTCCGGCCTGACCGCGTGGGTTGACAGTGCACCTGATCTTCGTCTGGTGGCTACCGTCGAATCAGTGGATCAGTTGATGCAACGCGACATGGGCACCATCGACGTCGTCGTTCTCGATCTTATGCTGGCCGACAATTCCGATCCGGCCACCAACGTGCGCCGGATCATCCGGGCCGGCCCCAAGGTGCTCGTGGCCACTGTCATGGCCGATCCGGCGCACATGCTGGCCACCCACGCCGCAGGTGCCGCCGGGTATCTGACCAAAAATCATGACTTGGCCGAACTGGCCGCGATGATCCGCGACATCCATCGCGGCCAACAGATGTTTCCCAGCGAACTGGCCTTCGCCATAGCCCACGACAGCCGGCCCAACAAGCCGAGACTGTCCGACCAGGAACTGCGGTTGCTGGTTGCGTACGCATCCGGCATGACGTTGGACTCTGCGGCACGGCGCACCAGCATTCGGCCTGCTACGGCCAAGCACTACCTGGAACGGGTGAAGGAAAAGTACCGGTCCGTAGGCCGACCGACCTACACCAAACTCGACCTCGCCAACCGAGTGCGTGAAGATGGCCTGGTCGCCGGTGACCCCCCTCCACCATGAGGCTGCGGCCAGTGCTGCGTCCTGCGTCTGGTGAAGCGGTACCGTGAGCAGGCGTTCGCCGTCGTCGTGGAAGAAGGCACGACACTGGCGTTGTCGTTCACGCTTCGGGCCACAGGCCGGTGGACCTACGGCGTCACGACGCTGAGATGGGCCGGGGGTAGCCAGAGCAGTGGCTCGTCGCCGAGCCGCAGCGGGGTCGCCGGCCCGACTCTGATCTGCAGGGTGAGCCCCGAGCTGGTGGCCCGCACGTCGAGGTGGGTGCCACGGTCGGTGACGGCGGTAACGGTCGCCGGGACGACGTTGTCGCCCCGCTGGTCGTCGGCGACCACGATCGCCTCCGGTCGGATGAGCAGCAGGCCGGGTCCCCGGTGGTCGGTGTCCAGGTGCAGGCTGCCGAGGGGGCAGTCGAAGCGGCCCGGGCGGGCGGAGCCGGCGACGACGTTGACCGCGCCGCCCAGGAAGCGGGCGACGGCGAGAGTGGCGGATCGGCGGAACAGGTCGGCGGGTGGGGCGTGCTGGGCGACGTGGCCGTCGAGCAGGACGGCGACCTGGTCGGCGACGTCGACGGCGTCGTCGCGGTCGTGGGTGACGAACAGCGTGGTGGTGCCCTCCCGCTGGTGCAGGTCGGCGAGGAGGGTGCGCATGCTGGCCCGCAGTTGCGGGTCGAGGGCGCTGAACGGCTCGTCGAGCAGGAGCACGGCCGGCCGGGCGGCCAACGCCCGGGCGAGGGCGACCCGCTGCTGCTGGCCGCCGGAGAGCGCGGTGCTGCGTCGTCCGGCGTAGTCGACGAGCGCGACGGCGTCGAGCAGCTCTCCGACCCGTCGCCGGGTGGCGGTGCGGTCGGTGCCGCGCATCCGCAGCCCGAAGGCGACGTTCTCGCTGACGGTGAGGTGTGGGAACAGCAGCGGACGTTGAAAGACCACGCCGAGGTCGCGGCGGTGCGCCGGCTGGCGCAGAACGCTGCGACCGGCGAACCGTACGTCGCCGCCGGTGGGCGCGGTCAGCCCGGCGACGATCGACAACAGGGTCGACTTGCCGCTGCCGGAAGGGCCCAGGATCGCGGTACGGGTGCCGGCCGGCACCTCCAGGCTGACCCGGCGCAGGGTCGGTGCGGCGGCACCGGGGTAGGTGTGGTCGAGGGCGTCGATGGTGACGTCGGTGGTCATCGTCCGACTCCGAGCCGGGCGGTGTCGCGGCCGGCGAGTTGGCGGGCCGCGAGGGCGGTGAGCAGCAGGGGCGGGGCGATGGCGACCAGGGCGATGGCGGCGGTGGCGGCCTGGTTGCCGCTGCCGGCGGCGGTGGCGAACAGCAGCAGCGGCACGGTGGTGACGACACCGCCGCCGATGAGCAGGGTCATCAGGTAGTCGCTCCAGGAGACAAGGAAGGCGAACATCGCGGCGACGGTCAGGCCGCCGCGCAGCTGAGGCAGGCTCACCGCGCGCATTGCCCGCCAGGGCCCGGCTCCGAGGGTGCGGGCCTGCCGTTCCAGGTCGGGGTCGACTCCGGCCCAGACCCCGGACAGCAGCAGGGTGGCGTACGCGGTGGCGGCGGGTAGCTGGGCCAGCACCACCCCGGCGACCGAGTCGGCGAGGCCGGCGCGCAGGTACACGGTCTGGGCGCCCATCGCGACGGCGAACGGCGGCACCAGCACCGGGGCGAGCAGGACCAGTTCGATCAGCCGCCGGCCGGGCAGCCGGTGCCAGGCCAGCGCCCGCCCGGCGGCGGCGCCCAGCACGGTGGCGAGTACGGCGACAGCGGCCCCGATGCCGATAGAGGTGGCGACGGCCTCGGGCAGGCGCGACTGCGGGCCCAGCGCCTGCCGCCAGCCCGCCAACGACCATCGGCCCGGCCACAGATCCGGGTAGAACCACTGGTCGGTGAAGGCCTGCACGGCCAGCGGCAGCAGCGGTCCGGCGACCCAGAGCCCGGCGAGGATCACCACCGCCGGGCGGGCCAGCGTGGTCACCGCTTCGCCCCGGTGACGTCGCCGACGGCCCGCCGGCTGGCCCAGGTGTACGCCCCCGCGGCGGCCACCGCCACCGCCGCGATCAGCAGCGCGACCGCGACCCCTTCGGCGCGGCCGGACAGTTCGGCGGCGGTGAACCGCTGGTAGGCGAGCACCGGCAACGGTTGCGGGTAGGCGCGGCCGAGCAGCGCCGGCACCTCGTACGCGCCGAGGGTGAACGCGAAGATCAGCACCGCCACGGCCAGGATCGACGGGGCGAGCAGCGGCAGGGTCACCCGCCGCAGCACCTGACGAGGGCTGGCGCCGAGGGTGGCGGCGACCTGTTCGTGTTCGCCGACCGGGCCGCCCAGGGCGGCGAGGACCACGATCAGCACGAACGGGGCTTCCTTCCAGACGTACTCGACGATCACGCCGATCGCGTACGGGTCGGCGACCAGGGCGGGCAGCGGGACACCCATCGCGTGAGCGGTCCGGGCGAGCAGCCCGGAGTCGGCCAGCAGCAGCCCGATCGCGACCGCCCCGATCAGGTGCGGCACCGGCAGCCCCAGCTGGGCGAGGAACGTGGCGGTCCGCCGACCGCCGGCGGTGCGGCGCAGGGCAAGGGCGGCGGCGACGCCGATGACGACGGCCAGGACGGTGGCCACGGTGGAGATCCACAGGCTGAGCAGCAGCCCGTCGACGAACGCCGGCCCCTCGGTCACCTGCCGGTACGCGGCCAGGCCGGGTGGGGCGTCGGTGAAACCGGCCAGACCCAGGCTCTGGGCGAGGCCGTAGCCGAGGCCGCCGCCGAAGAGCAGCACGACGGCGGCCAGCGCGGGCAGGACCAGCAGCAGCCCGGTACGACGACGGTGGTGGTTCACCGTTGCAGGACCTCGCGCCGCCAGCCCTCCTCCAGCGGCGGCAGCCAGTCGGCGCGCAGCTCCGGCTGGCTGTTGCGGGACAGCTCGGCGTAGCCGGGCACCTGCGGCGAGGTGGGCAGGGCGGCGAACCGGTCCCGCCACTGCACGTCCAGTTTGTCCAGATCGACGGCCGGGTACTGCCCCCACCCGCCAGGCCTGGCCTTCTCGTACTGCAACTCCGGCGACAGCATCAGGTCGGCCAGTGTCAGGGCGGCCGGGCGGTTGGCGGCGTTGGCGGGCACGGCCAGGTAGTTGGTGTTGCCGATGGTCCCCTCGTCCAGCAGCAGGGTGCGGGTGGTGGCCGGGAACTGGCCCCGCTCGACCAGGCTGGTGACCTGCGCCGGGCCGTAGGTCATGGTGAAGTCGACCTGCCGGTTGGCGTACAGGTCGTTGAGTTCCTTCTCGTTGGCCGGGTACGTCCCACCCTCGCGCCACAGCGCGGGCCGCAGCTCGCGCAGGGTCTGCCACAGCGGAGGGGTGAGCCGGTCGTAGGCGGCCTGGTCGAACCCGTCCGGGACCTGGTCGCGCCCGCCGGACTGGGCGGCCAGGACGTGCCGGACGAAGACCGAGCCGGTGAAGTCCGGCGGCGCGGGATAGGTGAACCGGCCCGGGTTGGCACGGACCCAGTCCAGCAGACTGGTGAGCGTGCTCGGCGGGTCGTCGACCCGGGCCGAGTCGTAGACGAACGCGAACTGGGCCCGGCTCCACGGCACCTCGCAGCCGTCGACCGGGGTGCCGAAGTCGTTGGCGACCGCCGGGTCGGACCAGTCCACGTAGCGCATGTTGGGCAGCACCTCGACCAGGCCGCACTGCCACAGCCCGGCCTGCTTGCCGGTGCGGAAGTTCTCCCCGTTGATCCACACCAGGTCCACCGATCCGCCCGAGGCGCGACCGGCCTGCCGCTCGCCGAGGACCTTGTTGACCGCCAACGCGGTGTCGGTGACCGGCACCCGGTTGATCCCGACGTCCAGCTGCTGGCGGGCGGCCGGGGCGACGACCTCGTCGATGTAGCGGTTGGCGCCGTCGTCGCCGCCGTACATGAACAGGTTGACGGTCTGCCCGCGCGCCTCGCGCTGCACCTGGGCGAAATCGCCCGGCGCGGGATCGGCCCCGCCGGGCTCGCCGCCGCAGGCGGTGGCGAGCAGCCCGGCGGCGGTCAGCGCGACCACGGCACGCCATCGTCGGATCATCGGGTGGGCCTCCAGTCAGGATCGGACAGGGTACGCACGGCGTACACGACACGCTGCCCGGCGGTGACCGCGACCACGGCGGCCCACACCCAGGCGATCGGCCCGGCGACGCCGGGAAACAGGCAGAACAGGCTGTGTACGGCGACCGTTTCGGCGCCCTCGGCCAGCCCGCCGAGGAAGTGCAGCGACCGCTCGTCGCCCCGGTCGCGGCCCAGCCGTTCGGCGATCGACGAGTACGCCAGCAGGGCCGCCCCGTTGACGTAGTAGGCCACCAGCAGCACCAGGAACGGCGTGGCCGAGCCGTCGACGCCGACGGCGACCCCGGCGACGAACGCCCCGTACACGGTGAAGTCGGCGACGATGTCGAGGAACCCGCCCAGCGGCGACGCAGTGTCGCGGCGGCGGGCCAGCGGCCCGTCGAGGCCGTCGGCCAACCGGGACAGCAGCCACCCGGCCAGCGCCCACCACCACAGCCCGGCCGCCGCGGCGACGCTGGCGGCCAGCCCCAACGCCAGCCCGGCGGCGGTGAGCCGACCGGGCGTGATCCACGGCCGGTCGAGGCCGGCGGCGAGGCGGTCCAGCGGCCCGGCCAGCACCGGACGCAGTCGCGCGTCGATCACCGCGCGTCGACCCCGGTTTCGCGGCGGCGGACCCGCGTCTCGCGGCGGCGAACCCGGCGGGCGGCGAGCAGCCCGGTCAGCGACAGCAGACCCAGACCGGTCAGGGCGATGAGAAACTGTGGAGACGTCGGGTCGGTGACCGATCCACCGACCGCCGTGTAGGCGACGATCCCGGGAGTCATGCCGATCGCCGAGCCGAGCGTGTAGTCGCGCAGCCGCACCGCAGTCACCCCCGACCCGTAGTTGAACAGCGCGAACGGCACCAACGGTACGAGCCGCAGGCCGACGACCGCGACGAGTCCCCGGCGGGCGAGGAACCCGTCCAGCCGGTCCAGCCGGCCACCGACGAGCCGCTCCACCGCCGGACGGCCCAACGCCCGGCCCAGCAGGAACGACGCCACCGCGCCGAGCGTCGCCCCGAGCAGCACCACCACCGAGCCGCCGACCACGCCGAACAGCAGCCCGGCCGTCGCGGTCAGCAGCACCCCGGGCACCAGCAGCACGGTGCCGACGGCGTAGCCGACGACGAACAGGACCGGCCCCCAGACCCCGGCGTCGGCGACCCCGGCGCGCAGCGTCTCCACGTTCAGGCCGCCCCCGGTGGCGAGCAGCGTCGCCGCGCCGGTCAGGAAACCCGTCAACAGCGCCAGCCTCGGCCACGGTGAGGCGATGATCCGCGCCAGCCGGGACATCGGCACCGGCCGGGCCTCGCTCGTCACCGGCTCGGTCTCGATCCCCACGGGCTCGGCCTCGGTCGTCACCGGCCGAGTCTCGTCGGGGATCATCGGCGGTCACCCCGGACCGGGTGCAGGGCGCGGCGCAGGCCGCGCAGGCCGCCGATGGCGCGGGAGAGCAGCGGCCCGGCGAGGTCCGCCCGGACCTGGGCCAGGCTGGCGTTCCACGGCCCGTCGGCGTACGTCGGATAGGCGTGCACGGTGCCGGCGACGTCGCGCACCTTCGCGCCCCGGCGAATCGCGGCGGCCAACTCGGCGATCGACTCCCCGGCCCGGGGCGACACCACAGTGGCGCCCAGCAGCCGGTCGGCCGGGCCGATCACCAGCAGGGTGAACCCGTCCGGGCGGCCGTCGGTGATCGCCCGGTCGACGTGCTCGTGCGTCAACCGTCGGTAGTGGACCCGGTCGCCGTGGCGGCGGCGGGCCTGGGCGAGGGTCGCCCCGACGTGTGCCACCTCCGGGTCGGTGAACGTCACCCACGGAATCGCCGCGTAGTCGACACGGCGGCGCAGCCCGAGCAGCGCGTTCGTTGCGGCGTAGCCGCCCTGCACCCCGGCGACATGGGTGAACGGCAGCACCCCGGTCACGTCACCGGCGGCGAAGATCCGCCGGTTACTGGTCCGCAGCAGCCCGTCCACGACGACGTGGCCCCGCTCGTCGCAACGCACCCCGGCGGCGGCCAGTCCCAACCCGCCGGTGCGGGGTCGCCGGCCGGTGGCGACCAGGATCCGGTCGACCACGACCGGATCCGCGCCGGTCAGCTGCACCGTGCCGCCGTCGACGCGTTCGACGTCCGCCCCGGACAGCACGGCCACCCCCTCGGCGCGCAGCCGTTCGGCGATCAGGGCACCGACCTCCGGCTCCTCCTTGGTCAGCAGCCGGTCGGCCCGCTGCACGATGGTGACCCGCACACCGAGCCTCGCGAGGGCCTGGCCCAGCTCGCAGCCGACCGGGCCGCCCCCGAGCACCGCCACCCGTTCCGGCAACGCGTCGAGGTCCCACAGCGTCTCGGTGGTCAGCGGATCAGCCTCGGCCAGACCGGGCAGATCCGGTACGGCCGGGGCGGCACCGGTGGCGAGCACCGCCCAGCGGAACCGCACCGCACGCTCACCGACGGCCCCGGTCACCCGCAGGCTGCCGGGGCCGGTGAACTCCGCCCGGCCGGTCACGACCTGTGCCCCGTCCGCGCTGATCGCCGCTGGCGAGTCGACCGGCTCGATCCGGGCGATGGCCGCCCGCACGTACGCCAGCACCGCGGCGTCGTCCACCTTCGGCGGGCCGGCGTGCACCCCGAACCGGGCAGCGGTACGGACGGTGTGCGCGGCATGCGCGGCGGCGATCAACGACTTACTCGGCACGCACCCGGTCCACAGGCAGTCACCCCCGGTGCGGGCGGACTCGACCAGCAACACCCGCGCGCCGAACCGGCCGGCGGTCTTGGCCGCCACGATGCCGGCCGTACCGCCACCGATGATCGCCAGATCCCACTCGTCCACGCATCGTCCTTCCTCGCCGTCGGCGTCGCCCGTGCGGGCAGTGCCGGTTCATGCTGCCCGATGGGGGCGTGCGGAACTGTGAGCTTGCTTCCAGAACGCCCCAGGGCAGCGCAATCATTCTGCTTCCGAGTCGACGCGCCCTGGTCCGATCCGCCATGGCTGGCAAGCCCGACATACAGCGCGCCTAATGTGGGGTGAGGGAGGCAGGATGGATACCGCGACCGACAAGCAGGAAATTCGTGTCCGCCGCCGCTGGTGGCGGACGCTGCGCCGATGGGAGCGGGTCACCCGGCCAGTCGACCCTGAGTTGGCAGCTGCACTGGCCCGCCGATGGGCTGAGTTGCCCGAGCACGTCCGCACCCAGGCGCAACTACTCGGCCGCAACGCGCTGGGCTGCGAGGGCACCCACGGGGTCTTCCCCCGCTGCAACCTGCTGCTACCACTCTAGACCCGTCTTTCGCACATGCGGTTGAGTGACTTGCGTTGCGGGCGTGCGGCTGGTTCGTTGCTGATCCATGAGTAGATCTGGTGGGCCTCGACGGGTGGCGCGGCGGCCTCGGACGCGGGTCGCCGCGACGGGTCGGGTGGAGAAGCAGCTGGGGTCGCTGCCGGTCATCGCGGACTTCTCCCGCCGGTTGGACATCGCGGGTGTGGTGGACCGGGCCTGCCCGATACGGGAGGTCGCCTCCATCAGCCACGGGCAGGTCATCGAGGCGCTGATCGCGAACCGGCTGACCAGTCCGAAGGCGATGGTCGCCGTGGCCGACTGGGCCCACGCGTGGGCGGTGGAAGAGGTCTACGACATCGATCCCGACCTGCTCAACGACGACCGGCTGGGCCGGGCCCTGGACGCCCTCGCCGATCAGGCCGACCAGGTCGTCGGATCAATCGGCGCGACCGCGATCACGGCATTCGGCATCGACGTCACCCGCTGCCACTGGGACATGACCTCGATCTCGCTGTACGGCGCATACGACCACGTCGACGACGAGTACCCCACCCCTGCCTACGGCCACCCGAAAGACCGGCGCACCGACCTCAAACAGATCCAGGCCGGCCTCGCCGTCACCGCGGACGGCGCCGTCCCCGTCCTCAGCCGGACCTATGACGGCAACGCCGCCGAGATCGCCCAGGTCACCGACACCATGCGCGCTCTGCAAGCCCTGGCCACACCCCGCAACTTCCTGCTGGTCGGCGACTCGAAACTCATCTCCTACCCCAACGTCACCGCGATGACCACCGAGCAGGTCACCTTCATCGCGCCCCTGGCCGCGTCCCGGGTCCCCGACGGGCTGTTCGCCGGCCTCGACCCGTCCCGGGCCACGATCGTGGACTACGTCGCCGAACGCGACGAGGGCAGACCACACACCGAACGGTGCACCTACCGGGTCGACGAAGACACCATGGACCTGACCGGCCCCCGCAAGAAGGACCCGGTACACACCCTACGGCGGATCCTGGTGCACTCCACCGCCAACGCCACCGCCCAGGCCAAGGCCCGCGCGCTCAGACTCGCCCAGGCCCGCACCGAACTGGACACCCTCACCCGTACCGCCGGCACCCGCCACCACCGCACCATCGAGGCCGTCACCACCAAAGCCACCGCGATCGCCCGCCGCCGCCGCATCAGCGCACACCTGCACACCACGATCACCACCGACGACACCGGCAAACCGACGTTCGCCTGGACCTTCGACCAGGCAGCCCTCGACGCCGAAGCCGCCGCCGACGGCTGGTACGCCCTGCTGACCAACCTGCCCGCCGACATCGACGCCACCGACGTGTTCCTGCGCTACAAGGACCAACCCACCGTCGAACGCCGCTACAGCGAGTTCAAAGGCCCCCTCGCCGTCGCACCGATCTTCCTACGCAACAACCGCCGGATCACCGCCCTGATCACCGTGATCTGCCTGGCCCTGCTCATCTTCTGCCTCATCGAACGCGAAGTCCGCCGCAACCTCGCCCCCGACACCGAGATACGTGGCTTCTACATCAACGACCGCCGCCCACGAAAGCCCACCGGACGGCTCATCCTGCAAGCACTCGGCGAACTCCGACTCATCCCCGCGCCCCCGAACGAAGCAGCCACCATCCCCACACCCGGGCCTCTACAAACCCGACTCCTGCGACTACTCCACGTCGACCCCACCCAACCCCGCTGGCCATGACCGACGACCACGGGTGTGTACAACTAACGGCGGATCTGCTGATCAAGGGAGATGCGCCAGATGACGACCGAGACCACCATCGAGCAGGAGCCCGCAGGCGGGTCGGTGGGTACGGCCACGGATGAGCAGTTGATCGCGCTGCTGGTGGACCGGGCACGCGGTGACGGGCTGAAGCTCACCGGTGAGGGCGGTCTGCTGCAGCAGCTGACCAAGCGGGTCCTGGAGTCCGCCCTGGAGGGCGAGATCACCGACCACGTCGGCTACGACAAGCACGACCCGGCCGGCAAGGGCACCGGGAACTCCCGTAACGGCACCCGGACGAAGACCGTGCTGACCGACGTCGGCCCGGTCGAGGTACGGGTCCCCCGGGATGTCGCGGGGACGTTCGAGCCGCAGATCGTGCGTAAGCGCCAGCGCAGGCTGTCCGGGGTGGACGAGCTCGTGCTGTCGTTGTCGGCCCGGGGGCTGACGCACGGGGAGATCGCCGCGCACCTGGCCGAGGTGTACGGCGCCGAGGTGTCGAAGCAGACGATCTCGACGATCACGGACAAGGTCATCGACGGGATGACCGAGTGGCAGAACAGGCCACTCGACCCGGTCTACCCGGTCGTGTTCATCGATGCCATCAATGTGAAGATCCGGGACGGGAAGGTCGCGAACCGGCCCATCTACCTGGCGATGGCGGTCACCGTCGACGGCCACCGGGACATCCTCGGCCTGTGGGCCGGTGACGGCGGTGAGGGCGCGAAGCACTGGCTGCACGTGCTCACCGAGCTGAAGAACCGGGGCGTGGCCGATGTGCTGATGCTCGTCTGCGACGGGCTCAAGGGCCTACCGGAGGCGGTCGAGGCGGTGTGGCCGGCCACCATCGTGCAGACGTGCGTGATCCACCTGCTGCGCAACTCGTTCCGCTACGCGGCGCGGCAGGACTGGGAGAAGATCGCCCGAGCGCTCAAGCCGGTCTACACCGCGCCGACGGAGGACGCGGCGACGGAGCGGTTCCTGGAGTTCGCCGAGGCCTGGGGGCGGAAGTACCCGGCGATCGTGAAGCTGTGGGAGAACGCCTGGGCCGAGTTCGTGCCGTTCCTCGCGTTCGACGTGGAGATCCGCAAGGTCATCTGCTCGACGAACGCGATCGAGTCCGTCAACGCCCGGATCCGCAAAGCGGTCCGCGCCCGCGGGCACTTCCCCAACGAGCAGGCCGCGCTCAAGTGCGTGTACATGGCGTTGATGAGTCTGGACCCGACCGGCAACGGCCGCCGCCGGTGGACCATCCGGTGGAAGGCACCTCTCAACGCGTTCCAGATCGCCTTCGAGGGCCGGCTCACCCCGGCCAACCTCTGACCACTTCAACAACCAAGATCAGCCGTTAACTTGACACTCCCGCAGACGACGGACAAACGGTGCGCACCTCTGCAAGATCAGCTGTACATAGCTCTGCACTCCAGGCCGTACCCCGACACACTGCTGCTGTTCGGTGATCACGGCGACGACTTCAGCGTCCACCAGGATCGTGTCCGGGGCCTGGTCGATTTTGCTTTGCCCGTAACGGAACCGGGCAATCCGCTCGTGGTCGGCGACCTCGACAGCCCGGCTGGTGGCCGGGGACAGGCAGTCGAACTCGGTCAGGCAGATCTCGCTGAGCCGGCGGCCGGTGAGGATCTGCAGCAGGAGCATCCGCATCACCTGTGGCGCGCCCCACCCCGCGGCTTGTTTCTGCGTGCCGTCGATGGTCACCGTCACGGTCTCGTGTTTCGGGGCTGCCAGCACCGCCAGGTGCGTGGTGATCTGCGCCAACGCGTGGTCGTCGACATAGCGGGTCGCATCGAGGCGCCGTACTGGGCGTGCACGGATGATCTGGCGCGACCACACCGCCGGGTGTCCCTCGGTGAGCGCGTCCCACGGCGACGGGCCGAAGCACCGCCGGTAGTCCTTCTGATGGTCCACGACGAACGCCATCAGCTGAGCCACGGCCCGTATGTCCTGGTTGGTGCCGTTGCTGGTCGGTGGGCGGCCCCGTGCAGTGCTGGCTCGGTTGGCCGGATCGGCGGCCCACTGACGAAACCCGGCGGCGAACCCTGCGGCCCGGCGCGGGTCACCGACGACCTGGGCCGGGTCGGGCAGGGTCGCCAGCCAGCGGTCGAAACGCAGCAGACACTGGATGCGGTCGCCGCGGACCGTGCTCCAGGTCAGCGCTCCTGCCTGCAGCATCATCGCCAGCGCCCACTTGGCGGCGTCTCGAAGCCACGGCACGACGATGGCGCCCGGCGTGCATCCCACGCCGGCGGAGGGTTCACGCTCCCGCAGCGGTATCCGTGGGTCGCAGCGCGGATACCAGGTGTCCATCTCCCACCACGGCCCCTCGTGCAGCCGGGCGGCTAGCGCCAGCCGTGGATAACCGAACAGCGGACGCAGGCTGCGCAGGCTCACCGGGGCGGGCAGCCGCTGGTGACGCGCTTCGAACCAGACGCTGACCATCCTGGACGCGGCAGCGAAGTCCAGATCCCGCAACGAAACGGGGACCGCCCGCTTCGCGTCCGCGGCCCCGGCCAGCACCGCGGCGAGCTGGTTGATGCCGGCCACGTGCACGCCCACACCGTCGAGGTACTGCCAATGCGCCATCCACGCCAGCTCGACCCGTAGCCGTTCGGGCAGCCGGTGCAGCCGCAACGCCGTCATCCGCCCACGTCCGCTACGCGCCGTCCAGTCGACGATGCCTGGACCGATGATCTCGCCGCGCCACTGCGGGGGCAGATCCGCCAGCAGCCGGGCGACCGGGCTGGTGTCCGCGCCCGCAACCGCGGCGACCCGCGGGCGGGAATAGTTTTCAGCGGCCATCAGCGACCTGCCAGCCATCGGTGTACTTCTTCCAATTCGCGGCCACGCGTAAGGCCTCGTCCTCGCTGACCCAGCCGTAAAGGTCCAGGGTGGTCTGCACATGGGCGTGGCCCAACCGGCGGGAGACCACCCAGTCGGGGATTCCACCGAGCAGCAGAGCCGTGGCGTGGCTGTGCCGAAGCCAGTGCGGGGTCCACCCCGGCGGTCCGATACCGCGGCGCTTGAGCGCGGTGACCTTGTCCCGGATCGTGCCCTCCCGCAGCGGCGCCAGCAACGGCGGCCGGTCCAGGTTCACCCACAGCGGGCAGTCCACGTTCACCGCGGCCCCGACCTCGGCCGCCCGGCACGCCAGATGCGTCAGATAGTCGGCGAACAACCGTTCAAGGTCCGCACCCACGTAGACCCGCCGTGGACGCATCATCTTCACCCTGGCACCGTTCGGGTTGTCGTCCCGCGGCACGATCTCCACGAACGGCGTGCCGCCCCGGCCCATCACGAAGTCGCTGATCCGCATGCCGAGCAGCTCACCCAGCCGCATCCCGCTCTCGGCAAGGGTGGCGAACAGCAGCCGGTCACGTAGGTTACCCACCCATCGGCCGGCGGCGCTGTCGTAGACCGCGCAGCCGTCCAGGATCGCCTGAATCTGCTGCGGCAACAGCACCGGCGGCCGCTGGTGCCCGCGGTGGCGACGCACCCGTACCAGCGACGACGGCCCAGGCGACGAACGAGCATCCAGGTGCGACAGCAGCCCCCGAGCGGGGCGCCGCCGGGGAACCCCGCGCAGCAGCCGACGGGCGACCGGCACACGGAACCTCACCGGGAGCCGGCAGGGCCACGAGAAGCCTCGGGCTGCCCACCGACGCACCCGCATCGTCCGGCCGTGTCGTGGCCCGCCCCCTGCCGCGCAGGCTTCCCGGCGACCCCGTGCAGGGGAAGTAGCCGGCGTAGTGCGTCGTTCTCCGCAGGGTCGAGGACGGCGTGCTGCACGCAGGCGGGGACGAGCCGATCCCGCTCGGGGTGGGCCATGGTGTAGGAGCAGGCCAGCAGCCGGTCCTGGGTTGCCCGTACGGCGGGATCGCTGCTGAGGGCGCCCTGCTCGAGCAGCGCCCACGCCGGACGGACCTGATCGGCGGGAATGAAACTGTGCATCACGAACGTCATCGGGCGGACCCGACGGGTCAGCAACGGGCGGAGACCGGCACGGCGGATCAGCCCAGCCGCCCAGCGAAGCCCGGTCCAGGTAGCGGTGGGATGTGAAACGAGGGCGCGCAGTAGGCGGACGGCCAGCAGCTGGGGCGGGGTGCCGCCGACGTTGACGCCACCGAGGTGGCGCAGGAACGCGTCGCGGGCGGCGAGGTCGACCGGACGCTGGTCGTCGATCAGTGGGATCCACCGGTCGCCGAGGAAGAAGCCGAAGGCGGTGCGGTTGCAGCGTCCGTCGCCCATCTGCAGGGCACGCCAGGGCAGTCTGGTGCCGGCGCCGCGTTCGATCTCAGCCCACACCTGATCGCCGGTCAACGACCGGTAGTCCTCCTTCCAACGGCGTTCGTCGCCAATGGCGGCGGCGGGCTGGAAAGACATCATGGCGTAGCCCATGGTGTGGGTTTCGGCGATCACCGCTGCGATCTGGTCGACGTTGCGTGGGTGACGGTCATGTTGTGGGCCAGGTAGGCGCGCACGCCGTACTCGCGGCGCAACCGGTGGAACATGTCGGCGAACTGCCGGCGCAACGGCGCAAGCTCGGTCTCGGTGCGAGGTCGGGGGGCGCCGCGCCGGCCGCGCATCAGCGAGTCGATGTGGGCGGCGAACGACAGCCGGCGTAGCCGGCGCCGACCGCCCGGGCCGATCGCGAGGGTACGCAAGTAGTGGTAGTCGAAGTCGCCGTGGGTCATGCTCATCGGCTCGCGCCCGTGTTCGCGCATCACCTGTAGCGCGGCGGCGTGGTCGTCGGGCGGCAGCAAACTGACCTCGCCGCCGATGAGCTGGGCGTGTGCGCGCGGGCCTCGGGCGCGGCGCAGATGGGCCATTTGCCGGCGAACCTCGGCCACGCGGTGTGGGTGCCGTCGACGCGGACCTTGTTGGCGTCTCTAGACCCGTCTTTCGCACATGCGGTTGAGTGACTTGCGTTGCGGGCGTGCGGCTGGTTCGTTGCTGATCCATGAGTAGATCTGGTGGGCCTCGACGGGTGGCGCGGCGGCCTCGGACGCGGGTCGCCGCGACGGGTCGGGTGGAGAAGCAGCTGGGGTCGCTGCCGGTCATCGCGGACTTCTCCCGCCGGTTGGACATCGCGGGTGTGGTGGACCGGGCCTGCCCGATACGGGAGGTCGCCTCCATCAGCCACGGGCAGGTCATCGAGGCGCTGATCGCGAACCGGCTGACCAGTCCGAAGGCGATGGTCGCCGTGGCCGACTGGGCCCACGCGTGGGCGGTGGAAGAGGTCTACGACATCGATCCCGACCTGCTCAACGACGACCGGCTGGGCCGGGCCCTGGACGCCCTCGCCGATCAGGCCGACCAGGTCGTCGGATCAATCGGCGCGACCGCGATCACGGCATTCGGCATCGACGTCACCCGCTGCCACTGGGACATGACCTCGATCTCGCTGTACGGCGCATACGACCACGTCGACGACGAGTACCCCACCCCTGCCTACGGCCACCCGAAAGACCGGCGCACCGACCTCAAACAGATCCAGGCCGGCCTCGCCGTCACCGCGGACGGCGCCGTCCCCGTCCTCAGCCGGACCTATGACGGCAACGCCGCCGAGATCGCCCAGGTCACCGACACCATGCGCGCTCTGCAAGCCCTGGCCACACCCCGCAACTTCCTGCTGGTCGGCGACTCGAAACTCATCTCCTACCCCAACGTCACCGCGATGACCACCGAGCAGGTCACCTTCATCGCGCCCCTGGCCGCGTCCCGGGTCCCCGACGGGCTGTTCGCCGGCCTCGACCCGTCCCGGGCCACGATCGTGGACTACGTCGCCGAACGCGACGAGGGCAGACCACACACCGAACGGTGCACCTACCGGGTCGACGAAGACACCATGGACCTGACCGGCCCCCGCAAGAAGGACCCGGTACACACCCTACGGCGGATCCTGGTGCACTCCACCGCCAACGCCACCGCCCAGGCCAAGGCCCGCGCGCTCAGACTCGCCCAGGCCCGCACCGAACTGGACACCCTCACCCGTACCGCCGGCACCCGCCACCACCGCACCATCGAGGCCGTCACCACCAAAGCCACCGCGATCGCCCGCCGCCGCCGCATCAGCGCACACCTGCACACCACGATCACCACCGACGACACCGGCAAACCGACGTTCGCCTGGACCTTCGACCAGGCAGCCCTCGACGCCGAAGCCGCCGCCGACGGCTGGTACGCCCTGCTGACCAACCTGCCCGCCGACATCGACGCCACCGACGTGTTCCTGCGCTACAAGGACCAACCCACCGTCGAACGCCGCTACAGCGAGTTCAAAGGCCCCCTCGCCGTCGCACCGATCTTCCTACGCAACAACCGCCGGATCACCGCCCTGATCACCGTGATCTGCCTGGCCCTGCTCATCTTCTGCCTCATCGAACGCGAAGTCCGCCGCAACCTCGCCCCCGACACCGAGATACGTGGCTTCTACATCAACGACCGCCGCCCACGAAAGCCCACCGGACGGCTCATCCTGCAAGCACTCGGCGAACTCCGACTCATCCCCGCGCCCCCGAACGAAGCAGCCACCATCCCCACACCCGGGCCTCTACAAACCCGACTCCTGCGACTACTCCACGTCGACCCCACCCAACCCCGCTGGCCATGACCGACGACCACCCAACCGCATGTGCGAAAGACGGGTCTAGTGTCCTGAGTCGTTAATTCGTTGGTAGATTGCTGGTATGGGTGATGGACGTGGTCCGAAGCTGGCGCCGCTGGAACTGACCGCTGAGGAGAGGGGGGGAGTTGCAAGGGCTGGCTCGGCGGCCGAAGACGGCGCAGGCGTTGGCGACGCGGGCGCGGATCGTGCTGGCGTGTGCGGAAGGCCTGTCCAACAGCGAGGTGTCGCGTCGGCTTGGGGTGTCGCTGCCGACGGTCGGCAAGTGGCGCAAGCGGTTCGTGGCCGATCGGGTGGACGGGCTGCGCGACGAACCGCGCCCGGGCGCGCCACGGAAGATCGGCGACGCCCAGGTCGAGGCGGTGATCACGAGAACGCTCGAAGAACCACCATCCGATCGGGACAGCCACTGGTCGACCCGGTCCATGGCCAAGGCGGTCGGGCTGAACCAGACCGCGGTTTCGCGGATCTGGCGGGCGTTCGGGCTCAAGCCGCACCTGGTCGACAGTTGGAAGCTGTCGACCGACCCGCTGTTTGTGGACAAGGTCCGCGACATCGTCGGGTTGTACCTGGACCCACCCGAGGCCGCCATGGTCCTCGCCGTGGACGAGAAGTCGCAGATGCAGGCGCTCGATCGGACCGCGCCGATGCTGCCGATGATGCCGGGCGTGCCCGGCCGGGTGACCCATGACTACGTCCGCCACGGCACGACCAGCCTGTTCGCCGCGCTGGACGTGGCCACTGGCAAGGTCATCGGCCAGACGCAGCGCAAACACCGCCACCAGGAGTTCCTGCGCTTCCTGCGCACCATCGACCGGGCAACCCCGACACTTGCCGACCGTCGGCAGCGACACCCCAAGCCGACGCGACACCTCGCTGTTGGACAGGCCTTCCGCACACGCCAGCACGATCCGCGCCCGCGTCGCCAACGCCTGCGCCGTCTTCGGCCGCCGAGCCAGCCCTTGCAACTCCCCCCCTCTCCTCAGCGGTCAGTTCCAGCGGCGCCAGCTTCGGACCACGTCCATCACCCATACCAGCAATCTACCAACGAATTAACGACTCAGGACACTAGACGGGGGTTCCGTCTGTGCTGAGACCACCATCGGGCCGTCGGGTATCCGCTGTCGCCTTGTTTCGGTCTTGGCCGAAAGGCCACTATCGATGCTGTCGAGGAGGCTGGTGCTGATCCCTGGATCGGAAGGGTCACGGATGGTCTACCGAATCCACTTCACCGCAGAGGACCTTGGCCGTACCCGGATGATCGGGTCGCCGGCGCCGCTGGTGGAGACCATGCGGGTGGTCCGTGGGCTGTGGAAGCCCTCGCTGATGCGGCATGTCCCCTGGAAGGGCCCGATGGTCCCGCGCTTGCCGGCCGAGGCCCGCTTGGTCTTCGACCTGGCGCCGGCTCGTGGCTACGCGCCGGACTTCCTATCCCCGGCACGGCTTGAGGGCATGCAGGAGTGCCTGGAGCAGATCCGGTCCACCT
The DNA here is from genome assembly GCF_003751085.1 of Micromonospora sp. Llam0. Classification (NCBI taxonomy): domain Bacteria; kingdom Bacillati; phylum Actinomycetota; class Actinomycetes; order Micromonosporales; family Micromonosporaceae; genus Micromonospora; species Micromonospora sp. Llam0. The sequence continues at coordinate 1,370,945 of NZ_RJJY01000002.1, read as the reverse complement.
CCCGGCTGGTGATCCGCCGGGAGATGACCCAGCTCGCCGAGGAACGGCCGGTGCCGGGCTGGGCACGCCGACTCGAAGATGACCCACAGGTCCTCCAGCGGATCGCTGACGCCCTCGGCCAACTGCATGCCACGCTGGTCGCCCCGTACTGGGACCAAGTGACCGCCCGCGTCGCCGTCGACCGAGCCGCCCGGGCCCGGGATCTGCTCGACCACGGGATCGACCACTTGCTGCGCAACCTGTGTCCACCGCAGATCCGCTGGAACCCGCCTGTCTTGGAGATCCACTCCGGGCTCATTGGCGAGCTGCACCTCAACGGCCGCGGGCTACTGCTGATCCCCACGGTCTTCGGCTCCGGCATGCCCAGCATCGACTGCGACGCCGAACCCCAGCCCTGGCTGAACTACCCCACCCACCACGACGCGCCCCCAGACCTCGGCGCACCCATACCGACAGCCCCGGCGGCGCCCCGACGGATCGTCGCGCTGCTGGGCCGCACCCGCGCGACGGTCCTGCACGTCATCGCCCACCAACCCGGCTGTACCACCGGCGAGCTCGCCGCCGCTGCCCAGATCAGCCTCAGCAGCGCCAGCGAACACTCCACCGTGCTCCGCGCCGCCGGCCTCATCACCACCACCCGCCGCAGGCAAAGCGTCCTACACGTCCTTACCCCAACCGGCCAGTCCCTCCTCAACATCCCCACCAAACCCTGAGACGGGAGCCCGGAGCCCTGGCCAAACGGGGTCCGGAATGAGAGCTTTCTGCTGGTCTCGGCGTAGCTCAGCTCTGCGCCAGTGAGGTCCGCATGTCGTGCCGCATCGAGTCGACCAGGCCGACAGCGCGGCAACAGGATCGTCGGCGAAGAACCGGATCGTCCGTACATGTGCGAGCCGGCCCAACGGGCGGACCACCCGCAGCGGCTCGGCCAGCTCGACCACCAGGTTGGTCTGCGCGATCGCCGACACGATCAGCACGTCACCGTCGACCCGAATGGTGCCCTGCTCGTTGTAGTTGCGCACCATGCGGACCCCGGTGACCAGCCGGCGGGGCACCCGGACGTCCAGGAACGCGGCGGACCGGACCCGGACCTCGTCGGGCCCGATCACGTGCGGGCGGGTCACGGTCGCGGCGATCACGGCCAGAGCGATCAGTACGCCGTACGCGTCGACGATCAGGATCGCGTACCGCAGCGGGGCCGGGGCACCGACCGCCCGCAGCAGGATCTCCACGACGACCAGCTCCACGATCGACACCACCAGGAACATCACATCGTCGACGCCACCGCCCCGGCATAGGCACCGCCGTCGCCGACTCCGGTACGCCGTGGCGGCGACGGCGTACCCACAGCCAGATGCTGACCAGGCCGGCACCCTCGAATCCGACCAGCCGGCGCAGCACCACTCCGACCCGTCGCAGGCCGCCGACCTGCTCCACCGGCGTCCCGCCGCCGGTCCGGGCCGCCGCCCCGCTGCCCGACTGCGCCGTCATCGCTGGCCCCGCAGCCGGGCGAGGAGCAGCCGGAACACCTCGGCCTGGGCGGGGGAGAACTCACCGGCGATGGCGGTCAGCCACTGGATACCTGCCGCGTCGCCCGCGTTCGTGACGATCGCCCCGGTCATCTCGGCCGGTAGGAAGCCCTCCAGGTCGGCGGCGAGCGCCGCCACCCGCGCGTCGGCCGGGTCAGCGCCGGCGATCTCGTCGAGCCGCCGGTAGAACTCCTGCGTACGGGCCAGCATCGCCGGCTCGGTCAGCGGCTGGAACAGCGCGCTGAACTCGCTGCGGTGCTCCGGCGCGACTCGGGTGTCCAGCAGCGCCAGCATCTCCCGGTCCATTGCGGCGAACGCCGATCCGTCGGCCGGCAGGCGGCGCAGCACCGTCGGCATCTCCTCGGAGACCGTGGCATCGGCGTCCAGCTCGGTGAGCACCTCGCGCAGCTCCCGGCCCTGGTCGTCGGCGAGTACGTCACGGATCTCGTCGAGCGAGAGCCCCAGCTCGGTCAACCGGCGTACCCGGGCCAGGGCGACCGCGTCCCGCAGCCGGTACTCCCGGTAGCCGTTGGACAGCCGCTCCGGTTCGGGCGGCAACCCCAGATGGTGGTAGTGGCGCACGGTCCGGGTGGAGACCCCGACCAGCGCGGCAAGCTCGCCGATCCGCATGCCACCAGTAGAAACGTTGCCGCTGCGACAAGGTCAAGACAACCTGGAGTCTCCGCCTCATCGCTCCTCGGCGATCTGCTCCAGCAGGTCGACCGCGACGACGACGCCCTTCTCGGCGCGGACCTGTTCGCCCAGCCGACGCGCGGCGGCGATCATCGCCGGATCGTCGAGGGCCTGGCGGATCGCGGCGGCCAACCCGTGGGCGGTCAGGTTCCGCTGGTCGATTGGTTCCGGTGCGACACCCAGCTGCTGCATCCGGCGGCCCCAGAACGGCTGGTCCGCGACGAAAGGGCAGATTATCTGCGGTCGGCCCGCTCGGATCGCGGCGGCGGTGGTGCCGGCACCACCGTGGTGCACGATCGCCGCCATCCGGGGAAACACGACGTGGTGGGGCAGGTCCCCGGCCACGAACACGTCTCCCGCCGACGGTGTCTCCTGCAGTCCGCCCCAGCCGGTGGCGAGAACGCCACGGACGCCAGCGAGCCGCAACGCCTGCACCACCTCCTGCGTCGTGGCCACCGGATCCGGACCCGCCATGCTGCCGAAGCTGACAAAGACCACCGGCTCGTCGCCGTGATCCAGGGCGGCGGCCACCGGCTCGGGTACGGCCCTCGTCGCATCTGTCGCCGCGTCAACGAACCAGTAGCCGGTGACGCGGGCCGTCGGCGGCCAGTCCGTGGGGCGGGGCAGTACCGCTGGGCTCACGGCGTGCAGTACGGGAGCAGGCGTGCCGTCCGCACGGCGCAGCGGATCGTGCCTGCCGCGTCGTAGTGGCAGGCCGAGGCCGGTGCGCCACTGGTCCACGGTCCGACCGAACATCACCGTCACTGCCTTCATCCCGGCATAGGTCAACCGGTTCAGCCCCGCCGGCAGCCGTTTCGACAACTGCTGGCCAGGCCAGGGGAACTGCCGGGTGGGCACATACACCGGTGTCGGCAGGGCCATGACCGACGGCACACCCAGTTTCTCCGCTATGTGCTGACCCGCCATGATCTGGCCGTTGTGCACGATCAGATCGGCGCCCGCGCCCGCCCCGGTCGAGGCCACCTGCCAGCAGTCGTCGAGCACGGCGGTGACCATCGCCCGCATCCTGCGCATCAGGGCGAACTTTGCGCGGACGCCCCCTGCGGCCGCGTCGGCCACCGTCCTGGAACTGTCCAGGACCCGTAACGGGCCGTCGTCCACCCGGGCGAACGCCACCCCGTGCCCGGTGACCAGATCAGCGAACCTCTCAGGTGCCGCCAGCACCGCCTGATGGCCGCGACTCTGTAGTTCGCGGGCCAGCGCCACGAACGGCTGCACGTCACCGCGGGTTCCCAGGGTCAGGATCAGGACCTTCATCGTCAGTCTCCTGGGGACGTCGGTGCGTACCCCTCCAGTATGTTCGCGGGGTCACGGACGTAGTAGCCGGGCGGAGCGCAGACGCGTCAGCGGCGGTGACCGTCGGGGAACGCGGCGAGGGCGATCTGCAGGTCTGCCAAGGGTCCGCCGTCGATCGGTGCGTGAGTGGCCAGCAACGCGCTGACGCCGCGCCAGACCGCCACCGCGTAGTCGGCCTCGGACACCTGGCACAGCGGCAGGCCAGCGGGCGTGCTCAGCCGCAGACCATGACGGCGGGTACGGCGCACGGCGAAGCTCCAACCGCTCGCGGCGCCGGTCAACATGTAGCTGGCGTCCGGGTGCGCCAACAGGGTCACGACGCCGTTGAGCATGTCTGCGGCGACGAGATACGCCATCGACAATCCACGCGAACCGTCTGGGCGGAGACTCCGATGTGACTATCAGCGATAGTTGACACTTCCCGGCGATAGTTGGCACCGGGACGATTGATCCCCCATCTCGGGATGAGGGCGGGTCAACGCCTACATGAGGCGGAACCCGCCTTCATCCCATTGCGGTGAATGTCATTTATTGAGGCGGCGGGGCCGCCGCCGTAGCCGGCTCGGCCGGTACGAGGCGATACCCTTCGGAAGGCGAGGGTCGTAGGCGGGCACGAGCCGCGGAGCATCTTCCGGCTCGGGAGCACGACGCGCCCGGCGAGCGAGTCTCGTGACGAAGTCGCCAAGCCCACGAAGCACATAGGCTAGGTAGGCGGTCGACCGTGCCATACGCCTCCTCCGGACGATCCGACTCAGTCGCAGTTGATGCGTAGGTAGTTGAAGTCGACCCTAGAGACCGGTAGCACCGGGTGATCCATGGCGACCTTCCAAGATGGGGTCGGTGGGCGCGGGCCCTATTTCGGTGGTTCGAGCCAAGCGAGTGGTTGTCCGGCGAGAGCGGCGTCGGCGAGGCGGTGGGCCGAGGCGGTCTTGAGAGCGGCGCGGGAGCTGTCGATCCAGCGTTCGACGTTGTCGATGCCCTGGTGGCGGTACTCGACGGCTTGGACGAGAAGTTCGAGTTTGTCGGCATCGCGAGCGACGATCGCTTCGAGGGTTTCGCCGGCTTCGTACTCGGCGACGGCGGCGGTGATGACGTCGGCAACGGCTGGTGGGCAGCCGGCGACCTGGTCGGCGGTGATGGTGGTGCTTGGCGCGGCGGTAAGGTATCGCTTCGCGATGTGGGGCAGGTCGGTGGTACGGGTCTCCTGCGTGTCGTGCAGGACGCAGAGCATGGTCACGCGCGCCGGGTCGGCACCTTCCATGGCCGCGAGCATCATGCCGACGATTGCCGTACGGAACGAATGGTCGGCGATGGATTCGGGCTGGGTGACGCCGGCGAACCACCAGCCGGTGCGGGCCGCCCGTTTGAGTACGCCGGTCTCGAAGATGAACTTCATCGAGCCGGCGGTGTCATCGTGGTTGTCGCTCATCTGCTCGTTCCTGTGCCGGGGAACCCGTTGGTACGCAGGCTGTAGAGGACCGAGGTTAGCTCCTGCCGGGACTGGCCGGAGATCGTGTCGCTCTCCAGGAGAGCGGGAGTGCGGTCGACGAGCGCGTGGGCGCTGGCGGGGTCAGCGTGGACGAGTGTGGGGCGTGCAGTGAGTAGTGCCCAGAGGTTGTGGATGTTGAGGTCGATGAACGGGTGGCCGGGTTCCAGGCGGTGCACCAGGTGTCGTAGGAGCCGAGTTCCGTACCAACTGCTGGTGTTGATCGGCATGAAGGTGTCGTCGCGCTGCCGGTGGGGGATCTCACCAACCCAGTACGCTGAGTAGTTGAGGGCCGCCTGTTCGCATGCGTCGTCCGGGTGAGCCCTGGCGATGAATTCCCGTAACGGTTCGGGATCGCCCTGCTTCGCCAAAGAGGTGGCGACGGATCGGGCGTCGGACCATTGCGGAGACCAGGTGTGGAAGGCAAGCCCCCGGCGGGCGCTCCTGACGGTGTTCTGGGCGAGCCAGGCTGCGGAGGCGCCGCTGGGGTCCATACCGGCCAGGAAACATGCCTGCCGGTGTAGAAGCAGATGCGGGTGACGTTGACTCGCGGCACGCTCGGCGAGCGTCTGCAGATGAGCAAAGAACGCTCGGCGTTCGTCGGCGGAAAGTAGCGGACTGGTAGCTACCGGTCCGCGTCGGCGCTGCGGAGCCCGGGGGTTTCGGATGAAGGTGGGGGTCTGACCGATTACTGTCCATAGTAGTAGGTCAGTGAGGCGGTGCGTGAGGACTGACCAGCCGAGCGGCTGCTCGGCGATCTGGGTGCGTTCGATCCTGTCGTTCAACACTGAACTGAGGATGAAGTCTACCTCGACAGCGTCCTCGACTGCGGTGAGCAGTGTTGGATCCGCGCCGAGTCTGCCGAGTCGCTGCCGTGTGGCGACTGCCTGTCCTAACGGCACGGCCGTAAACGGTCGACGTCCGGATTCCCAGCTCTGCACCGTCGCGCGGTCGACGCCGAGCTCTGTGGCGAGCTGTTCCTGAGTGAGCGGAATGGACTCCCGGATGAGCTTCAGCAGGTATCCGGTTACGTCTCCACGGTGGCGGATTGGTCGTGCGAGATCTGCCATGCGCATCCCTACGTTGACCGGCAGTTCACGTTTGTGGCGCGAAGGGCTCTGGGGGTGGCTCTGGCGGCCTGCTTACTCGTACTACCGGTGAGTCCTACCGTCACCGCCCTGATCGTAGCGTTGTGGTCACCGAACGTGCCAAGCGTGGTCGCGTACCGGGTTAGCCGGCGGCGGCTCGGGGTTGACGTGGAGAGCCACCTCGGGTCGCCGCCCTTCCAACTCTCGCTGTTGAGGGGGCTGCGGTGCTGGGGAAGTGGTTTCAGCGGGCAGACGTGCCAGTGGACGTGGTGTATCCGGTGCCGGGTCGGCGCCGGTACGCCGAGGTGAGCTCGCCGCCGCCGGACCGACGGCCGGCGACCCGGACGGATCGGGCGCTGCGCCGGGGCGGTAACGCTGGCCGGCACTACCTGCCGTGAGAAAGCCGGAAACCGGGCGGGAGCCGGTGCACGAACCGCAGCGGCCGTCGTGGTGGTGTGTGGTGTGTCCGGACGGTACGCCGTGGCCCTGCCCACCGGGGCGGGTGCAGTTGGCGGAAGCGTACGTCGGTGAACCGATCGCGTTGTCGGTCGACGTCAGCGAGTTGCTGCCGGTGGCCGCGCAGGAGGCCGGCATCACCGATCCGGCCGAGCTGTACGAGCGGTTCGTGTCCTGGACCTGGTCGGCGGCGGGTGACCGGCGGTGAGTGTTGCGGTCGGGCGGCGGGTGGCGCAGTGGCGGGTGCGGCGGCGAATGACCCAGCAGGTGTTCGCCGACCGGATCGGCCGGTCGAAAAGCTGGGTGGACAAGGTCGAGCGCGGGGTCCGGACCCTTGACCGCTTTTCGCTGATCAAGCAGGTCGCCGAGGTGCTGCGGGTCGACCCGGCGGAACTCCTCGGCGACGACAGCGAGCCGCAGCTTGGCGCCGCGTCGGCCGGTGTCGATGCGGCCCGGGCGGCGCTGGCCTGCTACGACGTGTTCACCACTTCACCTGCCGGTGCGTCGCCGACGCTGCCGGGGGAGGTGGCGCGGCGGGTCGAACATGCGTGGTCAACGTACCGCCACGGCGACTACCCCCGGTTGCTGCGGACGGTGCCGGAGCTACTGGACGCCGCCCAGCGGTCGCACACCACCCGACCCGAGGAGGGGGCGGTGCTGTTGACGCGGGCGTACCAGGTCACCGCGCTCGTGCTGGTCAAGGTAGGTGAGGCCGAGCTGGCCTGGTTGGCGGCCGATCGGGCGGTCGCGACCGCCGGCACTGACCGGTTGCTGGCGGCGTCGGCGGTGGTGCCGCTCGGGCAGGCGCTGCGCGGGTTGGGTCAGGGCCGGCTGGCGATGGCGGCGGCGGTCACCGCCGCCGACCGGATCGCCGTATCCACAGACGCGCGGGCGACACCGCCGGGCCGGGCGGTGTACGGGACGTTGCTGGTGCAGGCGGGGTTGGCCGCCGCCAGCTGCGGCGACACCCACAGTGTCACTGAGCTGCTCCGGCAGGCGGCCGACGTCGCCGGCCAGGTCGGTGACGGGAAGGACTACCGGGCGGCGAGTTTCGGGCCGGCGGCGGTGGAGTTGGCACACGTGGTGGCAGCGGTGGAGTTGGGCGACGGTCGGCAGGCGATCCGCCTGCATGAGTCGGCCACCAGTCGACAACTCTGGCAAATGCTGCCGGCCGAGCACCGGGCGGCGTATATGGTGGACGCCGCACGGGCGCACCTCGACGGCGGTGACTTCACCGGGGCGGGGCGGTGGCTGGTCGAAGCCGACCGCGTCGCACCAGCGGAGATTCGCTGCCGACCCTCCGTGCGTACCGTCGTGGCTGAGGTCGCCCGGTGCGGGCCGCAGGTCGCCGGCGTCGCCCGGCTGGCGACGGCGCTCGGGCTGACGACGTCTCCGCCACGAGCGGGCTAGGCGGGAACGACGTGCCTGAGCCTCACCTTGATGTGTCCGGGTACCAGGCGGCGGCGCTCATGTCGACCCGCTCGCCGCCGTCGCCGACCCCAACCGCTGTCCCCTTGAACGGGCATCCTTCGGCACGCAGCAGGGCACGGGCGCGGTCTTCGTGCCCCGGCGGCAGCCGGCCGGCCGAGGAAACCACCCGGTACCACGGGACGGCGGAGCCATGGCGCGCCATGATGTTGCCGACCAGGCGGGCGGAGGCACGCCCGCTCGGCTCCGCCAGGGCGTCGGCGACCGCGCCGTACGACATGACCCGCCCGGGTGGGATGCGTTCGACGAGCGCCAGCACTTCCTCGACGTACTCCTGCGGGGTCACGCACGCCACGATATGAGATCTCGCGCCGACGACGCGCACGCCGGCACGCACAATGGGCGGGTGCGTGCCGCAGTTACCCAGGCGAAGCGGGTCGTCGTCAAGATCGGCTCCTCGTCCCTCACGACAGCGGGCGGCGGCCTGGACGGCGACCGGGTCGACGCCCTCGTCGACGTCCTCGCCGCCCTGACGGACGACGGACGTGAGGTGGTGCTCGTCTCCTCCGGGGCGATCGCGGCCGGGCTCGCGCCGCTCGGGCTGACCCGACGCCCGCGTGACCTGGCCACCCAGCAGGCGGCGGCCAGCGTCGGGCAAGGGCTGCTGATCGGCCGGTACGCCGCCAGCCTGGCCCGGCACGGTCTGACGACGGGCCAGGTGCTGCTGACCGCGGACGACGTGACCAGGCGGGCGCACTACCGCAACGCGTACCGGACGTTGCGCAAGCTGCTCGACCTCGGGGCGATCCCGATCGTCAACGAGAACGACACCGTCGCCACCGACGAGATCCGGTTCGGCGACAACGACCGGCTGGCCGCCCTGGTCGCCGCCCTGGTCCACGCCGATCTGCTGGTGCTGCTGTCCGACGTCGACGCCCTCTACACCGGCGACCCAGCGAAGCCGGCCAGTGAACGGATCTCCGAGGTGCGCGACGCCGCCGATCTGGCCGGGGTGGCGATCGGCAAGGCCGGGCGGGCCGGGGTCGGCACCGGCGGCATGGTCACCAAGGTGGAGGCGGCCCGGATCGCCACCGGATTCGGTATCCCGGTGGTGCTGACCGCCGCCCCGCTCGCCGCCGAAGCGTTGCGCGGTGACGCGGTCGGCACCCTGTTCCACCGGGTGGAGCGCCGGCCCGCCGCCCGGCTGTTCTGGCTGGCGCACGCCACCGCGCCCCGGGGCCGGCTGCACCTGGATCCCGGCGCGGTGCAGGCGGTGGTGGCCCGCCGCAAGTCGCTGCTGCCGGCCGGGATCACCGCCGTCGACGGTACGTTCACCGCCGGCGACCCGGTCGACCTGGTCGACGCGGCGGGTGCGCCGGTGGCCCGTGGGCTGGTCAACTACGACGCGGTGGAGCTGCCGACGCTGCTCGGCCGGTCCACCGGTGAGCTGGCCGCGGCACTAGGGCCAGGATATGAGCGGGAGGTCGTGCACCGCGACGACCTGGTGCTCCTATGACCACACGACAATCGAGGAGAAGCTGACCATGAGCGTGACCGAGCAGGGCCGCCGGGCGCGGGTGGCCGCCGACGAGCTGGTCACCGCGACCCGGGCGGCCAAGGACGCCGGGTTGCTGGCGATGGCCGATGCGCTCGTCGCCCGTACCGCCGAGATCGTGGCCGCGAACGCGGCCGACCTGGCGGCGGGACGGGCCAACGGCCTGTCGACGGCGCTGCTGGACCGCCTCGCCCTCAACGAGAAGCGCATTGAAGACATGGCGCAGGCGTTGCTGGCGATGGCCGGGCTGGCCGACCCGGTCGGCGAGGTGGTGCGCGGCTCGACCCTGCCGAACGGGCTGGAGCTGCGGCAGGTGCGGGTGCCGTTCGGGGTGGTCGGCATCATCTACGAGGCGCGGCCGAACGTGACCGTCGACGCCGCCGGGATCTGCCTGAAGTCGGGCAACGCGGCGCTGCTGCGCGGCTCGTCGTCGGCGGCGCACTCCAACGCGGTCCTGGTCGAGGTGCTGCGGGCCGCGCTGGTCGGTGCCGGACTGCCGGCGGACGCGGTGCAGCTGCTGGACGCCTCGTCGCGGGACTCGGTCAAGGAGCTGATGCGGGCGCGCGGCCTGGTCGACGTGCTGATCCCGCGCGGCGGGGCGGATTTGATCCGCACCGTGGTCGAGGAGTCGACGGTGCCGGTGATCGAGACCGGGGTCGGCAACTGCCACGTGTACGTCGACGCCGCCGCCGACCTGGACAAGGCCCTCGCCGTGGCGGTCAACTCGAAGACGCAGCGGCTGTCGACCTGCAACACCGCCGAGTCGCTGCTGGTGCACGTGGACGTGGCGGCGGCGTTCCTGCCGAAGCTGCTGGCGGCGTTGCGTGACGCCGGGGTGACCGTGCACGGCACCCCGGAGGTGGCGGCGTTCTCGGCCGACGTGGTGCCGGCCACCGACGACGACTTCGCCACCGAGTACCTCTCGGCCGACATCTCGGTCGCCGTCGTCGGCTCGCTCGACGCGGCGGTGGCGCACATCAAGCGGTACGGCACCGGGCACACCGAGGCGATCGTCACCGACTCGGCGAGCGCCGCCCGGGAGTTCGTGGCCCGGGTCGACGCGGCCGCGGTGATGGTGAACGCGTCGACCCGGTTCACCGACGGCGGGCAGTTCGGCTTCGGCGCGGAGATCGGCATCTCCACCCAGAAGCTGCACGCCCGCGGCCCGATGGGGCTGCCGGAGCTGACCTCGACGAAGTACGTGGTCACCGGCGACGGCCACCTGCGCGGGTAACCCCACCCGACGGCGGGCGCGCCCGCCGGCAGGCCGGTCAGCGGCAGGCGCGGATCGCGGCCAGGACGACGTGCACCTCGAACGCGTCGCCCGCGTCGCTGTCCCAGCCGCCGTCGCTGCGCTGGGTGGTGGCCAGCCGGCGGCGGGCGTTGGTCAGCAGCCAGTCGTCGTCGGCCAGGCCGGCCCGGCGCAGCGCGGCGGCCAGCTGGGCGACGTCGCCGGGGGTCATGGTGGCGAGCCGGTCGTTGAGCACCACCTGCATCCGGGCCGACTCGTAGAACATGGTCTGCCGGTAGAGGGTGGCGGCGGCCAACCAGCCGGCCAGCAGGTACGACGGCCAGGTGCCGTCCGGGCGCATCTGGGCAGCCAGGTAGTGGGCGGCGCGCTGCGCGGCGGCGCGGTGACCGGGGTCGCCGGCACCGTCGGTGTCGGCGACGCTCAGCCAGTAGCCGGCGTTGGCGGTCAGGTAGTAGGTGGCTTCCGGGTCGCCGGGCCGTGCCCAGTCGGGTGCCTCGGCGGCCAGGCTCTCGTCCTCTTCCCAGCTGCCGTCGGCCCGTTGCCGGGCGGCCAGCCAGTCGAGTGCCTTGCGGGCCGGTGGCCGGTCGAGCGCTCCGAGGTCGTCCAGCTCAGCGAGGCGGAAGCAGGTGGCGTCGACCGAGGCGACGTCGCCGGCCCAGAAGGCGGGCCAGCCGCCGTCCGGGGCCTGGCCGATCTCGGCGCTGGTGAGGGCGTCGGGCTGCGGGGCGGTCCCGGTCCGCAACCAGGACAGCCGGGCCCGGTCCACGGTGTCGCCGTGCGCGACGACGAACCCGATGGCGGCATCCATATCGACCACGGACGACAGGCTACCGGCGGGTCCGCCGGTCCGCCTCGGTAACTCAGTCAAGGTCAACTAGCCGGCCGGGGACCTGGACGGACCGGATCCCCGGCGGCACCGTCATGACCGGCCGGTGGCCGCCGGCCCGCAGCGGGCGGCCACCGGCCCCGGAGGGCTGGCGGCCACCGGCCGCTGGATCAGTAGCTGGGCAGCGACATCAGTAGCTGGGCAGCGACGGGTCGATCTGCTTGACCCAGGAGAGCACCCCGCCCTGGACGTGCACGGCGTCGGCGAAGCCGGCGGCCTTGACCGCGGCGAGGGCTTCGGCCGACCGTACGCCGGACTTGCAGTGCAGCACGATCTGCCGGCCCTGCGGCAGCTTCGCCAGGGCTTCGCCGTTGAGGAACTCGCCCTTGGGGATCAGCGTCGAGCCGGGGATCTTGACGATCTCGTACTCGGCCGGCTCCCGGACGTCGATCAGGAAGAAGTCCTTGCCGGCGTCCTGCCAGTCCTTCAGTTCGCGGGCGGTGATGGTGGAGTCGACGACGGCCTCCTCGGCTTCGGTGGACACCGCGCCGCAGAAGTCGTCGTAGTCGATCAGGCCGGTGATCGGCTCGCCGTTCGGGTCCTTGCGGATCTTGATGACCCGGTAGGTCATCTCCAGGGCGTCGTAGACCATCAGCCGGCCGAGCAGTGGATCACCGATGCCGGTGATCAGCTTGATCGCCTCGGTCACCATGATCGACCCGATCGAGGCGCAGAGCACCCCGAGCACGCCGCCCTCGGCGCACGACGGCACCATGCCGGGCGGCGGCGGCTCCGGGTAGAGGTCCCGGTAGTTCGGGCCGTGCTGGTCCCAGAAGACGCTGACCTGGCCGTCGAACCGGTAGATCGACCCCCACACGTACGGCTTGCCGAGCAGCACGCAGGCGTCGTTGACCAGGTAGCGGGTGGCGAAGTTGTCGGTGCCGTCGAGGATCAGGTCGTACTGGCCGAAGATGTCGAAGACGTTGTCGTTGTCCAGCGACACGTCGTGGATCTGGATGTTGACGTACGGGTTGATCTCCCGGACCGACGACGCGGCCGACTCGGCCTTGGACCGGCCGATGTCCGACTGGCCGTGGATGATCTGACGCTGCAGGTTCGACTCGTCGACGGTGTCGAAGTCGACGATGCCCAGCGTCCCGACACCGGCCGCGGCCAGGTACATCAGGGCGGGTGAGCCGAGCCCACCGGCGCCCACGCAGAGCACCTTGGCGTTCTTGAGGCGTTTCTGGCCGTCGACCCCGACATCCGGGATGATGAGGTGCCGCGAGTAGCGGCGGATCTCATCGACGGTCAGCTCGGCGGCGGGTTCGACGAGCGGGGGCAACGACACGGTGAACTCCCCGGGATCGGCAATGCTGGCTGCGCTATTGTTGCTCGCTTCGCGCCGACTCGGCCATGAGTAGCGACACCGCCCGCCATCCGGGATCCGGGAATAGCCGCTCCCGGCGCGGGTCGGCACCCGGCACCGTGGGCCGGTCGCTCCCGGTCAGGTCATCGGTGGGCCGGCGTACCGCTTTCCGTCCAGGTAGGGCCAGCCGTTGGCCACGCAACCCTGCATTCCGTACGTCTGCTGCTGCATCACCGGAGCGGGCCGGCCGGGTGCCGGGCAGAGTTCGTGGCCCATGCCGAACTGGTGACCGACCTCGTGGTTGATCACGTAGGCGCGGTACTCGGCGAGCGTTCCGTCGTAGTGCGGCACCGCCTCCAGCCAGCGCGCCAGATTGATGATCACCTGGCCGGGCAGTCGGCACGAGGTGTACTTCTCGGTGGACAGCCCACCGAGCGCGCACATCTGCTCCGAGGTGCCCGGGGTGGCCAGGTAGATGGTGAACTCGGCGGCGTCGACCCGGGACACCCGCTGCAGCCGGAACTGCCGGGAGGCGATCCAACTGCGTTCGTCGCCGAGCGTCGCGTCGACGATGGCCGCGAACTCGTCGGCGCGCTGACCGGTCCCGTCCTCGACGGCGACCCGGAACCGGCGTAGGTCCCCGGCCCAGCCGAGCAGCCGGCCGGTCCCGGTGAGGTAGCCGAAGGTACCCGGCCCGGTCTCCGGGTAGCTGGCCGGCGATGGGGCCGGCGATGAGGTCGGCGGCAGACCGGCGCCGTCCGACGGTGCGCTGCCGGCGGGTGCCGCCCCGCCGCCGGGGCCGGGCTCGCGTACCGCCGCCGCCAGCAGCCCGGTGGCGCCGGAACCGGCTCGCAGGACGTCGGTGACGATCAGCGCCGCCGCCATCGTCACCAGGACGAGTGCCCCGGCCCGGCGGCGTCGGCGCCGCGCCGCTCGTCGCCGGTCCGTCCGGTGATCCCGCTGGCGGTCCGGCCCGTGGCCCGGCCGGCGGTCCGGCTCCTCGGTGACTCGTCGTCGGTCGTGCATCGTGGCCCGCCCCTCATGGCGTGCTTCGCCACCCGCGCCGGTCGGACTGGTGCACGACAGGGGGCGAACCGGCGCGAATCCCTGGCCTGACCTGCCCAGATTGTCACGGCATGTCGGTAAGGCCCGAACGACGCGCGGGGATCATCGGCTCAGGGATTCAATCCGACCGTACGCCCCGTATCCTCCGACGATCCGCCGAGCGGCCGGATCACAACGGGGGACCGGCGTACCGCTCACCGGCCAGGAACGGCCACGGGTTGGCCACACATCCCTTGAGGAACAGGGTCTGCTGCATCATCACCGGGGCCGGCTCGCCCTCCCCCGGACAGCGCTCGTGGCCGTAGCCCAGCTCGTGGCCGACCTCATGATTGATCACGTACGCCCGGTAGACGTCGAGCGGGACCTCGCCGCTGACGTAGTGGTCGACCGAGAACCGCCAGCGGTCCAGGTTGATGATCGCCTGGCCCTGCGCCCGACACGAGGTGTACGGCTCGCCGTCGATCCGGATGTCCACCCAGCCGGCCTGGCACATCCGGGCGGCGGTCTGCGCGGTGGCCAGGTAGACCGTGAAGTCGTGGCCGGCCTGGTCCGGCACCCGCTGCAGGCGCAGCTGACCGCCGCCGATCCAGCTCCGTTCGTCGGAGAGCAGCTTCTCCACCGTGTCACCGAACGCCTCGACGTCCTCCTCGGAGCCGATCTCCACGGCCACCCGGTAGCGGCGCAGGGTGCCGGACCGACCGGCGATCTTCCCCTGCTTCGAGCTGAAGTCGAACTCGCCGCTGCCGGCCGACGGCGCCGTGCCGGACAGCCGCAGCACCGGCGCTGGTGGCGCGGTCGTCGGCGGTGGGCCGGTCGTCGTTGGCGGGTCGACGCTGGGCGTCGCCGCTGCGGTGCCGCCGGGCGGCGCGGCCATCGCGTCCCGATCGCCGCCCACTCCGACCCGGGGTAGCGCGAACCCGATCGCGGCCAGCCCGAGCACGGTCACCAGCAGCGCCGCCAGCACCGGCCACCGCAGCTGCCGCCGACGGGTACGCGACGCGTCCCGCCGCTGCCGGCGGTGCGCCGACCGGCTCCGTGCCCCGGACGGGTGGTCACGGCGTGTCGGGCGGGTGCGGCGGTCTGACATCGCTGACCAGCGTGCCACAGCGAACGCCGGTCCGGGCACCCCGGATCGGCGCGTCGGTCCGGGCACGCCGTCTGGCCGACCGGGCCACTGAGCGACCGGTCAGGCCGCCGGACCGCTGCCGATCAGGCCGCAGATGCGTGCCGATCAGGCCAGCAGAGCATCCAGTCGCCGGTTGACGGCGGCGAGTGTGGCTCTCACCACAGCCTGCCGCGGGTCCCCCGAGACGACCGCCGAACCGGCCAACTGCTCCACCCAGCCACCGCAGGCGAGCAGGACCACGACCACCGCCACCTCGCAGCCGCCCATCGGCACCACGGCCGCGTGCTCGACGATGCACCGTCCCCGGTCCGCCGCGCCGGCCGGGCCGGCCAACAGCTTCTCGATCGCCGAGGCGGCGGCCACCGCGCACAGCCGCAGCACGTACCCGTCGACCGCCGGTCCGGTCGCCACACCGGACGTGGTCCGCCGGCCGGCGGTCAGTCGCACCTCGACGGTGGCGTCCACGCCGAATGTGCTGACCTGGACGTGGTCCAGCACGACCCGGGGGCCGGGCCGACCACCCGGGTTCAGCGGCCTGGGCGGCCCGCTCTCCGGCGCGGTGCCACTCGGCTCCACACACGGCACAGCGGCTGTCGCGGCGGCCGTACCCGCGTGCCGTGGCGGCGGATCGTCCTGGCCGGGGCGGGGACCCAGCGGCTGTCGGCGGCGGCGCGGTACGTCCGCCGGCTCCGGGGCGACCCAGCCGGGTACGCCGCCCGGTGCCGTCGGCGGCGGAGCCGTCGAGCCCGGCGGCCGACCCGGCGCCGGCAGATCGGCGCGGCCGGGCAACGCCGGCAGCCCGTGGTCGGGTTCGACACCCGGCAGGTTCTGCGGGGCCGCCGCCAGGCCCATCCGTTCCTGGAGCAGCCGCGCCACCAACCGGCTCACCTCCGCCGGGTCGGCACCTTCGGCCAGGTCGAGCCGGAGGCTGTGGGCACCGGCGTCGGTGGTCCGCAGCGAGGCGTCGCGGACTCCGCCGACGCCGCGTACCGCCGCCAGGATCGCTCCGACGTCGAAGCCTTCCGGCCGCTCCTGCGGCTGGTCGACGACGTCGCCTCGGCGCAGGTGGGACGCGATCCGCGCGAGCTCCGGCGTCTCTGCCGCGTGTTCGACCGGCGGCAGCTGCTGTGGCACGGTCGGCACGTCCGGGTCGGCGGGAACCCGCTGCGGCAACGCGTCCAGCGCGGCAGCCGCGATGGGGGTGGCGGACAGATCCGCCGGATGTTCGACCGGCGGTAGCGCAGCACCGGCCGGCTCGGCAGTCACCGGTGCCACAGCCGGCCCGGACACCGTCGCCTCGCCCAGTTCGTCGTCCGCACGGCGGGAAACCGCCCGGCGGCGGGGCATCAGGTCGTCGGCGTCCCCGTCGCTGTCACCCTGGCCGGGCCGCCCCGGTCCGTACTGCCCGGCGGGAGCCGTCGGCTCGTACCGGGGCTGGCCACTGACCGGCCGGTACCCGGCCGCCTGGCCCAGGTCGGCCGGGCGGTCGGGGCGCCACGGCATCTCCTCCGGCACGGTCGGCGGATCCGGCATCGCCCAGCCCGACTCGCCGCTCGCCGCGCCCGGCCAGCCGCCGCGGTCGTCGCCGCCCCAGCTCGGTGGCGGCGGACCGGACCAGCCGCTGTCAGCGGTGGTGGTCTGGTCGTCGGACCAGGCCGGCGGCTCGATGTCGTCCCGTTCCGCCGGGCCGCTCGGCCCACTGGCGGCCTCGGCCGCCCACACCTGACCGCCGGATTCCGTGGCCGCCCAGCTCGAATCGGTCGGTCCGTCCGTCCAGCCCGGCTCCGACGCCGACCAGCGCTGCCCGTACGACCAGTCCGGCTCACCGGCCGGAGGCCCGGACGTCGGCCCGGAGGGCGCCCCCTGACCACGCTGGGTCCGGTGGCCCGCGTCGTCGCCGGAGGGCCGGTCCCAGGCGGCGGAGCTGGTCGGTCGCGGCCATTCGCCGGTGGCGCTCTGTCGATGCCACTGGTCGGCGGCCGGTACGGCGCTGGTCGGGACCGGCCGTCGCCACTCGTCGGTGGCACCGGGCCGGGGCCATTCGCCGGTCACCTGCCGGGACCACGGCCCGACAGCACCTGGACCGGGCCATTCGCCGGTCGGCTGCCGGAGCGGACCCGGGTCGGAGGGCTGCCCAGCAGGCTGCGGCGGTGCCGGGGCAAGGTCGTCGCGGCGGGCCGGTTCGTCGTGTCTGGCTGCGTCCGCCGTACGGCCGGCGGGGCCGCCAGCAGACCGGTCGGCTGGCGTGCCCGGGGAGCCGGGCCGGTCGGTCGACATCGCAGGGCGGTCGGGCGGAAGGCCGGACTGCGCGCTGCGCTGCCGGTCGGGCTCGACCGGGCGGTCATCGGGCTCGGACCGTCGCTCGGCTGGCCGACCGGTGGTCGGCGGTTGGAAGCCCGGTGGGGTGCCGGGGCGGGCCGGCCGGGCGGGCGACACCGGTGCCGCCGAGGCCACCGGCACCGCGCGCAGCGGCGCGGTCGGCACCACCCGGGCCGTCTCCTGCCAGCGGGGCGGCGGGTTGACCGGCGTCGGGGCCGGGCGTGGGTTGTCACCGCCACGGCGCTCAGCGGGGCCACCAGCTGCGGGCGGGTCGTCGGCAGGCCCACCGGCCACCCGGGCGGTCGGCTCGTCGTCGGCCCGTCCGGTGTCCGTGCCGCCCGGCTGGATCGACTCACCGGCCGGCGCGGGGCGTGGGGTCGGTACCACGGTCTCGGCCGGCCCGGAGACCGGCCGGCCGTTGACGGCGGTGGCACGGCCGTTGTCGGTGCTGCGGGAGCCGCGGGCGGGTGAGCCGCCGCGCGGGGTCCGGGTGAACGGCAGCACCTCGGCGTACCGGGACGGCGGGTCGGCCCAGTGCGGGCCGCTCACCGGTTCGTCGCGGGCGGCCCAGCCGGCACCGGCACGGTCGGCGTCCGGGCCGACACCCGAGCCGTCCGACCACCGGGTCGGCGACCCCGTCCAACTGCCCATGCCCTGGTCACGACGGTCTCGCGGATCCGCTCCGCCGTCCTCTGGTCCCGGTGCGGCCCCGCGGGGTTCACCTGATTCGTCCACCGTGCGCTCCTCGGTCGCCCCCGCTGAGGCTACCGTGTGCTGACAGTGGCGATAAGTTGCAACGTCGGGCCAATCGACCGGCCAGGTGATATGCACTGATCGTTTCGTTTCTTCGCCGACCAGATGGCCGCGACCGGACTCGGAGGTTCGACATGACCGCTGCGTCGAGCGACGCACAGACAAGCGGCCGACCGGCCCGGATGCCGCGGTCCGCCCGCCGCAAGCAGCTGCTCGCCGCCGCCCAGGAGGTGTTCGTCGCGCAGGGTTACCACGCGGCGGCGATGGACGACATCGCGGAGCGGGCCGGCGTGTCGAAGCCGGTGCTTTATCAGCATTTTCCGGGCAAGCTGGAGTTGTATCTGGCACTGCTCGACACGCACTGCGACGCCATCATCGCGAAAGTCGCCGCCGCGATGGCCGCGACCACCGACAACAAGGAACGGGTCAGCGGGGCGGTGCAGGCCTACTTCGACTTCGTCGACGAGGAGAGCGGCGCCTTCCGGCTGGTCTTCGACTCCGACCTGCGCAACGAACCGCTGGTACGGGCCCGGGTGGAGCGCGTCGAACGCGAGTGCATCGCGTCGATCACCGACACCATCATCTCGGACACCGGGGTGAGCCGGTCCCGGGCCGAACTGCTCGCCTCCGGGTTGGTCGGCGCGGCCGAGACCGCCGCCCAGTTCTGGTTGGCCGGTGGTCGACAGGTGCCCAAGGGCGAAGCCGAGTCGTTGCTCGCCGCACTGTCCTGGCGGGGCATCGCCGGGTTCCCGCTGCAGGGCGAGGCATCCTGAACACAGTGCGTCCGCATCGGCTAACCTTCGCGTTGGCGTTGTTTTCGCCCACCTCAAGGAGGACCCGTGGAGGTCAAGATCGGCGTGCAGTACGCGCCGCGCGAGCTCGTTCTGGACAGTGCCCAGTCACCGGCTGAGATCGAGCAGATCGTGACCCAGGCAATCGCGACCGAGGGGACTCTGTCACTCACCGACGAGCGCGGCCGCCGGGTCATCGTCCCGGTCAGCAAGATCGCGTACGTCGAGATCGCCGAGGCCGCTCCCCGTTCGGTCGGCTTCACCGTCCGCTGACCTGACCTGACCGGCCCGAAGCTGCCAAGCCGGCCGCCGACTCACGGCTGCTGACTCCCGGCTGCCGACCGCACCGATCCGGATCGGTTCACCCTGATCCGGATCGGTCCGCCCAGATCACCCGCCAGATCACCGCGCCGGTCGCGATTGCGGCCCGGTCGCGACTCTGCTCGGCCGACACCGCCGACGACCGTGCCGTTCGTCACCGCCGCCGTGCCCGCACCACCCCGACGGCGTGACAAGAACCACAGCTGAGTCGTCGGTCCGGCCGCCGTCGCCGAGGATCTCCACGTCGACGCGGACCGTCAGCTACCATGGTCAGCAATGCTGCGGCCGTCGAGGATGCTCGAGCGGGGTTCGCGGCGCGCGTGCGGCCCGCGACCTGTCGATCGCGTGTGGCCAGCGCCGTCAACTGACGCACTGCGGCATGCCGCAGACAACGCGTCGCCCCGGCATCGCGGCGGCACGTCGCAGCACCCGCACCGCACCGACACGACGTCGGTGCCGACGACCATCGGACGCGCCGGCTCGGCGCGCCGCACAACCGGCGCCCTTCCGGCACCGACCACAACCGGCGCGCACCCTGCGCGCCGCACAACCGGCGCCGTCGCGGCGCCGCATCCGACACGCGCCCTCAGGAACAGGCGGGGCGCACCACGAGAGGCACCCCCGACACCTGATGACTGACATTTTCGATCACAACGCCGGTGACGAGTTCGATCACAACGTCGGTGACGAGCCGGCGAAACGCCCACCGGCACGGCCGGACAGCCCCACCTTCGCCGACCTGGGCGCCCGCCCGGAGACGGTGACCGCGCTCGCCGAGGTTGGCATCGTCCACGCCTTCGCCATCCAGGAGTACGCCCTGCCGATCGCGCTGCGCGGCAGCGACCTGATCGGCCAGGCACCGACCGGGACCGGCAAGACTCTCGGCTTCGGCGTACCGCTCATCGACCGGGTGCTCGCCCCGGCCGAGGGCGGTGACGGCGTACCGCAGGCACTGGTCGTCGTCCCGACCCGCGAGCTCGGCCTGCAGGTCGCCAAGGACCTGGCCGCCGCCGGCAGCACCCGCGGCGTGCGGGTGCTGCCGATCTACGGTGGCGTCGCGTACGAGCCGCAGATCGAGACGCTGCGCTCCGGCGTGGAGATCCTGGTCGGTACGCCGGGTCGGTTGATGGACCTGGCCAAGCAGAAGAAGCTGCGGCTCGACCGGATCCGGGCACTGGTGCTGGACGAGGCCGACCGGATGCTCGATCTGGGCTTCCTCGACGACGTCGAGCGGATCCTGGCAATGCTGCCCGAGGACCGGCAGACGATGCTGTTCTCCGCCACCATGCCCGACCCGATCGTGGCCCTCTCCCGGCGGTTCCTGCGCCAGCCGGTGACCATCCACGCCGGGCACACCACGGAGGCGGGCGTCCCCCCGCTGACCCGTCAGGTGGTCTACCGCACCCACCCGATGAACAAGATCGAGATCGTCTCCCGGATCCTGCAGGCCGAGGAGCGCGGGCTGACGATGATCTTCACGCGTACCAAGCGGGCGGCCGACCGGGTCGCCGAGGACCTGGACTTCCGTGGCTTCGCGGTGGCCGCCGTGCACGGCGACCTCGGCCAGGGGGCCCGGGAACGGGCGCTGCGCGCCTTCCGTACCGGAAAGATCGACATCCTGGTGGCCACCGACGTCGCCGCTCGCGGTCTGGACGTCTCCGGCGTCACCCACGTCATCAACTACGACTGCCCGGAGGACCAGGACACCTACACCCACCGGATCGGCCGCACCGGCCGGGCCGGCGCGACCGGGGTGGCGGTGACCTTCGTCGACTGGGAGGACATGACCCGGTGGCGGATCATCGACAAGACCCTCGGGCTGGAGATGCCCGAGCCGCCGGAGACGTACCACACCTCCGAGCACCTCTACGCCGACCTGGACATCTCCCGCGACGTCTCCGGCACGCTGCCCAGCGCCGACCGCACCCGCGCCGGGCTGTCCGCCGAGGTCGAGGAGGACCTCGGCGGTCGCAGCGCCGGCCGACGGCGGCGCGGTGACGGCGACGGCCGCGCCGAGCGTGGAGCGCGCGGTGACAGCCGGGGCCGCCGGTCGTCGCGGTCCCGCCGATCCGCCGCGCCGGACGACACCGACCGGTCCGCCGCCACCGCGACGACCGGCGGCGAGGACGGTGCCCCGGCCAGCCGCCGGCCACGTCGGCGGCGGCGCGGCGGCCAACTCGTCGACGGCGGTGCCGCCACCGACTCCGGTGCGGCGTCCACCGGCGGTACGGAGATCGCGGCCGCCGCCACGTCGGACGGCAGCTCGGGCGGTTCGACGCGCCGCCGCCGGCGCCGCCGGGGTGGCTCCGGCGGTGCCGGCCGGGCCGACCAGGCCGGCGGCGGCGACAACTGACCCGTTCCCTCGCCGACGCCCTCGACGACGTCCGGGCGCTGCTGCTCAGCCCGCAGCTCACCCGGGCGGTCGCCGCTGGGCGTCGGCGCAACGCCGCCCCGTCGGTCGTTCGGGCCGAGCTCCGGCCGGTCGCCCTGCGGGCCGGTACCCATCTGCAGATCGTCACCAACGACGGCACCCGTCCGGTGACCCGTAACCTGCCGCCGGGTGCCCCGGCCGAAGCCGCGGTCGACCAGCTGCTCGCCGAGCCGTTCGGGAACTGGCACGTCGAGACCAGCACCAGCACCCTGCAGCTGCGGGTGACCAAGAAGGGCACCGCGCAGGTGCACCGGTCGACCGCCGACCGGGCCGACACCGGCCCCGGCGACCACGACCGGGCCAAGCGGTACCTGCTGGATCCGGACGACCCGCTGTTCGCCGCGATCGGTGCCAACGCCGCGAAACGTCGCCAGGTCGACGCGTTCCTGCGGGCACTCGCCGCCACCCTGCCCGACCCGCTGCCCACCGGGCCGCTGCACGTCGTCGACCTGGGCTGCGGCAACGCCTACCTGACCTTCGCCGCCTACCGCTACCTGATTGCCTGCGGCGTGGAGCCGGTGGTGACCGGCGTCGACGTCCGCGAGGACCAGCGGCGGCGCAACACCGCGCTCGCCGACCAGCTCGGCTGCGCCGGGCAGGTCCGGTTCGTCGCCGGCACGATCCAGCAGGCACCGGTCGAGCCGGCACCGGACCTGGTGCTGGCGTTGCATGCCTGCGACACCGCCACCGACGAGGCGTTGGCCCGGGCGGTCGACTGGCAGGCCCGGTGGGTGCTGGCCGCGCCCTGCTGCCATCACGACATCGCCGCCCAGCTGCGCCGGCAGCCGGCACCGCAGCCGTACGGGCCGCTGGTCTCCGCCGGCATCCTGCGGGAGCGGTTCGCCGACGTGCTCACCGACACGCTGCGGGCGACCCTGCTCCGGGCGTACGGCTACCGGGTGGACGTGGTCGAGTTCATCGACTCCCAGCACACGCCGCGCAACCTGCTGCTGCGGGCCCGGCGCGGCGGCGTACCGGACCGGCGCGAGCAGCACCGGGCCTACCGGGCGCTGGTCGACCAGTGGGCGGTGACCCCCCGGCTGCAGACCCTGCTGCCGGTGTTGCCGGACGCCGCCGGGGCGATGGTGCCCGACGCCGCCCCGTCGACCGTGCCGGACGCCGCCGGGGCGACCGCGGTCAGTCGACCGTGACGGTGAACTCGGCGGTGTGCACCTCGCCGGCCACCTGAAAGTCCAGGAACAGCCGGTAGTCGCCGGAGCTCGGGGCGGTCAGCCAGAACTTCACCGCGCCGTCGACCAACTCGGCCTCCGGATGCACGTGAAGGTAGCCGAGGTCGCCGTCGCGCAGCGCGACCAGATGCCCGTACGCGCCGAGGTATGGCTCCAGCGTCGGGGCCCGGCCGGCCCGGCTCACCTCGAACAGCAGCGGCGTCACCACCCCGCGCTGCGCGACCCCGCGCATCCGTACGGTGAAGTCGTCCACCTCGGCGGTGTCGGCTGCGGTCGGCAGGTCGGTCGGCAGGTACTCGCCGGCCACCACGAGGTCGACGCCGAGGGTCAACGCGACCGGCGTACCGCCGGAGTCGCGCAGGGTGAAGTCGGTGTAGAGCCGCCAGATGCCGGCGGCGGCCAGCCGGACCGGGACGCTCCAGGTGCCGTCCGGTGCCATCGTCGGGTGCAGATGCTGGTAGCCGGTCAGATCCCGGCGGGCGATGATCAGGTGCATCGGCTTGTCGTGCACCACGTCGAAGGCGGTGACCGGCCGCTGATCGGCGTCGACGATCTGGAAGCGCAGGTCGACCTGGTCGCCGACCGGTAGCTGCCGCTGCACCGGCGCCAGGGTGTAGCCGCCGACGCTGACCGACAGGCCGGACACCTGGTCACCGCCGTCACCGCCGTCACCGCCGTCGGTGCCGGCGCCGTGCACGTGCGGTGTGGTCCCGGGCGGGTGGGTGTGGTCGGCCGCGCCGGCCGCGTACTGGGTGCCGATGCTGGTCGGGGCGGTCACCGCCCGGCCCAGGGCGAACCCGGCGAGCATCGCGAGCACGACGGCAGCGACCCCGGTCGCCAG
Source organism: Micromonospora sp. Llam0 (assembly GCF_003751085.1). NCBI lineage: Bacteria > Bacillati > Actinomycetota > Actinomycetes > Micromonosporales > Micromonosporaceae > Micromonospora > Micromonospora sp. Llam0. Next base: position 1,347,112 of record NZ_RJJY01000002.1, on the reverse strand, counting down.
CCGCACGGTGGACGTCCCCGGCCCGGCCGGCCCGGCCAGATCCGTCGGCTCAACCGGCTCCGTCGGCCCCGTCGGCTCAACCGTCTCCGCCGGCTCCGTCGGATCGCCGGCACCGGTCGCTGTTTCTCCCACCTCGCCGACGGTAGTCGCTACCGGCCGGCAACGCCTCGGCCGGGTCGTCGGCCGGGTCGTCGGCCGTGGCTTCCGCGACGCACGGTCGTTGTACCATCCGTGACCGTTAATAGCTTGGCAGGTAGGGCAGCCGCCCTCGTCACCGCTGTAACCGCCACGTTGCTGCCGGCTCCGGCCCAGGCGCAGGCCTCGATCGCCGAGTTGGACCGGCGGATCGACCAGGCGGCCCACCAGTTGGAGACGGTGGTCGAGCAGTACAACGAGATCCGGGTGGACCTGCGGGAAAACCAGGAACGCGCTGATGGACTCAGCGAAACGATCATCGAACTGGACCGGCAGCTCGCGGTCCGACACGATCAGGTCGGCCAACTCGCGGCCAGCAACTACCGGGTGAACGGTGCCCGACCCGTCGCCACCCTGCTGTCCACCGCGTCGGCGGAATACTTCGTCGACCAGCTGCTCATCGCCGACGTGATCAACCGCGACAACGAGCAGACGATCGCCGGGCTGCGCGACACCCGCGACCGCAGCGAAGCGGCACGCCGGGCGGCGAACGCGCTGATCGAGCAGCAGCTGCTGCAGCAGGAGCAGCTGTCCGCGACGCAGCGGCAGATCGAGTCGGACATCCGGGCGCTGACCGAGCTGCGAGACCGCCAGCAGGCGCTGCTGGACCGGTCCGGTGCTGACGCCGCCGACCGCAGCCGGGCCGGCCCGCTGCCCGAGGCGGCGACCGGCCGCGCGGCCAACGCCGTCGCCTTCGCCCACGCCCAGCTCGGCAAGCCGTACCGGTGGGGGTCGGCCGGGCCGCACTCGTACGACTGCTCCGGGCTGACCTCGACGGCCTGGGCGAAGGCCGGGGTGCGGTTGCCGCACAACGCCCGCCGGCAGTTCGGCACCGTCACCCGGATCGGCCGCGATCAGCTCCGCCCCGGTGACCTGGTCTTCTTCTACAGCAATGTGCAGCACGTCGGGATCTACATCGGGGCCGACCAGATGATCCACGCGCCGCGGCACGGTGAGGTGGTCCGCGTCGACCGGATCGACCGGATGCCGATCAAGGGCTACGGCCGACCGGGCTGACGGGCGGATCGCTCGGACCTGGTCAGTTGGTGGTGGCGAGGGCGAACGGCAGCACCGCCGGAGCGCCGGAGTGCCGCAGCAGCCGGGCCACGACGGTCAACGTCCAGCCGGTGTCGACCAGGTCGTCGACCAGCAGCACCGGGCCGGTCAGCCCGGACAGCGCCGCGGCCAGCTCCGGCGGCGCGGCGAAGGCGTCATGGACGGTACGGACCCGTTGGGCGCTGTTGCCCCGGCCCTGCGCCGACGGCGGCTCGGCCCAGGCCGGCTCGACCGAGCCGAGCAGCGGCAGCCGGCCGACCTCGGCGATCCGTCGGGCGGTGCTGGCGACCAGCTCCGGGCGGGTCCGGGAGGCGACCGCCACCACCCCGACCGGTCGGGCCGGCCAGGGCTGGGCACCGCGCGCCCACTCGCGGAGCACGTCGATCACCGCACCGGCGACGTCGGCCGGCAGCGCGGTGTCCGGCCGGCCGGCGGCGAGCAGGTCCCGCAGCCGGCTGCCCCAGCCCAGGTCGGACAGCCGCCCGACGGCCCGGCCGGGCAGTGCCTGCTCGTCGGGGCCGATCTTGCCGCGCAGCGGTACGCCGACCGCCTCCAGCCCGGTCGGCCAGAGCTTCTTCGGGGGGATCTCCACTCCGGCGCGGCCGAGGAAGGTCTCGGCGGCGCGCAGCGCGTCCGGGCTCACCCCGGCCGGCAGCCACCCGCCGGCGCACCGGTCGCAGCGCCCGCACGGCTGGGCCTGCGGGTCGTCGAGGCAGTGGCGGAGGAACTCCATCCGGCAGCCGGGTCGGCCGGCCGGCGGTGCGGTGTCGGCCGGTACCGCGTACTCCTGCATGATCTGCTGCTCGGCGGTGCGGGCCTGGGCCACCCGGTGCAGCCGGGCGGCGTCGTAGTGCCACGGCTCGCCGGTGGCGACCCAGCCGCCGCGCACCCGGCGCACCGCGCCGTCCACGTCGAGCACTTTGAGCATCAGTTCGAGCCGGGTGCGCCGCAGGTCGACGATCGGCTCCAGGGCCTGGGTGGACAGCGGACGGCCGGCGTTTTCGAGGGCGGCCAGCACCGAGCGCACCTGTTCTTCGCGGGGGAAGGCCAGGGACGCGAAGTACCGCCAGATCGCCTGGTCCTCGGGGCCGGGCAGCAGCACCACGTCGGCGTACCGGTCGCCGTCGAGCGCCCGACCGGCCCGGCCCACCTGCTGGTAGTAGGCGATCGGTGACGGCGGTGCGCCGAGGTGCACCACGAATCCGAGGTCCGGCTTGTCGAAGCCCATGCCGAGCGCGGACGTCGCCACCAGGGCTTTGATCTTGTTGTCCAGCAGGTCCTGTTCGGCGGCGCGGCGTTGCGCGTCGTCGGACTGGCCGCTGTACGCGGCGACGGCGTAGCCCCGGGACCGCAGGAACTCGGCGGTCTCGGCGGCCGCCGCGACGGTGAGCGTGTAGACGATGCCGGAGCCGCGCAGCGTGTCCAGGTGGTCGGCGAGCCAGCCGAGCCGGTGCGCGGTGCCGGGCAGGTCCAGTACGGCCAGCCGCAGCGACTGGCGGTCCAGCGGGCCGCGCAGCACCAGCGTGTCGCCGAGCCTGCCGGCCCCGCCCTCGCCAGCGCCACCAGCGCCACCAGCGCCACCAGCGGCGCTGGTGGCGTCGAGCTGTTCGGCGACGTCGTCGGTGACCCGGGTGTTGGCGGTCGCGGTGGTGGCCAGCACCGGCGTGCCGGGGCGCAGCTCGTGCAGGAAGGTCCGGATCCGCCGGTAGTCGGGGCGGAAGTCGTGCCCCCAGTCCGACACGCAGTGCGCCTCGTCGATGACCAGCAGGCCGGTGGTGGCGGCCAGGCTGGGCAGCACGTTGTCCCGGAAGTCCGGGTTGTTCAGCCGCTCCGGGCTGATCAGCAGTACGTCGACCGCGCCGGCCCGGATCTCCGCGCTGACGGTGTCCCACTCGTCGAGGTTGGCGGAGTTGATCGTGCGGGCCTGGATGCCGGCCCGTTCGGCGGCGGCCACCTGGTTGCGCATCAACGCCAGCAGCGGCGAGACGATCACCGTCGGCCCGGCTGGCGCGGTCGGCGCCGACCCGGCCGAGGTAGCCGGGCCGGTGCCGGCGCGCAGCAGCGCGGTGGCGATGAAGTAGACCGCCGACTTGCCCCACCCGGTGCGCTGTACGCAGAGCACCCGCCGCCGGTCGACGACCAGCGCCTCGATGGCCCGCCACTGGTCGTCGCGCAACGTCGCGCCCGGCCCGGCCAGCCGGTGCAGCGTCTGCCCGGCGCGTTCGCGCAACTCGGCCCGGTCCACGGTCATGCCATGGACCGTAGCAAGGACCGGTCAGCGGGTGGCGGCGCGGACCGCCACCGCGGTGTCCGGGTGGTCGGCGAACAGCCCGTCCAGCCCGAGGCTGTAGAACAGCTCGTACTCGGCGGTGATGTCGCCCCGGGCGGCCGGGTCGGTGCCGATGCGGTGGTCGGCCGGCAGGAACTGGTTCTCCGCCCGGAACGTCCAGGCGTGCACCGCCAGCCGGGCCCGGTGGGCGTCGCGGATCAGCGAGGTCGGGGCCAGCAGCGCGCCGTCGGCGTCGCGCGGCACGATCAGGTCCTTGGTGGGTCCGATGGCGTCGGCGTACCGGCTGATCCAGGCGAGCCCGTCCGGGGTGGCCAGGTCGGCGTAGCCGCGCGGGTCACCGGCCACGACGAAGTCGTACGGCCGGCCGCTGCCGCCGAGCAGCTGCACCAGCCGCACGTTGGTCATCCGGCTCAGCTTGCGCAGGTTGGCGGTTTCGAAGGACTGGATGAACACCGCGTCGGTACGCCGGGTCAGCTTGTTGCGTCGCAGCGTGTCGACCAGCGGCTCCTCCAGCGGCAGTCCGATCGACTGGAAGTAGGTGGGGTGCTTGGTCTCCGGGTAGATGCCGATGGTCCGGCCCAGCCGGCGGCTCTGCGACCGGGCCAGGTCGATGACCTCCTGCAGGGTCGGCACCGCGAACTCGCCGTCGAACGCCGTGTTGGTCGGCCGGACCTGCGGCAGCCGCTCCACGGCTCGCAGGGTACGCAGCTCGGCCAGGGTGAAGTCCTCGGTGAACCAGCCGGTGACGGAGCGCCCGTCGATGGTTCTGGTGGTCCGCCGGTCGGCGAACTCGGCGCGGTCGGCGACGTCGGTGGTGCCGGAGATCTCGTTCTCGTGCCGGGCGACCAGCACCCCGTCGGCGGTCGACACCAGGTCGGGCTCGATGTAGTCGGCGCCCTGGCGGATCGCCAGCCGGTACGCCTCCAGGGTGTGTTCCGGCCGGTAGCCGCTGGCCCCTCGGTGCGCGATGACCAGTGGTTTCGGCTCGGCCTGCGGCTTGCCGCGGGCCGCCGGGTCGGTCGCGGTGGCGGCGGACGGGATCGCCATGGTGGCCAGCAGGGTGCCGGCGAGCAGCATGATCGGCAGAGTACGCGACAACGTCGTCTCCTCACAGGGGTTCCCGGGGCGCGGTCGGGCGTCAGTGAAGACGCCCGGGACGACGGGTGGGAGACCTGCGGGCGACGGGCGGACGGTGACCGGCCGACTATCACATGAATGCCGATCGATCTCCGGTTTTTTTCGGTTTTGCGGTGGTATGACATCTGTGATGCGCCGGCCGCTGCGAAACCCCGCCCGGATCGTGCCGATCGCGTTCCTCGGGGCGATCGCCGTGGGCACCGTACTGATGATGGTGCCGGCCAGCCGCCAGGGACCCGACGCGGCACCCTTTGTCACGGCCCTGTTCACCGCCACCTCGGCGGTCTGCGTGACCGGGCTGGCCGTCACCGACACCCCGGCCTACTGGACGCCGCTCGGCTTGGCGCTGATCACCCTGCTCACCCAGCTCGGCGGCTTCGGGATCATGTCGCTGGCCACCCTGCTCGGCCTGCTGGTGTCCCGCCGGCTGGGGCTGCGCAGCCGGCTCACCGCGCAGGCCGAGACCAACAGCCTCGCGCTGTCCGACATCCGGCGGGTGCTGCTGCGGATCGCGGCGACGATGCTCGGCGCCGAAACGGCGATCACCCTCATCCTGGCCGCCCGGCTGTGGCTGCACTACGACTACCCGCCGCCCCGGGCCCTGTGGTACGGGCTGTTCCACGCCGTCCAGGCGTTCAACAACGGCGGCTTCGCCCTCTACTCCGACGGGCTGGTCCAGTTCGTCGGCGACTGGTGGATCTGCCTGCCGCTGATCGTCGGTGTGGTGGTCGGCGGGCTCGGCTTCCCGGCCCTGTTCGAGCTGGCCCGCGAGCACGGCCGGCCGCAGCGCTGGTCGGTGCACACCCGGCTGACCGTGTGGGGCACGCTGGCGCTGATCGGCACCGGCTTCGTCAGCATGCTCACCTTCGAGTGGGCCAACCCGCGTACCCTCGGTCCGCTCGACCTGCCGGAGAAGCTGCTGGCCGCGCTGTTCCAGGACGTGATGACCCGGTCCGGCGGGTTCAACACGGTCGACAACGGAGCGTTCAACCCGGAGACGACGGCGGTCTCCATCGGGATGATGTTCATCGGCGGTGGCAGCGCCAGCACCGCCGGCGGCATCAAGGTGACCACCTTTTTTCTGCTGGCCTTCGTCATCTGGTCGGAGCTGCGCGGCGAGCACGACGTGGTGATCGGCCGGCGCCGGATCGCGGCGGCCAGCCAACGCCAGGCGCTGACCGTGGCACTGATCGGGGTGGCGCTGGTCGGGGCCGGCACGCTGGCGCTGATCAGCCTGACCGACGACATCGGCGGCGAGCAGGCGCTGTACGAGGTGACGTCGGCGTTCGGCACGACCGGGCTGTCCACCGGGATCACCGGTGACCTGCCCGACCCCGCTCAGGTGCTGCTCGCCGGGCTGATGTTCGTCGGCCGGATCGGCAGCGTCACGTTGGGCTCGGCGATCGCGTTGAACACCCGGCGGCGGCGGTTCCACTACCCGGAGGAGCGACCCATCGTTGGCTGACCGTACCGGCACCAGGTCCACCCGGACCGCAGTCATCATCGGGCTCGGCCGGTTCGGCGGCCAGGTCGCCGACTCGATGCTGCGGATGGGCTTCGACGTGCTCGGCGTCGACTCCAGCCCGGCGGTGGTCCAGCACTGGGCGGACCGGCTGACGTACGTGGTGCAGGCCGACTCGACCGACACCGAGGCGCTGCGTCAACTGGGTCTGCGGGACTTCCAGCGGGTGGTGGTCGGCATCGGCTCGGACGTCGAGGCCAGCGTGTTGACCGTGCTCAGCCTCGCCGAGATCGGCGTCACCGAGGTGTGGGCCAAGGCGGTCTCCGGCAAGCACGGCAAGATTCTGCGTTCCGTCGGCGCCCGGCACGTCATCTATCCGGAGGCCGCGATGGGCGACCGGGTGGCACACCTGATCACCAGCAAGATGCTCGACTTCATCGAGTTCGACGACGGGTTCTCGATCGCCGAGACCCGGCTGCCGAGCGGTACGGCGGGCCGGCGGCTCGGCGAGACCGACCTGCGGTCGCGGTACGGGGTGACGGTGATCGGGGTGAAGATACCGGGGGAACGCTTCACCTACGCCGACGGCGACACTGAGCTGCGCGAAGGTGCCCTGCTGATCGTCTCCGGCACCACCGAACAGGTGCAGCGGTTCGCCGCCGCCACCTGAACCCGTACCTACCGCGTCATCAGAGCCGGACCGCCCACCGGTGTCCTACCGGACCGGGGACGGGTCGGTGGCGGGCTGACCGGTCGCCGTTTCCAGCAGTTCGGTCGTCGCGCCCGCCGCCTGCCCGGGGACCGCCGCGACGGACACGCCGCAGATCAGCTCGTCGAGGTGGAACTCCAGCGGCAGCGTGTTGACCCCGTCGTAGTCACCGGCCAGTTGGAGCTGCGCGGTCGCCCCCGGGGCCAGGGTGGTGGCGTCGGCCGCCGGCCGCAGCCGTACGTCGCCGCCCTGCTGTTCCCACTGCCCGCCCCGCACCGCGGTGAGCCGCTGGGTGCCGGGGAAGGCGAAGCGCAGCGACCAGTCGGTCAGCTCGGCGGAACCGGTGTTGGTGACGGTGGCCGCCGCGACGAACTCCCGCCCGGAGTCGCCGCGCACCGTGTATTCGACCCGGCAGGGCACCGAGGACTGGGCGGCGAGCCCGAAGTCCGGCGGCGCGGCCACCGCCTCGCGGAATCGGTCGGTGGCCGGCGTGGCACCGGCTCCGGCCCAGACCAGGGCGCTGAGCAGCATCAGGCCGACCCCGATCACCACGGCTTCCGCCCGGCGCTGCACCCACGAGGTCCGCAGCCGGCGGCGTCGGCCGGTGCCGGTCGCGACCGGCAGGTCCAGCCCGGTGACCTCCAGCCCGCAGGTGACGTCGACGCCGACGGGTGGCGGGCCGTCGTCGGTGCCGCCGTCGGTGTCGGAGCCCGGCCGGTTCGGTAGCGGCGCCACCATCGACGGCGACAGCCCGGCGGCGACCCCGACGGAGGCCGCCAACGTCTTCGCCACCTCCTCGCTGGTCGGCCGGTCCGCCGGGCATTTGGCCAGGCACCGCAGGGTGAGGTCGACCACCTCGGCCGGCAGTCCGGCGACCGGCGGCATCGGGTCGGGCACGGTGTGCAGGTGTGCCCGCAGCATCTGGGTGACGCTCGCGGCCTGCCAGGGCAGCCGGCCGGTGAGTGAGCGGTAGAGCAGCAGGCCGACGGCGTACACGTCGGTGGCCGGGGAGACCTGGCCGCCGTTGAGGCGCTCCGGCGCCAGGTACGCCGGGGTGCCGAGCAGGTTGCCGTCGGGGCCGACGTCGCTCTCGCCGGCCAACGCGGAGATACCGAAGTCGACGACCTTCGCTCCGGTGCTGGTCAGCATGACGTTGGCCGGGGTGACGTCGCGGTGGACGACGCCGGTGGCGTGCGCGGCGGCCAGCGCCGAGGCGACCTCGGCGCAGGCGACCACCGCGTCCCGCCAGGACAGGATGTGTTTCCGGCGCAGCCGGGTGGCCAGCGACTCGCCGTCCACCAGCTCCATCACCACGTACGGCAGGGTGGCTTCGTCCCGGACGGCTTCGCCGTAGTCGTAGACGTTGGTGATGTGTGGGTGGCACAGCCGGGCGGCGGCCTGCGCCTCCACCCGGATCCGGTGGCGGAACACCTGGTCGGGGGCGTACTGCGGGGCGAGGACCTTGATCGCGACCTGCCGGTCGAGGATCTCGTCGTAGCCGCGCCAGACCACCGACGTCCCGCCGGTGCCGAGCCGTTGGATCAGCCGGTACCGGTCACCGAGCAGTTGCCCGCAGTCGTTCGCCACCCCGCCCATGACACCCGAGTTGCCCGATCTGGCCCAAGCTACACCTGCGGAAACGCATCAGGGGGCGACAAGCAGCTGGTCGACCGGGGCATAGTCGTCGGTGAGCGGCTGCGCGTCGGCCACGAAATCGGTCAGTTCGTCCCCGGCGAGCAGATCGAACTCGGCGCCGACCGAAGCGGTCAACCGGGCCCGTACCTCGTCCAACGGCAGCGGTCGGTCGGCGGCGAGGATGACGAAGTTGCTGCCGCTGAGCCGGGTCGACGCCCCCGGCCGGGTGATCAGGGCCACCTCGGGGAACTCGGCCGCGACGGTGGCCACCTCGGCCTGGATGAACCGTAGTGGCGGGTAGTCGATCACGTTCTGCAGGTAGATGCCGTCCGGTCGGGTCACCCGGCGGATCTCGGCGGCCATTTCCCGGGTGGCCAGGTGCCAGGGCACCACCAGGTGCCCGAAGGCGTCCCCGACGACCACGTCGACGCTGTCCGTGGGCAGGTCGGTGACCAGGATCCGGGCGTCGCCGACCACCACGGCCAGGTCGGGACCCGGCTGTACGTCGAGCTTCCGCACGCCCAGGTCGACCAGTCCACCGTCGATCTCGTAGACGGTGTTGCGGGTGCCCGGCCGGGTGGCGCTGAGGTACCGGGGCATGGTGAAGCCGCCGCCGCCGAGGTGCAGCGCGTCGAGCGGTTCTGCGGGTGGGGCGGTCACGTCGAGGGCGGCGCCGATCCATTTGGTGTAGGCGAACTCCAGATGGGTGGGGTCGTCGAGGTCCACGTACGAGTGCCGGGCCGAGTTGAGCAGCAGCAGCCGGCCGGAGTCGCGGTCCGGGTCGGCCTGCACGGTGGCGCAGTGGTACTCGGTTTCCACGTCGCACGGGTCGGGTGCGACGACGGCGAGGCCGACGGCGAGCAGCCCGATCACGGCGACGGCGGCCCGGGTGGCGGTGCCGGCCCGGCCGCCGCCTGCGGTGCCGCCGGTGGCGGTGGTCGTGGCGGGTGGCCGGGTGCGGTGCAGGTGGAGATGCACCCCGAGGGCGATGCCGCAGCCGCCGAGCAGCAGCGCCAACGTCATCATGATCACGCTGCTGGGTAGCGTGGCGACCAGGAAGAAGCCGGTGCCGAGGGTGGCGGTGATCGCGCCGAGCGTACCGATGCTGGACAGCTTGCCGACCACCTCGCCGGTGCGGTTCAGGTCGCCGAGCTGGAGTTTGATCACCAGTGGGGTGACCGCCGAGAGCAGCGCGGCCGGCAGCACGATGGCCACCATGGTGAGCAGCAGGATGCCCACCACGGCGCTGCCGCGCAGTAGTTCACCGGCGTACCGCACCAGCGGGAGGGTGATCGCGGTGGTGATCCCGGCGAGGACCAGCGCGGCCGGCAGCAGCGGGCGGGGGTCGCGGCGGTCGGCGATCCGGCCACCGATCCAGGTGCCGTAGGCGATCGCGGCCAGCGCGACGCCGATCACCGCGCTGTTGGTCTGCAGGGTCACCCCGATGTACGGCCCGACCAGCCGCAGCGCGACGATCTCCAGCACCAGTACGGCGCCGCTGGAGACGAAGACCAGCGCGGCGGCCAGGCCGGGCCGCAGCGGCGTGGCCGGCGGTGCCTCGACCTGGGTGCCGGCTGCGGGCTGGGTGCCGGCGGCGGAGTCTGCCGGGTCGGCGCTGTCGGTGGCGACGTCCGGTGGTGGCGAGTCCATCGCAGTGATGGTACGCATCCGGCCCGCCGCCCGACCGGAGGTCGAGCGGGATGCACGGAGGCCAGGTCAGAGCATCGAGAGATGCACGTGGTTAGGTCAGAGCATCGACAGATGCACGTGGTTGGTGTGGTCGCCGGCCGGGCTGCCGCCGCCGTTGTACGACCGCCAACCGGTGCCGGGCATCCAGATCTGCCGGTACCAGATGACGTAGAGCACACCGAGCCGGTCGGCGTTGTTGATGTAGTAGCTGGCGAGGTTGTTGCCGTACGTGCGGTTGCCGCCGGTGGCGGCGCGGTTCTGGAATCCGCCGGCTTCGGCGGAGAAGTCGCAGGCCCGGCCCTTGGGGTGCTCGCCGCTGCCGCCGTTACGGAAGCAGGAGACGTACCGGGTGAAGCCGGCCGCCTTTGCCTGGTTCAAGGCGTGCAGGGTGCGCGGCGTGATGCAGCCGGAGGTGGTCGGGTCGTCGACGTTGCAGGACTCGGAGGGCCAGGAGCCGTCGGAGTTGCGGGGCGCGGGTTTGGCGGCGGCCGAGGTGGTGCTGACGAATCCGCCGCTGGACTGGCCGCCGACGGCCGCCAGGGCACGCTCGGCGTCCTGCTTCTTGCGGGCCATGATGGCGACCTGCTTTTCCTGCTCCCGTACCTCGTTGTCGATCGCGGCCTTGGCCCGGGCGGCCTGCTCGTGAGCTTCGGTGAGCGCCCGCAGGTTGCGGCCCTCCCGCTGGGCCATCACCTCCAGCCCGGCGGCGCGGTCCAGCATGTCGGCCGGGGAGGCGCTGTTCAGCAGCAGGGTGACCGAGGTCAGCCGCCCCACCCGGTAGGACTCGGCCGCCATCAGCCCGACCTCGTCGGTGAGCGAGACGAGCCGATCCTGTACGGCGTCGTACTGGGCGGTCAGCTCCTTCTGGCGCTTCTTGGAGTTGTCCAGCTTGGCCTTTGCTTCGATGTGCCCCTTGGAGGCGGCTTCCAGGACCTCGCGCAGGCTCTTGTTGTCGCCTTCGTCCGGGGCGTCGGGCGCGGCCGAGGCGACCGGTGTGCCGATCACCAGCGCGATCGCGGTGACCAGCGCAACGAGTGACGCCGCCGCACCGGAGCGCCGCCGGATTATCGTCGTGCCGACCACTGTCGCGTCCTCCTGGATCACTTGTCAGCTCGCGGTCTGGTAACTCGCGGTCCGTAAACCGGGCACAGCTTACCGGATTTCACCGTCGCCACTGGAACACCGGCGCGTCGAGTGCATTACCACACTATGCAGATGGTGCGCAGTCGAGTCCCAACTATTACCTGCAGCAATGAACTCATCACGCAAAATCAGTGCGGTTACGGATTGTGGCCGTCGGTGTGTCGTAGAGCCATCCCGGCGGTGCCGCAGCTGGCCAGTAAATTAAGCTAGCCTAACCTTATCCACAGTCTCCAGTGAGGATTCCGGTGCCACGATCCGAGGCTCACGTCCGGACCCCACGGTCGCGGCGCCACCTGACCCACCTGTGCGAACACTTCGCCACCGCCGTACCGGTCAAATGGACCGCCGACCAGGGGCTGATCGACTTCGGTTTCGGCACCTGCCGGATCGACGCCACCGACGACAGCCTCACCCTGCACGCCGACAGCGACGACGACATCGGGCTCGCCCGGGTCGAGTACCTCGTCGGCGAACACCTGGAACGCGCCGGCGCCCGGGAAAGCCTCGCCGTCGACTGGCAGCCGGCCGGCGGCTGAGGGTCACCCGCCCGGCAACAGCGCCGCCCGTACCTCCTGCCAGGCCGCGTCGGTCCGGGCCACCAGCAGCCCCGACCGGTCGTCGGTGAAGTCGTACGGGCTGCCGTCCAGCCGCATCGCCACCCCACCGGTCTCCCGCACCAGCAGCGTGCCCGGCACGTGATCCCACGGCAAGGTCCGCCAGAACACCGCGAAGTCCTGCTCGCCGGCGGCGATGTCCCAGTGCTCCCGGCCGGCGCAGCGCTGCCCCGGCAGCACCGCACCCACCCGGTCACCGCCGGCCTCGACGGCGGCCCGCACCGGCACCGGCAGATACTCCAGCGGCACCGCCCCGCGCAGCCGGTCCACCGGTGGCGTGGCCGACGGCGACGTCAGCCGTACCCCGTCCACCCAGCAACCGGACCCGCGCTCGGCCGACACCAGCGACCCGGCCACCGGGTCGAGGATCCAGCTCGCCACCGGCGCACCGGCGGCGAGCAGGGCCACCATCATCACGAACGGCCGACGGCCGGCCGCGTAGTTCGCCGTACCGTCGATCGGGTCGACCAGCCAGACCCGGCCGGCGTCGCGCAGCCGGCGCAGCAGCCGCTGATCGACGGCGACCGCCTCCTCACCGACCACCACCGAACCCGGCGCCAGCCGGCGCAGCCCGGCCGCGATGACCTCCTCGGCCTGCTGATCGGCGACGGTGACCAGGTCACCCGGGGCCTTCTCGGTGATGTGCTCGGCGGACAGCTGGTTGAACCAGGGCAGCACCGCCCGCGCCGCCGCCTCCCGCAGCAGCTCACCCACCTCGTCGATCATGTCTCAGCCGCGCGGGGGCAGCTTCACCACGCTGACGAAGAACTCGTCGATCTGCCGGATCACCGCGATGAACCGCTCGAAGTCCACCGGCTTGGTCACGTACGCGTTCGCGTGCAACTGGTAGGAGCGCAGGATGTCCTGGTCGGCCTGCGAGGTGGTGAGCACCACCACCGGGATCCGGCACAGCTCGTCGTCCTTCTTTATCTCTTCGAGGACCTCACGGCCGTCGCGCCGGGGCAGGTTCAGGTCGAGCAGGATCAGGTCGGGCAGCACCGCGTCGGCGTACTTGCCCTCCCGGCGCAGGTAGGCCAGCGCCTCGGCGCCGTCGGAGACGACGGTGAGCCGGTTACGGACCTTGTGCTCCTCGAACGCCTCCTGGGTCATCAGCACGTCACCCGGATCGTCCTCGACCAGCAGCACCTCTATCGGGCTCTTGCCGTCCGGTTCGGTCATCACGCCATCGCCTCCTTGTCCGCGCCGCCGTCAGCCGCCGTCAGCCGACGCGGCGGACGCCGGGTCCGGGCGGGCGGTCACCGGAAGCGTAAAACGAATCGCCGTACCCTCGTCGACCTGGGTGTCCACCCAGATCCGGCCGCCGTGGTACTCGACGATCTTCTTGCCGATCGCCAGCCCGATCCCAGTGCCCGGGTAGGCGTCCTTCGAGTGCAGCCGCTGGAAGATCACGAAGATCTTGTCGGCGAACTCGGCCTCGATCCCGATGCCGTTGTCCCGGCAGCTGATCTCCCACTCGCCGTCCAGCTCACGGGCGGAGATCTCCACCCGGGGCGGCACCTGCGGCTGGCGGAACTTGAACGCGTTGCTGACCAGGTTGACCAGCAGATTCGTCAGCAACGGCTCCTCACCGGGGATTACCGGCAACTGCGACCAGGTCAACTCGCCGCCGGCGTACTCCCGGCTCGCCTCGGTCTGGCCGGCCACCTCGGTCATCACCTTGTTCAGGTCGACCTCGGTGAAACCGGAGGTCACCCGGCCGATCCGGGAGAACGCCAGCAGGTCGTTGATCAGCCGCTGCATCCGCTGCGCGCCGTCGACCGCGAAGGCGATGTACTGGTCCGCGCGGGCGTCCAGCTGACCGGCGTACCGGCGCTGCAGCAGCTGGCAGAAGCTGGCCACCTTGCGCAGCGGCTCCTGCAGGTCGTGCGACGCCACGTAGGCGAACTGCTCCAGGTCACGGTTGGACCGGACCAGCTCCTCGGCCTGCTGCTGCAGCTGGCTGTTCACCCACTCGACCCGTTCCCGGGACTCCCGTACCTCGGCCAGATCGGCGGCGATCTTGCGCCGCATGCCGTCGACGTCGCTGGCCAACGCGGCCAGCTCCGGCGGCCCGACGTTGGCGATGTCCCGCTGGTACGCGCCGTTGGCCACCTGCCGCACCTGGGCGGCGAGACCGGTGACCGGGCCGATCACCAGGCGGTTCAGCGACATCAGCAGCACCACCCCGGCCAGCACCACCACCGCCGCCGCGACGGCCAGCAGGCCGGCCAGCGTCCGGCTGGTGCCCCGGGCGTCCGCCGCGACCTGGTCCCGGACCACCAGGATGTCCGCCTGCAACTGGTCGACGTCGGTCCGCAGCGTGTCGAACCGCTGCCGGGCGGCGTCGTCGAGCAGCGTCTGCCCGGCGGCGGTCCCGTCCGCCTCGACGGCGGCGATCGCCGGCTCGGCGACCCGGTCGCGCCACTGCTGCGACTGGTCGGCGACCGCCTCGATCTGGGCGCGCAGCGGGTCGTCCGGGCCGGTCAGCCCGAGCATGTGGTCGAGCAGCTGCCGCTCCCGGGCGACCCCCTGCCGGTACGGTTCGAGATCGGCCGGGTCGCCGGAGACCGCGTAGCCGCGTACCCCGGTCTCCTGGTCGACCAGCACGGTCAGCAGGCTCTCCGCGTCGGCCCGCAGCGGGCCGACCTGGGTCAGTACGGTGTCGATGTGGTCCTGGTTGGCCCGGGCGACCAGGGCCGCGCCGCCGGCCAGCACCGCCAGCAGGCCGCCCACCACCACGCAGAGCAGCGTCACCCGGGCGCGCAGCGTCAACCGGCCGACCGGGCCGACGGTCACCGGCCACCGCCCCGGCTGACCAGCAGCATCGCCACGTCGTCGGCGAGCGGGCCACCGTTGATTTCCTCGGCCTGCCCGACCAGCCAGCCGGGCAGCGCCGGCAGCGGGACGTCCCGGGCCGCCGGCTCGGCCACCAGCCGCTGCAGGCCGGCCACGTCCAGCCGTTCGTCGGAGTCGCCGAGCCGCCCCTCGATCAGACCGTCGGTGTACATCAACAGGGACCACTCATCGGCGTCGAACTCCACCTCGAAGGCGCGGGGAGGGCGGGGGTGGACGCCGAGCAGCAGGCCGCCCGGGGCGGGCACCGGCACGACCTGGCCGTGGCGGAACAGCAGCGGCGGCGGATGTCCCGCCAACCGTACAGTGGCCCGGTTCGCGGCCAGGTCCAGCCGGACGGCGGCCACCGTGGCGAAGATCTCCCGCAGCCGGCGCTCGCTCATCAGCACCTGCTCCAGCGCCGGCAGCACCGCGTCGTCGGCCACCCCGGCCAGCACCAGCGCCCGCCAGGCGACCCGCAGCTCGACCCCGAGCGCGGCCTCGTCGACGCCGTGCCCGCAGACGTCGCCGACGATCAGGTCGATCCGTTCCGGGGTGGTCTGCACCACGTCGAAGAAGTCGCCGCCGATCAGCGCGGCGTGCCGACCCGGCCGGTAGAAGGTGTGCACCGACACCTCGTCGGTGTCCATCAGCGGCTGCGGCAGCAGGCCGCGCTCCAGCCGGGCCGACTCGGCCTGCCGCAGCTCGACCTCCCGAAGCCGGCGGGCGTTCTCGTCGGCCCGCTTGCGCTCGACGGCGTACCGCAGCGCCCGGCTCAGCAGGACCCCGTCGACCTGGCCCTTGACCAGGTAGTCCTGGGCACCTTCGGTGACCGCGCCGATGCCGAGGTGCTCGTCCTGACGCCCGGTCAGTACGCAGACCGCCGCCCGGCCGGCCACGCCGAGCACCCGGCGCAGACCGTCCAGCCCCTGCGCGTCCGGCAGACCCAGGTCGAGCAGGACGCAGTCGACCCCGGCGATCCGCTCCCGGGCCTGGTTCAGGCTGTTCGCCACCACCAGGTCGACGGCCGCCTGCGCCTCGGCCAGCAGCTCGCCGACCAGGAACGCGTCGGCCTCGTCGTCCTCGACCAGCAGCACCCGCAGCCGCTCCGCCGGCGGGACAGGAATCGGCGGGCCCGGCTCGGACCGAGGATAGGAACGGGGCGGAACGACTGACGAACCGGTCATACCGGCCTGCTACTGGTCCGCCGCCGAGCCAGGTGAGTATCGATGGTGGGCTCCTTCTCGATGACCCGCTGATCGTCTCCCAGCCGACCAGGGCACACAACTACGGGAACATTCACAAACTAGGCCACCCGGCCGATGCCCGGTGACCCGGCCGGCCGAGGTTGGGCAGGATGTAGGCACCTTTACCCCCGCAGCGCAGGAGAGCACCATGGGCGTACCCCTCGTCGCCGCCGCCCACCGGGCGTTCGCCCGGCCCCGACGGCGGCCGGCTGCCGCGCTCGCCGCGCTGGCCGCCCTCGGCCTGGTGGCCGCCGCCGCACTGGTCGACCTGCGCCCACCCGCGCCGCGTGGCGTCGACGCGCCGGCCACCGAGTTCAGCGTGGACCGGGCCCACCAGCACATCGAACGGATCGCCCGGCGGCCGCACCCGACCGGCAGCGCCGCCAACGACGAGGTCCGCGACTACCTGGTCGACACGTTGACCGGGCTGGGGCTGGCACCGCAGACGCAGGACGCGGTCGGTGTCGAGGCCGGGCAGCTCAGCGGCGCGGCCAGCGGCGCCACCCTGGCCCGGGTACGCAACGTGGTCGCCCAGATCCCGGGGACCGACCCGACCGGACGGGTCGTGCTGGTCACCCACTACGACTCGGTCCAGGTGAGTCCGGGGGCCAACGACGACGGCGCCGGCGTCGGCACCCTGCTGGAGGTGGCCCGCGCCATCACCGGAGGTGACCGGCCGCGTAACGACGTGGTGCTGCTGTTCACCGACGCCGAGGAGGCCTGCCTGTGCGGGGCGGCGGCGTTCGTCGCCGGGCATCCGCTGGCCGACGCCGACGACAGCGTGGTGCTCAACCTGGAGGCGCGGGGCAGCGGCGGGCCGGTGGTCACCTTCGAGACGTCCCGCGACAACGCCGCCCTGGTCGACGTGTTCGGCCGGGCCGCCCCGCACCCGGTCGGCACGTCGTTCGCCGTCGAGGTCTACCGGCTGCTGCCCAACGACACCGACTTCACCCCGTTCCTGGACGCCGGCTTCGCCGGGCTGAACTCGGCGTACATCGACGGATCGGCCGTCTACCACACCCCGCAGGACACCCCCGGGTCGATGGACCGGGCCAGCCTGCAGCACCACGGCGACAACACCCTCGGCCTGGCACGCGGGTTCGGCGCGGCGGACATCCCGGCGCTGTCCGCCGACTCCGACGCCACCTACTTTCCCACCCCGCTCGGGCTGGCCCGCTACTCCGGCGCGCTGACCTGGCCGTTGGCGGTGCTGGCCGCCGTCGCGGTCGGCGTACTGGCCTGGGCGACCCGGCGACGCGGCCGGGCCGACTGGCCGCGACTCGCCGCCGGGTTCGGGCTGGCGGCGATCCCGCTGGTCGCCGCGTCGGCCGCCGCGCAGCTGCTGTGGACCGTCGTGGTCCGGCTCCGGCCGGAGTACGCCGACCTGCTCGACCCGTACCGGCCGGTGCCGTACCGGCTGGCGGTGCTGGCGCTGACCACGGCCGTGATCTTCACCTGGTACGCGTTGCTGCGGCGGCGGGTCGGCCCGGCGGCGCTGGCCGTCGGGGGGCTGGCCTGGTTGGCCCTGATCGGTCTGCTGCTCGCCGCCCTCGCCCCCGGCGGGTCGTACCTGGCGACGCTGCCGGCGCTGGCCGGCACGGCCGGTTGCCTGGTCGCGCTGTCGCTGCGGATCACCGGCCCGTGGCCGGTGGTGGCGTTGGCCGCCGGGGCGACGGTCGGCGTGCTGCTGCTGGCGCCGACGGTGGTGTTGCTCTTCCCGGCGCTGGGCATGGGCCTGGCCGCCGCCGCCGCGTTCGTGGCGACACTGCTGGCGTTGGCCACGTTGCCGGTGCTGGACCTGCTGCTGCCGCAGGCCGGCGGGCAGCGCGGCGTCGCCGCGGTCCGGGCCCGCCGGGCCGGGCCGGTGCCGGCGGTCGCCGCCGGGCTCGCCGCGCTGGTGCTGGCCGTGGTCGGCTTCGTCATGGACCGGTTCGACGCCGACCATCCGGTGCCGACCCAGCTGATGTACGCGCTGGACACCGACTCCGGTGAGGCCCGCTGGTTGAGCCGGGAGACCCGGCCGCAGCCGTGGACCGCCGGGTACGTCGACCAGACCGCCTCGGTGGCGGACGAGTTCCCGCTGATCGGCGACCATCCACTGCGTACCGGGCCGGCCGAGGCGGCGGACCTGCCGGCCCCGGCGCTGGACCTGCTCGACGACAGCGGGGTGGCCGCCGACGGGCTGCGGACCCTGCGGTTGCGGCTGCTGCAGCAGCGACCGGTCCGGCTGGTGGGGCTGCACGTGGCGGCCGACGGGCCCGAGATGGTGTCGGCGACGGTCGCCGGCCGGGAGGTGCCGGTCGAGCCGACCGGCACCTCGTCCGGCGACGGGTGGAGCTTCGGGACGGTGTTCCACGCCCCGCCGCCGCAGGGGCTGGAGGTCGTGCTGGTGCTGCGGGTCGGCGACGGCGCGGACGCCGCCGCCGACCCGGTCCGGGTACGGGTGGCCGACGGTAGCGACGGCCTGGCCGACCTGCCCGGGTTCACTCCCCGGCCGACCGGGGTCGGGGTGGCCGGCTCGCACACCAGCGAACTGGTGACCGTCGCCCGGACCTACACGTTCTGACCTCCACGGTCCGGTGCCCGCCCGGGCGGCGCAGGGGTGTGGATCAGCCGCGGCCCTGGTCGACGATGAAGGCCGCGATCCAGGCCAGCGGGGCGTTCCAGTTGATGGTCAGCTCGTTGGTGGACCAGGACTCGATGTCGTCGACGTAGCAGAACTGCGGCGCGCAGCCGGTCAGCAGCCGCTGCGCCACCGGGTCCTGGATCGACGAGTTCGGACCACCGGCGAGCGTGCCGCGCGGCGGGTTCGGCAGCTCGGGGTTGAGCTGCCGGGCGTACCAGCGGGAGTGCTGGTTCTGCGACGACACCGTGCCGTAGCCGGTGACGTAGGAGATGTTCAGCGCGTTGCGGCCGAAGATGTAGTCCATCGACTGCAGCACCCCGTCGCGGTACTTCTCCTTGCCGGTCAGGTCGTAGGCGGTGGCGATCACGATCGCGTTGTTGACGACGACGCTGTTCGAACCCCAGTCGTAGATGTTGCCGACCGGGGTGTACGGGATGCCGTACGGGTGGGCCTTGAGCGTGGCCAGGTAGCGGTCGGCCGCCTCGATCACCGACGCCCGCACCTGCCACCAGCCCGGCAGGCTGTTCGGCACCGTGGCCAGCGCCATCCGGCCGAGCGGCGCGGTCCACTGCCAGCTGAAGGCGCCTTCCTCGAAGATGTCACCGGTGTGGTGCGGCGAGGCGAGCACGAAGTCGCGGAACTCGCGCTCCCCGGTGGTCAGGTAGAGCTCGGCGGCCGCCCAGTAGAACTCGTCGGTGACGTCGACGTCATCGTAGGCGCCGCCGCCGGTGGCGTCGGCCGGGTCGGCGTACATCTCGGGGTTGGCCTTGGCCGCCGCCCACGCGTCGCGGGCCGCGTGCAGGTTGCGGTCGGCGAAGGCCTCGTCGTACGGCGCGAACACCCGCGCCGCCTGGGCGGCGGTGGCCGCCAGGTTGAGCGTGGCGGCGGTCGACGGCGGGTGCAGCTCCCGCAGCTGGGAGTCGAGGTGCGGCAGCAGCGGCAGACCGGTCCACGCGGCGTCGTGGATCTTGTGATGGGCCATGCCGGCCAGCGGTTGCCCGGCCGGGACCTGCATCTTGAGCATGAACTCCTGCTGCCAGCGGACCTCGTCGAGGATGTCCGGCAGCTTGTTGCCGCTCTCCGGCAGGTCGAGCACGCCGTCACGCTGCAGCCACGGCTTGCCGTGGCCGACCCGCAGACCACGCTCGTACTCGCTCATCAGCTGGTAGACGGAGATGCCACCGTTGACGACGTACTTGCCGTGGTCACCGGCGTCGTACCAGCCGCCGGAGACGTCCAGGGTGTAGTCACAGACGCCGGGCTGGCAGGGCACTTCAAGGTCGCCCTGGTTGGGTTCGACGCCGACGTGCCCGGCCGGGCGGCCGTAGCCGGGGCGCAGGTCGTCCAGGATCTCGATGCCGCTGCGCTGGGTGTAGTAGAACTTCAGCGCGTCGGCACGCAACTGCGTGTAGAAGGTGGTGCCGATCTCGAACGGGTGGCTCGTCTCGCCGTCGGCGACCAGCGTGTAGCCGGTGCCGGGCCGGACGAAGCGGCTGAACGTGATCGCGTGGACGTTCTGCCCGGAGGATTCGTCCAGCCCACGCGGCTTCGTCTTGCCGTTGACGACGACCTTGCCGCCTGAGTCGTACAGTTTCCACGGCAGCGGGTCGGTGGCGTCGGTGACAAGGGTGGCGTTCTTCGGCCCCTTCGGCAGGTAGCCGACCTGGTTGACCCGTACCCGGGGTCCGGTGTCCGGCACGTACTCCTCCGGTTCGGCGCCGCCGCGCAGCGACACGTCGTCGAGGCAGAGCCGCCACGGGTCGGTGCTGCCGCCGACCTGGAAGGCGACCTGGGCGTTGGGCAGGTCGGTCGGGGCGGTGAAGGTGTACGTGTAGTTGTTGCCGGAGACGCTGACCTCGGGGTTGGCCGCCATGAACTGGGTCCACGGGTCGACCGGCAGTTGGATCAGCGCCCGGATCACCTTGTTGGGGGTGGCGGTGGCGAAGAACTTGTATTCGTACGTCTCGCCGGCGACCAGCGGGACGTCGTCCTGGCCGATGATGACGTCCCACGGGTTGACGGTGCCACCGGGGATGTCGGCGCAGAGCTGCTGGCTGCTGGAGTCGAGGGTGATGTTGGGGGTGCCCCACCAGGGGGCGTGACCGTCGTCGAAGGTGCCGTTGACGATCTGTTCGGGTGCCTCGTCCTGCGCTTGCGCGGGGGCAGCGGCGGTGAGGGCGGTGGCGGTCAGCGCCGCCACCGCGGTGACAGCGAGCGGAACGGTCCGCCGCCGGGAGAGTATCGACACGCCTGGTCCTTTCGATGGTCGTGCGGCGCGGGCGAGGCTCTGCCCGGCGCGCCGCGTCAGCGGTCGTGCATCGAAAGCAGCGGATGGGAGCGCTCCCACCCGCAGTACTCGAATATTCTCAGCGTGTTTCGAGCATGTCAATAGATCTATGCCGGCGCCTTCAGCGGGGGCGCAGCACCGACACCCGGTCGTAGACCTCGTTGCGGGCCAGACCGGTCAACTGGCCGGCCAACGACCGTACCGTCCGGGTGTCCAGCCCGGCACCGAGCAGCAGCTCGATCACCCGGTCCGGGTCGAGGCCGCCGGCCCCGACGCCGTTGGTCGACTCACCCCGCCGGACGCCCTCCACCACCACGGTGATCTCGCCCTTGACCTCGGCGCGGGCGGCCAGCTCGGCGTGCACCTGGGACAGCGGGCCGCGCAGCCACTCCTCGTGCGACTTGGTCAGGTTGCGCACCAGCGCCGCCGACCGGTCGCCGAGCACCTCGCGTACGTCGGCCAGCATCTCCACCACCCGGTGCGGCGCTTCGAAGAAGATCAACGTGGCGGACAACGAAGCGAGTTCGGTCAACGCGGTGCGCCGCGCCGCCGACTTGCGGGGCAGGAAACCGACGTACAGGAAACGGTTGGCCGGCAGCCCGGAGCCGACCAGCGCGCTCAGCGCGGCGCTCGCCCCCGGTAGCGGGTCGACCCGCAGCCCGTCGGCGAGCGCCGCCCCGACCACCAGGTAGCCGGGGTCGTTGACCAGCGGCGTACCGGCATCGGAGATCAACGCGACGTCGGTGCCGGCGTTCAGCGCCGCAAGCAGTTCCTTGGTACGGGCCTGCTCGTTGTGGTCGTAGCAGCTGACGACGCGGACGTTGATCTCGTGCGCGTCGAGCAGCCGTCTGGCCCGTCGGGTGTCCTCGGCGGCGACCAGTCCGGCGGTACGCAGCACGTCGAGCGCCCGCAATGTGATGTCACGTGGGTTGCCGATCGGCGTCGGCACCACCGACAGCGTGCCGCGCCGCTCGCCACCCCGTTCACCCTGGGCGACCTGCTCACCCCGCCCGCCGGTGTTGCCCTGGTCGGCCCTGCGTTCGTCGGCTGCCTCGTTCACCCGGCGATGGTAGCCACCCGGCCGGCCGTCACCGTTGCTGGCCGCACGAACCAGGGGTGGCCCCGGTCGGGGCGCAGCAGGTGTCGCCGCGCCAGGCCTCCCGGCCTTCCTTGACGGCGACGGCGGCGATGACGAGGGCGGCGGCGGGGTCGGCCCACCACCAGCCGAACAGCGAGTTGACCGCCAGCCCGACGAGCAGGACGGCGGACAGGTAGGTGCAGAGCAGGGTCTGTTTGGAGTCGGCGACGGCCGACACCGAGCCGAGCTCCCGTCCGGCGCGGCGCTGCGCGGTCGAGAGCACCGGCATGACCGCCAGGGACAGCGCGGCGAGGACCAGCCCGACCGTGGAATGGTCCGGCCGGTGCGCGCCCAGCAGCGCCCGTACCGATTCGACTCCGACGTAGCCGGCGAGGGCGAAGAACGACAAGGCGATGACCCGCAGCGCGGCACGTTCCCGACGTTCGCGGCGTTCGTGGTCGGCGCCGGTGAACTGCCAGGCGACCGCGGCGGCGGAGGCCACCTCGACCACCGAGTCGAGGCCGAACCCGATGAGCGCGGTGGAGGAGGCGACGGTGCCAGCACTGATCGCGACGATCGCCTCGATCACGTTGTAGGTGATGGTGGCGGCGACGAACCAGCGGATCCGCCGGGCGAGTGTCGCCTGCCGGGCGGCGGACGGCTGGGCCGGGCCGGTCGACCGGTTCTGTCCGGTCGACCGGTTCTGTCCGGACGGTCGGGTCGGCCCGATCGGGATGAGCGGCAGCTGGGCGGACATCAGCAGCAGTCGTCGGTGTCAGCCGACGGGCAGGCCGCCGGGTCGACGGTCAGCACCAGGCCGAGCAGGTCACCCAGGGCGTGGGCGAGCCGGGGGTCGGCCAGCTCGTAGCGGGACCGCCGGCCTTCGGGCACCGCCACGACCAGGCCACAGCCGCGCAGGCAGGCCAGGTGGTTGGAGAGGTTCTGCCGGCTGGTGTCGAGCAGGTCGGCCAGCTCGGCGGGATAGCCCGGGCCGTCGCGCAGCGC
Source organism: Micromonospora sp. Llam0 (assembly GCF_003751085.1). NCBI lineage: Bacteria > Bacillati > Actinomycetota > Actinomycetes > Micromonosporales > Micromonosporaceae > Micromonospora > Micromonospora sp. Llam0. The sequence goes on along the minus strand of NZ_RJJY01000002.1, from coordinate 1,324,107 downwards.
GAGCAGCAGCCGGGCCCGGACCGGGTCGGACAGGGCGTGCCCGAAGCGCGCCAGCACCTGCCCGTACGTCAGTGTCTCCATGACCCGCGACAGTACATCAAACGCTGAATAAATCAATCAGTGAACCATTGTCGCCGGCAGCGCCGGCAGCGTCCGGCCCGCACCGAGCAACCTCAACCACGGCGGTACGGGCGGGGAGGGCTGACAGGTCAGCGGGGCAGCGGGGCATGGTGTCTCTGCTGGCCTGATGCCACAGGTGCATCTTGATGCATCTCTGGCATCAAGGCTGAACCAGCACTCCTCGGCCCAGGCAATCACGCCGCGTAATCGTCGGGTGCGCTCTGCTGCTGTGGCCGACATACGGCAGGGGGTGCTCGGCGCCACCTTTGTCGTGACACCGCGAAAGATCAGCGGGCCGCTCAGGTCACCAGGCCCCGGCGGTACGCGTACACCACGGCCTGCACCCGGTCGCGCAGGTCGAGCTTGGTGAGGATGCGGGACACGTACGTCTTGACCGTCTCCTGGCTGATCACCAGCGCCGCGGCGATCTCGCTGTTGGACAGGCCCTCCGCGATGAGCCGGAGCACCTCCAGCTCACGCGGGGTCAGCGGGCCGCCGTCCGCGGTGCCCTCGGCCGAGCGGATGCGGGCCGCGTACCTGCCCACCAGTTGCCGGGTCACCTCCGGGGCCAGCAGCGCGGCGCCCGTCGCGACCGTGCGGATGCCGTTGAGCAGTTGCGCCGGTGGGGCGTCCTTGAGCAGGAAGCCGCTGGCACCCGCGCGCAGCGCCTCGTAGACGTACTCGTCGAGGTTGAATGTCGTCACCACGAGGACCTTCACCGGTTCGGGGACCCCAGCGCCGGCCAGCAGGCGGGTCGCCTCGATGCCGTCGAGCACCGGCATCCGGACGTCCATCACCACCACGTCCGGCCGGAGCCGAGCGGCCAGGTCGACCGCCGCGCGCCCGTCGCCGCAGGCGCCGACGATCTCCATGTCGGGCTGGGCGTCGATGATCGTCGCGAAACCGACGCGGATCAGCTCCTGGTCGTCGCAGACCAGCACCCGGATCGGCGCGGTCACGACCGGTTCCCGGCCGGGATCCGGGCCCGCACGAGGAAGCCGCCGTCGGCCTGCGCGCCCGCGCTGAAGTCGCCGCCGAGGACGGTGACCCGCTCGCGGAGCCCGGCGAGGCCGCGCCCGCTGCCGCCCGGGGACGCGGTGCCGGATCCGGAGCCGTAGGTGCTGATTTCCACGGTTGTCTCCCCTTTCCCGTGGTGAACGTGAACCCTGGTCCGGCTGCCGTGCGCGTACTTCAGCGCGTTCGTCAGCGCCTCCTGCACCACCCGGTACGCCGCCACCTCGGCGCTGCCGGTGACCCCCGCCGGCGTACCTTCCCTGATGAACTCGACCGGCTGCCCAGCCTGCCGGGTCTGGTCGACGATGGCGTTCAGGTCACCGACGGAGGGCGTACGCGGGTCGCCTGTGCTGTGGTCCGGGTTGAGCAGGTCGAGCAGCTGCCGCAGGTCGCCGACGGCCCGGCGGCCGGTGCCGGTGATCGCGGTCAAGGTCTGCTCCAGCTTGTCCGGGTTGCCCGTCAGGTAGCGCGCCGCCTCGGCCTGCACGACCATCGCCGTCACGTGGTGGGTGACGACGTCGTGCAGCTCCCGGGCGATGCGCGTGCGCTCCCCCGTACGGGCGGCCTCCTCGGCATGGCGGCGGCGTTCCGCCTCGGCGGCCCGGTTCTGGCGCAGCCACGCCCCGACGCCCCACGCGAGCGTCAGCAGCAGGTAGAAGGTGGTGAACCCGGCGACGCCCTCACCCGAGCCGAGCCGGTCGAGGCAGATCGCCAGGGGTACGTACGCCGCCGAGGCGAGACCCGCGACGACCCAGCGGCGCCTTTCCAGGTGGGCGCCGGCGCTGATGAGCGCGATGGCCAGTGCCGTACCCGCGATGGTGTGGTATCCGCGGATCTGGTCGATCGCGAAGCCGAGTGACACCAGCGCCAGGCAGACGGCCGGCCACCGACGGCGTACGGCCAGCGGCAGGCACTCCAGGGCGACGACACCGACGGTCAGCGCGTCGTACGGGCGGTCCGGGAGGTCGCCGAGCTGCGTACCCTGGCGTTCCAACGCCGGGATCACCGCCGCGAGGGCGAGGGCGAGCGCCAACGGGAGGTCCCGGACCGTGACGGGCCACCGCCGCCACAGATCCGGGAGCCTCCGGATCCTGGTCACCGGGTGACTGTAGCGGAGGCCGGGGCCGCCACCGTGCGGCGGCGGCGCGGGACGATGTGCCCGCGGCGCTTGGCCAGCCACAGGAACACCACGGTCAGCACCGCACCGGCCAGCACCGCGTACAGGCTGCTCTCCGGCCCGAAGTCGCCCCCGCTCAGCGCGACCGGGCCCGACGTCGATGCCTCGAGCAGCCCCTTCGACTCGCCGTTACCCGAGACCACGACGCTGAAGATCCCACCGGCGGCGAAGTTCCAGCCGAAGTGCAGGCCGATCGGGATCCACAGGTTCCGGGTGGCGGCGTAGCAGGCGGCCAGCATGAACCCGGCCTCGATCGCGATGGCGGTCGCCCCCCACAGGGTGGCGTCCGGGTTCACCAGGTGTATCGCGCCGAACACCACGCCGGTCAGGGCAAGGGCGATCCAGGTGCCGGTACGCTCCTCGATGATCCGGAACAGTACCCCCCGGAACAGCAACTCCTCGGCGACGGCGACTGCTGCCATGAACCCGAGCAGACCCAGCGCTCCCGTCGGCGAGCCCCAGCCATCGACGTGGTAACCGCCGAGGAACGCGATATTGGCGACGACGGCCGCGAACATGGCGAAGCCGATGAGTGTCCCGCGGCCAAGCTTCCCGCCCCAGCCGTCCCGGCCGAGCTCGGTCGGCTCGCGGCGCTCGGTTCGCCGCACGACCCACCGGTAGACGACCACGCCCAGCACGGCGGTCACGGCGCCGATCACCAGGGTGAGGAAGAAATTGCCCTCGACGGCGGCCATGCTCTGCCCGCCGACGAGGGCGACGGCGGCGACGGCGAAAAGCTGTTTGACGAATCGCATGATGACTCCTTCGCAGTCCGCGACTGGAGCGCCGCGGACACGAAGAACCTATGAATTTTCGCCGCCACAATCGTCACCGCGCGGTGGACAATTGCGGGTAGCTCGCGCGGGGGACAAGACGCCTACCGGGTGGGATCAGATGTCGGCCGTCACCGCGGTGACCGCTCCGTCGAGGGTGGCGGCGGTGGCGATCAGCTTGGTGTGGTGTGGGCCGTCGGGTAGGTGGACTTCGCATCGTTGTGGGGTGAGCACGGCGGTGACGACGGTGCCGGGGTGGTAGGTGGCGAGTGCGGTGAGCGCGGGCACCGGGTCGGGTAGGCGGCTGTCGGGCTCGCCTGGGTTGTTGTCGAGGTTGGTCGGTACGAGGATCGGGGTGGTCGGGTCGGTGGGCACGGTGTGGTCGGTGGCGTTGGGGAGGTACTCCAGGGCTTGCGTGATCGCTTTCGGCAGGCTGGGCTGGTGTGCTCCGGGATTCCAGCGGTCGAGGTGGCGGGTGGTGTCGGGTGGGGCGAAGCGGACTCCCCAGCGGAGGCCCTGGACCTGGTAGGGGATGCCGTCGTTGCGGCGGTGGTCGGCGACGCTGACGACCAGGGCCAGGCCGAGGGCGTACGCAAGTGTGACCACTGTGGCCAGGGGCGGCACCTTCGGTGGGGTGGCGTGCAGCAGGATCCGGCCGCCGGGGTGCCCGTTGGTGACGTTCTCCAGGTACGCGGTGAGCGGGTCGCCGCCGGGGCGGTGGACGGTGGCGTAGCCGTGCAGCAGCTCGTGGTCGCGCAGGAACATGGTCAGCCCGTCGAGGGTGGCCAACTCGGTCGGGTCGAGGCCGAGCTCGGTGAGGTGGTGGGTGAGCTGGTACTCCGGCGGGAGTTGGTGGATTGCCTTGCCGTTGGGGTGGTAGCCGAGCCAGGGCGGCGCGGCTGGCGGCGTACCGCCGAGGGGTGGCCAGTTGAGGTGGCGGACCCGGCGGCGACCGGCGGCGATGGTGACGGTCGCACCTTGATAGATGCGGTGGGTGCCGCCGCAGGTGCGGCAGCCGCCGATCCGGTCGCAGTCGCAGTCTTCCCAGTGCGGCAGGTGGGTGCAGTCGGGGCAGCGCCGGTGCGGGATGGGTGGTCCTTGCCACGATGGTGGCGGTGGCTGCCAGGAGCGGGCCAGCCGCCCGTCGGTGTCGGTGTCGGCGTCGGCGCGCAGGGTGGTGTGCCACCAGCGGCCGTCGCGCCAGATGGCGTGCGCGCCGGGGGTCGGTTCGCCGGTGAGCAGGGCGGTGCAGTCGGCGACGATGCGGCGTTCGAGCTGGTCGACGTCGACCGGTGGCGGGCCGAGGCTGATGCCGTTGGCCGGGCGTGGGGTGACGTGGTGGGCGGGGGCGTGCTGGCTGCGGTCGACCAGCTCGTAGCAGGCGCGGGCGACACTGACCCGGGTGGCGGCCTCGGCGAAGCTGCCGTAGCGGCCGACGCCGGTGGGGACCGGGCTGCCGGGCAGTTCGAAACGGACGTCCCAGCGGAAGCGGTCGCTGTCGGGCGCGAGTGGGTCGCGGCGGGCTTCGATGACCAGGTCGAGGCAGAGCAGTTCGGCGGTTTCGCAGAGTGCGCCGAGGCGGCGGGCCGGGTCGGGCGGTGGTGGGGCGGCGGTGCGGCCGTACCAGATCCGCCATGGTTCGTAGCTTTCGGCGGCGATCGGTGCGGCTTCGAGGGCGTGCCGTTGGTGGTCGGGCAGGTCGGGTTGCCAGCCGGCGGGCAGTTCCGCCCACGGGGCGAAGATCGGTTCGCCGGGTAGTTCGGGGTCGTAGACGTGGGCGGCGCCGACCCGGGCGGCGAGGTCGTCGACGACGGGCGCCAGGTCGAGGCACCAGAAGCGGCCGTCGTCGGTGCGGGTCGGGGTGACCGCGCCGGGTACGACGTTCGCCGACGCGACGGCGGCGGTGTCGATGTTGGCGACGGTGAGCACGAACTGGGCGCGGCGTTTGCCGGCCCCGCCGCAGCGCGGGCACGCCGCGGCGGGGCTGCCGTCGCACCGGGGGCAGGTGACGACGGTGACAGTGTGGTGCGGGGTCGGGTCGTGGGTCACGGCTGCCCCGCGTACCTGGCGGTGGTGGTGCCGGCGCCGGTCCAGGCGGGCAGGTTGACGGTGGCCTGCGCGGCGCGGGCCTGGCTGGTCTGCCACCGTCGCAGCGCGTCCTTGATCCGGTCGTTCTGCTCGTAGGTGCGGTCAAGCTCGGCGTAGACGACGCCGAGGTCGTGGGCGACCCGTTCGAGGAAGGCGGCGACCTCGCCGGGGTCCAGGCCGGGCCCGTGCGCCTTGCGGGTGACGGTCGGGAAGCGGTGGGCGCGGATCTGCCAGGGCCGGATCGGCCGGTACGCGGCGGGCCGCTGGTTGCGGCCACGACCATCGGCGGGTACGCGGTAGACACCGCTGCCGTTCGGCCAGTCACGCGGCGGCGTGCCGGCCATGGTGCGGCGTTGCCGGCGCAGCCGCCAGCGTCGCCAAAGCTCTCGCATCACGTCTTCCTCCCCAATTCCTTGACTACTGGGTGTTCGGGTCTGGCTGTGTCGTGGACCGTGTGCCTGGACGGGGGTGGCCCTGCCGCTTGCCGAACCGGCGGGGCCACCCCCACCCCGATCGCCGCAGCCCTCCTCGGCAGTACGGCGACCAGGGCAAACCTTCGGGGCCGGGACGCCCAACGGCGTGACCCGCTGACCGCCCCGACCGGCCGCGTGGCGTCCTCTGAGGTTGGAGACCAAGGAGGAAACCTCGCACCGAGGAACCTAAGCGAAGTAGTTCGCTTAAGTCAACACCACTAGTTCGCTGTACCGGCATCTTGCTGCCTGAGCTATCCGCGTGATCTCATGGCGGGTGGAGACCAAGGAGTGCCCATGCCCGCCACCAAGTGGGAGAAGCTTGCCGACCACATTCGCGCTCAGATCAAGAGCGGCGAGCTGCGGCCCGGCGACAAGCTCCCATCAACTGCCCAGCTCAAGGCCGAGCACAACGTCTCGGACTCGGTGATCCGCTACGCCATGCATGCCCTGCGCACGGAGGGCCTTGTCGAGAGCGCCCAGGGCGTTGGCGTCTTCGTCGCCGAACCGAAGTAGAACTCCGCCTACGCGGCTGGCTGCTCCGCTGACATCGCCGTGATGCTTGCAGCGAGGCCTGGACGATCAGCGGTATGACCGCGGGGCGCAATCTCGTCTACGTTGGTAGGTCCAGAGACTAACCGTGGGAGCGCTTGTAGCGGGGGCGACACTGGTTCGCAGGCTCCGATAGTGTGGGCCAACGGCTCGGGAGCCCCGAGACGCATCCCTGAGCGTAGGCCGATGGGAGGGACCGGATGGCCAGCATCCACGAGGTCAAGGCTGGTCTCGCCCAGGCCATGGCACACGGCGGTGCGACCATCCAAGAGATCCGTGCCGCGCGGGAGATGCTCGAAGGGATCATGGGAGACGTCCGTGTGCTCGGGGCTGGCACGGGACACCCCCACATCAATGCAACCATCAATGCCTGCGAGCAGGGCCTGGAGTATCTCCATGAAGTCTCCAACCTGATCTACGGAGCGAACGAGGCTACCCGCAACTACGGGGATCGGCTCGGCTGAGGCGCAGGCGATGAGTGTCGACGACGTCAAAGCCGCGCTTGTCGAGGCGAACACATTAATGGCCAGAGCTCGCGGCATCTTTCTGGGTGCCGCAGAGGTTGTTGCGGAAGGCAAAGCCCTAGCCGAAAGCGCTTGCCGCGACAGTAGGAAAGATGAAGTTGTTGCGGCCGGCAAGACTTTCATTGCTGCGGCGCAGGAAATCGAGCGGACTGTCCGTAGATTTGATTTGTGCCGTCGAGTTGGCTGACGAGTACCGAGGTCAGATATAGTGACCGCAAGCATGGAACCTGTCCTTGCCCAGGTTCAGGCGGCTTTTGATCAACTTGCCGAGGCTGCGGTGCGAGCGAGACGGGCAGCGGTTGACGCTGAACAGGCCCGGGACATCTATGAACGCACGGCTGAAGGCGCTACCGATCCTAAAGTGCGTCGGGCGATGGCCGAGGCGCAAATCGCCGCAGACAAGTGCGGGCGATACGCGAACCTTCTTGATGCTGCTCGTGCCCAGTACGAGGCGTATTTCAAGATCGTGGCACCCGGTTGGCGATTTAGCAGTGCTGACGGGATGCCGGATGGTGAACGGCTAGCCGAGGAGGCGCTGACACAGGAATCCCGTGCCGAGCAGCTTCATCGTAAGCTGGTCAACGCTGTCGGGGAAAAAGAGGGAGAGATCAAGCAAGGTGAGCAGTTGGCGCGTGACATTGCCTCTGCTATCAAGGATCTTGTGAGACCTGGGGACACCCATTCGGGAACAGTTGCACCTGGACAAAATCCTTTCCTGCAGCCAAGGGCACAAGATTCTCAACACCCTGTCGCCGACGTTGTTATTGCATTGACCGGCGCGGGGCTGATCGTCCATTCGTTCATCAGGAAGTTCAGGAACTCGAGAGCGAAGAGAAATGACCGAGATCAAGCCGGAAATAGTTGACTATGTCCGCACGTTCGTCCGCGACGACCACGAGGAAAACGACCGGATCGAGCGCCTGCTCGACGAAGAGGGCTGGGGCGACGGGTTCGCCTCTTACCTGGCTGCGGTCTTCTACTACGCCATCGATCGTAGGTTCGGGGGCAAATGGAGCCAAAGTGCGGTGATCCAATTTGTCGCAGACATGCGAGCTGCGAACCCCGTTGCGGCCCAAGTTGATCCAAGCATTGCGGAAGCTGCGATTCGAGCTGCTCTGGATCCGGCGGCCGATTTGAATGTGTCGGCGCTGGAGTTGCCCAAGACGCAAATTGTAGCCATCCATCATGCGGTCGCCGACCTAGACATGACAGACAGCGATCTCGACGATCTCCTGCGCAAGGCCGAGCGCCTGGCGGCCCGATGAGATCGTCGAGATGGTGGACTGAAAGGTGATTGTTGGCCAACATCCAAGAAGTCAAAGCCGGGCTTGCCATGTCCGAGGAGCAGGCAGCCAAGGTCGTCGCCCGAATTCAGGGCGCGATCGACGAGATCGAAAGAATGCTCATCATGCTGCGATCCGTCTCGTCTAGCGCTGGACATCCGCTGGTTCAAGCTGCAATCACTCGCTGCGAGCAGAGTCAACAGCGCTTGACGGAGGCTACGAAACTTGTGCGGCAAGCTAGCAAGGCTACATCCGAGTACCGAGGGCTCCTTGGCTAGTCCTAACGGTTCGACCGGGCTGGCTTTCGTGTAGTCCGGACTTCGTGATGTAGTTGCGCAGGTGGCCTCTCGGCTCCTAATCTGCGACTTGCTCGTCGGCCAGACGAATATTTCGGTGATATTCGATCAAAGACCAGTTGAGCGGGTGTTTTTCGGTCTGCTGCAGGTCAACGACAAACGTATTACTCATGGTGTCTATGACTCGACCACTCGAGTCAATTTGAAGGGCTCCGTTGTCGAACAGTATGTGATGGTTCGGGCAGAGGCAGAGGACGTTGCTGAGGACGTCTGGGCCGTTGTGCGGCTTCCCGAGGGGCTTGATGTGTGCGGCTTCCGCGTATGGGCCGGCGGGGGTCATCAGCTTGATTCCGCAGATTTGGCATGTGTAGTCATGAAGACGCTTGGCCTCCGCTGCGACAGTGGCACTTCTAACGAGCCGTTGAATTGTGGCCTCGACCCGAGTGGTACGGGTGGACGTCTCCGGCGGAGCGAGGATCCTGGGTAGATCCAAGCTCTCGTAAGTCACCAAGCGAAAGCGCCAAATAGTGTACCCGTCGGTCCCGATGTCTTTCCAGTGGTCAACGACTCTGAAGAGTCCGTCATAGCGGAGACCGACCTTGGGTGAGTGCGTCTCGTTCGCTCCCGCGCCGCGAATTACGCGGACCGGGTTGCCATCGAGTCGGCTCCTGGCAAGCCCGAGGTTTCCGCGCGTGAGCTCTTGATGCGCGACCTGACGCTTGGTTCGGGGGTCGTTACCGCCCTGGCCCGTGTACACGATCTCGTTGCCGTAGTCCTCGTCGTCGATATAGCCGCCGGAGACGACGATGGACTCTGCTCCATCCTGCCCGCCGCAGATGCCGCCCTGAAGTGGCCGGTGGACCTTGGCCGCTGCGAGTTCGGTGCGGTTCGCGAACGTCGAGCCGGGTGGGTAGCCGGGGATCTCGCCATACGTCCGCTCCGCCATAGCCGGCAGAGTAGGTCATGCGGACGGAAATGTGAAGACGATTCGATTCTGGCAAGTGGCTGCGCCGGAGGTGCAAGACTGGCGTAGTCAGCTGTGCTGCAGGGATGGAGGTACGACGATGTCGATGCGCTGCTCCAGCTTGTGGGGGGTGGCGAAGAACTCCACGTCGCTCACCGACTCCAGCTCGCGGACGACGGCCGGCGACCAGTCGTCTTGTGTCCCGTCGAGGGCTGCGATGCGCTGCTGTTTGGGCACCTCGGACAGGCTGAAGATGTGGTAGCAGTGCTCGGCGGCCTGCTCCTGGTCGCGTCCGCTCACCGCCTGCACGTACGCGGCGTTGTTGGCGGACGACACCTGCACAGTAACGGGCCGCTGGCGACCTGAGCTCAGTCGTACCGGTGCCTCGCGCCGCACCTGTCGACCGTCGTTGGTGGCCCACGCCTTGATGCGTGTAACGACCCTGTCCGGGAAGCGCACCGGCGGCTGCTTCACCGCCAGCCATCGGAGCTGGTCCACCCGCATCGACGCCTGCGCCACGGCGAGCACCAGCTCGCCCAATGACTCCTTGGCGCCGTAGGTGGCCAACTCGCCAGGCACGGCGTCGAAGCCGTTCAGCCCGGACAGGCGTGCTGCTTCGGCGATCGCTTCCGCAGGGCGACCGTGGTCGAAGTTGACACCAGCCATCGACAGCAGGGTGGTCGCCGTGGCCCGGTCGGAGACGCGGTAGCCGTCACCGATCGGCTCGACGAGCAGACGCACCGCGTCGCCGTCGCCGTAGGTGAGCGGCAGGTCGATGAGCAGGCCGTCGCCGTACGCCTGGGTGGTGCTCTGGTCGTTGACCGCCCGCAAGATCGCGCCTACGACGGTTTCGCTGTTCATCGCCACCCCCATCACGGCTCTACCCAGGTGAAATCACTACCCAGTTCAACGAAGCACTCTGCCGCGAATGCTTCAAATATCGCACGGTGGACGCCCGGAGCGACCCGAGGCGCCAACGGCACCTCGGGGATGTCCGTAGGTTTGTATGCCACTTCGTCGCCTATCGCCGGTTCCGTCCGATGCTTGTGGGTGCCCTCGATGGGTCGGTGCGTGTGGTTGACGCACAGCCGCCGGGCCGAGAAGCCGTCACGACCAGCGCCGACGAGGTATTGAAGGAAGGGCTCGCTCGGTCGTAGCGGATGGACCGTCATCCGCAGGACGCACGGCGCAAGATGCTTGATGGCGATCCGGACCTGGACCAGGCCCTCCTTGTCGAGGCCGGGCTTCTGCCTCCAGGAGATGCCCCCAACGGTCGTTGCGGAGGCGGCGGGTGACAGGAGGCTGCCCAGGTTCGCGTGCGTGGCCAGCGGGGAGGCTTGCCTGCTCAACGATGCTCACCGGTCCAGGGGAGTGGCGGGGAGGGGACTGGACCCTGTCGGACCAGTCGTGCGTCAGGGTCGATCTGGCTCAGGTTACTGCACAACTACTCCGCGCGATGCCCCGCTTCGTGTCGTCTGTGGACGTGGCCCGATGAATGCGCGGGCTCGGGGCAGGCGATGTGGTTGACTGGGTCGCACGTACGTGTGGGTGAGCGGGGCCGGAGGAGGTGGCGGCGCGGTGGTGCAGTTGCCGGCGGTGCTCGGTGAGCCGATCCGGTTCGTGCTGAACTGGGGTCGCCGCTACTCGCTCTGGGTGTTCAACTTCGGCCTGGCCTGCTGCGCGATCGAGTTCATCGCCACCAGCATGGGCCGGCACGACTTCATCCGGCTCGGCGTCATCCCGTTCGCCCACGGGCCACGCCAGGCCGACCTGATGGTCGTCTCCGGCACCGTCACCGACAAGATGGCGCCGGCGATCAAGCGGCTCTACGACCAGATGCCCGAGCCCAAGTACGTCATCTCGTTCGGGGCCTGCTCCAACTGCGGTGGCCCGTACTGGGACTCGTACTCGGTGACCAAGGGCGTCGACCAGCTGATCCCGGTCGACGTGTACGTGCCCGGCTGCCCACCCCGGCCCGAAGCGCTGCTGCACGGCATCCTGCGGCTGCAGGAGAAGATCGCCGCCGAGCGGTCCGGCATCGGCGGCGTGCACCGGCCCGACCCGCTCGCCTCGCCGGTCGACCGGCTCACCGCACCGGTCGTCAAGCCACCGAGCTGAGCCGGCCCGCCAGCCAGAACCCGACCGATCGCCGAGCTGACTCGGCGTACCGCCGGGATCTGACCCGGCGCTCAGCGGCGCGGTTGCTGAAACGCGGTAGCCTGCGCGGACGTGAGTGATTCTCAGCGCGCGACGCAGATCGTCGACATCCTGACCGCCGAGTTCGGCGAGCTGATGGCCATCGACCCGGCCGCCTTCCGCCGCAAGTTCCGCAAGATGGCTGCCAGCCCGTTCGCGTTCTACCGGGGCACCGCCTGCCTGTTCTACGCCGACCAGACCGAGCCCGACGGGCCGTTCAACGACGACAGCTTCTGCGACAAGCAGACCAGCCGGGTCTGGATCCACGGCGACCTGCACGCCGAGAACTTCGGCACCTACATGAACGGCTCCGGCGAGCTGGTCTTCAACGTCAACGACTTCGACGAGGCGTACGTCGGCCCGTTCATCTGGGACCTGCGCCGCTTCGCCGCCAGCCTCGCCCTGATCGGCTACGCCAAGGCGCTCTCCGACGACATCATCGGCACCCTGGTACGCACCTTCGCCACCGCCTACCTGGCCGAGCTGCGGGCCATCGTCGCCGGCGGCGAAGAGGCGATCGGCTCCATCACCCTCGCCAACGCCGACGGGGTGCTGCGCCACGTGCTGCAGGAGGCCCGGCTCAACACCCGCGTCGGCCTGCTGGAAACCCTCACCACGATCAACGACTACGAGCGGCGGTTCGTCATCCGCGACGGGGTGTACGAGGTCGACGACGACACCCGGGCCGCGGTGACCGCCGCGTTCGGCGAATACCTGGCCACCCTGCCGCACCGGGCCGGCGGCGGTCGCGCCGTCGCCGCCCAGATCAAGGACATCGTGCTACGCAAAGGCGTCGGCATCGGCTCGGCCGGGCTGCCGTCGTACAGCATCCTGCTCGAAGGCCACACCCAGGCGCTGGAGAACGATGTCGTCGTCTACATGAAGCAGGCCCAGGTGCCGGCCGTCGCCCGGCACGTCCACGACGAAGGCGTCCGTTCGTACTTCCGGCACCAGGGCCACCGGACCGCCGAGTCGCAGCGGGCGTTGCAGGCGCACGCCGACCCGTGGCTCGGCTACACCGAGCTGGCCGGCGTCGGCCAGCTGGTCGCCGAAGTGTCGCCGTACGCCGCCGACCTGGACTGGTCCGACGTCAACGAGCTGGCCGAGCTGACCGGCGTGGTCACCGACCTGGCCCACTCGGTGGCCCGGATGCACTCGGTCGCCGACGACGAGTCCAGCCACGACCTGGTCGACTACTCGACCGAGGAGGCGATCGTCGCGGCGGTCGACACCGACGAGGCCGGCTTCGTCGCGGGCCTGGTCGACTTCGCCCACCGGTACGGTGCCCGCGCCCGCACCGACCACGGCATCTTCGTCGACCTGTTCCGCAACGGCCAGCTGCCCTGGGTCTGACGGCCGGCCCGATGCCGGGCCGGCCGTTGGCGTGTGCCGGCTACTGTGGGCTGATGGCCCGATCCGGTTGGCGTTTCACGGCGCGGGGGTTGCTGAGTGCCCCACTGGTTGCCGGTGGTCTCGTCTATGTCGCCTGCGACGATGGGTACGTCTATGCCATTGACGCCAGCAGCGGCCGGCCACGATGGCGCGTCCGGCGAGGCGAGCCGAAGCCAAACGGGATTTTTCCGCCGCTGGCACCGGTGCTCGCAGGTGACGTCCTGGTCGTCGCCGGGTGCCTCGACGGGTTCGGCTTGCCGGTCGCGGTGCTCGGGCTGGCGGCGGCTGACGGAGCCCACCTGTGGACGTATCCGCTCGCCGGCACCATCGTCACCGGGTTAGCCGCCGACGAGAAGGACGTCGTCGTCACGGGCCACAGCACTTTGTCCTGTCTCGACCCGGCCAACGGGCGGGTGCGGTGGACGGTGCCAGCACCGGAGACGAACAAGCCGTGGCAGGCCAGCTTGGAACAACCAGCGGTCGGCGGCGACCACGTGTACGCCGTCACCCGGCTCTGGGGGCCGAGCACGGCAACTGCCGACTGGTACCTGGTCATGGCGTTCGACCGGTCCACCGGGGCCGATGCCTGGGGTGTCCAGGTCGACGGCGGCGGTGCCACGCTGACCGTCGGCGGCGGGCTGGTCTGCGTCGGCGACAGTGAGGGCCGGTTCATCACGTTCCATCGCGGCACCGGCGACGCCGGCTGGTCGATACAGGTCCGCCCGAAGTCGGGGATGCCGATCCGGTCCGGGCTGCTACCGTTCGCCTCGCCGGGCGGGGCGGTGGCGATCGCCGGTCAGCAGGTAGACCGGCCGGTGATCACCGAGCAGGAGATCTACGTGCCGAGCCGCAATGGTGACGTCCACCTGCTGGACCGCGACACCGGTGAGTTGCAGCGCGTCTGGCGGGTCGGCGTACCGGCGCTCAGCATCGCCGCCTCGGACGACCTGCTGCACGTCGGTGGCATCCAAGGCCTGCTGGTCACGCTCCAACGTGACCGACGCGAGGTGCACTGGTGGCGGTGGCTGCCAGTCGGCCGGATCGACGCGCTGGCCGTCGCCGACGGTCTGCTCTACGTCGGCAGCGGCCGGCGCCTCGCCGCGCTGAACCCGGCCACCGGGGCCGGTGCCTGGCGTCGGTTCCCGGCCCGGGTACGCCGGTCGTCGTACCCGTCCGGAACGGCCGAACGGGAGCTGACCAACGAGGATCTGCCCTGGGCCGATACGCTCCACCGGCCGGTACGCCCCTGACCTGGCACTGGCCCTCGGCACCGGAACCGGTCAGTTCAGTCGAACCCGTCCGGTCGGCGTGAGGACGGCGCGGATCAGGGCGACGACGCCGGCCCTGATCCGCTCAGGCGGTTCGGCGCGCAGGTGGTGCAGCAGGTCGCTGCGGACGGCGCCGAGCAGGGCGTGCGCCAGGTAGTCGGCGTCGTGCGGGCCGCGTACGCCGGAGATGATGCCGGCCAGGTGCCGGTGCAGTTCGTCGTACGCCGGATTGAGGTACGGACTGCCCCGGCCGGCGCTCTCCAGCGCGAGCGTCAGTGAACGGTTGGCCTGTTTGTAGGCGAGGATCGCGTCGAAGATTGCGATGACCCGTTCGGTCGGGGTCGCGTCGCCGACCGCCCCAGTGTCGCCGGTGTCGCCGGCCGCGTCGGCTGCCGGTAGCAGCGCTGCGCTGCGCTGGGTGGCGAGGGCCTGCAGCAGCCCGGTGCGGTCGCCGAAGCCGCGGAACAGGGTGCCCTTGCCGACGCCGGCGGCCTTGGCGATGTCGTCCATGGACACCTGGTCGGGGTCGTCGGTGGCGTCGAGCAGCCGGCCGGCGGCGGCCAGCACGGTTTCCCGGTTACGGACGGCGTCGGCCCGTTCCTTGCGTGCCGCTGGCATGCGCGATCACCCTCCCCGACTATATATCCGGACCGATGGTCCGTATAGTAGAAACGGACCGCTGGTCCGCACTGTATCGCGGCCCAAGTGGATCACTGCACACCACCCGGATCGAGGAAGATCTTGACCGACTCACCCAGCCCCGACGCCAGCGTCCCGCAGCCCGTTTTGGTGCTCGGCGCGACCGGCAAGACCGGTCGGCGCATCGTTGACGGCCTCGTCGCCCGGCACCACCCGGTCCGCGCCGCCAGCCGGCAGCAACCCACTGACGACCGCCTCACCGACGATCGATCCGCCGATCATCGCCCCACCAACCCGGATGCCGTAGCCCGGCACGTCACCTCTGACTGGGCGGACCCAGTGTCGCACCGGGCCGCCGTCACCGGCGTACACGCGACTTATCTCATCCCACCACCCGGCACCACCGACCCGGCCGCGCAGCTCGACCCGTTCCTTGACCTGGCCCGCGACGCCGGAGTGCAGCGGATCGTGCTGCTCAGCTCATCGGCGTTCCAGGCCGGCGACCCCGGTTTCGGCCAGGTGCACACCACCATCGCCAAGCAGTTCCCGCAGTGGGCGGTGCTGCGGCCGTCCTGGTTCATGCAGAACTTCGTCGGCGAGCACCCACACGCGCACAGCATCCTGCGCGACGGCGAGATCGTCACCGCCACCGGAGCCGGCCGGGTCGCCTTCATCGACGTCGCCGACATCGCCGCCGTCGCGGTACGGGTGTTGACCGATTCGACCCCGCACAACACCGAACATCTGCTCACCGGCCCGCAGGCGCACAGCTACGCCGACGTTGCGGCCATGATCAGCGAGGTCAGCGGCCGACCGGTGCGGCACACCGCGATCGGCGTCGACACGATGCACCGCCGGCTCGCCAGCTTCGGCATCCCGGACGCGTTCGCCGCCATCCTTGCCGGCATGGACGGCGACATCGCCGCCGGCTCCGAAGACCGGACCACGAGCACGGTCTCCGATGTCACCGGCCGGGCACCGACGAGCCTGCGCGACTTCTGCACCGCCCACGCCGACCACTGGCGGCCGACGGTCAGAACTCGATGACCGTCTTGATACCGCCCTGCTCGGCGTACGCCCGCTGGTAGTCGTCCAGGCCGTACCGGTGGGTGATCAGGCCCATCAGCCAGTCGTGGTCGGCACGGGCCAGCGCGTCGGCGGCCTGCCGCCAGTGCCGCCGGTTGGCGTTGACCGTGCCGAAAATGACGTTGTTCTTCAACACCAGGCAGCGGTTCAGCTCGTTGAGGTCCAACTCGGTGTGGTGGGCGCTGGCGTTGATCCCGGTCAGGCAGCCGATGCCGTTCGGCGCCAGTTTGTTGAACACCTCGCGTACCACCGGCGGCGCGCCGGTGCACTCGATGATGACGTCCGGGTCGAAGTCCAGCTCCTCCACCGGCACCGCGTGGTACGTCGCACTCAGCCGGCGGGCCAGCTCCGGCTTCGGCCCCGACGTGCCCCGGGCCAGCACGTGCGTCTCCAGGCCGCGCTGCACGCTCAGCAGTGCCGCGAGCAGCCCGATCGGGCCGGCCCCGGTGACCAGCACCCGCTGCGGCGCCCAGAAACCCCGCGCGCCGATCCGGTCGACGTGGTCCCATGCCTTCGCGACCACGCTGGTCGGCTCCAGCAGCACCCCGGCCAGCCCCAGCTCCGGCCGCAGCGGTACGGCGTACTCGGCCGGCACCCGCCACCGCTGCCGGGCGAACCCGTCGACGCCCTTGATCCCGCACTCGGTGTACCGTCCGTTGGTGCACATGTCCCACTCGCCGGCCGCGCAGTACCGGCACGGCACCGGGTCGGGCCGCCGGACGATCCCGGCGACCAGGTCACCCGGCCGGGTCGCCCCGCTCGGGTCCTCGATCACCCGGCCCAGCGACTCGTGGCCGAGGACCAGCGTGTCCCGGCCCGGCGGCGGCTCACCGTAGTCGCCGCCGAGGATCTCCCCGTCGGTGCCGCAGATGCCGACCGCGACCGCCTCGACCAGCACCTCACCCTCGTCGGGTGCCGGCTCCGGCGCGTCGTCGACGAGCCGCAGCGAGTCGGCCTTGCCCGGGGTGACGTACAGCGCACGCATAACAGGGATGTTCCCCGCAGATCAGGACCTACACGGGAAATGTCGGGTCCGCTTCCACCCCACCCGGGCCCTTAGGATCAGACCCATGACCCCCGAGGAGATCGGCGCGCACCTGGTCAGCCTGCTCGACCAGCCGGCGGCTGCGTCGGAGGCTGCGCAGGTCACCGCCACGGTCTCCGGCGGCGGCGACCGGTACGCCCGGGCCACCGTCGACGTGCCGGCCGACAGCTGGCCGGCCGCGGTCGCCGCCGCCCGCGACGACGCCGACCTGGCCTGCGACTTCTTCGACTGGCTCTCCGCCGTCGATGAGCTCGACGACGGCTTCGCGATCGTCGCCCACCTGTGGTCCACCCGGCACCGGCACGGCCTGCTGCTGTGTACCCGGGTGCCGCGCGAACGCCCCGAGCTGCTCTCCGTGGTCGACGTGTTCCCCGGCGCCGACTGGCACGAGCGGGAAACCCACGAGATGTTCGGCGTCCACTTCGTCGGCCACCCCGCCCTCACCCCGCTGCTGCTGCCCCCCGAGTTCGAAGGCCACCCGCTGCGCAAGGAGTTCGTCCTCGCCGCCCGGGTCGCCAAGCCGTGGCCGGGCGCGAAGGAACCGGGCGAACCGGCCGGCGGCGGCGGGGGAGCCCGGCGGGCCCCGATGCGGCCACCGGGCGTACCGCTGCCGACCGAATGGGGTCCGCAGGCCGTCAGGTCCGCGCGCGACGCCGACCCCGACGGCGGCCAGAACGCCAACCCCGACGGGGGTACGCCCTGATGCCGCTCTGGCTGGAGCTGACGATCCGGGTCGGTGCCGTCGTCGTCGCGTTCCTCACCCTGCCGCTGCTCGTCGGGCAGCTGGAACACAAGGCGATGGCGCACATGCAGGGCCGGCTCGGCCCGATGTACGCCGGAGGCTTCCACGGCTGGGCGCAACTCATCGCCGACGGCGTCAAGTTCGTGCAGAAAGAGGACATCACCCCGCGCGCCGCCGACCGGCCGGTGTTCCGGCTCGCCCCGGCGATCGCCCTCGTGCCGTACCTGCTGGTTCTGCTCGTCATCCCGCTCGGGCCGGGCGACCTCGTCGGCCAGCCGCTCGACGTCGGCCTGTTCTTCGTCCTGGCCGTGATGGGCGTCGGTGTCGTCGCCGTGCTGATGGCCGCCTGGGCGTCGGCCAACAAGTACAGCCTGCTCGGCGGGCTGCGCGGCGCCGCCCAACTGCTCGCCTACGAACTGCCGCTGGTGCTCGCCGCCGCAAGCGTCGCGATGGCCGCCGGCACCCTGTCGCTGTCCGGCATCGTCGAAGCCTGGCGGCCCTGGTGGCTGCTCTGGCAGGCGCCCGCCCTGATCGTGTTCTTCCTCGCCGGCATGGCCGAGATCCGTCGCCCACCGTTCGACATGCCGATCGCCGACTCCGAGCTGGTCTTCGGCTACCTGACCGAGTACACCGGGCTGCGGTTCGCGTTCTTCCTGCTCGCCGAGTACGCCGGCATCGTCGTCATCGCCGCGCTGACCACCGTGCTGTTCCTCGGCGGCTGGCACGGGCCGTTCGGCGTCGAACAACTCGGCTGGCTGTGGACACTGCTGAAGGTCTTCGCCGTCGCGTTCGTGATCATCTGGCTGCGGGTGTCGTTCCCCCGGCTACGCGAAGACCAGTTGCAACGGTTGTGCTGGCTGGTGCTGGTGCCGCTCGCCCTGGCCCAGCTGGTGCTCACGGCAGGGGTGAAGGTGGCCATCGGATGACCAGCGCCACGCACACCGAGGAGCGTGCGGGCGGCCGGCCCGACCGACCCGACCAGCCCGACCGGCCCGACGAGTTGCCGCCGGCCGGCACCGCTTGGCCGACGGGGGACCGGCTGCGCTGGCCGGCCCGGATCGCCCTCGCCGTGGCACTGGTCGTCGGCGCCGCCGGGCAGATCATGGTCTGGGCCGCCGGCATCTGGTTGTGGAACGACGAGACCGCCATCGCCATCAACCTGCGCCGCACCTTCCTTGAGCTGACCCGGGGGATGGAGTTCCAGCAGGTCGCCCCGGTCGGCTGGCTCTGGCTGGAGAAAACCCTGTGGCTGGCGTTCGGCGACGGCGAACGGGTGCTGCGGCTGCCGTCGCTGGCCGGCATGCTGGCCGTCCTGGCGCTGACCGCGATCATCACCCGCCGGGTGGTCGGGCGGTGGGCGGCGGTCGCCGCGACCGCGTTGATCGCCGCCGCGCCGATGATCCTGACCTACGTCGGCGAGCTCAAGCAGTACGCCGTCGAATCGGCGGTCGCCCTGGCGGTACTGCTGCTCGGCGACCGGTACCTGGCGTCGGTCGGGTCCCGCCGGGGCCGGTCCCGCTGGCTGACCCCGGTCGGCTGGGCGGCGGCCACCTTGGTCGCCGTCTTCGTCAGCCTGACCGCGGTGCTGGCCCTCGCCGCCGCTGTCGCCGGCATGACCCTGCTGCTCGCCCTGCGTCGCCGCTGGACCGACGCGGTGGTCCTGCTCGCCGGCTCGGCGCCGGCGGTCGCCTTCGCCGGCTACCTGATCCACCGCCGCCGCCGGTTCCCGTTCATGCCCGGCCAGGCCGACTACTTCGCCGACGGCACCCCGCCGGCCGGCTCCGGGCCGGTGGAGATCCTCGCCTGGCTACCCCGGATGTGGTCCAGCTTCGTCACGGTGACCCTGGACTGGCGTCAACCGCTGCTGGTCCTGCTGCTGGCCGTGGCCGGCGTCGCCGTGCTGATCTGGCGTCGCCGGTCGCTGTGGGCGGCGATGCTCGGCGGGACCCTGCTGGTGGCGGTGGCCGCTGCGGCGGCCCGGGGCCTGCCGCTCGCCGACCGGGTGGCGACCTGGCTGATCGCCCCGACGGTGATCCTGGTGGTCGCCGGCCTGGACGGCGGCGTACGGCTGGCTCTGCGGGCCGGCGCCGGGCTGACTTCGCGGGTTGGCACCGGGTGGCGGGCCGGCCAGGTGGTGGCGTCGCTGGTGCTGCTGCTGGCCGCCGCCGTGCTGCCGGTGATCGCCCACCCGGCGGCCGTCGCGGCGTACCGGCAGGCGATCGACCCACGGATGAAGGATGCCGGACCCGCCGCGCTCACCGACGTGGCCGACCGGGCCCGGCCCGGCGACGTGGTGCTGTTCTACTGGTTCAGCTACCGGATGGTGGTCTGGTACGGGCCGCAGCACGACCTGGTACCGCACACCGTGCGGCTGTACCCGTCCGATCACGACAAATGCGACCCGCAGGCGTTCGGTGAGTGGCTCGGTGACGCCGACCGGGTCTGGTACGTGCACGGCCGCAGCCTCAGCAGCGCGCCGGACGACTACGTGACCCGGGTCGCCGCCGAGTTCGCCGAGTACGGCACCATCGTGGAAATCCGCGACTTCCCCGCCGACCGCTGGTCGACGTCCACGGCGGCCTGGGTGCTGGTCGATCTGACCGCCGGCCCGGACCCGCAGCCGCCGGTCGTCGCACCGGATCCGGAACACGCCTGCCTCGCCCGCTGGTGACAACGTGGCAAGCGGCGACGGAGACCGCAGACAGCGGAGATCGAAGGCAACGGGGATCAGATGCTCGCGTGCCCGGTACGAATTCGGCAGGATGAGGCGCATGGACCGACGCGGCGGACGACCGGCATGAGCGGCGAGGAGCACGACACCGGACACAGCGGGACCGGACACAGCGGGGCCGGGCACGGCGGCGGCCACGGCGAAGGGCTGCTGAAAGGCCTGGCGACGACCTTCAAGACGATGGTCTCCCCGGCCCACACCCAGCAGTACCCGGACGTCGCCCCGGACCTGCCGCCCCGCTCCCGGGGGGTCATCGCGCTGCTGGCCGAGAACTGTACGGTCTGCATGCTCTGCGCCCGCGAATGCCCCGACTGGTGCATCTACATCGACTCGCACAAGGAGGAGGTGCAGGTGCCGGGAGCGGCACGGGCCCGGCAGCGCAACGTCCTCGACCGGTTCGACATCGACTTCTCGCTCTGCATGTACTGCGGCATCTGCGTCGAGGTCTGCCCGTTCGACGCGCTCTACTGGTCGCCCGAGTTCGAGTACGCCGAGTACGACATCCGGAACCTGCTGCACGACAAGGAACACCTCGGCGAGTGGATGGCGAGCGTACCGCCGCCACCGGCGCACGACCCGAACGGCGAACCGGCCAAGGAGGAGACCGCCGCCGCCCGCAAGGCCGCCGCGCCCGACCGGCCCGCGCCCGGCCGACCCGCCCGCGGGGCGACCGCGTGACCGGTACGGACGTGCTGCTGCTCGCCCTCGGCGCGGTCGCCGTCGGCGCCGCCACCCTGGTGGTGACCACCCGGCACGTGGTCCGCGCCGGGCTGTACCTGGTCGGCTGCCTCGGCGCCGTCGCCGGCCTGTACCTGGTACTCACCGCCGAACTGGTCGCCTGGGTGCAGGTGCTGATCTACGTCGGCGCGGTCGTGGTGCTGCTGCTGTTCGCGGTGATGCTCACCCGCGCCCCGATCGGCGCCGCCACCGACCTGGACCGGCCCGGCTGGCCGGCCGCGCTGATCGGCGGCGGGGCCGGGCTGGGGCTGGCCGCACTGTTCGTCGACGCGTACCGCTGGTCGCGCGTCGACCTGCCCGACGCCGGCACCGCCGACCGGCTCGGCACGGCCGTCTTCGGCAGCTGGGTGCTGCCGTTCGAGGTGCTGTCGGTGCTGCTGCTGTCCGCGCTGATCGGGGCGATCGTGCTGTCCCGCCCCGACGTCGGCGCGCAGCCCGAGCAGGCCGGGCAGGCCGGGCCGGGCGGGCGCGGCTGATGCGCCCGGTCATCCCGTACCTCGTCGCCGCCGCGCTGTTCGGGCTCGGCCTCTACGGCGTGCTGCGCCGCCGCAACGCCGTGCTGCTGCTGATGTCGGTCGAGTTGATGCTCAACGCCGTCAACCTGGTCCTGGTCACCGCCGACACCACGGTGCGCGCCGCGCTGCCGTACACCGGGCAGACGTTCGCCCTGTTCATCATCGTGATCGCCGCCGCCGAGGTGGGCGTCGGGCTGGCCATCGTGCTGCACCTGTACCGGCTGCGGGCCAGCGTCATCGTCGACGACGTGCCGCTCGGCGATGCCGCAGCCGGGCCGCTCGACGTAGACCCGCCGGCCGACACCGCTGCCGTGCAGGTCGACCCCGCCGCGCGGCAGGAGGTGCCCCGGTGACCGGGACGACCCTGGGCCACCTGCTGCCCGCCGTACCGTTCGCGGCCGCCCTGGCCGGCCTGCTGGTCAGCCTGCGACCCGACCCGCTGTCCGCCACCCGCCGCCGGGTCGCCGCCGGGCTCGGCATCGGCGGTGCCGCCGCCGCGCTGGTCACCGCCGTCGCGCTGCTCGCCAGCGGGGCACCCACCGTCGAGCAGTCCCGGCCGTGGGTCGACCTCGGCGGGCTGGCGGTCACCTTCGGCGTACGGCTGGACGGCCCCGCCGCCCTGGTCGCCGTCGCGGTCGGCGCGGTCGCGCTCGCCGTACAGCTGTATTCGGTCGCCTACCTCGCCGACGACGACCGCTACCCGGCGTACGCCGCCCAGGTCAGCCTGTTCACCGCCGCGATGCTGCTGGTCGTCGTCGCCGGTGACCTGATCATGCTGCTGGTCGGCTGGGAGGTGATGGGCGCCTGCTCGTACCTGCTGATCGCGCATGACCGGCGGCTGCCCGAGGCACCGGCGGCGGCCAT
Organism: Micromonospora sp. Llam0; assembly: GCF_003751085.1. NCBI lineage: Bacteria > Bacillati > Actinomycetota > Actinomycetes > Micromonosporales > Micromonosporaceae > Micromonospora > Micromonospora sp. Llam0. The sequence goes on along the minus strand of NZ_RJJY01000002.1, from coordinate 1,301,630 downwards.
GAAGGCGTTCCTGGTCACCCGGGTCGGTGACGTCGGCTTCCTGCTCGGCATCGCGGTGCTCGGCATCGGCGCCGGCAGCTTCCGGATCGCCGAGGTGCTCGCCCACGACTACCCACCGGCCACGGTCACCACGGCGGCGCTGCTGCTGCTCGCCGGCGTGGCCGGCAAGAGCGCCCAGTTCCCGCTGCACACCTGGCTGCCCGACGCGATGGCCGGCCCGACGCCGATCTCCGCGCTGATCCACGCCGCCACCATGGTCGCCGCCGGGGTGTACGTGGTGATCCGGCTCTACCCGATCTTCGTCGCCGCCCCGGCCGCGCTGATACTGCTCGGCGTACTCGGCGTCGTCACCCTGCTGCTCGGCGCGTTCGCGGCCACCGCCGCCGACGACATCAAACGGGTACTGGCCTGGTCGACCGTCTCCCAGCTGGGCTACATGACCGGCGCGTTGGCCGTCGGCTCCCCACCGGCCGCCCTGTTCCACCTGCTCACCCACGCCGCGTTCAAGGCGCTGCTGTTCCTCGCCGCCGGCTGCGTGATCCACGCCGTCGGCAGCAACCTGATGTCGGCGATGGGCGGGCTGCGCCGGCCGATGCCGGTCACCTTCGCCGCCACCGCCGTCGGGCTCGGCGCGCTCGCCGGGCTGCCGCCGCTGGCCGGCTTCTGGAGCAAGGAGAGCGTGCTGTACGCGGCCGCCGAAGCCGCCCGCCACCCCGGTGACGGGCCGGTGCCGGCGTGGCTGGGCTGGCTGGTCTGGACCGCCGGTCTCGTCGGGGTGGCGGTCACCGCCTGGTACGCCACCCGGCTGCTGCTGCGTACCTTCCTCGGGCCGTCCCGGGTGCCCGCCGGCACCCATCCGCACGACCCGCCGGCGTTGATGCGCTGGCCGGTGCTGGCCCTGGCGGTGCCGGCCGGGCTGCTCGGCCTGGCCGCGTTCAGCCCCACCTTCACCGGCTGGCTCAACGCCCCGCAGCCCAGCGCGGGATTCGGCCCCGGCGACAACCGACCCGCCGGCGACCAGTTCCCACCGTTGCAGGACGAGCTGGTGCACTTCGGTCCCGACCTGGTGCTGCCGGTGCTGCTGCTGGCCGTCGGCGTCGGCGCGGCGGTGTGGCTGCACCGACGCGACCCGGCCGCCGACCCGGCGCGGGTGCTCGGCCCGCTGCGGCCGGCGTTCGCGGCGGCGTTCTGGCTCGACGCGGTGCAGCGGGCCGTCGTGGTCCGCCCGGTGACGGCGCTCGCCGCCGCGGGCCGGGTCGGCGACGAATCCGGCGTGGACGGCGCGGTCACCGGCACCGGCCGGGCGGTGACCGGGCTGGGCGACTGGCTGCGCCGCCGGCACGCCGCCCCGCTGCCCCGGGCGGTCACCATGGTCCTCGCCGGCGTACTGCTGATCGGGTTGGCGACCGCGGCCGCCGCCGCCCTGGGGAGCGCGGGATGAGCGGGGGCAGCCGATGATGACGTACGCCGACGACGCGTGGACCGTCGGGCAGTTCGCCCTGCTTGCCGTGCTGGTCGTGCCGGCGCTCGGCGCGCTGCTGCTCGCCCTGCCGGTCGGCGGCGACCGGGCCGGCCGGATCACCGGCACCGTCTTCGCGGCGATCACGTTCCTGGTCAGCCTGCCGTTGCTGCGCGACCCGACCGGGGTCGGCTGGTTCGCCTACGGTCCGCCGCTGGACGGCCCGCCCGGGGTGCTGCCCTGGCATCAGCTCGACCTGCCCTGGGTGCCCGCCCTGGACCTGCGGTTGCACCTCGGCGTCGACGGCATCTCCTACCCGCTGGTGCTGCTCACCACCGGGCTGACCCTGCTGTGCTGCGCGTACACCGTCTGGCGCGCCCCGCACGGGCGCAACGGGCGGGCGTTGGTCGCGTTGCTGCTGGTCGTCGAAGTCGGCATCGTCGGTACGTTCCTCGCCCTCGACCTGGTGCTGTTCTTCGTCTTCTTCGAGGTCGTGCTGCTGCCGATGTACGCGATCATCGCCGGCTGGGGCGGCGGCCGTACCGCTGATGGTGGCGGCCGTACAACCGATGGTGGCGACCGGGCCGACACCGCGCACCGGCGGGCGGCGACCAAGTTCGCCGTCTACACCCTGGCCGGGTCGGTGCTGCTGCTGGTCGGCGTGGTGACCGTGACGACCGCCGCCGGCACCGCCGACCTGACCGTCCTCACCGGCGGCGACGGACTCGGCCGGGGCACCCAGCTCTTCGCGTTCACGCTGCTGGCGCTGGCCTTCGCGGTCAAGGCACCACTGTGGCCGCTGCACAGCTGGCTGCCCGACGCGCACAGCCAGGCACCCACCGTCGGCAGCGTGATCCTCGCCGGGGTGCTGCTCAAAATGGGCACGTACGGGCTGATCCGGGTCGCCGTCGGCGTCGCCCCCGACGGCGCCCGCTGGGCCGCTCCGGTGCTCGGCACCCTCGCCGTCGCCGCGATCATCGTCGGCTCCCTGGTGTGCCTGGCGCAGACCGAGCTGAAACGGCTGATCGCCTACTCCAGCGTCGGGCACATGGGGTTCGTGCTGCTCGGCATCGCCACGCTGAGCGCCACCGGCATCCAGGCCGCGCTGATCGGCAACGTCGCCCACGGCGTCATCACCGGCCTGCTGTTCTTCCTCGCCGGGGCGGTCAAGGACCGCTACCACACCGGCGAGCTGGCCGCGCTCGGCGGACTGCGGGAAGACTCCCCGGCGCTGTCCGGGCTGCTCGGCTACGCGGCGATCGCCTCCCTCGGCCTGCCCGGCCTGGCCGGCTTCTGGGGTGAGGCGTTCGCCGTCGTCGCCGCCTGGCAGCGCGGCGGGGCGCTGTGGACGACGCTGGCCGTGGCGGCGGCGGTCGGCGCGGCGCTGACCGCCGCGTACCTGCTGCGGATGCTGCGCCGGGTCACCCACGGCCCGGCCGGTCCGGCGGTCCGGGCCGCACCCGCCCCGGCGATCAGCCGCCCCGAGGCGCTGGCCTGGGCACCGCTGGTGCTGCTGGCGCTGGCCATCGGGCTGGTGCCGGCGCTGGTGCTCGGCGTCGCCGAGTCGCCGGTCACGATCCTGCTGGAGGTGATCCGGTGACCGACGGGTCCGCGGCACAGACGATCGACCACCTGGCGCTGCTGCCGGCGTACCTGGCGGCGGCGACCGCGGTCGCGGTGCTGCTGGCCGACCTGTTCGTCGGCCGGCGGGCGGTCACCGGGGCGACGGCGGTCGCCGGCGCCGCCGGGGTCGGCCTCGCCGCGCTGGTGGCGCTGGCGCATCCGGCGCGGGCCACCTTCTGCGGTACGCCGTCCGGCGTACCCGCCGAGGGCGGACTGCCGTCCGGTGGGCTGGTCAACGGCGGGCTGGCCTGCTCGTACGTCGCCGACGGCCGGGCCGCCCTGGTCGCGCTGCTGTTCGCGGCGCTCACCGCCGGCGTGCTCGCGCTGTCCGCGCCGCTGCTGAACTCCGGTGCGGTGCCGGCCGGCGAGTACTGCTTCCTGCTGGCCTGCTCGATGACCGGCGGGGTGGTGCTCGGTGCCGCCGGGGACCTGATCACCCTGGTCGTGGCGGTGGAGACGCTCACCCTGCCGCTGTACATCCTGGTCGGGCTGCGCCGGCAGCGGGCCGCCTCGGCCGAGTCCGCGGTGAGCTTCTTCGTGGTCAGCGTGGTGTCCACGGCGGTGGCGCTGCTCGGCGTGGCGTTGCTGTACGCCGCGTACGGCGTGGTGCACCTCGACCTGCTCGCCGGCGCCAGCGGCCTGGCCGAGCCGGCCGGTACGGTCGTCGGCGGCTCGGCCGACGGGCAGGCCCGGCTGGCCCGGGTCGGTGTGGTGCTGCTGCTGACCGGACTGGCGTTCAAGGTGGCGGCGGTGCCGCTGCACGCCTGGGCGCCGAAGACCTACGACGGCGCGACGCTGCCGGTCGCCGCGTACCTGTCGACCGCGTCCAAGCTCGGCGGTGTGGTGGCGATCGTCGCGGTGGTGACCGAAGGGCTCACCCCGCAGCTGGCCGCGTCCGGGCCGGTGCTGGCGGTGCTGGCGGTGGCGACCATGACGGTCGGCAACCTGGTCGCGCTGCGGCAGCGGCGGATGGTGCGGCTGCTGGCCTGGTCGTCGATCGCGCAGGCCGGGTACATCCTGGTGCCGCTGGCGGCGGCCGCCGGGGTGGCCGGCCGGGGCGCCGAGGAGCAGACGGTGGCCGTGGCGGCGGTCTTCGCGTACACCGTCTTCTTCGTGTTGTTGGAGCTGGCCGCCTTCGCGGCGGTGGTGGCGTTGCGGCCGGCGGCCGGCGACGGCGGTCCGATCGCCGCGTATGCGGGCGCGGCCCGCCGCCGACCGTGGGTCGGTGCGGCGCTGACGCTGGCGTTGATCGGGCTGGCCGGTCTGCCGCCGGGCCTGGCCGGGTTGTTCGCCAAGGTGGCGGTGGTCCGGTCGCTGCTGGTCGGTGGGGCCGGCTGGCTGGCGTTGGTGGTCGCCGCCAACGCGGTCCTCGGCCTGGTCTACTACCTGCGGGTCAGTGCCACGCTGTACGCCCGGGAGTCGACGACGCCGCCGCCGGCTCAGGGCGCGGCGGTGCCCGGTGGCGCGGTGGCGTGGCCGGTGGTGGCGACGCTCGCCGTCGCGACCGCTCTGGCGGTTTTGCTCGGATTCGCACCACAGGTGGTCTTTGACGTCGTCGCGGGCTGAGTGAGAGTTCCTGACTGAGTGAAACATGCCCGCCAGGTCTTGATTGACAGCTAACTCTCAGCTATCGCGGGATGCGCAGTGGGTACGTGGGCGTTGCACCTGCCGTGGGGTCTCCAGACGACCCGGTGGAGAGGGAGTGAACGTGCACAGCCACCACAACGGTCTCAAGACGGCAGCCCTGCTCGGCCTGCTCACCGCCATGATCCTCGGTGTTGGCTACTGGTTCGGCGGCAGCGGCGGCCTGATGATCGCCGTACTCGTATCGCTGGCGATGAACGCCGGCACCTACTTCTGGTCCGACAAGCTCGCGCTGCGCTCGATGCGGGCCCAGCCGGTCAGCGAAGCGGAGTTCCCGGCGCTGCATCAGATGGTCCGGGAGTTGGCCGCCGAGGCCGGGCAGCCGATGCCCCGGCTCTACGTCAGCCCGACCATGCAGCCCAACGCGTTCGCGACCGGGCGTAACCCGGCCAACGCGGCGGTCTGCGTCACCCAGGGGATCGTGCAGATCCTCGACTACCGCGAGCTGCGCGGGGTGATCGGGCACGAACTGTCCCACGTCTACAACCGGGACATCCTGATCTCCAGCGTCGCGGCGTCGCTCGCCGGCATCGTCACCATGCTGGCCCACCTCGCCTGGTTCCTGCCGTTCGGCGGCGGGGACGACGACGAGGGCGCCAACCCGGCAGCGCTGCTCGCCATGCTGATCCTCGGGCCGCTGGCCGCGTCGATCATCCAGCTGGCGATCAGCCGCAACCGCGAGTACCAGGCGGACGCGTCCGGCGCCGCACTGACCCGCGACCCGCTCGCGCTGGCCAGCGCGCTACGCAAGATCCACATGGGTACGCAGCGCATGCCGCTGCCGGCCGAGGGCCAGCTGGCCAGCTCGGCCCACCTGATGATCGACAACCCGCTGCGCAAGGGCGGGTTCGCCGCGCTGTTCTCCACCCACCCGCCGATGGAGCAGCGGGTGGCCCGGCTGGAGCAGTTGGCGTACGCCGGTGCCGGCGGCCCGGTGCAACGCCGGTTGTGAATACGCCTGTGTGAGCGGCCTCGCACCCCGTACCGGACCGAATCCGGTGGGGTGCGGGGCCGTCAGCGGGTTAGGGTCGGCAGGCCGAACGGTCGTTACCGCCGTCGGCCCATCGGCCGGTCCGCAGCACGTCGGCCGCCGGTGCCACCAGCCGGTGAAGGGAACGGAACAGTGTCCGGATTGCGGAAATACGTCGCCGTCTGGCGCATCCCCGGCGGACCCACCCTGCTGATCCCGGGCGTCATCGGTCGGCTCAGCATCGGCATGACCCCGCTCGCCCTGCTGCTGGTGATCAGCGACTCCACCGGCCGGTACTCACTCGCCGCGATCGCCGGCGGCGTCTACGCCCTCGCCGGGGCGGCCCTCAGCCCGGTCGCCGGGCGGATCGCCGACCGGCTCGGCCCGAGCCCGGTGCTGCTGGCCACCGGAGTCGCCCACCCGGTCGCCCTGATCGCACTGCTGTTCGCCACCCGCAGCGGCGGCTCGATCCTGCTCGTCTTCCTGATGTCCGGCCTCGCCGGTGCCAGCTATCCGCCGCTCAGCGCCGCGATCCGAGGCGCCTGGAACAACCTGACCAGCCCGGCCAGCGGCCGGTACCCGCTGCGCAACACCGCGCTCGCCGCCGAGACCACCATCTTCGAGGTGGTGTTCGTGATCGGCCCGCTGCTCGTCGCCGGGCTCGTCGTGCTCGCCGACGCCGCGGCCGCGCTGGTCGCCGCAGCCGTACTCACCCTGGCCGGCACCACCGTGGTGGCGCTCGGCAGGGCGATGCGCGGCTGGCGACCCCACCCGCGGGAAGGCCACGCCCGTGGCCTCGGCCCGCTGCGGGTGCCCGGCTTCCCGGCGTTGCTGGCCTGCGTCGGCGGGCTGGGCATCGGCTTCGGCACGGCCGGCGTGGCGGTACCCGCGTACGCCTCCAACTACCTGGGCACCAACGACGACGGCGGCAGCCTCGCCGGCGTACTGCTGGCGGTCTGGGCCGTCGGCAGCGCCACCGGCGGGATCTACTTCGGCATCCGCCGACCGGCGGTGGACGCGTCCCGGCAGTTCGCCTGGCTGCTCGCCGGGGTCGCTGCCAGCTTCGTCGTGTACGCGGTGATGCCGCACCCGCTGGCCCTGGGCGTGGCGCTGACGCTCGGCGGTGCCGTGATCGCCCCGGCGCTGACCGTCGAGAACACCATGGTCGGCCGGCTCGCCCCGGTCAGCATGCTGAACGAGGCGTACACCTGGGTGACCACCATGGCGGTAGGTGCCAGCGCGGCCGGCGGCGCGGTCGCCGGGGTGCTCGTGGACCGCGCCGGTGGCCCGACGGCAGCGTTCCTGTTCGCCGCCGCCGCGCTCGCCCTGGCTGCGCTGCTGGCCGGCTGGCCCGCCGGTCCGATCAGCCGCGCCGAGGCCCGCGCAGCGGTCGACCTGGACCGGGCCCTGCTCGGCGACCCGGCCTGAGCTGGGTCAGCGGTAGTTGGTGAACTGCAGGGCGATGCCGAAGTCCTCCTGCTTGAGCAGTGCGATGACCGCCTGCAGGTCGTCCTTCTTCTTGGCGGTGACGCGCAGCTGGTCGCCCTGGATCTGCGCCTGGACACCCTTGGGCCCGTCGTCGCGGATCTTCTTGCTGATCGCCTTCGCCTTGTCCGACTCGATGCCCTGGATGACCTTGCAGTCGATCTTGTAGGTCTTGCCCGACGAGCGTGGGTCACCGGCGTCCAGCGACTTGAGCGAGATGTTCCGCTTGACCAGCTTCTCCTTGAAGACGTCCAGGCTGGCCTTCACCCGTTCCTCGGTCTCCGCCTGCAACGTCACGGCCTCCTCGCCGGACCAGGTGATCTCGGCGCCGGTGCCGCGGAAGTCGAAGCGGGTGGACAGCTCCTTCTCGGTCTGCCGGAGGGCGTTGTCGATCTCCTGCCGGTCGACCTTGCTCACGATGTCGAACGACGGGTTGGCTGCCATGGTCTGCTCCTGCCAGTGCGGGTCTCGGACGGTGCGGGTCTCGGACGGTGTATCGGACGTTGCCGGACAGTTGACTCCCGCCGACGGTACCCGGTTGCGGAAGAGCCCCGTCATGCCGCTATCCTTTCCTGCGTCGCCTCGCGTGACGAGGCGGCACGCCCTGGCGGGTTGCCCGAGCGGCCAATGGGAGCGGACTGTAAATCCGTCGCGAAAGCTACAGAGGTTCGAATCCTCTACCCGCCACCAGGCGCACCAACAGCCCTTGACCTGCACCAACAGGTCAAGGGCTGTTGTCGTACGGTCGGCACGTCGTCCCGCCCGGTCCAGCCGGCTACGGCTTCCGGGCTACACCTTCCTGGACCCCAAGGTGCCTCTGCGGGCCTGATGCCACAGGTGCATCTTGATGCACCTGTGGCATCAAGCTCGACCGGTGCCACCGACCCGGGGTGGTTGCTCTGCGTCAATCGATCGGTGCGTATCGTCGTCGGTGGGTCTCGGAGGTCGACGACGGGCCCGCGTGATCCCGGTCGGTTGGGGGCCGGTCGGCAGGGGAGGAGGTGCCCCAACTGGTCCGCGCGCCGCGCCCGAAGGCCCGTCGATCCGGACAGGGTCGTGTTCTCGGCCGCAGTGCACCGTTTGGGCTGCGATTTCCGAACCGGCGAGTAGCCACCGACACCGAGCCGTGACCGAAAAGGGTGCCGTCGAGTGGCCGGCAGGGCTTAGCGTCGAGACCCGGCGACGGTCTGTTGTCAGCTGGCTGATGACTCGGTCAGTTGACCATCTATCCCGAATTTTAGTTGCATAAAAGAGCAACAAATCACTTCCTTCGTTGATTCGTAATAAATCCGGCATGTCGGTCACGATATTGGCCCGGTTGCGTCGCTGAGTGCGGGGTTTGCCTAGTGTCCGTGGCTGCCAATCCTCTGCGCGGCGTCACTGGCTGTCGTCGAGCAGGATCACCCGGCCTGAGCAGCAGCGGGACGAAAGCCGCAGGGCAAAGCCGCCGCTAAGGTTCTCCTCGTCCGATTGGCTAGGATGGGCAGTGCCGAAGGTGCAGGCCGGCCGCGTCAACCTACCGTTGGTGCGGTCCGGTGTGGCACCATCAGGACTCTGCCCCTCATTCGCGTAACTCATTCGCCTCCTTGGACGGGAGTCTGTAACATGCGTGGACACACGATGGGCCGCCGGCTCGGCAGGGTCGTCGCGGTCGCCGCACTCGGGATTGCTGTCTCGTTCACCGCTGGGACCGCCGCCCAGGCTGCCCAAGCCTGGGTTACGGTCGGTGACGAAGTGCCTGTGGTTTCCCCGGTGGACAAGTACGGCTTCGACGCCTCGGTGGATGCGCAGGTCTCGCTCTACGACTTCAGCTGGACCTGATCGCCGCATCCGACACCAAGGGGATCGAGTGCCAAGGCCACAGGCGATCTCACGGCATTCTTCCGGGCGGGCCTGGTTCGTAACCGGGCCACTCGCTCTGATAGCCGTACTCATCTCTGTGGCCTTGGCCATCAGCCACCCCAACCCCACCGGAGATTGGCCGCTGGGCCTGCTGTTCTTCGGCCTTTTCCTCGCCGCACACGCGGCAATCCTGCTGTTCGAGGTGCGCCGGCAGTCGTTCACCCTGAACATCGGCGAGATCCCGTTTTTGCTAGGTCTGTTCTTCCTGCCGCCGCTCACTCTGATCATCGGTCGGGTGCTGGCCGCCGTGGTCGGTCATCTCAGCCGGCGGCAGCCGCCCGTCAAGTTGTGGTTCAACGTCGCGAACGTGGCCGCCGGCACGTCCATAGCCACCGCGATCGTCGTCAACGCCGACGTGCTCGACGCCGCCGAGCCGCGTACCTGGTTGACGCTGGTCGGGGCGATGATCGCCTGCCAGATCATCACCCTGGTCGCCGTGCTCGTGGTGATCACCCTGGCCCAGGGTCGGTTGTCCACCAAGGAGCTCACCACCACGACGGTCCCCGCCCTGGTCGTCGCCTCCATCAACATCACCTTCGGTCTGGTGGTGCTGATCCTGCTGGCGCAGAGCGACTGGGCGCTGATCCTGCTGGTCGCGCTGATCACCTTCTTCGTGCTGGCCTACCGGTCGTACGCGAAATCACTGCGGCAGAACCGCACGCTCTCCGAGATCTACGCGTTGACCCGGGCGATCGCCGACACGCCGCACGACGGGACGATCGTCGACGTACTGCTCAAGCGGGTCCGCGAGGTGCTGCAGTCCGAGTACGCGACACTCTGGCTGCCGAAACAGGGGCGCTATCCCGAGGTGCTGCTGTCCGCGACCGCCGACGGACAAGGGCTGGTCGACACGGTCGGCGCTCCGGAATCGATCCGCGAACACGTCTTCGAGACCGGGAGTTCGCTGGCCGTCGGGGCGAAATTCGGCGACAGCCCGTTCGACACGGCACTTCGTGACTGGGGCACGAAGGACGCCGTCGTGGTGCCGCTACGGGCCGGTTCGCTGGTGATCGGCTGCCTGGAAGTGTCCGGCCGGCTCGGGGACATCTCCCACTTCGGGCCCGGTGACCTGCGGCTACTGGAAGCGATCGCCGTGCATGCCGCAGTCGCCGTGGAGAACTCGCGCCTGGTCGACCGGCTGCGCTACGACGCGGCCCACGACGGGTTGACCCGGCTGGCCAACCGCCGCCGGCTGACCGCCGCGCTCGACGAGTCGGTGGCCATCCGGACCCCGGGTGAAGTCGTCGCGGTCCTGCTCTTCGACGTTGCCGGGCTGCGGCAGGTCAACGAGTCGCTCGGCCACGCGGCCGGGGACAAGGTCCTGGCCGAGGTCGCCCGGCGGCTGCGGGAAAGCGCCCCGTCGGCCGCGCTGGTCGGCCGCAGCGGCGGGGACGAGTTCGTGGTCACCCTGCGGATGGAGGCCGCTGAGTACGCCGTACAGCTTGCGGTCGAGCTCCGTGACCAGATCCGCGACCAGATGGTCTTCGGCGCGTTGACCCTGGACGTCGACACCGTGGCCGGTGTGGCGGTGCACCCCGACCACGGCAGCGACGCCGCGACGCTGCTGCAGCGGGCGGACCTGGCCGCGACGGCGGCGAAGTCGGTGTCCGGCGGCGTCCAGCTGTTCAATCCGGCGTTGGAGTCCCGCTCGGTACGTCGGCTCGGGCTCGCCGGTGACCTGCGGGTCGCGCTGGACGAGACGCAGTTGGAGGTCTACTACCAGCCGAAGGTGACGCTGCACGGCCGCCGGCTGGTCGGGGTCGAGTGCCTGACCCGGTGGGAGCATCCGACCCAAGGCTCGGTCTCGCCGGAGGACTTCGTCGCGGTCGCCGAACACACCGGCCAACTCGGTCGGCTGACCGAGTTCGTGCTGCGCGAAGGGCTGCGCCGTAGCCGGGAGTGGAACGTCGGTCAGCAGCCGTTGCCGGTGGCCGTCAACCTGTCCGCCCGTACCCTGACCGATCCGGAGTTTCCCGAGCTGGTCCGGACCCTGCTGGACGAGGCGCAGGTCGCTCCGGAGCTGCTTACCCTGGAGATCGCCGAGGCGGGTGTGCTGGACGGTACGGACCGGCCGATGCCGACCCTGCGGCGGCTGCGCGACCTCGGGGTGCGGCTGTCCGTCGACGACTTCGGCACCGGATACACCTCGCTGGCGCACCTGCGCCGGCTGCCGGTGCACGAGGTGAAGGTCGACCGGTCGTTCGTGCAGGGGATGGCGACCGACCCGGGGGACCTGGCGATCGTCAACGCGGTCGTGACGCTGTCCCAGCAGTTCGGCCTGACCGTGGTGGCCGAGGGCGTGGAGAGCGAGTTGACCCTGGAGCTGCTGCAGGACATCGGCTGCCAGGTCGGGCAGGGCTTCCTGTTCAGCCGTCCGTTGCCGTACGAGCGGCTGGCCGCCTGGTACGAGGCCCAGGCCGACCCGGAGAGCCTGCAGTCCAGCGAGGTTCGCCGGCTGCGGGCGGTGCCCTGATCCCCGACCGGCAGGGGGCCTGACCTGCGGCGGCGTGGACGGGCTGATCTGATTTCACCTCGCGGGCGGGGCCGTGTACTCTTACCCGTGCGCATCCGCCCAGGCGGGTGGGTGTTCGGCCCCCTTAGCTCAGTCGGCAGAGCGTCTCCATGGTAAGGAGAAGGTCTACGGTTCGATTCCGTAAGGGGGCTCAGTGGGTTCCACTGGACCCGTCACGGCGGTGTAGCTCAGGTGGTAGAGCAAACGGCTCATAATCGTTGTGTCGCCGGTTCAAGTCCGGCCACCGCTACGGTCGGCTTCGCGAGTGAGGCCGGTGGTACGAAGTACGGGTGGGCGTCGCAGGCGCCCGCTTTGCATGTCCGCGCTGCCGCAGGCTACGCTGGCACGCTGTAGTTGTTCCGATAGCGAGGAAGGCACCCCGCCGTGGCCAAGGCGACCGACGTCCGTCCAAAGATCACTTTGGCGTGTGTGGAGTGCAAGGAGCGCAACTACATCACGCGGAAGAACCGCCGGAACGACCCGGACCGCATCGAGCTGAAGAAGTTCTGCCGCCGGGACGGCAAGCACACGCTGCACCGCGAGACCCGCTGACCCTCGCCGTTCCGGGCGGCCCGCGCGTCGTCCGGGTACGGGCCAGCGGGTAGGTTGCTGCGCATGCCCATGGATCCGTCCTTAGTCGGCCGCAGTTACCCGCCCGGTGCCACGTACCTGGTGGGGCGGGAGAAGATCCGCGAGTTCGCCGCCGCCATCGGGGCCAGCGATGCCGTCCACCACGATCCGGATGCGGCCCGCAAAGCGGGCTATCCGGACGTGGTCGCGCCACCGACCTTCCCGGTTGCGGTCACCATGTCCTCGTCCGAGCGGGTGATCTCCGACCCCGATCTCGCGATCGACTACAGCCGGGTCGTGCACGGCGACCAGCGGTTCCGGTACGTCCGCCCGGTGGTGGCCGGCGACGAACTGGTGTGCACCGACACCATCGAGGAGATCATGTCCCGCAGTGGCCACGACTTCCTCACCGTCCGTACCGAGGTCGCCACTGCGGCTACCGGTGAACCGGTGGTCACGGTCTGGATGAAGCTGGTCGTCCGGGGGGAGGACTGAGATGGAGCTGACTCCGCAACGGTTCCGGGTCACCCGGGCCGACCTCGTCCGCTACGCCGGAGCCTCCGGCGACTTCAACCCCATCCACTGGAGCGACCGGTTCGCCACCGGGGTCGGCCTGCCAGGTGTCATCGCCCACGGCATGCTCACCATGGCGTTGGCCGGGCGCGCGGTGGCGCAGTGGGCCGGATCGGCGGACGCGGTGGTCGAGTACTCGGTCCGGTTCACCCGCCCGGTGGTGGTCCCGGACGACGACGAGGGCACCGAGGTCGAGGTGACCGGGGTGGTCAAGGGCACCACCGAGGACGGGTTGACCCGGATCGACGTGACCGCCATCTGTGCCGGCGAGAAGGTGCTCAGCCAGGCCCGGGCACTGGTTCGTACCCCGCGCTGACGGCCGGTGGTACCGGCCCGGGTACGCGCGGTGCCGGTACCGGTTGGGAAAGTGGTGGCTCTACCCGTACACTGGTCCGCCGTGGGGCCTGTGACCCCTGTTCAGTCCTGCGTGGCCCTGCGCCTCGCGGGGTTGGGTGGGGTTGCCGACCCGCACAGGGGTGTAGCTCAATTGGCAGAGCAGCGGTCTCCAAAACCGCAGGCTGCAGGTTCAAGTCCTGTCACCCCTGCGCCCAAGGCCTGACCGACCCGGTGGGTCGGCTGCCGTCCCCGTTGGCGGCCGTCCCGCAAGGGGAATGGCCGACGTGCACGACGCAGCGCGTCTTACCTGGCGCGCGACCCGATCACCCCGACGGAGGGCGAGATGGCCGAGAGGAACCGGCGTGGCGATGACGCCGCGGACGACCGCCCCGAGGACGAGTCGATCGACGAGACGTCGGTCGAGGACGAGGTCGACGACGACGAGCCGGCGGCGCGGGGTGGCACGGCCACCCGGAGCAAGGCCAAGGCGGAGTCGTCGGAGGGACGACCGAAGGCGAAGTCCGAGGCCGGGGTGGGGTTTTTCGGGCGGATCATCCGGTTCGTCCGCGAAGTGGTCGCCGAGCTGCGTAAGGTCATCTGGCCGACTCGTAAGGAGTTGCTGACCTACACCGCCGTGGTGGTCGTGTTCATCGCGGTCATGCTGACCATCGTGGCCGGGCTGGACTTCGTGTTCGCCAAGGGTGTGCTGTGGGTATTCGGCAACCCCAGCTGATTTTGTGACGGAAGTGAGCAAGCGTGCCTGAGTACGACGAGACCGCCGGCGTCACCGACGACCAGTCGACGGTGGCCACGGCGGCGGCTGATGAGTCGGTTGAGGCCGCCAGCGCACCACCGGTCCCCGCTGCCGGGGCGGACGACTCCCCGGCCGACGCCAACGGCTCCGCCGCTGGGTCGGACAGTCCGGACAGTTCAGCGGCCGAGGCCGCCGAACCCGCTGCTGCGGCCGACGACGAGGAGTTCGACCCGGTCGCCGAGCTGCGGCAGAAGCTGCGCTACGCGCCAGGCGACTGGTACGTGGTGCACTCTTACGCCGGCTACGAGAACAAGGTCAAGACCAACCTCGAGACCCGGATCACCAGCCTCGACATGGAGGAGTACATCTTCCAGGTCGAGGTGCCGACCCGGGAGGAGGTCGAGGTCAAGAACGGCAAGCGGCTCCAGGTGCAGAACAAGGTCTTCCCCGGCTACATCCTGGTCCGGATGGACCTCACCCCGGAGTCGTACTCCTGCGTGCGCAACACCCCGGGCGTCACCGGCTTCGTCGGGGCGACCGACCGGGCCGACCGACCGGCGCCGTTGTCGCTCAACGAGGTGCTCAAGTGGCTCGTCCCGGCGGTGGCGGCCGAGCCCAAGAAGGCCAAGCCCGAGGTCAAGGTGCTGGACTTCGAGGTCGGCGACTCGGTCACCGTGACCGACGGCGCGTTCGCCTCGTTGCCGGCCACGATCAGCGAGATCAACGCCGACCAGCAGAAGCTGAAGGTGCTGGTGTCGATCTTCGGTCGGGAGACCCCGGTGGAGCTGAACTTCAACCAGGTCGCCAAGATCTGACCCGGGCGCAGCCGGGCCGGGGGTTCTCCGGCGCCTGCGCAACCACTGCTGCACACCGACGGCGGCAACCCCAGCTGGGGTTGCCGCCGTCAGCTGCGCTAACCTAGAACGTCGGCCCTGGGCCGCGCCTGACCGTGCGCGCGTGTCGAGGGCTCGCCAGCCCGTGCCGGACGACGGCCAGTCGCCGGTGACGTCCCGCAGATCCGGTGCGGAACACCAGATCAAGCCCCAGGAAGTGACATGCCTCCGAAGAAGAAGCTCGTCAAGACGTTCACGCTGCAGTTGCCGGCGGGTCAGGCCACCCCGGCGCCGCCGGTCGGTCCGGCGCTGGGTCAGCACGGCGTGAACATCATGGAGTTCTGCAAGTCGTACAACGCGCAGACCGAATCCCAGCGGGGCGACATCGTGCCCGCTGAGATCAGCGTGTACGAGGACCGGTCCTTCACCTTCGTGCTGAAGACCCCGCCCGCTGCCCGGCTGCTGCTCAAGGCCGCCGGGGTCCAGAAGGGCTCGGGTGTGCCGCACACCACCAAGGTCGGCCAGGTGACCACCGCCCAGCTGCGGGAGATCGCCGAGAAGAAGATGGCCGACCTCAACGCGAACAGCATCGAGCAGGCGGAGAAGATCATCACCGGGACCGCCCGGTCGATGGGCATCACCGTCAAGGAGTGACCGTCCCGACCCGCGACTGCGGGTCGGAGCCGACCGACGTGGGAGGGCGCGCGCACGGCGTCGCCCGCCAGTGACCACAGGAGCCAGAGACAATGCAGCGCAGCAAGAACTACCGCAAGGCCACCGAGCAGATCGACCGGACGAAGCTGTACGCCCCGGCCGAGGCGGTGAAGTTGGCCAAGGAAACCAGTTCGGCGAAGTTCGACGCCACGGTCGAGGTCGCGATGCGCCTCGGCATCGACCCGCGTAAGGCGGACCAGATGGTCCGCGGCACGGTCAACCTGCCGCACGGTACGGGCAAGACGGCCCGGGTGATCGTCTTCGCCGCCGGGGCGAAGGCGGAGGAGGCCGTCGCCGCCGGCGCGGACGAGGTCGGCACCGACGATCTGGTCGCCCGGATCCAGGGCGGCTGGCTGGACTTCGACGCGGCGATCGCCACTCCGGACCAGATGGCGAAGATCGGCCGGATCGCGCGGATCCTGGGCCCGCGCGGCCTGATGCCGAACCCGAAGACCGGCACGGTCACCATGGACGTGACCAAAGCCGTCTCGGACATCAAGGGCGGCAAGATCGCCTTCCGGGTGGACAAGCACTCCAACCTGCACCTGATCATCGGGAAGGCCTCGTTCGGCGAGGCCCAGTTGATCGACAACTACGCGGCCGTGCTCGACGAGGTGCTGCGGGCCAAGCCGTCCGCTGCCAAGGGCAAGTACCTCAGGAAGGTCGTGCTGACCACCACCATGGGGCCGGGCGTGCCGGTGGACCCGAACGTGGTCAAGGACCTGCACGAGGCGACCAGCGAAGGCTGAGCGGTCCCGATCGACAGACGGTGGGGTGGGGTCCGGTGGACCCCACCCCACCGCCGTGCCGGACGGATTTGGTGCCCGCCCGTGCCGTGCCGTACGCTTACCGTATCCACACCCAAAGACCGCTGGTCACCGTGCCTCGGCACGGTTGAAGGTCCCGTTTCCACGGGCGGCCCGCGCAGGGGCGGAACGGACGATGAGTCTTCGCCGTCGGTTGACGGCTGCCTCGCCCCGTGCGCCCTGCGCCCGGGGCGTTTTTCGTGGGCGCGGGATCTTCACGGCCGGCCGGCCACCCGCCGGTCGGCCGCCAGCCTGGAGCACCAGAGAGGAGGGACATGGCGGACAAGCCGGTTCGTGCCGACAAGGCGACCGCGGTCGCCGACCTGACCGAACGGTTCCGTGAATCGGGTGCCACGGTGCTCACCGAGTACCGGGGTCTCACCGTCGCCCAGCTGACCCAGCTGCGCCGTTCGCTGGGGCAGAGCGCGACCTACTCGGTGGCGAAGAACACCCTGGCCAAGCGGGCCGCGTCGGACGCGGGCATCGACGGACTCGACAAGCTGTTCACCGGTCCTACCGCGCTCACCTTCGTCTCCGGCGACGTGGTCGAGGCCGCGAAGGGCCTGCGCGACTTCGCCAAGGCCAACCCGATGCTCGTCATCAAGGGCGGGGTCTTCGAGGGGCGCGCGATCACCGCGACCGAGGTCAACAAGCTGGCCGACCTCGAGTCCCGCGAGGTGCTGCTGGCCAAGCTGGCCGGTGGCATGAAGGCGAACCTGAGCAAGGCTGCGGCCGTGCTGCAGGCCCCGCTGTCGAAGACCGCCCGCCTGGCGGCAGCGCTGCAGGACAAGCGCGAATCCGAGGGTACGCAGGCCTGACCCGCCAGCGCCCCGTTAACGTCATCAATTCGAAAGGAAGCCGACCATGGCGAAGCTCAGCACCGACGAGCTGCTCGACGCGTTCAAGGAGATGACGCTGATCGAGCTCTCGGAGTTCGTGAAGCAGTTCGAGGAGACCTTCGACGTGACCGCCGCCGCGCCGGTGGCCGTCGCGGCCGCCGGTGGCCCGGCTGCCGCCCCGGCCGAGGCCGAGCCGGAGAAGGACGAGTTCGACGTCATCCTCGACGCGGACGGTGGCAAGAAGATCCAGGTCATCAAGGTGGTCCGGGAGCTGACCGGCCTCGGCCTCAAGGAGGCCAAGGACCTGGTCGAGGCCGCGCCGAAGGCGGTCCTCGAGAAGGCCAACAAGGAGACCGCCGACAAGGCCAAGGCCAAGCTGGAGGCGGAGGGCGCGAAGGTCACCCTCAAGTGACCTGACCCACACCGAGGTTGGTTGCGGGCGGCGATCCCCGACGGGGGTTGCCGCCCGTTTCCGTTCGCACACCCGGTGCGATTGCCCGATGATCAGGGCATTTCGCCCGTCGCCGGGGTCGACGGGGCTGCCCGGCCGGCCGGCAACCGGCTGAATCAGTGGCGATCTCCCCGTACGACAGGCCTTGACGCGGCACGGACCGGCAGGCACGCTGACTACAGCAAGCTGTTTCACGGGCTTGCGACGGCCAAAGCTGGGTAATGGCACCAGCAGCGGGTCGCCGGATCGGGAGACCGGTCAGGGGTCCCGGTGTTCGCCAGCCCCCACCAGGTTCCGTGGGAACGCCGCGTTCCGAGCGGTACGGAGGCACCGGTCCCGGTCGCCCCGACCAGCTCCGCGACGTCCTTCGGCGTCGGGCTGGACAGCGGTTAGCCGCTCGGCTACACTGCTAGTTTGCGCTGCCTTCCGACTTGCCTCGCGCCCGGAATGTCCGATCCTGGATATTTTGACCGAGGTTCTTTGGAGTGCGCGCGAAACAGCCGTCTGCAGCACCGGTCCTCGGAAGGACGCATCTTGGCAGCTTCCCGCCCTGCGAAGACCAGTCGTACGTCGAGCGCTTTCGCTCCTCGCCGAATCTCATTCGGCCGGATCACCGAACACCTCGAGGTCCCCAACCTTCTCTCCATCCAGACCGAGTCGTTCGACTGGCTGGTGGGCAACGAGGCTTGGCAGGGCCGGTCGGCTGACGACCCGCACGCACGATCCGGCCTCGCGGAGATCCTCGACGAGATCAGTCCCATTGAGGACTTTTCCGGCACCATGTCGCTCTCCTTCTCCAGCCCGCGCTTCGACGAGGTCAAGGCCTCGATCGAGGAGTGCAAGGAGAAGGACCTGACCTACTGCGCACCGCTCTTCGTCACCGCGGAGTTCACCAACAACACCACCGGCGAGATCAAGAGCCAGACGGTGTTCATGGGTGACTTCCCGATGATGACGCCGAAGGGCACCTTCATCATCAACGGCACCGAGCGCGTGGTGGTCAGCCAGCTCGTCCGGTCCCCGGGCGTGTACTTCGACAAGCAGCCGGACAAGACCTCCGACCGCGACCTGTCCAGCGTCAAGGTGATCCCGAGCCGGGGTGCCTGGCTGGAGTTCGACATCGACAAGCGCGACACCGTCGGTGTCCGCATCGACCGTAAGCGGCGTCAGGCCGTCACCGTCCTGCTCAAGGCCATCGGTTGGTCCGCCGACCGGATCCGGGAGCGGTTCGGCTGGTCCGAGCTGATGATGACCACCCTGGAGAAGGACCACATCGCCGGGGCGGACGAGGCGCTGCTCGACATCTACCGCAAGCTCCGTCCTGGTGAGCCGCCGACCCGCGAGAACGCGCAGACGCTGCTCGACAACCTGTTCTTCAACCCCAAGCGGTACGACGTCGCCAAGGTCGGCCGGTACAAGTTCAACAAGAAGCTCAACCTCGACGTCCCGATCAACTCCGGGACGCTCACCGAGGACGACATCGTCGCCACCGTCGAGTACCTCTGCCGGCTGCACGCCGGTGAGGAGGGCTACGAGGCCGACGACATCGACCACTTCGGCAACCGGCGGCTGCGTACCGTCGGCGAGCTGATCCAGAACCAGGTACGGGTCGGCCTGTCCCGGATGGAGCGGGTCGTCCGTGAGCGGATGACGACGCAGGACGTCGAGGCCATCACGCCGCAGACCCTGATCAACATCCGCCCGGTGGTGGCGGCGATCAAGGAGTTCTTCGGCACCTCGCAGCTGTCCCAGTTCATGGACCAGACCAACCCGCTGGCCGGGTTGACCCACCGCCGGCGGCTCAGCGCGCTCGGCCCGGGTGGTCTGTCCCGGGAGCGGGCCGGCTTCGAGGTCCGTGACGTGCACCCGTCGCACTACGGCCGGATGTGCCCGATCGAGACCCCGGAAGGCCCGAACATCGGTCTGATCGGGGCGCTGTCCACCTTCGGACGGGTCAACCCGTTCGGCTTCATCGAGACCCCGTACCGCAAGGTCATCGACGGCCGGGTCACCGACCAGATCGACTACCTGACCGCGGACGAGGAGGACCGGTTCGTCAAGGCGCAGGCCAACGCGCCGCTGATGGCCGACGGCACCTTCGCCGAGGACCGGGTCCTGGTCCGACGCAAGGGCGGTGAGGTCGACTTCGTCCCGCCGGCCGCCGTCGACTACATGGACGTCTCACCGCGGCAGATGGTCTCCGTCGCCACCGCGATGATCCCGTTCCTGGAGCACGACGACGCCAACCGGGCGCTGATGGGCGCGAACATGCAGCGCCAGGCGGTGCCGCTGGTCAAGGCGGAGTCCCCGCTGGTCGGCACCGGCATGGAGTACCGCGCCGCGGTCGACGCCGGTGACGTGGTGATCGCCGAGTCCGGTGGCGTGGTCGAGGACCTGTGCGCCGACTACGTCACCGTGCACCAGGACGACGGCCACCGCCGGACGTACCTGCTGCACAAGTTCCGTCGCTCCAACGCCGGCTCCTGCGTCAACCAGAAGCCGACCGTCTTCGAGGGCGACCGGGTCGAGGCCGGCCAGGTCATCGCGGACGGCCCGTGCACCGACGACGGCGAGATGGCCCTCGGCCGTAACCTGCTCGTGGCGTTCATGCCGTGGGAGGGCTACAACTACGAGGACGCCATCATCCTGTCCCAGCGGCTGGTGCAGCAGGACGTGCTCACCTCGATCCACATCGAGGAGCACGAGGTCGACGCCCGGGACACCAAGCTCGGTCCGGAGGAGATCACCCGCGACATCCCGAACGTCAGCGAGGAGATGCTCGCCGACCTCGACGAGCGCGGCATCATCCGGATCGGCGCCGAGGTGGTTCCCGGTGACATCCTGGTCGGCAAGGTCACCCCGAAGGGCGAGACCGAGCTGACCCCGGAGGAGCGGCTGCTGCGGGCGATCTTCGGCGAGAAGGCCCGGGAGGTCCGGGACACCTCGCTGAAGGTGCCGCACGGCGAGACCGGCACGGTGATCGGCGTACGGACCTTCTCCCGCGACGACGGCGACGAGCTGCCGCCCGGCGTCAACGAGCTGGTCCGGGTCTACGTCGCGCAGAAGCGGAAGATCCAGGACGGCGACAAGCTCGCCGGCCGGCACGGCAACAAGGGCGTCATCTCCAAGATCCTGCCGGTCGAGGACATGCCGTTCCTCTCCGACGGCACGCCGGTCGACATCGTGCTCAACCCGCTCGGTGTGCCGGGCCGGATGAACATCGGCCAGATCCTGGAGACCCACCTCGGGTGGGTGGCCAAGACCGGGTGGAAGGTCGAGGGCGACGACGCCGAGTGGAAGGCCGCGCTGCGCGCCATCGGCTCGGACGACGCCGAGCCGGACACCAACGTCGCGACCCCGGTCTTCGACGGTGTCCGCGAGGAGGAGATCACCGGCCTGCTGGGCAGCACCCTGCCCAACCGGGACGGCGTGCAGCTGATCGGCAGCTCGGGCAAGGCCCGGCTGTTCGACGGCCGGTCCGGTGAGCCGCTGCCGGACGCGATCGCGGTCGGCTACATCTACATCCTCAAGCTCAACCACCTGGTCGACGACAAGATCCACGCGCGGTCGACCGGCCCGTACTCCATGATCACCCAGCAGCCGCTCGGCGGTAAGGCGCAGTTCGGCGGCCAGCGCTTCGGTGAGATGGAGTGCTGGGCGATGCAGGCCTACGGTGCCGCCTACGCGCTGCAGGAGCTGCTCACCATCAAGTCGGACGACGTCCTGGGCCGGGTCAAGGTCTACGAGGCGATCGTCAAGGGCGAGAACATCCCCGAGCCGGGCATCCCGGAGTCGTTCAAGGTGCTGCTCAAGGAGCTGCAGTCGCTGTGCCTCAACGTCGAGGTGCTGTCCAGCGACGGCGTGGCCCTGGAGATGCGCGAGACCGACGACGAGGTGTTCCGGGCCGCGGAGGAACTCGGTATCGACCTGTCCCGGCGGGAGCCGAGCTCGGTCGAGGAAGTGTGAGGCGCGGTCGGCGGCCCTGACCCCAGGGCCGCCGACCGGGGCCCCGTGAACCAGCAGTAGCGACGACGACATAGGGGACACGAAACGTGCTCGACGTCAACTTCTTCGACGAGTTGCGCATCGGTCTCGCCACCGCCGACGACATCCGTCAGTGGTCCCACGGCGAGGTCAAGAAGCCCGAGACGATCAACTACCGCACCCTCAAGCCGGAGAAGGACGGGCTCTTCTGCGAGAAGATCTTCGGTCCGCAGCGGGACTGGGAGTGCTACTGCGGCAAGTACAAGCGCGTCCGCTTCAAGGGCATCATCTGTGAGCGGTGCGGCGTCGAGGTGACCCGATCGAAGGTCCGTCGCGAGCGGATGGGGCACATCGAGCTCGCCGCTCCGGTCACCCACATCTGGTACTTCAAGGGCGTCCCGAGCCGGCTCGGCTACCTGCTCGACCTGGCGCCGAAGGACCTGGAAAAGATCATCTACTTCGCGTCGTACGTGGTGACCGGGGTGGACGCCGAGGCGCGCCACCGCGACATGTCGACGATCGAGAACGAGATCTTCGCGGAGAAGCGCCAGTCGGAGAACAGCCGCGACTCGGAGATCGAGAAGCGGGCCGCCAAGCTGGAGGCCGACCTGGCCGAGCTGGAGGCCGAGGGCGCCAAGGCCGACGTACGCCGCAAGGTCAAGGAGTCCGGCGAGCGGGAGATGCGCCAGATCCGCGACCGGGCGCAGCGCGAGATCGACCGGCTCGACGAGGTGCTCGACACCTTCCGCAAGCTGGAGCCGAAGCAGCTGGTCACCGACGAGTTGCTGTACCGGGAGCTGCGCGACCGGTTCGGTGAGTACTTCACCGGCGGGATGGGCGCCGAGGCGATCAAGACCCTGCTGCAGCACATGGACCTGGACGCCGAGGCGGACAACCTGCGGGAGATCATCCGTAGCGGCAAGGGCCAGCGCAAGATCCGGGCGCTGAAGCGGCTCAAGGTGGTCGCCGCGTTCCTCAGCACCCGCAACTCGCCCGGTGGCATGGTCCTCGACTGCGTACCGGTGATCCCGCCGGACCTGCGCCCGATGGTGCAGCTCGACGGTGGCCGGTTCGCCACCAGCGACCTCAACGACCTGTACCGCCGGGTGATCAACCGGAACAACCGGCTCAAGCGGCTGATCGACCTCGGCGCACCCGAGATCATCGTCAACAACGAGAAGCGGATGCTGCAGGAGGCCGTCGACGCGCTGTTCGACAACGGCCGCCGCGGCCGGCCGGTCACCGGCCCGGGTAACCGTCCGCTGAAGTCGCTGTCCGACATGCTCAAGGGCAAGCAGGGCCGGTTCCGGCAGAACCTGCTCGGCAAGCGGGTCGACTACTCCGGCCGGTCGGTCATCGTCGTCGGCCCGAAGCTCAAGCTGCACCAGTGCGGTCTGCCCAAGCAGATGGCGCTGGAGCTGTTCAAGCCGTTCGTGATGAAGCGCCTGGTGGATCTCAACCACGCGCAGAACATCAAGTCCGCCAAGCGGATGGTCGAGCGGCAGCGGCCGGTCGTGTGGGACGTGCTCGAAGAGGTCATCTCCGAGCACCCGGTGCTACTCAACCGGGCGCCGACCCTGCACCGCCTCGGTATCCAGGCGTTCGAGCCGCAGCTGGTCGAGGGCAAGGCGATCCAGATCCACCCGTTGGTCTGCACCGCTTTCAACGCCGACTTCGACGGTGACCAGATGGCGGTGCACGTACCGCTGTCGGCCGAGGCGCAGGCCGAGGCCCGGATCCTGATGCTGTCGTCGAACAACATCCTCAAGCCGTCCGACGGCAAGCCGGTGACCATGCCGACCCAGGACATGATCATCGGGCTGTACCACCTCACCCACCGGACCGAGGGTCTGCTCGGCGAGGGCCGGGTGTTCAGCTCGGACGCCGAGGCCCGGATGGCGTTCGACAACGGTGAACTGGACCTGCAGTCGCCGGTCCGGATCCGGCTGCGGGGCGTGGTCGAGGTCGACAACGGCGCCGGCGCGTCCCGCTGGGCGGCACCCGAGGGGTGGCAGCCCGGCGAGCCGCTGATCGTCGACACCACCCTCGGCCGGGTGCTGTTCAACGAGGTCATGCCGGTCGGCTACCGGTTCGTCAACTACGAGGTCCGCAAGAGCCAGCTGTCGGCGATCGTCAACGACCTGGCCGAGCGGTTCCCGAAGGTGGCCCTCGCCGCCACCCTGGACGGGCTCAAGGAGGCCGGCTACCACTGGGCCACCTGGTCCGGCGTGACCATCGGCATGCAGGACGTCGTCGCGCCGCCGCACAAGCAGGAGACCCTGGAGCGGTACGAGGCGGAGGCCGCCCGGATCGACAAGCAGTACCAGCGTGGTCTGATGACCGGCGAAGAACGGCGCGGTGAGCTGATCGAGATCTGGACCAAGGCGACCAACGAGATCGCCAAGGATCTGGAGACCTCGCTGCCCCAGGAGAACCCGCTGTGGAAGATGATCCACTCGGGTGCCCGAGGCAACCTGCTGCAGCTGCGGCAGATCGCGGCGATCCGTGGTCTGGTGGCCAACCCGAAGGGCGAGATCATCCCGCGGCCGATCAAGTCGAGCTACCGGGAGGGTCTGTCGGTACTGGAGTACTTCATCTCCACCCACGGTGCCCGTAAGGGTCTGGCCGACACCGCGCTGCGGACCGCCGACTCCGGTTACCTGACCCGTCGACTGGTCGACGTGTCGCAGGACGTCATCATCCGTGAGGAGGACTGCGGCACCGACCGGGCGATCACCATGCAGGTCGGCGAGCGGCTCGACGGCAAGCTGATGGTGCACGAGTTCGCCGAGACCGGGGTGCACGCCCGTACCCTCGCCGAGGACATCAAGGGTGCCGACGGCGAGGTCGTGGTCGAGCGCGGCGCGGACCTCAACTCGATCCTGGTGGACAAGCTGGTCGCCGCCGGGGTCGAGACGGTGCGGGTACGCAGCGTGCTCACCTGCGAGTCGAAGCTGGGCGTCTGCGGCGCCTGCTACGGGCGTTCGCTGCCCACCGGCAAGACGGTGGACATCGGCGAGGCGGTCGGCATCATCGCCGCCCAGTCGATCGGTGAGCCGGGCACGCAGCTGACGATGCGTACCTTCCACACCGGTGGTGTCGCCGGTGAGGACATCACCCAGGGTCTGCCCCGGGTGCAGGAGATCTTCGAGGCCCGGGTGCCGAAGGGCAAGGCGCCGATCGCCGACACCCCGGGCCGGGTGCGGATCGAGGACGGCGAGCGGTCCCGGAAGATCGTCGTCATCCCGGACGACGGCAGCGACGAGATCGTCCACGACAAGGTCTCCAAGCGGGTCCGGCTGCGGGTGCACGACGGTGACCACGTCACCGTCGGCGAGAAGCTCACCGAGGGCACCATCGATCCGCACGAACTGCTGCGGATCCTCGGCCCGCGGGCGGTCCAGGTCCACCTGACCCAGGAGGTCCAGGAGGTCTACCGCTCGCAGGGTGTGCTGATCCACGACAAGCACATCGAGATCATCATCCGGCAGATGCTCAAGCGGGTGACGGTCATCGACTCCGGCGGCACCGAACTGCTGCCCGGTGTGCTCGTCGACCGCGCGGTCTTCGAGTCGGAGAACCGCCGGCTCGTCTCCGAAGGCGGCGAGCCCGCCGCCGGTCGGCCGATGCTCATGGGCATCACCAAGGCGTCGCTGGCCACCGACTCCTGGCTCTCGGCGGCCTCCTTCCAGGAGACCACCCGGGTGCTGACCGACGCGGCGATCAACGCCCGCAGCGACTCGCTGATCGGCCTCAAGGAGAACGTGATCATCGGTAAGCTCATCCCGGCCGGTACCGGCATCAGCAAGTACCGCAACATCCGGGTCGAGCCGACCGAGGAAGCGAAGGCGAAGGTCTACTCGATGACCGGCTACCCGGAGACCGACTACGGGTTCGGGCCGGCCAGCGGGCAGGCCGTACCGCTGGACGACTTCGATTTCGGTTCCTACCGCTGATCAACGGCAGGTACGACTGTCCGGGCGCCTGTCCCGCCGCGACCGCGGCGGGACAGGCGCCTTCAACTTGTAGGCTGGCACCGTGCAGCTGACCCCGGTGCCCCAGGCCGTGCACCCGACGCCACGGCATCCGGCGGATCCCGACCCGGTGCGGTCCACGAAGGCCGGAGCCGTCTTCGCGCTCGGGCTGGTCGCGGCGATCACCGGGCTGCTGGTCGGCGGCGTGGTACCGGCCATGGTGGCACTGCTGCTCGCCCGCCAGGCGCGCCGGGAGGCGTACTCGTCGCGGGGTTATCTGACCGGGGCGGGCTGGCTGCGCCGTGGTGAACGCCTGGCCTGGACGGGCCTGCTCCTCGCCGCCGGGACGCTGACCCTGGCGCTGGTGCTCGGCATCTTCGACTGGGCCACCGGCCCGGTCGGGCAGGACTTCGGCCCCGGCATCGACTGACCGTGGCGGCACCGGGCCGGTCGCAGGACGAGGAGGAACGCAGGTGACCCAGTTCCCGGGGTACGGGACCGCAGCGCCGCCGGCCGGTCCGCCGGCCGGTGCCCGACCGGTGGCCCCGCCACCGCCGGAGGGACGGCTGTCACCCCGGCGGGTGGAGCAGGTGCCCGGCACGAGTTTCGGGCTGGTGCACCTGGAGGTGCGGCCGGTGGTGTCCGGCCTGGCGGTGACGTCGTTGATCGCCGGGGTCATCTCGGCACTGGTGTCGCTCGCCGTCGGCTGCCTGGGCTTGGCCGGCGCGGACGGCGGCTGGGGCGGTTGGGCGGCCGGGGCGTTCACCCTGCTCGGCGTCGCCTTCGGGGCGGCGGCCGTCGGTCTGGGCCTGCTCGGGCTGCGCCAGGTCCGGCAGACCGCGCCACCGCCGGCGGTGCGGTTCACCGGCCGTGGTCTGGCCATCGCCGGAATCAGCTGCGGCGGGGCGGGGCTGGCGGTGACCCTGTTCAGCTTCGCCCTCGCGCTCCTGTTGGTCGCCGCCTGACATCCGCAGGAGCACCCGGCACGTGCCAGTACGCCGCCCGCCGGGCCGGCACCCGGGCGAACCGGTACACTTGGTGACCGGAGCGGTCCGCTGCGGGCGGAGCAGCCAGACGGCCGATCCGAGGTCCGGGGTTCGGGTTCCGAGATTGCGGGGCCGGGGTCAGGAGTTCGGTGCCGCCGTTTTGACCTGCGCGCGCGTGGTGGGTACTCTATCCTCTTGTGCCCGGCCTGCCCGGGCAAGTCGTGCGTGCGCCCGATCCAGCCGATGGTCATCGAGCAGCGCAACGGCGGAGTGCAGATCCCGGTGGTTGACAGCTGACGGCCGGGTCCGCGTGCGGGCGACACGCCCGACCGCGGGTGCCGGTGCCCTGGCGGGTGGCCGGTCGGAATGTAGGAGAGTCGGCCTGCGGGGCGGCTGAGGAAAAGTGCGGCCGCCCGTGCGGCCGGAGGGAGCAAAGGAACCCGGTGCCAACGATCCAGCAGCTGGTCCGCAAGGGCCGCCAGGACAAGACGAGCAAGACCAAGACGCCGGCGCTCAAGGGCAGCCCGCAGCGTCGTGGCGTGTGCACCCGTGTGTACACCACCACCCCCAAGAAGCCGAACTCCGCGCTGCGCAAGGTCGCTCGGGTGAAGCTGAGCAGCCAGATCGAGGTGACCGCCTACATCCCCGGCGTCGGCCACAACCTGCAGGAGCACTCCATCGTGCTGGTGCGCGGCGGCCGGGTGAAGGACCTTCCGGGCGTCCGTTACAAGATCGTCCGCGGTTCGCTGGACACCCAGGGTGTCCGCAACCGCAAGCAGGCTCGCAGCCGCTACGGCGCGAAGAAGGAGAAGAGCTGAGATGCCGCGTAAAGGCCCTGCTCCGCGTCGCCCGCTGGTCGCGGACCCGGTGTACAACTCGCCGCTGGTAACCCAGTTGGTCAACAAGATCCTGATGCGGGGCAAGCGTCAGCTCGCCGAGCGGATCGTCTACGGCGCACTGGAGGGCTGCCGGGAGAAGTCCGGCACCGATCCGGTCGTCACCCTCAAGCGCGCCATGGACAACGTGAAGCCGACCCTGGAGGTCCGCAGCCGCCGGGTCGGTGGCGCGACGTACCAGGTGCCGGTGGAGGTCCGTCCGTCCCGGGCGACCACCCTCGGGCTGCGCTGGCTCGTCCAGTACTCCAAGGCGCGCCGGGAGAAGACGATGATCGAGCGGCTGATGAACGAGCTGCTGGACGCGAGCAACGGTCTCGGCGCGGCGGTCAAGCGCCGCGAGGACACCCACAAGATGGCGGAGTCCAACAAGGCCTTCGCCCACTACCGCTGGTAGGCCGCTGTCATGCCCGCCGGCACAGCCGCGCAGACACAGTCGACGACGAGACGAAGTAGGGATTGAAGTGGCCGCCGTAGACGCGCTCGCCAAGGTACGCAACATCGGCATCATGGCGCACATCGATGCCGGTAAGACCACGACCACTGAGCGGATCCTGTTCTACACCGGTATCACCTACAAGATCGGTGAGGTCCACGACGGTGCCGCCGTCATGGACTGGATGGAGCAGGAGCAGGAGCGGGGCATCACCATCACCTCCGCCGCCACCAAGTGTGAGTGGAAGGGCCACACGATCCAGATCATCGACACGCCGGGCCACGTCGACTTCACGGTCGAGGTCGAGCGGTCGTTGCGGGTGCTCGATGGTGCGGTCGCGGTCTACGACGGCGTGGCCGGCGTGGAGCCGCAGACCGAGAACGTGTGGCGGCAGGCGGACAAGTACAAGGTCCCCCGGATGTGCTTCGTCAACAAGCTGGACCGGACCGGTGCCGACTTCTTCCGCTGCGTACAGATGATGGTGGACCGGCTCAACGCCACCCCGCTGGTGCTGCAGATCCCGATCGGCCTCGAAGGCGACCACATCGGCGTCGTCGACCTGGTCGAGATGCGGGCGCTCACCTGGCGTGGGGATACTCAGAAGGGCGAGGACTACGCGGTCGAGGAGATCCCGGCCGACCTCGCCGACTCGGCCGCCGAGTGGCGGGAGAAGCTGCTGGAGACCCTCGCCGACGTGGACGACTCCGTCATGGAGAAGTACCTCGAGGGTGAGGAGTTGTCGGTCGACGAGATCAAGGCGGCGATCCGCCGGGCTACGCTCGCCGACCTGGGCAACCCGGTGCTGTGCGGTTCGGCGTTCAAGAACAAGGGCGTCCAGCCGATGCTGGACGCGGTGGTCGACTACCTGCCGTCGCCGCTGGACGTGCCGGCGATCGAGGGCACCGCGACGGACGGCGAGACCCCGATGTTGCGCAAGCCGGCGACGAACGAGCCGTTCTCCGGTCTCGCGTTCAAGATCCAGACCGACCGGCATCTCGGCAAGTTGACCTACGTACGGGTCTACTCCGGCACGCTGGACTCCGGGTCCCAGGTGGTCAACTCCACCAAGGACCGCAAGGAGCGGATCGGCAAGATCTACCAGATGCACGCGAACAAGCGTGAGGAGCGGGCGACCGCGATCGCCGGCGACATCATCGCCGTCCAGGGCCTCAAGCAGACCACCACCGGGGACACCCTGTGTGACCCGGCGAACCCGGTCATCCTGGAGTCGATGACGTTCCCGGAGCCGGTCATCGAGGTGGCGATCGAGCCCAAGACAAAGGCCGACCAGGAGAAGCTCTCCACCGCGATCCAGCGGCTGGCCGAGGAGGACCCGACCTTCCGCGTCAAGAACGACGAGGAGACCGGGCAGACGGTCATCGCCGGCATGGGCGAGCTGCACCTGGACATCCTGGTCGACCGGATGCGTCGCGAGTTCAACGTCGAGGCCAACATCGGCAAGCCGCAGGTGGCGTACCGGGAGACCATCCGCCGGAAGGTGGAGAAGGTCGAGTACACCCACAAGAAGCAGACCGGTGGTTCCGGCCAGTACGCCCGGGTGATCATCAGTCTGGAGCCGCTGCCGCAGGACAACGAGGCGCCGACCTACGAGTTCGCCAACGCGGTGACCGGTGGCCGGGTGCCGCGGGAGTTCATCCCGTCGGTCGACGCCGGTGCCCAGGACGCCATGCAGTACGGCATCCTCGCCGGCTACCCGCTGGTCGGGGTCAAGCTGACCCTGGTCGACGGGCAGTACCACGAGGTCGACTCGTCCGAGATGGCATTCAAGATCGCCGGCTCGATGGCGCTCAAGGAGGCCGCCCGCCGGGCGGACCCCGCGCTGCTCGAACCGATGATGGCCGTTGAGGTCACCTCTCCGGAGGAGAACATGGGTGACGTCATCGGCGACCTCAACTCCCGGCGTGGCATCATCCAGGCGATGGAGGAGCGCGGCGGAGCCCGCGTCGTCCGTGCCCTGGTGCCACTGTCGGAGATGTTCGGCTACGTCGGCGACCTGCGGTCGAAGACCCAGGGCCGGGCGAGCTACAGCATGCAGTTCGACTCCTACGCCGAAGTGCCGCAGAGCGTGGCGAAGGAAATCATCGCGAAGGCGACGGGCGAGTAACGGGCCGGGGAGTTGACCCTCCCCGGCCCGTCTCGGGCGAACTGCATACCGGGCCTGAAGGCGTGACCGCCGCAAGACCCGAGCACTTCCCGGTCGCCGACACCGGACCGGAAAGGCTGTCGACAGAGTCCTAAGCGCCGAACGGCGCGCCGGGCGTACGAACCAAGAAGTCCACAGGAGGACACCAGTGGCGAAGGCGAAGTTCGAGCGGACTAAGCCGCACGTCAACATCGGCACCATTGGTCACATCGACCACGGTAAGACGACGCTGACGGCGGCCATCACCAAGGTCCTGCACGACAGGATGCCGGACCTCAACCCGTACACGCCGTTCGACGAGATCGACAAGGCGCCGGAGGAGAAGGCCCGCGGCATCACGATCTCGATCGCGCACGTCGAGTACCAGACCGAGGCGCGGCACTACGCGCACGTCGACTGCCCCGGGCACGCCGACTACATCAAGAACATGATCACCGGTGCCGCGCAGATGGACGGCGCGATCCTGGTGGTCGCGGCGACCGACGGCCCGATGCCGCAGACCCGCGAGCACGTGCTGCTGGCCCGTCAGGTCGGCGTGCCGTACATCGTCGTGGCGCTCAACAAGAGCGACATGGTCGATGACGAGGAGCTGCTCGAGCTGGTCGAGCTCGAGGTCCGTGAGCTGCTGTCGGCCCAGGAGTACCCGGGCGACGACCTGCCGGTGGTCCGGGTCTCCGCGCTCAAGGCGCTGGAGGGCGACCAGGAGTGGTCCGACAAGCTCATGGAGCTGATGAACGCGGTCGACACCGCGATCCCGCAGCCCGAGCGGGAGACCGAGAAGCCGTTCCTGATGCCGATCGAGGACGTCTTCACGATCACCGGTCGGGGCACCGTGGTGACCGGTCGCGCCGAGCGTGGCGTGCTCAAGCCGAACGAGGAGGTGGAGATCGTCGGCATCCGTGAGAAGTCGATGAAGACCACCTGCACCGGTATCGAGATGTTCCGCAAGCTGCTCGACGAGGCGCGGGCCGGTGAGAACGTCGGTCTGCTGCTGCGTGGTATCAAGCGCGAGGACGTCGAGCGCGGCATGGTGGTCATCAAGCCGGGTACCACCACCCCGCACACGGAGTTCGAGGCGACGGTCTACATCCTCTCCAAGGAGGAGGGTGGCCGGCACACCCCGTTCTTCCAGAACTACCGTCCGCAGTTCTACTTCCGGACCACCGACGTGACCGGTGTGGTCACGCTGCCGGAAGGCACCGAGATGGTCATGCCCGGTGACAACACCTCGATGAGCGTGAAGCTGATCCAGCCGATCGCCATGGAGGAGAACCTGAAGTTCGCGATCCGGGAGGGTGGCCGCACCGTCGGCGCCGGCCGGGTCACCAAGATCATCAAGTGAACTGGTAGCCCGATTGGCCTTGCCGTACCTCGGTACGGCATACTAGTCAGGTTGCGTCCGCGTAGGGTGGCTGGCTGCCCGTCAGTCAGCCACCCTCGCACGGCGTCCGGGGCAGATGTGCCGCGGCACCCGCACTGTTCGGCAGCGTACGGCTATCGCCGCGTCGTCGACCGGAGCGGTGATGCCGCCGACCTGGCCCGGTGCCCAAGACCTCAGCGGTGGGGATCGTCTCCGCGTGGGGCCAGATCGCTCCGGTGTCCCGGGGCGGAGCCTGGTCAGCGGTTGCGACACGCCCGACCGCGGGGGTCGGACACCGAAATGAAACGGCAGCGCCGGGGTCCGACCGGCGGCATCCGCTCCGGCGAGCGGGCTCCATTGCGGGCGGAGAGAGAAGGAACAGAAGCCACCATGGCGGGACAAAAGATCCGCATCCGGCTCAAGGCCTATGACCACGAGGTCGTGGACTCCTCGGCGCGGAAGATCGTCGAGACGGTGACGCGCACCGGCGCTCAGGTCGCAGGCCCGGTGCCGCTGCCCACTGAGATCAACCGTTTCTGCGTCATCCGTTCGCCGCACAAGTACAAGGACTCGCGCGAGCACTTCGAGATGCGCACGCACAAGCGTCTGATCGACATCATCGACCCGACTCCGAAGACGGTCGATTCGCTGATGCGCCTCGACCTGCCGGCTGGCGTCGACATCGAGATCAAGCTGTAGGGACCGGACAATGGACAGGCAAGTGAAGGGCATCCTGGGCGCCAAGCTCGGCATGACCCAGGTCTGGGACAACAACCGGGTCGTCCCGGTGACGGTGGTGCAGGCCGGCCCGTGCGTGGTGACCCAGGTGCGGACCGCCGACAAGGACGGTTACGCCGCGGTTCAGCTCGCGTTCGGCGCGGTCGACCCGCGCAAGGTGAACAAGCCGGAATCCGGTCACTTCGCCAAGTCCGGCGTGGCACCGCGGCGGCACCTGGTCGAGCTGCGCACCACGGACGCCAGCGAGTACGAGCTGGGCCAGGAGATCACCGTCGAGACCTTCGAGCCGGGTTCCCGGATCGACGTCACCGGCCGGACCAAGGGCAAGGGCTTCGCCGGTGTCATGAAGCGGCACGGCTTCCATGGCCTGCGGGCCAGCCACGGTGTCGAGCGCAAGCACCGCTCGCCCGGCTCGATCGGCGCCTGCGCGACCCCGGGCCGCGTCTTCAAGGGCGTCAAGATGGCCGGCCGGATGGGCAGCGTGCGCTACACCGTGCAGAACCTCACCGTGCAGGCGGTCGACCTGGAGAGCAACCTGCTGCTCGTCAAGGGCGCGATCCCGGGTCCGGCCGGCGCGCTGATCCTGGTCCGCAGCGCGGCGAAGGCGCAGGCGAAGAAGGGCGGTGCCGGCAAATGACCACCGTTGACGTGATCAGCCCCGAGGGTGCCAAGAGCGGCACCGTCGACCTGCCGGGCGAGGTCTTCGACGTACAGGCCAACATCGCCCTGATGCACCAGGTCGTGACCGCCCAGCTCGCCGCCGCGCGACAGGGCACCCACAAGACGAAGACCCGAGGCGAGGTCGCCGGCGGCGGTAAGAAGCCGTACAAGCAGAAGGGCACCGGGCGCGCCCGGCAGGGCTCGATCCGCGCGCCGCAGTTCGCCGGCGGTGGCGTGGTGCACGGCCCGGTCCCGCGCGACTACAGCCAGCGGACCCCCAAGAAGATGAAGGCCGCCGCGCTGCGCGGTGCCCTCTCCGACCGGGCGCGGTCCGGACAGCTGCACGTCGTGGAGGCGTTCGTCACCGGCGAGCAGCCGTCGACCAAGAGCGCCCTGGCCACGCTGCGCAAGGTCAGCTCCGCCAAGCGGGTGCTGGTCGTGCTGAGCGCGACCGACGAACTCAACTGGCTGTCGCTGCGCAACCTGCGCAACAGCACGCCGCTGGTGCACCTCATCGAGGTGGGTCAGCTCAACACGTACGACGTGCTGGTCGCCGACGACGTGGTCTTCACCAAGGGAGCTCTCGACGAGTTCCTCGGTGTTCCGGCGCAGACCGAGGAGGGCGACAAGTGAGCACGATTGCCGACCCGCGCGACATCATCGTGGCGCCGGTGGTCTCGGAGAAGAGCTACGCCGAGCTCAACCGGAACTGGTACACGTTCATGGTCCACCCGGACGCCAACAAGACCCAGATCAAGATCGCGATCCAGCAGATCTTCGACGTCCGCGTGCTGACCGTGAACACGCTCAACCGCGAGGGCAAGCGCAAGCGCACCCGTACCGGCTTCGGGCAGCGCAAGGCGACCAAGCGGGCGATGGTGAAGCTGGCCGACGGTGACCGTATCGAGGCCTTCGGCGGCCCGGTCAGCTGAGGGGTGTAGACAATGCCAATCCGTAAGTACAAGCCGACGACGCCGGGCCGCCGTGGTTCGTCCGTCGCCGACTTCGCCGAGATCACCCGGTCCACACCGGAGAAGTCGCTGCTGGTGCCGCTGCCCAAGAAGGGCGGCCGGAACACGCACGGCCGGATCACCGCCCGGCACCACGGCGGTGGCCACAAGCGCCAGTACCGGCTGATCGACTTCAAGCGGGTCGACAAGGACGGCGTACCGGCCAAGGTCGCGCACATCGAGTACGACCCGAACCGGACCGCCCGGATCGCACTGCTGCACTACGCCGACGGCGAGAAGCGCTACATCATCGCGCCGAAGGACCTGAAGCAGGGCGACACCGTCGAGTCCGGTCCGGCCGCCGACATCAAGCCCGGCAACAACCTGCCGCTGCGCAACATCCCGGTCGGTTCGACCATCCACGGTGTGGAGCTGCGGCCGGGTGGCGGCGCCAAGCTGGCCCGCTCGGCCGGCACCGGCATCCAGTTGCTCGGCCGGGAAGGCGCCTACGCGACGCTGCGGATGCCCTCCGGTGAGATCCGCCGGGTCGACGTGCGCTGTCGGGCCACCATCGGCGAGATCGGCAACGCCGACCAGTCAAACATCAACTGGGGCAAGGCGGGCCGCATGCGGTGGAAGGGCAAGCGCCCGACCGTCCGTGGCGTCGCGATGAACCCGGTCGACCACCCGCACGGTGGTGGTGAGGGCAAGACCTCCGGTGGTCGCCACCCGGTGAACCCGAAGGGCAAGCCGGAGGGCCGGACCCGTCGTAAGGGCCAGCCGAGTGACCGGCTGATCGTCCGCCGCCGCTACGCCACCCGCAAGCGCGGCTAGAAGGAGTCTGGTAGCACATGCCTCGCAGCCTGAAGAAGGGCCCGTTCGTCGACGACCACCTGATGAAGAAGGTGGAGACGCAGAACGACAAGGGCTCGAAGAACGTCATCAAGACCTGGTCGCGGCGCTCGACGATCACCCCGGAGATGCTCGGGCACACGATCGCCGTGCACGACGGACGCAAGCACGTCCCGGTGTTCATCACCGAGTCGATGGTCGGGCACAAGCTCGGCGAGTTTGCCCTGACCCGCACCTTCAAGGGTCACGAGAAGGACGACCGCAAGAGCCGTCGGCGCTGAGTCGCGGGCACGGATAGAGGATCAAGGGGTTACAGCGATGCCAGTGAAGGGCGACGCTCCGGTGCTTCCGGGCGCGCGGGCGGTTGCGCGGTACGTGCGCATCTCGCCGATGAAGGCGCGTCGGGTGGTCGACCTCGTCCGCGGTCTGCCCGCGAAGGAGGCACTCACCGTCCTGCAGTTCGCGCCGCAGGCCGCCAGTGAGCAGGTGTACAAGGTCCTGGCCAGCGCGATCGCCAACGCCGAGAACAACGAGCAGCTGGACCCCGACGCGCTGCTGGTCAGCGAGGCGTTCGTGGACGAGGGTCCGACGCTGAAGCGGTTCCGGCCACGGGCGCAGGGCCGGGCGTACCGGATCCGCAAGCGGACCTGCCACATCACCATCGCGGTGGAGGCCGTCGCTGCGGCGAAGCCGACCCGGCGGGCGGCCAAGGCCCAGCCGGCGAAGGCCGCGAAGAAGGCCCAGCCGGCCGAGGCGGCAGCGACCGAGGCGCAGCCGGCGGCCGTGGAGCAGACCGAGAGCACGGCGCAGGGCACGACCGCGAACGAGCCGGCCGGCGGCAAGCAGAGCAGCACGGAGGGTGCCGAGTAATGGGTCAGAAAGTTCACCCGCACGGGTTCCGGCTCGGCATCTCGACCGACTGGAAGTCGCGCTGGTACGCGGAGAAGCTGTACAAGGACTACATCGCCGAGGACGTCAAGATCCGCCGGATGATGTCCAGCGGTCTCGAGCGGGCCGGTATCTCCAAGGTCGACATCGAGCGGACCCGCGACCGGGTCCGGGTCGACATCCACACCGCCCGCCCGGGCATCGTCATCGGCCGAAAGGGCGCCGAGGCGGACCGGATCCGGGGCAAGCTGGAGAAGCTCACCGGCAAGCAGGTGCAGCTCAACATCCTCGAGGTGAAGAGCCCCGAGTCGGACGCACAGCTGGTCGCGCAGGGCGTCGCCGAGCAGCTGGCCAGCCGGGTCAGCTTCCGGCGGGCGATGCGCAAGGCCATGCAGTCGGCGATGAAGAACCCGATCGTCAAGGGCATCCGGGTGCAGGTTTCCGGCCGGCTCGGCGGTGCGGAGATGAGCCGTACCGAGTTCTACCGTGAGGGTCGGGTGCCGCTGCACACGCTGCGGGCCAACATCGAGTACGGCTTCTTCGAGGCCCGGACCACCTTTGGCCGGATCGGCGTCAAGGTGTGGATCTACAAGGGCGACGCGGTCCCGGGGCGGGAGGCCCCGGCCGAGGCGCCCAGCCGTCCCCGCCGGGAGCGGCCGGACCGGCCCCGTCGCGGGCGTTCCGGCTCCAGCGGGACGACCGCCGGTGGCACCGAGGCCGGCCGGGCGGCCGCCGCGGAGATCTCCGGTGGCCCGTCGACCACGACCAGCAGTGCCGCGCCGGCTGATGCCGCGCCGGCCACTCCGGCCGCTTCGGCCGGAGCGGACAGCTCAGCGCAGGAGGGCTGACAGATGCTGATCCCGCGCAAGCCCCCGAAGGGCTTCCGCAAGCCGCATCACCCGAGCCGTACCGGCGCCGCCAAGGGCGGCACCCGGGTGGTGTTCGGCGAGTTCGGTATCCAGGCGCTCGAGCCGGCGTATGTGACCAACCGTCAGATCGAGTCGGCCCGTATCGCCATGACCCGCCACATCAAGCGTGGCGGCAAGGTCTGGATCACGGTCTTCCCTGACCAGGCGCTGACCAAGAAGCCGGCCGAGACCCGGATGGGGTCCGGTAAGGGCTCGCCCGAGTGGTGGGTCGCCAACATCAAGCCGGGACGGGTGCTCTTCGAGATGTCCTTCCCGAACGAGCAGATCGCGCGTGAGGCGATGCGTCGTGCGATCCACAAGCTCCCGATGAAGTGCCGCATCGTGACGCGCGAAGTGGGTGAAAGCTGATGGCAGCGGGCGTTTCGGCCGCCGAGATGCGTGAACTCTCCGAAGAGGAGCTGGTCACGAAGCTGCGGGAGGCCAAGGCGGAGCTGTTCAACCTCCGCGTGCAGGCCGCGACCGGTCAGCTGGACAACAACCGTCGGCTGCAGGTCATCCGTCGGGAGATCGCCCGGATCTACACGATCATGCGTGAGCGTGAGTTGGGACTCTCCGCCGCGCCGACTGAGGTGGCTGCATCATGAGTGAGAACACCGCCCCCGAGCAGGGCGCAACGGTCGTCCGGGCCCGCCGCAAGGTTCGCGAAGGGCTCGTGGTCAGCGACAAGATGGAAAAGACCGTCGTCGTCGAGGTCGAGGACCGGGTCAAGCACCGGCTGTACGGCAAGGTCATGCGCCGTACCAGCAAGCTGAAGGCACACGACGAGCAGAACGCGTGCGGGGTCGGTGACCGGGTGCTGCTGATGGAGACCCGGCCGCTGTCCGCCACCAAGCGGTGGCGGGTCGTCGAGATCCTCGAGAAGGCGAAGTAGCCGGGCGGCCCGTCCGCCGCCGTGGCGCGGTGTTCGGGTCGGTCGGGTCCGGATGACAGCCCGCGCGTAGCGCGGACCAGGTTCTTCCAAGCTCCGGGTGACCGGAGGACTGGCAGACATAGGAGATAGACGTGATCCAGCAGGAGTCGCGACTGCGTGTCGCCGACAACACGGGTGCCCGGGAGATCCTGTGCATCCGGGTGCTCGGTGGCTCCGGTCGGCGCTACGCAGGCATCGGCGACGTGATCGTCGGGACGGTCAAGGACGCGATTCCCGGCGCCGGTGTGAAGAAGGGCGACGTGGTGAAGGCCGTCGTGGTCCGGACCGCGAAGGAGAAGCGGCGGCCGGACGGGTCGTACATCCGCTTCGACGAGAACGCTGCCGTCATCATCAAGGACGGTGGGGACCCGCGCGGTACCCGCATCTTCGGCCCGGTCGGGCGTGAGCTGCGGGACAAGCGGTTCATGAAGATCATTTCTTTGGCGCCGGAGGTGCTGTGACCGTGAAGGTGAAGAAGGGCGACACGGTCGTCGTCATCGCCGGTAAGGACAAGGGTGCCAAGGGCAAGGTCATCGCGGCCTACCCGCGGCAGGACAAGGTCCTCGTCGAAGGCGTGAACCGGATCAAGAAGCACACCCGCATCCAGACCACCCAGCGCGGCGGGCAGACCGGTGGCATCGTCACCCAGGAAGCTCCGATCCACGTCTCGAACGTGCAGGTGCTCGACTCCGACGGCAAGCCGACCCGGGTCGGTTACCGGTTCGACGACAGCGGCCAGAAGGTGCGGATCGCGCGTAGCAACGGTAAGGACCTGTGATGACCACCGCTACCCAGACCAGGCCGGCGCCGCGCCTCAAGCAGCGGTACCGCGAGGAGACCATCGCGCAGCTGCGTGAGCAGTTCCAGTACGCGAACCCGATGCAGGTTCCGGGGCTAGTCAAGATCGTCGTGAACATGGGTGTCGGCGAGGCCGCCCGGGACGCCAAGCTGATCGACGGTGCCCTGCGTGACCTGGCCACCATCACCGGTCAGAAGCCGCAGGTGCGTCGGGCGACCAAGTCGATCGCGCAGTTCAAGCTCCGCGAGGGGATGCCGATCGGCGCGAAGGTCACCCTGCGCGGTGACCGGATGTGGGAGTTCCTGGACCGGCTGCTGTCCATCGCGCTGCCCCGAATCCGGGACTTCCGCGGGCTGGACGGTCGCAAGCTCGACGGCAACGGCAACTACACCTTCGGGCTCACCGAGCAGTCGGTGTTCCACGAGATCGACCAGGACCGGATCGACCGCACCCGGGGCATGGACATCACGGTGGTGACCACCGCCAAGACCGACGACGAGGGCCGGGCGCTGCTCAAGCTCCTGGGCTTCCCGTTCAAGGAGAACTGAGCTATGGCCAAGAAGGCGCTGATCATCAAGGCCGCCGCGAAGCCGAAGTTCTCGGTGCGCGCGTACACCCGTTGCCAGCGGTGCGGGCGGCCCAAGGCGGTCTACCGCAAGTTCGGCCTCTGCCGGGTCTGCATCCGGGAGATGGCGCACCGCGGTGAGCTGCCCGGTGTGTCGAAGGCTTCCTGGTAACCCCACCTTGACAGGTCTTCGCCGTAGGCCCGGTGGCGCGGCCACCGGGAACCCCGGCGAGAAAGGTTGACGAGACCCATGACGATGACCGACCCGATCGCAGACATGCTGACCCGTCTGCGCAACGCCAACCAGGCGTACCACGACCGGGTGACGATGCCGTACTCGAAGGTCAAGGCGAACATCGCCGAGGTCCTCAAGGCCGAGGGTTACATCTCGACCTGGCAGGTCGAGGACCCCGCGGAGGGTGCCGTCGGCCGGCGGCTGGTGGTCGATTTGAAGTACGGCCAGAACCGGGAGCGTAGCCTCGCCGGGATCAAGCGCGTGTCCAAGCCGGGTCTGCGGGTGTACGCCAAGTCGGATGAGCTGCCCCGAGTGCTCGGCGGCCTGGGCGTGGCGATCATTTCGACGTCCCAGGGGCTGCTCACCGACCGGCAGGCCCGTAAGCGGAGCGTGGGCGGGGAAGTCCTCGCCTTCGTCTGGTAATCGGGAGACTGGTAACAATGTCGCGTATTGGACGTAAGTCGATCCCGGTGCCGGCCGGCGTCGATGTCAAGATCGATGGCCAGACCGTCACGGTCAAGGGCCCCAAGGGCGAGCTGTCGC
The DNA here is from genome assembly GCF_003751085.1 of Micromonospora sp. Llam0. Classification (NCBI taxonomy): domain Bacteria; kingdom Bacillati; phylum Actinomycetota; class Actinomycetes; order Micromonosporales; family Micromonosporaceae; genus Micromonospora; species Micromonospora sp. Llam0. Next base: position 1,262,293 of record NZ_RJJY01000002.1, on the reverse strand, counting down.
ACGTCCTGCCCGAGTCGATCACCGTAGAGCGGACCGAGGACGGTCAGCTCCAGATCAACCGGGCAAACGACGAGCGCCAGGCCAAGGAACTGCACGGGCTGAGCCGCACCCTGGTGTCGAACATGGTCATCGGGGTGACCGACGGTTACCGCAAGACCCTGGAGATCGCGGGTACCGGTTACCGGGTCACCGCCAAGGGCAAGGACCTGGAGTTCGCGCTCGGGTTCTCGCACCCGGTGCTGGTGCCGGCCCCGGAGGGGATCACCTTCACCGTGGAGCGGCCGACGCTGTTCCACGTGGCCGGGATCAACAAGTGGCAGGTCGGTGAGGTCGCCGCCAACATCCGGAAGATCCGCCCGCCGGAGCCGTACAAGGGCAAGGGCGTGAAGTACCAGGGTGAGGTCATCCGCCGCAAGGCCGGAAAGGCAGGTAAGAAGTGAGCGCGAGGAGCGAGCTTGCGAGCCCCGCAGTCGCGAACGGAGGCGGGTTCCGATGAGCGCCACACTGTTGAAGCGTCGGGCGGGCGGCAGCGTCTCCGCGCGGCGTGCCATCGGGCGGGCGCGCCGGCACTTCCGGGTGCGCAAGAACCTCAGCGGGACCGCGCAGCGGCCGCGCCTGGTGGTCACCCGTTCCCTGAAGCACATGGTCGCCCAGATCGTCGACGACACCAAGGGGCACACCCTGGTGTCCGCGTCGACCATGGACGCGTCGCTGCGGGGTACCGCGGGTGCCAAGAGCGAACTGGCCGGCAAGGTGGGCGCGCTGCTCGCCGAGCGGGCCAAGGCGGCAGGTATCTCCAAGGTCGTGTTCGACCGTGGGGGCAACCGGTACGCGGGGCGGATCGCCGCGCTGGCCGACGCCGCCCGCGAAGCCGGACTCGAGTTCTAGCGGCCGTCTGATGCCTGTCCAGACGCAAATCGAAGCAAACCCCGTCACGAGTAGGAAGGAAGGCTGCTGATGCCAGGTCAACAGCGTCGTGGCGGCGGGTCCGGTGGCAACGAAGGTGGTCGCCGCGACAACCGCCGTGAGGGCGGTCGCGGCAACGCGCCCGTCGAGAAGACCCCACACCTGGAGCGCGTCGTCGCGATCAACCGGGTCGCCAAGGTCGTGAAGGGCGGTCGGCGTTTCAGCTTCACCGCCCTGGTGATCGTGGGCGACGGTGACGGCACGGTCGGCGTGGGTTACGGCAAGGCCAAGGAGGTGCCGGCGGCGATCGCCAAGGGTGTCGAGGAGGCCAAGAAGCACTTCTTCAAGGTGCCCCGGATCGCCGCGTCGATCCCGCACCCGGTGCAGGGCGAGGACGCCGCCGGCGTGGTCCTGCTGAAGCCGGCGAGCGCCGGTACGGGTGTGATCGCCGGTGGCCCGGTGCGTGCGGTGCTGGAGTGCGCGGGCATTCACGACGTGCTCTCGAAGAGCCTCGGCTCGTCGAACCCGATCAACATCGTGCACGCCACGGTCGCCGCGCTGAAGAGCCTGGAGTCGCCGGAGGCGGTCGCCACCCGGCGTGGCCTGCCGGTCGAGGACGTGGCCCCAGCCGCGATGCTCGCGTCCCGCGCGGGCGCAGGGGCGTGACAGCGAAGATGAACGGAGGGCGGCTGTGATGGCACGTCTGAAGGTGACCCAGGTCCGGTCCGGGATCGGGACCAAGCGCAACCAGCGGGAGTCGCTGCGGTCGCTCGGTCTGAAGCGGATCAACGACGTGGTGGTCAAGGAGGACCGGCCCGAGATCCGGGGCATGATCTTCACCGTGAACCACCTCGTGAAGGTCGAGGAGGTCGAATAATGGCGATCAAGGTCCACCACCTCCGGCCGGCGCCGGGGGCCAAGACCGCGAAGACCCGGGTGGGCCGCGGTGAGGGCTCCAAGGGCAAGACCGCCGGTCGGGGCACCAAGGGCTCCAAGGCCCGCAAGAACATCCCGGCGGCGTTCGAGGGTGGGCAGATGCCCATCCACATGCGTCTGCCGAAGCTGAAGGGCTTCAAGAACCGGTTCAAGGTCGTCTACCAGGTGGTCAACCTGGACCGGTTGGCGGAGCTCTTCCCGAACGGCGGTGAGGTCGGTCCGCAGCAGTTGGCCGAGTCCGGTGCGGTCCGCAAGGGCCAGCCGGTCAAGGTGCTGGGCAGCGGCGACCTCGGTGGTGTGTCTCTCCAGGTGTCGGCGCACGCGTTCAGCGGGTCGGCCAAGGAGAAGATCGCCGCAGCTGGCGGCTCGGTCACCGAGCTCTGAACACCAAGCTTGGACGTGGCGCTCGCTCAGTTGTCCGCGACTGACGGGCGCCACGGCCTACTGGTGAAGCCTCCGTCCCGTTAATATCGGGACCGGTGTATGTTCTAGGGCACGCCTGCCCAGACCGACGCCGGACTGTTAGAGTCCGATGCCAGCCATGGATATCGGGCGCTCCGCACCCACCCCGACCCGCCAGAACATCCGGCGGCCGCCTCGCGCAGGAGGAAGAAGTTGCTCTCCGCCTTTCTCAGTGCGTTCCGCACGCCTGACCTGCGCAAGAAGCTGCTGTTCACGGTCTTCATCGTCGCGATCTACCGGCTCGGCGCCACGCTGCCGAGCCCAGGCGTGTCGTACGGCAACGTGCAGCAGTGCATCACCGCCCTGGAGTCCGGGGACTCCAGCGGGGTCTTCACCCTGCTGAACCTCTTCTCCGGCGGTGCGTTGCTGTCCCTGTCCGTCTTCGCGCTGGGCATCATGCCCTACATCACCGCGTCGATCATCCTGCAGCTGCTCACCGTGGTGATCCCACGGTTGGAGCAGCTCCGCAAGGAGGGGCAGTCCGGCCAGGCAAAGATCACTCAGTACACCCGTTACCTGACCCTGGGCTTGGGCATCCTGCAGGCCTCGGCGTTCGTCGCGCTGGCCCGCTCCGGGCAGCTGTTCAACAACCAGTGTGACCAGTGGCCGATCATCCCGGACGGGACCGGCCTGCCGACCTGGCTGACGCTCAGCGTGCTGGTCATCACGATGACCGCCGGCACCGGCATGGTGATGTGGCTCGGCGAGCTGATCACCGACCGGGGCGTCGGCAACGGCATGTCGGTGCTGATCTTCACCTCGATCGCGGCGCGACTGCCCAGCGAGGGTTGGGCGATCAAGAACACCCACGGCTGGGGCATGTTCGGCCTGGTGATCGTGCTGGTCCTGCTGGTCATCACCGCGGTGGTCTTCATCGAGCAGGCACAGCGCCGGATCCCGGTGCAGTACGCCAAGCGGATGATCGGCCGGCGGATGTACGGCGGCACCTCGACCTACATCCCGTTGAAGGTCAACCAGGCCGGTGTCATCCCGGTGATCTTCGCCTCGTCGGTGCTCTACCTGCCGCAGCTCGGGCTGCAGTTCTTCGATCCGAACGACCCTGGTCAGATCCAGGCTTGGATCCAGAACAACCTGGCGAACCCGACCAGCCCGATCTACATCGTCACGTACTTCTTTATGATCATCTTCTTCACGTACTTCTACGTGTCGATCACGTTCAACCCGACCGAGGTCGCGGAGAACATGAAGAAGTACGGTGGCTTCGTGCCCGGCATCCGGCCGGGCCGGCCCACGGCCGAGTACCTCGACTTCATCCTCAGCCGGATCACCCTCCCCGGTGCGCTCTACCTCGGCATCATCTCCGTGCTGCCGAACTTCTTCTTCATCTGGCTGGACAGCGACCAGTACGTGAACTTCCCGTTCGGTGGCACCGCCGTGCTCATCATGGTCGGTGTCGGTCTGGAAACCGTGAAGCAGATCGAGAGCCAACTCATGCAGCGCAACTACGAAGGGTTCCTCCGGTAGATGAGGCTGGTACTGGTCGGTCCCCCCGGGGCGGGGAAGGGGACCCAGGCCGAGTTCATCGCCGCTCACCTGGTCGTGCCCAAGATCTCGACCGGGGACATCTTCCGGGCCAACGTCACCCAGGGCACGCCGCTGGGCGTCGAGGCCAAGCGATACATGGACGCCGGCAAGCTGGTTCCGGACGAGGTGACCATCAACATGGTCCGGGACCGGCTGGCCGAGCCGGACGCCGCCGAAGGCTTCCTGCTCGACGGCTTCCCGCGGACCACGCCGCAGGCCGCCGCGCTGGACAAGCTGCTGGCCGACCTCGGCACCGCGCTGGATCTGGTACTGGAGCTCGTCGTCGACGACGACGAGGTGATCCGGCGGCTGTCGGGTCGGCGTACCTGTCGCGGTTGCGGCAAGATCTGGCACGTCGAGTTCGACGCGCCAGCGACCGAGGGCCGCTGTGACCGGTGCGGCGCCGAGCTGTTCCAGCGTGACGACGACAAGCCGGAGACCATCGCTCAGCGCCTGGTGGAGTACGCCGAGAAGACCGCGCCGCTGGTCGACTTCTACGGTGCCCAGGGCAAGCTGGTCGGGATCGACGCCACCGGGCCGGTCGAGGACGTCACCGTACGCGCGATCGACGCCCTGCGTTCGTACGGCGGGTAGCGGCCGATGCGCCGCCAGCAGCTGGACATTCAACTGAAGACTCCGGAGCAGATCGACCGGATGCGGGCCGCCGGCCTGGTGGTCGCTGACGCCCTGGCCCGGATGCGGGCGGCGATCGCCCCCGGCGTCTCCACCGCGGACCTGGACGCAATCGCTGCGGCGACGATCCGCGACGCCGGCGCGGTCCCGTCGTTCAAGGGCTACCACGGCTACCCGGCGACCATCTGTTCCTCGGTCAACGAGCAGGTGGTGCATGCGATCCCGGCCGCTGGGCAGGTGCTGCGCGACGGCGACGTCATCTCGGTCGATTGCGGTGCGGTGCTGGACGGCTGGCACGGCGACGCGGCCTTCACCGCTCCGGTCGGGGAGGTACGTCCGGAACTGCTGCGGATGATCACGGTAGCCGAGGACGCGCTGTGGGCCGGGATCGCCGCTGCGGCGCGCGGTGCGGTCAGCGGCCGCGGTCGGCTCACCGACATCTCGTACGCGGTGGAACGGGCGATCCGGGCGGGCGGCCGGTACGGCATCGTCGAGGGCTACGGCGGCCACGGGATCGGCACTGAGATGCACCAGGACCCGCACGTGCTCAACTACGGCCGGCCGGGCAAGGGCCCTCGCCTGGTCCCGGGGATGGCGCTGGCCATCGAGCCGATGATCACCGAAGGGTCGGCCCGCACCGACGAGCTGGCCGACGGCTGGACAGTGGTGACCCGGGACGGGTCGATGGCGGTGCACGTCGAGCATTCGATGGCGCTGCTGCCGGACGGCGTCTGGGTGTTGACCGAGCCGGACGGCGGCCGTTCCCGGCTCGGCGATCTGGTGACCGCCCGTCAGCCGGCCGATTCCCGACGCTGACCCGGGGCCTGCCCCGGCTCCGGCCGCCTCCTGGTCGGGTCCGGTGCCGGTCTGGTCGGGCTGGCACCGGGGTGTCAAGCTGGTAGCCATGGATCGGCGGGACGGGATGCGGGCGGCCGACGCCGACCGGGAAGCAGTGGCCGAACGGTTGCGCAACGCGCTGAGCGAGGGTCGACTGGATCTTGCTGAGTTCGACGAGCGGTTGCAGCGGGCCTATGCGGCGAAGACGTACGGAGATCTCGACGGGCTGCTCGACGATCTGCCACCGGTGACCGCCGCCGGACGCTCGCAACTGGTGCCGGTCGTCGCCGACGGGTTGCCCGCCGAGTTGACTCCCGGCCCGGACGGCCGCTATCCCGGTGCGACCCGCCGATGGCTGGTCAACGAGTGGGACGGGTACGGGACGGCGGTCGGGATCACCATCGCGATCTGGGCGGTGACCTGCGTCATGAGCCAGGATCTGCTGTACTTCTGGCCGGGCTGGGTGGCCGGCCCGTGGGGTGCGGTGCTGCTGGTGACCACCGTGCTGGGCCTGATCAAGGGCGAGCCGCAACAGTGGGCGGCCAAGCAGGCCCGGCGGCACCTCGCCAAGCAGGAGAAGGCGGAACGGAAGCGGATCGAGCACGAGTCCGGCGGGGCTGACGGACCGGCCCCGGGCCAGGGGTAGCCACCCGCCCGCACGCCGCACGCCGAGCGGTCGGCCGGCGGCCGAAGGCCTGACCGACGCCCGGCGGGTCGCCGGTAAACTCCCTGCTCCTGCTGCTTTGTCGGGTATGCTGACCCGCGGCAGCGCGCGGTTTGCTGTCCGCGTGACAACCCGCGTACACTGATAGATCGGCGCACAGCGTCCACTCCAGCGTGCCTGCTCTGCGCTTCGGCAGGCCGTGTCTGACCGGGTGTCGCCTGGGTTCCCGTAACCCGGGCCGAGCCCGTCGTCAGACGTCTGGAGCCGCGGCTGGCGCGGGCGAATCGGTACGGTCGGCAGGCCGGACGGGTCCGTCCGCGAATGGTGTTGTGAGCCGATCCCGAGCAACCGACGTCAGGACAGCGGAGGACATGCCGAAAAAAGACGGGGCCATCGAGATCGAAGGTCGAGTGATCGAGCCACTACCGAACGCCATGTTCCGGGTAGAGCTCGCCAACGGCCACAAGGTGCTGGCTCACATCAGCGGCAAGATGCGGCAGCACTACATCCGCATCCTGCCCGAGGACCGGGTCGTCGTCGAGCTTTCGCCGTACGACCTCACCCGCGGGCGCATCGTCTATCGCTACAAGTAACCGCCTGACGGCGGCCGGGGCGTCCCGTGTCCGTCCTCAAGCCCGCACCGTGTACGCGGCCGGGCGTCAACGGAAGTAAGGCACACCGTGAAGGTCAAGCCGAGCGTCAAGAGGATCTGCAACAAGTGCCGGGTGATCCGCCGGCACGGCCGGGTGATGGTGATCTGCACCGACCCCCGGCACAAGCAGCGCCAGGGCTGACCCCGAGCCGACCGGCAGGAGCCGGGCCGGCGACGGGGCGGTTCAGGCGGCCGATCGCACAACAGCACATGCCCGTCCCAGCCGCGAGCACCCGGCGACCACGTCGCCGTGCCCGTGGCGCAACCCCCGGTCGGAGGCCGGGGCCCGGCATGCCGGCCCACCCAGCTGGGTGGTCGGCGAGGGCAGCCGGGGTGGGGCGGGCTCAGACCTCCGTGCACACCACTTGAGGAGTACGCCCGCACATGGCACGTCTAGTCGGCGTGGATCTGCCCCGCGAAAAGCGGATGGAGATTGCGCTCACCTACATCTTCGGGATCGGCCGGACCCGTTCGATCGCCACGCTTGCCGCGACTGGCATCGACCCGAACAAGCGGGTCCGGGACCTCACCGACGAGGAGCTGGTCCAGCTCCGGGATCACATCGAGGCCAGCTTCAAGGTCGAGGGTGATCTGCGTCGGGAGGTTGCCGCAGACATCCGCCGCAAGGTGGAGATCGGCTGCTACGAGGGCATCCGGCACCGCCGCGGGTTGCCCGTGCACGGCCAGCGCACCCGGACCAACGCCCGGACCCGCAAGGGCCCGAAGCGGACCGTCGCCGGCAAGAAGAAGCCGGGCAAGAAGTAGTCCTGGCCGACGCCGGGCTCGCCCGGATACCTCGATCGTTCAATAGGAGCGCAGAAAACTTATGCCACCGAAGGCTCGCGCTGGAGCCGCCGTCAAGAAGGTCCGGCGCAAGGAACGCAAGAACGTCGCCCACGGGCAGGCGCACATCAAGAGCACCTTCAACAACACCATCGTCTCGATCACCGACCCGACCGGCGCGGTGATCTCCTGGGCCTCCGCCGGCCAGGTCGGTTTCAAGGGCTCCCGCAAGTCGACGCCGTTCGCCGCGCAGCTGGCCGCCGAGGCCGCCGCCCGGCGGGCGATGGAGCACGGCATGCGCAAGGTCGATGTCTTCGTCAAGGGCCCCGGCTCCGGCCGGGAGACCGCCATCCGTTCGTTGCAGGCCGTCGGCCTGGAGGTCGGGCAGATCTCCGATGTCACGCCGCAGCCGCACAACGGGTGCCGTCCGCCGAAGCGTCGCCGGGTCTGAGAGGTTAGGAAGAGATGGCTCGTTACACGGGTGCTGACTGCCGCCGTTGCCGGCGGGAGAAGATGAAGCTGTTCCTCAAGGGCAGCAAGTGCGATGGGCCGAAGTGCCCGTTCGAATCCCGGCCCTTCCCGCCCGGCCAGCACGGCCGCGGCCGGACCAAGGAGACCGAGTACCTCCTCCAGCTGCGGGAGAAGCAGAAGGCCCGCCGGGTGTACGGCGTGCTGGAGAAGCAGTTCCGCGGCTACTACGAGGAAGCAGTGGCCAAGCAGGCGAAGACCGGTGAGGTGCTGCTGCAGATCCTGGAGTCCCGGCTCGACAACGTCGTGTACCGGGCTGGCTACGCCAAGTCCCGGGACATGGCGCGCCAGCTGGTCAAGCACGGGCACTTCATGGTCAACGGCAAGAAGGTCGACATCCCCTCGTTCCGCGTCAAGGAGCACGACATCGTCGAGGTGCGGACGAAGTCGAAGGAGCTGACCCCGTTCCTGGTCGCCCAGGGCGAGGCCGGTTCCAAGACCGTCCCGGCCTGGCTGGAGGCGATCCCCAGCCAGATGAAGATCCTCGTGCACTCCATGCCGGCGCGTCAGACGATCGACACGCAGGTTCAGGAGCAGCTGATCGTCGAGCTCTACTCGAAGTGAGCCAACCCCCGTCGACGGGGGTCGCGGTCGACCGGCGTCACCGACGTACGGTACCGGCCCGGCCCCCGTCGGCGGGCGCACGACCGACGGGCGTCATATAGCGGTCGCCCCGACCCAAGGAGAAGTACGTGCTCATCAGCCAGCGGCCGACTCTGTCCGAGGAGTCGATCAGCGACACGAGGTCCCTGTTCACCATCGAGCCGTTGGAGCCGGGTTTCGGCTACACGCTCGGCAACTCGCTGCGGCGTACCCTGCTCAGCTCCATTCCGGGCGCGGCGGTCACCAGCATCAAGATCGACGGCGTGCTGCACGAGTTCACCACGATCCCCGGCGTCAAGGAGGACGTGGTCGAGCTGGTCATGAACGTCAAGGAGCTGTGTGTCAGCTCCGAGCACGACGAGCCGGTCAGCATGTACCTGCGCAAGCAGGGCCCCGGTGACGTGACCGCCGGTGACATCCAGCCGCCGGCCGGGGTCTCGGTGCACAACCCGGACCTCAAGCTGGCCACGCTCAACGGCAAGGGCCGCCTCGACATGGAGCTGACCGTCGAGCGGGGCCGCGGGTACGTCACCGCCGCGCAGAACAAGCAGGCCGGCGCCGAGATCGGCCGGATCCCGGTCGACTCGATCTACTCGCCGGTGCTCAAGGTCACCTACCGGGTGGAGGCGACCCGGGTCGAGCAGCGGACCGACTTCGACCGGCTGATCATCGACGTCGAGACCAAGGCGTCGATCGGGCCGCGTACCGCGCTGGCCTCGGCCGGCTCCACCCTGGTCGAGCTGTTCGGCCTGGCCCGCGAACTGGACGAGACCGCTGAGGGCATCGACATCGGGCCGTCGCCGCAGGACGCCCAGTTGGCCGCCGACCTGGCGCTGCCGATCGAGGAGCTGGACCTGACCGTACGGTCGTACAACTGCCTCAAGCGTGAGGGCATCAACAGCGTCGGCGAGCTGATCGGGCGGACCGAAGCGGACCTCCTCGATATAAGGAATTTCGGTCAGAAGTCGATCGACGAGGTCAAGATGAAGCTCGCCGGGATGGGGCTGGGCCTGAAGGATTCGGCGCCCAACTTCGACCCGGCAAATGTCGTGGACTCCTTCAGCGAAGCCGACTACGACACCGACGACTACCGCGAGACCGAGCAGCTGTAACGCCGGCTGCCGCCACCACTGAGGAGCACCAACCATGCCCACGCCCACCAAGGGCCCCCGCCTCGGCGGCAGCCCCGCGCACGAGCGGATGATGCTGGCCAACCTGGCCACCTCGCTGTTCCGGTACGGCAAGATCAAGACCACCGAGACCAAGGCGAAGCGGCTGCGTCCCCTCGCGGAGCAGCTGATCACCAAGGCCAAGCGGGGCGACCTGCACTCGCGCCGTCGGGTGCTGACCGTCGTGCGGGACAAGGACGTGGTCTTCGAGCTGTTCGACCAGATCGCGCCCCGGTTCGCCAACCGTCCGGGTGGCTACACCCGGATCGTGAAGACCGGCCCGCGTAAGGGCGACAACGCCCCCATGGCGATCATCGAACTGGTCGAGGAACTGGTGGTGGCCACCCCGGCACCGGCCAAGGCCGACCGTCGGGCGGCCGCCCAGCAGGACAAGGTCGAGGCGCTCGCCGGTGCCGACGAGGCACCGGCCGCGCGTACCGACGCGGACACCGCAGCCGACCAGGACGCCGAGCCTCCGGTGTCGGCCTCCGGTGACACCGACACCGCTGCCACCCAGGCCGCCCCGGCCGGCGACGGCGAGAACAAGGCCTGAGCCGGCGACAACAAGGCCTGAGTCGCCGATTAGGGCGACACGGCCTGGTCGGCGACGACCACATCCGGTGGGACCCGGCGCTGCGACAGCGGCGCCGGGTCCCACCGTCTTTCCGGCAGCCACGCGACCTTTCCGGCAGCCACGCGAGACAGGAGGATCAGGTGCGGCAGGGGTACGTCCGGCTGCGGCTCGATGTCGCCTACGACGGCACCGACTTCTCCGGCTGGGCGGTGCAGCCGCAGCGGCGGACCGTCGCCGGGGTGCTGACCGAGGCCCTGGACCGGGCGTTCGGGCCGGGCGTCGCGGTCGGGCTGACGGTGGCCGGGCGCACCGACGCGGGGGTGCACGCCACCGGCCAGGTGTGCCACCTCGACGTACCGGCCGAGGTGTGGAGCGAACGGGCCGCGACGCTGCTGCGCCGGTTCGCCGGCACGCTGCCCCGCGACGTCCGGGTACGGGCGGTCACCGAGGTGCCGGCCGACTTCGAGGCCCGGTTCGCGGCCACCTACCGGCGGTACGCGTACCGGGTCACCGACGCCCCGTACGGCGCGGAGCCGCTGCGCCGGCACGACACGCTCGCCTGGCCGCGCCCGCTCGACCTGGCGGCGCTGAACGCCGCCGCCGCCAAGCTGGTCGGCGAGCACGACTTCGCCGCGTACTGCCGGCGCAAGGAGCACGCCACCACGATCCGGCAGATCACCCGGCTGGACTGGCACCGGGACGCGGACGGGACGCTGGTCGGCACCGTACAGGCGGACGCGTTCTGCCAGGCGATGGTACGCAGCCTGGTCGGGGCGATGCTGTTCGTCGGCGACGGCCGCCGGCCGGTCGACTGGCCGGGCAGCCTGCTGACCCGGCGGGAACGGTCCAGCGAGGTCACCGTCGCCCCGCCGCACGGACTCACCCTGGTCGAGGTCGGCTACCCCACCGACCCGGCCGGGTACGCGGCCCGCGCCAGCGTCACCCGCCGGCTGCGGCTACCCGCAGCCGACTGACGGCCGGTCCCCGAGCTGCCGCCGCGCCAGCCCCCGGCTTCGGCTTCGGCTTCGGCTTCGGCTTCGGCTTCGGCTTGTTCTATGCTGCGTCGCCGTCGGACTCGGCCGGCTCGTCAAGCGCTGCCGGTTGCACCGCCCGCTTCTCCAGTACGTTCGCCTGCAGGTGCAGTTGCAGCATGTCGAAGAGGATCTGCCGGGCGTACGGGTCATCGGCGGGCACCGGTTCGCTGTCGGCGCGGGCGATCACGCAGTACATCAGGAAGTGGCCGAGCGAGTGCCAGCCGACCTGGGCGGAGGAGAGCGCGATCGCCTCGGTCCCCTCGTCGGCGATCATGCCCTGGAATCGGCCCTTTTCCTCGTCGACCATTGGTTTGATCCGGGTGTGTGCCCATTCCGCGCCGGAGGCGTCGGCCAGGTTGAACACCCCGGTGGTGATCAGGTACTCACCGGTCGGCGACCGTAGCGTGCCGCGGACCACCTGGTTGCAGCCGAGCTCGTCGAGCAGGGTGCCGATGTCGCCGGCGACCGCCGCCCGGCAGCGCTCCTCGATCTGGGTCTTCAGCAGCCGGTACGGCGGCTCGGCCGGGTCGATCACGATGTCACCGGTCGGGAAGACCTCCTCCACGGTGAGCGGCCGCGGATCGGCCTCCCGGGAGCTGATGTCCCGGGGGACCACGGTCGGTGCCGCCACCGGGGCACCCGCCGCCGTCCGTCCGTTGCGTTCGTCCACGACGATGAAGTACGAGCTCAGCCCGCAGACGCCGAGCATCAGCAGGACGGCGACGCCGCTGATCACGACCTGCCACAGCTTCGTCGACGACCACACTGCCGTGGCCGGCCCGGCCGGTCGCCGGCCCGAAGGTTCGGTGGAACCGTCGGTCGGGTGTCGACGCGGTCGGGGGGTCCTGCCCGGCGGCGGGGCGGTGCCCGGCCGTCGGCGGCCGGTCTGACGACGTGCCCTGGCGGTACGGGACGACAACCCGGGCGCAGGAGGCTCGCCGTCCGCCGGTCTCGGTACGGCCTGCGGCGGAGGGTGAACCTGCGGGGGCCGGAATGCCTGCGGCGCAGGGAAGGCACGCGGCGGTGGCACAGCGTAGGGCGCCGGCCCGGCACCGCGCTGCGGCGGTGCGGCAGGCAGTGGCCAACGTGGCAGTCCAGGATGCGGCTGAGGCTGGACGCGGGGGTGTGGCCGGGGCGACGGCGGTGCACCGGGATGCGCTCGCGGTGTCGGCGGTGCACCGGGATGCGCTCGCGGTGTCGGCTGGGGCCGGGGGCGCGGTGGTGTTGGCGGCGGGACGCCGGCAGACCCCGTAGGCCGGACCGGCTGTTCGGGTCGAATCGGCCGGCGGTCCGCGCCGGATTCGTACCCGTACGTCATATCGCACAGAGTAACGGACGGATTGGGGGGAGAGCTGCCGGTCAAGACTTGCATCAATTGAAGATCGGGCATAAGCCTCATCGATCATGGTGACCGCCGTCAACGCCGCACCCAGGTTGGGCGACAATGCCCCGGTGACCGGCGACCACTACTTCAGCCCGCAGCCCGGCACCGCAGACGTACGGTCGGAGATCGAGTTCACGGTGGCCGGGCGCGACTACCCACTGACCGCCGCCGCCGGGGTGTTCTCCGCCGGTCGGCTCGACCCGGGCACCGCCGTACTGCTGCGCAAGGCCGACCTGCCCGCGTCGACCGACCCCGGCCCCTTCCTCGACCTTGGCTGCGGGTACGGCCCGATCACCTGCGTGCTGGCCGACCAGGCACCGGCCGCCACGGTCTACGCGGTGGACGTCAACGCCCGCGCCCGCGAGCTCACCCTGCTCAACGCCGACCGACTTGGCGTCGCCGACCGGGTCCGGGTGGCCGATCCGGACCGCGTGCCGCCGGAGCTCACCTTCACCCAGCTGTGGTCCAACCCGCCGATCCGGGTCGGCAAGGCGGAGCTGCGCGCCCTGCTCGCCCGCTGGCTGCCCCGGCTCGCCCCGGGCGGCGTCGGCTGGCTGGTCATCGCCCGCTACCTGGGCGGCGACTCGGTGCAGCAGTGGCTGCGGGAGCAGGGCTGGCAGGTGGACCGGCACGCCAGCCAGAAGGGCTACCGGGTGCTGCGGGTCACCCACCACGCCGACTGACCGGGAAGTCAGGTAACCCAGGGCCAGTGCCGGACGCCCAGCCGGCGTCGCGAATCTCAGCTGCCGACGGCAGGCCCGATCAGGCACCATGCCGGGGTGGGATACGTGGACGTGGCCGCGGTGGGGCACACCCTGCCGGACGGTCGGGAGCTCTTTGCCGACGTGTCGTTCCGGGTCGGCGAGGGTGCCAAGGTGGCACTGGTCGGCCCGAACGGCGCCGGCAAGACGACGCTGCTGCGGATGGTCGCCGGTGACCTGCCGGTGGCCACCGGAGCAGTCGCCCGCGCTGGCGGGCTCGGCGTGATGCGGCAGTTCATCGGCATGATCGGCGACGACCGTACGCTCGCCGACCTGGCGCTGTCGCTCGCCCCGCCGCCGCTGCGCGCCGCCGGCGAGCGGCTTGCCGCCGCCGAACGGGCCGTGCACGCCGCGGAGGCCGCCGGCACCACCCCGGCCGCCGCCGAACGGGCCGTGCACGCCGCGGAGGCCGCCGGCACCACCCCGGCCGCCGCCGAGAAAACCCAGATCGGGTACGCCAACGCCCTCGCCGCCTGGGGCGAAGCCGGCGGCTACGAGGCCGAGGTCGTCTTCGACACGGTGGCCACCGCAGTGCTGGACCTGCCGTGGGACCGGGTCCATGACCGTCCCGTCCGGACGCTCTCCGGCGGACAGCAGAAGCGGTTCGCGTTGGAGCTGCTGCTGCGCGGTACCGACGAGGTGCTGCTGCTCGACGAGCCGGACAACTTCCTCGACGTACCCGGGAAACGGTGGCTGGAGCAGCGGCTGCGCGAGTCGACCAAGTCGGTGCTCTACGTCTCGCACGACCGGGAGTTGCTGGCCCAGACCGCCGACCGGGTGGTCGCCGTCGAAGGCGGCTCCGCCTGGACCCACCCGGGCGGCTTCGCCAGCTGGCACGAGGCGCGTACCGCCCGGCACGCCCGGCTGGAGGAGCAGCGTCGCCGCTGGGACGAGGAGCACGAGAAGCTGCGCGAACTGATGCTGATGTACAAGCAGAAAGCGGCGTACAACGACGGGTTGGCCTCGCGCTACCAGGCCGCGCAGACCCGGCTGCGCAAGTTCGAGGAGGCCGGCCCGCCACCGTTGCCGCCGAAGGACCAGTCGCTGCGGATGCGGCTCTCCGGCGGCCGTACCGGCAAGCGGGCGGTGATCTGCGAGCAGCTTGAGCTGGACGGGCTGACCTACCCGTTCGACCTGGAGATCTGGTACGGCGACCGGGTCGCGGTGCTCGGTGCCAACGGCACCGGCAAGTCGCACTTCCTGCGGCTGCTGGCCCGGGGCGGCACCGACCCGGACCCGGCGGCCGGCCCGATCGCTGGCGCGGCGCTCGCCCCGGTGGCCCACGACGGCATGGTCCGGCTCGGTGCCCGGGTGCGGCCGGGCCACTTCTCGCAGACCCACGACCGGCCGGAGCTGCTCGACCAGACCCTCGCCGACGTACTGTGGCGCGGCGACGACCACCGCGACGGGATGGACCGGCACGCGGCGATGGCCGTACTGTCCCGCTACGACCTGGCCGGCCAGGGCGACCAGCGGTTCGGCACCCTCTCCGGCGGTCAGCAGGCCCGGTTCCTAGTGCTGCTGCTGGAGCTGTCCGGCGCCACCCTGCTGCTGCTCGACGAGCCGACCGACAACCTGGACCTGGCGTCGGCGGAGGCGCTGGAGGAAGGGCTGAAGGCCTTCGAGGGTACGGTGATCGCGGTCACCCACGACCGTTGGTTCAGCCGGTCGTTCGACCGGTTCGTTCTGTTCCAGGGCGACGGCGAGGTGGTCGAGGTCCCCGAGCCGGTCTGGAACGTACGCTGACCGTCGTAGGCTGGCCGGTGTGACGGAGATGATCTACCGCCGGTTGGGCGACTCGGGGCTGATGGTGTCGGCGGTCGGGCTCGGCTGCAACAACTTCGGCCGCAAGCTGGACGCCGCCGGTACCCGGGCCGTGGTCGACGCGGCGATCGACGCCGGGATCACCCTGTTCGACACCGCCGACATCTACGGCACCCCGCACGGCGGTTCCGAGGAGCAGCTCGGGGCGGCGCTGCGCGGCCGCCGCGACGACGTGGTGCTGGCCACCAAGTTCGGCATGGACATGTCCGGGCGCAACGGCGTCGACCACGGGGTACGCGGCTCCCGGCGGTACATCATGCGGGCCGTCGAGGCGTCGCTGCGTCGACTCGGCACCGACCACATCGACCTCTACCAGTTCCATGAGCCGGACCCGGTCACCCCGGTCGAGGAGACCCTGCGGGCCCTGGACGACCTGGTGCACGCCGGCAAGGTCCGCTATGTGGGCTGCTCCAACTTCGCCGGCTGGCAGATCGCTGAGGCGGCGTGGGTCGCCCGTACCGCCGGGTTGTCGCCGTTCGTCAGCGCGCAGAACGAGTACAACCTGCTGGACCGGCGGGTGGAGCGGGAAGTGGTGCCGGCGTGCCAGCGCTTCGGCCTGGGGCTGCTGCCGTACTTCCCGCTCGCCGACGGGCTGCTGACCGGCAAGTACCGCCGGAGCGAGGCACCGCCGCCGGGCAGCCGGCTGGCCGGCGAGAGCAGCCGGTACGCCGCCCGGCTCGCCGGAGCGCCGTGGGACGTCATCGAGGCCCTCGACGCGTACGCCGCGATGCGGGACCTGCCGCTGCTCGCGGTCGCGATCGGCGGCCTCGCTGCGCAGCCGGCGGTGGCGTCGGTGATCGCCGGGGCGACCACCCCCGAGCAGGTACGCGCGAACGCCGCCGCCGGGTCGTGGCAGCCCGATGCCGCCGATCTCGCCGAACTGCGGTCGATCCTGCCGGAGCCCGCCGGCCCCGGCGGCTCGCTGAGCTGACCGCCGCTGCCACTCATGGCGCCGAGAACTCATGGCGCCGAGGGAACCCACATTGTTGTCTCGGGGCCGTTTTGACGACAATGACGGTTCCCTCGATCTGATCCGCGTCACCGGCCGCCCCGGGCACCGCCCCAGGGGCGGTGCCCGGGGCGGCTGAGCCTCACATGATCTTGTCTCCTTGGCTGGACTTCCGCCGATGATCGGGTGCCTGCATTGCGTGAAGTGGAGACCGGCTGCGGTTGGCGGTGCTTTGTGCCGATTTCCGGATCGGCCATCAGCCGATGATCAATTAGCGGTTCGGCAATGGTGTCGTGGCGTTGTGGTAGAGATATGGCCACTCGACAGTGAATGTCGTCTGTCGATCATCCCGCCGTCGGTGAGTGGCGTATAAGGAGGTGGCAACGTGCCCGCAGCATTGTTGAACTCGTCGGTGCCCCGGCGGCAGCTCGGTCGGGAGCTGCGTCGGCTGCGTGAGCGGTTGGCTGGTGTCCCGCAGACCACGGCGGCGCGGGAGTTGGAGTGGTCGGCGACCAAGCTGCTGCGGATGGAGCGCGGTGAGGTGCCGATCCGCGCCGAGGACGTGGTGCTGCTCTGCGAGCTGTACGGCGCTGACCTTAAGACCATCGAGGCGCTGGCCGCGCTGGCTCCGAAGACCAAGGAGAAGGGCTGGTGGCACGACTACGCCAGCATCCCGTCCTGGTTCGAGCTCTACATAGGTCTCGAAGAGGCCGCTTCAGCGCTCCGCCAGTACCACACTGGCTTCGTCCCTGGCGTGCTGCAGACCCGCGAGTACGCGACTGCGGTGTTCAGCATGAACCAGCACGAGGTGCCTGCGGAGGAGATCGAGCGCAGGGTCGAGGTACGGATGCGTCGCGCTCGGCTGCTGACCCGGCTGGAGCCGTACCTGCCCAGGTTCGACATCGTGCTTGACGAAGCGATCCTGCGCCGACCTATCGGCAACGCGCAGATCATGGCTAACCAACTCCGGCGTCTAGCCCAGGCAGGTGAGCTACCGAACGTCTCGATTCGGGTGCTGCCGTTCAACGCAGGTCTGCACGCCGGTCTGATGGCCCACGGTTCGTTCATAGTTCTGGACTTCCAGGAAAAATACGAACCGACCACTGTCTACGTGGAGGGTCTGACCGGCGCGCTCTTCCTGGACCGGCCGGACGAGCGCGACAGCTATGCTTGGAGCTTCAGCGGCATGGGTGATCTGGCCATGGACGAGCAGCGCAGCCGCGATCTGCTCTGGCAGACGGCAAGGGAGTACGACGGTGATCGACTTTAGTTCCGCCTACTGGCGGAAGAGCAGCCGGTCGAACAACCAGGGAGAGTGTGTCGAGGTGGCTGACGGGCTGGATGGCGTGATCGGGGTGCGGGACTCGAAGGATCCGGCTGGTCCGGTGCTGGCGGTCGCCCCGGCGAGCTGGTCAAGTTTCGTCGCCGCTACGAAGAACAGCACCCTCACGAGTTGATTGGCGGTCAGTGGAGTTCCGCCGCGACGCCGCCTCGTGACTTCGACCGCCGAGGCGTGATCCGATCCGTAAGGGAGTACGGCGATGATCGACTATGGTTCCGCCTACTGGCGGAAGAGCAGCCGGTCGAACAACCAGGGCCAATGTGTCGAGGTGGCTGACGGGCTGGGCAGGGTCGTCGGGGTGCGGGACTCGAAGGATCCGGCTGGTCCGGTGCTGGTAGTCGCGTCGGCGAGTTGGTCTCGCTTTGTCGCCGCCGCCAAGGGCGGGGCCCTCACCAGCTGACGGCGGCGGTGCGCCGGCGGCCGGCCGGCGGTGAGCCTGGTCACGGCCGACAGCGGCGGGGCGGGCAGCGACCGAAGGTTGCCTCGGACCGGCCCTTGGCGGATCGACGAGACCGTCGTACGGTAACAGGCAAGTAACCCACGGGAGCCCGGTGCACCGGGCTGAGAGGGAGGCTGACGCGGCCTCCGACCGTAGAACCTGATCCGGGTAATGCCGGCGCAGGGAGGAGCGTTGCCGTGCCGTCCCTTGGGCGACTGCATCTGATCACCGACACCCGACCCGGGCGCGACCCGCTCGGCGTACTGCGGGCGGCGCTGGCCGCCGCCCGCGCCGTCGACGCCACCGCCGACCTGGTCGTGCAGGTCCGCGTCGAGGACGACATGTCGGACCGGGACGCGTACGAGCTGACCCTCCGCGCGGTCGCCGAATGCGCCGCGTACCAGGTGACCTGCCTGGTCAACGACCGGCTGCACGTCGCGCTCGCCACCGGTGCGGCCGGTGCGCACGTCGGTGCCCTGGACCTGCCGGTCGACGCCGCGCGCCGGGTGCTCGGGCCGGCCGCGGTCCTCGGTGCCACCGCCCGCGACCCGGCCACCGGGCGGGCGGCGGTCGCGGCCGGGGCGACGTACCTCGGGGTCGGGCCGTGCTACGCCACCGGTACCAAGACCGGGCTGCCCGACCCGATCGGGCTGGCCGGGCTGGCCGCCGTCGCCGTCGCCGTCGACGTGCCGGTGGTGGCGATCGCCGGGGTCACCGTGGACCGGGTGCCGTCGCTGCTGGCCGCCGGGGCGCACGGGGTCGCGGTGGTCGGCGCGATCGCCGGTGCCGCCGACCCGGGGCGGGCCACCGCCGACCTGCTGAGGGCGGTACGGCAGCGGCCGGGCGGCACCGACGACGGAGCGCCGGCATGACGGCGACGGGCAACGGACACGCCAACGGCTGGGCCAGCAGCCGAGCTGACGTTGCGGTGGTCGGCGGCGGGCCGATCGGGATGAGTATCGCCTGGCGGTGCGCGCAGCGCGGCCTGCGTACCGTGCTGTTCGACCCGGCACCCGGGTCCGGGGCGTCGGCGGTGGCCGCCGGCATGCTCGCCCCGGTCGCCGAGTCGCACTTCGGCGAGGCTGAGCTGACCCGGCTGCTGGTCGACTCGGCGTCCCGCTGGCCGGCGTTCGCCGCCGAGTTGACCGCCGTCACCGGCCAGGACATCGGCTACCGCGTCGACGGCACCCTGGTCGTTACGCTCACCGGAGACGACCGGCGGGAGGCGGAGCGGCTCTGGGCGTACCAGCAGAGTCTGGACCTGCCGATCACGCTGCTGCGCGCCACGGCGCTGCGGGATCGCGAACCGGCGTTGGCGCCGAGGGTGCGAAGCGGTGCGCTGACGCCCGACGACCACCAGGTCGACCCGCGTCGGCTGGTCGCGGCGTTGGGTACCGCGTTGGACCGGGCCGGGGTGACCGTCGTCCCGCAGCCGGTCACCGATCTTTCCGCACTGGACGCACGGGTCGTCGTGGTCGCCGCCGGCTGCGGATCGGCGGCGCTGACCGGGCTGCCGGTCCGCCCGGTGAAAGGCCAGATCCTGCGGCTGCGGGCACCCGCCGGCGCCGTCGGGTTCCGGCACGTGATCCGGGGGTACGCCGACGGCCGGCACGTCTACCTGGTGCCCCGCGCCGACGGTGAGGTGGTCGTCGGCGCCACCGTCGAGGAACGCGGCGACACCACCGTCACCGCCGGTGCGGTGCTGGAACTGCTGCGCGCCGCCGCCGACCTGCTGCCGGAGATCGC
The DNA here is from genome assembly GCF_003751085.1 of Micromonospora sp. Llam0. NCBI lineage: Bacteria > Bacillati > Actinomycetota > Actinomycetes > Micromonosporales > Micromonosporaceae > Micromonospora > Micromonospora sp. Llam0. The sequence goes on along the minus strand of NZ_RJJY01000002.1, from coordinate 1,242,522 downwards.
CGAGTACGAGCTGGTCGAGGCGCAGGCGGCAGCCCGGCCGGGCACGCCGGACAACGCGCCGCTGCTCGGCTGGCACCAGCTGGCCGGCGGCGACTCGGCCGGCGGCGACTCGGCCGGCGGTTCGGCGGGCAGGCGGGTGCTGGTGGCGACCGGGCATCACCGGCACGGCATCGTGCTGACCCCGGTGACCGCCGACCTGATCGCCGACCTGGCAGCCGGTGCCGCCCCGGATCCGGCGCTGGCACCGTTCTCGCCCGGCCGGTTCGCCGCCGCGACCAGGAAAAACGCGAGGGAGGAGCAGCAGTGGAGTTGATCGTCAACGGGGCGCCGATGACCGCGCCGACTGGGACCGTGCTGGCCGACGTCGTCCGGGCGGTCACCGACCAGGCACGCGGCGTCGCCGTCGCCGTCAACGGTGAAGTGGTGCCGCGCAGCGGCTGGCCGGCCGAGCAGCTGTGCGACGGCGACCGGGTCGAAGTGCTGATCGCGGCGCAGGGCGGGTGAGTCGGATGCCGTTCACCGTCGCCGGGCACAGCTTCGACTCCCGGCTGATCCTCGGCACCGGCGGTGCCGCCAACCTGCACATCCTGGAGCAGGCGATCACCGCCAGCGGCACCGGGCTGGTCACCGTCGCGCTACGCCGGGTGGACAGCGCCGCCACCATGCACGGCGGGCTGCTCGACCTGCTGGAGCACTGCGGCGTGCGGCTGCTGCCGAACACCGCCGGCTGCTACACCGCTACCGAGGCGGTCAAGGTGGCCCACATGGCGCGCGAGGCGTTCGACACCGACTGGGTGAAGCTGGAGGTCATCGGCGACGAACGCACCCTGCTGCCGGACGGTGCCGAGCTGCTACGCGCCGCCGAGCAGCTGGTCGACGACGGTTTCACCGTGCTGCCGTACACCACCGACGATCCGGTGCTGGCCCGCCGGCTGGCCGACGCAGGCTGTGCGGCGGTGATGCCGGCCGGTGCGCCGATCGGCTCCGGCCTGGGCATCCTCAACCCGCACCACATCCGACTGATCCGACAGTCGGTCGACATCCCGGTGGTGCTGGACGCCGGGGTCGGCACCGCCTCCGACGCCGCGCTCGCGATGGAACTCGGCTGCGACGCGGTGCTGCTGGCCAGCGCGGTCACCCGGGCCGCCGACCCGGTCGCGATGGCCACCGCCATGCGGTACGCCATCGAGGCGGGCCGGCTGGCGGCCCGCGCCGGGCGGATCCCGAAGCGGTTCCACGCCCTGGCATCCACTCCGGACGAAGGGCGGCCCGAGCTGTGAACGGGATTCTGCTGCTCACCGACCGCCGACAGGCGGCCCGGCCGCTGCCGGAGTTGGTCGCGGCGGCGGTCGCCGGCGGACTCCGGCAGGTGGTGCTGAGGGAACGGGACCTGCCCCGAGCCGAACGCGCCGCGCTGGCCGACCGGTTGCGCGGCATCCTCGCCCCGGTCGGCGGCACGTTGATCGTGGCCGGTCCCGACCCGTTGGGCGGCGACGCGGTGCACCTGAGCGCCGCCGGACCGTACCCGCCGCCGGCGTTCGGGCTGGTCGGCCGCTCCTGCCACGACGAGGCCGAGCTCAGCCGACTGACCACGGAGGACTACGTGACGGTGTCGCCGGTCTTCGTGACCGCGTCCAAGCCCGGGTACGGGCCGCCGCTGGGTCCGGCCGGGCTGGCCCGCTTGGTCCGAGTGGCCGCCGGCCGGCCGGTGGTCGCCCTCGCCGGGGTGACCACGGCGGAGCAGGTCGCCGCCTGTCGGGCGGCTGGTGCCGCCGGGGTGGCGGTGATGGGCGCGGTGATGCGCGCCGTCGACCCGGCGGCCGTCGTGGCGGAGTTGGTCGCGGCGGCGGCACCGGCCGAGGTGAGCTGCTGATGGCCGGCGAGCAGACCACTCCGGTGGTGGCGATGACGATCGCCGGCTCCGATTCCGGCGGCGGGGCCGGCATCCAGGCGGACCTGAAGGTCTTCGCCGCGCTCGGCGTCTACGGCACCAGCGCGATCACTGCGGTGACCGCGCAGAACACCACCGGCGTCACCAGCGTCCATCAGCTGCCGGCGGCGCAGGTGCTCGCCCAGATCGAGGCGGTCCGCGCCGACCTGCCGGTGTGCGCGGTGAAGACCGGCATGCTCGGTACGGCCCGGATCGCCGGGGCGGTCGCCGCGCTGGCCCGGGCCGGGGAACTGCCGAACCTGGTCGTCGACCCGGTGCTGGTCTCGACCAGCGGGCACCGGCTCGGCGTGGTCGGCGCGGTCGAGCGGCTGCTGCCGTACGCGCTGGTCGCGACGCCGAACCGGGCGGAGGCCTCGGCGTTGGTCGGCTGGCCGGTGCGGACCACCGACGAGATGGCCCGGGCCGCCGCCGAGCTGGCCGCCGGCGGGCCGAGGTTCGTGGTGGTCACCGGCGGCGACTCGGATGGTACGTCGACCGCCCCGACGGCGGACCCGGCGGTCGACGTCGTCGGTACCGCCGACGGCGGCTGGCGGCTGGCCGGTGACCGGCTGGACACCGGCAACACACACGGCACCGGGTGCAGTTTCGCGGCGGCGGTGGCCGCCCGGCTGGCGCTCGGAGACGACGTACCGGCGGCGTTGGTCTTCGCCAAGGAGTACGTCGCGCGGGCGCTGGCCGGCGCCCGGCACTGGCGGTTGGGCTCCGGCCACGGCCCGATAGACCATTTCGGCAACTACCTGAAGGAGGCCCGCTGATGCAGGCTCGGCGCAAGGTGTACGTGCAAGGACCGCGACCGGACATCCAGGTGCCGTTCGCCGAGGTGACCCTGACCGGCGACAACCCGCCGGTCCGGCTCTACGACACGTCGGGTCCGGGGTCGGACCCGCAGATCGGGCTGGCCGCGCTGCGCGGGCGGTGGATCGCCGAGCGCGGCGACGTCGCCCCGGTACGCGGTGCCGGCACCCCGCTGGCCGGGGCCCACGGGCGTCGGCCCACCCAGTTGGCGTACGCCCGGGCCGGGGTGGTCACCCCGGAGATGGAGTTCGTCGCACTGCGGGAGAACCTGCCGGCCGAGGTGGTACGCGAGGAGATCGCCGCCGGACGTGCGGTGCTGCCGGCCAACGTCAACCACCCGGAGTCCGAGCCGATGATCATCGGTGGCCGGTTCCTGGTGAAGGTGAACGCCAACATCGGCACCTCGGCGGTCTCGTCGTCGGTGGCCGAGGAGGTGGAGAAGCTGACCTGGGCCACCCGGTGGGGTGCGGACACGGTGATGGACCTGTCCACCGGCAAGCGGATCCACGAGACCCGCGAGGCGATCGTGCGCAACTCGGCGGTTCCGATCGGCACGGTGCCGATCTATCAGGCGTTGGAGAAGGTCGGTGGGGATCCGGTCAAGCTGAGCTGGGACGTGTTCCGGGAAACCGTGATCGAGCAGGCCGAGCAGGGCGTCGACTACATGACGGTGCATGCCGGGGTGCTGCTGCCGTACGTGCCGTTGGCGGTCGACCGGGTCACCGGGATCGTCTCCCGGGGCGGGTCGATCATGGCCGCCTGGTGCCTGGCGCACCACGAGGAGAACTTCCTCTACACGAACTTCGCCGAGCTGTGCGAGATCCTGGCCCGCTACGACGTGACCTTCTCGCTGGGTGACGGGCTGCGGCCGGGGTCGATCGCCGACGCCAACGACGCCGCCCAGTTCGCCGAGCTGCGGACGTTGGGCGAGTTGACCTCCGTGGCGTGGGAGCACGACGTGCAGGTGATGATCGAAGGCCCCGGCCACGTGCCGATGCACAAGATCAAGGAGAACGTGGACCTGCAGCAGGAGCTGTGCCACCAGGCGCCGTTCTACACGCTCGGCCCGCTGACCACCGACATCGCGCCGGCGTACGACCACATCACCTCGGCGATCGGGGCGGCGATGATCGGCATGTTCGGCACCGCGATGCTCTGCTACGTGACGCCGAAGGAGCACCTGGGGCTGCCGGACCGCGACGACGTCAAGGCCGGGGTGATCGCGTACAAGATCGCGGCGCACGCGGCCGATCTGGCCAAGGGGCATCCGGGGGCGCAGGCCTGGGACGACGCGTTGTCCAAGGCGCGGTTCGAGTTCCGCTGGGAGGACCAGTTCAACCTGTCACTGGACCCGGAGACCGCCCGGTCCTACCACGACGCGACGCTGCCGGCCGAGCCGGCGAAGTCGGCCCACTTCTGCTCGATGTGCGGCCCGAAGTTCTGCTCGATGAAAATCACGCAGGATCTGAAGGAGTACGCCCAGCAGGGCATGAAGGACAAGTCGGATGAATTCGTCGCATCCGGTGGTCGGGTCTACCTGCCGTTGGCCTGATCGTCGGCGCCGCTACGGCTCCGACTGTCGGCACCGTCGCGGCTCCGGCCCTCCGCGCCGTTACGGCCCCGACCGTCCGCGCGGCGGGGTTGCCGGCGCAGCTCACTGACCCAGTCCACGTGTTCGGCGTCCTCGTCGGTCAACGCCGATGGGGGTGCCGGCCGCCGCTGGCGCAGGAACCGTGGCCGGGGGATCCGGCCGGCCGCAGGTGCGGTGGGCGGTGCGGCGACCGGTTGCGGTGCGACCGGTGGTGGGGCGACCGGCTGTGGCGCCGGCCGGTCGATGCCACCGGTCACCGGTGTTGGTGTCGGCGTCGGCGGCCCGTCCGTCGCGATCGGCGTCGGGTCGACACGGGGGATGACCGCCGCAGGTGTCGGCGGCGGACGGTCACCCGGGTGCGACTGCGCGGCGACCGGCACCGGTGGCGCTGCGGTCGGGCCTGGCCGGACCGGTTCCGGTGAGGTCAGGCTCGGCTCGGGCGGTTCCGGTGCGGGCGGGCGTGACGCCATCGGGTCGGGTGCGGGTCGGGCCGGCGCTGCTGGACCGGGTGACACCTGCTCGGCGGATGCCGAATCGGCAGAGATCTTTTCAGATAGGGCAATTTCCGCTGCCGATTCGTGGCTCTCGGACGAGCCATTGGCGGGTCCGACGGTCGCTCCGACGGTGGGCACGGGCGTCCCCGTTGCAGGCACGGGCACGGGCGTCCCAGTCGGCCGCACGGGCTTTCCAGCTGCGGTGCTGGCCCGTCGGCCGGGCCGGCGTACGGCAGCGACAGCGATCGAACCGACGGCTCCGGCGGCTACCGCCAGCAGCGCCGCCCAGTAGGGGTCGTCCTGATACGGCCCGGCGCGTCCGGCCCCGGCGACCAGGTAGGCGGCGTCGAGGACCGCCGGTCCGACCATCCCGGACACCGCCGTGGCCACCGTCGGCATCGCCCGCCACCGGGCCAGCCCGCTCACCGCCGCACCGAGCGCCAGCGCCAGCGCCGGCAGCAGCACGAACAGTTGCCAACCGGGGCCACCCGTGTCGAGCACGACCGGTTCGAGTACCCCGGGTCGGATCTCGGCGACGGCGTCACCCGCCCACAGATCCGGGGCAGCTGACCCGACCGCCAGCAGCCAGAGCGCGCCGCTGAACACCAGCACGTTCCAGCGCATCGCCGGATGGGTCAACGCGGCCAGCGCCGCCGGCAGACCCACCACCGCCCCGATCCCGCCGATCAGAGCGGTGACCGTCACCGGATCGTCGACCCCGGTCGAGGCCTGCGCCGGCAGCACCGACAACCCGACCACGGCGAGTGCCGCACCGATCGTGGCGACCAGTGCCAGGACGACCCGGCGGACCGCCGTACGGACCGCCGACACCCGCAGGTGCCGGGCCGGACGCTGCTCGGCGACCCGTTGTGCCACGCACGCGCCGACCACGGCAGCGACGATCGCGAACCAGGCGAGCCAGGTCAGCTGGGTCGGCCAGAAGTCTGCGGTCGGCCCGACGAAGTCACGGCGCAGGCGTACCAGTTGGAGACCGTAGCCGGCACCGAGCTGGACGGCACCGGCGAACGCCGCCACACCAAATGCCGTGGTGATCGCTCTGAGCCAGGTCCGCAAGGCCATGCCGGGAGGTTACGGCCGGCCGCCCGTACTGTCGACCTGGACCGGGGCGACCGCCGCCGGGCCGGTGGGTCAGCCCAGCTGGGGCAGCACCTCGGCGGCGACCAGCTCCAGGTGATCCAGGTCGGCGAGGTCGATGAACCGCAGGTGCACCCGGCTGGTACCGATCGCCGCGAACTCCCCGATCCGGTCCACCAGCTGGGCCGGCGAACCGATCACCGGGTCCTCCGGCGGCAGGGCGCTCTTCTCGTGCAGCGGCGCGGCGCGACGCTGCGCCTCGGCGTCGGTACGCCCGATCGCGATGACGATGCCGGCCGACATGGTCAGCGGCGGCCGGTCCTGCTCGGTGCGCCCGGTCCGGTGACAGGCCTCGGTCACCCGCTCGTAGGCCGCCGCGGTCTCGGCGACCGACTTGAACGGCATGTTGAACTCGTCGGCGAATTCGGCGGCCAGCTCCGGGGTCCGCTTCGGCCCCCGTCCGCCGATGATGATCGGCGGGCCGGCCGGCTGCGCCGGCTTCGGCAGTGCCGGAGCGTCGACCAGCTGGTAGTGGTCGCCGTGGAAGCTGAACTTGTCACCGACCGGGGTACGCCACAGGCCGGTGATCACCTTGAGCTGCTCGGCCAACCGGTCGAAGCGTTCCCCGACGGACGGGAACGGCAGCCCGTAGGCGGTGTGCTCCCGGGCGTACCAGCCGGCCCCGATGCCGAGGTCGACCCGGCCGCCGCTCATCTGGTCGACCTGGGCGACCATCACGGCGAGCGGCCCGGGCAGCCGGAAGGTCGCCGAGGTGACCAGCGTGCCGAGCCGGATCCGGGAGGTCTCCCGGGCCAGCGCGGCCAGGGTCAGCCAGGCGTCGGTCGGCCCCGGCAGCGCCAGCTCCTCGCCCATCGACTGGTAGTGGTCGGCCCGCAGGTAACCCTCGAACCCGGACTCCTCGGCGAGCCGGGCCAGCCGGAGCTGGTCGTCGTAGCTGGCGCCGCGGTGCGGCTCGGTGAACACGCTGACCCGCATGGTCAGTACCCTCCGATCCCGGCCGTCGCCGGTGCGTCGCGTTCCATCAGCACCTCGTGCAGTTCCGCACTGCACCGGGCGACGTCCTCGGTGTGCGCGTTGCGCCCCAGGCTGCGGGGGCGGGGAATGTCGATCGGCACGATCTTGCGGATTCGCCCTGGTCGAGGGCTCAGCACCACGACCCGGTCGGCGAGCAGCACGGCTTCGTCGATCGAGTGGGTGACGAAGACGATGGTCGCCGCGCGTTCCATGTGGATCCGTTGCAGTTCGACGGAGAGTTCTTCCCGGGTCAGCGCGTCCAGCGCCGAGAACGGCTCGTCCATCAGCAGCACCTGTGGTTCGGCCAGCAACGAGCGGCACAGCGACACCCGCTGCTGCATGCCGCCGGACAGCTCGTGCGGCAGCCGCTTGTCGAATCCGGCCAGCCCGACCATCTCCAGCAGTTCCATGGCTTTCGCCCGGTGCTGCCTGCGACGCAGCCCGAAAATCTCCGCCGGCAGCAGGACATTGTCCAGCACTGATCGCCAGGGCAGCAGGGCCGGACGTTGGAAGAGCATCGCGATGTCCCGGCGTGGTTTGACCACCTGCTCGCCACCGACGGTGATTTCGCCGGCGGTCGTCGGGAGCAGCCCGGCGATGAGTCTGAGCAGGGTGGACTTGCCGCAGCCGGATCGACCGACGACCGCGACGAACTCACCGGCGGTCACCGAGAGGTCGATGCCGCGCAGTGCTTCCACTGTGCCGGAGCGACCGGCGAACGTCCGCCCGACTCCGCTGAGCTGGATCATGGGGCCGGCAGCTCCCTCGTCCTGAGTCGATCAACAAGCGGGGGACAGAGTATCCGGATCGTGCCGGCCACGCACCACCCGCACGGTAAACACTTTTGATTGCGATCCAGGGTCCGCGATGCCCGGCTGTCGCATTGGTCAGGTTTCCCTCGTACTCTGTTGCCCGCGAAGTTTCCCAACGCGACCGCGGCACCGGTCCGGCCCCCACCGACCGGCTGCCGCGCCGGACCAACTACCCCCTCCGGTCGCCTCGACGACCTGCGGGTTCGTCGAGGGGCCGTCGGGTTGGAAAGGACACACGTTCATGACAAGGCTCACCCGTACGATCGCCGCCACGGCCCTCGCGGCGGCGCTCGCGGTCACTGCCGGCTGCAGCGCGGACGACGGTGACGAGGCGAATGCCGGTGGCACCGAGGAATTGAAGAAAGTGACGTACCTCACTTCCTTCGGTAACTTCGGTCGGGACTCCTACGCCTGGGTCGCCAAGGACAAGGGCTTCTTCGAGGAGGCCGGTTTCGACGTCGAGGTCAAGGCAGGAGCCGGCACCGGCGACAACATCAAGACCGTCGTCGCAGGACAGGCCCACTTCACGCCGATCGACATGACCGGCGGACTGCTGCAGTACGGCAACGGCGAGGCGAAGGACTTCGTCGTGGTCGCCGGCATCCAGCAGCGCACCATGGCCGCGATCATCGCGCTCGACGGCAGCGGCATCACCACCCCCAAGGACCTGGAGGGCAAGACGCTCGCCGACGCCCCCGGCTCGGTGGTGCGCAACCTGTTCCCGACGTACGCCTCGCTGGCCGGCATCGACGAGAGCAAGGTCGAGTGGGTCAACGGCGCCCCGCAGACCCTGATGGGCACCCTGGCCTCCGGTTCGGTGGACGGCATCGGTCAGTTCGTGGTCGGTAAGCCCACCGTGGAGACCGTCGCGCAGGGCAAGACCGCCGTGGTGCTGCCGTACAGCGACATCATGACCGACCTGTACGGCAACGTGCTGATCACCTCGACGGCGATCGCCGAGGAGGACCCGGAGATGGTGAAGCGCTTCAGCGCGGCACTGCTCAAGGGTCTGGAGTACAGCATCACCAACCCGGAGGAGGCCGGCGAGATCCTGGCCAAGAACGTGGAGGAGGCCAACCCGGCCGCCGCCGCCGCCGAACTGGAGCTGATGGCCGCCTTCGTGAAGTCGACCAGTTCCGGTGTGCCGGTCGGTGCGCTGGACAGCCAGCGGATCGCCCGCAGCATCGCGATCCTGCAGGGCGCCGGGGCGATCCCGCCGGGCCTGGAGCCGGAGCAGGTCGTCAACTTCGACCTGGCCCCGAACGCCGAATCCTGACCGACCTGGGTGCGGCGGGTGGGCCACCGGCGGGTGGCCCACCCGCCGCACCGGGCGGTTCGGCGAGCCTGAGGAGTGTGTCGATGACCGTACTCAAACCGGCGCAGGCGCCACCGGTACGCGCCGCGACCACCGCTGCGGTCCGCCGCCCCGCCGGCGGCCGGGTCGCCGCCGTCGGACTACCGCTGCTCGGCGTGGCCGTGACGGTGACCGCGTGGTGGCTCGTCACCAGCGTGTTCAACCTGGTGCACTCGGTGGTGCTGCCACCCCCGCAGGACGTGTACGCGGCGTTCTCCCTGCGGATGCCACGGCTGCTGGAACATGCCCTGGCGACCACCACGTCGACCGTCGTCGGGTTTGCGATCTCCACCGTCATCGGGGTGCTGATCGGACTGGCGCTGGCCGGTTCCCAGGTGGCCGAGCGGATGTTCGCTCCGCTGCTGGTGGCGCTCAACGCCGTACCGAAGATCGTGCTCGCCCCGCTGCTCGTGGTCACCCTCGGCTGGGGTCAGCAGTCGATCCTCACCATGGTCTTCCTGCTCTGCTTCTTCCCGATCGTGCTCTCCACGGTGACCGGCCTGACCTCGACCCCGGCCGACCTGGCCGAGCTGGCCCGGTCACTGGACGCGTCCCGCTGGCAGACCTTCCGCAAGATCCGGTTCCCGGCGGCATTGCCGCAGATCTTCGTCGGCCTGAAGGTCGCGATGCCGCTGGCGGCGATCGGCGCGGTGATCGGCGAGTTCCAGGCCGGTGAGGAAGGGCTGGGCTACATGACCCTGCAGTTCAGCGGGATGGGCGAGAACTCCGCCGCCTGGGCGGCGATCGTGTTGATCGGGCTGATGAGCATTCTGCTCTACTTTGCGCTGGTCGGCTTCGAACGGCTGCTGCTGCCGTGGGTGCGGGAGACGACGTCCGCCCGCTGACGTCTGCCACCATGTCGTGCCCGCCCCGGACGTCGTGCGCCCGCCAGGATCTCCTGGCGGGCGCACGGGGCCGGGCCGTACCGGGGTGGTCAGCTGGCCAGCCGCCAGCGGCCACCCCGGGAGACCAGCATGGTCAGTGCCTGGGGCATCAGTCCGGAGTGGTTGTCCGGGGTCATCCGGATCGGCCCGGACAGCCCGTCGAACTGGGTGGTCTCCAGCACCTCACGGATGGCCTCCCGGTTGACCGAGCCGTCGCCGGTCGACCGGGCCACCGCGTCGGCGATCAGCTGGACCGCGTCGGCCGCGAACGAGGAGAACCCGTAGTAGCTGCCGAACCTTGCCGTGTAGTCGCGGAACCACTGCTTGCGGGCCGCCTTCGCCGGGGTGTTGGCGATCACGTCGTCAATCACCATGGTCTGGGTGAAGACCAGGTTGACGCCTTTGGTGCCGGTGGCGGAACCACCGGTCAGGAACAGGTCACCGGCGGCGGCGGCGTCGAAGAACAGCGGCCCCGGGTAGTCGGCCTGCGCGGCGCTGTCCGCCGCCAGCGCCGCCTGCTCGGCCGAGGTCCAGACCAGCAGCGCGCCCGGATTCTCGCCGGTCAACGGCTGCGCCAGGGTGGCGACTGCCTGGCTCACATCGGTGTCGGTGGTACGCACCTGTTCGGTGCCGACCAGGTTGATGTCGAGCTTGTCGAGTTCGGCGGTGATCACCCGCAGGCCGTCCCGGCCGTACTCGTCGTCGGTGTGCAGCAGGCTGGCCCGCTTGATGTTGCGGCGGCGCAGCTCATTGGCGACCGCGGCGGCGCTGTCCGCCGCGTTGGGGCCGAGTTTGAACAGGTAGCGACGCTCGTCGACCGGGGTGGCGACCGCGGTGGCCGGGGCCAGCGAGATGGTCGGCACCCGCTTGTCGTTGATCGTCCGGGCGGCGCCGACCGCACAGTCACTGCAACTGCCCATGATGATCGCGGTCACCGCGGAGTCGCCGGTGAAGTCGCCGATGTTGCGCAGCGACTCGCTCGGGTCGGAACGGTTGTCCCGGACGTCCAGCCGGATCGTCCGGTCGCCCAGCAGACCCGATTCGTTGATCTGCTCGACCTTCAGTTCGAGGGCTCGTTGGTAGCCCTTGCCGACGGTTGCGGCGGCACCGGACAGTTCCAGGTCGGCGGCGATGACGATCTCGCCGCCGTCCCCGCCGGCCGAGTCGCTGGCGAACTGGCAGCCGGTGAGCGAAGAGGCCAGCAATGTGGATGCGAGCGCCGTGAGTAGGGCGGAACGGGTGGGCCTCAAGTCAGTCCTCCAGGTACGCGGCGGATGCGCACCCGGTCGGTGGGCGGCGGCGCGGCTGAGCACGTCCTCAGTAGAAGTCGCGCCGACGGCATGCCGTACGGTGTGCGCGGAGCCTGCAAACTTGGGAAACCATGCCAATGGGCGGCGTTCTGGTCAAGCGCGCCGGTCGGGGCGTTTCCGGGACTGTCGTCCCACATGTTGGCAACGAGTACATGTTGCGAGCGTTGACTTTGGCGGGACAACTGACGGTGGAAGTTCTATCCGCGCTGATCAGGGCGGTGTGATGAAGATACTCTCGGGTAGCATCAGGGTGATTACGGGTCGTCCGACCGATTCCTGCCCCACTGAGGCTTCCCAAGCGGGTCCACTTCTGATGAAATCGCGGCCGTGCCGCATGCGGCGCTCACCGCTGCAGCAGGCATCGGTCGGCAGTCCGCGTGTGGAGATAGCGACGGAGGCGATGTCGTGAGGACCGGACCGACGACCCTGCCCGACAACGGCCCGCGGAAGCGCCGCGCGCCATTGCGTTGGGTACCGCGACTGAGGGATGCGCGGATCAGGTCCAAACTGGCCCTGATCCTGGTCGTTCCGCTGGCTGCGGTCGCCGCTCTGGCCACGGTACGGCTGGTCGACGTGGGACAGGGCGCAGTCGACGCGCGGATGGTGCGGTCGATGGCCGCACTCTCCGTCGACGTCTCGGCACTGGCTCAGGACGTCCACAAGGAGCGGATGGCTGCGGTGACCTTCCTCGCCGCCCGCGACGCCGACGCCGAGGCCTACAACATCCGGGTGCGCAGCACCGACGAGCGGATCGCGGCGTACGCCGCCGAACGCGACCGGGCCGGAAACGTGCCGGAGGCGGTGGAGCGGCAGCTGGTCGCCATCGACGACCACCTGGACACCTTGAACGCCACCCGCCAGGAGGTGCTCGACCGGCGGCAGATGCCGGTGCCGGAGGCAGTGCTGCGGTACGGCGTCATCCTGTCCGACCTGGCCTCCTACGGTGAGGTTCTCGGCCAGGTCTCCGGTGACGGCGAGGTGCCGGACAGTCTGCGTGCCGTCTCCGCCTTCGCCCGGGCCAAGCTGGCCACGGCCGAGGAGGAGGCGATCATTTTCGCGGCGCTGTCCACCGGCCGGCTGGACGAGGAGCAGTTCTCGTCGTACCTCGCCACGCTGACCAGCCAGCAGGAGGCGCTGCTGTCGTTCTCGCTGGCCGCGTCACCGTGGGAGCAGGAACTGGTCGACAGCAGCGTCACCGGTGACGCCGTCTTCCTCGCCGACCGGGTCGCCACCGAGATCACCCGTTCGGTGGGCCAGCGGGCTCCGATGAGCGCCGCCGAGGCGGCCCGGACCGTAGGCGCGGTCAACGACCTGATGCGGTGGGCCGAGATCCAGCTGGAGAACCGGCTGCTCGAGCGGGCCACCGAGGTGAGCACCAACGTCACCCGGCAGGCGATCATCGAGTCGATCGCGGTGCTGATCGTCCTGGTGCTGGCGATCGCCCTCGCGGTGGTCCTGGCCCGCTCGTTGAACGACTCGCTGCGCCGGCTGCGGGAAGGCGCCATGTCGGTGGCCAGCAAAGACCTTCCGGAGGCGGTGGCCAAGCTCCGCGACGTCAACGACCTGAACGACCGGGGTCCGGAGGAGATCGTCCGCAACCTCCGTGACCCGATCCGCCTGCCCAACCGCGACGAGGTCGGCCAGGTCGGCCAGGCGTTCAACGTGGTGCACCGGGAGGCGGTCCGGATCGCGGCCGAGCAGGCGGCGCTGCGGGCGAGCGTGTCGGCGATGTTCCTCTCCCTGGCCCGCCGAAGCCAGACGCTGGTCGACCGGATGATCGGCGAGCTCGACGCGATCGAGCGAGGCGAGGAGGACCCGAAGCGGCTCGCCCAGCTGTTCCAGCTCGACCACCTCGCCACCCGGATGCGCCGCAACGACGAGAACCTGCTGGTCCTGGCCGGTGCCGACTCGACGGCACCACGCCGGGAGGATGCGCTGCTGGTCGACGCGCTGCGGGCCGCGCAGTCCGAGGTGGAGCTCTACAACCGGATCGAGTTCGGCACCGTCGACACCGACATCCTGATCTCCGCGCATGCGGTCAACGACGTGGTACGTCTCGTCGCCGAGTTGCTCGACAACGCCACCCGGTTCTCGCCGCCGACCACCACGGTCGTCGCCGACGCCCGGCGGCTGCGCGACTACGTGCTGGTCCAGGTGGAGGACCGCGGGCTGGGGTTGTCCGAGGAGCAGTTCGACAATCTCAACCGGAGGCTCGCCGAGCCATCCACGGTCGACGTCTCGGCGTTCCGGCTGATGGGTCTCGCCGTGGTCAGCCGGCTGGCCGGCCGGTACGGCATCCGGGTCGAGCTGCGGCCCAACCCCGAGGGCGGCACCATTGCCCAGGCCACGCTGCCGAGCAGCATCCTGGTACTGCCGCAGCGCACCCGGGAGCCGGTGATGACGCGGGGACGACCGGCCATGGCGGCCGAGCCGATCTCCGCCGCGCCCACGTCGGGCGGGACCTGGTCGCCGATCTCGAGTCCGCCGGCGGCACCCGGCCGTACGGCGACCCTCACCGATCAGTGGCAGAACGCCCGGTCCTCACAGTGGAACGCGGTGGCTGGTGCCCCTACCGCCGCCTTCCCGGTGACCACCGGCGGGCAGTCGACGCCGGTCTCCGCCGCCCCGATCTCCGCGTCGCCGATGTCTGGCTCCCCGATGTCTGGCTCCCCGATGTCCGGGCCGCCGGCGGCCCCGGCCGCCGGCCCGGCCGCGCCGACGTACAACCCCGGGCTGCCGGCGTACCGTCCGGCGGCATCCGCCGCCCCGCCGGCTGCGGCACCGCCGGTGGCCAACGTCGGTACGCCGACCGTCGCCTACCCGACGGTGCGGCCGACGGGTGCCGGCGGCTACCCGGACCAGTCCGGGGTCATCCCGGCCACGATGCACCCGCTGGCCCCGGCGGTACGCCCCGGCGGCCAACTGCCGCACGGCCCGATGGCCGGCGGCTCCACTGGCGGCGGTGCGCCCGCCAACCCCGCCGCGCCCGCCAACCCCGGTGCGCGACCCGAGGACGCCGCCGAGATGCCCATCTTCCGGGAGATGGAGGCCGTCTGGTTCCGGTCACACGGCTCGGCCGAGACCACCGTCCTGCCGCTACCGACCGCCGGTCGCCCGCCGGCTGCCGGCGCGCCTGCGGCGGCGTACTCACCGGCACCCGCTCCGACCAGGACACCGCTGCCGGCCCGCAACCCGGGACAGTCGACTCCACAGCCGGCGGCGTACTCTGCTCCGGTGCAGCCGAACGCCGCACCACCACCCCCGGCCGCGCCACCGGCGCCCGCACCGTCCACTCCGGCCGGCGCGGCGACGTCGGCGCTGGGTGCCATCCCCCGGCAACGGACCGGCGACTCCGGCAGTTGGCGTACCGCCGCTGACGAGGGCTGGGCCCGGGCCAGCCAGGCAGCTGAGCCGGCGAACGCCGGCACCACCCGCTCTGGTCTGCCGAAGCGCCAGCCCCAGGCACAGCTGGTGCCGGGTGGCGTGGAGGCCAAGCAGGGCCGCGAGCCGACCCGGCGGACCCCGGACGAGGTCCGCGGCCTGCTGTCGGCATATCACCGTGGCGTGCAACGCGGCCGGACCGTCGGCAACGAGCAGTACCGCGCCACCTCAACCAAGGAGACCAGCGAATGAACAGGCCAGCAGCTATTCAGGACATGGGTTGGCTGCTCAGCAACTTTGCCGACAGCGTGGCGGGAATCGCCCACGTCGTGGCTGTCTCGGCAGACGGACTGCTGCTCGCCTCCTCGCGTGACCTGCCGGCGGACCGGGCCGACCAGTTGGCGGCGATCACCTCCGGTGTGGTCAGCCTCACCGACGGGGCGTCGCGGATGTTCAGCGCGGGTGGTGTGCTGCAGACGGTGATCGAGATGGACAGCGGGTACCTGTTCCTGATGTCCATCAGCGATGGATCGTCGATGGCGGTGCTCGCCGCCCGCAGTTGCGACGTCGGTCAGGTCGGGTACGAGATGGCGTTGCTGGTCGAGCGGGTCGGTGCCGCGCTGGTTCCGGCACCACGGGAGGCCGTGGGCGGCCGACCCTGATCCGAGGCTGAAGTTCCGCAGCGACACAAGGGACCGTCACCGATGACGTGCCAGCAGACCCACGAGGAGGTGACCGCTCAATGGGCCAACCACGACAGGACCCGCGCGGAGCGCTGGTCCGCCCCTACGCGGTCACCCGCGGGCGTACCGAGCCACGGCAGCACATCGCACTGGAAGCGGTGCTGGTGGCCTCGGCGGCAGCGGTCACCGAGTCTCGTTTCGCCGGGCACGACAAGCATCGAATCGCCACGATCTGCGACAACCGTGCCCAGTCACTGGCGGAGATCGCCGCGTACACCCGGCTCCCGCTGGGCGTCGCACGGGTCCTCGTCGCCGACATGGTCGCCGACGGCCTGCTGGCGTTGCACAGCACCGCTCCGACCGAGACAGAGGGCTACGAGGAGCGGATGGAACTTCTTGAGAGGGTGCTAAGTGGACTTCGCAGGCTATGACCGTCCCGGCGTCCGCCGGGACAAGGGAATCACCTCGGCGAAGATCGTCATCGCCGGTGGATTCGGGGTGGGCAAGACCACCATGGTCGGCGCGGTCTCCGAGATCACGCCGCTGACCACCGAGGCGCTGATGACCTCGGCCGGTGTCGGCATCGACGATCCGTCAAAGGTCCCCGGCAAGGAGACCACCACGGTGGCGATGGACTTCGGCCGGATCACCATGGCCGACGACCTGATTCTCTATCTGTTCGGCACACCCGGACAGACCCGGTTCTGGTTCATGTGGGACGAGATCATCCGCGGTGCGGTCGGTGCCGCAGTGCTGGTGGACACCCGCCGGATCACCGACGCCTTCGCCCCGCTGGACTACTTCGAGAACCGGCAGCTGCCGTACCTCGTGGCGTTGAACTGCTTCGACGGCGCGCCACAGTACGAGCCGGAGGAGGTGCGGGAGGCGCTGGCCATCGCGCCGCACGTGCCGCTGGTGATGTGCGACGCCCGCAGCCGGGACTCGACGAAGAGTGTGCTGGTCAATGTCGTCGAGCATGCCATGGCGACGCTGCGCGCCGAGCACGGCCGGGGGTATCCGACCCCGGTCGGCTGACGGCACGACCCCGGTCGGCTGACCGCATGGGAAACGGCCGGCGGCGCAGCGCGCCGCCGGCCGGCGTGGCCTGGCTCAGTCGATCGGCAGCCGGTAGCCGCGTTTGACCACGGTCTGGATCACCCCGGGCGTGCCCAGCCCGGCCCGGAGCCGGGCCACCGCCATCTCGACGGCGTGCTCGTCGGCACCCCGGGGCAGGGTGCGCAGCAGCGCGGCCCGGGACAGCACCCGCCCCGGGGTCTGCGCCAGCGCGCGCAGCACCGCCATCGGTGCCGGCGCCAACGGGCGCAGCTCACCGTCGACGACTGCGGCGTGTCCGCGCAGGGTGAGCAGGTGTCCGCCGACCTTCAGGTTTACCGCCCGGCGGGGCAACTCGTCGACGATGGTCCGGACCAGCGCCCCGAGCCGGGCCCGGGCCGGTGCGGTCACCGGCACCCCGTGCCGGCGCAGCGGTGCCGCGGTGACCGGCCCGACGCAGGCGGCCAGTACGTCGGTCCGCATCGCCTCGAGCACCGCGTCGGCGTTGGGTCCGGCGGCGCGCAGCAGCGCTCCGACCGCCGGCGCGGAGGTGAAGGTGACCGCGTCGACGAGCCGGCCGGCGACCAGGTCGACCAGCCGGTGCAGCGGAGCCGGGTCGGTCGGTGGCGCCCACCGGTACACCGGCACCTCGATCACGGTGGCACCGGCCGCCTCGAGCGCCGCCGAACACTCCGGTTGCCGTTCCCCGTGCAACTGCATCGCGATCACCTGGCCGGCCACGCCGCGGGCCCGTAGATGGTCGGTGACCTCGTCACAGCTCTCCGACGCGGGTGACCACTGGTCGTGCAGGCCGGCGGCGCGGATCGCACCCCGGGCCTTGGGACCGCGGGCCACGATGTAGGCACCGCCGAGCACCGCCCGCAGCGGCTCGGCCAGGCCCCACCCCTCCGCGGCCTCCAGCCAACCCCGCATGCCGATGCCGGTGTTGGCGATCAGCACGTCCGGCGGATTGTCCAGGCAGGCCCGGGTCGACGCGCGCAGTTCGGTGTCGTCGGCCAGCGGCACGATCCGCAGCGCCGGGGCGAGCACCACCCGGGCACCCCGCCGCTCCAGCAGTGCGGCCAGCTCGTCGCGCCGCCGGTCGGCGGTGACCCCGATGGTGAATCCGGACAGCTCGTCGGACATCACTGGTCCTGCCGCCGACCGAGCACCTCGATCAGCCCGTCCCGACAGCGCACCCGGTAGGTCGGCACGGCGACGCCCGGCAGATCCAGACATTCGCCGGTACGCAGGTCGTAGACCTGCTTGTGCAGTGGTGACGCCACGGTCGGGACGTCCCCTCGGGTACCGACGATGCCCCGGGACATGACGTGGGCGCCGGCCACCGGGTCCTGGTTGCCGATCGCGTACAACGTCCCGTCGTAGGTCCGGAAGACCGCCACCTGCTCGCCGTCGACCAGTGCGGCCACGCCCCGCTCCGGCTCCACCCGGGAGTACGGGCACACCGGTGTCCACCGGGCGGTGACGTTGACTGTCTGCACACTCATCGGCGTACCTCCAGGGTTGTCGGGAGACCGAGCGCGACGGGCCGGCGCTCGCCCAGGGCCGGCACCGGCTGGCCCCGCTCGACCTCGAAGGTGATCGACGGATCCGGGGTGTCGGGTGCGTTGACGAAGGAGGCGAAGCGGCGCAGCCGCTCCGGGTCGTCGATCGTGTCCCGCCACTCGTCCGAGTAGGATTCGACGTGGCGGGCCATCGCCTCGTCCAGCTCGGCCGCCAGCCCGAGCGAGTCGTCGACGATCACCGATCGCAGGTGGTCCAGGCCGCCGTCCATCGCCTCGATCCAGGCCGCGGTGCGTTGCAGTCGGTCGGCGGTGCGGATGTAGAACATCAGGAACCGGTCGATGGTACGGACGAGCTCCTCGGTGGACAGATCGCTGGCGAACAGCTCGGCGTGCCGGGGACGGAAGCCGCCGTTGCCGCCGACGTAGAGGTTCCAGCCGACGTCGGTGGCGATGATGCCGAAGTCCTTGCTGCGCGCCTCGGCGCACTCCCGGGCGCAGCCGGAGACCGCAGACTTGATCTTGTGCGGGGCGCGCAACCCCCGGTAGCGCAGCTCCAGGGCGACCGCCAGGCCGACCGAGTCCTGTACGCCGTAGCGGCACCAGGTGGATCCGACGCAGGACTTCACCGTCCGCAGCGCCTTGCCGTAGGCGTGACCGGACTCGAAGCCGGCGTCGACCAGCCGCCGCCAGATCTTCGGCAGCTGCTCGACCCGGGCGCCGAACAGGTCGATCCGCTGCCCGCCGGTGATCTTCGTGTAGAGGTTGAAGTCCCGGGCCACCTCGCCGATCACGATCAGCTTCTCCGGGGTGATCTCCCCGCCGGGGATCCGCGGCACCACCGAGTAGGTGCCGTCGCGCTGGATGTTGGCCAGGAAGTGGTCGTTGGTGTCCTGCAGGGTGGCCTGCTCGCCGTCGAGCACGTAGCCGTTGCCGAGCGAGGCGAGGATCGAGGCGACCACCGGCTTGCAGATGTCGCAGCCCCGGCCCCGACCGTGCTCGGCGACCAGCTGGGAGAAGGTCCGGATACCGCGTACCCGGACGATGTCGAACAGCTCCTGGCGGCTGTGGTCGAAGTGTTCGCACAGCGCGGTGGACTGGGTCACCCCGGCGACGGACAGCAACTGCTTGAGCATCGGTACGCAGGACCCGCAGCTGGTGCCGGCCCGGGTGCACGCCTTGATCCCGGCGACGTCGGTGCAGCCTTCGCCGATCGCACCGAGGATCTGGTCCTTGGTGACCGCGTTGCAGGAGCAGACCTGGGCGCTGCCGGGCAGCGCGTCGATGCCGGCCCCGCCGACGGCCCCGTCGGAACCGGCCGGGGCGAGCAGCGCCAGCGGCGGGCCGGGCAGCGGCCCGCCGACGCTGGCCCGCAGCGTCGGGTACGCCGTCGCGTCGCCGACCAGCACCCCGCCGAGCAGGGTGCGCGCGTCGTCGGAGAGCACCAGCTTGGCGTAGACCCGGGTGGCCGGGTCGGTGAACGTCACGTCCAGACAGTCGGTGGTGGTGCCGTGCGCGTCACCGAACGACGCCACGTCCACCCCGAGCAGTTTGAGCTTCGTGGAGGTGTCCGCGCCGGGGAAGGCGGCGGTGCCGCCGAGCAGCCGGTCGGCGACCACCTCGGCCATCGCGTAGCCGGGGGCGACCAGCCCGTAGCAGCGGCCCGGCTCGCCGTCGACGCTGACCGCGGCGCATTCCCCGACCGCCCAGATGTGCGGGTCACTGGTCCGGCAGGTGGCGTCGACGGTCACCCCGCCGCGTTCGCCGACGGCCAGCCCGGCGGCGCGGGCCAGGTCGTCGCGGGGCCGGATGCCGGCGGCGACCACCACCAGGTCGGTCTCCAGTTGGGTGCCGTCGGTGAGGGCGACTCCGTGCGGGGTGCCGTCCGGCCCGGTGCGGATCGCCGACGTCGCGGTCCCCAGGTGTACGTCGACGCCGAGGTCCTCGACGTAGCGGCGCAGCATCGCCCCGCCAGCCTCGTCGACCTGGACCGGCATCAACCGGGGCGCGAACTCCACCACGTGGGTACGCAGGCCGAGCAGCCGCAGCGCGTTGGCGGCCTCCAGGCCGAGCAGGCCGCCGCCGATCACCGTACCGACCCGTCGGCCGGCGGCCGGATCGGTGGCGAAGGCGCGGATGGCGACCAGGTCGTCCAACGTCCGGTAGACGAACACCCCGTCGCGCAGGCCGCCGCCGCTGGCACCGTCGGCGGGTCGGTGCGCGCCGTCGATCGGCGGGACGAACGGGTACGAGCCGGTGGCCAGCACCAGCGCGTCGTAGCCGTACTCGCCGTGGTCGGTGACGACCACCCGGCGGTCCCGGTCGATGCGCCGGGCCGGCTCGGCCAGCCGCAGGTCCACCCCGTCGTCCGGGGTGTGCACGCTCAACTCGTCCGGCCCGACACCGTCGAAGAAGGCCGACAACCGGACCCGGTCGTACGCCGGCCGCGACTCCTCGGCGAGCACCGTGACCTGCCATCCGCCCCCGGCGTCGCGGGAGCGGACCGCTTCGACCAGGCGCTGCCCGACCATGCCGTTGCCGATGACGATCAACCGGTTCATGTCGGTACCTCCACGTCGGAATCCACAGATGAGAGCCAGTCGACGATGCCGGTGACCGCGTCGGTGCAGCTGCCGCAGCCGGTGGTGGCCCGGGTGGCGGCGACCACCTCGGCGACCGACCGGGCACCGGCGCGCCAGCAGCGCACCAGCGCGCCCTTGCTGACCGTGTTGCACTGGCAGACGGTCGCCGAGTCCGGCATCAGCGCCGGACTGGTGGCCGGTGCCGCGACGGTGCCGCCGACCGCCCGGCCGAGCAGCAGCGCCCGCCGGTCGGTCGGCACCGGACCGCCCCGGTCGAACAACTGGATGACGGTGCCGACGGCCGGGTTGTCGCCGAGCATGATCGCCCCGGTCAGCCGGTCGTCGCGGATCAGCAGCCGGGCGTACGTGCCACGGGCCGGGTCGGCGAAGCTGAGCTCCTCGGTCTGCCCGTCGGCGCCCGGGCGGGTGTCACCCATCGCCGCGAGGTCGATGCCGGCGGCCTTGAGCCGGGTCACCGTCGGCAGTGGCCGGTAGCGGGCACCCGGGTCGTCGCCGGCCAGCACCCGGGCCAGCACCCGGGCCTGTTCCCAGGCCGGGGCGACCAGCCCGGTGACCACTCCGTCGTGTTCGGCGCAGTCACCGATCGCCCAGATCCGTGGGTCGCTGGTGGCCATCCGGTCGTCGACCACGACGCCGCGTCCGACCCGCAGTCCGGCCCGCCGGGCCAGGTCGGTGTCCGGCCGGACCCCGCAGGCCAGCACCAGCAGGTCGGCACCCAGCTCCCGGCCGTCGCCGAGTCGCAGCCGTACCCCGTCGGCGGTGGCGGTGAAGGACTCGGCGGCGGCGGCCAGCTCGGTGCCGACGCCGAGGCCGGAGAGGGTACGGGCGAGCACCGCGCTGGCGGTCGCGTCGAGTTGGCGCTCCATCAGCTGGCCGACCTTGTGCACCACCCGCACGTCCAGGCCACGGGCGGCGAGTCCACGGGCGGCTTCCAGCCCGAGCAGGCCGCCGCCGAGGACCAGGGCGGTGCGGGCGTCGGCGGCGGTGGAGAGGATCCGCCGGCAGTCGTCGAGGGTCCGGAACACCGCGACCCGGCCCGGCAGCCCGGCCGGGTCGTCGGTGCCGGTCAGGCCGGGCAGGTCGGGGACCACGGCCCGGCTGCCGGTGGCGAGCACCAGGTGGTCGTACTCGGTGGCGGTGCCGTCGGCGGTGCGCACCGTCCGGGTGGCCGGCTCGATCGCGGTCACCGCCAGCCCGGCCCGTACGTCGATGCCGTGCCCGGCGGCCTCGGTGAGCGTCACGTCCAGCTCGTCGGCCCGGCCGGCGAGCAGGTTCGACAGCATGATCCGGTTGTACGCCCGGTGCCGCTCCGCCCCGTACACAGTGATCTTGTAGTCGCCGCGCCGGGCGTGCAGTTCGGCGGCGAGCCGGGCACCGGCCATGCCGTGGCCGACGATGACGATACGGTTCACGCTCGCTCCACCCTGACCGCACAGATCTTGAACTCGGGCATCCGGGATGTCGGGTCCAACGCGTCGTTGGTGACCGAGTTGATCCGCCCCGCGCCGCCCCAGTGGAACGGGGCGAACACGGTGTCCGGGCGGATCGACTCGGTCAGTCGGGCCGGGGCGCGCATCTCGCCGCGCCGGCTGGTCACCGTGACCGGGTCGCCGTCGGCGACGCCGAGCCGGGCGGCCAGGTCCGGGTGCAGCTCCACGAAGGGTTCCGGGGCGGCGCCGCGCAGCGGCGCGATCCGGCGGGTCTGCGCACCGGACTGGTACTGGGCCAGCACCCGGCCGGTGGTCAGGTAGAGCGGATAGTCGGCGCACACCTCCTCGGCGGCGGCCCGGTGCTCCACCGGCACGAACCGGGCCCGCCCGTCCGGGGTGGCGAACCGTTCGGTGAACATCCGTGGGGTGTCCGGCCGGTCCGGGTCCGGGCAGGGCCAGAAGACGCCGTCGGCGGCGTCGATCCGCTCCCAGGTCACCCCGGCGTAGTCGGCGACGCCACCGGCTGAGGCCCGGCGCAGCTCGGTGAAGACCTCGGCGGGGTCGGCCGGGAACTGTCCGGCCGGGCAGCCGAGCCGCTGCGCCAGGTCGGCGAGGACGGCCAGGTCGGTGCGGACACCGGGCGGGGGCGGCCGTAGCGCGTGCCGGCGCAGCACCCGTCCCTCCAGGTTGGTCATCGTTCCGTCCTCTTCGGCCCACTGGGCGGTGGGCAGCACCACGTCGGCCATCGCTGCCGTCTCGGACAACACGAAGTCGGCGACGACCAGTAGGTCCAGATCGGCCAGTCGCCGCTGGACCCGGCCGGCGCGGGGGGCGGAGACCACCGGGTTGGAGCCGAAGACCAGCAACGCCTTCGGCCCGGTCGGGGTGCCGAGCGCGTCCAGCAGTTCGTACGCGGACACCCCCGGCCCGGGCAGGTCGGCCGGGTCGATGCCCCACACCCCGGCCACGTGCGCCCGCGCCGCCGGGTCGTCGATGCGCCGGTAGCCGGGCAGCTGGTCGGCCTTCTGGCCGTGCTCCCGGCCGCCCTGGCCGTTGCCCTGGCCGGTCAGGCAGCCGTATCCGGATCCGGGCCGGCCGGGCAGCCCGAGGGCGAGCGCCAGGTTGACGTACGCGCTGACCGTGTCGACGCCCTTGGCGTGCTGCTCGGCCCCGCGCGCGGTGAGGATGACGACCTTCGCGGGCGGGGCGTCGGTCGTGCGTCGGTCGCCGCCGGCCAGCGCCCGCGCCGCCGCCTCCAGATCGCCGATCGGTACGCCGGTGAGCCGTTCCACCCGGGCCGGCCAGTAGCCGGCGACGGTGGCCCGGACGGTGTCGAAGCCGGTGGTCCGCTCGGCGACGTAGGTCTGGTCCACCCAGCCCTCCCGTAGCGCGACGTGCAGCAGCGCGTTGGCCACCGCGAGGTCGGTGCCGGGGGTGGGTTGCAGGTGCAGGTCGGCCAGCCGGGCGGTGGCGGTGCGGCGGGGGTCGATCACGATCAACGTACCGCCACGCTGTTTCAGCTCGGTCAGGTAGCGGGCGAACGGCGGCATCGTCTCGGCCACGTTCGCGCCGACCAGCAGCAGCGTGTCGGCGGTGCCGACGTCGGCCATCGGGAACGGCAGGCCGCGGTCGACGCCGAAGGCCCGGATCCCGGCGGCGGCCGCCGAGGACATGCAGAACCGGCCGTTGTAGTCGATGTTGCGGGTGCGCAGCGCGACCCGGGCGAACTTGCCCAGCGCGTACGCCTTCTCGTTGGTGAGCCCGCCGCCGCCGAACATCGCGACCGCGTCGCGGCCGTGCGCGCGCTGGATGCCGGTGACGCCGTCGACGATCCGGTCCAGCGCCTCCGGCCAGCTGACCGGCCGCAGCTCGGCCCCTGGTCGGTCGCGGACCAGCGGGGTGGTCAGCCGCTGCGGGTGGTCGAGCAGCTCGGCGGCGGTCCAGCCCTTCTGGCAGAGTCCGCCCTGGTTGGTGGGAAACTGCCGGGGGAGCACCTGCACGCCGCCGTCGGCCGTGGCGCGCAGCCGCATCCCGCACTGCAGGGCGCAGTACGGGCAGTGGGTGGCCACGGTCCGGTCGACGGATTCGCCGGTCGGCCCGATGGTCACCTGCACACTGCCTGGCATGTGCGAAGCGTGCCGGGGGGCGATTTCGCCTCGACGTCCCGATTGTTTCCAGCCTGCTAAGAGCAGCTCACACGGGCTGTTGTCAGAGGGTTAGCTGGCCCATCTGGTGGGACCTCCGGCGTACCGGTGCCGACCAGCCGTTTTGACCGGCGTGCCGGGCAGCGGGTATCGTCGCCTGCTGTTGTGCGACAACCGAGGGGCGTCCCTCGCCAGACCCGTCACCGTCCCAGGTCACCGTCCGTGGATGCAGCTCACCGTCTGCGGGAGGCCCCGTCCGATGGTGCCAGGTCAGCCGGGGTATGCTTGTCGTTCGCGCGCGCGTTCTCTGCCAGGTCGCCCGGTTCCGGGTCGCCCCGACGGCCCGCGCGTTACCTGACGACCGACGCGCGACCCCAGACCGACGACGAGACAAGGTAGACCTGTGCGTACGTACAGCCCGAAGCCGGGTGAGATCGAGCGTCAGTGGCATGTGATCGACGCCTCTGACGTCGTGCTGGGCCGCCTGGCCACCCACGCCGCCACGCTGCTGCGCGGCAAGCACAAGCCGACTTTCGCGCCGCATGTCGACACCGGTGACTTCGTCATCGTCGTCAACGCCGGCAAGGTGGCGTTGACCGGCAACAAGCGGCACACCAAGGTGGCCTACCGGCACTCCGGTTACCCCGGCGGGCTGAAGCAGGTCGGCTACGACGAGCTGCTGGCCAAGCGCCCCGAGCGGGCGATCGAGCTGGCCGTCAAGGGCATGTTGCCGCACAACAAGCTCGGTGCCAAGCTGATCCGCAAGCTCAAGGTCTACGCCGGCGCCGAGCACCCGCACGGCGCGCAGCAGCCGGTGCCGTTCGAGATCAAGCAGATCGCGCAGTGAGCGCGGGCGAAGGAACCAGCATGACCGACACCACCGAGGCCAGCTCGGTCGCCGTTGCCGAGACCGAGCCGGCCACCGCCGTGACGCCCGCGCCAGTGGTGCGCGCGCCGCGCGGCGAGCGCCCGATCCAGACCGTCGGGCGGCGCAAGGAAGCCATCGTCCGGGTGCGGATCGTCCCCGGTTCCGGCAAGATCACCTGCAACGGTCGCGAGCTCGAGGAGTACTTCCCGAGCAAGGTGCACCAGCAGTTGATCCGGGAGCCGCTGGGGACGGCCGAGAAGGCCGAGGCGTTCGACGTGATCGCCAACCTGCGCGGCGGCGGCATCACCGGCCAGGCGGGTGCGCTGCGGCTGGGCATCGCCCGGGCGCTGTGCGCCAACGACGGCGACGACCGTCCGGCGCTGAAGAAGGCGGGTTTCCTCACCCGCGACGACCGGGTCAAGGAAAGCAAGAAGTACGGCCTGAAGAAGGCCCGCAAGGCTCCGCAGTACTCGAAGCGCTAGTCCGACACGGCTGAACGGGCGGCTGGGACACCTCCTTCGTGGGGTTTCTCAGCCGTCCGTGCTTTTTTGTCTAGTTGATGCGGATTCTTCCGTTCATCGGCAGTATCTTCATCGGTTGCCGGCCCGCTCGCCATCGCGGCGGGCGGATTCGTACCCCCGGCGGGGCGGCGGAGCGGCACCGTTAGCGGGACCATCGGAGGATGACAGGTATGGCGCGGCTGTTCGGCACCGATGGCGTACGTGGGCGGGCCAACGCCGATCTCACCCCGGAGTTGGCGCTGGCGGTCGCGGTCGCCGCCGCGCACACCCTGGCCGAGCGGGATCCGAGCCGTCAGCCGTTGGCCGTGGTCGGCCGCGACCCGCGGGCCAGCGGCGAGATGCTGGAGGCCGCCGTGGTGGCCGGGCTGACCAGCGCCGGCGCGAACGTGCTACGGGTCGGCGTGCTACCGACCCCCGGCGTCGCGTTCCTGGTCGGGGAGACCAAGGCCGACTTCGGGGTGATGCTCTCCGCGTCGCACAACCCGATGCCGGACAACGGGATCAAGCTGTTCGCCGCCGGCGGGCACAAACTGCCGGACGACCTCGAAATGAAGATCGAAGCCGCGATCGGCGCGGCGATCGAGGGCGACGGGTCCACCGGACGACGGCGGCCCACCGGGGCCGGCATCGGCCGGGTGAGCGACCTGCTGGACGGGGCCGAGCACTACGTCGGGCACCTGGTCGGCACGGTCGACCACCGGCTCGACGGGCTGCGGGTGGTGGTCGACTGCGCGAACGGCGCGGCGGCCGAGGTCGGTCCGGTCGCCTACCGGGAGGCCGGCGCGGAGGTCATCGCGATCAACGCCGAGCCGAACGGGCTCAACATCAACGACGGTTGCGGGTCGACCCACCTCGACGTGGTCCGGGCCGCCGTCGGTGAACACGGCGCCGACCTGGGGCTGGCCCACGACGGTGACGCCGACCGGTGCCTGGCGGTGACCGCCGACGGCACCGAGGTGGACGGCGACGAGATCATGGCGATCCTGGCGCTGGCCATGCGCGACGCCGGCACGTTGATCGCCGACACCCTGGTGGCCACCGTGATGAGCAACC
Source organism: Micromonospora sp. Llam0 (assembly GCF_003751085.1). Classification (NCBI taxonomy): domain Bacteria; kingdom Bacillati; phylum Actinomycetota; class Actinomycetes; order Micromonosporales; family Micromonosporaceae; genus Micromonospora; species Micromonospora sp. Llam0. The sequence goes on along the minus strand of NZ_RJJY01000002.1, from coordinate 1,215,942 downwards.
TCGGACTGCGGCTGGCCATGTCCCGGGAGGGCATCAAGCTGGTCGAGACCAAGGTCGGCGACCGGTACGTGCTGGAGGAGCTGCGGGCCAGCGGGCTGGCGCTGGGCGGCGAGCAGAGCGGGCACATCGTGATGCCCAGCTACGCCACCACCGGCGACGGGGTGCTCACCGGGCTGCAGCTGATGTCCCGGATGGCGGCCACCGGATCCTCGCTGGCCGACCTGGCGGCCGCCGTCACCAAGCTGCCCCAGGTGCTGATCAACGTGCCGGTCGGCGACCGGGTCGCCGGCGCCGGCGACCCGGCGGTGCGGGCCGCCGCCGAGCGGGCCGAAGCCGAGCTGGGCGGCACCGGGCGGGTGCTGCTGCGCCCGTCCGGCACCGAGCCGCTGGTCCGGGTGATGGTCGAGGCGGCGACGGTGGAGACCGCCAGGTCGGTCGCCGAGCGGATCGCCGCCGCCGTCCGCGCGGCCAGCCCGGCCTGAATCCCGTCCGGCCTGCTCCGTCAGTCGGCCGGGCGCAGGCCGGCCAGCCGCCGGCCGGCTTCGGCGAGGACCTCGGGACGTTTGCAGAAGGCGAACCTGACCAGCAGTCGCCCGGCGTCCGGCTCGTCGTAGAACACCTGGGTCGGTACCGCGACCACGCCGCAGCGCTCCGGTAGGGACAGGCAGAATTCGATCCCGTCGGTGCCGCCCAGCGCGCTGATGTCGGCGGTGGCGAAGTAGGTGCCCTCCGGCACCAGCACCCGGAATCCGGCCTCGGACAGCCCGGCCACCAGTTGGTCGCGCTGCGTCTGCATGTTCTGCCGCAGCCCGGTGTAGTAGCTGTCCGGCAGGTCCAGCGCCACCGCGATGGCCGGCTGCAGCGGCCCGCCGTTGACGTAGGTGAGGAACTGCTTGACCCGGGCTGTGGCGTTGACCAACGCGGCCGGCCCACTGGCCCAGCCGATCTTCCAGCCCGTACAGGAAAAGGTCTTGCCGGCCGACGAGACGCGCAGCGTCCGGTCTCGCATCCCGGGCAGGGTGGCGAGCGGGACGTGCGGGGTGTCGGCGTCGGTGAAGACGAGGTGCTCGTACACCTCGTCGGTGACCGCCCAGATGTCGTGCTCCTGGCAGATCGCGGCGATCGTGGTGAGCTCGGCGACGGTGAAGACCTTGCCGGTCGGGTTGTGCGGGGAGTTGAGCAGCACCAGGCGGGTACGCGGCCCGACCGCGGCGCGCAGTGCGGCGGGGTCGAAGGCGTACCGGCCGTCCCCGTCGGGGCGTAGGGTGACCGGCCGGCGGACCGCCCCGGCGAGCGCGATCGCGGCCGCGTACGAGTCGTAGTAGGGCTCGAAGCAGACGACTTCGTCGCCCGGCTCGCACAGCGCGAGGATGGCGGCGGTGATCGCCTCGGTCGCGCCGGCGGTGATCAGGACCTCGGTCTCCGGGTCGTAGTCGAGACCCCAGAAGCGCTGCTGGTTGCGGGCGACGGCGGTGCGCAGCGCCGGGATGCCGGGACCGGGCGGGTACTGGTTGTGGCCGCTGCGCAGCGCCTCGGTGGCGGCGGTCAGCATCACGGTGGGCCCGTCGGTGTCCGGGAAGCCCTGGCCGAGGTTGACCGCGCCGGTGCGGACGGCAAGAGCGGACATCTCGGCGAAAATCGTCGTGCCGAACGGGCGCATGCGGCGGACCAGGGGGTCGATGTCGGCGGGGGCGCCGGGGGAGGTGACCACCTTGCCACTTTATGCGGTCCATCGAAACAGATGACGGCGCCCGTACTTTGCACTATAAGACGGGTTTGGTCAGTTACTGCTCAGCGTGCTTGATTGATTGCTGGGGTTATGCGCACCGCTGATGAGCGATCGTGGGTTACGCTTCGACCCATGTGTGGAATCGTGGGGTACGTCGGCACGCGGCCGGCGCTGGGCATCGTGCTGGACGGGCTCCGGCGGCTCGAATACCGGGGCTACGACTCGGCCGGCGTGGCGATCGTCTGTGACGACGAGCTGCGCACCGAGAAGCGGGCCGGCAAACTCGCCAACCTGGAGAAGGCGCTCGGCGACGAGCGGTTCGGCACCGGCACGGCCGGTGACACCACCACGGTCGACGGCACCGGCTGCCCGGCCCCGGTCGGCATCGGCATCGGCGACGGCACCGCCGGCATCGGCCACACCCGGTGGGCCACCCACGGCGGACCGACCGACCGCAACGCCCACCCGCACGTGTCCCGGGACGGCCGGATCGCGGTGATCCACAACGGGATCATCGAGAACTTCGCCAAGCTGGTCGCCGAGCTCGAAGCCGACGGGGTCGAGTTCGTCAGCGACACCGACACCGAATGCGCCGCCCACCTGCTCGCCGCCGCGCTGGCCGACCTGCGGACCGCCGGCGAGCCGGAGGGGCCGAGGCTGCTGGCCGCCGCGATGCGTCGGGTGTGTCAACGCCTCGAAGGCGCGTTCACCCTGCTCGCGGTGGACGCCAGCATCCCGGACGCGGTGGTCGGGGCGCGGCGCAACTCTCCGCTGGTCGTCGGCCGCGGACCGGGCGAGCACTACCTGGCCAGCGACGTTTCCGCGTTCATCGAGCACACCCGCGACGCCGTCGAGCTCGGCCAGGACCAGGTCGTCCTGATCACCCCGGACAGCATCGAGATCACCGACTTCTCCGGCGCGCCGGCGCTCGGCCGCGACTTCCACATCGACTGGGACGCCTCCGCCGCCGAGAAGAGCGGCTACGACTACTTCATGCTCAAGGAGATCGCCGAGCAACCGCAGGCGGTCGCCGACACGCTACTCGGCCGGCTCACCGAGACCGGCGAGATCATGCTGGACGAGGTCCGCCTCACCGACCAGGACCTGCGCGACGCCGACAAGATCTTCATCGTCGCCTGCGGTACGGCGTACCACTCCGGGATGGTCGCCAAGTACGCCATCGAACACTGGACCCGGATTCCGTGCGAAGTGGAGCTGGCCAGCGAGTTCCGCTACCGGGACCCGGTGCTGGACCGGTCCACCCTGGTGGTGGCGATCTCCCAGTCCGGCGAGACGATGGACACCCTGATGGCGCTGCGGCACGCCAAGGAGCAGAAGGCCCGGGTGCTGGCCATCTGCAACACCAACGGCTCCACCATTCCGCGCGAGTCGGACGCGGTGCTGTACACCCACAGCGGCCCGGAGATCGCGGTCGCCTCCACCAAGGCGTTCCTCACCCAGCTGGTGGCCTGCTACCTGATCGGCCTGCACCTGGCCCAGGTCCGCGGCATCAAGTACGCCGACGAGGTGGCCGCCGTGGTCAGCCAGCTGCAGGAGATGCCGGACAAGCTGCGGCAGGTGCTGGACTCGATGGAGCCCGTCCGCCAGCTCGCCCGGGACCTCGCCACCGCCAACCAGGTGCTGTTCATCGGCCGGCACGTCGGCTACCCGGTCGCCCTCGAAGGCGCGCTCAAGCTCAAGGAGCTCGCCTACATGCACGCCGAGGGCTTCGCCGCCGGCGAGCTCAAGCACGGCCCGATCGCCCTGATCGACCAGGGCACCCCGGTGGTCTGCGTGGTGCCCTCACCGGCCGGCCGGGGCATGCTGCACGACAAGATCGTCTCCAACATCCAGGAGGTACGGGCCCGGGGCGCGCGGACCGTGGTGATCGCCGAGGAGGGGGACACCGCCGTGGCGCCGTACGCCGACGATCTGATCTACGTGCCGCGCACCCCGACGCTGCTGGCCCCGCTGCTGACCACAGTGCCGCTACAGGTGCTCGCCTGCGAGATCGCCGCCGCCCGGGGGCACGACGTCGACCAGCCCCGGAACCTGGCCAAGTCGGTCACCGTGGAGTGACCGCCGCGCCGGTGCCGGGGCGGCTGCCAGCCGGGTGGTCGGCGCCGAGCACGATCCGGGCCATCGAGTCCAACGCCGGATTGTCCCCGGCCCAGTAGCCCAGATGCCCGGACGCGTCACCGGTGAAGACCCGGGCGCCGAAGTCCTCGCCGCTCGGGTCCTCGCCGTGCCACAGCCGGTCGCCCGGCCACAGCTGCGGCCAGGTCGCCCGGCGGATGACATCGTTGTCGGCGGTGGTGGCCCACACCCGGTCGGCCGGCACCGCCAACTCGTCCACCCGATCCACCCCCACCCCGGGCGAACCGACGAAGATCAGGTTGTCGGCGGCCAGGCCGGGTGCCTGCGCCGCCGTACCCACCACCAGCGAGCCGTAGCTGTGCCCGAGCACCGTCAACCCGCCCGGGTCGCCGTCGCGGTTGACGCCCAGACCATCCTGGAACCGGCGCAGATCGGCGGCCCCGGCCCGCGCCGGTGCGGTGCTGGCCGCCTCGTCGACGAACGCCGGCGCCGGGTAGTCCAGCCACAACACGGCGGCGGTCGACTCCTGTGGAGCCAACTGCTGGCAACGTCGCAGCACCTGCTCGGTGCGCACCAACTCGCCGCCGACCCGGTCGAGACCGCTACCCATCCCCGGCACGTGGGTCAGCACACGTCGGGCCTGGTCGGGATCGCCCAGCGCGAGGATCACCCGGCCGGTCGAGGCGGGAGCCGACGGATCACCCGCCCGGCCGGCACCGCCGTCCAGTGCCAGCAGGTAGGCCCGCGGGCCGGCCGGGGACGCGAGCCGGTCGTCGACCGTGGCCAACCCGGCGATCAGCCGATCAAGCCGGCGCAACCGCGGCACCGCCGTCGGGTCCGTGCTGTCGAGCAGCGCCGCCCGCTCGGCCAGCAAGGCTGCCCGCTGCCGACCCAGCAGCAGCCGGTTCGCCTGGTCCCGAACGGCCGCCGGTAGACCGTCCCACCGGCCGACCCGGGCCGGCTCGTGCCGGATCAACCAGCGTCGCTGCGCGTCGTCCAGCCCGGCCCACCAGGCCCGCACCGTCGCCGGCAAGGCCGACGGCGGCGGCCGCGTCGCCGGCGGGCGGGCCGGCCAGCCCTGGCTGGCGGCGGTGGCGGCCGCGTCGAGCTGGCGGGCCGCGTCGACGTCCGCCTCGGTGGCCAGGGCGAGCGCGTCGGCGACGCCGGCGGCCACCCGGCGGGCACCGGCCAGGGTCGGCCCGTCCGGACGGGTCACCGCCGGATCCACGCCGACCCGGCCGTCCCGGTCGATCGACAGACCGAGCGCCCCCGCCGTGGCGACCCAGTCGGCGAGCACCGCCTTGGCCCGGGCCAGCTGCTCGGCGTACCGGCTGAGGATCTGGTCGACGACGCACAGCGCCGGGCCGACGGCGTCGAGCCGGTCACCCAGGCCGGCCAACCGGGTGTCGGCGGCGGACGCAGCCGGGCCGGACCAGCCGGCGCGCAGCGCCCCGGCCGCCCCGGCCACCTCGGCGGCCCGCCGCTCGACCGCTGGTTGCCGCCGCCGCCAGCCGTACGCGGCCCGCTGCCAGGCCGCCGGGTCGGCCCGCCACAGCTGCCGGTACGTGATCACCTGGCCAGCCGGTGGACCGCCCGCCAGTCGGCGGCGTCGTACTCGTCGGCGGCCCTGGCCAGCGCCTGACCGGTGCCGGCCGCGTCCGCGCCGGCCCGGCTCACCTGGCGGTGCACCGCGGCCTCCACCGCGACCAGCAGGTCGGCCGCCGCCCAGCCCGGTGCGGCGACGCTCAGCTCCGGCTGGCCGGCCAGCCCGTGCCCCAGCCGGTAGGCCAGCCCGGTCAACCGGTCGGCGGCGTCGTGCAGCACAGCCGGCCGCACCCGCAGCGGCCCGCCGCCGGCCGGGCCCACGTCATTGCCGGGCAGTTCACCCATGTCGCCTCCGTTCACCCATGTCGCCTCCGTCGGCATGTGTCGATGGGCAGACGCTATCCGGAACCGGCGGCGTGGCGGGGACCCTGTGGACAATCGGCGCAGCGGTTACCGTCCCGCCGGTCACCACCGCCGGTAGGGTGACCGTGGGCGGTGAGCGACGAAGCCGGCGCGGCGGAGGTGCGAGGAGATGATCCAGGTGTGGCGGGTGTCCGACGTCCGCAGCGCCGAGCAGGCGCTGATGGCGACCGTTCCACCGGGGACACTGATGCACCGGGCCGCCGCCGGCCTGGCCCGCAGGTGCGCCACCCTGCTCACCGAGCGCGGCGGGGTCTACGGCGCCGAGGTGCTGCTGCTGGTCGGCTCGGGCGACAACGGCGGTGACACGCTGTACGCCGGGGCCCGGCTGGCCCGCCGGGGCGCCCGGGTCACCGCCTGGCTGCTGCGACCGGACCGGGCCCACCGTGGCGGGCTCGCCGCGCTACGGGCCGCCGGCGGCCGGGCCGTCGACGGCGCCGGCCGGCACGCGGACCTGATCCTGGACGGGATCGTCGGCATCGGCGGCACCGGTGGGCTGCGGGAGCCGGCCGTCGGTGCGCTCGCCCGGGCCGGTGAGCTCACCTCGGCACGTGGCGGTCGGCCGGTGCTGGTCGCGGTGGACGTGCCCAGCGGCGTGGCGGTCGACACCGGCGGGGTGCCCGACGGCGCTGCGGTGCCGTCGACCGGAGCGGGCCTCGCCGGGGCCGGAGCTGCCGGGGCCGGGACGGACACCGTACGGGCCGACGTCACCGTCACCTTCGGATGCCTGAAGCCGGCCCTGATGGTCGGACCGGCCGCCGCCCGCGCCGGCCACGTGGAGCTGGTCGACATCGGCCTGCGACCGTGGTTGCGCGGCACACCCGCGTTCGAGGTGCCCGGTCGCGACGACGTGTCGGCCTGGTGGCCGTCGCTGGCCCCGGCCGCCGAGAAGTACACCCGGGGAGTGGTCGGCGTGGCGACCGGATCGGCGACCTATCCGGGCGCGGCGGTGCTCTCCGTCGGCGGGGCGGTCGCCGGGCCGACCGGCCTGGTCCGGTACGCCGGCAGCGCCGCCGCCCAGGTGCTGGACCGGTATCCCTCGGTGATCGCCACCGGTCGGGTCGCCGACGCCGGCCGGGTGCAGGCCTGGGTGTGCGGCTCCGGGCTGGGTGGCGGGGAACACGCCGTCACCGAGCTGCGGTCGGTGCTGGCCGCGCCGGTGCCGGTGGTGCTGGACGCCGACGCGTTGACCATGCTGGTCGACGGCAGCTGGGCCGAGCAGCTGCGCGGCCGGCAGGCACCCACCGTGATCACCCCGCACGACCGGGAGTTCGCCCGGCTCGCCGGCCAGCCACCCGGCGACGACCGGGTCGGGGCCGCGCTGCGGCTGGCCGCCTGGATGCGGGCGACCGTCCTGCTCAAAGGCGACCGTACGGTGGTCGCCGGCCCGGACGGACGGGCGTACGTGAACGCCACCGGCACCCCGGCGCTGGCCACCGGCGGCACCGGCGACGTGCTGGCCGGTCTGCTCGGCTCGCTGCTCGCCGCCGGGCTGGACCCGCAGCGGGCGGCGCTGGCCGCCGCGTACGTGCACGGCCTGGCCGGCCGGGCCGCCGCCCGGAGCGGGCCGGTCACCGCAGTCGAGGTGGCTGCCGCGCTGCGCCCCGTGGTGGCCGACCTGACCGTTGAGTGACGGCGACCTTTCAACAGGTGACGATGATCTGACCCGGTCGGGCGCCGACCTGACCGGCCGGGAACCTGCCCGATCAGGTGACCGGTCAGTAGGCTGGCCTCATGTGGCAGGCAGAGGTGCGGGTCGACCTGGACGCGATCCGGGAGAACGTGGCCCGGCTGCGGGCCGGCACCAGCGCCGAGCTTATGGCGGTGGTGAAGGGCGACGGGTACGGCCACGGCATGGTGCCGGCGGCCCGGGCCGCCCTCGACGCCGGAGCGGACTGGCTGGGCGTCTGCACCCTCGGTGAGGCGCTGGAGCTGCGCGGTGCCGGGCTGACCGGGCCGGTGCTGGCCTGGCTGCTCAGTCCCGGACTGCCGCTACACGACGCGGTCGCCGCCGACGTCGACCTCGGCGTGGGCAGCCGCGCCCTGCTGTCCGAGGCCGTCGCCGCAGCCCGACTCGCCGGCCGGCCGGCCCGGCTGCACCTCAAGATCGACACCGGGTTGTCCCGGGGTGGGGCCACCGGCGACGACTGGCCAGAGCTGGTTGAGGCAGCCGCCAAAGCGCAGTCCGACGGCACCGTCGAGGTGGTCGGGGTGTGGAGCCACTTCGTCTTCGCCGACGCGCCGGGGCACGCCACCATCGACCGGCAGCTGGCGGCGTACCACGACGGGCTGGCCGTGGCCGGCCGGTACGGGCTGCGCCCCCGCTACCGGCACCTGGCCAACTCGGCGGCCACGCTGACCCGGCCGGACACCCACTTCGACCTGGTCCGCCCCGGTATCGCCTGCTACGGGCTGTCCCCGGTGCCGGGTGAGGATTTCGGCCTGCGGCCGGCGATGACCGTCCGCGCCCGGGTGATGCTGGTCAAGCGGGTCCCCGCCGGGCAGGGCGTCTCCTACGGGCACACCTACCACACCGGACGGGAGAGCACCCTGGCCGTGGTGCCGCTCGGCTACGCCGACGGGGTGCCCCGGCACGCGTCCAACACCGGGCCGGTGCGCCTCGGCGGCCGGACGCGCCGGATCGCCGGCCGGGTGTGCATGGACCAGATCGTGCTCGACTGCGGCGACGACGAGATCAACGCTGGGGAGGTGGCCACATTGTTCGGTGACGGACGCGACGGCGGCCCGACCGCCGACGACTGGGCCGACGCGGTCGGCACCATCAACTACGAGATCGTCACCCGGTTCGGTAGTCCCCGGGTGCCCCGGACCTACCAGGACAGCCGGCCATGAGCGGGCAGCGGGTCGGTGCGCAGAAGGTGGCCCGGACCGCCGGCGTCGTCGGCGCGGCCATCGGCGTCGCGGCTGCCGGGGTGACCGCGACGGTCGCCGCCGAACGCGCCCTGGTACGTCGGCTCAAGCGGGAGGTGGCGGACCGGTACGCCGACGAACCCTTCGGCGAGCTGCCCTACGACGAGACCCGGGTGGTCACCGCCGCCGACGGCACCGACGTCTACGTGGAGATCGTCGAGCCGGACGACGCGGCACCGCTGCGGCCGACCATCGTCTTCGTGCACGGCTACTGCCTGGACATGGGGACCTTCCACTTCCAGCGCCGGGAGCTGACCCGGCGGGGAGAGTACCGGTTGGTCTGCTACGACCAGCCCGGCCACGGCCGCTCCGGCCGGCTGGAGTCCGGCGACTACGAGATCGACGCGCTCGGTGAGACACTACGCGCGGTCATCGAGCAGGCCGCCGGCGACGGCCCGTTGATCCTGGTCGGACACTCGATGGGTGGCATGACCATCATGGCCCTGGCGCAACGGCATCCGGAGCTGTTCCGCGACCGGGTGGTCGGCACCGTACTGATGGCGACCTCGGGCAGCCTGGCCGACGAGGCCCGGCTCGGTCTGCCGGCGATCCTCAGCCGCGCCGGCTCGCCGCTGCTGATGCTGGTCAACAACGCCACCCGGCTGACCGGCGGAGTCATCGACCGGCTGCGGGTGGCCACCGCCGACCTCGCCTGGCTGCTGACCCGCCAGTACGGCTTCGGCACCGCCCGGCCCAGCCCGGCGCTGGTCAGCTACGTGGAACGGATGAACTCACGGACCTCGGCGGAGACCGTCACCCGGTACGTGCGCACCCTGCTGACCCACTCCCGGTACCCGGCACTCGCGGTGCTGGAGAGCAGCCCGACGCTGGTCATCGTCGGCGACAAGGACATGATCACCCCGGTGACCCACTCGGAGGAGATCCTGCGTCGGCTGCCCGACGCAGACTACGTGAAGATCCCCGACGGCGGGCACGTGGTGATGCTGGAACACGCCGACCGGGTCAACGCGGCGCTGTTCGCGTTCCTTGCGAAAATTGCCCGATGACCGTCCGGATCCCGCTACCCGAACTGGCCGACACCCACGACCTCGGCCGCCGCCTCGGCCGGCTGCTGCGCCAGGGCGACCTGGTGGTGCTGACCGGTCCGCTCGGCGCCGGCAAGACCGCGCTGGTGCAGGGGATCGGCGACGGCCTCGGGGTACGCGGCGACGTCACCTCGCCGACCTTCGTCATCGCCCGGGTACACCAGCCGGATGCGGCCCGGGGCGGCACGCTCACCCTGGTGCACGCCGACGCGTACCGGCTCGGCGACGCACCCGACCCACGGGCCGAGATCGACGACCTCGACCTGGACGCCGACATGGACCGGGCGGTCACCGTCGTCGAGTGGGGCGAGGGGATGGTCGAGCAGCTCGCCGAGGCGCACCTGCTGGTCCGCATGCACCGGGCCGAGGACGACTCCCGGACCGCCGAGTTGACCGGGCGGGGCCCCGGCTGGTCGGGTCGGCTCGCTGCGCTGGACCAGCCGGCCGACCATGCTGGACGGTGATGTCGTAGCCGACCCGTAGAGTGCCGGACGGCGCGCAGCCCTCCGTGACCGGGCGGCGGCCACCACCGAGGTGTGACGAAAGGCTCCCGAGATGCTCGACCTGCTGGCCATGTTGCCTCCTGCCTGGGCCACCGCGCTCACCCCGCACCTGGACCCGGCCGGCACCGCCGCGCTCGGCCGGTACGTCGCCGACGAGTACGCCGACCAGACGGTGTACCCGCCGGTGGAGGATCTGTTCACCGCGTACCGGCTGTGCCCGCCGGAGCAGTGCCGGGTGCTGATCCTCGGCCAGGACCCGTACCACCGGGCCGGGCAGGCCCACGGGCTGAGCTTCAGCGTCCGTGACGGGGTGCCGGTGCCGCCGTCGCTGCGCAACGTCTTCAAGGAGCTGGGCACCGACGTCGGGGTGCCGATGCCGCGCAGTGGTGACCTGACCGGCTGGGCGGCCCAGGGGGTGCTGCTGCTCAACGCGGTGCTCACCGTGCGGCAGGGCCGGCCCGGCTCACACGCCGGCAAGGGCTGGGAGGGGTTCACCGACGCCACGATCGCCGCGCTCGACGCCCGCGACCAGCGGGTCGTCTTCCTGCTGTGGGGCGGCTACGCGCGCAAGAAGCGCGGATTGATCACCAACCCGGGGCACGTCGTGCTGGAGGCCGGCCACCCCAGCCCGATGAACCCGCGGGGTTTTCTCGGCAGCCGGCCGTTCAGCGCCACCGACAAGGCGCTGGCCGATGCCGGCCTGCCCGGCATCGACTGGAGCCGGACCGGCGGTGCCGGTCAGCCGGTGGCCGGCTGACCGGTCAACCGGCGCGGCCCGGTGCCGGCTGACCGCCGCGGCCCGCCCGGTGCCGGTCCAGTAGCCGGGCGACGCCCGGATCGGCGATCGCCAGCTCGGCCAGCGGCACCACCGGGTAGTGGCGGTCGCCGTGCCGTACGTCGATCGACTCGGGGAGTTCGTCGCACATCCGGGCGTGGATCTCCCCGGCTATCGTCTGCCACCGGTGCGGATACGGTTCGCGCGGATCGACCGGAATGTGCCGGTACTCCTGCCAACGGTCCATCCACCGGCTCGCGTACCGGCCGGTCAGCCATTCGGTGATGTGGTCCGCCTCGGACCAGAGCAGGGCCACGTGCACTCCGGGTGCCGGCACCGGTGCGCCCTGCAGCAGTGCGGCGGTCGGGCCGTCGAAGACGTAGCTGATTCCGTCGATGTGGCGGCGGAACCGCTCGACGTCGGTGTCCAGGAGCCGGTCATCGATCCCGCTGGTGGCGAGTTGCGCGATCTGCCGGTCCACGTCCTCGCCGATATCCTCGACTCCGACCACGAGCTGCCGGCCCAGCGCCGCGAACAACCGCTCGACCAGTGGTAGCGCCGCGCCACGGTGACCGGACTCGACCCGGGCCACGGTGGTCTGCGCGATTCCGGTGGCCATGGCCAGATCCCGCTGGGTCAGCCGGCGGAGTTCGCGTTCCTGCCGCAGTAGCCGGCCGACCTCCCCGCCGAGCCGGGTCGACGATTCCATCCGCTGATGGTTCCTGTCCGAGACCGATCATGTCCATCCTCGACGGATGTCCGGTTCCCGACCGGCGGCGCGCGGGCGGTTGGGCGGACTCCCGGGCGGCCGGGCTCAGGCCGGGCTCAGGCCGGGCTCAGGCCGGGCTCAGGCCGGGCCCGGGTCGGCCCTGGGTCGGGCCGGAGGACATGGTCTCTCTCCAGGCTTGATGCACCTGTGGCATCAAGATGCACGTGTGGCATCAGGTCCGGAGAGTACGAGTGGCGGGCGATACGCGCGATACGCGCGATACGCGCGATACGCGGGGGACGCGGGGCGTGGGGTGACCCGGCCACGGGCGCGCCGAGGGCAGACAGGAGCCGGACGCGGTGTCCGGTTAGGGTGCATACCGTGCTGGTACTGGTGCTGGATTCGTCGACTCCCGCGGTGACCGCCGCGCTGGCCGAGATCACCGACGACGTACGTCTGCTGGCCAGCCGACGTACGGTCGACGCGCGGGCGCACGGCGAGCTGCTCTCCCCGCAGATCGCCGCCTGCCTGGCCGAATCCGGCGCGGCGGCGGCGGACCTGACCGCAGTGGTGGCCGGGCTCGGACCCGGGCCGTTCACCGGCCTGCGGGCCGGGCTGGTCACCGCCGCCAGCATGGCACACGCCCTGGACATCCCGACGTACGGCGTCAACTCCCTCGACGCGCTCGGCCACGCCGCCACCGTCCTCGCCGGCAGCACCGGCGCCGCCGGCAGCGACGCCGCCCCCGGCCCGGTGCTGGCCGCGACCGACGCGCGGCGCCGGGAGATCTACTGGGCGGTGTACGCCGCCGGCGGTCGGCGGCTCACCGACCCGGCGGTCGGCGCACCGGCCGCCGTCGCCGAGGCCCTGCCGGGTCTCGGCGTGGCCACGGCCGTCGGCGACGGCGCCCTGCGGTACGCCGAACTGCTCGGCGTAGCGGTGCGACCCGAGCCCCGCTACCCGGACGCGCTGCCGCTGGCGCGGCTGGCGGCCGACCGGGTCCGCACCGCCGCGCCGACCGAGCCGCTGACCCCGTGCTACCTGCGCCGGCCCGACGCCGTCGCGGCGGCCGGACGCAAACCGGTGCTCCGGTGACCCAGGCCGACGGGCAGGTGCGGATCGTCCCGTTCCGCTGGTGGCACATCGACCAGGCGTTGCCGATCGAAGCGGACCTGTTCGGGGCCGAACGATGGTCGGCCGAGATGTTCTGGAACGAGCTGGCCAACGGACACCACTACCTGGCCGCCGTTGACGGTACCGACCAGCTCACCGGGTACGCGGGGCTGGCGCTGGTCGGCGACCCGGCGGCACCCGACGAGGCGTGGGTGCAGAACGTCGCGGTACGCCGGGACCGCCAGCGGCGCGGCGTGGGCCGGACCCTGCTGGTCGGACTGCTCGACGAGGCCACCCGACGCGGGGCCGGCCGGACCTTCCTGGAAGTCGCGGTGGACAACGCACCCGCGCAGCGGCTGTACGCGGCGTACGGTTTCGAACCGGTGGGCGTACGCCGTGGCTACTACCAACCCAGCAACACCGACGCTCTGGTGATGATGCGAGATGGCTGACGAACCACTGGTCCTCGGGATCGAGACCTCCTGCGACGAGACCGGGGTCGGTATCGTCCGCGGGCACACGCTGCTCGCCGACGCGCTGGCCTCCAGCGTGGCCGAACACGCCCGGTTCGGCGGCGTGGTGCCGGAGGTGGCCAGCCGGGCCCACCTGGAGGCGATCGTGCCGACGATGCGCCGGGCGCTCGCCGACGCCGGCGTCACCCTGGCCGACATCGACGCGATCGCGGTGACCGCCGGCCCCGGTCTGGCCGGTGCCCTGCTGGTCGGTGTCGCGGCGGCCAAGGGTTACGCGATCGCCACCGACAAGCCGGTGTACGGCGTCAACCACCTCGCCGCCCACGTGGCCGTCGACACCCTGGAACACGGTCCGCTGCCGGAGCCGGCGATCGCCCTGCTGGTCTCCGGTGGGCACTCGTCGCTGCTGCTGGTCGACGACCTGACCGCCGGGGTCACCCCGCTCGGCGCCACCATCGACGACGCGGCCGGTGAGGCGTTCGACAAGGTGGCCCGGCTGCTCGGTCTGCCGTTCCCCGGTGGGCCGCCGATCGACCGCTCGGCCCGCGACGGTGACCCGGCGGCGATCGCGTTCCCGCGTGGACTCACCGCGCCGAAGGACCTCGCCGCGCACCGGTTCGACTTCTCCTTCTCCGGGCTGAAGACCGCGGTGGCCCGCTGGGTCGAGGCCCGGGAACGGGCCGGTGAGCCGGTGCCGGTGGCGGACGTCGCCGCGTCGTTCCAGGAGGCGGTCTGTGACGTGCTGACCGCGAAGGCGGTCGACGCCTGCCGGGACCGGGGCGTCGAGACCCTGGTCATCGGTGGTGGGGTGGCGGCCAACTCGCGGCTGCGGGCGATGGCCGAGCAACGCTGCGAGCGGTACGGGATCCGGGTCCGGGTGCCCCGGCCGAAACTCTGCACCGACAACGGCGCGATGGTCGCGGCGCTCGGTTCGCATCTGGTGGCCGCCGGGGTACCGGCCAGCCGGCTGGACCTGCCGGCCGACTCCGCGCTGCCGTTGACCACGGTGAGCGTGTAATGTCCGGCGACGTGATCGTGCGGATGTGGGAGGCCAAGGCCGAGCCGTCCCGCCTGACCGAGTTGCTCACCTGGGTCTGCGACACCGCGCTGCCGGAGATCGAACACAGCCCGCTGCACCTGGCCAGTGAGGTCTTCTCGTCGACCGACGACCGGCTGGTGGTCATCTCGAAGTGGCGCAGCGGCCCGCTGTCGTTGCCGGAACCGCCGCTGCGGCTGGTCACCCGGCCACCGCACAGCTGGGACTTCACCCAGGTCGACCGCTGAGGCCGCCGCCGACCGGCCGGCGGAAATGGGAAAATCGGTGGATCGGCCACGTAACGTAGCCGTACCGTCGCGATGTCATGTGGTCACTACCCGTCGCCGATCCCGGCGTAGCCGATCACCGGTCAGCCCTGCGTCTGCTGCGCTGGCTGGCCGGACGTGCCGGGGCGTCCGTGGCCTGGGGGTCGGTGCTCAGCGTGGTCTGGATGGGCAGCCAGGCGTTGATGCCGGCGGTTCTCGGGCGCGCCGTCGACGTCGGCCTGACCGCCCGCGATCCGCAGGCGCTGCTCGGCTGGTCGGCGGTGCTGCTGGGGCTCGGGCTGGTCCAGGCGACGGCCAGCATCAGCCAGCACTGGTTCGGCGTGTTCAACTGGCTGTCCACCGCGTACCGCACGGTCCAGCTAACCGTACGGCAGGCCAACCGGCTCGGCGCCACCCTGCCGAAACGGCTGGCCACCGGCGAGGTGGTGAGCATCGGCACCGCCGACATGAGCAGTCTCGGCGGCGCGGTGGAGGTGGTCGCCCGGGCGGTCGGTGCGGTGGTGGCGATCGTCGTGGTCGCCGCGATCCTGCTCGGCATCTCAGTTCCGCTCGGGCTGGTGATCGTGATCGGGGTGCCGGTGCTGATGGCGGCCGTCGGGCTCGGCCTGCGGCCGCTGCACCGCCGCCAGCAGACCTACCGGGACCAGCAGGCCACCCTGGCGACCCTGGCCGGCGACATCGTGACCGGCCTGCGGATTCTGCGCGGCGTCGGCGGTGAACCGGCCTTCGCCGACCGCTACCGGGACCAGTCGCAGGAGCTGCGGCGGCGCGGCGACCGACTGGCCCGGGTCGAGTCCGTCCTGGAGGCCGGCCAGCTGCTGCTGCCCGGGATGTTCCTGGTGCTGGTGACCTGGCTCGGGGCGCGGCTCACGCTCTCCGGCGAGCTGACCGTCGGGCAGCTGGTCGCCGCCTACGCGTACACCGCGTTCCTGACCGGTCCGATCCGGACGCTGACCGAGTTCCTGCACACCATGACCCGTGGCCACGTCGCCGCCCGCCGGGTCGCGGGCCTGCTCGCCATCACGCCGGAGTTCACCGACCCGGCGTGGCCGCGCCGACTGCCGGACCGCGACGGCGAACTGGTCGATTCCACGTCCGGCCTGCGGGTGGCCCCGTACCAGTTGACCGCCGTCGCGGCCACCGCGCCGGAGGACGTCGCCGGGCTCGCCGACCGGCTGGGGCGCTACCGCGACGCCGAGGTCGCCCTGGCCGGCGTACCGCTGCGGGAGCTGGACCTGGCCGCGGTCCGGCAGCGGATTCTGGTGACCGACAACGACGACCGGCTGTTCACCGGCCGGCTGCGCGACGAACTCGACGGCACCGGGCGGGCCAGCGACGACGCGATCCGGGCGGCACTGGTCGCGGCCAGCGCCACCGACATCGTCGACGCGCTGCCCGACGGTCTCGACGCCGAGGTCGCCGAACGTGGCCGGGAGTTCTCCGGCGGTCAGCAGCAGCGGCTCCGGCTGGCCCGGGCGCTGCTCGCCGACCCGCCGATCCTGGTGCTGGTCGAGCCGACCAGCGCAGTCGACGCGCACACCGAGGTGCGGATCGCCGCCCGACTCCCGGCCGCCCGGACCGGCCGGACCACCGTCGTCTGCACCACCAGCCCGCTGCTGCTGGAACACGCCGACCGGGTGGTGTTCGTCGACGCCGGCCGGGTGGTGGCCGACGGCAGTCACGCCGATCTGCTGCGTACCGCGCCCGGGTACGCCGCCCTGGTGACCCGCGCCGAGTCGGCGGCGTCAAGCGAGCCGGCGGCGTTGAGTGAGGTGGCGGCGTTGAGTGAGGTGGCGTCGTGACGGCGTTGCCGGTCGCGGACCGGGCCGAGGTCCGCCGGTACGCCCGCGTCCTGGTCCGCCGGCACCCACGGATGCTGGCCGGTGCCCTCGCGCTGCACGTGGGTGCCGCGGTCGCCGGGCTCGCCGCGCCCCGGCTGCTCGGCGGCCTGGTCGAGACGCTCACCACCGGGACGGCGGCGGTCAGCGCAGTGGACCGGACCGCCCTGGCGATCGCCGGGTTCCTGGTCGGCCAGGCGGTGCTGGCCCGCTACGCGCACGTGGCGTCGGCCCGGCTCGGCGAGCGGGTGCTGGCCGCATTACGCGAGGAGTTCATCGGCCGGGTGTTGTCCATCCCGCTGTCGACGGTGGAGAAGGCCGGCACCGGTGACCTGCTCACCCGGACCTCGCACGACGTCGCCGTGCTGTCCAAGTCGGTGCGGTTCGCGGTGCCCGAGACGCTGATCGCGATCAGCACCGCGACCTTCATCTTCGGGGCGTTGCTGCTGGTCGGTCCGGTGCTGGCGGTGCCCTGCCTGATCGTGGTGCCGCTGCTGTGGGCGGGCACCCGCTGGTATCTGCGTCGGGCGCCGGACGGCTACCTGGCCGAGAGCGCCGCGTACTCGCGGATCACCGACGGGCTCAGCGAGACCGTCGACGGTGCCCGGACCGTCGAGGCGCTGCGCCGGCAGGAGCACCGGCGGCGGCGTACCGACACCGACATCGCCCGGCAGTACGCGGCCGAGCGCTACACACTGTGGCTGCGTACCGTCTGGTTCCCGCTGATCGAGATCAGCTATGTGGTGCCGGTCGCGGCGACCCTGGCCATCGGCGGCTGGTGCTACCTGCGCGGTTGGGTGACGCTCGGTCAGGTCACGGCGGCGGTGCTCTACGTGCAGATGCTGGCCGCCCCGCTGGACCGGCTGCTGAACTGGCTGGACGAACTGCAGCTTGGTGCCGCGTCGCTGGCCCGGCTGCTCGGCGTCGCCCAGCCGGGCCGGTCCGCGACCGCAGTGCCCCGCACGCCGGCCCCCGACGGTGTGCGCGCCGCCGACCCGGTCGCGGCGGTCGACGTCCACTTCAGCTACGTCGACGGCCGGGAGGTGCTGCGCGGGGTCACCCTGGTGCCGCAACCGGGGGAGCGGATCGCGATCGTCGGGCCGTCCGGCGCCGGCAAGTCCACCCTGGGCCGGCTGCTGGCCGGGGTGCTGCGGCCGACCGCCGGCTCGGTCACCGCCGGCGGCATACCGCTGACCGACCTCGCCCCGGACCAGCTGCGCGGCCGGGTCGCCCTGGTCACCCAGGAGCATCACGTCTTCATCGGTACGGTGCGCGACAACGTCGCGCTGGTCCGACCGGACGCCACCGACGCCGAGGTACGCGACGCGTTGGCCGCCGTCGACGCGCTGGACTGGGTGTCCGCCCTGCCGGCCGGGGTGGCCACGGTGGTCGGTGCCGGCGGCCACCCGGTCGGTCCGGACCAGGCCCAGCAGCTCGCCCTGGCCCGGCTGGTGCTGGCCGATCCGCAGACCCTGGTGCTGGACGAGGCGACGTCGCTGATCGACCCGCGTACCGCCCGGCGCACGGAGCGGTCGCTCGCCGCGGTGCTGCACGGGCGTACGGTGATCGCGATCGCCCACCGGCTGTACTCGGCGCACGACGCCGACCGGATCGCCGTGGTCGAGGACGGGCTGATCACCGAGTTCGGCTCGCACGACGAGCTGGTCGCCGCCGACGGTCCGTACGCCGATCTGTGGCGCACCTGGCAGGGTCTCGGGTCAGCCGGCCACCGCGTCGAGCGGGTCGGCGAGCAGCTGCTCGAAGGCGAGTTCGGCAGCGCCGATCAGCGGCGCGTCGTCGCTGAGTTTCGGGGTACGTAGCCGGACGTGCTTGTGACGAGGGTCAGTGAGGCAGGGCGGGCGGAGTTGAAACAGCCCCCGAGAGCGGCCGGGCGTCGACTGATTCCGCGCCCACAGGCGCGAAACCCAAGAGGGGCCGCCGAAAAACAACAGCGACCCCTGAGGGAGGTCGCCCACGGCTTCTCGTGCTGGTCAGGTCAGGATTCCAAGCGCCCCGTAATTAGCCCGGCGAGGAAGTTGCCGTAGCTCTCGCGGTCGAACGAGAGCGTCGGACCGCTGCGGTCCTTGGAGTCTCGGACCTGGACCCCGCCGCTATGCGCTCGAGTCTCGACGCAGCTATCGCTGCCGTTGCTCTTGGTTGACTTCTTCCAGTGTTGCGTCAGTCCGTTCACTTTATCCCCTCTGCGGCGGTTCGTAGCAATTCGGTCGATCTGTCCGTAGACAACGCATCCTGCGCCAACCTGTTGAATACGTCGCCATACGATGCTACCGCCTCGGGGTAAAGGTCCCCAGCGTAGGTCTCGCAGTACACGACGTCGTCACCCTCTGGAAAGCCAAGGATCACGAGCGGTCCGAGGGTGCCGGCGTGGGCACCTGCGGAGTATGGGATCACCTGGAGGTCGATGTTGGGCCGCGCTGCGATGTCCACCAGGTGGAGGATCTGGCGACGCATGACCTCCGCGCCACCGACCATCCGGCGGATGACTCCTTCGTCAAGGATGATCCACGTGCTCGGCGGGTCGCTCTGATCAAGGATGGCCTGGCGTGACGTGCGTACCGCGACACGCGTGTCGATCTCGTCGACCTTCAGTCGGACAGGTCCGCGTTGCAGTAGCGCTCGGGCGTACTCCTCGGTCTGGAGCAGGCCGGGCACGACCATCGAACCGAACGCCTTGATCGAGGTCGCTTCGCTCTCGAAGGCGATCAGGCTCGTGTACTTCTCGGAGATCGCCGCAGCGTACGGCTGCCACCATCCCCGGTCACCGCGCTTGGTCGTATCGGCGGCGGTCCGGGCCAGCCGTTCCGTGACCTCGGCGTCTGCACCGTAGCTCTGGAGCAACGCCTTGAGGGTCAACGGTCGAACACCAACCCGACCACGTTCGATACGGCTCAGGTGCGAGTCGGAGATGCCAGCCGCGCTGGCAGCCTGATCGATGTTCAGGCCGGCTGCCTCGCGCAGCCCCTTGAGTTCGATGCCCAGCTTCCGTCGAGCAGTAGGACTTGCCACGGCGGACAGTCTACGACCAAGGTCAACGATCAAGACACTTCTCCAAACACTAGCTCCAGACAGTTGCCTGACGCAGGTGCCTCGTGGGATTATTCCTGCGTTGCCCCTCGTCGTAGCCAGGGAGGTCGGGAACATGCCCAGTTCGACGAAAGTCCGCGCCGGAGTCGGTGTCTCCCGCAGCCGCCTTGACCCAAGGTGGCAGCGTCGAACCCGTTGGCACGGCCTCGACTCGTTAGCCGCCCGAGGCGCGTCGCAACGGGACGGGGAGACAATAAAGATGCTTATTGCCACAGTTGCAGGCACTGCAGTGGCCAGCTACCTGGCCGGACTACTCTCATTCAAGATCAAGTCTCGTTGGTGCCCGGAGTGCGGCGCGACCACCACTGACGCCATTGCGAAGAACGTCAGGAAGAACCTGTAGCAACCTCCGAAAAAAATAGCACGACCATCGTTTCTAAAAGCCACCAGACTTTGGTTGCTGGACGGGAGCCGTCTGGCAAGAACGGACGGGCATGGGCACCTACCACGGAGGAAACCAGATCGATCAGGCGCAAGCAACACTTGACAGGCATGCGGTATCCAGTAGTGACGGGCTGTGCGTGGAGTGTCGGGTGCTCGGCCCGTGCTCAGTGCACGAAGCGGCGGCCAGGGTGTTCTTGCTTTCGGCACGGCTCCCTCGGCGGCGACCTGGCGCGACGCGGCCGGAACTGATGGGCGACAAGCAGGATGAATTCAGTTGGCTATCAACGCGGGCGGCGAGCTGAGGTGCATAGTTTGACGGCTGCCGAGCCCCGAGATAGCGGGCTACACCCAGCACACATACAGGATCCGCCGGGTAGGTCATGGCTGAGAAACGCACCCGCGTGGTCGCCAGGTACGTCGAACTACTCGCCATCTCCTCGCCGCTCTGTCCCCGACGATCTCCGATCAAGGAACGGATCTTGTTTCATGGCTTATCAACCGGGACCGAACGAGTTGCTGCGGGCAGCACGACTGGCGCTGCGGTCTCCTTCGGGCTCGGGTCGGCCGTTGTCACGCCAGGAGTTGGCCGACGCGGTTATCACCTACCTGTATGAGCACGCCGGGCGACGCTCCGCCGTCGCGGGCCACTACATCGGCAATCTGGAACGCGGCCAGACCCGTTGGCCGTCCGCGCACTACCGCACAGCGCTGCGTGCGGTGTTGGGCAAGGCCACGGACGCCGAACTCGGCTTCTTCATCATCCAGGGCCACACCAACGATCCCGACGTCTCACCGGCCGAGCCACTCCCACCCGTGGGTCCGTCGCAGGCAGCGGTATCACACGGCCGTCCAGCGACGCCGCTGACCATCGCCCACTCTCCAGCCGCCACCCCTTCAGCGTCGAACGGCCACGAACCGGTAACCGTGCACGCGAAGACAGCGGTGGTGCACCTCAGCATGCACGAGGACACAGCTGTCACGGTGGTGCACCACGACGCGGTGCCCCCCGGCCATGTCGCGATTGTGGCCGGACCGATCCAGGTGCTGATCAGCCCCGCCGATGTCGAGCCCGTAAGACTCGCCCCGGTCGTTGCTGGTGTGCCGACGGTGGCGGGCGAAGCCCGGGTGTACCCGATCGCCCAGGGGCGGTGGTCGTGATGACCCGTGCACCGCACCCTCGGCCGCAGCATCAGCGTGTTCCGACCACGCCGCGCCGCGTCAGCCCTACGGGCGGCATCACACCCGGTCAGGTAGCCGACGCGCGCAAGGACCTCGGCCGGCACCTGGCCTTCTGGCGCGTCGCAGCCGGGTTAAGGCAAGTCGACCTTGCCACGCTCATTCGCTACTCCCGCAGCCAGATCGCCAACGTCGAAGTCGGCCGCGACAACACCACTCGCCGATTCTGGCTGAACGCGGACACGACTCTCGGCGCGCATGGAGCGCTCCTGGCGGTGTACGACCAGGTACACGCACTCATGCGCGACTTCCACGCCCAGACCGAACTGGAGCGCGACCTGGAACGCCAGCTTCCCACCACACAGCCGGCACCATTCACTCCTGCCGGCACCACATCCCCGGCATCGTGAGAGGAGTGCGGGCCAGTGGTCGTCGGTCGGTGGACCGCACGGGAGATCCGCGCGTTGCGCGAGGCGCTGCGCATGAGCGTGCGAGCGTTCGCCGAGCACCTCGGATTGGCCGTAGCTGCCGTTACCGCATGGGAGCACCGCACCACCCCCGCAACACCGACGCTCGCGGCACAGTCTGTGCTCGACCAAGCCCTCACCCTTGCCGACACCAACTCCAAGGCCCGCTTCCAGCTCCTTCTCGCTAACCCTGACGGCCCTGCTCGCCAACGTGACGGGCGAGTCACGGTGGACGGGCCAGCCACCGCATTGACGAATCGACAGGTAGGGGTACGTCCGGCCTCCTGATCACCACCAACGGCCGGAGTTAGGAAGGAGGCCGGTATGCAGCGTCCGATTCCCACCTTACGCGGCACCCCGACGCACGCCACCGCCGTGGAGCTCTATCAACGCCACCAGGTCACCGCAGCTAGAACGTGTGCGAGATGCGGTGGTCCGACGCCATGCGAAGTCCGGTCCTTCGCGGCCTCGGTCATCGCAGCAGCCGGGGACGACCCACTTTGGTACGACACACGAAGCGCCCTGTCTGCACCAGCCGCATCGGCGGCCAACGAGCCCCGGCACCCCGATCCCGCTCATTCGAATAACCCCGAGCTGATACAGGCGCGGACAGAGCCTTTCGGCTACTCGGTCGGTTGGCGCGATCTGTCGCCGGATGCCGAGGGCTTGCTCTACGAGCGGGAGCACTGATGGCCAGCCATCACCGCCCCGCACCCGTCCAGTCACCCGTCAAAGCAGCGGTGGCCACCCGGAATCGGCTCGTCGTGCCTCACAAGACGGGACGGACGACACCTCGGGAACGAGGCCCTCCCGGCTAGTCGAACTGACTCGTGCGTGGCGACATCTACGACTCAACCATCGACTTTCACCCATGCCATAACGGTCCGGTCGGACCAGATCCCGACCCCTGCAAGGGAGACATTGACCATGACCATGCTGGGTATGCCCGCTGTCCCGCCCGCGCCGCCGCAGGTCGCCGGGCCGGTGGCCTTCACCGCCGGACACCACTTCACCGTGACTGGCGCGGCAAGCATCGAGGAGCTTGCCGAGGCGGCGACGGTGCCGCTGTCGGTCATCCTCCAGATCACCAAGCGGTGCAACTTCGACTGCTCATTCTGCTCGGAGACGTTGCAGCTTCCCGACCCGACCTTGCCCGAGTTGGACACGATCCGCTCGAACCTTGCCGGGGTAGGCCGGGTATTCCTGTCCGGCGGGGAGCCGTTGCTGCGCAGAGACTTCGGCGACATCGTGGACATGTACAGCCCCGACTTCATCCTCGGTATCCCGACGAATGCCACCCGGGGGTTGCAGCACGCCAAGTCGATGGTGGACAAGGTGGCGTTCGTCAACGTCGGGTTGGAGGGACCACGCGCGACCACCAACCGGGTACGCGGCGACTACGACCAGGTGATGTCCGGTGTGCGCGCGTTTCTGGACGCTGGATTGCCGCTGTCGCTGTCAGCCGTGGTGTACCGGTCGACCCTGCACGCGTTGCCGTTCACCTACCAGATCGCGGATGTGATCGGAGCGGGCAAGCTGAAACTGATCCTGCCGCTGCGCAAGGGCAACGCCCTCGGCCTGGAGGCCAACGAGTTCATCAGTATCGACGAGGCGGGCCGGACGTTCGACCGGCTCATGGAGGCACGCTCGACCCACGACTGGCGGCCGGCGCTGCGCATGACGTGTTGGACCCCGGAAACCGAGGGTCACATGATCCTCGTGGAGGTCACCGGCAAGGCCAGCGCCTGGCCGGTGTACGACGCACCGGACCTGCTGGAACCTCTCGGCAACGTCCTCACCGAACCGGTGACGGAGATCTGGAAACGCTACCGGTACAAGCGCAACCACTTCGCCAAGTACCTCGGTGCCAGCATCCGCACCGCTGCCAACGCGGGCGCCCCCGCCTCCGATGGGCACGTCGGTGCGTGAGTACACCAACCTGCAATGGCCGCAGACGCCGTTCGGCGCCGAGCAACGACCCTTCGGCCGGCACTGGGACATGCTGACGGCCTGCACCCTTGAATGGTCCGGCCGCCCCGAAGAGGCGGGGCTACCGGTCGCGTCGGCGGCGGTGTACCTGCGGGTCCGCAAACACGGCACCGCCCAGCACATCGCCGACGACACGCTGTCCGTCGGGTTCCGGACAGCCGTCATCGAGGAACCGGGTGAGGTGCCGGACCTGCTCCGGCTCACCGACCGGGAGCTGACCGGTGCCCGCCGCCTCGGCGTCATCCTCGCCGGACACCGCCTCAGCGATGACCTGACCCGCATGAACGCCCTCTCAACGGTGCCGCTGCGCGGAGCGGCCGAGGTGCTTTCCGCCTGGGCGAACCGGACGGTCAAGCAACGCGGCGTCGCAGTCATGATCGACACCGCTGCGGAAGCCGCCGCGACCGGAGCGGAACTGGACATGCACCTGGAACCCGTGTCGGTCCCGGTGCCCACCTGCCCGACGTGCGCGTCCGGAGTCGCCCGATCCGCCCTGGCCCGGTGCCTGGCAGTCGGTCTGACCGCCGCCGTGCACACCGATCGCTACACCTGGGAGGGCACCTCTCGTGTGACCGAGACCATCGACCGGGCAGCGTGGGATGTCTTCACCACCGACACCGACACCGCCTGTTGCGCCACCCGCCGCATCGTCGGAACGGATACCAACACGGCCGCCGTGCTCACCTCTGCTCCAGACTGAACGGCGCTAGGGTCGGTGGCCGTCGCCCGTACCGAGGCGGGACGGGCGACGTCCACCGGCCGGCAAGCATGAGCATGACCATGTGGAGTGGTAAAGATGGTGCAGATGATCAGCGACGTCGGTGGGCCAGGCAGCACACCGAGCCGCCCGGCGGGCACTCGACTCGTAGCCTCGATGGATGTCGAGTGGAGCAAGAACTACCGAATCAAGGACGGCAACCAGGCGTTCTGCTACTCGATCCTTTGGCTCACCGTTCCCACGACAAACCAGCCAGCACAGCTCACCGGTGGTCTGCCGTTCTGGTCGACGAGCGTCTACCTAGGCCACGACCAGGAGCGGCTGGAACTGGTGGAGGCCGCAGCGACCGACATCGGTGCAGCATTGGGCGGCGCAGACCTGATCGTCGGGCACCAGCTATGCAGCGACCTAGCGGTGCTCATGGCCAACGCCGGAAATTCCACACCGACCGCGTTGACTGCCGCGAGACGGGCATGGCAGGAGCGACGCAGTGACCCCGCACAACGAGTGCTCGACACCCGATTCGACACCAGCCAGGTGCTCACCGGCACCTCCCGCCGCCTTGTCGACGTGTGCGGCGAACTCGACCTCGACGTGACCCAACCGGAACTGGCACGAAAGTCGATGACAGCCCTACACCGCGACTGGTTGGAACATGGCGACACCGAAGCACGGGAACGCATCACCGTGCTCAACCTGCGACACAGCCTCTCTACCGCCTACGTCGCGCTCCGCGCGGCCGGATACGTCACCTGGGGATCGCCGTTGAACGTCAACGCCAACCTCGCCGAGCAATGGGCCGGCCGCGTCGCCTGGCTGGACCACCCCACCTTCCAGGCACTACTCCCGCCAGGGCGGCAAACGCGATGACCGCACGAACCTGCGTGCTTGTAGGAATCGAGGGCACACACGCATCCGGCAAGAGCACCCTGGTCCACGCGCTGACCGCCCACTACCGGCACCAAGGCGTGCTCGTCGACTGCCTCGCAGAGCCCGCCCGCACAAGCCCCTTCATCGAGGAAACCGTCATTCACGGCAAGGGCAACTTCGACCTGACCTGCGAAGTGGACCTGTTCGCCGCGCACCTGTCCACGACGCTGCGCGCCGCCCGCCATCAACGACTCCTCATCTGCGACAAAACGGTGATCAACGTTCTCGCCTACGCCCGCATGATCCTCGCCCCCGCACCCGGCAGCCCTGACGCCGCCGTACTCGACGCGATGGCTACGTTCTGCCGCACATGGGCACCTACCACCTACGACGCGGTCTTCTACCTATCTGACCGCTTCGACCATCCCAACGACCCGATGCGAGCCAAGGTCGCCCACCTCCAAGCCGAAACCGCCGAGGCGCTCCGCGCAACCTGCGCCGACGTGAACCTACCGCTGACCGACGTGCCCACCGGGATCGACACCGCCGCCCGCGTGGCATGGATCGCCCGGCGGGGGTCGACCCACTACTTCCTGGCACGACCGGCTAACCTCGGCCAGCGTGACCATCCTCCCTGCGCACCCGGTTGATGTGCTGCTCCTACTCACCCGCGCCGACCATCTCTTACTCGCGCTCCGCGAAGGAACCGGCTACGCGGACGGCCAGTGGAATCTTCCATCCGGGAAGCTGGAGCACGGCGAACACGCAATCACCGCCATCGTCCGCGAGGCCGGTGAGGAGATCGGCGTGCGCCTCAGCCCTTCGGAGCCGCAACTGGTCACCACGGTGCACCACCGCAACGCCAGCGGCCTCGCCCGCGTCGGCCTCGCCTTCGCCGTGGCCTTCGACCAAAGCCGGCACGGCGAGCCGGTCAACGCCGAGCCGCACAAGTGCGCCAAGATCGCATGGTTTCCCGCTGACATGCTGCCGACCAACACCTACCCGTACACCGCCGCCTGCGTACGCGCATTCCGAGACCGGGCACCCTTCGTACTCAGCGGCTGGTCATAGTTCGCATGCCTCCCTGCCGGCGGGGAGTGTCAAACCACGGGGGTGACCCGTGCTGATGCCAGAACACCCGCCGGAGATCGTCATGGCTGACGTTGACCGGTGGCGGACGGTGGAGCGGCGTCGGCGGAGCGGTTGGTGTGGGAGTCGGCGCCTCCGGACCCTGACGCTCCACGCGATGGGCTCCGAGTTCGGCTCGCACGACGAGCTGGTCGCCGCCGACGGTCCGTACGCCGATCTGTGGCGCACCTGGCAGGGTCTCGGGTCAGCCGGCGACCGCGTCGAGCGGGTCGGCGAGCAGCTGCTCGAAGGCGAGTTCGGCGGCGCCGATCAGTGGGGCGTCGTCGCCGAGTTTCGGGGTACGCAGCCGGACGTGTTCCCGGCAGGCCGGTAACCCGTTGGAGTTGAGCCGACTGCGCACGTGCGCGGCCGCCGCCAGGTAGACGTCCCGCAGCGTACCGCCGAAGATCACCGTCTCCGGGTTGAAGATGTTGACCAGGTTGGCCACGCCGAAGCCGAGCCAGTTGCCGACCTGGCGGACCGCGGCCTGGGCCTGGCTGTCGCCCCGGTCGGCCGCGTCCACCACGGCGAGCACCGCTTCGCGGCCGACGACGGCCCCGCTGCGGCCGGCCGCCTGGATCAGCGCGTGTTCGCCGATCTCGGTCTCCCAGCAGCCCCGGGATCCGCACAGGCAGGGCCGGCCGCCGGGGTGCACCACCATGTGGCCGACCTCGCCGCCGTACCCGCCGTGTCCGGTGACCCGCCGGCCACCGGCGATGATCCCGGCGCCGATGCCGACGTCGCCGTACAGGTAGATGACGTGGTCGCAGCCGACCGCCGCGCCCCGGGTGTGTTCGGCCAGCGCACACACGTCGGAGACGTTGCCGACCAGGACGCCCCGGTCGTCGCCGAGCGCCTCGGCCAGGGCGGCGCCCAGCGGCTCGTCGACCCAGCCCATGGTCGGCCCGAGCCGGACCATGCCGTCGTCGCGGCGGACCATGCCGCAGACCGCGACGCCGCTGCCGACGCAGACCGAGCCGGCCGGCACCGCCTGGTGCAGCTCCTTGACGAAGCCGGTGAGCGGGCCGACCGCCTCGGCGGCCAGCGTCCCGCGCGGCCGTTCGGCGGTGCGCATGTCGAGGATCCGGCCACCGAGCCCGACCCGGGCGGCCCGTAGCCGGTCGACCTCGATGCTGAGCGCGTACGCGTACACCCGCTCGGACGCGGGCCGGACGACCAGCGACGGTCGTCCGGCCCGGCCGGTTTCCCGGGCGCCGCCCTCGCTGACCAGGCCGGCGGCGGCCAGGTCGGCGGTGAGCGCGCCGATGGTGCTGCGGTTGAGCCCCAGCGTGGTGGTCAGTTCGGCCCGTGAGGTGGCGCCGTGCACGTGCACGTGCCGCAGCAACGCGCCGAGGTTGTGCCGGCGGATCTCCTCCTGGCTGGGTCCTGCCCGCATCGGTTCTTCGTCTCCGCAGTCATCGTGACCCGGCGGCGGCGCGACGACGGGACAGCGCGTCGACGCTGGCGGCCAGCAGCAGCACCAGTCCGGTGAAGACGAACTTCACCCCGGAGCTGACGTTCATCAGCCCCATGCCGTTCTCGATGACCGCGACCACGGCGCCGCCGAGGACCGCGTCGAGGACCCGGCCCTTGCCGCCGAACAGGCTGGTGCCGCCGATCACCGCCGCGCCGACGGCGAACAGCAGCACGTTGCTGCCGCCGGTGTTGGCGTCCACCGAGTTGGCCCGGCTGGCGGCCACGATGCCGCCGACGGCGGCCATCGAGGAGCAGATCATGAAGGCGGAGATCCGGATCCGGTCGACGTTGATGCCGGCCCGGCGGGCGGCTTCCCGGTTGCCGCCGACGGCGTAGATGTGCCGGCCGTACGCGGTGCGCCGCAGCACGAAGGTCCAGAAGACCAGCAGTACCACGATGACCGGCACCACGATCGGCACCCCGCGTAGCGAGGTGATCAGCGGGTTGATGCTGCGCTCCTGGTTGAGGATGTAGACGGCGGCGCCGGCGATCGCGATCAGCACGCCGATGCGGGTCAGCACCACCACCATCGGGTCGGTGACCAGGCCCTTGGCGGACCGGGTGCGGTAGCGCAGCAGTTGGATCAGCGCGAACCCGGCCACCCCGACGCCGAAGATCGCCCAGCCGACGACCGGCGGGACGTTGCGGTTGACGATCGCGATGAGCACGTCGTCGCGCAGCGAGACGTTCTTGCCGCCTTCGATCAGCAGCAGCACGGTGCCCTGGAAGGCGAGGAACGCGGCCAGGGTGACCACGAACGACGGGATGCCGACCTTGGCGACCAGGAATCCGAGGGTGGTGCCGATCAGGGTGCCGGTGGCGACCGCCGCCAGCACCGCCACGTACCAGGGCAGTCCCATCTCGGTGGAGACGACCGCCAGGATCGCGGCGCAGACACCGCTGGCGAAGCCGGCGGAGAGGTCGATCTCACCGAGCAGCAGGACGAAGATCAGCCCCATCGCGATCAGGGTGACCGCTCCGCCCTGGATGAACAGGTTGGCGAAGTTGCCGGCGGTGAAGAAGTTGGGCCGCACGATCGAGAAGACCGTGCAGAGCACGACGAGACCGAGGATGGCGGGCAGTGCGCCGAGGTCGCCGCCGCGCACCCGGGAGGAGTAGTTGCGCAGGTGTTCGCCGACGCCGGGCGAGTCGGCCGGGGCGGCGGGCCGCTGGACTGTCGAGGTGGCGGTGCTCATCGGTCGGCTCCCGGTCCGGTGGTGACGGTGTACTCGGTGCCGTTGTCGGCCGGCAGGCCGAGGTCACCGCTGCGGCCGGCGGTGATCAGCTCCACGATCTGCGCGTGGGTGATCTCCGTGCTGCGGACCTGGGCGACCATCTGGCCGAGGTACAGCGCGGCGATCCGGTCCGACACCGCGAAGACATCGTTCATGTTGTGCGAGATCAGCACGACGGCGAGGCCGTTGTCGGCGAGCCGGCGGACCAGTTCGAGCACCTGGGCGGTCTGGGCGACGCCGAGCGCCGCGGTGGGTTCGTCGAGGATGACGACCTTGCTGTTCCACAGCACCGCCTTGGCGATGGCGACGGTCTGGCGCTGGCCGCCGGAGAGGCTGGCGACGAGTTGCCGCAGCGACTTGACGGTCCGGACGGAGAGCCCGGCGAGGGTGTCCGCGGCCATCTGCTCCATGGTGGTCTCGTCCAGCACGATCCCGGAGCGCTTCTCCCGCCCGAGGAACATGTTCTGCACGATGTCGAGGTTGTCGCAGAGCGCGAGGTCCTGGTAGACGACCTCGATGCCGTGCGAGGCGGCGTCGCGCGGATTGTGGATGTGCACCCGGCGGCCGTTGACGAGGACCTCGCCGCGGTCGATCGGGTGGATGCCGCTGATGCATTTGACCAGGGTGGACTTGCCGGCACCGTTGTCACCGACGAGCGCGGTCACCTCGCCGGGGTAGACGGCGAAGTCGACGTTGCGCAGCACCTGGACGGGGCCGAAGTTCTTGTCGATCCCGCGCAGTTGCAGCAGGGGGGTCGCGGACACGGGTGGTCTCCTTCGTGAGGGTGTCCGGCCGGTGCCGGTTCCGCCGCCGCGGGTGTCACCCGGCGATGGTGCTGCCGGGTGACACCCGCGGCGGGGCTACCGGTCGGTCGCCGGTACGCCGGTCAGCTGATGCCGGCCTCGGCGCAGAGCTCGGCGAACTCGTCGGTGCAGAGCTCCTCGGCGGTGACGTAGCCGTCGTTGACCACGTCGGCGACGTTCTCCTTGTAGATGGCCTGCGGGGTGAGCAGCACCGACGGCACCTCCCGGTTGGTCTCCGGGTCGGTGACGGTCTGCGCGACCTCCTTGCGCTCACCGTTGGCCAGCGCGACCGCCAGGTCGGCGGCGGCCTGCGCCTCGGCCTTGATCGCCTTGTAGACGGTCATGCACTGGTCGCCGGCGAGGATGTTCTGCAGACCCTGCGGGGTGGCGTCCTGCCCGGTGACCGGCACCTGGCCGTTGAGCTGGTTGCGCTTGAGCACCGAGATCGCCGCGTTGCCGAGGGTGTCGTTGGCGGCCAGCACACCGTCGATCTCGCCGCCGGTCTGGGTCAGCATCTGCTCGAACAGCGTGGCGGCCTGGGCGCCGTCCCAGTCCGGCACCCAGCGGTCCGGGCCCTTGACGTATTCGCCGGACTCGTACAGCGGGTCGAGCACGCCGTCGTAGCCGTTCTTGAACAGGGTGGCGTTGTTGTCGGTCTCGGAGCCGTTGAGGGTGGCGATGGTCGGCTCTTCCACGCCGGCGTCGGTCAGGCACTTGACCAGACCTTCGCCCTGCAGTTGGCCGACGGCCTCGTTGTCGAAGCTCACGTAGTACTCGGCGGAGCCGCCCAGGGTCAGCCGGTCGTAGTCGATGGTGGCGACGCCCTGCTGCTTGGCCTTGTCCAGCACGGCCTTGCCGGTGCCGGAGTCCAGGTTGACGATCATCAGGACGGTGGCCCCGTCGGTGATCATCTGGTCGGCGAGGGTCTGGAACTGGGCCTTGTCGCCCTGGGCGTTCTGGATGGTGGCCTGCACGCCGGCGGCGTCGAACGCCTCCTGCAGGAAGCGCCGGTCGGCGGTCTCCCAGCGGTCGGAGGAGGCGCTGTCCGGCAGGATCACGCCGATCTTCGGGGTGGGCGTGTCACCGCTGTCGGTGCCGGTGTCGCTGCTACAGGCGGTCAGGCCGCCGGCGAGCAGGACGCCAGCGGCGGCGGTGCTGAGGATCCCTCTGCGCATCGCTCGGGTCCTTTCGAAGGGTGATGTTTCGCGTACAAGGGGTTGGTGCTGGTGCGTGTCGTGCGGTATCAGGTGTGGCTCGCGCGGCGCTGATGGGCTCCGGAGACCCGGCCGGCGACGGCAACGGCCTGGGGCTGGGCTGGGCCGTCACAGTTTTGTTGTGTCCGGCAACGTATTAGGAGTGTGGCGCCGAGCACAAGACCGCTGACGTCACCAGTTTTGTTGCCCGCGATAACAATTCAGCAACGTGGCGGACATCTGCCCGTCGACTGACCGGATCAGTGGGTAGCGATCGGGGCGAACCGGGCGTCGGCCACCGCTGCCAGATCGCCCGGAGTGATACTCAGCTGCAACCCGCGACGGCCGGCCGAGACGTACACCTCGGCGAACCGCTGCGCCGAGGCGTCCAGCACCGTCGGCAGGCGTTTACGCTGCCCGATCGGGCTGATCCCACCCCGGACGTACCCGGTGGTCCGCTCGGCGAGCACCCGGTCGGCGAGCACCGCGCGCTTACCACCGAGCGCCACCGCGAAGGCCTTCAGGCCCAGCTCCCCGGTGACCGGCACGACACCGACGGCGAGTGCCCCGTCGACCTGCGCCACCAGCGTCTTGAAGACCTGCTCGGCGGCGACGCCGAGGGCGGCCGCGACCGCCGCGCCGTAGTCCGGGGTGTCCGGCGAGACCCGGTACGGGTGCAGTTGGAAGGTGATCCGCCGCTTGGTCAGCAGCGTCGTCGCCGGGGTCGCGGTACCTGCCATGCCGCGCGACGTTACCGGCCTGGTGCCTCCACCGGGTGGGCGAGCAGCGCCGTCGGGGCGCCGGCCACCCGGGTCAGCACCAGGCTCGCCGCCACGCCGGCTCCGGCGGCGGTACGCAGCCGCAGGTCACGCCGCAACTGGGCGGGGTCGAGCGGGGAACCGCGTTTGAGGATCTCCAGCCGCGTGACACCGCGTTCGCGCAGCAACGCCCGCAGCCGCTTCAGCGAGAACGGCAGCACGTCGGTGATCTCCAGACATCGGCCGTACGGCGTGTCGGTCGGCGTGTCGGCGTAGACGTAGGCGATCGACCCGTCGGCGAGGGTGCCGCCGACGGTCGCGGCGAACGCGGCGACCAGGTGCGAGCGGACCACCGCCCCGTCCGGGTCGTACAGGTAACGCCGGACCGGGCCGACGTCGACCGGCTCGTCGCCGTCGCCGACCAGGTCCGTGGCCGGCCGTCCGGCACGCAGCAGGGTGGCCCGGCGCGGGGCGTCGGCCAGCGGGCCGCACCAGAACGCCGCCTCGACCACCTCCCGGTCGACGCTGACCCACTCGGCCTCGGCTCCCGGCGGGATCAGCGCGTGGTCGATGCCCGGCGCCACCTTGAGCACGGTCCGCGGCACCCGGGCGACCAGCGACCGGACGAAGTCCCAGGACGGGGAGTAGCTGTCCGGGTCGAAGGTGCGCCGACCGCTGCCGGTACGGCGGGCCGGGTCGCAGAAGACCGCGTCGTAGCCGGAGACGTCGACTCCGGTGGCGTCGGCGCAGACCACGTCGACCAGGTCGGCCAGCCCGGTCGCCGCTGCGTTGGCGGCGGCGATCGCGGCGGTGCCCGGGTCGGCCTCCACCGCGTACACCCGGATGCCGGCCCGGGCGGCGGCGAGGGTGTCCGCGCCGAGACCGCAACCCAGGTCGGCGAGGTGGCGCACCCCGGCGGCGCGCAACCGGGCGGCGCGCCGGTCGGCGACCACCGACCGGGTGGCCTGCTCCAGGCCGGCGCGGGTGAAGAACATCCGGTCGGCGGCCGGGCCGAACTTGCCGGTCGCGCGGGCGCGCAGCGCGGCCTGGGTGAGCGCTGCGGTCGCGAGCGGTGCCGGCACCCCGGCGGTACGCAGCGCGGTCGCCGCCGCGAGGGGATCCGCCCCGCCCGACGCGGCCAGCACCTCGCCTGCGGTGACCAGCGCGGCCGCGCCTTCCGGGGCACGCAGGGCGGCCAGTTCGTCCGGGTGCACCGCGACATTGTCCATGCTCGGCCATCGGGCTAGCACTCCGCACAGGCGACTGCTAATCTGCGGTTAGCACTCTCGGGTCGAGGGTGCCAGCCCACCGGCTCCCGCCGGTGAGCGAAACGCCAGGCGGTCCGGCACCCGCGACGACGGATCCGCCCGGTGGACATGAGGCAGATTGACGCCGGTTACCCACGTGGCCGGCACCAAAACCAGATACCCCAGGAGGGTATGCCCGTGACTACCGCGACCAAGGTTGCGATCAAGCCGCTCGAGGACCGGATCCTGGTCCAGGCGAACGAGGCTGAGACCACCACGGCGTCGGGCATCGTGATCCCCGACACCGCCAAGGAGAAGCCGCAGGAGGGCACCGTCCTCGCTGTCGGCCCCGGCCGCGTCGACGACAAGGGCAACCGGATCCCGGTTGACGTCAACGTCGGCGACACGGTCATCTACTCGAAGTACGGCGGCACCGAGGTCAAGTACGCCGGCGAGGAGTACCTGGTGCTCTCCGCCCGCGACGTCCTCGCGGTCATCGAGAAGTGACCTACTGCCAGTGCTGAACGCCCCGAAGCCCCAGCCGGGGCTTCGGGGCGTCGCCCGTCGGCCGGAGCCCGGCAGCCGCCGGCCGGCCGACGGCTAGTGCCTGTGAAGGGAATGTCATGGCGAAGATCCTGAGTTTCTCGGACGACGCCCGGCACCTCTTGGAGCACGGCGTCAACACGCTCGCGGACACGGTCAAGGTCACCCTCGGCCCGCGCGGGCGCAACGTCGTGCTGGACAAGAAGTTCGGCGCTCCGACGATCACCAACGATGGCGTGACCATCGCCAAGGAGATCGAGCTCACCAACCCGTACGAGAACCTCGGTGCGCAGCTGGTCAAGGAGGTGGCGACGAAGACCAACGACGTCGCCGGCGACGGGACCACCACCGCCACCGTGCTCGCCCAGGCGATGGTCCGTGAAGGTCTGCGCAACGTCGCCGCCGGGACCAACCCGGCCGGCCTCAAGCGCGGCATCGACGCGGCCGCGCAGAAGGTCTCCGAATCGCTGCTGGCCAAGGCGGCGGACGTGGCCGACAAGGGCTCGATCGCGCAGGTCGCGACGATCTCGGCCCAGGACGCCACGATCGGCGAGCTGATCGCCGAGGCGATGGAGCGGGTCGGCCGCGACGGCGTGATCACCGTCGAGGAAGGCTCCACCCTGGCCACCGAGCTGGAGGTCACCGAGGGCCTGCAGTTCGACAAGGGCTTCATCTCCCCGCACTTCGTCACCGACGCCGAAGCGCAGGAGGCGGTCCTCGAGGACGCGTACATCCTGATCACCACCCAGAAGATCTCCTCGATCGAGGAGCTGCTGCCGCTGCTGGAGAAGATCGTCCAGGACAGCAAGCCGCTGCTGATCGTCGCCGAGGACGTCGACGGGCAGGCGCTGTCCACCCTGGTGGTCAACGCCGTACGTAAGACCGTGAAGATCTGTGCGGTCAAGGCCCCCGGCTTCGGCGACCGGCGCAAGGCGATGCTGCAGGACATGGCGATCCTGACCGGCGCCGAGCTGATCGCCCCGGAGTTGGGCTACAAGCTCGACGCGGTCGGGCTGGAGTCGCTGGGCCGGGCCCGGCGGATCGTGGTCGACAAGGACACCACCACGGTGGTCGACGGCGCCGGCAACGACTCCGAGGTCGCCGACCGGGTCACCCAGATCCGCAAGGAGATCGACGCGTCCGACTCGGACTGGGACCGGGAGAAGCTCGCCGAGCGGCTGGCCAAGCTCTCCGGCGGCATCGCGGTGATCAAGGCCGGGGCCGCCACCGAGGTCGAGATGAAGGAGCGCAAGCACCGCATCGAGGACGCCATCGCCGCGACCAAGGCCGCGGTCGAGGAGGGCACCATCCCCGGCGGCGGCGCGGCGCTGAGCCAGATCGCCGCCGTGCTCGACGACGACCTCGGCTTCGACGGCGACGAGAAGGTCGGCGTCTCGGTGGTCCGCAAGGCGCTGCACGAGCCGCTGCGGTGGATCGCCCAGAACGCCGGCTACGACGGGTACGTGGTGGTCGGCAAGGTGCTCGAAGGCGACTGGGGCCACGGGCTCAACGCCGCCACCGGTGAGTACGTCGATCTCGCCCGGGCCGGCATCATCGACCCGGTGAAGGTGACCCGCAACGCGGTCAGCAACGCCGCGTCGATCGCCGGGCTGCTGCTCACCACCGAGAGCCTGGTGGTGGAGAAGCCGGAGAAGGCCGAGCCGGCCGCCGGCGGTCACAGTCACGACCACGGGCACGGCCACCAGCACGGTCCCGGTTTCTGACCGGAAGCTCCACCTGTTCCACCTGTTCCACCTGCGCCACCTGGATCCGCGTGATCAGTACGGCCGAGGGTGCATTCCGCCCGAGGTTTCTGATCACGCGGATTCTGCGTATCGTCGGCGGTATACCTACGCGCCGTCGACCCGTACGGTGCCGGACAGATGGGCTGGACGCGATGAGGGCGGAGCCGACGGTGCCGGACGCGACAGGGCCGGAGCCGACCGGGCCAGCTGCGCAGACCGAACCGCCGGGCCGCCTGCCCGGGCCGCTCGCAGCGCTCGCCGGCGTGGCCGCGGCCGCACTCGCCCTGGGCCTGGCCGAGCTGATCGCCGTCGCCACCGGCGCCCGCTCGGCACCGCTGGTCGCGGTCGGCGGGGTGGTCGTCGACACCGTCCCCGAGCCGCTGAAACAGTTCGCCATCGACGTGTTCGGCGTACACGACAAGACCGCGCTGCTGATCGGCACCGGCGTACTGCTCGCCGGGTTCGCGGCCGTCATCGGGATGCTGGCCGCCCGCCGGCTGGCCGTCGGCTTCGTCGGCGTCGCGGTTTTCGGCGTGGTCGGCGCGGTGGCCGCGCTCACCCGGCCCGGCGCCGGGCCGGCCGCCGTCCTGCCGGCGGTGATCGGCGCGTCCGCCGCCGCGTTG
Organism: Micromonospora sp. Llam0; assembly: GCF_003751085.1. Classification (NCBI taxonomy): domain Bacteria; kingdom Bacillati; phylum Actinomycetota; class Actinomycetes; order Micromonosporales; family Micromonosporaceae; genus Micromonospora; species Micromonospora sp. Llam0. The sequence continues at coordinate 1,179,980 of NZ_RJJY01000002.1, read as the reverse complement.
CTGCTCTGGGCGCTGCTCGCCGGCCCGCTGCGGCCGGCCGCCGCCGCGTCGCCTGCCTCGTCTGCCTCGTCTGCCTCGTCTGCCGAGCCGGTACCGGTTCGGCCCGGCGCCGGCACCGCCGACCGGCGACGGTTCCTGTCCAGCGTCGGCGTGTCGGTCGGCGCCGCCCTGGTCACCGGTGCCGGCGGTCGCTGGCTGGCGCAACGCCGGGGGGTGGCCACCGCCAGGTCCGCCGTGACACTGCCCGCCCCGGTCGCCGCCGCGCCGCCGCTGCCGTTCGGTGTGGACCCGGCGGCACCGGGGCTGAGCCGGTACGTCACCACGAACCGTGACTTCTACCGGATCGACACCGCGCTGGTCGTGCCCCAGGTCGACCCGGACGAATGGCAGCTGCGGATCCACGGCCGGGTGACCAACCCGATCACCCTGAGCTACGCCGACCTGCTCGGGATGGAGCTGGTGGAGCGGTACGTCACGCTGGCCTGTGTCTCGAACGAGGTGGGCGGGAACCTCATCGGCAACGCCCGCTGGCTCGGCGTACCGGTGCGGGACCTGCTGGTCGAGGCGGGCCCGCTGCCCGGAGCCGACCAGGTCGTCGGCCGGTCCGTCGACGGCTGGACCTGCGGCACCCCGACCGAGGCGCTGCTGGACGGGCGGGACGCGCTGCTCGCGGTCGGGATGAACGGTCAACCACTGCCGGTCGAGCACGGTTTCCCGGTCCGCATGGTGGTGCCCGGCCTCTACGGGTACGTCTCCGCCTGCAAGTGGGTCACCGAGCTGGAGTTGACCAGCTTCGCCGACTTCGACGCGTACTGGGTGCCGCGCGGCTGGGCGGCGCAGGGCCCGATCAAGACCCAGTCCCGGATCGACACCCCCCGGATCCGCACCGAGTTGTCCGCCGGCACCGTACCGGTGGCCGGGGTGGCGTGGGCCCCGCACCGGGGCATCAGCGGCGTCGAGGTACGGGTGGACGACGGCCCCTGGCAGCCGGCCGAGCTGGCCCCGGCGGTCTCGGCGGACACCTGGGTGCAGTGGGTCTGGCAGTGGCCGGCGACCTCGGGTGAGCACCTGCTGCAGGTCCGGGCCACCGACGGGACCGGCGCCACCCAGCCCGAACTGCGCCAACCTGTTGCCCCGGACGGGGCGACAGGTTGGCACTCGGTCCGCGTAACAGTCCAGTAGGGACATTTGAGCCGGCGGCCCCGCGGCCGAGGTCGTGGCCGAGGTAGTAGCCGCGCGGCCGTGGTTCAGGCGGCAGTCGCCGGGGTCAGGCGGCGGTGGCCGAGTCCGCCGGCTGCGGCCTGACGGCGGTCGATTCCGGCCGGCGCTGGGCCGGCACGGTCGACTTGTGCGGCCGGCCCAGCCGGGCCTCCAGCCGTTGCACGTCGACCCGGCCGCCGTGGCGGTCGGCGAGGTCCTCCCAGCCGAGGGCGAGCAGCCGGAGTCGTTCCGACTCGCTGAAGCCGCCCCACACCCCGTACGGCTCGCGGACCGACAGGGCGTGCGCGGCGCACTCCGCCCGGACCGGGCAGGTCCGGCAGACCGCCTTGGCGCCCGACTCCCGACGGTTGCGTGACGACCCCCGCTCACCGTCGGGGTGGAAGAACTGGGCGCTGTCCCGGCCACGGCAGGCACCGAGGATCTGCCACTCCCATAGGTCGACGATCGGTCCGGGCAGTCGGCGTACATCCGACATCTGCACCCCTCCTTCCGCGCGGCTCCCGCGGACACTTCGTGGTAGGACCGGGCGGCCGGCCGCGCAAGCGCTCCGGTCCTTCGTGTCACCGGGGTACCCGGGAGTCCCACTGCTCAATCACCCGTGCCGGAACGTGCGGGAACACCCGGGTCGGAACCTGCGCGTGATAGCCGGTCGGCGACGTGGCCACCGGTCCTGAACTTTCATCTTTTTTCGTGGCAAAGCGCATGAGCGAGCGTGCCTCGCGTGATCTGCTGCTGGCGGGAGAGGGGAGTCACAAGTGCGCAAGGTGCTCGTGTGTGTACGAACAGTAGTTGCAGCTCAGAACATCACCGCCGCCGCCGCCCGGCTCGGTCTCTCCGCCGCAGTACGCACAGCGGTCTCTGAACCGGAGGTGATGCTGCGGCTCGCCGAACGCCCAGCGGAGATCGTACTCGCCGACACCGCCCTAGCCCGTCCAGACAGCGCCAGCTTCACCCGCCGGGTGCTGGCCCGCTCGCCAGGCAGCGTGATCGTGCTGTTCGGCGGGGAGGACCCGCAGGTGGCGTCGGCCGCGCTGGCCGCCGGCGCCCGCGGGCTGCTGCGCGGCACCGACGACCTGGTCACCGCCGTGGCGAAGACCCTGCTGCTGCTCGCTGCGCCGGGTCGCCGTACGCCGGCACTGCTGACCGAGCAGTCAGCGGCCGCCCCGGCCCCGGCGGTGACCGCCACCATCGGTGCCGCTGGCGCGGCGACTCACCACCCCGGGGCTGCCGCCGCTGGCGCGGCGACTCACCACCCCGGGGGCGCCGCCGCTGGTACCGACTCCGCCGGACGAGCGGTCACCGGCGCCGCCGCAGAGCCAGCGGCTGCGGCTGCTGCCGGTGCGGACCCGGCCACCGGTCCGACCGTGGTGCCGAACCAACGCGACGACGCGGCCGCGGCGGCACCGGCCGCCGACACCGCCGACGCACCGGCACCCGTCCCGCACCCCGACGGCGCGGTGACTCGGGGGACGGACTCCGGCATCGCCCCGGCGGATGGCACCGCCCCGACCGGCAGCGCACCCAATGGCACCGCCCCGACCGGCAGCGCACCTGATCGCAGCGTGTCGCACGGTACCGGGCCGGACGGCGCCCAGCCGTCGGACGGTCGAGTCACCGCGCTACGCCGGATCGGGCTCACCGAACGCGAACTTCAGGTGCTGCGCGGGATGGCGGAAGGCAAGAGCAACGGCGAGATCGGCCGTGACCTGTTCGTCTCGGAGGACACCGTCAAGACCCACGCGCGGCGACTGTTCCGCAAGCTCGGCGCACGGGACCGGGCGCACGCGGTGGCCACCGGATTCCGTACCGGACTGGTCGCCTGACCGACCTTAGCCCGGCCGGCCCTGACTGGCCTTAGCCCGGCCGGCCCGGGTCGTCGGCCGGCCGGTCCTGGTCGTCGTCCGCCTCGTCCCGCAGGGTGTCGTGCACGCCGTCGGCGTACCCCCGCGCGTACTCCCAGCTCACGTAGTGGTCCGGGTCGGGGTTGAAGGCCGGCTCGTGCACCCTCGGCCGGCCGGAGTCGAGCAGGTGGCGCAGGTTGCCGCGCAGCAGGTCCCAGTCGAAGTAGTGCGGCTCCCGGCAGTCCTCGCAGTCGATCACCAGCCCGCGGATCCCGACCGCGCCGAGCAGCGCCCGGTAGACCTCCAGGTCGGCGAGGTCCTCCAACACGTCCTGCCGTTCGGCGGGCGTCAACGAGTCCGGCTCGCCGGCCTCGGTGGGATCCTCCAGCCCGGCTGCCGGATCGGCGGGGTCGCCGCTGAACGGATCGATCGGCTCTTCGTGCACCCCTCCACCGTAGTCCCATCCGTACCGGCTGCGCGGGCCCCACCCGGTCCGGCCCGCCGCGCAGGTGGCGCGCCCGGCCGGCCCGGCGGTGGGTACGATGAACCATCGCACCGCAAGACGGGGCGAGCCGGTCAACCGCCACCCACACCGGGCCGCCTGCCGACCCGGCACCCGGACATCAGCCGCCGCCGGCATCAGGCGAACCGTCCGACCAGCTCAGGGGAAGAAGTCGTGGAAAACTCGCCCACCCAGCAGCCCGTCGCCGACAGCACCGCCAACGGCGGTCACGTGCCCCCGGTCCCCGCCGCGTTCGGCGGCCACGTGCCGGAGATGCCCGCCGGGTCGGCCCGGGCGGTGCCGCTCGGGTTGACCTTCGACGACGTGCTGCTGCAGCCCGCCGAGTCGGACGTCATCCCGAGCCGGGTCAACACGGTGACCTCGATGACCCGCAACGTGCGACTGTCCGTACCGCTGCTGTCCAGCGCGATGGACACGGTGACCGAGGCGCGGATGGCGATCGCGATGGCCCGGCAGGGCGGCATCGGCGTACTGCACCGCAACCTCTCCGCCGACGACCAGGCGATCCAGGTCGACCTGGTGAAGCGCTCCGAGGCTGGCATGATCACCAACCCGGTGACCTGCGGCCCGGACGACACGCTGCGGCACGTCGACACGCTGTGCGGCCGGTACCGCATCTCCGGTGTCCCGGTCGTCGACGAGCGGGGTGCCCTGGTCGGCATCATCACCAACCGCGACATGCGGTTCGAGACCGACCAGAGCCGCCCGGTACGCGACCTGATGACCTCGATGCCGCTGGTCACCGCCCCGGTCGGGGTGGCCAAGGCGGACGCGCTGGCCCTGCTGCGCCAGCACAAGGTGGAGAAGCTGCCCCTGGTCGACGACGCCGGCCGACTGCGCGGGCTGATCACCGTGAAGGACTTCACCAAGAGCGAGCAGTACCCGGACGCGACCAAGGACGATGCCGGCCGGCTGCGGGTGGCCGCCGCGATCGGCGTCGGCGACGACTCCTACAAGCGGGCCCGGACCCTGGTCGACGCGGGCGTCGACGTGCTGATCGTGGACACCGCCCACGGCCACCAGCGCGGGGTGCTGGACATGGTGCGGGCCCTGAAGCGGGACACCGAGGTCGACGTGGTCGGCGGTAACGTCGCCACCTACGCCGGTGCCCGCGCGCTGGTCGAAGCCGGCGCGGACGCGGTCAAGGTCGGCGTCGGCCCGGGCGCGATCTGCACCACCCGGGTGGTCGCCGGCGTCGGCGTACCGCAGGTCACCGCGATCATGGAGGCGGTCCGGGCCTGCCACCCGGCCGGCGTTCCGGTGATCGCCGACGGCGGCATCCAGTACTCGGGCGACATCGCCAAGGCGTTGGTCGCCGGTGCGCACACGGTGATGCTGGGCAGCCTGCTCGCCGGCTGCGAGGAGAGCCCCGGCGAGTTGCTGTTCATCAACGGCAAGCAGTTCAAGTCGTACCGGGGGATGGGGTCGCTGGGCGCGATGCAGTCCCGTGGCCAGGCCCGTTCCTACTCCAAGGACCGCTACTTCCAGCACGACGTGCTCAGCGACGAGAAGCTGGTCCCGGAGGGTGTCGAGGGCCAGGTGCCGTACCGTGGACCGCTGGCCACCGTCGTGCACCAGCTGATCGGCGGGGTCCGGCTGGCCATGGGGTACGTCGGCGCCGAAGGCATCGACGACCTGCACCAGCGCGGCCAGCTGATCCGGATCACCGCCGCCGGTCTGAAGGAGAGCCACCCGCACGACATCCAGATGACGGTCGAGGCCCCCAACTACCACACCCGCTGACCTACGCCGTCGACCTGCCCGCGCGGTGGCCGAGCCGCCGGGCGGTCGACCTGTCCATGACGGAGATATGCCATGCGTGACGTGGTCGAGATCGGGCTGGGCAAGACCGCGCAGCGCGGCTACCACCTGGACGACATCGCCATCGTGCCGAGCCGGCGGACCCGGGACGTCGACGACGTCTCCACCGGGTGGCAGCTCGACGCGTACCAGTTCAAGATTCCGTGCGTGGCGCACCCGTCGGATGCCACGATGAGCCCGGCCAGCGCCGCCAAACTGAGCGAGCTGGGCGGGCTCGGCGTACTCAACGTCGAAGGGCTGTGGACCCGCTACGAGGATCCGAGCAAGGTGCTCGGCGAGCTGGCCGCGCTGGACGACGACGACCCGGCGACCCGGCGGCTGCAGGAGGCGTACGCCGAACCGATCCGCCCCGAGCTGATCGCCGAACGGGTCCGGCAGATGCGGGCCGGCGGCGGTACGGTCGCCGCCCGGGTGTCGCCGCAGCACACCCTGGCGCTGGCTCCGGTGGTGCTGGACGCCGGCGTGGACATCCTGGTGATCCAGGGCACCCTGGTGTCGGCGGAGCACGTCTCCACCACCGACGAGCCGCTGAACCTCAAGGAGTTCATCGCCGACCTGGACCTGCCGGTGGTGGTCGGCGGCTGCACCGACTACAAGACGGCGCTGCACCTGATGCGTACCGGTGCGGCCGGGGTGATCGTCGGGATCGGCGCGGACGAGTGGTCGACCACCGATTCGGTGCTCGGCATCCGAGTGCCGATGGCCACCGCGATCGCCGACGCGGCCGCCGCCCGCCGCGACTACCTGGACGAGACCGGCGGCCGGTACGTGCACCTGATCGCCGACGGCGACCTGCAGACCTCCGGTGACATCGCCAAGGCGCTGGGCTGCGGTGCCGACGCGGTGATGCTCGGGGAGCCGCTGTCACTGTGCGCCGAGGCCCCGGCCGCCGGGGCGTGGTGGCACTCGGTGGCCAGCCACCCGAAGCTGCCGCGCGGCGCGTTCGGGGTGGCCGACGAGCCGCTGGGCACCATGGAGCAGATCCTGTTCGGCCCGGCCGACTCCCCGGACGGCCAGCAGAACCTGTTCGGCGGGCTGCGCCGGGCGATGGCCAAGTGCGGCTACCGCGACCTGAAGGAGTTCCAGCGGGTCGGTCTGGTCCTCGACCGGTGACCAGCCGCCGTCCGTCGCCCGCGCCGGGTCGGTGTCCGTCGTTCGCGTCGGGCCGCCGTCGGTGGTCCGGGCCACGGCGGCGTACGGTGCGCGTCGCCGCGCTGCTCGCGGCGGTGCTGACCGCCGGTGCCGGCGGCTGCGGCGTCCTGCCGGAGCTGGTCGACCGGGGTGACGACAGCCCGGCGGGTGGTTTCCAACCAGGTGCGGCCGGCATCGGCGACCCCTACTTCCCGACGTACGGCAACGGCGGCTACGACGTGGCCGGCTACCAGCTGACGTTGCGCTACGACCCGGACGGCGAGCGGCTCGACGGCACCGCCACGATCACCGCCACCGCCACCACGGACCTGTCCCGGTTCAACCTCGACCTGGCCGGGCTGGTCGTCGACGCGGTCACCGTCGACGACGCCGCGGCCGAACACAGCCGCGACGGCAACGAACTGGTCGTCACCCCGGCCACCGGGCTGACCGACGGTACGCAGTTCACCGTGGTCGTCGACTACGGTGGCCGGCCCGAGCCGCTGACCAGCCCGGACCTCGGCGCGGGCGGCTTTCACGTGACCGCCGACGGCGCGATCGCGCTCGGCCAACCCGAGTCGGCCAGCACCTGGTTTCCGGTCAACGACCACCCGCTGGACAAGGCGACCTTCGACATCGACATCACCGTCCCGGACGGGCTGGCCGCGTTGAGCGTCGGCGTACCGGGGCCGACCAGCAGCACCGGCGGCTGGACCACCTGGACCTGGTCGGAGTCCACCCCGCTGGCCAGCTACCTGACCACTCTGGTGATCGGCGACTACCGGGTGGAGCGTGGCACCCACGCCGGCCGGCCGATGGTGACGGCCGTCTCCGCCGATTTGCCGGAAGGCGGCCCGGCCGAGCAGGCGATGGCCCGCACCGGTGAGATCGCCGACTACCTGGAGACGGTGTTCGGCCCGTACCCGGTCGACGCGTACGGCGGCGTGGTGGTGAACGACGACCGGATCCGCTACGCCCTGGAGACCCAGTCGCGGCCGGTGTACGGCGACGTGTTCTTCGACTCCGGACCGGTCACCTGGGTGGTCGCCCACGAGCTGGCCCACCAGTGGTTCGGCAACAGCGTGTCGATCCGGCACTGGCGGGACATGTGGCTCAACGAGGGTTTCGCGACGTACGCGGAATGGCTGTGGTCCGAGCACGACGGTGCGGCCACCGTCGACGAGATGTTCGACCGCGAGTACGACCGGATCGACTGGGCGAGTCCGGCAGGTGACCCCGGGCCGGCGGGGATCTTCAGTCAGTCGGTGTACAAGCGGGGCGGGCTGACCGTGCACGCGTTGCGGCTGACCATCGGCGAAGACGCGTTCTTCCGCCTGCTCCGCACCTGGACGGCCGAGCGCCGCAACGGCAACGCCAGCACCGAGGAGTTCGTCACGGTCGCCGAGCGGGTCTCCGGCCAGCCGCTGCGGGAATTCTTCGATGCCTGGCTGTACGGCGACACCGCTCCGGCCAAGCCCTGATCGTTCGCAGGGGGCGGGCCCGGCGTGGTGCCGGGCCCGCCCGTCATGCTGTGGTGCTGTGGTGTGGTGGGTCAGCGTTGCAGGGTGAGGACGCCGGGGCGGTAGGGCAGGAGGCCGTAGTCGCCGCCGGAGTTGGGGGAGCGTCCCTGGTAGAGGAGTTGGAGGTTGCAGGGGTCGATGGTCATGGTCTGGTCGGCGTTGGTGCGGATGAGTTCGCCGTGGCTGATGTCGTTGGTCCAGGTGGCGCCGCTGTTGGCGCGGCCGGCGAAGGGGTTGTTTTCGCTGGTGGCTTGGGGTGTCCAGGTGCCGCCGAGGTTGGTGGCGGTGAAGGAGCGGAAGTAGCGGCCCTGGGAGCCGATGGCTTCGACGATCATGAGGTAGCGCTGTTGGCCTTGGAGTTTGTAGACCTGGACGCCTTCGAAGAGGTTGTTGGTGGTGTCGGTCATGATGGTGGTGTAGTTGGAGCCGAAGCTGGCGGGGAAGTTGCCGATGGGCATGCTGGCGCGGTAGATGCGGCCGTTGTCGCCGGCGAAGAAGAGGTACATGTTCTGGTCGTCGCCGATGAGTGCCTGGTCGATGGGTCCGGTGCCGGAGTTGCTGATGCTGCCGGTGAAGAGGGTCTGGTGGGCGGACCAGCTGTTGACGTCGGCCGGGTTGGTGGAGGTGCGGTAGGAGAAGGCGGGGCCGCCCCATTGGTAGGCGAGGATCCAGATGTTGCGGGGGGCGAAGTAGAACAGCGACGGTGCGACGGCGGAGAAGGGCATGGCGTTCTGGCTGGCGGAGCCCATCTGGTTCCAGTTGGAGAAGAGGCCGAAGTTCATGGAGCCCCAGCTGGTGCCGTAGTCGTGGTTGGTGGCGTAGACGAGGTGTTGGCCGTTGTAGGGGGCGTGGGTGAAGTCCTTCAACGACACCCAGCCGGAGCGGGGTTGGGCGAGTGCGCCGGTGGAGGTCCAGCGGTACGTCGACGGCAGATTGCAGGTCGGCGGTGCGGTGGTCGGTGGCGGGGTCGTGGGCGGTGCGGTCGTGGGCGGTGCGGTGGTCGGCGGTGCGGTCGTGGGCGGTGCGGTGGTCGGCGGTGCGGTGGTCGGGGTCGTGCCGCCGTTGCACGCCACACCGTTGAGGGCGAAACTCGTCGGTGCCGGGTTGCTACCCGTCCACGAGCCGTTGAAGCCGAACGACACCGTACCGTTGGTGGGGACGGCGTTGTTGTAGCTGACGTTGCTGGCGGTCACCGCCGAGCCGCTCTGGGTCAGTGACGTGTTCCAGGCCTGCGTCACCGTCTGTCCGGCACCGAACGACCAGGTCAGCGTCCAACTGGTCAGTGGATCCCCGAGGTTGGTGATGGTCACGCTGGCGCCGAACCCGCCCGGCCATTGTGACGACACGGCGTAGTTGACCGAGCAGCCCGCCGCAGCGGCACCGGCCGGTGCCGCCACGACGAGCGCCGCCGACGCCAGCAACGCGGCCCCGGCCGACGCCAGGCCGGCTCTGGTTGTTCTCGACTTGATCATGTAGCACTCTCCCGGCAGGACGGTGACCTCGCACTTGTGTGCAGGTCATTGTTAGGTGAGCGTTAACATCCGTGCCGGGTATGTTACGGGAGCGCTCCCAGTCCATCAACCTATGTCTATGCTGAGGCGTCGGGTTCCTGCATGAGGCGCGCCGGGGGCAGGTGCGAGTCCGGGTCCGACGGGCGGGGCCCCTCCGGGCCGTCCGGGCCGACCCGGACGAAGGTCTCCACCCGGGTCACCCGGCACGGGACGCCCTTCAACTCGAAGTCGTCGGCGCGCGGCGGCCGGTGCGCCGCGCGGGCCCGCTCGTACGCGGCCATGAACTCCTCCATCGGGGTGTCGTCGTCCAGCTTGACCCCGACGTCGGAGATCGAGAACGACTCCGCGTCCCGGGCATCCTGCGGCGTCGCGTAGGTGGTGGAGGACCGGGGCCGCCATCGCCCAGCGACGCACTCTCCGACGGTGAAGCCGACCGGGAGCAGCACCACGTTCGGATGCGTGGTCACCGCCAGCCGGGAATCGGCGTGCACGTCCCCTGGAACGGCCCTCGGATGGTAGGAGGCGGAGATCATTTCCATCCGGACGAGTCCGTTGGTCAGTCCGGTGCCAGCGGCCGGGTCAATGGCAAATCCGTCCAACTGCGACGTGTCCCGCTTCGTCTGGCCCGGCGGGTACGGGTCCGGGTCGGTCGGCCGGGGTGGCTCCGGTCCGTCCGCGCCCATCCGGATGAACGGCTGGGCGCGGATGATCCGGTAGCGGGAACCGTTGACGGTCAGTTCGTCGACCGCCTCCCAGTCCAGCAGCTCGTACACCGATTCGTACTCTGCCCGCTCGGCGGCGTGCTCGGGGGTCTGCGGTGTCTCACTGTGCAGCCTCCGGAAGTGGGACGCAAGGCTGTCGCGGGCATCCTGCGGGCTGTCGGCATTCAGCCGCAGGATTCGCCACCGACCGTTCGCCTCCTGGGCGGAGCCGAAAATCGGGGCACCCCACATGAGCTTCGGGTAGGCGGCCGCACGGTTGCGGGCGTCGTCCTCGGAAACCGCCGATACGGGGTCGTCCCGATGCTCGATTTTGATCAACAGATGCTCAGGCACCTGGTTGGCGTCATAGACCATGTACGCATTGTGATGGCTCGATCGCTGGACCGCAGCCCGCCCCGCCGGGATCGGCTCGCATCACGGTCGATCCGGCCTCGGTACGACCCTACCCGCCGTTCGGGTCCAGGCTCTGTGGATCGTTGGGATCCAGGGCGGCACGCGCCTCGTCCCGGCTGGGGTACCCGCACAGCTCGACGAGGTTGCCGGTCGTGGCGACGAAGGCCTCGTAGATGTCGTCATCGAAATGGTTGAGCCAGTCCCCGGCCTTGCCCTTGCGGTAGTGCGCCGTCGGCCCGGTCTCCAGGCGATTCTTGCGCATCCGGGAGAACCCGTGCCGGTCGAGCAGCGCCGTCAACTCGGCCGGAGGCAGGGCGATCCCACAGTGCCGCATCAACTCTTCCACCTCGTCCGCCTGTCGCCCACCGGTCAGATCCTCGTACCGGAAGAGGCGGAACGTGTCGGCGCTGGGCGCGACCACCCACGACCGCAGCGCGGAGAAGAGGTTCTTCTCCGCGAGGTGGTTGATGATGTACAGCAGGCCTTCCTTGCGTGGCTTCTCTTTGAGGATCTTCCGATGGTGCAGGACGTCGCCCATCGGGGTGTGTGAATTCCGCAGCGAGAAGTAACTGGAGACGACGATGTCGCGCGGGTCCCGCATCACGAAGAAGGCCCGGTACTTCTCCGGCTTGGGGATCGCTTCGAAGCGTTTGTAGCCGACGAAGAGCGACGAGGCCACCCGGCCGCGCGGGATGGCGTCAGGGTAACGCCGCCGGTGGACGCGCTGATCGAAGGGCAGCAGGCCGGAGTACTGGTACACGACCGGGTCGCTGAGGATGGCCTTCACCCACTGGCTGCCCGTCTTGCGGACCGTGCAGTGGTAGATGTTGTCGTACTCGCAGCGGGCGACCACCGGGATCGTCAGCCGGCTTCTCGCGATCCGCGTCTCGAGCATCGTCCACCGCACCGCCACCCGCAGGTTGCTGGGCGTGTGGTGCTTGGCGAAGGTGAAGGTCTGTTTGATCAGTGTCCTAGCCCTGTCTCTGCCCGCGGCCCTGTCTCTGCCCGAAGGCGGACGACACGCATCGGCGGATGATGCGCATCTCAGCCTGGGATGATAGTACGCACCTCAGCCTGAGATGATGATGGACCTGTATGGTGCCGGTCAACCTCTGGACTGCCCGTGAACCCCTTCATACTGAGCGTGTCGACCCGGGAGTGGGCGGCGGAGGCCGATGCTGGACCGGGTTTGGCTCGGCTCGTTTGTGGCAAGTAGTTGACACAAATGGGCGACCTGGTTCACCCTGCTTGTACTAGACACTTGACACAAGCGGGAACTCATGACCAGGTCGATCGCTCGGCGCACCGCCGCGCTGCGCTGGGCCGGAGTGGCGGTCGGGGCTGTCGTCGGCGTACTCGCCGGGGAGCTCACGGTACGGCCACCACGTGGGCCGACCCGGACCGCCGCCGTCGAGGTCCGCCGGATCCGCGACTACCTGCCGCGCCGCCTGGGCGGGGTGGTGGGGGTGGCCGGCGGGGTGCTCCTCATCCTGCTCGCTGCGACGACGGCGGCCGGTGACCCCGACGACATGGGTCGCCCGGGACGGGCGCTCATCCGGCGTTGCGCGGCCGGCCTGTACGAGAGCCGCACCCCGTGGCCGGGCTCTTTCTACACGTCCGGGCTGGCGGTCGTCGTGCTGGTCGGCCTACTGATGGCGTACCTCGCCCTGCGCGCCATCGTCCGGCGACCGCGGTCCGGGAATGCCGGCGATGCGGCAGACGACGACGTGCTGCGCAGGCGCGCGGCCCACGTCGTCACCGGCGCGGTCGGCATCCTCGTCGCCATCCCGCTCGCCGGGGTCAGCCTGACGGCGGCCAACGGCCTGCTCGGCACGTCCTGCGCGCCTACCTGGTGGACCGTCACAGGCTGGGTGCTGCTCGCGCTGGCACCGGCAGCGCTCGCGATGGGGGCCTGGTGTGCGGCTGCGGTCCTCCTGCTCACGGACCGGGCCGATCCACCGGTGCGGACGCGATGACCGATCGTCTGGCGTTGACGGTGGTCACCGGTGACCCCACGCCGCCTTACGAACAACTACGCCGTCAGTTGGTCGAACTGATCCGGTACCGCGCGCTGGCCCCCGGCGACCGCCTCCCGCCCGTCCGCCAGCTCGCCGCCGACCTGGGGCTGGCCGCCGGTACGGTGGCCCGTACGTACCGCGAGCTCGAGGTGGCCGGGCTGGTGACCTCCCGGCGTGGCGGCGGCACCCGGGTCGCGGCCGTGCCGCCCGCCGGGCCCGGTCCGGACGAGATGCTGCGTCACCACGCTGCCGCGTTCGTCCGCGAGACGCGTCAACTCGGCGTGGAGGACAGCCAGATCATCTCGGCGGTCGCCCGAGCGCTGGAGGCTTAGACGCATGACCTCGACGCGCAGGTCCGGTAGTCTGCCGTCCAGGAGTTGGGCCGGCTCAAAGGATGTCGAGAACGGCGCGTAGCAGCCGGTTGACCTCGACCATCTCGGCTGGGCTCAGCCGGCCGACGCGCTCGCCAATCGCCTTTTCGACGTCGACGGCACGCAGTTGGTCCAGCATGAGTCGGGTTGGCTCGCCGCGCACGGTGACCTCGGGCCGGAACACGTACGGGTGGGCTGAGGTGGAGGTAGGAGCGACGATCGTCGTTGACAGGTTGAGATCGTCGGACTGCACCACCACGGCGTACCGCGCTCCTTTCCGCTCGTGACCGACGGCATCGCGGGGTGCGCGCAGCCGGTAAACGTCACCACGCACTGAGCTCGTCCATCTCAGCCTGTACCCGGCGAACCTCCGCCAGGTCGTCGATGTTGCCACGAGCGTGCTCCGCGTCGGCCCGCATCTTCGCCCTCAGCGCCTGGTCGGCGTGCTCATCTAGAAGCCGCGTGATGACCTCGTCAATCGGCGCGTCACCGAACTCTTCCGTGCGGGTCCGCATCAGCCGGTCGCGAGTGGCCGTGCTGACCCGGATCGTCGTCGTCGCCATGCAGAGAATTCTACGTTTCAGGCTACTTTTCGTCTACAGCCCGGTCTACTTCCTCCGGCTGCCTGCCGATCCGCTAGCGGATGGATCGGCGGATCGGCTGGTGGTGCAGCGGTTACCAGTCGGTAATGATGGCGGGATGCGGTACGACGTGGTCGTGATCGGGTCCGGGTTCGGGTTCGGCGGCAGCGTCGCCGCGCTGCGGCTCGCCGAGAAGGGCTACTCGGTGCTGGTGCTGGAGGCCGGTCGACGCTTCGCCGACCACGAGTTGCCGCGCACCTCCTGGCGGGTGCGACGGTTCCTGTGGATGCCGGCGCTCGGCTGCTGCCGATGACCGCCCACGTCCTGGGCGGGGCGGTGATCGGCGCCACCCGCTCCGCCGGCGTCGTCGACGCGTACCACCGGGTTTTCGGTTGTCCGGGCCTGCACGTGGTCGACGGCGCGGCGGTGCCGGCCAACCTGGGCGTGAACCCGTCGCTGACCATCGTCGCGCTCGCCGAGCGGGCGATGGCCCACTGGCCGGTCAAGGGCGCGCCGGACCGCCGCCCGCCGGCGAGCTGAGCCGCGACCCTGAACCATCGTCGGGACGGTCCGGCGACGGTCGGTAGGCTTCGTGGACATGAGCACGCCGCGTCCGGTCCTGGTGGTGGACTTCGGAGCCCAGTACGCCCAGCTGATCGCCCGTCGGGTGCGCGAGGCCAAGGTCTACTCGGAGATCGTCCCGCACGACATGCCGGTGGCCGAGATGCTGGCCAAGGAGCCGGCCGCGATCATCCTGTCCGGCGGCCCGGCCAGCGTCTACGCCGACGGTGCCCCGCAGGTCGACCCGAAGCTGTTCGACGGCGGGGTGCCGGTCTTCGGCATCTGCTACGGCTTCCAGGCGATGGCGCTGGCGCTCGGCGGCACGGTCGCGCACACCGGCAACCGGGAGTACGGCGGCACCCCGCTGACCGCCCGCCCCGAGGCCGGGGTGCTGCTGCGGGAACTGCCGACCGAGCTACCGGTGTGGATGAGCCACGGCGACTGTGTGACCGCCGCGCCGGAGGGGTTCACGGTCACCGCCGGTTCGGCCGGGGCACCGGTCGCCGCGTTCGAGGATCTCGCCGGCCGGCGGGCCGGGGTGCAGTTCCACCCGGAGGTGGGGCACACCGCGCACGGCCAGCTGATGCTGACCCGGTTCCTCTATGACATCGCCGGCATCGAGCCGACCTGGACGCCGCAGAACATCATCGACGAGCAGGTGGCCCGGATCCGCGAGCAGGTCGGTGCCAAGGAGGTCATCTGCGGGCTGTCCGGCGGGGTGGACTCGGCGGTCGCCGCCGCGCTGGTGCACCGGGCCGTCGGCGACCAGCTGACCTGCGTCTTCGTCGACCACGGGCTGCTACGGGCGGGGGAGGCCGAGCAGGTCGAGTCGGACTACGTCGCCGCGACCGGGATCAAGCTGAAGGTGGTCGACGCCACCGACCAGTTCCTCGGCGCGCTGGCCGGGGTGACCGACCCGGAGCAGAAGCGCAAGATCATCGGTCGGGAGTTCATCCGGGTCTTCGAGGCGGCGGCCCGCGAGGTGGCCGCCGCCGGTGACGTCGAGTTCCTGGTGCAGGGCACCCTCTACCCGGACGTGGTGGAGTCCGGCGGCGGCACCGGCACCGCCAACATCAAGTCACATCACAACGTTGGCGGGCTGCCGGACGACCTGCAGTTCGCCCTGGTCGAGCCGCTGCGCACGCTGTTCAAGGACGAGGTGCGGGCGCTCGGCCTGCAGCTCGGCCTGCCGGAGGCGATGGTCTGGCGGCACCCGTTCCCCGGCCCGGGTCTGGCGATCCGGATCATCGGCGCGGTCGACCGGCAGCGGCTGGACCTGCTGCGCGCCGCCGATCTGATCGCCCGCGAGGAGCTGACCGCCGCCGGGTTGGACCGTGACGTCTGGCAGTTCCCGGTGGTGCTGCTGGCCGACGTGCGCAGTGTCGGGGTGCAGGGCGACGGGCGCAGCTACGGTCACCCGGTGGTGCTGCGCCCGGTGTCCAGTGAGGACGCCATGACCGCCGACTGGTCCCGGCTGCCGTACGAGGTGATCGGCCGGATCTCCACCCGGATCACCAACGAGGTACCCGAGGTGAACCGGGTGGTGCTGGACGTGACCAGCAAGCCGCCGGGCACCATCGAGTGGGAGTGAGCTGACCGGTCAGTCGGTGGTGTCGCAGCGGCCGGTCAGATCGGTCCCCGGTCGCCGTGCGGCGGCATGGTCGGTGCCGGTGCGGCGGTCGCCGCAGCGGGCCAGGGTGGCGCGGTCGGCGGCTCTTCAGGCATCAGGAACCAGATCACCGGGTAGGTCAGCGCGGCCAGGCCGCCGGTCAGCACGGTGACCACCGCGAAGATCACCCGGACCAGGGTGGGGTCGGTGTCGAAGTAGCGGCCGAGGCCGCTGGCGACACCGGCGATCATGCGGTCCGTGGTGGGTCGCCGGAGCTGCTTGTACGGGGCCTGAGCTGTGGGGTTCTGAGAGGTCGTCATGCTTCAACGGTCCGCGCGGCGGTCCCCGGCGACCTCGGTGACCCCCCGGATCAATACCCTGATCCGTCCCGGAATGCGGCTCTAGGTAGTCAAGTAGTTACCTAGAATACTGTCGCCAATCTGACAGTCGTCCGCACCGACTGGCCACTTGCGGGCAGAATTCGGACTCGTGACTCCCGCCCTAGAGCCGCTTCGCAGGATCGCGGCATACGCTGTCTGTGCCGATTCGGAGGACCGGGTTCTGCTGGTCCGCGCCTCTCCGCGCTCTGGTACACCCGGGGTGTGGTCGCTGCCCGGAGGAGCAGTGGATCACGGGGAGGATCCCAACCACACCGTTGTCCGGGAGACCGCTGCGGAAACCGGCATTTCGGTCGCGGTCACCGGGTTGCGTGACGTGCTCGCCGACATGCGGTCCCTTCCCCGGCGCGGCATCACCCTGCACACCGACCGGTTGATCTACGACGCGTCGATCCGTGGCGGACAGATCTGCCACCGGATCAACCAGCCCACCGACCTGGCCCGGTGGTGCAGCCTGGACGAGGCGAAGCAACTGCCGCTGCGTCCGTTCACCGCCAGCGCGCTCGGCCTGCCACCGGAGACGATCGACCTGCGGCCGGACACCGCTCCCGACTTCCCGTCGTTCTACGCCGTACCGGGGCCGGACGGGCTGCACCGGGCACAACGGTTCGCCGCGTACGCGGTCGCCACCGACCCGGCCCGACGGGTCCTGCTGACCCGGATCGCGCCCGGCTACCCGGGTGCCGGTCGGTGGCATCTGCCCGGCGGTGGCACCGACTACGGCGAGCAGCCCGGCACGGCGCTGATCCGCGAGCTGGTCGAGGAGACCGGCCAGCGTGGCCGGCTGGTCCGGCTGCTGGGCGTGGCCAGCCACCGGGACGCGGCCTCGCTCGGTCCGGAGGGTTACCCGATCGACTGGCACGGGGTGCGCGCCTTCTACCAGGTGGAGGTGGACCGCCCGTCGCTGCCGATCGTCACTGACATCGGTGGCTCGACCTCGGAGGCCCGCTGGTTCGCCCGTACGGATCTGGTCACCATCCGGTCGGAGCTGACCGAGGTGACCGCCGAGGCGGTCGGAGCCGCCCGGCTGGTCTGAGCCCGACCCCGGCGGTGCCTCCGATGCTCGGCGGCGCCGCCGGGAAGGCTGCGGTCGGTGCTAGCTCCAGCTAGCATTGCTTGCTTGAGCTAGCGCGTCGCCGTGAGTAGGTGACCGGTTTGGCCCGGACGAACCGGCATAACTCAGACTGATCTCTCGCCATCCCGCGTCGGCTGTGCAATGGTGTAGGCCGCATAATCGGGCGTCCGGCGCAAGTTGCGCTCCGGACGACCGACCGATGATGGAGGGATCCGTGGCGAGAGCCCCGTGGCGGCGGCGGCGTACGACTGACAGTCCCCGGCCGGCTGGACGCCAATGGGCGGGCCGTCGATGGACCGGTCCGCTTCGTCGTAGTGGCAGCCTGGCCCGCCAGGTCCTGCTGGTGCGGGTCGGCCGCAGCGGCAGCGACCGGCTCCGGTTCGGCCGGCGGTCGGCGGACCCCGTTGGGCGGTACCGGGTCGACCCGCTGACGGCGGCCGAGATCGCCGCGATCGCTCCGCTCAGCCCGGTGGTCGGTCCGGTCGGTCCGGCACCTGCCACCGGTGTCGAGGACCACCCGATCACCCCTGACGACCACACCGCCACCGCGGCTGACCGGCCCGGCGGGCTGCGGCCGGCTGCCGTACCGCTGCTGCCCGGCACCCCGACGGCGGCCCGGCGGGCCGGCTTCGTGCTGGTCAACTCGACCACGCTGGCCAGCCTCACGCTCGGCCTCACCGCCATCTTCCTGGCGATGGAAGGCGACGTACGACCGGCCGCGGTCTGCCTGATCGCCTGCGTGGTCTTCGACGGACTCGACGGGGCGCTGGCCCGCCGGCTCGGGGTGGCGAGCCCGTTCGGCGCGCAGATGGACTCACTCGCCGACATGTGTTCGTTCGGGCTGGCCGCCCCGGTCGTCGTCTACGCCTCGCTGGCCGGCTCGGTCTCCACCACCGCCGCAGCGGTCGCCTGCGCCGTGGTCGCCGGCTGCGCCGCGATCCGGCTGGCCCGGTTCAACGTGTCGCCGTGCGACGGCCGCTTCTTCACCGGCGTACCGACCACGCTGGCCGCCGCCGTCCTCGGTCTCGGCGTGCTGATCGACGTCCCGATCCCCGGTGGTGCGCAGCTGGCGGTCGTGGCGCTGCTGGCCTTCGCGATGGTCTCCAGCTTCCCGTACGCGAAACTGGCCCGGCTGATCAAGCTGCCGCCGTGGCTGTGGGTCGTGCCGGTGGTCGGCGCGTTGATCGACGCGCGGCTGACCTTCGGCCTGACCGTGCTGGCCTACCTGGTGAGCGGGCCGTTGCTCTGGCTGCACCAGCGGCGGGCCGCCTGACCCTGGTGCGCCGGCCGGCCGGACCGGCCGCCAGGCAGGTCGGCCCGGTCGGCCCCGCCGATCAGCGCCAGCGGGCGATCACCGAGCTGCCACCGGCCACCCGGTCACCCGGCCCGACCAGCGCCTCGGCGGCGTCCGCCGGCAGATAGACGTCGGTGCGCGAACCGAACCTGATCAGCCCGAACCGCTCGCCCTTGGCGAGCAGACTGCCGACCGGGGCGCGGTGCACGATCCGGCGGGCCACCATCCCGGTACGCTGCGCGACCACCACCCGGCCGTGGGCGGTCTCCAGCACCGTGTACGCGGCGACGTTGTGCTCGGCGGCCGGCTTCATCGCGGCGGCGAAACCCCCGTCGGTGACGAAGTGGTCGACCACCCGGCCGGCGACCGGACTGCGGTTGACGTGCACGTCGAGCACCGAGAGGAAGACCGCGATCCGCAGGAACTCGGTGGCACCGAGCCGTTCGTCGTGCACCCGCTCCACCGACAGCACCCGGCCGTCGCTCGCCGCGACCACGGCGGTCGGGTCCTCCGGTACGTCGCGTTGCGGGTCGCGGAAGAACGCGGCGACCGGGCCGGCGGCCAACGCCGGCAGCAGCCAGAGCCGGCTCTTCGGCCGAGCCAGCCGGGTCGCCGCAGCCAGCCCGAGGGCGATCCCGGCGGCGGCCACGCCGCTGGAGTCGATGTGCATCCCCCGGGTCAGCGGCACGCTGCTCGTCCGGAACGCCGGCCCCAGCTTGGCGGCCCGGTCGACCGACGCCGGGGTGAACCGCAGCCGGTGCACCCGCACCGGCGGGACGTTGCGCAGCACCAGGTCGCTGCCGACGCCGAAGAGCGCCGCCTGCCGGTCCAGTTCGGCGGCCGCGCCCGAGGTGCCGCCCGGCAGCGCCGCGACGGCCACGGACAGTACGGCGCCTTCGGCGAGGTACTTGCCGTAGCCGTCGATCGTGGCGCGGGCCTGCTCGCCACTTCCGGTGCGGACGGTTCCGACGATCAGCAGGTCGGCCGGGTCGGCGGCCGACACCGTCTCGGTCACCCGGACCCGTTCGTCGACCCACGGGCCGTGGCCGGCGATCTCCGCCCGCAGTTGTGCCGTCTGGTCGGCGCTGGCCGGCACCACGGTCATCGTGTCGCCGGGCAGCAGTGCGTCGATGGCGGCGTCGACCACCACCGACCCTGGGGCCACCTCGACCAGCAGGACGTGCTTCGCCGCGTTGTCCCGGGCGAGTTCGGCGGTCAGCGTCCGGGCGGCGCGCTCGCCGATGTCGACGCGGGTGCGAAGCACAGAAGTGGCTGGTACGGGGGTGTCGGACATGGCGGACGGGCTCCTCGCGGCAATGGTGGGACGCGGACCCAGCATAGGTGCACCACCGGTGGGCTGCAGCGGGCCGTCAACCACCCGACCCGCTGGACGGGGTGGCCGGCTCGTCGGGCGCCGGAGCGTCGGGCGCTGGCTCGTCGGGCGTGGAGGCGTCGAGCGTCGGCTCGTCGGGCGTCGGGGCGGCGGTGTCCGCCGGCCCGACGGCCTGGCCAGCGGCGCCAGCAGGCGGTTCGCTGCGGCCGGACCGCAACGCACCGACCAACCCGAGTACGCCGAGCAGGATCAGCCCGCCGGCGACGATCCAGCCGACCCGGGGCAGCGGTACGTCGACTGACTGGGCGATCAGCCACCAACCGGCGATCAGGAGGAAGATCAGTCCGAAGGTGAGGGAAACGCCGTCGGTGCGGTGCCGTTTCATCGGATGACCTCCAGGTCGCCGGCGTTGATTTCGATCCGTAGGGTGAGTTCTCCGCCGCCGGTCCCGTCCGATCCGAGGTCCTCCACGACGCGGCGGCCCTGCTCGAAGCCGTCCCAGCGGTGGCCGAGCACGGACGCGTTGCCGGCGTTCATGTCAGTCTCGGTCCGGACGTCGACCTCGTCCGGCAGGTAGACGCGGAGTTTGCCGAACGACAGCGAGACCGTCACGTCCTTCTGCCGGTCGGTGAAGTCCACGCCGCGCAGGTCCAGCACGGCGTCGCCGAACGTCGCCTCGTACCGCGAATCCATCTGGCCGTAGGTCGCCGGTTTCCACACCACCGGCTCCGACACGGCCTGGTTGGCCGACTCGGCCAGGCTGGAGACACCGACCGCGGCGGCGGCCGTCAGACCCAGCGCGATGAGCCAGCGGGCCCGGCCGATCCAGGCCCCGACCAGCAGACCGACCGCGATCGTGGCGAGTACCGCCGCGAAGTAGGCCGAGGGCGGCGTGGGCGCCAGGTCGGTCAGGTCGAGCGCGGCGACCAGCCCGAGCACCACGAAGATCATCGAAAAGGTGATGGTGCCCAGCCGGGACCGTTCCTTGCGGGGCCGTGGTGCGGCCGCTGGTGGCGGTGGCACCGGGTGCGGCGGGACCGGAGGCGGCGGGGGGAACTGCCCCGGCGGTCCGCCGCGACCCGCGTACGGGCCGTAGGGCGCGAACGGTGCCCGGTAGCCCCCAGCCGGTGGTGGCGGATACACCGGCGGGTACGCCGGCAGCGGGCGGGTCGGCGGCTCGTCCGGCTGCGGCCCGCCGGGTGCGAGGTCTGCGGTGGCTGCCGGTTGGCCGGCGCCGACCAGTGCGGCCGATCCCGCTGCCGGCCCGTATCCCGGCGGTTGGCCGTACCCGGGTGGCGGCGGGCTGTATCCGGCTGGCGGCGGGCCGTACCCCGGCGGTGGCGGCGCCGGGGGGCCGGCCGGTCGCGGGCCGTCCTCCCGGAGACCGCGGTTGAGCAGCAACGCGCCGCCGATCAGCACCGCCGAACCGAGCAGGACGGCCCGGAACCCGTCGGTGACGATGAAGCCGAACATGACGGCGGCGAGGATGCCGACCACCAGGACGGTGACCGGTGAGGTGCTCGACCGGCCCCGGCCCAGCAAACCTTCCACCGGCGAGGTGCTGTCCCCCTCACTCGGGGTGGCCAGCCACACCACCAGATACACCAGGATGCCGATGCCGCCGAAGAAGCCGAGCACCGCCAGCAGCACCCGCCACAGAACCGGGTCGGTGTTGGTGGCCCGGCCGATGGCCCCGCACACCCCGGCCAGGTACCGGCCCTGACGCGGCCTGATCAACCCGTACCGCGAGGCGAGGGCCTCGGCATGTGGTGGCGGTGGCGGTGGCTGCCAGCCGTACCCGGCGGTGGGGGCGTCCGTCGGCGGGGCCGACGCGGTCCCGTCGGCCGGTTCGCCCGCTGGGCCGTCCGGCTGCGTCGACTCGCCCGTCGGGTCGTCCGGCTGCGTCGACTCGCCCGTCGGGTCGGGCAGCTGCGCCGGTCTGGTCGCTGGGTCGGGTGGCTGCGCCGGTCCAGCTGGCTTGGTCGGGTCGTCGGTCATACTTGTGATCCTCCGTGCCCGGCTGTCCGACCTGCCTCGGGAATCGACCCTGAAGCCACCCTGACTTTCCAGACGGTGGTTGTCCGGGACGTCCCCGTGGTCGCGCGGGTCGTCGCCGTGTGACGATCGAATCGACCGGCCGAATCGACCGGCCGAATTCACCGCCACCGGGCGCCGGCCGGATTTCGGCCGTCAGATCGTCCACGTCCCATCCGCCGAGGAGGCAGCGATCACTACCGCGATCGAGCCGCCACGTCTGTATCGCAGTCGCGAGCAGCGGGTGGTCGCCGGAGTCGCCGCCGGGATCGCCCACCACCTGCGACTGCCGGTGGTCGGCGTACGGGTGGCGTTCGTCGTACTGATCGGGTTCAGCGGACTCGGCGTGCTGCTCTACGCGGCGTTCTGGGCGGTGGTGCCACCCGCGACCGCCGGGCCGCCGAAGCGTCGCGACCTGGGCGAACTACTGCCGTTCGTGGCGATCGGTCTCGGCGTCATCCTGATCCAGGTGCTGGTCTTCGAGTCCAGCGGGGTGAGCGCCACCGCAGGCTGGCTGGTGGCGGTCATCGCGGTCGGGACCGGGATCATCTGGCACCAGTCGGCACCGGAACGGCGGCGGGCCTGGCGGGAGACCCTGCCGCAGGTGCCGTGGCTGGGTGCGGTGGTCGACGAGAGCGACCGCCGGGCCTTCCTGCTGCGGTTCATCGGCGGCGGGCTGCTGGTGGCGGTCGGCGTGATCGGGGTGGTAGCGGTGTATTCGCCCCGGGGCGACTTCGCCGCCGTCGTCAACGGCGTCATCTTCGCCCTGGTCGGTCTCGCCGGGGTCGGGGTGGTCACCGCCCCGGTGCTGTGGCGGACGTTCAACCAGTTGCGCGCCGAGCGGGAAGGCCGGGTCCGGGAGCAGGAGCGGGCCGAACTCGCCGCGATGATCCACGACCAGGTGCTGCACACCTTGGCGCTGATCCAGCGCAACGCCGCCGACCCGAAGGCCGTGCAGCGGCTGGCCCGGGGCCAGGAGCGGACCCTGCGGAACTGGCTCTACAAGCCGACCGCCTCGCCGACCGAGCGGTTCGCGGCGGCGTTGGAGCAGGTCGCGGCCGAGGTGGAGGACACCTTCGGATTGTCCGTCGAAGCGGTCGTGGTGGGTGACCGGGGCACCGACGAACGGGTCGGCGCGCTGGTCGCGGCGACCCGGGAGGCGCTGGTCAACGCGGCGCGGCACGCCGGGGTGCAGACCGTGTCGCTGTACGCGGAGGTGGAGCCGGAGCAGCTCAGTGTCTTCGTCCGGGACCGGGGCGCGGGCTTCGACCCGGCCCGGGTGGGGGACCACCGGCACGGGGTGCGCGGCTCGATCGTCGGCCGGATGCGCCGGCACGGCGGCCGAGCCGAGATCATCAGTACGCCGGGCTCGGGCACCGAGGTCCGGCTGACGCTGCCGGTCGGGCCGGAGAACCGGCAACCTGGGCCGCAGAGTCCGCGGCCCACGCCGGAGCGCCGACAGCCTGGAGAGGGGCAGACATGAGTGAACCGACCAGCCAGCCGGCGGGTGGGGCACCGGAGCAGCCGGACGGACGGCGGTTGCGGGTCTTCCTGGTCGACGACCACGCGATGTTCCGCACCGGGGTCCGCGCCGAACTCGGTGCCCACGTGGATGTGGTGGGCGAGGCGAGCACGGTGGCCGAGGCGGTCAGCGGGATCGCCGCGGTCGGCCCGGACGTGGTGCTGCTCGACGTACACATGCCTGATGGTGGGGGACGGGCGGTGCTGGACGCGGTGCTGCGGGGCTCCGGCGTGGCGCGGCCGTCGGTGCGATTCCTGGCGCTGAGCGTCTCGGACGCGGCGGAGGACGTGATCGGGCTGATCCGGGCCGGCGCCCGTGGATACGTGACGAAGACGATCTCACCGGACGATCTGGCGGCGGCGATCCAACGGGTGGCCGACGGTGACGCGGTGTTCAGCCCTCGGCTGGCCGGGTTCGTGCTGGACGCGTTCGCCGCCCGGTCGGACACGCCGGTGGTGGATCCGGAGCTGGACCAGCTGACCAACCGGGAGCGGGAGGTGCTGCGGCTGCTCGCCCGGGGCTACGCCTACAAGGAGATCGCCAAGGAGCTGTTCATCTCGATCAAGACGGTGGAGACCCACGTCTCGAACGTGCTGCGCAAGCTGCAGATGTCGAACCGGTACGAACTGTCCAGATGGGCGGCGGACCGCCGGCTCATCTGATCGACCAGCGGACTTGCTCTATCTCCCGGATGGTGGGAACCTGGTTGGCGATCCGTCCGCAGTCGATCACGGCGGGCCTGGTTGTGGGCTCGCGGTGGGTCTGCTGCGGACCGGTGTTAACCCTGAGGTTACAAGCCGGCAATTGCCGTCAATCCGGCATCCGGGCACCTCAGACAAGTGGTGACTAATCGTATTGACTTGACATCCGAACGTGATGGAGGGGTCGCGGGGAAGGTCACACGAGGGCGTTCCTACTCTGCGGTAATAAAGGTTGTACAGTGGTCCGATGCCCAGGTCAGGGCGGGTCTGAGCGACGGTTGAGTGATCTTGACCGGAGTATCGGGGCCGTCCCGGCCGCGTATCACCTTGATAACGGCACCTTCACGCAACGGGCTACCTGGTGTCACAGTGTCAGTCACCTCACAACCCCCCCGTGAGCGCCCTGAGGAGGCTCTCCCATGCGTGGGAAAACCCTAAAGGTGGCGGTCGCAGCGACCGCCATCGCTCTGTTCGCCACCGCTTGCAGTAGCGACGGCGAAGACACCACGGAGAACAACAACTCCGGCGGTACGCTTCGCATCTATGCCTCGGAGCCGGCGTTCCTGCTGCCGTCCGCTGGTGACGACGAGCCGTCCATCCTGGTCATCCGCCAGCTCTACCGTGGTCTGGTCAAATACAACGCCGAGACCGGTGAGCCGGAGAACGACCTCGCCGAGTCGATCGAGTCCGAGGACAACAAGACCTGGACGGTCACGCTCAAGGACGGCTACACCTTCGACAACGGTGAGCCGGTCAACGCCGACGCCTTCATCCGGGCGTGGAACTACACGGCGTACGGGCCGAACGCCCAGAACAACGCGTACTTCATGAAGCGCATCGCCGGCATCGACGAGGTCAGCGGCGAGGAGCCGGCGGCCGAGGAGCTCTCTGGCCTGCAGCAGGTCGACGACCTGACCTTCACCGTCGAGCTGAAGGAGCCGTTCGCCGGCTTCCCGGCGATCGTCGGCTACTCCGGCTTCTTCCCGATGGCCGAGGCCTGCCTCGCAGACACCGACGCCTGCAACGAGACCCCGATCGGCAACGGTCCGTACAAGATCGACGGCAGCTGGGAGCACGACCAGCGGATCCAGCTGGCGCGCAGCGAGACCTGGGCCGGCGAGGAAAAGGGCGCGGCCGACGTCCTGGACTACAAGATCTACGCCGATGTGGACGCCGGCTACGCCGCCTTCCAGTCCGGTGAGCTGGACGTGATGTACACCATCCCGCCGGCGCGGTACCAGGAGGCCAAGCAGCAGTACGGCGACCGGATGTACGAGGCCCCCGGCGACAGCTTCACCTACGTCGGCTTCCCGACCTACGACGAGCGCTTCGCCGACAAGCGGGTCCGGCAGGCCTTCTCGCTCGCGCTCGACCGGCAGGGCATCATCGACGCCGTCTTCGACGGCCGGTTCACCCCCGCCGAGGGCGTCGTGGCACCGACCTTCGACGGCTACCGCCCGGGTGTCTGCGAGTACTGCACCCAGGACGTCGAGCGGGCCAAGGAGCTGCTGGAAGACGCCGGCGGCTGGGACGGCGAGCCGCTGGTGCTGTGGGCCAACGCCGGTGCCGGTCACGAGCAGTGGCTGCAGGCGGTCGGCGACCAGCTGAAGGCCGCGCTGGGCATCGACTACGAGCTGAAGGTCAACCTGCAGTTCCCCGAGTACCTGGCGACCGCCGACGAGAAGGAGTTCACCGGTCCGTTCCGGCTCGGCTGGGGCCCGGACTACCCGGTGGTCGAGACCTACCTCTACCCGCTCTACGGCTCCGGTTCGGACAGCAACAGCTCGGGCTACAACAACCCCGACTTCGACGCGCTGATCGCCCAGGGCGACGCCGCGGCGGACCTCGAGGCGGCGATCCCGTTCTACAACCAGGCCGAGGACATCATCGTGGAGGACATGCCGGTCATCCCGATGTGGTTCAGCAAGATCGCCGCGCTGTACGGCGAGAACGTCGACGAGTTCCACTGGAACAAGATCTCGGACGCTGAGTACGGCAAGATCACTCTGAAGAACTCCTGACCTGCGAGTCTGACTGATCAAGTCGTAACGCGACGTGGCGGCAACGGGAACTCCCACGAGGGGGCCTGTTGCCGCCACGTTTAGCGCCGAGAGGAGACCCCCCAGATGGGGCGCTACGTCATCCGACGGTTGCTCCAGTTCATCCCCACCGTGCTGGGCACCATGTTCCTACTGCACTACGTCACGTCGCTGGGCATCCAGTTCAGCGGCAACCCGGTCCGGGCGATCTTCGGCGACCGCAAGCCGACCGAAGAGCAGCTCGCCGCCATGACCGAGAAGCTCGGCTTCGGCGACCCCTGCCTGGAGCAGCCGGGCAACCCGTGCTTCGGTCTGTTCGTCGACCGCCTGCAGGACATCTTCCTGCGCTTCGACTTCGGCATCAACCTGCAGAAGGAGCCGGTCACCGAACTGGTCTCCCGGGCCCTGCCGCACACCCTCAAGCTGGTGCTCATCGCCATCGTCTTCGAGGCGGTCATCGGCATCTTCGCCGGCGTCCTGGCTGGCCTGCGTAACGGCAGCTTCTGGGACTACCTGGTGAAGATCTCCACGGTCTTCGTCATCTCCGTGCCGATCTTCGTCCTCGGCGTCGTGGTCCGCCAGTACGTCGGCGTCGAGTTCGGCAACGTCCTGCGCGGGCAGGACTGGATACCGGAAGTGATCTCCCGTGGCGTCTTCGGCGCCGGGTTCATCGCCGACTACCCGACCGCCAGCCTGGTCATCCCCGGCATGGTGCTCGGCGCGGTCTCCCTGGCCACCACCGCCCGGCTCACCCGGACCAGCATCATGGAGAACGTCCGGGCCGACTACGTGCGTACCGCCAAGGCCAAGGGTCTGGCGAACCGGCGGGTCATCGGCGTGCACACGCTGCGCAACTCGCTGATCCCGGTGATCACGTACCTCGGTGTCGACATCGGCTCGCTGATGGGCGGCGCGGTGGTCACCGAGCGGATCTTCAACGTACGCGGTATCGGATCGTTGGTCGCCCAGGCCGCCACCTCCGGTGAAGCCTCGGTGGCGATCGGCGTGGTGACCATGCTGGTCATGGTCTTCCTGCTGGTGAACCTGCTGGTGGACCTGCTTTACGCGGTCCTCGACCCGAGGATCCGCTATGAGTGATCGCAATGGACCGAACATCCGGCCCGGTGCCGTGTTGATCCACGGCGGACCGAGCGTAGCGAGGTGCCACCATGAGTGACCCGACCCATCCCACTGCCCCCGCCGGCGGCACCGAGGTGGCACCACCGCCACCCGAACCGGCCCCGGCCACCACCGAACGCAACGCCAGCCTGTGGGCCGACGCCCGGCGGCAACTGCTGCGTGACCCGGTCTTCATCGCCGCGTCGATCTACGTGCTGCTGGTCGCGTCGATGGCCGCCTTCCCCACCCTGTGGACCCGGCAGGACCCGCGCGCCTGCGACGTCCAGCGGACCCGGATCGGGCCCAGCTGGGAGCACCCGTTCGGGTTCAACAACCTGGGCTGCGACTACTACTCGCACGCCATCCACGGGGCCCGGCCGTCGCTGCAGATCGCGATCTTCGCCACGCTGGGCATTGTCGTTTTCGGTGGCATCGCCGGGCTGCTCGCCGGCTACTTCGGCGGCTGGGTGGACGCGATCATCTCGCGGATCACCGACATCTTCTTCTCGTTGCCGTTCCTGCTCGGCGCGATCGTCTTCCTGACGGTGATCAAGCAGCAGAATGTCTGGACGCTGGCCGCCGTCCTGGTCGTGCTCGGCTGGACCACCATCGCCCGGATCATGCGGGGCAGCGTGCTGTCCTCCAAGGGCCTGGACTACGTGCAGGCGGCCAAGGCGATGGGGGCCGGGCACGGTCGACTGATGTTCCGGCACATCCTGCCGAACGCGATCGCCCCGATGGTCGTCTACGCGACGATCACCCTGGGCGCGTTCGTCTCCGCCGAGGCGACGCTGACCTACCTCGGTGTCGGTCTGCAGCCACCGGAGGAGTCCTGGGGGATCATGATCTCCCAACATCAGGTCTACTTCCTCGACCACCCGTGGCTGCTGCTCTTCCCGTGCGGGCTGCTGGTCGGCACGGTGCTCTCCTTCATCCTCATGGGCGACGCGCTGCGCGACGCCCTCGACCCGAAGCTGCGGTGAGGTGAGCCATGGCGACAGACAGAGACATCACCGCCACCATCGACGCGCTGCCCGGCCTCGACGCCAGCGCACCGCCGCTGGAGGTCAGCGACCTGCAGGTCGAGTTCCGCACCCGTAACGGCATCGCCCGCGCGGTCAACGGGGTGAGCTTCTCGTTGCAGGCTGGCGAGACCCTGGCCATCCTGGGTGAGTCCGGCTGCGGCAAGAGCGTCACCGCCCAGGCGATCATGGGCATCATCGACTCGCCGCCCGGGTTCGTCACCGGCGGCGAGATCAAGTACCGGGGCGTGGACCTGCTCAAGCTGCCCGAGTCGCAGCGGCGCAAGATCCGGGCCAACCGGATCGCGATGATCTTCCAGGACGCGCTGTCGGCGTTGAACCCGGTGTTCACCGTCGGCTTCCAGCTCTCCGAGCTGTTCCGCAAGCACCGGGGGATGTCCCGGGCCGACGGAAAGGCGCGGGCGATCGAGCTGCTCGACCTGGTGAAGATCCCGGCCGCCAAACAGCGGGTCAGCGACTTCCCGCACCAGTTCTCCGGCGGCATGCGCCAACGGGTGATGATCGCGATGGCGTTGGCTCTCGACCCCGAGGTGCTGATCGCCGACGAGCCGACCACCGCACTCGACGTCACCGTCCAGGCCCAGGTGATGGCCCTGCTCGCGGAGTTGCAGCGGGAACGCAACATGGGCCTGGTGCTGATCACCCACGACATGGGGGTGGTGGCCGACGTCGCCGACCGGATCTCGGTGATGTACGCCGGTCGGGTCGTCGAGGAGGCTCCGGTGCGGGACATCTACGCCTCGCCGGCCCACCCGTACACCAAGGCGCTGCTGGAATCGATCCCCCGGATCGACCTCAAGGGCCAGGAGCTGAACGTCATCAAGGGCCTGCCGCCCGCGTTGACGAACATCCCGGCCGGCTGCTCGTTCAACCCGCGCTGCCGGTACGCGCAGGATGTCTGCCGGGCCGACCCGGAGCCGCCCCGGTTCGCGCTGGCCCCGAGCCGGACCTCCGCCTGCCACTTCTGGAAGGAGGTCAAGGGCGATGAGTGACGTTGTCCTGGAGACCAAGGACCTGGTCAAGCACTTCCCGCTGACCCAGGGCATCCTGTTCAAGAGGCAGATCGGCGCGGTCCGCGCGGTGGACGGGATCAACCTCCAGCTGCACCGGGGCGAGACGCTCGGCATTGTCGGCGAGTCCGGGTGCGGCAAGTCCACCCTGGCCAAGCTGCTGGTCGGGTTGGAGACCCCGTCGTCCGGCTCGATCATGGTGCACGGTGCGGACATCGCCGGCCGCAGCGGCGCCGAGATGCGCCGGGCCCGGCGCAACATCCAGCTGGTGATGCAGGATCCATACACCTCGCTGAACCCGCGGATGACGGTCGGTGACCTGATCGGCGAACCGTTCGAGATCCACCCGGACGTGGCGCCGAAGAGCGACCGTGGCCGCCGCGTCCAGGAGCTGCTGGAGCTGGTCGGCCTCAACCCGGACCACATCAACCGCTACCCGCACCAGTTCTCCGGCGGGCAGCGGCAGCGGATCGGCATCGCCCGGGCGCTGGCGTTGCGTCCGGAGATCATCCTCTGCGACGAGCCGGTCTCCGCGCTGGACGTGTCGATCCAGGCTCAGGTGATCAACCTGCTGGAGCAGCTGCAGAAGGAGCTGGGGCTGTCGTACATCTTCATCGCCCACGACCTGTCGGTGGTGCGGCACATCGCGCACCGGGTCGGCGTGATGTATCTCGGCAAGATCGCGGAGATCGGCACCGAGGAGGAGATCTACGAGCAGCCGACCCACCCGTACACCCAGGCGTTGCTCTCCGCGGTCCCGCTGCCCGACCCGACGGTACGCGG
Organism: Micromonospora sp. Llam0; assembly: GCF_003751085.1. NCBI lineage: Bacteria > Bacillati > Actinomycetota > Actinomycetes > Micromonosporales > Micromonosporaceae > Micromonospora > Micromonospora sp. Llam0. The sequence goes on along the minus strand of NZ_RJJY01000002.1, from coordinate 1,149,806 downwards.
CCTGCGGGACCAGATCGTGCTGGAGGGCGACGTGCCGTCACCGGCCGACCCGCCGTCCGGCTGCCGGTTCCGGACCCGCTGCTGGAAGGCGCAGGACATCTGCGCCGCCGAGGAACCGACCCTGACGGTACGGGCGACGTCGGCGCACCCCAGCGCCTGCCACTTCGCCGAGGTGCGTGACGTGGTGCACGTCTCCGAGTAGTCCCGGCCCGGCCCGCTCGTCGCCTCGCGTCACGTCGAACGCGTGGCAGAGCGGGCCGGTCGGCCGGCCGGCCCTCGATGGCCCCGGCCGGCGGGCTGCGGTGAGCGCCGGCGGGTGCTCACAGCGGGCCGCGGCCGGCCCGCAGCACCAGCAGCGCCAGCTGGGTGCCGTCGGCACCCAGCTCCGACCGGTAGCGGTCGACGATCTCGCGCTCCCGGGAGAGCACCAGCCGGGTGCCGCCCGAGGCGATCCGGACCGCGCCCACCTGCCTCGACAACTCGGCCCGTTCCTGCCAGAGCGCGATCAGCGCGTCGTCGATCTCGTTGATCCTGTTCCGGATGGCCAGGATGCGGTCGGCCGCCTCCGGCGCGTCCGTTCCGGTCTGGTGCCGACCGTCGGATCGCCCTGCCGAGCCGGTCGCGCCCGGTTGGCTCGCCTCCTCGGCGGTGCCGGCCGGTGGCGTCGCGCTGTCGTCGGCGGTGTGCGCAACGGCGTTGGTCCCCATGTCCTGCCTCCTGGATTGTCCGGCCCCGGTGGACGCGGAACCCGGAACGCGAAGTGCCCCGGGCTCTCGCGAGAGCCCGGGGCACTTGTAGGTCTGATGATCAGGCGCGACCTACGGCAGCCGGACTCCCGGAACCGTAGCTAAAGAAAAATCGTGCCTGGCGGATCACGCTACGAGTATGCCCAGGCTGGCAACGTCAGCGCAAGAATTCCGCCATCCTCTGGGAAGGTGCCCAGGGTGTGCTGGTGGCGACCCTGGGCCGGGTGACCCGAAGACGCCCCGGCGGGGCCCGGCGGCGCGGAGTTGTCGGTCGTGCGGCATAGACTCGGCCGTGCGATGCATCCACTCTTCGAAACCCCAGCGGCCCCATCCGCACCAGCCACGGACCGGGGCGGTCCGCCGGCTGAGCCCCGTGTGGCCGGCCGGGGGCCGGCTGAGCCCAATCTGGCCGGTGCCGCGCTGCTGACCGGGCTCAACGGCCCGCAACGGGAGGCGGTCACCCACGCCGGTGGCCCGCTGCTGATCGTGGCCGGCGCCGGTTCCGGCAAGACCAAGGTGCTCACCCACCGGATCGCGTACCTGCTCGCGGCCCGGCAGACCCACCCCGGTGAGGTCCTGGCGATCACCTTCACCAACAAGGCGGCCGGTGAGCTGAAGGAGCGGGTCGGCAACCTGGTCGGGCCGCGCGCCCGGATGATGTGGGTCTCCACGTTCCACTCCGCCTGTGTGCGGATCCTGCGGGCCGAGCACGAGCACGCCGGGCTGAAGTCGACGTTCTCCATCTACGACGCGGACGACTCACGGCGGCTGATGCAGCTGGTCGCCCGGGAGCTCGACCTGGACCCGAAGCGCTACCCGGCCCGGGGGCTGGCCACCCAGGTGTCGAACCTGAAGAACGAGCTGGTCGACCCGGAGACGTTCACCGACCGGGCGGCCGGCCCCAACGAGCGGGCCCTGGCCGAGGCGTACACGCTCTACCAGCGTCGGCTGCGTGAGGCGCACGCGCTCGACTTCGACGACCTGATCATGACGACGGTGCACCTGCTGCAGGCCCACCCGCACGTGGCCGGCAGCTACCGGCGGCGGTTCCGGCACGTGCTGGTCGACGAGTACCAGGACACCAACCACGCGCAGTATCAGCTGGTCAAGGAGCTGGTGGGGGACGGTTCGGACGACGTACCGCCGGGGGAGCTCTGCGTGGTCGGCGACGCGGACCAGTCGATCTACGCGTTCCGGGGCGCCACCATCCGCAACATCCTGGAGTTCGAGCGGGACTTCGCCCAGGCGAAGACGATCCTGCTGGAGCAGAACTACCGCTCCACCCAGACGATCCTGACCGCCGCCAACGCGGTGATCACCAACAACGCCGGTCGCAAGCCGAAGCGGCTGTGGAGCGACCAGGGCGACGGCGAGCCGATCGTCGGCTATGTCGCCGACACCGAGCACGCCGAGGCGGACTGGGCGGCCCGGCAGATCGACCGGTTGTGCGACGACGGCGCGGCCCGGCCGGGCGACATGGCGGTCTTCTACCGCACCAACGCGCAGTCCCGGGTCTTCGAGGAGGTGTTCATCCGGGTCGGCCTGCCGTACAAGGTGGTCGGCGGGGTGCGCTTCTACGAGCGTAAGGAGGTCCGCGACGCGCTGGCCTACCTGCGGGCGGTGGTCAACGCCGACGACACGGTGAGCATCCGGCGGGTGCTCAACACGCCGCGTCGGGGGATCGGTGACCGGGCCGAGGCGTGCGTCGAGGCGCTGGCCGCCCGCGAACGGATCTCGTTCGGTGCCGCGCTGGGGCGGGCGGCCGAGGCACCGGGGATCTCCACCCGGGCGGTGAACGCGATCGCCGACTTCGTGGCGCTGCTCGACGGGGTGCGGGAGCAGCTGGCCACCACCACACCCGAGGAGGCACTGGAGTCGGTGCTGCTGCGCTCGGGTTACCTCACCGAGCTGGAGGAGAGCCTGGATCCGCAGGACGCCGGCCGGGTGGAGAACCTGCAGGAGCTGGTCAGCGTGGCCCGCGAGTACACCGAGCGGGTCGAGGCGTCCGACGAGCCGGCGACCGTCGCCGGCTTCCTGGAGCAGGTCGCGCTGGTCGCCGACGCCGACCAGGTGCCCGACGACGACCCGGACCACCAGGGCGTGGTCACCCTGATGACCCTGCACACCGCCAAGGGCCTGGAGTTCCCGGTGGTCTTCCTGACCGGCCTGGAGGACGGCGTCTTCCCGCACCTGCGGGCTCTCGGCGACACCGGGGAGCTGGAGGAGGAGCGGCGGCTGGCGTACGTCGGGATCACCCGGGCCCGGCAACGCCTGTTCCTGTCCCGGTCGGTGACCCGGGCCGCGTGGGGGCAGCCGGCGTACAACCCGCCGTCACGGTTCCTCTCCGAGTTGCCGGCCGAGCTGGTCCGCTGGGAGCGGACCGAGGCGGCGTACACCTCCTGGTCGGGCACCGGGGGCGGGGTCGGTGGCCGGTCGGCCGCCGCGGACCGGTCACCGGTTGCCCGGGGTGGCGGCTTCGCCGGCGGTACGCCGAAAGCCGCCCGCCTCGCCCAGCGGCTCGGGGTGGACCCGAGCCGGCTGAGCACCGCCAGTGAGCTGCCCACCGCGCCCAAGCTGACGGTGGGGGAGCGGGTCAACCACCAGCGGTACGGGCTGGGCCGGGTGCTGGCGGTGGAGGGGCACGGGCCAGGCGCCAGGGCGCAGGTCGACTTCGGCGACCAGAGGATGTGGCTGGTGCTGCGGCACGCGCCGATCGAGAAGATCTGACCGCGGCGCGTGCCGCAGCGGTCAGCAGCCCAGGTCGACGCCGCGTTCGCGCATCGACGGGGCCGGGTCCACCTGGCTCCACAGCCCGCCGACGTGCACCTCGAAGTGCAGGTGCGGGCCGGTGGAGTCGCCGGTGGAGCCCTCCGCACCGATGGTGTCCCCGGGGGCCACCCGGTCGCCGACCGAGACGCTGGTCGCGGAGAGGTGCGCGTAGTGGGTGAGCACACCGCCGCCGTGGTCGATCACTACCGAGATGCCGTAGCCGGTGTACGCCCAGCCGGCGACCTGCACCGTCCCGGCGCCGGCGGCGAGCACCGGGGTGCCGGCCGGCAGGGCCAGGTCGATTCCGGCGTGCAGCACGCCCCAGCGCTGGCCGTAGCAGGAGGTGATCTGGGCGCCGGGCATCGGGGTGACCCAGTCGGCCGTGCTGGCCGCTGTACTCGGCTGCGCCGCCGCCGTGGTCGTGGCCGCCGAGTCACCGTCGTCGCTGCCGCCGTCGTCGGTCTGCCTCGCGGCGTCGTCGGCCGACCTCGCGGTCTCGTCGTCGGTCCCGGCCGGCGCGGCGTCGTCGGCTGCTGCGGTCGGGTCCGCCGGTTGACCGGTCTGCTCGGCGCGGCTGGTGCTGCTGTCGGTGGGCGCCGGGCCGAAGCCGGTCTCGTCCCCGCCGCTGTCCGGGGTGGCTGTCGGCTGACGGGTGCTCCGGTCGGCGCGTCCCGCCGCGTCGGCCCGGTCGGCGAGAGCCGAGGTGGTCGCCGGGTCGGTCGCGGTGGGGTCGGGGGCGGAGTTGAGTGCGGTGGCTGCGCCGCCGATCCCGAGGGCTGCGACGGCCAGCACAGTGAGGGCGGCGGTACGGGTCCGGCGGCTGAACTCCGCCACCTGGGCGTGCCTGCCGGGCGGAACCAGCCGGTGCAGCCCTGGTGACCGACGTCGGGTCGAGGGCTCGCTGCCCTCCGTGGGCTCGCTGCGCTCCGTGGGCTCAGGGTGCGACACGGGGGTGACCTCCGTGGTTAAGGGGGGCACGGACCCGGAAATGGTGGTGTGCCAGGCACAGAGGGTGGGTACCGGGTAGCCGGAGAAGCCGACGCGCACCGCCCGGAGGCCGGACTTTCGTGACTCTCCGTGGTCAGATGGGGGATTTGCTGGCCGGGCCGATAGTGGTGCGGGTCACAAGATCCAATGTGACGTAGGACATATTCTCGCTGCTGGAGGCGACCGGACTGCACAAAAAACCGCTCAGACCGTACGGTCTGAGCGGTTTTGGTTAGTCACTTAGTGTCAGGGCTCGACAATACCGCCGTAGATCGCCTCGACCTGCAGTTTGAGGTCCACTCCCTTGCCCCGCAGCCAGGTGATCGGGTCCTGCGGCTCCGAGTCCACGTGTACTTCGAGGTGCAGGTGGGCACCGTAGGAGTGGCCGGTGTTGCCGACGTCGCCGAGCAGGTCACCGGCTTCCACCCGCTGACCGGCGGTGACCCGCAACCGGGACGCGTGGCCGTAGACGGCCTCGGTCCCGTCGTCGTGCTTGACGATCACGCAGTAGCCGTAGCCGCCGTTCCAGCCGGCGAGGGTGACCGTGCCGGCGTGGATCGAGTGGAACGGGGTGCCCTCGGCGGCGGCCAGGTCGACGCCGGCGTGCAGCTTCCCCCAGCGCATGCCGTACGGGGAGGTGAAGGTGTAGCCGCGCAGCGGCAGCATCCAGACGTCCGGAGCGGCCTGGGTCATCGAGGTGGCCGGCGTCCGGTCGGCGTCCCGGGAGGCGCGCTCGGCGTCCTCGGCTCGCTCGCTGATCTGGCTGTCCAGGTCGAGGGCCTGGTCGTCGATCTCCAGGGCCTGGTCGCTCAGCGCGACGCTGTTCTCCAGGTCGGCCAGGGCCGACGGGCTGAGTGTCTTGGCGTCGGGCATCGCGCTGGCCCCGAGGGCGACGACACCCGCACCGACGACGGCGGTGGTCATGACCGCCGCGTAGCGGCTACGGGGTGGAGTCGGTACGCGGCGACGACCCCGATATCGGTCGGGCTCTGACGACAGGCGCTGGCGCACGCACACCCTCCATCGGCGGGTAGTTCGGCGGCGGTGCGAGCACCCCGGACCCTCGTTGCGGAACCTGGGATTAACGCTCGTTGGCCGGGTTGGTTCTGGCCGGAGCCAGAGGACAACCGTGGACACGGTAGCCAACCCCTAGGGCCGCCACAACCCGACTCGCGAAAAACTGTTGACGATCTGCGACCGTCCGTTGTGTATTGCCCGATTTCGTAACCTTTTATCGGGCCACTCGTTGGTAACTGCTGGTTACATTGAGCAATACTTATCGTGCGTTCAGTCAGGGTGGATCGGGGTTGCGGCTCTGGGTCGGCCGGGCTGCCGCCGATGTGCCGAGGTTGGTTAACCTTCGTTAAGGACAGACCGGTCGGCAGGAGGCGCGCAGCGATGGAGACTCGGATCCGGGTGGTGGTGGCCAAGCCTGGTCTCGACGGCCACGACCGCGGCGTCAAAGTGGTGGCCAGGGCGTTGCGGGACGCCGGCATCGAAGTCATCTACACCGGTCTGCACCAGACACCGGAGCAGATCGTCGAGACCGCCATCCAGGAGGATGCCGACGGCATCGGGCTCTCCGTGCTGTCCGGCGCGCACCTCACGCTGTTCCGCCGAGTGCTCGACCTGCTGCGCCAGCGGGGTGCGGACGACATCGTGGTCTTCGGCGGAGGCATCGTCCCCGACGAGGACATCGCGGAACTCAGTGCGCTCGGCGTGGCCAGGATCTTCACTCCCGGGGCGAGCACCACCGACATCGTCGAATGGGTCCGCGGCAGCATCCCCGCCCAGTGAAGCGGCGGCATCCCGGCCCAGTGAAAAGGTGAGACGGCCCACTGAAAAGGGTGAGAGGCCGGACGCACCCCTCACACGTCCGGCCTCTCCATGCACGATGCCCCGCCGCCACCCCTCGACCGACAGGGCATCGGCCGCTTTCCGTCGGCCCCGCGCTGCGTTTCCGACACCTCACTCAACGACACCTGTCACCGGGGGTTACGTCGCCGGCGCACCTTATTTCAGGGAGCCGGGCCGGTGGTCGGGACCAGCTCGCCGTACGGCTGCATGGGCGGCTCGCCGGATGTGTGCAGTTGCGCACACCGTCCGCCCGCCTACTGGCGTCCCGGGGCCGGGTGGTTAGGCTGCGCCAATGGCCGGTCACCGCTCGTGACCGGGAAATCATCTGATTCTGCACGCTGGCGGCGGCGCGACGGCGCGCCGCGGAGACGGAACGGGACGCGCAAACGTGGACCTGTACGAGTACCAGGGGCGCGAGCTGTTCGAGCGACACGGGTTGCCCGTGCTCGCCGGCGGCGTCGCCACCACCCCGGAAGAGGCCCGCGCGATCGCCGAGCGCCTCGGCGGCCGTGTCGTGGTCAAGGCCCAGGTCAAGGTCGGTGGTCGAGGTAAGGCCGGCGGCGTGAAGCTGGCCGAGGACGTCGACGAGGCGGTCGGTCACGCCACCAACATCCTCGGTATGGACATCAAGGGGCACACCGTCGGCAAGGTGATGCTGACGGTGACTGCCGACATCGCCGACGAGTACTACCTGTCGTACCTGCTGGACCGGGCCAACCGCACCTTCCTCTGCATCGCCAGTGTCGCGGGCGGGATGGACATCGAGCAGGTCGCCGCCGAGACCCCGGAGCGGGTGGCGAAGATCGCCATCGACGCCAACGTCGGGGTGGACGAGGCCAAGGCCGCCGAGATCGTCACCGCCGCAGGCTTCCCGGCCGAGCTCACCGACCAGCTCACCGACATCGCGGTCCGCCTCTGGCAGGCGTTCATCGCCGAGGACACCACCCTGGTCGAGGTGAACCCGTTGGCCCGGACCCCCGAGGGCCGGGTGCTCTGCCTCGACGCCAAGGTCACCCTGGACGAGAACGCCGGTTTCCGGCACCCCGACCACGAGGCGATGGTCGACCAGTCCGCGGTCGACCCGCTGGAGCAGCGGGCCAAGGAGAAGGACCTCAACTACGTCAAGCTCGACGGCTCGGTCGGCATCATCGGCAACGGGGCCGGCCTGGTCATGTCCACCCTCGACGTGGTGGCGTACGCCGGCGAGGCGCACGGCGGCGTCAAACCGGCCAACTTCCTCGACATCGGTGGTGGCGCCAGCGCGGCGGTGATGGCCAACGGGCTGGAGATCGTGCTCTCCGACCCGGACGTGCGGACCGTGTTCGTCAACGTCTTCGGCGGGATCACCGCCTGCGACGAGGTGGCCAACGGCGTAGTCCAGGCGCTGGCCCTGCTCGAACAGCGCGGTGAGACGGTGACCAAGCCGCTCGTCGTCCGGCTGGACGGCAACAACGCCGAGGCGGGCCGGGCGATCCTCGACTCGGCCGCCAACCCCCTCGTCGAGCGGGTCGACACCATGGACGGAGCGGCCGAGCGGGCCGCGCAGCTCGCCGCAGCGGCGTCCGGCCGCCCGGAAGGACAGTGATCGAGATGGCGATCTGGCTGACCAAGGACTCCAAGGTCATCGTGCAGGGCATGACCGGTTCTGAGGGCTCCAAGCACACCCGGCGGATGCTCGCCGCCGGCACCACCGTCGTCGGCGGGGTCAACCCGCGCAAGGCCGGACAGCAGGTCGAGTTCGGCGACACCCGGCTGCCGGTGTTCGCCAACGTCGGCGAGGCGATGAAGGAGACCGGGGCCGACGTCACGGTCATCTTCGTCCCGCCGGCGTTCTGCAAGGCGGCGGTGATCGAGGCGATCGACGCCGAGATCCCGCTCGCCGTGGTGATCACCGAAGGCATCCCGGTGCACGACTCGACCGCCTTCTGGGCGCACAACACAGCCAAGGGCGGCAAGACCCGGATCATCGGTCCGAACTGTCCGGGGATCGCCTCCCCAGGGGCCTCCAACGCCGGCATCATCCCGGCGGACATCACCCCGGCCGGCCGGATCGGCCTGGTCAGCAAGAGCGGCACGCTGACCTACCAGCTGATGTACGAGCTGCGCGACATCGGCTTCTCCACCTGCGTCGGCATCGGCGGTGACCCGGTCATCGGCACCACCCACATCGACGCGCTGGCCGCCTTCCAGGAGGACCCGGAGACCGACGCGATCGTGATGATCGGCGAGATCGGCGGCGACGCCGAGGAGCGGGCCGCGGAGTTCATCAAGGCGAACGTGACCAAGCCGGTGGTCGGCTACATCGCCGGGTTCACCGCCCCGCCCGGCAAGACGATGGGCCACGCCGGTGCGATCATCTCCGGCTCGGCGGGCACCGCCGATGCCAAGAAGGTCGCGCTGGAGGCGGCCGGAGTCAAGGTCGGCCGTACGCCGAGCGAGACCGCCCGGCTGATGCGCCAGGTGATCACCGGCGGCTGACCGGCCACAACCGACACGGGCCGTCGACCGGGAGACCGGTCGGCGGCCGTCGTCGTGTGGTCAGCCGATCGGGTAGTTCCCGGTGGCCCAGAAGCTGGCGTTGGCGATGATGTTCAGCACGCTCAGCACGATCGCCACCCAGCCGAGCACCGGGGACTTACGGAAGCGGTTGGCGTCGCGGATCGACAGTGCGCCGAAGACGATGCCGAGGATGCCGCAGCAGAGCAGGCCGATCACGATGCCGAGCACACCCCACAGGGTGCTGCGGTCGCTGCCGGCTGATGCTGCGGCCGGTGGATACTGGGTCATCGGCAGGGTCCCCCGTCAACTCGACGACCGCCGTCGTCGACGGCGCGGTCCAGCACCGAGCGTACGGCCAAATGACCGGAATGTCGGCGGGTTCGGCAGGTGACCGGCCAGGCTACGGCGATATTGCCGCCGGATCAGTGCGCCCACGTGCCAAAGTAGGCACGATGGCAGCCCACCCCCCGGATCCGCCGCGACCGCCGGACGGTACCGCGTCGGTCGACGCCGTTCGGCACCCCGGCCCCGGCCGTGCCCCCGGTGCCGCCCGCCGTGGCCGGGCCCCGCTGGTCGTCGCGGCCTCGGTGACCACCCTGTGGGCCGCCGTGGTGTCGTACCTGCCGGTCGCGGTGGTGATGTGGCTGATCCGACTCGCCGAAGGCGACTCGTCGGTCCTCGGCGCGGCCCGGATCGGTCTGGCCGCCTGGCTGCTCGGGCACGGCGTACCGCTGGACACGCCGACCGGTCCGCTCGGCCTGCCGCCGCTGCTGCTCAGCGCGCTCGCCGCCTGGCGGATCTACCGGGCCGGGGTGCACACCACCCGGGCGGTCGGTGCCCGGCGCAGCGGATCCGCCGTACGGGCGCTCGTCGTCGCATTGGCCGTCGCGACCGCGTACGGCGCGCTGGGCGCCGCCGCCGCGCAGATCGCCAGCAGCGCTACCACGGCGGTCGAACCGCTGCGGGCCGGGACCACGCTGGCGGTGTTCGGCGCGGCCGGCGCGTTGATCGGAGCCGGCCAGACCACCGGTACGCTGCGCCGACTGGCGGCGCGCTGCCCCGACCTGCTCCGGCACGCGGCGCGGGCCGGGCTGGTCGCCGCGCTGCTGGTGCTCGGCGCCGGTGCCGCCGTGGCCGGGCTGTCCGTGGCGATCAGCGGTGGGGACGCCGCCGACACCATCGGGGTGTACCGGGCCGGGGTGGCCGGGCAGGCCGGGATCACGCTGCTCAGCATCGCGTACGCACCGAACGCCACCATCTGGGCGACCGCCTACCTACTGGGGCCGGGCTTCGCGCTGGGATCCGACACGGCGGTACGGACCACCGAGGTCACCCTCGGCAGCCTGCCGGCGGTGCCACTGTTCGCCGGGCTGCCCAACGGCCCGGCCGGCGGGCTCAGCGCGGCGCTGCTCGCCCTGCCGGTACTGGCCGGGATGACCACCGGTTGGGTGCTGGCCCGCCGCTGGCCGACGGCGACCGACCGGGGCGCTGCCCGGCTGCCCGGCTGGCCGGTGCTGATCGGTGCCGCCCTGATCGGCGGGCCGGTGGCCGGTCTGCTGTTGGGCGGTGCGGCGGCCGTGTCCGGCGGTCCGCTCGGTGCCGGACGGCTCGCCGACGTCGGCCCGGTCGCCTGGCAGGTGGCGGCCATGTCGAGCGTGGTGCTCGCGGTCGGGGCGGTGGTCGGCGCGGCGGCGGCGTGGGCGGTGGCGGCACCCCCGGCGGACCGGTCCGGCTCGCGTCCGGGACGGTCCGGCAACAGAACAGGGCGCCCCGGATCATCCGGGACGCCCTGATCGGCCGCGTCGCAGCGCCGACTCAGACGCTGCCGAACCCGCCGCCGAAGTCCATCAGAATGCCGAGGATCGAGTTCGCGATGCCGAGCACCACCCCGATCGCGCCACAGATCAGCCCGGCCATCGCCTGCCCACGGTTGTCCGCCAGCCCCTGGTCGGCCTTGTTCTTGCCGAGGAAGCCGAGCACCGCGCCGGCGATCCCGGCCGGGATGCCGAGCAGCGGGCAGCACAGGGCCAGCACCAGCGAGGTGATGCCGACGATCATGCCGATCAGGCCCAGGTTGTTGTTCTTCTGCTGGCCCGGCATGCCGTAGCCGCCGGCAGGGTACGGCTGGCCCGGCACCGGCTGTTGAGCGTACGGGTCACCGTAGGGCTGCATCGGCGGCTGCTGCGGGTACGGCTGCCCCGGCGGCTGCTGGCCGTACGGGTCCGAGTAGGGCTGCCCCGAGGACGGCGGCTGCTGGCCGTACGGGTCCGAGTAGGGCTGCCCCGACGACGGCGGCTGCTGGCCGTACGGGTCGGACGGTGGCGACGAGGTCGGGTCCTGGGGCTGCTGGGGCTGCTGGCCGTACGGATCTTGGCCTGGGTAGCCGGGCTGCACAGAGAGCTCCTTCATGACGACGACGCTCAGGGCGGTCGGAAGTCGTGTTTGCCCGAGCGTCGGGCAGCGTATCTGGTCAGCGCAAATCCTGTCGCCCGTCGCGCCGGGCGGGACCTGGAAGGGCGTCGTCGGCGGCCGGGTAGGGTGCTCGGGTGACCTCGTCCCCGGCCAGACTCGTGGTGCTCGTCTCCGGCTCCGGCACCAACCTGCAGGCGCTGCTCGACGCCACCGAGGACCCCACGTACGGCGCGGTCGTCGTCGCGGTCGGCGCGGACCGGGACGGGATTGCCGGGCTGGACCGGGCCAGGGCCGCCGGGGTGCCCACCTTCGTGGCCCGGGTCGCCGACCACGCCAGCCGCGCGGACTGGGACGCCGCACTGACCGCCGAGGTCGCCGCGTACCAGCCGGACCTGATCGTCTCGGCCGGCTTCCTGAAGCTGGTCGGCGCCCGGTTCCTCGCCGCCTTCGGGGACCGCTACGTCAACACCCACAACTCGTTGCTGCCCGCGTTCCCCGGCATGAACGGCCCGCGGGACGCCCTCGCCTACGGGGTCAAGCTGGCCGGTGCCACGCTCTTCTTCGTCGACGCCGGCGTCGACACCGGACCGATCGTCGCGCAGGTCGCGGTCCCGGTCGAGCCGGACGACGACGAGGCCAGCCTGACCGAGCGGATCAAGGAAGCGGAGCGGGCGCAGCTCGTCGAGTACGTCGGCCGGCTGGTCCGGCACGGCTGGACCATCTCGCATCGAAAGGTCACCATCCGATGAACCCGAGCACCGACGGCCGCCGTCCGCTGCACCGGGCGTTGATCAGCGTCTACGACAAGACCGGCCTGGTCGAGCTGGCCACCATGCTGCACGCCGCCGGGGTGGAGATCGTCTCCACCGGGTCGACCGCGACCACCATCGCCGCCGCAGGCGTGCCGGTGGTCCGGGTGGAGGACGTGACCGGCTTTCCGGAATGCCTGGACGGCCGGGTCAAGACGCTGCACCCGCACATCCACGCCGGGCTGCTGGCCGACCTGCGCTCCGCCGACCACACCACGCAGCTGGCCGAGCTCGGCGTCGCCCCGTTCAACCTGCTGGTGTCCAACCTGTACCCGTTCCAGCAGACGGTGGCCTCCGGTGCCGACCTGGACGGCTGCGTCGAGCAGATCGACATCGGCGGCCCGGCGATGGTGCGGGCGGCGGCGAAGAACCACGCCAGCGTCGCGGTGGTCACCTCGGTGTCGGCGTACCCGCTGATCGAGCAGGCCCTCGCCGACGGTGGTTTCACCCTGCGGCAGCGACGCGCCCTCGCCGCCCGCGCCTTCGCCGACATCGCCGAGTACGACGTCGCGGTCGCCGACTGGTGCGCCCGGACCCTGGTCGGCGCGGACACCGACCAGCCGGCGACCGGTGGCGCCGGTGGGACGGTGGACTGGCCGGAGTTCGCCGGCACCGCGCTGCGCCGGGCCGCCGTGCTGCGCTACGGCGAGAACCCGCACCAGCGGGCGGCCCTCTACCTGGACCCGGCGGCACCGGCCGGGCTGGCCCAGGCCGAGCAGCTGCACGGCAAGGAGATGTCGTACAACAACTACGTCGACTCCGACGCCGCCTGGCGGGCGGCGAACGACTTCACCGCCCCGGCGGTGGCGATCATAAAGCACGCCAACCCGTGCGGCATCGCGGTCGGTGTCGACGTCGCCGAGGCACACCGCAAGGCGCACGCCTGCGACCCGGTCTCCGCGTACGGCGGGGTGATCGCGGTCAACCGGGCGGTCACCGTCGAGCTGGCCAACCAGATCGCGGAGATCTTCACCGAGGTGGTGGTGGCCCCCGGGTTCGACCCGGCCGCGGTCGAGGTGCTGGCCCGGAAGAAGAACCTGCGGCTGCTGCTCGCCCCGGCGTGGCAGCCGGCGGACGTCGAATGGCGGCAGGTCACCGGCGGCCGGCTGGCGCAGACCGCCGACCGGATCGACGCCGCCGGCGACGATCCGGCGAGCTGGCGGCTGGCCACCGGTGAGCCGGCCGACGCCGACCTGCTGGCCGACCTGGGCTTCGCCTGGCGGGCGGTACGCGCGGTGAAGAGCAACGCGATCCTGCTGGCCCGCGACGGTGCCACCGTCGGGGTCGGCATGGGCCAGGTCAACCGGGTCGACGCCGCCGAGTTGGCGGTACGCCGGGCCGGCGCCGGCCGGGCCGCCGGCGCGGTGGCCGCCTCCGACGCGTTCTTCCCGTTTCCGGACGGGCTGCAGGTGCTGATCGACGCCGGGGTACGCGCGGTGGTACAGCCCGGTGGTTCGATCCGGGACGACGAGGCGATCGCGGCGGCGAACGCCGCCGGGGTCGCCATGTACCTGACCGGCACCCGGCACTTCTTCCACTGACCGGCCGGCCGTCGTCGTGTCGCCGCAGCAGCGCGTCGAGGAGCGGATCGTCGGGGCCGACTGGGCGCTCGACGAGTTCGACCGGGTGCACTTCGACCGCTGTGAGCTCGTCGACGTCGACCTGACCGAGGCGGTGCTGACCGGCTGCGTCTTCACCAACTGCGTACTGGCGAGCGTGCGGGCCAACGCGGCCCGGCTGACCCACTGCGCGCTGCTGCACTGCGTGATCCGGCGGTCGTCGTTGTTCGACGCGACCTTCGCCGACTGCAAGCTGACCGGCACCCAGTTCCTCGACTGCACGCTGCGTCCGCTGCACGTCGACGGCGGGGACTGGGGGTTCGTGCTGCTGCGCGGCCAGGACCTGACCGGGACGAAACTGTCCGGGCTGCGGCTACGGGAGGCCGACCTGACCGAGGCGGACCTGAGCCGGGTGGATCTTTCCGGGGCCGACCTCGGCTATGCCCGGCTGACCGGCGCGAAGCTGCGCGGCGCGGACCTGCGTGGCGCGGATCGACCTGGCCCAGGCGGTGCAGGTCGCGGCGGCGTACGGCGCCGACGTACGGCCCTGACCGGCTGGGCCGCGCGGCCCTGACCGGCTGGTCCGCACGAGGTGCCAACCAGGGCGGATCGGGCGACGTGAGACGATCGGTGACGTGACGGCGACAATTCTGGACGGCAAGGCGGCGGCTTCCGCCATCAAGGACAATCTTCGTGCCCGGGTCAAGGCGCTCGCGGAGCAGTCGGTGGTGCCCGGTCTCGGCACCGTGCTGGTCGGTGAGGATCCCGGCTCCCAGGCGTACGTCAACGGCAAGCACCGCGACTGCGCCGAGGTCGGCATCGCCTCGATCCGCCGGGACCTGCCGGCCGACGCGACCCAGGAGCAGGTGGAGGCGGTGGTCGCCGAGCTGAACGCCGATCCGGCCTGCCACGGCTACATCGTGCAGCTGCCGATGCCGGCGCAGATCGACACCCAGCGGGTGCTGGAGCGGGTCGATCCGGACAAGGACGCCGACGGGCTGCACCCGGTGAACCTGGGCCGGCTGGTGCTCGGCTTCGACGCGCCGGTCGCCTGCACCCCGCGCGGCATCGTCGACCTGCTGCGCCGCAACGAGATCCGGATCCGGGGCGCGGAGGTGGTGGTGATCGGCCGGGGCACCACCGTCGGCCGGCCGCTGGGTCTGCTGCTGACCCGGCGCAGTGAGAACGCCACGGTGACCCTGTGCCACACCGGCACCCTGGACCTGGGTGACCACACTCGTCGGGCCGACATCGTGATCGCTGCGGCGGGCGTACCGGGACTGGTCACCGCAGAGATGATCACGCCGGGGGCGACGGTCGTGGACGTCGGTATCACCCGGGTGCTCGGCGAGAACGGCAAGGGCCAGTACACCGGTGACGTGGCACCGGACGTGGCCGAGGTGGCCGGCGCGCTGGCCCCGGTGCCCGGCGGGATCGGCCCGATGACCCGGGCCATGCTGCTGACCAACGTCGTGGAACTGGCCGAGCGGGGCCTGGCCGGCCGGTGAGCCGATCGGTGTGGCGGGCGTGAGGTGGGTCTCCGGGCGCGCCCCTTACCCGCTCCGCCGTTACCTGGCTGATACGGTCCCGTCAAATTCGCCCGGTAGCAGGGAGTGAGACGACAATGGGCAAGAAGGTCACCGTCGTCGGGGCTGGCTTCTACGGCTCGACGACCGCGCAGCGCCTGGCCGAGTACGACGTCTTCGACACCGTCGTGCTGACCGACATCATCGAGGGCAAGCCCGAGGGACTGGCCCTCGATCTCAACCAGTCGCGGCCGATCGAGGGCTTCGAGACCAAGGTCGTCGGTGCGACCACCGGGGTGGACGGCTCCGGCTACGAGGTGATCTCCGGCTCGGACGTCGTCATCGTCACCGCCGGCCTGCCGCGCAAGCCGGGGATGAGCCGGATGGACCTGCTGGAGGTCAACGCCAAGATCGTCCGCGGAGTGGCGGAGAACATCGCCCGGTACGCGCCGGACGCGGTGGTGATCGTGGTGTCCAACCCGCTCGACGAGATGACCGCGCTGGCGCAGATCGCCACCGGCTTCCCACGTAACCGGGTGCTCGGCCAGGCCGGCATGCTGGACACCGCCCGGTTCTCCCACTTCGTCGCCGAGACGCTCGCGGTACCGGTGGCGACCGTACGCACGCTGACCCTCGGCTCGCACGGTGACACCATGGTGCCGGTGCCGTCGCGGTGCACCGTCAACGGCAAGCCGCTGACCGAGCTGCTGCCGGCGGACAAGATCGAGGAGCTGGTGGTTCGTACCCGCAACGGTGGGGCGGAGGTCGTCGCCCTGCTCAAGACCGGGTCGGCGTACTACGCGCCGTCGGCGGCGGCGGCCCGGATGGCCAAGGCGGTGGCCGAGGACTCCGGTGCGGTGATGCCGGTCTGCGCCTGGGTCACCGGGGAGTACGGCATCGACGGCGTCTACCTGGGCGTGGAGGCCGAGCTCGGGGCCAACGGTGTCCGTCGGGTGGTGACCACCGACCTGACCGACACGGAGCTGGCCGCGCTGAAGGAGGCCGCCGAGGCGGTCCGGGCCAAGCAGGCGGACGTGGCCGACCTCTGAGCCGTACGGGCGTGACGATCGGGGCGGGCATCCGGGTGCCCGCCCCGACGTGTGTCGCGCCTCGTTCGGCCCGCCCGCTGCGCACCGGGTTCCGCAATCCAGTACGCTCGTACTGCTAACACGAGTTTCCGAGAGGAGCGCCGGTCGATGGCGAAGATCAAGGTAACCAACCCGGTCGTCGAGCTCGACGGCGACGAGATGACCAGGATCATCTGGAAGCAGATCCGGGAGCAGTTGATCCTGCCCTACCTCGACGTCGACCTGCACTACTACGACCTGTCGATCCAGTACCGCGACGAGACCGACGACCAGGTGACGGTGGACGCCGCGAACGCCATCAAACAGCACGGCGTCGGCGTCAAGTGCGCGACCATCACCCCGGACGAGGCCCGGGTCGAGGAGTTCGGCCTCAAGAAGATGTGGCGCTCCCCGAACGGCACCATCCGGAACATCCTCGGCGGCGTGGTGTTCCGCGAGCCGATCATCATGTCGAACGTCCCCCGGCTGGTGCCCGGCTGGACCAAGCCGATCATCATCGGCCGGCACGCGCACGGCGACCAGTACAAGGCCTCCGACTTCGTGGTGCCCGGGCCGGGCACGGTGACCATCACCTACACCCCGGCCGACGGCAGCGCCCCGGTCGAGATGGAGGTCGCCAACTTCCCCGGCGGCGGTGTCGCGATGGGGATGTACAACTTCGACGAGTCGATCCGCGACTTCGCCCGCGCCTCGCTGCGCTACGGCCTGGACCGCGGCTACCCGGTCTACCTGTCGACCAAGAACACCATCCTCAAGGCGTACGACGGCCGGTTCAAGGACATCTTCGCCGAGGTGTACGAGGCCGAGTTCGCCACCGAGTTCGCCGCCGCCGGGATCACCTACGAGCACCGGCTGATCGACGACATGGTCGCCGCCGCGCTCAAGTGGGAGGGCGGCTTCGTCTGGGCCTGCAAGAACTACGACGGTGACGTGCAGTCGGACACCGTCGCCCAGGGCTTCGGCTCGCTGGGGCTGATGACGTCGGTGCTGATGACCCCGGACGGCCGTACGGTGGAGGCGGAGGCCGCGCACGGCACGGTCACCCGGCACTACCGGCAGTGGCAGAAGGGCGAGAAGACGTCGACCAACCCGATCGCGTCGATCTTCGCCTGGACCCGGGGTCTGGCCCACCGCGGCAAGCTGGACGGCACTCCGGCGGTGACCGAGTTCGCCAACACGCTCGAGCAGGTCTGCATCGAGACCGTCGAGGCGGGCCAGATGACCAAGGACCTGGCGCTGCTGATCGACCGTAACGCTCCGTGGCTGACCACCGACGAGTTCATGGCGGCTCTCGACGGCAACCTGGCCAAGCGCCTGAGTGCCTGAGCGAGGGCTGAGCACCTGAGTTCGCGGCCGGCACCGTCACCGGTTCCTCCGGCAGATCGTTGAACAGGGTGGACGTGGTGCCAGTCGCGTCCAAGGGGATCTTCCGGTGGCGGTCGCCCTGAGCAATATGACGCTGATGGTGGATCCTCGGCTGTGAACCAGCAGCCTGCCGTCCCTTCCCTGCGGGGGGCCCTGTCCCGGGCCCCCCGCAACCATGTCGGGGCCCGGCTCGCATTCCGAATCGGATCGACCGTGCTCGGCCGCCGGTCCTTTCCGAGGTAGCCGGTAGTTATCTGGGCTTTGACCGATTTGTTCGGTCGGTCGGGAGTGCCCAGTCCGGCCGGTCCAGTCACCCGGCATGGGACGTCTCGGTGATGTGTTTCGGGTCGCATGGTAGGTTTCGTGCGCGGCGATGTGGAAATTCCGCGAATGGAATTTTCATTGGTACGCCCATGACGGTCGCGCCGAGCGTGGTACAGTCCATCCCGCCGTGTCAGACTGTCTGCCATGAACCGAACGCCCGTTGCCCTGAAGCGTCGCATCGCCTCGGAGTTGCGCGCGCTCCGTGAGCGCAAAGGGCTCACTCTGGAGGCGGCCGCCCAGCGGGCTGAGGTGACCAAGTCTTCGCTCTCCCGATTCGAGAATGGCCACTCGGCTCCGAAGATCCATACCCTGCGGGCGTTGATGGCGGTCTACGGCGCGTCCGCCTCGTTGCGCGCCGAGCTGGAGGACCTGACCAGGGACGCGGGGCGACGGGGCTGGCGGGCTTCCCTGTTCGGCGAAGGCGTCGAGGTGCCGGATTGGCTCCGGTCCTATGTCGGTCTTGAGGCGACTGCGAGGTCGCTGTCCATTTACAGTCTTTTCGTCCCACCGCTCTTTCAGACTCCCGAGTACGCCCGGGCGACACTGGTTGCCGAGGGGCATGATCCAGAAACGGTCGCGGCGCGGCTGCGGTTGACGACCGCCCGGCAGCAGTTGTTGACCGGCGGTGCCGCGACAACGGAGATTTCCGCTGTCGTCGACGAGTCTGCGGTGCACCGCCACGTCGGGGACCGTTCGGTGTTGCATGATCAGATTCTCGCCCTGGCGGCGGCCAACGACCTGCCTACTGTGACGGTTCGGATTCTGCCGTTCTCGGCGGTGCCCGTTCTGCCGTCGGGTGGTGGTTTCGTGCTGCTCGATCTGGATCCGGATCCGCCGCTGGCTTTCCTTGAGGCGTACGAGATCGCCCAGTTCGTCGAGGGCGAAGCGTACCTGGAGCGATTTCGCCGGCATTTCGATCTCTTCTCGGCCGCCGCATTAGGGCCCGAGGAGACGAATGACTTTCTCGTCCGTACCGCGAAGTCACTGTGATCACCGGCTGAGGTCGTTGCCGGTGTCGATCTGCGGCCCTCGGCCCGTGGCTCGACCGCCCGGTTGAGCGCGCCTGATCGAACTCTCCAGTTCATTTGTGATTCAAGTCACACGCGCCCGGCTGGTGCCGTTCGTGACACTGGGAGTTCCTCTTTGTATGTTCCATTATGGGATTTGGGTGCAGGTGGGATAGCCGGCCGCCGCGGTGGATGTGATCAATCTTCACTTCGTGGCCGCCGCGTGAAGGCTCCCGCCTGCTGGCGGCTGTGCGTCGACTGGCGGTTTCAATGACGGCAGCGGTGGCGAGAGCCATTGCGGATGTGAGGCGTTGGGGGCCGACGGTGGCATTTAGATCGACAAACGGCAATGAGATGGGCGGCGGCAATGGCGAAGGGACGGCAGGGTCGGGTGGCGGAGCCGGGCCGGCCGACCTGCCGGACGCGGAGACCGCGGTGTGGGCGCGAAGCCTGCGGACCGGATTGATGACCGCCGACGACCGCGCCGGTGGTCGGGACCGTTTCCTGTACGCCGAGTTCGGCGGCTGGGACCGGCTCGGCCGACGGGTGCCCGGTACCACGCTGCTGTTCACCCGGCAGGCGCTGGTCTCGACGATCATGAGCATGATGCGCGGCGGTGTCGACGTTTTCGGGGTGAGCTGGGCCCACCTGTTGTCCGAGGCGTTCGCCGAGGCGATGACCGAGGACCGGGACAATCTCCGACGATGACCGACGGTGGTAGTCACACCGACGAACGGTGACCGCCAGTGGTGGCCAATTCTGCGTGGTGTTGACGATGGACCCGGCAGGGCAGCCGGCGGTGCGTGTCGCGGTGCGGGCGTTGGTCGATCAGCTCACCGCCGGGTGTCGGCCGCCGTTCGGCGAGCAGGCGCAGACCCCGATCCAGGAACTGGCGCAGACCCTGATCCAGGAACTGGCGCAGACCCTGATCCAGGAACTTGTCACGGCCGGCCACTGGACACCGGTCGAACGTGCCCGGATCGACGGGCTACGCGCCGACGCCACGCTGGCCGAGCTGATCGGTCAGATGTTGGACGGCGACGGGCCGGTGGACCCGGGCCACCGGCTGGTGCGCTACGTCGCCTCGGCGGTCCAGCCGACCGTGCCCGGAAAGCTACCGGGAACGGATCGAGGCGGGGCTGCGGCTGCTGGCCGGGCCCATCGTGGATCCGGACGCCGACCAGCGGTCGTGACCCGACCAGGTCCGGCAGTCGGTCCTCCAGTCGAACGGCTCGAGGACCGACCCGTGCGTCAATCTTCCCGTCGATGCCGGGCGACGCCGGCCGGCTGCCTTCCGTGCGCAATGGCGCCACCGTGCTGGCCGGCCGACTGCTGTCGGGCGAGACCGCGCTGCCGTTGCGGGAAACATCTTCCAGCATCCGTACAGCGGTGCCGAACTGTCGATGGGCGCCGTCCGCATGGCCCTGTCGGTATCCGACCCGATATGCGAACCGTAGGTGCAGGCGACCGATCGCGTACGCGCTGGAGGCGACCAGCGCCAGGAGGAAGCCCAGGGCGAACCAGGACAACTCTGTTACCTCCCTGCCGACGTCAATGACCTGTCTTCCCGAGTGAGTACCCGGTGTTCCTGAGTGGGCACCCGGCGATCCTAATTCGGGAATCCCATTATGGGAAGGATCGTCGTCGACCGGATCGGTCGAGCCGGCGACATCGACCGACGCCAGCGCCTCGGGTGGCGGAAAACGGGTGCCGTCAGGCGTCGCGCAGCAGCGCCGCCGCCTGTTCCGGCCGGACGTCGTTGATGAACACGCCCATCGCCGATTCCGAACCGGCCAGGTACTTCAGCTTGTCCGCCGCCCGCCGGATGGTGAACACCTGCAGATGCAGGTAGCCCAGCTCCCGTTCGTGACGCACCGGGGCCTGATGCCACGCGGCGATGTACGGCGTACCCTGCCGGCTGTCGAAGAGTCGGTCGAAGCGGCGCAGCACGTCGAGGTAGAGCGGCCCGAAGGCGTCCCGTTCGGCGTCGTCCAACCTGGCGATGTCCGGCACCCGGCGGTGCGGTGCCAGGTGCACCTCGAACGGCCAGCGCGCCGCGGCCGGCACGTACGCCGTCCACTGGTCGTTGGCCGCCACTACCCGCACCCCGGCCGCCCGCTCGGCGGCCAGCACGTCCGCGTACAGGTTTCGCCCGCCGGTCGCCTCGGCGTGCCGTCGGGCGGCGGCCAGCATCGACCGGGTACGCGGCGGCACGAACGGGTACGCGTAGATCTGCCCGTGCGGGTGGTGCAGGGTGACCCCGATCTCCACGCCCCGGTTCTCGAAGCAGAACACCTGCTCCACCGCGTCCAGCGCGGACAACTCGGCGGTCCGGTCGGCCAGCGCGTCGACGACGGTGCGGACCCGGGCCGGGGCCAGCGCGGCGAACGAGGTGCCGTGCTCGGCGGTGAAGCAGACCACCTCACAGCGCCCGAGACCCGGCCGGGTCGGGGTGAACGGCGTACCACCGGGGTAGCCGGCCGTCCCGTCACCCACCCGGTCGCTCAGCGACGGGAACCGGTTCTCGAAGACCACCACGTCGTAGTCGTACGCCGGAATCTCGCTGGACCGGCCGGGCCGCGACGGGCAGAGCGGGCACTGATCGGTCGGCGGCAGGAAGGTCCGGGTCTGCCGGTGCGCGGCGATCGCCACCCACTCGTCGGTCAACGGATCGTAGCGAAGCTCCGAGGCCGGCGGCGGGGGCGGCAGCTCCCGCCGGTCCGGTCCTTCCCGGACGGCGTCGTCCCGCTCGTCGAAGTAGATGAGTTCCCGCCCGTCGGCGAGCCGTACCGCACTGCGTTTCACGCGTTGAGTTCCTATCGGTGTGGGTCGGCGATCGACAGCTCGACGCCGTGTCCGGCCAGCACGTCGCGGGCCGGCGCGGGTAGTCCGGGGTCGCTGACCACCACCTGGGCCGCGGCCAACTCCGCCATCGAGGAGATCCCCACGACGTCCCACTTGGTGTGGTCGGCCAGCACCACCAGGCGGGCCGCCGCCGTGATCAATGCCCGGTTGGTGTCGGACTCCATCAGGTTCGGGGTGGTGTAGCCGGCCCGTTCGCTCATCCCGTGCACGCCGAGGAAGAGCAGGTCCACGTGCAGGCCGCGGAGAGCGGTCACGGCCACCGGCCCGACCAGCGCGTCCGACGGGGTACGCACCCCACCGGTGAGGATCACCGTCCGGTCGCCCCGACCGTCCCGGTAGAACACGTCGGCCACCGGGATCGAGTTGGTCACCACCGTCAGCCCGGGGACGTCGACCAGCCGGCGGGCGAGCTCCACCGTGGTGGTGCCGGCCGACAACGCCACCGCCCCGCCGGCGACGACCAGCTCGGCGGCGTGCGCGGCGATCGCCGCCTTCTCGGCCTGCTGCCGGGCGGACTTCGCCACGAACCCCGGCTCGTCGGTGGCCCCGGGATCGACCAGGGTGGCCCCGCCGTGCACCTTGGCCAGCAGCCCTCGGTCGGCTAGGACGTCCAGGTCCCGGCGGATCGTCATGTCCGAGACGCCGAACTCGACGGCCAGATCGGTGACCCGTACTCCGCCGGCGGCCCGGACCCGGTCCAGGATCGCCGCCTGGCGCTGCGGCGCGAGCATCAGCACCACGTCCGGCTCCCACCTGCTCGCACTCAATCCAACAGATGCGAACACTATCGCGCAGGTGTGGCCGAATGGAAGTACGCCCCGGCCAGGTAGCCGCCTGCGTAGGGTCGGGTCAGCGGAACGCTTTCGCCACTGCGCTGCGCCAGACCGGCGGCCGGCCGAGCCAGCCGGCGAGCCGCGCGTCGTGCGGGGCGAAATGGTCGGCCAGCTCCCGACGGGTACGGGCACCGGGCGGCTCGACCGGCAGGCCGTCGGTCGGCGCGTCCGGCGCTGCCTCGACCAGGGCCGGCGGGGCCATCGGCGGCGGCAACGGTGGCACCTCGTCCAGCCTCGGCAGGCCGAGGAAGTCCAGCACCTCGCCGTACACCCTGGTCGGCGTGGTCCACAACCGTTCGGCCTCCACCAGACAGATCCGCTCCCGGCCAACCTGAACGGCCAGCCGGTCCAGGTAGGTGGCGTACTCGCCGCGCTGCCGGTACGCGTGGTGCTGGTGGGCGAAGCTGCGGTACCCGGCCTCCACCCCGAGGCGTTCCTCCTGCCCGCGTAGCCGTGCCGACTCCAGCGCCAGCGCCCGGGCGAACGACGGCTCCGGCTCGTGCCCGGCCAGCCGCTCCACCCGGAAGTGCGACCAGGCCCGGTCCACCGGGTCGCGGACCAGCACCAGTAGCCGCACGTCCGGCAGGTCCCGGGCGATCCGCAGCGCCGCGTACGGGTGGTAGAGGTAGTAGGTGCTGGTCTCGAAGGCGCTGGCGGTGCCGCCGTGGCGTCGTTGCAGCCGGCGGGCGGTGCGCTGGCGGGGGAAGTGCCCCCGGTACCAGTCGATGCCGCGCTCGTACGAGGTGTCGAAGAAGCTCACCCCGTCGCGCCGGGCCGCCCGCAGCACCAGCGGATGAGCGGCCAGCATCCGGTGCAGTCCGGCCGTCCCGCACCGGTGCCCGCCGCAGATCAGGAACGACGGCAGCACCCGACTCGGGGCCGTCCACCGCCCGTACGACCAGGACCGGGTGGGCACGATCCGGCGTAGCGGCTCCGGGATCCGACTGCGTAGCGGCATGTCGCCTCTCCTGTCCTGCCTGGGCGGCTGTCCTGCCTGCCTGGGCGGCGCGAAACGCTCTTCATCGGATAACGCCACCGCTACCCGGACAAGAGCGGCTTCTCGCCCGACTTGCCGTCATCTGCAGAAAAGGCGACAAAGGAGGATGTGGTGGTCAGGCCGGCTTCAGCCGCGGTTCCACCCAACCCGTTTCGGTGAGGTGTTGCAGCACCGTCTGCACGCCCTGTTCGATGCTCATCTCACTGGTGTTCAGCACCAGGTCGGCATCGGTCGGCTCCTCGTACGGATCGTCGATCCCGGTCATCCCGGTCAGCTGGCCGGCCCGCGCCTTGGCATACAACCCCTTGCGGTCGCGGGCCTCGCAGACCTCCAACGGGGTCGCCACCCAGACCAGCAGGAAACCGGCGCCGGCGTCGTTCGCCATCTGCCGGGCCGCCGCCCGGGGCTGAGCGTACGGCGCGATCGGGCAGCAGATCGCCACCCCGTGGTGCCGACCGACCTCGGACGCGACCCAGCCGATCCGGCGGACGTTACGGTCCCGGTCCGTCTTGGAGAACGTCAACCCGGCGGAGAGCTCACGGCGGACCACGTCCCCGTCGAGCAGCGTGACGGTCCGGTCGCCGCTCTCCCGCAGCGCGTCCGCCACCCCCCGGGCGATGGTCGACTTGCCGGAACCGGACAGCCCGGTGAAGAACACCACCAGGCCACGGTGCCGGCGCGGCGGCCGGGCCCGGGCCAGCTCCCGGGCCACTGCCGGCGGGGTGTGCCACTCCGGTAACGGAAAACCCCGGTCCAGCAGGTCGTCGATCTCCTCCTGGTCGAGCGCCAGCCGCCGGTTGCGCGGCGGAATGTCGTCGCGCCAGCGCCACTGGCCGTCCCGGTTGTCGTAGGCAAGCTCCCGGGGCACCAGCACCCGTGGACCGCCGCCGGAGAGCATCTCGCCGGTGGACAGCAGGTGGGTGACGCCGTACGCGGCCGCCACCCGGGCCCGCAGCAGCGCGTCCCGGATCTCGTCACCACGCCGGGTCAACGGCACCGCGACCAGCGTCGCCGGCGGCATCCGGTCCCGGGCCGCGAAGACGCTGCGGACCAGCACCTCCGGCGGCAGCCCGCTGACCCCGCCGTCCGCGACCGGGATCAGAATCAGCAGATGCGCGGCGAGGGTACGAGCGGCGTGCGCGATCTGGGCCAGCTGCGGGCGGTGCAACGGGCGGTCGGCGATCACCCCGAGCACCCGGCCCGGGGGCAGCAGCGCGCGTACCTCCGCCGGGCTGCGACGCAGCCGCTGGAACGGCCCGCCGGTGCCGTCGCCGAGCCGGCGCACCCGGCCGCCGACCGCCGAGAAGCCGTCCCGGCTCGGCCAGGCGTCGACGACGTCCAGCGCGGCCACCGGAGCACCCTCCGGGTCGGTGAGCACCAACACCCGCAGCAGCGGATTCGTCAGGTCGAGCCCGGCGACCAGGCCGGCCGGCACCTCCAGGGTGACCGGCACCGGCCAGGCGGTGCCGTCGGCCAGCCGGCCGCGACTACGCAACGAGGCAAGATCGGCGCGGGTGTGGAAGCCGGTCAGCGGGGCGTACGCCTCGGACAGGATCAGCTCAAGGTCGGCCAACTCGAACGGCCGCGGCGTGTACGCCGGCGCGTCCCGTAGCACGTCGTCAGGCAGCACCCAGCCGTCGGTCATCACACCCCCAATGGATCGAACTCACAGTTTCGCAGCCGTCCGGCCGTCGGTCGAGACTGGCACGGCGAGTTCTGTCACCATCGCAGGATGTCGACCATCATCGCGGGATGTCGACGTCTCGTCCGGGCCGAACCAGAGCAACGCTTGGTTTCCGGTGCGGCGGTGTCCCCCTAATGGCCGGGCGTGGGGTGCTCCTCAGGGAACCTCCAGGGGGAAACCCCATCCCGGGACGTGCCAGCAGTC
This sequence comes from Micromonospora sp. Llam0, assembly GCF_003751085.1. Taxonomy (NCBI): domain Bacteria; kingdom Bacillati; phylum Actinomycetota; class Actinomycetes; order Micromonosporales; family Micromonosporaceae; genus Micromonospora; species Micromonospora sp. Llam0. The sequence goes on along the minus strand of NZ_RJJY01000002.1, from coordinate 1,124,275 downwards.
CATACGCTGGCCGGGTGACTCTCATCGCGACCGATGCGCTGACCAAGACGTATGGCGGGCGGGTGACGGCCCTGGCCGACCTGACCGTCGAGGTCCAGCCCGGCATCGTCGGCCTCGTCGGGGCCAATGGCGCCGGCAAGTCGACCCTGATCAAGATCCTGCTCGGCCTGCTCGCGCCGACCAGCGGACAGGCCCGGGTGCTCGGACTGAACCCCACCACCGACGCCGACGCGGTCCGCGCCCGGGTCGGCTACATGCCGGAGAACGACTGCCTGCCGCCGGACCTCAGCGCCGCCGAGTTCGTCACCCACCTGGGGCGGATCAGCGGCCTGCCGCGTGCGGCGGCCCGGGAACGGGCCTCCGAGGCGCTGCGCCACGTCGGGCTCTACGAGGAGCGGTACCGGCAGATCGGCGGCTACTCCACCGGCATGAAGCAGCGGGTCAAACTGGCCCAGGCGCTGGTGCACGACCCGGACCTGCTGCTGCTGGACGAGCCGACCAACGGCCTGGACCCGGCCGGCCGGGACGCCATGCTGGCCCTGGTGCACCGGATCGGTGCCGAGTTCGGCATCTCGGTGCTGGTCTGTTCGCACCTGCTCGGCGAGGTGGAGCGGATCTGCGACTCGCTGATCGCCATCGACGGCGGCCGGCTGCTGCGTTCCGCCCAGCTCTCCGACATGACCACCGCCAGTGACGTGCTGGCGATCGAGGTCAGCGAGGGCACCGAGGCGCTGGCCGCCCGGCTGGCCGCAGCCGACCTGCCGGTCAGCCGGGAAGGCCAGCTGCTGCTGGTGCCCGCCGAGACCGGCTCCGACGTGTACGACCGGATCCTCGCCGCGGTCGTCGAACTCGACCTGCCGCTGCACCGGCTCGACCAGCGCCGGCACCGGGTCGCCGAACTCTTCGCCACCACGGAGGACTCCCGTGTCAACGTCTGACCAGCTCACCGCCGCCCGCGGCGCCGGGCCGTCGCCGGCCGGCCCGGCCGGCCCGGGCACCACCTCGAACAGCGCACCGGGCGGCGTCATCCACGACATCGGCTACCAGCGCTACACCGGGGTCCGGCTCGGCCGCCGGCACGTCGTCGGCGCGCTCTACGCGCACAGCCTGCGGACCGCGTTCGGGCTCGGCCGCAGCGCCAAGGCCAAGATCTTCCCCTGGTTCATTGTCGGGGTGGTGGTCGTCGCCGCCGCCGGCCTGGTCGCCGTCCGCGCCCAGATCGGCCAGGTGCTGCTCACCTACGCACAGTTCGCCGACACGATGAGCTGGCTGGTGATCTTCTTCGTCGCGGTGGTCGCCCCAGAACTGGTCTCCCGCGACCTGGGCAGTGGTGTGCTGCCGCTGTACTTCTCCCGGCCGCTGCGGCTCGTCGACTACCCGCTGGCCAAGTTCGCCGCTCTCGCCACCGCCGTGTTCATGCTGCTCGGCGCACCACAGCTGGTGATGTTCCTCGGCGGCGCGTTCACCACCGACGCCGGCTGGTCCGGGGTGTGGGACGAGGTCACCGACCTCGCGCCAGGCCTGGCGTACGCCGTGCTGTGGGCCGGCGTGTTCAGCGCCATCGGCCTGGTCGTCGCCTCGGTGACCGGCAAACGGGCGTTCGCCGCCGGCGGTGTGGTCGCCGTCTTCCTGATGACCGCCCCGATCGTCGGAGTGCTGTCGGTGCTGCCGTCGGTCACCGCCAACCAGCTCGCCGGCCTGGCCGCCCCGTCCAGCCTGGTCCAGGGCACCGGGATCTGGCTGTTCCGCGACGCGCTGCTGACCGAGGCCGGCACCGGTCCGGACCTCGGCGGCTTCGGCCCGCTGTACGGGCTGGTCACCGTCGTCCTGATCGCCGGCTGCTTCGCCGCCCTGATCGCCCGCTACCGGAAGGCGGCCCGCCGATGACCACCTCCACCTCGACCCCGAGCTCCACCCCGGCCGCCGCGGCCCCGGCCGGGACCGCCGCCGCCGGGACCGCCGGTTCTGCCGGCCGTCCCGCCGCGATCGAGCTCGCCGGGGTGTCCCGCTGGTACGGCAACGTCGTCGCGGTCAACGACGTCAGCATGGCGCTCGGCGCCGGGGTAACCGGCCTGCTCGGCCCGAACGGTGCCGGCAAGACCACGCTGCTGCACATGATGGCCGGCTTCCTGCCGCCGTCGCGGGGGGCCGTCACCGTCGACGGCGAACCCACCTGGCGCAACCCGGGCGTCTACCGCAAACTCGGGCTGGTCAGCGAGCGGGAGGCGGTGCACGGCTTCCTCACCGCGTACGAGTTCGTGCTGGCCAGCGCCCGACTGCACGGGCTGGCCGACCCGGCGGCCGCCGCCCGGCGGGCGATCGAGCTGGTCGAGATGACCCCGGCGCAGGACCGGCGGATCGGCACCTACTCCAAGGGGATGCGCCAGCGCACCCGGGTCGCGGCCGCGCTGGTGCACGACCCGACGGTGCTGCTGCTCGACGAGCCGTTCAACGGCATGGACCCGCGTCAGCGGATGCACATGATGACGCTGCTGCACTCGCTCGGCGACGCCGGCCGGACCATCCTGTTCAGCTCGCACATCCTGGAGGAGGTCGAGCAGGTCTCCGGCACCGTCCAGGTGATGGTCGCCGGCCGGCTCGCCGCCTCCGGTGACTTCCGCAGCATCCGGCGGCTGATGACCAACCGGCCGCACGTGTTCGCCGTACAGTCCAGCGACGACCGCGCCCTGGCGGTGGCGCTGCTGCGCCACGACTCGGTCACCGGCGTCGACCTGACCAAGGGCGGTGGGATCACCGTACGGGCCGGTGACTACGGCAGCTTCACCCGCGCCCTGCCCCGGATCGCGCTCACCGAAGGGATCCGGGTGCACCGCCTGCTGCCGTCGGACGAATCCCTGGAGAGCGTCTTCTCCTACCTCGTGGAGGCCTGAGAGCCGTGAACTCGACCGTCATGTGGATCACCGCGCGCGGGCTGTTCGGCCGCCGCCGGTTCCTGCTCCTGCTGCCGCTGCCGGTGCTGGTGATCGCCCTCGCCGTACTGTGCCGGTGGCTCGGCGTCGCGCCGGGCAACTGGGCCCAGCCGGTCCTGATCGCGCTCGGCCTGGCCGTGGTGCTGCCGGTGGTGGCGCTGATCGTCGGCACCGGGGTGCTCGGCTCGGAAATCGACGACGGCACCATCGTGCACGTACTCAGCAAGCCGCTGCCGCGCTGGCAGATCGTGCTGCCGAAGCTCGTCGTCGCGTTCGGCGTCACCACGCTGACCGTCGCGGTGCCGCTGTACGTCGCCGGGGTGCTCGCCGAATCGGTACGCCTCGGCCTGGCCCTGGCCGCCGCGAGTGCCGCCGGAGCGCTGGCCTACTCGGCGCTGTTCGTGGCGCTGAGCCTGGTCACCCGCCGTCCGGTGCTGCTCGGCCTGGTCTACGTCCTGATCTGGGAAGGGCTGCTGGGCAACATCGTCTCCGGCACCCAGGTGCTCTCCGTCCAGCAGTACGTGGTCACCTTCGCCGACCGGATGGCCGCCACGACACTGTTCGACGGCCAGGTGTCGGTCACCGTATCGGTGATCATGACCGCGGTGATCGCGGTGCTGTTCACCCTGCTCGCTATCGACCGGCTTCGTTCATTCAGCGTGGCTGGCGAAACCAGCTGAATCCGACCGTACCGAGCGGCCCGCATCGGGGGGTGCCCGCGCCGGCCGACCAGTCTCCCCGCTGGTCGGCCGGCCCGGCTGCGTCCGCGGTGAGCCGGGCCAGCCGTTCGCGTCCGCGGTGGGCTGGGGTCAGCCCGTGTTGCGCATGCCGGCGGCGATGCCGTTGACCGTGGTCAGCAGGGCCCGCTCCAGCGCGGTGTTGTCGCTCGGCGCCCGCCGGGCACCCGGCGCGGTCGCCACCGTCCGGGTCGCCGCCCCCGAGTCGCGGTACTGCCGCAGCAACGCCACCTGCAGGTGGTGCAGCGGCTCCAGGTAGGTGTCCCGGACCGCCAGGGTGCGCTGCAGCACGTTGTTGTTCTGCAGCAGACTCGACGAGCCGGTGATCGCCAGCACCTCGCGTACCGTCCGCTCGTACTCGTCGGAGATCTTGTCGAAGATCGGCTGCAGCGGACCCGGCACCAGCGTCTCCACGTAGCGCCGCGCGATGCCCAGGTCGGTCTTGGTCAGCATCATCTCGACGTTCGACAGGAAGGTGCGGAAGAAGTGCCACTGCTCGAACATCTGGCCGAGCACGTCGGACAGGCCGGCCTCACGGGCGGCGGCCAGCCCGGAGCCGACCCCGAACCAGCCGGGTACGATCTGCCGCGACTGGGTCCAGCCGAACACCCACGGGATCGCCCGTAGCCCACCAAGCCCGGCGCCGGTGTTCGGCCGCTTCGCCGGCCGGGAGCCGATGTTGAGCGCGCCCAGCAGCTCGGTCGGGGTCGCCGCCCAGAAGTACGCCGGCAGGTCCGGGTCCTCGACCAGCGAGCGATAGCAGCGGAACGCCGAGTCGGAGACCACGTCCATCGCCGCGTCCCAGTTCTCCAGCAGCTCCAGCGGCTGGCGCGGCTCGGTGTGCAGCAGCGTCGCCTGCAGCACCGCCGCGACCGTCAACTCAAGATTTTCCCGGGCCAGGGCGGGGATCGTGTACTTGTCGGAGATCACCTCGCCCTGCTCGGTCACCTTGATCGAGCCGTCCAGGGTGCCGTACGGCTGGGCCAGGATCGCCTCGTGCGTCGGCCCGCCGCCCCGGCCGACGGTGCCGCCCCGACCGTGGAACAACCGTAGCCGTACGCCGTGCCGGGCCGCCACGTCCCGCAGCGCCCGCTGCGCCCGGTGGATCTTCCACTGGCTGGTGGTGATCCCGGCCTCCTTGTTGGAGTCGGAGTAGCCCAGCATCACCTCCTGCACCTCGCCACGCGCGGCCACGATCGCCCGGTACGCCGGCAGCGACAGCAACTCGTCGAGCAGATCGCCACCGGCGTCCAGCTCGGCCGGGGTCTCCAGCAGCGGCACGAAACCGACCCGGGCCAGCCCGTTGTGCACGTCGACCAGGCCGGCCTCGCGGGCCAGCACCGCGGCGGCCAGCACGTCGTCGCTGCCCAACGTCATCGAGATGATGTACGACTCGACGACCTCCGGGCCGAACCGCTGCTGCGCCTCGCGGATCGTGCCGAACACGTTGAACGTCTTGCGCGCCGACTCGGTCAACGGGGCGTCCATGCTGGACAGCGGCCGGCGGCCGGTCAGCTCGTCGGCCAGCAGCTTCGTCCGTTCGGCCCGCGACAACGAGTTGTAGTCGGTCACCTCGCCGACCCGGGCGTACATCTGGGCCAGTACCGCGTGGTGCGCCTCGGCGTGCTCGCGTACGTCCAGCGTCGCCAGGTGCAGACCGAACGCCGACACCGTACGGATCGCCGACGCCAACTTGCCGACCGCGGTCAGCTGACCCGAGTTGCGGGCCAGCGACGCCCGCATCAGCTCCAGATCGGACAGCAGCTCGTCGGAGCCTCGGTAGTCGCGGCCCGGCACGTGTGCGGTGCCCCGGTTGAGCCGCAGCCTCGTGTTCGCCAGCTTCGCCTTCACGCACCGGGCCTTCAGCCGGTACGGCTCCTCCGCGTTGGTACGTCGGAACCGGGCCGCCACCTCCGGCAACGCGTCCAGGTCCTTGGCCAGGCTGGCCGACAGGTCCAGCGAGACGCCGCGCAGCCGCCGGGACACCGACACCTCGTTGATCAGCGCGTCCATCGCCTCGTCGGTGGCCTGGATGCCGTGCTCGTGCTGGATCATCAGCACGTCGCGGGTCACCGCCGGGGTGACGTACGGGTTACCGTCCCGGTCGCCGCCGATCCAACTACCGAAGGTCAACGGCCTCGACGTCGGTGATGTCTCCACCCCCAACTTGCGCAGCGTGTCGGCGAGGTCGTCGAGCACCTGAGGGGCGGCGTCGGCGTACAGGTCGCGCAGGTAGTAGACGGCGTTGCGGGCCTCGTCGGTCGGGTCCGGGCGGTCCAGCCGCAACTCGTCGGTCTGCCAGAGCAGGTCCAGCAGCTCCGCCAGGCGCCGGCTGCTCGCCGAGGCGTGCTCGCTGGCCCCGTACAGCACCGCCTCGGACATCTCCACGTCGAGTTCGTCGGCGACCGCCCGCAGCTTCGACAGGATCGACCGGCGGGCCGCCTCGGTCGGGTGCGCGGTGAACACCGGACGCACCGCGAGTCGGCGGGCGGCGGCGGCGATCTCGTCGGCCGACACCCCGCGAGCGGAGATCAACGTCGCGGCCTTGTCCAGCCAGCCACCCTCGGTGGCCCGGCGGCGGCGCAGGTCCCGGGCCCGGTGTACCTGTTCGGTGATGTTCGCCAGGTGGAAGTAGGTGGAGAAGGCCCGGGCCAGCTTCGTACCCGTGGTGACGTCCATCGCGGCGAGCCGGGCCGCGGCGGCCTCGGCGTCACTGCGCACCTGGGTACGGATCTCCTCGACCAGGTCGAGCAGCGGCTGACCCTCCTGCCGGGCCAGCGTCTGGCCGAGCAGGGTGCCGAGCCGGCGGATGTCGGACCGCAGCGCCGCGTCCGGCCCGTCCTGATCCTGACCGCTGCCAGCAGCGTCAGTCTGCGCGTTGCCTGCCTGCGCGCTGCTGGCCTGCGCGGCGGCGGGTTGCTGGGTGGCGGCGAGTTGCTGGGCGTCGGGCATCGGGTTTGCGGACAGCTCAGTCACTAGGCGCTCCTCACGCGAGTACGAAGGACGGCGCTGTCCGACAACTTGGATGTTATCGGCGATCCCCCCGGCCACGGGGAAACTGGTGAGTCTTGTCTCAACGTTCGGCGTACCGTCCCGAAATGTTCCTTTTGGTCCGACCTGCCGACCCGGCGATGCCCCCTTCTGGGGCGGCGCCCACGCAGCGAGGGAAGCCGGTCACCCCCACCTGCTCAGCGAGGGAACCTGTATTGTCGTCAAACCCGCCGGATGACAACAATGTAGGTTCCCTCGATCCGATCACCGGCGTTGTTCGGCGATGGCCTGCCGGACCATCCGGGTGAGTTGTCCGCTTTGTCGGAGGACGTCGTCCGCCGTGAAGCGCAGAACGAGCCAGCCGGCGGCCCGTAGCGCGTTGTAACGGCCCACGTCGCGGCGGAACGTCGTGCGCTCCCGATGGTGGTCACCCTCGTACTCGATGGCGATCCGCCACTGCGGGTAGGCAAGATCGACCCGAGCAATGAAGCGACCCTGGCCGGCACCATCCGCTGCCTGTGCCTGTCGTCGCGACATCGCCTGCTGCGACATCGCCTGCTGCGCCGGCCGGCGTACTTCGTACTGCACTGTCGGGCGAGGCAGGCCCGCGTCGTGCAGCAAGAGCCGGAGCCGCGACTCCATCGGCGACTCGGCCAACGGTTCGACGAGCGTGACGAGCTCACGCAGTTGGGCGATGCCACGTCCGCCAGCGTTGGTGTCGAGATAGCCGGTGAGGGCTTCAGCGGACAGCAGCCGGCGGTGCAACATCGCGTCGAGTGCGGCGAGCGCGTCGGCCCGGGGCAGCAGACGGCCCAGGTCGAACGCGGTGCATACCTCGGTGGTCAACGCGATACCGCCGAACGAAACGGTGATGTCGGTCGGGTCGAGCGAGCGACGGGAGACGGCCAGCCGGGGGTGTGCGCCGAATCTGGCCGAGCGAGGCAGGGTGACGTGCACCGGGCTCCTGCGGGGGAGCAGGTCGACACCCCACAGGTACGCGGCGCTCAGTCCGCTGATCGCCCCGCCGACGGGCAGCTTCACCGCTACCGCCTCGCACCACATCCGGTGGTCGTCGGGGTCGAACGCCGCCGCCTCCACGTAGACGTCGGGAAGCAGCCGTTGCCAGGCGGGGCCACGGAGCATCTGCCAGGTGGCCAGGCCGGCGGCCACCGCGCGGCTACCGGAGAACGGGGCGAGCCTCAACTCGCGAGGGACTCTGGCGGCGACAGGCATCGGCAGAGCCTGCCCGACAGGCTTCACTGACCGCTGTCCCGGTGGCCGGTTGCGTCACCGATCCGACTGCTCCTTTACGAAGACGCCTTCGTACCACGAGTGACCGGGCTACGTTGACCGCGATGGCAGGGGGCACCTCGCCCCAGCTGGACGCACCGTGGACGGGGGTACGGTGATGCGCGGCTGGCTCGGAAGATCCTGGCTCCTGTCCCCCCGCGTCTGGTGGGCCCAACTGGTCCGCCAGACCGAGATGGAGGTGGAGTACCAGTCGCGGCCAATCCTGCGGCGCACCATCGAGCCGCGGCAGTCGGACGCCAGCCCGTGGCGCCGGACGGGGTGGTACACCCTGTTCAAGTGGGTGCTGCCTACGGCCGCCGTAGCTGTCATCGTGTTTCAGCTGGTGGTTCCCCTTGTCAACCTTCTTTGGCATTGGCGGCACTGGGACTGGCTGATCCCGTCGTGGTGGTTTCCGTGGTTGCGATGGAGTCCGGCCGCCGCGTGGGGTGAGATAAAGACCGTTGTCGGTCCGATCGTCGGTATCGCGCTCGCCTTTGTTGCTTATTACCTGGTCGCGCATTGGAGGGTTGTTCGTTTCTATCTAAGTAAGGCGTGTGATTCGCCGACTGAGCTGGTGGCGACTGCAACCAAAATTATCGATGAAGTGGCTGGTCGCCGCGAGTTGTGTGAGGTGCTGATCGACAGGATTCGGGATCCGGCTACTCGATCTCCGATTGTGCTTATCGGGGGAGTTGGCGCAGGTAAAACCGCGACTTTGGTCGAGTTGACTCGCAGGTTGGCCGCGCGTGGAATTGTGCCTATTCCGATCCGACTGCGAGACACGGTCGGTCACCCGAAATTGAACTTCAAGGATCTGGCCAGGGACAAGTTTCTGGAGACGGTTGATTCGAAAATTTTTAGTGACGGCCATAAGGAACGGCTCTGGCGGGAGCTCTTTCTCTCCAATGAGGTGGCTGTCCTCGCTGACGGATTGGATGAGGCGATTCAGGGAGCGCCGGCTCGGGACAGTGCCATTCGAGAAGCTATTCGGCGGGCTTTCGAGGATGGCCTACCTATGGTGATAGTATCTCGACCCTACGATCCGCTGCGTGCCATGAAGGCTGCCGTCATCGCGCTGGAGCCGCTCGGCGAAGGCCCTGCCATTGACTATGCAAAAGGTTCTGGGTCGCTGGCGGATCAGTCGATCGCCGACATCGCGATCATCGCCGACATCGCGATCCTCGTGCAGGCGGCCGACGTCGCGGAGTCGCCGATGTTCCTACGTATCATCCGGGACTTGCAACGGATAGACCGGCTACCCCGTGAGTTGTGCACTGAAGTCGGGCCTGACGCCAAACACTCTCTGAGGGCACGGGACCGTGTCCAAGTGCGGCTCGCGCTCCTGCAGAGATGGTGTGAGGCATTGCTTGACGGGCATCTCCAGGTGGATTACGCCCATACTCGAAATGAGCGCAAGCTCACCGGGAGAGTCCTCGAAGCATTCGCCTGCCTGGGTCTCGGTCAAGAATCGCCGCAGCGCGTTGATTTCAAAGAGTTCCACTGTCCGCGGGAAAGCAACATCAAAATTAGCAGCGTATTCGTTGGTCAGGTGAGAAATTTACTCCGCGATCAGTTGGAAAAAGAAGGTCTTGAGAAGATCAACATCAATAATAAAGATGATATTGTTATAGCTACTCAGCGTGGCGATGAGTTGGGTCTGGTGGATGAGGAAGCCGATGGTGTGCGGTTCCAGTACGGCGATCTGAAAGCCTATCTGCAAGCCTATCTGGCTGCCAAGTTCCTGTTCGATTCGAGGAGTCCGGGACTGCTTCAAGAATTATTTGGCTTTGGCTTCGGCTACGGGAAGGGGGCGGAGTCCTGTCTTGGTGGCCATCAGCCGAGCCGGGAGCTGTTGAGTGCGCTGGTTTTGATGTCTCGAATGTGGGGGCAAGGGCGGCGGTCGGGTGAAGAGAAGCCGGTGGCACGAAGGTTGGATGAGTATTCGCCGAATCAACTGGTGGGTCTTCTCCTTGATCGGGCAAAATTTCAGGATAGCGGCGGAATCAATCCTTGTTGGCGACTGGAGATGTACGCCGCTGCGCTGGAGGTCGATGCCGTCTGTGACCGCTCGCAGCAAGAAAGGATCGTCGATGAATTGTGTCGGCGATGGAAGCAAGAATTTTTGGAGGACCCGACCGCGCCTGACCGGCCGTTGGACGAGGCCAAGCTTCACGTCGTCCGGCGGGCTGGTGATGCCGCGCGGCTCCTCAGCGCTCGGACCACTGCTGGCGGCCACTCCGACGCGACACCGCAGTACGAGAAGCTGTTCAAGATTGCGATCCAAGAGCATTCGTACCGTGTTCGGCTGGCAGCGGCCCGCGAAGTCGGTCTCGGTGGTCTAGATGCGACGAGGCAGTTGTGCCGGGAGCCTGAAGTTCTGGCGCCGCCGCCCCTGGCGGATGTCACCCGGAGGGCTGATGGCTCTCGACGGCTTGATGTCACCCGGCGTTCGGAGGTCGTCCAACGGTCCGCTGTCGTCCAGCAGCCCGATCCGGCGCGCCCGCCGGCCGCAGGCCATGGCTCGCTGCTGCGCTGGTTGCCGTGGCGGCCGGGCCGGTGGACCGTCAAGGGGCGTGAGCCCGTCGTCGCCGAAGAGCGTGTGTCTGTCCGCACCGAAGAGACGCGGACTGGGTCCTGGACGGCCAGCCGACCGACTCAGCCTGCTGAGGGTCAGCAGGGTCGTGACGAGGACCGCTGTCAGATCATCGGCTGGATGCTACCGCTGCTCTACCTCTCCGCGTCCCTCGAAAGCCAGGACAAACAGGATGAATCGGAACCCGACCATCAGTCCCGTAGAGCTGGTGCGATCGCTCCTGGCCGAGACAGGACGCCTGGAGAGCTTGCGCGGCAGGTGACCGAGCAACTCGGCTGGTGGCTACATGCGTTGTCGCAACGGGACTCCAATCGTCCCAACGTGCGCTTCCCGATCCGGGCTGAGCTGGCGCTGGCCCAGGGCTTCCGGCTCGCCGCGAACCTTCGCCGCCTGCCCCGGGGCACCCGGGTCCAGGACCGTAGCTTCATGGTCGAGCGAGCCGAGTTGGCGCTGCGCAACTCGGGTTATTGGTACAGCCAGATCGCCCTGATCCAGGCGCTCACCCTGCTGTCGCTTCCCGACGACCCGGATGCGGCTGTCCCGCCGGGCGGGAGGGTGGTCAATCCCTGGGCACAGGTCCGGTACTGGCTCCGCCTGGCCGGCAGCGCCGTGCCGGGAGGCGAGCGTCGCATGGTCCATCCGTTTGTCGTCGAGGTCGGTCGATTCTGCGTATCCGCGCTGCTGACCCTGCGCCCCGAACGCTATATCTGGATCGACGAGAGTGAGACGGCAAGCCGGGTCGGTGCGTGCAGCCCGTCGGAGGAGGTCAGGTGGCACCAGACCTCCTGGATTCCGGATTCGATGGGCTGGAGTCTGCTGGTGCCTCGAGCACAGCGTCTGCTGGCGGACGTCATGCTGCTCTACAACCTCGCCAACCGGGGTGACGACTCGGACCGACGCGAGGAACGGCTGACCCGGTCTGACCGATCAGACCTGCCGCCCTGTATCACCGACGACCGCCGGGCACTGCGGGTCAAACGCAATTTGACGACAAAGGAGCGTGGCGAGCCGGGTATGACCTGCCTGGACGGCTGTCCGTTCCGGCTCTGTCCGCTACCGGCACAAGGCGAACGACTGACCTACCAAATGGACCAGAGCTTCTGCGCCCGCCAGGGGGATCTTGTCGGCGCGATCCAGAGCGATTTCTCGAGCCCCGAGTTCTGGAAGCGCGGCTACTGGCAGGACGTTCCGCGCTGGCTGGACATCTGGTGGGCACGGTTCGTCAACCGGGCACCGTGGCAGGCTGTCCCCCGACGAGAGCTGAGCCGGTTTTGGCGGCAGATGTCCGAGCGTGACCTGCCCGACGACCGTTGGTAACTGTCGCGCCTGAATGTCGGTTGCGTCACCGATCCGACTGCTCCCGCACGAAGACGCCAGCGCCGGGTGCGCCATCGACGAGCCCACGCGCCTTGAGCCAGTCGATCGCGGCGCGGACCACTTGACGGGAGACGTCGAACTCAGCGCACAGTTCGGTGCCGGACGGCAGCTTCGCGCCGGGCGGGTACTCGCCTGACTCGATTCGCGAGGTCAGCGTGTCGATCAGGCGTTGCTTCTTCGTGTAGGCAGGCATGGGCATGACTTCCGTGGCAGGTATGCCCATGTGATCACGGATCTCGTCCGAGCGTCAATGTCAAGAACCGACAGGGCTTGACCTGACATGACAAGTAATCCTAGATTGACTTAGTCGACCGTGGCAGGTCGAAGCGATGAGATCTGTAGGCGGCCCGGGTGGAGTTGGCGCTCCATGATCCCGGGCCTTGACCGGGAGAGGACCCCGGCCCATGAGCAATCTACCGAAGCGTGCCCATCCGCCGTGGTGTCTGCGCGGCGCCGACTGCGCCACCGCGCCCGACAGCGCCGCCTGGCACTCCTCTCGCCTGCTGCGAGTTGCCGCGACCGACGTGCACCCCTACGTGGACGTCGCCGTCGGCCGCTGGCAACTCGATCCGGCCGAACCAGCGCAGGCGGCCCGAATGCAGCCGACCGGCATGACCGGTACGGCGGCGGTGCTGGCTGGCGGCGTACTGCTGGAATTTCGACTCGGTGACGACGTCGACCAGTGGCCGGTCGCCGGCGCGCAGGCGCTCGCCCTGACCTGGCTCATCCCGCGACTGCTGCGCGACGACGTCGCGCCCCGACGCCGCCGCGCAGCCTGACGGGTGCCGGCTGACGGGGCGGCCGGTGACGGTCAGGGCCGGTAGCCCGGTCGGCGACAGTACGGGTCAGTCGACGATGGCGTACGCGCGGACCGGCGCGGTGTCCAGCCCGGCGAACATCGGCGGTACGGCGCTGAACCGGAACCCGTACACCGGTAGCTCGCCGAGCCCACGCAGGTGCTCGACGATCGGGATCCCGGCGGCCAGCAGGACGCTGTGCGCCGGCCGGGCACCGTTGGCCGCGGGCGCGGTGTCGTCGATGTTGATCGAGTCGATGCCGACCAGGGCGACCCCTGCCGAGACCAGCAGTTCCGCACCGTCTTTCGTCAGGTACGGGTGGTCCGGGGCGGCGTACCGCTCGGTGCCGAAATGCGCCGACCAGCCGGTGTCCAGCAACACCGCCCGCCCCGCCACCGCCCCGCCGGCGGCCGTGCCGCCGCCGGTAGCTGCGTCGCCGGCGGCCGTGCCGTCGACGACGGCAGCCCCGGCCAGGTGCGGGCGCAGCAGCGCGGCGTCCACCGCCCGCGTCGAGGGCGGTACCCGGACCACCACGCCCGGCAGATCAGCCAACTTCTCCAGCGGCAGCCCGGCCAGGTCCGCCCCGTCGGACCAGCGGTGCGACGGGGCGTCCAGGTAGGTGCCGGTGTTGCCGATCATCGTGATCTGGTTGATCCGGAACGTGGTGCCGGCCGCGTACCGCTCGGCCGATGCCTCCCGGCTGAGCCACTCGGTGATCGCCGGGGCAGGCAGTCCTGGATAGGTGACCATGCCGTCCCGGATGACGTGGCTGAGTTCGACGAACCGTTTCTCGGTCGGTGTGCCCATGTCCGGCGAGGTTAGTGGGTGAGTGCGGATCTGCGGGCGGATAGGCTGGTAGGCCTGACCCCCGCCCGGACCGGGCGTGGGGGTTGTCGTCGCGTGTGCGCCCCAAGCGCGCACCGCCGCACAGCAAGGCGTATCCCACCGCGAAGGTTGTGACCATGACCGCGCTCGCCGGCCTGCTCAGCGCCGCTCTCGCCGATCCCGCCCTGACCCGGGTACGGGACCTGGCCAAGGTTGCCACGCCAGAAAAAGACGGGCTGGACGTCACCGCACCGCCGGCACTGCGCCCGTTCACGGTCGCTGCGGTGGCCGCCGAGACGCAGGTCGGCGGGGCGGGGCGACCGGTGCTGGCGGTCACCGCGACCAGCCGGGAGGCCGACGACCTGGCCGCCGCCCTCGGTGAGCTGTTGCCGGCCGGCCAGGTCGCGGTCTTCCCGAGCTGGGAGACGCTGCCGCACGAGCGGCTGTCGCCGCGTTCGGACACCGTCGGGCGGCGGCTCGCCGTGCTGCGCCGGCTGGCGCACCCCGACGCGGACACCGCACCGACGGTCAGCGGTGACGCGACACGGCAAGGGCCGTTGCGGGTGGTCGTGGCGCCGGTCCGCTCCGTGCTGCAGCCGCAGCTCAAAGGGCTCGGTGACCTGGAGCCGGTCCAGCTGACCGCCGGAGGCAACTCCGGTGGTGGCCTGGAGGAGGTCGTCGACCGGCTGGTCGCGATGGCGTACGCGCGGGTCGACCTGGTCACCAAGCGCGGCGAGTTCGCGGTCCGCGGCGGCATCCTGGACGTGTTCCCGCCGACCGACGAGCACCCGTCCCGGGTCGAGTTCTGGGGCGACGACGTGGAGGAGATCCGTACCTTCGCCGTCGCCGACCAGCGCACCATCGAAGCCGTCGACCGGCTGTGGGCACCGCCGTGCCGGGAACTGCTGCTCACCGATCCGGTGCGCCAGCGGGCCGCCGAGCTGGCGCAGCAGCACCCCGAGCTCGGCGAGATCCTGGACAAGCTGGCCGAGGGCATCCCGGTCGAAGGCATGGAGTCGCTCGCCCCGGCCCTGCTGGACGGCACCGGCAGCATGGAGCTGCTGCTGCACTGCATGCCGGCCGGCACCCACGTACTGCTCTGCGACCCGGAGCGGATTCGCACCCGGGCGCACGATCTGGTCCGTACCTCGGTGGAGTTTCTCGAAGCCAGCTGGGCCGCGGCCGCCGTCGGCGGCCAGGCCCCGATCGACCTGGGCGCAGCCGCCTTCCGCACGTTGGCCGAGGTACGCGCGGTGGCCGCCACGCTCGACCAGCCGTGGTGGACGCTGTCGCCGTTCGGGCTGGCCGAGGCGGAGACCGACGCAACCTCTGACGTCACGCCCTGGGCGGACGCGCCGGCGCCGGTGAGCGTCAGCCCGGACGTCGGGGACGCGGTGGTGCTGACCGCCAGCCCCGCACCGCTCTACCACGGGGAGACCGCCCGGGTCGTCGACGACCTGAAACGCTGGACCGGCGACGGCTGGTCGGTGGTGCTGGTCTTCGAGGGGCACGGGCCGGCCCAGCGGTCGGTCGCCGTGCTGCGCGACGCCGGCATCGGCGCAACGCTCGTCGAGACCCTGCCGACCGCCCCGACCCCCGGCGAGCTGGTGGTCACCTGTGGCAGCCTCGGCAACGGCTTCGTCGCCGACCGGGCCCGGCTGGCGATCGTCACCGGTGCCGACATCAGCGGCGGCCGGGGCGCGTCCACCAAGGACATGCGGAAGATGCCGAGCCGGCGGCGCAACACCATCGACCCGTTGGAGCTGCGCGCCGGCGACCACGTGGTGCACGAGCAGCACGGCATCGGCCGCTACGTCGAACTGGTGCAGCGCAAGGTCAACGGCGCCGACCGGGAGTACCTGGTCATCGAGTACGCACCGGCCAAGCGCGGCCAGCCCGGCGACCGGCTGTTCGTGCCGACCGACCAGCTGGACCAGCTGTCCCGCTACGTCGGCGGGGAGCAGCCGACGCTGCACAAGATGGGCGGCTCGGACTGGCAGAAGGCCAAGACCCGGGCCCGCAAGGCGGTCCGGGAGATCGCCGCCCAGCTGATCCAGCTGTACGCGGCCCGCAAGGCCGCCAAGGGGCACGCGTTCGGCCCGGACACCCCGTGGCAGCGGGAGCTGGAGGACGCCTTCCCGTACACCGAGACCCCGGACCAGCTGGCGGCGATCGACGAGGTCAAGGGCGACATGCAGCAGTCGACGCCGATGGACCGGCTGATCTGCGGCGACGTCGGCTACGGCAAGACCGAGATCGCGGTACGGGCGGCGTTCAAGGCTGTGCAGGACGGCAAGCAGGTGGCGGTGCTGGTGCCGACGACCCTGCTCGCCCAGCAGCACTTCAACACGTTCGCCGAGCGGATGGCCCAGTTCCCGGTCGAGATCCGGCAGCTGTCCCGGTTCGCCACCCCGAAGGAGACCGAGCAGACGCTGACCATGGCCGCCGAGGGCACCGTCGACATCGTCATCGGCACCCACCGGCTGCTGCAGTCGGCCACCCGCTTCAAGGCCCTCGGGTTGATCATCGTCGACGAGGAGCAGCGGTTCGGGGTGGAGCACAAGGAGCATCTGAAGTCGCTGCGTACCTCGGTCGACGTGCTGACCATGTCGGCGACGCCGATCCCGCGCACCCTGGAGATGGCGATCACCGGCATCCGGGAGATGTCGACCATCGCCACCCCGCCGGAGGAGCGCCATCCGGTGCTGACCGCCGTCGGTGCGTACGACGACAAGCAGGTCGCCGCCGCGATCCACCGCGAGCTGCTCCGCGACGGCCAGGTCTTCTACCTGCACAACCGGGTCGAGTCGATCGACAAGGCGGCGCGGCGGCTGCGCGAGCTGGTGCCGGAGGCGCGGGTCGCCGTGGCGCACGGCCAGATGGGTGAGGACGCCCTGGAGAAGGTGATGGTCGGCTTCTGGGAGAAGGAGTTCGACGTCCTGGTCTGCACCACGATCGTCGAGTCGGGCATCGACATTCCGAACGCGAACACGCTGATCGTGGAGCGGGCCGACCTGCTCGGCCTGGCCCAGCTGCATCAGATCCGCGGCCGGGTCGGCCGGGGCCGGGAGCGGGCGTACGCCTACTTCCTCTACCCGCGCGAGAAGCCGCTGACCGAGCACGCCCACGAGCGGCTGTCCACCATCGCCCAGCACACCGAGCTGGGGGCCGGCATGTACGTGGCGATGAAGGACCTGGAGATCCGGGGTGCCGGCAACCTGCTCGGCGGCGAACAGTCCGGCCACATCGAGGGCGTCGGGTTCGACCTGTACGTGCGGATGGTCGGCGAGGCGGTGCAGAACTTCAAGGGCGAGACACCCGACGACGCCGAAGCCGCCGAGGTGAAGGTCGACCTGCCGGTCGACGCGCACCTGCCGCACGACTACATCGGCGTGGAGCGGCTGCGCCTGGAGATGTACCGCAAGCTCGCCGGGGCCCGCGACGCCGCCGCGCTGCAGGAGATCGTCGTCGAGATGACCGACCGGTACGGCGAACCACCGGCGCAGGTCGGCAACCTGGTGGCGGTGGCGCGGTTCCGGCTGCTGGCCAAGGCGTACGGGCTGACCGACGTGTCGATGCAGGGCAAACATGTCCGGTTCGCCCCGCTGGTGCTGCCCGACTCGAAGCAGCTGCGGCTCAAGCGTTACCACCCGGACTCGGTCTACAAGTCGGCCGCCGACCAGGTCAGCGTGCCCCGGCCGACGACCCGGCGGATCGGCGGCGAGCCGCTGCGCGACCAGACGCTGCTGGACTGGTGCGCCCAGCTGCTGCGTGACGTGCTCGGTGACCCGCCGGCCCAGGCGGCTTCCGGTGCCGCACCGTCGACGGACAGTGCCCGGGTCGGTGCACCGGCCGGTAGGGGTGCGTGAGAGAGTGTCGTCCATGCAGCGTGTCCGTCGCCTGGCGTCGATCACCGTCATTGCCCTGGTCGGGGTCGCCGCACTGTCCGCCTGCCGGTCGCAGCCCGGGGTCGCCGCCTACGTCGGCGACGAGCAGTACACCGAGGAGCAGGTGACCAGCGTCATCGACGACCTGAGCGACCGGCTCGGCGAGCAGGCCGGCCAGCAGGGTGCCCCGCCGCCGCCGACCCGGCAGCAGGTGGTCAGTGCCCTGGTGCTCGCCGACGTCTGCGCCCAGCTCGACGTGCCGGGTGGTGCGCAGCCGATCTCCCCGGAGCAGTACGCCCAGCAGTTCGGCCTGCCGCCCGACTCGGAGTACGTGCGGGCGGCGGCGCAGGCCTGGACCTGCGTCACCGGCCTGCAGGCCGGCGGCCAGGTGCAGCCGACCCAGGAGGAGCTGTTCGACCTGGTCGACCGGGGCCGGGCCGCCGGGGTGATCCCGGACGACGTCGCCGACGAGGAGGCCGCTGGTCAACTCGACGGTGAGCAGTTGCGGTCCGCGCTGGCCGCCCGCGACGCGATCGCCGAGGCGGTCGCCGAGCAGGACGTCACGGTCAACCCGCGGTACCGCCCGCTGGAGTTCCCGGTGCTCAGCTTCCAGGCACCTCAGGGCAACGTGATCGCGGTCGGCATCCCGCTGGGCGACGGCGACTCGGGTACGGTCTCCGAACGGCAGTGACCGCCCGGATCGTCCTGCTGGTCACCTCGCCCCGGCTGCCGGCCGGGCTGCTGACGGCGCAAGCCTGGGACACCGTACGCCGGTTTCCGGTCTTCGCTGGCGCGGACAGTGAGCTGGCCACGGCGATCCGTGTCGCCGGCGGCTCGGTAACCGTGCCGGCACCGGAGTCGGAGTCGGAGCCCGCTGAGGAGACGCTACTGGCGGCGGCCGCCGAGCACGGTACCGCGGTCTGGCTGGCCGGTCCGGCCGGCGACGAGGACCTGGCCCGCCGGCTGGGGCTGCGGCTGGCCCGCGAGCCCGGCCTGGCCGAGCTGGAGCTGATGTACGGCTCCTGGGATCCGCCCGGTGCCAGGCTGCTCGACGCGGTCGAGGTCATGGACCGGCTCGTCTCGCCCGGCGGCGACCCGTGGAAGCGGCAGCAGACCCACGACTCGCTGGCGCGGTATCTGCTGGAGGAGAGCTACGAGGCGCACGACGCGATCGCCGCCGGTGACCTGACGGCGCTGCGCGACGAGCTGGGTGACGTGCTGCTGCAGGTGGTGCTGCATGCCAGACTCGCCCAGGAGTTGCCGGACGGCGAACGCTGGGACGTCGACGACGTGGCCGGTGGCCTGGTGGCGAAGATGATCCGCCGCAACCCGCACGTCTTCGCCGGCGCGCAGGTCGATGGCATCGACGACATCGTCGACAACTGGGAGCAGATCAAGGCCGCCGAACGGGCCGCGTCGGGCGCCGCCTCCGGCGTGGGCGACGGCCCGTCACCGATGGACGGGATCGTGCTGGCCCAGCCGGCGCTGTCGCTGGCCGACAAGGTGCTGCAGCGGGCCGGGCGCGCCGGGGTCGACGTACCGCTGCCGGAGCCGGACGCGGCCGTGAACCCGCAGCCGGGTGGCGCGGCGGACCTGGATCCGGGTGGCGCGGCGGAGCCGTCGGCGCGGCTCGGCGCGCAACTGCTCGCGCTGGTCGCGCAGGCCCGCGCCGACGGTCTGGACGCCGAGGGCGCGTTACGCCGCGCCACCCTCGCGTACGCCGCCGCCGTCCGCACCGCCGCCGGCTGACGGCCCGGACGGCTCTGACGGCCCGGACGAGTCGGCCGGCTCGGGCCGCAGTCGGATGCCGATCAGTTCCAGGGTGAGGAACGTGACGACGCCGAAGAAGAGCGCGATGTCGGCGACGTTGCCGATGAACCAGTCGAAGTACGCGATGAAGTCGACGACGTGGCCCTGCCCGAACGACGGCTCCCGGAACAGCCGGTCCAGCAGGTGGGTGAACGCCCCGCCGAGGACCAGGCCGAGGGCGGTCGCCCAGGCCCGGGAGCGGGCCCGCCACGCGAACCAGGCGGTCACGCCGACACCGATCGCGGCGGCGATCGTGAAGATCCAGGTGGTGTTCTCACCGAAGGAGAACGCGGCACCCGGGTTGTAGATCAACTGGATGCCGAGGGCGTCGCCGACCAGCGGGGTCCGCTCGCCCCGGGTCAGCGTCGCCTCCGCCCACATCTTCGTCAGCTGGTCGACGACGAGCACCGTGGCTGCGATGCCGAAGGCGAGCCAGGGGGCACGGCCGGTCCACCGCTGCTGCCGAGGCGCGGACACCGGTGTGCTGGAGTCGGTCGGTTCGTGGGCGGTCTCGTCGGTGCCGGCCTGCTCGCTCATGGTCGGTGATTCTTCCACCGCTGTCCGGCAGCCCACAGCCGCGTCGACCGCTGTGACCGGGCATCAGACTCAACCGGTACCCCCGATCAGGGAGGCCGGTCGCACCAAACGCCCAGGGTCTCCTTGATCCACTTCGCGTCAACGGACAGCACTACGGCGTGTCGCGTTGCAGGACCGAAGTGGATCAAGCATCGGGCCGCAACGCCGCAGGCGTCTCCCGCGGCACCGGTAGTCGGGACGAATAGCCTATAAGCAGATATCTGGCAGAAAGTTCTGCGACAATATCGGACAAAGTCTCCGATTGTCGAGGGCCTGTGGTGTCGCAGGGGTGGTTGTGGTCGTTCGTGGTGCTCGCTGTCGGAACCGCGTTGTGGTTCGCCCGCTGGAGTCGCGAGCCGAAGGGCCTCCCGGTCACGGCGTACCTGCTCGCGGCCGCCATCCTGATCTGGTCCGCTATCTGGCACGCCGTGATGGCGCTCGGCGGCGCACACACCAAGGTCGGTGACCATGACGTGCACTGGGGTCACTACGCCGACTGGATCGTCACCGCGCCGCTGCTGGGCTACTCCCTGGTGCTTACCGGGACGTACGCCCTGGCCAGCAAGCGGTTGGACCTGGTGGCGGTCCTGACCGTGGCCAGTGTCCCCATGATCGTCTGTGGCACGCTCGCCGACCTGGCTCACGAACCGACTACGCGATACACGGTCTACGGCGTCGGCGTCGGCGTGGTCAACCTCGTAGTCATCTGGGGGCCGCTGCGGATGACCGCGGCGCGGCAGCCCGCCCCGATGGCGGCACACTTCATCCTGGTGGCCCGGCTGCTGACCGCATTGTGGCTCGGCTTCACACTGGTCTGGTTGCTGGGACCGTCCGGCCTCGGCATCCTCGACGAACTAACCACGACAGTTGTGTTCGTCGTCCTGTCGGCGCTGATGAAGGTCGCCTGGAGCGCGGTCGATCTGGGCCGGCTGCGGCTGCTCGCCGATCGTGACCAGTTGCTTGTGGCCTGAGCGTCAGCCGGACACCGGACAGTGGCTGCTGCGCCGCGCCGGGCGGTTTTCCGCGCTGGCACTGGTCGCGGTGCTGCTGCTGGACCTGCTCGCGCTGAGACCCGCCGGGCCGGCCAGCCACTCGCCGCTGCCGCTGCCGCTGCTGGCGGGTCTGCTGATCGGCCTCCCGCACGGTGCCGTCGATCACCTGGTGCCGGCCTGGCTGTCGGTGCCATCCCGTGGCTGGCGACCACGGGCGGGCCTGCTGGCCGGGTACGTCGGCGCTGCCGGGTTTGGCTGGTGGATATGCCACACCGCCTCCGGCCCGATGCTCATCGCGTTCCTGGCGCTCACGATCGGGCACTTCGGCGCAGGTGACGAATCGTTTCACCGGCAACGGGACGGACGTGGCACACCGGTTCGGCCGTACGCCGTGCTCGCCTACGGCGCGCCGCCGGTGCTGCTACCGTTGGCGCTCTGGCGCGACCAGGTGGATCCGCTGCTGGAGAGCATCGACTCCGGTGCGGCGGACCTGCTGACCACCGAGCTCTGCGGCGCGGCTGTCGCGCTCGCCGGCGCGGCGATGGTCGTCACCGCGATGGACGACCTGCGAGCCGGCCGCCGAGGTGACGCCGCCTACCTCGGGTTGCTCGTCGCCGTGTTCGCGCTGGTGCCGCCCGCGCTGGCGTTCGCAACGTACTTCGCTGCTGGCCACTCGGTGCGACACGTGGCTCGGCTATTGTGCGCGGACCCCGCCAATGCCGTCGCGTTGAGTGCCGGCCGGCTGGGTCCTCCGCTGCTCCGGTTCGCGGCACAGGCGGCGATCCCCGTCGGGGTCGTGCTGGTTGTGCTGGTTCCGATCACCGTCTCGACCACGCCGGACGCGGCGGTGTCCACCGGCTTCGCGGTGCTGGCCGGGCTCACCGCACCGCACGCCATGCTGGTGTTCTGGCTCGACCGGCGCGCCGCCGCCGACTCGCCGGGCGAGGTGCGGTCCGGTAGTCCCGGCTGCTCGCCGGGTTGATCGACGCATAGCGTCGGTGGCATGGCCTAGGGTCGGTGCCATGGCGTCGTTCGTACCTCTGGCTGAACGCATCATCGACGCGCTGCTGGCCAGCGACCCCGCCCTGGCGTCGTCGGCCGGTGACCACCGCCACGACGACCGGCTGCCGGACCTGTCGGTCGACGGGGTAGCCGCGACCGCGACGATGCTGCTGGATGCCACCAACGCGCTCGCCGAGGTCGACGCGGACGTGCTGTCCACTCAGGAGCGGGTGGATCACGCGATCCTGTCGGCCATGGTCGACCGGCGGCTGTTCGAGTTGACCGAGGTGCGCGCCCGGGAGTGGAATCCGCTGGTCTACAACCCGGGGCCGCTGCTGCACGGGCTGATCGCTCGCCCGTTCGCGCCGGCCGCGCAGCGGCTGACCAGCCTGGCCGGGCGGCTCGGTGCCGTACCGGACGTGCTGGCCACCGCCCGCGAGACGCTGCGCGGCGTGCCGGCGATTCACGCCGAGACCGCCGCCGGCCAGTTCGCCGGCACCGCCGCGCTGGTTCGCGAGCAGGTGCCGGGGCTGCTGGCCGAGGAGCCGGGGCTGCGGGACCAGGTCGAGCCGCTGGCGGCCGAGGCGGCGTACGCGTTGGACGAGTTCGCTGGCTGGCTGCGCGACAGTCGGGAGCGCGACGTCGACCGGCGGGATCCGCAGCTGGGTCGGCGGCTGTGGGAGGCCCAGCTGTGGCACACCCTGGACACCGAGCTGACCGCCGCCGACGTGCTGGACCGGGCCTGGGCGAATCTGGAGCGGGTGACCGGCGAGATCCGGGCGGCGGCGGCCGAGCTGACCGGTGGGCCGGCCACCGATGACACGGTACGCACCGCGCTGGCCCGGTTGGCCGCCGAGCATCCGGACGACTCGTCCATCGTGTCGCTGGCGCAGACCGCGATGCGGGAGACCAGTGAGTTCGTCGCCGCCCACGATCTGGTGTCGATGGTGGACGACCGGTGCGTGATCCAGGAGATGCCGGAGTTCGCCCGGGGCGTCGCGGTGGCCTACTGCGACCCGCCCGGGGTGCTGGAGCGGGCCGACGTGCCGACGTTCTACTGCATCGCGCCGACGCCGACGGACTGGCCGGCCGAGCGGGTCGAGTCGTTCTACCGCGAGTACAACGACCACATGGTGCGTAACCTGACCGTGCACGAGGCGATGCCGGGGCACTTCCTGCAGTTGGCGCACGCCCGTCGGTTCCTCGGCACCACCCGGGTGCGGCCGGTCGGCCGGTCCGGGCCGTTCGTGGAGGGCTGGGCGGTGTACGCCGAGGAGATGATGGTCGACGCCGGTTTCGGTGGCCTGCCGGTACGGCTGCAGCAGTTGAAGATGCAGTTGCGGATGACCATCAACGCGATCCTGGACCAGTTGACGCACTGCGCGGAGCTGTCGCAGGCCGAGGCGATGGCGTTGATGACCGGTCGGGGTTTCCAGGAGGAGGGCGAAGCGGCCGGCAAATGGCGTCGGGCGCTGCTGACCTTCACCCAGCTCTCCACGTACTTCGTGGGCTATGCGGAGGTGGCGCAGGTGGCGGCGGCGCGGCCGACCGGCGTACCGGCCCGGCAGTGGCACGACGCGATGCTGGCGCACGGCTCCCCGCCGCCGCGGCACCTGCCGGCGCTACTGCCGGTCTGACCGGGCCGCTGAGGCCCGGCCTTGCTGGGCTGCTGAGGCCCGACCGCCCCGCTGGTGTTCGATCAGCCAGCGGGAGATCGAGTACGTCGCCGGCAGCTCGGCCGGCAGGTCGTCCAGGGCGAACCACCGGGCCTCGGCGATCTCCCGGCCGTCGACGACCGGTTCGGCGTCCGGCGCGGCGCGGGCGGTGAACCCGGCGAGCACCACGCCGGGGCCGGACATCGCCCACGGCTGGCTGCCGAAGTAGTCCACCTCGTGCACGTCGAGGCCGACCTCCTCGGCGACCTCGCGGTGCACCGCCTCCTCCAGCGTCTCGCCGGCCTCGACGAACCCGGCGACCAGGGCCCAGACAGCGGTCGGCCCGTAGGTGTGCCGGACCAGCAGCAACTCGTCACCGTCGGGGCCGGGGCTGCGGGTGATCGCAGCCAGCACGGCGGGGGAGAGCTGCATCGGTACGTACAGGTCACAGCCGGGGCAGCGGCGGGCGTGCTCGCCGGGCACCTCGGCCAGCTCGGTGGCGCAGGCTCCGCAGAACCGGTGGGTACGCCGCCAGGTGATCACCTGCAGGGCGCGTCCGGCGAGCGCGGCGAGTGGCTCACCCAGCTCGCCGGCCATCGCCGGCCAGCTCCGCCAGCCGCCGAGCTGGTCGTCGACGGCGGGCAGGCCGGCCGCCCACACCCGGGTGCCGTCCAGGCTGCCCAGCGGCACCCACTCGGTGCCGGCCGGTAGATCGGCCACCGACGGTAGTCCGCCGTCGGCGCCGACCAGCAGTCGGCGGCCGGCCACCACCAGACACGGATCGGCCGGAGCGGCACCCTGGCCCACCCGGGCGTCGGGTACGAATCTGCTGGGCGGGGCCGGATCGCTGGGCGGGGCCGGATCGGGCACCGACGGCCCGTTACGCCGGGCCGGGTCGACGGTCGACGGACCGGGCCCCGCGGGGGAGCGTGAAGGCGGTCTCGTCGGCAGTGTCACTGTACCGGCTTATCGCGAATTCGACGGCCTGTCCATCGACCACCCCGGTGAAGCTGCCCAGCGCGCCTTCGGTGGTGACACACACGTCGAACCGGGACGCCGCCGCCCCCTGCACCTGGCTGACCTGCACACAGCTGGCGTGCCGGCCGGCGATCGTGGTGTCGTTCTGGCTCACCACGGCCGCCGGATCCAGCGCGGTGGCGTTGAGTAGCGTGATCACCACCGGTGGGGTCACCAGGCCGCCGGCGTTGGCGTCGGTGAACAGCTCCGGATCTGGTTGGGTGGAAGGGGACGGCCCGCTGGTCAGGGTGCAGACCGGCGGGGAATCGTCGGTGTCACACTCGGTGGTGGTCTCGCCGGTGACGATCAGCTTGCCGCCCGGGTAGACGTACGCCGTACGTTGCGGGGTCTGCGCCTGCACGATGCTGGCACTGGCCCCGCCGACCAGTTGGTACTCGGCCGAGTAGGTCAACGCCCTGGCTCCGTCGAGTCGGGCGGCCAGCTCGTTGACCAGGTCGGCCGGCTCGATGGTCTGCCCGGCGTCGGCGATGGTCTGGCAGCCGGCGACCAACAGCAGCGTGCCGGCGGCGGTGGCCGCAGCGGCGCGGCGGAACCGGTTCTCCGTTGCACGCATGGTGACAGGGTGACCGATCCTGTCCACCCGCCGCAAACCGATTGCCATCAATGTCAGTAAATGGGATCGATGCCGGATCCGGGTGGTTCCCGACGTGTACATCCCGCGTTTCGGAAGCCAGCGCCCGCAGCGTCACCGTCGCCCGATACGCTGCCACCGGAACGGTCGGCCGCACCGTCGCGGCCTTGCGGGACTTGATCACGAGGAGCGACACAGTGGCTACCATCGAGGGAATCGTCGCCAGGGAGATTCT
This sequence comes from Micromonospora sp. Llam0, assembly GCF_003751085.1. Taxonomy (NCBI): domain Bacteria; kingdom Bacillati; phylum Actinomycetota; class Actinomycetes; order Micromonosporales; family Micromonosporaceae; genus Micromonospora; species Micromonospora sp. Llam0. The sequence goes on along the minus strand of NZ_RJJY01000002.1, from coordinate 1,098,970 downwards.
CGATTCGCGCGGCAATCCGACCGTCGAGGTCGAAATCGGGCTCGACGACGGCACCATCGCCCGCGCCGCGGTGCCGTCCGGCGCGTCCACCGGGGCCTTCGAGGCGATCGAGCTGCGCGACGGCGACACGAACCGCTACTCCGGCAAGGGTGTCGAGCAGGCGGTGGCCAACATCGAGGAGCGCATCGTCGACCAGCTGGTCGGTTTCGAGGCGAGCGAGCAGCGGCTGATCGACCAGAAGATGCTGGATCTGGACGGCACCGCGGACAAGTCCGGGCTGGGCGCCAACGCCATTCTCGGCGTTTCCCTGGCGGTCGCGAAGGCCGCCGCGAACAGCGCCGAGCTGAGCCTCTTCCGGTACCTCGGCGGGCCGAACGCCCACCTGCTGCCGGTGCCGATGATGAACATCCTCAACGGCGGCGCACACGCCGACTCCAACGTCGACGTGCAGGAGTTCATGATCGCCCCGATCGGCGCGCCGACCTTCCGGGAGGCGTTGCGCTGCGGTGCCGAGGTCTACCACAAGCTCAAGTCGGTGCTGAAGAAGAAGGGCCTGGCCACCGGCCTCGGCGACGAGGGCGGCTTCGCCCCGGACCTGCCCACCAACGCCGCCGCGCTGGACCTGATCGCCGAGGCGGTCGGCGCCGCCGGCTACCAGCTCGGCACCGACATCGTGCTGGCGCTCGACGTCGCCGCCACCGAGTTCCACCGCGACGGCGCGTACGTCTTCGAAGGCGCCGGCAAGACCTCCGACGAGATGGTCGCCTACTACACCAAGCTGGTCGGCGAGTACCCGATCGTGTCCATCGAGGACCCGCTGGGCGAGGACGACTGGGCCGGCTGGTCGGCGATGACCGCCGCGCTCGGCGACCGGATCCAGATCGTCGGCGACGACCTGTTCGTCACCAACCCGGAGCGGATCGCCCGGGGCATCGCCGAGCAGGCGGCGAACGCCGTCCTGGTCAAGGTCAACCAGATCGGCTCGCTGACCGAGACGTTCGACGCGGTCGAGCTGTCCCACCGCAGCAACTTCCGCTGCATGATGAGCCACCGGTCCGGCGAGACCGAGGACACCACGATCGCCGACCTCGCGGTGGCCACCGGCTGCGGTCAGATCAAGACCGGCGCGCCGGCCCGCTCCGAGCGGGTGGCCAAGTACAACCAGCTGCTACGGATCGAGGAGGAGCTGGCCGACGCGGCGCGCTACGCCGGGGCCGGCGCGTTCCCGAGGTACCGTTCCGCCTAGCGTCCCGCCGGTTCGACCGGCCCGGTCCTGGCGACCGGGTCCGGTCCGGCCGGTCCCGGCGCGCCGGCGGTTCGACCAGCCGCCGGCGCACCGCGACCGGTCCCGCACAGCCAACCGCCCGGGGAGGGGTGTGACGACGGTGCCGCAACGGCGCACACCGAGTGGTCAGGGCCCGGCCCGCCGGCCGGGCCAGCCCGGCCGGTCCGGCTCGCGCGGGCCACTGCGACTCGCCGGCCGGGACACCGGCCAGGACGGCGGGTCCCGGGCCGACCAGCGCGGCAGACCGACCCGGTCGGCCGGTGCCGACCGGTCCGCCCCGCCCCGCTCCAGCGCGCCCCGGTCCGCTGCGGGCCGCTCCGGTGACCCAGGTCGCCCGGCCAGCCGGCCGGCGGCCGGCCGCCGAGTGCCCGGCGGCCCGGTCAAGCGGACCACCGCGCCGCAGCCCAACCGGTTCACCGGCCGGGCCACCGTGCTGTTGGTGGTGCTGGTCGCCCTGGCGCTGGCGTACACCTATCCGGTGCGGGTCTACCTGGCCCAGCAGTCCGACATCGCCCGCATCGAGCAGGCTCAGCAGGCCCAGCGCGAGCGGATCGCCGAGCTCAACGCGCAGGCCGAGCGCTGGCAGGACCCGGACTTCATCCGGATCGAAGCGAAGCGCCGGTTCTACATGGTCTACCCGGGCGAGGTTCCGCTGCTGGTGCTGCACGATCCGGACGGTGCCGCCCGCGACTCGGGCGAGCCGGTCGAGCCGGCTGGCGAGCGCGACGGCCCAGCCGGCCCGTGGTACGACACGCTCTGGTCGAGCGTGCAGGCCGCCGACGCGGAGGGCATCTCTCGGTGAGCGAATCGGTGCACGAATCGGTGAGCGAAGCAGCCGACGAACGCGATCTCGCGGCGGTCGCCGCGCAGCTCGGCCGGCCGCCGCGCGGCACCCGGGCGGTCGCTCACCGCTGTCCGTGCCAACTGCCCGACGTGGTCGAGACGGTGCCCCGGCTCGCCGACGGCACGCCCTTCCCGACCCTGTTCTATCTCACCTGCCCTCGGGCGACGTCGGCCTGCAGCCGGCTCGAATCGGCCGGACTGATGCGCGAGTACGCCGCCGAGCTGGCCGAGGATCCCGAGTTCGCCGCCGACTACCGGGCGGCACACGAGGACTACCTGACCCGGCGGGAGGCGATCGGCCACGTCCCGGAGATCGCCGGCGTGTCGGCCGGCGGTATGCCGGGCCGGGTCAAGTGTCTGCACGTCCACCTGGGTCACGCACTCGCCGTCGGCCCGGGCGTCAACCCGATCGGCGACCGGGTGCGGGAGCTGATCGGCCCCTGGTGGGCCGGCGGCCCCTGCGTACCGCCGCCGCCGGAGTCGGACTAGGTGACCGGCGTGACGGATCCCGGATCCGACGCCGAGCTGGTCGTCCGGCGGGCCCGGACCCGCGACGTACGGGGCATCCGACGGCTGATCGACCTGTACAGCCCGGACCGTCGGCTGCTCAGCAAGGCCACGGTCACCCTGTTCGAGGACGTCCAGGAGTTCTGGGTCGCCGAGCGGCCGGCGGACGGGACGATCGTCGGCTGCGGCGCGCTGCATGTGATGTGGGAGGACCTGGCGGAGATCCGTACCGTCGCGGTCGACCCGCAGTGCCGGGGCCGGCGGATCGGGCACCGGATCGTGACGGAGCTGCTCGCCGTCGCCCGTCAGCTGGGCGTGGCCCGGGTGTTCGTGCTCACCTTCGAGACGAAGTTCTTCGCCAGCTTCGGCTTCGTCGAGATCGACGGGGCTCCGGTGCCGGCCCAGGTCTACGAGCAACTGCTGCGTTCGTACGACGAAGGCGTCGCCGAGTTCCTCGGGTTGGAGCGGGTAAAACCGAACACGCTCGGCAACACCCGGATGCTGCTGCACCTGCGCTGACGAGCACCGCACCCGCACCCCCGCGCCCGACGGCGTCGGCGGCCGACGCCGACGGCCCGGCAGCGGCTCCGGACCCGGTACGGTGTCCGGTGTGGCGACGCGGGTGGCGGGCATCGACTGTGGCACCAACGCGGTCCGGTTGCTGATCGCGGACCTGCCGGACCTGCCGGATCCGCTGCAGCCGGCAGACTCCGGGACCGGGACCGGGACCGGGACCGGGACCGGGAACGGCCTGGCCACGGAAGCCGGCTCGCCGGCCGGGTCGGCCGCCGCACCGCTGACCGACGTGGTCCGCCGGATGGAGATCGTCCGGCTCGGGGAAGGCGTCGACCGGACCCGCCGGCTCGCCCCGGCGGCCATCGAACGGACCCGGCAGGCCCTCACCGGGTACGCCGCCGAACTGGCCGCGCACGGCGTCGAGCGGGTGCGGATGTGCGCCACCTCGGCCAGCCGCGACGCCGACAACGCCGACGAGTTCGTGGCGATGGTGCAGGCCACCCTCGGAGTGACCCCGGAGGTGGTGACCGGCGACGAGGAGGCCCGGCTCACCTTCGCCGGGGCGGTCGGTGGGCTGGCGGCCACCGCGTCGGCACCGTACCTGGTGGTTGACATCGGCGGCGGGTCCAGTGAGTTCGTTGTCGGCGCAGACACCGTGCACCGGGCGGTGTCGGTGGACGTCGGCTGCGTACGGATGACCGAGCGGCACCTGCGTGCCGATCCGCCGACCCCCGCCCAGATCGCCGCCGCCGAACGTGACATCGCGGCGGCGGTCGACCGGGCGCTGTCGGTGGTGACGGGTCCGGACCGGTCCGGACCGCCGCCGACGCTGGTCGGGCTCGCCGGGTCGGTGACCACGGTGGCCGGGATCGCGCTGCGGCTGGACAGCTACCGGGCGGACCGGCTGCACCACGCCCGGATCAGCTATGACCAGGTGGCCGAGGTGACCGCCGACCTGCTAGCCATGCCGGTCGGGCAGCGGCTGCGGATCCCGGTGATGCACCCGGGCCGGGCCGACGTGATCGCCGCCGGTGCCCTGGTGCTGCGGATCGTCATGGAACGCGCCGACGTGTCGTCGGTGGTGGCCAGTGAGCACGACATCCTGGACGGGATCTGCCTGAGCCTGACGGGATCTGCCTGAGTTTGCGGTGACCGGCAGACGTACCGCAGCTCACCAAGAGGCGTACGCCACCCTCCGCTTGCCTTCCCCGGCCCCACGGCGCGTGTCAGGCTACCCGGACACGTGCCCCACTGCGCGCCAGCCAACGATGACTGACCGACAGGAGGACCCCCATGGGCGAGATGGTGAGCTACCGCAGCAACGGCGGGACCAGCGAGGGATACCTGGCCCTGCCGCCGGCACCCGGGGAGGGCGGCGCGGTGGGCGCCGCACCTGCGGTCATCGTGATCCAGGAGTGGTGGGGGCTGGTGCCGCACATCGCCGCGGTCGCCGACCGGCTCGCCGAGGCGGGGTTCGTGGCCCTCGCCCCCGACCTCTACCACGGCGTACAGGCGACCGAGCCGGACGACGCCCGCCGGCTGCTGATGGGCCTGGCGATGGACCAGGCGGCCGAGGACATCGCGGGCGCTGCCGAGTACCTCGCCGGCCGGGCCGAGTCGGCGGGCGACACCGTCGGTACGGTCGGCTTCTGCGCCGGCGGCAGCCTGGCGCTCTGGTCGGCCACGCTGACCGGGCGGATCGTCGCCACCGCCGGGTTCTACCCGGCGCTGCCGTGGGAGCGGATGCGTCCGGACTGGGCGGGCTACGCCGGCAAGTCGGCGATGATTCACTGTTCGGAGCAGGACGGCACCTCCGCCGCCGACGGAATCCAGCAGGCCAAGGGCTACATCGAGGCGGCCGGCGGCGGTTGCGTGGTCTACGACTACCCTGGCACCCGGCACGCGTTCTTCAATGACGACCGGCCGGAGTCGTACGACGACGACGCGTCGACGCGTGCCTGGGCGCGGACCTTGGAGATGTTCCGGACCCGACTCGGTTGACGCCGCAGCCGGCCGGTCCCGGTCTCGCGGTGCGTCGTCCGCTGGCCGACCGACGTCGGAAGGAGCCGTGGTGACCGGTACCGCAGCCGACGAGACCAGCGCGTCCGAGGTGACCGGCGTCAGCGCGTCCGAGGTGACCAGTGCGGCGGCGCGGGTGCCGGACCTGCCGGCGCTGGACCACGCGGTAGCCGGCTGCCGGGCCTGCCCCAACCTGGTCGCCTGGCGGGAAGAGGTCGCGGCGACGAAGCGCGCGGCGTTTCGGGACCAGACCTACTGGGGCCGCCCGGTCCCCGGCTTCGGGCCGCCGGACGCCCGGATCGCGATCCTCGGGCTGGCGCCGGCGGCGCACGGCGGCAACCGGACCGGCCGGGTCTTCACCGGCGACCGCTCCGGCGACGTGCTGTTCGCCGCCCTGCACCGCGCCGGACTGGCCAACCAGCCGACCAGCGTCGCGGTCGACGACGGTCTGCGGCTGTCGGACACCCGGGTGGTGGCCGCCGTCCGCTGCGCCCCGCCGGCGAACCGGCCCACCCCGGCCGAACGGGACACCTGCGCGCCCTGGCTGCACCGGGAGATCGCCCTGCTGAGACCCACGCTGCGGGTGGTGGTCGCGCTCGGCGCGTTCGCCTGGGCTGCGTGGTGGCCGGCGATGACCCGGGTGTACGGGCGACGGCCGCCCACGCCCCGGCCGGTGTTCGGCCATGGGGCACACTGGTCGGGCGGCGGGGCGGTGCCCGACGTGCTGGGCTGCTACCACGTCAGCCAGCAGAACACGTTCACCGGACGGCTCACACCCGCCATGCTCGACGAGGTGTTCACCGAGGTGAATCGCCTGGCGGGGCGGATTTGACCGGGCCGGGACGACCACTGGAGGACTCGAGGGGGCACCCACCGGCAATGGACTCCGCGGCTATCCGCAGGCTGTGGCCACTCGCCGCCATCGCCGTACTGCTCGCGCTGACCGCGGTCGCGGCGGCGAACTCCACCCTGCCGGTCGGCCGCACCGACGCCACCGTCGAACGGGACATCCCCGCGCTGCCGGACTACCAGCAGCCGCAGACGGCACCGAGGAACCAGCCGCCGCCGGACGACTTCGCCGCCGCCGATCAGCAGCAGCTTCCGTCCTGGATTCCGTTGCTCGCCGGGGCGCTGTGCGGCCTTGCCGTGCTGGTCGTCGCCGGCCTGCTGCTGTGGACCCTGCTGCGCGACGTGGTGCGCCGCCGGCCCCGGTCGGCCCCGGTCGGTATCCGTCGGCGGAGCACGTCACCGCCCGGCCCGGCCAGCGCGGCCGAAGTGGTCGCCGCCGTCGACGCCGGCCTGGTCGAGCTCTCCGCCGCCGACGCCGACCCGCGCCGGGCGGTGATCGCCTGCTGGGTACGCCTGGAGCAGGCCGCCGCCGCGGCCGGCACCCCGCGCCAGATCGGCGACACCCCGACCGACCTGGTCACCCGGCTGCTCGCCGGGCACGAGATCAGCGCCGAGGTGCTGTCGGCGTTCGCGGCCGTCTACCGGGAGGCCCGCTACGCCCGGCACGACGTCGACGAACGAACCCGGGAGCAGGCGCGGTGGGCGCTGCGCCGGCTGCGTACCGAGCTGACCGCCGCGGCCAGCCCCAGCGAAGGCGAAGGCGGGCCGGCCGGTGAGTGACCCGCAGACCAGCATCGACGACCTGCTCTACCACGACGAGGAGGCACCGCCTCGCGAGCGTCGCGCACCCGGCCGGGTCCGGTCCTGGCTGACCGCGCTGGCGCTGGCCGCCGCCGGCACCGCGGCCGTGCTGTTCGGGCTGCGGATGTTCAGCCTGACGGTGCCCGTCGAGGCGGTCTTCGCCGGCTGCCTCGCGCTGGTGGTGCTGCGCCGCACCGTACGGTCGGTCGCCGCCCCGCCCCCGGTCAAGCTGCGCCGGGTCGGCTCTGACCCGGAGGACGGCAGCTACGTTTTCGGCAGCGAGGACGGTCTGCGGGAGGCGGTCGGCCGGTGGGAGCGGCGGCTGCGGGCCGGTCAGGGCGACGCGGCCCGGTTCGCCGAGGTGACCCTGCCGGTGCTCGGCGAGCTGGTCGACGAGCGGCTACGGCACCGGTACGGGCTGACCCGGGCCACCGACCCGCAACGGGCCCGGGAGATCTGCGGGGACGAACTGTGGAACTTCCTGAACACCCCGGCCCGGCGCAAGCCGTCCGCCAAGGACTGCGCGGTGTTCGTCAGCCAATTGGAGATGATATGAACGACGTGGTGGCGGCCCCGACCACCGAGGTCAGCCGGCTCGCGCACGCCGTCCTGGACTCGGTCGGCACCGTGCTGGTCGGCAAGCGGGACGCGCTGGAACTGGTCCTCGCCGGCATTCTCGCCGGCGGGCACGTGCTGCTGGAGGACCTGCCCGGGCTGGGCAAGACGTTGACCGCCCGGTCGTTCGCCCAGGCGTTGGGGCTGGACTTCCGTCGGCTGCAGTTCACCCCCGACCTGCTGCCGGCCGACGTTACCGGTTCGTTCCTCTACGACCAGCGCAGCGCCGACTTCACCTTCCGGGCCGGTCCACTGTTCACCAATCTGCTGCTCGCCGATGAGATCAACCGGACACCGCCGAAGACTCAGTCGGCGCTGCTGGAGGCGATGCAGGAGAAGCAGGTGTCGGTCGAGGGGGTCACCTACCGGCTGGAGGCGCCGTTCCACGTGCTGGCCACCGCCAACCCGATCGAGTACGAGGGGACCTACCCGCTGCCCGAGGCGCAACTGGACCGGTTCCTGCTGCGGGTGTCGTTCGGCTACCCCACCCACGAGGAGGAGTGGGAGGTACTGCGCCGACGCATCTCCCGCCGCCAGGAGGAGACCGAGCTGGCCGCCGTGGTCGACGCCGCCGGGCTGCGCGCCATGCAGGCGGCGCTGGAGAACGTGGTGGTCGAGGACTCCATCGGTCGGTACATCGTGGCCCTCACCGCGGCCACCCGGGAACACCCGTCGGTCCTGGTCGGAGCGTCGCCCCGGGGTTCGCTGGCGCTGCTGCTGCTGGCGAGGGCCAAGGCGGTGCTGGCCGGCCGGGACTTCGTCGTGCCGGAGGACGTCAAGGAGGTGGCCGCCCCCGTGCTGGCACACCGGATCACCCTGCGGCCGGAGATGTGGCTGCGCCGGGTGGATCCGTCGTTCGTGGTCGGCGAGGTGCTGGCGCAGACCCCGGCCCCGGCCAGCGGCGCGCTGCCCAGCTACGGTGGCGGGTTCGGCCCACCGGGCAACGCGGCGGCCGGCCGCCGCGCGGCGCCGTGACCGGCGGCGGCGTGCCATGACCGCCACGCAATGGCAGCCGACCCGGGCGCTGGGCCGGGCGGTGCTGATCACCGGGCTGCTGCTGATCACCGGGGTGATCCTCGGCCGGGTCGACCTGGTGGCCCTGGCCACCCCGTTCGCGCTGGGCACCGCGTACGCGCTGCGCCGCCGGCCGGCCGCCGCGCCGGTGCTGGACCTCGGAGCGGTCGACGCCAACCTCGTCGAGGGCGGCCAGGTCGGGGCCCGGGCCGCCGCCGCCAACCCGGCCGACGCCGACTACGACCTGGTGGTGGTACGCGCGTTGGTGTCGCCGTGGCTGCGCATCGACGAGGTCGGGGTGCTGGCGCCGATTTCGATCGACGGCGGTCGTTCCAGCGACGACCGGCCCGGCGACAGTCCGGGCGACGCCGCCGCCGATCAGGCTGCCGGAGGTGGCCAGCTGCTGGTGCTCGAACGGTTGGCGGCGGCGGCCAGCCCCCGGCCCAGCGGTGGGGTGCCGGACCGTCCGTTCGGCCTGGCGGTGCCGACCGGCTCAGCGGCCGGCTTCGAGCTGACCGGGGTGGCGCTGCGCTGGGGCCGCCAGCCGGTCGGGCCGGTCGCCGCGCGGGCGATCGCCTGCGACGGGCTGCTGTCCTGCCGGCCGGTGGTCGCCGAACCGGTCCGGGTGCCGGTCTACCCGGTGATCGACCCGTTCAACGCCGACGAGGCGATGCCCCGCGCCGCCGGGCTGGTCGGCGGGCACCGGTCCCGCCGGCCGGGGGAGGGCGGTGAACTGGCCGGGGTGCGCATCTTCGGCCCCGGCGACCGGCTGCGCCGCATCGACTGGCGGGTGTCACTGCGGGCCCGGCAGCTGCACGTCGCCGCGACCCTGTCCGACCGCGACGCCGAGGTGGTGCTGCTGCTCGACGTCCTCACCGAGGTCGGCCGCTCCGGTGGGGTGTCCGGCGGTGCGTCGGTGCTGGACACCACGGTCCGGGCGGCGGCCGCGATCGCCGAACACTACCTGCACCGTGGTGACCGGGTGTCGATGCTGGAGTACGGGCCGACGGCCCGTCGGCTCCGCCCGGCCACCGGCCGCCGGCAGTACCTGACGGTCCTGGAGTGGCTGCTCGACGTCGAGGTACGGCCCACCCCGTACGAACCGTACGACCAGGTCTTCGGCCCGCAGCTGCTCTCCTCGGACGCGCTGGTCGTGGTGCTGACCCCGCTGGTGGACCCGCGTTCGGCGGAGATGCTGGCCCGGATGGCCCGCTCCGGGCGGATCGTCGTCGCCGTCGACACGCTGCCCACCACGGTGGCGCCGCCGCCCCGGCAGGGCCAGTGGACCGAGGTGGCGTACCGGCTGTGGCGGCTGGACCGGGAGAACACCGTCGGGCAGCTGCGTGAACACGGCGTACCGGTGGTCAACTGGGCCGGGGCTGGAAGCCTCGACCAGGTGCTGCGGGACGTGGCCCGACTGGCGTCGGCGCCGAAGGCGGTGCTGCGATGATCACCGCGATCCGGGACCGGATGACGGCGGTGCGCACCGGATTCACCCGGGTCACCCTCGCGCCGGCACTGCTGCGGGGCGCGGTGGCGGTCACCGCGCTACTCGCGTTCGGGCTCGCCTACCCGGCCGAAGTCTTCCTCGGCCGGGCCGGCCCGGCGCTGCTCGCCGTCGCGCTGCTGCCGGCGTTGGCGCCGCGCGGGCACGCGCCGACGGTGACGATCCTGGTCGGGATCGGCGGCTGGGTGCTCGCCACCACCGGGTACGGGACCCCGGTGCAGCTGTGGCGGCTGTTGGCGGTCGGCGCGCTGCTGTATCTGACCCACAGTCTCGCCGCGCTGGCCGCCGCCGTGCCGTACGACGTGGTGCTGGCCCCCGAGGTCGTGGTGCGCTGGTCGACCCGGGTGGCGGTGGTGCTGCTCGCCTCGGCGGTGCTGGTGGTGCTGCTGATCACCGCCGCCGGCCGGACCGCCGGTCAGCCTTTCCTACTCGCGGTGCTGGCCGGGCTGGTGGTGGCGGTCGGCGCGGTCGCCCTGCTCGCCACCCTGGGCCGGCGCCGCTGACCGTCCGGCGCCGCTGACCGCCCCGGGGCGGCGCGGTCGGCGGTCGGCCTGGTCGGCCGGCGTGCGGCGGCTCACACGGGCGTGCTCGGTCACATATCTGGCTTTCGAGGCGGCGTCAAGAGGCAACCGGGAGGAAGATGGGGTACGTGAACAGGCAACGGATCCTTGTCGTCGGTGCCGGGCATGTCGGTCTCTACGCCGCCCTGCGCCTGTCCCGCAAGATGCGCCGGGGCGAGGTCGAGGTGATCGTGGTCGACCCGCAGCCGCACATGACCTACCAGCCATTCCTGCCGGAGGCGGCGGCCGGCAACATCTCACCCCGGCACTCCGTCGTGCCGCTGCGCCGGGAGCTGCGCCGCTGCCACGTGATCGCCGGAGCGGTGACCCGGATCGAGCACGCCCGCAAGGTCGCCGAGGTGCAACCCATCGTCGGGCCGCCCCGGGAGATCAGCTACGACCATGTGATCGTCGCCCCCGGTTCGGTGTCGCGCACCCTGCCGATCCCCGGCCTGCGGGAGCACGGTATCGGGTTCAAGACCATCGGTGAGGCGATCTACCTGCGCAACCACGTCCTGGAACGGCTCGACGTGGCGGCTGCCACCGCCGACGAACAGGTCCGTCGGACCGCGTTGACGTTCGTCTTCGTCGGCGGCGGTTACGCCGGCATCGAGGCGCTGGCCGAGATGGAGGACATGGCCCGGGATGCGCTGCGCTACTACCCCGAGCTGAAGCCGGCGGACATGCGCTGGGTGCTGGTCGAGGCGACCCAGCGGGTGCTGCCCGAGGTCGACCGGGACATGGGCGCCTACACGGTGCAGCAGCTGGTCAAGCGGGGGATGGACATCCGGTTGGACACCCGGCTGGAGTCCTGCGTCGACGGGCTGGTGCGGCTCTCCGACGGCGACAGCTTCCCGGCCGACACGATCGTCTGGACGGCCGGGGTGAAGCCGTCGCCGATGCTCGACGCCACCGATCTGCCCCGCGACGAGCGGCGGCGGATCAGCTGCCGGCCGACCCTGCAGGTCGTCGACGGCGACCGGACGGTCGACGGCGCGTGGAGCGCCGGTGACTGCGCCGCGGTGCCGGACCTGACCGGCCCGCCCGGGGCGTACTGTTCGCCGAGCGCCCAGCACGCGGTGCGCCAGGCCCGGACGATGGCCGACAACATCCTGGCGGTGGTCCGTGGGCAGCAGCCGGTCGAGTACCGGCACAAGCACGCCGGCAGTGTGGCCAGCCTCGGCCTGCACAAGGGCGTCGCCCAGGTGTACGGGATCAAGATGACCGGGCTGCCGGCCTGGTTCATGCACCGTACGTACCACATGAGCCGGATCCCGTCGCTGAACCGTAAGGTGCGGGTGATCGTCGACTGGACGCTCGCGCTGGTGCTCAAGCGTGAGGTGGTGGCGCTCGGGCAGCTGCACGACCCGCGTGAGGAGTTCCTCGGGGCGACCCCGAAACTCGACCAGCCGGGTGCCGCGCCGGCCCGGGTCAGCTGACCGGCCAGGTCCAGGCGTCGGCCACCCGCTGGCCCGGCCCGAGCAGGTCCTCGGTGGTCTGCCGCAGCTCGGCGGCGTGCGTGGTGTCGTCCACCAGCACCACGCAGTCGGCGCCCCAGCGGGTCAGGTCACGACGGGCCCGGGCGCGTTCCTCGTCGGTGATCTCCGGCACCTCGCCGGTCCGGGCCACCTCGGCGAGGATCTTCGACGTCGGCAGTTTGAACGTGCCCATCGAGGCGTCGCCACCTGGGGCGTACGGGCCGATGAAGAACCCTTCCGGCATGCCGAAGGCGACCGTGGTCGCGGTGGCCCAGGCCATCGGCCACGGCTGCGGCGGGGTGGCGGGCGGCACCGGCACCAGCACCCCGCCGGCTGGTACGCAGCTCCGCCAGTGGCCGCCGACGATGAACTCCGGCAACGGGTCACGGTCCATCGCCGGCAGCGGGGCCGGCACGACCGGGAGCAGCGCCACCGCGACGACGGCCGGGCCGGCCAGCCGGGCCGGCCGCCAGCCGAGCCGCAGCACCCGGTCGACGGCGAGGGTCAGGATGACTGCGATCAACGGGATCACCGCGAGGGCGAACCGCATCGGTAGCGCGCCGTCCACCACCGGCATCCCGTCGAGCAGGGCGTACGGCCCGGGGACGTCGGTCTCGGCGCCGTTGACGACGATCCGCGGGCCGAGCGAAAGCCCCGCCATCAGCAGCGTCCCGGCGGCGCAGGCGATCACCACCGGTCGCCGGATCAACCAGCCGGTGGCGGCGACCGTGACCAGCACCAGCGGCCAGCCGAGGAAGGTGTTGTACTCGGCCGGGCCGGTGGTCAGCTCGGCGGCAGCCGCCGAACCGGCCACCGACAGCTCGGACACCGCCGGCCAGCTCGCCAGATCGGCCGAGAAGTACGCCGGGTCGAACACGCCGTCGGAGACGCCCTGCGGCCCGGCGAACTGGAACCACAGCGGATACCCGAGCAGCACCACGCCAACGGCCACGGCGACGAGCATCCCGGCGACGAAGTTCGGCAGGATCCGCCACACGTAAAGGGGCCTGGTCGCGGCGAACGCCGCCGCCATGATGATCAGCGTGACGGCGGTGAGGAAGAGCACCTCCTCGCCGACGAACACCTGGACCGCGACCACGACTCCGAGCCAGCCGCCGGAGGTGACGATCCGGCGGCGGTCGGGCCGGCCGGCCGGCCCGAGAATCCGCCCGCCGGGTGTCGAGCCGGTCGGGTCGGCGGCCCGCATGATCCGGATCAGCAGCCACACCATGACCGGAATCAGCCACAGTGCGGTCATGTGCAGGTGGCTGTTGCTCTGCGAGACCATCCCGGGGGCGAACCCGCAGAACGCACCGCCGGTCGCCGCGGCCAGCCGGTGCGTCCCGAGGGTCCGGGCGAACAGGAGGTAGAACGCGATCGCGCTGGCGGCCAGGTTGCCGGCGACCAGCAGCGCGAAGCTCACCGGGGCGCCGAAGAGCACGGTGACCGGGGCCATCAGGAAGCCGAGCGCGATGACCGTCGTGTTGGCCATCAGGTTCACCCCGTCGGGGGCGTTCAGCCGGTCACTGAGCAGGCCGAAGTCGCCGAACAGCAGCCGCGCGTCGCTGGCCAGGAACCACTCGTACAGGGTCTGGTCCTCCGGGTTGAAGGCCAGCAGACGGGCACCGGGTGCGGGCCAGAGCTGGTGGGTCAGCAGGCCGGCGAACAGGACGAAGAGCAGGCACACCACGGCGTCCACCCGGTGTCCACGGGCCGCCGCGACGATCCGGGACCACCGGGAGCCGGCCGCCGAGGGCCCGCCGGGCCGGGGCGGAACGGGGCCGGTGTCCTGCGCTGCGGTTGCTGAGCGGCTCACGGTTCGCACCCTAGTGCCGTCGGCCGGCCGGGCTGCGTCCGGCTGGGCGCGACCCGCTACCGTGACATCGTGCCGTCGCGTACCAGCGCGTGGCGTGTCGGCGATCGGGTACGGCCGGGCGTAGCCCGGCCGACCCGCCGGCCCGGGTGGTGGAATGGCAGACACGGCTGCCTTAAAAGCGGCTGCTGAAAAGCGTGCGGGTTCGATTCCCGCCCCGGGTACCTCGGCGTCGCCCGTTGCCGTCTGCGCCCCCGGTGTCACCGGCCGGAGCCCGTCCGCAGCCGCCGGTCCTACGCGGCGTCGATCGGGCCGTCTACCCTTGACCTCACACCATCGTGTGACAACCCCCTGAGGGAGGCTGGACAGTGAAGACATCCAACCCGGTCCTGGCCCGGCTCGGCCAGGCGGCCGAGCGGGAGCGGGCCACCGGGTACGCCCCTGCCGGTCCCTACGGGCAGCCCGGCGCCGGGCAGCCATATCCGACGCAGGCCGGTTACCCGGCCGCGCCACCCACCGTCGCGCCCATGACGGTCGACGACGTCGTCGTCAAGACCGTCACCCTGCTCGGCATCACCGGCCTGTCGGCGGCGGCGGCCTGGGTCCTGGTCCCCGACTCGCTGCTGTTCGGCGCCTGGATCGGTGCCGCGATCGTCGGTCTGGTGCTGGGGCTGGTCATCTCGTTCTCCCGGGTCGCGAACCCGGCGCTGGTGGTCACCTACGCCGTCGTCGAAGGTGTCTTCGTCGGTCTGGTGAGCAAGTTCTTCGAGGTGGTCGCCGGCTACCAGGGCATCGTCCTGCAGGCGGTGGTCGCCACCTTCGGCGTCTTCTTCCTGATGGCCGCCCTCTACAAGATGAAGGTCATCCGGGCCACCCCGAAATTCACCCGTGGCCTGATCGCCGCGATGGTCGGTGTCTTCGCGGTCATGATGATCAACCTGGTGTTGTCGCTGTTCGGCGTCGACACCGGGCTGCGTAGTGGCGGTCCGGTCGCCATCATCTTCAGCCTCATCTGCATCGTGGTCGCCTCGCTGAGCTTCGTGTTGAGCTTCCACGAGGTCGAGGAGGGCGTCCGGCTCGGCCTGCCGCAGCGCTACTCCTGGACGGCGGCGTTCGGCATCCTGGTCAGCCTGATCTGGCTCTACATCGAGATCCTTCGACTGCTCAGTTTCCTGCAGGGCGACGACTGACCGTTCGTACAGACCGCGCCGCGCCGTACTGTCGGCGCGGCGCGGCTGTCGTCGCCGGCACTAGACTGCGGCGGTGGCCGCAGCACACCTGACCCGCCTGGTCGACCTCCTGGTCCGGCAGGTGGCCCACTGGGAACAGCCCCGATGGGCGGCGGGTGACGGCCACCGAGCGGACGAGTTCCACGACCTGGTGCAGTACCTGGCCGACTTGGGTGCGGCCGCCGAGGGGCTGCCCGGCCGGCAGATACCCCGGCTGAGCCGTGACACCGCGCTGCCCGACCAGTTGCGGGTGGTCGCCGCCGACCTGATCCGGGCGGCACCCGACCCTGCGGTGCTGGAATCGGCGGCGGCTGCGGCGCGGCGGCTGCGCGGCCGGCTCGAAACGCCCTGACCGGTGCGGGCTCTGCGGTACGCGGTGGGTCAGCGGTGCGGGGCGGTGTTCGCCGCCGCGAGTACCGCCGGAAGCAGCGCGTGCGCCCAGATCCGGTACCCGTCGGCCGACGGGTGGTAGCCGTCGTGGCAGTAGGTGTTGGGGTCGGCGCGGAACACCGCCCCGGTCTCGCCGGCCAGGTCGACCACCCTGGCGCCGGCGTCCCGGCCGGCGCGGGCCTGGGCCCGGGCGGTCCGCCGCCCGAGCAGCCCGGCGAGCTGACGCAGCGGCGGCAAGATCGCCCGGGCGGCACCGAGATCCGGGCAGGTGCCGACCACCACCTCCGTCCCGGCACCACGTAGCCGGCGTACCGCCGCGGCGAGATGAACCGCCGACTCGCCGGGCCGGCGCAGCGCGGCCGCGTCGTTGGTGCCGATCAGAACGACCGCTACGTCCGGTCGGTCGCCCAGCAGCGCCCGGGCGACCTGGGTGGCCAGGTCCCGGGAGCGGGAGCCGGCCACGCCGACGCTGGACAGCAGGACCCGGCGCCCGGCGACCGCCGAACCGCCCGCGTGCTCGGCGAGCAGCCTGGCCAACTGGCCGCCGACCGTGTCGGCCACCCGGTCCACCCCCACTCCGAGGGTCACCGAGTCGCCGAGCAGCACCAGCCGCAGCGGCGCGCCGCCGGCCGGACCGAGCGCCACCCGGACGGCCAGCCCCAGCTCCGGCTGGGCGTACCGACGGTGACGGGCCAGCAGCGCCTCCCCGACCAGCAGCGCGGCGCTGCTCACCGCACCGGCGACGACCGTGGCGGCGGTGACCTGGCCCATCCGTACAGCGATGTTTTTCGACGTCACGGCGGTCACCTTCCGTCGGTGCGGTTGCGGTCGCGCACGGCTCAGTCCTGCGGTCCGGCGGTGGACAGGCCGACCCGCTGATCGGAGGATACGGCCGACTTGCGGTGGTCGCCGTCCCGATCGCCGCCCGGCGGACCGAACAACCAGTTGAGCGCGGCGGTCTGCCAGGACCGGCCGGCGAACCTCGGCCGACGGCGCAGCCGGGCCCAGCGGCCGGCCGGACCGCGTTCCCGGCCGGCCACCCGGGTGCCGCGGACCTCGGTGCCGGCGTGGCGGACGGCCTCGTGCGCGGCCTGGGGCAGCGTCCGCACCTTCTCCCGGCCGGCGACCACACCACGCGACGCGGTGCTGGCACCGAGCGCGCCGAGGGCCGCCGGCAGCAGGACGGCGGCGGCCATGGCGTACCCCTCGGCCGAGGGGTGGAACCGGTCCCAGGAGTAGAGCCGGCCCGGTTCGGCGGCGAACCGTGGACCGAGCAGGTCGCCGAGGGAGACCGTCCAGCCGCCGGCCTCGACCACCGCGACGGTCTGCGCCGCGGCGAGCTGTCGGCTCCACCGACGGGCCAGCCAGCGCAGCGGCGGTTTGATCGGCTTGATCGCGCCCAGGTCCGGGCAGGTGCCGACGACCACCTCGGCCCCGGCCGCGCGCAGTTGCCGTACCGCGTCGACGAGGTGCCCGACCGCGACCTCCGGCGGAGTGCGGTGAGTGACGTCGTTGCCGCCGATCAGGATTACCGCGAGGTCCGGTCGCAGCTCCAGCGCCGCCTCCACCTGCGGGACCAGGCCGACCGACCGGGCACCCACCACCGCCAGCCGGTGCAGCCGGACCGGTCGCCGCTGCCGGCGGGAGATGCCGGTGGCCAGCAGCGCGCCGGGGGTCTCTCGGGGGCGGTGCACGCCGTAGCCGGCGGCCGACGAGTCGCCGAGCACCACCAGGGTCAGCGGCGGCCCGGGCAGCCGGGAACCGTACACCCCGTCACCGCGCGGCGGCGGTGCCTCGGCCAGCGGGATGATCCGCCGGGCCTGTTTGGCCTGCCCGTAGAGGGTGCCGGCGGTGGCCACCGCGACCGCTGCGGCGGCACCGGCTCCGAACGCCACCAGCCGGACGGCCCGCGTCGCCACGGTCCGGTCGGTCGGACGCGTACCCGCGCCACCCGTACCCATCGCGCCCCCCGACTGCGATCCGCTGCTGCCGTCGTGCTAGGTCCTTCGAGATTATCTCGGCACTCGGTGCCGGGCTCAGCCCGATTCCTGGCGGGGTCCACCGGGCTGGGGACGCGTGTCCGGCGACATTTGCCGATCCCGGGCATCATGGAGGGCAGGGCACCACGGGTCGACGACCGGGCACGGTCGGCGGCCGGTGGGCACACACATCCGGCAGGCCCGGTGACGAGGAGGTGGCCGCGATGGCCAGGACACTCAAGCGGGCGGCGGCGTTCGCGGCGCTGGGGCGGGCGCTGACCGCAGGCGCCCGCGGCGGTCCCTCACTGGGGCGGCGGTTGGCGGCGCTGCCCCGGATGATCCGGGCCACCGTGCGCGGCGACTACGACGGCGGCCTGCGGCTGGCGTTGATGACCGCGGCCGTGGCCTACGTCGCGTCCCCGTTCGACCTGGTGCCGGAGGCGATGCTGCTGATGCTCGGCATCGTCGACGACGCGCTCGTGGTGACCTGGCTCGCTGGCAGCGTGCTCGCCGAGACCGAACGCTTCCTGGACTGGGAGGCCCGGCGCGAGTCGGTGGTGCCCGGTCAGGTGGTCGGCTGACCGGCCGGGCACCAGTAGGCTGACCCCGACATACTCCACCGCCGGCAGCGGGCTGTTGTCGGCTGACGACCTCAACCCGACGATGGCGCCTCGCCGGCGTCAGCAGAAGGGCACAACGAGGTGCGTTACCACGACAGCGTTGTCGATCTCATCGGCGACACCCCGCTGGTGCGGCTGCGCAACGTCACCGCAGGGATCTCCGCGACGGTGCTGGCCAAGGTCGAGTACTTCAACCCGGGCGGCTCGGTGAAGGACCGCATCGCGCTGCGGATGGTCGAGGCCGCCGAACAGGACGGGCTGCTCCGGCCCGGCGGCACGATCGTCGAGCCGACCAGCGGGAACACCGGCGTCGGCCTGGCCCTGGTCGCGCAGCTGCGCGGCTATTCGTGCGTCTTCGTCTGCCCGGACAAGGTCAGCGAGGACAAGCAGAACGTGCTCCGGGCGTACGGTGCCGAAGTGGTCGTCTGTCCGACGGCGGTCGCGCCGGAGGATCCCCGCTCCTACTACCAGGTGTCCGACCGACTGGCGGCGGAGATCCCCGGTGCGTGGAAGCCGGACCAGTACGCGAACCCGGCGAATCCGCAGTCGCACTATGAGGGCACCGGGCCGGAGCTGTGGACACAGACCGAGGGGCGGATCACCCATTTCGTCGCCGGGGTGGGCACCGGAGGGACCATCTCCGGGGTGGGCCGCTACCTGAAGGAGGTGTCCGGCGGCGCGGTGCGGGTGGTCGGCGCCGACCCGGAGGGCTCGGTCTACTCCGGCGGGTCAGGGCGGCCGTACCTGGTCGAAGGGGTGGGGGAGGACTTCTGGCCGCAGACCTACGACCGGTCGGTCTGTGACGAGATCGTGGAGGTCTCCGACCAGGAGTCGTTCGAGTTGACCCGCCGGCTGGCCCGGGAGGAAGGGCTGCTGGTCGGTGGCTCGTGCGGGATGGCGGTCGCGGCGGCGTTGCGGGTGGCCGGCCGGGCCGGGCCGGACGACGTGGTGGTGGTGCTGCTGCCGGACGGCGGACGCGGCTACCTGTCGAAGATCTTCAACGACGAGTGGATGGCCCGGTACGGGTTCCTGGGGATCGAGGCGGCCGAGCCGACCGTCGGCGACGTGCTGGCGGCAAAGCCGGGCGGCCTGCCGGAGCTGGTGCACGTACACCCGACCGAGACGATCCGCGACGCGGTCGACTACATGCGCGAGTACGGCATCTCGCAGCTGCCGGTGCTCAAGGCGGAGCCGCCGGTGGTGACCGGCGAGGTGGCCGGGTCGATCGCCGAACGGGATCTGCTGGACGCGCTGTTCAGCGGCAAGGCACAGCTGCACGACACGATCGAGCGGCACATGGCGCCGCCGCTGCCCATGGTGGGCGGTGGCCAGCCGGTACGCGACGCGGTGGCGCTGCTGGCCGGCACCGACGCGGCCCTGGTGCTGGTCGATGGCAAACCACGTGGAGTGATCACCCGCCAGGACCTGCTGGCGCATCTGGGAAAGTCTGGCCGATAGTCGCACAGTGTGTCCGGTTGATTGCTGGTGGCTGGGGTTGACTAGGGCCATGGAAGCGCTGCCCCGGCACGGTCCGTCACCGGGGCAGGCGACCATGGTGCTTCACCACCGCGGTGACCCTGGGCGCCCGCCAGCATCCCGGGGTCCCGCACTGTTGCCCGCCCACACCGATCAACCGGCACGCCTCCGCCGGTTGAGCGCCTTCGGCCAGGCGTTTTCCCCCGGTTAGGGCGGGCAGTGCCGGGCGAGAGTGCGGGGCTGGACGGAACCCCCGCAGCAGCGGTCCCGTACTCTCGCCCGGCCGTCAGCCTTGTGCGGCGGCGCGGCGGCGCGACGGTCAGCCCGGTGGCCGTCAGCCTGGTGCGGCGGCCTGCGTCGCCGGCTCAGCTGCGGCGACCGTGAGGTCGCGCGCGTAGCGCAACTGCGGAGTCGACACCGGCCCGAGCCAGCCGTCCCGGCGGACCCCGTCCGGCTGCCAGCCGCCCGCTTCGTAGAAGTTCCGGGCCCGGTGGTTGGCCGCGTACACCCAGAGCACCGCGCGACGGCACCGGAGCTCGCGCATCGTGTCGAGCGCATCGCGGATCAACGCCCGGCCGACGCCGCAGCCCTGGTGCCCGGGATCGACGTGGATCGCGTACAGCTCACCGGTGGCCGGCTCGCCGTCCTCGTGCGGACCGACGTAGGTGAACCCGACCAGCCGCCCCTGGTGTTCGGCGACCGTCAGCCGGTGCGTGTCGCGTTCATGGCTCCATCGCTCGACCCACCACCGCGCCGTGACGTCGGCACCGTAGGTCTCCAGGGCGGCATCCGGCACGATGCCCTGGTACGCGCTGAGCCGGGACCGGTGGTGCAGGTGACCGACCGGGGCGATGTCATCGAGGATGGCCGTGCGCAGGGTGACCGCCACCCGGCCGAGCCTACCGGCATGAGACGACCCCCGGGGCTTCCGCGTCTTCGACGCGGACCGGCTGGACTGGGCCGGCACCCCGGGGGTCGGGTGGCTGTCGTGGATTCGCCGCACCGCTGCCACACGGTCTCGACGATCGGAGCTGTCAAGGACAGCGGCTAGCGGGCAGCCACCTCACGAGTCCTATAGCTATACAACGCTGGACCACCTCCTTTCCCGTGTGTGGCCACGCTAGCCGGCGGCTACGGCGGCCGGCAACGATTTTTGCCGCCGAGCCGGGCGACGGCGTGGACCGCCTGGCCGGGGCGCGGGCGTGGACCTGCCTGGCCAGTCCGGCGGCATCGACCGGCGGTGACGAATGGTTACCTTGCACTCACTTTGGGTGGTTAATGACAATGATTGATTATGGTCTTAGTCTCGGGTGGCCTCGGGTATCACGCCACGGGAGATCGAATGAAGTCGGCCCGGACTTGTCCAGCACGGCCGACATCTGCCATCGTCTTTGCTGGATGGTGTACTTGACCCCAGATCGTTGGTGCACATGGTGGCCGGTCGCTGGCATGCTGGTCGATGGGCCGCGAGGTCGGCGGGCCGTTACGCCGAGTCGGTGGAGGTTCGGTCCAACGCGTCCACGCGCCATCCCCGCGGCCTCTGGTCAATAGCGTCAGGGGCAGCCGAAGGTCAGGAAAAGCGCGGCTGGGTTTTCAGCAGGTCTTCAATACAGGTGGGCAGGCGGAATATGAGCGACACGGGTGAGACCCTGAGGAAGGCCCGAGAATCCGCTGGTGTCAGCCTGGCGAAAATGGCCGCGCTGAGCCACTTCAGCAAGGGCCATCTGTCGAACGTCGAGGCGGGGCGGCGGACAGCGACGGCCGACGTGGTGACCGCATACGAGCAGGTCTTGGGGGACCATATGCAACGTCGGGGCCTGATCACCGGGCTCGCCGCCGCGGTGGTGGCACCGGCCGCCGTCTCCGAGTTGATCCATCGCGGCTTCACTGCGGCGCTCGGCGACCCGGCGGCCGAGGAACAGTGGCAGGAGCGGGCCGGCAATCTCGGCCGCGACTACATGTCCGTCGGCGCCGGTGAGCTGCAGGATCGGCTCGCCAGCGACCTCGTCGTGCTGCAGCAGCAACTCGGCTCCCCGGTGATGTGGGGACTGGCCGCTCGCTTCCTCAGCGTCTACGGCAAGACCACCGGGGAGGCGCAGGAGGCCGTCCGGTGGTACCGGCTGGCGGCGGTCAGCGCGGACCGCAGCGGTGACCGGACGGTGCGGGTCTGGGTCCGGGGCCGCGCCGCGCTCGCCCTCGGCTACGAGGGTGCCGCCCTCGCGGTCGCGCAGGACCTGGCCGACCAGGCCCTCGCGTTGACCGACCGACCGTCGCTCGGGCGGCTCAACGCGTTGATGGCCAAGGCGCACGTCGCCGGCGTCCGTGGCGACCGTACCGCCGCGCTGGCGCACCTGGCCGCGGCCCGCCGGGTCTTCGACCAGACCTGCTCCGCCGAGCAGATCTCCGACTTCGCCGTGCCCGAGTGGCGGATGGCGACCTTCACCAGCATGCTGCTCGCCCGCCTCGGCGACCCGGCCGCGGTCGACGCCCAGGAGTGGGCGGACCGGACCCGGCCGGCCAGCCTGGCCCGGTTCGCCACCCACATCGAGCTGCACCGTGGGCTGATGCTGGTCAAATCGGGCGACCGCGTCGAAGGGCTGCGACACGCCCGATCGGCACTGGCGAGTCTGCCACCGGCCAAGCACAGCCAGTCGCTGCGGTTGATGCTGCGGGAGGTGGAGCGGGCCGCCGCCTGATCGGCGGCGGCCGGCTTCCGGTTCAGCATCGGCGGCGGTCCGCTTCGGCTCAGTATCGGCGACAGCCGGCTCCGGGTCAGCCGGCGCTACGGGCGACGCCCACCGGGCAGGTCATCCCGTTCGGCCCGTGGTTGCAGTAGCCGCCCGGGTTCTTGTGCAGGTACTGCTGGTGGTAATCCTCGGCGTAGTAGTACTCGCCGAGCGGCCGGATCTCCGTGGTGATCCCGTCCCGGCCGGCCGCGGCCACCACCGGAGCGAACGCGGTCCGGGAATCGGCGGCCTCGGTCGCCTGCTCGGCGTCGGTGGTGTAGATCGTCGACCGGTACTGCGTACCGACGTCGTTGCCCTGACGCATGCCCTGCGTCGGGTCGTGGTTCTCCCAGAACACCTTCAGCAGGTCGGCGTAGCCGATCCGGGTCGGGTCGTAGGCCACCTGGACGACCTCGGCGTGCCCGGTCCCGCCGGAGCACACCTCCTCGTACGTGGGGTTCGGCGTCTCGCCGCCGGCGTACCCGACCGAGGTCGACACGACCCCGGGCAGTCGCCAGAACAGCCGTTCGGCCCCCCAGAAGCAGCCCATCCCGAAGACCGCCACCCGGGTGCCGGCCGGCCACGGGCCGGTCAACGGCGTACCGAGCACCGCGTGCCGGTCCGCCACCGGCATCGGCCGGTCCCGGCCGGGCAGGGCCTGACCCGGTTCGGGCAGGTTCGCTTTCATCGGTCGCAGGAACACCGTGCGACTCCTCTCGTTCGTGGCCTCTCGGACAACACCGGCGGGGGCCGGCTCGTTCCCGCCAGGGATACCCGCAGGTCGGGTGGGCATCCGTCCCACCGGCGGTGGTGGTCGGACCGATGGCCTAGCCTCGTGCCATGACATACGGGTTCGACACGATCGCCATCCACGCCGGGCAGGAGCCGGAGGCCCGGACCGGAGCGGTCGTGCCGCCGATCCACCAGACCAGCACGTACGCCCAGGATGAGGTGGGCGTGCCCCGGGCCGGGTACGAGTACAGCCGGTCGGCCAACCCGACCCGGGACGCGCTGCAGGAATGCCTGGCCGCGATCGAGGGGGGCCGGGCCGGGCTCGCCTTCGCCAGCGGTCTGGCGGCTGAGGACACGCTGCTGCGTACCGTCTGCCGGCCCGGCGACCACGTGATCATTCCGGACGACGCGTACGGCGGCACCTTCCGGCTGTTCGCCAAGGTCGCCGAACGCTGGGGACTGACCTGGACCGCCGCGCGGATCTCCGACGTCGACGCGGTCCGGGCAGCGGTACAACCCGGTCGTACCCGGATGATCTGGGCGGAAACCCCGACGAACCCGCTGCTCGGCATCGCCGACATCGCCGGACTGGCCGCCCTGGCCCGCGACGTCGCGGCGCGGCTCGTGGTGGACAACACCTTCGCCTCGCCGTACCTGCAGCAGCCGCTGGCGCTCGGTGCCGACGTGGTGGTCCACTCCACCACCAAATATCTCGGTGGACACTCCGACGTGGTCGGTGGCGCGCTGGTCACCGACGATCCGGAGCTCGCCGCCGAGCTGGCCTTCCACCAGAACGCCATGGGCGCGGTGAACGGGCCCTTCGACGCCTGGCTCACCCTGCGCGGGATCAAGACCCTGGGCGTACGGATGGAACGGCACTGCGACAACGCCGAGCGGATCGTCGAATTCCTCGACCAGCACCCGGCGGTACGCCAGGTGCTCTACCCCGGACACCGCGACCACCCCGGCCACGAGACGGCGGCCAAGCAGATGCGCCGGTTCGGTGGGATGGTCTCGTTCCGGGCGGCCGGCGGTGCGGCGGAAGCGGTGCGGATCTGCAACCGGGCCCGACTGTTCGTACTCGCCGAATCGCTCGGCGGGGTCGAATCGTTGATCGAACATCCTGGACGGATGACCCACGCGAGCGCCGCCGGCTCGCCTCTTGAAGTCCCCGGCGATCTCGTGCGACTGTCTGTCGGAATCGAAACCGTGGACGACCTGCTGGCTGACCTGGATCAGGCGCTCGGCTGAGGATCCGTCGGCGAGATCCGACGGGCGGGCCCACCCCGGGCCGGCCCGACACCGGGCGGGTCCGGCGACGGGTCCGCACAGCGACGCGAACCGCGTACCGGCTGCCTGGAGGTGCCGTGCACGACATCGTACCGACCTGGGTCGGAACCACCGCCCGGCAGATCGCCCGGGCCGTACGCCGGGGTGACACCTCGGCGACCCGGGTCGTTGCCGACCATCTCGACCACATCGCCCGAGCCGACCCGGAGCTGTCCGCCTTCCGGGCGGTCCGCGGCGGCGAGGCCATCGTCGAAGCGGAGAAGGTCGACGAGCAGGAGGACCTGGCGAACCTGCCACTCGCCGGGGTGCCAGTGGCGATCAAGGAGAACACCCCGGTCGCCGGGCTGCCGACCTGGCGCGGATCGGCCGCCGCGCGGACCCCGGTGGCCGAACACGACCACGAGATCGTCCGCCGGATGCGCGGTGCCGGCGCGGTCGTCGTCGGGGTCACCCGGATGCCGGAGCTCGGGCTCTGGGCGACCACCGACGACGCCACGGCGACCAGCCGCAACCCCTGGCAGCTGTCACGCACCCCGGGTGGTTCCTCCGGCGGCGCGGCTGCCGCGGTGGCCAGCGGCATGGTGCCGATCGCACACGGCAACGACGGATTCGGCTCGATCCGGATCCCGGCCGCCTGCTGTGGCCTGCTCGGGCTCAAGCCGGGCCGCGACGTGGTTCCGCGACAACTCGGTACCGAGGACTGGTTCGGCCTCACCGAGCACGGCATCCTGACGACCTGCGTGGCGGACGCCGCGACCGGCTTCGCGGTGCTCGCCGGCCGGCGACCGGAGAAGCTGGTCCAGCCGGGCCGGCTGCGGGTGGCGGTCTCGCTCACCTCGCCGGTGGCCGGGCTGCGGGCCGACGCGGCCAACCGGGACGCGGTGGCGGCGACGGCGCGCCGGCTCACCGAGGCCGGCCACGACGTGGTCGGCACCGAGCTGCACTATCCGGCCTCGCTGGGGCTGCGCGGGCTGTCCACCTGGTTCGCCGCCGCGGCCGAGGACGCCGCCGCCGGCCGGGCCGGCGGCCGGGACCTGCAGCCACGGACCCGCCGGCACGTCGCGCTCGGCCGGTGGGCACAACGACGTGGGTACGTCCGGGAAGCCGACCGGACCGCCTGGCGGGACCGGATGACCGGGTTCTTCACCGATCAGCGCGCCGACGTGCTGCTGACCCCGGCGCTGGCCAGCACCCCGCCGGCCGCGACCAGCTGGGCGCGCCGGTCCTGGGCGGCGAACATGTGGAGCTGCGTGCGGTACGCCCCGTACGCCGCGCCGTGGAACATGGCCGGCCTGCCCGCGTTGGTGGCGCCGGCCGGGCTGCGCCCGGACGGCCTGCCGGTCGGGGTCCAACTGGTCGGGCCGCCCGGCTCGGAGCTGCTGCTGCTCGCCGTGGCCGGCCAGCTGGAGATGATGGCACCGTGGCCCCGGCACGCCCCGTCGTGGCCTAGAGTGGACAGCACGGTATGACGGAACTGGTCGGACTGCCGGACGTCCTGGCCGCCCGGGACGTCCTGGCGGACGTGGTACGGGTGACTCCACTGGAGCCGTCCCGGCCGTTGACCGCCCTGCTCGGCGGTCCGGTGTGGTTGAAGTGCGAGAACCTGCAGCGGGCCGGCTCCTACAAGGTGCGGGGCGCGTACCTGCGGATCTCCCGGCTGACCGAGCGGCAGCGGCGGCGCGGGGTGGTCGCGGCCAGCGCCGGCAACCACGCCCAGGGCGTGGCACTCGCCGCCGGGCTGCTGGACATCGGGGCGACGGTGTTCATGCCGACCGGCGCGCCGTTGCCGAAGGTCGCCGCGACCAGAAGGTACGGCGCCGAGGTCGAGTTCGCCGGTGCCACCGTGGACGAGGCGTTGGAGGCGGCCCGGGAGTTCGCCGACCGTACCGGCGCGGTGCTCATCCACCCGTTCGACCATCCGGACGTCATCGCCGGTCAGGGCACCGTGGCGCTGGAGATCCTGGAGCAGTGCCCAGAGGTCACCACCATCGTCACGGCGGTGGGTGGCGGCGGGCTGATCTCCGGGATCGCGGTGGTGGTCAAGGCGCTGCGCCCGGACGTACGGGTGATCGGCGTGCAGGCGGACAGCGCGGCCGCGTACCCGCCGTCGCTGGCCGCCGGCGCCCCGGTGCGGTTGGCCGACTACCGTACGATCGCCGACGGCATCGCCGTGGGACGCCCCGGCGACCTGACCTTCGCGCACGTCAGCACGTTGGTCGACGAGATCGTGACGGTCACCGAGGAGGACCTGTCACGGGCGCTGCTGATGCTGCTGGAGCGGGGCAAGCAGGTGGTCGAACCGGCCGGTTCGGCCGCGGTGGCGGCGTTGCTGTCCGGCGCGGTGCGGCCGTCCACCCCGACGGTCGCGGTGCTGTCCGGCGGCAACGTAGACCCGTTGCTGCTGTTGCGGGTGATCGAGTACGGCCTGGCCGCAGCTGGCCGGTACCTGCGGTTCACCGTGCGGTGCGGCGATCGGCCCGGCGAGCTGGCCGCGCTGCTGGCGCTGATCGCCGAGCGGCGGGCGAACGTGGTCGACGTCGATCATCAGCGGCGCAACCCGCACCTGCGGTTGGGTGAGGTCCAAGTCGGCCTGTCGGTGGAGACCCGCGGACCGGAGCACTCGACCGAGTTGGTCGAGGTGCTCCGTGATCGCGGCTACCAGGTGGCGTTCGCCACCGCTGACTGACCCGTCCCCGCTGACTGACCCACCGCCGCCACGGCGGCCGCGAATTCAGCCGGCGAAGGGCTCGAACTTGTCGACGGTGACCTTGATGTCCGCGCCGCTCGGCGCGGTGTAGGTCACCGTCTGACCCTGCCGGCTGCCCAGGATGGCCTGACCGAGCGCGGACTCCGGGCTGTAGACGGTCAGCTCGGTCGTCGAGGAGATCTCCCGGGAGCCGAGCAGGAAGGTCTCGGTGTCGGCGGGGTCGTCGTCAAAGTGGATCGTGACGACCGTGCCGGGCGCGACGCTGTCCGCGTTCGGTGCCTCGCCGACCTTGGCGGTACGCAGCAGCTCCTGCAGGTAGCGGATCCGTGCCTCCTGCTTGCCCTGCTCCTCGCGGGCGGCGTGGTACCCGCCGTTCTCCCGCAGGTCGCCTTCCTCCCGACGGGCGTTGATTTCGGCGGCCATCGCCGTCCGTCCGGCGATCAGCTCGTTGAGCTCGGCCTGGAGCCGGTCGTAAGCGTCCTGGGACAGCCAGGTGGTGGGCGCCTCGCGGTCGGTCGTGGACACAGACGATCTCCTTGTGGGCTTGCGGGCGGTCGAGGTCGAACTACCAACGTACCAGCGATCCGCACCGAGGTACCGGGGTTGCAACGGCCCGGGTGTGCCGGCCGCCGGCTCGCCACCCGCCCCGGTGGGTGTGGCGAGGGTCACGGTCGGCTGGTCAGTCGGCGGGTCGGCAGCGTGGCACCTCGCCCAGGAACGCGACCCGTTCGGTGGCCAGTCGGTACGTGGTGCGGACGTGTCGTTCGCCCGGTTCGGCCCGGACGGTCACCTCGGACCGGCCCACCTCCGCCCCGTCCCGCGATCGGGCCCTGACCAGGCAGGTCGTCGCCCCGCCGGGGGGCACCGTGACGGCGAAGTCGATGGTGATCCCGGCCTCGGTGGCCTCGGTGTAGGTGATCACCTCGGGCTGGTGCAGCGGGTCGCCGTAGAGCGTGTACAGCCGGCCGGCGATCGCCGTCCCGACCAGCACCGCCACCGCCGTGAGCAGCGCGACGAGCCACGGCCGGCGCACTCGGGGCGCGCGTCGCCGGCCGTACCGCCCGGGTGGGAACATGGCGGCGGTCGGTGCGGTTGTGGCGGACGTGTCGGTCACCCGGGACGGAACTCCTTGGCGGACGTGTCGGTGCGGTCGGCGAGAATGGTCGACGGGCCCCATTGTCGCAGCCGGGCCCGGACGCCGCCGGCAGGGGATGTCAGGCACGGGATGAGGGAGCGTTTTCGTTGGCTGAGCAACTGCGTCTGATGGCGGTGCACGCCCATCCGGACGACGAGTCCAGCAAGGGTGCCGCGACGATGGCCCGGTACGTCGCGGAAGGCGCCCAGGTGCTGGTGGTGACCTGCACCGGCGGGGAGCGGGGCAGCGTGCTGAACCCGAAACTCGACCGGCCGGACGTCTGGGAGAACATTGCCGAGATCCGCCGGGCCGAGATGGACGCCGCCCGGGCGATCCTCGGCGTCGAGCAGGCCTGGTTGGGCTTCGTCGACTCGGGGCTGCCCGAGGGCGACCCGCTGCCGCCGCTGCCGGACGGGTGTTTCGCCCTGGAGCCGCTGGAGGAGGCGGCCGGGCCGCTGGTGCGGTTGATGCGGGAGTTCCGTCCGCACGTGGTGACCACCTACGACGAGGACGGCGGTTATCCGCACCCGGACCACATCATGTGCAACCGGGTCAGCGTCGCCGCGTTCGAGGCGGCCGGTGACCCGGCCCGCTACCCGGGTGTCGGTGGTGAGCCGTGGCAGCCGTTGAAGCTGTACTACTGCATGAGCTTCACCAAGGCGCGGATTCTCGCGCTGCACGAGGGGATGCTCGCGATCGGTCGGGAGTCGCCGTACCAGGAGTGGATGGACCGGTGGGAGGAGCGCCCGGACAAGGGCGACCGGATCACCACCCGGGTCGACTGCGCCGACTACTTCCCGGTCCGCGACGACGCGTTGCGCGCACACGCCACCCAGGTCGATCCGGACGGCTTCTGGTTCCAGGTGCCGATGGAGGTGCAGCGGCAGGCCTGGCCGACCGAGGATTTCGAGTTGGTCCGGTCGTTCGTCGAGAGCCCGAAGCCGGAATCCGACCTGTTTGCCGGGATTCGTGAGGGGCTCGGCCGCTCCTGATCCACCGGGCGTAACGTGTAGTCGACGTCAGCGACGCAGAGGGGTCCGATCGTGCTGAGTGCTGTCCATGTCCTGGCGGTGAACAACTTCGGGGACACCCGCAGCGGTGGTCTGGCCGGGCCGATGGGACTGTTCCTGCTCCTGCTGCTCGCCGCCGCGACGGTGTTCCTGATCCGGAACATGAACGCCCGGCTGCGTCGGCTGCCCGAGCGGTTCGACGACGCGGCGCCGGGCGGCGGGTCGGCGTCGGCCGAACGCAATGTCCTTGATCCGACAGAAGGCGACTCGCGTCCAGGATCCCCTTTGTAACCGCTTACATGCGCTCTCACCAGGGACTTTTCTCCCCTCCAGTGGGCCTCCGCCGGTAAACCGGCCCAGTGGCCCCTGTTGCCGGAATCGGCTTTGGCTTAGCCTTCCGCCGGGGACCTTCAGTTCCTCCGACCGCGCGCGGAAAGGGGCGACCATGGATCGGACAGCTGTCGTCCCTGGTCGTACGGAACGGACGCGAGGGATGCTCATCATGGTCGGTCGTCCGCGCCGGGCATCGGTCCACGGCCCGGCGGTCACCGGGAGTGACCCGTGACGCCGGCGCGGCCGGAACCGGCTGCGACCGCGTACGAAGCGACGACCGAAGCCCTGGACGGCGGAGGCCAGTGGCGGCTGCCCGTCTTCACCGTCGCCGTCGGTGTGGCCGCCGTCGCCACCATCGCCATCGGGCTGCTCACCGGGTCGGCCCCGCAGGCGTCGGCACTCCCGGCCCCGGCCGGGTTCGCGATCGTCGCGGCACTGCTCGGCGTCGCACAACTCGCCCGACTGCGGTTCCGCATCGGCACCGGCACGGTCAGCTTCACCTGGGGCGAGGCCGCCCTCATCGTCGGGCTCTACGTCCTCCCGGTCGGCTGGCTGCCGGCCGCCGCCGCCGTCGGCGTGGGTATCGCCTGGACCCTGCTGTCGGTCTTCTCCGAGTCCCGTACCGTGCCGGAGATTCTCCGGGTCACCGCGTCGTTGACCGTCGCCGTCGCGGCGGCCGGCGTCGCCGCCCGGGCGGTCGCCGACCCGTACGCCGAGCAGCTCACCCCGCTGCTCGCCGCCGCCATGCTGCTCGGCGGGCTGGTCTATCTGCTGATCACCGCCGCCCTGGCCACGGTCGCCCTGTCGCTGCGGCACGGCCGGCCGTTCGGTGCCACCCTGCTGCACGTGCTGCGCAACAAGCTGTTGATGTTCGTCGGCAACGTCCTGGTCGGGCTGGTCACGGTCGGGATGCTCGGCCACGATCCGCGTTGGCTGCTGCTGCTGCCCCCAGCGCTGTGGCTGCTGCAGCAGACCTACGGACACCGGCTGCGGGTCGAGGACGAGCGTCGGGCCTGGCAGGAGTTCGCCCGGGCGACCCGGGCGCTCAACCAGCTCGACGAGCCGGCCGTCGTCGGTGCCGGGGTCGCCGGCGGGCTCGCCCTGTTCGGCGCCGAGCGCGTCGAGATCGACGTGCGGCAGGCCGGCGGCAGGCTGTGGCGCTACGTCGGCGACGCCGATGGCGGGTTGCGCCGGTCGGAGCCGCCGGCCGACCCCGTCGACCCCGTCGCGGCGGCTGAGGACGTCGCCGACGACGCCACCGACCAGATGCTCGTCCACCCGCTCACGGTCGGCCGGACCGCCGTCGGCGAGCTGCGGATCCACCTGCCGGCCAGCACCATGCCGAGGTCCCGGGACCGCAACGCGCTCTCCGCCTTCGGTGACGCGCTCGCCGCGGCCCTGCACGACGCGGCCACCGACCGGGCACTGCGCCACCTCACCGACCGGACCTTGCACCGGTCGATGCACGATCCGGTGACCGAGCTGCTCAACCGGGCGGCGCTGCTCACCAAGGGCGACGTCGCCCTGCACCGGCTGGAGCATGATCATCCGGTCGCTCTGCTGCTGCTCGACATCAAGGGCTTCAAAGAGGTCAACGACACCCTGGGCAACGCCGCCGGTGACGAGCTGCTGCAGTCCGCCGCCCGGCGGCTCAGCGACCGGCTCCGCCCCGGCGAGCTGCTCGGCCGGCTCGGCAACGACGAGTTCGCCCTGCTCCTGACGTCGCTGAGCCCGGCGGCGGCCGGTTGCGTCGAGCGGACCTCGCCGACCGGGGTGGCGATGCGCCGGGCCCGCGAGATCACCGCGATGCTGGCCGAGCCGACCGAGGTCGCCGGTGTGCGGATGTCGGTCGAAGGCGCACTCGGCGTGGTGGTCGCCGGTGCCGGCACCGCCGACATGAACGAACTGCTTCGTCGGGCGAACATCGCGATGAGTCAGGCGAAGGCGATCGGCGGCAGCGTCGCCGGCTACGACAGCGCGAAGGACGCCGCCAACACCGACCAGTTGGCGCTGCTGGCCGAACTGCGCGCCGCGCTGGACGTCGACGACCAGCTCGAACTGGCCCTGCAACCGGCGGTCGACCTCGCCACCGGCGGGCCGACCGGGGTGGAGGCGCTGATCCGGTGGCGGCATCCGCGCCGCGGCCGGCTCACCCCGGTCCACTTCGTCAGAGCGGTCGAGGGCAGCGAGCTGCTCGCCCCGTTCACCCGGTACGTCGTCGACCGGGCGTTGTCGGCCGCCGCCGAGTGGGCGGTACACGGCATCGACGTACCGATCTCGGTCAACGTCTCGGCCCGGAGTCTGCTCGACCCGCAGCTGCCGGCCGAGATCGGCGAGCTGCTGCGCCGCCACCAGGTCCCGGCCCACCGGTTGGTGCTGGAGATCACCGAGACGGTGGTGATGAGCGAGCTGGAGATCATCGACGAGGTGCTGGCCAGCCTCCGGGAGATGGGCGTCCAGCTCGCCGTCGACGACTTCGGCACCGGGTTCTCCTCGCTGGCCTTCCTGACCCGGGTCACCGTCGACGAGCTGAAGGTCGACCGGTCCTTCGTGGTCCGGATGGCCGACTCGCCACGCGACGCCGCCATCGTGCGGCACACCGTCCGGCTGGGCCGCGAGATGGGCCTGCGGGTGGTCGCCGAGGGTGTGGAGACCGCCGACCAACGGGCCACCCTGGCCGCCCTCGGCTGTGCCGCCGCGCAGGGCTACCACTTCTTCAAGCCGATGCCCGCCGACAAGGTGCTCGCGGTGCTCCGCTCCCTGGCGGACTCCGCGCAGGCCCAGATCTATCCGCTGCGCGCGGACGGTGCGTCGTGACCGGCCGGCCCAGCGGCGCCGTCCGGGACTGGCTGGTCTTCGACTACGGCCAGGTCATCTCGCTGCCGCAGCCGCCGGCCGCGGTGGCCGCCATGGCCGAGCTGGCCGGGCTGCCGCAGGCCACCTTCGACGAGGGGTACTGGCGGCACCGGGACGCCTACGACGCCGGCTGGCCGGCCGACCGCTACTGGAGCCACGTGGTCGGTCGGCCGCTGCCCGCCGACGATCCGCTCGTGGCCGAACTGGACCGGGCCGACATCGCCAGCTGGTCGCAGCTGAATCCACGTACCGTCGAGCTCGTCACCGACCTGGCCGCCGACGGACACGGCCTGGCGCTGTTGTCCAACGCCCCCGCGTCCATCGCCACGGCGATCGACGCGGCCGACTGGGCGGGGGTGTTCCACCACCGGCTGTTCAGCTGCCGGCTGGCGCTGATCAAACCCGATCCGGCGATCTTCGCGGCGTTGCTGCACCGGCTCGGCGCGCCTGCCCACCGGGTCACCTTCGTCGACGATCGGCCGGAGAACGTGCAGGCCGCCGCCGAGGCGGGCCTCACCGCGCTGCGATACCCGGACGTTCCGCTGCCGACCCGGCGGTGAGCCGCCCGCCGACTGGCTATGGTCGGAACGTGCGACCCCACACCGTCGGGGTCGTGCCACGACCCCGAGGAGCGACCAGCGTGAACCGGCTCGGCGAGGCGACCAGCCCGTACCTGCAGCAGCATGCCGACAACCCGGTCGACTGGTGGCCATGGTGCCCGGAGGCGTTCGACGAGGCCCGCCGCCGAGACGTGCCGGTGCTGATCTCGGTCGGCTACGCGGCCTGCCACTGGTGCCATGTGATGGCGCACGAGTCGTTCGAGGACGACGCGGTCGGGCAGCTGATCAACGACAACTTCGTCGCGATCAAAGTGGACCGGGAGGAACGCCCCGACGTGGACGCGGTCTACCTGGCCGCCACCCAGGCGATGACCGGTCATGGCGGCTGGCCGATGACGGTGTTCGCCACCGCCGACGGCACCCCGTTCTTCTGCGGGACCTACTTCCCGCAGCCGAACTTCGTCCGACTGCTCCAGTCGGTCGGTGCCGCCTGGCGCGACCAGCGCGACGCCGTACTGCGTCAGGGGGCCGCGGTCGCCGAGGCGGTCGGCGGGGCGCAGGCGGTCGGCGGGGCGACCACGCCGTTGACCGCCGACCTGCTCGACGCCGCCGCGGTGACGCTGGGCAAGGAGTACGACCCGACGCACGGCGGGTTCGGTGGGGCGCCGAAGTTTCCCCCGCATCTCAGCCTGCTCTTCCTGCTGCGGCATCATCAGCGCACCGGTGCCGCCGACAGCCTGGAAATCGTTCAGCACACCTGCGAGGCGATGGCCCGGGGCGGCATCTACGACCAGCTCGCCGGCGGCTTCGCCCGGTACGCGGTGGACGGCACCTGGACGGTGCCGCACTTCGAGAAGATGCTCTACGACAACGCGCTGCTGCTGCGGGTCTACACGCTGCTGTGGCGGCTCACCGGTGACCGGATGGCCGGCCGGATCGCCCGGGAGACCGTCCGTTTCCTCGCCGAGGCGCTCGCCGTACCCGGTGGTGGATTCGCCTCCGCGTTGGACGCCGACACCGGCGGGGTCGAAGGCGCCAGCTACGTGTGGACGCCGCAGCAGCTGATCGAGGTTCTCGGCGAGGCCGACGGCCGGTGGGCGGCCGACCTGTACGGGGTGACCGGCGACGGCAGCTTCGAACACGGCACCAGCGTGCTGCGGCTGGCCCGCGACGTCGACGACACGCCGCCGGAGCAGCTGGACCGGGTCCGGGCGGCGCTGCGCCGGGCCCGGTCGGCCCGGCCGCAGCCGGCCCGCGACGACAAGGTGGTGACCGCCTGGAACGGACTGGCCGTCACCGCACTGGTCGAGTTCGCCACCACCGCCGACGCCCTGACCGGCACCGACGCCCTGACCGGCGCCGCAGACGGCACCGACGGCGACGTCGAGCTGGCCGCCGAGTTGGCGGTTGCGACCGGAGCGCACCTGGCCCGTACCCACCTGGTCGGCGGGCGGCTGCGCCGGGTCTCCCGGGACGGTCTGGTCGGCGCGCCCGACGGGGTGCTGGAGGACTACGGCTGCCTCGCCGAGGCGTTCTGCGCGCTGCACCAGCTCACCGGGGAACGCCGATGGCTGGACCTCGCCGGTGAGCTGCTGGACGTCGCGCTGGCCCGGTTCGCTGCCGACAACGGCGGCTTCTACGACACCGCCGACGACGCCGAACAGCTGGTCGCCCGGCCGGCGGACCCGACCGACAACGCCACCGCGTCCGGGCTGTCGGCCACCGCCGCCGCGCTCACCGGCTACGCGGCGCTGCGCGGCGCCCCGCAGTACCGGGCCGCCGCCGAGGCCGCGCTGGCCACCGTCGCGCCGGTGGTCGCCCGGCACGCCCGGTTCACCGGCTACGCCGCCGCCGTCGGCGAGGCGTTGCTGTCCGGTCCGTACGAGATCGCCGTGGTCACCGATGATCCGACCGGAGACCCGCTGGTACGGGCGGCGCGGCGGCACGCGCCGCCCGGTGCGGTGGTGGTGGCCGGCCGTCCCGACCAGGCCGGCGTGCCGCTGCTGGCGGACCGGCCGATGATCGACGGGGCGTCGACCGCGTACGTCTGCCGGGGCTCCGTCTGCGATCGGCCGGTCACCTCCGTCGCGGACCTGGTCGCGCAGCTGGGTTAGGCTGTCGCCGCCATGGATACCCGTACCGGACTGCCCGTCGTCGGCATGGTGGGTGGTGGGCAGCTCGCCCGGATGACCCACCAGGCCGCGATCGCGCTCGGCCAGTCGCTGCGCGTGCTGGCCCGCACGCCGGAGGACGGCGCCGCCCTGGTCGCCGCCGACGTGCAGTACGGCGAGCACACCGACCTCGCCGCGCTGCGTACCTTCGCCAAGGGCTGTGACGTGGTCACCTTCGACCATGAGCACGTGCCGGGCGAGCACATCCGGGCGCTGGCCGCCGACGGCGTGCGTCTTCACCCGGGGGCCGACGCGCTGCGCTGCGCGCAGGACAAGGCGGTGATGCGGCAGCGGCTGACCGAGCTGGGTGTACCGGTGCCCCGCTGGCGGCGGATCGGCTCGGTCGACGAGCTGGCCGCGTTCGGTGCCGAGGTCGGCTGGCCGGTGGTGGTCAAGACCGCGCGTGGCGGCTACGACGGCCGCGGGGTGTGGCTGCTGGACACGCCGGACGAGCTGGCTGCCGTCGGTCTCGACCAGGCCGGACCGTCGGCCGACCCGGCGGTGGAGCTGATCGCCGAGGAGCGGGTGAAGCTGGTCCGCGAACTGGCCGTGCAGGTGGCCCGCTCGCCCTTCGGTCAGCTGGCGGTCTACCCGGTGGTGGAGACCGTGCAGCGGGACGGCATCTGCGTCGAGGTCCTGGCACCCGCGCCGGCCCTGCCGCAGTCGCGCGCTCTGGCGGCCCAGCAGCTGGCCATCGACCTGGCCAGCGCGCTCGACGTGGTCGGGCTGCTGGCGGTGGAGTTGTTCGAGGTGCCCGGTGGCCTGGTGGTCAACGAGTTGGCGATGCGGCCGCACAACTCCGGGCACTGGACGATCGAAGGGGCGCGTACCTCCCAGTTCGAGCAGCATCTGCGGGCGGTACTGGACTATCCGATGGGTGACACCGGGCTGACCGCCCCGGCGGTGGTGATGGCGAACGTGCTGGGCGGCGCGGACAGCGGGATGGGCATCGACGAGCGGCTGCACCACCTGTTCGCGACCGACCCCGGCGCCAAGGTCCACCTGTACGGCAAACAGGTCCGGCCGGGCCGCAAGATCGGCCACCTGACGGTGCTCGGCGAGGATCTCACCGACGTACGGAACCGGGCCGCCCGGGCCGCCCGCTGGCTGCAGGAGGGTCGATGATCGGCGTCATCATGGGCAGCGACTCGGACTGGCCGACGATGCGGGCCGCCGCCGAGGCCCTCGCCGAGTTCGACGTCGAGCACGAGGTACGGGTGATCTCGGCGCACCGCACCCCGCACGGCATGCTCGACTATGCCGGCAACGCCGCCGACCGGGGCATCCAGGTGATCATCGCCGGGGCGGGCGGCGCGGCGCACCTGCCGGGCATGGTGGCCTCGGCGACTCCGCTGCCGGTGATCGGGGTGCCGGTGCCGTTGAAGCATCTGGACGGGATGGACTCGCTGCTGTCGATCGTGCAGATGCCGGCGGGCGTGCCGGTGGCCACGGTGTCGATCGATGGTGCCCGCAACGCGGGTCTGTTGGCGGTGCGGATCCTCGCCGCCACCGACCCGGGGCTGCGCGCCCGGATGCTCGCCTACCAGCAGGAGCTGGTCGAGCTGGTCGCCGCGAAGGACGCCGCGCTGCAGGCGTCACCCGGCGGCACTGCTTAGCCCCGTCGCCCCGGCCAACTCTCAGCGCATGCCGCGCAGAGCGCCCCGCACCCGCTCCTGAGTCTGCCGGCGCCACTCGCTGCTGGCCCCGAGCGCCAGCAGCACCAGACCGACCGGGATCAGCACCAGCCATGGCCCGAAGAAGGTCAACGCGTGCAACGCGGTCACCGCGCTGACCACCGTACCGACCACCACCGGGGCCTGCTGCTGACTCATCGCCCCGACCAGCAGGGTGCCGACCGCACCGAGCAGCAACAGGACCTGCCGGAAGCTGTTCTCCCCCGAGCTGATCACCAGCACCAGGGTGGGCAGGAACGCCGCGGCCAGTGCCGGCCCGTACGCCGTCCAACTGCTCAGGTCCGGCCGGTGCCGCAGCTCCAGGACCCCGACCAGCAGGGCGAGGACGGCGAACGGCAAGGTGTACGCCTCGGTGAGCGCCACGTCGGTGATCCGCATCAGCATCCACCAGGCGGTGATCTCGCAGCCGACCGCCAGCCAGAACAGCACCCGGCGCTCCATCGCGCGGCGGCCCGGCCGGGTGGCCGTCACCCCGAGCACCGCACCCCAGGCGGCCAACAGCCCGGCCAGATGCGCGGCCGAGTCGTACGCCAGGGCCAGCGCGAGCAGTGCGGCCGCGTAGCTGCTCCACTCGACCACCGCCGCCTCGCGTACCGCCTCGGGGTGGCTGAGCCGGGGCAGCCGGGTCGCGGACAGCAGCAGGCCGGCACCGACGGCGAGTACGCCGAACGCCGACCAGCTCGGCGGAAGGCCGGCGACGAGGCCCATGGTCAGCACGAACATCTGCGCCATCACCGAGGCGAACAGCCAGCCGAGGATCCGGGCCGGCTGGCTGCGTCCGGCGTACGCGGCCACCGCTCCGACGCACACCGAGCTGCCCAGCGTGAAGACGGTCAGTTGATCGTTGGCCAGCGCGCCGGCGAGCCCGGCGCCACCGGCGGCGAGGCCGATCAGGAACAGCAGCCGGCGGGCGATGCGCAACGGCCGGTGCCGTTCGGTGTCCGGCGGCGGTTCGGTCAACGCCAGGCCGACCATGGCGACCGCGAAGACCAGCAGCGCCGCCATGGTGCCCGCCGGCCACCCGACGCCGAACGACATCGGGGTGATCAGCAGGGTGATCGCCACGCCGGGCAGCACCACCGGAACCGCCTGGCCCGGCTGGCCGGTGTTGAACCCGGTCGCGGCCAGCGCCGCCGCGACGGTGAGCAGCAGCGCGGCGAGCACGTTGGTCGGGTCCACGGCGGCGGCTGGCGGATCGAGCAGCCCGGCCGGTGGTCCCTGCCAGATCGCGGCCAGGGTGCGGTACGGCTCGACCAGCGCGGCGGTCAGTGTCGGTGCCACCGCCGCGACGGCCAGCGCGGTGGGCAGCGCGGCGGCCGCCAACGCACCCTTGACCGGGCTGATCGCCCACTCCTGGCCGATCTCCAGCGGCCCCGGCTGGCTCCACCGGCCGCCGATCCCGGACCATCGGCGGCTCGGCCGGGACAGGTCCACCGGCGGTGGGGTGGCGGCCCGGAGCAGTTCGGCGAGTACGCCGAGTAGCGCGGCGCCGGCGGCGTACATGCCGGTCGGCAGGTCGGTGGGGAGCGAAGCGAGGGCGGTGACCGTCGCGCCGGCGGCCAACCCGACGGTGGCGTACGGCAGGTAGTGCGGCACCCGGCGGCGGACCATGGCCAGCACCGCGACGCCGAGCGCCGAGGCGGCCAACGCCCCGGTCAGCACGATCTCGGTGGTCCAGCCGAGCGCGGCGGCCAGCGCGGCGACCGCTCCGGGCAGAGCCAGCAGCGCGGCCCCGGTCGCCGCGCCACCGATCTTCGCCAGGTGCGCCGGCATCGATTCCCGGTCGGGGACGGGCTGTCCGTTACCGGCCTGGTCGGCCTGGTCGGCCTGAGTGGACTGGTCGGCCTGGTCGGACTGGTCGGCCTGGTCGGCCAGCGTCAAGGTGGCGACGACCCGGGCGAGTACCGCCACCACCACGCAGGTCAGCACCACGACACCGAGCGCGGCGGCGGTGGTCCACGGACGGACCAGGCTGGCGCCGATGGCGTACAGGGCGACCGCCACGGCGACGCCGGCCCGGGCGGTGGCCGCCTGTGGATCGTTGGCGGCCACCGAGATGATCCCGTACCCGATCGCGACCAGGCAGCCGACCACGATCGGCGACCACCAGGGCAGGCCGAGCGCCGCCGGGGTGCCGACGGTGGCGAGCGCGACCAGCACGCCGGCGGCGTGGAACGACCAGGGTCGGGGCAGCGCGACGGCGGCGGCCAGCGCGAGCAGTACCAGAGCCAGCGGCACCTGCCAGGAGTTGGCGGTGACCTCGGTGGACCAGGCGGTCAGGTCCGCCTGCCAGAGCTGGCCCGGGGTGGCCAGTGCCTGGACGCCGCCGGCGACCGCCGTGTAGCCGGCGAGGACGGCGATGACCCCACCGCTGACCGCGGTGCCCAGGACCGGTCCGCGCCGCCAGTGCTCGGGCAGGGCACGTACGGCGACCGCCACCAGCAGGGTCAATGCGGCGCTGGCCACCAGTTCGGTGCCGGGTACCACGATCGCGCTGACCCTGGCCAGCGTGCCGACCAGCGCGGCGGTGGCGGCCGCCGCGGCGTAGTCGGGGCCGTCGAGCAGCCGGTCCGCCCGCCGGCCGGCGTCGATCGACGGCGCCATGAGTAGCAGCCCCGCGGCGACCAGCAGCCCGACGGCGACCCACACGTCGGCGATGGCCGCGCCGGGCGAGCCGAACGCCGCGGCGGTGACCGCGAGCGCGCCCAGCCCGGTGCCGATGGTCAACGGTCGGGGGATCTGCCGTTCGGCCACCTGCGCCAGCGCCGAGTAGCCGAGCGTGCCGCAGACCGCGAGGAAACCGGCGGCCAGGATCGGGGCGGTCGTCTCCTGGACGGCCAGCGCGGTCGGCCCCGGCGGCGGCACCAGGGCGGTGACGAACGCCGCCACCCCGCCGGGCAGGGCGAACGCTGCACCGCCGGCGGCCCAACCGCCGACCGCGTCACCGGCCGGCCGGCGACGTACCTCCGGCAGCGTCCCGGCCACCGCGATCAGTACGCCGGCGGCGGCCAGCACCAGCAGAGCGGCGGCGGTGGAGCCGGGTCGGGCCAGCGCCGCGCCCGCACCGGCGGTGCCGAGCACCGCCGCGCAGATCACGTGCACCCGGGCGGCCCGGGTGGTGTCGGTGAGGAAACCGGTGCCGGCCACCGCGACGGCGGCGAGCACCGGCAGCCACGGCGCGGCGTACCAGGGCAGGGCGAAGGACGCCGGCACGGCCAGCGCGGTCAGCGTCACGCCGACGACGGTCGCCTCGCGACGCCATTCGACCGGCATGGCGACCGCCGCCGCGATGGTGATCAGCAGCGCGGCCAGGGCCAGCTGCCAGTCGGCGGGCCCGGCGTAGTCGACCAGGCTCTGCTGGTAGCCGGCCAGGTCGGCCTGCCAGGCGGGCAACGCGGCGCGGACCGGTGCCAGCGCCGCCCGCAGCGCGCCGCCGGCGACGAGTACGCCGAGCACGGTCAACGCGGCCGCGGCCGCGAGCTGCGGGCCACGGCGGACCTGCTCGGGCAGGGTCCGTACACCGATCCCGGCGACGGCGACCACGGCGGCGATCATCAGCAGCGCCGGGCCGGGCAGGGCGACCGCCGCGACCCGGCTGGCCGCGCCGATGACCGCCAGGGCGAACACGCCGGCGGTCAGGTCCGGCAGCGGCGGGTGGCCCAGGGTGAATCCGCCGGCCAGCCCGACCCCGGCGGCGATCAGCAGCACCGCCGCAGCGACCAGCGCGGCGGGCACCGTGTCGGCGCGCAGCACCGCCACCACGGCGAACAGCAGCGCGGCGGTGACGGCGAGCCCGTGCAGGGTCCAGACCAGGTCGCGTAGCCAGAGGACGGCCGCAGTGGGTGCCGGCGGTAGCCAGCCCGGCCCTCGACCACCGTCGCCGCCACCGGGCGGCTCGCCCTCGACGACGGCGTCGGCCTCCTCCGGCGCACTCTCCGGCCGGTCGGAGCCGCTGTCCGGTCCGGCCGGCGCGTCCGGCCGGGCTGGTGGCACCGTCGGCGACCCGAACCGCCAGCCGGCGCCGAGCTGTCCGGGGCCGCTCAGCAGCCGGACCAGCAGCAGGTCGAGCACGGCGACCACGGCGAGCGCCGACGCCCAACCGGCCGGCCCCCGGATCAGGTCCTGACCGAGCAGCGGCACGACCGGCTGGATCGCGAGCACCATGCCGTACCGGGGCAGGCGCAGCCCGGTCGTGGCGGCGTACCCGGCGGCGACCAGCGCGGTGACGGCGAAGGTGAGGCCGGCGAACGCCGACGGGCTGACCGGACCGGCCCGGACGGCGTCGGTCGCCCAGATCGCGTAGCCGTCGATCGGGACGAGGACCAGCGCCACGGCGGCGATCGTCTCCGCGGTGGAGGTGAGCCCGCGGGTGGCGACCGCCGGCGGGGCCGCGAGCAGCAGCAGCGTGCCGGCGAACAGCACGCTCAGCCGGGTGACGTCGGGCAGCGTGCTGTTGGCGACGGCGGCGAACACCACCACCGCCATCAGCGCGCCGAGGCCGAGCAGGACGTTCTGGATCGACTGGGCGGACGCCTCCGGTCGGGTGCCGTCCGACGACAGGACCTGGGTCGGATCGTCGCCACCGGCGGCCGGCGGGTAGCCGGGCTGGCCGGCGCCCGGCGGCTCGGAGCCCGGCGGCGGCCCGGTCGGCGGCAGGTCGTCGTCGGCCAGGTTGGGGCTCTGCCGGGGGAACCTGGGCGGGGCGGTGCCCTGGTCGGCGGTCGGCGGTCGCCGCCCGGCCCGGCGGCGGACCGAGACCCGGGGCCCCGGGCCACGCCGACCGGCGGCACCGCCGGTGGACAGGATGTCCCGTTGGAAGATCGCCGCCTGCAGGTCGCTGGCCGTCTGCTTCTGCTCTTTGGCCAGCGCGAGCTCGCGGGCCTTCATCTCGGCGATGGACCGCTCGATACGGACCAGGTCCTCAGCGAACTGCGGCTGCTCGGCGCCGCACCGTGGGCAGGTCGCCGCCGCCGGCACGGTCCGCCCACACGAGGCGCAGCGGTACGGCGAACTCATGGCACCCTCCTCCACGCCCGGACCACACTGTGGACCGCTTCCTACGAAGCATGCCTAAACCAAGCAACTGTTGAACAGCCCTAGGCGGCGTGGAGATCGGAGAAAAACCCGTCGTGGGTCCGGGACCGGACCCACGACCGGCCGGTTCGGGTGCGGGCGGTGCCGGGCTCAGGGGCGGCCCATGCCCCGGTACTGCCAGCCGGCGCCGGTCCACAACGTCGAGTCGAGGCAGTTCCGGCCGTCGATCACCCGGCGGCCGGCGACCAGCTCACCCAACGCCACCGGGTCGGCGTTACGGAAGTCGGCCCACTCGGTCAGGACGCAGACCAGGTCGGCGTCGCGGACCGCGTCGACCATCGACGGTACGTAGGTCAGGTCCGGCTGTGCCCGCCGGGCGTTCTCCGTACCCTCCGGGTCGAAGACCCGCACCTGCGCGCCGGTCTTGGCGAGCATCGCCGCCACCGCCAGTGACGGCGCGTCCCGTACGTCGTCGGAGTTGGGTTTGAACGTCGCCCCCAGCACCGCCACCGTCGTGCCGGACAGATCCGGCCCGGCCGGCCCGGACCGGCGGCCCAGCAGCTCGGCCGCCAGCTGCACCACCCGGGACCGCCGCCGCTGGTTGATCAGATCGACCTCGTGCAGGAACCGCAACGCCTCACCCGCGCCGAGCTCCTGCGCCCGCGCCTGGAACGCCCGGATGTCCTTCGGCAGACAGCCACCACCGAACCCGACCCCGGCCTGCAGGAACCGGTTGCCGATCCGCGGGTCGTACCCGATCGCCCGGGCCAGCTGGGTGACGTCACCGCCGGCGACCTCGCACACCTCGGCCATCGCGTTGATGAACGAGATCTTCGTGGCCAGGAACGCGTTCGCCGCGACCTTCACCAACTCGGCGGTGGCGAAGTCGGTCACCACCAACGGCACCTCCCGGTCCTCGGTGGCGGCCAGGTCGAACACCCCCTTGTGCGCCGCGAACAGCATCCCGTTGGCCCACTCGCTGCGTACCCCGACGACGATCCGGTTCGGCCGCAGCACGTCCTCGACGGCGAAGCCCTCCTGCAGGAACTCCGGACTCCAGGCCACCTCGACGCCCAGATCGCCCGGGGCGTGTTTGCCGACCAGCTGCTCGATCCACTCCGCGGTGCCGACCGGCACCGTCGACTTGCCGACGATCAACGCCTTGCGGGACAGGTGCTGGGCCAGACCGGTCACCGCCGCCTCGACGTACGACAGGTCGGCGCCCATCGCGTCGGCCCGCTGCGGGGTACCCACACAGATGAAGTGCACGTCACCGAACTCGGCCGTCGCCGCCATGTCGGTGGTGAACCGCAGTCGCCCGGCGGCCAGACTCCGCTTGAGCAGCTCGTCCAGGCCCGGCTCGTGGAACGGCACCTCACCGGCGGACAGCTTCGCGATCTTGTCGGCGTCGACGTCGTAGCCGATCACCTCGTAGCCGAGCTCGGCGAAACAGATGGCGTACGTCGCTCCGAGGTAACCGGTGCCGAGGAAGGTCAGCCGCGGGCGGGGGGCACCCGACGGCGGGGCCACCGCCGCGATGGCCGGAACGGGCTGGATGTTCGGGTACGGGATGGTCACGCCTTGTTCTCCGCTCGCGCTGGCGGCGCTGTGGTCGCGTCGCACTCGGTGGCCCGGTGCCGGGGGCTCGACACCAATCATCGTGGTTTTGACGTTCGCGGCATACCGCTTCGTGGGTGCCGACCCGGCTGAGGCTGCCGGTCGGCTGCCCGGCAGACGATAGTCCGTGCGGCTGGGCGGGGGCGACCGGCATCGGCGTTACTCACCGGTATCCTCGCACTCGAGCAGGATATCGAGGGAACACTCCAGGCGAGGGAGGGCGTGATGACGTCCGGGCCGGCGTTCGATGTCTATCAGTTACCAGAGGAGCACGCAGCGATCCGGGAAGCGGTCCGGGAGGTGTGCGACGCGAAGGTCGCCCCCAACGCCGCCGAAGCCGACGAGACCGCGCAGTTTCCCACCGCGTCCTACGACGCGTTGCGGGCGGCGGACTTCCACGCCCCGCACGTTCCGGAGCAGTACGGCGGGGCGGGCGCCGACGCCCTCGCCACCGCGATCGTCATCGAGGAGGTCGCGCGGGCCTGCGCATCCTCGTCGTTGATCCCGGCGGTCAACAAGCTCGGCACGATGCCGCTGCTGCTGGCCGGCTCGGAGCAGTTGAAGGAGCGCTACCTGCGGCCGGTGGCGTCCGGTGCGGCGATGTTCTCGTACTGCCTGTCCGAGCCGGAGGCGGGCAGCGACGCGGCGTCGATGACCACCCGCGCGGTCCGCGACGGCGACCACTGGGTGCTCAACGGGGTGAAGCGGTGGATCACCAACGCCGGTGTCTCGGAGTACTACACCGTCTTCGCGGTCACCGAGCCGGGTGCCCGGTCACGGGGGATCTC
Organism: Micromonospora sp. Llam0; assembly: GCF_003751085.1. Lineage (NCBI taxonomy): Bacteria > Bacillati > Actinomycetota > Actinomycetes > Micromonosporales > Micromonosporaceae > Micromonospora > Micromonospora sp. Llam0. The sequence goes on along the minus strand of NZ_RJJY01000002.1, from coordinate 1,054,816 downwards.
CGCGTTCGTCGTGGAGAAGTCCGACCCCGGGGTGAGCTTCGGCGCACCGGAGAAGAAACTCGGCATCAAGGGGTCACCGACCTGCGAGGTCTACCTGGACAATGTCCGGATTCCGGCGGACCGGATGATCGGCGAGCCGGGCACCGGGTTCGCCACCGCGATGCGCACCCTGGACCACACCCGGGTGACGATCGCCGCCCAGGCCGTCGGCATCGCGCAGGGCGCGCTCGACTTCGCTCGCGGGTACGTGCGGGAGCGCCAGCAGTTCGGCAAGCCGATCGCCGACTTCCAGGGCGTCCAGTTCATGATCGCGGAGATGGGCATGAAGCTGGAGGCGGCCCGGCAGATCACCTACGCCGCAGCCGCCCGGTCGGAGCGCGCCGACGCCGACCTGACCTTCTTCGGGGCGGCGGCGAAGTGTTTCGCCTCCGACGCGGCCATGGAGATCACCACCGATGCGGTGCAACTGCTCGGCGGGTACGGCTACACCCGGGATTACCCGGTCGAGCGGATGATGCGGGACGCCAAGATCACTCAGATCTACGAGGGCACGAACCAGGTCCAGCGGATCGTGATGGCGCGCCAGCTGCTGACACCCTGACCTGGCTTGACCTGCGGCCGGACCTGAGGTTCGGGTTCCGGCCTCAGGTCGGGGACTTGCCGGCGTCGTCGGGACGGGCCGGCAGCATCGTCGTGGTCTCGTCGCCACCGTCGGGGCCGTCGGGGCCGTCGGGGCCGTCGGGGCCGTCCGCCGTCCGGACGATCCGGGTAGTCTCGTCGGCCTGGTCGATCCGCACTGTCTGGTCCGGCCCGCTGATCCGGGTGGTCTCGTCGGGGTCGGTGGTGGTCGGCTGGTTGATCCGGGTGGTCTCGTCCGGGTCGCCGCCGGTGACCGCCGGTCGGGGCGGTGCGAACGCCGACGCCTGCGGCAGCACGACGGTCGGATCGTCCCGCCGGTGCCCCGGCGGGGTCAGCCGCATCGTGTCGTGCTCCGAGTCGGTGCCGGCACCCGTCGCCGATCGGGCTGGCCGCAGCGGCGGATTGGCGGCTGCCGGGAACGCGATGGTCCGAGCCGGATCGCCGGTCGGCGGCTGGGCCGACCACGCCGGCGGTCCGGCGCTGCCGCCGTACCCGCCGGCCGGGTTGCTGCCGTATCCGCCGGGGTTGCCGTATCCGCCGGGGCCGGGCAGCGGGGCGGTCCGCGTCACGTCCTGCGGTGGTGGCCCGCCGGCATACAGCGCCACCATCCGCTCACCCCGCCAACGACGTGGGCTGAACACGGTGGCCAACAACGGGACGGCCAGCACCACGGCGAGCCCTTCGGCCGGCGCCGTGAGGACGAAATCCGTGCCGAGCAGCCGGCGCGGCATCGTGTCGTAGAACCCCACGATGTCGACCGTTGCCCACACCGACACTGCGACGAACGACGCCCCGGCCAGCACCGGTCCGACCGGGGACAACCGGGGCAGCAGCAACAGCGCGTACGACACCCCGCAGACCGCGAGCGCGGCCAACCCGATGAACACGTCGAGCGGTGGTTCGCTGTACGCGTCCCGTCGGGCCAGCGCGTACTCGCTCAGGCCGAGCCCGGCGAGGAACCAGATCACCGGTGCGAGGAGCAGGGACAGGACCAGCGAGCCCAGGTGCCGCATCTGACCTCCTCGCGGGGATGGTGCCTTCCGGCACGGTACCCGCCAGGCGCAACGTCACCGGCGACGGTCGGTAAGTCGGTGGGTCGGTTCAGCGAATCACCCGACTGGACCGGGGGATGGGCCGGGCCGGCCGTAGCCCGTCGCCGTCGGGTCGAACGCCGTCGGGTCGAACGTCTTCGGCCGGCGCGGCCAGTGTCGTCCGCGTCTTCGTCGCCGACGCCGGCCAGTCGGCGTCGGCCCGGTCCGGGCCGGTCGGCGCGTTGGCGGACTCGTCCGACATCGTGGTGCCGCCGCCCGGCAGCGACCAGAGCGACGGGTCGAACTCGCCGAGCGGCCGGACCGGCAGCGGCTCTGCCGCCGCCGCGTCGGAGCCGGCCTTGTCGGCGGCGGTGCCGTTCGTCGCGGGCCGGGACCGCCACCGCTGCCGGCTCAGCACCGCGGTGCTGAGCAGCACCCCGAGTAACCCGAGGGTGCCGTTCTCCACCGGCTGCAGCAGCACCACCGGTTCACCGAAGAGCCGCCACGGCGTACCGATCAGGTCACGGGCACCGAACGGGTCGACGAACATCGCGACGTACGGGGCGGCCAGGGCCAGCCCGGCGGTGAGTGGACCGAGCGGGGAGAACCGTAGCGTGCCCAGCAGCCCGAGCAGCAGACCGGCGGCGAACACGAACGCGGCCGGTGCCAGCAGGGTCGCCGTGTGGTAGCTGCCGTCGGTCACCCAGCCGGCGATGGTGCGGGCCGACGTCGTCTGGCCGACCGCGATCAGCAACCAGCACAGCGGTGCCGCAGCCAGACCGCTGAGGAAGCTCCAGAGATGACGCATGGGCGAACCGTACCGTTTCGGGCGGGGAGGCTCGGGCAGGGGCGCAGCGGGGCGGCGCACTTTTTCGGGTACGCGTTGGCGCACGCCGCAGCCTGTGCCCGTTGCGCTACCTGCCGACGACAGCTTGTGTTCCCGGCACGCTCCGTCGCGTCCCGGTTGGCAGGACAATCGATCAGCGGCACCGCCGCTGGCGGCGCCCGACGTACGCGAGGATGGAAGTGGACGGCCACACGCGGTCCGGCGACGCGGCCGTGACCCGGGGAGGAGTGTCAGGCGTGAGCGAGGTGCTGTGGCGCCCACCGGCGGACGTGCGGCAGCGGACCCGGATCGGCGGGTACCTGGCGTGGCTGGAGCGCACCCGGGGGCTGCGGTTCGCCGACTACCAGCAGCTGTGGCAGTGGTCGGTCGACGACCTGGCGGGGTTCTGGGGGTCGGTCTGGGAGTACTTCGAGGTGGTCGGTCATCAGCCGGCCGAGCAGGTGCTCGCCGACCGGCGGATGCCCGGCGCGCGGTGGTTCCCCGGCGCCCGGCTCAACTACGCCGAGCACGTGCTGCGCGCACCCGGGCTGGCCGAGGACGCCCCGGTGGTGATCGCGCACAGCCAGACCCGAGCGCCGGTAACCCTCACCGTCGGGCAACTGCGCGACGAGGTCCGCCGGGTGCGGGCCGGGCTGCGCCGACTCGGGGTGGGGCCGGGGGACCGGGTCGCCGCGTACGCGCCGAACATCCCCGAGACGTACGTGCTGATGCTGGCCACCGCCAGCCTGGGCGCGATCTTCTCGTCCTGTGCGCCGGAGTTCGGCACCCGCAGCGTCACCGACCGCTGGCAGCAGATCGAGCCGACGGTGCTGGTCGCGGTCGACGGCTACCGGTACGGCGACAAGGCGGTCGACCGCCGGGCCGAGGTGGCGGCGATCGCGGACGCGTTGCCGTCGGCGCGGCACCGGGTGCTGATCCCGTACCTGTCGGCGGTGGCCGACCCGGCCGAGCTGCCCTGGGCCACCTCGACCTGGAGTGCGCTCGCCGCGCCGACCGACGAGCCGTTGGCGTTCGACACGGTGCCGTTCGACCAGCCGCTGTACGTGCTCTACTCGTCGGGCACCACCGGGCTGCCCAAGCCGATCGTGCACCGGCACGGCGGCATCCTGCTAGAGCATCTGAAGATGCTGGCATTGCATCACGATCTGGGACCGGGGGACCGCTTCTTCTGGTTCACCACCACCGGCTGGATGATGTGGAACTATCTCGCCTCCGGGCCGGCGGTGGGTGCGGCGATCGTGCTGTTCGACGGCAACCCGGCGGTGCGCGCGACGCCGGGCGGCCCGGCCAGCCCGGACCTGGGCACCCTGTGGCGGCTGGCCGCCGAGACCGGCACCACCTACTTCGGCACCTCGGCGCCGTTCCTGCTGGCCTGCCGCAAGGAAGGCCTGGTGCCGCGGGAGATCGCCGACCTGTCCCGGCTGCGCGGGGTCGGCTCGACCGGGGCGCCGCTGCCGGCCGAGGGATTCACCTGGGTGTATCGGTCGGTCGGCGAGGATCTGCAGCTGGCGTCGCTGTCCGGCGGCACCGACGTGTGCACCGGGTTCGTGGGCGGCGTACCGCTGCTGCCGGTGCGGGCCGGGGAGATCGCCTGCCGGTGCCTGGGCGCACGGGTCGAGGCCCGGGCCGCCGACGGCCGGACGGTCGTCGGTGAGCTGGGCGAGCTGGTGATCACCGAGCCGATGCCGAGCATGCCGGTCGGGTTCTGGAACGACCCGGACGGCAGCCGTTACCGGCAGGCGTACTTCGACCGGTACCCGGGCGTCTGGTGCCACGGCGACTGGATCACCATCGCCGAGCACGGCGCCTGCGCGATCACCGGCCGCTCGGACGCCACCCTGAACCGGGGCGGCGTGCGGCTGGGCACCGCCGAGTTCTACTCGGTGGTGGAGGCGTTGCCGGAGGTCGCCGACTCGTTGGTGATCCACCTGGAGGATCCGCAAGGCGGGGCGGGGGAGCTGCTGCTGTTCGTGGCGCTGCGGGCCGGGGGCGGGCTGGACGACGCGCTGCGTACCCGGATCGTGCGCGAGCTGCGCTCGGCGCTGTCGCCGCGGCACGTGCCGGACGGGATCCACCAGGTCGCGGCCGTGCCCCGGACACTGTCCGGCAAGAAGCTGGAGGTGCCGGTGAAGAAGATCCTCACCGGGGTGCCGGCCGGGCAGGCGGCGGCGGCCGGGGCGTTGACCGATCCGGCGGCGTTGGCGCCGTTCATCCGGTTCGCCCAGGACCGGGGGACGTCGGTCGGTTGACCGATTCCGCCGGGATGGCAACGCAGCGTCAGCGCAGCGCGTCTCACAGACGTGGGTGTCTACTTCCGCTTGAAGATCACCGACACGCTCGGCGTCCGGGTCGAGGGGGCACACGCCTTCAACCCGCTGGCCGGGATAACCCGGACGTTCTGGTACCGGCTGCCAACCGACTGGGTGGTGGACGGCGCGGTACCGCGACAACGTCGCGAGATGCTGGTCGACCGGCTGTACGGCCCGGGCTGGCGGGCCGGCAACCCGGACGGGTCCCGGTACATCATCCTCGGCGTGCAGGAGAAGCTGCTCAGCGACGGTGAGGCGGCCGGCAAGCCGTGGCTGGCCGACCGGGCCGGGTTCTACGTGTGCGCGCCGGACGGCGAACTGCGGGAAGTGGTCCCCCGCGAACTCTGACCGGTTCTGACCGTCCGGCGGCGCCGACGACGACCACTCAGGCCAGCACCAGATCGACCTTTTCGCTGTCCACCCGCCCGTCGAGTCGCTGCCGGTCGAGGTTGCGGCAGAGCACCATGGTCGCCTCGGCGGCCAGCGGCGCCAGCAGCCAGTCGGTCGGGTCCGGGTACCGGTCGCAGTCGATCAGGACCCGGGCCCCGGCCCCGATGCCCAGCTCCGCGCCGCGCCGGCGGGCCCGGCCGGCCAGCTCCGCGTCCTGTCGGTCGACCGCCGGGTACGGGGTGAAGTGGTCGCCGTGGCCGCGTACCTCGGTGATGTAGTCGGTCCAGCCGGGCGGCAGTTCCCGGGCGGGTGCCGCCATCGGGGCGAGGCTGAGCAGGTAGCGCTCGCCGACGGGCCGCCGATCGACCTCGGGCACCGCCGGTGGGCTGGCGAAGAGCACTTCCGCGGCCGGGTCGTCGGGCAGCGCCGGCAGCGGGTCCCGGCCGGCCGGGGTACCGGGCCCGGCGGCCGGGGCGGTCCGCACCACCAGCGCGGCCGACCAGCAACCGAGCAGGACGCCAGCGGTCTGCCAGTGGGCTGGCAACGCGACGTCGGCGTGGTCACCGGCGGCCGCGCCGGCCCCGTCCACCACCAGGTTGGCGGTCTTGGCCACCCAGTTGGCCAGCGTCGCGCCGGACAGTTCGGTCCGGTCGCCGGTCGCGTCGTCGTACCAGGTGAGCAGGGGCCTCGTCGGGTCCGCCGCGACGGCGACCGCGAGTAGCCCGGCCAGGTTGTTGGTCATCGGGGCCGAGCGTAGCGCCGTCACTGTACGTACACGCTGTCACCGGGCGGTCTCGCCCCGCTGATCGTCGGCGGTGCGGGCTCGCCGCGCCGCGTTTTCGGTCGCGTCGTCGACACGGCGGACGGCGTCGGGCGGCGTAGTCTTGGCACACGTGTCGTTCTTCACAACCCTCCACCACCCCCTTAGAGGAGTTGCCCAGTGACCGCCGGTCGACCGCCCCGCGTACTCATCGACGCCACGAGCGTGCCCACCGACCGCGGTGGCGTCGGTCGATACGTTGATGGCCTGCTGGGGGCCCTCGGCGCGCTCATCGGCAGCGGCGTCGAGCTCTCCGTCGTAGCGCTGCGTACAGATGTCGAGCGGTACACCCGGATGTTGCCGGCCGCCGAGGTGATCGCCGCGCCGGCCGCGGTCGCGCACCGTCCGGCCCGGTTGGCCTGGGAGCAGACCGGGTTGCCGCTGCTCGCCCAGCAGGCCGGCGCCGATGTGCTGCACTCGCCGTACTACACCTGTCCGATGCGGGCGGGATGTCCGGTAACGGTGACTGTGCACGATGCGACGTTCTTCACCGAACCGGAGCACTACGACAAGTCGCGGCGAACCTTCTTCCGCAGCGCGATCAAGACCTCGCTGCGCCGGGCCAGTCGGGTGATCGTGCCCAGCAAGGCCAGCCGTGACGAGTTGATCCGGCTGCTCAACGCCGACCAGGCCCGGATCGACGTGGCCTACCACGGCGTCGACTGCGGCGCCTTCCACGTGCCCAGCGACGAAGAGAAGGCCCGGGTACGGGCCCGGCTCGGGCTGACCGGCACCGACTACATCGCGTTTCTCGGTGCCAAGGAGCCGCGCAAGAACGTGCCCAACCTGATCCGGGGCTGGGTGCGCGCGGTGCAGGACCGGCCCGAGCCACCCGCGCTCGTCATCGCCGGCGGGCAGGGCCACGACGACGACATCGACCGTGCGGTCTCCGACGTCCCGGCCCACCTGCGGCTGCTGCGTCCCGGCTACCTGCGCTACGCCGACCTGCCCGGTTTCCTCGGCGGTGCGCTCGTCGCCGCCTACCCGTCCTACGGGGAGGGCTTCGGCCTGCCGATCCTGGAAGCGATGGCCTGCGGTACCCCGGTGCTGACCACGCCGCGGCTGTCACTGCCCGAGGTCGGCGGTGACGCGGTCGCCTACACCAGCGAGGATCCGGACCGGATCGCCACCGACCTGGTGGCGTTGCTCGACGACGAGTCCCGCCGGCACGCGCTGGCCAAGGCCGGGGTGGACCGGGCAAAGGAGTTCACCTGGGCGTCCAGCGCCGAGGTGCACGTGGCGTCGTGGACCCGGGCCGCCAGCATGAACCGGGTCGCTTGGTGACCCGGCCACTACCTACCGGTACGGGTAGGTATCCACCATCTCGTCGGGTGGCGTGCCCGTGCCGGGCATGATGTGCTGATGCTCTTCGCCGTTATTCCGGCGGGTGGCAGCGGCACCCGACTGTGGCCGCTGTCCCGCGCCGGTAACCCTAAATTCCTGCACCCCCTCACCGGCACCACCGCCTCGCTGCTGCAGGCGACCGTCGCGCGGCTGGCGCCGCTGACCGATCCGGAACGGATTCTGGTGGTGACCGGTGCGGCGCACGCCGCGGCGGTCGCCCGCCAGCTGGCGACGGTGCCGGAGGAGAACGTGCTCGTCGAGCCGTCGCCCCGGGACTCCTGCGCGGCGATCGCCCTCGCCGCCGCGGTCGTCGCCCGGCGTGAACCGCAGGCCGTGATGGGTTCGTTCGCGGCCGATCACCTGATCGGCGACACCGACCGGTACGTCGAGACGATCCGTCAGGCGGTGGACGGAGCCCGCACCGGCCTGCTGATGACCGTCGGTATCACCCCCACCCGGCCGGAGACCGGCTACGGCTACCTGGCCTGCGGCGACACCATCGGTCCCGGGCCGGTCCGCCGGGTCGAGCAGTTCACCGAAAAGCCAGGGCTGGCGGTCGCCGAGAAATACCTGAACTCCGGCCGGCACCTCTGGAACGCCAGCATGTTCGTCTGGCGGGTCGACGTGTTCCTCACCGAGCTGGCCCGCCAACAGCCCGAGCTGCACTCCGGCCTGACCCGGATCGCGGCCAGGTGGGACAGCCCCGACCGCGACGAGGTGCTCGGCGACGTCTGGCCGACACTGCCCCGCATCTCCGTCGACTACGCGGTGATGGAAGGCGCGGCCGCCGCCGGGCGGGTCGGCACCGTCCCCGGCGACTTCGGCTGGAACGACGTCGGGGACTTCCACACCCTCGGCGACGTGCTGCCCGCCGATCCGGACGGCAACGTCGTCCTCGGCGCCCCAGCGGCCGAGGAGAAGCCGGGGGTGCTGCTGCGAGACAGCAGCGGCCTGGTGGTGGTGCCGCACTCCGGCCGCCTGGTCGCGGCGCTCGGCGTACGGGACCTGATCGTGGTGGACACCCCCGACGCGGTGCTGGTCTGCCCCCGCGACCGGGCGCAGGACGTCAAGCGGCTGGTGGACGCACTCAAGGAACGCGGCGAGGACGGGTACGTCTGAGCCACCCGGTCCGTCACGGCGTCGCGACGAGCCCGAGCAGGACGACGGTGCCGTCGGGGCCGGCGACGGCACCCAGGTCGGCGCTGGCGACACCGTCGGCCGCCAGCGCCGCCCGTAGCCGGTGCAGATCGGCGCCGAAGCGCACCAGGTCCGGCGGTGCGTCGCCCGGCGGCCGGCAGCGCAGCAACGCCGAGTACGCCGCGTCGGCCGGCTGACCGCCGGCGTCGGTCAGCTCGAAGCGGGTGCCGGGTGCCACCACCTCGGACACCAGCCGGACCGCCCGGGCCACGGTCTCGCCGTCGACCGGACAGCGGTCGTCGACTCCGGCGGCTGGCGCACCCGCCGGCCCGGCTGGCGCCGCTACCGGCCCGCCGGGCGGCAGGGTCGCCGCCGTGAGCAGCCCGGCCCGCCGGGCCTCCGCCGTACCGAGCGTGAACAAGTCCTGGCCTGGTTCGCGGATCAGTGGGCGCACGCCCGGCCCGTCGGGACCGGCCGGCCCCGCCAGCGGTTCCGCCCGCCACGGGTAGCCGCGGACCACCGCCACCGGCACCTGCTCAGCCTTGCCCTTCACCAGGTCGCCGGCAGCGGCGATCTCGTCGACCACCGCCATCTGGGTCAGCCGCAGCTCGTTGCCGTACCGGTCGGTCTGGCCGCGGTAGTCGCGTACCGGGTCGATGCCGGCGGCCCCGAGCGCGACGTCGGTCAGGCCGTTGCGCCACGGCCGTCCCATGGTGTCCGACACGACGACCGCCAGATCGAGCCCCAGCCGGGCGCGTAACCCGGCACGCAGCTGCCGGGCCGACCGGTCCGGATCGACCGGCAGCAGCACCAGCCGGGCGGGCGCGACGTTCGAGTTGTCGATCCCGGCGGCCGCCATCACGAACCCGTGCCGGGTCCGGACGATCCGGGTCGCCCCACGCCGTGCCACCACCTCGGCGGTCTCGGCGGCCAGCAGCTGGTCGCGGACCCGATCGCGGTCCGCTTCGTCGGCCGGCAGGTCGACCAGCCGGCCCTCGGCCTTGGAAACGATCTTGCTGGTGACCACGAGGACGTCGCCGTCGCGCAGCCACGGCGCGGCGTCCCCGATCAACGCCGCCAGGTCGTCACCGGGGACCACCTCGCCGATCCCGGTGACCGGCAGGATCTCCAGTCTCATCCGGTCACCCCGGTCGGCCGGTCGGCCAGCTCGATCGCGGCCTCGACCATCGCGGCCGTCGCCGCCGGGTCCGACATCCACAGTGGTACGGCCCGCACCTCGATCCCGTCCACCCGGGTGGCGTCGTCGACCGGGTCGACCAGCCAGCCGTCCAGCAGCCCAGCGGTGCGGCGGGCGCCGTACAGTGCCGCCACCCCCGCCGCCGTGCACGGTTCGCCGAGCACGGCGAGGCACCGGTCGGCCATACCGCGTACCGGGGCGTCGCCGATGATCGGCGAGACCCCGACCACCGGGGCCGGGTTGCCGGCCAGCGCCTCGCGGATCCCGGGTACGGCGAGCACCGGCGCGATGCTCACCACCGGGTTGCTCGGCGCGATCAGCATGACGTCGGCGGCGGCCAGTGCCTCCAGTACGCCGGCCGCCGGCTTGGCCTGCGCCGCGCCGACGAAGACGAACCGGTGGGTGGGCAGCGCCCCCCGATGACGTATCCACCATTCCTGGAAGTGGATGGCCCGCTCACCGCCGACCGGCCCGGTGCCGCTGTCGTCGTCGACGGTGTCGCCGGCGGCGGGCTCCGGGTCCGACACGACGACGTGGGTCTCCAGCCGGTCGTCGGTGGCCGGCAGGAGCCGCACCCCTGGCTGCCAGCGGGCGCAGAGCGCCTCGGTGACCGCCGACAGCGGGTAGCCGGCGTTGAGCATGGTGGTACGGACCAGATGGGTGGCGACGTCGCGGTCACCGAGCCCGAACCAGGTGGGTTCCGCCTGGTACGCGGCCAGCTCGTTCTTGACCGCCCAGGTCTCACCGGCCCGGCCCCAGCCACGCTCCGGATCCGCGCCACCGCCGAGTGTGTACATCACGCTGTCCAGGTCGGGGCTGATCCGTAGCCCGTGCAGGATGACGTCGTCACCGACGTTGACCACGGCGGTCAGCTCGGCTCCGGTGCGTCGGGCGTACTCCCGCGCGCCGACCAGGAACTTCGCGCCGCCGATCCCGCCGGTCAGTACCACGATCCGCATGCCGTCCATCCTCGTTCATCGGCGGAGCACTACGCTCACCGGCATCGACCGTCGCCACCCGCGAGCACCGGGAGAATCCGTGACCACGCAACCAGAGGCTGGGCCCGGCGACCGGCCGCCAGCCAGAGACCTCACCATGCCGCTGCGGGAGCTGGCCGCCGCCGTCCTGCTCGGTGCCACCGCGGTGTTCCTGTTCACCGCGTTGCTGGACCTGCTCGTGCCGTACCGGCTCGGATTCGGGCCGGGGTTCGCCCGCCGTTCGGCGGACAGTTTCGGCAACTTCGTCAACCTGGCCACGATCGGCTTCCCGTTGCTGGCAGTGCTGCTCGCCACGCACCTCACCCCGGAGCTGGGCCGGGCCCGGCTGATGACCCTGGTCGCTCTCGTCGAGTACGCGGTCGCCGCAGTGTTCGGTGGTCTGTTCGGGCTGCTGGTCGGCTTCGTCGTGCTGGTCGACGACACCATTCGTGGCGGGTTCCAGGCGCTGCTGACCCGGGCGGCCTGGCTGGCGGTGCTCGGTGTCGCCGGGTACGCGCTGTGGCGGATCTGGCAGGGGCGCTACCAGGTGGTGCGACCAAAGCCGCCGGCGTCGGGCGGGTACGGCCCACCGCCGGGCTACGGCCCACCGGGGCAGTACGGCCAGCCCGGTCCGTACGGCTCGCCGCCGCCCGGTTACGGTCAGCCCGGTCCGTACCACCAGCCGGGGCAGTACGGCTACCACCAGCCAGGGCAGTACGGCCAGCCCGGCCAACCGGGACCGGCGTACCCACCGCCGCAGCCCAGCGGCCCGCATCCGATGTACGCGCCACCGCCGGCACCGTCGTCCGGACCGCCCGCTCCGCCGCCACCGTCGTCCGGCACGGCGGAACAGCCCGCGCCGGCTGGGGACAAGCCCCGGCCGCAGGAGCCGGGACCGGACGGGCCGACCCAGCGAATCTCCTGATCGGCTCCGGTCGTCGGCGGCTCAGCTCCGGTCGCCGGTGACCGCTGTGGCGAGCGCCACCGGTCGGCCTGGGCCCGAGGGCCTAGTCTGCACTGGTGGCCGAGCACACCGAATCCGTCGCCGCCCGGGTGGCCGAGGCCGTCCCGGCGGAGCAGCCCACCACCGCCAGTGTCCGGCGGGCGCTACGCCGCGCCGCGTCCGGCCGCAGCCTCGACCTGGAGGAAGCGGTCGCGCTGCTGGCCGCCAGCGGCGCCGAGTTCGACGAGCTGCTCGACCTCGCCGGGTCGCTGCGCGACGCGGGGCTGCGCGACGCCGGCCGGCCAGGCGTGGTCACGTACTCCCGGAAGGTCTTCGTGCCGTTGACCCGGCTGTGCCGGGACCGCTGCCACTACTGCACCTTCGCCACCGTGCCGGGCCGGCTGCCCGCCGCGTACCTGGACCGCGACGAGGTGCTCGCGATCGCCCGGGCCGGTGCCGCGCAGGGCTGCAAGGAGGCGTTGTTCACCCTCGGCGACCGCCCCGAGGACCGCTGGCCGGCGGCCCGCCAGTGGCTGGACGAGCGGGGTTACGACTCGACCGTCGACTATCTGCGGGCCTGCGCGATCGCCGTACTGGAGGAGACCGGCCTGCTGCCGCACCTCAACCCGGGGGTGCTGAGCTGGGCCGAGCTGCAACGGCTCAAGCCGGTGGCGCCCAGCATGGGGATGATGCTGGAGACCACCGCGACCCGGCTGTGGTCCGAGCCGGGCGGCCCGCACCACGGTTCGCCGGACAAGGAACCGGCGGTGCGGCTGCGGGCGATCGCCGACGCCGGCCGGGTCGGCGTGCCGTACACCACCGGCCTGCTGATCGGCATCGGCGAAACTCCCCGGGAGCGGGTGGAGTCGCTGTTCGCGATCCGGTCGGCGGCCCGGGAGTACGGCCACATCCAGGAGGTGATCCTGCAGAACTTCCGCGCCAAGCCGGACACGGCGATGCGTGGGATGCCGGACGCCGAGCTGCGTGACCTGGCCGCGACGGTGGCCGTCGGCCGCGTCCTGCTCGGGCCGGGTGCCCGGATCCAGGCCCCGCCGAACCTGGTCGAGGGGGAGTACGCACTGCTGCTGCGGGCCGGTATCGACGACTGGGGCGGGGTGTCGCCGGTGACCCCGGACCACGTCAACCCGGAGCGGCCCTGGCCACAGATCGACGAGCTGGCGCGGCGTACCGCCGCCGCCGGGTTCACCCTGCGGGAACGGCTGACCATCTATCCCGAGTATGTGCGGCGCGGCGAGGCGTGGCTGGACCCCCGGCTGGCCGCGCACGTGTCGGCGCTCGCCGAGCCGGGCACCGGTCTGGCGGACGAGTCGGCGATGCCGGTCGGCCGGCCGTGGCAGGAGCCGGAGGAGGGGTACGCCCCGGTCGGTCGGACCGACCTGCACACCACGATCGACACCACCGGGCGGACCGGGGACCGGCGGGGCGACTTCGACCGGGTGTACGGCGACTGGGCCGAGGTCGCCGGCCGGATCAGCGTACCGACCGGTTCCGGCACCCACGGCGACGGTGCCGGCGACGCGAATCTGCGGGCCGGGCTGCGGCTGGCCGCCGACGATCCGGCGGCGCTGCTGCAACCACGGCACACCGACGCGGCGCTCGCCCTGTTCACCGCCGACGGCGCTGCGCTGGACCAGCTCTGCCGGATCGCCGACGAGGTACGCCGGGACGCCGTCGGCGACGACGTCACCTATGTGGTCAACCGCAACATCAACTTCTCCAACGTCTGCTACGTCGGCTGCCGGTTCTGCGCGTTCGCCCAGCGGGAACGGGACGCCGACGCGTTCCGCCTCTCCGCCGAGCAGGTGGCGGACCGGGCCGAGGAGGCGTGGCGGGCCGGTGCCACCGAGGTCTGCATGCAGGGCGGCATCGACCCCAAGCTGCCGGTGACCGCGTACGCCGAGCTGGTCCGGGCGGTCAAACGACGGGTGCCGCAGCTGCACGTGCACGCCTTCTCCCCGATGGAGATCGTCACCGCCGCCGCGAAGGCGGGCATGCCGGTCCGGGACTGGCTGCTGATGCTGCGCGAGGCGGGACTGGACACCATCCCGGGGACCGCGGCGGAGATCCTCGACGACGACGTGCGGTGGGTGCTGACCAAGGGCAAACTGCCGGCCGCCACCTGGGTCGAGGTGGTGACCACCGCGCACGAGCTGGGTCTGCGGTCCAGCTCGACGATGATGTACGGGCACGTGGACCATCCCGGCCAGTGGTTGGCGCATTTCCGGGTGCTGGCCGGGGTGCAGGACCGCACCGGCGGCTTCACCGAGTTCGTCGCGCTGCCATTTGTGCACACCAATGCGCCGATCTACCTCGCCGGGCTGGCCCGGCCGGGGCCGACGTGGCGGGAAAACCGCGCCGTGCATGCCATGGCCCGGCTGCTGCTGCACGGCCGGGTCGACAACATCCAGTGTTCCTGGGTGAAGCTCGGCGACGAGGGCACCGTCGCGATGCTGCGCGGCGGGTGCAACGATCTCGGTGGGACGCTGATGGAGGAGACGATCTCCCGGATGGCCGGTTCGGCGAACGGCTCGGCGCGTACCGAGGCACAGCTGCAGTCGATCGCGGCCGCCGCCGGCCGTCCGGCGGTCCGCCGGTCCACCGCGTACCAGCGCTGACGCGCTGCGCTGCGCCGGCTGGCGGGCGCTGGCCCGGTGCCGGCCGGAGGGCGCTGGCCCGGTGCCGACGCCCTGCGGTGGCGCGCCCGACAAAAGTCGATTCGCGGATGATCGAACCCACCGGCGTCGCCGGCCGTATGGATAGGTGCCGGCGACTGCGGGTGACGGATGGGCCGCGCCGGCACTGGTCCCATCGCGACAGTGGGTTACCCCCTGACCCACCGGAAGGGTTGTCCATGAGAACTCGCCAGCGAAACCGACCGAAGTTCAAGATTTCCCGCCGCCAGGTGCTGACCGTGGCGGCGAGTGCGGGTGTCGGCGCCGCCGCGGTCAGCGTCAGCGGCCTGTCGTCGGCCGTGGACAGCCGGCTCGCCGGAGCCGCCGCGAATGACGAGGCGATCGTCGTCCATCTACGGGATCCGTCCAACGGCACGCTGGACGTCTTCGTCGGCACGTCGCGGATCGAGGTACGCGACAAAGGTCTCGCCGCCCGGTTGCAGCGCGCCGCCCGCCAGGGCTGAGTACGCCGTACGGGCACGTTTCACCTGACGCGTACCGCGTCGATCACCGATTCATTCAGGCTATGTGAGGTAGGTTCGCCATGTCTTCGCACCGTGAAGCGCCGGAGATATCCAAGGACCCGGTCGCCGACAGCACCGACCTTTACGCGTTCGTGAGTCCGGACCGCCCGGACACGGTGACTCTCATCGCCAACTATCTGCCTTTTCAGGTGCCGTCGGGCGGGCCGAACTTCTTCGAGTTCGGCGATGACGTGCTCTACGAGATCCACGTGGACAACAACGGTGACGGTCATCCGGACATCACCTACCAGTTCCGGTTCCACACGGAGATCACCAACGAGAACACGTTTCTCTACAACACCGGACCGATCGACGCGCTGGACAGCGAGAACTGGAACCGGCGCCAGTTCTACAGTGTCACCAAGGTGGACGCGCACGGCAAGGCGCAGTTGCTGGCCCGCAACGTGCCCTGCCCGCCGTGCAACATCGGTCCGCTGTCCACCCCCGACTACGTGGGACTGGCCAATGACGCCACGTTCCAGCTCAAAAGCGGTGAACGGGTCTTCGCCGGTCAGCGGGCCGAGGGGTTCTTCGTCGACCTGGGTGCCATTTTCGACCTGGGCAACCTGCGGCCCTTCCAGCAGCTGCACGTGGTCGGCAAGGACATTTTCAACGTGGCGGACGAGCCGGTCAACGCGACCGACCGGCTGAACGTGTCCAGCATCGCGCTGCAGATTCCGGTCACCCACCTGGTCAGTGGCGGCGGCCGGTACGACGTCAACGACCAGCGTTCGGTGATCGGGGTGTGGACCTCGGCCGGGCGTCAGCAGGTGCGGGTGCTGGGGGCGGCGAAGGCCGCCGACGTCACCGTCGGCCCGGTGGCCCAGGTGTCGCGGCTCGGCAACCCGTTGTTCAACGAGGTCATCGTGCCGATGGCGCAGAAGGACCTGTGGAACACCCTGCCCCCGTCGGAGGACAAGCGCTTCGCCGGCCTGGTGGAGAAGCCCGAACTGGCGCAGTTGCTGCCGGTGCTCTACCCGGACGTCTTCCCTAATCTGGCCGAGCTCAACGAGTCCGGCAAGGCCCGCGCCGATCTGGTGGCGATCCTGCTGACCGGGATCCCGGCCGGGCTGATCGACGGTTTCCAGAACAACACCGGTGATCTGCAGGCGGACATGCTGCGGCTGAACACCGCGATCCCGCCGGCGAAGCGGCCGAGCCGGTTCGGTCTGCTCGGCGGGGACCTGGCCGGTTTCCCGAACGGCCGTCGGACGACCGACGACGTGGTCACCATCTCGCTGCGGGCCATCGCAGGGTTGACGTTCCCGCTGATCGACAAGAACTTCGCACCGGACGACGCGGCCGGTGCGGTGACCCACGGGCTGAGCGCCGCCGACGTGACCGCCCCGTTCCTGAAGCATTTCCCGTATCTCGGCGTGCCGTACGACGGGTTCAACAACCCGTCCTGACCGGCCCGCACGTCCCGTCCGGGCCGACCCCCGGCACATCCAGAGAAGGTGGGGAGCATGCACGAGCACAGTCTGGCCCCGTCGGAGACCGGCGGCGTCGTTCTCGACATCGGTGGCGACATGGGCGCTCTGATCATCTACACCGGACAGGAGTTCCACGGCCGGGAGATCGAGATCAGCCCGACCGTCGGCCCGGACCGACCGGATCCGGCCCCGCGCACCCACGCCGCGGTTCGCGAGCGGCAGGTACGCGACGGAGTCTTCTTCAGCGCGGTCTACACCGATCTGCCGGCGGGTTCCTACACGGTGTGGCGCTCCGACGATGTGCCGGCCGGGCAGGTGACGATCACCGGCGGGGCGGTGACCGAGTTCGTCTGGCCGCAGCACGCCTCCGCCGGGCGGCTGATCCCCAAGGCGGGGTGAGAGGACTCCCGCGAGGCGGGGGGACGGGACTTCCGTAGACGGTGTGACGAGATCGACGCCAATGGTGTGAGCGACCCCTGGGGAGGGAAAGAAGGCAAGTGAGGTAGACCGGTCGACCGACCGGACACCGAGCCGGTGCCGCGTGAGCGGCACCGGCTCGGTGTCGTCTGCGGACAGCGTCGTCGCCGCGGGGATTCGCCGGTCGGGCCGGGCAGGGTGGTGCGACTCGCCGGTCCCGCGTTACCCGGTGGGGGTCTGAATCGATAGGGCAGGTTGCGGGCCGGATGACAACGGGGAGGGCGGGTGACCGGCGCGCGACAGCAAGCCCATTTACCAGGTTCGTCTTGACGACGCACGCATTACACGCGTGTAATTTCAACGGGGTCGCTCGGACGGGCTGCATCAAAACCGGATCGAACGGGCAAGATGGACACGCCTTCCGCGTGGGGGGTTGCGCCGGCCGGGTGGGGCGGCGCGCGAAAGGAGGCACGCGTATGGATGGTCGGCTGGAGGTCGCGGACCTGCTCGGTAACGCCCCGGAGTGGCAGGAGCGGGCGCTGTGCTCGCAGACCGATCCGGAGGCGTTCTTCCCGGAGAAGGGCGGATCCACCCGCGAGGCAAAGCGGATCTGCTCTCGTTGCGAGGTGAAGTCCGAGTGCCTGGAGTACGCACTCGGTCACGACGAGCGGTTCGGCATCTGGGGCGGACTGTCCGAGCGGGAACGACGCAAGCTCAAGCGCAGAGTCGCCTGACCTGCCGCTGTCGGCCCGGGCGAGTTGCCGAGTCAGGCCAGCTCGTCCGGGTCGACGCCGAGCAGATTCGCCACCTGCTCGATGATCACGTCGTGCACCAGGTCGGCGAGGTCCTCCCGGTTCAACGCCCGGAACTCCAGCGGACGCCGGTAGAGCACGATCCGTGGCGGCATCTCCTGACGCCCCGGCCGGCCGGGCAGCAACCGGGCCAACGGCACCTCGCCGTCCTCCAGCACGTCGGAGTCGTACACGTTCAGATCCGGCGGGACGTCCTCGACGGCGAATTCGACGCCGGCCAGCTCCTTCGCGAAGCGCCGCTCCAGCGTCTCGACCGTGTCCAGGACCAGCTCGTCGAAGACCTCGGCCTTGGTCCGGGCCAACGGCACCGTCGCCGGCACCAGCCGACCGCGCAGCCCGCGCCCGTGCCGGTCCCGGCGATCCCGACGCGCCCGGCGGGGCGTCTGCGCGCTGCCGGGCACGGGGATGGTCACTGGAATCCTCCGGTCACCTGCCCAGCGTAGTCCGGATCGGCCCTTTCCGGGCGTGGGGATCAGCAGTCCCGGCGTGTCGCGTCGGCAAGCTGGTCGTGAAGCCGGTATTAGAGATAACGTGCCGCCGTGAGGTCATCACGGCGCTGCTCCCGTAACGGCTGCCCCCGCCAGGCCGTCGCCACGTTGACCTATGTCTACAACGAGTCGACCGCGGTGGTCGGCCCGCTCGCCGCGTTCGCCGAACCGCACACCTACGACCTCTGCGAGCAGCACGCCCGCAGCCTGACCGCGCCCCGTGGCTGGCAGGTCGTCCGGCACGAGGGTGAGTTCGACCCGCCCCCGCCGACCACCGACGATCTGGTGGCGCTCGCCGAGGCGGTTCGGGAGGCGGCCCGACCGGCCCCGCCCCCACGCCCCGGCGACCCGGACGCCGTCGACATCGACATCAACCCGTCGACCGGCCGCCGGGGCCACCTCCGGGTGATCCCGCCGGCCTGACCCCGGCCTGCCGGCCGCACACTCCTGCGGTACGGCCGACCGGGTCAGTGTCCGGTCAGCCGGCCCAGCAGCCCGGCCAGCCGGGACGGCCGGTCCCCTCGGGTCTCGGCCGCGTCGGCGGCGGCCACCAGCCGCAGACCCGCGTTGACGCCGAGCCAGCGCAGCGGCTCCGGCTCCCAGCGCCGCGAGCGGTGCCCGACCCAGGGCAGCGCGGTCAACTCGCTGTCCACGCCGAGGATCAGGTCGGCGAGGGTACGGCCGGCCAGATTGGCGGTGCCCACCCCGTCGCCGACGTACCCGCCGGCCCAGGCCAGCCCGGTGGCCCGGTCCAACCCCACCGACGCCGCCCAGTCCCGGGCGACGCCGAGCGGGCCGCCCCAGGTCCGGGCCACCGGTACCGCGTCGCCGAGCACCGGGAACAGCTCGCCGAGCGTGCGGCGTAGCGCGGTGAACACCCGTGGGTCCCGGTCGTACTCGGGCCGGACCCGGGACCGGAAGTGGTACGGCGCGCCCCGCCCGCCGAACGCCAGCCGGCCGTCGGCGGTCCGCTGCCCGTAGATGATCAGATGCCGGAAATCGCTGAACGTCTCCCGCCGCGCCAGCCCGATCCGGGCCCAGGTCTCGTCCGGCAGTGGCTCGGTGGCGATCATCAGCGAGTAGATCGGGGCCACCGCGCGGCGGGCGCCGGGCAGCGCCGGGGTGTAGCCCTCGGTCGCCCGTACCACCACCGGGGCGCGGACCGTGCCGGTCGGTGTCCGGGCTGCCCCGGGGCCGTACCCGGTGACCGGGGTCCGTTCGTGGATCGGCACGCCGTGCCGTTCGACGGCCCGGGCCAGGCCACAGACCAGCCGGGCCGGGTGGATCGCCGCGCAGTGCGGGGTGTAGGTGCCGCCGTGTACGCCGTCGGCGGCGCACCGGGCGGTCGCCGCGTCGGCGTCCAGCAGGGCGAGGTCGGCGTCGGTGCCGCCGTACGCGTGGGTCTCGGCGACGGCGGCCTCGGCCCGCCGCAGCTGCGCCGGGGTACGGGCCAGAGTGACCGTGCCGCCGTGGCTCCAGTGGCAGTCGATGCCCTCGGCGGCGGCGACCCGGCCGACCTCGTCGACCGTGGCGTACATGGCCTGCTGCATGGCGACCGCCGCGTCTCGGCCGTGCCGGCGGGCCAGCGCGGTCGGCGAGCTGGGCAGCAGCGCCGAACACCAGCCGCCGTTGCGCCCGGAGGCACCGTACCCGGCGATCTCCCGCTCCAGCACCACGATCCGCAGCGCCGGGTCGGCGCGGGCCAGGTAGTACGCCGTCCACAGCCCGGTGTAGCCGGCACCGACGATCGCCACGTCGGCGGTCGTGTCGCCGTCCAGCGCGGGCCGGGCCGCCAGCTCGTCGTCCACGGTGGCCATCCAGTGCGACACGTCCCGGTAGTCACCGTGACCGCGCATGGTCCACGACCCTCCTGTTGTCGGCCCGGCGCTACAGGCGCTGCCAGGCCTCGGTGAGTACGGCCCGCAGGATCTGTTCGATCTCGTCGAACTCGGCCTGGCCGGCGATCAGCGGCGGGGCGAGCTGGATCACCGGATCTCCCCGGTCGTCGGCCCGGCAGTACAGCCCGGCGGCGAACAGCGCGCCGGAGAGGAACCCGCGTAGCAGCCGCTCCGATTCGGCGTCGTCGAAGCTCGCCCGGGTGGCCCTGTCCTTGACCAGCTCGATACCGTAGAAGTACCCGTCGCCCCGGATGTCACCGACGATCGGCAGGTCGTACAGCTTCTCCAGGGTGCCCCGGAAAGCGCTTTCGTTGGCCCGTACGTGCCCGGTCAGCTCCTCCCGGGCGAAGATCTCCAGGTTGGCCAGCGCCACCGCGCAGGAGACCGGATGCCCGCCGAAGGTGATGCCGTGACCGAACGACTCGGTGCCGTGCAGGAACGGCTCGATCAGCCGGTCGGACGCGATCATCGCGCCGAGCGGGGAGTAGCCGGAGGTGAGTGCCTTGGCGGTGGTGATGATGTCCGGCTGGTAGCCGTACCGCTGGGCGCCGAAGTACTCGCCGAGCCGGCCCCACGAGCAGATCACCTCGTCGGAGACGAGCAGCACGTCGTACGCGTCGCAGATCTCGCGTACCCGCTCGAAGTAACCCGGCGGCGGCGGGAAACAGCCGCCGGCGTTCTGCACCGGCTCCAGGAAGACGGCGGCGACGGTCTCCGGGCCTTCGCGTTCGATCGCCCGGCCGATCTCGTCGGCCGCCCACCGGCCGAACGCCACCGGGTCGTCGCCGTGCTCCGGCGCCCGGTAGAAGTTGGTGTTCGGCACCTTGATCCCGCCCGGTACCAGCGGCTCGAAGTCGGCCTTGATGCCGGGCAGCCCGGTGATCGCCAGCGCACCCATCGTGGTGCCGTGGTAGGCGATGTCCCGGCTGACCACCTTGTGCTTGGTGGGCTTGCCGACCCGCTTGAAGTAGGCGCGGGCCAGCTTCCACGCCGACTCCACCGCCTCGGAGCCGCCCGTGGTGAAGAAGACCCGGTTGAGGTCGCCGGGGGCGAGCGCGGCGATCCGTGCGGCCAGCTCGATCGCGGTCGGGTGGGCGTACGACCAGATCGGGAAGTACGCCAGCTCGCTGGCCTGCTTCGCGGCGGCCTCGGCCAGCTCGGTGCGCCCGTGGCCGGCGTTGACCACGAACAGCCCGGCCAGCCCGTCCAGCAGCCGGCGTCCCTCGCTGTCCCAGACGTACGCGCCGTCGCCGCGCACGATGGTCGGCACCGGGGCGTCCCGGTAGCTGGACATCCGGGTGAAGTGCAGCCAGAGGTGGTCGGTCGGGTTGCCCATGTCGTGGCCCCATCGCGTCGGTCGCACCGGCACCTGCGCAGGCGCCGTCCTGGATACGGTTATCGCACAGATCCGCCGCTCACTGCAAGGTTCACGAGATCAACACCGGCATTCGGCCACGATTTGAGCAATCCTGGCCAGTTGTAACGACGAAATCCGCATCACGGACCGAGTCGCCCAAGCGGTGCCGCTCGATGACATTTCGCGGTCCGCCCGACCACACCAACTCCGGCAACACCTTGATCAACGCGGGGGACGTGTCAAGGACGTTTCGTGAGACGTTCTGATCCGCCGTCGGACGTCCCGAACCGACCCACCGCGGCGCCCCCACCGCCGCCGGATTTCTCCGTAGGGTCGATCGTGAATTGCCGATGTGGACGCCATGTGTGAGGTGCGCGGATGAACGAGGTGCTGCGGGTCGCGCTGGCCCGGTCCGGACACACCGTCGAGTCGCTGGCCGAGCGGGTCCAGGTCGACCCGAAGTCGGTGAGCCGCTGGATCGCCAAGGGGCGGGTGCCGCATCCGCGCAACCGGCACCTGACGGCGGTGGCGCTCGGCGTGGACCCCGCCAAGCTGTGGCCGGACCCGTACCGGCAACGGGGCAAGGCCTGGTTCCGGCCGTGGGAGGAGATCGAGCGGGAGGCGGTCGCGCTGCGCTCGTACGAACCGCTCGTCGTGCCCGGCCTGCTGCAGACCGAGGGGTACGCGCGGGCGATGCTGCACGTCGGCGGGGTGAACACCGCCGATGAGGTGGAGCGGATCGTACTTACCCGACTGGAGCGTCAGACGATTTTGACCGGGCCACGTCCGCCGTTCCTGGTGGCGGTGATCGACGAGGTGGTGCTGCGTCGCCTGGTCGCCGACCGGGCAGTGATGCACGATCAGTTGCGGCACCTGATCGCGTTGACCGAGCGCCACCCGCACGTGCAGATCCGGGTGATCCCGGCGAGCGTGCCCTGGCACACCGGGCTGGCCGGCCCGTTCGCGCTCGCCCGGCTCGCCGACGGACACGAGTTCGCCTACCTGGACAACCAGTTGCGCGGCGAGATCCACGCCGCGCACGACGACATTGCCACGCTGGGCCGGCGGTGGGACAGTGTCAGCGGGGAGGCACTCCCGCGCGAGGCATCGATCGACCTGATCAAGGAAGTGGCGCAATCATGGACCTGACCGGCGCCCGGTGGCGTACGTCTACCCGAAGCAGCAACAACGGCGGAAACTGTGTCGAGGTGGCGGACAACCTGCCGGGGCGGGTGCTGGTCCGCGACTCCAAGGACCGGGCCGGCGGTGTGCTCACCTTCGACCCGGCCGCTTGGCGGACCTTCGTCACCACCGCCACAAGCGCCGGGATCGTCAACAAAAACTGAGCTACGGTGCTTCAGGGTGTCCACCTGCAGACGTCGAGGCCGCACTACTCGCTGGCTTGGATGACCGACCCTTCATCCGTGGTATAGCTGAGAGTGAGCCGCCTGATAGCGTTCGGTAACCACATCTAGACCGACGGTCCGCGTCGTCGGACACCCTGCACGTCCGTGGCTGCCAGCGTCGCAGGAAATTTTTTGCAGTTTTCTGATCCGTGATGCAACCAAATCGGTGGCTGTGGTGTCCTTGGGCTATGGCCCAGTGGGAAGCGCCAGAAACCTTTGCTGACTTCGTGCGGTCCCGGCATGGCGAGTTGCTGCGCTTCGCGTACGCGCTTACCGGTGACCGGCATGCCGCAGAGGACTTGGTCCAGGATGCCCTCGAACGAGCTGGAATATCCTGGCGGCGGATTCTACGCAAGGACGACCCGGAGGGGTATGTGCGTCGGATCATCATCAACCGGAACTTAAACAGGGTTCGATCTCTGGGGCGCGAGCGTATCGTCGCCGATGTGCCGGACTACGGGTGCGCCCCGAGAGAACCGGTAGATGAACAAGTTTGGCGTATTTTGGCCGAACTCCCTCGCCAGCAGCGTACCGTTCTGGTGCTGCGGTTCTTCCTCGATCTGTCCGAGTCGCAGGTAGCGGAGATGCTTGGCTGCTCGGTCGGCACTGTGAAGAGCAACTCCTCGCGGGCGCTGGCAAAACTGCGAGCGATTTTGCGAGCGCTAGATTCTACTGTGAGGAGTGACGAAAGGTGAACATTGAAGATCGCTTGCGACGTCTCTTGACTGACAACTTGCCCGACGTGCCTACCTGGTCAGACCCAGTCGGTCGAATTGGCGACGGGGTCACCCGGCGCCGTCGGCGGCGCCGGATCGCCTCTGCGGCGCTGGCCATCTCGGTCATCATGCTTACCAGCGTAGGCGTAGCGCAGGTCTCAGCGAGTAGGACAGATCACACTCTTCGTCCGGGTGATTCGGACGTCGTACCATGGCAGCAAAAGCCGGTGAACTCAGTGACGGTTATCCGCCGAGAACCAAGGCCGGATAGCCGACCCTGCAATCCGTCTGATCTGACCAGGAGCGCCTGGACCGAGGCTACCGAGCCGGGCGTTGTAACTCTCCTGGTTGCCAACAACAGCGACACCCGTTGCACTTTGCGGGGTACGGCCATGCTGACGGGGCTCGAACAGCAATCTAGCGCACGCCGGCAGATTGAGGCCAGGGCGCTAGTTACTGAGCCGGAACCGCTGGGCCAGCATCCGGCCACTATCGACCCGGGTGAGCCAGCACGGATTGATCTCAGGGTCTCGGATCGATGCTCGGATCCGGCCGCGTCCGTAGTTAGGTATCTGGATGTCGAGATTGTTACCCTGGGGCGCTCAATTCCGGTCGCGCAGCTGGAGCTGCCAGGTACCTGCCCGGTGGAGATCGGCCAGTGGTACGTGCTTCCTCCTCCGCTGTACACACCGTTTGTGAGCGCCTCGATCGAGGCGCCGAAGGCGGTGCAGCGTGGCACTCAGTTGACGTATGTGGTTACTCTACGCAACGAGTCTGGAAATGCTCTACCGCTGTCCCCATGCCCCATCACCGTTCAGCAGATCAGCGGACAAACCTCAAAGAATCTGCTCAACTGCACGGACGAGACCCTTGGTGCGCATCAGTCCCGCCGGTTCGAGATGCAAATGTGGATACCGGCGGATACCCAGCTGGGCCGAAACAGGCTTAGTTGGATGGCGGTCATGGGCGACGGCCGCGTCACGGTTGCTGATTTGGCCACAGGTGGCACCCCGCTCGTCGTCGAGGAGTGACCCAGCCCCTGCTTAGAGTAGTGATTGAAGTCACTGTCGGATTTCGGACCTTTGGTGGCTGGGGTGTGTTGGCCCAAGCTGACCTGCGAGACTTCGGGTGGAGTCATCACTCGCTGCCATCTTCGTTGGTGCCACGCCTCGTTGCATCGAGGAAAGTTGATATCCTCTGGGTGTCGGCCTTGACCGGCTTGGCCGACTCGGCGCTCCTGCTGGAGCGGCGGATCCCCTGGGGAGGGACATGCGCATGTATCAGAGCCTACCGCTCACTGACCGCTTGGCGGCCGCGTGTACGGCAGCAGTTGTTGGTGTTTCGGGCGTGCTGATCGCGTTGCCGGCGCAGGCTGCGCCCGCCGCGACAGAAGTGGCTGACGCTCGGGTGGTCACGTTCGATCGGGCAGAGTTGAGGGCCGTGACTCGGGCGGTCAGCGGAGTGGGCGGCAGCGGGCGGACGGACTCGGTCGATGACTCACTGCGCCAGCGCGTCAAGGAGCACATCGAGGATGCGGTGCGGGCAGGTCGTCTCGTGGACGAGCGGCGGCTGATGTCTGCGAGCATCGCGGACCCGTTTAACCGGGGCCGACGGATCAACATGATCTGGGATGGCGAGAAAGGCCCGGACCGTGTCACCTACGCAAGTATGGGGGAGGGTCCGGAGTCCGGCATGGCGGCCGCGTTGGGCGTCCAATGGGGCGGTGAAGACGCCGCCGAGGCGCCGATGACCAAGTCCGCGCGTGTAACGGGCGGATCTGGCTATGGTGCCGGGTTCAACGTTACTGGGATGCGCAACGCGGACAGCAACTGTGCAACGACGTGGTTCACATCTGGTTGGAATTCGTCTAGGGATCACAAAATCGTCTCGTGCTACGAGGACTGGGAGCAGGACGGAACGGTTCATTACGTATACAACCGCTGGGCGCTATGGACGCCGGCTCCAGCGCCATGGCCGTTTACTACCACTACAAAGGACTTCTATGTGGCGGCTCGAGCTTGGAGTGGTCACGAGTATAAGTTTGCGCGTTTGCGGGACTGGGCCCCACGAAGTGGTGATCTGATCAGTTCCTGCGATTCGAGTCGCAACTTTACTCTCGGTGGCTCCTATGGGGGTGTCAGTGCATCTGTGAGCATACCAATCAATGTCTGTCAGAACTATTGGATGGATATTACCACCACCAGTCCCTGGAAGATCGGGATTGACTTTGACGGGTCGCGCAGTGGTCAGATGTACATGGATGTGGCGGGTCGCTACGAGGCGATAAATTCGTCGGTGCAGTTGGTGTGGGCCGACTATAACTGGGTTACCGTCAACGCCTGCGGGGTTACCAACTGTCCGACGCAGCACTGGGTGGCCAAGGATAGTGGCTGGTGAGTGTGTCCCACCGCGGACGTCACTTGCCTAGAGCGCGGGTGCTGCGGCTTGGTCGTGGCACCCGCGCTGGACATGGCGTCCTTGCATTCGTAGCAGTGGTACTAGTGGTCACCGGGTTAGCCTTGTATGACGGCAATTCAAGACAGGAGGGGACTGCGTCTGATCAGCCTGCCCCTCAGTCATTATGTGAAAGGAATCCGACGCGGGAGCGTTGTCAGGAGATCGTGCTTGACGGTCAAATCTGGAGGTACGCATTGCTGCGTGCTGATCGTCCGACCGATAGAACGGTGATAGTGGATTTTGGCGGGCCCGGCGAGCCAATTTTGTCCGGTACTAGCAATCTGGGGGGATTTCGGAACAGCTTTCCAGAACTGGCTAGCCAGTACAATCTGCTGTTCCTTGAGGAGCCTTGGGTCACCGAGAACATCAAAGAATCCTGTGGGAAGTCGTTGGCTGATTTCTACCGTGCACTTCGATCGAACCCGTCTCAGGCTCCCAGCCGAGGACGGGAGCTCGCCGATCGGTGCGAGATTTCGAGTGGCCAGGGGCGATGGGGCTTTACTGCAGTTGACTACCGGGTGCTGGTTGACGCGATAAGTGATGGGGAAGGCCTTGAGCTCAAGGGGTTCGTCGGCCGTTCTTGGGGAGCGGTTCGGCTAACGTATCTGTCGCCGTCCGCGTTGGATTGGGCAGTGCTTGTTCGCCCGTTCCCGGTCGGTGCAGACGCTCAGACGTTATTGAGTAGTCGAGTAGATTTGGTGCACGATATCGGCCCCTCGGGCTCGGCGATTGATGCGCCGCAACCCATCGAGGGCCGCTCAATACCGGTGACCGAGTTCGACCGGCTCTCCGCAGCAGTGGAACTCTCGTACGTCGATGATGCCTACCGCACGCAACATGCGGCTGGTGTCCTTGCGGGCACTGACTATGAGCGGATCGGGCTGCTCTCTGACCGGCTATGGGGCCGGTACGGTGAGAGTTCGCTGTCCCCCGGCTACCTTGCCCGGTTGCAGGAAATCTGCGCCAATGTCGGTCCACTGTCGGATTTTGGTCCGTCTATAGAGTCGGTCCGCGACGTTCTTGCGGCCAGTCAACTCCCGTGTACCGGTATTACGCATCGGATACCCCATGTAGGTGCTGGTGCGGCCAGGACCTGCGTGATCAAATCAAAGCTCGATGCGGTGACGCCGGCCGACCTGATTGAGGAGAGCTACGCTGAAAACGACAACATCTGGTGGGTTGAATCCACACAACAGTCGCACGGTTCCTTCGACGGTCTGTCGGCATGCCTGCGCCACTTGGGGATTGCGGCGGAATCTTGACGGGTAGCCGATACCGGGATTTGGATGGATCGCACGCACCGAGCCGGACGCACCATCGGGTCGTGCGATAGAGGTCAAGCACCATCTCTACGGGTTGTGGGAGACCTGCCACAGGGCGCTGACCGGCATGGCCCGTAGTTTGGGGCCGAACGGCAACGTGGCGGTGCCGGTGTAGAGGACGACGCCGGCGACGAAGTCGTCGCTGAGCCGGTCGGCGAGCCTGCGTAGCCCACGGAAGTCGTCCGGTCCGACGGTCGAGGCGGCCTTGACCTCGATGCCGACGACACGACCGGCCCTGTCCTCGAGCACCGCGTCGACTTCGAACTTGCTGTGGTCCCGGTAGTGGGACAGCTCGACGGACTGGGCGGACCAGCTGAGTTGGCGGGACAGCTCGGACAGGACGAAGGACTCAAGCAGCGGGCCGAACGGCGCGCCGGGGCGCAGCAGCGCCCGCGCGTCGACGGCGATCTCGTTGGCGGCGATGCCCGAGTCGACGAAGATCAGTTTGGCGGCTGCGGTGGCTCGGGTGCCGAGGTTGCGCGACCATCCTGGGATTCGCCTGATGAGGAAGATCTCCTCCAGAGCCTGGAGGTAACGCGCGATCGTCGGTCGGCTCAGTCCGAGCGCGGATTTGAGGGAGTTGGCCGCGATGATGGTGGCTGACCTGGCAGCGAGCAGCCGTACCAGTCTGCGGAGTTCACCCTTGCTCTGGATGTCGGCGAGTTGCCGGACGTCGCGGTCGATGAGCGCCTGGACGTATGCGTCGAGAAAGCGTTGACGACGGCGGGGGTCGTCGCGGGATGTGGCTTCGGGCAGACCGCCGCGCACGATTCTGGCGGCGTAGTCGGCGCGGGTGACGGCGGACTCGTGGCGCAACTCAGGGCCGAGCGTGAAGATGGCGTCGACGAAGCCGTCCGGCTCATCTTCCAGCTCACCCTGGGAGAACGGCCAGAGCTCGATGGTCTCCATCCGACCGGGCAGCGCGTCGGGAGCGGCTAACGTGCCGAACAACCGCGCGGAGCCGGTGAGAAGGTATCGACCTGGTCGGGGATCCTCATCCACGGCGGCTTTGATGGCCAGCAGCAGTTCCGGGACACGTTGGATCTCATCGATGATCAGCAGTTCCGGGGAGTCAACGAAGCCGACCGGGTCGGCTGTCGCCGCCGCGCGATCCTGCGCCCGGTCAAGATCGCGGCGTTCGGCGAGGCGGTCCCCGGCGACGATGCGCACGAGGGTGCTCTTGCCTGCTTGGCGTGCACCGCTGATCAGTACGACGCGGGTGTCCGCCAGCGCGGCGTCCACCTGGGCTGCGGCGTGGCGCGGGATCAGGCGTGACGTAGGCACAACCCCATACTAGCCGCCGCACTTTCGATCTGCGACGACTTCGCTTTCGATCTGCGGCAGGTTGATGTTCGGTCTGCGGCAGCCTCGTGTTCGATCTGCGGCGCACGTGTTCGGTTTGCGGCATCCGGCTCGGCCTCGCTTGCCGGCGAGGCCGAGCCCGAATCGGGCCGATCGGTCGGTGGTCGTCGGGTGACCGGCGTTGAGGACGACGCTGCCGCCGGCCAGCGTGGGCAGAGCCCGTTCGCGCTTCTACGGGCAGGGGTGCATGCCGCTGGTGGAGAACGGGGTGCGTACGCCGGACAGGCGGTCCCAGTCCCGGTCGGGGCAGTGGCCGAACCACCAGGTGCCGACCCGGTTGGCGTGACTGCTGTCCGAGTAGTAGTGGGTGACGATCAGGTAGTCGTCGGGTGGCACGGCCTGGGCCGGGGCGCTGGTGACCACGAGGGCGGTGGAGACCGTTAGCAGGGCTGCGGCGAGGGCGTTGCGGATGAGGGCCGGCACAGTACGGGTCCCTTCGGGATGATCTACTTTCGGTAGTCATACCGTAGCAACCCGTAGGCCAAATGTGGGGCGCGGTGAAGATCCGACAATCACCCGCGAGCGGTCAGTCGGTGGTTGCCGGGCGGCCGGCGTTGAGGTCGACGCTGCTGCCGGCGGGCACCGGCAGGAACGTCGGGCAACCCTTGGCGGTCTCGTCGGTCAGGCAGCGCTGGAACACCTCATACAGGATGTAGCCCTCCGGGCCGAGCACCTCGACGAGCTGACGGATCTGCTTGAGCTTCTCCTCGACGGTGGCGTTCTGCTCGATGATCGCCCGCCGCTCGGTGATCGCCACCTGGACCGCGGCCAGGCCGTCGACCAGGTCCTGGCGCGGTGTCGGCTTCTGCAGGGTCAGGTTGAACTGCAGGAAGTACGCCCGCCCACCGGTGGTGGCCTGCACCGCCGCGCCCAGGTCTTCGTTGATCGCCGTCTCGAACGCGGCCCGGGTCGCCGGGTCGTTGTACAGCGCCAGCCAGTCGTACTTCTGCGCCTCGGTGGTCATCGCCTTGTGCAGCGGCTGCCCGACGTAGAACCGCAGCAGGTCCAGCCAGTGTTTGGTGGTCCGGCCGTCGTCGTCCATCACCGGCTGGAACTTCAGCCCGATCTCCTCGTGGAACTCGCGCAGCATCCCGCCCTCGTCTTCGCACGAGGTGTCCAGGTGGAAGGTCAACCCGCCGGAGACGGTCAGCTCCTGGTTGTCCTTGGAGACCACCACGAACGGCGTCGACTCGGAGCCCTCGTTGCCGGTGAAGTCGAAGGTCCGCTGGCCGGCCGGGTACACGTAGTACCGCTCGCCCGGCCCGTCCCAGGTGCGGTTGTTCTGGGTGACGCAGGCCTGGTAGGTCGTGCTGGAGAAGGCGCCCGCGTCATAGTGCAGCGCCACCTGGTCCGACTCGGTGCTGACTGTGGTGCAGCCGGTCACGGTCAACACCAGCAGCGCACCGACACCCGCGATCACCCGTAGCTGACGACGCATCCGTTTGCCCCACTTTCCTCGACGTGTGCCGTCAGGGTAGGGAAGCGAATCAATCCGGCCGGTCAGGCCGTACCCCAGGTGTCGGCTGCCGGCGCGACCGGCTTGCGGCCGCACCGTGCCGTCCTGGTCGGGCTAGAAGCAGTACGGGACTGTGATCGAGGTGAAGTACACCGTACGTTCGCCCGTCAGATACTTATAGTTGCCATCCGGGCAGTGGAAGTGGTACCCGATGCCGACCTCGGTGGCGTGGCTGCTGTCCGAGTAGTAGTAGTAAATGACGGTGTGGTAGTCGGGCGGGGCGCTCTGCGCTGGGGTGGCCGTGAGTGCGATGGTGGTTGCCACGGCCAGTAGCGTTCCCGCCAAGGCGCTGCGAAGATAATTGCGCACGGCTGATGCCTCTCCGTCTAGTCACCATGGGTAGCTCCAAAGTAGCATCGAGTGTTGGCCTCTGTGGACCCCGATGAACAATCGACATATGTCGCATCGGTGCCCACTCGCGGTCTCGTCGGTGGGGCGGTGCTGACGCGGGTCAGGCCGTACCCCAGGTGTAGGTCTGCTTGCGCAGCTTCAGATAGACGAACGCCTCGGTGGAGACGACCCCTTCGACCGAACGCAGCCGCTGCAGGATCTCCAGCAGGTGGTCGTCGTTGCGGCAGACCACCTCGGTGAGCAGGTCGAACGACCCGGCGGTGATCACCACGTAGTCGACCTCGTCCAGCTCCGCGAGCCGGTCGGCGACCGTCTCCAGATCCCCGGCGGTACGCAGCCCGATCATCGCCTGGCGGGGGAAGCCGAGCTGCAGCGGATCGGTGACCGCGACGATCTGCATCACCCCGGCGTCGAGCAGCCGCTGCACCCGCTGGCGGACCGCCGCCTCGGAGAGCCCGACCGCCTTGCCGATGGTGGCGTACGGACGCCGTCCGTCCTCCTGCAGCTGTTCGATGATCTGTTTCGCCACGTCGTCGAGGACGGCGTGACCGGAGCCGCCGCCACCCTGCTGTCGTGTCCCCATCCGGGTCTCCTCGTCTGTCAGAATCGGCGCATTGTGCCGCACCGCTGATACGTCGCCGAGTGGCCCGGCGTTAAGAGTCCGAGTCTGGCGTATTTCGTGGCCAATGGCGAGCGGCGCAACGGAATCCCTTGTGAAGTGCGCATCTGCATGCCAGGATCGGCGTCTGATCGGTTGACAAACTACGCCTTGCCTCCGGGTCGGCCCCGCCGGCCCGCACCCTTCAGGAGCCGTCCATGCGCAGTCGCCTCCGCCCCCCGCCCTCGGCGCCGGCCGCCGCCCTGCTCTCCGCCCTCGGCATGCGCCGTAACCTCACCCGGCGCACCCTGGTCTGCGGCGCCGCCACCTCCGGCGGGCTGCTGATCGCCGGCGGCGCGCTCGCCGCCTGCGGCACCCCGGCCGCCCAGCAGACCGAGGAGAGCTGCGTCAGCGAGGACCTGTCCGACAGCGAACAGGTGATCAACTTCTCGAACTGGCCGCAGTACATCGACGTCGACGCCGTTGACGAGAGCCGCCGACCCACCCTGGAGGCGTTCCAGCAGACCTCCGGCATCACGGTCACGTACACCGAGGACATCAACGACAACAACGAGTTCTTCGGCAAGGTGCAGAACCAGTTGTCAGCCTGCCAGCCCACCGGGCGGGACATCATGGTGCTCACCGACTGGCTCGCCGCCCGGATGATCCGACTCGGCTGGGTGCAGTCCCTCGACAAGGCGAACCTGCCCAACGTCACGGCCAACCTGCTGCCGTCGCTGAAGGCCCGGCCGTTCGACCCCGACGACTCGTACGCCGTACCGTGGCAGTCCGGGCTGACCGGGATCGCCTACAACGGCACCGTCACCGGCGAGGTCCGCACCATCGACGACCTGCTCACCCGGGCCGACCTCAAAGGCCGGGTGACCGCGTTGACCGAAATGCGCGACACCATGGGTCTGCTGCTGCAGTCCAACGGGCACGACCCGGCCGCCTTCACTGACGCCCAGTTCGACGACGCTCTGGAGAAGCTGCGCCAGGCGGTCGCCGACGGGCAGATCCGCCGGTTCACCGGCAACGACTACGCCGCCGACCTGGCCCGGGGCGACGTCGCCGCCTGCATCGGCTGGTCCGGCGACGTGATTCAGCTGGCCGCCGAGGATCCCAACATCGTCTTCCATGCACCGGAGTCCGGGCTGATCCTGTTCTCCGACAACATGCAGGTGCCGAACCAGGCCGCCCACAAGACCAACGCCGAGAAGCTGATGGACCACTACTACCACCCGGCGGTCGCCGCCGAGGTCGCCGCGTACGTCAACTTCATCTGCCCGGTCGCCGGTGCCCAGGAGGCGATGACCGCCATCGACCCGGAGCTGGCCGCCAACCCGCTGATCTTCCCCGACGAGGCGCTGCTCGCCCGGTCGGCCGTGTTCATGGCGCTGACCGAGGAGCAGGAACGCACGTACGAGCAGAAGTTCCAGCAGGTCATCGGGGCCTGAGGCAGGCACCGATGGCGACCGACCCGACCGGCGGCGGCCCACGCCCAGCCGACCCACCCGCCGGTGACCTGCAGCTGACCGACCTGACCAAGCGGTTCGGCCCGTTCACCGCCGTGGACGGACTCGACCTGACGATCCCGCAGGGCGCGTTCTTCGCCCTGCTCGGCGCCTCCGGCTGCGGCAAGACCACCACGTTGCGGATGGTCGCCGGGCTGGAACAGCCCACCAGCGGCCGGCTGCTGCTCGGCGGGCGGGACATCACCCGGCTGCGGCCGTACCGGCGGCCGGTGAACACCGTCTTCCAGAGCTATGCGCTGTTTCCGCACCTCAGTGTGGCCGACAACGTCGCGTTCGGACTGCGGCGGCGTGGCATCCGCGACGTGCGCCCGCAGGTCGATCGGATGCTCGCCCTGGTGCAGCTCGACGGGTTCGGCCCGCGCCGCCCGCAGCAGCTCTCCGGCGGGCAGCAGCAGCGGGTCGCCCTGGCCCGCGCGTTGATCAACCACCCGCAGGTGCTGCTGCTCGACGAACCGCTCGGCGCGCTCGACCTCAAACTGCGCCGGCAGATGCAGGCCGAGCTGAAACGCATCCAGACCGAGGTCGGCATCACCTTCGTGCACGTTACCCACGACCAGGAGGAGGCCATGACGATGGCCGACACGGTCGCGGTGATGAACGCCGGCCGGATCGAGCAGCTCGGCCCACCCGCGCAGATGTACGAATTTCCGGCGACCGCGTTCGTGGCGAACTTTCTCGGCCAGTCGAACCTGCTGGCCGGCGAGGCCACCGGCCGATCCGGCGACGACGTGCTGGTCACCGCGTACGGCTCGCGGTTCACCGTGCCCGCGGCCCGGTCCCGGTCCGTCGACGGTCCGGTCCATCTGGGGGTACGCCCGGAAAAGCTCGCCCTGACCCGGGACGCCGACGCCGTGCCGGCCGGGGCGCAGTCGGTCACCGGCGTGGTCACCGAGTTGGCGTACCTCGGGGTCAGCACCCAGTATCAGGTGCGTACCGGCTGGGGCACCGAGCTGAGCGTGTTCAGCCCGAACAGCGGGGACGGAGCTCTGCTGCCGGTCGGTGCCGAGGTGGCCGCCTACTGGCAGCCGGCGCACGCCTTCCTGCTGGCCCGCGAGCCGGGCACCGGCGACCAGACCGCCCCGCTGCTCGACGACGCCGTACCCGCCTCATGAGCGTCCTGGCCCACGTCGGCGGCGGAGCGGGAAAGCCACCCGCCCCGGTGCCGGCCGTCCGGCGGCGCAGCCGGCTGCTGCCGTACCTGCTGCTCCTGCCCGGCGGGGCGTGGCTGATCCTGTTCTTCGCGGTGCCGGCGGTGCAGCTCGCCGCGACCAGCCTGTACGACCCGACCGGCTCGCTGGCCACCGGGTACGCGATGACCTGGTCGTTCGGCAACTACCCGGACGCGCTGGCGGCGTACTGGACGCAGTTCGGTCGCGGCTTCCTCTTCGCCGGCATCGCCACGGTCATCGCGGTGCTGCTCGGCTACCCGCTGGCGTACGCGATCGCCCGGCGGGCCGGCCGGTGGAAGAACCTGATGCTGGTCTGCGTCGTCGCCCCGATGTTCACCAGTTTCCTGGTGCGCACCCTGGCCTGGAAGACGATCCTGTCGGAGAACGGCTGGCTGGTCGGCGTACTGCGGGATCTGCACCTGCTCGCGCCGGACGGCCGGCTGCTGTTCACCCCGGTCGCGGTGGTGCTCGGGCTGACGTACAACTTCCTGCCGTTCATGGTGCTGCCGCTGTACGCGAGCCTGGACCGGCTCGATCCCCGGCTGCTGGAGGCGGCCAGTGACCTGTACGCCAGCCCGGCGCGGGCCTTCTGGCGGGTGACCCTGCCGTTGTCGGCACCCGGCCTGGTCGCCGGCACCCTGCTGACCTTCATCCCGGCCTCCGGTGACTACATCAACGCCCGGCTGCTCGGCACCCCCAACGAGTACATGATCGGCAACGTGATCGACTCGGCGTTCCTGGTGCGGCTGGACTATCCGCAGGCGGCGGCGCTGTCGTTCCTGCTGATGGCGGCGATCCTGATCATCGTGTCGGTCTACGTCCGGCGCACCGGCACCGAGGAGGTGCTGTGATGGGCCGGGGCGCGACGGGGACCGGTGCGCGGCTGGCCCGGTGGCTGGTCGACCGCTGGGTGCTCGGCGTCGGTCTGCTGGTGCTCGGCTACCTGCTGCTGCCGGTGGCGGTGGTCGCCGGGTTGTCCTTCAACCGGCCGTCCAGCCGGCTGTCCTACGACTTCAACGAGTTCACGTTGGACAACTGGCGGCAGCCGTGTGCCACCAGCGAGATGTGCGACGCGGTGCTGCGCAGCGTACAGATCGGTTTCCTGGCCACCGCCGGGGCGACGATCCTCGGCACGCTGATGGCGTTCGCGCTGGTCCGGCACCGGTTCCGTGGCCGGTCCGCGGTCAACCTGCTGATTTTCCTGCCGATGGCCACGCCGGAGCTGGTGATGGGCTCGTCGCTGCTCACCCTGTTCGTGGCCGGGGCGGTGCCGCTGGGCTTCTGGACCGTGGTGACCGCCCACGTGATGTTCTGCCTGAGCTTCGTCGTGGTCACCGTGAAGGCGCGGCTGGCCGGCATGGACACCCGCCTGGAGGAGGCGGCGATGGACCTGTACGCCTCCGAATGGCAGACGTTCCGCCTGGTCACCCTGCCGCTGGTGCTGCCCGGCATCGTGGCCGCCGCGCTGCTGGCCTTCTCGCTGTCGTTCGACGACTTCATCGTGACGAACTTCAACTCCGGCACCACCGTCACCTTCCCGATGTACGTCTGGGGCGCCGCCCAGCGTGGCATCCCGCCGCAGGTCAACGTGATCGGCACGGCGATGTTCGCGGTCGCGCTGCTGCTGGTGGTGCTCGGCGGTGCCCTCGGGCGGCGGCGAGGCCAGGTCAGTCCTCGATCGCGTGCATGACGTGCTTGAGTCGGGTGTAGTCCTCCAGCCCGTACATGGACAGGTCCTTGCCGTGGCCGGAGTGCTTGAAGCCGCCGTGCGGCATCTCCGCCACGATCGGGATATGGGTGTTGACCCAGACGCAGCCGAAGTCGAGCCGGCGGGTCATCCGCATCGCCCGGCCGTGGTCGCGGGTCCACACGGAGGCGGACAGGCCGTACCTGACGCCGTTGGCCCACCGGACCGCCTCGTCCTCGTCGGTGAAGCGCTGCACGGTGATCACCGGCCCGAACACCTCGTCCTGGATGATCTCGTCCGGCTGGCGCACCCCGGCGACCACCGTCGGGGCGTAGAAGTAGCCCCGGTCACCGACGCGCGCGCCGCCGGTGTGCAGCTGCGCGTGGTCCGGTAGCCGGTCGACGAAGCCGGTGACCCGGCCCAACTGGTCGGCGTTGTTCAACGGCCCGTACGCCACGTCCGGCTCGTCCGGTAGTCCGGTTTTCGTCGACCGGGCCTGCTCGGCCAGGGCGGCGACGAAGTCGTCGTGCACGCCCGGTCCGGCCAACACCCGGGTCGCCGCGGTGCAGTCCTGCCCGGCGTTGAAGTAGCCGGCACCGGCGATCGCCTCGGCAGCCGCCGCCACGTCGGCGTCGTCGAAGACCACCACCGGGGCCTTGCCGCCCAGTTCCAGGTGGGTGCGCTTGAGGTCGGGTGCGGCGGCGGCCGCCACCTCCATGCCGGCCCGGGTGGAACCGGTGATCGACACGAACTCCGGGGTCGGGTGGGCGACCAACGCCCGGCCGGTGTCCCGGTCGCCGCAGACCACGTTGAACACGCCCGGCGGCAGGAACTCGGCGGCGATCTCGGCCAGCAGCAGCGTGGACAGCGGGGTGGTGTCGGACGGTTTGAGCACCACCGTGTTGCCGGCGGCCAGCGCCGGGGCGATCTTCCAGACCGCCATCATCAGCGGGTAGTTCCAGGGCGTCACCTGCGCGCAGACCCCGATCGGCTCCCGGCGTACGTAGGAGGTGTGCCCGGCCAGGTACTCGCCGGCCGATTTGCCCTCCAGCACCCGGGCCGCCCCGGCGAAGAACCGGAGCTGGTCGACGCTGGGCGGCAGCTCCTCGTCGGCGGTCAGCTGGCGTGGCTTGCCGGTGTTGCGGACCTCGGCGTCGACCAGGTCGGCGGCGCGGGCCTCGACCGCGTCGGCCAGCTTGAGCAGGGCCAGCTGCCGCTGCGCCGGGGTGGTGTCCCGCCAGCTTTCGAAGGCGGTGGCGGCGGCCGACATGGCCCGGTCGACGTCGGCGGGGCTGGACGTTGGTGATTGGGCGAACACCTCACCGGTGCACGGGTCGACCAGGTCCTGGTAGCCGCCGTCGACCGGGTCGACGTAGCCGCCGTCGACAAAGTTGCGCACCGTCTGCTTGTCGGTCATCGTTCGGCTCCTGCACGTCGGCTCGGCCTGGATCAGGCAGGATGAGGTATCCGCCAGCTAGGAGCCATCTTCGCGACCGAAATCGCAGCAGACAAGAGGTACGGCAACTGTTTCCGTGCGCGCGTTGCTGGACCGTGCCGCCTCGTCAGCGTGTCTCACGCCGCTTCGTCGGCGTGTCGGGCGAGGAACTCGTCGATCGCCTGACGAATGAGCCCCGACCGGCCTCCCTTGTCGTTGCCGGCGAGTTCGTCCAGCCGCCGCACGGCCGTCGCGGAGAGGCGGACTCCGGTAACGATCATGGGTACGCTCTCCGGTGACGGCGTAGGGCCAAGATCGGGGCCTCTGGAGGCGTCGCGTAGCAGCTCCGAGATGTCGCCACCCTGGTCGAAATACGCCACCAGCTCTTCGCGGCTCATCATCCGCGGATCACGGCTCGCACTCATCGTGTCCCCTCCATCCACTGCTTGACCTCCTCCGGCGTCGCAGGCCGAGCCGCCAGGATCGCGTAGCTGTTGACCTTCCCCACCCGCTCACACAGCACCATGATCACGCGTGCTGTGTCAGCCAGGCCAGCTACCGCCAGCAGGAGTGTCCCGATGTGGTTCTCGATCCGCTGCGGCGAGTAGAGCGCTTCGACCGTCTCCCGTTCGGAGACGCCGTGCCGTGCCGCGCTGATCTTGCCGGCCTCAGTCCACCCGTACTCTCGCGCAACCACGACACCAGCGTACAACGCGTAAAACGTGCGCACCGGCAGCGCTGCTGTCGCAGCTCTGAGTGACGTCGGCGCGTAAGGCCCTAGCAGGCGGAGCGTGTTACGGCCGTGCGGATGCTGGGCGGAATCTGGTGGATGACCGTCGGCTGCATCGGCGATGATCACATGCGTGGAGGGTCGTCATCGGCAGGTCCGGGGTCGGTACACCGCCGACACCGTCACCGTGTACCAGGCGTATCCGGCGGAGATCGCAGTGCCGGCGTTGGCGAACGGGCGATTCGTGGCCCCGTTCAAGCGGGACCGGATGACGTGGATCAAGCCGTCGTTCCTGTGGATGATGTACCGGTGCGGGTGGGCGTCCAAGCCCGGTCAGGAGCGGGTGCTGGCGGTCGAGATCCGGCGCAGCGGGTTCGAGCGGGCGCTGGCGGCAGCGTGCCTGAGCCACTTCGACCGAAGCTTGTACCCGGATCGCGATACCTGGGCGCAACGGGTGAGGACGAGCCCGGTGCGGGTGCAGTGGGATCCTGAGCGGTCGCTGCGGCTCGGACCGCTGCCGTACCGGTCGCTGCAGGTGGGGCTGTCCGGCGACGCAGTCGACCGCTACCGGAATGCGGGCCAGTGCTCCGGCCTTCAGGCCCGGGGGTGAAGGCCCGCGCTGGGAGGGCCGCCAGGGCCCGGGCAGTGCTCTAACCTGGCCGGTTTTGCTGCTCGATGTACTGCTTGACGATGCTCAGTGGTGCGCCGCCGACGGAGCCGGCGAAGTACGAGCCCGACCAGAGTTTGTTGGCCCGGTAGTAGTGGCGTGCGAGGTCGGGGAACTCCTGCCGCGGGCGGCGCGACGGGACGCCCTTGAGTGAGTTGACCAGGCGGGAAACGGCGACTTTGGGTGGGTGGTCGACCAGCAGGTGGACGTGGTTGTGGCCGCCGTTGAACTCGACCAGTTCGGCCTCGAAGTCGCGGCATACGTCCCGCATGATCTGTTCCATGCGGGACAGGTGCCGGTCGGCGAACACCGTGTGCCGGAACTTCGTCACGAAAACCAAATGAACATGCATCGCGAAGACGCAGTGTCTACCGGTACGGATACCCTCAACTTCTGCCATAGACCAACATGATATCGTGTGGTTCGTGCAGCTCCGGTACCAGTTCCGGGTCTACCCGACACCCGGCCAGCAGGTTGAGCTGGCCCGGGCGTTCGGGTGCGCGCGGGTGGTGTTCAACGACGGGCTGCGCGCACGGCAGACCGCCCACGAGCAGGGCCTGCCGTACGTGTCGGACGCCGAGCCGTCCAAGCGGGTCATCACGCGGGCCAAGGCGGCTCCGGAGCGGGCGTGGCTCGGCGAGGTGTCCGCGGTGGTGTTGCAGCGGGCCCTCGCGGACCTCAACACCGCCTACCGCAACTTCTTCGCCTCGATCACCGGCAGACGCAAGGGTACGAAGGTGGCCCCGCCGAGGTTCCGGTCCCGTAAGGACAACCGGCAGGCCATCCGCTTCACCCGCGATTCCCGGTTCACGGTGCTGGACAACGGTCGTCTGCGGTTGCCGAAGATCGGCGACCTCGCGGTCCGCTGGTCCCGGACCCTGCCGTCGGACCCGTCGTCCGTGACGGTCATCCGGGACGCGGCCGGGCGGTACTTCGCCTCGTTCGTCGTGCAGACCAGCGAGGACGAGCCGCTGCCCGAGGTGGACTCGGAGGTCGGCATCGACCTGGGGCTGACGCACTTCGCGGTCATGTCGGACGGTACGAAGGTGGCCGCGCCGAGGTTCCTGCGCCGTGCGGCCCGCAGGCTCAAGCGGCTGCAGCAGGCCCTGTCGCGCAAGCAGCGGGGCGGCAACCGCCGTGGGAAGGCTGTCGTGAAGGTCGCCAGGGCGCACGCCCGGGTGGCCGACACCCGGCGGGACTGGCAGCACAAGTTGTCCACGACGATCATCCGTGAGAATCAAGCGGTGTATGTCGAGGATCTGTGTGTCGTCGGTCTCGGTCGGACCCGGCTGGCGAGGTCGGTGCACGACGCGGGATGGTCGTCGTTCGTCGGCATGCTGGAGTGCAAGGCGGCGAGGTACGGGCGTACGTTCGCCCGGGTGGACCGGTGGCTCCCGTCCACCCGGATGTGCTCGGACTGTGGCCGGATCAACGAGCAGATGGCGTTGAACGTGCGGTCGTGGGTCTGTCCGTGCGGCGGTCACCACGACCGGGACGTCAACGCGGCGATCAACATCAAGGCCGCCGGGCAGGCGGACTTCAACGACCGTGGAGCGCGGGTAGGACCGGGACCCGTCCCCGGCACCGCGCGGTGAAACGGTAACCCACCAGAACGCCGCGCGTGTCACGCGCGGCGTGGCTGGAATCGCCGCGGTTTAGGGCGGCGAGGATGTCAAGTCGACGAGTGGACCGTCACTATCACCGAGGTGACCGGGCTGGCGCACGCCGTGCGTGACCGGCTTTCCGCTGGTGATGACGCGGGTGCTGGTGCCCTACTGCCGGCCGAGCGGGTCTATCCGTTGCCGGTCGAGGTTGCGGCGGTCATCGGCGCCGACCCGATACCGGCGGCGACCTGCTGATACCGCAGGACGGGATCGAGCACGTCAGCCGTTGGTACTGGTTGAGCTTGATGCCTCAGGTGCATCTTGATGCACCTGAGGCATCAAGCCATCGGAGGCATCATGTGGGTCCGGGGCTCGTCAGGCGCGGTCGTGCAGAGTGACCTGGTAGCCGTCGGGGTCGGCGAAGGTGAAGGTCCGACCGAAGGGGCCGTCGATCGGCGCGGAGACGATGGTGTGACCGTCGGCGACGAGAGCATCGTGAATGTCCTGCACGTCTGTGGCGTGGAGCCAGATGGCTGCACCGATGCCCGGCTGAGCAACGGATCCAAGGTCGGTGCCGGGGACGATCTCGCGCAGCGCGAACGCGATGGGCTTGGTCTCGAAGACGACGGCGTGCGCAGGCCCGGCCGGCGAGCGTACGAGCCCGAAATACTGCTCGTAGAACGCCCGCGAGGCGTCGAGGTCGCGTGCCTGCAGCGAGATGAAGTCGGGGCCGGTGACGGGCATGATGATCTCCTCCGGTCGTGTCAGGTTCCTGACATCGCGTAATGTATGTCAGGATGCTGACATGAGTCAAGGCGGGCGGGGCAATGGGCAGGGCGTCGACCTGGAGACATCGCTGGGCTATCTGCTGAAGGAGGCGTCGAGCGCGCTCCGGGTGGCCATGGAGGAGGTTCTGCGACCACTCGGGATGAGCGTGACGCGTTACTCGTGCCTGGAGTTGCTGGCGCAACGGCCAGGCCTGTCGAACTCCGAGCTCGCGCGGGGCGCCTTCGTGACCCGGCAGTCAATGAACGTGCTGCTCCAGACGCTGGAGCGAGAGGGCTACGTGACCAGACCGGCGGAAGCGCCCGTCGGGAAGGTGCTGCCCACGCGGCTCACGCCTCTGGGTCGGCAGAGTCTCGAAAAGGCGACCGTCGCGGTCCGGTCGGTCGAGGTCAGGATGCTGGCCGGGTTGACCGAGACCGAGCAATCGGAGGCGTTGCGGATCCTGCGGCGGATGGTCCGTTCCCTGCGCGATGGCAACGACGGCGCTTAGCCTCGATCCACCGACGCGGTTGCCGCT
The DNA here is from genome assembly GCF_003751085.1 of Micromonospora sp. Llam0. NCBI lineage: Bacteria > Bacillati > Actinomycetota > Actinomycetes > Micromonosporales > Micromonosporaceae > Micromonospora > Micromonospora sp. Llam0. Next base: position 1,013,701 of record NZ_RJJY01000002.1, on the reverse strand, counting down.
AAATGTTGGTTGAACATTTCTGTATTGGGGTGGTGGGGCGGGCGTGAGGGAGTCGCCGATCACGTGATCGGCTTGCTCCGAGGGTGAGGGTTCGAGGTGGAACGGGGATTGTGGCCTGTGGTCGGGCCGCCTGGTTTCGGCTGGTGGGGTGTGGTCAGCCGGGTGCCGGCTGGACGGCGGTGAACAGGTTGTCGAACGCCGCCTGCCAGGGCCAGTACTCGGGCAGGTGTAGGTGGATGGTGCGGGCCCGGTGGGCGAGGCGGGCCGCGACGGTGATGATCCGGGTCCGGATGGTGGCGGGTCTGGCGGTCGACCAGGTGCCCGCGGCGAGGTGTCCGGCGGCGCGGGTGAGGTTGTGCGTGATCGCGGCGCAGGTCAGCCAGGCGTCGTTGGCGCTGAAGTGTCCGGAGGGCAGGTGGGCGAGGGGCCCGGTGATCAGGTCGGCGTTGACGTGCTCGATGATCGCGTGTTGCCGGTGCTGGGCTTCGGCCTGGACGAGGGTGTACGGGCTGTCGGTGAACACGGCGTGGTACCGGTAGGTCGGCAGGAGTTCGTCCTGGCCGGGGATCTGTTGCGGGTCGTCGCGGCGGACGCGGCGCACGATCAGCCGGGCGGTCGCCTCGTGTCGGGTGCCGGCGAACGCGGTGTACGTGGTTTCGGCGATCTGCGCGTCGGAGATCCACCGGCCGGCGTCTTCGTCCCAGACGGCCTGCGGATAGGTGATGTCGACCCACTGGTCGGCGGCGATGCCGTCGCACGCGGCGCGGATCTTCGGGTCGATGCGGCAGGTGACCGAGAACCGCACGCCACGACGCCGGCAGCCGCTGATCACCGTCTTGGCGTAGAACGCCGAGTCCGCTCGCACCATGATCTCCCCCGAAGCGCCGCATGCCCGGGCGGTCGTGATGGCCTCGGCGATCATGGTGGCGGCGCCCCGGGCCGAGCCGGCGTTACCCGACCGCAGCCTCGTGGCGGCGATCACCGGCGCGGACAGCGGGGTGGACAGCGTCGCGACCAGGGGGTTGTAGCCGCGCAGGTAGACGTTGTAGCCGCCGACCTTGGCGTGGCCGAACCCGATGCCCTGCTTCTGCTTGCCGTACACCCGCCGCAGCATGGAGTCGATGTCCACGAAGCACAGGGTGTCGGCGCCGGTCAGGATCGGTGCCCGGCCGGTCAGACCGATCAGGGTGTCGCGGGCGGCGGCCTGTAACTGCCGTACGTGCCCGTGGGTGAACGTACGCAGGAACGACCCGAGTGTCGACGGCGCGTACACGCCGCCGAACAGCGACCGCATGCCGCCGTGCCGGGCGATGTCGAGGTCGTCGATGCTGTCCGCGCCCGCGAGCATCCCGGCCACGATCGTGGCGACCTTGCCGGCCGGGTTCGCGCCCTTGTCCGTCGGTAGCCTGACCCGGTCTGCGACCGCGTCGTGCAGACCGGCCTGCTCGGCAAGGCGCATCACCGGAACGAGACCGGCACACGACACCAGATTCGGATCGTCGAACGTCGCGCGCACCACCGGCGCGTCCTGGCGTATTCTCACCTGCGAGGTGCCCTCTCGAACCGAGTGATAGAAGCGTCAGAACTCCTATCCTTCCAGTTCAGAGGGCACTTTCTGTAGCCGGGGTCCTGCCGGTCAAACCTTCATCGGTGGATCGAGGCTCAGTGTGTTGCGGGTCAGTAGCCGGTCGCAGGCCTTGAGGTCCTGCTGCCGCAGCTCAGTGAAACTGTCCAACTCGATGCCACGCTTGCGGGCAATTTTTTCGACGCCCTTCGGGTCGTTGAGCTCCAAGGCCCAGGCGTTGACCAACTCCAGCAGCGCTGCGGCAGCCTCGGCCGCTGGCCGCAGGGCCATGCTGGCAACCGCGTCGCCTCCGCGGCGCACTGGTTCCTTGATCGTCTCTGGCACAGCCCTGGTGGCCCGGCTCGCGGCGTTTCGCGCGACCTCGCCGGAGCGATCGAGTGCAGTGCTCGCCCAGTTCGGTAGACCACGGCGGTTGTTGCGGCGCTGCCAGTGCTCGTTGAGCCTGTCCCACACCTGCTCTTCGTAGGCACTCATCGGGGTTGCGCCGTCGGCGAGCGAGTCAGCGACAGTGCTCATCGATGGCCTCCATTCAGTCCACAGACGATCGAGGGTACGCCGCTTGAGCGCCGGGCAGACATCACCTGAACGGTGGAGGGTCGGAACATCCACTTGCCGAATGTCGCTACCTGCGTCGTCTGTCTACGGCATGGGAGGGCAGCTCTAAGCCTCGGGTCAGCTGAGAGCGTCGGGGGTGAGGGTGGAGAGGAAGGACGTCCAGCCGGCGGGGGAGAAGGTGAGTGCCGGGCCGGCGGGGTCTTTGCTGTCGCGTACGAGGACTGTGGCGGGGACGGTGGTGGCGACCTCGACGCACTGACCTATCCCATTGCTCCGAGTGCTCTTGCGCCAGATCGGCTGTTCAGGGCTATGGATGAGCATGGCGTGCTCCCCGCTAGGACTTGACTGCATCGGGTTTGGTAGCGCCGCGCCTTCGATCATGATCATCAGGGTCGGTCCAGGAGACCCTGACCAGGTCAGGGACGAGTGAGGGTGGAGAGGAAGGACGTCCAGCCGGCGGGGGAGAAGGTGAGTGCCGGGCCGGCGGGGTCTTTGCTGTCGCGTACGAGGACTGTGGCGGGGAGGTTGGTGGCGACCTCGACGCACATGGCCTGTCCGTTGCTGCGGGTGCTCTTGCGCCAGATCGGCTGCTGCGGATCACCGGGGGTGGTGGTCATCGGTGCTCTCCCTTGCTCCCTGCTCCAGGATCGCCTCGGCCCTCATCCGCAGGAAGGCCAGCGTGTCGGCGGGTGAGAGCGCGGTCGCACGGAGATGGTCGAACGCCAGCCCGTGCATCTCCACATGGTAGTCCTTGTCCAGGTACAGAGCGCCACTCAGATTTTCCTGGTAGACGACCGTCGGATGGTTGCTGAAGTCGAGCATCGCGAAGGGGCCGCCCATGCCCATGTGTGCGCCCTGGCGGAAGGGCAGCACCTGGACCGTGATTGACGGCCGCTGTGCCATGGTGATCATGTGCTCCAGCTGGGCTGCCATCACCTGCGGGCCGCCGACCGGCCGGTGCAGCACCGCTTCGTCGAAGATGAACCACAGCCTGGGTGGTTTGCTGCGTTCCAGGATGCGCTGGCGGGCGAGGCGTAGCTCGATCCGCTCCTCAATCTTCTCCGGTGGACCCTCCGGGAACTCCGCGCTGATGATGGCGCGGGCGTAGTCCGACGTCTGGAGCAGGCCGTTGACGAGTTGGACGTCGTAGGTGCGGAGCTGGGTCGCCTCGTCCTCGAAGGCGATGTACCCGTCGAGCCCGTGCGGCATCGCGTCGGAGTAGTCGACCCACCAGTTGTACTTCTGGGCGTCGCGGGCGAGCTCGATGAGCCCGACAGCCTCCTTGTCGGGTACGCCGTAGAGGCGCAGCAGCTTCGTGACGTTCCGAGTCGTCACCGAGACCTGGGCATTCTCGACGCGGGACAACGTCGACTTGCTGATCTTCACCTGTTGGATGACCTGGTCAATTGTCAGACCTGCAGCCTCGCGATGTGCGCGAAGCTCGGTCGCGAGCCGTCGTCGCTGGACGGTTGGGGTTCCTGCCACAACAGACAGTCTGCGCCATGAGTATGTCGTTTGACGAGTCTCTGAGCCAACTAATTTTCTATCGGATGCGGTGTTGCAAGATCACGCTTTCCCTGTCAGTGTGGGCCAAGCATCGAAGGTGGACGGTTGATCAACTGGCCGGCTGCTGGGTAGCGGGGATCGGCGAGTTCATGATCGTTTTCCCGCTGCGTATCGCTGAAATCCCAGGTGGCTGGGCGGGTCGCGGCAAGGGCCCGCCCGGTCGTCCCCAGCCCAATCAGAGGGGTTGATCATGGTGGCGCTTGGTGCTCTGGTTTCCGGAGTTCTGCTCGGGTTCTTCGTCGGGTTGTTCAGTTTCAAGGTCAAGTCGCGGTGGTGTCCCGACTGCGGTCGGACGACGGTGCCGGCGGCTGATCGGTAGCGTGCCGGCCGACCGGTCCCCGGCGGATCCCCGGCCCGGTGACGAGTTGATCGTCGATGGTCGGGCGAGTGTGCAGTTCGCGGCCGGGCGGGGTTTCCGGTTCCGGGTGACGACAGTGGACGCGAAGCTGACGTACGACGGCTGGGTCTGGTTGGCCGGGTATGTGTTGGCAGCCGACGGTGAGGCCCGCGAGCGTCGGGAGATCTTCGTCGAGCGTGACGGTCTCCGCTGGGCTCCCCGCCCGCGCCGGCCCCACCGCTGACCAGTGCGGCGGCACAACTGCGACGTAACCGCGCGCTTTCCATCCGTACTTCTGAAGGTTTTCGACTGTGTGAAAGGTGGTTCCTGCTGTGCGTGGATTTCTTGACTTGTTCCGGCGGGCTCCGGTGCGGAGTCGGCGTAACCGGCGGTTGCTCGCCGAGATCGCCCGCCACGATCGGCGGCCGGCCGACGTCGCGGCCGGGCTGCGCCGGCCGGTGCGGCCCGCCCCGAACGCCGCCGGTCACTTGTACGGCAGGCCGGTGCGGCCGTCGATTAGCCCCGGCCTGGTCCGCGACCGTTCGTTCGGTGACCGTGTGCGGCGTGGCTGCGACCCGGTCGAGGTACGGGCGTTCCTGCACCTGGTCGCCGACGAGTTGACCGCGCTGCGCGCCGAACTTGGCTCCACCCGGGAGGAGAACGCCCGGCTCAAGCAGGCGTTGCGGGACTGGCAGTCGCAGCAGTTCGAGCAGACCCAGCAGTCGCAGCGGTTCGGGGCGGGGGTGGCGGCGTGAACGGCGTCAACAAGGTGCCGGCCGGCTCGCTGCACATCGTCGGCGTCGGCGCGGACCGGCGGCGGGCGCAACGGGTGTTCACCGTGGCGAACCTCGACACCGGGCAGGTGGCGTCGACCAGCCTTGTCCCGGGCTCGTTCACGCCGTTGCCGACGCCGGGCGGGACGTGGTGGCTGCCGTACGCGCCGATCGTTGCCGACCTCGCCGCCCGCGCGGGCGTTGTCGAGGCGACGCTGCGTGACCCCGACTTCCCCGACGAGCCGGGCCGGCTGCCGTCGTCCGGGTTGACGCTGCCCCGGCAGTGGCAGCCCGCCGTTCCGCAGCGGGACCGGCTGCGGTGGGAAGCGGTGGCGCTCACCAACCGGCTGGTGTCGCCGTGGCTGGTGCTGATCGGCCGCAGCGTCGAGCCGCCGCCACCGGGTGATCCGGGCCGGCTGCTCGGCCGGTTGTGTGCGCTCGCCGATCAGTTGCACGTCGACCTGGTCCTCGAAGTCCGGCCCAGCTCGATCGGGCGTGGGTTGAGCTGGGATGTCCGGTTCGAGCATGCCGGCGGTGCGGTGCCCGACTACCAGCACCGGTGGATCGCCGACCTGTCGACCGCGCTCGCCAGCATCCCCGCCGAACGGGCGGTGACCGGCCTGACCGTCGCCAACCCGCTGCTGCCCGCCCACTACCTGACCGGCGACGCGCTCACCGGGCGTGCGGTGCCGGTCGGGTTGGACGGGCACCCCGGCGGCCACGACCTGGACCAGGTCGAACGCCGCATGATCGCCGACGCCGAGCAGCACGGCGGCGCGCAGGCCATCTGGCGTAACCGGCACTGGTGGCACACCAGCCTGCGACCCGCCGACACCGCCGGCACATTCGTCCGCGGCTGGGAACCGCCAGCACCGAAACACTGGGGCGAGCCGATCCCCACCCACCCGTGCGGCCGATGCGCCGACCGGGCCGACCCGCCGTACTGCCTGGACTGCTACGGCACCCGCCAGGTGCGACGCGGCGCGGTGCTCACCGTCACCGACCTGCGTGGCCGGACCGTGCACCGCAACTGGCGACCCGACAGCGACCCGACCGGCGACCCGGAAGCCGCCGTCGGCCCGCAACCGCCCACCCTGGTGCTCACCGACCGGCCGTCCGGCACCACCGTGTGGCAGCTCGACGAGCACTACCAGATCGGCTCGCTCGCCGCGCGGTTCGGCGTGCAGCCGACCGACCTGACCGACATCGACGGCGAACACGTCATCGACCAGCACCTGCGCAACGGCGTCAGCCAGGTCCCCCACACCGGCGGCGACCCCGTCGACGCGTACCTCGGTGAAGTCGGCGCCACCCACGACGGCGCCCGCATCATGGTCCTCGCCAACGGCTGGCCCGGCCCCACCCTCGACGAACTCGCCGCCCTGATCCGCGGCCTCGGCCTCGCCCTGGACATCACCGTCATCGACCACCGCAACACCATCGGCCGACCCGAACTGTCCCAGGGCCACAGCTGGTCGGTCCGGGTCGTCGACCCGGCCACACGCTTGGCCGTCGACCCCGTCCCCACCAGCGCCGCCCTGCCCGAAGCCGTAGCGCTCTGCCACCGCTACCTACACGGCGCACTCCGCGCCACCATCCCCACCGACCCGGAACAACCGATACCCGTCCCACAACAGCCCGCAACGGCCGGCACCCTCACCGACACCACAGCCTGCATCACCCAGGTACGCCGCCACGCCGCCACCCAGCCCGGCGAACCTGTCACCGTCCGCCTCCACCCCGACGGCACCCACACCGTCACCACAGACCACCCGAGGTAGCCCGGCTGGCTGGGTGAGGGTGCCGAGCTGATGCCGGCCGAGCGGTTCGACGCGGTGGCGGCCGAGAGAGACGGCCGCCACCGCCGAGCTGCGGTTGTGCGGGGTTGTCGGACCGTCAGCTGCGGGTGCTCCACTGTTGGTTCGCGCCTCCGTGGCACGCCCACAGGTGGAGCTGCGTCCCGTTGGCGGTGCCGGCGCCGACGGCGTCCAGGCAGAGTCCCGACTGAGCGGAGGTGATGGTCCCGTTGCTGTTCATGTTCCACTGCTGGTTCGCGCCGCCGTGGCAGTCCCAGATGAGCACAGCGGTGCCGTTGCTGGTGCCCGCCCCGCTGGCGTCCAGGCACTTGTTGCCGTAGACGGTGAGGGCACGGTTGGCGGTATAGGTCCAGCGCTGGTTGTTGTTGCCGTGGCAGTCCCACAGCTGCACCCGGGTGCCGTTGCTCGTGCTGGCGTTGGGGACGTCGACGCAGCGGTTCGACTGGCTGCCGGCGATCATCACGTTCGCCTGGCCGGGCGGCGGCGTCGTCGGCGGCGGGTTGCTTGGCGGCGGACTGGTCGGCGGCGGGTTGGACCCGAACTGGGTGAAGAACCGCCACACCTCGGGCTTGACCCAGCTGCGCGCGCCGCTCTCACAACCTGCGCACCCGTCCACCGGGCCCTGCTGGTGGCCGCCGTCGAACGGAGCCCAGACCACCGGATAGCCGGCCTGGCACGAATAGGTGGTGATGATGTGGGTCAGGCTTCCCTGCGCGGGCTCGGGAGCGTTCTGCGCGGCGCAACCGTTGTTCCTGAGCCACCTGTCGCGCAGCGACCGGCCGCTTTGGATGTTGTCGCTGATTCCGTGGATTCCCAGGTACGCCACAGGCTGGGTGCCGCCGCTGCAGCCGCTGATCTCGCCGGGGGCCGCGATGGCCGCGACCGCGCGGAACATGGTCGGCCGGGAGCACGCCAACGAGTAGCTCATCGCGCCGCCGTAGCTGAACCCGACCGAGAAGCGTTGCGTCGTGTCGACGCAGAGCGCGTTCTCGATCACGCGGATCATGTCGTCGGTGAAGGTCACGTCCTCGCCGTTGGTGTTGGCCCAGGCGTTGTTGATGCCCTGCGGGGCGACGAAGATCGTGGAGTTGTTCGACTGCGACAGCATGCCGTAGTAGGCCCAGGCGTAGCCGTCGGTTCCGCCCGAGGCGACGTCGTTGGCGGTGCCGCCCCACCAGTGGAACCCGAAGGCAAGCCGGTGCGGGTAGGTGTTGTCGTAGCTGTCAGGCAGTCGGAGGATGAAGCTGCGGTTCCTGCCGCCGCTGGAGATGGTGTGGGTGCCGCTGCTCAGCCCGGGGGCCTGACCACAGCCGGCAGTGGTGGCCGCAGCCGCCGGTGTCACGTTCGTGACGACATACGCGCTGGCGGCGGCCAGGACCATAGCGGCCATGACCGTCCCTATCCAGCGGGCCGAGCGTTTGCGATGTAACACAGGATCGTCTCCCTACAGTGGAGGGCCGCCGTGGCGTCCACCCTCGGCAGGAGGGTGACCGAAGCTGCGGCGGCAGGTCTCGGCCGGTCTGGTGCATTCGGCCTGCCGGCCCGGACGTAGGCCAGCATCAATATAGATAGCCATGGTGGTATGACGTACGACGTCTGTCAATGCTTGTACGGCGCGCTGCCTGCGGTTGACGGTCCGGGCGGCTCGGAGTTAGCTGATCGGCGTGCAGCAACCGCGGGTCGGGGTGGCGGTCTTCGTGCTCAGTGAAGGTCGCTTCCTGATGGGCCTTCGCAAAGGTGCCCACGGGGCCGGCACCTGGTCGCTGCCCGGCGGCCACCTCGAACACGGGGAGAGCTTCGAGCAGACCGCGCGGCGGGAGGTCGCGGAGGAGACCGGCGTCAAGATCACCAACGTACGCTTCGGCGCGGTCACCAACGACGTGTTCGACGCCGCCCGGCACTACGTGACGATCTGGATGATCAGCGACCACCTGCGCGGCAGTCCCCAGGTCCGCGAGCCGGACAAGTTCGTCGACCTGCGCTGGACCGCCCCGCCCACGATGCCTGATCCACTCTTCCTCCCCATGCGCAACCTGCTCGACCAACTTGATCTGGACCAACTACTGGGCTGAGTCCGTGCGGCGTCCACTTTCGCAGCGACCTGCAAGATCCAAAATATACTCTGTACGGCTAATATTTATAGTCATAACGGCCGATGGGCAGAGCGCCAAGAATGGCTTGACGCTTCACGTTCGATAACGCTTGGTGCATTCGCGTCTACTGTTTCGGTGGCCTGTCGCTTCACGGAGCGTATCCGCGTGGCTTTCTGTCCGTTGTCGTGGCCGGTGCCTCGGTCTCGGTGGGGTGTGCCCGATGTGAAGTCCTCTCACCTGCGGAGACTTCCGTGGAAGTGCTCGATGGCGAATGAAACGGGGCGGACCTGTGTCTCATTGAACGGGCAAAACGGTGACGATGGGTGTCGATTCCTTTGGGGTGGGGTGGATGACGGCTCGGCGCAGATCCTTCGTAGAGTAACGGCCGGCATGGCGGGGAGACAGGTGCCGAAAAATGTGGCAAAGTCATTCATGGATCACTCGTCGGGATGATCCATTCGCCGAGCGGATGCGGATCTTGAGATGACCGTGAAGCATGCGACTGCTGGTGCCTTTGTCTTTCACCGCTTCAGCGCGGGTTGGCGCCTGGGTCTGATCGAACATCCCCGCCTCCACCGGCACATGATCATGGGTGGCCACGTCGAGTCCTTCGAAACCCAGGTCGAGGCCGCGCTACGCGAGGTCGAGGAAGAGTCCGGGCTGCACCGCGTACGCCTGATCAACCCGCCGACCCCAGACCTGCCGACCAATTTCCCATTCGCGCCGGTCGCTGCTCCCTGGTGGATCGTCGAGCAGGACGTTCCCCCTGACAGCCACCTGGCAGAGCCACACATACACATCGACCACCAGTACGTGGCCGTGGCGGACGATCCGGGTCCCGCCGGCACCGGGGAGCACCGGTTCGACTGGTTCGGCCCCGACGAGCTGCCCCAGCTGTCGATGTTCGATGACACCCGGGTGCTCGCGACGGTGTTGTTCTCCTGCCTGGACGACGTGGTCGGCGGTGTGGTCGATCCGATCACAGCGATCCGTCCGCTGGTCGCCGCACTGACCTGACCACGAATCGGGTCAAGCCGCGTCGATGAGCTGCGCCATCCGTTCGATGGCCCGGCCCATCGTGAGCCGGCGCCGGTCGAGCACGACGATTCGGCTCCCGGCATCCGCCGCGAGCCGGTCGAACAGTGCGGCGGCACGCCGGTGCAACCGCCACTGCTCCGGGGTGTAGTGCCGACCGTCGCGCTGCTCAGCCCGACGCACCGCCTCGACCACGTCGTCGACGATCAGGATGGTCAGATCGGGCAAGGGTCGCCAGGTGGCCGCAAGCCGGAGGATCGCTCCAGCGTGCCGGTAGGCGGCCTCGTCGTCGCGGTGCGCGATGAGCGACTGGTACACGGCTATCGAGTGCACGCTGCGGCCCTCGATCACCGTACGGCCGGTGGCGAGTGTGGCGGCGGAGCCGGCCTCGTAGTCGAACATCTTGATCGCCAGCAGCAGCAGTGTTTCGGTACCGCAGTGCCCGCCGCGCAGGAACGGGTCGCCGTCGGCCGCGCTGATCAGGGCCCCGAGCAACTCGCGGCCGAGGTCCACGCCCGAGCGCGGCCGTTGGGAGAATTCCTCGAGAAGCGCCGGGCGGAGTTCGCTGGGATAGTTCTCCAGCAGTCGGTTGGTCAGGTAGGTCTTGCCGACCCCGCTCAACCCCTCGATGGACACCAGCCGTCCCCGATCGCGTGGCTCGCCGGACATGTTGTCCTCCTCACACCGACGGGATCAGAACAGGGCAGCCTGCTCGGGTCGGCCGCCCCTGGACTGGTAGCCGCCCACGGCACGCAGCTCGCGCAGGGATCGCCACTTGCCGGTCCGCACCCCATCGGCGACGACGCGGCGGAACACGTCGGCCGTGACCACGACGTCCGGCATCGCCCGGTGTCGACCAGCAGGCCAGGAGAGCCCGAGGTGATGGATGAGCAGGTCGAGTCGGTGCGAGGGCAGCGCAGGGAAGATGGCCCTGGCGAGACGGACCGTGTCGACGAAGTCCATTGCGGCCAACCGGGGGCAGTGGGCGCGGTAGTCGTACAGGATCCCGGCCTCGGTCGGGGCGTTGTGCGCGACCAACAGGTACGGCGGCCGGGTCAGGCGGGCGTCGAGCCGGGCCAGCACGGTGGCGGCATCCGGCTGCCCAGCCAGCATCTCGGCGGTGATGCCGGTCTGGTCGGTGTCGGAACGGGCCAGTGAGGCGTGGCCCGGCGGCCGGATCAGCGCGGTGAACCGGCCCACCTCGATCAGCTCGGCACCGCGCGGCCGCAGCGCCATCGCCGCGACGTCGATGGGTTCGGGGCGGTACCCGGTCGGCGTGGTGGCCTCGAAGTCGATGACCACGAAACAGACAGCACGGAAGTCGGCGTCGTCGGTCAGCAGGGTCGGTGCCATCGGCGAGCCTCCCGAATGATCGTCTTCGCGTATCGGTCCAGGCGACCGTCGTGATCGTGGTCGTTGAGTACAACGGCCAAGGTGCGGTCGACGACCGCCGCCGCGTTGCGGCACGGTGTGGTCGGGAGTCCGGCGAAGACGGGCTGGCGGTCGGCCGGCACCAGACGAAACGTGCCCACGCTGTTTGGCACCCCCTGACGGGCCAGGTGCTCGCAGAACGCGCGTGGGGCCGGCAGGGTCACCGAGGCCAGCAGGCTGTACCCGTTCCACTGCTGCTCCGCAGACACGTCAACGACTTCGATGCCCGGGGTCCCGGACAACAGCTCACGGAGCAGCCCGGCCTGCCGCCTGCGTCGGGCGAGGAGCGCGTCGAACCGGGCGAGGTTGGCCCGCGCGACGGCGGCCAGGGGCTCGGCCAGCCGGTAGTTGTGCCCTGGTCGGGTCGCTCGGACACCCGGGTACGGAGGCTGGTGGTGGGACCGGAACGAGCGGGCGTACGCGTACAGGTCGTCCCGGTCGGTGAGCAGGTACCCGCCTTCACCCGACCACAGCACTTTGCCGTCCTTCATGCTGAAGCAGCCGATGGTGCCGAAGGTGCCCGCATGCCGGCCGCCGACCTGGGTGCCCTGGGCCTGGCAGGCGTCCTCCACCACATCCACCCCGTACCTGCGAGCGAGCCGCAGCAGCCGGACCGAGTCCCCGACCCGGCCCCACAGATGCACCGGCAGGATCGCTCTGGTGGCGGCGGTGATCTTGGTGGCGAGGTCATCGTGATCGAAGTCAGTGCCGTCCGGGGTGCAGTCGACGAAGATCGGCCGGGCACCGGCATGGATGACCGGTGCGACGGACATGACCACCGACAGCGCCGGTACGAGGACGTCGTCGCCTGGGCCGAGGTCGAGCGCAGCCAGGGCGGTGTGCAGCGCGGCGGTACCGGAGGCGACCGCGACGGCATGTCGAACGCCGAACTGGGCGGCGAGCTCCCGCTCCAGGGCCTCGGTGTGAGCGGTACCAGTCACGACGAGCTCCCCGCTGCCCACAGGAAACTGTCGAAGTCCATCAAAGGCCACATGTTTACGCAGTCGACCGAGAACAATGCGCAGTCGGCACACGTCGTGGCCGGGCCGAACAACGCCTTGGCACTGTTGCCACGGATGTCGCGACGCGGCCGATGGGCACTGGCGGCGATCTTCAAGCTGGACGGGCAGTCCCAAACGCTGCCATCGGGCTCGATGAAGAAGAGGTTCGTGCCGCCGAAGCAGTTGCGTACCATGCCGGGAACTGCGGCAGCGACCGTGGCGACGACCTGACCCGGGTACGTTGGCGCGGGCAGTGGTAGCGGCTGCTCGGCATAGAGGCGATCCAGCACACGCTCCAAAGCCGGCGCGTCAGCCGGGGTGAGCGACAGGGTCTGATGCAGCGGATGGCCCCGCTGCAGGGCTATCGGCTGCGGTACGAAATAGTCACAGCCGAGCCGGGCAGCCAGCACGGCCATCTCGGTCACCGCGTCCAGGTTCCGCCGGGTGATCACCGTGTAGATGCCCACTCGGGGCGTGGACCCCGTGCCACGCGCGCCCAGCAGCGCTCGTATCCCGTGCGATACGTCGACGTGGCCGTGCTGGCCGTTGCGGGCTGGACGCCAGTGATCGTTGTAGCTGGCATCGGCGGAGTCCAGCGAGACCGATACGGCATCCACACCGATGGCGAGAATCCGCTCCACGAGCTGCGGCCGGTTCAGCGGAATCCCGTTGGTGCAGAGCACCACCTGGACCCCGGCCGCTTTGATCGCGGCGACGACATCCAACACCGGCGGCCAGATCAACGGCTCGCCCCCGGCGATGAAGATCCGATCGACCCGCGAGCCAGGCAGCGTGTCGACGAACGCGACGATGTCGGTCAGGTCCAGATCGGTACGGGACAGGTGGGACAGCATGCCCGGTCCGTCGGGCAAACCGGCCCGGTGCTCCTCGACGGTGCCGAAGTAGCAGTACCGACAACCGAGGTTGCACGGCGAACGCAGCGCCCACAGCAGCGACACCCCGGTCATGCGGCATCGGCCTGTCGCAACACCGGGCGACACCAGGCGTCCATCTCGTCCAGGACGTCCTCTTCGGTCCGGCCGGTCAGGTTCACCACCTGGATACGGTGCGGATGAGCGGCGGCGAGCCCGTCGTACAGACGCGCGATCCGGGCGAGCAGATCCCGGTCGGCCGGAGCCAGCGGCGCGCCGAGCCGTGCCTCGAACCGATCAATGCAGCGGTCGAGGTCGTCGACAAGCAGCAGGGTCAGCGTCGGCTGAGGCCGCCACAACTCGACCGTCTCACCGAGCCGGCGCATGGCCTGTTGGGCGACGTCGGGTGGCTGGCCGGAGCCGAGGATGGCGGCCTGGTACACCGCGACCGTGTCCGGCCCACGGTCCTCCAGCACCACGGCGGGCGGACGCGGGGCGGTGCGGGTCAGTCGTTCGTACTCGTACACCTTTAGCGCCAACAGGGCGAATGTCTCAGTCAACGGATGTCCGGTGCGCAGGAAGGTGCCTCCGGGGCCGGTGAGGGCGGCGACGACCCGCCCGGCCAGCTGGTCGGGCCCCTGCCCGGCTCCCTGGTCGGTCAGTTCGCTGAGCATCCGGCAGGAGCCGCCGAGCCGGTTGGCGAGCCGGCTGCTCAGGTACGTCTTGCCGACCCCGTTGATCCCCTCGACGCTGACCCAGCGGTGGGCAGGGCGGTTCACGTCGCCCGCCGGCACACGTAGAGCACCTCTGTCGCCGCCTCCGGGAGAGCCGCAGCGACCATCGGCGCAAGCAGCGCGGGCGGCACGGTCACGCGCAGCTGTTCGTACCACTCCGCCGCGCCAGTACCGAACCGGGCTGTCAGCGCCGCAGCGGCCTGCCCGGCTGGTGGCGGTAGCAGCCCTACCCGATGCTCGACGGTCAGGCCGCAGTCGGCCAGGACCGGCTCAAGCTCCGCGATGTTCCACTCATAGACGTGGACCCGGTACTGCAACGGTCGAGGCGGGTCACCAGGGGTGTTGGGGGTGGACAGGTAGAGCAGCCCGCCGGGGCGCAGTGCGTCGGCGATGTGGCGCAGGCTGGCCACCGCCGCTGTGCGAGGCAGGTGCTCCAGCGCCGACGTGTAGACAGCCACGTCGAATCCCGAGCCGACCGCCGCCGGCCAGGGCGCGGCTGCGTCGCACTCGACGAACTCGATCGGGAAACGCGGCCCGCCGTAGCGGGCGTCGAGCCGGTCGACGGTTGCGCGTGCCTCGGTCAGGTTGTCGGGGGAGATGTCGAGCCCGACGTACCGATCGATGTCGCAGTAACGGTAGAAGGTCGGCAGTTGCAGACCGCGTCCGCAGCACACGTCCACGACGCGGGTGCGCTCGGGGCACCGCTGCGCGATGTACAGCCGCTGTGCCAGGTTCATGACGCCCGATGGTTTAACCTCGCCGTCCGCGATCGCTGCGGGGAAGTCGTCCATTTGATTGACCGAGTACGGTCCGATCATCGGCGTGCCCGGCCGGGTCTGGTGAGCCGTCATCGGGTCTCCCACGGGAAGATCACCCACCCCGATACCTCGTCCCCGAGCAGTGACACGGCCTGATCGGGACGACCCGGGCCACGCCAGTTGACGCGGTTGGCAACGCAGGCGGCGGTGCGGATCCGGACCGCCCCGGCGGCCCGGACGAGGTCGACGGTGCGCGCGATGGTGGCACCGGTGCCCACGATGTCGTCGATCACCAACACGTCCAGCTGGGCGAGGTCACCGAGGCTGGCCGGGTTGGACACCTGCGGCTCCGCCGTCTTGCTCGCACCGACGGCGTCACTCTGGGTGTGCACGATCTCGATGGCCCGTACCGTCCGTACACCGAGCGCGTGGGCGACCATCACCGCCGGTACGAGTCCGCCCCGTAGTACGCCGACCACCGCGTCCGGCGTTCCGTCGGCTCGGGCGCCGGACGCGAGCCGGCCGACAATGGTGTCGATTTCGGGCCAGCTGAGGGCGATCGGCGGGGGCTCAGCGGCCACGTTCGTTCCCCCACAGCAGCACGTGGAGCCGCGGTGTGAGGTGCCAGCCATGTGCCAGTGCGGGACCGGTGAGGGCACGCATGCCCGAGACCACGGCCTCCTCGGTGACTCCCTGCGGCATGACCCACACCGGCGCGAGCTGGTACCGGTGCTGCAAGTCGACCAGTTCAGCGACATCAGCATGATCGCTTACGACGAACTTGAACACGGTTTTACCGCACGCTCGCAGGGCACGGAGCGCGGCGGGCCGGATACGACGGCTGGCTGGCACACCGGAACCAGCCAGCTTCGGTGATGCATTGAAGGTGGCCAGATCCACAAGGCTGTGGTGGGGCGCGACCGTGGCGTTGGTCTCGATCTCCACCCGCCGTCCTGCGGACCGGATCGCGGACACCAGCGGCAGCAACCGCCGGTGTTGGATCATCGGCTCTCCGCCGGAGATCACAATCAAGTCGGCCTCCCGCCCCAACACCCAGTCGACAAGGGTGGAGAGTTCCATTTCGCGGGATTCTTCAGCTGGATCGAAACGCGACCAGTCCCAGGTCCACGGGGTGTCGCACCAGGCGCAGTCGAGGTTGCATCCAGCAAGGCGGACAAACAGCGCGCGTTGTCCGGCGGAGGGACCCTCGCCTTGCAAGGTGGGGCCGAAGAGTTCGGAGACCCGCAGATTTCCCTCGTTGAGGGTCGCCTGGTTCACGGTGATCACTTGGTTCGGTCCGGGCTGTACTCCGCCCAGGTGGAGTCCGTTTCGTGAACCCGTACCGAGATCAACGTCCCGTGGATACCGGGCTCAAGGTTATCAATGATCCAGATCGCGAGGTGCGTGGCCAGGTTCTCGCTCGTCGGCGGATGTGCCATGACGTCATTGAGATGGCGATGATCGATCTTGTCGTCCAGGTGATCCTTGAATGGTGCCAGATCCCCAAAATCGGTCACGAACCCTGGTGGGACTAGTTGATCTGCGCGGAAGGTGACCTCGACCCGGTAGTTGTGCCCGTGCAGGCGTGCGCACTTGTGCTCGGCCGGGAGATCGGGCAACTGGTGGCTGGCACTGAAGCTGAAAACTTTACCGATCTTGTATCCCACTGCGGATCATGCCCTCCTGCCGGGCCCCGGTTCCGATGTTCCAGCCACGAATGCGCTGTGTCACCCGCGTGTCGTGAATCCGTCAATCAGGCCTACCTAACGCATCGATGTTACACGATTAGGACTTGATCGAATAAATTGATCAAAGATTGTCATCGATCATCACCTGACGTGCCAATGTCATCCGATCCTGCGTTGATCGGATCAACGCCGGCGTCCAGTCCAGCTCGTGTCTGGCGCAGCAGCGTCTTCGGAGACGGGCGGCATGGGCCTAGGATCGACGGGCCGAGGCGATCCCAGGTTCACACGTGCTCAACCAGGTGGAGAGGAGCGGGAATGACGCTGCTGCGGGATCTGATCACCATCCCGACCTCGGTGGGCGACTCCGACTTCGTCGTACGCGCCGCCGCCGGTGCCGACCTGACCAACTACGTCGTCACCGACCAGCTCCGGGACAGCTTCACCAAGGCACTCGCCAAGGTCCAGCACGCCGTCACCACCGGCCGGTCCCAGGCAACCTTCCTGCACGGCTCCTTCGGCTCCGGCAAGTCGCACTTCATGGCCGTACTGCGGGAGATCCTGCACGGCAACCCCGACGCCCGCGCGCTGCGCAACCTCGGCGAGCAGGTGACCGTCGCCGACAGGTGGCTCACCGGGCGGCGGCTGCTCACCCTCACCTTCCACATGCTCGACGCCCGCTCGGTCGAGCAGGCCGTGCTGGAGGGCTACCTCAACCAGATCACCGCACTGCACCCCGACGCGCCGACGCCCGCCGTACACCGGTCCGACGCGCTGCTGACCGACGCGGCCCGGCTGCGCGCCCGGATGGGTGACGAGGCGTTCTTCGCCGCGCTCAGTGACGCCGACCCCGGCGTCGCCGCCGGGTCCGACGCCGCCGGCAGCGCCGCCGGATCCGCCTCCGCCGTCAGCTCGGACGACGAAACCCCCGGCCTGGCCGTGCTGCACAGCCAGCGACAGGGTTGGACCGCAGACCGGTACGCGGCGGCCGCCGCCGAGCCGCCGGGCACCGCCGACCGCGACCGGCTCGTCACCGCCCTGACCACCGCGTTCTTCACCAACGCGGTACGCAGCGGCGAATACCTCGACCTCGACACCGGACTCGCCGTCATCACCCGGCACGCCAGCAACCTCGGCTATGACGGGATCGTCCTCTTCCTCGACGAGATGATCCTGTGGCTGTCCACCAAGATGAGCGACCACGTCTTCGTCAACACCGAAGGTGCCAAGCTCAACAAGCTGGTCGAGTCGGCCGACGCCGACCGGCCGATCCCGCTGATTTCATTCGTCGCCCGGCAACGCAACCTGGAGGAGTTCCTCGGCCCGCAGGTCGGCGGCACCGAACGCGAAGTCCTCGCGCTGGTCCTACGCAGCGTCCAGGGCCGGCTCGGGGAGATCCCGCTCGCCGACACCAACCTGCCGGAAATCACCGAGAAACGGCTGCTCAAGCCGCGCAGCGACGACGCGAAGGCCGAAATCGACCGGGCCTTCGCCGTCGTCCGCGGCAACCGGCAGGTCTGGGACATCCTGCTGCTCGGCGCGCAGTACGGCGACGCCGGGATCGGCTCCGACGCCACCGCCTTCCGTAAGCTCTACCCGTTTTCGCCGGCCCTGGTCGCCACCCTCGTCGCTCTCTCGCAAGCGTTGCAGCGGGAACGGACCGCGATCAAGGTGATGACCGAGCTGCTCGTCGAACGCCGCGACACCCTGCGGATCAACGACCTCATCGGGGTGGCCGCGCTGTTCGAGCCGCTGGTGCTGCGCGGCGAACTGCCCGACCGGGTCGAACTCAAGCAGCGCTTCCAGGCCGCCCGCGAGCTGTACGGCAAGAAGCTGCGCCCGCTGCTGCTGCGCCTCAACGGCATCACCGAAGCCGACGCCGCCGGCAACACCCAGTTTGAGCTCGACGACAAGCTGATCAAGACGGTGCTGCTCGGGGCGCTGGTGCCCGAGGTGCCCGCCCTGCACAACCTGACCGCCGGCAAACTGCACGCGCTCAACTTCGGCACCATCACCTCGCCGATCCCCGGCTACGAACACCAGATTGTGCTCAACCGGCTCAACAAGGTCGCCAACGAAGCCGGCGAGCTGCACCTCACCGACGGCGCCGACCCGGTCGTCACCATCGAGCTGCACACCGTCGACTACGACAAGCTCCTCGACTGGGTCCGGCCCGAGGAGGCGACCACCGGCGGCGCGTTGCAGCAGCTGTTGCGCGAGCTGGTCAGCACCGAGATCGGGCTGACCGGCGCCACCGGGCAACTCGGCGAGCTGCAACACCCCCGCGAATGGCGCGGCCGGCGACACACCGTCCAGGTCAAGTTCGGCAACGTACGCGACGCCGACAGCATGCCCGTCGCCGCGCTGCTGCCCACCGGCGACGCCTGGCGGATCGTCATCGACTACCCGTTCGACCCGCAGGGCCGCCCGCGCAGCGACGACCGGGCCCGGATCGAAGCCCTGCCGCGCGGCGAACGCAGCGTCTTCTGGCTGCCGCTCTACCTCAGCGACCAGACGATGGGCCACCTCGCCCAACTGTCGAAAATCAACTACCTGCTCGGCGGCACCGGCGAACGGTACAACGACGCCGTCCGGGACTGGTCGGTGAGCGAACGCCAGCAGGGCCGCGCCTACCTCCAGCAGCGGCAGACCCAACTGCGCGGCACCGTCGTCAACGCGCTCAAACAGGCGTACGGCATCGCCGTAGCGCAGCCCGGCGACGTCGTCGAGGACAGCGTCGGGGTGCTGCACACCCTCGACGACGCCGTCGACGGCGAACTCGGCGACCCGCGCGGCGGCACCCTCGCCCAGGCGTTCCACAACCTCACCGGCCAACTGCTGGCCGCGACCTACCCGGGCCGGCCGGCGCTGCCCGAGGACGAGAAACCGCCGACCAGCGCCGAACTGGCCAAGGTCCTTACCTACGCCCGGCAGGCTGTCGCCGACCCCACCCGGGGCGCCACCGTCCCGGCCACCGACCAGCGGACCCTGCGGCGGATCTGCAACAACCTGCAACTCGGCGAGCTGGCCGACCACCGGTACGTGCTCACCACCAGCACCAGCTACTGGACCCGGCACCTGCTGCAGCGGGCCGCCGTCGACGGCCACCGGGACAGCTTCCCGGTGCACCGACTGCGCGGCTACCTCGACCAGCCGGAGCCCCGAGGCTTCGACCGGAGCCTGCAGAACCTGATCCTCTGCGTCTTCGCCCTCGACCACCAGCTCGCCTGGTACCTCAACGAAGGCCAGGTCACCGTCGACCGGGTCGACGCCGTCACCGACGCCCACGAGCTGAAGTTCCCGCCGATGCCGAGCGACGCCGACTGGCACCGGGCGATCGAACGCGCCCAGCACCTGTTCGGTCAGGTGCTGCCGGCCTGGCTCATCCCAGCAAACCTCGCCAAGGCCGCGGCCCAGGTCCGGAAAGCCGCCACCGAACGCGGACCGGCCGTCAGCGACCTGCTCGACCAGCTCACCGCGCACGCCGGCACCCTCGGCCTCGACCCCGCCGCCGACACCGGTCGGATCGGCGTCACCCGCCGCCTCGCCCGGCTGCTCACCGACCTGCGCCACGAACGCGACGACGTCGTCCTGATCGCCCAACTCGCCGGCGCCGACCTCGGCGACATCGACGACGCGACCGCCGGTACGGCGATCGCCAGCGCGCCGACGATGGTCCGCGCCCTGCGGGACACCCAGTGGGCGGTGCTGACCGCCATCACCTCGATGGCCGCCGACGACCAGCGGGCCCGCGCCCTGGTCGACCGGCTGCACACCGCCGCCGGCCACCACCAGCACTCCCTCGACCTGGTCGGCGAGCTGCACGCCGTGTTCGGTGCGGCAGCCGCACTGCTCGCCGAACGCCGCCCCACCTCGACGCCGGACCCGGCTCCGGACCCGAACCCGGACCCGAATCCGAGGCCGAACCCGCAGCTGCCCGACGGGGATGCCACGATCACCGTCGCCGACCCCAGCGGTACGCGGGCCATGGGCTACGACCACACCGGCGGCGGCTCGCCTGCCGTGCCCGGTGCGAAGCCGCCGCGCCAGCGGACCATCGTCGACGAGGCCGGCCTCAAGGAACTCACCGACGAGATCGGCGGCGAGCTCGCCCAGGGCAGACGGGTCCGGATCACCTGGGAGACCGAGTGACCGCAACACCCACCCGATCAACCGCAGGCCCGACCCCGCCGGGCAAGCCGGACATCGTCCGGCCCGACGCGGTACGCCGCAAAGTCGACGCCTGGCTGAAGGAGGACGACGGCACCGACGCCATCGCGCTGCGCGCCGCACCGGTCTGGGACAGCGATGCGGTGATCGTCGTCGGCCGCGTCCGGCTGCAGGTCGTCGCCTGCCCGACGCCGCTCGCCGCCCGCGCCGCCCTGCACGACCGAGCCGACGACGAGAAGCTGGTGCTGCTCACCGACCTGCCCGACGCCGTCCTCGGCGACGGGCTGCTCGCCCACCTCAGCCGCCAGTCCGTCCGCAGCGTCAACGCCTGGGAACTCGTCCGGCAGATGTTCGGCGGCGTGCGACTCGACCCCAGCCTGCCGACCGACCGCCGCTGGCTGCCCGCCGCGCTGGCCGACCACGCCCCCGTCGACGGCTGGCCCACCCCGCCCGGCACGATTCTCACCCGCGACCACGCGCTGCGCTGCCTCACCGCCGAATTGCTCGGCATCGAACGTGACCAGCTCGACGCCTCCGGGCTGCTGCAGTGGACCACCGACGCGCAGGCGCAGCAGCGGTTCACCGACAGGGTCGCCGCCGACGTCGCCGACGGCATCACCGCCTATCTCCGTGACGTCGCCGGGCCGATCGCCGAGCCGGTGATGGCGGCGGTCCGCGCCGGCCACGGCGTCGACGTCATCCCCATCGGACTGCTCGCCGAGGTGCTCTGGCCCACGCCGGCCGGCGGCACAGCCGGCGGGCCAGCCGGCGCGGCGGCCAGCGGGCCGGCCGGAGTCGAGGTCGCCGTCGCCCGGACCCGGCTCGAACCACGCTTCGGCACCCTGCGGATGACCCCCGTGCAGGCCGCGGCGCTGCACGACGCCGCCGACGCCTGGGTGGCCCGCGCCCTCGACTCCGACGACGAGCTGGCCCGCCAGCAGGGGCTGCGGCTGGTCCGCCGGGCCGAGGCCATCGCCGCCGACATCGAGCTGACCAGCCAGCTGGCGGCGTCCAGCCTGCTGCCCGCCGGCGTCACCTGGCGGCTGCGTGCCTTCGCGGCAGCCGTCCGCGCCGCTCTGCCGCCGCCCGGCGCACCCGCCGCCGGCACCGTCACCACGGCTGGGCTCGGCCGGGCCGAAGCCGCGTTCAAACGGCTCAGCGAACACCGGGCCGCCGACCAGGGCAGGCGGACCACCGCCCATATGGCCCTGCGTCTGCTGCGCTGGCTCAGCCGGCCGGCTGGCCAGCCACCCCGGACCCTGTACGCCGCCCTGCAACGGCAGGTCACCGTCGACGGCTGGGTGGACCGGGCCCGGCTCGACGTCTTCGCCGGCGACGTCGACCCCGAGGTCGCTGAGGCGTACCAGGCGCTGCACCGGGCCGTTGACGCCCGCCGCGCCCGCCACGACGAACAGTTCGCCGGCTTGCTCGCCGAAGCCACCCGCGCCGACGCCGAACCCGGCCGGATGCTGCGCGTCGAAGACGTCCTGGACCGGGTCGTCGCCCCGATCCTCGACGCCGGACGTCAGGCGCTGCTGCTGGTCATGGACGGCATGGGCGTCGCCGCCGCCACCGAACTCGCCGAGTCACTCAGCCGCGACGGCAGCTGGATCGAGCTGACCCAGGGCGGCGGCCCCCGGGCCGGTGTCCTCGCCGCGCTGCCCACGGTGACCGAGGCCAGCCGGTGCAGCCTGCTCAGCGGCCGGCTCGCCGTCGGCGGCCGGCAGACCGAGCAAACCGCGTTCGAACGGCGGTTCACCGGCGGTCGGCTGCTGCACAAGAGGTCCCTGCGGGCCGGGGCAGGTGCCGCCATCGACCCCGAGGTGCGGGCCGCGATCGACGACCCGACCGTGCCGGTGGTAGCCGCCGTCGTCAACACCATCGACGACTCCCTCGGCTACGGCGAGCCCGGCAGCACCGTCTGGGGCCAGGACACCGTGCCGGCCGTACGGGACCTGCTCGCCGTCGCCCGGCACCGGGTAGTGGTGATCGTCTCCGACCACGGGCACGTCGTCGACCGGGGGCCCGAGGCGGTCACCCTGCCCGGCGGCGACGGGCAGAACAACCGGTGGCGACCGGTCACCAGCAGCACCGGCGACAGCGCCGGTGACCGGCTCGGTGACGGCGAGATCGTGGTCACCGGGCGGCGGGTGCTGCTCGGCGGCGGCACCGTCGTGCTGCCCTGGCGGGAGGAGCTGCGCTACGGCCCCCGCAAGGCCGGCTACCACGGCGGTGCCACCCCGGCCGAGGCCGTCATCCCGCTGCTGATGTTCACCTCCGGCGACGAGGAGTCGGTGCCCGGCTGGCAACCCGCTCCGGTCGCCAGCCCCGACTGGTGGCGGGAGCCGGTCTCGTCGGGTGCGCCGACCAAGGCCGGCACCGGCGGCGGCCGATCCGGTACGGGCGGCAGGCGCGCCGGCAAAGGCGGCCAGTCGGCCAAGCCCGTGCAGACCGAGCAGCTGTTCGACGTACCCGCCGATCCGCAGCAGCCGCCGCCGGTGGCCGCGCCGCCGGCCGTCACACCAGCCGATGCGGACCGGGCGCTGATCGACCGCCTGCTCGCCAGCGAGCGGTACGCCCAGCGCCGCAACCCGCGCACTCCACTCGACGACGACCGGGTCGCCGCCCTGCTCCGGGTGCTGCTGGCCGGCAACGGCCGGGCCGGGCTGGAGACCCTCGCCGCGCAGGCCGGGGTGCCCGCGCACCGGATTCAGGGCACGGTGACCGCGTTGCGTCGGCTGCTGCAGGTCGAGGGTTACCCGGTGCTGACCATCGACGCCGACGGGCAGACCGTCCTGCTCGACAGGACGCTGCTGGTCGAGCAGTTCGACCTCGGCGAGTCGTGACCGTGCCGACCCCGCCGGGCAGCCCACCGGAGATCTCGCCGCGTCGCCGCCGCGACATCATCGACGCGCTGCGGCGCGGTGCCGTGCCCGCCAACGGCCTCGATGCGCTCGCGGTCGGGCTGGACCGGTTCGCCGCCGCCATCGACGACGACCTCGACCGGGTCGCCGGTGGCGGCAGCGTCTTCAAAGCCGTCCGTGGCGAATACGGTGCCGGCAAGACGTTCTTCGCCCGCTGGCTGGCCGAACGGGCCAAACAGCGCGGCTTTGCCGCCGCCGAAGTGCAGATCTCCGAGCTGGAAACCCCGCTGCACCGGATGGAGACCGTCTACCGACGGCTCGTCGAGCACCTCAACACCGAACAGTTCGCCGCCAGCGCGCTACGGCCCGTCCTCGACGGCTGGATCTTCGCGCTGGAGGAGGACGTACTCGCCTCGGGAACCGTCAGTGAATCGGACCGTGACGGGCTCGACCGGGCTGTCAGCGACCTGCTGGAACGCCGCCTCGCCGAAATCTCCCGCAGCACCCCCGGGTTCGCCGCCGCGCTGCGCGGCTACCGCACCGCCACCGCCGCCGGCGACCAGCCCACCGCCGACGGGCTCGCCGCCTGGCTCGCCGGGCAGCCACACGTCGCCGCCGCCGCCCGCCGGGCCGCCGGAGTGAAAGGCGACCTGGACCACTTCGCCGCGCTCAGCTTCCTACGTGGCCTGCTCACCGTGCTGCGCGACAGCGGCCACCCCGGTCTGCTGCTCGTCCTCGACGAGGTGGAGACCCTGCAACGGGTCCGCTCCGACTCCCGGGACAAGGCCCTCAACGCGCTGCGCCAACTCGTCGATGACGTCCACGGCGGACGGTTCCCCGGCCTGTTCCTGGTGATCACCGGTACGCCCGCCTTCTACGACGGGCCGCAGGGTGTGCAGCGCCTCGCCCCGCTGGCCCAACGCCTCGCCACCGACTTCGGCGGCGACCCCCGTTGGGACAACCCGCGCGCGGTGCAGCTGCGGCTGCCCGGCTTTACCGTGCCGGCGCTCGTCGAACTGGGCGTACGGGTCCGCCAGATCTACGGCAGCGACCGGCTCGCCGGCCGGGTCGACGACGCGTACCTGACCGAGCTGGCCGACGCGGTCACCGGCAGACTCGGCGGCAAGGTCGGGGTGGCGCCCCGGATCTACCTGAAGAAGCTGGTCGCCGACGTGCTCGACCGGGCCGACCAGTTCGCCGACTGGGACCCCCGGCAGCACTACCAGCTGACGCTGCGCTCCGACGAGCTGACCCCGGTCGAACGCAACGCGGCCAGCGCCGGCGAGGTCCCGTTGGACCTGCCGTGACTCGTCTGGCCCGTGTCGTGACTCGGCGAACCGTGCCGTGACCGACGTCGGCGAGCTGCACCCGGTCCTGACGTACCACCTGGTCAACAGCCTCGGTTGGCGGGACCTGCGGCCGATGCAGCGGGCCGCGGTCGGCCCGGTCCTGGCCGGTGAAGACGCCCTGCTGCTGGCCCCCACCGCCGGCGGCAAGACCGAAGCCGCCGTCTTTCCGCTGCTGTCGAAGATGACCGACGCCGGCTGGCCCGGCACCTCGGTGCTCTACCTGTGCCCGCTGAAAGCGTTGCTGAACAACCTGCTGCCCCGGCTGGAACGCTACGCCGACTGGCTCGGCCGCCGCGCCGCCCTCTGGCACGGTGACGTCAGCCCCGCCCGCCGCCGGGCAATCCTCGCCGGCCGGCCGGACATCCTGCTGACCACCCCGGAGTCGCTGGAAGCGATGCTGGTCAGCGCCAATGTCGACCACCGGTCGTTCTTCGCCGGGGTGCGGGCCGTCGTCGTCGACGAGGTGCACGCCTTCGCCGACGACGACCGTGGCTGGCACCTGCTGGCCGTCCTGGAACGGCTCACCCACCTGATCGGCCGGCCGCTGCAGCGGATCGGGCTGTCGGCCACCGTCGGCAACCCGGACGCCCTGCTGACCTGGCTGCAAGGCTCCGGTGCGGCCAGCCGCCCGAGCCGGGTCGTCGCCCCCGACGCCGCTTCCGCCCCGGCTGCCGCTCTCGCCTCTGATGCCAGCGCCGCCGTCGCGGACCGGGCACCGCCCGGCGACGTCGAACTCGACTTCGTCGGCTCGCTCTCCAACGCCGCCACTGTGATCGCCGCGCTGCACGCGGGCGAGAAACGGCTGGTCTTCTGCGAGTCCCGGCAGGCCGTCGAGGAACTCGGTCAACTGCTGCGCCAACGCGACATCACCACGTTCCTGTCGCACGCCTCGCTCTCGGCCGACGAACGACGGCGCTCCGAACAGGCGTTCGCCGAGGCCCGGGACTGCGTCATCGTCTCCACCAGCACGCTGGAGCTGGGTATCGACGTCGGTGACCTCGACCGGGTGGTCCAGATCGACGCCCCGGCGACCGTCGCCTCGTTTCTGCAGCGACTCGGCCGGACCGGCCGGCGGCCCGGTGCCAGCCGCAACTGCCTGTTCCTCGCCCGCGATGGCGACGTCCTGGTGGAAGCGGCCGCGCTGCTGACCCTGTGGGGCCGTGGCTGGGTGGAGCCGGTCGTCCCGCCGCCTGAACCCCGGCACATCGTCGCCCAGCAGATCCTCGCCCTGAGCCTGCAGCAGAGCCAGGTCGGCGACCAGGAGTGCATCGCGTGGTGGAACGGGCTGGCACCGTTCGACGACAGTGCCCGGCCGATCCTGCGGCATTTGGTGGACAGCGGGTACCTCGACACCGACAGCGGCATGTTGTTCATCGGCCCGGAAGCGGAGAAGCGGTTCGGGCACCGGCACTTCATGTCGATGACCGCGGTCTTCACCGGGCCACCCGAGTTCACCGTCCTCTACGGACGATCCGAGCTCGGCCGGATCGACCCGAGCCTGCTCACCGAGGAGGTCCGGGGTGACCGCCGGCTATTGCTCACCGGGCAGAGTTGGCGGGTCACGTACATCGACTGGCGGCGACGGCGCTGCTTTGTCGAACCGGCCGACGGCGGCGGGAAGGCCCGTTGGACGGCTGGTGGCCTTGCCGGGCTGGGCTACGAACTGACCCGGGCCATGCGCGATGTCCTGCTCGGCACCGATCCACCGGTACGGCTCACCCGCCGCGCGGTCGACCGGCTGCACCGCGTACGCGACGAGCGCTCCTCGCTCGTGCACCCCGGCGGCAACGTCATCCTGCGCGACCGCTCCGGCGACCTGCGCTGGTGGACCTGGGCCGGATACCGGGCCAACGCCACCCTCGCCGCGACCCTCAGCGAGGTGGTCGACCCGGTGCAGCGCTTCGACGACTGCCAGATCCGGCTGCGCGCCGACCTGACCCCCGCCGACTGGCGCTCACTGATCGCCGACGCCACCGAACGGATCTGCCTGCCCGACGTCGACGAGAAGGCCCTGGCCGGGCTCAAGTTCAGCGCCGCCCTGCCGGCGCGGCTCGCCATGGCCACCCTCGCCGCCCGACTGGCCGACCCGGTTGCCGCCTTGGCCGTGCTCCGGCAGGGAACCCGGTTCGTGTCGGTTTAGGGCGGTACGTCTCCTGCCTCGTCCACGGTGGCCTGGCGGAGTAGGGCGCTGTTGGTGGTGCCGAGGAACGCGTACGACGTCGCGTCGAAGATTAGGGTCGTCCCATCGGTCATGCCGACTCCCACTCCGTCACGGTTGGCAAGGTCCCGCACCTGCTGCTGGACGGTCACACCCGGCAGCGAGGCCAACGCGGCGAACAGGGCGCTCCGCTGACCCGAGGTGAGATACCGACCGCCGACCAGCAGCTCACCGGCCCGCTGGAAGACGAGCGCATCGGCGACGCCGCCACCGGCAGCGGCAGCGGATGCCACCGGTGGCCCTGCCGCCGAGGACACGCCGGCTCGGAGCCAGTCGAGCAGCGCCGCCGGGCTGTCCGGCATGCCGGCGTCGAAGCCCGGCTGCGGCGTACACGGTCGGCCCGGCACCGGGTCGGCGGACGAAACGGCGGGGCAGGCCGGCAGCGCCAGTTCGTCGGACGCGGCCCGGTCCTGCTGGTACGGCCGGTCGCGGACCAGCCCGTCCCGGGTGCCGTCCGCCGACAGCCAGGTCTGCCGCAACACCCGAGGCCCCTGAGCGGTGCTGAAGCCACCGTCCGGCTGCTGCACCTGGTTGATCGGGCTCGCCACCGTCTCGGTGAACACGAACTGCCCGGCTCGCGGGACGGGCAGATCCGCCTCGTGCGCCACCAACGCAGCGGTACGCAGAATCTCGGCCGCCTCGGCCGTACCCGGTGGCGGTGCCGATCCGCCGGCCGGCCAGCCATGCCGTACCAGTGGGCCGACGGTGACCACGACGAGCAGCGCCGCCAGCGCCCCACCGGCCAGGCCGAGGCTCCACCGACGAGCCGACCGCCGGGCCGCGCCGCCGCGCCGCATCATTGTTCGCGCGCCCGGTTCGTCGAGCCGCCGGCTGCGCCAGGCCGTCGGTGCGTCCCCGGCGTCCGGGGCCAGTGCGGCACCGAGCTCCCTGAGCCGGTCCATTTCGCTCACGCCCCGCTCCAACTTTGCCACCACCGCTCCTTGATTCCGGTGTCTGCCACAGTGCTCCGGGCCGGTTCGGCGTCCAACGCGTCACGCATCCTGCGCGGGCCCGGTTGAGTCGTGACCGGACTGTGCCGACCGGGATGTCCAGGGCTCGGGCGACCTCCTCGTAGCTCAGGTCACCCCAGGCGACCAGCAGGAGCACGTCCCGCTCCTTGCGGCCGAGCCGGGCGAGCGCGGCGGCCAGCGGCCGACGCCACGCCTGGGCGGACGCCGAGGCCGCCACCCGGTCCGCGAACGCCTCCTCGCCGCCGTCCGGCTTCACCCGCAGGTACGCCCGGTAGCGGGCGTTCTCGGCGCGGTGATGACAGGCCAGCTCGCGGTGCACGATCGCGAGCAGCCACGGAAACGCGTTCGGGTAGCCCGGATCGTAGGTGCGCCGCGCCCGGAACGCGGCCACGAACGCGTCCGCGACGACGTCCTCGGCGATCTCCCGACCCACCCGCCGGTACGCGTAGCCGTACAGCTTCCCGGCATGCTTCTCGTAGACCTGCGCGAACCGGTCCGGGTCGTCGAGCGATGCGACGATGACCGCGGCGTCATCGGCCGGCGGCGCCGCACCGCCCCTCACCCTCACCCTCACCCGAAACCCCGCGACGGCGGTACGCCCACGATGGTCTGCCCTCCCCGGTCTGCTTCCCCTCGGCAATGTCTATGCACGAGCTCCGGATCGGGTTCATTCCACTGGCGGCATGCGGCGGTCGGGCGGGAACGCCGCGCGTCAGCCGTCGGTGCCGCAGTCGGTGACCGGCTGCGTCGACTGGGTCGTGGCGACGATGGTCAGGTCGTGTTCGGCGAGTGCGTCCGGCAGCCGTACCAGGCCGGCGCGCTGGCGCTCCCACAGTGCGATGCCGTCGTGGAAGCGCACCGCGTAGGTCAGCACCGCCCCGTCGCCCGGCGGACGGTGCCCGCCGGTGTACGGCGCGAAGGTGTCGGCGTCGCGCAGCGCCTGGTCGAGTAACGCCTGGTCGACCCGCGCCGCCATCGCCGGCTCGGTCAGGTCCACCTCGGTCATGGTGCACGGCGGCAGATCCGAGATCTGTACGCCGATCCGTCGTTGGTATGACCCGCTGAACTCGCGCTCCTCCACGTCGATGACCTGCACCATCCGCAGGGTCACGTCCAGGGCGGGCACCGGGGAGCGGTTCTGGACGACGACGGTGCCCCGGCCCCGTCGGGTGGCCCACCACGACACCCGCTCGGCGTACCGCCGCTCGAACCGGTCCAACGCGAGACCGTTGACCTGCTGCTGGTCGCGCAGCGCGCTGACCGCGATGATCAGCGCCACCGTGGAGACGACGGTGGCGGTGATCGCGGCAACCGCCTGGACCCAGCTGGCGACGGTGCCGGACCGCCCCGGCCGATCTGTGCCGTCGCCGCCGGGTGGGGCTGCCTCGGGCTGTCCCGCCGGGACGTACAGGCCGCTGCCGGACCGCTGCCACTCTGACAAATCCACCACCTCGCCCTCGGCCTGCCTGCGGCAACCGCGCGGTGACCGCTACCTCGCCCATGATGTCGGCCAGCGGCAACCTGGCGTCATGGCGCGGCTACTGCGCGGTGGTCGGCATGTGCTCGTCATCCGGAGGCTGACCGGCGGTGGTGGCGTACCGGCGGGCCAGGGTGGCGAATGCGGCGGCCAGCTCAGGTGGGCCGATGACCTCGATGTCGGCGTCGAACATGCCGACGATGCTCGCCAGACCCACCCACGACCAGGAGCCCAGGGTCAGCCGGCAGCGGCGTGGACCGATCTCCTCGACGACGCCGCCGTAGGCGTACTGGGCCACCTCGGCCGCGGGCAGGTCCAGGATCACCTGGCCCCGGCAGGGCCAGTCACCGGAGCCGGCTGAGCCCGCTGAGCCCGCCGAGCCGGCTGAGCTCGCCGCGCCGCTTGTGCCGTCCGCGCCCCGGAACCTGGCCGTGACGAACGCGGCGACGCTGTCCGCCGGCAGTTCGCGCGGGGTGAAGCGCGGCCCGGTCGGGGTGCGCGGGGTGATCCGGTCGGCCCGGAAGATCCGCCAGTCGTCGCGGTCGAGATCCCAGCCGACCAGGTACCAGCGCCCCCGCCGGGTGACCAGGTGGTGCGGCTCGACCCGCCGGGGCACAGGCGCTGACCGGTAGTCGAAGCGCAGCACCTCGTGGGCCCGTACCGCGTCGCTCACCGCCAGCAGCGTCGCGCTGTCGACCGGCGGCGCGGCGGCCGACCCGACGGCCGACCCGACGGCCGGACCGGTCGTGACGGCCCCGGTCGTGACGGCTCCGGTCGTGACGGCCGCCCCGATCGCCTCGATGGCCCCGACAGCGTCGATCCGG
Source organism: Micromonospora sp. Llam0 (assembly GCF_003751085.1). Taxonomy (NCBI): domain Bacteria; kingdom Bacillati; phylum Actinomycetota; class Actinomycetes; order Micromonosporales; family Micromonosporaceae; genus Micromonospora; species Micromonospora sp. Llam0. Next base: position 983,586 of record NZ_RJJY01000002.1, on the reverse strand, counting down.
TGGCGCAGCCGCTGCGGCATCACCTGCCGGACGGTGTGCAGCGCCCGCGCCGCCGCCTCCCCGATGCCGGCGCCGCTGGCGGTGGCGGTCCGCAGCGCGATGGCGAGCGCGACCGCCTGCTCGTCGTCGAACAGCAGCGGCGGCAGCCGGGCGCCGGCGTCGAGCCGGTAGCCGCCGGCCGGTCCCTTGCCCGCCGCGATCGGGTAGCCGAGCGCGCGTAGCCGGTCGACGTCGCGCCGGACGGTACGCGGGCTGACCGCCAACCGCTCAGCCAGCAGCCCACCCGGCCAGTCGCGGCGGGCCTGCAGCAGCGACAGCAGCATCAGCAGCCGCTCCGAGGTTTTCGGCATGTTTCTCATTCTGACCGTAGTAGCGGACACAACCTGGCCACTACCCCTGCGAATGTTGCCCCTGCGTCCGACACCCGTCGGGCCCGCACCACACAGCCAGAGGGGCCGACCTTGTCGATCACCACCACCACTCATCTCAACTTCCGGGGCGAGGCGCGCGCCGCGCTGGAGTTCTACCGGTCCGTCTTCGGCGGCGACCTGGTCGCCGTCACGTACGCCGACCTCGGCGCCGCCCAGGACGAATCCGAGGCCGACCAGGTGATCTGGGGCCAGGTCCGCGCCGACAACGGCTTCCACGTCATGGCGTACGACGTGCCCGGTCGGCTGGCCTACGCGCCGGGCGAGAACGCCTATTTCGTCTCCGTACGCGGCGAAACCGTCGACGAGGTCACCGGCTACTGGGAGAAGCTGGTCGACGGGGCGACCGTGGTCGTCCCGCTCGGCCCGGCCGCCTGGGCGCCGGCGTACGGGATGGTTCGGGACCGGTTCGGCGTCGTCTGGGTCGTCGACGTCACCGTCCCGTACAACGGCTAGTCGGGAGCGCGACCGATGACGGTGCTGGACACCCGGGCGCTCAACCGCGCGACGCTGGCCCGGCAGTTGCTGCTCGACCGCGCGGACCTGCCGGCGTACGACGCCGTCGCGCATCTCGGCGGCCTGCAGGCGCAGGAGCCGCAGGAGCCGTTCGTCGGGCTGTGGAGCCGGCTGCGCGGCTTCGACCCGGTGGACCTGTCGGACCTGCTGCTGCGCCGCGCGGTGGTCCGGACCCATCTGATGCGCCGCACCGTCCACCTGCTCACCGCCGCCGATGCCGTGGCCTGGCGTCCCCGCCACGACGTCATGCTGCGGCAACGGGTCCTCGCCGGCTACCGCCGCGAGCTCGCCGGGGTCGACCTCGACGCGCTCGCGGCGGCCGGTCGGGCGGTGCTGGCCGACGGCGAGCCCCGGACGATGACCGGGCTGGCCCGTGCCCTGCCTGACCGGTGGCGGCAGTTGGAGCCGAGAGCAGTGGGGGAGATGCTGGTCGCGGCCCTGATCCCGGTGGTGCAGCTGCCGCCGCGTGGGCTGTGGCGGACCGTCGGCGGGGCACGCTACCGGCCGCTGGCGGAGTGGGCGGGCCAGCAGCCGGACCCGCTGACCGACGCAGCCGGCGTCGACCCGGTCGAAGCCGGCACCGACCCGGTCGGCCAGGCACTGGTACGGCGCTACCTGGCGGCGTACGGGCCGGCCGCCAGCGCCGACCTGCGCGCCTGGTGCGGGCTGGCCGGGCTGCCGGCCGCCGTCGCCGCCGTCCGCGACGAACTGGTCGTCTTCCGCGACCAGCGCGGCCGGCAACTGCTCGACCTGCCGGACGCGCCGCGACCCGCCCCGGACACTCCCGCCCCGGTGCGGTTCCTGCCGGCGTTCGACAACGCGATCCTCGGCTACGACGACCGCAGCCGGATCATCGACGACGCCCACCGGGGCCTGTCCGTCGCCGGGGCACGGGTGGTGCTGGTCGACGGCCGGGTCGCCGCCACCTGGACCGTCGACGCCGGCACCGTCACCGTCACCGGGCTGCGCGGCCTCACCCGCGCCGAGCGCGCCGCCGTGGCCGAGGAAGGGGAGAGCGTGGCGGCATTCCTCACCGACGGCGACAGCCAGCGGGTACGCCTGACCACTGGCTGAGGGCAGGCCGGACAGCTCAGGTTTCGCCGCCGCCGATCCGGGCACACCCGCCGTGACGGGAGGGGTGGTGACGATGGGGCGACGAAACCGCGACGCCGACCGCGACGCCGAGTGGGCCGGCGACGAAGGGCAGGCGTTCGTTGACGACCTGGAGCAGCGGTCGGCGTACCGCCAGGAGATCCTGGACGACGTGGTCGCGCCACCGACCGACCCGGTCCGCGAGGTGAAGGAGCGCGACCTCGACGACCCGGCAGATGTGCCGATCCCGGCCGAGACGCTGCGCGACGGCGGCCCGACCCGCTCCGGCGGCGGGCTGACCACCACCGGTGGCACCGCCGGCCCGGCCAGCACCCGCCGGGTCAACGACAGCAACCGTGACACCGGCCCCGGCCGGGGCAGGAGCCGGGGTAAGAGAGGTCGCGGCAAGGTGGCGCCGACGACGACCGGCGACGCCACCAGCGGCGGCATGGGTACGCCGGCCGGCGGCACGACCAGCGACGCCACCACCCGCGAGGCGTAGCCCGTCGCCGCCCGCGAGCAGTACTGGGGGGCAGGGACCGTACGTGGCCCACATCATCTGCGGGCTGCCGCCACTCGGGGCAGGATGGGAAAGGTGACTGACGAGGGCATCAGCGACGGTGGGATCAGCGAGGACGGCGTCCGGGACGAGGGCTACCGGATCGAACGCGACACGATGGGCGAGGTACGCGTCCCCGCCGACGCGCTGTGGCGGGCGCAGACCCAGCGCGCGGTGCACAACTTCCCGGTCTCCGGCCGTACGCTCGAATCCGCCCAGATCCGCGCGCTCGCCCAGATCAAAGGCGCCGCCGCAAAGGTCAACGCCGACCTCGGGGTGATCCCGGCCGGCATCGCCGAGGCGATCGTCACCGCCGCCGCGCACGTCGCCTCCGGCGGCTACGACGACCAGTTCCCGGTGGACGTGTTCCAGACCGGTTCGGGCACCTCGTCGAACATGAACACCAACGAGGTGCTGGCCACCCTCGCCGCCCGTGAACTGGACCGGCCGGTACACCCCAACGACCATGTCAACGCCTCGCAGTCCAGCAACGACGTCTTCCCGACCTCGATCCACCTGGCCGCCTCGCACCAGGTGGTGCACGAGCTGATCCCGGCCCTGGACGAGCTGGCGACCACGCTGGAAGGCAAGGTCGACGAGTTCGCCACCGTGGTCAAGGCCGGGCGTACCCATCTGATGGACGCCACCCCGGTCACCCTCGGCCAGGAGTTCTCCGGCTACGCCGCCCAGGTCCGCTACGGTCAGGAGCGGCTGCGCTCGATCCTGCCCCGGCTGGCCGAGTTGCCGCTCGGCGGCACCGCCGTCGGCACCGGGGTGAACACCCCGCCCGGCTTCGCCGCCGCCGTCATCGCCAAGCTGGCCGACGCGACCGGGCTGCCGCTGACCGAGGCCCGCAACCACTTCGAGGCCCAGGGTGCCCGCGACGCCCTGGTGGAGACGTCCGGGCAGCTGCGCACCATCGCCGTCGGCCTCTACAAGATCGCCAACGACATCCGGTGGATGGGTTCCGGCCCGCGCGCCGGCCTCGGCGAGCTGCGCATCCCCGACCTGCAACCCGGGTCGTCGATCATGCCGGGCAAGGTCAACCCGGTGGTCTGCGAGTCGGTACGCCAGGTCTGCGCCCAGGTGATCGGCAACGACGCGACCATCGCGTTCGCCGGCAGTCAGGGCGACTTCGAGCTGAACGTGATGCTGCCGGTGATGGGCAGCAACCTGCTCGAAGCGGTCCGGCTGCTGGCCGCCGCCAGCCGGCTGCTCGCCCAGCGCTGCGTCGCCGACCTGGCAGCCGACCCGGAGACCTGCCTGGCGTACGCCGAAGGGTCGCCGTCGATCGTCACCCCGCTCAACCGGCACCTCGGCTACGATGAGGCCGCCTCGATCGCCAAGCAGGCGCTCGCCGAGAACAAGTCGATCCGGGCCGTGGTGCTGGAACGCGGCCACGTCGACGCCGGCACGTTGACCGCCGCCGAGCTGGACGAGGCGCTGGACGTTCTGCGGATGACCCGGCCCAGCTGAGCCGGCATACCCTGGTGGGGTGATTACCACCGTGGTGTTCGACGCCGACGAGACCCTCGTCGACCTGCGGCCCGCGGTCACCGGCGCGTTGCAGACCGTCCTCACCGAGCTGCGTCGGCTGACCCCGCGTGCCGCCGAGCTGACCCTCGGCGACATGGCCGACGACTGGGCGGCCGCGTTCGCCGCCGACCCGTCCGCGCCGGTGATGCAGATCCGCCGGGGCGCGCTGGCCCGCTCGCTGGACCGGGTCGGCCTGCCGGAGCAGCTGGACCGGATCACCGGGATCTTCTTCGAGCGCCGGTTCGCGCTCAGCCGGCCGTACGCCGACACGCTGCCCGCCCTGGACCGGCTGCGCCGCCGGTACGCCGTCGGCCTGGCCACCAACGGCAACAGCCGTGCTGACCGGTGCGGGCTGCGCGGCCAGTTCGCCTTCGAGGTGTACGCGCACGTCGACGGCCTGCCGAAAAAGCCGGACCAACGGTTCTACGACGCCGTACTGACCGCCGCCGGGGTCTCCGCCGCCGACCGGGTGGTCTACGTCGGCGACTCGATTCCGCACGACGTGGTCGGCCCGCAGACGGCCGGGCTGCGGGCCGTCTGGCTGAACCGGCGTGGCGAGTCCTGCCCGGCCGAGGTGTGCCCGGACGCGCAGATCACCAGTTTGGCGCAGCTGCCCGACGCCCTCGCCGACCTGTTCTGAGCCCGACTGTTCTGCTTCACAGGAAGCGGTCACAGCTCGCCGGCGAGCAGCTGGGACACCGCCTCGGCGGTCGCCTGCACCTGCGCGCCGATCGCCGGCATGTCCAGGGTGCCCATCGCCACCACCCCGACGCTGGCCTCCAGGCCGGGCACGCCGAGCACTGGGGCGGCGACACCGTACGCGCCGGGCTGCAGTTCGCCGCTGCTGGTCACCGGTCCGGGCGTACCGTCGCGGCCGGCCAGGATCGCCCGGCCGGCGGCGCCGCGGCCGACCGGGTGCCGCGACCCGGCCCGGTACGCCACGTGGAACGCCGTCCAGCTCGGCTCGACGACGGTCAGCGCCACCGCCTCCGCGCCGTCGGCGACGGTCAGGTGGGCGGTGGCGCCGGAGGACTCGGCGAGCCGGCGCAGCGCCGGCAGCGCGGCGTCGGCCAGCAGCGGCTGCGCCCGCCGGGCCAGCTGCAGCAGCCCGGCACCGAGCCGCAACCGGCCAGCCGTGTCGCGGCGCAGCATGCCGTGCGCGGCGAGGGTGGTGGCCAGCCGGTAGACGGCGGCCCGACCGATGCCGAGCTGCCCGGCGGCCTCGGTGACGGTGATCCCGCCGGTCGCCTCGGCGACCAGGCCCAACAGGCGCAGCCCCCGGTCCAGGGTCTGCGCCGTCTCCGCCCCTCGCGCGTGCACACCGACAGAGTACGGACGGGTGCCAGTCGGTACCCTCGTAGCGTGACGCTCCGCTTGTACGACACCGTGACCCGGTCCGTGCGGGACTTCGTGCCCCGCCAGCCCGGCGAGGTCAGCGTCTACCTGTGTGGCGTCACCGTCCAGTCCGCCCCGCACATCGGTCACCTTCGCTCCGGCGTCAACTACGACGTGCTCCGCCGCTGGCTGAGCCACCAGGGGCTGCGGGTCACCTTCATCCGCAACATCACCGACGTCGACGACAAGGTGCTGGACAAGGCGGCCGCCGCCGGTCAGCCGTTCTGGTCGATCGCGTACGCCAACGAGCTGGTGCTGGCCGCCACGTACCGCAGCCTGAACGTGCTGCCGCCGACGTACGAGCCGCGCGCCACCGGGCACATCCCGGAGATGCACCAGCTGATCGAGCGGCTGATCGAGCGTGGCCACGCCTACCCGGCCGGCGACGGCAGCGGCGACGTCTACTTCGACGTCGCCTCGTACGCCGACTACGGCGCGCTGTCCGGGCAGCGCCTCGACGCGATGCAGCCGGCCGGCGACGGCGCCGAGCGGGCCAAACGCGACCCGCGTGACTTCGCACTGTGGAAGGGCGTCAAGCCGGACGAGCCCGCCGACGCGGCCTGGCGCTCGCCGTGGGGCCCGGGCCGGCCCGGCTGGCACATCGAATGCTCGGCGATGTGCTGGCGCTACCTCGGCCCCGAGTTCGACATCCACGGCGGCGGGCTGGATCTGACCTTCCCGCACCACGAGAACGAGCTCGCCCAGTCCAAGGCGGCAGGGTTGCCGTTCGCCCGCTACTGGGTGCACCACGGGCTGCTGAACCTCGGTGCGGCGAAGATGAGCAAGTCGCTGGGCAACGTCATCGACCTCGACCACGTCGCCCGGCTCGGGGTGCGCCCCGCCGAGCTGCGCTACTACCTGACCGCGGCGCATTACCGGTCCCGCATCGACTACTCCGACGACGCCCTGCGGGAGAGCGCCACCGCGTACCGGCGGATCGAGGGTTTCGTCCGGCGGGCGGCGGAGCAGGTCGGCGCGAGCCCGGCAGCGGACGCGGCCACCCAGGTGCCGGCGGCGTTCGCGGCGGCGATGGACGACGACCTGAACACGTCGGCCGCTTTCGCGGTGCTGCACGACGAGGTCCGCGACGGCAACAGTCTGCTGACCGGGGCCGGGGCCGGGGTGAGTGCCGCCGGGAGCGACGGCGACGCCGGTCGGGCGTTGCGGGCCAGCCTGGGCCGGGTCCGCGCCATGCTCGGCGTGCTCGGTCTGGACCCGCTCGACCCGGCGTGGGGCGACGCCGCCCCGCGCGACGAGCTGCGCGGCGCGGTCGACGCGCTGATCGCCCTCGCCCTCGACCAGCGGGCGCAGGCCCGTGCCCGCCGCGACTGGGCCGCCGCTGACGCGGTGCGTGACCAGCTCAAGCAGGCCGGCGTCACGGTCGAGGACACCCCGCACGGCCCCCGTTGGACCATTGGAGAGCAGACCTGATGCCCGGCAACTCGCAACGACGTGGCCGGCGGGTCACCCCCAAGAAGGGTGCCGCCGGCGGCACCGGCGGCAAGAACCGGTCCAGCCTGGCCGGCAAGGGCCGCACCCTGCCGGCCGACGAACGGCCGTGGCACAAGGGCTATTCCGGCACCGAGAAGCTGCCGAACAAGACCGCCTGGAAGCAGGAGAAGGAACGCCGGGCGGCGGCTGCCGAGGGGCGCGCGCCGAAGATCGGCGTACCCGGAACGAAGGACACCACCTGGGGCGGCGGTGGCCGCAGCCGGGGCGGTCCGGCGACCGGTCGGCTGGCCCGGGGCGGTGCCCGGTCCGGGCCGCGAGTCTCCCCGGGCCGCAAGGCGCACCCGCCGAAGGACGCCCCGGAGCTGCTGGTCGGCCGCAACCCGGTGGTCGAGGCGCTGCGGGCCAACGTGCCGGCGACCGCGCTCTACGTCGCCCAGGGCATCGACGTCGACGACCGGGTCACCGAGCTGGTGCGCACCGCCGGTGACCGGGGCATCGCGATCCTGGAGATCAGCCGGGCCGAGCTGGACCGGATGACCGGCGGCGTGCTGCACCAGGGCGTCGGGCTGCAGGTGCCGGCGTACGCGTACGAGCCGTTCGAGGACCTGCTGGCCGCCGCCGCCGAGCAGCCGGAGCCGCTGCTGGTCGCCCTGGACGGGGTGACCGACCCGCGCAACCTCGGCGCGGTGGTGCGCTCGGCGGCCGCGTTCGGCGCGCACGGCGTGTTCGTGCCGGAGCGGCGGGCCGCCGGGATGACCGCCACCGCGTGGCGGACCAGCGCCGGTGCCGCCGCCCGGACCCCGGTCAGCCAGGTGGTCAACATGACGCGGGCGGTGAAGAAGTGCCAGGCCGAGGGGTTCACCGTGGTCGGCCTGGACGCCGACGGCGAGACCGACCTGTACGACCTGGAGGCCGCCGTCGGTCCGCTGGTCGTGGTGGTCGGCTCCGAGGGCCGAGGGCTGTCCCGGCTCGTCGGCGAGACCTGCGATCTGCGGGTACGCATCCCGATGCACTCCGACGTCGAGTCGCTCAACGCCAGCGTGGCTGCCGCGGTCACCCTCGCCGAGGTCGCCCGCCGCCGCGCTGTCGGCTGACCGGCCGATCGCTGATCAGCGGGTCAGTCACCCGTAGCATGCCCGGGGTCGGTGTCGGTCGGTTCGGGGTGCGGCGGAGGAACAGCGGATGACAGGGCAGGACGGGGGCTTCGCTCTCGGCGTCGACCTTGGCACTTCCAACACGGTCGCGGTGCTGCGCTGGCCGGACGGGCGGACCCGTCCGCTGCTGTTCGACGGTGCACCGATCCTGCCGTCCGGAGTGTTTCTCGGCGACCGGCTGTACGTCGGGCGGGACGCGCTGCGGCTGGCACAGAGCGACCCGGCCCGCTTCGAGCCGAACCCGAAACGCCGCATCGACGAGTCGACGGTGCTGCTCGGCGACCATGAGGTGCCCACCGCAGACCTGCTGGCAGCCGTGCTCGCGGCGGTCGCCCGCGCGGCGGTGGAGGCGGTCGGCTTCCTGCCGCCGGCGGCGTTGACCTATCCGGCCGCCTGGGGCAGCCGCCGCCGGGAGGTGTTGGCCCAGGCGGTCGCCCGCGCCGGTTGGCCGCCGGTCGCGCAGCAGCCCTCGGCCGGGACGCGGCTGGTGCCGGAGCCGGTGGCGGCCGCCCGCTACTTCGCCGACGTGCTGCGCCGGCCGGTGCCGGTCGGGCAGGCCCTCGCCGTGTTCGACTTCGGCGGCGGCACCCTGGACATCGCGGTGGTGCGCAACGACGGCGTGGATTCGGCCGGCCGGGCCCGGTTCGCCGTGATCGGATCCGGCGGGATCGCCGAGCTCGGCGGGCTGGACCTGGACGCCGCCCTGGTCGAACACCTCGGCGGGGTGCTCGACCCGCAGGTGGCTCAGCAGCTCAATGCTCCGGCCAGCCCTGCGCAGTGGCGTAACCGGCGGCAGTTCTGGGACGACGTACGCGGAGCCAAGGAGATGCTGTCGCGGTCGTCGTCGGCACCGGTCGCCGTGCCCGGGGTGGACCAGGCGGTACATCTGACCCGCGACGAGCTGGAGCAGGTCGCCACTCCGCTGATCCGGCGGGGGGTGCGGGAAGCGGCCCGGGTGATCGCCGACTGCGGTCTGGGCGGCGACCAGTTGGCGGGTCTGTTCCTGGTCGGTGGTTCATCGCGGGTGCCGCTGGCGGCCCGGCTGCTGCACAGCGAGCTGGGCGTCGCACCGACCGTGCTGGAGCAGCCCGAGTTGCCGGTCGCCGAAGGCGCCCTGGCCGACCTGGCGACGGTAGCGGCTCCGGCCCCGGTGCCGCCGGCCCCGTCCAACCTGGTGTCGCCGGCGGTACCGACAGCGCAGATGCCGGCGCCGCCGCCGGCCGCGGCACCGCCGCCCGCGTCAGCATCGGTCGTGCCGCCGCCCGGCGGACCGCCCGCCGCTGGCCGCAGCCGACGAGGCCGGTTGCCGTGGCTGGTCGGCGGTGCGGTGCTGGCCCTGACCGCAGTGGTCGCCGCCACCGTGGTCTATCTGCTACGCGACCCGGCCTGGCCGATCGAATTCCGCGACTTCACCCAGGTCGGGTCGGAAATCACCGTCGATGAGGACGCCGACGCCCTGTACACCCAGCTCGTCGATGGCCGGGCGTACGGCGGCTTTGTCCACGATGACGGGCGGCTCGGCGTGGTCGCGATCGACCCGGGCTCCGGCGAGAAGCGGTGGGAGGCGGCCACGGAGGCACGGGCCGACCGCTGGTCCGGGCTGCTCGCTACCCCGGCCGCGCTGGTCGCCGTCGCGGACGCGTCGAGCAGCACCCGCCGGCCGATCGCGGTGCTCGACCCGGCCGACGGTCGCCAGCGCTGGAAGGTCGACGTTCTCGGCAACGACCAGCTTTTCGTCTTCGACGACGTCCTCGTCTGGTCCGATGTGGAAGGGGCCCAGCTGGTCGGGCTGGACCTGCGCGACGGCACACAGCGCTGGGCACACGCGAACCCGGCCGACCAGTACGACGACACCAAGGCCGCCGTCTACGCGGCGGTCTCCCCGGCCGATGTGACCGGGCCGGCCGGGTTCGACGGCCAGCCCGTCGCGCCGCAGCGCGGCGACGACCGACGGATCGTGCAGATCACCGCGAACCGGCAGGCGCGCGTCTTCGACGCGAAGAGCGGTGAACTGCTCGGCGAGCGTCCGAACGTGGCAGGACCGAACGACACCGCCCTGGTGTACGACGGCAAGCTGCTGATCGCGCCGTACGGCCGGGATTTCCGGCTGGCCGCGTACGACCTGGACACCACCGGCGAGCCGGTGAACCTCTACACCCCGGCGAACGATCAGCGGCGGTTGCAGAACATCGTGCCGTGCGGTGCCGCGCTGGTCTGCCTGCTGGAGTCGCAGGGGTTCAGCTCCGACACCAACGAGCTGGTGGTCGTCGACCTGGATGAGGGCGGGGTGCGGTGGCGGGCCGAAGCGGCCGATTTCAGCATCGTGGTGCCGGTCGGGGAGCACATCCTGCTGCGCCGTACGTCGAGTGACTATCTGTCGCGGCTGCTCGACGCTGAAGGCAACGAGGTGCTCAGCCGTGCCGGGGTGGCGGTCCGGATCGACCGGGCCAACCTGTTGTGGTTCCGCGAGAATCCGGCCAGCTATCCCGGTGACACCAGCGTGGCCGGGCTGGCGGCCGGCACCCCGGCCGAGCCACGTGAGCTCGGTGTGCTGGGTGGCGTCCGGACCGTCGCCTGCTCCTGGGACCGGACCTCGATCGTCTGCCCGACCAGCGAGGGTTTCGCCGTGCACCGCTTCGTCGCCGACTGATCGCCGCGGCACGGGAGCGGTTCTGGTTCGGTCGTATGCCGCTGCGGTCTGTTGATTGCCACAGCGGCTACCGGAATGCGGGCCAGTGCTCCGGCCTTCAGGCCGGGGGTGAAGGCCCGCGCTGGGAGGGCCGCCAGGCCCGAGCAGTGCCTTGACCGGGACGGTTCTGCTGCTCGATGTACTGCTTGATGACGCTCAAGGGTGCGCCGCCGACAGACCCGGCGAAGTACGAGCCGGACCAGAGTTTGTTGGCCCGGTAGTAGTGGCGCACCAGGTCGGGGAACTCCTGCCGGAGGCGGCGCGAGGAGACCCCTTTGAGGCTGTTGACCAGCCTGGCCACGGCGACCTTGGGCGGGAAGTTGACCAGCAGGTGGACGTGGTTGTTCTCGCCGTTGAACTCGACCAGTTCGGCCTCGAAGTCGGCGCACACGTCTCGCATGATCGCCTCCATCCGGGTCAGGTGCCGGTCGGCGAACACGTTGTGTCGGAACTTCGTCACGAAAACCAAGTGGACATGCATCGCGAAGGTGCAGTGCCTGCCGGTGCGGACGCCTTGAAGTTCGACCATAAACCAACATGATACAGTGATGGCCGTGCAGCTCCGTTACAACTACCGGATCACCCCGGACGCCGCCCAGCGCACCGCGCTGGCGCAGGCGTTCGGGTGTGCCCGGGTGGTTTTCAACGACGGACTCAGGCTGCGTCAGCAGGCCCGCGAGGCGGGCGAGAAGTACATCTCCGACGGCGACCTGTCGAAGTTGGTCATCACAGCGGCCAAGGCCAGCGAGGACCGGGCCTGGCTGGGTGAGGTGTCGGCCGTGGTGTTGCAGCAGGCCCTCGCCGATCTGAACACCGCGTACCGCAACTTGTTCAACTCGCTGTCCGGCAAACGCCGGGGCCGCAAGGTGGCCCCGCCCCGGTACCGGTCCCGTAAGGACAACCGGCAGGCGATCCGGTTCACGGAGAACTCCCGGTTCAAGGTCTGTGACAACGGCCGCCTGCGGCTGCCGAGGATCGGCGACGTTCCGGTGCGCTGGTCGCGCGGCCTGCCGTCGGATCCCACCTCGGTCACCGTGATCAAGGACACAGCGGGCCGGTACTTCGCCTCGTTCGTCGTGCGGATCGGCGAGGACGAGACGCTGCCGCCGGTCGACTCCGAGATCGGCATCGATCTGGGCCTGACCCACTTCGCGGTCATGTCCGACGGCACGAAGGTGACCGCACCGAAGTTCCTGCGCCGCGCGGCCCGCAAGCTCAAGCGGTTGCAGCAGGCACTCTCACGCAAGCAGAGGGGCAGCAACCGCCGCAAGAAGGCCGTGATCGAGGTGGCCCGCGCTCACGCGCGGGTAGCCGACACCCGGCGGGACTGGCAGCACAAGCTGTCCACGGCGATCATCCGCGAGAACCAAGCGGTGTACGTCGAGGACCTGTGCGTTGTTGGTCTCGGCCGGACTCGGCTGGCGAAGTCCGTGCACGATGCGGGCTGGGCCGCCTTCACCGGCATGCTGGAGTACAAGGCGAAGCGGTACGGGCGCGCGTTCGCCCGGGTGGACCGGTGGCTCCCGTCCACCCGGATGTGCTGCGACTGCGGCCGGATCAACGAGAAGATCGCGTTGAACGTCCGGGAGTGGGACTGCCCGTGCGGCAGTCACCACGACCGGGACATCAACGCCGCCATCAACATCAAGGCCGCCGGACAGGCGGACTTCAACGACCGTCGAGCGCACGTAAGACCGGGACTTGTCCCGGCGGTGCGCAGTGAAGCGGTAACCCACCCGGACGCTGCGTGTTCCACGCGCAGCGTGGAGGGAATCTCCGTCCTTCAGCTTCAGGGCGGAGAGGATGTCAAGACTGAAACGCACATCTACCGCGACGGCAGTTTATGCGGGGTGATCCGGCGTAGCGCGGTGTGCAGTGCGAAGAGGGTGTAGCCGAGCAGGATCGGCGCCAGGATCGGCATCGTCAGCGCGGTGAGCAGGCCGGCCAGGCTGACGACGCCGGTGGCCGCCAGCACCGCCAGCGGCCGGCGTTCGGCGATCCGCCAGGTATCCCGGGCCGCCGCCCGCCAGCCCTGCCCGGCAGGACCGTCACCACCGCCCCGGCCGGTCTGGACCACGGTGATCCCGGCGAGGCCGGCCATCAGCGCGGCCAGCAGCCCGGTGCCGACCAGCAGCACGGTGCCGCCGGGCACCATCCCGGCCGAGATCAGCACCATGTTGCCGCCGAGTAGCAGCGTGCCGACCACGGCGACCACGGTGGCGACGGCCCCGGGCGCCAGCCCGCGCCAGAAGTGACTGGCCAGGTCCCGCAGACCTGGCCAGTGGCCGTCGACCGTCCACTGATGGATCGCCGCGCTGGCGGTGGCCAGCGCCGCGCCGGCGGTCAGTACGGCCGCCGACGCGAGCGCGGTGACGATGCCGAGCAGCGCCAGGTCGGTGGCGGCCCGCAGAGTGTCGCGCCAGTCGGCGCGGGCCGGTGCCGGGTTGTCCGGCCAGTCTGCGGGAGCCATCGACGTCACCCCTTGAGGCCGCTGGTGTTGATGCCCTGCACCAGCATCTTCTGGAATGCCAGGAAGAAGAGGAAGACCGGCAGCAGCGACAGGACCGACATGGCGAACATCGGGCCGAGCGAGGTCTGCCCGGTGGAGTCGATGAACAGCCGTAGCCCGATCGGGACCGTGTAGCTGGACACGCTCGGCAGGTAGATCAGCTGGGTGAGGAAGTCGTTCCAGGTCCAGATGAACGAGAAGATCGCCGTGGTGACCAGCGCCGGTCGGGCCAGCGGCACGATCACGTACCGGAAGACGCCGAACGGCGAACACCCGTCGATCTTGGCCGCATCGTCCAGCTCCCGCGGGATGCCCCGCATGAACTGCACCATCAGGAAGACGAAGAACGCCTCGGTGGCCAGCAGCTTCGGCACGATCAACGGCAACGGGGTGTCGATCCAGCCGAAGTAGTTGAACATGATGTACTGCGGCACGATCAGCACGTGGCTGGGCAGCAGCAGCGTGCCGATCATGATGGCGAACCACATCTTGCGGGCCCGGAACCGCAGCCGGGCGAATGCGTACGCCGCCAGCAGGCAGGAGACCGCGTTGGCGACCACGGTGGCCGCCGCGATCACCGTGCTGTTCCAGAAGAACCGGCCGAACGAGATGTTGCGCAGGTAGTTCCAGCCGTCCGGGTAGTTCGCCCAGGTCGGGTCCTGCGGGATCACCGACAGGTTGCTGGCCACCTCGGTCGGTGACTTGAGTGACGAGCCCAGCACCCAGATCAGCGGGTAGAGGACCACGACCAGGATGGCGACCAGCACCGCCACCCGGGCGACACCCCGGGCGGTGCCGCCGGCGGCCCGACGGCGCGCGGCGCCGCCGCCGTCCGCTGTCGACATCGGAGCAGCTTCGGTAGCCATCAGTCGTTGTCTCCGTCCGAGTAGTGCACCCAGAACCGGCCGGTGCTGAAGAACAGCACGGTGATCAGGCCGATCGCGATCAGGAAGACCCAGGCCAGCGCGGACGCGTATCCCATCTGGAACTCGGTGAAGCCCTTGGTGTACAGGTACAGCGTGTAGAGCATGGTCGAGTCGACCGGCCCGCCGGTGCCGTTGCTGATCACGAACGCGGCGGTGAAGCCCTGGAACCCGTTGATCGTCTCCAGCACCAGGTTGAAGAAGATCACCGGGGAGAGCATCGGCAGGGTCACGTTGAAGAACTGCCGGATCTTGCCGGCGCCGTCGACCGAGGCCGCCTCGTACAGCTCGGTCGGCACCTGCTTGAGCCCGGCCAGGAAGATCACCATCGGTGCGCCGAACTGCCAGATGGCCAGCACCATCAGGGTCTCCAACGCCCAGTCCGGGTCGTTGACCCACGGTTGGCCGGGGATGCCGAACAGCCCGAGGAAATCGTTGAACGCGCCGTCGCCGCTGAACATCGCCCGCCAGATCAGCGCCAGCGCGACGCTGCCGCCGAGCAGCGACGGCAGGTAGAACAGGCTGCGGAACAGCCCGACCCCGCGCGACTCGCGGTTGAGCAGCAGCGCGACGCTGAGGGCGGCGGCCAACTTCAGCGGTACGGCGACGAACGCGAAGATCAGCGTGACCTGCGCCGAGTGGCGGAACGTCTGGTCGTTGACGAACAGGTCCCAGTAGTTCTCGAAGCCGACCCACTCGACGAAGTCCCAGGAGGACAGGATGTCGTAGTTGGTGAAGCTGAGGTAGAGCGAGAACAGCATGGGGAAGGCGGTGATCGCCATCAGCCCCAGCAGCCACGGGGAGAGGAAGACGTACCCGGCCAGCCCTTCGCCGTGCCGCCGGCTGGCACCCGGGGCGCTGCCACGCCGGGCGCCGCTGCGAGCCGGGGTGGTGGTGCTGGTCGTGGCCGGAGCGGGTTTCGTGGTCATGGCCACGATCGGGGTCCTTTCTGGGTGTCTTGGGTCGTGGCGCCCACGGAGAGATCCACCGTGGGCACCACGACCGCCCGACGTCCGGCCCGGACTATT
Organism: Micromonospora sp. Llam0; assembly: GCF_003751085.1. NCBI lineage: Bacteria > Bacillati > Actinomycetota > Actinomycetes > Micromonosporales > Micromonosporaceae > Micromonospora > Micromonospora sp. Llam0. The sequence goes on along the minus strand of NZ_RJJY01000002.1, from coordinate 968,305 downwards.
CGAGGGTGGCTTCGGCCTGTCGGAAGAACTCGGCGGCGGCGTCGGCCGGGCTGGCCTGGCCGTAGGTGACGCTCTCGGCGACCGTGGTCAGCGTGGACCGCAGCGGCCCGTGGCCCTGCGGCGGGGGTGCCGGTGCCGGGCCCATCTGCGGGATCAGCGCGTTCTCGAACTCGACCGTGGCGGTCATGTACGGGTCGTCGAGACCCGCCTGGACCGTCTCCCGGTTGTCGAGGTTGGACGGCAGGCCCCGGTCGACGCCGAGGATCTGCGCCGCCTCCGGGTCGTTGGCCAGGAAGTCGATGACGTCGGCGACGACCTCCGGGTGCTCGGTGGAGCGCGACCCGGCCCAGTACAGCGACGCCCGTGCCCACTGGCCCTTCGGGTCACCGGGGTAGGCCACCATGCCGAGTTCGCTCTCGGTCGACTTGCCCAGCTCGGAGAGCTGGTTGGACCACATGAACGAGGTGGCCCCCTTGCCGGTCACCACCAGCTGGTCGGAGACGCCGCCGCCGACCGCCTCGTGCACCACGTCGGCCGGCGGGGTGGCGCCGGCTTCCCGGGCGTCCAGCCAGAACTGGAACCACTCGGTGAGGTCGGCCTCGGTGAAGGCGAGCTGCGGCCCGTCGTAGAACTCCTTGCCCTGCGAACGCAGCCACAGCCACAGCGCCTTGTAGTCGGCGCTGGGGTCCATCGCGCCCCAGTAGCCGTCGCCGGCAGCCTCGGTCACCTGCGCGCTCCAGGTGACGAACTCGTCGTACGTCCAGCCGGTCTCCGGCACCGGCAGGCCGAGCTCGGTGATCTTCGTCTTGTCGTAGACCATCGCCGGGGTGTTCTCGCCGGCGGCGACCGCGACCTGCTTGCCGTCGATCTGCCCGTACTGGGTCAGGCTCTCCGGGTGGTTGCTCAGGTCGATGTCGCCGGAGGAGACGAACGGGGTCAGGTCCAGGGTGACGTTGCGGCCGGCGTACTCGGCCAGGCCGTTGTCGTCGATCTGGAAGATGTCCGGCGCGTTGCCGCCGGCCGAGATGGTGGCCAGCTTGTCGTAGTAGCCGGTGAACGCCTGCCAGGTCGGGTTGATGGTGACGTTCGGGTTCTTGTCCTCGTACAGGTCGAGGGCCTGCTCGGTGAGTGCGGCGCGGGACTCGCCGCCCCACCAGAAGAACTCGATGGTGACCGGCGCGTCCGGGTCGCTCGACGCCGCGTCGTCGCCGCAGGCGGCGGTGCCGAGGACCAGCGGCACGACGGCGGTGGCGGCGATGCCGCGCAGCAGGCGGCGCCGGCCGAAGGGGGTACGGTGAGCACGCGTGGCAGGCGTGTTCGCCGTCGGTGATGTTGCGGGGTGCATTGCGCTCACTCCTTGGGGTTAGGAGGCGACATCGGCCGGCGCGGCGGTAGCCGCGTCGCCCGGGTCCGCATGGCGGTGCGGCCCCGGGCCCGTCGAGTCGCGGATGACCAACTCGGTCTGGAGCGTTACCTGGGCGGTGGTGCGACGGTCGTCGCCATGCTGGAGCAGCATGTCGACGGCCGCCCGACCGGCGGCCGCGTTCGGGGTGGCCACCGTCGTCAGTTTGGGTCGGGTGAGCCGGCTCAGCGCGATGTCGTCGATGCCGACCACGCTGATGTCCCGGGGGACCGCGACCCCGTGTGCGTCGAGCCCTTCGATCAGGCCGATCGCCATCAGGTCGTTGTAGGCGAGCACGGCGGTAACCTCCGCCCGGCGGACCTGTTCCGCCGCGGCGATGCCGCCGCCCTCGGTGGGCGGGTTGGGGCCGATAACGGTCAACGCGACGTCCGCCGAGCGGGCCGCCGAGGTGGCGGTGCGCCGGATCTCCCGGTTGGTCCACGACCCGCGCGGCCCGCCGAGCAGCGCGATCTGCCGGTGGCCGAGGCCGATCAGGTGCTCGACGGCGAGCCGGGCACCCTGACCGACGTCGATCACCACGTTCGGCAGGCCGGTCACCTGCCGGTTGATCACCACCAGCGGTACGTCCCGGCTGAGCTGCTCGATCAGGCTGTTGCTCATCCGGGGGCTGCACAGCAGCACCCCGTCGACCTGCTTGGCGAGGGCGTGGACCAGCTCCTCCTCGACCGCCGGGTCCTCGTTTGTGTCGGTGACGAAGATGTGGTAGTCGCGGTGCCGGGCCTGGCTCTCCGCCGCCTTGATCAGCGGCGGGAAGAACGGGTTGGCGATGTCGGCGACGATCAGGCCGATGTTGTGGGTCCGGCCGGTGATCAGCGCGCGGGCCGCCCGGTTGGGGCGGTAGCCGAGATGCTCCGCGCAGGCCAGCACCCGGCTGCGGGTCTCCGGGTTGACCAGGTGCGGTGCCGAGAACGTACGGGACACGGTGGAGATGTGCACTCCGCTGGCCCGTGCGACGTCTCGAATGGTGGCTGGCACGCGTCGTCCTTCATCGATGTGGTCGCCGTCCGGCGTGGGCGGCGACCAGTGTGGCTGGGGTCACGTTGGTTCGCCAATTAATGCAAACGGTTGCTCAGGTGTCAACGGTCTTCGATTGCGGATCTGTTGCGTCCGGGGTCCTTCCCGGTGCTCGAAACCTCGCCCATGCCCGCAAATCCGGCGAGTTGCTTTCCGGGCATTGACGAAGGTGTCCGTCTCGTGGCAACTTCTCCTGCAAACCTTTGCAGCCAACCCGGAGGCGGAGCAGGATGTCCCCAGAACCCGATCGGCGGCTGCGCTACGCGCTCGTCGGCACCGGCGCCCGCGCCGAGATGTTCGTCCGGTCCCTGGTCCTCGACTACCGGGACAGCGCCGAACTCGTCGCCTTCGCCGACAGCAACCAGGCCCGGATGGACGCGCACAACGCCTGGCTCGAGGAGCTCGGCCGCGACGCCGTGCCCACCTACCCGGCCAGCGACTTCGTCACCATGCTGAGCAAGGAACGGGTGGACGTCGTCCTGGTCACCACCGTCGACCGGGTGCACGATGAGTACATCGTCGCCGCCCTGCACGCCGGCTGCGATGTGATCACCGAGAAGCCGATGACCGTCGACGTGCCGCGCTGTCAGCGGATCCTCGACGCGGTGGCGCAGACCGGGCGCACCGTACGGGTCGCCTTCAACTACCGGTACAACCCGCTGCACGAACGGGTCCGCCAGGTGCTCGCCGACGGTCAGATCGGCGAGATCGGCTCGGTGCACTTCGAGTGGCTGCTCGACGTGCGCCACGGCGCCGACTACTTCCGCCGCTGGCACCGCGACAAGGCCAACTCCGGCGGGCTGATGGTGCACAAGGCCAGCCACCACTTCGACCTGGTCAACTGGTGGCTGAACGCGGTCCCGGTGCAGGTCTACGCGGCCGGCCGGCTGTTCTTCTACGGCGAGCCCGGCCGCCGCCACGGCTACGCCCGCGACTACGACCGGGCACACGGCGAAGTCGCCGCCGGTGATCCGTTCGCCCTGCAGCTGGCCGCCCACCCCCGGCTGCGCGCGCTCTACCTGGAGGCCGAGGCCGAGGACGGCTACCACCGCGACCAGAACGTCTTCGCCCCCGGCGTGACCATCGAGGACGACATGTCGGTGCTGGCCAGCTACTCCACCGGGGCCACGATGACGTACCACCTCACCGCGTACGCCCCCTGGGAGGGCTACCGGGTGATGTTCAATGGCAGCAGGGGTCGGCTCGAGCTGGAGGTGGTGGAGAGCGACTTCGTCAGTCCGTACGCCGCCGGCGAACTCAAGGGCGCCGCGCTGCACGGCGTCCAGGCCGCGGTCGAGGAGGGCTGGGCCAAGCTGACCGTACGGCCGTTCTGGGAGCAGCCCCGGCAGGTGCCCGTCGCCGGCTACACCCGGTCCGGGCACGGCGGCGCGGACGCCAAGATGACCGCGGCGCTGTTCGGCGGCGAGACCGACCCGATGGGCCGGGCCGCCACCGCCCGAGACGGTGCGCTCGCGCTGCTCACCGGGCTGGCCGCCAACCGGTCCTTCGAGACCGGCCAGCCGGTCCGGGTCGCCGACCTGCTCACCGTCGACTGACCGGCAACCACCCGACCCCCGTACCCGCGAGGAGCCTGCTTCCATGTCCTCTCAACCCGACCGGCCGGACCAGCTGTTCCCGGCCGAACCCACCCAGCGCGCCATCGCCCGCGAGCTGTACGCGCACGCCCGGGACCTGCCGGTCATCTCGCCGCACGGCCACGTCGACCCGGCGCTGCTGGCCGACGACGAGCCGTTCCCGGACCCGGCGCGGCTGCTCGTCGTGCCGGACCACTACGTGACCCGGATGCTGCTCAGCCAGGGCATCCCACCCGGCGAGCTCGGCGTACCGACCCGACCCGGGGTCCGGGCCCGGCCGCCGGCCGGTGACGGCGACTACGCCACCGAGACCGACGGGCGGGCCATCTGGCGCAAGCTGGCCGCCAACTGGCACCTGTTCCGGGGCACCCCGTCGCGGCTGTGGCTGGAGAAGACCTTCGCCGAGGTGTTCGAGGTGGACGCCGTCCTCGGCCCGGACACCGCCGACGGCGTCTACGACGCGATCGCGGCGAAGCTGGCCGAACCGGCGTACCGGCCCCGGGCCCTGTTCGAACGGTTCAACATCGAGGTGCTGGCCACCACCGAGTCGCCGCTGGACGACCTGGCCCGGCACGCCAAGCTCACCGCCGACGGCTGGGGCGGGCCCGGCGGGCGGGTGATCACCACGTTCCGGCCGGACAACGTCGTGGACTTCGAGTTCGACGGCTGGTCCGACAACGTCGCCGCGCTCGGCGCGGTCACCGGTGCCGACACCGGCACGTACGCCGGTTACCTCGACGCGCTGCGGGCCCGCCGGCAGGCGTTCATCGCCGCCGGCGCGACCAGCTCCGACCACGGTCACCCGACCGCGTTGACCCTGCGGCTGGACCGGCGGGAGGCCGCCGAGCTGTACGACCGGGGGCTGCGCGGCGCGGCGACCGCCGCCGACGCCGAGGCGTTCCGGGCCCACATGCTGGTCGAGTTCGCCCGAATGTCCATCGAGGACGGGATGGTGATGCAGCTGCACCCCGGCTCGGTGCGCAACCACAACAAGTGGCTGTACGCCACCCACGGCCGCGACGTCGGCGGCGACATCCCGCAGGCCACCGAGTACCTGCACGCGCTGACCGCGCTGCTTGACGCGTACGGCAACGACCCCCGGCTGCGGATCGTCGTCTACACCCTCGATGAGTACACCTTCACTCGGGAGCTGGCCCCGCTCGCCGGCGGGTACGCCGCCCTCTACCTCGGCGCGCCCTGGTGGTTCCTGGACTCCCCGGAGGTGCTGCGCCGGTTCCGGGAAGCGGTCACCGAGACCGCCGGCTTCTACAACACCGCCGGCTTCGTCGACGACACCCGGGCGTTCTGCTCCATCCCGGCGCGCCACGACGTGGCCCGCCGGATCGACGCCGGCTTCCTCGCCCGGCTCGTCGCCGAGCACCGGCTCGGCCTCGACGAGGCCGCCGAGACCATCGTCGACCTGGCGTACCGGCTGCCCAAGCGGGTCTTCAAGATCGGGGAGAAGCTGCCATGAGCGTCACCATCACCGGCGTCGACGTGCACGACGTACGGTTCCCGACCGCTGCGGCCGGCGACGGCTCGGACGCGATCAACCGGGGCGACTACTCGGCGACGTACGTCGAGCTGCGCACCGACTCGCCGGACGGGGTCTTCGGTGCCGGCTTCACCTTCACCAACGGCCGGGGCAACGAGATCACCTGCGCGGCGGTACGCGCGTTGGCCCACCACGTCACCGGGCGGACCGTCGCCGAGATCGTCGCCGAACCGGTCGCCTTCTGGCGTTCGCTCACCGCCGACGTGCAACTGCGCTGGCTCGGCCCGGAGAAGGGCGTCATCCACATGGCGTGCGGCGCGCTGGTCAACGCCGTCTGGGACCTGCGGGCCAAACTGGAAGGCAAGCCGCTGTGGCGGCTGCTGGCCGAGCTGCCGACCGACGAACTCGTCGCCAACATCGACTTCCACCACATCAGCGACGCGATCACCCCCGACGAGGCCGCCGCGATCCTCGACAAAGGGCTGACCGGCCAGGCCGACCGGCTCGCCGAGCTGCAACGCGACGGGTTCCCGTCGTACACCACCTCGGTCGGCTGGCTCGGCTACCCCGACGACAAGGTCCGGGCGTTGACCCGGGCGGCGTACGCCGACGGCTGGCGGGCGATGAAAATGAAGGTCGGCGGCCCGATCGACGACGACGTGCGGCGGGCGAGGATCATCCGCGCCGAGATCGGCCCGGACGCGCTGCTGATGATGGACGCCAACCAGGTGTGGGACGTCGACGAGGCGATCGCGAACATGGCCCGGCTGGTCGAGGTCGACCCGTACTGGATCGAGGAGCCGACGCACGCCGACGACGTGCTCGGCCACGCCCGGATCGCCGCCGCCGTCACCGAACTGTCCGACGGGCGCTGCCGGGTCGCCACCGGCGAGGTGGCCGCCAACCGGGTGATCTTCAAGCAGCTGATGCAGGCCGAGGCGATCCGGGTCTGCCAGATCGACGCGTGCCGCATCGCCGGGGTCAACGAGGTGCTGTCGGTGCTCCTGATGGCCGCCAAGTTCGGCGTGCCGATCTGCCCGCACGCCGGCGGCGTCGGCCTCTGCGAGTACGTGCAGCACCTGGCGATCTTCGACTACCTGCGGGTCGGCACCTCGCTGGACGGGCGGATGGTCGAGTACGTCGACCACCTGCACGAGCACTTCGTCGACCCGGTCCGCACCCGGGGCGGCCGCTACCTGGTGCCCGACCAGCCCGGCTACAGCGCCACCATGAAACCGGCGTCGATCGCCGAGTTCTCCTTCCCGGACGGGCCGGTGTGGCGGTGAACGGCGACCCGGCCGCGTCGGTGGAGCCTCGCGGCGACATCCCGCTGCTCGGCCTGGGCACCCTCGACCGGGTGCCGGCGGACAGCCGGCCACTGGTCCGCCCCGGCGACGTCGGCGCCGGCATCGTCCACCTGGGACTCGGCGCGTTCCACCGGGCCCATCAGGCGGTCTACACCGAGCAGGCGATCGCGCGGGCCGGCGGTGACTGGGGCATCATCGGCGTCGCGCCGCGCAACGTCGACGTGGTGCGCCGACTCACCGACCAGGACTGCCTGTTCAGCGTCACCACGCTGTCCGCCGCCGCGGCGCGGACCCGGGTCGTCGGCGCGCTCGCCGGGGTCCGGCACGCCGCCAGCGACCCGGCGGCGGTCGTGGCCCTGCTGGCCGACCCGGCGATCCGGGTGGTCACGCTGACCGTGACCGAGAAGGCGTACCAGTTGGACCCGGTCACCGGGCGGCTGCGCCCGGACGAAGCGGTCGCCGCCGACCTGAGCACCGACCGGGCGCCGACGACCGTGCCGGGCCTGCTGCTACGCGGGCTGGCCGCCCGGGCCGCCGCCGACGCCGGCCCGCTCGCCCTGGTCAGCTGCGACAACCTGCCGTCCAACGGGCGCCGGCTACGCGGCCTGGTCACCGAGGCCCTGGCGTACGCGAAGGTGCCCGACGGGACCGCCGACTGGGTGCACGCCAACGTCACCTTCCCCGGCACCATGGTCGACCGGATCGTGCCAGCCGCCACCGCGCAGACCCTGGCCACCGCCCGGTCCGCGCTCGGCGTCACCGACCTGGCGGCGATCGCGGGGGAGCCGTACACGCAGTGGGTGATCGAGGACGACTTCCCCGGTGGCCGGCCGGCCTGGCAGACCGCCGGGGCGGTGCTGACCGGTGACGCCGGCCCGTGGGAGCGGCTCAAGCTGCGCGGGCTCAACGGGGTGCACTCGGCGATCGCCTACCTCGGGGCGCTGGCCGGGCACGACACCATCGCCGAGGCGCTGGTCGGCGTCCCCGGCCTGCCCGCCGTACTGCGCCGCATGATCGCCGAGGACGTCGCGACCAGCTTCACCCCGCCGGACGGGGTGTCGGTCGTCGGGTACGGCGAGTCGGTGCTGGAGCGGTTCGCCAACCCGGCGATCCGACACCGCACCATCCAGGTGGCGATGGACGGCTCGCAGAAGCTGCCGCAGCGGGTGCTGCACACCATCGCCGACCGGCGCGCGGTCGGCGACCGGCCGTACTGGTCGGCGCTGGTGGTCGCCGCCTGGATGCGGTTCGCGCAGGGGCGGGCCGACGACGGGGCCGAGTTGCCGTTTGACGACCCGCTCGCCGCCCAGATCCGGGTGGCGCTGGCCGGGTCCGGCGGCACCCCGGCCGGAGTGGTGGCCGCGCTGCTCGGGCTCACCGAGGTGTTCCCGCCCGAGCTGGCGGCCGACCCGGAGGTCCGCGAGATGATCACGACCTGGCTGACCGCGCTGGACCGGCACGGGGTGGTCGGCGCGCTGACCGGCGCGGCCGGCTGACCGCGGTCGTCGACAGGTGGAGGTTCCCGACGTGACGAGCACGCCGCCCCGGTTGGCCCTGATCGGTGCCAACGGGCACGGCCTGTGGCACCGGCGGCAGATCGCCCCGCTGCACGCCGTCGGCGAACTCCGCCTGGTCGGCCTGGTCGACGTACGGCCGGTCGAGCCGGCACCCGACGCTCCGATCCCGGACGGCGCGCAGGTCGGCACCGACCACCGGCTGATGCTGGCGGACACCCGGCCGGACGTGGTGGTGATCTGCACGCCGCCGTACACCCATCTGCCGATCGCGCTGGACGCGCTGGCCGCCGGCGCGGACCTGCTGCTGGAGAAGCCGCCGGTGCTGTCGCTGGACGAACACCGGCGGTTGACCGCGGCGCTGGCCGAGCACGGCCGGGTCTGCCAGGTCGGTTTCCAGGCGCTCGGGTCGGCGGCGTTGGCCGAGTTGACCGCGGCGGCCACCAGCGGTCGGCTCGGTACGGTCACCGGGATCTCGACGGTCGCCTCCTGGCAGCGCGACGACGCCTACTACCGGCGGTCGCCGTGGGCCGGGCGGCGTACCGTCGACGGCCGCCCGTCGCTGGACGGCGCGCTGGCCAACCCGCTGGCGCACGCCACCATGCAGTGCCTGGCGGTGGCGGCGGCGGTGGATCCCAGCCCGCCGGTCCTGGTCGAGCTGGAGCGATACCGGGTTCGTCCGATCGAGGTGGACGACACCGCGTCGATGCGGATCACCCTGGACTCGGGGCTGTCGATCGTGGTCGCGGTTACCCTGGCCGGGGAGGAGTTCATCCCCGGTGAGGTGCTGGTGCACGGCACGGCCGGCGCCGCGGTGCTGGAGTATCCGACGGACCGGCTGCGGCTGCCCGGCGAGCCGGCGATGCGGCCGGTGCCGGGGCGGACCGGTCTGCTGGAGAACCTGCTGGCGCACCGGCGGGACCCGGCCGGCGTACCGCTGATCGCCCCGCTGGCCCGGACCGAGGCGTTCACCGCGTTGCTGGAGGTGGTGCAGGCCGCTCCGGAGCCGGGTCTGCTCGGCCCGGACCGGACGGTCGCGACCGGGGTGGCGGGCGCGGACCGGGTGCTGACGATCGAGGGGGTGAACGCGGTCGTCCGGCGCGGTGCGGCCGAGCTGGCGCTCTTCTCCGAGCAGGAGGTGCCGTGGGCGGTCCGGCCGTTCCGGGCCCGGCTGGCGCAGGGGGTGGTGGGCCGCTGACCGGGTCGGCGGAAAACGTACTGCAAACCGGTGACCGCCGCCGGTGTCGCGAAGTCGGACAGATCAGTCGTCCGCTCGGCAAATTGATGCCGGGTGAATAGGCCTCGTCCAAATGCGCTGCAAACAATCTGCAAACAATCTGCATTGACACATTTCGTGATGAAATTTATCGTTTGGGTTCAGGAAGATTGCGTGTGTGTTACGTGATCGAATCCGAACAATGTGTGCGGAGTGTGGTAATGCGACTGAGGAGATTGACTGCAGCTGTTGCTGGAATCGCGCTCGTGGCGGTACTGCCGGCACCGGCCGCCGCCGGCCGGGACACCGACTCCGACCGGCTGTCCTGGCCGGCCCGGTCGCTGGGTCGCCAGGCGCTGCCGCCGAACGACGGCTGGGCGGCCGCCGGCGAGGGCACCACCGGAGGGTCGGATGCCAGCCACGACAACGTCCACGTGGTCGACAGCCGGGTCGAGTTGATCGACGCCCTCGGCGGCGACAACGCCACCAATCGGGACAACGACACCCCGAAGATCATTTACGTCGAGGGTACGGTCAACGGCTTCGAAGGTCCGGACGGCAACCTGTTGACCTGTGCCGACCTCGCCGACCCCGAATACGACTTCGACGAGTTCCTGGTCACCTACGACCCGGCCGTATGGGGATACGAGAACGACCCGAGCGGCCCGCTGGAGGACGCCCGTCGCCGGTCGGTCACCAATCAGACCCGGTACACCCAGATCAACGTCGGCGCCAACACCACCATCGTCGGGCTGCGCGGCGCCCGGCTGGAGAACCTGACCCTGATGGTGGACAGCGTCCGTAACGTCATCGTCCGCAACATCGTCTTCGACGACGCGTACGACTGCTTTCCCGCCTGGTCGCCGGATGACGGCGACGCCGGCAACTGGAACTCCCAGTTCGACCTGATGTCGGTACGCCGGTCGGAGAACGTCTGGGTCGACCACAACACCTTCACCGACGGCGACAACCCGGACAGCGCGCAACCGGTCTACTTCGGCCGGCCGCTACAGGTGCACGACGGGGCGCTCGACATCACCCACACCGCCAGCCTGGTGACCGTCTCGTACAACCGGTTCGACGGCCGGGACAAGGTCATGCTGATCGGCTCATCGAACACCGTCGGCCCGGATCTCGGCCGGCTCAACGTCACCCTGCGCCACAACGTCTTCGACGGCAGCCTGCAACGGCTGCCCCGAATTCGGTTCGGACAGGTCGACGTCTACAACAACCACTACGAACTGTCCGGCGACGGCTTCCAGTACGCCGTCGGAGTAGGCGTTCAGGGCGCGCCGTACCTGGAGAACAACTCGTTCCGGCTGGGCTCCGGGATCGACACCGCAGACCTGCTCTACGACTGGGGCGGCACCGTGCTGACCGAGCAGGGCAGCTGGGTCGGGCAGGGCCACCGGCCACCGCGCCCGGCCAGCCTGCTCGACGCGTACAACGCGGCGAACGACCCGGACCTGGGCGACGACGCGGGCTGGACCCCGACGCTGCGGCACGGGCCGGTGCTGCCCGCCGCGGTCGTCCCGATCTACACCCGACTCACCGCCGGCGCCGGCAAGCTGCCGGTCTGACCGACTGGCAAGCTGCCGTCTGTCCCGCCCGGCCGGTGTCACAAGCGGGGTGGGTCGGCGAGACGCCCGCCGGCCCACCCCTTGCACCGCTCTGCCGCCACGGACCGGGGGCGCGGCGTACCACTCGGAAACGCCGAACGGCCGGCCTCCCCAACCGGGAAGGCCGACCGTTCGGTCAGTCAGCCGGAGTGGCGGTCGGTCAGAGCCGCTGGCCGTTGGCGGCGTGGAAGGCGTGGTGCTGGCCCGGCCGGGGTCGGACGAACACGGTGTCGTTCATCCGCGGCATGTGCCGGCGGTCGGTCCGCACCACGAACCGCTCCGAACTGCCGTCGAGTGTCGCGTAGCCGTAGACGTTGGCGTCCGAGCCGAGGTCCTCGACCAGCTCGACCGACATCGGCATGCCGCCCTCGGAGGCACCGACCAGGTCGCAGTCCTCGGGACGGAACCCGACGGTGACCCGATCGCCGCCGCCGTCGGCCTTGGCCGCCTCGACCTGCTCGCGGGTCAGCTCGACGATCATCTCGGCGAAGACCCCGCCCTGATCGGTCAGCGGGACGGTCTTGATGTTCATGGCGGGGGAGCCCATGAAGCCGGCGACAAAGACGTTCGCCGGTACGTCGTACAGGTTCCGCGGGGTGTCGACCTGCTGCAGTACGCCGTCGAGCAGCACCGCCACCCGGTGGCCCATCGTCATCGCCTCGACCTGGTCGTGGGTGACGTAGACGGTGGTGACCCCCAGCTTGGCCTGCAGCGAGGCGATCTGGGTACGGGTCTGCACCCGCAGCTTCGCGTCGAGGTTCGACAGCGGCTCGTCCATCAGGAAGACCTGTGGCTCCCGGACGATCGCCCGGCCCATCGCGACCCGCTGGCGCTGACCACCGGAGAGCGCCTTCGGCTTGCGGTTGAGGTACTCCTCCAGCTGCAGCAGAGCGGCGGCTTCCTTGACCCGGCGGTCGATCTCCGACTTCGAGGTCCGGCGCAGCTTCAGCGCGAAGGCCATGTTCTCGTACACCGTCATGTGCGGGTAGAGCGCGTAGTTCTGGAAGACCATCGCGATGTCGCGGGCCTTGGGCGGCAGGTGGGTGACGTCGCGGTCGTCGATGAGGATGCGGCCCTCGTCGACGTCCTCCAGGCCGGCGAGCATCCGCAGGCTGGTGGACTTGCCGCAACCGGAGGGGCCGACCAGTACGAGGAACTCGCCGTCGCCGATCTCGAGGTCGAGGTTGTTGACAGCGGGTCGCTCGGTGCCCGCGTAGATGCGGGACGCCTGGTCGTAGGTGACCGTAGCCATGGTCAGTGCTTCCTTTCACCGGCAGGAACGTGCCGGACGATCCGAGTGAAGGAGCGGCTGGCGCTCTGAGCGCCGGCCCACGCGTGCCCGCAGCCGCCAGGGCGGCGTGTCGCACGTGTCACGCCACGGTAAACGGGATTTGCCTGGCTGCCAAGACCGGGACGGCCCGCAACTACCTCCGATAACTGACCAAAACGGACATCGACGTGGGGTATGCCACTGTTCGTCACCCTTGGCCGGCGGTCCACGGCGGCCGCCGCAGCGACGGACACCGTACGCAGAACGGGAGAGATCGATCGGACAGACCGGCCGATGCGGCGGTATCGCCACGTCAGTGGCTATGCTGACGCTGAACGAACGCTGCCCCTGTAGCTCAGTTGGCCAGAGCACTCGCCTTGTAAGCGAGATGTCGCCGGTTCGAGCCCGGCCGGGGGCTCCAGCACCGCCGCGCAGGTCCCGCCGTGTGACGCACGGCGGGACACGTTGACAGCAACGCTGGTGACGACAGCAGTCCGCTGAGCTTGCCGGTGGCTTGACGCATCACACGGCTGTCTGCCGGTGGTGCTGCGGGCTACCGTCGGTAGGCTCTGGGCGAGGGCGGTGACGGTGACGGTGACGAATTTGTACGGTGGGCGGGAAACGAATGGCAGAGACCCTGCCTGCGACGGGGGGAGGTTTCGAGATCCCTGGTTGCGAAGATCATTCCGTGGCACGGGGATGCGCGGTCGAAGCGTACATGATCCACACAAATCTACGTTCCGGATCAGGGCAGTACCAGATTCTCCCGCCGCTCGTTACCTCGTACTGCCATTGCTCCAGACCGTCGCCCTGGACCATGCGGCTTCCTAGCTCACCCTTCAGCCGATGCTGTCGGTGTGGCTTGTCCGGATCTGTTGGGCCGTAAGTCAGAGCCTCCCACGCCTGCCACAAGTTTCCCGGCGCGGCTCTGACCAAGTCCTCCCAGCCGTTGGCGGCCTCCTTGGTGCCAAACCGCAACTCCCAACCTCCTGGGGGAGCTGGTGGAGCAACACGGTCATTCCTCTTCGGCACCAACTTCCTCCGACACCATCGGAGCAGGTACAGGACCGAGGTCGGAGTCTACCGCGCGGGACAGCTCTTGGGCGAGCGCCGGGTCAGCGTGAATCGCCGCAGTCTGCTGCCATTCGTGAATCATCCTCCCGAATGGAGCCCATACATCAAGATCGCTGCATGCTTCAAGGGTCCACATGAACTCCTTGACGAAGGTAATGCGATCTTTCTCGGGAAGGAAGTTGGTCCATGGGAAGGCGTCTACCAGGGCCTCCGTGACTAGCTCCTCGCCGCCAAGCTGGAAGAGATTGCGGAGTAACCGCGTGCTCGTCTCCATCCCCTGATGTGCCTGCTGGGCGCGATCTTCCCGCATGATCACGAAGGGAACGCCGTCCCCTCGGCGCTCCAGCCGAACTTCGCCTGAAGACTCGACCGCAGATGCAACCTCACGCGGTGCGCGTGCCGCGTCACTCCACTGCATGGTCTGCATAGAGTCAATGCTGAACTAATTCAGCCCTGGCGCGCAATACATTGTAAGTGATTTAGCTCACAGCAAGCGGGACTTGACTTGACCTGTCGCGGCTGGTGGTGTAGCAACCGTTGTCCCTTTAGCTCCCGTGTGTACCTTTCTCTCAGCTGAGTGGCAACGTCGCCACTGACTGAAGGTGCTTCCGCCACCTGATGCCACAGGTGCATCTTGATTCGTGTCCGGCATCAAGCTGCGCGAGTGCCCCGACCCCAGATGGTGGCACCCTGAGTCCGTCCGGCGACTGCGCGCCGGCTCCGGCTCCGGCCGTCGTGGCGTGGCTCCTGCCCCGGGTAACGGTTCGGTGGTGATTCCACCCCGTCGGTTCCTGTCGGGCGACTCAGTTGTCGCCGCCCACCGTTACGATCGGCCGGCCCCGCGTACAGCGGGTTGCCAGGAAAGCTCCGAGCCGCCTGCCGGTCAGGAGTCACGGGGCCCTCATCAGAAGTAGGTAGAACATGTCTGACCCCTCTCAGCCGCAGTACCCGGGCGCGCCCGCCGGGCAGCCGGTGCCGCCGGCTGGAGCCGCTCCCGGGCCGGCCTACGCCGGCCAGCCCGGTGTTCCGATGGCCCCGCCGCCCAAGAAGAGGTCCAAGGCGGTACCGATCATCCTGATCGTCATCGCCGCTGTCCTGGTGCTCTGCCTCGGTGGCGTGGCCGTGACCTTCTTCCTCGTCCGGGACACCGTCGGTGAGGTCATCGAAGCGACCCAGACCCGGCTGGTCACCCCGGACACCCTCGCCGGCCGCGAGCTGAACACCGACCCGACCTTCCAGGGTCTCGCCGAGGAGGTGGCCACCGGGCTGGCCGCCGACGTGCCCGAGTCGACCAGCAGCATCGGCGCCTTCTACGGCGACATCGAGCAGGAGAACCTGGTGATGATCGCCGGCGTTTCCGGCGTGATGGCCGACCCCGACCAGGAGCTGGCCGACGCCACCGAAGGCGACGCCACAGGGCTCGGGATGACCAACGTCACCGACGTCGACGCCGGTCCGAAGGGCGGGTCGGCGCGGTGCGGCGACGCCGACCTCGAAGGCATCCCCGGCGGGGTCTGCGTCTGGGCGAGCCGCGGCGCGCTGGTGATGTACGTGTTCTACTTCAGCACCGGCGAGGAAGCCGCCGGATCGCTCGTCGAGATCCGCGACGCGGTCGAGCAGACCAGCTGACGGACACCTGCCCGACACCTGCCCGACGCCGGCCTGCCGCAGCTACTGCGTCGGGCCGGCGTCGGGCGGGGCCGACGAGTGCGGCGCCCGCGCCAACAGCCCGTACCGGCGGATCGTCCGCAGCGGCTCGGTGGCCGCGCCCTCCCGACGCAGGATGTGGTTCGCGGCCAGGATTCCGGTCACCGCCGCCCGTTCCATCAGAGCGCTCGGCAAATCGGTGTCGATCCCGTCGCCAGCCAGGAACAACCCGTCCGCGTCGGTGACCACGCCGGGCCGCACCGCCGCCGCCCCGGGCGGGAACGCCGGGGCCTGCGCCGCGACCCGCGCCCGTGACTCCAGCACCGGCAGGTCGGCCACCTCCGGCCACAGCGATGCCAACTCGGCGCGCATCCGGTCGGCCAGCACCTCGGCCGGCACCTGTTCCGGGCAGGCGTACGCGTGGAGTTCGAGCACCGCGCCCCGGCTGCGCTGCGCCCACTGCCGCGCCTGACGCTCCAGCCGGTGGTAGAGGGTGACCGAGTCCAGGGTCGGCTGGCGGGATACCCCGCTGAACACCGGCCGGTCGGGTGCGACGTCGCCACCCAACCAGAGCCGGGCCACCGCGTACGGCGGAGCGTCGACCAGCGTGCCGACCCGCTCGGCCAACGTCGGCGCGGCCTCAGCCAGCCGGGGCGAGTCGGCCAGCAGTGTGCGCAGCGCCGGCGGGTCGACGGCCAGCACCACGTACCGGGCAGTGTGCGCGGCTCCGGAGGCGCACCGCACCTGCCAACCGTTGGCCCGCCTGGGGATGATGGTCTGCACCGCGTCGCCGGTGACCACCCGGCCACCGTGCCGGCGCAGATGCTCGTGCAGCGGCTGCCAGATCGCGGCGTCGTAATCCTGCTCCGGCGCGTCGAAGCCGAGCCCTTCCGGATTACCCAGAAAATAGAAGTGGAAGTTGGCCACCAGCTCGGCGGCGGACAACTCCCGCTCATGGTTGAAGAACGAGTGGGAGAAGACCTCGAACAGCATGGCGCGGGCCCGGTCCGGCAGCCGCAGCGAGTCCAGCAGCTCGGCGGCGGACCGCCGGTCGAGCTCGGCGTACGTCCGATCCGGATCGTAGGCAAGCAACGGCATCGCCGCCCGACGGTCCATCTCGCGCAGTTCGCGCAGCCGCAGGCTCGGGCTGCGCAGCAACAGCGCCAGCAGGTTCAGCGGTGGCGTGGTCGGCAGCCGACCGAACTCCTCCGGCGGCCACTGCGCCGACCACACCGGATAGCCGTCGACCGGCCGCAGCATGCCAAGTGTCGGGTCGGCCCGGCGCAGGATCGCCCGCCAGTTGTAGTACTGGCGGAAGAACGCGTGGAAACCGTGGTCGACCGGCTGGACCGTGCCGTCGGCCAGCGTTTCCGGCCAGGCGGCCAGCCGCCCGCCGAGCTGGGCGGCGCCTTCCAGCACAGTGACCCGTACGCCGCGTTCGGCCAGGACGATCGCCGCGCACATGCCGGCGATGCCACCGCCGACTACCAGCGCATCGGTGCCTGCGGCCACCCGGTCGGTACCGGCCGGATCCGCCCGGACCAGCTCGGACCGTACGCCGAAGAGCCGGCCGACCGTTCGGGACAGTCCCAAGAGCTCCTCCTTGCGTCTGCGGTGATGCGCCGGTGCCGGGTCCAGTGTGCCGGTCCGGTCCGCCGGGGAGGCGACTTTGCGGTCACCCCGCGCGTGCCGTCGGTGGCTACCATCCGGTCATGGCTGTCGACCCGTGGCGTGACCGCGCCCGCCGCGCCGTCGGCGGTCGGCTGCGCAGCAACGGCGACAACCGGCCGCACTACGTCGTCTGCGGGCACGATCCGCTGGCCTACCGGCTGGTCGGCGAGCTGGTGGCGGCGGCCGCCACGGTGACGGTCATCGTGCCGACCCGGCCCCGGCCGGACGGGCCGGACATGCGGTCGATCAAAGGGATCCGGCTGCTGCGGGCCGACCGGCTCACCGAGCAGACGTTCCGCAGCGCCGGGCTGGCCGGCGCGCGCGGCCTGGCGCTGCTCAACCAGGACGACGTCGGCAACATCAACGCCGCGCTGTGCGCCCAGGAGGTCGAGCCCGACCTGCGGGTGGTGATGCGGATGTTCAACACCCGGCTGGGCAGTCGGGTGAAGCGGCTGTTCGCCGACTGCGAGGTGCTGTCCGACGCGTCGATGGCGGCACCCGCCTTTGTCGCGGCCGCCCTCGGGGTGGTGTCGCCGACCCATTTCCGCCACGGCGGCCGGACGCTGCACGTGGCGCAGCGCGACGAGGTCCGCCCCGACCACGTCATCTGCGGGCTGGCCGACCTGAGCGACGCCGGCCGCCCCCGGGTGCTGCCGGCCGACCAGGACAACGCCGATCTGGTGCTGGCCGAGGCGGCCGGCAGCCAGCTGGCGCCGGTCCGGGCGGCCCGTCGGATCGTCCGCGCCCGCCAGCGCGCCCGGCTGTGGCGGGACCCGGTACGGGCGTTGCGGTCCTTCGCCACCCGCAAGATCGGGATGGCCACGCTCGGCGTACTGGCGGTGGTGGTGGTCTTCGGCATGCTGCTGTCGCGTGCCGAGGGGGTGAGCGTCGCGGAGGCGGTCTACCTGACCGTGGTGATGACACTCAGCGGCGCCGATCCGGACCTGGGCAAGTCGGCCGCCGTACAGGTGATGCAGGTGGTGCTCAGCCTGGCCGGGCTGGCGTTGATCCCGCTGCTCACCGCCGCCGTGGTGGACGGCCTGGTGAACGCCCGACTGGCGATCGCCGACCGGCAGACCCGGCCGGAGCGGACCGGGCACGTGGTGGTCGTCGGGCTCGGCAACGTCGGCACCCGGGTGATGTGGCAGCTGCACGACCTCGGCGTCGAGGTGGTCGGCGTCGACAAGGACCCGGACGCGCGGGGCGTCTCGGTCGCGCGGGAGCTGGACGTTCCGTTGATCGTCGGCGACGGCTCCCAGGAGGAGACGCTGCGCGCCGCCTCGGTGGCCACCTGCCGGGCGCTGGTGATCGTCTCCACCGACGACGTGACGAACCTGCAGGCGGCGCTGTACGCCCGGGAGATCCACAGCGACGTGCACGTCGTGCTGCGGCTGTTCGACGGGGATTTCGCCAGCCGGATCCAGCGCACCTTCAACATCGGTATCTCCCGCAGCGTGTCGTACCTGGCGGCACCGGCCTTCGCCGCCGCGCTGATGGACCGCGAGGTGATCGCGACCATCCCGGTCGGCCGGCACGTGCTGCTGGTCGCCGAGGTGATCGTTGCCGCCGGGTCGGCGCTGGACGGCGGGTCGCTCGCCGCCGCCGACGAAAATCCGGGCGTACGGGTGATCGCGTTCGCGCAGTTCGGCGAGCCCCGACCGATCTGGCTGCCGGCGTCGGGTTTCCGACTGGGGGCCCGGGACCGGATCACCGTGGTGGCCCGCCGGTCCGGGCTGAGCTGGCTGCTCAAGCAGGCCACCGAGGCGGTCGACGAGGCGGTCGACGAGGCCGAGCCGGCACCCTGACCCGGGTGCCGCGCCGGGCCGAATCGCGTCGGTCAGCCGACCGGCGCCTCGGTGCCGAGCACCGCCTGCTCGTCCGGGTAGTGCACCAGCACGTCGGCGAGGAACGACTGGACCGCCGGGGCCAGTCCGACGTCCCGGCCGGCCTCCTCGGACAGCCGCCACCGGTGTTCGATGACCTGGGCGAACAGCTCCGACGGCTCGACCTTGCGGCGCAGATGGGCCGGTACCGCGCGGACCACCGGCTCGAAGACCTCGGTCAGCCAGCGGTGCGCGGCCTGCTGCTCGTCGGTCAGGTCGCTCTCCGCCCGGTGCGCGTCGAGGTCGTTGAGCAGCCGCCGGGCCTGGTTCTCCTCGGCGTCCAGGCCGGTCAGCCGCAGCAGCCGCCGGCTGTGGTAGCCGGCGTCGACCACCTTCGGCCGGACCAGGTAGGAGCCGCGGTCGACGACCGACATCGCCACCTCGGCGACGTCGAAGCCGAGTTCGTTGAGCCGGCGGATCCGCCGTTCGATGTCGTGCCGCGACTCCCGTTCGATGTGCTGCTCGTAGGTGATCTCGTGCCACAGCCGTTCGTAGCGGGTGACCACCTCGTCGGCGACGGTCTCCGGGTCGATCGACTCGTGCAGCAGGCCGGCGGCCTGCAGGTCGAGCGCCTCGCCGAAGATGTTGACCCGGGCGATCTCCAGGTCCTCGCCGCGTTGCCCGTTGGACAGGGCCGGCCGCAGTGCCCCGGTTTCGGCGTCGACCAGGTACGCGGCGAACGCACCGGCGTCGCGGCGGAACAGCGTGTTGGACAGCGAGCAGTCACCCCAGAAGAAACCGGTCAGATGCATCCGGACGATCAGCGCGGCGAGCGCGTCGAGCAGCCGGGCCAGGGTTTCCGGGCGCAACTGGTTGGAGAAGAGCGCCCGGTACGGCAGCGAGAACTGCAGATGCCGGGTGATCAGCACCGGGTCGAGCGGTTCGCCGTCGGCGTCGGTGCGGTCGGCGACGATCGCCACCGCCTCGACGGCCGGGAAGTCGATCCGCTCCAGGGCGCGCAGCAGGTCGTACTCGCGTTCGGCGACCCGTTCGCCGGTCTCCTTCACGGCGTAGACGGTGCCGGCGAGTTTGACGAACCGGACGACGTGCCGGGAGATGCCCTGCGGCAGCGCCACCAGGTGGTCGGCAGGCCACTGCTCCAGCGGTGTCGACCAGGGCAGGTCGAGCAGCGCCGGGTCCACAAGGGCCGAGGTGATCCGCACGGGATCAAGCATGACGGGTACGCCGCCAGGATGCCGCCTGCCGTGGCTCGGCTAACACTGTTGATTTGATCCATATTCAGAGTGTTCGTGGTGGTCCCGCCGTCAAGCTGTCGCCGTAGCGACACGACATCGTCACCGCGCGGGTTCGGTAACCTGGCCGGCGTGCCCGAACCGACCGCCACCCGCCCGCCCGCGCCGCTGTCCGACGCGTCGCGGCGACCGGGGCCGCGGCCGGCCGGCTGGTGGTTCGACGCGGTGCTGCTGGCCGTGCTGGCCGGGCTGACCGGGGCGCTCACCGGCGGGGTGTTCCTCGACCTCGACCTGGTAGTACGGGACTGGGTCGACGCGCACCGGCCGCCGGTGGCGTACTGGGCCGCCCGGGTGTTGAACTATCTCGGCCAGGGCGGCCAGGTGCTGATCCCGGTCTCCACCGTGCTGGCGCTCTGGCTGGCCCGGCGGGTCCGTTCGGTGCGCCCGCTGCTGCCGGTGCTCGGCGCGGTGGTGGCGACCTATCTCAGCGTCGGCGCGATGAAGGTGCTGCTGCCCCGGGGCTACCCGCACGATTTCGACGACCCGTTCCCGGAGCGGCTGTTCACCGAGGCGACCCCGGCGATGGCGTACCCGTCCGGGCACGTGACCAACGCGATCGTCTGGTACGCGGTGATCGCCCTGCTGATCACCGGTCTGCTGCGGGCGTACGGCCGGCAGGTCCCGGCCCGGCGGCCGTTCCCCGGCTACCTGGCGCTGCGCTTCCTGCCGGCGGCGGTCCTCTTCTGCAGCACGGTCTACCTCGGCTACCACTGGCTGACCGACTCGGTCGCCGGGCTGCTGCTCGGCTGGCTGCTACTTCGCCTGCTGCAGCGGGTGCCATGGGACGCCGTACGGCTGCCGTGGGTGCGCGGCGGCCTGGACCGCCAGGCCGGGCTCTTCTAACCAGTAAGCCCTCGCTGTTCGGTGCCGCGTCGAGTTGCGGGCTGCACGCCTCACCTGGCCCCTGACTTGCACCGTTGGCGGGACGTCTAGGGACGACGCCGTACGCTCCGGGGTATGTCGGGTCTGTCGCTTCCGCGTGGAGCCCTTGGCCGGGCTCGAAGCGGCGACATCTCACTTTACAAGCTCTGCACACTCCGTCCGGCTTAGCCTTGTCTGTCTTTGATCGCCTACGATCGGGGTAGGCGCCTTCACTACGGGGCATCGTCTTGACCTCTGCTAGCCGACCGATCGGGCACGCAACGGGCACCGCAGAGTCGAAAGTCCTTGCTCGTTACTGGTAGCGTTCGCCGGTGCGCGTTGGTGTGTATGTCGATGGGTACAACCTCTACTACGGTGGAAGAGGGCTGTGCGGACAGGGAACTCCCGGCTGGCGCTGGCTCGACGTCCGGGCTCTTGCAGAACGCTTGCTAGCGAACGTACCGAGCTGGGCAGGTGCCCAGGTTCACCGAATCGTTTACTGCACTGCTGTAATCGATGCTGCGAGCAATCCCTCAGGCTTCCGCGATCAAGACATCTACCTCAAGGCCCTCACGGCATCATCGAGCGTCGACCTCATCGAGTACGGCAGCTACGTCTCTCGCGTGAAGTACGCCCCGCTGGCAGTGCAGGCTCAGAGTCGTAGGGCTGGACCCCAGCTCGTAACCTCCCAGTGGCCGATAATGGTTCAGGACGCGCAGGGCAATCCGGTACAGGATGCGACATTCATGGTGTCGTACGCCCATCGAGAGGAAAAGGGCTCCGATGTCAACGTGGCTTCTCACCTCCTGGTCGACGTCCTCACATCCCAGGTAGACGCAGCCCTCGTACTCTCCAACGACAGTGATCTTAAGTTTCGCGTGTCCTACGCGAGGACAAAGGTCCCTGTCGGCACGATCAACCCATCGCGGAACTACCTGGCAGGGGCGTTGAAGGGACAGCGAGGCGGGGGTGTAGGCGGGCACTGGTGGAGGCAGCTCACAGCTGCGGACTTCCAAACCTGCCAGCTCAGCGACCCGGTCGTCAGCCCCGCCGGGACCTACGTACGCCCGTCCGGCTGGTAAGAGCCCTGTCGCCAGTTTCAGTTGCAGGTCGGACCTGGCTGCGCTAGAGTTCACTGCATATACCACCCGGTTCCCCTAGAGGGGCCGGGTTTTCTTTTGGATCGAGGCAGCAGGCGACTTGGCACCTCCATACCGGTTTCCGGGTAGCCCACTGCGGAGGACGAGCCAAGATCACCGTCTCGGGGCCTCCCTCTCTGCACCGCGAGAAGCGATAGGGGGCATCCACCCCTCGGCCACGCCGCGCCCCGGCCGGCGGCCGGCCCACACCACACATTCGGAACGCTGACAGTCGGCGGCGGCCCGGTTGGTGTCCGCTGTCCGCGCCAGCCGCCGGGCGTGTTGCGGGGCCGGAGCGGAGCGGTAGCGGAGTGCAGGCCGCGCGCCCAGGCGGCGGCGCGTGCGGCCCGTTTCGCTAGGGACGCCGTACGCTCCGGGTATGTCGGGGCTGGTGGCGCGAGCGGCTGAGCTTGCCGAGGAACAGTTAGCGGCGGCCCTGCCTCAGCGTTGGCGTCATGTGCAGGCTGTAGCCAGGAAGGCCGGCAAGATCAGTCACGTCCTGGACCCGACGGACGCTGAGGTTCTCGTCGCTGCCGCGTGGCTGCACGATGTCGGGTACGCCCCCGGCGTGGCCGATACCGGCCTGCACGCTCTTGACGGCGGGCGGTGGCTAAGTCGTGTCGGGGTATCCGACCGCGTGGCCGCTCTGGTGGCTCACCACTCGTGCGCACTGTTCGAGGCGGAGGAACGCGGCCTCCGGGACGAGTTGGCCGTTGAGTTCCCGCAGGAACAATCGCTGACCGCTGATGCCCTCTGGTACGCCGACATGACCACCGGCCCGGACGGCCACGACGTCGCCGTTCTTGACCGCCTGGCGGAGATCGAGCAACGCTACGGCCCTGACCACCTGGTCACCAGGTTCTGGGTACGGGCCAGACCGACGCTGCTGGAAGCCGTCGGGCGGACGACGGATCGGCTCGCGGTGTCCTAACCGATGTACGGCTTCGAGAGTCTCTCGTAGCCGTAATCGATGCGCAGTCGCATGGACGGATGGATCGTCAGCATGCTCAGCTCATCCTTGGCGACCCATCCAACTGCTGGCGGCCGTTCCAGGAATCAGCGGGGCAGGGCGGCAACACCGGTAAGCAGCGCAACACCATCGTGGGCGCGGACGGCCGGGCCGTCCTGGCGCAGCGCGTCGAGCACCCGGACGGCGTAGGCGGGGTCCATCCGCTCCGCCACCGTTTCGGGTGTCCACCAGTTGATTTGGCTCGTCTCGTCGGACGTCGAGAGAGTTCCCCCGGTGATCTCGGCGCGGAACATCAGCGCGACGATGCCACGGGGCATGTTCTTGTAGACGCCGGTGAGTCGAGTCGGCTCGATGACAAGGCCTGTCTCTTCCCAGACCTCGCGGCGTACGCCGTCCAGCACGGATTCTTCAAGCTCGAGCACCCCGCCGGGTGGTTCCCAGCGGGCGTTGTCGCGACGTTGCGTCACCAGCACTCGCCCGGCTGAATCGACGATCACGGCAGCGACGCTGACGGAGTGCCTCGGGCCGCCGGTGGCATCGGTCATGGGCTCAGGTTAACATGTTGTCGACACATGTATACCTCGTGGAGTTTACGATGAGCATCCGCAAGATCGACCCTGCCAGTGATCGAGCGGTCTACCGGCAGATCGCGGACCACCTCCGCGAGGCGATCGAGCGGCATGATCTCGCACCGGGCGCACAGCTTCCCTCGGAGAGCGCCCTGGTCAACGACTACGGGGTCAGCAGGGTGACCGCGCGCAGGGCGTTGTCGGTCCTCGTTACGGACGGCCTTGTGGTTGCCGAGCACGGCAAGGGCTGGTTCGTCCGACGTCGGCCACCGGTCAAGCGGCTTTCGTCGGACCGGTTTGCCCGGCGGAAGGAAGGCAGAGCGGCTTTCACCGTCGACATGGAGGCGAACGAGCGCAGGTTCAGTGTCGATGTGCTGCACGTGGGGACTGGTCAAGCCCCGGTTGAGGTGCTGGATCGGCTCGGGCTCCCACACGGCAGTGAAGTAGTGGTCCGGCGCCGCCGGTACCTGGCCGAGGGTCAACCCATCGAGTACGCCACGTCCTACATCCCGACGGATATCGGTGCAGGTACACCGATCGCGGAGCCAAACCCTGGTCCTGGCGGTATCTACGCCCGCATGGAGGATCAGGGCTTCGTCTTCGAGCGGTACGACGAGGAGACAACCGCTCGGATGCCCACTGAGGAAGAGGCGAGGATTCTCGCGTTGCCTGCCGGGTCGCCGGTTCTGCACCTCGTACGGACGGCGGTGGCGTCCGGTAGGCCTGTCGAGGTCTGCGACACCGTGATGGACAGCGCCGCATTCGTGCTCTTCTACTCTCTTCCCGCTTAATAGCTCAAATTGGACGACGTTCGAGGCATCGTTGACGGCCTACGTAGACTCGTGTACACATGTATTCGAGTGCTTGGTGCTTCGAGCTGTCGCCCGCAGGGGGCGCGCTCTGAACAGGAGGTCCGTTGTGAACCCCACCAATTCGGAAGCCTGATGGTGGAAATCGGAGCGATCGTCGGGGCGGCGCTGCTCGGCTTCTGCGCGGGGCTGTGGTCGTTCCGAGTGAAGTCCAGATGGTGCCCCAGCTGCGGATGCGCCACCTGGCCGATGGAGCGAGGCGCCGACGGCGTGGAAAGGCCATGTGGCGACGGGTGACCCGGTGAACAACCGGCTGCTGCGGACCCCGGAACCGAGCCCAGGAGATGTGTTGCTGATCGGGCGGGAGGCGAGCGTCCAGTTCGCCGACGACCGCGGCAACGCCACAGAACGGCGCGAGATCTTCGTCCAGCGTCACGGACTCTACCGACTGCACAAACGTACCGCGACCTGACTGTTGACCAAGGAGAAGAAGTGATCATCGACGTACTGCGTGACTGGTGGCTGCGCTGGCTCGACTCGCGCTCCGGCCGGTCCACGGCGTCCCGGCGACTGCGCGCCCTGCGGCTGCGGCAGACGACATCCGCTCGGCATCGCCGCCTCGACGGTAACCGTGGACACCACTGGCGATCGGAGACCACCACCCTGCTGCCGACCCTGCGCCCACTGATGACCTACGGCCAGCAACTCGGCTATCGACTACCGCCCGCCAGCATGCTGACCAGCCGGTGACCGTGGCTCACTGCCAGACGCCGGCGCGCATCACTCGGCGTACCCGCAGGTCGTCGTCGAGCTCGACCAGGTCGGCCCGGTGCCCGGGGGCGAGTGCGCCGACCGTGCCGGCCAGGCCGATCGTCGCCGCCGGGGTGGTGGCCGCCATCCGTACGGCGTCGACGATGTCGATGCCGGCGGCGACCGCCCGGCGCAGCGCCGCGTCCATGGTCAGCGTGCTGCCGGCGATCGACCCGTCGCGGGCCAACCGGGCCACGGAGCCGGACACCGTCACCGCCTGCCCGCCGAGTTCGTACGCGCCGTCGGGCATCCCGGCGGCGGCCATCGCGTCGGTGACCAGCGCGGTCCGGCCGGGGCCGCCGACCGACGTGGCGAAGGTGAGGGTGCCGTCGTGCAGGTGCACCCCGTCGGCGATCAGTTCACAGGTCACCCGGTCGTCGCCGAGCAGGGCGAACACCGGGCCGGGTTCGCGGTGGTGCGGTGGCCGCATGCCGTTGAACAGGTGCGTACCGGCGGTGGCGCCGGCGTCGATCGCCGCCCGGGTCTGGCCGTAGCCGGCGTCGGTGTGGCCGATCGCGGCGACCACCCCGGCGTCGACCAGCCGGGCGATCGCGGCCAGCGCGCCGGCCCGCTCCGGGGCCACGGTGACCATCCGGATCACGCCGCCGCCGAGGTCGAGCAGCCCGGCCAGTTCGTCCGGCTCCGGGTCGCGCAGGTACGCCGGGTTCTGCGCCCCGCACCGCACGACCGACAGGTAGGGGCCCTCGAAGTGCAGCCCGGCGAGGGTGCCGTCGGCGACCAGCGGGGCGTACCGGGTGACGGCGTCGCGCATCAGCTCGACCGGCGAGCTGACCAGGCTGGCCAGCAGGCTTGTGGTGCCGTGGGCCAGGTGGAAGGCGGCGGCCCGGCGGGCCGAGTCGGGGTCGCCGGTGGTGAAGGTGTGTCCGCCGCCGCCATGGTTGTGGATGTCGACGAAGCCCGGCACGATCCAGCCCGACGCCGACGCCGACGCCGACGCGGGTGCGCTGGGCCGGCCGTGGTCCGCCGTCGCCACCTCGGTGATCGTGTCGCCGTCGACGGTCAGGCGGCCGTGCTCGCGTACCCCGTCGGGGGTGACCAGCCGGCCCTCGACCATCATCGGGCGGCCCTCTCGACCGGCTCGGCGGCCCGCTCGACCAGGTCCGACGCGAGCAGGTCCGACGCGAGCAGCGCGGCACCGAGGCAGCCTGCCTCGTCGCCGAGCGCGGCCCGGACCAGCCGGGGCAGCCGGTGGAAGGTGGCCCGGCGGCGGATCGCGGCGTCCAGCGGGGCGAGCAGCTGGTCGCCGGCCTCGGCCAGCCCGCCGCCCAGCACCACCAGCTCGGGGTCGAACATCGCCTGCCCGATCAGCAGGCCGTCGGCGAGCGCGTCGACCGCGTCGGTCCAGATCCGGCCGGCGGTCGGGTCGCCGGCGGCGGCCAGCCGGGCCACTTCGGCGGCGCCGCCGGTGCGGCGGCCGGCCTGGTCGGCGTACCGGCGGGTGATCGCCGACGCCGACGCCACCGCCTCCAGGCAGCCGGTCTGCCGGCAGCCGCAGGCCGGCCCGTCTGGGCGGACCACCACGTGGCCGAGTTCGCCGGCCGCGCCGTGCGCGCCGGGGTAGCCGGTGCCGTCGACGACGGCGGCGGCGGCGATGCCGGTGCCGATCGCCACGAACAGCACGTGCCGGCTGCCCTGCCCGGCGCCGATCCGGGCCTCGGCGACCCCGCCGGCCCGTACGTCGTGGCCGAGCGCCGTCGGCAGCCCGACCCGGGCGGCCACCAGGTCGCGCAGCGGTACGTCGCGGAAGCCGACGTTGGCCGACCAGACCGCGACGCCGGCCGACTCGTCGACGACCCCGGGTACGGCGACGCCGACCGCGACCGGGGTGAGCCCGTCGGCGCGGGCGGTGTCGGCGAGTTGCCCGGCGAGGTCGCAGATGGTGTCGACGACGGCGGCCGGCCCCCGGGCCGCTGCGGTCGGGCGCCGCTCGGTGTGCCGTACCGCCCGGTCGGTCAGCCCGACCAGGGCGCTCTTGATGCCGGTGCCGCCGACGTCCAACGCGATGACGACCTCGTCGGACGGCCCCGGCGGCGTCGGGTCGACTCCGCCGGCCAGGGTCACGTCAGCACGACCGACCGGGTCAGGTGGCGCGGGTTGTCCGGGTCGAGGCCCCGGCTGGTGGCGAGGGCCACCGCGAACCGTTGGGCGAGGATCAGGTCGGCCATCGGGTCGAGCGGGCGGCGTCCGGCGGCCCACCGGTCGAGGACGGCGTACACGCCGTTGGTCCGGCTGTGCACGAACGCCGCGCCGGTCGCCGCCACGTCGTCGGCCAGGTGGTCGGGGATGTCGCCGAACGCCCACACCATCCGGCCCGGCCCGGCGATCGCGATCGGCCCGTGCCGGTAGTCCATCGCCGGGTACGCCTCGGACCAGAAGACGGCGGCCTCGCGGCACTTCAGCGCCGCCTCGTGGGCCAGGCCGACGGTCCAGCCCCGGCCGAGGAAGGTGGCCTGGTCGATCAGCGCCGGGTCGATCGGCAGCCGGGCCCGGACGGCGACCTCGGCGTCGGCGGCGATCGCCGCGACGTCCGCGCCGAGGTGGGCCCGCAGCAGCGCCAGCACGCTGGTGGCGAAGCGGGTCTGCACCACGGACCGTTCGTCGGCGTACGGCAGGGCGACGACGTGGCCGGCGAGCTGGGCGGCGGGGGAGCCGGGGTCGCCGACCAGCACCGTGGTGCGCTGCGGGTCGTCGACGGCGGCGAGCAGGTCGGTGATCTCGGTGGTGGTGCCGGAGCGGCTGATCGCGATGAGCCGGTCGTAGTGCCGGCCGGTGGGGAACTCGGAGGCCTGGAAGGCGTCGGTCTCACCCTGGCCGGCGCTCTCCCGCAGCCCGGCGTACGCCATCGCCATGAACCAGGATGTGCCGCAGCCGACCACGGCGACCCGCTCGCCGGGGCTGGGCAGCGCCGGTGCGGGGGTGTCGGCGGCCTGTGCGGCAGCCTGGCGCCAGCACTCCGGCTGGCTGGCGATCTCGGCGTCGACGTAGCTCATCGCGACACTCCTCGCTGACCACAAGCAGTGGTGCTCGTTCGGGCTCGAACTGGCACCTTTTCGCGCGTCATTGTGCGCGTCCGGTCACCGGGTGGCAACAACCGGGCTGGGGTGATGCCCGATCGCGCAGCCGAAGGTTTTGCCTACCGGGCGTTTCGCGCATTAGTGTGCAGCAAACTGGTCACCATCCGCGCAGCTAGGCATGGCAGGCGGTGAGGCGCGGGAAGCAGCGAGGCGCGGGAAGGGGGCGGCATGGATCGGTACGCACGCTGGAACGCGCTGCTGGAACTGCTCACCGACAGCGGCCGGATCACCGTGGAGGACGCCGCCACCCGCCTCGACGTCTCCCAGGCCACCATCCGCCGCGACTTCGACCAGCTCGCCCAGCAGCAGATGATCACCCGCACCCGGGGCGGGGCGGTCGCCAACGGCGTCTCCTACGACCTGCCGCTGCGCTACAAGACCGCCAAGCACTCGGCGGAGAAGCAGCGCATCGGCACCGCCGCCGCCGCACTCGTCGAACCCGGCATGGTCGTCGGACTCAACGGCGGTACCACCACCACCGAGGTGGCCCGCGCGCTCGCCGTACGCCCGGATCTGAACACCAGCGCGGACGGCGCCCAGCTGACCGTGGTCACCAACGCGCTGAACATCGCCAACGAGCTGCTGGTCCGCTCCCGGATGAAGATCGTCGTCGCCGGCGGGGTGGTCCGCCCGCAGTCGTTCGAGCTGGTCGGACCGCTCGGCGGCGCGCTGCTGCGCGAGGTGACCCTGGACGTCGCGCTGCTCGGCGTCGACGCGATCGACCCGCAGCTCGGCGCCGCCGCCCACCACGAGGGCGAAGCGTCGATGAACGCGCTGATGGTGGCCCGCGCGAAGCGGGTGGTGATCATCGCCGACGGGTCGAAGCTGGGCGGGCACGCCTTCGCCCGGATCTGCCCGATCGACCGGGTGGAGACCCTGATCACCGACTCCGGCGCCGAGCCCTGCACGGTCGCCGCCTTCCGCGAACTCGGCGTGACGGTGGTCACCGCCTGAGCCGTCGGTCCCGTATGGTGTGCCCTTGTCCTGACGGCGGGTACACGGGGGAGGGCGGCGGATGACGGCCGTACTGGAGATATCCGGGCTGCGCAAGACGTACCGCAGCCGTCGGCGCGGGGTCCGACACGCCGTCGACGGTTTCGACATGCGGGTCGAGGCCGGCCAGGTGCACGGCTTCCTCGGCCCGAACGGATCCGGCAAGACCACCACGCTGCGTACCCTGCTCGGCCTGGTCGCGCCGAACGGCGGCCGGATGTCGATCCTCGGCCAACCGGTCCCGCAGCAGCTGCCGGCGGTGATCGGCCGGGTCGGCGCCATCGTGGAGAGTCCACAGTTCTTCCCGCACTTCACCGCCCGGGACACCCTGTCGCTGCTCGCCCAGGCCGGCGGCCTGGCACCGCACCGGGTGCCGGCGGTGCTGGATCTCGTCGGCCTCGCCGACCGGGCCGGCGAGCGGGTCCGCACCTACTCACTCGGCATGCGCCAGCGGCTGGCCGTCGCGTCGGCGCTGCTCAAGGAACCGGCACTGCTGATCCTCGACGAGCCGGCCAACGGCCTCGACCCGGCCGGCATCCGGGAGATGCGCACCCTGATGCGTGACCTGGTCGCCGCCGGCACCACCGTGGTGCTGTCCAGCCACATCCTCGGCGAGATCCAGGTGATCTGCGACTCGGTGACGATCATTTCGCGGGGCCGCCGGGTCACCGCCGGCCCGGTCGCCGAGGTGCTGGCCGCGCACTCCGGCGGCGGTCTGCGGGTACGCCTGGAAGCCGCCGCCGACCTGCCGGCCGCCGAGTCGGCCCTCACCACGGCCGACGGCCCGCCGGTCACCGTCACCCGGCACGCCGACCACCTGCTGGTGCACGGGGTCGACCAGCCGGCCCGGGTGACCCGAATTCTCGCCGCCGCCGGCCTGTACGTCAGCGAACTGACCCCGGTCACCGCCGATCTGGAAAGTGTCTTTCTCCAGCTGACCGCCGACGCTGCTCCGGCCGCCGATGCCGCTCCGACGGTCGCCGCCGGCCCGACGGGAGCCGGGCGATGAACCTGTACCGGGCCGAGCTGCGCCGCCTCGGTAAACGGCGCTTCGTCCGCTACCTGGTGGCCGCCGCGCTGCTGGTGCTGGTCGCGATCGCCGTCGGGACGTTCCTCGGCAACCAGAAGATCGGCCCGGCGGCGTTCGCCGAAGCCGAGCGCACCGCCGAGGCCGAGTACCGGGCCGGGGTCGAATGGGCCGAGCAGTGGCGGGCCGAATGCGAGCGCAGCCAGAGCAGCGGCGCTGCCGACGCGAACCGGTTCCCACCGAACTGCGCCGACATCATGGTGCCGACCCGGGACATGTACCCGGCCGAGCAGCACCTGCCGGCGACGTTCACCTTCCACAGCCAGTTTCCGGCCACTCTCTACATTTTCGCCACCCTGACGACCCTGGTCTTCTTCGCGGCCGGGGCGTCGTTCATCGGTGCCGAGTGGACCTCCGGCGGGATGATGAACCTGCTGCTGTGGCGGCCACGGCGGCTGCGTGTCCTGTTCACCAAGCTGGCCGCGCTGCTGACCGGCGCACTGGCCGTGACCGTGCCTGCCGTGCTGCTGTGGACGGCGGCGCACTGGGCCACCGCCGTGTGGCGCGGCTCGACCGCCGAGATGACCGCCGGCGCCTGGCGGTCCGTCGCGTTGACCGAGCTGCGGGTGGTGGTGCTGGTCGTCGCGGCCGCCACGGTCGGCTTCGGGCTGGCCGCGATCGGCCGGCACACCGCGTTGGCGCTCGGCGGCGTCCTCGCCGTACTGGTGCTGGGTCAGTCCGGGTTGAGCTTCCTCGCCGACGTGACCGACGCGACCTTCGTCGAGGCGTGGCTGCTGCCGGTGTACTGGATCGCCTGGATGGACTCGTCGATCGAGCTGACCGACTGGCAGGCCTGTGCCGGGCAGCCCGGCTGCGTACCGCCGACCATGGAACTGACCTGGATACACACCGGCGTGCTGATGGCGGCGGTGGTACTGCTGGTGTCGGCCGTCGCGGCGTGGACGGTGCGGCGGCGCGACGTCAGCTGAGCCCGACACACCCGACGGCGCGAACCGGCGGATGCGTACCCGCCGGGTGGGCGATTACCCTGGTGAGGTGCCGGCTGCTGACGAACCCCGGACCGGACCGGGCGCCGGGTCGGTCCCCCGGACCACGGCCGGCGTTCCCCGGCAACGCAGCGAGCCGCTCGACGGCTGGGAGTCCGACGACGCCGGCACCGAGCCGGTCGGTGCCGACCCCGTCAGCGGTACGGCTGCCGCCGGTCCGGCCGCGACCGGGCTGACCGAGCGTGAGCAGCGGATCCTCGACTTCGAACGGCAGTGGTGGAAGCACGCCGGCGCCAAGGAACAGTCGATCCGGGACACCTTCGGTCTCTCCGCCACCCGCTACTACCAGCTGCTCAACCAGTTGCTGGACAACCCGGCCGCGCTGGCCGTCGAACCGGTGCTGGTGGCCCGGCTCCGCCGGTTGCGGGCCGCCAGGTCGCGGGCCCGGCGCGGCTGAGCCGCCCCGGGGCGAGCGGGCCAGCGCCAGCGTGCGCCCCGGTGGGTCGGTCTACTTCTCGTACATTTTGAGCCCGTTGCCGAGCGCGATGAACGTCGGCGCCCACTCGCCGATGAAGATGCCCCACCGGTCGGCCCGGTCGACGCCCGCCGCCTCGAACCGCTTGGAGAGTACCCAGCTGGTGAACGAGATCCCGATGCTGACGATGCCGGCGACGTACATGTGTTCGGCCCGCAGGCCCTTCTCGTGTAGTTGACGCAACATCTGTGGTCCCCCTGTGTCCCGGGCGCCGCTGTCACGTGCGCCGCGCGGCCCGCGATCCTCGACACCCACCTACCGGTCAAGCTACCGTCGGTGACGGACCGGATTCCGAGAGTTGGTGAGAGATGCTCAGGGTGATTCCCGACCGACTCCGGTGCCGGCGGTGACGAGCCGGTCGTCGGCGTTGCCGGCCGGCCTGCCGACGATGCGGGTGGACGCCTGCTCGGTCGCCGCGCCCGGACAACCGGACAACGAGGACCATATCCTGCAGTACGGGGACCTGGTCGGCGTGCTGGACGGTGCCACCGCACCCGCCGGCTTCGACACCGGCTGCAGCCACGGGCCGGCCTGGTACGTGCGCCGGCTCGCCGCCCGGCTCGGGCTGGCCAGCGCCGCCACGCCGGCCGCGCCGCTGGCCGGGCTGCTCGCCGAGGCCATCCGGGCGGTCCGCGACGACCACGCGGCCAGCTGCGACGTGGACCACCCGGGCACCCCGTCGTCCACCGTGTGCCTGCTGCGCCGGTCCGGTGGACACCTGGACTACCTGGTGCTGTGCGACAGTCCACTGGTGGTCGAAGCCGCCGGACAGGTCGGCGTGGTGGCCGACAACCGGTTGGCCGACACCATGGCCAGGCTGCGCGGACAGCACGATCCGCCGGCCACCGACGACCCGCGGCACAGCTACCACCGGGCCGTACGGTGGCAGCGGCAGTGGACCAACCAGCCGGACGGCTACTGGGTGGCCGCCGCCGACCCGGTCGCCGCCGACCGTGCGCTCTGCGGCACCCTGCCGCTGACCGGACCGGGCCGGATCACCCGGGCGGCGCTGCTCAGCGACGGGGCGTCCCGGGCCGTCGAACAGTTCGGGCTGTACGGCTGGCCGCAGCTGATGGATCTGCTCGCCGAGGCCGGGCCAGCCGAGTTGATCCGCCAGGTACGGGCCGCCGAGACCGCCGGTCCGGATCGGTCGACCGGTCACAAGCGGCACGACGACGCCACGGCGATATCTTGTCTGTTCGATACCGGCTGATCTGGTCCGTCGATGCGTACTGAGCTGGAACAACAGCTGGCGGGCGGGATCCGGGCCGCCGGCCGGCGGGTGACTGATGTCCCCGAGGCCGTTTCGGCAGCGCCGGAACTGAGCAAGTATCCGTCCCAGGGGCCGGTAGCTGGGTAGACGGGAGGTGCGGAATGAGTAAGGCGGAATCGGCACCGGCCTGGGAGACTACCGCCGTGCGGCACGACGTGCGGTTGACCCCGATGAGCGACGACCTGTTGGAGCCGTTGCTCTCCGCCGCCGTGGCCGAAGCCGAGCCGGGTGAAGTGATGCCGCCGGTGCCCGGCCCGGCCGGTTGGACCGCCGCCCGTCGGGACGCCTTCCGCACGTTCTACCGGTCCCACTTCGGCGGCGGACAGTTCGGGCCCGCCGGCACCATCGTCTACGCGGTCACCGTTGGCGGGGACGTGGTCGGCGGCATCCGGCTCAGCCGGCTGGACACCCCTTCCGTCGTGGAGACCGGCATCTGGCTCGGCCGGTCCGCCCGCGGGCGGGGGATCGGCTCCGCCGCGCTACGCGCGGTGCTGGACGAAGCGGTCCGGCTCGGCGCCCACCTGGTCATCGCCCGGACCACACCGGCCAACCGGTCGGCGATCAACCTGCTGCGCCGGTGCGGCGCGATCATCGGGGTCGAGCAGGGCCAGGTACACGCCCGGTTCTGGCTGGACGAGGCGTTCACCACCGACCTGGCCGGCTGATCCGGGCGCCGACGCGTCGGCGCACAGCTGCCGTCAGGTGCGAATGCCCTACCGGGCGGACTGCTGTTCGGCGTACGCGGCCAACCAGGCCACCTGCGCCGGGTCCAGCGACGGCCGGATCCGGTCCCGGGCCGCCGCGACGTGCGCGGCGGTCACCGACGACGCCTCCAACGACTCCCGCATCGCGGCCAGCGCCGACTCGCGGACCAGCGCGGCGCAGTCCGCCGCCGAGAAGCCGTCCAACGTCCCGGCGAGCCCGGTCAGGTCCACGTCGTCGGCGAGCGGCACCGACTTCGCCGCCGCCTTGAGGATCTCGGTGCGCGCGGTACCGTCCGGCGGCGGTACGTACACCAGCCGCTCCAGCCGGCCCGGCCGCAGCAGCGCCGGGTCGACCAGATCCGGTCGGTTCGTCGCACCGATCACCACGACGTTGCGCAGCGCCTCGACCCCGTCCAGCTCGGTGAGCAGCGCGGCCACCACCCGGTCGGTGGTGCCGCCATCGGACGCCTGCCCGCGCACCGGGGCCAGGGCGTCCACTTCGTCCAGGAACACCAGGGTCGGCGCCGCCTCGCGGGCCCGGCGGAACAGCTCGCGGACCGCCCGCTCGCTCTCCCCGACCCACTTCGACAGCAACTCGGCGCCCTTGACCGACAGCACGTTCGCCTTGCCGGTGCCGGCCAGCGCGGTCACCAGGAACGTCTTGCCGCAGCCCGGCGGACCGTAGAGCAGCACCCCGCGCGGCGGCTGCACGCCCAACCGGGCGAACGTGTCCGGGTAGGTCAACGGCCAGAGCACCGACTCGGTCAGCATCTGCTTGACCTCGGCCATGTCGCCGACGTCGTCCAGGGTCACCCGCGCCAGCTCCAGTGTGGACGTCGCCATCGAGGTGGGTCGGACCACCTCCAGCGCTGCCTCGAAGTCGGCGGCGGCCACCATCGGCGTCTCCGCCGACTTCTGCCGCAGCGCCGCCCGTACCCCGGCTTCGCGGGCCAGCGCGGCCAGGTCGGCGGCGACGAACCCGGGAGTACGCCCGGCGACGTCGTCGAGCCGGACGTCGTCCTCCAGCGGCATGCCCCGGGTCAGTACGGCCAGCTGCTCCCGACGCATCGCGGCGTCCGGCAGCGGCACCGCGATCTGCACGGCGAGCAGGTCCGGGCCGCGCAGCCCGGGGTCCAGCGCCTCCGGGTGGCTGGTGGTGCAGACCACCGCCGCCCCGGCGGCCACCGTCTCGGCCAGCAGCTGCCGGAACACTGTCGACAACGGACCCGACTCGTCGCGGGGCGCGATCGCGTCCACGTCGGCGATCAGCAGCACTGCGGCGTCCCCACGGCGCACCGACTCGGCGGCCCGCCGCAGCCGCCGCGCCGCGGCGTCGTTGGTGAGCGCGGCGATCTCCGGGGCCCATAGCGTCTCCACCCGGGCGTCCAGGTCGGCGGCGACCGCACGGACCAGCGCCGACTTGCCGGACCCGGCTGGCCCGCTGAGCAGCACGCCGAGTGACACGGTGGTGCCCAGCCGGTCCAGCACCTCCCGATGGTGGAAGCCGAGGTCGAGCAGTTCGGCCAACTCATGTGCCTGGGCCCGCAGGCCGGGCAGGTCGTCCAGGTTGGGCGCCGGCTCGTCGACGAAGTCCGGTGCCGGTGCCGGCGACACCGGCCCGGCCGGGCGGACCTCCTCCCCGGACGACCCGTGGGTGGCCGGCCCGTGCCGCCAGGCCACCACGGTGTCCATCGTGACCAGCACCGGGTCCCCGATCCGGGCCGGGTCGGCCGGCTCGGCGTCGGTGACCGTCAGCAGCGTGCTGGTCCAGGCGTACCCGACGACGTTCGCGAGACTGCGCCGGGCCGCCTCCATCAGGCCGCGGTGCGCCGAGTCGGAGAAGACGTCCTGCGGCAGCAGCGACACGTCGTCACCGGCGGTGACCACCTTGCCGAGCAGGGCCAGCCGCAGCATCTCCGGGCTGACCACCGCGACGATCTCCACCGGTCCGTCCAGGGTCACCCGGCGGGCGGCCGTCTCCGGTGCCGGGGCCACGGTGACCTGGCCGCCGTCGCGGACACCGAGGTTGCCCAGGGTCAGGTCGTCGGCGTACAGCAGGGCGCGGCTGGCACCGGCCTCCGCGCGGGCGGCGACCCCGGCGGTGCTGCGCCGCCCGGTCAGCCGCACCGGTGTACCGGCGGTGACGCCGAGCGCGGCCAGCACCTCCGGGTGCAGTCGGACGATGCCCCGGCGGGCGTCCAACGCGGCGGGCCGCAGGCTCGCGGTCAGGGTCAGTTCGGGGTCGGCCACCCGCCGAGCCTATCCGCCGCCGCAGCTGAGAGGGTTCACAGCTGGCCGGCGGGCGGTGGCCGTACCGTGTGGCACATGCCGACTCCCTTGTCCACGCGGCTGCGGCGGCTCCTGCCCGGGTCGAACCAGCGGCGGCTGACCGGCGGGCTGCTCGCGCTCGCCCTGGTCGCCGGCGTGGTCACCTGGGCGGTCTGGCCCGAGTCGGTGCCGTACGCGGTGACCGAGCAGCGGCTCACGGTCCGCTCCGGCCCGGACGGTGACCAGCCGGTCGACCTGGACACCACGTTCTACCTGCCGGAGACGGCCTCGGCGACGGATCCGGTGCCGGCGGTGCTGCTCGCCCACGGGTTCGGCGGCTCCAAACAGTCGGTGGCGGCCGACGCCGAGGAGCTGGCCACCCTCGGGTACGCGGTGCTGGCGTACTCGGCGCGCGGGTTCGGCGCCAGCGGCGGACAGATCCACCTGAACAGCCCCGACCACGAGGTGCGCGACGCCGCCCGGCTGCTCGACTGGCTGGCCCAGCGTCCCGAGGTGCGTACCGACGCCGCCGGGGACCCGCAGGTCGGGGTGGTGGGCGGCTCGTACGGCGGCGCGTTGGCGCTGCTGCTGGCCGCCGCCGACGACCGGGTCGACGCGATCGTGCCGATGATCACCTGGAACGACCTGGCCGGTGCGTTCCTGCCGGAGGCGACCGGCGGCGACCCGGTCGACGGGGTGTTCAAGAAGGGCTGGGCCGGGCTTTTCTTCGGCAGCGCCGGAGCTCCCGCCGGCGGGCCGGGAATGCCGGCCGACCCGGGTGGCCAGGGGGCGCCGACCGGTGTCGGCGGGCCGGGAATGCCGGCCGATCTCGGTGGGCTCGACCCGCAGTGCGGGCGGTTCGCCGCCGACGTGTGCGCCGCGTACCTGCGGATCGCCACCACCGGCCGGGGGGACCCGGCGGCGGTGGCGCTGCTGCAGCGGTCCAGCCCGGCCCGGGTCCTGGATCGGATCACCGCGCCGACGCTGCTGATCCAGGGCACGGCGGACACGCTGTTCCCGCTCGCCCAGGCCGACGCCAACGCCCGGGGCATCGCCGCGAACGGCACCCCGGTGCGGGTCGCCTGGTACACCGGCGGCCACGACGGCGGCAGCGGTCCGCAGACCGACCAGGACCGGGTGAAGTTCCTCACCGCGCAGTGGCTGGACCACTACGTCGCCGGGGACGGCGACGCCCCGGGCGGCAGCTTCACCTGGTCGCGGATCGCCGGCTTCGACGCGATGGACCGGGGACTGGTCGCCACCGGCTACCGGATCACCGACTACCCCGGCACCGCCGGTGCGGCAACGACGACGGTCACCGTCGACGGTCCGCCGCAGCCGATCGTCAACCCGCCGGACGGTAACCCGGCGGCGATTTCCTCGCTGCCGTTGGCCGGCGGGCTGGCCGGCGCGCTCGGCGGCGTGGCCGGTGGTGTGGTCAGCGACCTGCCCGGCCAGCACAGCCACTTCGACTCGGCGCCGCTGGCCGACCCCGTCGACGTGGTCGGCGCGCCGACGGTGACCGTGCGGGCCGCGTCGGCGACCGGCGAGGCGGTGCTGTTCGTCAAGCTGTACGACGTCGACCCGGACGGCGCGATGAGCCTGCCCGGTGGGCTGGTCGCCCCGGTCCGGCTCACCGGCCTGCCGGCGGACATCGCGCAGGCGCAACCGGTCGAGGTGACCCTGCCGGCGATCGTGCACCGGTTCGAGGCCGGCAACCGGCTGCGGATCGTGGTCGCCACCTCGGACCAGGCGTACGCCACCCCGGTCGAGCCGACCGTCTACACGATCGCGGTCGGCGACAGCACCGGCGGGGCGGGCACCGACGCTGCCGACACCGACGGCGCGCCGGTCGCCCTGCCACAGGTGGCCGGTGAACCGATCGCCACCTCGGCGGCGCTGTGGCGCTGGGTGCTCGCCGGCCTGGTCGCCGCGATCGTCGTCGGACTGGTCGTGGTCCTCGCCGTGGTGCGGCTACGGCAGCGGCGCACCGACCACACCGTGAACGCCGCGCACGCGCAGACCCCACTGGTGGTGCGGGACCTGCGCAAGGAGTACGCGGACGGGTTCGTCGCGGTCGAGCGGGTCGACTTCACCGTGGAACGCGGCCAGGTCGTCGGCCTGCTCGGGCCGAACGGGGCCGGCAAGACCACCACCCTGCGGGTGCTGATGGGGCTGACCCAGCCGACCCGTGGCGAGATCCTGGTCTTCGGCCACCGGCTGGTGCCCGGCGCGCCGGTGCTGTCCCGGATCGGGTCACTCGTCGAAGGGCCCGGCTTCCTGCCGCACCTGTCCGGCATCGACAACCTGCGGGCGTACTGGCGGGCCACCGGACGCCCGGCGGCCGACGCGCATTTCGACGAGGCCCTGGCGATCGCCGGGCTGGGGGATTCGGTCCACCGCAGGATCCGCAACTACAGCCACGGGATGCGCCAACGGCTGGCCATCGCCCAGGCCATGCTCGGGCTGCCGGAGCTGCTGGTGCTCGACGAACCGACCGACGGGCTGGACCCACCGCAGATCGCCGAGATGCGCCGGGTGCTCAGGCGGTACGCCACCGGCGGGCGGGCGGTGCTGGTCTCCAGCCATCTGCTGGCCGAGGTGGAGCAGACCTGCACCCACGCGGTGGTGGTCAACAAGGGCCGGATCGTGGCCGCCGGACCGGTCGACGACATCGTCGGGGATTCGCCGAGCGTGCAGTTCGACGTCTCCGACGTGACCGCCGCCGAAGCGGTGCTGAACCGGCTGGCCGGGGTGCGTACCGTCGCCGCCGACAACGGCGGACTGATCGTCGACGTCGACGGCACGCCGCGCAGCGAGGTGGTCGCGGAGCTGGTCCGGGCCGGGGTGGCGGTGGACCGGGTGGTGCCCCGCCGCCGGCTGGAGGACGCCTTTCTCGCCCTGGTCGGCGAGAACTCACGGGGGAGCGGGGACCGCTGATGGCTACCGTCGAATCATCGGACCTGCGACAGCCGGACCGGCCGGTCGACCAGTCCGGCGCCGCCGCCGGCTACCGGGCCCGCGCCACCTTGCCGTTCTGGGCCGAGGTACGCCGCCAGGCGGCCCGCCGCCGCACCCAGCTGACCCTGGGCTTCATGGTGCTGCTTCCGCTGATCGTGCTGATCGCCTTCGAGTTCGACGACGGTGACGACGACAACGGCGGCGGCGAGTTCGCCAGTCTGGTCGAGCTGGCCACCACCGGCGGGTTGAACTTCGCCCTGTTCACCATCTTCGTGTCGTCGACGTTTCTGCTGGTGGTGGCGGTGGCGTTGTTCTGCGGCGACACGGTGGCCAGCGAGGCGAGCTGGGGGAGCCTGCGCTACCTGCTGGCCGTGCCGGTGCCCCGGGCCCGGCTGCTGGCGGTGAAGCTGGCCGCCGCGTTGGCGTACTCCGGGTTGTCGATCCTGATCCTCGCCGCGACCGCGCTGCTGGTCGGCACCCTGCGGTACGGGTGGTCGCCGCTGCGTTCGACGGTGGCCGCCGAGATCCCAGCCGGGGAGGGCACGCTGCGGCTGCTCGCCATCCTCGGCTACCTGGCGGTGGTGCTGCTGATCGTGGCGTCGCTGGCGTTCCTGCTGTCGGTGTCGACCGACGCGGCGCTCGGCGCGGTCGGCGGCGCGGTGCTGCTGTGGATCCTGTCCAGCATCCTGGACCAGATCACCGCGCTGGGCGTGCTGCGCGACTTCCTGCCGACCCATTTCAGCACCGCCTGGCTGGGGTTGCTGTCGACCCCGATGCAGACCGACGATGTGGTACGCGGCTGCGTGTCGGCGTTGGCGTACGCCACGGTCTTCCTGTCGTTGGCGTTCTGGCGGTTCACCCGCAAGGACGTCACGTCCTGACCGTCTCAGGGTTAGGGGGCAGGGCGGGGATGTCCCCCTTGCCGGTCCCGGGGGTGCTCTTCTTACAGTGGTTACATGGCACCGGCGCGATCCCTGCACGAGATCTTCGCTGGGCTGCCCGGCGACGCCGCAGCCCACAGCGACGTCGCTGCCGTGCTCGATGCCCACGGCTACGCGGACCTTCCCCCGGAGTTGCTGGCGCAGGCCGTGGTGAGCTTCGCGGACACCGCTCCGGCTGAGGTGGCCGAGCATCTGGCCCCGTTCGTCACGGCGCACAGCCAGATCGGCGGCGACGGCACCGTACCGGACGATCTGGCCTCGCCGCTCGACCTGCTCGCTACGGCTCCCGTGCCGGCGTTCGACGATCCGATGCCCGATGATCCGGCGTTCGACGGTCCGGATTTCGACGGCCCGATGCCGGATGGGGCGGAGTTCGATGCCTCCGGGTTCGACGCCTCCGGGTTCGACGACCCAAGTTTCGCGGCCGGCCCGGAGATCGACGCGGCGTTCGGCCACGGCGATGGCCCGACCGTCGACGATCGTGAGCCGGCAACGGTCGAGCCGTCCCCGGCCGGCCCAACCGGGGACGACGCCGAACCGGCCAGCCACGACAGCCAACAGGATGCGGCGGATCTCTTGGACGGTCCGCTATCGTCCGGTGACCCATGGGCGATGCCGTCGATCTCCGAGGGCACCGCCGGGGTGGACGGTGCCGCGGAGATCGACGACCTCGGGGCCGGCTGACCGGTCAGGCGCCGACGATCGCGGTGGCGTGCTCGCGCAGCTGACGCAGCCGGTCCAGCTCGGCGTTCAGGTCGCGGAGCCGGCTCTCCCGCTCCGCCTTGGTCCGCTGCGCGGCCTCCGACGCGGCGGCCAGCGCCTTGGCGTTCGACCGGGACAACTCCTCGGCCAGCGCGCTGTAGTGGTCGCGGAGCTGGCGCTGAATCCGGCGCAGCGTGTCCCGGGAGTCCTTGGTCATCACGAAACTGACCTCGTCGCAGTACCGCCGGACGGCGTTCTTCGCCTGGTTCTGCCGGTTGACGCGTTGCCGCTTCTTCTCCTCGCGCAGGCCCTTGCGGCCCATCACCAGCCCGATCCCGATACCGATCGGGCCGAGCGCGATCCCGGTCAACGAACCGAGCATGACGAACATGAGCGCGCCGCCGTAGGCGCTCTTGAGCGCTACCATCGCCTGCTTGCCGAGCTTCATCTTGGCCAGCTCGATCTTGTGGTCCACCTGTGCGGTGCCGACCAGCGGGACCGGGTCGGGGATGGCGACGTGGCGTAGCACCTCGCCGGCGGCCTCCTGAAAGTGCAGGGCCACGTCGTCGCTCAGGCTCATCGCCCGGTCCCGCAGCATCATGTAGTTGGCCAGCAGTTCGTTGGACACCCTGGCCTGCAACCAGCGTTCGGTCTCGTCCCAGGCGTCGGCGGGGTCGATCTCCTCGATCGCGGCGTCGGCCTCCTCGAGGATGCGCCGGAGCCGGCCGCGCAGGTCGTAGTCGACATCGGCGTTCAGATCGGAGATCCCGTCGCTCAGCGTCTGCTGCCACTTCGCCGCGGCCGCCTTGAGCGCCTCGACCCGCTGCTTCACCGCGTTGAGCTCGGCCACCACCGTGGCGGCGGCCTCCGGGTCGGCGAGCGCGGCGTGCTCTGCCTTGAACTGGTTCTCCATCTGCTCGCAGATGCCGACGACCGACGCGGCGGCCTGTGTGGCGACTCGGGTCGCCGCCCCACCGGCCACCCGCTGCGTCACGAACTTGACCAGATCCGGGAACCCGGACTCGGCGTTGAGTTCCTTGTCGTTGCCGGCGACGGCCCGCAGCCGCAGCGCGGACGACACCGGGATGATCGGCATCTCGACTTCGCGGCGCAGGTGGCCCTCGTCCAGGTCACGGATCTTCCGCCAGTGTGGGTAGAAGTCCGTCTTGGTGATCACGCACACCACCGTCGGGCACACCTCGTGGGCCTGCCGCAGGAAGTCCAGCTCGCTGCGGGTCAACTCCTGGGCGGCGTCGGTGACGAACAGCAGCGCGTCGGCCATTGACGCGGCGGCCAGGCTGGCCGCAGCGTGGACCGAGCCCAGACCGCCGACCCCCGGGGTGTCGACCATGACGAGGCCGTTCGACAGGATGTTGCGCGGCAGCCGGACCTCCACCCCGGCGATCCCGGGCGGGGTGGCGTCGCCGGTGGCCCGTTCCAGCACCACGTCCTGCACCTGGTCGATGGGCAGCGGCTCCCGCCGGGCGGGGTCGTCGCTGAACAGCAGTTGCGCCGACGGCTGCGGTCCGTGCCGGATGTAGGTCGGCAGGGCGGTGGCCACGTCGTCGTCGACCGGGCAGATCTTCGTCCCGACCAGCGCGTTGACCAGCGAGCTCTTGCCCTGCTTGAACTCGCCGACGACCACGACGTGCACCACCGGGTCGGACAGGGTGTGCCGGATGGTGGCCAGCCGGCCACCGAGGTCGGGGCGGTCGTACGCCTCGCAGGCGCGTACCGCGAGATCGACGATCTGTGTCGCCCGTTGCAGCGTGCTGTCAGCGTCAGGGGGTGTCGTTTTCGCGGTCAACGTCGCTCCTCGATCGAGGTTGGTATCAGCGGGCGGTGGTCAGCGGGCGGTGGCCAGCGGCAAAACGGTGCGAGCGCCAACATGGCGTGGCAGGCCCCGGCCGGACCTGCCACGCCATGTTGGCGCTCACCGGGCCGGACGCCGTGCGACGTCCGGCCCGCTCTGTGGGTGTCCGGTCACGCCCCGAGGGCCGGGTCCGGAGTGCTGTCCGCCTCGGCGGTGTTGTTGTTGTTGAACGAGTCGTCGGTGGTGAACGAGTCCTCCGTGTTGAAGGAGTCCTCCTGGTTGAACGAGTCGTCGGTGTTGACCGAGTTGTCGGTCGACTGGTCGTTGAACGAGTCGTTGGTGGACTGGTCGTTGAACGAGTCCTGGGTGCTGGCCGAGTTGCCTCCGGAGGCCAGCGACGAGTCCTCGATCTTCGAGTCGGTGGTGTTCTGCTGGCTGCCGCCCCCGAAGTTGATGTTGATCGGCCCGACCTCGCCGCCGGCACCGCCGCTGGCGTCGCCGCCGGTGCCGCTGCCACCGGCACCGCTGCCACCCGTGGCGTTGCCGCCCCGGCCGCCGTCGCCGCCGTCGCCGCCCTCGCCGTCGCCTTCGCCTTCGCCTTCGCCCTTGCCACGCCCGACGCCGACACCGGTCCCGATGCCGACCCCGGCCCCGGTCCCACCGTCGCCGGCGTTCCCGCCGTCGGCGCTGGCGTTGCCGCCCCGGCCGCCGTCGCCGCCGGTGCCGCTGGCGTCGCCGCCGGCCGCCCCGCTGGCGTCGATGTCGAACTGGGCGGCCTGGTTGTTGTCGCCGACCACGGCCTTGTCCACGTCGTCGGCGACGATGCCGGTGTTGTCGCCCAGCACCGTCCGGTCGACGTCACCGTCGGCGATCACTCCGGTGTTGAGGCCGGTGTTGACCACACCGTCGATGTCGTCGCCAGCGGTGACGGCGTTGTCGCCGGTGTTGCCGACCACGTCGCCGGACTCCGAGTTGCCGAGGAACGCCCCGTCCCCGGTCGCGCCGAGCACGTCGCCGTCGCCGGTGCCGACCACCGCGCCGTCGCCGGCGGTCACCTTGTCACCGTCGACGAACTCCAGCGACGAGTTGTCGCCGGTGACGCCGAACGCGTCGTCGCCGGCCGCCACCGACCCGCCGGTCGCGGCGACCTGGTCGCCGTCGCCCTGCTGCGCCACCGCCCCGTCACCGGTGGCCGCGTTGACGTCCCCGTCACCGGTGTTGGCGACGTTGCCGTCCCCGGTCTGGTTGAGGTTCTCGGAGTCGACGTCGATGTCGCCAACAACCGGACCGTCCACGTCCAGGTCGACCGAGTTGTCAATCTCGGTGGAGTTGTCGGTGAAGGTCTGCGAGTTGTCGACGAAGTTCTGGTTGGTGAAGTTCTGCGTCACCTGGGTCACCTGCTGGACGACCTCTGGGGTCGGCACGTTGGCGGCGGCGCCGGCACCGAAGCCCCCACCGGCGCCGCCACCACCTCCGGCGAAGCCGCCGCCCCCACCAGCGCCTCCACCGGCCCCCCCACCGGAGAAGCCCCCACCCCCGGCGCCTCCACCGGACCCCCCGCCAGCGAAGCCGCCCCCACCGGGCCCCCCACCGGACGGGCCGTCGCTGCTGCCGAACGCCGCCTCACCGACGATCTGGTCGACGTCGAGCTCGTTGAGCGTCTCCGCCTCGATCCCGTTGGCGGCGAACGCGCCCTCCGGGTCGGCCAGGAACTTGGCGGTCTCCTCTTCGCTGCTGAACACCTTGTCGAACAGCGCCTTGACCTTTTCGACGATCAACGGGGTGACTTCTACCGCGGCCATGATGTCTCCTGAATTCGTGGTTCGTAGGGGTTCTGGTCCGTCCCGATCGGCCGGACAAGTACAAGACTGCGGGTCGACGCCCGCCCCTCGCATCGGGGCTTCCCCCCTGCCAGGTTCGGGGGTGTAGGGGGGTGCCACCAAGCTCAGGTCAGCTAACCGACAAGTCAGGACTCCTCGGGGAGCAGACTTCGCAGCGTAGCGACCATCTCGGCCCGGGTGGTAACCCCCAACTTGCCGCGGATCCGGGCCACATGGT
This sequence comes from Micromonospora sp. Llam0, assembly GCF_003751085.1. Classification (NCBI taxonomy): domain Bacteria; kingdom Bacillati; phylum Actinomycetota; class Actinomycetes; order Micromonosporales; family Micromonosporaceae; genus Micromonospora; species Micromonospora sp. Llam0. The sequence goes on along the minus strand of NZ_RJJY01000002.1, from coordinate 923,789 downwards.
GCTCGACTGTCTTGGGGGACAGGAAGAGTTGCGTCCCGATCTCCCGGTGGGTCCGGCCGGCCAGCACCAGCCGGGCCACCTCGACCTCCCGGTCCGACAGGCCACCGTGCGAGGCACCCTGCTGAGTCTCGTCCGGCACCGGGTCCATCCGGGACAGTTCCCGGGCCCGTTCCAGCAGCCGACGGGCGGCCGACGCGTCGGTGGTCCGGACAGCTGCCTGCCCGATCAGTCTGGACGACTCCCAGGGCAGCTCGGCGGCGGCCAGCTCGGCGGCGTCCGCCAGCACCGCGTCCGGGTCGACCTCGCCGGCGAGCACCGCAGCCCACCGGCCGGCGGCCCGGCACTGCGCCTGTTGCCGGAATCCGCCCGGGTCGAGCGAGGCCAGCTCGTCGGCCGCTGCCGCAGCCGCCGCCGGGTCCTCACCCACGACCGCGATCTGCAACCTGATCCAGCTCAGCGACACCGTCCACGCCGTCGGTCGACCCAGCTGGTCGATGATGCCGGCCAGGTCGGCCAGTACCGGCGTGATCCGCTGGTGGTGGCGCAGCCGGGCGGCGGCGACCAGCAGCTCCTCGACCACTTCCAGCTGGGACAGGTCGACCGCCCGGCGGGCCAGCACCGGCTCGGCGACGGACCACGCCGCCCGAAGTTGGGCGATGTCCCCGCTGCGGCGGGCGATCCCGGCGGTGAGGCCGGCGTAGGTCAGCCGTTCCCGGCCGGGCAGTGTGGCACCGGACAGTCGGCGCAGTTCGGCGACGGCCGAGTCGTACCGGCCGGTGCGCATCCGGACCCAGGCCAGCAGCGTACGGTGCCGGTCCAGCGCGACGGGACCACCGGCCCCGCTGGTCGACGCCCGGTCCAGCAGATGCTCGGCGGTGGCGGAGTCACCGGCGGCCACCGCGACCAGCGCCCCGACCGCGTGCGGCAGATCCGGTACGGCGACCGGGGGCGGTGCCTGTTCGAAACTCTCGGCGGCCTCGATCAGCAACGGCAGCGCCGCCGCCGGATCCGTCATCGCCAGCGCGGCGTCGGCCAACCGCCGCACCGGCAGCGGGGCCGATCCGGTCGCCGCCGTCCGGGCAGCCGCCAGTTGACCGGTGACCACCAGCGCCGGTACCGCGAGGACCGGGCCGGGGGCGTCGGCGCCCAGCAACGCCTCCGCCGCGCGGCCGGCGCGGCCGTCGTACGCCGCCGCCGCCCCGGCGACCAGGGCGATCCGGCCGGTGTCGGCCGGAGCGGCAGCCGGGCCGTCCAGGTCGACCGGCACCCCCAGCAGGGTGGCCGCCTCGGCCCGCCCGGCGGCCACCATGGACGGATCGGCGCCGGCGTCCAGTGCGTCGTCGTACCAGGTCAGGGCGCTGCCCGGGTCGGTGAACCGCAACCGGTCGCCGGCCCGCCGGTAGACGTCGGCGGCGGTCGGGGTCCGGGCCCGCGCGGCGCGCAGCTGGCCGGCGGCGCGGACCGGGTCGGCACCGGTGGCCAGCAGCGCCGTTGCCACGGTCTCGTGTAGCCGACGGCGCTCCGACGGGGGCAGGTCGAACAGCACGGCGCGGGCGACCGCCGGGATCATCCGTTCCCCGTCGGGGGTGAGTAGCCCCTCGTCGCGCAGCGACCGCATTCCGGTGGCCGCCTCGGCCGGGTCCAGGCCGGTCGCGGCGCAGACCACGTCGTCGGCCAGGTCCAGGCCGAGGGCCAGGACTGCGGCCAGCCCGGCGACACCGCGTTCGGCGACGTCACGTCCGGCGGCGGCGGTGGCGAATCGACGTTGTAGTCGGGCGACCAGCGCCGGCGGCGTACCGGACGGGTCGGCGGCGACCGCGACGGCGACGGCGGCCAGCCCGGCGGAGGCGACCTGGAGTGCGTCCAGCTGTTCCGATGTGGCCGGTCGGCCGAGAACCTCCTTCGCCAGCTCGGCCAGGGCGGCCGAGGGGAGGGGGCCGAGCTGCTCGACTGGGCCCTGCCCGGCGACCACCTCGTCCAGGTCGGCGAGTTCGGGACCGGTGATCGTGGGACGTCGGGCGATCGCCATCGACACCCCGCCGCGAGCAGCCACGGTCAGTGACCGTAGGATCGCCGGTTCCAGGTGGTGTGCGTCGTCAACCAGGACCAGGGCGTCGTCGGCGCGCGCCCGGTCCAGGAGAACCTGCAGGTCGTCGGTGGTTGCGGGCGACACGCGTACGGCCGGTCGGCCGGCGGCCGTGGCGATCTCGCCCAGCCGCCGCGTTCGCCCGGAACCGTCCACACCCACCACGACAGTCACCGGTGCAGCCCCTCCTTGCCCGCGTCAGTGAGGCAGTGTACGGACGGCTCCGCAGGCCGACGCATGGCCTGACCCCGTACGCGTGTACCGTGTACTCTCGGCTCGACCTGGGCGCTGAGTGCGCCGTATCCCGAACGTGCGTTCCGCCGGCCGCCGAACGTGCGCTTGGTCAGCTGTGCTGTGTCTCCCGGCTGGGCTGTTCAGCCGGTCAGCAACTCGTTGATCGACAGGGTCGCCCGGGTGGATCCGCGGGTCGGTCCGATACCGATGGCCGACTCCGACGAGCGAGACAACACGACACATCCCCGGCGGACTAGAAAGTAGCGGTGTGACAAATGTGGAGTCCGAGTTGTTCTGTAGCCGTTTGCCCGGACGACGGTCACCGGCGGTGACCGGATGAGTCTGATCGACCGGACCCGCAGCGTGCTCGGCCACGCCGTCGAGGTCTACCAGGGCACCGCGTACGAGCGGCGGCTCAGCGCCGTCCGCGACCGGCTCGACGAGCCGCTGCGGGTGGCGATCGCCGGCCGGGTCAAAGCCGGCAAGTCCACCTTGCTCAACGCGCTGGTCGGCGACCGGCTGGCCCCGACCGACGCCGGGGAGTGCACCCGGATCGTCACCTGGTACCAGGACGGACACACCTACCGGGTGCTGGCGACGCCCACCGACGGCGAGCCACGCCAGCTCCGGTTCACCCGCGAGGACGGCGCGATCGATGTCGACCTGGGCGATCTGTCCGTCGACGACGTCGCGCAACTGGACATCACCTGGCCGTCGCAGGCGCTGCGCAACGTGACGCTCATCGACACCCCCGGCATCGGTTCGCTCTCCGAGCAGACCTCCCGGCGCGCCTGGGACCTGCTCGTGCCGGACGAGGAGGAGACCCCAGCCGACGCCGTCGTCTACCTGATGCGCCACCTGCACTCCAACGACGTCGACTTCCTGCGGGCCTTCCACGACGTTGAGGTGTCCCGACCCAACCCGGTCAACGCCATCGGCATCCTCTCCCGGGCCGACGAGATCGGCGTCGGCCGGCTCGACGCGATGGCGTCCGCCCGGCGGATCGCCGAACGGCTGAGCACCGACGCCAACGTGCGCCGGCTGGTGCAGTCGGTCGTCCCGGTCGCCGGTCTGCTCGCCGAGACCGCCGCCACGTTGACCGAAGTGGAGGTCGCGCAGCTGCGCCGGGTCGCCGAACTGCCGGTGGCCCAGGCCGAGCAGCTGCTGCTCTCCGCTGACCGGTTCGTGCAGAACATGCCCGAACTCGGGTTGACCACGATCGAACGGGAAGCGTTGCTGGCCCGGCTCGGCATGTTCGGCCTGCGACTGTCCGCCGCGATGCTGCGCCACAACGGCGCGGCCACCGCCACCGAACTCTCCCAGGAGTTGACCGAGCGCAGCGGGCTCACCCAGCTGCGCGAGGTCCTCGGCTCACTGTTCTTCGAGCGCCGCGACGTGCTCAAGTCCCGGTCGGCGCTGCTGGCGCTCTCCGACGTCACCCGGGTCTGTGTCCGACCCGGCAGTGAGCAGGTGGCCGGCGCGGTCGAGGAGATCATCGCCTCGGCGCATCCGTTCAACGAGCTGCGCGTGCTGTCCAGCCTGCGCGCCGGCTGGATCACCGGCAAGGCTGCGGTCGTCGCCGAGCTCGAGCAGGTGATCGGCGGTTCCGGCGCGGCGGCGCACCAGCGGCTGAGGCTGCCGGCCGACGCGACCACCGCCGAGGTGACCGAGAGCGCGGTCGAGGCGCTTGGCCGCTGGCAGCGTCGCGCCGAGAGCCCGATGACCTCGTACGAGCTGTCGGTGGCCGCCCGGGTGGCGGTCCGGTCCTGCGAGGGCATCATCGCCGACCAGCGGCGGTCCCGGTGACCGCGTACCCGACCGGAGCCATCCGGCCCAGCGGAGCCACCGGACGTTCGCCTCGTACCACTACCGTTTTCAGCAGTGATCCGACTCCGTGGTGTGCGGCACACCGCCGGTCGGCCACCCAGACCCGGCCATACCTGTCTCCACAAACTCCATCGGAGCAACCCTGATGTACGCACTTGGCATTGACCTCGGCACAACGTTCACGGCGGCAGCGATCTGGCGGGAAGGCCGGGTGGAGACCGTCTCACTCGGCGGCCGGAGCGCCGCGATCCCATCCGTGGTGCTGCTACGGCAGGACGAGACGTTTCTCACCGGTGAGGCGGCGCACCGCCGGGGGCTCTCCGAGCCGCACCGGGTGGCCCGCGAGTTCAAGCGGCGGCTCGGCGACACCACCCCGATCCTGCTCGGCGGCGTACCCCAGTCGGCCGAAGCCCTGATGTCCCGGCTGCTCTGGTCGGTGGTGGAAGAGGTGGCCCGCCGGGAAGGCAGCTTCCCGGCGGCGATCTGCATCTCGCACCCGGCCAACTGGGGGCCGTACAAGCTGGACCTGCTCCGCCAGGCGGTGCGGATGGCCAACCTCGACGTACCGGTGACCTACACCACCGAGCCCGCCGCCGCGGCGATCAACTACGCCGAGCAGCAGCGGATCGAGCCGGGCTCCATCGTCGCCGTCTATGACCTGGGTGGCGGCACGTTCGACGCGGCGATGCTGCGCAAGACCCCCACCGGCTTCGAGATCATGGGCCAGCCGGAGGGCATCGAACGACTCGGCGGCATCGACTTCGACGCCGCGGTGTTCAACCACGTCCGGGCGGCGCTCGGCGGCAAACTCGAAGAGCTCGACGAGGAGGATCCGGCGGCGATCGCCGCCGTCGCCCGGCTGCGCGACGAGTGCATCCAGGCCAAGGAGGCGCTGTCGTCGGACACCGACACCTCGATCCCGGTGCTGCTGCCCAACATCTCCACCGAGATCCGGCTCACCCGCTCCGAGCTCGAGGCGATGGTCCGCCCGGTGCTGCACGGCTCGATCGAGGCACTGCACCGGGCCGTACGGTCCGCCGGCTGCTCGCCGGAGCAGGTGCACTCGGTGCTGCTGGTCGGTGGCTCGTCGCGGATGCCGATCGTCTCCCAGCTGGTCGGCTCGGAGCTGGGCCGGCCGGTAGCGGTCGACGCGCACCCCAAGTACTCGGTCTCGCTCGGCGCCGCCTGGCTGGCCGCCGCGGAGCTGACCGGCCAGACGACGCCGGCCGGTCCCGCCCCGACCCCGATGCCGAACCCGGCTCCGCCGGCTGCGGCATCGGCGACCGGTACCTACCGGGTTCCGCCGACCGCGCCGATTCCGCCCACCGCGCCCGTCTCCCCGGCGGGTTACCGCACGTCTTCGCCGCCGGCCGGCGTCACCGGTGTCGCTTCCGTCGGGCGCGGCGGCGGTGCGGACGGCGGCGGCTACCCGTCCCGTACCGAGACGTTCGCCTCGGCGGGTTCCGTCGGCACCGACGACCCGAAGGCGCGTCGTGGCGGGGAGAAGTCGTCGGCGAAGCGTGGCCGTGGGCCGCTGATCGTGGCCGCCGCCGTGCTGGTGGTGCTGCTCACCGGCGGCGGGGTCACCTACGCGCTGACCAGTGGGCAGAACGACGACGGCCAGCCGGTCGCCAACGGCGTGGACGATCCCGGCCAGGACGACGGAGCGGAACAGCCGCAGGACCAGCAGCCGGAGCAGACCGGCGAGCCGGAGCCGGACACTCCGCAGATCCCGGCCGACGAGCAGTGCACCGACGAGATCAAGAGCAACTGGACCTGGGTCTGTCTCACCTCGGCGCGGGTCGCCGGCGGCAAGTTGACCGTCGAGTACGAAGCGGAGTTCGGCGGGAACCAGCCGTCCACCAACGGTGGATGGCACCTGCACATCTACGGCAGCGACGGCACCAACCCGCCGGACAGCATCATGGGCAGCCACGTCCCGGAGGACCAGCAGGGATTCTGGTACGTCGAGGCCAAGCAGCCGTCGGTGGTCTGGACCGACGACCCGGCGTTCATCAACGCGGTCGGCGACCAGCCGAAGGTGTGCGCCCGGATCGCGAACTCCGCCCACGAACTGGCGCGGCACGACAACGGCAGCTACACCACCGGCAACTGCGTCAAGATCCGCTGGGAGTGACGCGGTAATCGGCTCAGCCACGCCCCGACCAGCCGGTGGAACCGGGTCGTCACCCGCCCACCGGCTGGTCGGATCGCGAGTGATTCCCGCCGGGTGACCCGGCCGGTCCGACCGTGGGCACGACCATGCAGATCGGCAGTGCGTCGTAGCGGAGGGTTGGCGATAGAAAGGCGTTGCTACGTTGGCTGTATGACCAACGTGGAGAAGTCGTGGGGCAGGACTGTCTCGGGCGGCGTCGTGAACGGTCTCTTCTTTAGCATTTTCGCCCTCCCGCTGGCCCTCGGCATCATGGCCGGTAAGAGTATGTGGCTGTGGTCGTTCCTTACGATTCCGGTCCTGGTCGTGCTGTGTGTCCTGATCAGCACGATCGCGCGGCTCGTCCGGGCGATCCGCAGCACCCGGCCGGTTCGCGAGCCGCGCCCCGATCGGGGCACCGGCCGAGTCCGAGTGGTCCTGAAACGCACTGCGGCCGTGGTCGGGCTGCTCGGCGCCGCAGGGGCTGGCATCGCACTGATGGGCGTCGGCATCAAGGTCGCCACCGACCTACCGACCTGCGACCCTGAGCTGAGCCGCTGCACCACGGTGGTCGACGGCGTCGCCCGCGGCGAGTCAAACTCCTCGGTCGGCGAACAGCAAGTCGGCAACGTGCTCACCGGTGGCATCGCGTTCGTTCCGGGCCTCGGGATCCTGGTTGCCACCTATTTCGGTGCGTCGCAGCTGGTCCGCTCGATCTCGGCCGGGCGTAGGTGACTCCGTCGTCCGCCGGTCAGCCCTTGCCGACCCGGAGCAGGCGCGCGTCAGTGTCCCGTTCGTCGACGCCGACCGAACCGAGCTGCATGAACCGCCGGAGCGCGTGCTCGACGGTCGCCCCGACGGGTGCGGCGACGTCTTGTGTCCGCAGCACCGGTCGAGCCGGGCTTCGGCGATCCGGCTCGATCAGCGTGCCTTGATGATTGCGACCCTGTCCCACGGCAACTCCGTACCCTCATGCGTGGTCTGTCCCACACGGTCCGCCCTCACTCTATCGTTGCCGACGGTGATCGTCGAAAGGTGCATGGCCGAAAACGTGGACGGGCGGATGGAAGGCAGCCGCCGTCACCGACGTCCGCCTGGCATCCTGGCAAAGGCACCCGCTTTCACTTGCGGACTTGTTCTCCAGTCAGGATGGTTGTGCGCAAGTAGCCGGGCAGCTGGAACTCTGTCTCGGTCGTCAAATGGCCACCGATGCTCGCTCACTTGATGATCTGAAGACTACTTTACGTAACCGTTGGTGGGTGTTGCCGGCGGTGATCCGAGGTGTGGTCACGGTCGGATGGTGAACGGGACCGTGGTTCACGTCCGGTAGCGTCGTACCGGTCCCGGTGGTCGTCCGATGGGGAGGGTTCAGGCATGAGCTCGGTCGAAGAGGTCAAGGCGGGGGTCGCCCGGTTCGGTGACGAGCTCGGCCAGCAGGTGGGGGCGATCCGGGCGAGCGCGGAGGCGCTGAGCACCAGCGGGGCCGCGCTGCGGGCGATCACCAGCGGGTCCAGCCATTCGCAGGTGACCGAGACGATCGCCAAGGTCGAGCAGGCCAAGCAGAAGCTGGCCGAAGCGGCCGCCCTCGCGCAGAGCGCGATCGAGTCGAGCCGCGGGTACGCGTCGAGCTTCTGACCAGCGGTCACCCGACTGTCCCGGTTGGTGGCCTGCCCAGGGCTGGCGGCCTGTCTAGGGTTGGCGGCATGGCTGACAATCCGCTTGCCCTGAACGACCTGCTCACGATCGCGACACAGGCCACCGCGCGCGGTGCCGAGCTGATCCGTACCCGTGAGCCCGGGCACCTGGCCGGCAAGGGCGACCGGGACTACGCGTCCGAGGTGGATCTCGCCGTCGAGCGGGAGCTGCGCGCATTCCTGGCCGACGCCACCCCGCACGTCGGGTTCCTCGGCGAGGAGGAGGGCGTTTCCGGGGTCGGCGACGGGCTTCAGTGGGTGCTGGATCCGGTCGACGGCACGGTCAACTTCGCGCACGGCGTACCGCTGTGCGGGGTGTCGTTGGCCCTGGTCCGGGACCGGCGTCCGGTGGTCGGGGTGATCGAGCTGCCGATGCTGGCCAGCCGGTACACCGCGACAATCGGCGGCGGCGCGTGGCGCGACGGCCGGCCGATCCACGTGCGGGGTACGACGCGGCTGCCCGACGCGTTGGTCAACCTCGGCGACTTCGCGGTCGGCGACGAAGCCGCGGAGCGCAACGCCGCCCGGTTCGCGCTCACCCAGCGGATGGCCCGGGGCGCGCTGCGGGTGCGGATGCTCGGCTCCGCCGCGATCGACCTGGTCTGGGTGGCCGACGGCCGTACCGACGTTTCGATCGCCCTGTCGAACAAGCCGTGGGACATGGCCGCCGGCACGTTGATCGCCCGCGAGGCGGGGGCCGCCGTCGTCGACATGGACGGTACGCCGCACAGCCTCGACTCGTCCGCGACGATCGCCACGGCTCCACAGTTGCTCGACGAGGTGCTCGCGCAGGTGCGGGCGGCGGCTGCCGACGGCGGGCTCGGCTTGACGGCCGGCGGGCTCGGCTTGACGGCCGGCGGGCTCGGCTGACGGCCGGCGGACTCGCAGGTGTGCGGGGTCGCAGGTGTGCGGGGTCGCCATCCGGGAACGGCAGTGGACGGCCACGCCGGGTCGACGACCGGGCGGCATCCGGGATTCGCGAGGCTGCAGGGAAGGAACGGGATGATCACCAAGATCGGGCAGGAAGGGAACGTGCTCGGCTACGAGGTGGCCGGGAAGCTGACCGAGCAGGAGTACCACGACCTGTACCGGGAGCTGCGGGCGGTGATCGCCGAGTACGGCTCGGTCTCGGTCCTCGGCCGGCTGCCGGACGACAGCCTGCCGGGTATGGGGCTTTCGGCGATCGACGACCGGTTGCGGTTCGCCCGGGAGCATCTGACCGACATCGACCGGGCTGCGGTGGTCGGCGGCAACCGGGTGGCCGAGTGGGTGACCCGGGCCTCGGACACGATGACGCCGATCGAGCTGCGGCACTTCCACGCCGGTGCGGAGCAGCAGGCCTGGGACTGGCTGCGCCGAGCCCGCCCGGTGTGACGGCAGGTCGCGCCCGGTCGACGTTCGGTGGCGGCCGGTGCGGGCTTGCTCACACCCTGGGATCGCCGGGTGCCCGGTCCGACCAGCGCCCGTACACTCGCTGGAAACACAACTTCATACCTCATCCAGAGGGGCAGAGGGACACGGCCCGATGAAGCCCCGGCAACCACCCCACCCGTCGCGCCGGTCGCAATCGGCCAGCCGGGGCAGGTGCCAATTCCGTCCCCGTCGCACCGCGCGGCGCAGGGAAAGATGAGAGGACAGCCGCCATGACGTCGCTGATCGACGCGAGCACCACCAGCCCCGACTCCGCCCCGGTGAGCACCACCAGCCCGGCCCGTGTCCTGGTCTGTCGCGGCTGCGGTGCCGAATACCCGCTCGCCGCGCAACACGCCTGTTACGAGTGTTTCGGGCCGCTGGAGGTCGGCTACGACCCGGCGGCTCTCGCTCGCGTCACCCGGGCCGACATCGAGGCGGGTCCGGCCAACATCTGGCGGTACGCCCCGCTGCTGCCCGCCGGTCAGGACCCGGCCACCCGGGTCAGCCTGGATCCCGGCTTCACCCCACTCGTCCCGGCCGCCGCGCTCGCCGCCGAGCTCGGCATCCGGGCACCGCTGTGGGTCAAGGACGACAGCGCCAACCCGACCCACTCGTTCAAGGACCGGGTCGTCTCGGTCGCGCTCACCGCCGCCCGTACGCTCGGTTTCTCCCGGTTTGCCTGCGCCTCCACCGGTAACCTGGCCAACTCGGTCGCCGCGCACGCCGCTCGTGCCGGCGTACCGTCGATCGTCTTCATCCCCGGCGACCTGGAGCCCGGCAAGATCGTCACCACTGCGGTGTACGGCGGTGAGCTGGTCGCGATCGAGGGCTCCTACGACGACGTGAACCGGCTCTGCAGCGAGCTGGTGGAGACCGACGAGTTCGAGGACACCGCGTTCGTCAACGTCAACGTGCGGCCGTACTACGCGGAGGGGTCCAAGACTCTCGGCTACGAGGTGGCCGAGCAGCTCGGCTGGCGGATCCCCGAGCAGGTGGTGATTCCGATGGCCAGCGGTGAACTGCTCACCAAGGTGGACAAGGCGTTCACCGAGCTGGTCGAGATCGGTCTGGTCGACGCGCCGGCGAACGGCTGGCGGGTGTTCGGCGCGCAGTCCGCCGGCTGCAACCCGATCGCGACCGCGCTGCACCGCGAGACCGACCAGATCGTGCCGGTGAAGCCGACCGGGATCGCCAAGTCGCTCAACATCGGTGACCCGGCCGCCGGCCTGTACGCGTTGGAGGCGGTGCGGCGCACCGGTGGCTGGATGGACTACGCCGACGACGACGAGATCCGGGAGGGGATCCGGCTGCTGGCCCGGACCACCGGGGTGTTCGCCGAGACAGCCGGTGGGGTGACCACGGCGGTGCTGAAGAAGCTGGTCGACAGCGGACGGCTGGACCCGGCCGCCGAGACGGTCGTCTACAACACCGGTGAAGGTCTGAAGACCATCGACGCGGTCGCCGGGCAGGTCGGCCCGACGCATCGGGTGAAGCCGTCGTTGCGTTCGGTTCGTGAGGTCGGACTACTCGGCTGACCTTCTGACCAGCACGCCCTCCACTGAATCGGCTGATCGGCGTACGCCGATCAGCCGATGTTCATGTGCGGTCCGTAGTCGGTGTTTTGCCATAGGTCGAGAAAATACGCCGGTGGGGTCTTGACGACTGCAACTGCACGGCGCAGGATGCTCCGTGCGGGAGGACGACTCGCCGTAAGGGCCCCGACCGAGCTTGGCAACAATCTCAACCCTGGGTCCCAACGACCGACAGCGCCGGAGGCGCTGTGCGAGCGTCCTCCCGACCAACATCTTCCGATCGGTAATTCGGTCGCGCGGGTGGCCCGGCCCCGTCAGGCTCGACGGCATGGACATCACCATCACCCCGCTGGATCCGGCCGACGAGGCCGCCTTCGAGCAGGCATACCAGATCAAGCGGTCGGCCTTCTTCGTTCCGGACATGCCGCCGACCCCACGTCAGTGGTTCGAAGCCCTGCTGCGCCATCCGCGCCGCAGCGTACGGTTCGAGGCCGCGCTGGCCAGCGTGGACGGCCTACCCGTCGGGCTGGCCGCCATGGAGTTCCCGCTGCTCGACAACCTCGACAACGTCGGCTTGGACATCCACGTGATGCCCGCTCACCGGCGGCGCGGCGTCGGTCGGGCGCTGCACGCATACGCCGTGCGGCGGGCCCGGGAAACCGGCCGGACCCGGATCATGGGGCAGTCGGCCGACACCATGCCCGGCGGTGTCGCCCGCGACCCGGCACCGACCGCCTTCGCCCACGCCATGGGCGCCAAATCGGCCCTGGTCGACGCGCGCCGCCGACTCGACATCGACACCGTCGACCAGCCTGCGCTCGACGTGATGCTCGCCGACAGCTGGCGCCGCGCCCCCGGCTACGAGTTGGCGACCTGGGTCGGGCACTGCCCGCCGGAGTACCGCGCCGATCTCGCCTACCTGGACGGACGGCTGGTGACCGACTCGCCAATGGGTGACCTGGAATGGGAGCCGGAGAAGGTCGACGCCGACCGGATCCACGAAGTGGACCTGGCACGGTCAGCGGCCGGGTTCCGTAGCTACCACGCGGTGACCCGGCACCTGGACAGCGGCCGGATCGTCGCCTGGAGCAACATCACCCGCCAGGCCGAGCCGGACTGGCACGCGTACCAGCAGATCACCATCGTCGACCCGGACCATCGCGGCCACCGGCTGGGCACCATCGTCAAAATCGAGAACCTGCGGTTCACGCTGCGCCACGAACCGGCGCTGCGGGTGATCGACACCTGGAACGCCGACAGCAACCAGCACATGATCGCCATCAACGAGGCGATCGGCTTCCGCGCGGTCGACATCTGGCAGAACTGGCAGCAGACCATCTGAGGCATGATGACGGCATGACGGAGACCCCGCACCCGCTGTACGTCACGCACGCCGACACCCTGGCCCGGGCGCTGACCGCGATCGCCGAACGGGACTACTGGTCGGCCTACCCCGAGTCGCCGAGCCCGCGGATCTACGGCGAACACGCCGCCGCCGAGGGCGCGGCGGCGTTCCGCGCCTACCTCGGCAAGGACTTTCCCCTCGACCAGCCCACCGCCACCGGCGCCCCGGTCGCCACCGACGACAGCCCGTTCGGCATCGAACTCGACGTCCGGTACCCCCGTGCCGACGTCGACCAGCTGATCACCGCCGCCCGGGCCGCGTTGCCCGGCTGGCGTGACGCCGGCCCGCGTAGCCGGGCCGGCGTCTGTCTGGAGATCCTCGCCCGGCTGCACGCGCACAGCTTCGAGCTGGCCAACGCGGTGCAGTTCACCACCGGTCAGGCGTTCGTGATGGCGTTCCAGGCCGGCGGTACGCACGCGCTGGACCGTGCGCTGGAAGCCGTCGCCTACGCGTACGCCGAGATGACCCGCCACCCGCGCACCGCCGGCTGGGAGAAGCCGGCCGGCCGCGGCGAACCACTGCGGATGACCAAGACGTTCCACGTGGTGCCGCGCGGCGTCGCCCTGGTGGTCGGCTGCCACACCTTCCCGACCTGGAACTCCTACCCGGGGCTGTTCGCCTCCCTGGTCACCGGGAACCCGGTGCTGGTCAAGCCGCACCCCGGCGCGGTGCTGCCGCTGGCCATCACCGTCCGCTACGCCCGCGAGGTGCTCAGCGAGGCCGGCTTCGACCCCGACCTGGTGCAGCTCGCCGCCGAGGCGCCGGGCGAGCGGCTGGCGACCGTCCTCGCCGGCCGCCCCGAGGTGCGCATCATCGACTTCACCGGCTCCACCGAGTACGGCGACTGGCTGGAGGCCAACGCCCGTCAGGCCACCGTCTACACCGAGAAGGCCGGCGTCAACACGATCGTCGTCGACTCCACGGCCGACTTCGCCGGCATGTGCCGCAACATCGCCTTTTCCCTGTCACTCTACAGCGGACAGATGTGCACCACCCCGCAGAACATCCTGGTGCCGGCTGGCGGCATCGAAACCGATCAGGGGCGCAAGAGCCCGGACGAGGTGGCCGGTGGCATCGCCGCCGCGATCGGCAAACTGACCGGCGACCCGGCCCGGGCGGTCGAGCTCATCGGCGCGATCGTCGACGACGCGGTCCTCGACCGGCTCGCCGCAGCCGCCAAGCTCGGCGAACCGGTGCTGGAGTCGCGGGAGATCAGCCACCCGGCGTACCCGGACGCGGTGGTGCGTACCCCGCTGGTCGTCAAGCTCGACGCGGACGCCGACGACGTCTACGGCCGGGAGTGGTTCGGGCCGGTCACCTTCGTCGTCGCCACCGCGTCCACCGAGCGCAGCGTCGAGATCTTCCGGCGTACGGTCGCCGCCCGCGGCGCGCTCACCGCCGGCGTCTACTCGACCGACCAGCGGGTGCTCGCCGACGTGGAGGCCGCCGCGCTGGACGTCGGTGTGCACCTGTCGGCGAATCTCACCGGCGGCGTGTTCGTCAACCAGTCGGCGGCCTTCTCCGACTTCCACGCCAGCGGTGCCAACGCCGCCGCGAACTCGGCGTTGACCGACGGCGCGTACGTCGCCGGCCGGTTCCGGATCGTCCAGTCCCGCCGGCACGTCTGACCCACTGTGGTTGCCGACCGGCCCGGCTGATGAGCCGGGCCGGGGTCGGCTCGCCGGTCACGCCGGCCGGCGCATCTGCAACTCGGTCAGGTCCGGCCGGGTCGGGTGCGGCAGGCGCACGCCAGTGTCGGTGAAGCCGAGCCGCTGGTACGCCCGTACCGCCCGGTCGTTGCCGACCACCACCTCCAGTATCAGCTCCGGCCGCCCGGCCGCGCGTGACCAGGCGGCCACCGCGTCGACCAGTTCGGCGAGCAGGTTCCGGCCGCGCCAGGCCGGGCTGATGTAGACGGCGAACAGAACGGACACCGACGGGTCGTCGCGCCAGACGTGTGCTCCCGCGTGCGCCACGAACGTTGTCGGCCCGGTCTCGGCCACGAACTGGGCGATCAGGTCACCGACGGCGGACCGGGCCGCCCGCTCGGCGTACTCGTGCAGCGGGCGGGCCGCCGCGTCGGCGAGCCGTTCGATGAACGCCAACGGCGAATCGGCGAGCATCTCCAGTCGCAGCGCCCGCATCCGGGCGGCGTCGTCGGCCCGGATCCGCCGGACTGCGGCTACCGACGGTACGACGTGGTCGGTGTCGGTCCCAGTTCCCATGCCGGCATGCTCACCCGGCGCGGCCCGGCCGACAACCGGAATCCCGCCTTCGGCCCGGCCCGCGCCGGTCACGCCACCAGCGCTATCGGCCCGCCGCCAGTTTCTACCAGGTCACGCCACCAGCAGCAGGGCGGTGCCGAGCTGCCGGCAGTAGTCGACACCGTGGTCGAGCCCGTGCCGTCCGGGGTAGCGGGCCAGCGCGCCGATCACCCAGGTCTCCCCGATCGCGAGGCAGCTGACGTGCCAGAGCCCGTCCTCGTCGCGCAGCAGCCAGCCGTTCTTGATGGCGATGGTGGCCGCGTACTCGGGGGTGAGCGCGTCCCGCGGGCCGAAGTCGCCCTCACCGCGGACGGCGCGCATCTCGGACAGCAGCCACGGCGTCCACTGCGGCCCGGCCGCCCGTCCGTCGGCGAGGCAGCGCCCCAGCCTGGTCAGATCGCGGGCGGAGACGACCGTGTTGCTCCACAGGTCGCGCTCTGGGGCCGAGTCGGTCAGTCCGCAGAGCCGTACCATCCGCTCGATGGACTCCCGGCCACCGACCCGGT
The DNA here is from genome assembly GCF_003751085.1 of Micromonospora sp. Llam0. NCBI lineage: Bacteria > Bacillati > Actinomycetota > Actinomycetes > Micromonosporales > Micromonosporaceae > Micromonospora > Micromonospora sp. Llam0. The sequence continues at coordinate 908,676 of NZ_RJJY01000002.1, read as the reverse complement.
CGTAGGTGGCGTCCGCGCCGGGATTGTCGCTGTCCCGGATGATCGACGACAGCTGGGCCAGCTGGGGTGTCCGGAGCATGTGGCCCTGCTCGTCGGCGCGGCGCAGGTCGTCGGCGGCCAGCCACACCTTGATCAACGACATGGTGTCGCTCTGCGCGGCGAAGTTCGGCGACCCGGTGATCAGCCCGGTACGCCGGTTCAGCGCCGCCCAGGAGAAGAATCCGTCGGTCGGTGCCGGCACGGTGCCGGCACGCAGCAACACGCTGCGCTGGTGGTGGTCGTGGTCGGCGACGGTCCAGCCCGGCTCGCGCGGCGGTGGTTTGCCGGCGTCGCCGGGCAGGCCGCCGGTGAACGCCGACAGCACGATGAGCAGTCCGACGGCGGCGGCCGCCGGGCGGCGTTGGCGGGCGCGGTCGTGCCGGGGCGCGGTGCGGTCCGACCGTCGGACGGCCCGGCTGCCAGGTGCGCGATGCCGTCCGGGCTTCACGTTCTGCGGTGTACGGGACACACGTGGTCAACGAAATGTGGTGCCAGAGAGACTTGACCGGGGGTTAATGTCCCCTTTTGGGGTAGTGCGGTGCCGTCCGGCCTCGTGTAGCGTGCGATTCCGGCTGCTGTAGTCGGGCACCCGCACGGGAGTCCGATCGGTGGCTCCGGCCGGCGAACACGCCGACCAGAGGGCCGGCAGAGGCCCGGCACGACAGAAGTGAGGAAGTACCGTGGCGCAGGGCACCGTGAAGTGGTTCAACAGCGAGAAGGGCTACGGTTTCATCGCGGTCGACGGGGGTCAGGACGTCTTCGTCCACTTCTCCGCGATCGAGATGGACGGCTACAAGGCGCTCGACGACGGGCAGCGCGTCGAGTTCGAGATCGCTCAGGGGCAGAAGGGTCCTCAGGCGGAGAGGGTCCGGGTCATCGCCTAGTCACACACTGCTGGCCAACTGCGCGTCCGGTGGCCGGTGCGGCCGCCCGACCGGACGGCGACGTATCTGATAGCTCGACACAGGTCTGCGTACCCGCAAGGCGTCGGTTCTCCTCGTGGAGCCGGCGCCTTTCATCGTCTCGCCGCCCGGCGATCCTGCCCACCTGATCTTGACCGTGACCGCAGTCTGCGGCCGTGCGGCCCGACGGGTGACGTCGGGCCGGCAAGTTGCTGTTCGCTTGCACTCGACAGGGGAGAGTGCTAAACAAGGATTGGCACTCGCCAACCGGGAGTGCCAAAGGTCGGGGCGGTGGGGCCACCGCCGTCGTTCCGCTTCCGCGGGGTGACGGAGATGGCCGGTCGTCGCGGGCTATCCGGCCCGGCCGGCGGACGTCACTGTCGCCAGGTAGTGACGTCCGAAGGTGCGTAGAGCAGGCGGCATGGCGGAGCTGACCGGCTCCGGTGCTGCGAGCGTCCAGGAGGACAACGCCGTATGGCCAAGATGATCGCGTTCGACGAAGAGGCGCGCCGCGGTCTCGAGCGGGGCATGAACACCCTCGCCGACGCCGTCAAGGTGACGCTGGGCCCGAAGGGCCGCAACGTCGTGCTCGAAAAGAAGTGGGGCGCCCCCACCATCACCAACGATGGTGTGAGCATCGCCAAGGAGATCGAGCTCGAGGACCCGTACGAGAAGATCGGCGCCGAGCTGGTCAAGGAGGTCGCCAAGAAGACCGACGACGTGGCCGGTGACGGCACGACGACGGCGACCGTCCTGGCCCAGGCCCTGGTCCGCGAGGGCCTGCGCAACGTGGCGGCCGGCGCGAACCCGATGGCCCTGAAGCGGGGCATCGAGGCCGCCGTGTCCAGCGTCGCGGAGGAGCTGAGCAAGCTCGCCAAGGACGTGGAGACCAAGGAGCAGATCGCGTCCACCGCGTCGATCTCCGCCGGTGACTCCAGCGTCGGCGAGATCATCGCCGAGGCGATGGACAAGGTCGGCAAGGAAGGCGTCATCACCGTCGAGGAGAGCAACACCTTCGGCCTGGAGCTGGAGCTCACCGAGGGTATGCGCTTCGACAAGGGCTACATCTCGCCCTACTTCTGGACCGACCCGGAGCGGATGGAGGCCGTCCTCGACGACCCCTACATCCTGATCGTCAACAGCAAGATCTCCTCGGTCAAGGACCTGCTCCCGATCCTGGAGAAGATCATGCAGTCGGGCAAGCCGCTGCTGATCATCGCCGAGGACGTCGAGGGCGAGGCGCTGGCCACCCTGATCGTCAACAAGGTGCGCGGCACCTTCAAGTCGGTTGCCGTCAAGGCTCCCGGCTTCGGTGACCGCCGCAAGGCGATGCTGACCGACATCTCGATCCTCACCGGCGGCCAGGTCGTCAGCGAGGAGCTCGGCCTGAAGCTCGACGCGGTGACCATCGACATGCTGGGCCGGGCCCGCAAGGTCCAGGTGACCAAGGACGAGACCACGGTCGTCGACGGTGCCGGCGACGCCGAGCAGATCCAGGGCCGGGTCAACCAGATCCGGGCCGAGATCGAGAAGAGCGACTCCGACTACGACCGCGAGAAGCTGCAGGAGCGGCTGGCCAAGCTGGCCGGCGGCGTCGCGGTGATCAAGGTCGGCGCGGCCACCGAGGTGGAGCTCAAGGAGCGCAAGCACCGCATCGAGGACGCGGTGCGCAACGCCAAGGCGGCCGTCGAGGAGGGCATCGTCCCCGGTGGTGGCGTCGCCCTGGTGCAGGCCGGCAAGACCGCCTTCGACAAGCTCGACCTGGTCGGCGACGAGGCGACCGGCGCGCAGATCGTGAAGATCGCGCTGGACGCCCCGCTGCGGCAGATCGCCGTCAACGCCGGCCTCGAAGGCGGCGTCGTGGTGGAGAAGGTCCGCAACCTGGAGGCCGGCCACGGCCTCAACGCCGCCAACGGCGACTACGTGGACCTGCTGCAGGCGGGCATCATCGACCCGGCCAAGGTGACCCGGTCGGCGCTGCAGAACGCCTCGTCGATCGCGGCGCTGTTCCTGACCACCGAGGCCGTGGTGGCGGACAAGCCGGAGAAGAACCCGGCTCCGGCGGGTGCGCCGGGCGGCGGCGAGATGGACTTCTGAGTCCAGCCACGCCGCAGTAGCGACAAGACCGCAGGGCGGTTACCGGGCAGCTTCCCGGTAACCGCCCTGCGGCGTTTGCCACCCGCGTGCCGATCAGCCGCCGGACCGGGCGGCCCGCACCGCCGCGTACGCGTCGACCAGGCCGGCGCCGGTGAGGTTCGCCGGGTCACCGCAGGTGTCACCGCCCCCGGTGCCGGCCTCGGCTGCGGTCTGCCGCAGTATCCGCGCCGTGCCGTCCAGATCACCGATCAGCTCCGGTTGCGCCGACCACAGCAGCGCCACCACCCCGGCCACCTGCGGGGTCGCCATCGACGTACCGTCCAGCGCCGCGTACCCGCCGCCCGGCATCGCCGACAGCACATCGGCGCCCGGTGCCACCAGGTCCGGCTTGACGGTGCCGTCCGGCGCCGGGCCCCGGCTGGAGAAGTCGGTGACCTCCCGGTCGGCGTCCACCGCGCCGACGGTCAGCACATCGGTGTACGGGGCCGGCGGGTCGTCGACCGAGCTGCAGAACGGGCCGGTGTTGCCGGCGGCGGCCACCATCATCAGCCCGGCGGCGGCCAGCGCCTCGGTGGCCGGCCGCAACGAACCCAGGTCGCAGCCTTCCAGCTCCGGGCAGCCCCAGGAGTTGGTGAGCACGTGCGGCGCGCGTTCCGGTCGCCCGTCGGCGAACGGGTCGCCCCCGGTCGGGAACGGGGCCAGCATGAACTGCAGGCAGTCCAGGTAGCGTGCCGGGTTGCCCAGGTTACGGTCCAGGTTGACACAGCCGACCCAGGACGCGCCCGGCGCGACCCCGATCGGGGTGTCACCGACGGCCGAGCCGAGCGTGTGGGTGCCATGCCCGTTGTTGTCGGTCGGCGTACCGGTGCCGTTCCACGGGTCGAACCAGGAGTCGTCGCCGCCCCGGAACCCGTCCGCGAGCGCCGGATGGTCGCCGTCCACTCCGGAGTCCGAGGCGCCGACGACGATGCCGGCGCCGTCGACGCCGAGCTCCGTCCAGACCCGTTCGGCGCCGAGCATGGTGATGTTCCACGGCGGGGTACCCGGAGCGGGCTGATCGCCCCGTTCGGGCTCGACCGTGGCCGGCAACGGCCGCAGCTGCTGGCTGATCAGCACCCGGTCGACGTCGTCCCGCCGGGTCAGCCAGGGCCGCAGCGCCGGCCCGGCATCCACCTCGATCGCGTTGACCAGGTAGTACGGCGTGTAGGACAGCCCCCACCGGTCCAGGTCGTCGCGCAGGTCGGCCTGGCTGGCCTCGGCGGTGTCGACCAGCCGTTGGAAGACCGTACGGACCCGTTCGTCGCGGGCCTGCGGCCCGGTGTCGCGCGGCACGTCGGCCAGGTCGGCCTGTTCCCGCAGCACCACGAACAGCCGTTCGCCGTGCAGTCCCGGCTGCCCGACGGCGAGGTGCACGGCGGCACCGGCCACCGCCAGCACCGCGACGGTGGCCGCCGCCACCCACCGCAGTGGCCGACCCGCCAGTCGCGGTGGTCGACCCGACGGCCGCCAACCGAGACCGAAGCCGAGGCCGAGGCCCAACGCGAGCGCCAGCGCCAGCCCGACGCCGGCACCGACCGCCGCCCAGAACGGCAGGTCACGGCCGATGGCCAGGAGCAGCGAGACCTCTTCCGGGTCGAGCAGGGCCAGCGGTCCGGCGACGGACAGCCCGGCCAGTACGCCGACCGGCGCGCCGGACCGGTCGGCGGCCCAGCTGATCGCCGCGGCCGCGTAGGCGATCGGCGGCAGCACCAGGATCGCGGCCAGCTGCCCGCCGGGTTGACCGACGCCGGCGGCGAGCAGCAGCAGCCCGACTCCGGCCACCGTTCCGCCGAGCAGGATGGTGCGCACCGCCGAGCGTCCCTGCGGGCCGGCACCGATCGCCGTCCAGAACCGCCGGGGCAGCAGTTCGGCGGCGTACCAGCCGATCGCGGCCGCCGCGGCGACGGCGAGTGCCGTCTCCACCGCGCCGCCCAGCGCACCGACCCACCACCAGGGCAGCAGCAGGACCAGCCCGGCCGCGACGGCGAGCAGGACGGCGGCCGTCCGGTCCGCCTTGCCTGACTGAACCGGCCCCGGCTCGGCCTCGTTCGGCTCGGCCCTGCGCCGTAGCGCCCGCAGCCCGGCGGCGCCGGCGGCGGCGAGCACGGTGAGCGCGGCCAGGTACAGCTCGTGGTGGACGGTCGGTACGGCCCGCAGCAGCCCGAAACCGGCGAGTGCGAACGCGGCGACCAGCCAGGCCCGGCCGGTCGCCCGCACCGCCGGTGACCGGGGCACCAGCGCCAGCAGCATGGTGGGCACGCCGACCAGCAGCGCGTTGCCGAACGCGATCAGCGGCCAGACCACCGCCGGGGTGGGCAGCCCACTGGCCAGCAGGACCTGGTCGGTCAGCCAGCCGCCGGTCTGCGCGAACACCGTCACACCGACCGACCAGATCGCGATCGCCACGGCGGCGACCGTCGGCCACACGCTGGCCGACGGCGGCACGCTGCCGGCGGGCGGCTGCATCGGGTAGGGCGGCTGCGGCGGGTAGGGCTGACCGGGATACAGGTAGCCGGGATGACCGGGCGGCTGCGTCATGTCCGCCACCATAGGCGGCCGGATACGGTGGAGAGGTGCGTGACCCTGCCGTCTCCCGGTACGCAGCCGGCCAGCTGTCCGTGACCCGCCGTGCCGCCGATCTGCGCCGTCTCCGAGGCGAGCGGTTCGACGTACTGGTGATCGGAGGTGGGGCGACCGGCGCGGGCGCCGCGCTCGACGCCGCGTCCCGCGGCCTCAAGGTGGCACTGGTCGAGGCCCGCGACTTTGCCGCCGGCACGTCCAGCCGGTCCAGCAAACTGATCCACGGCGGGCTGCGCTACCTGGAGCAGCTCGAATTCGGGCTGGTGCACGAGGCGTTGACCGAACGTGGGCTGCTGGCCACCCGGATCGCCCCGCACCTGGTCCGGCCGGTGCCGATCCTGGTTCCGCTGCCGCAGGGCGGCACCAACGGGCCACGGGCGCTGCCCGGCCGGGTCTGGCGGCGGGCCTACTACGGCACCGGCGTCGCCGCGTACGACGCGTTCGCCGGGGTGTTCGGCGGCGGCCGGGGGATGCCGCTGCACCGGCACCTGTCCCGCGAAGGCGCCCGGCGGGTCTTCCCCAGCCTGCGGTCGGACGTCGTCGCCGGTGCCGTGCGCTACTACGACGGTCAGGTCGACGACGCCCGCCTGGTGGTCACCCTGGCGCGGACCGCGGCCAGCCTCGGCGCGGCCGTGGTGACCAGCGCCCGCGCCGTCGGCCTGCTGCGCCAGGCCCGCGAGGTGACCGGGGTGCGGGTCCGGGACATGGAGGCCCGGCCCGGCGACCCGGACGCCGAATTCGAGGTACGCGCCCGTACCGTCATCGCGGCCACCGGGGTGTGGAGCGACGACGTGTCGCGGATGCTCGGCGACGTCGGGGTCCGGCCCGGTCTGCGGGTACGCGCGTCCAAGGGCGTGCATCTGGTGGTGCCCCGGTCGGCGATCACCGGCGAGGCCGGGCTGATCCTGCGTACCGCCACCTCGGTGCTGTTCGTGCTGCCCTGGGGCGGGCACTGGATCATCGGCACCACGGACACCGACTGGCGGCTCGACCGCGCCCACCCGGCCGCCTCCGAGCGTGACATCGGCTACCTGCTCGACCAGGTGAACACGGTGCTGGACCGGCCGTTGACGCCGCGCGACATCGAAGGGGTGTACGCCGGGCTGCGGCCGCTGCTGTCCGGTGAGGCGGACTCGACGTCGCGGCTGTCCCGCGAGCACGCTGTGGTCGAGCCGATGCTGGGGCTGCTGCTGGTGGCCGGCGGCAAGTACACGACGTACCGGGTGATGGCCGCGGACGTGGTGGACCGGGCGGCGGCCCGGCTCGGGGTGAGCCGGCCGTCGCGGACCGCCGACCTGCCGCTGCTCGGTGCCGACGGGTTCGCCGCGATGTGGCGGGACCGGGCCGACGTGGCCCGCCGGCATGGCGTCCCGGTCGGGGTGCTGGAGCACCTGCTGGAGCGGTACGGCACCCTCGCGGTGGAGCTGCTGGCGTTGATCGGCGACGATCCGTTGCTGGCCAGCCCGGTGCCCGGCGCACCCGAGTACCTGGCCGTTGAGATCGCCTACGCGGCCCGCGCCGAGGGCGCGCTGCACCTGGACGACGTGCTGACCCGGCGGACCCGGATCTCGATCGAGACGCCGCACCGGGGCAACGAGTCGGCCGGGCACGCCGCCGAGGTGATGGGCCGGGTGCTCGGCTGGGACGAGGCGGTGCGGGACCGTGAGGTGGAGCACTACCGGGCCCGGGTGGCGGCGGAGCTGCAGTCGCAGCGGATGCCGGACGACGCGACCGCCGACGCGGCGCGGCTCGGTGCGGCGGACGTCCGGGGCTTCGCCGCCGACCGGGGCGTGGACTGGCCGACCGACTCCGACGTCTCCGCCGGCTGAACATCCGCCCCTGCTGACCCGGCTGGTCCGTCCGGCCGGCTGCAGGTCAGAGCAGTTTGCCGGGGTTCAGCAGATTCGTCGGGTCCAGCGCCTGCTTGACCGCGCGGTGCACCCGCATGCCGACCGGGCCGATCTCCTCGGCCAGCCAGTCGCGTTTGAGCAGGCCGACCCCGTGCTCGCCGGTGCAGGTGCCGCCCAGGTCCAGCCCGAGGCGCATGATCGCGTCGAAGGCGGCCCGGCCGCGCGTCAGGCTGTCCGGGTCGGCCCGGTCGACCACGATGTTCGGGTGCAGGTTGCCGTCGCCGGCGTGCCCGACGACGCCGATCGGTACGGCGTGTTCGGCGGCGATCGCCTCGACGCCGTCGAGCATCCGGGACAGCGCCGAGCGGGGCACCGCCACGTCGTCGATGATCAGCCCGCCGTTGCCGGCGGGGAAGGTCCGCGCGGCGAGGCGTTCCATCGCCGGGTGGGCCAGCCGGCGGGCCTGCAGCAGGGCGGCGGCCTCGACCGCGTCGCTGGCGGCGTACACCTCGGCGGCGCCGGCGGCGGTGCACACCTGCGCGATCCGGTCCAGGTCGGTGCCGGCGGCGGTGCCGGTGTCGACCGAGGCGAGCAGCAGCGCGGCGGCGTCGGTGCGCAACCCCATCGGCCGGTACGCCTCGATCGCCTGCAGGTGGGTGCGGTCCAGCAGTTCCAGCAGGCTGGGGCTGAGCCCGCCGGAGGCGATACCGGCGACGGCGGTGCCGGCCGCCGCGGTGGAGTCGAAGACCGCGACCAGGGTGAGGGAGGTGTCGGCGGCCGGCCGCAACGCGACGGTCACCTCGGTGATCACGCCGAGGGTGCCTTCGGAGCCGACGAACAGCCGGGTCAGGTCGTATCCGGCCACCCCCTTGGCGGTGCGCCGGCCGGTGCGCAGCACCTCGCCGCTGGCCAGCACCACTTCGAGCCCGATGACGTACTCGCCGGTCACGCCGTACTTGACGCAGCACATGCCGCCGGCGTTGGTGGCCACGTTTCCGCCGATGGTGGACGACTCCCACGAGCCGGGGTCCGGCGGGTAGCGCAGGCCGTGCCGGCCCACCTCGGCGGCCAGGGCGGCGTTGACCACGCCGGGCTGCACGACGGCGGTGCGGTTGACCGGGTCGACGTCGACGATCCGGTCCATCGCGGCGGTGGAGAGCACCACCGCGCCGTCGACCGCGTTCGCCGCGCCGGCCAGCCCGGTCCGCGCCCCCTGCGGCACCACGGGTACGCCGTACCGGTCGGCGACACAGACGGTGGCGACCACCTCGGCGGTCGTCCGGGGGCGGACCACGACGGCCGGGGTGCCGGCGGCGCACAGGTCGGCCTCGTCGCGCTGGTGGCCGCGCAGCAGGTCGGGGTCGGTGAGCACCGCGGCGTCGGGCAGCGCCGCGCGGAGGGCCTCGATGAGGTCGGACATCTTCGCAGGCTAGCCAGCGCGGCACCGGACCGGCCACCTCGGGCGTGACCGGATGGGCAATACCGCCATAAGCGGCAAATTGCTCGGTACGCTGCCCGCATGGCCGTCGCCGGGAAGCCACCACGCGCGGCGGCGGCACCCCGCCTCACCGGGCTGCTCACGCTGACCCGCAGCCGGGTCTCCATCGAGGTCCGGGAGCGGTCCGAACGGGTCCGCGCCAACCTCGTACTCGCCCTGCAGGCCGGCCTGGCGGCGGCGCTGGCCTGGTTCATCGCCCGTCGGGTGATCGGCCACCCGCTGCCCTTCTTCGCCCCGATCTCAGCAGTGATCATCCTCAGCGCCTCGATCGGGCAACGGCTCAAACGCGCCTCCGAACTGGTGGTCGGCGTCGCGGTCGGGATCGCCATCGGCGACCTGATCATCATCACCATCGGCACCGGCACCTGGCAGTTGCTGCTGATCGTGCCGCTCGCGGTGGTGGCCGCCGTCTTCCTGGGCAGCGGCGCCGCGCTGGTCACCCAGGCCGCGTCGTCCGGGGTGCTGGTCGCCACCCTCACCCCGCAGACCAACAGCCTCTACCCGGACCGGTTCATCGACGCCATGGTCGGCGGGCTGATCGGGCTGGTGGTGCTGATCCTGCTGCTGCCGCTCAACCCGCTGGTCATCGTGCGCCGGGCCGCCGACCCGGCGTTGGACGTGCTGTCCGACATGCTGATCCTCAGCGGCAAGGCGCTGGCCGGGCGGGACCGCCGCCGGGCGGAGAACGCGTCGAAACGGCTGCACGAGGCCGAGAAGGAGCTGTCCGAGTTCCGGGACGCGGTCGAGGCGGGACACGAGACGGCGGTCCTGGCACCGGCGCGCTGGCGGGCCCGCGGCCCACTGGCCCAGTACGCGGAGAGCGCCGAGTACGTCACCCGAGGGCTGCGCAACTCGCGGGTGCTGACCCGTCGGGTGGTCTCCATGCTGACCGAGGACGAGCCGGTGCCGTCCGCCCTGCCGGAGGCGGTCTGTCACCTGGGCGACGCGGTGCGGATTCTGCGCCACGAACTCGACGCCGGCACCGACCCGGTACGCACCCGACGGCGCGCGCTGGACGCCGCCCGGTGCGCCGGCGCGGCGTACGACGCCGGGGTGGGGTTCAACGGCAGCGTGGTGGTCGCCCAGATCAGGGCTACCGCGAGCGACCTGGTCCGGGCCAGCGGCACCGAAGCGGGCGCGGTCGAGGAGATGGTCAGCGAGGCGTTCGGGCGCGACGGCCCGGAGTAGCCGGCCGGGGACGGCGGCATACCCCCGCCGGTCGGGTCCGGCGGGCGACACGCTGCCCGCCGTTGGTCGGCGCTGGCTACGCTAGCCCAATGTCCGACACTGTCCCCGGTGGTCCATCCGGCTCCCGCCCTGCGGCGGATTCGACCGATCCGACCGAACCGGTGGACGCGGTGTCCCCGCCCGAGCAGCCAGCTCCGGAGACGTCGGCGGAGCCGGTGTCTCCGGCCGACCCACCACCCGCAGCGGATCCGGCAGCTGCGGCGGAACCAGCGGCGTCAGCGGCGGAGCCGGTGGCCCCAGCGGCTGCCCAGGCGGAGCCGGCGGACGGGGTCGTGCCGGCCGGTCGGCTGCGGCGCAGCGTCTGGCTGCGCTGGCTGGCGTTGGCCGGCATCGTGGTGCTGATCGCCGGCTGCGGCGTCGCCATCCTGGTCTACCTCGGCACCGCGCTCGGCCCGGTCGCGTTGACCGTCGGCGTCATCGCGGCGGTGCTGCCCGTACCGGTGCTGGTCGCCTGTTTCCTGTGGCTGGACCGGTACGAACCGGAGCCGGTGCGCTACCTCGCCTTCTGCTTCGCCTGGGGGGCGTTCGTCTCCACGTACGCCTCGCTGAACGTGAACAACTTCTCGGCAGATCTGCTCTACAACCTGGGTTACTCGGAAGCGCTGGTGGCGGTGCTGGTGGCGCCGTTCATCGAGGAGCTGACCAAGACCCTCGGCCCGATCCTGCTGCTGCTGACCCGCCGCCGCGAGTGGTCCGGCATCACCGACGGGATCGTCTACTGTGGCATGTCCGCGATCGGCTTCGCGATGGTGGAGAACATCCTCTACCTCGGCGGATACGGCTACGCCGCCGGCGCCGAGCAGTACGGCCCGGCGACCGGCGCGCAGAACGTCTTCGCCATCTTCATCGTCCGGATTCTGTTCACCGGCTTCGCCCACCCCCTGTTCACCTCGATGGCCGGTGTCGGTCTCGGGGTGGCCGCGCGCAGCGCCGACCGGCGGATCCGGGTGCTCGCGCCGACCGCCGGGCTGCTGCTGGCGATGATGCTGCACGGGGCCTGGAACCTGATTCCGACGTTGGTCGAGGCGACCGGCCAGACCCTGATCCTGCTGTACGGCTACATCGGCCTGATGGTGCCGATCTTCTTCGGCATGGTCGGCTTGGCGGTGTGGCTGCGCAGCTGGGAAGGGCGGCTGACTGAGCGGGTGCTGCCCGACTACGTCCGGGCCGGCTGGTTCACCCCCCCGGAGGTGGCGGCGTTGGGCAGCCTGGGCCGGCGGCACTCGGCGCGCCGCTGGGCCAGCCGGGTGGCCGGCGAGCCGGGCGTACGGGCGATGCGCGACTTCCAGGCCGCCGCCACCAAGCTGGCGCTGCTGCGCGACGGGCTACTGCGCGGCCTGGAGAGCAAACCGAAGGAGCTGGCCCGGCACGCCAAGGAGGAGCAGCGGCTGCTGACCGCGTTGGCCGGCTACCGGCAGGCGTTCGTCGGCCGGGATCCGCAGGCGCCACAGGCGCTGTGGAACGGGGCGGACTACCAGATCACCTTCCCGGACGGCAGCCAGCGGCAGGTGCCCGCGCCGGATGAGCCGGTGGTGCCGATCCCGGTGGTGCTCACCGCACCACCACCACCGGCGTATTCCGGCTATCCGGGCTGGCCCGGTGCCGGGCCGGGCACCCCGCCCGGCTACGGCCAACCCCCGTTCTCCGGCTACGGCACTCCGCCACCCGGTTACGGCCCGCCCCCTGGCTACGGCTTTCCGCCGCCGGGCTATGGTCAACCGCCTCCGCCGGGCTATGGTCAACCGCCTCCGCCGGGCTATGGTCAACCGCCTCCGCCGGGCTATGGTCAACCGCCCCCGCCGGGCTACGGTCCGCCATCCGGATACCAGGTCCGGCCCGGCCACTACAACCCACCGCCGCCCGGCTACGGCCCGCCCCCGGGTTAGCCAGCGGGTGGCAGCAGCTGCAGCTGCCGAGGGAACCTCCATGACCCTCAAACCGGCCGGATGCGGGTCATGGAGGTTCCCTCGTTTCCGGATCTCGTCAGCCCGAGCGCCGTCGCCAGCCGGGCGACGCCGGCGACCTGCGGTCCGTGGCGGAAAATCTCAGCCACGAGGGTACGGGCGGAAGGCCGGGAGCGGATTTCAGCCGGTGCGACGCGGTCCGCTTCGACGAGCCACCGTCCTGCCGCAGTGAGGTCAGCGACGTCGAGGTACGCCCGCGCGGCGTCCACCAGGTACGCCGCCCGGTGCTCGGCGGGCAGCCCGCGCCATGCCTGCCGCTGGGTGGCTGTTTCGTGTCGGCGTACCGCCTGCTGGGCATCGCCCGAGTCCACCGCCGCCACGATGTGCGCCAGCTCGACGGCTGCCGGGGCGAAGCTCGCCGTCCGATAGTCCTGCCCGTCACCCATCCGGTCAGCGACGTCGGCAGCCCGGCCGAGTAGCTCACCGACGCTGTGTGTGTCGCCGCAGCCGGCGGCGGCCAACCCGGCCTGCAGCAGCAACGTCCCGTACACCGCCCGGCACTGCGTCGACGCGGCTCCACGGCTCGATGCGGCTCCACGGCTCGATGCGGCGACCCGGTCGGCGGCGGCGACCGCTGTGGTCATCGCCAGCCGGCTCTGGCCCAGCCCGCGCAGCGCCTGCGCGAGCGGCACCGCCGCCGACCCGGCCAGCAGCGGATCGCTGCCCGCCGTCGCGAGTGCCCGGTCGGCGGCCAGCCAGGCCAGCTCCGCCTCGCCCACCTTCACCAGCACGAGCGCGGTGACCCGGTACCCCTGCACCAGTAGCCCCGTCCCATGCTCTGGTCGCGCGGTGTGCAGCCGGCGTGCGGCGTCCAGCAGCTCCGGCACCGTCCGCAGCAGCCGGGGATGGTCCCCGTGCCGGTACGTCGACCAGGCATGCTCGACCCGCTGCGACACCTCCCCGGCATCGGGTGCCGGACCGGCCGGACCGGCGGCGAACACCTCGTATCGCGCGAGGGCCGCCCGGACCGCGTCGACACCGGCCGGCGCGCCGCCGATCTGCGGCTGGCCGGTGTCGCCCAGCAGCTCCGTCGGGTCGACCCGCAGCACGTCGGCAACCTGCTGGATCAGCGAGAATCGGTCCAGGGTCCGGACCCCGCGCTCGACCTTCTCCACCCAGCTCTTCGACCGGCCGACCCGGTCGGCGAGCACCTGCTGGGTCATCCGCCGCCGCACCCGCCACAGGGCCACCCGACGCCCGACCGCCACAGTCACCGGGGACCGCCGTCGATCCAGGTCCAGGAGACGAAGCGTTCGTACAGCTTGGCCGGGTCGGTGATGCCGGCCTCCTCGGCGGCGACCGTCAGCAGCTCACCGACGTCGACCGCCAGCGCCAGTGGCTCGCCCACGTACGCCTCCGCCAACTGGGTGCGGCCGGGTGGGCATGGCCACGGCGTCCCCTCCGGGCACACCGCACAGCACCACGATGGACGCAGCGGCTCGTGCACCGGCCCACCGCCACCGGCCCGGGGCTTCTTCACCGCAGGTAGTGCCGGCCGGCGTTGCCGCCCCGGCGCTCCGCGCGATCGGTCCGCGTCGCCGGCCGCCGGTCCGGCGGCGGCACCGTCCGGTCGGCGTACCGCCGCCGACCCGGCACCGGATACACCACATCGACCGGTATGTCCGCACGCTGAAACCATTTTCCGAACACAGACGCCCCCCTCGACGAGTGTGGAGGGCGGCGACCCGAGGTGGCTCTCCGTGTCGACCCCGGGCCGCCGCCCAGTGGGCGGGCCCGACGCGCGAAAAGGGCGATCACGGGTACACGTCGGGCCCAGCTGAGCGGACGGCGGGCCGGGCGGTGTTCCGCCGGTGTGATGGTGCGGGACCCGGCACCGCCGTCCTACGTAGAAGGATGCCGAGTTGATCACTGAAAGTGAATGCCTGGGTCGTGCCGGTTGTTCGGCAGACCCCAAGACCGGTACTCCAGGTGCTGGTTGTGCAGGTCAGGCGGCCTGGCCGTCCATCAATGCGGCGAGCTTCGCCAGCTCCTGGCCCATCGCCCGGCGTCGACTGGTAGTGATCATGCGGACGGTGTCGCGGGCGTACCGCTGGTGCCGCAGCCACACTGGAGCGTCGGCAGCCAGCTCGCCGAGCACCGCTGTCGCTTCCGACCAGTCTCGCAACTCGGCGTGCGCGCGGGCGACGTCGAGCCGGTGCCGCCGCCAGGAGGTGATCGGCGCACCGCCCCGGCGGACGTCGGCCGCCAGATCGAGCGCGCGACGCGGCTCGCCAGCGACCACCGCCGCCTCGACCCGCGTCATGTCGACCCTGCTCGACCGCATCCCACCGACGACGAGTAGATGGTCGGGACTGACTGGTCGGGTGCCCAGCCGGGCCGTCGCGGCCGCCGCCACGTCGAGCTGGGCGGCCGCGTCGTCCGGCCGGTTGTCCCGAGCGGAAGCAGCGGCTGCACTCACCATCAGCCAGCCCCACACCGCCAGCTCATCCGGAGTGGCCCGGGAGATCCGGGGCTCGACGCTGTCAGCGGTGGCGATCGCCAGCCGCTCAGCGTCGGTCAGCCGGCCCTGGCGCAGCAACAGCCAGGTCATGCGCTTGACCGTCACCGCGCTGAGCAGTTCGTCCCCGGCGGACGCGGCAGCATCCAGCGCAGCAGTCACCGCCTGGTAGGCGAGGTCAACTGCCCGTACCTGGATCAACAGGCTGCCGGCCACCTCATAGGCGCGGGTCAAGGTCCGGTACGCGGCCGGCCTGTTGGCGTCGTCGGCGTTCTCGACGGCGTGCCGGGCTCCGGCGATCAGCGGCGGCAACACAGCCAGCGCCGCCGCGTAGTCGCCCTGGTGGTAGGCGCGGTCCGCTTCGGCGAGACGTCCCGGCACACCCGCCGCCGGCAACGCCGGCACCTCGTCAGCGACGTACCCGGCCGGTCCACGCGCCGGGATCAACACCCGACGCAGATCGAGTAACGCCAACGGACGATGACCGGGCTCCCGACGGGCCGCCCCGGTGCTCGCATCCCCGAGCAGAGTCGTCGTCGGCACCCCCAACGCCCGCGCGATCGCATGCAACGTCGCGATCCGAGGCGTCGTACGCTGATTCGTCTCCAGCTTCCGGATCGTCTCCGTGCTCACCCCGGCCGCCGCCGCGAGCTGCTCCTGAGTGATCGACTGTCGGCGCCTGACCTGCGCGATGTTGTCGCCGATGGTGGCCATCGGGTAGCCCTTCCCCGTCAACGGTCTGGACAGCGGCACACCAGCCCGAGAAGCCCGGCACACCACCACACCAGACGGTACTCCGCCTACCCGTCGCCATCCAGGACCGCCGATCACCGTCAATCCTGATCAACTTCGTCTCTGGTGAAGCCAAGGTCAACTCGCCTGATGTCAGATCATGGTCATTCCTGGTCGCCGGATCGGTGCCGGCCATATCCTGCTGGCCGTTGTAGAGGGTTTCGCCTTGCTGGCGACCAGTGGTGGTATCGAGACGATCGCCCCACACGGGACAGGGAGGGTGCCGGGTTGAAAGCTCCAGCCTCAGCGGCATCGGACGGTCGTCTCGGGAACCTGGAAACGCCGGCTAGGTCGATGGCAACCGTCAGCCGATGGGTGGAGGTGCACCGACTCGCGGTGGCCGGTCGGGAGGCGACGATCGCCCGGAGCGTCGGGCACCAGGTGGCGAGGGTGTGGTTGCGTACGTCCCGGTTCGCCGATGTGGCGGCCCTGGCAGCCGCGACCCTGACGCTGGGCGAGGATGCGGGTGCCTTCTACGACCTAGGCTCGGCTCAGTCGTCCACCGGGCATCCTCGGCAGGCTCTGACCAGCTATGAGCAGGCGCTGCGCCTGTACCGCGAGGCCGGTGACCGCGCCGGCGAAGCGGCGACGCTCAACAACCTCGGCGGTACGCACGACGGGTTGGGGGATCGGCGGCAAGCACTGGACTACTACCGGCAAGCTCTCCTCATAGCGCGAGACGTCGGCGACCGCGCTGGCGAAGCGGCGACGCTCAACAACCTCGGCAGCGCGTACGACGGGTTGGGGGATCGGCGGCAAGCACTGAACTACTACCAGCAAGCCCTCCTCCTCCACCGGGACGTCGGCGACCGCGCTGGCGAAGCAGTCACCCTCGTCAACATGGGTCTCGTCTACAAAGGGCTGGGGGACCGAAGGCAAGCACTGAACTACTACCAGCAAGCCCTCCCCCTCCACCGGGACGTCGGCGACCGCGCTGGCGAAGCAATCGCCCTCAACAACATCGGCAGCGTGTACGACGGGCTGGGGGACCGGAGGCAAGCACTGGACTACTACCAGCAAGCTCTCCTCATAGCGCGGGACGTCGGCAACCGCGCTGGCGAAGCAACTGTCCTTATGAACATCGGCGGAATTCGCTTTAATCAGGGCGATCTTGCTAAAGCCAAGGAGGCTCTAGGCCAAGTTGTTGAGGCTCTTCTCATCATCGGTGATCGTGGATCAGAGGCGATGGCGCGGTACAACATGGCCGTCCTGCTTCGGCAGATGGAGCAGGTTGACGAAGCCATAGAGACTCAGCGCCAAGCGATCGCCCTGGCTGAGCAGACGGAGCATCCAGACCTGGACCAGATGCGAGCATTTCTCGGCCAGCTTGAGCGGATGACGGAGGGATAGGCGATGGGCACTGCCGTACTTGAGGTTTCGGGACCGGACGCCGCACAGCGGGCTGCCGAGCTGCACGGCGCTCTTGGCGTGAGTGTCCAACCTGGCGAGGTTGTGTCGCCGGTCGAGGTGCAGCGATCCGCTGAGATAGTGATCGCTGTCATCGGGCTGGTGTTCGCCGGGGTCGGCACAGCCAAGACGATCTGGGACTGGTGCCAAGCCCGGCGCCCCGACGGCGTCGCCGTCACGATCGTGCTCAACGACGGCACCCGGCTCGAAGTCTCAAACGTCAGCCAGGGCGAGCTGGAGATCGCCTTCCAGCAGGTCGAATCGAAGCAGTGCTGAGGGCGGAGACCACAATGGCCGAGCTGCACGCGTACGAGTTGGAAATCTTCGAGCAGACCTCCGACTACTCCGAGCTGCGCCTGTCGACCGGTAGCGGCCGACCCCAGGCCCGTGGCGTGGACAAGGCGGCCATCGAGGGCCTAGTCGGTGCGGTGGAACGTGACTACAGCCTGAACGCTGTGGCGCAGAACGTGTTCGGCGCACCGCAGTTGCGCGAGCTCGGCGCGAAGCTGGCCACCTTCCTCGACGGCGATGAACGATGGTTGACCCCGGTCCTGGGCAACCCTCCCGGCACCACACTGCGGATCACCACGGCGGGAAGGCTGCGGCACCTGCCCTGGGAGCTGCTCGCCGTGGACGACTCGTACCTGGCCGTCTCCGGCCACGCGCCGCTGCTTTCGGTACGGGCGGTCGGCACCAACACGGCGCTCAAGGACATCAAGCCGGCGAACCGTCCCCTGCGGGTGCTGTTCATGGCCACCTCCCCGGAAGGTGTCGAGCCGGTGCTCAACTTCGAGGCGGAGGAGGCGTCGATCCTGGCCGCCACGACCCGCACCGGCACCGAGCTGGTCGTCGAAGAAAGCGGCACCCTGGAGGGGCTCCGCTTCCTCGCCCGGGACTACGGCGACGGCTACTTCGACGTCCTGCACTTGAGCGGCCACGCCACCATCAACACCGAAGGTCAACCCGTCTTCCTGGTGGAGAACGAGTTTGGTGGGCTCGCCTACGCCACCGCTGACCAGATCGCTCAGGCCATGGCGGGGCACTGGCCCCGCCTGGTCTTCGTCTCCGGCTGCCTCACCGGCAACGCCCCCGACGCTGGTGTGTTTCCGTCGATGAGCGAAAGCCTGGTCCGGGCCGGGGCACCGACCGTGCTGGGGTGGGCGCTGCCCGTCGGTGATGTCTCCGCGACCGAGTTCGCCGCCGAACTCTACCGATCACTGGCCGACGGGCAGCCCATCGACCGGGCCGTCGTCGAGGCCAGGCAGCACCTGTACGCGCACAAGCGCGGCAACTGGCACCTGCTGCGCGTCTACGCCGACCGATCCCCGCTCGCCCCGATGGTCACACCGCTGAACACCAAGGGACGGACCCGGATCCAGCTCCGCCACGCCGACCAGGAGTTCCTCGACCCGCGGACCCAACAGTCCCGGGTAGCCGCCCGATCCGCTTTCGTCGGGCGACGGCGGATCATCCAGCGCTGTCTGCATAATCTCAAGCAACCGCTCGGTAGCGACGGCGCGGCACAGGCCCTGGTCCTGTCGGGAATGGGTGGCCTCGGCAAGAGCAGTCTCGCCGCCCGGCTGCTGGAACGCATGCCAACCCACCGGCGCGTCGTCTGGTACGGCCGCGTCGACCTGGCCAAGTTCCGGGAACTCACCGACAGGGACATCTTCGACACGCTGGAGCAGCAGATCGAGGCGACCAAACTGCTCGACAACGACCAGGCCCCGTTGCTCGCTCGCCTGCGCCGCCTGCTAGACATCGACGGGCCGCTCGGGCAGACGCCGTGCCTGTTCGTGTTCGACGACTTCGAGGACGGCAACCTCGACAAACGCGACGGCGCTTACGTGCTCTCCGCCGAGATGGCCGAGATCCTTCCCGCCCTACTTACCGCCATCCGCGACACCGGAAGCCCCAGCCGGGTCATCATCACCAGCCGCTACCGATTCCCGGTGCCTGCCGAGACGACCGTTGCCTTCGAGTCGCTCGAAACCCTCACCAAGAACGAGCAGGACAAGAAGCTGGCGAACCTGTCGAACCTGCGTCCTGGTTCCCCCCTCGACCCCGACATCCGCAGGCGCGCCATCGACGCTGCTGCGGGGAATCCGCGACTGCTCGATTGGCTGGATCTGATCGTCGCCGACACCAGCCTCGACGTCGACGGACTCATCCGTGCCGTCGAGCAGGAAGCCGACCGGTTCCGCCGGGAAACCATCCTCGCGCAGAACCTTCTGCGCTCCCAGGACCCCGAGCTGCAACGGATGCTCGCCAGGGTCAACGTCGTCGAACTGCCCGTCCCCGCCGAGACTGTCCGGTCCGTCCACGACCACCCAGATGCCGCCCGCCACACCGACCGTGCGGTCCAACTGGGCCTGATCGAAGCGGGCACCGACCCGGAAACCCGCGAACCGCGCTACTACGTCTCCAACGTCCTGCGCCCGCTCGTTCGACCCCTGCTCACCGACGACGAATACACTCAGGCCTGCGCCGCCGCCGCACGATCCCTCTACGAACTCTGGGTCACCGGCTCGGCCACGCCCGGATCGCCGTCATGACTGCTCTCGCTCAGTGGGTGGAGGTGCACCGGCTGGCGGTGGCCGGCTGGGAGCCGACGATCGCCCGCCAGGTCGGGGACCAGGTAGCGAGGGTGTGGTTGCGTACGTCCCGGTTCGCCGACGTCGAAGCCCTGGCGAACGCGACCCTCACTCTCGGCCCTGACACCGACGCCTTCTATGACTTGGGCTGGGCCCAATATGCCACCGGGCGACCCCGGCAAGCCCTAGCCAGCTACGAGCAGGCCATGCACCTCTACCGCCAGGCCGGCGACCGTGGGAACGAAGGAGCCATCCTGAGCAATATCGGCCTGGTGTACGACAATCTTGGGGATCGGCGGCAGGCGTTGGTCTACTTCGAGCAGGCTCTCCCCATCATGCGGGAGGTCGGCAATCGTGCTGGTGAAGCAACCATCCTGAGCAATATCGGCCTGGTGTACGACAATCTTGGGGATCGGCGGCAGGCGTTGGTCTACTTCGAGCAGGCTCTCCCCATCATGCGGGAAGTCGGCGATCGTGCTGGTGAAGCAACCATCCTGAGCAATATCGGCTCGGCGTCCAACGGATTGGGGGATCGGCGGCAGGCGTTGGTCTACTTCGAGCAGGCTCTCCCCATCATGCGGGAAGTTGGCGATCGTGCCGCTGAAGCAACCATCCTCAACAACATCGGCGGTGTGTACGACAATCTTGGGGATCGGCGGCAGGCGCTGGTCTACTTCGAGCAGGCGCTTTCCATCCGGCGGGAGGTTGGCGATCGTGCTGGTGAAGCAAACACTTTAAACAACATCGGCGGCGTGTACAACGGGCTTGGGGATCGGCGGCAGGCGCTGGTCTACTACGAGCAGGCGCTACCCATGCTGCAGGAGGTCGGCGACCGTGCCAGTGAAGCAGTCAACCGGTATAACATTGGGATGATCCACCGGGCGGAGGGAAACCTCGACGAGGCGATCGGCGAGCTTGAACTCGTCGTCGACCTCGACCGCCAGGTCGACCACCCGGATCTCGCATCCGATACGGCCACGCTTGAGCAGCTACGCCAGGAACGAGCAGGAGCTGAGAAAGCGACCTGATCAGGATGGGAGCTGGACGAGAGTATGTTGATTCGGCTGACTGGTCCGGTGCCCAGCCGGGTAGCAGTAACCGACCGCTGGATCGGATGCGGGTGATCTGATGTGGTGTCGGCGTGTCGAGTTGATGGGGCGTATTGGATCAACGCCAGCGCCAGCGCCAGCGCCAACGGCCGGAGCCGGAGGCAGCGAGTCAGAGGTAGAGGCCGGTGGAGTCTTCTTCGACCCGTTGGGCGGCTACCGCGTGTACGTCGCGTTCGCGGAGCAGGACGTAGCCCCGGCCGTGCAGCTCGACCTCCGAGCGGTCCTCCGGGTCGAACAGCACCCGGTCGCCGGTGACGATCGAGCGTACGTTGGGTCCGACCCCGACCGTGGTCGCCCAGGACAGTCGCCGGCCAACCGACGCGGTGGCCGGGATCACGATGCCGGCGGTGGAGCGGCGTTCGCCCTCGCCGCCTTCGAGTTTGACCAGCACCCGGTCGTGCAGCAGGCGGATCGGCAAACCGTTGTCGTGCGGTGGGTCGGCGGTCACGACCGAACCGTACCGCGTGCGTGTGCCGGCCGGTCGCGGGTGGGTCGGCCGGATGGTTGCCCGATGCCCGTACGGGGCACATCGGGGAGAGTTCAGGGAGGTAGCGGCAGCAACGACGGACATGTGCCCGTTACCGTGTACGCACCGATACTCGACTCCGGGGGTTCGCTTGAGCCGGCTGCAACAGATGAGAGGGCGGCTTCGCCAGGCGTACGAGGCCGGGCGGGAGTCGGTGCGGACCGCCCGGGAGCGGGAACGGTCCCGCCGGGCCGCCGCGGCCGGCGCCGCCGACGAGTTGGCCGGCGCGGGTGCCGACCCGGGCGCGGAGACCCCGCCGCCGGGCGCCGGACACCTGTCGACCACGAGCCGCGACGACGCGGACGTGCCGCACGCGCTACGGATCGCCGCCGCCTGGTCGTGGCGGCTGATCGTGATCGGCATCGTCGGCTGGGCGTTGCTGCGGGTCATCGGCGACGTCCGGATCGTCATCATCCCGTTGCTGGTGGCGCTGCTGCTGGCCGCGTTGCTCGCCCCGGCGGTCGGCTGGCTGCTGCGGGCCCACGTCCCGCGCACCCTGGCCACGGCGGTAGTGCTCATCACCGGGCTGGCCGGGGTGGTCGGCACGCTGACCCTGGTGGTCAACGAGTTCATCACCGGCCTGCCGGACCTGAGCGAGAAGGCGTCCAGCGGCATCGGGGAGATCCAGCAGTGGCTGCGCACCGGTCCGCTGAAGCTCGACGACGGACAGCTCGACCAGTACGTCGAGGCCGGACAGAACTGGATCAACGAGAACACCCAGACGTTGACCAGCGGGGCGGTCTCCACCGCAGGGACGGTCGTCGAGCTGTTCACCGGTGCGCTGCTGGTGCTGTTCTCGACGTTCTTCTTCCTCCGGGACGGGCAGCGGATCTGGCGGTTCCTGGTGGGGCTGTTCCCGACCGGTGCCCGGTGGCGGGTCGACGACGCAGGTAGCGCGGCCTGGATGACCCTGGTCGCCTATGTCCGGGCGACCGTGCTGGTGGCGTTCATCGACGCCGTCGGCATCGGGATCTTCCTGGTGCTGTTCGACATCCCGTTCGCGTTCGCGCTGGCCGCGCTGGTGTTCCTGGGCGCGTTCATCCCGATCGTCGGCGCGACCCTGTCCGGCGCCGTGGCCATCCTGGTGGCCCTGGTGGACAGCGGCTGGGTCACCGCGTTGATCATCCTGGGTGCGGTGATCGCGGTGCAGCAGCTGGAGGGCAACGTCCTGCAGCCGTTGATCATGGGGCGGGCGGTGGCGATCCACCCGCTGGCCGTGGTGCTGGCGGTGACCTCCGGCGTGGTGCTGGCCGGCATCGTCGGCGCGCTGGTCGCCGTACCGCTGATCGCGGTGCTGAACACGGCGGTACGCCGGCTGGCCCGCCGCCGGCACGTCCCGCCGCCGCCACCGCCGGAGTCCGTGGTGATCGGCACCAGCCCCCCGTGACCCGACGGCGGGTCAGCTGGCGGCGAGCCGGCGCAGCGCGCCCTGCACCACCTCCGGCCGGGTGGTGTACCAGAACGGCGGCAACGAACGGCGTAGGAACGCGCCGTAGCCACGGGCGGTCTCCAACCGGGAGTCAAGCACCGCCACGACACCCCGGTCACCGGTCGACCGGATCAGCCGACCGGCGCCCTGCGCCAGGCGTACCGCGGCGATCGGCACGCTGACCGCCGCGAACCCGGAGCCGCCGGCGGCGTCCACGGCAGCGGCGCGGGCGGCGGCCAGTGGCTCGTCCGGCCGGGGAAACGGC
This sequence comes from Micromonospora sp. Llam0, assembly GCF_003751085.1. Lineage (NCBI taxonomy): Bacteria > Bacillati > Actinomycetota > Actinomycetes > Micromonosporales > Micromonosporaceae > Micromonospora > Micromonospora sp. Llam0. Next base: position 885,879 of record NZ_RJJY01000002.1, on the reverse strand, counting down.
AGCCGGTCGATCACCACCAGCTGGCAGGCGTCGCCGGGCACGTCCACCCCCTGCCACAGCGACATCACGCCGAACAGGCAGCTCGCCTGGTCTTCCCGGAACCGGCGGACCAGCAGCGGCAACGCCTGTTCGCCCTGCACGTGCACGGTCAGCCCGGTCCGGGCCCGGACCAGCTCCGCGGCCTGCTGCGCGGCCCGCCGGGACGAAAACAATCCGAGCGTACGGCCACCGAGCGTGCCGATCAGCGACAGCAGCTCCTCGCCGGCCTGGGCGGGCAGCCCGGAGACGGTCGGCCGGGGCAGGTGCGCGGCGACGTACAGGATGCCCTGCTTGGGGTAGTCGAACGGGGAACCGACGTCGAGTGACCGCCAACTGAGATCGTCGTCCGTGACCGCCTCGGCCTGCTCGGTGGCCGGGGCGGCGGTCTCCAGACCCAGCGACCGGGCCACCGTGTCGAACCGGCCGCCCAGGGCCAGGGTGGCGGAGGTGGCCACCACGGTCCGCTCCTCGTAGAGGTGGCTGGCCAGGGTGCCGGCCACCGACAGCGGCGCCACCACCAGCGCCCGGCGGTTGGCGGCCGGGCCGTCCGGCTTCTCCACCCAGGCGACGTCGTGTTCGGCCTCGTCGAGCAGCCGCTGGGCGGTCGTGGAGAGCTCGTCCAGCACCGACTTGGCCTGCTGCTTGCGGACCGGGTCCGGGTCGTCGGCCTTGATGTCGCCGATCTTCTCCAGCGCGGCCCGGGTGGCCGACTCCAGCAGGGTGCACGCCTCGTGCAGCGCCGGCGGCAGGCCGCTGGTGAGCCGGCCGGCCGGCGACTCACCCAGCCCGACGGCGAGGGCGTCGCCGGCCTCGGTGAGCTGCTCGGCGGTCTCCGGCGGCAGCAGCGGACGGGCCCGCCGGGCGGCCCGGTCGATCACCTCCGGGGTGAGCTCGGCCTGGGCGGCCGACGAGACCCGGTCGGCCAGCTCGTGGGCCTCGTCGACGATCAGCAGCTTGTGCGGCGGCACGATGTGCCGGCCGGCGAGCATGTCGACGGCGAGCAGGCTGTGGTTGGTGACCACCACGTCGGCCTCGCGGGCCCGGAACCGCGACGCCTCGGCGAAGCATTCCTCGCCGTACGGGCAGCGGGCCGCCCCGACGCACTCCCGGGCCGGCATCGACACCTGCCGCCACACCTGGTCGTCGACGCCGGGGTCCAGCTCGTCGCGGTCGCCGGTGTCGGTCTCCATCGCCCAGTCACGCACCCGTTGCACCTGCTTGCCGAGCCGGCCGGCGGCACCCAGCCAGCGGGTGCCACCGCCACCGTTGCCGCTGCCAGCGCCGCCACCGGCACCGTTGTCGCCGGCGGCGTCGAACAGGTCCGTCGGCTCCTCCTCGGCCGAGTCCTCCAGCCGGGCCAGGCACAGGTAGTGGTGCCGGCCCTTGAGGACGGCGAAGGTGGGCCGGCGGCGCAGGATCGGCTCGACCGCGTCGGCGAGCCGGGGCAGGTCGTGCTCGACCAGCTGGGACTGCAGCGCCAGGGTGGCGGTGGAGACCACCACCGGGCCGTCGACGGTCAGCGCGGGCGCCAGGTAGGCCAGCGATTTGCCGGTGCCGGTGCCGGCCTGCACGAGCAGGTGGTGCCGGCTGCGGATGGCGTCGGCGATCGCCGTCGTCATCTCCTGCTGGCCGGGCCGGGCCGCGCCGCCGGGGACCGCGCCGACCGCGGCGGCGAGCAGCTGGGCGGCGCTCGGCCGGCCGTTGCCGGAGCGGCCGGCCGAGCGCGGCGGGGCCGCCGGAGCGGACGCGGTGCTGGTGGTCGTCGCAGGGGTCACCCGGTGACAGTACCGATCACCAGCGTCGTCCCGGGCGGTCATCCACAGCGTGCCGCCGGTGCCGTCGCGGGCACCCGGGCGTCACCTGCACGTTGCCTTCCGGTGGGCGGCCATCGGTTAAGGTGCGACACATGTCCAGCGATGTCGTACGGGTGGTCTATCGCAAGTACGACGGTTCGGCCCACCGCGACTACCCTGCCCGCCGGTTGACTGAGGACGAGGTCGGCGTGTGGCTCGGCGTGCCCCGGGGCACCGAGTCGATCTACCACGGTCGCCCGTCGGTGGAGCAGATCCCGTTCGTCTTGCTGGTGCCGCGTGAGCAGTGGTGGACCTGCATGTTCAACCCGCCGCCGCGCACCAGTGAGGTCTACTGCGACATCGCCAGCCCGGCCCGCTGGGAGGACGAGTCCACCGTACACCTCATTGATCTTGATCTTGATGTGGTGCGGCGCCGGGCGACCGGCCTCGTGGAGCTGCGCGACGAGGACGAGTTCGCCGAGCACCGGGCGCGGTACGGCTACCCGGAGGACGTGGTGGAGTCGGCCTGGGCCGCCGCCCGCTGGTTGCAGGACGCGCTCGGTGACGGCACCGAGCCGTTCGCCTCGGCCTACCGGAAGTGGCTGGCGCTGGTCTGCTGACCCGACCGGCTCGCCGGTTGGCCGGTCGGGTGGCCGGCCGGTCGGGTAGCGGTCGGCTGGTCGGCCGGGGGCCGGCTGGGTGATGATCGTCGGATGACTGCTGACCTGTACGAGCCACCTGTCCGGGAACTGCTTCGGGTCGGCGCCGGCCGGCCGGTCGACCTGTCCGCGATCGACCCGAGGTCGACGCCGGGGCTGCCGGCGCTGTCGGTGACCGGGCCGGACCGCAAGTCGTGGGCCCGCGCCGAGGTCCGCCGGATCGGCGACGAGTTGGCCGAGCAGCAGGAGATGCTGCACGCCCAGGCGGTTGCCGGCGACGCGGCCGGTCGGCGGATGCTGCTGGTGCTGCAGGCGATGGACTGCGGCGGCAAGGGCGGCGCGGTGAAGCGGGTGGCCGGCGCGATGAATCCGCTCGGCCTGCAGATCCGGGCGTTCGGGCCACCTACCGAGGAGGAGCTGGGGCACCACTTCCTGTGGCGGATCCGCCGGGCGTTGCCGGGCGCCGGCCAGGTCGGGGTGTTCGATCGGTCACACTACGAGGACGTCCTGGTGGTACGGGTCGAGTCGCTGGTGCCGGAGGAGACCTGGCGGGCCCGGTACGACGAGATCAACGAATTCGAGGCCGGGCTGGCCGACGAGGGGTTCGTGCTGATCAAGGTGTTCCTGCACATCTCCTACGGGGAGCAGCGGGAGCGGCTGCTGTCCCGGTTGACCGACCCGACCAAGCACTGGAAGTACCACCCGGGGGACGTGGACGCGCGTACCAAGTGGCCGGACTACCAGGCCGCGTACACGGAGGCGTTGAGCCGGTGTGCCACGGACGCCGCGCCCTGGTTCGTGGTGCCGGCCGACCGCAAGTGGTACCGGGACTGGGCGCTGGCGCACCTGCTCCGGGAGCATTTCGCGGATCTGGAGCTGAGCTACCCGCCGGCCCGGTTCGACCTGCGCAAGGAGCATGCCCGGCTGCTCGCCGGGGACGGGCTGAAAGTGAACGGCGGATGAACAGAGACTGACTCGTAGGTGTACGGGGGTGGGCCGCGAGCAGACGCGATTCACTGTTCCCTAGCATTCCCTGCAGTGCGCGCGGGCGTTTCCCGTGGCCAGCCCCTGTTCCCCACCGTCTCCGACGAGGTCTGCGCTGTGAAGTTCTCCTTCCGCCCGGTCGAGGGCGCCTTCTATGAACTGTTCACCAAGGCCGCGCGGAACCTCATGCGGGGCACCGAGCTGCTCAACGAACTCGCCCTGCCCGGGGTCGACGTCCAGTCGGTCAGCGAGCGGCTCACCGAGGTCGAGCACGACAGCGACCAGATCACCCACGACCTCTACAAGAAGATCAACTCGGCGTTCATCACCCCGTTCGACCGGGAGGACATCTACCGGCTCGGCAGCCAGCTCGACGACGTGATGGACCACCTGGAGGCGGTCGGCAACCTGCTCTACCTTTACGGGTTGACCCAGCTGCCGTCGCTGCCCCGGGAGATGCACGAGCTGATCGCGGTGCTCGACCAGCAGGCCCGGGTGACCGCCGACGCGATGCCCCGGCTGCGGGCGATGAAGGATCTGAAGGACTACTGGATCGAGTGCAACCGGCTGGAGAACGAGGGTGATCGGGCGTACCGGATGCTGCTGGTCCGGCTCTTCTCCGGCGAGTACGACGCACTCACCGTGCTGAAGATGAAGGAGGTCGCCGACGAGCTGGAGGCCGCCTGCGACGCCTTCGAGCACGTGGCCAACACAGTCGAGACCATCGCGGTCAAGGAGTCCTGAGCCGGGTGAGCGCCGAACTCATCGCCGTCCTCGCGGTGATCACCGTTGCCATGGTCTTCGACTACACCAACGGGTTCCACGACGCGGCCAACGCCATCGCCACCAGCATCTCCACCCGGGCACTCACCCCACGGGTCGCCCTGATCATGGCCGCCATCGGCAACTTCATCGGCGCCCACTTCGGCGCCGAGGTGGCCAAGACCGTCGGAAGCGGCCTGGTCGAACTGCCGGCCGGCGTCTCCAGCCTCGGCATCGTCTTCGCCGGTGTGGTCGGCGCGATCACCTGGAACCTGATCACCTGGTACTTCGGTCTGCCGTCGTCGTCGTCCCACGCGTTGATCGGTGGCCTGGTCGGCTCCACCATCGCCGCCTCCGGCACCGTGCTGTGGGGCGGCATCGCCAGCGACGTGGTGGCACCGATGGTGCTCTCCCCGCTGGTCGGCTTCGGCCTCGGCTTCCTGGTCATGCTCGCTGTGCAGTGGATCTTCCGCAACGGCCATCCGGGCAAGCTCAACCGGGGCTTCCGGATCGCGCAGGGAATCTCGGCAGCGGCGATGTCGGTCGGGCACGGCATGCAGGACGCCGCGAAGACCATCGGCATCGTGGTGCTGGCGCTGTTCGTCGGTGGCTTCCAGTCGGACGCCGAAACCATCCCGGAGTGGGTCTTCTGGACCTCGGCGACCGTGCTGGCGCTGGGCACCTACGCCGGTGGCTGGCGGATCATCCGTACCCTCGGTCGCAAGATCATCGACCTGCGGCCGCCGGAGGGGTTCGCCGCCGAGACCGTCGCCAGCTCGGTGCTCTACTTCAACGCCCTGGTGCTCGGCGCGCCGATCTCCACCACGCACACCATCACCTCGGCGATCATGGGCGTCGGGGTGACCAAGCGGCTGTCAGCCGTACGGTGGAACGTCGCCGGGAACATCGTCGGCGCCTGGATCCTGACCTTCCCGGCGGCCGGCAGCATCGGCGCGGTGATGTACTTCGTCGTCCGTCCGCTGTTCAGCTGACCCGGGCCCGGTGGCGCTCAGCCGCCGGGTCGGCCGGCCGGCACCAGGTCGGCGAGCAGCGCCTCGACCCGGCGGCGGATCTCGTCGCGGATCGGCCGGACCGCCTCGACGCCCTTGCCGGCCGGGTCGGTCAGCTGCCAGTCCTCGTACCGCTTGCCGGGAAAGACCGGGCAGGCGTCGCCGCAGCCCATCGTGACGATTACGTCCGAGGACTCGGCGGTGGACCACTCCAGCAGCTTCGGCGTCTGGTCGGTGATGTCGATGCCGACCTCGCGCATCGCCTCGACCGCCGCCGGGTTGACCGACTCGGCCGGCGCGGAGCCGGCCGAGCGGACCTCGACCGCGTCGCCGCCGAGGTGACGCAGCCAGCCGGCGGCCATCTGGGACCGGCCCGCGTTGTGGACGCAGACGAACAGCACACTGGGCTTACCTGCCATGGGTCGGCTATCCCTTTCCAACGGTGACGGGCGACGGGGCGGACGGCTCCGCCGGGAACATCCGCCGACGTAGCGCGAGGCTCAGGTATACCAGGGCGACCAGCACCGGCACCTCGATCAGCGGGCCGACCACGCCGGCGAGCGCCTGGCCGCTGGTCACGCCGAAGGTGCCGATGGCTACGGCGATCGCCAGCTCGAAGTTGTTGCCGGCTGCGGTGAACGCCAGGGTCGTGGTGCGTTCGTATCGCAGCCCGATCGCCCGGCCGAGCAGGAACGCGCCGGCCCACATCAGGGCGAAGTAGGCCAGTAGCGGTACGGCGATCAGGGCCACGTCCCACGGTTGCCCGGTGATCGCGTCACCCTGCAGCGCGAACAGGATCACGATGGTGAACAGCAGCCCGTAGAGCGCGACCGGCCCGATCCGTGGGATGAACCGGGTCTCGTACCAGTGCCGGCCCTTGGCCCGCTCGCCGAACCGGCGGGTGAGGTAGCCGGCCAGTAGCGGGATGCCGAGGAAGACCAGTACGTTTGCCGCGATCTCCCAGGCTGAGACGCGTAACGGTTCCCCGGCGAGGTTGAGCCACTCGGGTAGCACCGACAGGTAGAACCAGCCGAGCACACCGAACGCCAGGACCTGGAACATCGAGTTGAGCGCGACCAGGACGGCGGCGGCCTCCCGGTCTCCGCACGCCAGGTCGTTCCAGATGATCACCATGGCGATGCACCGGGCCAGACCGACGATGATCAGGCCGGTGCGGTACTCGGCGTGGTCGGCCAGGAAGATCCAGGCCAGGGCGAACATCAGGGCCGGGCCGACGATCCAGTTGAGCACCAGCGAGGAGACCAGCAGCCGGCGGTCGGCGGTGACCGTGCCGAGGCGGTCGTAGCGCACCTTGGCCAGCACCGGATACATCATGATCAGCAGGCCGAGCCCGATCGGCAACGAGATGCCGCCGATCTGCACCGCCTCCAGCGCGGAGTCCAGACCGGGCACGAGCCGGCCCAGGGCGAGCCCGGCGACCATCGCCAGCCCGATCCACAGCGGGAGGAACCGGTCGAGGCGCGACAGGCCGGCCATCGCGCCGCGGGTTTCGGTGGCGGTCATTCAGCACTCCCGGCGGGATTCGGCGTTGGCGGTGGCCTGGTCGGCGAGGTCGGCCAAGTGCGTCGCGGCGGCGCGCAGCGCCTCGGGCACCAGTCGGTAATAGGTGAACCGGCCGTACGCTTCGGCCGTCACCAGGCCGGCTTCGCGCAGCAACCGCAGGTGGTTGGAGACGTTCGGCTGCTTGGCGCCGGTGTCGTCGACCAGGTGGCAGGTGCACGCCGGCCCCTGGGCCAGCAGCCCGACGAGTTGCGCGCGCAGCGGGTCGGCCAGCAGGCGCAACACATCAGGCGCATCTGATATCAGCACAAGATGATTCAATCACGACCGAGTGACAGCGTCCGCAACTCTTGACATAGATCACATGCCGGCCGGTCCGGCCACCAGTTCGCCGGGTACAGACGGGTTGCTTCGGTACGATAGCTCAGTCATCATTGAGTCGATGTTAGCTGAAAATTTTACCCTTGAGGATCGAGCCCGGGTGCACGCCGCGCTCGGCGATCCGTCCCGGCTGGCGATCGTCGACATCCTGCTGGTCGCCGACGCCGCTCCTGGCGAAATCGCCAGGAGGCTTGACCTGCCGACCAACCTGGTCGCCCACCACCTCAAGGTGCTGCAGGACTGCGGGCTGCTGCGCCGGATCCGGTCCGAGGGCGACCGCCGACGCACGTACGTCCGGCTCGTCCCCGACGCGCTCCTCGGGCTGCATCCGCAACCGGCCAGAACCGCCGCCCGGGTGATGTTCGTCTGCACCGCCAACTCCGCGCGGTCGCACCTTGCCGCCGCTCTCTGGCGGCGGCGCAGCCCGGTGCCGGCCGCCTCGGCCGGCACCGACCCGGCCAACCGCATCCACCCACGGGCCATCCGGGTCGCCCACCGGCACGGCCTCACCGTGCCGGAAATCCCACCGGTACGCCTCGACGACGTGCTCCGCCCCAACGACCTGATCGTCGCCGTCTGCGACAACGCCCACGAGACCCTCGCCGACCACTCCAACCCGCGACTGCACTGGGCCGTACCCGACCCGACCCGAGTCGACGACGACGCCGCGTTCGAAGCGGCCCTCGCGGACCTCGCCGACCGGGTCGACCGGCTGGCACCCGCCATCACCTACGGAGAAGTTATGACCGACGTCACCGCGCACCGACGCCCCGACCTGTCGATGGACCAGACCACCGCCCTGCACACCGCCGCCGTCCGGCTGCGCAACGAGTTCGACGGTGTCTACGGAGCCGAGACCATCGAACGGTTCCTGCACACCAGCTACGACCAGTTCGCCGCGCACAGCACCGTCGTCCACTTCCTGCCGCTGCTCGCCGAGCGGTTCGCCCGGCAGCGGCTCACCGCGTTGGCCCGGGTCGAAGGGCTGCGCAGCGACGACCGGCCGATCGTGCTGTTCCTCTGCGTCCACAACGCCGGCCGCTCACAGATGGCCCTCGGCTTCTTCACCCACCTCGCCGGGGACCGTGCGGTCGCCTGGTCCGGTGGATCCGATCCGGGCATCGAGGTCAATCCGGCGGTGGTCGCCGCGATGGCCGAGCGCGGCATCGACATCACCGGCGAGTACCCGAAGCCGTGGACCGAGGAGGTGGTGGCCGCCGCCGACGTCGTCGTCACCATGGGCTGCGGTGACGCCTGCCCGGTACTGCCCGGCAAACGCTACGAGGACTGGAGCTTCGACGACCCGGCCGGCCTGGGTGTCGCCGACATCCGCCCGATCCGCGACGCCGTGGAGCGCCGCGTCCGTGACCTGCTTGACCAACTCGGGGTAGCCACCCGCTCGTGACCCCGGCTGTCGTGTCCGAACCCGCTCAGGGGTAGCTGACGCCGATCTGGCCCCGGATCGTGTCCAGCAACTCCATCACCTCGAGGCTCACCGCGGGCGGCACCAACGGGCTCTCCCGCAGCCCGGCGGTCAGACACCGCTGCACCTCGGCCGCCTCGTACTGGTAGCCGTTGCCGGCCGGCTCCACCACCCGGATGGTTTCCGGATCGGAGCCGGCCCGGCGCAGGGTGAACTCACTCGGGCAGAAGAACGGGTCCGGCAGCGCGATCCGCCCCGTGCTGCCGGTGATCGTCGCCGCGACCGCGGTCGCACCGACCAGCCCACAGGTCAGCGCCGCCACCGCGCCGCTGCCGTAGCCCAGTAGGACGCCGGTGTTCTGGTCCACGCCCTCCGGGGTGAGCTGTGCCCAGGAGTGCACCGAGTCCGGCCGGCCGAGGACCAGATGCGCCAGGCTCACCGGATACACCCCGAGGTCCAGCAGCGCACCACCGCCCTGCGCGGGGTCCCGCAGCCGGCTCTCCGGGGCGAACGGGCCGGCCAGCCCGAAGTCCGCGTGAATGGCGGTCACCTCGCCGATCGCCCCGTCGGCGATCAGCTCGCACACCCGCCGGATGGTCGGGTTGCAGCGCATCCACATCGCTTCCATCAGGAACACGTCGCGGTCGCGGGCGGTCTCCACCAGCTCGGTGCTGGTCGCCAGGTCGAGGGTGAACGGCTTCTCGCAGAGCACCGCCCGACCGGCCGTGAGGCAGGTCATCGTGGCGGCGTGGTGCGCGGAGTGCGGGGTCGCCACGTAGACGACGTCGACGTCGGTGTCCGCCGCCAGCTCCGCCCACGACCCGTACGCCCTCGGGATGTCGAACCGGTCGGCGAATGCCCGGGCGGCGGGCGTGGAGCGGGAGCCGACGGCCAGCACCTCGGCGTCGGGCAGCAGCCGCAGGTCCTCGACGAAGCGGGCGGCGATGCCGCCGGTGGCCAGAATTCCCCAACGTGTCATGCCCAGCACGCTAACCGACCGTGCCGACGCGCCGGCACGACGGGGCGAACTGGTGGGCGGCCCGTCGTCCGCCTACCCTCACGGCGTGACCATCGACGACAAATCGAGCGTCGCCGTACCGCTGGCGTTCCCGGTTCCCGAGCCGATGATCGAGCAGGCCAGTCGGTTCTATGCGGCAGGTCGCTCCCCGGTGCAGCCACGGGTGGCGGCGACGGTGCTGCTGCTGCGCCCGTCGACCCCGCCCGGCGCGAGTGGGTTCGAGGCGTACCTGATCCGGCGGGTCGCGGCGGTGGCCTTCGGCGGCGTGTACGCCTTTCCCGGCGGCGGGGTCGACCCGTCCGACGCCGGCACGGACCTGCGTTGGGCCGGACCGGAGCCGGCCGAGTGGTCCGCCCGGCTCGGGTGCCCGCCGGCCGAGGCGCAGGCGGTCGTCTGCGCCGCCGCCCGCGAGGTCTTCGAGGAAGCCGGGGTGCTGCTCGCCGGTCCGGACGGGGACACGGTCGTCGGCGATGTGGCCGGTGACGACTGGGAGGCCGAGCGGCAGGCGCTGCTGGCCCGCTCGTTCAGCTTCGGAGACCTGTTACGGCGTCGCGGACTGACCTTGCGTGCCGATCTGCTCGCGGCGTGGAGCAGGTGGATCACGCCCGAGTTCGAGCCGCGCCGGTTCGACACCTACTTCTTCGTGGCGCGGCTGCCGGCCGGCCAGGTCCCCCGGGACGTCTCCGGTGAGGCGGACCACACGGTCTGGGTGCCGCCGTCCACCGCCCTTGGCCGCGCCGACGCGGGGCAGTGGAGCCTGCTGCCACCGACCCGGGTCACCCTGGCAGAGGTCGGCGGCTGCGCCGACCTGGACGGCGTCTTCGCGGCCGCGGCCGGCCGCGATCCGGCCGTGCCGGTCAGACCCGAGCTGCGGGTTGACCCCGACGGTACGGTGAGCTTTGTCGTGCCTTTCGGTTCCCGCCACTAGTCTGATGAACCTGGCTGCGGTTTCAGTACTTCTTGTCGCCAAATGAGGGGGACGTCGGCGGATCGAGGCGGTAGCCTATGCCGCGCACTGCGACGATGATAAACGGTTCCTTTGGATTGTCGCCGAGACGGGTGCGCAGCCTCCGGATATGGACGTTGACGGTATTGGATCCTTCGCCTTCGCCTGCCCAGACCAGCTGGTTGATCTGATGGCGCGTCACCACTCGTCCCGCGTGCAGCATCAGCAGGTGAAGGAGCTGGAACTCGCGAAGAGGCAGGCTGATCCGACTGCCGTGCAGGTAGACCGCGTGGGCTGCCGAATCGAGGGTGAGAGCACCTGCGTGCAGGGGCGGCCGGTCGTCGGTCACCGTGTCTGGGGATATGGCACGTAGCAGCGGCAGGATGTCCTTGAGCCGGTAGGGGCGGGGTATGCAGGCCCGTGCACCTACAGACAATGCGGCGGAAGCGTGATGGCCGTCGTCCTGACCGACGCCGACCAAGGTGGGGATGGCGCCGCATCGTTGCAGGGCGCGCGCTATCGATGCTCCGTCCAATGGTGCGACCGTGGCGGCGGTGAGCACCGCGTCCGGGGTCAATGCGCCGGCTCGGACGAGGGCTTCCGCGGCATCATCTGAGCAGATCACGTCGATCCGGCAATGCCGTAGCTGCTCGGCAAGTGCCTCCATCGCCGCGCGGTCTGGATCGATGATGAGCAGGAGGAATCTGGTGCGGACCGTTGTGCGGGAGACCACGGGCCTTCTCCTCACCGAACCGGCCCGTGCTGTGGTCCTCGGTTTACGTGTCATCTGGGGCGGTGAACAGGCGTCCAGTGTTGTCGGACACGACCAGGCGGTTGTGGTGCTCGCCTGCGTCGTCGGTCTTTCCGGCGCAGGACGCGGTGTACCGCCAGACGCGGGGCAAGCCCGGAGGTGATGCCGATAGAGACCGGTCGGTCGTGCTATCGCTCATCGTCCGTCCCTGTCGTGTAGTGGCGACTACCGCCGACCATCACAGACCCTTGACGTGAGCGCTTGAGAACTCAAGGGTGAACGCAGGTTGAACGTAAGTAGTCCCAAGTCTCGTGGGTCATCGTGACTGTGGGGTCGGCGTGGCCGGTGGCGGCAGCGCCGTGGTGGTGGGCGGCGGGTCAGCTGGTCGAGGGTGGTTGGGCCCAGCGGTACAACCTGGTCAACTGCAGGCGACTGACTGCTCCCCGGCTAGCCTCAACGCCGCTCGGTTAAGGTCCGGCGGATGCTTCGCAATGGTTTGTGATGATATCGACTGCTATAGTCGCTTTGTAGCTGCGCCGGTCTATGCTGGGTCCGCGAGCCTGGTACTTGGAGTTCGAGCGTTTGATCATCCGGGTCTTCACCCGGATCCGGCGGTCGGGTAGCAGGTGGGCCAGGACCGCGCGGCCGATGGCGCCGACCAGGTCGATGACGGTGTCGGCGAGGACGCCGGCGGCGTTGGTGATCTGGTCGCGGGCGGCGTTCAGGGCGGTGGTGAAGCTGGCCCGGTCGGGGCTGGTGGCGGGCTGGCTGTCGGTGGCGTCGGTCATGGCGGTGCGCAGTACCTGATAGACGGTGAGTAGGGCGTAGATCTCCTGGTCGATGCCGTCGGGGGTACGGGCGCGCAGGACCCGACCGCCGAGGATGCTGGATTTGATCTCCAGGTAGGCGGTTTCGATCTCCCACCTGCGGTGATACAGCCGGATCAGGTCGCCGGCGGGGTAGCGGTGCGCGTCGAGCAGGGTGGTGACCAGCCGGTAGCCGCTGGTGTGGGTGCCGTCGCTGGTGGTGACGCTGATCTGGGCGTCGATGACCCGCACGCGTACAGTGCCGATGGTCGATAGCCAGGACCCGTCGCGGTAACGGGTGATCACGGGCAGGCGGCGGCCGTTCTTGCAGCGGATCAGCAGGTCGGCCCTGGTCGCGACGAGGGTGGCGATGAGGTCGGCGGCGGCGTGGTTACGGTCGGCCGGCAACAGCATCCCGGCCCGTAGGCTACGGGCCAGGGTGCGGGCCTGGTCGAGTTCGCCGGTGCTGATCGGGTCGAACGCGGCGTCGATGATCGAGCGGGTACCGCAGGTCAGCAGGACACTGAGCCGTAGTGCCGGGTAGCCGGCGCCGCCGTGGTTACCCCGTTGTTTGCGGTAGCGGGTCCGGACCTTCCCGGCGTCGGCGACGGACATCGTGGTCCCGTCGATCGCGGTCAGCAGCAGACCCCGCCATCGCACGGCGTGTTTCGCCGTGGTCACGGCCGGGCCACGCAGCGGGTCGAACAACGCCTGTAGCGGCGCGGACCCGAGTCGCCGCCTGGCTTCCCGTAGCGTGCCCGAGGACGGGGCGGCCAGGTCCAGCCCGGTCAGACCGGCGGTCAGTTTCCGCCACACCTGCGGGTAGCCGAGTTCGGCGAACAGGCAACCCGCCAGGACCAGGTACACCGTCACCCGGGCCGGGAGCAGCCGGATCCTTTGCTGGGTACGACGGGTCGCGGCGAGGATCTCGTCGACCATCCGGAACTCCGCTTCCGTTTGCCCGAGCGACACGCCCTTGACAGCCGCCACAACGCCCTAACCGAGCGGCGTTGCCGCTAGCCTGGCTGAGCGAAGGGTGGCCGTTCGTGCCCATCTGCCCAAATGTGAACACTTGGTAACGGCGCACGGCCGGCCGTACCGTTATTGACTCGTGACCTGCGCTGAGGTCTACGTCATCGTTCAACATCCGTTCACCTTCGGTTCGGCGTGGACTCATGTCGAGCGCCTTTCATGAGTTGCGTCGTCGCCGATTGGCGGCGACGCCGTGACCCCTGAAGCAATCTAGGAGTAGGCAGACGTGACCAGGAGAATGCGAAGCATCGGCCTGACCTCGGCCGCGCTCGCGCTGGCCTTGGCCGCCGCGGCGTGCGGCAGCGGTGATAGCGACACCACCGGCAGCGACTCTTCCGGGCTGTCGGGCACCATCGTGTTCGACGGCTCCAGCACCGTCGCGCCGCTGAGCGAGACGGCCGCGGAGGCCTTCGAGGACGCCAACCCGGGCGTGTCGGTGCCGGTGGGCACCTCGGGCACCAGCGGCGGGTTCGAGAAGTTCTGCAACGGTGAGCTCGACATGACCGGTGCCTCCCGTGCGATCAAGGAGTCGGAGGTCGAAGCCTGCGCGGCGAACGACGTCGCCTACGCGGAGGTTCAGGTCGCCAACGACGCGCTCGGTGCGGTGGTCCACCCGGACAACCCGCTGCAGTGCATCACCGTCGACTCGCTCAAGCAGATCTGGGACCTCGACTCGCCGGTCGACAGCTGGGGCGACGTGACCGGTCTGGAGACCGAACTTCCAGATGAGCCGATCACCCTGTACGGGGCGGGCGAGGACTCTGGCACCTTCGACTACTGGACCGAAGCGATCAACGGCGAAGAGGGCCGGATCACCACGGGGTACAACGACATCGGTGAGGACGACAACGCTGCGGTCAACGGCGTCTCCGGCGACCCGTGGGCAATGGCCTTCGTTCCGTTCTCGTACGTGCAGGAGGCGGGCGGCAAGGTCCGGGCCCTGGAAGTCCAGGACCCTGCCACGGGCGAGTGCGTGGCCGCCACGTTGGACAACGTGATCGAGGGCGCCTACAACCCGCTGGGACGGCCGTTGTTCTGGTACGCCACCGCGGATGCCGTGCAGCGTCCCGAGGTGGTCGCGTTCTTCGAGTTCTACCTGGAGAACCAGGAGGACATCACCACCGAGGCCATCTTCATCCCGCTCAACGATGCGCAGGTCGAGGAGTCGAAGAAGCGTGTCGCGGACCTAGGCAAGTAACGACGTAGAGAGACTTCGTCTGTCATGACTGACCGTCAGATGACAGCCTTCGATGCGGCGGGCACCCGTGCCCGCCGCCTTGAGGCGTCCAGCAAACGTTACGGCGAGAAGGCCATCAAGGCCCTCCTCGCCGTCGCGGCGGCCATCTCAGTGATCACCACGACTGGGATCGTCGTCGCCCTGGTGGGGCCGACCATCGGGTTCTTCCGTGACGTCCCGATCATAGACTTCCTGACCGGCACCGAATGGGCACCGCGGTCCGACCGTTTCGGGGTCGTCCCCTTGGTGGTCGGAACTCTAAACGTCGTCCTCTGGGCCATGGTCTTCGCCATCCCGATCGGCCTCGGAACAGCGATCTACCTCAGCGAATACGCCCGCCCCGGATTCCGAAAAGTGGTCAAGCCGGTGCTCGAGGTGCTGGCCGGTGTGCCCACTGTCGCCATCGGATTCTTCGGCGTCTACTTTCTCACCCCGCTACTCCAAGACATCTGGCCGGGAAGTTTCCTCGGCGGCCCACCCGGATTCTTCATGGCCGGCGCTGCCTCGTTGTGCATCGGTCTCATGATCGTTCCGATCGTCACGTCGATCTCCGAGGACGCGATGCGAGCGGTGCCGGCCGGTCTCCGTGAGGGTGCCTACGCTCTAGGTTCGGCGAAGGTGCATGTGGCGACCAGAGTCGTCTTCCCCGCAGCGATCTCGGGAGTCATCGCGTCGGTCATCTTGGGAATCTCACGGGCATTGGGTGAGACGATGATCGTTCTCATGGTCGCCGGCAACAACCCCAACATGAGCCTCAACCCGGTAGAGAGCATCCAGGCGATGACCGCCTACATCGGGGTCACGGCAAGCGGCGACGTCGCTACCGGGACCACCCAGTACGACACGCTCTTTGCGGTGGGAACGCTCCTGTTCGTCATGACGCTGATAATGAACTTGATCAGCATCCGTCTGGTGCGCAAGTTCCGTGAGGTGTACGAATGAGCTACGACTTGCAGCGCACCAGTGGCCGGACGCGATTCGCCGCAAAAGGTGCGCGGAATGCCACACTGGCGGGCCTGTCCCGGCAGTCCGGTGGCCACAACCTGCGCAATCGCATCTTTCAAGGCGTGCTCCTCGTCACCGTAAGCATTGCCCTGATCGGTCTGGCTGCCATCCTGATCGACGCATTCAACAAAGGCCTGCCGCGGCTCGGATTTGATATCGTCACCAAATCCACCTCGGCGAACCCGGAACGTGCCGGATTCAAGCAGGCCATTATCGGTACTCTCTATCTCATGGGATTGCTGGCGGTCATGGTGGTGCCTCTCGGGGTGGCGTCGGCGATCTACCTGGAGGAGTACGCGAACAGCCGTCGCTGGTACAACAAGATCATCGATATCAATATTCAGAATCTCGCGGCCATCCCGGCGATCATCTACGGTATCCTAGTCCTTGCCTTTGTGGTACGCGGGCCGATCGGTATCGGTTTTATCCTTTTTGCCGGTGCTGTCGCGCTGACCCTTCTCGTCCTGCCAACCGTGATCATTGCTTCCCGGGAAGCGATCCGGGCTGTTCCCCCATCGATTCGCGACGGCTCACTCGCCCTTGGTGCGACTCCATGGCAGACGACATGGCGTCAGGTGTTGCCAACAGCATCCCCTGGCATCCTCACCGGGGTCATCCTTGCGATCTCACGCGCCATCGGCGAAGCGGCACCCTTGCTGCTGTTGGGTGCGGCGACATTCATCCGCTTCAACCCCTCGATCTTTGAAGGTCAGTACACTGCCCTTCCGGTGCTGATCTACAACTACGCGCGTCGGGCACAAGAAGGAATGATTCCGCTTGCTGCGGCCGGCGTCATCGTCATGCTCATCATGCTGCTGCTGATGAATTCTGTCGCCATCTGGCTGCGCAACCGATACCAAAAGAAGTGGTAAGGGCCGGTCGTGTCTGCTGATGATGGGTTGTCAGCACTGTGGTGGGAGAGATTCTTCAGACCTCATTAGTCGTCGTTTCTACCAGGCCTGTAGCAGTAGAGGCGGCCCGGGGAACTCCGAATTCGGAGTTCCCCGGGCCGCCTCTGCTTGGTCCTGCGTCGTCAGCCGAACCGGCCAGTGATGTAGTCCTCGGTCCGCTTGTCACTCGGGTTGGTGAACAGCTTGTTGGTGTCGTCGAACTCGACCAGCTGGCCATGCCGCTCCTGATCCTCGTCCACCTCCGCGGTGAAGAAGGCGGTGTAGTGGCTTACCCGAGCCGCCTGCTGCATGTTGTGGGTGACGATCACGATCGTGTACTGGTCCGACAACTCGTGCATCAGGTCTTCGATCTTGTTGGTCGCGATCGGGTCCAAAGCCGAGCAGGGTTCGTCCATCAGGATGACGTCCGGCCTGACGGCGATCGTCCGGGCGATGCAGAGCCGCTGCTGCTGGCCACCGGACAGCGACAGGCCACTCGACTTGAGCTTGTCCTTGACCTCGTCCCACAGGGCGGCACCTCGCAGCGCCTCCTCGACCAGGTCGTTCATGTTGCTGACCTTCATGCCGGTGACCCGAGGTCCGTATGCCACGTTGTCGTAGATCGACTTGGGGAAGGGGTTCGGCTTCTGGAACACCATGCCGATCCGGCGTCGCACCTCGATTGGATCGACCTCCTTGGCGTAGAGGTCCTGTCCGTGGTACTTGACCATTCCGGTGACTCGGGCGCCGGGAATCAGATCGTTCATCCGGTTGAGCGACCGGAGGATCGTCGACTTGCCGCAGCCCGACGGGCCGATCATCGCCGTGATCTTGTTCTGCTCGATCTTCATGTTCGTGCTGCGGACAGCCTGGTACGCGTCGTAGTAGACGCTGACGTCGTCGAGCTCCATGACGGGCCCGGCATCCGGACGTCCTGGTTGCTCGTTACCGGTGCGCTGGGTGCCGATCCCGGTTGTGTTGATGCTCACCGACGGCCGGTTGGAGGTGGTGGAGGTCATGTTCCTCTCCTCGGTGTCTTCCTGACAGGGGTAGCGGAGGGGACTGTCATCGAGGTACGCCTACCACGGTTCTGGAATCTCTTGCGGACCACGACAGCCACCGAGTCATCAGCAGCACGACGCCGAGCAGTAGCGGGCGCGCCGCGTGAGCCCGTTGCGGTTCACCTGGGAAACCTATCTGTAGGGGTGCGTCAGACCCGATCAGCCTGACAGTCAAGGCTAGAAGGGGCAGGTAGCCGTCGACCCGGACGCAAATGAACGATGGATGAACAGAAAAGCCCGGTGAGTTTGCCAGTGGCCCGTGGGCAGATGTCCGTTAAGTGAACTGGCGGCGCTGCGGGTGATCTTTGGTTTATATCCGACCATCTGCGACGTGTGTCGCCTCTAGTCGATCCCTGTCGCCGCATCAGTGATGCGAGCCCTTAGCGATCGCGTCGCTACCGCTTGTAGTTGACGTCGGTGGACCAGCGCAGGAAGCCGAGCCGGGTGTAGAGCCGTACCGCGGCGGTGTTCGACTCGTCGACGTAGAGCATCGCCCGGTGCAGCCCGGCGGCGGCCAGATGCCGCAGCCCGGCCAGGGTCAGCGCGCGGCCGAGACCGCCGCCGTGCGCGTCCGGATCCACCCCGAGTACGTAGACCTCGCCGACCGCCGGCCCGGTGTGCACCTTGGTCCAGTGGAAGCCGAGCAGCCGGCCGGCCGGATCCTCGGCGACCAGGAAACCGGCCGGGTCGAACCACGGCTGCGCGATCCGGGCGTGCAGCTGCGGCAACCCCCACCGGCCCTGCTCGGGGTGGTCGGCAAACGCCTTCGCGTTGAGCGCCACCCAGGCGTCGTCGTCCTGACCTGGCACGAACGACCGCATCCGCACCCCGGCCGGCAGGACCGGCTCGGGCAGCGGTTCGGTCAGCTTGCGGCGCAGCTGCAACAGCACCCGGTCGCGGACGAAGCCGTAATCGAGGGCGAGGGCGGCGGCCGACGGATGGTCGCCGTGCGCCCAGACGCGCAGCGGGGTGGCCGGGTCGACGGCGTCGAGCAGCCCGGCGAGCAGCCGACGACCGTACCCGCGTCGCCGGTGTGCCGGGTGGACCACCAGCTCGGCGACCGGACCGGCCGGATCGGTCGGGTCGAGGTGCCCGTACCCGATCGTCTCGCCGGCCGGGTCGGAGAGCGTGAGGTGCCGGGCGGACGTCGCGTCCCGCAGGCCGATGACGACCTGCTCCGGCAGCGGGTCGGCGCCGTCGGTGTCGGCAGCGGCCGCCGCCAGCTTCAGCACCCGGTCGACCTGGGCGGGGTGGAGCAGGTCGGACCACTCGACGGTCACGGTCGTCTGGGTCACCGGATCAGCCACGTGCCCCACCGTATCTCCCGTCCGGCCCGTCCGGCCCGGGTCAGCGGGTCAGAGCTGGCCGGTGCGCAGGTGCAGCCGGCGGCTGCGCTGGTCGGCCGGTTCGGCCATCGGCGGCAGCGCGTCGACCAGGAAGCGCTGGCGCAGGTTCGGCAGGATCGAGCGCAGCGCCAGCACCGTGCCGGTCCGGTTGCCGCCGGCGTCGTGCAGCAGCACCACCGACCCGGGTATGGCCTGCGCGGTCACCGTCGCGGTGATGCTGCCCGCACCGGGCTGGAAGTAGTCGGCCGGGTCGATGGTCCAGTGGATCGAGGTCATGCCCAGTTCCCGCGCCACCTCGACCACGGCGGGAGTCCAGAAGCCACCGGGTTGGCGGTAGTAGGAGACCGGGTAGCCGGGGGCGGCGGCTCGGATCGCCTCGGAGGTCCGGGTCAGATCGGTGCGGATCGCGGCCGTCGGGTAGCTGCCGAGGTCGAAGTCGTGGCTCCACGAGTGGTTGCACAGGGTGTGCCCGTCGGCGGCGATGGCCCGGACCAGCTCCGGATGGGCGACCACGTTCCGGCCGACCAGGCAGAAGGTCGCCTTCACCCCGAACTGGCGGAGCACGTCGAGGGTCTGCTGGGTGTGCACCGGGTGCGGGCCGTCGTCGAAGGTGAGGGCGACCGCGGCGCTGCCGCTGGTCCGGCGGGTCCCGTGCGGTCCGCTGTGGTCGGGGGCCAACGGGGCGTACGCCGGCAGCCGGGCCGCCGGCCGGTCGGGGTCCGGTGTCCCGGTCGGCGTCGCCGGTGCCGCCGTGGACCGGGTCGGTGGCGGCACCAGGTCGGGGTCAGGTCCGCTGCGGGTCGGGCCCGGTGCCGGCGCGGGCGTGGGACCCGGGTCGGCCCGGTCGACTGGCGCACTGCTGGAACCGAGTAGGTACGCGCTGGTCAGGAGGGCCGCCACTGCCACTGCGGCGATGGTCAGCCCACGTAGACCCGCCAGCACCGTCACTGCAGCCCTCCCGCCGTCGGTCTGTTGTCGGGCCGACGCTAGGAGACTGCAATTGGCTGGTTAGATGAAACGGGAGATAACCGATTTAAACGATCTATTCGGACGAAAAACTGAGGCACCATCCGGACAGATCCGAATGGCGCCTCAGTTGATGTTTCGGTGTTGCGCCACGCGGGGTGGCCGGATCCGCTAGACCGGCAGCCGGTCTGGCTGGACCTGTGGGCTAGGGCGTGTATCAAAGTCGGCCGTGGGCGGGTGACGAACTTCCGGCGTGTCGCTGCCCGGTAAACAGCGAGGCCTCCGGTAGATGGCTTATCGACCAAGACGAACCATCAACACGGAGACCTCGTGACCAGCGTAGCGGTGACGAGGCGGCACGACCTGACGGACGCGCAGTGGGCAGTCCTGGAGCCTCTCCTGCCCACCGCACGCCGACCGGGCCGACCGCCCGCATCAACGAAACGGCAGCTCATCGACGCGATCCGGTGGCGCACACGGGCCGGCGCCCCGTGGCGGGACATCCCCGACCACTACGGCTCCTGGGCGGCGGCGTACGCCCTGTTCCGCCGGTGGCAGCGCGACGGGACCTGGGCCAGGATCCTGACCGCGTTGCAGGCCCTGGCCGACGCGGCGGGACGGATCGTCTGGGACGTGTCCGTGGACTCCACGATCAGCCGAGCGCACCAGCACGCCGCCGGAGCGCGTAAAAGGGGGATCTGCAGGCCGAACCACCCGGCGGTACCGGGTCGGAACCCGACGACCACGCGTTGGGGCGTTCCCGTGGCGGACGGACCACGAAACTGCACCTGGGCTGTGAACAGGGACAGAAACCGCTGTCGATCGTGCTGACCGGCGGGCAGCGTGGCGACAGCCCGCAGTTCACGACGGTCCTCGACGGTGTGCGGGTGCCCCGGGTCGGGGCCGGTCGGCCCCGGACCCGTCCGGACCGGGTGCTGGCGGACAAGGCGTACACGTCGAAGGCGAACCGTGCCTACCTGCGTCGACGGGGTGTCGCCGCGACGATCCCGTCGAAGGCCGACCAGGACGCCAACCGGCGGAAGAAGGGGTCGAAGGGCGGCAGGCCGCCGGCCTTCGACCCCGAGATCTACAAGCAGCGCCACGCGGTCGAGTGCGGGATCAACCGGCTCAAGCGCAACCGTGCCGTCGCGACCCGCTACGACAAGCTCGCGGTCCGGTACGAGGCGACCGTGCAGGTCGCGGCGATCAACGAGTGGCTGTGACCGACTTTGATACACGCCCTAGACCGGCAGCGGTGCGGGCTCGGTGTCCGGCAGCGACGAACGGCTCGGCGGTACCACGAACTTGTAGCCGACCTGGCGGACCGTGCCGATCATCGACTCGTACTCCGAGCCGAGCTTGGCCCGCAGCCGCCGCACGTGCACGTCGACCGTACGCGTACCGCCGAAGTAGTCGTAACCCCAGACCTCGCGCAGCAGCTGGTCGCGGGTGAAGACCCGCCCCGGGTGCTGGGAGAGGAACTTGAGCAACTCGAACTCCTTGTACGTCAGGTCGAGCGGACGGCCCTTGAGCTTCGCGGCGTAGGTGTCCGGGTCGATGGTCAGCTCGCCGGCCCGGATCAGCCCGCCCGCGCCTGACGTGGCGTTGGTCAGCCGACCGACCGCCAGGCGCAGCCGCGCCTCCACCTCGGCCGGGCCGGCGCTGGCCAGGATGACGTCGTCGACGCCCCAGTCGGCGTTCAGCGCGATCAGGCCGGCCTCGGTGACCACCGCGACCAGCGGGACGCCCAGACCAGTGGCATGCAGCATCCGGCAGGTCGCACGGGCCTCGGACAGCTCCGACCGGGCGTCGACCAGGACCGCGTCCGGGCTCGGCCCGGAAACCAGGGTGCGGACGTCGCGGGGCGCGGTCCGCACCGAGTGGGGGAGCAGGTCGAGTGCGGGCAGTACGGCCGACGGCTCGCCCGCACGGGCCGTTACCAGCAGCAGGATTTCCACACATCACCTCCGTCCTCGCGGCCTGTCCCGGCCGCGCGTGGTGACCGCGGACGCCGGCCACGTGGCCGTCACCGCAGACAGTGGCGTCGAACCCCGGCTTCGCTGACGGGTGGTTAAGCCATGAGCTTAACCGATTAGGTGCTGGAAACACCCGGGCGGTGAGCTGTTCATCTGTGCGATCGGCCATAACGGCCCGGTGCCGTCGCCAGCGGGCCACCCGCCCCGTCTGGCACCATCAGGGCGTGCATCCCTCCACGCCATCCGAGACCGGTCGCGGACAGTGGCCTGACGGTAGCCGACAGCCTCCGACCGGGCCACCGCCCGGTGGGCGGCCCGGCGGCATGCGGGGCGGACCCGGCCGCGCCGTCGTCCCGGGACCGCCGGACCCCGGCCAACCGGTGCCGGGTCGGGCACCGGCCCCAGGCCGGGCGCCCGCTCCCGGTCGGGCACCCGCGCCAGGTCCGGGTCGGGCGGCCGCGCCGGTACCGGGTCGGGCACCTGCTCCCGGCCCGGCCCCGGGTCGGGCTTCAGCACCTGCCCCGGGCCACCCGCCCGCTCCCGGCGGTGCGGCCGCTGCGGCCGGTGAGGCCACCGGCCCGTCGGGCGCGGTGGACAGCCGGCCGGCGGACCGGCCGGACCGCACCGGGGAGCAGGAAACCGTCAGCAGCCGGTCCACGTCGGAGCCGGTGCCGGTCAGCCGGGCCATCTCGCTCACCGTGGCCGGGTTCTCCGTGCTGCTGGCCATGGGGCTGATCTTCGGTGCGCAGACCGCCGGGCCAGGGCTGGCCCGGACCCCGTTCACCATCGTCGTCTTCGGCGTACAACTGCTCTTCGTGATCTCCTGGACGTTGGCGATCCGGCCACCGGCGATGCCGGTCATCGGCGGGGTGAGCCTGCTCGCCGCGGCCGCCGCCGACATCGGAGCGTTGCTGCCGACCGTCGCCTCGCTGGCCCCGGTCGGGTACGCGGCGGCAGGTGGCTTCGTCATCGCGGTGCTCGCCCAGCTGATCCGGCCGGCCGACCGCACCAGGGTCACCGAGTCACTCGGCGTCACGTTGCAGATCGTCGTCGGAGTGGTCGCCTTCGCCACCCTGATCGTGCTCAGCCGGCTGCAGCTCGGCGGCACCCAGACCATCGTGGTGGCGCTGGCCGGCACCGGCATCGCCCTGATGACCGCCCGGCTCACCGACGCGGTGGTGGCCCGGCCACGGCTCGCCCCGCAGGTGCCCCGAGGTGCCACCGGAGTGGTGCTCGGCGCCATGGTCGGCACGCTGGCCAGCGCGGTGCTCGGCATCTACGTGGTCGGCTTCACCCCGGTCACCGCAGCCCTGGTCGGTCTGGTCGCCGCCAGCGCGGCGGTCCTGGTCGACCTCGCCACCGGCTACGCCGAGGCCAGCCGGCAGATGGCCGGGGATCCGCCGACCATGTGGGTGGCCCGGCACATGCAGGGGCCGCTCGGCGGGTTCGCCCTCGCCGCGCCGCTGTCCTACGCCCTCGGTGTGCTGATCTTCAACTGAGGCGCCGGTCGGTCAGGTGAGGCGCATGGTCGGTCGGGCCGATGCCGGGTGAGCCGTATTCAGGTTGGGTAGATACGGTACGGCGCATCCGTCCGCAGCCGAGGAGGCACCGTGTCGACCTATCCGGCGTACCAGGAGGAACCGGTCCGCCGGTCGCGTTCCCGGCGGCAACCGGGCCGACGAGCACGCCGGCTGCTGGCCGTCGTCGCGGTGCTGCTGCTGGTCCTGGCACTGGTCCTGGTCGTCGCCGACCGGGTCGCCGTCGCGTACGCCGAACGGGCGGTCGCTGACCAGATCCGCCAGCAGGTGGCCGGGCAGAACATCGAATCCTCCGAGCCGGAGGTCTCGATCGGCGGGTTCCCGTTCCTCAGCCAGGTCGCTACCGGCCGCTACCAGTCGGTCTCGATCGTGCTGCGCGACGTGTCGGCGGCGGTCAACGGCAACAGCGTGCGGCTGCCCACCCTCGACGTCGACGCGCGGGGCGTACAGGCGCCGTTGGAGACGCTGCGCACCGGGCAGGGTGAGGTCACCGCGGAGACCGTGCAGGGCACCGCCACGGTCTCCTACGACAGCATTGTGCAACTGATCGACCAGCCCGGTGTGGAGTTGTCCGAACAGGATGGACGGCTCGGCGTCACCGCCCCGGTGGACATCCTCGGTCAGCAGGTCACCCTGACCGGTACCGCGGACCTGGAGGTCGCCCCGGGCGAGGTGCTCCTGCGCTTCGGTGAACTGGCCGCCGAAGGGCTGCCCGGCGACGAGGCGGCCCGTGGCTTCGTCGAGGCCTACGCCCAGCAGTTGTCCATCGCGGTGCCGCTGCCCGCCCTGCCGTTCCAGCTCGACCTGCAGGAGGTGGCCGTGACGCCGGCCGGCCTCGCGGTCACCGCCACCGCCACCGACGTGCCGCTGAGCGCGCTCGGCTGACTGGCCTTCTCGGCTGGCCGGCGCACTCGGCTGGCCGTCTCCGGCGGGGTGGCGTAGGTCTCAACGCGCGGATGTCCCATTGCGTGGTCGGATCGGTGACTGACCGGAAACAGGCTGGTAAGCTTCGGCCCCATGGGGAAGTTCCTCACCAAGCGGCGCGCGGTCGACCTGTGCCGTGTGGCCACCTGCCTGTGTCGCCCTGTCCTCTGACGGCGGGCTGACCCGGCGGGCTTTCGCCGACCCTTCCAACGGTCGGTGACCAGCGCCGAAGAATTCTCACCATCGCCCGGCAGCGGCGCCGTCGCACGTCCGTGATCCGTCCTCCAGGGTCCCGCACAGGTGCGACAACCTGCGGCGTGGACTCGCCACCGATCCGCTTCCTCCGTACCGGCGGCCCGCCGGACCAGGGGGAGACCAACCAGGGAGTGATCTGATGAGTCGCGACACCGCACTCGTTTCGGCCGACTGGGCCGAGAAGAACCTCGACGCCCCGGGCGTCGTCTTCGTCGAGGTCGACGAGGACACCTCCGCGTACGACGGCGGGCACATCGCCGGCGCGGTCAAGATCGACTGGAAGACCGACCTGCAGGACCCGGTACGCCGCGACTTCATCAACAAGTCGCAGTTCGAGGCGCTGCTGTCCGGGCGGGGCATCGGCAACGACGACGTCGTGGTGCTCTACGGCGGCAACAACAACTGGTTCGCCGCGTACGCGTACTGGTACTTCAAGCTGTACGGCCACCGCGACGTCAAGCTGCTCGACGGCGGCCGCAAGAAGTGGGAGCTCGACGCCCGTCCGCTGACCACCGAGGTGGTCGCCCGCCCGGCCACCCAGTACGTCGCCCAGGAGCCGGACAGCTCCATCCGGGCGTTCCGCGACGAGGTGGTGGCCGCGATCGGCACCCAGAACCTGGTCGACGTCCGCTCGCCCGACGAGTTCGCCGGCCGGCTGCTCGCCCCCGCCCACCTGCCGCAGGAGCAGGCGCAGCGGGCCGGGCACATCCCGACCGCGGTCAACGTGCCGTGGTCCAAGGCCGCCAACGAGGACGGCACCTTCAAGTCCGACGACGAGCTGCGCGCCCTGTACGCCGAGGCCGGCCTGGAGGACGGCAAGGACACCATCGCGTACTGCCGGATCGGCGAGCGTTCCTCGCACACCTGGTTCGTGCTCAAGGAGCTGCTCGGGCACTCCAACGTAAAGAACTACGACGGGTCCTGGACCGAGTACGGCTCGCTGATCGGCGTGCCGGTGGTGCTCGGCGACGAGCCCGGGAAGGCGTGACGATGACCGCTGCGACCACACCGAACGCCCCGACCGCGGCGGGTTGCGCCGCCCCGGACCAGGCGGCACCGCTGCCGGCCAGCGTCGACCTGGCCAAGGAGACCGTGATCACCGGCACCGTCCAGTCCGCCGACGGCGAGGCCGTGGCCGGCGCGTACGTGCGGCTGCTGGACGCCACCGGCGAGTTCACCGCCGAGGTGGTGACCTCGCCGGCCGGCCAGTTCCGGTTCTTCGCCGCACCGGGCAGCTGGACCCTGCGGGCCCTGTCCCGGCACGGCAACGGCGACACCCCGGTGACCGCCGCCCAGGGAGTCAACGAGGTCTCGGTGACCGTCGGCAGCTGACGCCCCGGCCGACCCGCCGACAGGCCGCCGCCCCCGGAACTCGTTCCGGGGGCGGCGGCCTGTCGGCTTCATGACCGACATTGGCGGCGGATTCCCCGCCGTCGGGCCCCGCTGTCGCCCTGTGGACAGCGGAAACGGCCGACCGGCGGCGTCACCCTGGTCGCTCCGGCCGGTGGCCACGCCGACAAGTCACCGGCGTCCGACATGACGGCGCGGCAGGACGAACTGACTTGATGACGTCACTCTCTGGTGAATTGGGCGGCCCGTCACCCACAATTCTTCGTGGCGGTAGCGGGCGTACGGCGAATCGGATTTCGATTCTTTCGATGCCTGCGAGAATTGCTCATCCCATGGGGGGAACCATGAGAAAGACTGTCGGTGTCCTGACTGCGGCGATGCTCGGCCTGGTCACCTCGATGACCATCGCCGCGCCAGCCAGCGCCGGGGCCGCGAGCGCCGCGCCCAGCCTGCGGGTGCACAGCGTCCAGTACCACCCGAACGGCGTCGACGACGGCAGCGGTGCGTTGGCCAATCGGGAATGGCTGCAACTGATCAACCGAGGCAAGACGGCGATCAACCTGCGTGGCTACACGGTGCACAACAAGAACGGCCGGACGTACCGGTTCGGTGACGTCGTCATCCCCGGAAAAGGCGGCCGGGTGTGGCTGCGTTCCGGCGCCGGTGACGACACCGCGCGGACCGTCTACTGGAACACCGCCGGGTTCGTGTGGAACGCCGACGGCGACAAAGCATTCCTGCGAAACCGTAAAGGCCACGCTGTGCACACCTGCTCCTGGTCGTACGTGAAGGGCCGGGACTGGGTGCGATGCCCGGTCAACCCGTGACAATTCCGGGTTGACCGTCGGCGGGTGCCGGGCCAGAGCTGGGCTGGCCCGGCACCCGTTCTCACCGTCGGTCAGACGCGCCGGCGGTCGGACCGGTCACCCGGTCAGATCCCGCCGAGGCGGGCCGGGCAGGGATCGACCGGTTCGAGCACGCTGTCGACCGTGGTGACGATCCCGGCCGGCAGCCGCTCCTGCCGGGCCTGCGGCACCCAGCCGTCCTTCGCGGTGATGATCTCGTACTGCCCGCGTGGCAGCCAGTACGCGTACCCGCCGTCGGCACCGGTGCGCAGCGTGTAGCCGGTGCCCGGATCGGTCAGCGAGTTCAGCCGGATCGTCGCCCCGGCCACCCCGACCTCGACCCCGGCGCAGCTGACCCCGGTGACCGTGCCCTGCACCTTCGCCCAGGACGCCGGCGGCGAGACGTTCATCTGCACGTCCACCTGGCCCACCGGGTACGGGGTGTCGGACCGCAACCCGAGGGTCGCGGCGTACCGGCCGGGCTGGTCCACGCCGGCCTCGGCGGTCGCCGCCAGCGTGACGGTGACCGTCCGGGAGGCACCGGGTGCCAACGTGAAGCTGCCCGGGTCGGTGACCAGCCATGGCAGGTCGGCTGCGGCGTCGCACAGCTCCAGCCCGGCGAGCACCTCCACCTGCGCCGAACCGACGAACGAGCTCGGCGATCCACCGACCTTGTACGCCCCGCAGGCGCCGGCGCCCCGGTACCGGGCGAACTCGGTGTTCGGCAGGTCCCGCCACTCACCGGCGGCCGGGTCGAAGCCGACCGTACGGTTCGTCACCGTGGTGGACGCCCCGGTCACGCCGCCGGCGATCACCAGCAGGCCACCGGCCGCCGCGTACTGCCCGCCCCACAGGTCGAGCGGCAGGTCCGGCAACGGGCTCCAGGCGTCGGTGGCCGGGTCGTAGGCGTACGTCGACCGGTACTCGACGGTGCCGGCGCCGCCGGCGCAGTACGCCAGCTCACCGATCCCGCCACAGGCCAGCCAGGACGCGGCGACCGGATAGTCGGCCCGGGACCGGAACGTGCCGGTGCCGGTGTCGAACGCCAGCACCGTACGCGAGTCGGTGCAGGTGCCGTCGATGCAGCCGCCGATCAGGTAGATCGTGCCGCCGATGACGGCGGACCCGGCTGCGGCCCGCGGCGCGGGGCTGGTCACCCCGGACAGTGTGGCCCACGTCCCGGTCGTCGGGTCGAACACGTCGACGCTCGCCACCGGAGTCCCACCGGCGCCCCATCCGCCGAACAGGTACAGCTTGCCGCCGGCCGCGGCGAGCGCCGGCTTGCTGCGGGCCGTCGGCAGGTCGGGCAGGGCGCTCCAGGCGTCGGTCACCGGGTCGTAGACCCAGGCGTCCCGCTCGGTGCCGGTGGTGCTGCCACCGCCGACGGAGTAGACCTTGCCGTCGAGCGTGGCGGCCGCGTTGTCGAAGATGGCGGTCGGGTGGTCCGGGGCCCGCGTCCAGGCATCGGCGGCCGTCCCGGCCGTCTCGCCCGCGATCGCCGACGCCGCGGTGATCCGGGTCGGCGCGGCACCGGCCGGGGCACCGTACGCCGGACCCTGCCAGGCCTTGCTGATCCCCTTCACCTTGTGTTCGGTCAGCGGGGCGCCGTCACCGGACAGCAGGCTGAACCCATCGTCGCCGGCCAGCATCTCGACCTCGGCCGGTGCGCTGCCGGTGTTGGTCACCGTCACCTTGGCCTTGCGGGTGCTGCCGTACGGCTGGTGGGACACGACCGGGTCGGTCGGGCTGATCGCCAGCCGGCCGGCCTTGACCGAGAAGTCGGCCCGGCGGGCCCGGTCGGCGACCACCGTCACCGTCCGGCTCCGCACCTGGTACGGCGCCCGCGTCGCGGTGAACTCCTGCTTGCCGACCAGCGGCGAGAAGAGCTGGTAGTAGCCGTCGGGCAGGGCCGGGTCGTCCGGCGTGGCGGCGGAGACCGCCTGTACCGTCGGGTCGGTGGCGCTGGCCACCGTGACCCCGTTCAGCGCGGCCCCGGTGTTGTGGTCGGTGGTGTTGCCTACCAGCAGGCCACCGGGCAGCGGGGTGCAGCTGCGGTCGACCACCTCGACGTCGTCGACCTGCCACCACCAGGCGTAGCTGCCCTGGAAGCGGAACCGGATCAGCACCTCGTCGGCACCGGCCACCGAGGTCAGCGGGATCTCCTCGGTGCGCGGTCCACGCCGGCTGGTGGTGTACCGCCACACGTTGGTCCAGCTGGCGCCGCCGTCGACCGAGACACCGATCTCGGCGCTGTCGCTGAGCCCCACCGCCCGCCAGTCGCTGGCGAACCGCAGGTACGGCGCGTCCGCTCCGGACAGGTCCAGCATCGGGGTGACCAGGTCGGTGTCCTGGACCGCACCGACGCCGAGCGCGTCACTGTCGATGTTGGCGAAGCCGCCGTCACCACCGGTCAGGTTGCCCCGGGAACCGATGTCGGAGAACTCCCAGCCGCCGCCGTCGGTGCGGTTCACCACCGACCAGCCGTCCGGGGTGTCGGCGGTCGGGAAACTCTCGGCGAGCACCGGGTCGCCGAAGCTGGCCACGTACCCGGGGGTGACGCACTCGGCGGTGACCGGCACCGCCAGGTGCACGGTGCGGTCGGTGTCTCCGGCCGGCACCTCCACCCGGGCCGGCTGGTATCCGGCGAGCGTCGCCGTGGCGACCAGCGTCACGGCGGTGCCGCCGGGCACGGTCAGCGTGTAGCGGCCGGATGCCGGGTCGGTGTAGGTGGCCGTCTCGGGCCGCCCGTCGACCTCGACCCGGGCGTAGAGCGGCCAGCCGTGGCCGGCCGCGTCGGTGACCCGACCGCTGAGCGTGACCAGGGTGGTGGCGGCCAGGTCGAAGTCCTGCTCGACGGTGCCGTCCTCGGCGACCGTGACCGTGGCACTGGCCGACTGGTAACCGAAGGCGCTGGCGGTGATGGTGTGCTCGCCGGTCGGCAGGGTCAGCGCGTAGCCGCCGTCGGTGCCGGTGGTGACGCTGCGGTCGCCGGTGGAGACGGTGGCGCCGGGCAGCGGGTCGCCGTCGCCGGTGACCACGCCGGTCACCCGGCCGGCGGGTCCGCGCGGGGCGGCCTCGACGGCGGCGTACGCGTCGAGCCGTCCCTCACCGAAGTTGTTGTTGTTGGCGGCGGTGCCGCCGCAACTGGTGTCGTCGGTGTCGATCGCGGTGCCGTCCAGCAGGGCCCGGGTGGCGGCGATGTCGCCGTGCAGGGTCGGCGCCGCCGACCAGGCCAGCGCGACGGTGGCGGCCACGTGCGGGGAGGCCATCGAGGTGCCGTTGAACGCCGCGTACCCGCCGCCGGGGATGCTGGAGCGGACCGCGGTGCCGGGCGCGGCGATGTTCGGTTTGACCGATCCGTCGACCAGCGAGGCGCCCCGGCTGGACCGGGCGGCGATCCGGTGGTCGGCGTCGTAGTTGCCGGTCGCGTACGCCTGCGGGTAGTCGCCGGGGGAGTTGGCGGTGCCGCAGCCCGGTCCGTCGTTGCCGATGGCGAACGCCGGGAAGATGCCGGCGGCGATCCAGGCGTCGACGGTCTGCCGGTACCACGGGTCGTCCTGCCCGCCGCCCCACGAGTTGTTGACCACGTCGGCGCGCAGTTCCGGTCGGGGGTTCGCGCCCGAGGTGTCGGTCGGGGCGAGCACCCACTGGCCGGCGGCCAGCAGCGACGCGTCGGAGCAGGTGTCCACCTCGCAGCCCTTGGCGGCGATCCAGCGGGCACCGGGTGCCACGCCGGTCTGGTTGTCGCCGCCGTCGTCGCCGGTCATGGTGCCGGTGACGTGGGTGCCGTGACCGTTGTTGTCACAGGGGGTCCCGGCCGGGCAGATGCCGGTCGGGTCGAACCAGTTGTAGTCGTGGTCGTAGCCTCCGGTGCCGGCTCCCCGGTAGCTGGCGGCCAGGGCCGGGTGGTCGAACTCGACGCCGCTGTCGATGGTGGCCACGACGATCCCGTCGCCGCTGGTGCCGAATTCGGACCAGACCTGTGGCGCCCGGACATCGTCGATGTTCCACTCGACGGCCGTGGTGCCGGCGTCGTCGCCGACCGGCGGCACCGGTTCGGCTGGTTCCGGGGTGAGCAGCGGGTAGCTGTGGACCGGTTCGAGCTGCTGCACCTCGGGCAGGGCGGCGATCCGGTCGGCCAGGTCCCGGTCGCCGGTGACCCGGACCGCGTTGGCGATCCAGTACGCGGTGTAGCCGGCCTTCCGCCCGTCGAGCAGTTTGCGCAGGCTCTGCTGGCTGCGCTGGGCGGTGGTGGTCAACTCGTGGTAGACGGCCTCGGCTCGGGCGTCGGCGCGACGGTCACCGGCCGGCATCCCGGCGCTGGCGGCGTCGGCCGCGCCGGACAGGTCGGCGCGGTCCCGCAGGTAGACCATGAAGTCGACGGTGCCGTCCCGGTCCAGTTCGGCGGCGAGTTCGGCGCTGATCGGCGCGGTGGCCGACCCGTCGACCGGGCCGGCGCCGGGTGCGGCGGTCGCGGCGGCGGGTTGGGCGGTCACCGCGAGCAGGGTGATCAGCCCGGCGGTGAAGATCCGATGCAGCAGCCGGCCCGGGCCGCCTCGGACGCGGCGGCGGGCGGTGCTGCGGTCACTATGGTGTCGTCCGGTTCGGCGGCGGGGCAGGTCGACCACGCGGTCCCCCCATGCTCGTAGGCGGTCCGTACTCGTCGAACCGCGGGATCAGCGGACCGGAAAGCCCGAAATCCGCCCAAGACGCGTGCGGGTTGTGCTCTACGGATAGTTTTCGCACGGCGGCTACGAGTCATGCTTTAGTGGGCGACGTTGGTGATCAATGGGGTCTGTTGGGCAGTTTTCAGGCAGTACCCGGGCAACACGTGGTCGAGCGTCGGGCCGCAGTGGTATCGGTGACTGTCGCTGTTGACTCCGGCGACTAAACGGCGTTGTCTGATGACACGCAGCAACCTGGGGAGGAGTGCGGTGGTCAACGGTGAGGTGCCACTGGTCGTGTGTGTCACCGCTGACGTAGCCGTCCGTGAGCGCGTCGTGAGACGGCTCGACGACTGCGGCACGGTAGTCATCTGTACTGATCTGGCCGAGTTACGGGCGATGCTGTTCCCGCCCGTACCGGCGGAGGACCCGGAGCCGGCGGCGCCGGTCGTGCTCGGCGACCTCGTCGTCGACGTGCCCGGCCATCTCGTCACCTGGCGGGGTGAGCCGTTGGCGCTGACCCGGCTGGAGCGAGAGTTGTTGGCCCGGCTGGCCACCCCGCCGGTGGTGGTCTGGACCTACGAACGGCTCTTCGGCTCGGTCTGGGGCGGGGCCTACCTCGGCGACACAGCCATTTTGCACTCGGCCGTCAAACGGCTGCGCCGCAAGTTGCGCGGCGCTGGCGGCGGCCTGGAGATCCAGACCGTACGCGGCGTCGGCTACCGGCTCGCGTCAAGCGCGCCGGACAACTTCGGCGCACCGGCGGCGACGGGACCCGACCGGGCCGGGTACCAGCGGGACGACCTGGCCGGCGTCGGCGCGGTCCGCGACGACGTGGCCGCTCGCGACGACGTGGCCGCTCGCGACGACGTGGCCGCTCGCGACGACGTGGCCGCTCGCGACGACCTGGCCGCTCGCGACGAGTTGGTCCGCGACAGCGCGGCTCGCGACGAACTGGGCCACGAGGAGGCGGTGCCGGACGAGCCTGGCTGGGACGGGTCGGATCGGGAGTTGCCGGAGCAGCGGATCGGCAGGCCGGTCGAGGTCGGCTGCTGACCGCTGCCGGGGCGGCCGGTTGTCGACGGCTGCCGGGCGGGCCGGCTGCCCTGGTCGGTGCCTGGCACGATGGCCGGGTGACTGACGACCCGCCCACGACCCCGGCCGTCCCGCCGGCACACCCGGCCGCAGCGGTCCCGCCGCCGGCGGGACCGCCAGTCGCCGCCGTACCGCCGAACGCCACGGGCCCTGGCCCGTCGCGTCGGTGGTGGCGGTGGTGGCTGGCGGCCGCCGCAGTGGCCTGGAGCGTGCTGCTGTTCGGCCTGGCCGTGCAGTCCCAGCGGGACGACAGTCCGACCGTGCGCGAGCAGCGCGACATCGGACAGGCCCGGCCCGTCGCTGACCGGGCGGCGATCGACCTGACCGCCGCGGTCGGCGACGCCGGCGTGGTGGTGCTGGCCGAGGAGCAGATCACCGCCGGCTGCCGGATCACGCCGATGCGACCCGGCGCCGAACTGACCCGGGTGCTCACCGCCTACACGGCGCCCGACGCCGGCCCGGCGTTGCTCGACCGGATCGCCCGCCAACTCCCGGCCAGCTACGCCGCGATAGCTCGGCACGACGCCACCACCGGCCGGTCGCGGCTCGGTGCCGACGCCGGTGATTTCGTCGCGGTCCGCGGCGAGCTGATCCGGGCCGGCGTGGTGCAGTTGCGGGTCAGCACCGGCTGCCGACCGGCGTCCGGTGGGTCCCGGCCCGCACCCGCCGACCCCCGGCCGGGCGCCACCGTCGGCCCGACCCCGCGCAGCCACGCCGAAGTGCTGACGGGCGCCTTCGGGGTGGCCGACGTGCAGGCCGCATCGTCGGTGGAACTGCCCTGTCCCGACGGCGACGGACAGCTCAGCAGCTACGCGCTGACCGCGGCCAGCACAGCGGAGTCCGACGAGTGGGCATCGCTCGGCTTCACCATGCCGCGCGCCACCGTGGTCTCCGATCAGGCACCGCTGTTCGTCCACCGGTACGGCACCAAGGGCACCGTGGTGCGGCTCGACGGCGACGACGTCTGGATCGCCTCCACCGACTTCACCTGCTGATCCCGCCGCCCCCCGCTGAGCATCGGCGGCGCCAGCCCGGTCAGTAGACGAGGGCCTGGCCGCCGTCGGCCATGATCTCCTCGACGAAGACCGCCGCCCCGGCGATCCGTACCCCCGGCAGCACGTCGTCCGGGCCGAACCCACGGCGGGCCGCGCACTGCGTACAGACCGTCACCCGACCGCCGCTGGCCAGCACCGCGTCCAGCAGGTCGGGCAGCGGCGCCGAATGCGGCAGGTCGAACTCGGCGGCCCGGCCGGGCAGCCCGAACCACGCCGACTCACCGGTCAGCCAGAGGGAGACCTCGACGCCGGCCGCGGCGGCGGTGCCCGCTACGGTGAACGCCTGGGCGCACCGCTCCGGCTCGTCCGAGCCGGCGGTCGCCTTCACGACGAGAGTGCGAGCCATGCGGCCAGCATAGGATGGCCTTGTCATGGTTACCGAGATCGGGTTCGTCAGCCTGCTGGTGGCAGGCTTCGGCGCGCTCGCCGGTGGCCTGGTCTACCTCGCGGTCCGCATCTGCCGTGGACGCTGGTGAGAAAGCGGAGGATCGATGAGCGCGAGCAGCGCGTCCGGAGCGGGACAGCCGAGCACCGAGGAGAACCCGGTCCGGCCGCCGTGGCTGGACGCCCCGCCGGTCGACCCGTACCCGTTCGAGGAGAGTCACGACCTGCGGGTCGGCCCGAAGCTGCACCCGGCGTTGAACGCGCTGCTGCCGTACATCGGGGTGTGGCGCGGGCGGGGACGCGGCGGCTACCCGACGATCGAGGACTTCGACTACGCGCAGGAGATCCGGATCAGCCACGACGGCCGGCCGTTCCTGCAGTACGAGTCGCGGGCCTGGCTGCTCGACGAGCAGTCCCGCCCGGTGCGCCCGGCCGGCCGTGAACTCGGCTGGTGGCGGGCGGTCACCGACGCCGACGGCCGGGCCACCGGTGAGCTGGAGGCGACGATGATGACCCCGACCGGGGTGATGGAGCTCTACCTGGGTCGGGTCACCGGGGTGCAGGTCGAGTTGGCCACCGACGCCGTGGTGCGTACCGGTACCGCCAAGGAGGTCACCGGCGGCCACCGGCTGTTCGGCATCGTCGAGGGGGCGCTGCTGTACGCCCAGGAAATGGCCGCGGTCGGTCAGCCGCTCTCCCCGCACCTGTCCGCCCGGCTGATCCGGGTCGGCGGCTGATCCGGCTCGGCAACGGAGACCGGTCGGCTACGGAGATCGGTCGGCTACGGAGACGGCGGCGATAGGATGGCGACGGTGGCTGAATCTTCCCTGGCAGAGATGCTGCGCTCGCGCGGGCTACGGCTGACCGCGCAGCGTCAGCTGATCCTGGAAGCGGTGCACGAGCTAGGACACGCCACCCCGGAGCAGGTGCTCAACGCGGTGCGCGAGGTCGCCGCCGGGGTGAACATCACCACCATCTACCGCACCCTGGAGCTGTTCGAAGAGCTGGGCCTGGTCACCCACACCCACCTGTCGCACGGTTCGCCGACGTTCCACTCGGTCGGCGAGGACCAGCACGTCCACCTGGTCTGCCGGTCCTGCAAGTCGGTCTCGGAGATGGACCCGGTGCTGGCCGAGCCGCTGATCACCGCGCTCGCCGAACAGCGCGGCTTCCAAGTCGACATCGGCCACATGGCGTTGTTCGGCACCTGCGAGCGGTGCGGAGGAAAACAGTGATCGACATACCCGGTGCGGTGGACATCGCCGACGTGGCCACCGGATCCCCCGACACCGGGGTCGCCGCCCACTACGGCGACCCGATGCGCGAGCAGCGCCGGCTCGCCACCGAGGTCGGCCTGGTCGACCGGAGCAACCGGGGAGTGCTCGCGGTGCCCGGTGCCGAACGGATCGGCTGGCTGCACACCCTGACCACCCAGCACCTGGCGACGCTGCGCGCCGGTCAGGGCACCGAGCTGCTGGTGCTCTCCCCACACGGCCATGTGGAGCAGCACGCGATGGTCGCCGAGGACGGCACGACCACCTGGCTGGACACCGAGCCGCAGATGGCCGGCGAGCTGCTGGCGTACCTGCTGAAGATGCGATTCTTCACCGAGGTCGACCCGGCGGAGGTGACCGCCGACTGGGCGGTGCTGTCGCTGGTCGGCCCGGCTGCGGTCGACGCGGCGGCGGCGCTGGGCGTGACCGGGCTGGCCGACCCGGACCTGCTGCCGGTGCCCGCGTCGAAGTTCGCCGCCGGGTCGATCCCCGGCCGGCCCACCGTGCTCTACCCGGTGGCCGCGCTGCCGACCGACGGGCCGTACCGGGGCGGCTGGGCCCGCCGGGTGCCACTCGGCGTCGACCTGCTGGTGCCCCGGTCCGCGACGGCACAGCTGGTGGCCGAGGCGACCGCGGCCGGTGCCGCACCGGCCGGGCTGTGGGCGTACGAGGCGATGCGGGTCGCCTCGCGTACCCCCCGGGTCGGTCTGGAAACCGACCACCGGGCGATCCCGGCGGAGGTCGGCCTGCTCGGGCCGGCGGTCCACCTCGACAAGGGCTGCTACCGGGGGCAGGAGACGGTGGCCCGGGTGCACAACCTGGGCCGGCCGCCGCGCCGGCTGGTGCTGCTGCACCTCGACGGAGTGGCCAGTGACACCCCGCCGGACGCCGGCACCCCGCTGACCCTGGAGGGACGGACGGTCGGCTTCGTCGGCACCGCGCTGCGCCACCACGAGCTCGGCATGGTCGCCCTGGCGGTGGTGAAACGCAACGTGCCGGACGATGCCGATCTGCGTGCCGGTGAGTTCACCGCCGCGATCGAGCCCTGAGCCGGGATGGCGCAGAGTTGACCGGGTACGCCGGCGGGGTGCCGCTGGTCGAGATGGTTCGCTCCGGTTTCGGGGAGAGCCGGCATCACGGCTCACTGGTGGTGCTGGCCGCTGACGGCGGCCTGCGGGAGCGGTTCGGCGACGTGGAGTCGCCGGTGTTTCCCCGGTCGGCGAACAAGCCGTTGCAGGCGATCGGCATGTTGTGGGCCGGGCTGCGGCTGGCCGATCCAGCCGATCTGGCGGTGGTCTGTGCCAGCCACAGTGGCGAGGACTTCCACCTGGCCCGGGTGGCCGCGTTGCTGCGTACCGCCGGGCTCACCGAGGCGGCGCTGCGCTGCCCGCCGGAGCTGCCGGTCGGCGCGGCCGCCGTAGCCGACGTGCTGCGGGCCGGTGGCGGGCCGAGCCGGCTGCAGATGAACTGCTCCGGCAAGCATGCCGGGATGCTGCTGACCTGCCGGGCGGCCGGCTGGCCGGTGGAGGAGTACTGGCATCCGGAGCATCCGTTGCAGGAACGGATCCGGGCCGCCGTCGAGGAGTACGCCGGTGAGCCGGCCGCCGCCGTCGGGGTGGACGGCTGCGGCGCGCCGGTGCTGGCGTTGTCGCTGACCGCGGTGGCGCGGGCGTTCCTGCGCCTGGTGCACGGCCCTGCCGGGTCGGTGGAGCGGACCGTGGCGGACGCGATGCGGGCGTACCCGGAGCTGGTGGCCGGCACCGGACGGGCCGACACCCGGCTGATGCGGGCGGTGCCCGGGCTGCTGGCCAAGGTCGGCGCGGAGGGTGTGTTGGCGGTGGCGGTGCCCGGCGTCGGGGCGATCGCGGTGAAGGTCGACGACGGCGCGCAGCGGGCGACGGTGCCGCCGGTGGTCGCCGCACTACGCCGGCTCGGCGTCGGCACCGGCCCCGACGCCGAAGGCCTGGATCCGGTGGCTCTGGCCGAACTCGGTGAGCCGCCGGTGCTCGGCGGCGGCCAGCCGGTCGGCACGCTGCGCGCCCTGTGCTGGCCGTCCTGACGACGAGACTGGCCGGCGGACGAGCGGGCTGTCGCGCGGTGTGGGCGGCTATCGCGCGGTGTCGGCGAGGAACTCGCGCAGCGCGGCGTCGACCGGCCCGGGGCACTCCAACGGCAGCAGGTGGGCCGCGCCGGGCACGTCCGGCAGCCGCCGGGCGGTCGGGATGCCGGTGCTGATCAGGTCGGCCAGGGCGAGGATGTCCGGCACGTCGAGCGCGCCGGCGCCGACCAGCACCGGCACGCCGATCTCACCGAGCCGGCGGGCTGCCGGTGGATCGAGTTCGCGGTGGGTGACGTCGCCGAGCGCGGCTTCGGCGGCGAGCGCGCGGCGGTCCATCTCGCGGGCGAACGTGATCAGCTCGGGATCGACGTCGGCGGGCTGCCGGTGTGGGCCGACGACCCAGAACCGCACCTCGGCGTCGGCCATCGCGTCCAGGTCCTCCGGGTGCACCGCGCCGACCAGGTCGTCCCAGAGCTGCTCGGTGGCGTCGGACCAGTCGTGACCGCCCAGCGCCGACCCGAACAGGGCGAGCGCGGTGACCCGGTCGGGGTGGGCGAGGGTCGCGTCGATGGCGACCGCGCCGCCGAACGAGCAGCCGACCAGTGCGGCGCGGGTGACGCCGAGCGCATCCAGCAGGCCGACCACGTCGTCGTGGTGGGCGAACGGGGTGGCCGGCAGGTCGGACTCGCCGTAGCCGCGCAGGTCCATGGCGATCACCCGGTGCCGGTCGCGCAGCGCGGCGACCTGCGCCCGCCACATCCGGCGGTCGGCGATGCCGGCGTGGATCAGCAGTACGGGCGGCCCGGTACCGACGTCGTCGTAGCTGATCGTCGCGTCGCCTACCCGGATCGTCGCCATCGGCGGGGAGCCTAGCGTCACGGGGCGGCCGGCCGCCAACGACTTTCTCGACCGCTCCTCCCGACGGCTCTTCTCGGTGACCCCGCTAACTTTCGTTAGCGTTTCGCTAGCAGTTGCAAGCAGATCGGGTTACCGTCGAGACATGGCCACACCGAAGGACCTGCCTCGCGACATCGGGGGCTTCATCCGCGACCTGCGGCACAACGCCCGCATCTCGCTGCGGCAGCTCGCCGAGCAGGCCGGCGTCAGCAACCCCTACCTCAGCCAGGTGGAGCGCGGCCTGCGCAAGCCGAGCGCGGAGGTGCTCCAGCAGTTGGCCAGCGCGCTGCGGGTCTCCACCCCGGTGATGTACCTGCGGGCCGGGCTGCTCGACGACAAGGACGGCCAGGGCGTGCTTGCCGCGATCGCTTCGGACCCCGACCTCACCATGGCGCAGAAGCAGTCGCTGAGCCAGATCTACGAGACGTTCCGCCGGGAGAACGCCCGGCACGCCGGACCGGACGCCGACGCGGACGCAGCTACCGCCGCCGAAGAAGTTGAGGAGCAGACCCTGCAGTCGGTCGCCGTCACCGAGGCCGGGGCCGCGCCTAGCCCGGCGACCGAGGACCCGCCGCCCACCGCGCCGACCAGGACCACTTCCCGGCAGAAGACCACCCCCCGGCGTCGTACGCCCCGGGCCGGGGGAACCGAGCAGGCCGCCGCGGCGGCCGAGGAGGAGCAACGATGAGCCAGCCGAAGACCAAGCGGATCCCCGCACCCCTGTACGCCGTCGCCGGCGCCGGGGACCTGGCTTACCAGCAGCTGCGCAAGCTGCCGGTGGCCGTCACCCAGCTGACCGGCAAGGCCACCCTCGGCACCGTCGGCCTGCGGGAGAAGGCCGCACAGGGCACCGCCGAGCTGCGTGAACGGGCCAACACCGGTGCCGACCTGGAGCGCCTGCGGGCGATCGCGCTGCGCAACCGCGACGCGGTGCTCGCCGGTGCCCAGTCGGCCGGGCAGCGAGCCGTGGCGATCTACGGCACGCTGGTGGCGCACGGCGAGCGGGTCGTCGGCACCGGGGTGGTCCGGGCCGCCGACACCGTCAACGCCGACATGGAGACCACCGAGGCTCCGGCCCAGGTCACCGCGGCACCGGAAGCCGATTCGACCGAGCCGGCCAAGCCCACCCAGGCCAAGGCCGAGTAGTTCCGGCGGGTCCGGGTGACCCGCGGGCCCCGGATGCAGGTGGCACGCATCCGGGGCCCGCGGCATAAGCTTTGGGCATGGACTCTGCCGCGCCGCTGTTCTATGCCGACGTCCGGTACATCCTCGACTTGGCGCTGTTCGTGTTCGCCCTCGTCGTGCAGGCTGTCGCGCTGGTGCACTGCGTCACCCAGAAGGGTGAGGCGTTCCCGGCGATCGGCACTCTGCCGAAAGGCGCGTGGCTGGCCATCCTCGGCGTCTGCCTGCTGCTCACCCTGCTGTTCCAGGTCAGCCTGTTCGGTCTGATCGGGATCGCCGCCGGGCTGATCTACCTGCTCGACGTGCGGGTCGGGCTGCGGGACATCGCCGACGGCCGAGGCTCCTGGTGAGAGATTTCCGTTGGCCACCGCCGCCCGACGGCGGGCCGCGGACCTACGGGCCCGGCCCGTCCGGTCCCCGTACCGGCCGGCCCGCGCTGCCCGAGCCGGAGACCGAGGTGATCGCCACGCCGCACGGCGTGGAGCTGGAACGGCTGATCACCGGGTCCGGTGAGCCGACCACCGTCTTCGCGCACGGCATCGCGCACGGCATCGCCACCACCCGGCCGCTGGGCAGCGGAGTCGCCGGGCGCAAGGTGTTCTTCCAGTTCCGGGGGCACGGCCGGTCCGCCGTGCCGGCCGGCCCATGGGGCTACCCCGACCTGGCCCGGGACCTGCGGGCCGTGGCCGATCTGACCGGTGCCGGCCGGGCGGTCGGGATGAGCCTCGGTGCCGGGGCGTTGGCCCGGTTGCTGACCGACAGCCCGCAGCGGTTCGACCGGGCGGTGTTCTTCCTGCCGTCGGCCTTCGACACGGCCCGGCCGGCCTCGGCCCGCCAGCGGGTCGCCGATCTGGTCACTGCGGTCAACGACAGCGACGTCTCCGGGGTGGCCGAGCTGATCGCGGCGGAGACCCCGGTGCCGGTACGCAACACCCCGGCCGCGTGGGCGTACCTGCGTACCAGGATCGACCAGCTGCTGCGCGACGGCCTCGCCGCCGAACTGGTCGACCTGGCCGACGCGGTGCCGGTGCCCGACCCGGCGGCGCTCGCCGCGGTCACCGCCCGGGTCCTGGTGATCGGCTGCGCCGGCGACGACCTGCACCCGACCGAGACCGCCGAGCGGCTGGCCGCCGCCATCCCGGGCGCCGCCCTGTACGTCTACAGCCGCCCCGGCGTGCTCTGGAATCAGCGCACCGATCTGCGGCAGCGGGTCTCCGGCTTCCTCAACGAGCCGACCTGATCAGCGGCGGGCGCCGTGGCCCCGGTCGTTTCCTGACATGTCGACGACGGTCAACCGCAGCAGCCACCGGAGGCGGCGGACGGCGTGGTGGACTGATCGCTGGGCGCCACCGAGCAGACGCCGGTCTCCGGCAGATCCAGCTGCACGTCCCGGGCGGCGGTCCAGTCACCGGCCAGCGCCGCCGTGACCGAGCGGACCTGCTCGTAGCCGGTGGCCAGCAGGAACGTCGGCGCCCGGCCGTAGCTCTTCATGCCGACCACGTAGTATCCCGGCTCCGGCTGGGTGAGCTCGTCCACCCCGTGTGGCGGGACGGTGCCGCAGGAATGCTCGTTCGGGTCGATCAGCGGGGCCAGCCTCCGGGTGCAGCCCAGCGCCGGGTCCAGGTCCAGCCGTAGCTCGTCGGCGATCCGGTGGTCGGGGCGGAAGCCGGTGGCGGAGACGATCCGGTCGGCGGTCAGCGTCCGGCCGTCGGTCGCGACCAGCTCGGCCCGGCCGTCGGTGGTGACCCGTACGGCGTGCACGCCGAATCCGCTGACCAGCTCGACCCGGCCGGAGTCGACCAGCAACCGCAGCCCGGTGCCCAACTTGCCGCGGCCCGGCAGGGCGTCGGCGTCGCCGCCGCCGAGCGCCCGGTCGATGGTCGCGCCACGGGTGACCCAGCTGACCCGGGTGTCCGGCTCCTGATCGGCCAGCTCGGCTAGGGCCAGCAGGGTGTTGGCGGCGGAGTGGCCGGCACCGACGACGACGGTATGCCGGCCGGTGTGCTCGGCCCGGTGGGCACCGAGCACGTCCGGCAGAGCGGTGCTGATCAGGTGGGCTGCCGGCGGCTCGCCGTGGGCGGGCAGCCCGTTGACGCCCAGGACGTTCGGCGTACCCCAGGTGCCGGAGGCGTCGATGACGGCACCGGCGCTGAGCTCCGTACCGTCGGCGAGCCGGACCACGAACGGTGCCTGCTCCCGGCCGTCGGTGCGGACCCGGTCGATGCCGGCGCGGCCCAGCGCCACGGCCCGTGTGCCGTACCGGATCCGATCGGCCAGGTCGGGGAGCTTGGCCAGCGGTTCGAGGTAGTCGCCGATGAGCTCGGCGCCGGTCGGCAGCTGCTCGGGATCGGGGGCGGCCCAGCCGGCGGCGTCGAGCAGCCGGCGGGCGGCTGAATCGATGTTGTAACGCCAGGGGGAGAAGAGCTGGACGTGACCCCAGTTGCTGACCGCCGCGCCGGCGTTGCCGCCGGCCTCCAGCAGGACCCAGGGCAGGCCGCGCTCGTGCAGGTGGGCGGCGGCGGCCAGGCCGACTGGCCCGGCCCCGATGACGACAACCGGTAGTTCCTCGTTGATCATGAGTCCCTCCGTGGCGGCGAGCGTTCGTAGTCTTGATGATCGTCGAATCAACATCACGATGCCCACTGTTTCGACGATGGTCAAGTTTGACACCCGTCGAATCAGCCGACTGGGTGATTCCACCTGGTCGGCGGTAACCTGCCACCCGTGGGTGTCACCAGTCACGGTCGTACCGACCGACTCGACCTGCGCGACCCGACCCTGCGTGAGTGGCAGTGCACTGTGCTGCACGCCGACGCCGAGCAGGGCATCGTGCTGGACCGCTCCGCCTTCTACCCGGGCGGCGGCGGCCAGCCGCCGGACCACGGCGTACTGCTCTGGCAGGGGGCGCAGACCCGGATCGTCGGCACCCGCAAGGGCGACGACCTCTACCTGATCCCCGCCGACGATGACCCGCTGCCGCCGGTCGGCGCCGAGGTCACCGGCGCGGTCGAGGACACCCGCCGCAGCCTGCTGATGCGTACCCACTCCGGGCTGCACGTGCTCTGCGGCGTGGTGTTCCGCGACTTCGGTGCCCTGGTGACCGGCGGCAACATGGAGCCCGTCATGTCAGATGTAGAACAGACACTGCCCGTTCGGT
Organism: Micromonospora sp. Llam0; assembly: GCF_003751085.1. Taxonomy (NCBI): domain Bacteria; kingdom Bacillati; phylum Actinomycetota; class Actinomycetes; order Micromonosporales; family Micromonosporaceae; genus Micromonospora; species Micromonospora sp. Llam0. The sequence goes on along the minus strand of NZ_RJJY01000002.1, from coordinate 843,594 downwards.
TGGACCTCGACGCTGATCAAGGTAGACGGCGCCGGCCATGCGGATGATGTCCCAGGTGGTAGCCCTTCGCGGTACTCCCACCCATGCCGGTGGACGTCGCCCGGACGGTGGATCAACTCCCCGGTAACGGCCCGTAACATCTCCGTGTCTAAGTGGATCTAGCGACGACGGGGGATGTCGCTGGAGACCAGATCCCCATCCCTCCCGAGGAGGATCGCCCCACCATGGCACGACTACAGCTCGTCGACGACGATGGGCCGAACAGCACGTCATACCGGCGGCCCGCCGCCACCCTGCTCACCGTCATCCTGGTCATCGCCACCGCCGTCACGGTGCTGGCCGTCGGGGCCACCGTGCTCGGACTCGCGGCCCGCGATGTCCTCATCGCCGGAGCGGTTGTGGCGTGGACCGTCTACGCAGTCCGGCTCGGTGAGTCGTCGCTACACCGGCGCATGGACCGCATCGAGCGGCGCGTCCAGGATGCCTCCTACCACGAGGGCTATGTGGAGGGTTACATGCAGGGCGTCCGGCGAGAACTGCCGAAGCCGAGCCATAGAGCGGTCCGGCCCGTCTGACCCGGGAGGGACGGGACTGGGTCCAGGGGCTTGAAAACCCATCAACGAAGCCCCCCCCCGCTCGAAGTCAACTTTGGATCACTGTCGGTCACGTGGGGTCTGCTGATGCAGACCCCACGCCTGCACCTGGCCAGCGCAGTCCGCGCGGATGCCGGTGAGACGGAGCCGGCCGGTCCGGCAACTCGGCGACCTCCACCCTCGGCACCCGGTCCGGCGACAGATGACGCCAGTCCGCCAGCACGACGACATCGGCCTCCCCCGCAGCGAGCATGCGGACGACGTCGGGCCACCCTGTAGCGCCATCGTCGACCACGAGACTGATGACGCGGTACTCGGACTCCTCTGCATGATCAACACAGATCCGCTGCCACTCGAGAGCGTCGTCACCAGAGCGTACGTAGATGACGGCCCTCAGCTGCTGTTCGTCCCCCATCACGGGAGGTTGATCGACGGGGCAGGCGAAGATCAAGACTTGACGTGCCCGATTGCGCAGATGACGCCCGGTCAGGCCAGCACATGGCGAGGATTTGCCCCGCAGTGCCGGGCGAGCGCTGCTGCGGCGGCCCGGCCGGTGTGGAACGGGCCGAGCCGGTCTGATTCGCCCAGCTTGTCCAGCCGTGCGGCTGTCCACCCGCCGAGCAGCCGCCCCGGCCCCGACCACAGGTACCCGAGCAGTACGCCGTCGCACGCCACCACCCACCTGGTGGCCGGCTGGTTGACGGCCGCGTACCGCAGCCCTGGGTGGGACATGACGGCGGCCAGCGCCTCGGCCGCCAGCATCCTCGCGTCAGCGTCGTCGACGGCGGCCGAGGCCTCCGCCAGGACCGCCACAATGGCGTCACGATCCACTCTGCTCACCTCCCAGTCCTGATCGGCAGATCGCCGTACTCATACCGCACCCGTCGAGCGTCCGATACCACCTGCAACGCTTCCACCGCCTGGCCGGTGACGTCACGCGTCGTGCGCCACAGCTCCAGGACCCAGCCGACCGCCACCAGGCCGAGCGCGGTCCGTTCAGCCTCCGACGCGGGCCTGGCCGACAGCTCCTCGCTCGCGGTCGCCGGGCGCACGCCAGCAGCCATCATCGCCGCGTACACACCGCCAACGACCTTCCCTGGCTCTGCCAGCACCGTCCCGGCGACCAGAGTCGACGGCATCCACGACTCGTGTACCTGGACCACGTGGCCGTCCGCCAGATGCCGCCGGCGGCGGAGCACCATCGACGTACCGGCCGGCACCTCGAGCCGCGCGGCCACCTGCGCCGGCGCCGGCACGGACTCGACCGCCACCAACTCCACCGATCCGGTGACGCCCTGATCGGCACAGGCCGTCTCCCACGGGCCCAGGTGCGCCCGGGTCCGGCCCGGATCGGTCACCGCCGCGTACCGGGTGAGCGCCAGCCGGACGGGTGGTGTGGCGACGCGCGTGCCGGCGGCCCGAGCCGACTCCAGCACCCCGGCTGCACGCAGCTCGGCCAGGGCGCGACGGACGGTCTCGCGGCTCACGCCGTACGACTCGGCCAGTTCGTGTTCCGTGGGGATGCGGCTGCCGGGTGGGTGGTCACCCCTCGCGATCGCCTCGCGGAGGTCCGCTGCGATCTCCCGATAGCCCGCCATGCGCCCAGTTTAGGCGTACGCAAAGCCTTGACGTCGCGTCGTTACTGCGGTCACACTCAGTCCATCTTTGCGTACGCAAAGATGGCCGGCCCGGTCCTGATCGGCATCCAGCGCGCGGATCCGCGGGGCCGGGCCACCCCGGATCGGCGGCGGTCCGGCCGGGTTCCCCCGTGCTCGCCGGGCCGCCGCCCCCGCTGACTCGAGGAGCGCGAAGATGATCGGGAAGTGGTTCCTCCGCGTCGATGCCGTGGTCGACGTCGTCCGTCCGGTGCCCGGCCGCCGCCGGTACGCCGACCAGCCCGCCCGGCCGACCGACACCCGGCCAGCGACCCGCACCGACCGCGGCGACCAGCGCGGCGGCAACGGCGGCCGCACCATCCTGCCGTGACCGGCACGCCCAGCCCGGCCGGCCCGGCCGCAGAGCCGGCGCACACCCCGCACCGCCCGTCGTGGACGTGCGCGGTCTGCGCGCCCGACACCCCATGGCCCTGCCCACCCGCACGCACCCAGCTAGCAGAGGCGTACGCCGGCGAGCCGATCGCGTTGTCGGTCGACGTCGGCGAAATGCTGACCGTCGCGGCCGGCGAGGCCGGTATCACCGACCCCGCCGAACTGTACGAACGGTTCGTGGCCTGGACGTGGATCTCAGCGGGAGTCGCCCCGTGACCGCGATGGACGACGGACCGATCACCGACCAGGACCGCGACGACGCGGCCGCCAGCGCCGTGCACGCACACGCCGCCGGGTGCCGGTGCCACCTCGAATGCCCCGGCACCGACGCCTGCCCGCAGCTCGCGTGGGCCCGCACCCGCCGGGCCGTATCCCGATGGCGCCTGGTGCGTCGCTCGATATGACCGGTCCGATGGACGACGCCAGGGCGGCAAGGATCCTCGCCATCCACCACGGACCGCCGCCACCGGTCTGGCCACGCTGCCCGGCCTGCCAGCCCGGCGGATGCCCCGACCTGATCCGCGCTGTGCAGTGGCGCGCCGACCGCCGAGACGCGCTCCTCGACGCCGATATACGCCAGCACCCACTGTTCAACTGGCAGCGGGTGCTGTGGACGACGCTGCGGTCCCGGCCTTGGCGATGTACCCGCGTCTCATCCCCGTAACGGTGGGTGTCGCCTGCCCGACGGTCCGATGGCGTGCTGCGGCCGCCGCTGGCACCGTGATCGCGCCCGCCCGTACCCCGACGGCCCCGCCCCGGCCGGCTACAGCGGGCCTACCCCCACGAGACCGAGGAGACGACGTGCGTAACAAGATGCTGATAGCGGCCATCGCGATCGCGGCGGTCACCGCTCTGGGCTGCGGTGCCGGCTCTGATGAGGACGCGGCCACGCCGGCGCCGACGTCGGCAACGGCCGACGACAGCCTTGCCTCCGCCGCTGCGGCCGCCGGTATCCCGCCAACCCCATCGCCCGAGGATTGGGCTGCCTACATCAGCGCTCTGATGGACATCAACCCGGACATCGTCGGCGACAAGGACGAGAAGACGATCGTCGACCGTGGCCGGAGCCAGTGCCAGTCGATCGGCAACGGCGAGGCAGACGAGGCAAAGCTCGTCCAGCTCACGAACTTGCGGTTCTCGGCGCCGGGGTATCCGGACGGGTTCGGGGAGGAGACCGCCACCCAGATCCTGGCTGTGGTGCGGCAGTTCATCTGTCCCGACTTCTGAGCAGAGACAGAGACACAGTGAAGCGGCCCCGCACCGGACTCGGTGCGGGGCCGCTGCTGCGTGCGGGGTCAGCGTCCAGGCGGGACCTCGTGTCGGGGTGCGGACGCCAGCCACGGCGCGTACGCGCGGAGCCAGGCGTCGACGCCAGGGATGGCCATGACCCGGGTGATGGCGCCGGTGACCGCGACGACGCCGGCGACTGCCGGCACGGTGTCGATCCCGGCCTCGCTCGCGGCGAGCGGGATCAGCGGCAGCGCGGCGATCGTCGCGGCGACGGCGGTCCGGAGGGTGGCCCGCCACGGGTGGCGGGACTGGGTGGTAACTGCGGTGGGCACGAGGTTCTCCTCTCTCGCCGGTCTACGCCGGCGATGGGCGGGCAAGGGTGAGTTGCGCGGTCAGGTCTTCGACCTGGCCGCGCAGCTGCACGATGGTGGCGTCCCGGGCGGCTAGGACCTCCCGGAGCCGGTCCCGGTCGCCCTGCGTCCGGCGCAGCTCGTCCGCCAGGCCCGCCTCAGCGGTCGCCAGTTGCGCCAGCCGTGACTCCAGCTCGGTCACCCGCTGGCGAAGCCTCTCCTCTTCAGCACTGGTGAGCCGCAACGCCTCACGCAGGTCGGTGATCTGGCTCCGGGCCCGGTCCAGCGCGTCTCGCAGGTCACTTGTCAGCTGCTGGTAGACGTCCTGGCTGATCCGGGTCGTCTCGGCCTGCAGGTGCTTCGCCTGGGCGGCGGCGTGCTGGGCCTGGGCCTGGCGGAGCCGGCGGCCGACCATTGCGCCGGCGGCCGGCCCGCCGACCGCGGCGCCGAGCACTGCGGCGCCGGCGCCGACCAGCGCGGTGAGTAGGCCTGGGTCCATCAGTTGGTGGCGAGCAGGGCCCGGCCGAGCGCGGCGGCGCGTTCCTCGCCGAGGACCGCGACCAGGGCGGTCGCCGCTTCCTCCGGCGGCCGGGCGCCGAGCCCGGTCAGCACGCCGGACACGATCGCGTCCTCGTCGACCCAGTCCCGGCCGACTGCGGTCCGCAGTTCGGCCCGCAGCGCGGCGATGTCACCGACTGCCCTGGCGGCGTCGGCAGCGGCGTTGCGCGCAGCTGTGTGCAACGCCGGGCCATTCTTCGGGTAGATCCAGCCGTTGACGGCGACCGCGATCTCCCGCACGTCGTCTTTGCTAATGGCCATGGTCGCGTCCCTTCTCTGCAGCGCGTCAACCCGCGCCCTGAACTGGGTCATGTCGATCCCGTGAGGGTCCGACTTTGTGGACGTCTGCCCTTTAGGCGGCGGCCACGGCTGGTGCTCGCGGTGTGCCGCCACCATCCGCGCCGCCACCTGCAGGCGGCCGGAGATCGCGGCCACCCCCCGCTGGTAGCTGTCCAGCTGCACCTGCGGCCAGGGCTCGCCACGGTTGTTGTTCCCCGCCTCCACCCCGAACAGCTCGGCGTTGCCGAGGCCCTTGCACGGCCCTGCCCAGCCGGTAAGCGCGTGGTTGCAGCGGCCGGAGGCGACCACCCACCACACGCCGTCGCGGGCCAGGTAGGTCTGCGCGATCGGCGGCGGCGCTGTCGCTGAGCCGTTGAGTAGAACCCGGACCTCGTCCTCGGCGCGGGCCCCGGTGCCGCCGGCGGTGGCGTGGCAGATGACGCCCCGGATAGGCCCCCAGCTGGATGAGCCGCGATCGCGCCAGCCGTCGACCTCGCGGACGGTCAGCCCGGCACTGCGCAGCACCTCGGGCAGCCAGAGCAGTCGCATGTCAGGACACCTCCGGATAGTCGTCGTCCCAGCCGGCTGCGTAGGCGAGAAGCCCGCCGACCAGTCCGACCAGCGCGGCGGCGGCGAGCACGATGAGCAGAGCCATGTCATTCCTCTCTACAGTGGCCGGCGGTAGTGGACGTACAGCGCCGATGCCGCCTGGTTGGTGCCGGATTGCACGTCGAGCGGGGTGGCGGTGGCTTGCCGGACGCGGACCTCGACGTAGTCGCCGGTCTCCATGCGCAGCAACGGCGCGCGCGCCACCGACAACGCCGTGTCCGACGTCGCCGGCCAGATGACCTCCCGCGAGCCGAGCACGGACACGCCGTTGAGCCACAGCCACGACAGGCGGCGGTCGGCGACGTACGGCTCCCACATGATGTGGCCGGCGACCTCGTACCAGCCGTCGACCTGGCACGTGTATCGGGTCGGCTCGCCGGAGTCCCAGCCGCCGTGCGTGTCCAGCTCCGCCACGTCCCATTCGACGCTCGTATCAGTGGACGCCAGGATCTCCTGCGCGGACGACTTCCGCAGGACGGCGGCCGGCGGGTCGACCAGGGTCGCCAGGTCGTCGCCGGTGACGATCTGGCCGTCGGCGATGGTCATCGGGCGAGCCTCCACGGCGCTACGGGCCGGACCGGTGATCCGGCCAGGATGGTCTTCTCGACCCCGTTGACCGGGGTGGCCGCGATGGTGAACGTCTGCCGGCCCGGCTCGGACAGTTCGGCGTCGTCGATGTAGGTCAGCACCCCCGACGTGGGGGTGCCGGTCAACCGGACCCGACCGGAGACCCGCGCGGCCGACGCTGGCGGGGACGAGGTCGCGCCGAGCTGGGTCCACGTGTCGGCGATGACACCGGCCGTCACCGTGGTGGTGCCCAGCAGACCGCCGCCGTCGTCGTACCACAAGATCTGCATGTCGATGACGCGCGTCGACGCGCACCGCACCCACGCCGACCAGGTCCACGGGTACGCGCCGTCCAGGGCGTGCACCGGGATGACGTCGGTGGCGGCGATCGCCTCGGCGCTGACCCCGTCGGGAGTCAGCAGCAGCGACGCCGACCCGGTGTGCGCCTGCGCGGTCGACCGGCCGACGGTGCCGCCGGTGCCGGACCAGCCCGACGCGTCAACCTCGAACGTCCCGTTGGGGTTGACGGGACCGGCCTGGGCGCAGCTGGTGGCGGTCAACCTGACCCCGGACACCAGCAACTCCATCGGGAAGTCCGCCGGCCGGACGGTCCACAGCGACCGGTTCCCGGCGGCCCTCGCCACCGGCAGCGCGGTGTCGACCCCGGCGTCAACGTCGGCGGTGGTCACCGATCCGCGGGTGCCCGTGCGCGTCGTTGACGCCAGTACACCGACCCGGTACAACGCGCCGGGGCTCGTCGACCACGTGATCCGCAGCGACGACAGGTCGAACTCCTCCGCGTAGCCCTCGACGATCTGCTCGACCGGGTCCGGCGGCAGCCCGAACGCGTCCAGGCCCCGCAGCTGGACCAGGTCACCGACGTCGACGGCGGCGGCCGCGTCGCGGGCGGTGTCGTCCCACGCCTGCGACGTCAGGTCCACCGGGATCTGCGGGAACCGGGTCTCGTCGATCGTGCCGGCCGACAGCATCCACCACGCCGCCGACTCCAGCTCGGCCGCGTCGGCGACGTTACGGTCCAACTCGACCGGCATCCGGCCGACCCCGTCCGGATCATCGGTCGGATCCTGCACGTTCAGCGCACCCTCCTCCTGGACGATGCGTGTCTCGTCGCCGGCCGGGGTCCGCAGGGTGACGTCGTTGACGATCAGCTTGTCATCGTCGACCGGCGTCAACGGCGCCGCCAACCGGCCCGACCCATGCGCCAGCACCAACGGCGTCTGGTTGTACAGGGTGGACCGTAGCCGCATCACCAGCGCCCGGGTGCCGCGCGCCTCGGTGAGGATCGCGTCGTCCGCGTCCGCGCACTCCTGCAGCAGCTCCAGCACCGACAGCCGACGCTGCGGGCCCATCGGCGCCGACGACGCGGCGTCACCGATCAGCGTGTAGCCGGGCACCGACTCCTCGGCGCAGAGCCGCTCGAACCGGTCCCCGGCGGTCTCGCCGGCGTGGCCGGTGGCAGCTGACACGGTGTCCGAGGTGCCCGGGACCGGTGACCAGATCGCGACGTGCCCCAACGACGGCATCAGGTCGTCGCCGTTCTCCCTCTCACGCGGGTTGAGCACCCACTCCGTGACCTGCCCCACCGTGCCGGCAAGCGTGTCGCTGAAGCTGGCGACGGTCGCGGCCAGCAGGCCGTCCACCCAGACTCGGATCCTGATGGTGCCGCCGTCCTGATCGCCGTCGACCCGGTAGTGGTGCGGCAGCCCGTCGGCGATCGTGAACGCGGACCAGCCCGACCCGTACGACGTCGACATCCGGCCGTAGAAGATCGTCATGCCCGACGCGGCCACGTTGGCCTCGTAGCGCATCGTCTCCTCGGACGGATGATCCGTGAACGCGTCGGTCGTCTCCCACCAGATCGGCGTCCGGGAGTCGGCCTGGTCCCGGGGCTGGGTCATCACCCACTCGACACGCCACCCGGACTCGCCCGCCGGCTGAGGCACCAGGCCCCGCAGAGTGCCGCCCCGGGACAGATCCACCACCGGCGCGGACCCCGGCCCGACATCACCGGTGCCGAACTCCGGCAGCCCGGCCGGAGGCAACGGCTCACCAGTGAACGGCGCCTCAAACCGGGAGTAGCCGAACGGCCGCGCCGGCGGGCACCCAGGAATCGGTGACCGGGCCAGCGGCGCCCCCGCCGGATCCTCCAACGGCCAATAACCGGCCGGCCCGGTCGCCGGGATCGCACGCCGCAACGCGGACTGCAGCGGCGCGGCCGACACCGTATGCCGCAGCCCGTACGCGGTCACCTCCACCCACCGCACAGACGCGGTCAGATCCCACTGCGCCGGCCACTCCAGCACATCGCCGACGAACCGCACCGGCGCGCTGGTCAGCTGCGGCACGGTGACCCGGACCGGCACCCGCCGACCGATCACCCCGAACAAGTCGGAGCGCGGATTGCGCCGCGAGTAGCGGCCCACCACCCCGGGCGCGACCAGCGACGCACCGTTGTTGATCATCAGGGTGCAGGTCGCCGCATCCGGCTCGCCGCCCTCGTTCTGCGTGCCCCGGGTGATCCGCACCTTCCGCTTGTTGAACACATCCGCGCTGATGTCATGCCACTCGCCGGCGTAGAACAGCTCGGTCACCGGCGTGTACCGGGTGCTCACCGAGCACCCCGCTGCCCGAACGCCAACTGCACGTTGCCGCGGCCCTTGATCCGCACCAGCTCGCGGATGATCTCCAACAGCAGGGCCATCAACCGGCTGCCGTCGCCCTCGAACAGGACCGTCGTGTCCCCGCCGCCGCCGTCCAGGTCGCGGGCACCGCGTGGCAACGGCACCACCGCCTCGTCGTACCGGCCCTCACCGATCACCGCCAGCCGGCCACCCGGCGTCGCCGGCACGATCCCACCATCGGCCAGGTACGGGATGTTCGGCGTCGACAGAGTCACCGACGGGATGTCCAGTCCGAGGACCGACCCGCCACCCAACGTCAAGCTGAAGTTGTTCCACCGGGCGATCAGCCAATTCAGCGCCGACCGGAACGCCGTCTTCAGCCCGTCGAACATGCCCCGCGCGGCCCTCGACAGTTTCCCGGGCAGTCCTTTGAAGAATGCAACGAACCGGTCGATCCTCGACTGGATCTCGTTCCACATCGCGACCGCGATCCGGCCGACACCCTTCCAGAAGCCGGAGAAGATGCCCCACCACGTTTTGAACAAGGCGATGAAGAACTTCCCGATCGTGATCCAAACGGTGGAGAAGACCGTCCACCACAGCTTGGCGAGGGTGATCACGGTGTCGAACAGCCACGTCCAGCCGGTGACGATCCAGTCGACCGCCCACTTCACGACCGCGACGATCGCTTTCCAGATGACCGACCACAGGTCCTGAAAAAACGTCGTCTGCGTGGCGATCCACACGATCGCTGCGACCAGCAGAGCGACACCGGCGATGATCAGCAGGATGGGGCCGAGGGTCGTCGCCATGACGATGCCCCACGCGGTTTGTACCGCCGTCCAAATCTTGACGGCGAGTACGACGATCCCGATCGCGGCGGCGAGGATGCCGAGGCCGGTCGCCAACGGAACCACCCAGTCGCTGTTGCGCTGCAACCAGCCGAAGGTGGCTTCGATGTACGGCACGGCATCGGCCAGCGTGGTGACCAGGGCCAGTTCGGCCTTCCGGCGGAAGTTGTCGAGTCGCTGGCTGGCCGAGCCCTCCAGCGCGGCGCCGGCCGAGTCGCTCGCCCCGGCCACGTTCTCCAGGCCGTCACCCACCGACGCCATCGACTGCAGAAACTGCGGGATGTCCGACTTGTTGAGGTCCTCCAACGGCGCGCCGAACAGCGCGATCGCCTGCTCTGCCTGCTTGGTCGGGTCCTTGATGGACGCCAGTCCGCCGACGATCTTCTGAAACGCGGCCTGGGCGCGGTCACCACCGGCCAACAGGTCGTTGGACATCTTGTGCGCGTCGAGCCCAATTGACTCGTACGCGGTCTTCGTCGAGTCGGACATCTCGGTGGCCAGGAGCGTCATCTCTTTGATGGCGTCGCCGGTCTTGTCCAGACCCCACTTGCCCTTGGTCGCGGCGTCGGTCAGCAGCGCGAACGTCTGCTCACCGGTGAACCCGACCGACCGGAAGAACTGGCTGTACTCGTCGGCGACCTCCAACACGTCCGGCACCAGTGCCTCCGGTACGCGCCGGCTCGCCGCGGTGATGAGGTCCAGGGCGTGGGTCGCGTCCCGCGCCAGCCCGGACCCGATCAGCGTGGATGCGTACTGCGCGGCGGCTGCGACGTCGACGCCCCACGCCGTCGCGTACGCCTGGGTCCGTACGGTTAGGTCCTCCAGCTTCGCGGCGTCCCCGTCCGGCACCAGTCCGGACGACAGCACGGCCCTGGTCGCGGCCATCGCGTCGGCAGCGCTGGCCGCGAAGCCTCTCCCGTAGACCTCGCCGGCGACATCACCCACCTTCGCCGCGAGCACCGGATCACCCAGCCGGGCCTCCAGCTGTGCGCGGGCCCGGTCCAGGTCCATCGCGCCGGCGATGCCGACGGCGAGGGTGGCGCCGATCGCGACCGCGCCGATCGCGGCGGATTTCTTGACCGCCTGCCACGTCCTGCTGAACGTGGACTTGATCGCTTTGGTGCCTTTCTCAACGCCGTCTGCGTCGACGCCGATCTTGACCATGAGGTCCGCCAGAGTCGCCACCCGGGTCACCTCCTCGTCGACGCGTACGGCCGCCCATCTGGGCGTTGAGTTGTTTGATCAGCCGCAGGTGGTCGTGCTCGTCCTGCGGGCCGGTTTCCATCTCGGGGCGGTCCCATTCCGGGATGAAGTCCTCCGGCCGGTACCGCTTCCCGCGTTTGCCCCGGTTCGAGTTCGCGATGGTCGACGCCACGATGGCGGCTTGGATGTCGCCGCGGGCCGGGCCGAGCGGCCCGGTCACCCGCTCGTACGCCATCCAGCCGCTGATCTCGCGGGAGTCCATCGCCGCGAGCATCACCCCGACCGGCAGACCCAGAGCGAGCGCTAGTCGGTAGCGGAACTGTCGCTCTGGGCGCTGTCGAAATCCGCCGTGAGCTCGTCGACGTCGTCGTCGGACAGGCCCGCGATCCGCTGGCAGGCGTCGTAGATCCGGTCCAACGGCTTCGCGTTCTTCCTGCTCAACGCCGAGATGTCGTCCTCAGTGAACATCTTCCGCCCGGCGTCGTCGACCGCACACAACACGATCAATTTGGCTCTCGCGTTGCGCATGTTGACCTTGCGGTCCCGGCCCCGCTGCTGCAGCAGCGACTGCTCGAAGCTGTCCCGCTCGGCACCGGAGATGGACCGGATGCGGACGGTGCCGCCCCACTCCGGCACGGGCACCTCGTCGAAGGTGCGGTCAGTCGCGCCGAGGATCTGGTCACGGCTCAGGAAAGTCATCGGTGGTCAGCTCCCGGTCGGGGTGAGGGTCGGCTTGCCGCTGATCTTGACGGTCAGACTGCGGCCCATCTTGTCGTCGTACGGGAACTCGTCGCCTAGCTCGGTGAGGATGGCGGCGAAGTCCCACGTGTGTTCGTCGGCCGTGTCGGGCAGGATCACGATCTGGTAGTTGCGCGGGTCGACGTCGTCGAAGTCGTCGTCCAGGTCGTGCGTGGTCTCGGTGGGGTCGTAGTTGATCTCCAACGACACCTCGCCGCCGTCCTTGAGGCTGCCGACGAACTGCATCCACCCGCCGGGCGAATCGTGGGCGGTGACGTCGATCGTCTCCCGGGACCGAGCCGGCCCGCTGATCGACGTGACGTTGGCGATCGCGGCGAACGCCTCGGTCGGCGTCGCCCCGTCCCCGCGCTTGAACTGCGTGCCGAACGCGTCGACTCCGCTCATGACTCCTCCTGCGATGTGATGATCCGGAACCGGATCACGTGATGACGCACCTGCGGATCCGTTGTCGGCACCGCCTGGTCGAACTCATTGCGGATGCTGACCACCCGGTGCCCGGCCGGATGCAGCTCACGTGGCCGGTGGTCCAGCAGCACCCCGATCCGCCGGGCGATCGCCTGCCCGTCGGCGTTGCCCCGGGCCTCGGTCCACACGTGCACGGTGACGGTGATGTTCCGGCCGAACCCGCCATGGTCGTTGTCCGGGATGGACAGGTGGTCGCCGATCCGCACGTACGGCTTCGACGCCGGCTCGGGGACCTGGTCCCACACGCCGGTGACCATGCCCATCAGCACGTTGTCGCCGGTCAGCCGGGCGTGGATCGCGGCCTGCACCGGGTGGATCGGCGACTGCGACCCGTCCCCGGGTGCGGCCTGCACGTCGACGGCGGCCGCCGCGTACGCGGACAGCCCGCCGGCGTCGGTGACCCGGGCCAGGATCGCCTTCACGCCGGACGTGGCGTAGGTGTGGTTCAGGGTGGGCGTCGACCCCGATGACGTCTCGCCGTCGCCCCAGTCCGCCCGGTAGGTGGCGTCGTCCAGGCCGTCCGGGTCGGTCGCGGTGATCGTCACCTCGACCTGCAGACCGTCCGCCGCCACGTCCACCGCGGTGATCGTCGGCGCCGTCCCCGACGCCACACCAAGGTCGTACGCGACGTCGACGCCGTACCAGTTCCCGACCGACAGCGACGGGAACGATCCCGGGTTTTCGTTGTAGACGCCGTTCGGCACCGCAGCGCTGGACAGCGTCGTCACGGCGCCGTCGGCCGACACCACGGCGTCGTCCAGGGCGTCAACGAGCACCCCGTAATTCCCACCCGTCGAGTAGGACACCACGTACTGTTCGCCGGCGAGACGTTCGACCGGCGACGACAGCTCATGCGTCGACCAGCCCACCGGGAGACTGGTCGGCATCACCGCCGAGGCGAGGAGCACCCCGCTCGTGGTCCAGATCTTGCCGACCCGGCCCGGAAAGTCGATCTCGTTCGCACCGGCCCACACCCGCACGTGCGTCAGGGTGATCGGCTCGGACGCCTGCTGCCTGCTGCCGAGCTCGTAATCGGCCGGGTCAGCGGCCTCCTGCGGGTCGGCACCGGACCAGCCGACCGCCATCAGCGGGCCAGCTTCCGCAGCGACACGCCCGTCGCCTGCTTCACCCGGGCCGGGAACCGCCGCCGGGCGCGTTCGGCCGCCGGCTGCGCGAACGGCTGTTCCGGGGTGTCCTCGGTGCCGTGCTCGACGAACGTCGCATGCCGGGCCGTGGCCACCGCCCGGCCGGTCAGCCCGCCGGCGTCGATCTCCTCCTGCACCGACTCGGCCAGGGCGCCGGTGTCCCGCGGTGCGCCCTCACGCATGTCGTCGGCCGTCTCCCGGGTCTCGGCGGCGACCGCCCGCCGGGCGCCTTCCTGTACAGCGGCCGGCATCCGGTCCAGGCGGCGGCCGAGCAGATCCATCCCGGCGACCTGCACCGTCGTGTCACGCGCCACCCGCATCCCCCTCCGGTGATTCGAGTTCGGCGGCCGCGGACCGCAGCGCCTGCGCCAGCACACGGCGCAGCAGTCCGCCGTCGGCGGCCGCGGCCACCTCGTAGGGGTCGACGGTCACCGTGCCGATCTCGGTTTCCGCCGACCCGCCGATCCGGATGTAGACCGGCAACGACACCGACGCCATCAGCGGCGGCCCGTTCTGGGCGCCGTCAGGTGGCGGCGGATGGCGGCCAGGTCGGCGGCGATGGCCAGCAGCGACCACGCCACCGACCCGGCCGGGTCCGACCCGTTCGCGCACTCCTCGGCCCGCACCCGGGCCTGTCCCGGTTCGACCTGCGGCCGCCGGTGCGGGCTATCCACTGTGCGCCTGCCGGTACGCGTCGACCAGGTCGGCCGGGATCTTCCCCCGCCGGGGCACCGGCAGACCCTGCCCGGTGGCCCACGCCCGGATCTTGGCCCGGTCGGCGGCGGTCAGCTCCGACCCGGCCGGCTCCGGTGCGGCCAGCTCGGCGGCGGCCGCCTCGTCCCGGGTGCCGTCGTCGGTTGCCGGGTCGGGCTGGCCGGCATCGACCGGGTCTGGCTCCGGCGGTGTGCCGACCGCGTACGCGTCAGGGTCGTGGCGCAGCACCTCGTCGACCCGGTCCACCGCGTCGGCCACCTCGGCGGGCAGGCCGTCGCGGTGGCCGGCGGCAGCCTCGACCAGGGTGGCCGCGACCGCCGCCAGGTGGTCCCGCATCAGCAGCACCGACCGGGCGTATCCGCGGACCCGTTCCACCTCGGCCGCCGGGTCACCGCCGGCGACCGGATAGTCCACGGTCAGCGGGCCCCACAGTTTCGGGTGTTCGGCCACGATCGGATGGGCCTGGTGGGCGGTGTGCTGCCCTCGGCGGACCATCCGCCGGCTCCCGCCGATCGTCACGGTGCCGGTCCGCACCGCGATCATGATCGTCACGACGTCTCCTCACTCGGTGGCTCTGACTGGACCCACTTACAGTCCGCGCGTAGGTACGCGGGCTCGGACGGGACGACGGTCGACGTCACCCGCCACACCTCGCCGCCGCCGCGCAGCTCGTCACCCCGGGCCACGTCGGCGTCCGGCCGCAGATACAGCGGTGTCGTGTGCGCGGCGCCGGCCTGCGCGGCCGCGACCCGCTCGGCCGTCGACGGCTGCGGCACCCGCGCCCACACCGCCCCCACCTGCACATGGGTGACGGTCTGTCCGCCGGCGCCGTCGTCGACCAGCTGCGGCCGCCACACCGTCAGCTGGCGGGGCAGGTCGTGCGTGCCGATCGGGATCACGAGCCGAGCAGACTCTCTGTGGTGTCGTCACCCGAGTACGGGGACACGAGGGTGACCGACCGGAACGACGACGCGGCCGCCGCCCGGCGCACGGATCGTTTCTCGGCGTCGGTCAGGTACACGGCGTCGCCGCCGTGGACCCGCGCCCGGTCGTACGACTGGTTCAGGTCCGCGATCGTCTTCTGTGTCAGCGCCTTCGGGTTATCGAAGGCGCGGAAGGCGACGGCCAGGCAGATCTTCTCCACCCGGCGGGGGACGTCAACCAGTTCGGTGCCGGCGTCGTTGACCCAGTCCTTCTCCGCCGCGTCGCGGATCAGCTCCGACGCCTCCTGCAGCAGCGCCAGCGCCCGGTCTTCCTCGGCCTGGGTCGGGTACGCGGCGTCCGGGTATCCGATCTTCGTGGCCAGCTGGGTGACGCTGGCCAGCGGCGGCAGATCAGCCACGCCGGCCCCCTTCCTCGTAGCGGGACTGGTCCGGGAACCGTTTCCGTATCCACCGGCCGACCGTGCCCTGCCGAAACGAATAGTCCGACGTGGACACGAACGGTAGTTCGGCGGACGGGATCGCCCGGAAGTCGCGGATCTTCACGTCCTCGACCTGGTCGCCGCCGATCCGCGCGTAGTTGCCGTACAGGGTCCTCTTGCCGACCGGTTCCATCCGCACGGTCCGCACCTGCTCGGCGAGGGCGATGACGTCGCGCATCGCCGCCTGGTCGACCAGCAGCGGCACGTGCAGCTCGTAGTCGAGCCGGCCCGGTACGCCGATCGCGTCGAGCAGCTCGTCGACGCCCAGCCGCCGGTTCAGCAGCCGCCGGTTCCCGCTGCGGCGATGGTTCGCGACCTGCCCGGCGATCGGACCCCGATGCCACACCGGCGGCCGGTCCATCCGGTGCAGCGTGAAGAAGTCGTCATTCATCAACACGAACTGCGGCGACACCTCGGGGTGGTGGGCGGCGGCGCGCAGGTTCGCCCACGTGCTGAAGTGCTTGCCGGGTCGGGGTGGCTGGACCGGGATGTGCAGGTCCGGCCGGCACCACACCGGCCGGTGCCCGACCACCACCAGCCGGTCCACGCATCCCAGGTTGTGCAGCGACCGCAGGCTGTACCGCAGCTCATCGGTCGCCGGGCCGACCAGGTAGACGGCGTCCATCAGGATGTGTCTCCCACCCAGTCCGGCGGCGGTGGCGGTGGCCAGCCGACCGCGAGCGCCCCGCAGAAGATCCCGGCGCCGAACCGGATCGCGAAGTGCGCCCGGTCGACCGGCCGTACGTTGGGGTTGACGTAGCAGGCGGCCAGCCCGCCGGCGGTCGCCGCCAGCCACAGGTGACCGACCATCACGCCGGCGTCCAGGTACGGCATGAACACGGCCTCACCGGCCGCCTTGTACGCCAGCGGGTCGCCGTGCAGCAGCAGCACCACCGGCGCCCGATGCACCCAACCGACCCCGCCCACGAGCAGCCCGCCCAGCAGGGCCTTGTCGTCCCGGTCCCGGACCACCGTCACACCCACCCCACGCCGGTCACACGACGACGGGGCACGCTCGGCGGCGGCCAGGACCGGGCCCAGGTCCTCAGCGCTCACCGGCCGGTCCGCGAACCGACGCGCCGCGTGCCGCTCGGCCAGGACCTCGGCGAGGACCCCGGCCTTACGGCGCTGATGCGCCAGATAGCGGGCCTGGTACGGGTCCGTCATCAGGACTCGGCGGTGTCCATCACGACGACCCGGGGCGTGGTCTCCCCGGACTCGGCGTCCGTCACGACCGCCGCGCCGGCGAACGTCGAGATCACGCTGGCATCGCTGAGCTTGTCGGGCACGTACTGGAAGATCTGCCGCATCCCGACCCCGCCGGACTGCGCGGTCGCCGAGCTGGTCACACCCCGGGGCACCACCGGCACCCGGTTCGCGAACGCGAACCCGGACCGGTGGTACGCGGCCGCCTTGCCCGCGTCCAGCCCGGTCGACTCGACCACGTTGAACCCGCGCCAGCGGGCGATGATCGCGTTCCGCAGCGCGTTGGTGTCGCCCGACGCGTCGACCCGCGACACCTCGTCCAGCGCCAGGATGAACGTGGCGACCTCCGGCGACACGGCCAGGTACCGGCCGTCCAGCGGCGCCTCCGCCCGGCCGAGCATCTCCCGGGCCTGCAGCACGATCGCGTCGATGTTGCCGCCGTCGGCGTCGATCGTCAGATCGGCCGGCAGGCCGTTCATGACCGTCGCCATCTGGTTCTCGGCGCCGGTGGCCACCGCCGCCACCTGCACCCGGGTGATCTGCCGCCCGAAGTCGGCCAGGTCCAGGCTCAGCTCCTGATCCGAGACCAGCTTGGCGTGGTACAGGTGCGACAGGGACACGTCGACCGGCACCTCGTCGACGTCGTCATAGGTGATCGTCGCACCCGGCGACGACTGGGTCCGCGCCGTCGACGGCTGCGGCACCCGCACCGTGATCGTGTCCCCGTTCGACCCGCTGAACTCCGCGCCCGGGATCCGCGACGCCGTCATCGGCAGAACGAGGGTGCGCGTCAGCAGCTCGATCGCGAGCGACGAGATGCCTTGCGCGGTCAGCACAGCCACTGCGCTACTCCTTTGCTAGTGACCCGACCACGGCGCGGACGCCGTGGTCAGAAGTCGGACTTGAGAATCGCCTCGGCCATCTCGGCCGGGCTCTTGTCGGCGGCCGCCGCCGGCACCGCGCCGGACGTCAGCCGCTCCTTCGGCCTGGTGGCCGTGCTCGCCGTACCGGCCGGCGGCATCCGCCCGCCGTCGCCGCCACCGCTGTCGGAGGCCTTGCCGTCACCGCCAGCGGCGGCGGTGCCCGCACCGTCCTTGCCCGCGTCGCCGCTCGCACCGTCCTTGCCGGCCGGTTTGAACGACTCCAGCAGCTCGTCGGCATCCGCCAACAGGTCGTCCCGGGTGTCCCCGCGCAGGCGTGCCGCCTGCTTCGCGGTGAGACCCTTCTCCGCGGCGATGTCGGCGATCAGCGCCCGCCGTTCGGCGTCGCCCGCCCGCTTCTCCATCTCGGCCAGCTTCTCCATCACCTTGTCCATGTCGGACTTGGTGCTGTCGCTGGCCGCCTTCAGCCTCTCCAGTTCGGCGTGGTTGGCCTTGGCCTGGTCCTCGTGCTTACGCGCGAGGGCCTTCCACTTCTCGGCTTCCGCTTCCCAGTCCTTGCCGCCCGTGCCGGCCGGCTTGGCGGTCTGGTCGGTGGTGCCGGTGTTGTCGTCCGCCATCGCGGTCACTCCCGTGTCGGGTCGGTCCGGCCCGTGTCGGGCCGGAGGGTCTGATCACCGGCGAGATACCGCCGGAACGCGTTCAACGCGTCGTTCGACGTGCCCCGGCTCAGTTCGCCGGAGTCACGGGCCTGCCGCTGCGCGGCATCCCATGCCCGGCGTAGCCGCTCGTTGCCGGGCACCGGCCGCGACCCCTCATAGAACGGCTCGGCGGTGCACGCGCAGTGGTCGTGGGCCTGGAAGCGGGCACCCCGCTGCGACGTGAACGCCGGCCCCCGCGAGGCGATCATGGCGCAGAACGCGCACGGCGACCCCGACGTGACCCGCTGCCAGCCGGCCGCCTGCCGGTCCGCCCGCACCGAGTCGGTGACCGTACGCCGGCCGCCGCCGAGCACCATCCACACCGCCGACCCCGACGCCCGCACCAGGCCGGTCCGCGCCGCCGCCTGCGCCGACTGGCCGGCCGCCGCCGCCGACCGCATCCCGGCCAGCCCGGTCGCCCGCAGCACCGCCCGCACCGCCGGCCCGTCCGGTGCCTCGGCCAGCCGCGCCGCCGCCGACCCGGCCACACCCTCGGCCGTCCGGAACCACTCGAAGTACGCGGCCGCCAGACCGGCCGAGTCGCCGTGCCGCTGCCGGATCAGGATCTCCGCCGCCACCGCGAACCGCTCGAAGTCGCCCGGCCCGATGAGCGACCACAGCTGCACCAGGTCCCGCAGCACATCCGCCCGCAACGTCAGCTGCGCCTGCCGGTGCGCCCGGGTCAACGCGGCGCCCTCAACCGTCAGCGCCACCAGCGCCACCCGGATCGTCCGGGTCCCCGTCGTCGGGGCCGGTGGCCTGCCGGTCCAGCAGCGACGTCAGGTTGGCCAGCGCATCACCTTGGGCGGCGGCCGCCTTGAACCGGCGGATGTCCTGCTGGGTGACACCCGGGATGCGATCCCACAGCTCCTGCGCGGGGACGCCGAGCATCTGCGCCAACTTGCCCAGCCCGTCGACGACCGCCGCGAACGCGGCCGCCGACGTGTCCCGCCACACCACCTCGGCGTCGTCGGGCACCGGCACACCCATCAACGCGCCGACGACCTGGAACGACTGCTCGTGGCTTTCGCCCATGCCGGTCTTACGCTCGTCGACCTTGCGGTCCCGGCCGGCCTCGGCCGCCGCCAGAGCCTCGGCGCTGAGGTTGACCAGCTCGCCGATCAGCTCATGCACCGGCGTCTGCGACAGCGTCGCCACGAACTTCGACGTCGACTCCCGCGACGCCAGATAGCCGCTCAGCTCCGTCTGGGAGAACTCGCCGAGCTGCATCTCGTCGGGCATCTGCTCGAACGTCCAGAACTGCGACGCGGCGGACCGCATCTTCGCGCTGGTGTCCTCCGGCGTCCACCCGATCGCCCACCGCTGCCGGAACGCGCTGTACCACTCCGCGCCCTTGAGGCTGAAGCTGGTGAGGTCGATCTGGTCCTGCATCGGCATCAGCGGCGCGACCTGCCCGACCACCACCCGGCACTGCGCACTCAACCCGCCGGAGAGCAGCTCCGGCTCGGCGTCGTCGTCGGCGTCCAGGTCCTCCGCGTCGCGGTAGCGCACCACCGGCACCCGGTCGAACCCGTGCGGCTCCGCACCGGTCACGGCCATCCGGCCGCCCTGCTCGGTCACGGGCCACGCCGTGGTGTCGTCGTAGAGCCGCCACCGGCCCGGCACCGGCAGCTTCTCCAGCGCGATCTCCGCCCAGTCCGGATCCTCGCCGTACATCGCCGTCACCTGCCGGGGAGACCGCGGCCGCATCACCGGATACGGATCACCGGGGGTGATCACCAGGTATCCCGTGCCATACGCCACCGTCGCCCGGTGCAGACCGGCCTGATGCTTGTTCATCCGGTTCGCCAACCACGCCGACCACACCGGCAGCGTCACATCATCGCCGGACTGCGGATCACGAGCCCGCAGCCCGTCGACGAACAACGCCTGCGTCAGCGAGTTGACCACGATGTCGATCACGTTCACCCGGGAGATCCGGGCCATCTCCCGCACCTCACGCGGCGCGTCGGACGGGATCACCGCCGGCAGCCGCTGCTTGCCCGTCCAGTAGCGGCGCAGCACGTCCAGCTCGGCCCGCTCCGACTCGTGCGTGCGCCGCAGCTCACCCGCCCGGGTCGCGGCAGCCTCAGCCGTCAACGCCAATCAGAACACCGCCTTCCCCGCCCCCGCGCGTCGCACGCGCACCTTGCCGCTGTTGAGCGCCAGCCTCCGCCCCATCCGGGCCCCGACCATGCTGACCGCACAGTCCACATGCTTCGTCGACGCCCGGTTGATCTTGCCGAGCGACTCGCCCCACAGGTTGGGGCGACGTCTGGCGTTGTGGGTGTGCATCCGCAGCACCGCGTTCCCGTCGTGCGTCAGCGTGCCGTTCTCGTCGATGTCCTCGGCGCACTGCATCGCGGCCAGCGTGAACTCCTGGTTCCGGCGGACCCCGCCCGGCGTCTTGATCCGCATGTCGAACAGCACACTGTTGCCGGTTCCGGTCCTCGCGCCGCTGGTAGCCCACACCCGCAGCCGCCGGTGGAAGTCGCGGTGCCAGCCGTCGATCAACGCCATCCAGTACAGCGACTCGTCGTCGTCATCACGGCCGGGCCCGGGATCGACGCCGAACCACACCACCCGGTACCGGTCCCACGCCGCGCGGACCGTCGCGTCGACCAGCTCACGCGGCGCCAACCACGTCTTGCCCCGGGCACCGTGCGGCCGCTGCCACACACCGAGGACGAACACGTGCCCGTCCGAGATCCGGCAGCCCACCAACGCCGTGGCGTCCGACGACTTGCTGCAGTCCAGGAACATGGCGATCTGGTCGCCGTCGGCGACGACCGTCCCCGGCCGGGCCAGGTCATCGAACTTGCGCGGATCGATCCACGCGTCCTCACGGGTGCCCAACCCGTTGAAGTAGTAGCGGATGCTGTCCGACATCGGCGTCTCCGGGTCCAGAACCTCACCGTCGAGACGCTGCAAGTCGGCCCACGGCGCGTCCATGTACGCGGCCCGTAGCCCAGCCATCCGCTGCGCGTCGTCGAACAAGTCGAGATCCGGCGGAGCCTCGATCGAGTCGTACAGGATGTCCTGCCGCAGGTTCGGATACTGGCCCGACACCTGTTTCTGCCACGCCTCGTACGCGCGCTCACCGATCGAGTCCGACCCCTGCTCGTGCGCGTTGGTCCCGTCACACACCCGGGCCTGGATACTGGCGGGACTCTTCCCCACGTTCCGGCGGGCCACCTTCGCCGTACGGTGGCCGCCGTTCGACTCGGTCATGTGGTGCGTCTCGTTCAACCAGATGAACGTGGCCGGGTCGCCCTCGGTTGACTGCTCGGACGCGGTCAGCACCTCCAGGCGGCCGCCGCCGTCCGTCAGGATCGTCCGGGTCTCGCCACAGTCGACGCTGTAGAACTCGCGGGTCTCCCGCGACAGCATCGCGTTCGCCACCCGTAAGACGTCCTTGGCTTGGGCCTCGGAGTTCGCGCCGATCTGCACCAGCGGCATCCGGTGCCGCTCGCCGGCCCAGCGGCCGTCTCGGCGCACCAGGTGACACGGCCCGATCAGCTCGATGTCACACATCGCCGCGCCCATCGGGTCCTTACCGGTTCCCTTGGCGCCTCTCTTCACCCCACGCCGCCAGATCCACCGGCCCGTACGCGGGTCGTACGCGTACCACAGATGCAGAAACCGCCGCTGCCCCGGAGTGAACCGCCACTCCTCGCCGGTCTGGTAGTCGATCAGCCCCGGCTCACCGGTCCGGTCGTAGTCGCGCCACTCCGCCCACGCGATGATCTGCGGGCCGAGACTCGGCGGCAGATCCGTGAGATCCCGTGGCCACGGCAACGTGCACCAGGCGCCAGTCCCGTTCCACCTGTCCAGGTAGTAGCCGGGCAGTAGCTCCGGATCAGCCTCCGTAGAGGTCACGATAGGTGTCGAGCTGCACCACGCCGGCGTCCACCGCCGGCTGCGGCACCTCCGGCGGCGGGTCGACGTACCGGATCCGCAGATCCCGGCGGGCGTCGACGGTCGTGCCGAGCGCCTTCTCCCGGATCCGCACCTCCGTCGCCCCGGTCGCCCCTTCAGCGAACCGGGCGTGGACCTCGGCCGTGTCAAGCGCGTACTGCCAGTCCGACGACGTCCACAACCGGCAGTGCGGCATCGTCGACACCGTCTCCCACCACCGCCGGGTCGCGGCCGGCCACGACCCGCGCCGCGTCTCCCACGCCGGCGGCTTGTCGTCGACCTGGACCCGCACCATCCGCACCGGCAGCGACGGACGGTCACCATCGAAGGGGAGGTTCGGCACCTCCACCCAGTCATGCACCGCCGGTACGCGGTGGCGCACCTGACTACGATCCGCCTTCGGTTTCCGGCCCGCGACCGCCATCAATACCACCTCCTAGCAGCGCGGATAATCCGAGTTCTATACAGTGGCCGAGCCGCTAACCCCCACCGCTGAAGGCCCCCCGCCCCGGGGGGCACCCCCCACCCCCGCCGTCACCGTCAGTGACAATCAGGCCAGGATGGGCGCCCCGATCCGGCCGCCGCCGCGTCGGCCGCGCCGCGTTGCTCGCCGCCGCGCCCTGCTGCCCGGTCCGATGCGCGTGGCACCGCGAGCACACCCCGCGAAGGTTGTGGTCGCCGTGATCCTCCGGGTCGCCGATGTGGTCCACCTCGGTGGACTGTGCACCACGACAATGCGTCCGCAGCATGCACGTGCGGTCGCGGCGCAGGATGCGAGGGACGATCCGGGTGCGCCACCCCCGGGGCAACGGGGCGGTACGCCACTGGCTGGGGGAGGTCTTGCGGGGGCGGGGATTCGTCACGCCGCACTCCCTGATTCGGGCACACTGCTGCTACCCGGATTCGACGTTACACCCGCGCCGTCAGCGTGATCAAACTCCCCGGCTCGGGTGTCCGCGCGTCGACGGGCACGTGCCTGTCTCTCTGCTCGGCGTACCGCGTCCGCTCGTGCCCGGTCCAGCACCATGCCCAACCGGTACACAGGACGGCCGTCGACTTCGCCCACCCAGGCGATCCGGCCCCGATGCGCCCACACCCGGATCGACGACGCCGGAATGCCGTACGCGTCCTCAATCTCCCTGGGGGTGTACGCGTACTGGCGGGTCAGCTCGGCCAGCTGCCCGCGCCGCTCGTCGACGTCGACCAGGGCGCCGCACGCCCGGCACCGCACCACCCCGGCCGACGGGCCGGCCCGCAGGTCCACCCGACACACGGTGCCGTCCGGTCGGCGGCCGCCGCACTGGCCGAGCCACCGCCGCCCGGGCGGCCCGTCCGCGATCCGCTGCAGCAGCCGGGCCACCCCGGCGAGATCCCGGAACGCGTCCCGCGCCCACGGCTGACGGCGCATCCACCCCGTGTGTCCGGCCAACGCGGCGGCGAGCACCGCGAGGGGATCCGCGTCCGGGGCCCGCAGCTCGACGCACGATCCGTGCCGGCACGCCAGCCGCGCGCACGCCGCACCCACCAGACGGCCCGGGACACCCAGCGGCCGGCCCGCCGCCCGCACCGCCGCCACCCACCGGCCCACCACCCGGCCGGCCTCGGCCAGCCGCGACGTCGCCGCCAGATCGAGCGGCAACCGGCCGGCGGCCGCACCACCGGCGGTCGCCGGACCCCGGCGGGCCAGAGCAGCCGCGGCCGCCCGCGCCGCCGCCGCCGCGTCGACGATCTCCGCCACCGCCGTGGCCGCCGCCCGCCCGCAGCCGTGGCAGGCGTACCCGGTGTCGGCGGTCGGCCGGGCACACATCACGCAGGCGGCCATGGCTGCTCCTCATCAGGTGGCGGGACGGGGATCGCTCCGGCCGGCCACCGCCAGTCCGGTGGTCCGGGGTCGGGGATCGCGGGGGTGTCGTCGGGTTGCGGGGGTACGCCGGCGAGGTGCTCCGGCAGCGGGCGGGTCGCGCGGAGGTACGGCGATCCGTGGATAGGTCCGCGTGGGGTGTCGGGTGGTCCTATCCGGTGCGCGGTGGGCGGGCCAGGACGTGGAGGACCTGCGCCGTGGGCGGTGCCCGGCCCGCCCCGGCCCCTCCCGGGAGAGCCACGCTCCTGGGTGTCGTCGCTGGTCTGGTCGCGGATCTGGGGATGGACTCCGGCCCTGGTAGCAGGGTTGGGCGGTGTCAGGTCGGGTGGCGGATCTGGACCCGGTTCAGTGGTCGGATCAGTGACCGGATCAGTGACCGGATCAGTGACCGGATCTAGATCCGACGTAGATCCTGACGTTGATTCCCGCTCGCCGGGTGCTGGTCGCAGGGCCATCCCGGCGGCCTCCGGCGTCCTGCGGCGTTTGCGGTTGTTGCAGCCTCGGCAGGCCACCACGAGGTTCGAGAGGCCGTCGGCCACCTCTGGGTCAACGTGGTCGAACGTCAAGCCGGCGTCCGTCTTACGGTCGGAGTGGCGGCAGGTGATGCCGCAGTAGCGGCAGACGTCACCGTCGCGCGCCCTCACGGCGGCCTTCAGCTTCGGGTCCTTCAGCTCCCGCGCCTTGGCCTTGTGGACGTCGTTCTCCGACCTGGACGGGTTCCTGTCCAAGTAGTCGTGGATCAGGTAGTCGTAGCCGTCCAGCCACTCACGGCCCGCCATGCACTCACACCGCTGGCCGTCTTCGCGGCGGTGGATCAGCGGCGCCCGGCCGAACCGGGCGCGTAGCAGGCGCTCATTCGCCTCGGGCCAGCCGAACAGCTCCTCGAAGACGTCCGCTGTCACGAATCCGTCGCTGCGCTCACCGGACGCCCAGGACAGCACCTGAGCCCAGACCCCGAGCGCCTCGGCGCGCTGGCGCTTCGCCCGTAGTCCTTTGACGCCCGGGTCGACCAGGCCGCGGACCTTCACGCTCATGGCCAGCCGGTCGTCGATCCGACCCCACGGCATCAGCTACCGCCCCCGCGTCGCCGACCAATGATCAACATCTATTCGCACCTCGGATACGCCGCAGCCCGGCCAGCGGTACGCCGGCCGGGCCTCCCCAGAACCTCTGTTCTGATTGGCTGATCAGTCAGGGGGCCGATCCGGCTGCCCGGCGGCCGACGCCTCGGCCAACTGGTCCCGCCACTCGGCGACCACGTCGACCGACTCCACGAACACCACGTACTGGCCAGCGACCAGCGTCGCGGGGCCGCACCTGTCGAGCATCTGCTGACACAGCCGGACCAGCGCGGTCCGCTGCCGCGCCAACTGGTCCACCCGTGCCTGCAGGGCCTCCACAGCGGCGGCGGAGGCCGGACCGGGCATCACCGGCACCGGCACGCCGCGCTGCTGCAGCGCCTGGACCAGGTCGCCGACGATCCGGCCGACCTCCGCCCGGACCGCCGCCTGCACATCCTGATCAGTCACTCAGGTCCTCCCTCAGGTGGTAGCGGCCGTACCAGCTGTAGCGGCCTTTCGTGACCGGCATCGGCTCCACCGGTGCCGGCTTGCCCGTCTTGGTGGTCGGCACCACCAGCACGCCGATCGGGGCCAGCTGGGCACGCACCCGGGCGACCGCGTCATGCGAGCCGTGGACCCACACCTCGGTGCCGAGCTCCTGCCGTGGCGTCTTGGTCGGGTCACCCACCAGTACCGCCCATGACGGCGTCGTAGACCTGCATCGCCCATCGGGCGTCGCCGAGTGCGGTGTGGCGGTCCTCGGCGGACAGCGGCGGTACGCCGAGGTCCTCGGCGAGGGTGCGCGGGGACCACGGCGGGGAAGGGGGCGGTTGGCCGAGCGCGCGGCGCATCGTGGTGACCGCGCCGGCCGCGAGCGCGCCGACGTCGACCAGGCGGTGATGCCAGCACGGTGCCTGCCAGTGCCGGCGCAGCCACGGCCCGAGCATCGACACGTCGAACGTCGGGTTGCTGCCGATGATCGTGGCGCCGTCGAGCAGCTCGGCCAGTTCGCGGGCGACGGTCATCCGGCCGCATTCGTAGAACCGGGCTCCGGGCTCGTTCAGCCAGGTTTGCCACGGTGGTCGGATCTGGACGTACGCCTGGGTCTTGCCGTCCGTCAGCAGGGACGTGCGCCGCTCGTAAAAGCGGGAGATCCGCAGCGCGGCCGGGTCGGCCCGGTCGAGCCGGGGTTGGATCTCGATCCGCCACTCGCCGTCACGCTGCGGGTCGCGGTGACCGCGCACGATCGCGCCGATCTCCCAGATGTCGTGTACGGCTGGGTCCAGGCCGGTGGTTTCCAGGTCCAACGCCACCAACGTCGGTTGGGCCTCATTCATCGGCGGCCACCTGCGTGAGCAGGATTTCAGCGACCCGGCCGGCGCGGTCACACGCCGTCGACCACCGCCACGCGTGGCCGGTGACGGTGTGCTCCCCACAGGGCAGGTGGGTGACAGTGGCGTGCCACCGCCAGCGGCGGGCAAGCCAGCCGGCCCGCTCGACACCCGTTGACGCCACGGCGGCCGGCGGCGACACCGGCCCCGGTGTGGCGGCCGGGGCACCGCCGACAGTGGGCGGGACCACCTTGCCCTCCGGCCGCCGGGGCGGTGCCGCCGGCCGGAGCGCGGGCCGCCGGGCCTGGCCGAGTGACCTGCGGACGTCGTCCGGGTAGATGGCCTGGCCCGGACGGTCCGCCAACGCGGCCCGGTACGCCGTCTCGAACTCTTCGTCAGTCGTCATCGTGCTCTCCGAGAATCGCGGCGTCCCGGGCCGCCGCAGCTGCGGCGAGGACCGGAGACACCGGGGTGGTTGGCAGGGTGATCGGGTGGTGCGCGTCGCCCGGCTCGCCGAGCAGCCCGCACACGACACAGACCCGGCGGCCACGGTGGTCCGCCGGCAGATCTCGTGTGGCCTGGTGGAGGTGCGGCGGTACCCGCGACCGGGCCGGGGTGCGGCGGGTCATGGCGGCGACGCCTCCTCGATGACGCCGGACTCGTCGACCAGGCCGGGACCACCCCGGCCGGCGTCGCGGCCGCCACGCACCCTCACCGGGTCGGGGAGCACCGAGGCGGCCGCCGCCTGCTCCTGTCGGCGGGCCTCGGCCCGCCGGCGCCGCCAGCACAGCGATCCGACCCGCCGGGCCCGCGCTTTGGGGTCGGTGAGCGGCGTCGCGCAGTCCAGGCACAGCACCGGCGGCAGGTCCGGCCGGGCCGGCGTGCGCGCGGTCACGCCAGCCCCTGGGCTCTGAGCCGCATCATCCGGTCCGCCTCCGCGCACAGCAGGGCGGCCGCGCGGACCAGGTCGTCGACCCGGTCTCCGTGCTCCGGATAGCCGTCGACGACCGGCCAGTCCATCCAGGACGACTCCGGATCGGCCCACCAGACGGCCATCTCCCACAGCTGCCCGGACGTGCGCTGATCATCGTGGACAGCGTCGTACCGCTTGCGTTCGATCTGCCGCAGCCGCTCCTCCGCCACGCGCAGCAGGGCCGGAGATTGACGGGCCCGGGGTGCGGCCTCCGGCACCATCCGGGCCCGCAGCACCGCCAGCACCCGACCAGCGGCGCGGACCGCCTGCGCGGAGTCGCCCCGGCCGGCCGCCGACGCCCACCCGGCTTCGATCGCGGCCGACAGCTCGTCGAGCAGCTCGGCGCTGTCCAGGGCCTGGCGGGTCTCCGGCGGCACCCGCCACAGGGCGGGCCGGGTCTGGCCGGTCACTGGCTGACTCCCCGAACGGGTGAGGCGGCCATCCGGCGCAGCGTGTCGACGATCCAGTCGACTTCCTCCACCGGGCCGCCCGGCGGCCGCGACTGGTCGACCACGCCGGCCGACCCGATGTGTCCACACCACTCGCTGTAGTAGTGGCCCATCGACCGCAGACGCGGCATCCAGATCAGCCGCCCACCCGGCCGGGTGGGCTGGACTCCGGCGTCCCGCAGGTCCCGGTCCAGGCCGTCGACCTCCCACTCCGACCAGGCCACGACCCGCCGACCGGTCACCCAGGCCGCCACGCCCGGCGCGGCGGCCTCGACGAGCCGGCCGCCGGCCGGCAGGTCCCGCTTGCGTTTCGGCCGCCGGTCCGGGATCAACGTGATGTGCAGCCGGTCCACCGCCGGATCGGCGAGCGACACGACGACGAGTTCGGCGACGGCGGTCCGCTTCACCGTCTGCCCCGGCCCGGCGGGTGCCAGGTCGATCGACCTGGTCGCCACCACCATGGCGGTCGGGTCAGCGAGCGCCTCGGCGGCCCAGGCGGAGGCCTCGGCCCGCTGCTCCGTCCGCAGGGCGCGGAACCGGTCGTAGCGGGCCTCGGCTTCGCAGGCCGGGCACCGGTACGCGCCACGGCCGTTCGACGGCAGCGGCCCGCCGGCGTCCCACCCGCACACCTCGCAGCGCCGGGGGTAGACGCGGCTGGCCTCGGCCGCCGCCCGCTGCCGGGCGGTCAGCGGCCGCATCGCCACGGTGTCGGCGACCGTGAACAGGTGCGTGGTGTCCTTGCCGCGGCTGTAGCGGAGGATGCCGGCCGGGGCCTGGTCGGGTGCGGGCTTGCGGCGCATCCGCCGCAGCATCGTCACCGTGGCCAGGCCGTCCGGGATCTCCCGCACGCCGTACACCGGCAGGTTGGCCGTCATCGGCTCACCTCTGTCTGTGTCTGGGGTGATGGCCAGCAGTGCGGGCACCAGGACGCGCGGTACCGCTCGGCGACCACGGCGGCCGCGAGCACCTGGCCCTGCTCCCGCTCGGCGGAGCTGACGAACCGGCCGCACGCCGTCCGCCGCTGCTGCTTGTCGTCGGTCGTCGGCCGGATCTTGTGGGCGGTGACACCGGCACGGGCGACCGCGATCCACACCTGTGCCCGTGCGCCGGCCAGTTCGGCCGGCGGTGGGGCCGGGGCCCGGGTGGCCGCACGGCGCGGCCACCCGGGCGTACCGGCGGTCACCACGACCCACCACCCGCCGCCGCGCGGGCGGCCGCCGACCGGGCGACGTGCTGCGCGAACCACGGATTGACACCCGCTGTCTGTGGATGCGGGGTGGTCCACTGGCCGGTGCCGTCGTCGGACGGCTCCGCCCGGTGCCGGGCCGCATCCGCGCTGACCGGTACGGGCACGGGGACCGGTTGCGAGCGGTACACCGCGCCGGCCGATGCGGTACGGCCGGTCACCGGCTCCGGCCAGCGCTCCCCGTCGACCGGCTCCGGCCACGGCAACGGGGCCGGTGCGGGCAGGTCCTGCGTCAGCTCGACGCGCAGCGCCGACAGCTCCCCGGTGTGCATGTCCCAGCCCTCGTGCCGGTCCTCAGCGGTACCGAAAAGGACGCGGCGAAGGTCCCCCATGTGCATCTCCCAGCCCTCGTGCTGGTCCTCCGCGGTGCCGATGAGGCTGCGGCGCACGATCGCCGCGAGCGCGGCGACCACCAGGCAGGCTGCCGCGACGATCAGCAGGGTCATCGCTGCTGTCCTCTCTGCTCGGACTGGTCGGTCTGGTCGGGGCGGGCGAGGTCCAGGACGTCGCGGACATCGCGGGTCAGGGACGCCACGCGGGCGGCCCGCGCCCAGGCGTCGCCCCGGCCGGCACCGGCCACGGTGACCGCGATCAGCGCCACCACCGCGCCGATCACCGCGCTGACCGGCGCCGACACCGCCACGGTGATGAGCACGACCGCCCAGGTCGACAGGTCGTGATGGCGCGGCCGGACCGCGAGAGCGGCGGTCACGGACGCCCAGTGCTCGTTCAGGCGGCGGGTCCGACGTCGGCGCACCACCACAGCGGCCCGGAGCACGCCAGCGAACAGCAGCAGCGCGGCCGCCAGCCACAGCGGGTGGATCGGCGCAGCCCACCACCCGGCGGCCCAGGAATGCGATGCGAACACGGTCACCGCTGGCCACCTCCCGCCGGCTGGTGCTCGTCGACGAGCAGTCCGGCCAGGCGGTCACGCCACGCCCGGTCGGCAGCAGCCCGCCGCGCCTGCCGGGCCGCCACCCGGGCCGCCCGATCAGCCCGCCGCGCGGCACCGATCCGCCGGGCCCGACCGGCCAGCACCCGCACCGCGTGCCCGCCAGCGACGATCAGCGCCATGATCAGCAGGCCGCCGGCCTCGGGTAGCGCGGCGACGATCCCCGTGGTCACCGGCGATCACCACCCAGGGCGGTCCGGATCGCGCCGAGCACCAGTCCGGCCGTGTCCGGGGTCTCCCACATGCCCCACAGGGCTTGGCGGAGGCAGGCCGGGAGCAGTCCGCGGCTGCCCAGGCTGCAGGCCAGGGACAGGAGGTGGTGCTGGGCGTCGGTGATGTCGTCGCCCAGGGCGTCATCCAGTGCGGCCAGGTGCAGGGCGTTCCACCCGACGACGCCGGGTGAGGTGATGCGTCGGGTCACGGCCGGGTGGTCGAGCAGGCCGGACCCGGCGAGCAGCTCGACTGCGGCGGCCTCGCACGGGTCCGACACCTCGGCTAGGGCGTGTATCAAAGTCGGCCGTGGGCGGGTGACGAACTTCCGGCGTGTCGCTGCCCGGTAAACAGCGAGGCCTCCGGTAGATGGCTTATCGACCAAGACGAACCATCAACACGGAGACCTCGTGACCAGCGTAGCGGTGACGAGGCGGCACGACCTGACGGACGCGCAGTGGGCAGTCCTGGAGCCTCTCCTGCCCACCGCACGCCGACCGGGCCGACCGCCCGCATCAACGAAACGGCAGCTCATCGACGCGATCCGGTGGCGCACACGGGCCGGCGCCCCGTGGCGGGACATCCCCGACCACTACGGCTCCTGGGCGGCGGCGTACGCCCTGTTCCGCCGGTGGCAGCGCGACGGGACCTGGGCCAGGATCCTGACCGCGTTGCAGGCCCTGGCCGACGCGGCGGGACGGATCGTCTGGGACGTGTCCGTGGACTCCACGATCAGCCGAGCGCACCAGCACGCCGCCGGAGCGCGTAAAAGGGGGATCTGCAGGCCGAACCACCCGGCGGTACCGGGTCGGAACCCGACGACCACGCGTTGGGGCGTTCCCGTGGCGGACGGACCACGAAACTGCACCTGGGCTGTGAACAGGGACAGAAACCGCTGTCGATCGTGCTGACCGGCGGGCAGCGTGGCGACAGCCCGCAGTTCACGACGGTCCTCGACGGTGTGCGGGTGCCCCGGGTCGGGGCCGGTCGGCCCCGGACCCGTCCGGACCGGGTGCTGGCGGACAAGGCGTACACGTCGAAGGCGAACCGTGCCTACCTGCGTCGACGGGGTGTCGCCGCGACGATCCCGTCGAAGGCCGACCAGGACGCCAACCGGCGGAAGAAGGGGTCGAAGGGCGGCAGGCCGCCGGCCTTCGACCCCGAGATCTACAAGCAGCGCCACGCGGTCGAGTGCGGGATCAACCGGCTCAAGCGCAACCGTGCCGTCGCGACCCGCTACGACAAGCTCGCGGTCCGGTACGAGGCGACCGTGCAGGTCGCGGCGATCAACGAGTGGCTGTGACCGACTTTGATACACGCCCTAGCAGCGCGGCGGTGATGTCGGCCGGCTGGACCGGTGCCGGGGTGGCCGGGGCGGGTGGCGGGTCCTGCGCCAGCGGTGCCGGGCCGGCGGCCCGGCCGGCGGCGTACGCCCGCGTGATCAGGCCGATCACGACCTGGACGGTCGCGGTCTCCCAGTCGGCCAGCCATGCCAGCACCCGGTGGTCCAGGTCGCCCAGCTCGACACCGGCATCGACGGCGGCGGCGATCAGCGCAGCCCGGCGCGTTCCGGAGGCCACGCCGTCACCCGGGCGGACACGTCCGGTGGCGTGCAGCTCGGCCAGCTGCCGGGGCAGCGGCGCGGCCAACGCCTCATCCTCCGTCGCGTACGGTCCGATCGGCTTGGCGGTCACAGGTCACCCCCGGTCGGCTGTGCCGGCACCACCACGGCGGCGGTTCCCCGCGCAGGCGGCGAGCCGGCCGGTTCGGGGTCGGCGTAGACGTACATCTCGACGCTGATCGGCGCGGACGACCCGCCGAGGTCATCGGCCGGACCACCGCCGGTCAGCACCTCAGCGACGAGACGCTCACCGACCTGCACGACGTCGGCACCGAGCGCGGCTGCGAACTGGTGCAGGGTGGGCAGGTCAGCGGCTCGGCCGGTCACCTGCAGCCGATCCACCGGCAAGATGTCGATGTCCCGCTCGGCGGCCGCGACCAGCGCACGCAGGCCGTCCAGCATCAGCTGACGGCGGGTCCGCACCCGCAACGCCTCCGCCGCCTCGGCCACGGTCGCCTCGTCGACCAGGCGCACCGGCTGGTCGGCGACGTACTCGGCGTACTCCGGGCCGCTGCAGAGCACGCCGACCAGGCCGGTGTCTCCGATCTCGACGGCGCGGACCTCGACACCGGGCACATCCGGCCGGCCGGTCGCGATCCACATCCCCGGACGGAGCTCGTCCGCGCGCGCCCACAACTCGCCGTCCGGCACCGGCATCGGGACGGGGGCGGCGGCGGTGACGTTCGCAGCCGCGAGCACCGCCAGGCGCGGCCACGCACCGGCCGGCACGTCGGCCAGGTCAACGCCCTCGGCGGAGATCTCGCCGCACCGCACCCGCTCCGGAGCGCCGACCAGCCCGGTGTCCAGCCCGCCGGTCCGGGCCTGTTCCGTCACCACGTCCTCGTGCCCGGTGCAAACCCAGATGGTGCCCGCGTACGTCCGTGGGCCGGTCCAGCGCATCGGGTGTGGCTGCGTCGCCACACCGGCCACCGCCGGCCGGCCGCACCGCTGGACGACGTCGACCGCGACGTCAACGGCCGGGGCGGGGGTCGGGTCGTCGACCGGGCCCGCCGGTGCCGGAGCGGTGGCGGCCGCCGCCCGCTGCAGCGCCTGGTGCTCCGGCCCGCTGTCGGGGGTGAGCACGCCGTCGGCGGCGATCCGCCAGACGTCACCGCACCACGTGCCCGGCGGAGTGGTCGACGTGATCACGTCGACCACGAGTCCGGAGCCGCGCAGGTCGGCGGCGACCTGGTCGCGGTGGACGTCGCAGGCGTGGATCGAGCCGGCGTACGCGCCGGTCCGGATCACGCCGGGCCGGACGGGCGTGGGGTGTCCAGTGTCGTCGGCGGTGGTGACGATCACGGTGTGGGCTGCGGCCGCGCCGCAGATGTCAGGCGTCACCGGTACGCTGCCCGGTTCGGCTTGGGTAGGCTGTTGGTGTTCCACGTCGACCTCTCTCGTCGATCTGGACTGGCGATTAGGTGGCCCCTGCCGATGCCCCGGCGGGGGCCGCTGCCGTGATGGGGGATGGGTGTGTGCGTCGGCCCTCCCCGGCACGGCGCACGCACCCGACACCCGGACCGTGAGGAAGACCGGACCGGGCAGATCAGGGAAGTGGCGGCGAACAGCAGCAGCGCGGCGGTGCCGGCGATCGAGGCAGCGGCGCCGTCATCCACCGTCCGGGACCGCAGCCACCACGCCGTCTGCTCGGACGCGGCCGCTGCGGTGGCGGCCAGGGCGACCAGCGCGGTCACGCGCAGCAGCAGGAGCCAGGGCAGCCGGGCTAGTGGGGATGGTCTCCGGTGGCGGGCCGGTCGTAGCGACCGCTGGCCCCGGGAGGTCCGGTGGTCCCGGCCCGCCACCGGACGTGGGGTTACCCGGCCGGCGGCGCCCTCCCGAGGAGCCGCCGGCCGAGCTGGACCAGCCGGTGCCGGTCCATCCACCAGGGCGGGACGTGCGTACGTCCTGGTGGCCGTCATGCCGCACGTCCAGGACGTGCCGATCGGTTCGGTGCTAGCGGCGACACGATCTCGGCCAGGCGGTTCACCTGGTCATCGGTCAGCCGCCAGCCCTTCACCGCCGCCGCGCCGGCCGCGCGAATCTCTTGCTCGGTGCGCAGCACCCTCGGCGAGCTCATTCGGCCCTGATTTCGCGGTCATCCACGCCGAGCACTGCGGCCAGGCGCCGGAACAGCGGTGGCGACATCGACACGCGGTGGCGTCGTTCCAGCTGCGACAGGTACCCGTACGACATCGGGACCTTGGCTGCCAGCGAGGTGATGGTTTCGCCCATGTCCTTCCGGCGAGCGCGGATCGCGGCACCGTTGACCGGGATGTTTGCCGGCGCAGGCACTTCGACCGCTGGAGAACTGGGGTGCTTCATGAGCAAGACCATACGGTCTTGAGCGATTCTGAGCAAGGATGAAGCTCAAGATCGCGCTAGATCGATCATCCTGACTAAATCTGACAGTGATATTTGCGTCACTTTGCCTTGAGCTAGGCTGAGCTGAAATGATGTGACGATGACCGATGACCGCCGTGCGCAACTTGGCGCCGAGATCCGCCAGCGGCGCATGGAGCTAGGGCTCAGCGTGAGCAAAGCCGCCGAGCGGGCGGGTGGCATCGCTCGAAACACATGGACCGGCATCGAGACAGGCAAGACCCGCACACAGGCACGCCATCATGCGGGGATAGAACGCGCACTACGATGGCGCCAGGGGAGCATCGAGAAGGTCTTGGCCGGCGATGCTCCGATGCCCCACGACGAGACCGAGGCGCGCAGCCAGCCCGCAGACCAGGGGATTGACGTCCAGCGCGAGATTGACCGAATCTACGCACTGAACCTGCCGGCAAGGGTCAAGATCGACCTGATCGGCAAGATCCTCGATCTCCACGACGAGGTAGTGGCCGAACAGCGACCAGCGTGATCACACACGCTCGGTGAGTAGGACCGTCGACGGGTCGAACCCTGGTCCGCGCCGACCACTCGGCAGCAGCGTCACCCGCATCGCCGTCGTCACCGCCGCCCGCCGGCGATGCAGCGGCAGCGCGGTGAAGTCGTCGTAGTTGATGCCCCAGAGGCCATCCAGGGCATGTGGGGTGCGCGCCCGGGCCACGTCGGCCCTCAACTCGGCGATCCGACTGTTCAGCTTGCGTACCGTGACTCGCAACAGGTCCGCCTCGGTCTGCGCGTCGACGTCGGACTCCGCCGCCGCGGCGGCAGCCGACTCCAGCACCGCCTCCTTGCGAGCCTCCAAGCGCCGGAGCTCTCCCAGCAGGTCTCGCGTGACCGGTGTCGCCAGCCGGTCCCGGATCCGGTCATCGGCCAGCAGTTCGACCACCGCGCCCTGCACGTACGGGTCGAGATACCGCGCCGCCCGGTGAGCCTTCTTGCCGCACGCTGGGTTGATGCAGCCGTAGGCGAGCAGGTGAGGCGACCGGGTGTTGTGCCGGATGGCCACCGGCTGGTCACAGGTGCCGCACAGAGCGATCCCCGACAGCAGGTGCCGCCGGGCGTTCGTCGCGTACGCGTAGTCGCCGGCCTTCCCCTCGAGCACGGTGCACACCGACTCCCACACCGACCGGTCCAGGATCGGATCCCACGCCGCCGGTCCGACGATCTGTCCGCTCCGGGCGACCAGACCGGCGAGGCGCGGCCGCAGCATCAGCTTCTTCAGCGATCCGTGGTCCCACGGGTTGCCCGCCGGTGTGGTGACGCCCCGGTCGGCCAGATCGCGGCAGATCGCCCCGATCGGCTCATGGGCCAGCACCCGGTCCGCGACCTCCGTGATGACCTCGACGTCGTCGGCCCGGTGCGTGATGCCGTCAGGCTCGAAGCCGTACGCGCGGCCGCCACGGCCGCCGAGCCGCACCAGGCCGCGTTCGGCCTGGCGCTCGAAGTGGCTGCGGAGCCGTCGGCTGGTGTTGTCCGACTCCCGGCACGCCTGGGCGGCCTCGATCCGCAGGATGTACCGGTCATCGGCGTTGTCCAGGTCCCGCTCACCGGT
Organism: Micromonospora sp. Llam0; assembly: GCF_003751085.1. NCBI lineage: Bacteria > Bacillati > Actinomycetota > Actinomycetes > Micromonosporales > Micromonosporaceae > Micromonospora > Micromonospora sp. Llam0. Next base: position 807,805 of record NZ_RJJY01000002.1, on the reverse strand, counting down.
CGGCGACGCGAGGCGGATGCCCTGTTCATCTGCCAGCCGCAGGAGCACCTCCAGGTCCCACGGCTGCCGGATCAGCCGGTCACCGTGGTACACCACGATCGCGTCCAGCTCGCGTCGCTCGACCGCCGCGAGCAGGAGATCCCAGCCCGGCCGGCGGCGACGGCGCTGCCAGGCGCTGCGGGAGTTGTCCTTGAACACGAGCCCGCCCGGCACGGTCCAGCCTCGCTGCGCCGCAACCTTGCGGCAGAGCAGTTCCTGGTCATCCACCTTCAGGGTGTCGCCGAACCTCGCGAGGGAGATCCTGCAGTAGACGGCGGCACGGACGACGGCGCGGACCGGCCGCAGGCTTCTATCTGTCACGGTCCGGTAGTGTATGCAGAATGACTGACATGAGGCCCGGTGAAGCCCGGATGGACTTCAACCTGCCCGAGGTGCCGGCCGGCTTCAAGGCCCAGCTGGAAGACCTGGTCAACGCCGAGGTCGTCGCCGACCGGGCGGTCGCCGTGCGGGTCCTCGACCGGGACGAGGCGCTGGCCATCCCGGACATCGTCCGCACCCAGGCCAATCTGATCCCCGTCGATGAGCAGGAGATCCGCATCGTCGACATCGTCGGCCTGGACGTGCAGGCCGACGGCGGCACCCACGTCGCCTCCACCGCCCAGATCGGCAAGGTCCAGGTGGTCAAGGTGGAGAGCAAGGGTCGGGCCAACCGCCGGGTACGGCTGCGCCTGGCCGGCTGAGATGATCCGCGCCTTCCTCGACGGTGTCCGGCTGTTCCTGCGTGGCTTCGGTACCTACGCCCGCAACCCGAAGATGGTGCTGCTCGGGCTGATCCCGGCGGTGATCGTCGGGGCGCTGTTCGTGGCCGCGTTCGTCGGCTGGATAGCCGCCGTGGTCGACGTCGCCGGCTGGCTCACCCCGTTCGCCGACGACTGGTCGGCGGGCACCCGGGACGCGGTACGCGGTGCGGTCGCCGTCGCGTTGCTGGCCCTCGGCGGGCTGATCGGCGTGCTCACCTTCACCGCCGTGACCCTGTTCATCGGGGATCCGTTCTACGAGAAAATCTCCGAATGGGTGGAGGAGCAGCACGGCGGCGTGCCGAACGGGGTCGACGTACCGTGGTGGCGGTCGCTGTGGCACAGCCTGCTCGACTCGGCCCGGCTGATCGCATTCGGCATCGTCATCGGGATACCGCTGTTCCTCTGCGGGTTCATCCCGATCGTCGGGCAGACCGTGGTGCCGGTTGTCGCCGCCCTGTTCGGCGGCTGGCGGCTCGCCCTTGAGCTGGTCGGATCCGCGTTCTACCGCCGTGGGCTGCGGCTACCGGACCGGCGGGTGGCGCTGCGCACCAACCGGCCGAAGGCGCTCGGCTTCGGGGTGGCGGTCTTCTGCTGCTGCCTGATCCCGTTCGGCGCGGTGCTGGTCATGCCGGCGGCGGTGGCCGGCGCGACCCTGCTCGCCCGCCAGTCGCTCAACCAGCCCACCGACGGGCCGCCGCAGCTTGCTCCGCCCGCCTAGCGGCGGCTGGCGGCCTGCGCGGCGTCTAGCGGCTGGCGGCCTGCGCGGCGTCGCGAACCTCGCCGACCAGCTCCTCGATCACGTCCTCCAACGCGGCCAGGCCGGTCAACCGGCCGTCGGCGTCCACCACCCGGGCCAGGTGCGCGCCCCGCTGCTGCATGACCGTCAAAGTGTCCCGCATCGGCTGGGTGGCCCGGACCGTGACCAGCGGCCGGATCAGCCGGGAGTCGACCGCCCGGTGCCGGTCCTGCGCCGAGGCCCCGAGCACGTCCTTGACGTGCAGGTAGCCGGTCACCTGTGCGGCACCGTCGACGACCGGGAAGCGGGAGTAGCCGGTGTCGGCGCAGCGCTTCTCCAGCTCGACCGGCGTGCTGGTGGCGGACATTGTGACCAGCGAATCCAGCGGAATCGCCACCCGGACGGTCGGCTGGTCGCTGAACGCCAGCGCGCCGGTCAGCAGCCGGTGCTCGTGCTCGTCGATCAGGCCCTCACGGCGGGACTGGGCGATGAACCCGGAGACTTCCTCCCGGGTGAAGGTGGAGGTCACCTCGTCCTTCGGCTGCACCCGCAGCAGACGCAGGACGATGTTGGCGAGCTGGTTGAGCAGCCAGATCAGTGGCCGCAGCACGGTGACGACGCCGTACAGCACCGGGCCCAGGACCATCGCGGACCGCTCCGGACCGGCGAGGGCGATGTTCTTCGGCACCATCTCACCGATCACCATGTGCAGGAAGACCACGACCGCCAGGGCGATGGTGAACGCGATCGGGTGCACCAGCGCGTCCGGCACCCCGGCGGCGGCGAAGGCCGGCTCGATCAGGTGCGCCACCGCCGGCTCGCCGATCGCACCGAGCCCGAGCGAGCAGACGGTGATGCCGAGCTGGGCGCCGGCCATCATCAGCGACACGCTCTCCATCGCCCGCAGGGTCACCCGGGCCAGCCGGGAGCCGGCGGCGGCCCGTGGCTCGATCTGCGTCCGCCGGGCCGAGATCAGTGCGAACTCGGCGCCGACGAAGAACGCGTTGCCGGCGAGCAGCAGCACCCCGATGAGGATCGCCAACCAGTCGCTCATGACGCCGTCCCCTTCGGACTCCCGGTCGAGCGGCCGTTGCGGTGTCCGGTCCGATCTGCGTTCCGCTGCCCGTCCGGGAGCCCGCCGGACGAGCCGGCCTTGACGGCGGCATCGGCGCGGCGCAGCAGCAGCCGGTCGGCGCGGCGGCCGTCGACCCTGGTCACGGTCAGTTCCACGGGTACGGACGTGGGCAGCCCGTCCGGGTCCGGGTGTTCCCGATCATCGGCGACGACCGTGACGGTGTCACCGACCCGGGGCAGCCGACCGAGCTCCTCGATGATCACCCCGCCGAGGGTGTCGGAGATCCGGCCCTCCGGCAGGTCGAGCCCGGTCAGCCGGGCCGCCTCGTCGGGCCGCAGCAGGCCGGAGAGCTGCCATGAACCGTCGGCGGCGCGCTGGTGTCGGCCGGTCGGCCGGTCCTGTTCGTCGGCGATCTCCCCGACGATCTCCTCGACCAGGTCCTCCAGGGTGACGATGCCGGCGGTGCCGCCGTACTCGTCGACCACCACGGCCATCTGCAGTCCCCGGCTGCGCAGCGTGCCGAGCAGCGGGTCCAGCTCAGCAGTCTCCGGTACCTCGGGCAGCTCGACCATCACGGACCGCACGGTCCGGGTGTCGCGTTCCCCGGTCGGTACGGCGAGGGCATGCTTGAAATGCACGGCGCCGAGCACCTCGTCGACTCCGGTGCCGGTGACCGGGAAGCGGGCGTGTCCGGTGGCGGCGGCCAGCCGCAGCACCTCGGCCACAGGTGCGTCGGCGGTGACGAACCGGACCCGGGGTCGGGGAGTCATCACGTCTGCGGCGGTCCGTTCGCCGAAGTCGATCGACCGGGAGACCAACTCGGCGGTCTCCGCGTCCAGGGTGCCTTCCTCGCCAGAGCGGCTGACCAGCGACGCCAGCTCCTGAGGCGTACGGGCGGACGCCAGCTCCTCGGTGGGCTCGATGCCGAACGCCCGCAGGATCCGGTTGGCCGTACCGTTGAGAAACCGGATCAGCGGCCCGGCGGCGGCGGTGAAGCCGCGCTGCGCACCGGCGACCGCCCGGCCGACCCGCAACGGTTCGGCGATCGCCCAGTTCTTCGGCACCAGCTCGCCGAAGGTCATTTGAAAGCCGGTGGCCAGGATCAGCGCCAGCGTCAGCGAGAGTGCGGTGGTCGCGCCGTCCGGCAGGCCGGTGAGCCCGAGCGGGCCGCGTAGCAGGGTGGCCAGTGACGGCTCGGCGAGAAAGCCGACGACCAGGCTGGTCACGGTGATGCCGAGCTGGGCGCCGGACAGCTGGGTGGACAGCGTCCGCAGGCCGCGCAGCAGGCCCGCCGAGCGGCGGTCACCGGCGGCGGCCTGCCGTTCCACGGTCGCCCGGTCGACCGTCACGAAGGCGAACTCGGCGGCGACGAACACGGCGTTGGCTGCGACCAGCAGCACCGCGACGCCCAACAGCGCCCACTCCATCACCGCCCGGTCACTCCCTCAGGGATGACGGGGCGGCCGGGACTGGGAGGGTCGCTGGCGGTAGGCATGGTTCTCAGCATAGACAGGCGGACGCTGCGCCAACCTGCGAGTTCACTGAGAACAATAGCGAGAAGTATTCGCAAAATTACTTTGCGTACTTGATATCTGCTGTTCAGCAACCTCTCAGGCTGTCCCGCTAGCATCGTCGACAACCCCGGTTCCAAAATAGACATATCTGATCATGTTGTGCGGCAACGATCGGCGCGCCCGGGGATCGCGCCAGCGTACCGCCAGGGAGAGATAGCCACGTGGTCTTCAAACGGATGCTCCGAGCCTTCGGAGTCGGTGGACCGACTGTCGACACCGTCTTGTCCAACGCCAGCACCCGCCCCGGCCTGACCCTGGCCGGCCAGGTCGACATCACCGGCGGCGACCACGAGGTGGAGATCGACCAGATCACCGTCGCGCTGGTCACCCGGGTCGAGATGGAGACCGACGACGAGGAGTACGACGGTACGGTCGAGTTCCACCGGGTGCCGGTCTGTGGCGAGCTGCGTCTCGCCGCCGGGCAGCAGCTGTCGCTGCCGTTCGAGATCGACGTGCCGTGGGAGACACCGGTCACCGACATGTACGGTCAGCGGCTGCCCGGCATGACCATGGGCCTGCGTACCAAGATCTGGGTCCGCGGCGCCATCGACCCGGGCGACCTCGACGACGTGCACGTCTATCCACTGCCGGTGCAGGAGCGGATCCTGGAGGCGTTCGCCGCGCTCGGACTGCCGTTCACCGGTGCCGACCTGGAGCATGGCCAGTTGGCCGGCCTGCCCCAGACGATGCCGTTCTACCAGGAGATCGAGTACGCGTCGGCACCGCAGTACCCGGGGGTCAGCCAGGTCGAGCTGACCTTCGTCGCCGACCCGCACGGGGTGACCGTGGTCCTGGAGTTCGACAAGAAGGCCGGGCTGTTCACCCCCGGCCACGACGCGTACGGCCACTACCGGGTCGAGCACACGGCCGCCGAGAGCATCGACTGGATCGCCCTGGTGGACTCCTGGCTGCGGCAGTCGCTGGAGCAGCGACACGCGCTGCTCGGCGGCTACGGCGGTGGTCATGGCGGGCACCACGGTGGACACGAGGACGGTGGCTCCGGGATGGGCGGCGTGCTCGCCGGTGCGGCCGGCGGCGCCCTCGCCGGTTTCGCCGCCGGCATGGTCGCCGAGGAGGTCTTCGACGTCATCGGCGGCGATGACGAGGAAGACGAACCCGAGGAAGAAGAGTCCGAGGAGTAGCGGCTGTCCGTGCCTCCCGAGTCAGCGCTGCAGACAGCTGATCTCGAGGCCCGGCCCGGCCCGGCCCGGGGTGGGTCGGGTCGTATCCCCCCGAGTAAGGAGAACAAACAGGATGCCGGTCACCGCTGACCTGACCACGCTGGTCGACAAGGCCTACCAGGACAAGTCCCTGGCCGAGATCGTCGCCGCGCCGGTCGCCGCGCTGAAGGGCGTCAGCGAGAGCGACGCCAAGCTGCTCAAGGATGCCTTCGGCATCGTCACCGTCGGCGACCTCGGCCGGAACCCGTACTTCCGGACCGCGCAGGCGCTGGTCAATCTCGGCGGCGAGTAGCCGTACCGGCGGCCTCGGTCGCGTCTCGTCGCCGGAGCGAGTCCGGACGGTGTTTCGGCGGGGCGGCGGGAATCTTCCCGCCGCCCCGCCGAATTGTTTCGTGAAAATGACACATCCTCTTGACCGGGATTGTGTGAGCGCTAACACTGTTCGCATCGAAGATGATGACTGCGAAGGGTGTCGACCATGAGACGATCGCGATCCACGGTCAACTGGCTGGCGGCGGCGACCGCCGCACTGGTGGCCGCAGCCACCACGGCTGTGGTCACCGCCCCGGCTGCCCTCGCGGCTGCGGTCCCACCCACCGTCCAGTTCACCAACCCGATCGTCGAACAGCGGGCCGACCCGCACGTCCACCGGCACACCGACGGCTACTACTACTTCGTCGCCACCGTCCCCGAGTACGACCGCATCGTCATGCGCCGGGCCACCACCCTGCAGGGCCTGGCCACCGCCACCGAGCGGGTGATCTGGCGCAAGCACGCCACCGGCGAGATGGGTGCGCACATCTGGGCACCGGAACTGCACTTCATCGACGGCAGGTGGTACATCCACTTCGCCGCCGGCCGGGCCGAGGACATCTGGGCCATCCGCCCGTACGTGCTGGAGTCCGCCGCCGCCAACCCGCTCGACGGACCGTGGATCGAACGCGGCCAGATCCAGCCGCCGCGCCCCGGCTTCTCCCTGGACGCCACCACCTTCGTGCACAACGGAGTCCGCTACCTGGCCTGGGCCGAGTACGCCGGCAGCAACTCCAGCATCTACCTGGCCCGGATGGTGAACCCGTGGACCTACACCGGCACCCCGGTCATGATCAGCACCCCGACGTACGCCTGGGAGACCCGCGGCTACCGGGTCAACGAAGGCCCAGCGGTGATCATCCGAAACGGCCGAGTCTTCATGACCTACTCGGCCAGCGCCACCGACGCCAACTACGCCGTCGGGCTGCTCACCGCGTCGGCCAGCAGCAACCTGCTGAACGCGTCATCGTGGACCAAGAGCCCGAACCCGGTGCTGGCCAGCAACAGCCGGACCGGCCAGTGGGGCCCGGGGCACAACTCGTTCACCGTCGCCGAGGACGGCAGCGACGTGATCGTCTACCACTCCCGCGACTACGAGCGGTACCTCGGAAACGGCTACGACCCGTTGAACGACCCCAACCGGCGTACCCGGGTCCAGAAGGTCTACTGGAACGCCGACGGCACGCCGAACTTCGGCGTACCGGTGCCGGACGGTGCCACCCCGGTCCGGCTCAGCGCCCACGACCAGCCGGACCGCTACCTGCGGCACTGGGAGTACCGGGTCCGCCTTGAGGCCAATGTAACGAATTTGGCCGACTCGCAGTTCCGGGTCGTCCCCGGGCTGGCCAACTCGGCCGGCATCTCGCTGGAGTCGACCAACTTCCCCGGCTACTACCTGCGGCACCGCAACCACCAGATCTGGGTGGAGGCCAACGACGGGTCCAACCTGTTCCGGCAGGACGCCACGTTCATGGCCCGCGCCGGGCTGGCCGACGCCGGCAAACTGTCGCTGGAGTCGGTCAACTTCCCCGGCCAGTACGTCCGGCACCGTGACGGCCTGCTCTACCTGGAAGCCGTACCGGACGCCGCCGGCCGCACCTCGGCCACCTTCGCCCTCAGCTGACCACCATCTCCGCCCGCGTCCCACGTACCCCCCGGCGCCCACCGTGCCCCGCCCACCGCGTCCTGCCCACCGCCTCCACCGCGAGTTGAAGGTCAGACACCTCAAAACGCTGGCGTGAGGTATCTCAGCTTCAACTCGTGGGCGGTACCGGCTAAAGCCGCGCCGAGGGCGTCTTCGTGAAGGGGCATAGTCGGATAAAACGTGCAGTGTGCGGCGCTGGCACGCTGAGTCGACCGTCGCCCACTCAGTGCCTGGACGAGTTGAAGCTCAGACACCTCAAAACGCCGGTGTGAGGTATCTGGCCTTCAACTCGCGCTGTGGGGCGGCGATGGTTGCCTGTGCGGGCGGCGGCGATGCGCTGTCGCGGGTGGCGGCGGGGTAGGGCTGCCGTACGGTGCTGGCATGGCACAAGCGGAGATCTACGTCAGTACGGACGTCGAGGCGGACGGGCCGATCCCCGGCCCGCACTCGATGCTGAGCCTCGCCTCGGCGGCGTACACGGCAGACAAGGAGCTGGTCGGCACGTTCAGCGCCAACCTGGTCACGCTGCCCGGCGCCAGCGGTGCCCCGCAGACGATGGCGTGGTGGGAGACGCAGCCGGAGGCGTGGGCGGCGTGCCGGGCCGACCAGGAGGAACCGGCGGCCGCGATGGCCCGGTACACGGAGTGGCTGGCCCAGCTACCGGGGCGGCCGGTGTTCATCGGCTACCCGGCGGCGTACGACTTCATGTTCGTCTACTGGTACCTGATCCGCTTCACCGGATCGAGCCCGTTCTCCCACTCGGCACTGGACATCAAGACGTACGCCATGGCGCTGATGGGCACCGGCTACCGGACGACGTCGAAGCGGACCATGCCCCGCGAGTGGTTCGGCGAGCACGAGCATGAGCATGTCGCCCTGGACGACGCGATCGAGCAGGGAGCCCTGTTCTGCGCCATGCTCGCCGCCAACCCCGCGACCCGCTGACGCGGCAGGAGCCGGTGTAACTACCGGAGTGTCCCGGCGGGCGCGATCCACTCACTGCGCGGTCCGCCCGCCTCGGTGATCAGGTCGAAGTCACGGTCGTAGTGCAGGACTGTCGCGCCGTGCTCAGCCGCTGCCGCGGCGGCGATCAGATCGACCGGGCTGGCCGCCCGGTGGTACCCGCGTCTGGTCAGCGCTACCTGGATGTCCCGGGCCCGAGTGGCGACTGCCGAGTTGATTGGCAGATCGGTCATGATTTCGGCCCGGCGGGCGCGGATTGCCATCGCGTCCCGGAAGTTGCGAGCGCTGCGACCGTCTTCGAGGTCCAGCGGGAGACAGGTCGCTGCTGCCCCTTCCTGCAGGATCATGACGAGCCGCTTGTTCACTGCCGGTGCGGACATCCGGGCCCAGGCCGAGGTATCGATCAGGTACAGCCCTCGGGGGATGTTCACGCCGCGTCTCGGCCGCTGGTGGGCGTCTTGTCGTCATCGACGATGCCGTCCCAGTCCCGGTCGATGGACATGAGCTCCTGGATCGCAGCCAGTCGGGCCCCGCGTTCGGCGACCAGACGCAGCGCCTCGTGGATCGTCTCCTTCTTGGTGCTGGTCCCGAGTTCACGACGGGCGCGGTCCAGCAACTCCTCGTCCAGGTCGATCACCGTCTTCAACGTCTACCTCCTTGTGAATGCTGGATGCTCCCGAGTATATACACCTCTACCGGCCTCGGTGCTGATCCCCACGACCATTCCCCGTTCGTCGTCGACCGGCGCTTCCAGCATGCAGGTGCCGCGCCGGAAGTCGATGTTGATCGAGCCGGCGAACTCGGTCGAAGGCGGGACCCGGTCGTCTCCGCAGCCGCCAGCGCGGACACCGAGGACGCCGACAGGCTGCGAGTCGCCCCGCCGGATGCTCGGCGATCAGGCAGGTTTGCAACGCGGGTCAGCAATGATTGCGCTGGCGGTGGTGTTCATCAGCCGTGACGCAACGGCTCGCCGCTGTTCACGTGGAAGTGCAGGTGTTTGGAGTCCTGGTATGCGCCGAGGTTTGTAAGGACGCGAGCTGTGCCGTGTTCGGCGGTGACCTGTGCCGCGATATCGCGGACGACGGCCAGCACTTGGTGAACCTCGGAGATGTCGGCGTCACCCAAGTCTACCAGCGACGGGATATGGCGTTTGGGGACGACTACGATATGGACGGGCCAGAAGGGCCGGGTGTGATGGAAGGCGAGCACGTGGGCGGTCTCGGCCACGACCTGGATCGGGGTCTTGCCGCTGAGTGCCTGTTCGCAGTAGAAGTCGTCGGTCATTGGACCGATGGTAGTGGTGTCCACAGACGAACATGGTTATTCGCGCCGACGACGTCTTTGTCGGTCAGCGGTAGCCGGACGGGGTGGCGGTCGCGGCGTGGCCGCTCTGCCAGCGGCGCAGCGCGTCCTTGATCCGGTCGTTCTGTTCGTACGTGCGGTCGAGCTCGGCGTAGAGGACGCCGAGGTCGTGGGCGACGCGGTCGAAGAACACGGCGACGTCGCCCGGATCGAGCCCGCGTCCGTGGGCGCGCCGGCTCGCTGTGCGGAAGTGCTGGCTGCGGACCTGCCAGGGCCGGATCGGCCGGTATCCGGTCGGCCGCTGGTTGCGGCCATTCGCGGGTACGCGGTACACGCCGTTGCCGCCGGGCCAGTCACGCGGTGGCAGGGACACCGTCCGCCGCCGTTGCCAGCGGACCCGCCACCGTCGCCACGGTTTTCGCATCGCGTTTTCCTCCCCTTGCGTGTCGGGTGGGTGGAAGGGGTGGCCCGGCCGCTTGCCGAACCGGCCGGGCCACCCCGCCCCAATCACCGCAGCCCTCCTCGGCAGTACGGCAACCAGGGCAGTCTTCGATTCACGGCGGATCGATCGGATAGGGGCCCGGGGCGCGTGCGTACTCCATTTCGGTGTTACTTGCGGGAACGCGGTGTCGGCCGCGTCGTGGCCACGGACCAGCACCGGAGCGGCCATGGCACGGGGGTTCCTGGCTGTTCCGGTGTTGACGGACGTGACCGTGAAATGGTTTTCTCGCACGCGCCCCGGGGGCTCGGTCCTCCGTGGATCTTGCTTTCTCAACTTCCTACCCCTCCACCCTGGACTACCCACCCCATGCGATGGAAGATGTGGGAGTCGGAGGGTTCTCGGAGAGTTCCTACGAATCTGATAAGGGGGCCGATAATGATCGACTTGCAGGAGGCCATCCGCAAGGAGCGGACCGCGCGAGGGCTGTCGCAGGAGCAGCTCGGCGCGCTGGTCGGGGTGAGTGGGTCGTCGATCGGCAGCTACGAGGCGGGGCGGCTCATCCCGGTGCCGGCGATCGCCAAGGCACTCGACGGCGTCTTCGAGACCGGCGACCGGATCCAGCGGCTGGCGGCCCAGGCGCGCGGGCAGTCGATCGCCCCGTTCCTGCGCTCGTGGGCCGAGAACGAGGCGCAGGCGAGCATCCTCGCTACTTCGAACTCTCCGTCGTGCCGGGGCTGCTGCAGACCGAGGCATACGCCCGACAGCTGCTCACCGACGTCGGCCCGGTCGACGATGTCGAGACGTCACTGGCCAACCGACTGGCCCGGCAGGAGATCATCACCCGGGCGGACAATCCGGCGCACTTCATCGCGGTGCTGGACCGGTCGGTGCTGCACCGACAGGTCGGCTCGCCGGACGTGATGGTGGAGCAGTTGACCGCGCTCGCAGCCGCCTGCGACCGGCCCAACGTGCGGGTGCACGTCGTGCCGGCCACCGCCGGGGCGTACGCCGGGCTCAACGGTCCGTTCGTGCTCGGCACGGTGCACGACCGGAGGGTGGGCTACCTGGACACCCACTTCGGCGGCGAGCCCATCGATGATCCGCAACGGGTGCGTCGGCTCGAACAGGTGTGGGAAGATGTCCGCAGCTACGCCCTGCCCATCGCGGAGTCCCGCGAGATGATCGAGAAAGCGGCGCTGACATGGAGCTGACCGGCACCCCTCGTTTCCGCAAATCGACCCGGTCCAACGGTGCCGGTGGTGCGTGTGTCGAGGTTGCCGACAGCCTGCCCGGCGCGGTGCTGGTACGCGACAGCAAGGACCAGGCCGGTCCGGTGCTCACCTTCGCCCCCACCGCTTGGTCCACCTTCGTCACCCACCTCGCCACCACCCACTGATCCGAGGCGGATAATCGAGCGCTTCAGTAGCACCATTGAGGATGGTGGCAACATAGATTTTCCTGCCGTTGCCGGCGGGCAAATCTATGTATGGGGAAGCGGGATGTTTTAAACTGTCCAGTTTTCGTTCAAGCGATGGGCGGCCTGGGTGAATTTCTGGCGACTGTCGAAGTTTGCTTCAGAAGAGCGGTGTGCCGGCCGTTGCTGAAGTAGGCTAGCCGATATTCCACCAAGATTTCTCCCACAAGCATTGCACGGTCGCTTTCGACCCTCTCGATGAATTTTTTACCAACGTCTTCCCGTCCATTATTATTGAGCAACTAATTCTGGAGCCGGGGTCTCGGTTGGTAAGTCTAGCTGTTACGGCAAGGCTATCGACCTTTAGTCCCGTTCGCGTCCAGGGTAGCGTACGCGTCTTCTTCTCGGATGTTTCGCTGTCATTCGCCTCGAATTCGATCGAGGCAGCCGGATGTTGGGGAACGGAGACTGAGCGTATCGGCTCGTCTACGCAACCATCTGGATTGGGTCGGAGCAGGCAAAACCCTCCCTCTCCGGGTGTTGTCGTGTGTGGGATCGCGCCTTCGAGTCTTACTGAGACTTCGCTGGGTGTGGAAGAGTTGGGGGCTGCGATTACTAGGATGATGGTGGCGACCAGTGATGCGAAAATTGCCCCTACCGTTCGCTTCATGCTTTTCCTTATGTGGTGATAATAGGCGACATACAATAACGATCGTGTATGTGTTCGATAAAGGAGCTAATGTGCGTCCATTGGTGTTCGCCAGAGCAAGTGGGCTGGTCGAGTGCCAGTCGAGATGAAGTCGCGTACCGCCTGCAAGGTCGCGACAGGGGTGACCCGCAGTTCGTCCGGCTCGGGGAAGACTGGTTGACCGCCGTAGTCGAAACGGAGCCCGTCCGGGCCGGGGCTGAGGCCAGGCTCGTATCCGTACCCGCCGCCGTCGCCCATCCAGCGCACGAACCCCCGGTCTGGGTGGCCGATCCCGACTTCGAGGGAATCAGGAAAGTCGTCGTCGAATGGCGAAAGGTGCTCGCTGCCCGCTGGTAGGACCGTCACCACCACTGGGAGGGACGCAACCGAAGCCGTCGCCGCCTCGTCGAGTGCTGCGTCGACTTCCGCGACTGAGGAGACGACGCGGTTGTTGCCTGTCCAAATGATGCGGTAGGTCATCTTCTGATCGCCTTCCCGGTGCCGTGGTAGGTGCTGTGCAGACGGGGCCCACCCTCCTCGACTACGTACACGGTAAGCCGTGAGCCGGCAGGGATGATGTGTGGGAGGAGCTGGTGACAGCCGAACGGCCGGTCGTCGCAGGGAGGCTTGTTGATGACGAGTGTGACGTCTCGTGGTCCGTCCTCGGCTCGCATCCGCGCCGCCACGTGCCCTTCGACATGATCGGTGACCGTGACTGGCAAACCGCCGCCGCGCACCGGACGTAGCCCGAGTCCAGCAGACTTGATCCGGCCGCTGATGAACGGGACGTCGTTCAGCTGCCTACGGTCGGCTGCGAAGGCGTAGCCCTGGACGTTCTCACCCTGGCGCCAGGGTACAAGGCGGTCGCTCAGGCGGACCACGTCCGCTGGCGCGGATGGTGGTATGGCAGACGCCGCCAAAGGTGGTTCTGCCCCGGCCGCAGGGATCGAACCCGTCAGCGTTACCCCGAGCGCGGCTGCGAACTCCGTCAATCCCGCCAGCGCTGCAGCGAGCAACTGATCCACTTCCCGAAGCCGATCGGCTGCTGCGGTCTGCCGGCGCAGCGTTTCGCCAACCAATTGGTGGCTGGAGGCGGCTGTTGCGGCGCGGAACTGGTCTCGTGATCGATTGAGCACCTCGATGACACCACTGATGTGCTGCCGATGCTGTTCCAGCGTTTTGGCGACCGCCTGCAGGACGGTGCCGACCTCACCGACACTCATTGGATCCGCGACCCTTCGGTCGAGTTCCACTGTAGTTGACCTGAGCTGCGATTGCCTACCCAGAGTAGTTTAGCGTCGATGTCGACGGAAGTCGGTTCTGCTGTTGGTTTGCGGTCAACCAGGTCGCATCACCTGGTCCGCTTGGGTGTGACGGTCAGGTCGTAGAACCCGGCCTCCTCGGCCTCGGCCGCCATCTGGTCTAGGATGCGACGTCGTTCGCGCCGGGCAGATTCCTGTCCAGGCCGGATGTCCAGCTCGGCGCCCCCGAGTTGCGCGAACCGCTCGGTGAGCGCGCTGAAGAGATCCGTGTCGGACCGCTCCTCGGCGACAGCCGCAGTCAGGATCGCACGGGCCTCCGCCTCCATCGACCGACCGTGTCGCGCGGCGCGGAGACGGAGCATTTCCAGGACGGAGTTATCCAGGCCTCGGATGCGTAGGGCTGCCATCTTCTGCTCCAGATCCTGTGTCGTTGCGGTCTGCCAGCAATGATCGCACCGGCTCGTGGTGTCCAGTCCACATGGGGAGGTGATGGCGGTTGGTCGATCGTGCCGCTGGGCGAGCTGGGTGTCGGGCCTCGGCGGTACCCTCCGGCGCATGATCAACCGACCTACCGGAAGCGGCGCCGCGAGGTGCGGGAGCAGGCGGCTGCGGTCGCCTATCGCCGGGGCATTGATTGTGCCGAGCTGGCCGACCCCTGGCGCGACTGGTAGCGATCGACGGACACGGGCTGGGCTGGCGTCGCGCGCTTGACCTCCACCACGGATGAGTTCTTAGCTTGTGGCCGATCACGGGACACTACGATCGAAACCTCGGCACCCAGCGCCTCGGTGTCCGCGCGCAACGTGTCCAGACTGTCGACCTGGCCATGCTCGATCTGGGAGATCCTGGCCTGACTCACCCCGAGCGCCACAGCTACTTCGGCCTTGGTGAGCCCGGCGGACTTACGCATCTCGGCCAACTCGTGTCCCGGATGTGGCTGAGATTCCCGTCACGAATCGCGGCCCGCTGCCCCTGCGCCTCCCTGCTGGCGAGCCATGGCTGCCGGGTGACCGCCTCAGCTTCACGTCGCTCCACCGACGGGCCGTGATGAACCCTCCCCGCTCTTGCGGTCGACCAGGTACTTCTCGTACGGGACCTTCGCGACCGGGACGTTCTCCCGGTACCACTGTTTGTACCGGGCCGCAGGTCGTCAAGCGCTGCTCCATCGACGGACAGCCACCGTGTGGCGGTACCACCACGAGAGCAAAATGTAGTAACATTGCTACTTGCTGGTCGTCGGGAGGTGGTGGCAATGACCGTTACTACGGTGTCGAGTCGTGAGTTCAACCAGGACACGGGTCGGGCGAAGATCGCTGCTCGCAGCGGGCCAGTCTTCATCACCGACCGGGGCCGTCCGGCGCACGTGCTCCTGACGTTCGAGGACTACCAGCGGTTGACCGGGAGTCAAGGGAACATCATTGACCTGATCGGGCTGTCTCCGGACGAAGCGGACATCGAGTTCGAGGTTTCGCCGCAGCGTGATCTCTCCCGGCCGGCGGAACTGGGCTGATGTTCCTGCTCGATACGAACGTTGTGTCCGAACTGCGGAAGGCCAAGGCCGGCAGAGCGGACAAGAACGTTGTTGCGTGGGCGGCCAGCGCCTCGACCGGCAGCCTGTTTGTGTCGGCGATCACCGTCCAGGAGTTGGAGATCGGGGTTCTGCTGGCCGAGCGCCGGGATCCGGCGCAGGGCGCGGTCCTGCGTCGCTGGCTGGAAGCACAGGTGCTGCCTGCGTTCGCCGAGCGCGTTCTCCCGGTCGACACAGCGGTCGCCCGGCGCAGCGCCATGCTCAACGTCCCCGACCCGCAGCCTGTGCGCGACTCGCTTATCGCCGCCACCGCTCTTGTGTACGGGGTTCCGGTCGTCACCCGCAACGTGGCCGACTTCGCGCCCACCGGTGCCGAGATCATCAACCCGTGGCAGCCTGCCGACGACTGCACCTAAGAACTGAGCTGGGGCATCTACCCTGCAGCAGCCCGGGCTGCTGCCACCCGCTCGCCGATGCTCACTGTTCGACTTTAGAACAATCGTGGTAGCCGAGGAGCGGGTCAGGCGACGAACTCGGCGCCGGCGGCCAGTGCCACCTCGGGGCCGAAGAGCCTGGCCGGGGTGTACGCGCCGGGGCGGCCCTCGCCCTTGGCCAGGCGGAGGGCCACCTCGGCGACCGCGTCGGCCGTGAACGTCATGCCTTCGCCGGTGCGCAGCCAGCCCTCGCGTACCCGGCCGGACGGCCATTCGACCCGGGCGCGGCCCCAGGACGACCGGCGTGGCCGCTCCCTGGCCGTGGTCGTCGTGACGCGGGCGAGCCGCCGGGTGGCGAAGCCGGCCAGGCCGGGCAGCCGCAGCAGGCCACCGACCGCCGACGTCGCCGCCCGGGCGGCCGGGGTGGTGGGGGCGAGAGCCGAGGCGCCGATCACCGACGGGGCGCCGCTGGCCTGCCAGGCCGCGAAGAGTTCGCCGCTGCCCATGGCGGCGGTGGTGACCGCGTCGCCGTCGGGGGTGGTCAACCGCTCGGCGGCACCGCCGGCCCGGGTGGGTACCAACCGGCCCTGCCGCACTTCGCGGCCGCCGTCGCGCAACGCGTGCACGATGGTGGCGGCGAGGGCTTCGCCGAGGGCACCGGGTTCGACTGCGACCGACGCGAGCGCGTCGATGCGTACCCGGGAAGGTTGTTCCTCGCCCGCCAGCAGGTGCAGCAGGATGCTCTCGGTCGCGAGCACGCCGAAGCCCGCGCCGCAGACCAGCGTGCGACCGGTCGCCGCCGCCTCCCGGTGCATGGCGTGCAGCGACTCGAACGCGCTCAGTTCGTTGCCGACGTCGATGTAGTGGGTGCCGGCCGGGCAGGCCCGCGCGACCTGCGGCGCGGTGGCCGCGAACGGGCCCACCGTGTTGATCACGACGGCCGGCGACTCGGCGGCGAGCCGCGCGCAGACCTCGTCGAGTGAGCCGGTCACCGCCCGGGTGTCCGGAACCGTCCGGGTCAGCCGCTCCCGGTCGCGGCCAACCGCCACCACCTCGGTGCCTGCCTGCCGCAGGCGCTGCACCGCCTCCCGGCCGACCCGGCCGGTCGCGCCGAGCACCCAGATCTCACCCGCCATGTTCGCCTCCATCAGTCATGGCACGTCGTGTCATCACTATTGCACGGCACGACACGTCGTGTCATCACTAGGATGTGCGGCATGGGTCGATGGCAGCCGGGGGCGCGGGAACGGCTCGAGCAGGCCGCGCTCGATCTCTTCCTCGAGCAGGGCTTCACCGAGACCACCGTGCCGCAGATCACGGCGCGGGCCGGGCTCACCACCCGTACGTTCTTCCGGCACTTCGCCGACAAGCGGGAGGTGCTGTTCGCCAGCGAGGAGTCGATGCCCGAGCAGGTGGCCCGCCTCATGGCCGGGGCCCCGCAGCCGCTCGGCCCGATGGAGTTGATCGCCACGGGCCTGGGCCCCGCCGCGGCCGCGATCTTCGAGGGCCGCAGCCTCGACTACCTGCTCCGCCGACGTGCCGTGATCGGTGCCGAGCCCGCCCTGCAGGAGCGCGAGCTGCGCAAGTTCTCGCTGCTGTCGCAGGCCATGGAGCAGGGCTTCCGCGATCGCGGCATCGACGACCTGACCGCCCGGCTGGCGGCCGAGATCGCCGTGACCACGTTCCGGATCGCGGTGACCCGCTGGCTCGACCAGCACGGCGACCCCGACCTCCCCGCCACCATCGACCAGACCCTGGCGGCGATGAGACACCTGGTCGGTACGCCGTCGGCGTGAGCCAGGGAACCGTGCAGGGACGAACGCACCATTCCCACCATTCCGCGCTTGCGCCCTCCCTCCGTGCGGACGTAACACAACCGCAAGCTGCGAGAAGTACGTCTGGCTGCTGGCTGCAGAAGTATCTGCGGCGGATGCCGGCACAGGGAGAGCAGGATGACCAGACGCGGAGGCATGGAATGACGTACGCCGCCGACGCGGGCCGATCCGGCAACGGCGGCTCCGCCGTGGTCTCCGCCCTGGTGGCCGAGGGCGTGGAGGTCGTCTTCGGCATCCCCGGCACCCACAACCTGGAGCTCTACCGGGCCCTGGCGGACACCTCGATCCGCCACGTCACGACCCGCCACGAGCAGGGCGCCGGCTACGCCGCCGACGGCTATGCCCGTGCCACCGGGCGTCCCGGCGTCTGTCTCGTCACCAGCGGTCCGGCGGTCAACAACATCGCCTCGGCCGTCGGCACCGCCCACGCCGACTCGATCCCGTTGCTCGTCGTCGCACCGGGACCGCCGCGCGGGCTGGAAGGTGCCGACATCGGCAGCCTGCACGAGATGCGTGACCAGCGTGGTCACATGGCAGGCGTGGCCGAACGCAGCGTACGGGTGGACAGCGCGGCGCAGGCCGCGACCGTGATCCACGAAACCTTCGCCCACTGGCGGACCGCCCGGCAGCGACCGGTGTTCCTGGAGGTGCCGCTCGACGTCCTCGACGCTGCCTGGGACGGCCGGCATCCGCCGTCGCCGTCGCCCCCGCCGGTGCCGGCCGCCTCGTCCGACGACCTGGACCGCGCCATCGAGCTGCTGGTCTCAGCGGAACAGCCGGCTCTGCTCGTCGGACGCGGAGCCACCGGCGCCGCGCGCGAGGTGCGCCGCCTGGCCGAACTGCTGGCCGCTCCCGTCGTCACCACCGTCACCGGCAAGGGCGTCCTCGACGAGACGCACCCGCTGTCGGTCGGTGCGTCGGTGCGGCTCGCGCCCGCGCAGGAACTGCTCACCGCCGCCGACACGGTCCTGCTCGTGGGCAGCGGACTGTCCGACGCGGAGCTGTGGGGGTGGCGGCCCGAGCTGCCGGGTGCTGTCATCAGGATCGACATCGACCCCGGTTCGCTGACGAGGAACCTCGTACCGGCGCTCGCGTTGCACGCCGACGCCAGCGCGGCGCTGCACGCCCTGGCCGAGCGGATCGCGAGCGAGCGTCCCGGGGCGGTGAGCGCGGCGACCCGACGCGCGGCATCGGAGCGGGCCGGCCACGCACGCGTCGCATCGGCGGCAGCGGCCGCCCGGGACGCCGGGCCGTGGGCCCACCTCAACCAGGCGCTCAGCGCCGCCCTGCCGGCCACCACCATCGTCGCTGGCGACAGCTCACAGGTGACCTACTACGGCACCGCCCATCACTGGACCGCGCGGGCGCCGATGCGGCTGCTCTATCCGACGATCTACGCCACCCTCGGCTACGGGCTTCCCGCCGGTATCGGCGCCAAGCTGGGACGACCGTCGGCACCCGTGGTCGTGCTCGTCGGCGACGGCGCGTTCATGTTCTCCGTCGCCGAACTCGCGACGGCCGTCGAACAGGGGCTCGCCCTGCCGATCGTCGTGGTGAACAACCACGGCTTCGCAGAGATCCGGGACGGCATGCTCACGGCCGGCATCGCCCCGGTCGGGGTGGACCTGGTGACACCCGATTTCGTACTCCTCGGCCGCGCGTTCGGTGCGCACGGCGTCCGGGTCACCGGTATCGACGAACTCGTCGACGCGACGCGTCTCGCACTCACAGCGGACCGGCCCACCGTCATCGAGGTCGATGCGGACACCGCCGGGTGGCAGTGACGCCTGCGCCCCAGCACTGCCGGTGCCGGGGTCGAGGGCAGCCTCGACCCCGGCGAGGTAGGCGTGCCGGCGGTGTGCGAAGGGTGCCGGTCGTGGCACCACCGGCTCAGCCTTTCCAGTTGGCCTTGATGTCTGCGACGATCGCCCGCGCGATGTGCAGGGTCTGCGCTCCGCGTGAGGCGTAGGTGGCGCCGCCGTTGTGGGGGGTGAGGACGACGTTGTCCATCTTGCGGAGCTCCGCCGGTACGTACGCGTCGTGGACGACCGGCGGCTCGCTGCGGAACACCTCGAGGCCGGCACCGGCGATCGTGCCGTCCTGCAGCGCCCGGATCAACGCCGGCTCATCGACGATGCGGCCCCGCGCGACATTGATGAAGTACGCCGTCGGCTTCATCATCTTGAACTGCTTCTCGCCGACGAGCTCGTGGTTGGCGTCCTCGAAGTTGACCAACAGGCAGACGTAGTCCGACTGGGTGAACAGCTCGTCAGGTTCGGCCCACTGGACGCCCCACTTCGCTTCCTCCTCGGGAGTCAACCGGGTGCGCTTGTTGTACAGGACGGTCATGTCCATGTTGGTGAGCACCCGGGCCGCCTGTTTGGCGACCTTGCCGAAGCCGTAGAGGCCGACTGTCTTGCCGGTGGTGCCCTGGCCCATGAACTGCATCGTCATCTCTTGGAAAAATCCGACGCCACGCAGATAGTGGTCGGATTCGGTGACCCGGTACGCGAGGTTGAGCAGCAGCGCCACCATCAGTTGGCCGGTGGCCCGTGGGTTCAGCCCGTAGCCCTCCATCGTGTACCCGTCCGGGTCGGCCGGTGGCTCGGGGCGCTTGGCTTCCAGGATCCGGACGCCGGAGGCCTTGATCGCCTCGGCGTCGTGCAGGTCGGCCCGGTAGCCGGAGGTCCCGATGCCGACGAGCTTGGAGCCGGGCCCGAACAGGGACGCCCGGATCGGTGTGTGGTGCATGCAGAACAGGTAGTGTGAGCGGCGCGCCGCGCTCGCCAGTTCGTCCAGGCTCGCGTCGCGGTGGGTCCAGGGGAAGACCTCCACGTCGCCGTACTGGCGCATCAGCTCGAGTGCTGGATCGGGAATCGGCAGCGGCACATAGATCTTGGGAAGCACAGGTTGCTCCTTCTCAGTTCTTCCAGTTGGCTTTGATGTCTGCGACGATCGCTTCGGCGGTGCGCAGGGTCTGTGCCCCGCGTGAGGCGTAGGTGGCGCCGCCGTTGTGCGGGGTGAGGACGACGTTGTCCATCTTGCGGAACTCGGCCGGCACGTAGGCGTCGTGGACAACCGGGGGTTCGGTACGGAAGGCCTCGAGCCCGGCGCCGGCGATGGTCCCGTCGCGCAGCGCGGCGATGAGTGCCTGCTCGTCGACGAGGCGGCCGCGTGCCACGTTGATGAAGTACGCGGTCGGCTTCATCAGTTTGAACTCGCGCTCGCCGAACAACTCGGCGTTGTCGGCCGTGTAGTTGACCAACAGGCAGACGTAGTCGGATCGGGTGATGAGGTCGTCCGCATCGGCGACCCACTGGACCCCCCACTTCGCCTCATCTGCCGGGGTCAGGCGGGTGCGTTTGGTGTACAGCACCTCCATGTCCATCGCCGACAGCAGGCGGGCCGCCTGTTTGGCGACCTTGCCGAAGCCGTAGAGGCCGACGGTCTTGCCGGTGGTGCCGTGGCCCATGAACTGCATTGTCATTTCCTGGAAGAAGCCGTTCGCCCGGCAGAACATGTCGGACTCGTTCACCCGGTAGGCGCAGTTCAGCAGCAGCGCCACCATCAACTGCCCGGTGGCCCGCGGGTTGAGCCCGTAGCCGTCCCAGGAGAAGCCGTCCGGATCGTCGTCGGGCGGCGAGGGGCGCACAGCAGTCAGCATCCGAACCCCGGAGGAGGCGATCGCCTCGAGGTCGTGCAACTCCGGGTCCGGC
Source organism: Micromonospora sp. Llam0 (assembly GCF_003751085.1). NCBI lineage: Bacteria > Bacillati > Actinomycetota > Actinomycetes > Micromonosporales > Micromonosporaceae > Micromonospora > Micromonospora sp. Llam0. Next base: position 786,898 of record NZ_RJJY01000002.1, on the reverse strand, counting down.
CCGGAATATCCGATACCCACCAGTTGCGAGCCAGGGCCGAACAAGGACGCGCGGATCGGTGTCTCGTGCATGCAGAACAGGTAGTGCGAACGTACGGACGCACTCTCCAGTTCATCGAGACTGACATCACGGTTGGTCCATGGAAAGACTTCGACGTGGCCGTGCTCGCGCAGCAGTTCGAGCGCGGGCTGGGGAATCGGCTGGGTGACGAAGATTCTGGGACGCATCGGAGCCCTCCTTTTCGAAGTCGCTGGTCTCTCGGCACGTGACGCCGTACGTCGGCGCCGCGTGGCTGGGTGTCAGCCCGTCCAGTTGGCTTTGATCTCCTCGACCAGCGCTTCGGCGATCCGTAGCGTCTGGGCGCCGCGCGAGGCGTAGGTGGCGCCGCCGTTGTGCGGGGTGAGGACGACGTTGTCCATCTTGCGCAACCTTTCGTCGACGTAGGGGTCGACGACGTTCGGTGGTTCGGTCCAGAAGACCTCGAGACCGGCACCGGCGATGGTCCCGTCGGTGAGTGCGGCGATGAGGGCGTCCTGGTCCACCAGCCGGCCCCGTGCCACGTTGATGAAGTACGCGGTCGGCTTCATCAGTTTGAACTCGCGCTCGCCGAACATCTTCAGCTTGCTGTCGTCGAAGTCGACCAGCAGGCAGACGTAGTCGGACCGCGCGACGAGGTCGTCCGGGTCGGCGCACCAGGTGACGCCCCATTTGGTCTCGTCATCGGTGCTCAGGCGGGTGCGTTTGGTGTACAGCACCTCCATGTCCATCGCCGAGAGCAGGCGGGCCGCCTGTTTGGCGACCTTGCCGAAGCCGTAGAGGCCGACGGTCTTGCCGGTGGTGCCGTGGCCCATGAACTGCATTGTCATTTCCTGGAAGAAGCCGTTCGCCCGGCAGAACATGTCGGACTCGTTCACCCGGTAGGCGCAGTTCAGCAGCAGCGCCACCATCAACTGCCCGGTCGCGCGCGGATTCAGGCCGTAACCGTCGAGGCTGTAGCCGTCCGGATCATCCGTCGGCACGACCGGCTTGGACATGATCTGCTTCACGCCGGCGGCCTTCATCGCCGCCAGGTCGTGCAGGTCCTCGCGGGCCAGCTGCATGCCAATTCCCTTGAGTCGGCTACCGGGGCCGAAATACCGGGCCCGGACCGGCACGGTGTGCATGATGAAGAAGTAGTCGCTGCGCTGCGCCGCGCTCTCCAGCTCGTCGATGCTCACTTCTCGATGCGTCCAGGGGAAGACCTCGAGGTCGGCGACCTCGGCCATCAGGTCGAGCGCGGGTTGGGGAATCGGTTGGGAGACGAAGATCTTTGGCCGCATCGGCTACTCCTTGTCGAACTTTGCGAAGGCTTGGGGGCGGGGGCGACACCCGGCGCGACTGGTCGAACGGTCACGCGTCTTCTCGGAGAGCGGTTCCCCAGCCGGGAGGCTTTCACTTGTCCCGGGTGAAACGTCGCACCGCCAGGGCCGTGAAGACGACGGTGAGTCCCACGGTCCAGGCCAGGTACTGCAGGAACGACGGGAGCAGTGGGCCCCCGTGGGTCAGAGCGCGGGCGGTGTCGACGACGGCCGACACCGGATTGACCCGAGCGAAGGACGCCAGCCAATCGGGCATGCTGGCGATGGGCGCGAATCCGGAACTTCCGAAGACGAGCGGCAACGTCGGAGTGATCAGCCAGGTCTGCGCTGTCTCGCCGTCGCGTACCGCCAGCCCGACCCAGGTCGAGAACGAGGTCACGGCCAAGGCCCACAGCGCGATGACCGCGGTCGCCGCGACGCCGCGCAGGAAGCCGGTCTCGAAACGGAAGCCAATGACCGTGACGGCGACGATCATGAGGATGGTGATCTGAATGGCGCTCTTGGCCGTGTCACCCAGCGTCCGTCCGAGGAGCACCGCCGATCGCGCGATCGGCAAGGTACGGAACCGGTCGTTGATGCCAGCGTCCGCGTCGTGGGAGACCGCGACACCGGTCCGCATCGCCTGGACCATCACCGCCTGGGTGAGCACTCCCGGGATGACGTACTGCCGGTAGGGCATGCCCGAGACGGTCGCGACCTGGTCGAGGACGTACGCGAACAGCACCATGTTCGTCAGTGGCTGGATCAGAGACAGTGCCAGCAGTTGCCGGTTCCGCCAGAAGCTCAGCAGGTTGCGGCGGGCGATGGTTCCGATGTTCTCGATCGCGTGCGGCAGGGTGACGTAGCGCCGCACTGTGACACCGCTGTCCGCGGACCGGCTGCGGACGGGACTCATGGATGCTCCGCCGCGGTGACGACGTCGAAGACTTCGTCCAGGGTCGCGCGGTGAACGTTGATGTCGATGAAATCCAACCCTTCGGCGTCGAGGGCACGGACGGCCGCCGCGACCGTGAAGGTGCCGGACTGGACCCGGAACCGGGCTTGGGCGGAGCCGACGTTCACCGTGACGGTCGAGTCGTCGAGGCCGGCGGTGAGGGCGAGAGACTTCGCGGCCCGACGCGCGTCGGCGTCACTTGCGGCATGGACCTCCACGATCTCGCCGCCGTAGGCCAGCTTGAGTTCGGGCGGGGTTCCGACAGCGACGGTTCTGCCATGGTTGATCACGGTGATGTTGTCGGCGAGACGGTCGGCCTCTTCGAGGTACTGCGTGGTGAGGATGACGCAGGTGCCGTTGTCGCGGAGGTCCTCGACCACTTCCCACAGGCGTTCCCGGCTCGGCGGGTCCAGGCCCGTGGTGGGTTCGTCGAGGAAGAGCACCTGCGGTGAGGTGATCAGGCTCATGGCGAGGTCGAGACGCCGACGCATCCCACCGGAGAAGGCCCGGGCATGTCGACTGGCGGCCGAGGTCAACTCGAATCGTTCCAGGAGTTCGTCGGCCTTCGCCTTGGCGACCCGGCGGGGTTGTCTGTGCAGGCGAGCGATCAGGATCAGGTTCTCGCGTGCGCTGAGGCCGCCGTCGATCGCGGCGAACTGACCGGTGAGCGCGATGACCGACCGCACCTGGTGCGGCCGGGCGTGAACGTCGTGGCCGGCGACGAAGGCGCGGCCGGAGTCGGCAGTGGTCAGCGTGGTGAGGATCCGGATGGTGGTGGTCTTGCCGGCACCGTTGGGTCCCAGGATCGAGCCGATGGTTCCCGCCGGTGCGACGAGGTTGACGCCGTCGAGGGCCCGGAAGTCACCGAACCGCTTGCATAGATTTTCGGTGAAGACGCCCTCTTGCATGATCTCCCTCGCGAGCAACGCGGCCGCCGACGACGCCCTTTGTCGATTATGCATTATCGGTGGGCACAGTATGCACAGGCGCCGTGTCGCCGCGCAAGGGTGGTCGGCGGGCTCGACGACCGGTCGTCGCCCGCACCCCGGTGGGGGGCGACGTGCCAGGTCACGAGGCACTTGGCCGCCGGGCCGTCTCCGTGTCGGAGCTGTGAAAAAAGTCGATCACGTTAACAACCTGGCCGCCAGGTTAGTAGTGCGTTACACGCCTTGCGCGACGTGCCGGTACGCGCCCAGGATCGGCGCAATCGATTATGCACAACGTTGGAGGCGGAGATGGCAGCAGCAACGCCGAACCTCGGGTGGGGCCTGGTCGGCACGTCCGGCTACGCCGCGCGGGTCTGCGTTCCAGCGGTCACCGAGACTCCGACCGCGCGTCTGCTCGCGGTCGCCAGCAGCAGCCAGGAGCGGGCGGCGACCTTCGCGGCCGACGCGGGGATTCCTTGCGGCTACGGCGACCTCGACGCCCTGCTGGCCAACCCCGACCTCGACGCCGTCTGGATCGCCTCCAGTAGCTACCTGCACTTCGAACACGCCACCCGGGCGATCCGGCACGGCAAACACGTTCTGTTGGAGAAGCCGCTCGCGCTCACCGCCAACGAGGGCTGGGAGCTGGTCAAACTGGCCCAGGCCTCGGGGGTCAGACTCGCCACCGGCTACCAGGCGCGCTACGTCCCCGGCCACATCAGGATGCGGGAGCTTGTTACCGCCGGTGCGATCGGGCGGATCGTGACCGCTCGGAGCCTCTACGGCATGCGGCGGGACTCGGCGCCGAAGACGTGGCGCGGACACAAGGAGACCGCCCGCTGGGGGGTGCTGGCCGACATCGGCACCCACCACGTCGACCTGCTCCGGATGCTGCTCGGCGAGGTCGAGTCCGCCATCGGCCTCACCGCCGCCCAACGCGGGTACGAGACCGAGGATCTGGCCGTCGCGGCGCTGCGGTTCTCCGGCGACGTGCTGGCGACCCTGACCGCGACGGCGAGCTACTACCGACCGACCACCGTCGTCGAGGTGACCGGTACGCAGGGCGCTCTCGTCGCCACCGACACGTCCCCGACCGGGCAGGGCCGGGTCGTGTTGCACCACGCCGATGGCGGCACCGAAGACATCACCGGTGAGACCCCCCACTCCGCGCAGGCGCAGCTGGCAACGGTGACAGCCGCGTTCCTGGGCGAGGACGTCGCCTACGCGACGGGCGAAGACGGAGCCCGAAATCTGGACGTTCTCGAACAGATCGCCCCGGCCTGACTCCGAACCGTCTGCGGTCTCACCTATTACTACCCACATAGGAAGGTGTCACATGGGTCCACGACTCAGTCGACGTTCAATACTGGTAGCGGGTGTCGGAATGGTCGGTCTGGCGGCCACCGCCGCCTGCGGTGCCGACTCGCCCTCGACCTCGGCCTCCCCGGGCGCCTCGCCGGGCACACCCCGCAGGGGTGGCAAGCTGCGCGTCGGCGTGATCGGCAGCTCCGGCAACATCTACGACCCGCACTTCACGTCGTCGGACACGGACCAGGGCCGTGGCCAGCAGATCGCCGACAGTCTCGCCCTTCTCGCCCCGGATCTGCCGTACCGTGCCGAGCTGGCGTTGGCCGAGTCGTTCGAGATGAACGCCGACGCCACGGTGGCGACGATCCGGCTGCGCAGTGGGGTCGAGTTCCACCACGGCAAGTCGCTGACCGCCGACGATCTCATCTTCTCGTTGCAACGCATCCTGGATCCGGACAACCCGGGCCGGGCGGCGTCGGCGCTGGCGTCGATCGACCCCAACGCCATCAAGAAGCTCGACAACCTCACGGTCGAACTCACCCTGAAGACCCCGGACTCGCTGCTGCCCACCCGCTGGGGATCGTCGCAGACGAGTATCCTCCCCACCGACTTCGACCCGGCCAAGCCGGTCGGCACCGGGCCGTGGGTCATGCAGAGCTTCCAGGCCGGCGCACGCTCCACGTACAAGGCCTTCCCGAACTACTGGCGCGAGGGACAGCCGTACCTCGACGAACTCGAGATCATCGACTTCGCCGACAACACGCCGCGGATGGCCGCACTCCTCGCCGGCCAGGTCGACGCGATCGACGGTGTCGACTCCACCCTGATCCCCCAACTGCCCCCGACCGGGTTCACCACGGTCATCACGAAGTCGGGCTTCTACCAGCCGATCACGATGCGGGTGGACTCCGCGCCGTTCAACGACCCCAACGTGCGTCTCGCCATGAAGCTGCTCGTCGACCGTGAGCAGATGGTGCAGCAGGCGTACAGCGGCCTCGGTGAGATCGCCAACGACATGCCCTGCCCCGGCGACCCGGGCTACCCGGACCTGCCGCAGCGCGAGCAGGACATCGAGCAGGCGAAGAGTCTGCTGAAGAACGCCGGCTACGAAGGGCTGACGATCACCCTCAACACGAGCGCCCAGAACGGTGGCATGGTCAACTCCGCACAGGTCTACGCCGAGCAGGCCAAGGCCGCCGGGGTCACGGTGAACATCAACATCCAGGACGCCGCGACGTGGAGCGCCAACCACAAGGAAGACCAGTTCAAGCAGAACTACTGGGCGGCCGGACTGGTCGGCGGGTCCTGGTCACAGCGGTGGAGCGAGGGTGGTCGTTCCAACGAGAGCCTGTGGCAGGACCCGGAGGGTGACCAGATCTACAACCAGCTGCTGAGCACCACCGACCCCGCGCAGCAGGCCGAGTACTCCGGCCAGCTGTTGACGAAGCTGTACGAGTCGGGACCGGACATCATCCACTCCTTCAAGAGCAACGTCGACCTGACCACCGACAAGCTCAAGGGTGTGATCCCGATGGAGTCGAACGGCTGGAACCTCGGCAGCTGGCGCTACCGCCTGATGTGGCTCGAAGGCTAGTAGAACTCATTCTCCGACGGGTGGCGTCATGATCCGATCGATCCTGCTTCGGCGACTGATCAGCGGGGTGATCACCCTCTGGTTGATCTCCGTCGTGATCTTCGCGGTGCTGCACGTCCTTCCTGGCGACCCGCGCCTCATCGCGCTCGGCGACGAGTACACGCAGGAGCAGTGGGACGCGATGACTCGCGAGATGCAGTTGGATCAGCCGCTGCTCACCCAGTACGGCAGTTGGCTCAAGGGATTGGTCACGCTCGACTGGGGCAATTCGCTCATGTCGCCGTACCCGATCTCCGAGCTGCTCGGTAGCGCCGTCTACTACACCGCGCTGCTCACGTTCTTCGTGATGATCCTGGTGATTCCGATAGCCACGGTGATCGGAGTGTACAGCGCCGTACACTCCGGTCGCCTGGCGGACAACATCGCCTCCTTCCTGACGCTGAGCCTCGCCGCGATGCCAGGATTCGCCATCGCTGTTCTGACGATCTATTTCCTCGCCACGAACGTTTTCCGGATATTCCCAGGGTCGAGCATCTTCGACCCTAACGTCTCCGTCTGGAGTCAGCTCGAACTCTTCGCGCTTCCCGTCCTCGCCTCGGTGCTCGGGCTGATCCCGTACCCGATCAGGATGGTGCGTGCCGCCATGATCGAGGCGCTGGAGAGCGACGCCGTCATGGTCGCCCGCCTCAAGGGACTACCCGAACGCACCGTGATCTTTCGGCACGCGCTGCGTATGTGCCTCGGTCCGATCGTGCAGGCTTTCGGGTTGACGCTCGTGTTTCTCTCCGGAGGCACGATCATCGTCGAGACGGTGTTCTCGTATCCCGGCGTCGGGTACGAACTGATTCAGGGGGTCGGCCGGCGCGACTTTCCGGTCATCCAGACCCTTGTCGTGATCCTGGCCTTCTTCACCATCGTGTTGAACCTGTTGACGGACCTGGCCGTCATGATCGTCACCCCTCGCCTCAGGACGAGAATGTGAGGACCCGATGACGACAGAAGTTGTCGATCCGCCCGCTACCCCAATTGCGGTGGATGCGCGACCATCGGTGGCACGGCAGCGCGGATTCATCCGGCGGGCACTGAAACTCGGCCGGACCCGGGTGGGTATCGCGGCCGTGCTCGCGGTGGTTCTCTTCGCGATCGTCGGGCCGTACTTCGCCCCGTTCTCGACCACCGAGTTCGTCGGCATTCCGTTCTCCGGGCCCGGCGGCGAAGCGCTCTCCGGCACCGACCGGATCGGCCGTGACGTCTGGACGCGATTCCTCTCGGGCGGTCGCGACCTGCTCGTCGTCAGCGCGTTCGCGACGATCCTGGGCGTCGCCGTGGGCACCATCATCGGACTTGTCGCCGGCTACACCAAGAAGGTCGTCGACGAGACCCTGATGCGCTTCGTCGACCTGATGATGGCCTTCCCCGGGTTGGCCTTCTCACTCCTGGTCATAACGGTCGCCGGTGCCCAGACCTGGGTCCTCGTCGTCGCTGTCGGCGTCGGCCTGTTCCCGCATACCGCGCGGGTGGTGCGCTCCGCGACGGTCGGTGTCGCCGAGTCCGACTACGTTCGGTACAGCGAGGCGACGGGCACACCCACCCGCCGTATTCTCTTCTCCGAGATCCTGCCGAACATCCTCGTGCCGTTGTCGGTCGAGACCGGGCAGCGCTACACCCTCTCGCTCGGCTCCGTCGCCGGCCTGAACTACCTCGGTCTCGGCGTCAAGCCGCCGGCCGCCGACTGGGGCCTGATGATCCAGGAGAACCAGGCCGGCCTGCTCACGACACCGATGGCGGTCCTCCTACCGGTCATCGCGATCATCGTCGTCACCGTCGGTGCCAACCTGGTGAGCGACGGCCTCGCGGTGGCCGCCGCCGGCGCCGACGGCCGGTGAGCGGCGCGTGGAAAGGAATGCAGCAGTGAGTGCCAGCGGCATGTGGAAGGGAGTGGGGCAATGAGTGACGAGTCACGGTCCGACGGGTCGGACCTGCCCATCGGCCCGCCCGAAGCGACCAGGGTTCCGCGCTACGCCGGACCGGACACCTTCGCCCGGCTGCCCCGCCTGCAGGACGTCTCCCGCGCCGACGTGGCGATCCTCGGCGTGCCGTTCGACAGCGGCGTCTCGTACCGTCCCGGCGCCCGTTTCGGGCCACAGGCGATCCGCGCGGGCTCCAAGTTGCTGCGCAGCTACCACCCGGCGCTCGACGTCGAACCGTGGAAGGTGCTGCAGCTCGCCGATGCCGGAGACGTGGCGGTCAACCCGTTCGACATCGAGGAGGCCGTGGCCGAGGTACAGGTCGCCGCGACGGCGCTCTACCACCAGGTATCCAAGATCGTCACGATCGGTGGCGACCACACGATCGCGCTACCGTTGCTGCGCGCGGCGTACGCCCAGCACGGGCCGATCTCGCTGGTGCACTTCGACGCGCATCTGGACACCTGGGAAAGCTACTTCGGCGCGAGGTACACGCACGGCACACCGTTCCGGCGGGCCGCCGAGGAGGGCATCCTCGCCCTGGACAGCTCCGCGCACGTGGGAATCCGCAACTACGTCTACAGCCCACACGACTTCAGCGAGGACCGGCGGCTGGGCTTCGCCATCGTATCGACGCTGGACATCGCCCGCCGTGGCGTCGACGACGCGATCGACCGCGTACGCGACCGGGTGGGCGACCACCCCGTCTACGTCAGCATCGACATCGACGCGTTGGACCCCGCACACGCCCCCGGGACCGGCACGCCGGAGCCGGGTGGCCTGACCACCCGGGAGCTTCAGCTCATCCTCCACGGGCTGGTCGGCCTGAACATCGTCGGCGCCGACATCGTCGAGGTGTCACCGGCGTACGACCATGCGGAGCTGACCTCGATGGCCGCTGCGGTAGCCGCTTTCGAACTCCTGGCGATGTTCGCGAAGGCCAAGCCATGACCGACGAGATGCCCGCTGGCACCGACGACCACGTACTCGACGTCCGTGGGTTGACCGTCACGGTCGACGCCCGCGAGCCGTACGACATCGTGCGGGAAGTCGACTTCGGGCTGCGGGCCGGTGGGGTCCTCGGCCTGGTGGGCGAATCCGGCTCGGGCAAGACGACGCTGGCGCTGTCGCTACTCGGCTTCGCACGGGACAATCTGACCCTGTCCGGCTCGGTCAAGGTGGCCGGCGTCGAGATGGTCACGGCCACCGAATCGGCGAGGCGAAGCGCCCGTGGGCGGGTGATCTCCTACGTACCGCAGGATCCGATGTCGGCCCTGAACCCGGCGCTGCGGATCGGCACGCAGCTGGCCGAGACCATGGGCGAGTCGCGCTGGCTCCGCAGAGCGGCCGACTGGGACCGGATCCGGCACCTGCTCGAGCGGGTCAAGCTGCCGGCCACAAAAGAGTTCCTGCGGAGGTTCCCACACCAACTCTCCGGCGGACAGCTGCAGCGGGTCACCATCGCGATGGCGATGCTCAACCGGCCGAAGGCCATCGTCTTCGACGAACCGACCACGGGCCTCGACGTCACGACGCAGGCGGCCGTACTCGACACGATCCGCGATGTCATCGCTGAGGAGGGGGTCGCCGCCGTCTACGTCACGCACGACCTCACCGTCGTCGGCACGATCGCCACCAGGATCGCCGTCATGTACTCCGGACTGGTCGTCGAGGACGGCCCGGCGGACGAGATGCTCACCGCCTCGGCGCACCCCTACGCCCGCCGACTCATCCTCGCCACGCCAACGGTCGACCAGCGCCGCAAGCTGGTCGGGATCGCGGGGACGCCACTGAACCCGAAGGAACGCGGCACCGGCTGCCCATTCGCGGCCCGCTGCGATCTGGTCGTCGACGAATGCCTGGTGGCGACGCCGGAGCCCGTAGCGGTCGGGCTCCGACACACGTCGCGGTGCCGGCGGACGGACGTCGTGCTGGCGGCCAGCTACGCCCGCCCCGAAGACACCGGTCCGCAGTGGACACCACCGGAACACCGCGAGCCCGGGCTGCTCTTCGTCCGCAATGTCGACATCAGCTACGGCAGGCGCTATGACGAGAACCGGGTGCTGTTCGGTGTCGACCTGACCGTGCGCGAGGGCGAGTGTGTCGCGCTCGTGGGCGAGTCCGGCAGTGGCAAGACCACCCTGGCCCGCGCGGTCAGCGGCCTGCACAAGGAAGCTGTCGACGGCCGGCTCCACTACGACGGCCAGCGTATGCCGTGGCCATCCGGATCCCGGACGAAGGTCGCCCGCCGCGAGATCCAGTACATCTTCCAGAACCCGTACGGCTCGCTGAACCCGCGCCACACGATCGGCCGGATCATTACCCGGCCGCTGGAGACCTTCGGGATAGTCAAGGGGGCGGCGCGACAGCGCGAGGAGGTGCGCCGGCTGCTTGCCCAGGTCTCCCTTCCCGCCGACTACGAGACGCGCTACCCGGCGCAACTCAGCGGCGGTGAGCGGCAGCGCGTCGCGATCGCCCGCGCGCTCGCCGCCCGGCCCCGGGTGTTGATCTGCGACGAGATCACCTCCGCCCTGGACGTCTCGATCCAGGCGTCGGTACTCGAACTTCTGGTGAAGCTGCGGGTCGAGGAGAACCTCAGCCTGCTGTTCATCACCCACCACATCGGTGTCGTGCGCGCTATCGCGGACTCGGTCGTCGTGCTGCAGAACGGTGTGGTCGTCGAGGCCGGCTCGGCCGATCAGGTCCTGGAAAGCCCGCAGCACCCGTACACCGAGATGCTGCTCCGCGACACCCTCGTCATGCCCGAGGCCGGCAGCGTGGACGCCGACGGCTCGGGCGCCGACAGCCTGAACGCCGGCGGTACCCCGGCGGCCCGCGGGTAAGTTCCATTCGGCGTACGGCCGGTCGTCAGCCGATGGCCACCGGTGGCCACCCCGGTGTACGTCGCCTCGGTCCGACCGGCAGGCACAGGGCGGCCAGCCCCGCGAGCGCCATGGCCACGGCGGAGAGCACGAGGGCCGGCACGAGGCCGAGGTCGGTCGCCGCGAGCCCCCAGCCGACGGCGCCGACCGACTGGCTGCCCATGCGTACGGTCTGGAACAGGGCCATGACCCGCCCTCGGATCGGATCTGGTGCGGTCAGGGCCATGGTGGCCGCCAGTGGTGTCTGCATGACCATCCAGGTGACGCCGAAGACGAACAGGGCTACCGCGGCACCGATCAGGTCCTGGACCAGTGCCAGCGCGCCGAGCGCACCCGCCGAGGCCGCCCCGCCGACCAGCAGACTCGTGTTGTCACTCGCCCGTCGGCGCAGGCCCGGCAGGAGCAGCGCGCCGAATACGCTGCCGGCGCCGGCGGCTGCGAGGAGCAGTCCGTACCCGGTGGCGTCGACGCCGAGGCGCAGCGTCGACACCGACGGCAGCAACGCCCAGACAGCGCTCGACGGGATGCCGATCAGCAACGAGTGCACCAGGATGCGGCGGATCAGCACCGAGCGCCGGACGAAGACCATGCCTTCGACGAGCGCGCGCCGCAGAGCAGGGCGGGTTCTGGCCGGTCGGCCGGGGACCTTGTAGAAGCAGAGCACGACGACGAAGACCAGGTAGGAGAACGCGTCGAGCACGAACACCGTCGACGGTCCGGTCAGGGCGACGAGCAGACCACCGAGCACCGGGCCCAGCACCCGGGCGATGTTGAGGTTCACCTGGGCGAGGGCGACGGCGGAATGCAGCAGGGGCGGGGTGACGAGTTGCGGCACCAGGGCCTGGAAGGCGACCGTCGACAGCGCCGATCCGAGACCGAGTAGCAAGGTGTAGACCAGTAGCGCGGTGGGGCCGAGCCAGCCGAGCAGGCTGGTAACCGCGAGCGCCAGACCCACCAGGGTCTGGAACGCCTGGGACCCGAGCAGGAGCCAGCGCCGGTCGACGAAGTCGGCGATCGCGCCGATCGGCACCGACAGCACCAGCACCGGCATCCGCGCCGCTGCCACGACCAGCGCCGCGAGCAGTACGGCGTTGGCATGTCCGACGATCACCCACTGCGCGCCGACGGTGTGCATCCAGTTGCCCATGTCGCCGGCGAACTCGGCGAGCCACAGCGCCCGGAACACCGGGACGGACAGCGCGGCGAACGGGCCGGGCCCGCTGTCCGTCCGGGTGCGGGCCGTCTGCCGTCTGCCGGGCAGCACCAGCCGTGGGCCGGGCCAGTTCACCAGGTTCGCTCCGGGCCGGTGGCGGCGACTGCCGGTTCGGTCGCCGAGCGGGCGGCCCGGGCGAGCAGGACCGACAGCCCGTACGCGCCGACCAGGCCGAGCAGGCAGAGACCGACCATCGCGTACATCCCGATGGCGAACGAACCGGTCAGGTCCTTGACCTGCCCGAGCCCGAAGGCGAAGCTCAGGCCGCCGATGTTGGCGCAGAGGTTGGACCAGCCGCTGGTCAGGCCGGCGGTGCGCACGCCGAGCACCCTGATCGGGATCTCGAACAGTGGTCCGAAGTAGAACTGGAGGAAGACCGCCTGCACCAGGACCACCACGACGACGACGGGCAGCGAGCGCGCCGAGACCAGGGCCACGATGGTCGCGGTGAGCACCGCCAGCGAGACGCCGATCACCAGGGCGGGGCGCCGCAACCGGTCCGAGACGTGCCCGCCGAGGAAGTTCGACGACGCGGTCACCGCGGCCGCCGCCGCGAGCAACAGGCCCGCCGTGTGCAGGGAGAAGCCTTTCTCCGCGATGAGGTACGTGGGCAGCCAGAAGCCCAGGCCGTTGACCACCGAGTAGCGGACGAACTGCACCCCGCCGGCCACCCACATCACCGGGTGGGCGAGCAGGCCGGGCAACTCCCGTAGCCGTACGTAGGAGTCGCGTTGTCGGGTCGGGCCGGGACTACCGGCGCGCCAGTACAGCGCGGTGACCCCGAGGCCGAGCAGAGAGAAACCCACGAAGATCCACCGCCAGCCGACGTGGCCCACCAGCGCGGGACCCGCCAAGCTCAGCAGGATGTTCGAGGAGAAGCCGCCGGCCACGTAGAGCCCGAGCGCGGTGGCTCGACGGTGTGCCGGGAACTCGTGAGTGATGAGCAGCAGTCCGGGGGCGAAGACGAACGCCCGGGCCAGGCCGGAGAGTGCCTGGTTGACGAGAAGGATGGTGAAGGAGTCCACCAGGGCGAAGGTGAGGGAGCAGAGGTTGAGACCGACCAGGCCCAGCAGGAACAGCCGCTTGGGGCCGAACCGGTCCGCCAGGTATCCGGCCGGGACCTGCATGGCGGCGAACACCAGCAGGGAGACCGCGCCGAGGGTGCCGGCCTGGCCGAAGGTCAGCCCGACATCGTCGCGGATCAGCGGCAGGAACAGGGCGATGCCGCCGAGCGAGAAGCCCTGCGTGCTCTGGCAGATCACGATGAGGGCGATCGCCCACACCGACACCGAGGTTCGGGTCGTCGGCGATGCGGGATCGACCTGTGGTTGCGGTACGGCCACGTCACGTGATTTCAACGCGTGTCCACGTCCGTGACACCACATCTACAGTGGATGAACCCGGCGACATGGTGCCTCTTGTCTCCCTCGTCCGGTCGACGCGATTATGCTACGTACTATAGATTGTGCATAATCTTGGGTGATCAGCATCCACCACCGGCAGGTGATCCGACAAGGGGCGAAACACGATGCTTACAGATGCGTTCCTGATGACCGGCCTGGGACCCGACTGACGTCACCCGTCGCGGTCACGCTCCAGATCGTTGCGGAGCAGGCTCAGAATCGGCTGGCAGTGCTCGTAGGCCAGCCGCGCGGCCTCCTCGCCGTCACCGGCGCGAGCGGCGTCGACCAGTGCCCGGTGTTCACGCCGCGACTGGGCGCGCCGGCCGGGCAGACGAGCACTGTCGGACGGCACGTGCAGTGCACTGAGCGTGAGCAGCTCGGCCAACAGGGCAATCGCCCGATGGCGACCCGACGCTCGGGCCAAGGTCAGATGGAGCTCGCGGTTGAGCAGCGCGTAGCTGTTTCCGACGTCGGCGCGGCTCATCTTGCGGCACAACGCGTCAGCCTCGGCCAGCGTCGCCTCGTCCATCAACGGCACCGCATGCCGCAGATTGTCCGGTTCGACCAGCGCGATCAGTTCCTGCATCTCGATGCACTCGGCAATGGTCAGTTTCCGGACCGCGACGCCACGATGCTCGTCGATCGCGACCAGCCCCTCGGTCGCCAGCGAACGGAACGACTCCCGCACCGGTGTCGTGGACAGTCCGAGCTCCGCGGCGATCTCGACCTGGCGCAGCCGGTCACCCGGCTGGATCAGACCCAACAGGATCCGCTCGCGAAGCACATCCGTTGCCCAGGACTGCGCGGTCTTCGCGGCGCGCGCGACGGTCGGCTGATTGCGTTGCTTGACTGGCGTGGCTATCGCCCGACCTCCTGTTCGCCTGCGGCGGTTGCCAGCTGGCACCGTGCCTGTCTATCAAGGATGTCCCAGCGGCTCACCGGGCCCGGCTCGCACCGCCCGCCAAGCACCTATGCACAATCTACAGCCTAGCGTACGGACCGGATGCGTCGGCGCTACGGGCGGTCGTCGAAGGGTTTCGCACCGGTGGCCGTCTCGTACCCACCCGCTGCCCCACACTTCGACCGCCCGCCGATTCTTAACTTGTTCCTTCTCGGGGAGATCGTTCCAGTTAATCTGGTTGGAAGGCAAATGTCGGTTCGATACCCTTCTTGATCGACGCCAGCGAGACGCTGCACCCGGTGGTGCGCCGGCCCACTGCAAGGTGGGCCGGCGCACTTTGTCGCGGTCCTCGGAATTGCGGGTCAGTAGCAGATCAGGGTGACGTTCGCGGTGTAGTAGTAGTCGCTGATCTGATTTACGTACGAGCTGGATACGTAGCAGTCGATGAAGGGGGTGTAGCCATCGATCTGCGCCCAGAGCTCGGCCTGGTACCTGGCGTTGTAGACTGCGCTGCTCGCACTGCTTCCGCTGCCGTAGCCGTAGTAGACGTCGATGGCTGCCGCACTGGCGGATGCGCTGACCTGGGCGTTGGATGACGAGTCGGCGGCGACCGCTGCGGTCCCGGTGGCGGCCATCGCGCCCACGACCATCGCCGCGGTGACGGCGACTCTTGCGAGAGTACGCACGGATGTCCCCTTCCTGTTGCGGATTTGATGTCACCGTAACAGCGGCATTCGTGATCGGCAATGTCTTGCCGTTATCTAGCGCGCGCCGGCGAGGGCGTGCCGACCTGCGACGACTACGAAAAGTCAGAATTGAATTACGGCTGACCAGTGGTTTTGTAGACTGCATTTATCTGCACGATCTCGCAAACCGCGCGTACCCAGTCAGGCGAGGTCAGGCAGGGCCAGAGCGGGACCGGGAACCGGACCTCAGGCGGAGTCGCGCCGGACGAGCTCGGTGGGCAGCACCACCGCCGGCTCGACGGCCTCGCCGTCGGCCAGCCGCAGCAGCAGCCGGGCCAGCGTCCGGCCGATCTCCTGGATCGGCTGGCGGACGGTGGTCAGCGCCGGGTCCATGTAGCCGGCCATCTCGATGTCGTCGAAACCGATGATCGCGACGTCGTCGGGCACCCGGCGGCCGGCTTCCCGCAGCGTACGGATGGCACCGTGGGCCATCAGATCGGAGGCGACGAAGACCGCGTCCAACGCCGGGTCGTCCTCGAGCAGCTGACGCATCGCGATCGCGCCCGACTCGCGGGTGAAGTCGCCGGCGGCGACCAGCGACCGCCCACCGGTCTCCCGGATCACCGTCCGGTAGCCGGCCAGCCGGTCCACCCCGGCGATCATGTCCTGCGGGCCGGCGATCGTCGCCACCCGTCGCCGGCCGGATCCGAGCAGGTAGCGGACCGCCCGCTCGGCGCCGGCCTCGTTCTCCACGTCCACGTACGGCACCCCGGCGCTGACCTGTCCCATCGGTCGGCCGCTGCACACCACCGGCAGGCCGCTGCGGGCCAGCGTGCCGGGCATCGGGTCGACGCCGTGGATCGAGGCGAACATGACGCCGTCGACGTGCCGGCCCAGGGCGTACCGCTCGACCCGGTCGTGGCTGCCGACCGAGCCGGACATCATCAGCACCAGCTGCTTGTCGGCCGCCTCCAGCTCCTGGCTGACGCCGTGGATGATGCCGGGGAAGACCTGGTCGTCGGAGAAGACCCGGGTGGCGGTCTCCGGCAGGATCAGCCCCATCGAGTCGGTGCGCTGGGTGACCAGGCTGCGGGCGGCCAGGTTGGGGACGTACCCCAGCTCCTGGACCGCCCGACGGACCGCGTCCTGGATCGGTACGGCGACGGTGGTGGAGCCGTTCACCACGCGCGAGACGGTGGCCCGGGACACGCCGGCCCGGCGGGCCACCGCCTCCAGCGTCGGACGTTCCCTGGCCATGCTCACGCCTGTGCTCCCCGTCTGTGCAAGGTGCCGCCACCTCGGAAAACGCCAGCGGCTCAGCCGATGCCGTTGCGGCGGATCACCTCTTGGTACCACCGCGCGCTGTCCTTCGGCACCCGCCGCTGGGTCAGGTAGTCCACGTACACGATGCCGAATCGCTTGGCGTAGCCGTAGGACCACTCGAAGTTGTCCAGCAGCGACCACACCAGGTAGCCGCGCAGGTCGACCCCGGTGGCGATCGCGGCGTGCGCGGCCCGCAGATGCCCGTCCAGGTAGGCGACCCGGTCGGCGTCGTGGACCCGTTCGCCGTCGGGGGCGAGCTGGTCGGGGAAGGCGGCGCCGTTTTCGGTGATGATCATCGGTACGCCCGGGTAGTCCCGCCCCAGCTTGCTCAGCAGCGCGGTCAGCCCGGCCGGCTGGATCTGCCAGCCCATGTCGGTCAGCGGCGGTTCCGGGGCGATGAACTCGATGCCCTCGGTGCCGGGGAAGGCCCCGCCACCACCGGGGGCGCCGTCGCGGGCGGCCAGGTAGGTGGGGGAGTAGTAGTTGATACCGAGCAGGTCGATCGGCTCGCCGATGATCTTTTCGTCGCCGTCGCGGATGTGGTCCAGGCCGGTGAACCGGCTGACGTGGTCGAGGATTCGCTGCGGGTAGCCGCCGCGCAGGATCGGGTCGAGGAAGATCCGGTTCTGCAGGTCCTCGACCAGCTCGACCGCCTTGGCGTCGGCTTCGCTGGCCGGGTCGGCCGGGAAAGCCGACGTCGGGTTGACCGTGATCCCGACGGTCGACGCGCCGGCGGCGCGCAGCGCCTGGTTGGCCAGGCCGTGGCCGAGCAGCAGGTGGTGCACGGTCTGGAAGGTGGCGGCCGGGTCGGTACGGCCCGGGGCGTGCAACCCGGTGCCGTAGCCGAGGTACGCCGAGCACCACGGCTCGTTGAGCGTGGTCCAGGTCTGGACCCGGTCGCCGAGCCGGGCGTACACGGCCCGCGCGTACTCGGCGAAGGCCTCGGCCGTCTCCCGGTTGGTCCAGCCGCCCCGGTCCTCCAGGGTCTGCGGCAGGTCCCAGTGGTAGAGGGTGACGATCGGCTCGATGCCACGCCCGCGCAGCTCGTCGACGAGCCGGTCGTAGAAGTCCAGCCCGTGCGGGTTGACCGGGCCGGTGCCGTCCGGCTGCACGCGCGGCCAGGCGATCGAGAACCGGTAGGTGTGCAGCCCCAGTTCGGCCATCAGCGCCACGTCGTCGCGGTAGCGGTGGTAGTGGTCGCAGGCCACGTCCCCGGTGTGCCCGGCGTGCACCTTGCCCGGCGTACGGCTGAACGTGTCCCAGATCGACGGGCCGCGACCGGCCGCGCGGGCGGCGCCTTCGATCTGGTACGAGGCGGTCGCCGCGCCCCAGATGAACGAGTCGGGGAACCGGATGGGCTCGTTGGAGTTCGTCACGCCTTGACAGCACCTTCCATGATGCCGCCGATGATCTGACGGCCGAAAATGATGAACACGATCAGTAGTGGCAGCGTAGCGAGCGCCGTACCGGTGAAGACCTGCGACATGTCGTTGTAGTAGCCGTTCGACAGCGCCCGCAGCGACAGCTGGACGGTCGGGTTCTCCGGGTCGTTGAGCACCGCGTACGGCCAGAGGAAGTCGTTCCACATGGTCATGAAGGTGAGCAGACCGAGCACGGCGGCGGCGGGGCGCAACGCCGGCAGCACCACGTTCCAGTAGATCCGTAGCGTGGAGCAGCCGTCGACCCGGGCCGCCTCGATCAGTTCGGTGCTGACCGCCTGGCTGGCGTACTGCCGCATCAGGAACACCCCGAAGCCGGTGACCAGCGCCGGCACGATGACCGCGGCGAGCCGGTCGTTCCAGTCCAGCTGGCTCATCAGCATGTACAGCGGGATGACGCCGAGCTGGGTCGGCACCATCATCGTCGCGATGATCACCAGCAGCAGGGCGTTGGAGCCCTTGAACCGCAGTTTGGCGAAGGCGAACCCGGCCAGCGACGAGAACAGCACCACCGAGAAGGTGACGGTGCCGGCGACGATCGCCGAGTTGATCATGCCGGTGAGGAAGTACGCGTCCGGGTTGTTGAACAGCCGTTCGATGTTGCCCGGCAGGTTGCCGCCTGGGGTCAGCGGCGGCGGGATCTGCCCCATCGCGTCACTGGACCGGGTGGCGACCACGAACATCCAGTAGATCGGGAAGATCGACATCAGCCCGGCGACGATCAGCGTCGCGTACGTCAGTTTGCTGGCGCTCCACAGGTGCTGACTGGCTTTCACGGTGCTCACCCCTGCTTCCGGGTGCTGTTGCCGAGCCGGCGGATCACCAGCACGTTGATCAGCGAGATGACGACGATCAGGGCGAACAGCATCCAGGCGATCGCCGAGCCGTAGCCGAAGTTGAAGTGCGGCGCGAACGCGTTCTCGAACATGTACATGGTCATCGTCTGCGACTCGCGCAGCGGCCCGCCCCGGATCGGGTTGGGGCCGGAGTTGAACAGCAGCGGCTCGGTGAACAGTTGCAGTCCGCCGATGGTGGAGATGATGACGCAGAAGACAATCGTCGGCCGCAGCATCGGTACGGTGATCGACCAGAACTGCCGGACCGGGCTGGCACCGTCGATCGCCGCCGATTCGTACAGGTCCTTCGGGATGGACTGCATCGCGGCCAGGAAGATCAGCGCGTTGTAGCCGGTCCACCGCCAGTCGACCATCGTCGAGATCGCCACCCAGGCGCCGAACCGGGTGTTGCGCCAGTCGATGGCGTCGATGCCGACCAGGTCCAGCGCCCAGTTGATCATGCCGAACTCGCGGCTGAACAGCTGACCGAAGACGATCGCCACCGCCGCCGTCGAGGTGATGTTCGGGATCAGGATGCTCATCCGGAACGACGTACGGGCCCGCAGCTGCCGGTTCAGCAGGTGCGCCAGCCACAGTGCCAGCAGCAGCTGCGGCACCGTCGAGATGACGAAGATGCCCAACGTGTTGAGCACCGAGTTCCAGAAGTCGCCGTCGCCGAGCAGCCGGCTGTAATTGTCGAAGCCGACGAACGGGTGCTCGGCGGCGAGCAGGTCCCAGTCGTGCAGCGACACCCAGAACGTGTAGCCCAGCGGGTAGGCGCCGAAGATCGCGAACAGCACGAAGAACGGCGCGATGTACAGGTACGGGGAGGCTTTGGTGTCCAGCCGGGCCAGCCACAGCCGGGGCCGCCGGTGCGGCGGCTCGGGCTGTCGCCGGGCCGGCCGGGTGGCGTCGGCGGCCGGCTGCCCCGGCTCGACCTGCGCCACCCGGCCTGCGGTCACTTCTCGGCCGCCGTCTTGGCGTTGTTCACCGCGTCGGTCCAGCCCTCGTCGGGCGTACGCTGACCCAGCTCGACCGTACGGACGGCGTTCTCCACCTCGGTGCGTACCGCCTGGTTCTTCGGTCCCATGTAGACCGGCTTGAGGTTCTTGGCGCCTTCACCGAAGATCTGCCCGATCGGGGCGTCGTTGAAGTACTCGCTGGTCGCCTCCAGGATCGCCGGGTCGTCGAGCGCCTGCGGCGACGACGGCAGCGGGCCCTTGGCCTTGAACGCCCCGATGTGCCCCTCCGGGCTGGTCAGGAACTTGACCAGCTTGACGGCCTCCTCCTGGTGCTCGCTCTGCGCCGGCACCGCCAGGTGCGACCCGCCCCAGTTGCCGCCGTCGCCGGGCACCGTGGCGATGTCCCACTTGCCGGCCGCCTCCGGGCCGGCGTTGCCCTCGATCACCCCGGTCATCCAGGCGGGGCAGGCGATGGTGGCGAACTTGGCCTGCTTGAACGCGGCCACCCACTCGTCGGACCAGGCGCCGTACTTGCCGCTCAGGTCGGAGTCGATGATGTCCATGGTGATGTCCCAGGCCTGCTTGACGGCCGGGTTGGTGTCGACGACGAGGTTGTCTTCGAGGTCGTAGTAGTGGTAGCCCTCGGCGGCGCCGGCGGTCTGCAGCACGATCGTGTTGAACGTCTGGGTCGCCGCGTCCAGGAACGACGCGCCGGTGTCGGCCTCGACGAACTGCTCGCCGACGGAGATGTAGTCCTGCCAGGTCGGCCAGAGCGCGGAGACCTCCCCGCGGTCGGTCGGCAGCCCGGCGGCCTCGAACAGGTCGGTGCGGTAGCACATCGCCATGCCGCCGACGTCGGTGCCGAGCCCGATCAGCTGGCTGCCGTCGGCGGTCAGCGCCTGGTCCCACTTCCACGGCATGAAGTTGCCTTCGAGCTCGGCGGCGCCGTGGTCGAGCAGATTCACGAAGTTCTGCGGGTTGGCCTTGTACTCGATCAGCAGGCCCTCCTCGATGGCGACGACGTCACCGGCGCCCTTGCCGGCGGCCAGCCACTGGGTCAGCTTGGGGGAGTACTCGTCGAGGTTGGTGCCGGTGCCCCGTTCGACGATCTTGATGCCGGGGTTTTCGGCCTCGTACTGCTTGTACAGTTTCTCGTAGCCGAACTGGCCGAAGACGTCGACGGTCAGGGTGATGGTGCCGTCGTCGGTGGCTTCGTCGCCGCCGCAGCCGGTGGCTGCGGCGAGTACGGTGACCGCGGCGGCGGTCGCGGTGACCAACCGGCGGCGTGAATTGGCGCCCATGGATTGACCCCTCTCAGGTCCAGGCATGGTGGGGTGCGGAAACTGCGTGGTTGCTGACTGGCTCTGCGTTGACCTGGCGATCTGGCCGGTTGGCCGGCGTGGTCGGTGAGAGCGCTCTCACGAGAGTGGGACCTGAATCACTTCCATGTCAAGTGAGCGTTCGCAGAAAGTTGCCGGCACGTTACCTACGCCAGCATCGCCAGGGACGACCGGACGCCAGCATCGCCGGCTGGGACGTGACCGGTGGTCAGCCGACCCGGAGCGCGTCCAGCAGCGTGGCGTCGCCGGAGACGTCCAGCACGTCGAACTGCACCCGACCCCAGAGCCCGAGGAGCAGGTCACTCGCGGTGCCGGTGGCCAGGGTCCGGGTGTGATGATCGTCGGAGTCGAGGATCGTGTCGGTGTCCAGCAGCGCCATGCCCTCGCCCCGCAACCGGACGTACCACTCCTGCTCGGCGTCGGTCGCCACCAGATGCGCCACCCCGTACGCCGGCTGGTGACTGCGCCGCCGGCCCGCCGGCAGCCAGGAGTCCAGCACCTCGCTGATCCCGTCGGCGGCCAGCTTCGCCTCTACCGGCTCCACCCCGGCGATCGCCGTCTGCGCGTCCCAGCGGTGCACCGCGGTCTCGTGCGCGATCCGGCGTGGCCAGAACGCCGCCTTCTTCGCCTGCGGCGCCCAGTTCCACGCCGGCAGCTCCGGGTCGATCCCGTCGAGCAGATTGACCAGCGCGTCGAACTCCTGCTGCCACCAGACAAGCGCCTCGTCGCCGCCGGGCCGGCCGGTCATCTCGGACCGCACGGTCGGCGGATCGACCACTCCGCGCACCACGTGCTCGCGCACCCAGGCGTACACCGCGCCGAGATGGTGCACCAGGTCGACGACCGTCCAGTCCGGGCAGGACGGCACCGGCGCGTCCAGCGGCACCTGGGCGACCGCGGCCCGGAACGCCGGACCGTCCGCCCGCAGTGCGCCGAGCCAGAAGTCCTTGGAGCCGTGCAGCCTGCTCATCATGATCCTCCGGGTCGAGCCGACAGCCAGTGGCGTGGCGCGGGTGGATTCCAGCCTAGGGTGAGGGGCGTGCCTGACGTTAGTGCCCACGCGCCATCTGCTGAAGACCCGACGGCCCTTGCGCCGTTGGCACGCTATACCACGCTTGCCCTCGGCGGCCCGGCCGACCGGCTGGTCACCGCGACCACCGCCGACGAGCTGACCGAGGCGGTCCGTGACGCCGGCCGGCGCGGGGAGCAGATCTTGCTGCTCAGCGGCGGCAGCAACGTGGTGATCGGCGACGACGGGTTCCCCGGCACGGTGATCCTGGTTCGCTCCACCGGATTCCAGGTGGTCGCCGAGGAACCGGCGGGGGCAGGGGGTCCGGCCACCGTCACCATCCGGGTCGAGGCCGGCGAGCCGTGGGACGACCTGGTCGCGGCGACCGTCGCCGCCGGCTGGTCCGGGGTGGAGTGCCTGTCCGGTATCCCGGGCGCGGCCGGTGCCACCCCGATCCAGAACGTCGGCGCCTACGGCCAGGAGGTCGCCGAGACCGTGCAGGCCGTGCATGTGCACGACCGGCTCACCGACGAGCGGTACGCGTTGCCCGCCGCCGACTGCCGGTTCGCCTACCGGGACAGCCTGTTCAAACGCAATGATCGCTACCTGGTGCTGGCGGTGGACTTCCAACTGGTCCGCAGCGAGCTGTCCACCCCGGTGCGCTACGCCGAGTTGGCCCGCAGCTTCGGCGTCGCCGTCGGTGACCGGGTGCCACTGGCCGACGCCCGCGCCGCGGTGCTGCGGTTACGGGCCGGCAAGGGGATGGTGCTCGACGCCACCGACCCGGACACCCGCTCGGTGGGCTCGTTCTTCACCAACCCGGTGCTGGACGCCGCCGCCGCGCAGCGGTTCCATGCCCGGGTCGCCGCGGCCGGGACGGGCGAGCCGGCGACCTGGCCGGTCGCCGGTGGCGACGCGGTCAAGGTCAGCGCGGCCTGGCTGATCGACAAGGCCGGGTACGGCAAGGGCTACCCGGGCGGCGACGCGCCGGTCGCCATCTCCAGCAAGCACACCCTGGCGCTCACCCACCGGGGCGGCGGCAGCACCGCCGCACTGCTCGACCTGGCCGGCACGATCAGGGACGGAGTCCGCGCCCGGTTCGGCGTGACCCTGCACCCGGAGCCGGTCCTGGTCAACTGCTCGTTCGACTAGCCGCCGAGCAGCCGACCCGTCGGGCAGGGCCATCACGCGACGGGCCGTCGGGACCACTGCTCAACCGCCGGCCGGGGCCACCGCCGACCAGGGCACGGTCAACTCGCCGAGCCGCCACCGCGCCGGTCGGTCCAGCACCGGCCAGCCGCCGTCCCGCAGCGCCGACACCGTGTGCAGCCAGCGCTGCCGTGGCCCGTACGGTGCGTAGCCGGCCGCCGCCCGCCAGCTCTCGTCGAGCGCCCGCAGCAGTGCGTGCACCCGCTCGCCCGGCACGTTGCGGTGGATCAGCGCCTTGGGCAGCCGTTCGGCGAGCACCGCCGGCCCGCCGCCGGCCGGGCCGGCCAGGGTGGCCAACCGGCCGGCCAGGGTCAGCGAGACCGGCCCGGCGGCGTCGAGCAGCACCCAGGAGCAGACCCGGCCCGGTTCGTCACAGGTCCCCTCGACCAGCAACCCCCCGGGGGCGAGCGCGGTGCTCATCGTCGCCCACGCCGCCGCGACGTCGGACTCGGCGTACTGGCGCAGCACGTTGAACGCGCGGACCAGCACCGGCCGGAGCCCGGCCAGCTCGAATCCACCCCGGCCGAAGGTCAGTTGTGGCGGCGCGGCGGCCGGAGCCGCCGCCGCGACCCGGTCCGGGTCGATCTCCAGCCCGACCACCCGCACGTCCGGTCGCACCGCCCGCAACCGGGCGGCCAGCTCGACGGTGGTCACCGGGTGGGCGCCGAAACCCAGGTCGACCACCAGCGGTGGCCCGGCCGCGTCCGTCAGCGCCGACCCGCAGCGGTACGCGATCCACCGGTCGGCCCGGCGCAGCCGGTTCGGCGCGGTGGTGCCCCGGGTGACCTCGCCGACCGGCCGGGCCGCGTCGGGCGTGCGGGCTCCGACCGGCCGGGCCGCCCGACCCCTGCTCACCCGGGCAGCACCCGGTGCACCTTGTGCTGCGCTGCCTGGGCCAACGGGCGGACCACCAGCCGGTCCACGTTGACGTGCTGCGGCCGGGTGGCGCACCAGGCGACGCAGTCGGCGATGTCGTCGGCGACCAGCGGCTCGGCCACCCCCGCGTAGACCGCGTCGGCCCGCGCGGTGTCCCCGTCGAACCGGTTCACACTGAACTCGTCGGTACGCACCATGCCCGGATCGATCTCGACCACCCGGACCGGCCGGCCGCACAGCTCCAGCCGCAGCGTCTCGGTCAGCGCGGCCTGGCCGTGCTTGGCGGCGGTGTAGCCGCCACCGCCCTCGTAGACGACCTGCCCGGCGGTGGAGCCGATCACCACGACGGTGCCGGCCCCGCTGGCGGTCAGCGCCGGCAGCAGGGCCTGGGTGACCCGCAGCGTGCCGAGCACGTTCACCTCGTACATCCACCGCCAGTCGGCCACCGGCGCGGACTCGACCGGGTCCAGCCCACGCGCTCCGCCGGCGTTGTTCACCAGCAGGGTGACCCGTCCGGGTGGGTCACCCTGCTGGGCCAGCCCGGTGACCGCCTGCGCCAGCCCGGCCACCGACCCGTCGTCGGTGACGTCGCAGGTCACCGCAGTGGCGGCACCGCCGCTGTCGGAGATCGAGGCGACCAGGTCGGCGAGCCGGTCGGCGCGGCGGGCGGCGGCGACCACATGGAAGCCGTCGGCGGCCAGCCGGCGGGCGGTGGCCGCGCCGATCCCGCTGGACGCTCCGGTGACGATGGCGATCGGTGTCATCAGGCCATTGTCGCCGCTTGCCGGCCCGGGACGGTCGCCGCCGGTCGGCCCCGGGCGTCGCCACCGGCGAGAGGTGGATCACCTCCACTGGCTGTAGTGCGGTACGTCGCTGCCGGTACCGGGAAGATGTGACAGGTCGTCCTGGTTGGTGGCGTTGGCTGCGATCAGGCGAGCGGAGGGAGCGACGTGGTGCAGGTGGGTCAGGCCGGGCCGGGTGACAACCAGCCGCCGCCGCGTCCCCGTCGGGTCGCGACACTGTCGGTGCACACCTCTCCGCTGGACTCGCCGGGCACCGGCGACGCCGGCGGTATGAACGTCTACATCGTCGAGGTGTCCCGGCGGTTGGCCGAGGCCGGCGTGGAGGTCGAGATCTTCACCCGGGCGACAGCGGGTGGCGTACCGCCGGTGGTGGAGATGGCACCCGGTGTACGAGTTCGGCAGGTGATCTCCGGCCCACTGGAGCCGCTGCCGAAGGAGGACCTGCCGGCGCAGCTCTGCGCATTCACCGCCGGGGTGCTGCGGGCGGAGGCCGCCCGGGCCCCTGGCTACTACGATCTGATCCACTCGCACTACTGGCTCTCCGGGCAGGTCGGGTGGCTGGCGAAGGAGCGCTGGGGGGTGCCGCTGGTGCACACCGCGCACACTCTCGCCAAGGTCAAGAACGCCCGGCTGGCGGCCGGTGACCGGCCTGAGCCGGCTTCCCGGATCATCGGCGAGGAGCAGGTGGTCACCGAGGCGGACCATCTGGTGGCGAACACCAGGACCGAGGCCGGCGAGCTGATCGACTGGTACGGCGCCGGGGCGGACCGGGTGTCGGTGGTCGAACCGGGCGTCGACCTGGACCGGTTCCGGCCCGGCCCGGCCGGCCGGGAACAGGCCACCAGGGCGGCCGCCCGACGGCGGTTCGGCCTGCCGGTCCGCGGCCATCTGGTGGCGTTCGTCGGCCGGATCCAGCCGCTGAAGGCACCCGACGTGCTGCTGCGCGCGGTGGCCGCACTGCGCCGACGGGACCCGGATGCGGTCGCCGATCTCACGGTGGTGGTCGCCGGTGGCCCCAGCGGAACCGGCCTGGACCAGCCGGGAGCCCTGATCGACCTGGCGAGATCGCTGGGAGTGGACGACCTGGTGCGGTTCATGCCGCCGCTGGCCCGTACCGACCTGCCGGCCCTGTTCCGGGCCGCCGACCTGGTCGCGGTGCCGTCGTACAACGAATCATTCGGTCTGGTCGCCCTGGAGGCTCAGGCCTGCGGCACGCCGGTGCTGGCCGCCTCGGTCGGTGGCCTGGTCACTGCGGTCCGCGACGGGCGCAGCGGAGTGCTGGTCGACGGGCACCACCCGGACGACTGGGGCCGGGCGATCGGCGATCTGCTGGCCGCCCCGGCGTTGCGGGACCGGCTCGGTCGGGGCGCGGTGGAGCACGCCCGGCAGTTCTCCTGGGCACGCACTGCGGCCGGGCTGCTAGACGTTTACGGTGGGGCGGTGCGGGCGTACCGCGCGGCGACCGCCGCCGGGATGTCCCGGGACGCCGACGCCCTGTCGGCAAGCGTGGGCTGACCAGGAGTGCCATGAGCGGACGAGCCGAGGTGGCGGCGCTGATCGAGGCGGTCTGCAACGAGCGCGAGCTGAGCTGGGAACCGACCGGTGACCTGTCGTACGCGGTGACCTTGCCGGGCACCCACAAGCTGAAGACGGTGTGCAATCTGATCGTCGGCGAGCAGGCGCTGCGAATAGAAGCATTCGTGATGCGGCAGCCCGATGAACGGCGTACCGAGTTGTGGACCTGGCTGCTGCGACGCAACGCCAGGATGTACGGTGTCGCCTTTTCGATCGACTCGGTCGGCGACATCTACCTCACCGGTCGTGTCGGGTTGGCCGGTATCACCGAAGACGAACTGGACCGGATACTCGGCTCGGTGCTCACCTATGCCGACGAGTCATTCGACGCGATGCTGGAGATCGGCTTCGGTTCGGCGATCCGCCGCGAGTGGGAATGGCGGGTCAAGAGAGGCGAACCGTTGGCGAACCTGCGCGCCTTTGCGCACCTTTTCGACGACAAGACGCCGGAGGATCCAGGTTTGTAGGGAGCCAGCAGGGTACTGCTCGCATGGTGGCGCAATCGTCGCCCACTGCCCCCCGCAGGGACACTGTCAAAGGGAGTGAGCAGACCATGCCTCAACAGACCAGCACCCGGCGCCGCAGCCCCGCGTCGGACGGACGGTCCAAGGCCGGCCGTAGCTCCACCTCGGCCCGCAAGTCCGGCTCGGCCCGCAACCCGAGTCCGGCTCGGAGCAGCTCGAACCGCGGCGCCGGCACTCGCAGCGCGACGGCGATCATCGACCGGGCCGGCGGCAACGTCCGGGAGAGCGACCTGGCCGACCTGCGGGTCGACGAACTGCGTGCCCAGTTGCGTAAGCGCGGGGTGACCGGCACGTCCAACCTGCGCAAGCCCGATCTGATCAAATCGCTGGCGCGGGCGATGCGGCGGGGTACTCCGGCGCGGGCGAAGCAGGCGTCCCGGCCGAAGGCCGGTTCGCCAACCTCCCGGCGTTCAGCGCCGGCCGGCAAGAGCGCGAGTTCGGCCCGCAAGGGCACCAGCTCAGCCCGGTCCGGTACATCGTCGACGGCCCGCAAGAGCACGAGTGCCGCCCGAAAGAGCACCGGCTCGGCGGGGAGGAGCACCGGTTCGGCCCGCAAGAGCGCGAGTTCGGCCCGCAAGAGCGCGAGTTCGGCCGGTAAGAGCGCCGGTTCGGCCGGGCGGAACACCTCTGGCGCGGGCGGCGGCGCACGGGCCGGCGGTGGCGGCGCCAAGATCCGGTCCGGAGCCAAGTCGTCCCGTTCGCTGAAGTACGCCCAGCGTATCGATGATCCGCAGCAGCACGCCGAACGTGCCGGGCGTAGCCTGGTCACCACCGATCACCGGACGATCCGGCAGTGGGCCGACGCCCGGGGCGGTGCACCGGCGACCGTCAGCGCCCCGCGTGACGGCCGGCCCAGCGTGCTGCGGATCGACTTCCCCGGGTACGGCGGCGGCAATCTACGAAAGATCTCCTGGGATGAGTGGTTTGGGACGTTTGATCAGCGTCGGTTGAACTTCATCTACCAGGAACAGCGCACGGACGGTACACCGAGCAATTTCTTCCGGCTCGAATCTCCCGACCGCGAGGATGCCTGAGCGTGTATTCGTCATCACTCGTCGGTGTTGTTGCGGCTTAAACCCGTCCGGCACCTCGGGTGGTGTGATTGGGCGTACAACCGAATCGCCTTGTCCATCGGAAGTGGCAGGAACTACGGTTGAGCCACGCGCCGAGCCCGGGATTGGCTGGGGGCCGTCGGACCGGTTCGGTCCGAACGACCGGGCTGGGTGCCGGGGGACCGGTGGCATTGGGCCGTTGGGGGACGGCGCCACCCGAAACCGGCGGCGAGGGGGAGCGACGCTTACGGGGGTGAGTGTCGCTCCCCGCCGCCGGTTATCCGTTTCTGCCGGCCTGGCAACTACTGCGGATGAGCTCGCGCCAGCGGCTGCTGGGACCCGTCCGGCTTCGCCAGCTGGGACCGGGCCAGCCGGGTCACGGCCGAAGCGTCCGTCCGTAGCTCGCTCGTCCGTAGCTCGGCGGCCCGCCGTTCTCGGGCCGGTCCGGCGATCAGCTGACCCACCGCGACCACGCCGCCGATCGCGGCGCAGCCGAGCCACAGCGCGGTGTTTCCCGCGTACTGCCAGACGAAGCCGCCGGTGATCGGCGCGGCGAACGCGGCGACCGACCAGGACAGCGAGAAGACGCCCTGGTAACGGCCGCGCAGTGCGGCCGGGGTCAGCTCGGCGATCAGCGTCGCGTTCGACGGCGAGTTGAGCATCTCGCCAGCGGTCCAGATCAGCACGGTCACCGCGTACAACCAGGCGACGTCGGCGACGGCGGTCAGGCCGAAGCCGACCCCGACGATCACCGCCGCCAGAGCCAGCACGTGCGAGCGGTTGCGGCCGGTGATCAGCCGGGGTACGAAAAGCTGCCCGACCACGATGAGTACGCCGTTGAGCGCCATCACCACGCCGAACGTGGTGGGGGACAGCCCGTCGTCGGCCATCGCGATCGGCAACATCGCGCCGTGTTGCATGAACACCATGGCCAGCAGCACGTTCAGCCCGACGAAGCCGAGGAAGACGCGGTCGGTGACGACAACCAGCAACCCGGCCGGTCGGGCCGCGACCACGGCCGCACCGAGCGGTGCCGCCGCCCGGGTCGCCGGCCGGGTCTCACCGACCTTGACGAAGACCAGCGCGGCGGTGGCCAGGGTGGTGCTCGCGTTCACCGCGAACAGCAGGAAGTAGTCGACCTGCGCGGCGAGTCCGGCGAGCACCGCCGCGAACGCGTACCCCAGGTTGATGGCCCAGTAGTTGAGCGAGAAGGCCCGCAGCCGGTCGGCGGCCGGGACCACGTCGATCATCATCGCCCCGTACGCCGGCCGGGCGCCCTCGTTGAACAGGCCGAGCAGCGCGGCCCCCACCAGGAGCAGCCACCACCGGTCGGCCAGCCCGAGGACGATCAGCATGGTGGCGGCGCCCAGATGCGCGGTGAACAGCGTCGGGCGCCGCCCCCAGCGGTCGGCGAGCGTGCCGCCGAGCAGGGTCCCGACCGCGCCACCGGCACCCCACGCACCGAGCACCAGACCGGCCTGGGAGCCGGACAGGCCGCGCCCGGCGGTCAGGTAGATGGCCAGGAAGATCACGACGAACGAGCCGAGCCGGTTGATCAGACTTCCGGTCCACAGGTACCAGAAGGCGCGGGGCAGGCCGCCGGTGGTCTGCCGCAGCCATTCCCGCGCGCCCGACATCCGCCACCCCCGTGCAGTAATGAACAGTGCTCGACCGGTGCCTTACACGCTAGGGTCGGACGGCGTACCGGGCATGCGAATTTCGGCGTGGTGGTCGTCACCCCGGCCGGCCGGTGCCCCGGGCCGGTGAACCTCCAGGCGCCGGGTCCGGCAGGATGGACGACATGACTGTGGGGACACTGGTGCTGCTCCGGCACGGCGAGAGCGAGTGGAACGCGAAGAACCTCTTCACCGGTTGGGTCGACGTGGATCTGACCGCCAAGGGCGAGGCCGAGGCGCGGCGCGGCGGTGAGCTGCTGGCGCAGCACAACCTGCTGCCGGACGTGGTGCACACCAGCGTGCTGCGGCGGGCCATCCGGACCAGCGAGTTGGCGCTGCACACCGCCGACCGGGGCTGGATCCCGGTGCGCCGGTCGTGGCGGCTCAACGAGCGGCACTACGGCGCGCTGCAGGGCAAGAACAAGAAGCAGACCCTGGAGGAGTACGGCGAGGAGCAGTTCATGCTCTGGCGCCGCTCCTACGACACCCCGCCGCCACCGATCGCTGACGACGACGACTGGTCGCAGGTCGGCGAGCCGCGGTACCGGGAGCTGCCGCCCGAGCTGATGCCCCGGACCGAATGCCTGGCCGACGTGGTGCGGCGGATGCTGCCGTACTGGTACGACGCGATCGTGCCGGACCTGCTCGCCGGCAAGCAGGTGCTGGTCGCGGCGCACGGCAACTCGCTGCGGGCGCTGGTGAAGCACCTCGACGGGATCTCCGACGAGGCGATCGCCAAGCTGAACATCCCGACCGGCATCCCGCTGCGCTACGACCTGGACGGCGCGCTGCGGCCGGTCAACGTCGGCGGTGACTACCTGGACCCGGACGCCGCCGCGGCAGCGGCCGCCGCGGTCGCCAACCAGGGCCGCTGAGCGTCGGGCCAGGGGTACGGGACGCTGCCCGCCCCGTACCCCTGGCCCTGGTCACGGGCAAGCCGGGACCCGCGCTGCCCGGCGGCCGGTCAGTCGTTCGGGTTCACCCCGGTCACGTGGTAGACGACCCGCCGGCCGGCGTTGACCGCGTGGTCGGCGTACCGCTCGTAGAACCGGCCCAGCAGCGCGCCGTCGATGGCGGTCTCCGCGCCGTACGGCCAGTCCTTGCCCAGCAGCACCCGGAACAGCTTGCGGTGCAGTTCGTCCATCGCGTCGTCGTCGCTGTCGAGCTCGGCGGCGGTCTTCGCGTCCGGGGTACGCAGCACCCCGACCACCTTCGCGATCATGCGGTCGGCGACCTCGGCCATCTCCGAGAAGACGCCGCGCAGCTCGGCCGGGACCGCCGGTGACGGGTGTCGCCGCAGCGCGGTCTTGGCCACGTGATCGGCGAGGTCACCCATCCGCTCCAACCCGGAGGCCACGTGCAGCGCGGTGATCGCCATCCGCAGGTCGGAGGCGACCGGTGCCTGCCGGGCCAGTAGGTCGCTCACCCGCTCCTCCACCGTGCGGTAGAGGGCATCGATCTCGGCATCGTTGACCAGTACCAGCTCGCCGGCCTCGCGGTCGGCGGTGAGCAGCGCGCCGGTCGCCCGGCGCAGTGCCGTCTGAGCGGCTTCCGCCATCGATACCAGCAGCTCGCTGATTTCCTGCAGCTCGGCCTGGAACTCCTCGCGCATGGTGGCCTTCCGTCGTCGTGGTGGGAGGTCTCCGGTCCTGGTCCCGCCCGGTGTCGCCCACACGGTATGGCGGCTTGCCGGCAGCCAGATGAACAGGGGTGAACAGAGCAGGGCGGCAGTATGAACATCTGGCGATTGCGGTGAGATATGTCCTGTTCGGGTGGCTGACCAGGTTAACAATGACCCTACGATCGCCCCGTGGATTGGGCGGTTCTGGCCGGCGGTGTGGCCGTCGGCACTGGCGGCGGGCTCGTCGCCGGTCTGCTCCTGGCGCGAGCCCGGGCACGACAACTGGCTTCCGCCCCGGTCGAACACCGGGGCGGGCAGCGTACGTCCAGCAACGGGAGGCCGTCGATCGTCGCGAACGACGCCGCTGCGGCGCCCCCGGCTCCGGACCGCAGCCTCATCGACTCACTGGCCCGCCGGAGCCTGGACTCGTTGCGGGTCGGCGTGGTGGTGCTCGACGGGGCCGACGTGCCGGTGCTGGTCAACCCGGCGGCCCGGGCGATGGGCATGCTCCGGGCCGGGCCGACACCGGGCAGCGTCACCGCGCACCCGATCATCCGTACCCTGGCCGGGCAGGTCCGCCGCACCGGCGTGCGCCGCGAAGTGGAGCTCGACCTGCCCCGGGGCCGCGAAGGCGGCTCCCAGGACCCGCTCGGGGTGCACCTGCGGGCCGTCGGCCTGCGCGACAACCACGTGGCGGTCGAAGCGGCCGACGTCACCGAGTCGCACCGGGTGGCCCGGGTCCGCCGGGACTTCGTCGCCAACGTCAGCCACGAGCTGAAGACCCCGATCGGTGCCCTGCAGCTGCTCGCCGAGGCGTTGCTGGACGCCACCGATCCGGACAGCGCGGTCACCGACCCGACCGAGGACGTGGCCGCCGCCCGCCGGTTCGCCGAACGGATCCAGCACGAGTCGACCCGGCTCGGCCGGCTGGTCAACGAGCTGCTCGAACTCACCCGGCTACAGGGGGCGGAGCCGCTGCCGGCCCCCGACCCGATCGCCGTCGACTGGGTGCTGGCCGAGGTCGTGGACCGGACCCGTACCCCGGCAGCGGCCCGCCGGGTCGAGGTGGCGGTGGCGGGCGAACGCGGGCTGACCGTGTACGGTCGCGACAGCCAGATCGCCACCGCGTTGGCGAACCTGGTGGAGAACGCGATCGCCTACTCCGGCGAGGACACCCGGGTCACGGTGACCGTCTCCCGGGCCGATGGCTACGTCGACATCGCCGTCGCGGACCAGGGCATCGGCATCGCCCCCGACGAGGTCGACCGGATCTTCGAACGGTTCTACCGGGCCGACCAGGCACGCTCGCGCAGCACCGGCGGCACCGGGCTGGGCCTGGCCATCGTCAAGCACATCGTCACCAACCATGGCGGTCGGGTCGAGGTGTCCAGCACGCTGGGTGGAGGGTCGACGTTCACGCTGCGGCTGCCTGCCAGCCCGCCGGACGCAGCCCTGCCGCTACCCGAATCGGTTGAGATCGACACCGGTTCGGCCGCGCACGAGCAGGTCTGAGCGGATCAGGCCGGACACAGGGAGGGAACGAACAAGTGGCCCGGGTACTCGTGGTGGAGGACGAGGAGTCCTTCTCCGACGCGCTCTCCTACATGCTGCGCAAAGAGGGTTTCGAGGTGTCGGTGGCACCGACCGGCACCGACGCGCTCACCGAGTTCGACCGTACCGGAGCGGACATCGTGCTGCTCGACCTGATGCTGCCCGAGATGTCCGGCACCGAGGTCTGCCGTGAACTGCGGCAACGTTCCCGGGTGCCGATCATCATGGTGACCGCCCGGGACAGCGAGATCGACAAGGTGGTGGGCCTGGAGATCGGCGCCGACGACTACGTCACCAAGCCGTACTCGCCGCGGGAGCTGGTCGCCCGGATCCGGGCGGTGCTGCGCCGGCAGAGCACCGAGGTGATCGAGCCGTCCACCGCGACGCTGACCGCCGGACCGGTCCGGATGGATGTCGAGCGGCACGTGGTGACCGTCGACGGTGACTCGGTCCAGCTGCCGCTGAAGGAGTTCGAGCTGCTCGAGCTGCTGCTGCGCAACGCCGGCCGGGTGCTCACCCGGGGGCAGCTGATCGACCGGGTGTGGGGTGCCGACTACGTCGGTGACACCAAGACCCTCGACGTGCACGTCAAGCGGCTGCGTTCCAAGATCGAACCGGAGCCGTCGGCCCCGCGCTTCATCGTCACCGTGCGCGGGCTGGGCTACAAGTTCGAATCCTGACCAAATGTTGGAGCCGGTGGCTATACCGGTGCCGGTGGCACCGGTCGCGTCGGGGTCAGTCCGACCGGCGGGTGTTCGGCGCCCGTCGGCGCGGCGTGGCCGGATGCGCCGCCACCAGGCCACGCCGGGCCCGTGCCGCGCACAGCTCGGCCAACCGGGCGTACGCCGCCTTGCCGACCAGCGCGGTCAGCTCCGGCTCGTACGACCGGTACATCGGCTCGCCCCCGACGTGCGCCTCCGGCGACGAGGTGCACCACCAGTCCAGGTCGTGCCCACCGGCACCCCAGCCCCGCCGGTCGAACTCGGTCAGCGTGGAGACCAGCACCTTGCTGCCGTCCGGGCGTTTGGTCCACTCCTGGTCCCGGCGGATCGGCAACTGCCAGCAGACGTCCGGCTTGTACTCCAGCGGGTGCACCCCGTCGCGCAGCGCCTGGGCGTGCAGCGCACAGCCCCCGCCACCGGGGAAGTCGGCGTCGTTGTGGAACACGCACGGCCCGTCGGCGCTGCGGGTGGCGGTCCGCCGCGCCGGATTCTTGCCGTCGACAGTGTCCATCTCGGTGTAGTTCTTGAACCCGCGCCGGTAGTGCTGCCAGGTCTGCGGGGTGAGCCGCTTCGCCGCCGCCTTGACCCGGTTCTCGTCGTCGCTGTCGGTGAAGAAGGCGCCGTGCGAACAGCAGCCGTCCCCGGCCCGCCCGGCGATGATGCCGTGGCAGGACCCACCGAACACACAGGTCCAGCGGGACAGCAACCAGGTCAGGTCGGCCCGGATCAGATGCGCGGCGTCGGCCGGGTCGACGAACTCGATCCACTCACGGGGAAAGTCCAGCTCGACCTCCCGACTGCGGGGGTCGGCCGGGGTCTCGACCAGGATCCGGAGCTCGTCACGGGGCGCCACCCGGCCAGCGTACGCCTGCCACCTGCGGCGGGCCGGGCAAGCGGGTCGGTACGCCCGGTTGGCCTAGGGTGATCACATGCGACTGGGTGTGCTCGACGTCGGTTCCAACACCGTGCATCTGCTCGTGGTGGACGCGCACCCCGGCGCCCACCCGTGGCCGGCGCACTCGGAAAAGTCGCTGCTGCGGCTCGCCGAACAGATCGGACCGGACGGCGCGCTCACCCCGGCCGGGGCGGACGCCCTGGTCGAGGCGGTGGCCGCCGCGCGGGCTGCGGCCGAGCACTGGCAAACCAGCGACCTGATCGCATTCGCCACCTCGGCGGTGCGCGACGCCACCAACTCGGCGGCGGTGCTGGCCCGGGTCCGCGCCGAGACCGGCGTGCACCTGCAGGTGCTCTCCGGTGCCGACGAGGCCCGGATGACCTTCCTCGCGGTCCGCCGCTGGTTCGGCTGGTCCGCCGGCCGGCTGATGGTGCTGGACATCGGCGGCGGCTCCCTGGAGCTGGCCGCCGGGGTCGACGAGGAGCCGCACCTGGCCCAGTCGCTGCCGCTCGGTGCCGGCCGGTTGACCCGGGAACGGCTCGGTGTCACCCCGTTCACCGTCAGCCCGCCTTCCGCACAGTTCGTCAGCGAACTGCGGGAGTACGTCGACGCCCAGGTGCAGACGATGGTTCCGCTGCTGCAGGCGCAGGGCTGGGACCGGGCGGTCGGCACCTCCAAGACGTTCCGCACCCTGGCCCGGCTGACCGGGGCCGCGCCGTCCAGCGCCGGGCTGTGGGCACCCCGGCGGCTGACCCGCGCCGGGCTGCGCCAGGTGACGGGGTTCATCCGGCACATCCCGCCCGCCGAGTTGCACGAACTCGAAGGGGTCAGCGCCAGCCGGGGGCACCAGTTGCTGGCGGGAGCGGTGGTGGCCGAGTCGGTGATGCGACAGCTGGGCATCGAGTCGCTGGACATCTGCCCGTGGGCACTGCGGGAAGGGGTGATCCTGCGCCGGATGGCGCAGCTGGAGCTGACCTCTGCCGGTGACCCGGGCCCGGTCCACCGATCCGGCGGGCCCGCGCCGGCCGGGCTAGGCTGGGCGACGTGACCTCCGCGGTACCCGTGCTGCTCTCCAGTTCCTCGGTGTTCCCCGAGCCGACAGCGGCCGCCTTCGAGCTGGCCGCCGCGCTCGGCTACGACGGCATCGAGGTGATGGTCTGGACCGATGCGGTCAGCCAGGACGCCGGCGCGCTGCGCGGGCTCGCCGCGCACTACGGTGTGCCGGTACTCGCCGTGCACGCCCCCTGCCTGCTGGTCACCCAGCGGGTCTGGAGCTCCGACCCGTGGGAACGGCTGCGCCGCTCCGCCGTCCTGGCCGAGACGCTCGGCGCGCCGACCGTCGTGGTGCACCCACCGTTCAGCTGGCAACGCGACTACGCCCGTACCTTCGCGGACGGGCTGCGTACCCTGCGCGACGCCCACCCGCAGGTGCGGTTCGCGGTGGAGAACATGTTCCCGGTCCGGATGGCCGGCCGTGAGTTCGTCCCGTACCAGCCCGGCTGGGATCCGACCGAGGTCGGCTACGACGCGTACACCCTTGACCTGTCGCACTGCGCCGCGTCGCGGGCCGACGCGCTGGCCCTCGCCGACGCGATGGGCGACCGGCTGGAGCACGTGCACCTCGGCGACGGCAGCGGCCTCGGCCGCGACGAGCACCTGGTCCCCGGCCGGGGCAACCAGCCGTGCGGCGAGTTGCTCGGCGCGCTGGCCGGCAACGCCTTCCAGGGCGCGGTGGCGGTCGAGGTCGCCACCCGGGGCGCCCGCAGCCGTACGGTGCGCGAGGCCGACCTGCGCGAGTCGTTGGCGTTCGCCCGCCGGCACCTGGCCGCCGTCGACGGCGGCAGCCCCGGCCGGTCGGCGACCGCCGACCAGCCGGCCAGCTGAGCCGGGGAAGCCCGGCCGGCTCGAGCCGGGAAAGACCGGTCAGCTGACCGGCAGCAGCGGCTTGTCCTCGACCGCGGCTCGTTTGCGGGCCCGGTGCGCGGCCACGTGCGAGCGGGTGGCGCAGCGCTCGGAGCAGAACCGCCGGCAGCAGTTCGACGACGTGTCCAGGTAGACGTTGCCGCAGCGGGCGTCGGCGCAGACACCGAACCGGGCACTGCCGTACTCGCACAGCCAGACCGACAGCCCCCACACCGCCCCGGCCAGATACTCGGCGCTGACCGAGGCGCCCCGGCCGGTCACGTGCATGTGCCAGTCGTTGGAGTCGTGGCCGGAGATTCGCGGCTGCACCGGAAACGCAGCGAGCAGCGAGTTGAGCTCGGCGACCGCGTCGGCGTCGCGCCCGGTGGTGCCGTACTCGAAGACGTCCCGCAGGCGTCTACCGGCCCGCCGGAACACCGCCAGGTCGCGGTCACAGACCTCGTCGCACATCCAGACGTGGTCGCCGTGGAACAGCGCCCTCAGGTCGTCGAGGTCAGCCAACGGGGAGTTGACCAGATCAACTGCGGTCCGCGCGTAGGCGTCGAAGTCCACCTGACAACCGTAGACGATTCAGATCGCCCGGTGGGCGGCCACGTAGTGCGGCAGAAACCGGGCGTACCCGTCGGTTATCAAACCGGAACTCTCCCGCAACCCGGCACCGGCCGACTCGCCGTCCACCACCCAGCTGCCCAGCACCAGATGGTTGCCGTCGAACGCCGGCAGCGCCCGGAACTCCTGGTAGCACCAGCCTTCGGCACCGTAGTCGCCCGGACTTTCGATCTCGCCGGCAGCGGTCACGATCCGTACCGCCGCGCCTTCCCGGCCGAGCAGCGGCTTGGCGACGTACTCCGGCATCGCGCGCGGTCCGTCCAGGTACGCCGGCAGCAGGTACGGGTGGTCCGGAAACAGCTCCCAGAGCACCGCCAGCAGCGCCTTGTTCGACAGCAGCAGCTTCCAGGCCGGCTCGATCCAGGTGGTCGGGGTGCCCGGTTCGAGCGCCAGCCGCCCGTACGGCTCGGCCAGCATCCACTCCCACGGGTAGAGCTTGAAGCAGGTGGTGATCGGCTGGTCGGCGGCGTCAACGAAGCGTCGGCCGTCCCAGCCGACGTCCAGCATCGGCAGCAGCTCGGCGGTCAGCCCGGCCTGGCGGGCGGTCTCGGCGAGGTAGCCGGCGGTCATCAGATCCTCGCCGGTCTCCTCCTCGCTCGACCAGGTGACGTGCAGCGTCGGGTGGTACATCCCGGCCTTGATCTGCGCCCAGCCCGCCACCAGCCGTTCGTGCAGGCTGTTCCACTGGTCGAGCTGCGGTCGGGTGTCCTCCAGCCAGTACCACTGCACGATCGCGGCTTCGACCAGGGCGGTGGGGGTGTCGGCGTTGTACTCCAACAGCTTCGGCGGCCAGGAGCCGTCGTACCAGAGGTCGAACCGGCCGTACAGACTCGGTGGCTGCTCGCGCAACGACCGGGCGACGGCGTCGGCGGCCCACGCCGGAATGCCGAAGTCGGCGTACCTCCGGTGCGTCACCACGTACTCGGCCGCCGTCACCGCCATCCGGTGCAGCTCCTCGGTCGCCTCCTCCAGCCGCAGCACCTCCGGCAGGTCGAAGGCGTAGCAGGCGGATTCGTCCCAGTAGGACATCACCGAGCCGTTGGGCAGCTCGGTGTCGGCGTACACCAGACCCTGCTGCCGTACCGTCGCGTCCCAGTCCGGCCGGGGCCGGCAGGTTTCGCGCCGCATGCTCAGCCGCCGCAGGAGGCGAGGTGGGTGCCGAACCCGCCTCGGTCGGGCAGGGCCACGGCGGTCCGGGCCGGAGCTTCCGGCGCGGTACGGGCGACGACCGCCCCGGCGCCGCCGGCAGCCATCGCCAGCACCGTCGTGCCGCCGCCGGAGCCGGCACCCATCGACCGGTCGTCATCGCAGTCGTCGTCCGGGACCAGGTTGCAGCCGGAGAGGGAGAGCGCCAGCGCGGTCAGCGCACCGAGCTGGACACTGGTCGACCGGAGCCGACGCGGGGAGATCTTGTCCACAGCACTGTTGTAGCTCACCGACGCACGCCCGGCGTCGCCGGACCTCGGCCACCGGCCGGACCTCGGCCGTCGCCGGACCTCGGCCGTCGCCGGACCTCGGCCACTGGCCGGGCCGGTCGTGGTCAAGGGCGATACGCTCGCCCTATGCTTCGCTCGGTCATCCTCGCCGCGTCCCGGTCGACCACGATCGAACGGCTGGTCGCCGCCGCCCCGGTCAGCCGTGACGTGGTACGCCGATTCGTCGGCGGCACCACCATCGACGAGGCGTTGACCGCCGCCGCCGAGCTCACCGGCACCGGTGTGGTGATCAGCATCGACCACCTCGGTGAGGACACCACCACCGCTGAGCAGGCCAGCGCGGTGCGGGCGGAGTACCTGGCCCTGCTGGACGCGTTGGACCGGGCCGGCCTCGCCGCCGGCACCGACGTCAGCGTGAAGCTCTCCGCGCTCGGACAGCGGTTCGACGAGCCGGCGGCGACCGGGCACGCCCGGGCGATCTGCGCGGCGGCGGCCGCCGTCGGTGGCACCGTCACCCTCGACATGGAGGACCACACCACCACCGACTCGACCCTGGACATTCTGCAGACCCTGCGTGCCGACCATCCGTCCACCGGTGCGGTGCTGCAGGCGTACCTGCGGCGTACCGAGGCGGACTGCCGGGAGCTGGCCACCGCCGGTTCCCGGGTGCGGCTGTGCAAGGGGGCGTACGCGGAGCCGGAGTCGGTCGCCTACCAGTCGGCGATCGACGTCGACAAGTCCTTCGTACGGTGCCTCAACATCCTGTTCTCCGGCGCCGGCTACCCGATGCTGGCCACCCACGACCCGCGCCTGATCGCGATCGCCGAGGACCGGGCCCGCTGGTTCGACCGGGCGCCGGAGGAGTTCGAGTTCCAGATGCTGTACGGGGTCCGACCGGCCGAACAGGCCCGGCTCGCGGGGGAGGGCTACACCATGCGGGTCTACCTGCCCTACGGCACCGACTGGTACGGCTACCTGATGCGCCGGCTGGCCGAACGCCCGGCCAACGTGGCGTTTCTCGGCCGGGCGCTGCGCTCCCGCGACTGACGCCGGCACCCCTGTGCTGCCGCTCAACCCGGGCTGGACCGGGCTGGTTCCGGTCCCCGTATCATTCGGCGGGTGACCGACCGGCAGGACTCCGTACCGATCGACCAGCCGGACCCGGACGGATCGGCGGATCAGCGAGAGCCGGACAGTTCGGCGGACCGGCCGGAGTCCGACGGATCGGACCGGCCGGAGTCGTCGTCAACGGACCAGCCGGATCGGCCGGATCCCGCGCCGGCCCCGGTGACCCCGCCGCCGGAGCGGCGCTGGTCGCTCTGGCCGGTGCTCGGCATCGTCGCGACGGTGTTGTTCTGCGCCGTGCCGGTGGTCGGTGCGGTGGCGCTGATCGACCGATTGCCCAGCCCGGAACCACCGGTGATCGAGCCGACGGTCACCCCGCAGACCGGCCCGCCGGCCAGCCCGGTGCCGGGCGATCCGCCGGACGCTACCCAGGCCTGGCTGCGTACTCAGATCAACGCCCTGCTCGACCAGCAGGCCGCCGCGTTGATCGCCGGCGACGAACGGGGGTTCCTCGCGGTCACCGAACCCGGCTCGGCCGCTCACGACGATCTGGCCCGCCAGTTCAAGACCCTGCGCGCGATGCAGGTGACGGCGTGGCGCCCGTCGGTCAGTACGCTGCCGGTCGAGTTCGACCCGACTGCCACCGCCGCGCCCACGCCAGCGGCCACCGGGTCGGCCACGCCGACCACCGCCCCGACCGCCCCGCCCGCCCCGCCCGCCACGGTGACGGCCACGGCGACCGCCACGACCGCCACGGCGACCGCCGCCCCGACGGCCACCACCGCGCCGACGGCGACGGTCACTGCCGGCCCGTCATCGTCACCGGCCGCCCCGGTGCCGACCGGCCCGGCGGCGCTCGGCACCGAGTGGCGGCTGCTGGTCAGCTACCAGCACTGCTTCGTGGTGCCGTCCTGCGAGACCAGCGAGGTGGTGGTTGGTCAGCGCTGGAGCACCGAGGGCGGACGGCTGCGCCTCGTCGCGGTCGAGCCGTCGCTGACCCTGCAGGACGGGCCCCGCCCCTGGGAGGTCAGTGAACTGGTCGTCGCGACCGGCAACCGGACCCTGGTGGCAACCACCCCGCAGCACCGGGATCTGCTGTCCGACCTGCTGCGCGACGCCGAGGAGGCGGCAGCGGTCGCGGACCGGTATGCGGTCTCCGGCACCGCCCCGGACCGGTACCGGGTCTTCTACGCCGGCGCCGACGAGTGGGGCAGTTGGTACGGCGGGAACCGTCCGGACTGGACTGCCGGCTACGCGGTGGCGGTCGGCGGCGGACACTACGAGATCGTGCTCAACGGCACGAACCTGCGCGACGTGCTCCGGCCGGACCTGCTGCGTCACGAGTTGACCCACGCCGCGTCCCTGCCGGACGGCGGGAACCGGGAGCGGGCCGCCTGGTGGCTGATCGAAGGACTGGCGGAGCACGCGGCGGCCGGCGGCCGGCCAGTGGTCCGCTACGAAGGGCTGGACGACGTCCGCCGGCTGGTCCTGGAACAGGACTGGCAGGGGCCGCTGAGCAGCGTCGAGCCGACCGCGGACGCCGAGGACTGGCAGGTCGGTGCCGGGTACGGGGTGGGCTACCTGGCGGTCCGGCACCTGGTCGACCGGTTCGGTGAGGAGCGGACGCTGGCGTTCTTCCGTGCCGTGGTGCACGACGGCGTGGGTCTCGACGAGGCCGCCCGGACGCAGTTCGGTGAAGCCTGGGAGGGCCTGCAGGAGGCGTGCGTCGACTACGTCCGGCGGGCGGTCGGCTGAGCCGTCACCCGCCGCCGTCGTGCCGGTAGCCCGTACGGGTGTCGGCCCCCCGCCGTAGGGATCAAATGACGGAACGGATCGCGCCGGTCACAGCGACCCCGTTACCGTACTGGTAACACGTGCGTTGCCCGTCGCGGCGCGGAAGGGTCCCGCCGGGCGGCACGCGCCGGGGAAATGGGATGGATTGGTGAACCATGGCAGGATCACCACAGTCCGAGGACAGGCTGTCGGAGGTCAAGTTCCTTACCGTCGCCGAGGTGGCGAGGGTGATGCGGGTATCCAAGATGACCGTCTATCGACTCGTGCACTCCGGTGAACTCTCCGCGGTACGGGTCGGCCGGTCGTTCCGGGTGCCGGAACACGCGGTGCACGAGTACCTGCGAGGGGCTTTCCGGGAGACCGCCTAGCGGGTATCCGGAGACGCCCGGCACCGACGCGTCCCCCCGGCTGGCGCCGGGGCCGCGTTGGTGCTGATGACACGCGCGGGCTAGGCTTGACGCCGGCCGTGCCGTCGCATGCGCGGGTGAGTCCGCCCGCCGGCCCGGCCGGTTGTCCAGTTCGGCCCACGCGTCAGCCACACCGCACGCTGCGCACGGGCCGACCCGAACGTTCGTTGGAAAGGCTTTCGTATGGGCTCGGTGGTCAAGAAGCGCCGCAAGCGTATGGCCAAGAAGAAGCACCGCAAGCTGCTGCGCAAGACCCGCGTCCAGCGTCGACGTCTCGGCAAGTGACCGTGGCCGGGCCCAGGCCCGGCTCAGCAACGCTCCGGTCACCCGCCGGCACTTGGAGGGCCGCATGGTGAGGTCCCCGACCGTGGTGGTAACCGGGACGAGCCGATTCATCGGTGCCCGGGTCGCCGGTCGACTCGCCGCCGACCCCCGGGTCGGCCGGGTCGTCGGGCTGGACACCGCCACACCGGCGCCGGACTTCGCGGATCTGTTGCGCGACGTCGACCAGGTCCGCGCCGACGCTGGCGCGGCCAGCGGCATCATCGCGGACCTCGACGCGTCAGCCGTCGTGCACCTGGCCGTGGTCAGTGGACCGGACCAGCAGTACGGCGGCCGCGCCGCGATGAAGGAACAGAACGTCATCGGCACCATGCAGCTGCTCGCCGCCTGCCAGCGGGCGTCCGGTCTGCGCAAGCTGGTGGTGCGTTCGTCGACGGCGGCGTACGGCGCCTCGTTCCGCGATCCGGCGGTCTTCACCGAGGACACCGAGCCCCGTGAGGTGCCGCGCGGCGGGTTCGCCCGCGACATCCTGGACATCGAGGCGTACGTGCGCGGCTTCCGCCGCCGTCGGCCCGACGTCACCGCCACCGTGCTGCGGTTCGCTCCGTTCATCGGCTCCACCGCCGAGACCAGTCTGACCCGCTACTTCGCCCAGCCGCTGGTGCCGACCGTCTTCGGCCGGGACCCCCGGCTGCAGTTCGTGCACGTCGACGACGCGCTCGAGGTGCTGCACCGGGCCGTGGTGGAGGATCGTCCCGGCACCTTCAACGTTGCCGGTCCGGGCGTGCTCACCCTCTCCCAGGCGATCCGGCGGGCCGGCCGGGTCGCCGTACCGGTGCTGGAGCCGGGGCTGTCCGGTGCCGCCGGGGTCACCCGGGCCTTCGGTGTCGGGCGCTACGGGTTCGACCAGATCGACCTGTTCGTCCACGGCCGGGTGGTCGACACCTCCCGGTTGATCCGCGAGTTCGGGTTCGAACCGCGGTCGACGCAGGCCGCCTTCGACGATTTTCTGCGCGCCCACTCGGACGGGGCGCTGCTCGCCAGCGACCGGCTGGCCGCCGCCGAGCAGGCGATCCTGGACGGCATCCGCCGGGTCCGCGCCGGCCACGCCGGTGACCAGCGGGAACTGGCATGACCGTGCCGGACCGACCCGGCGACGTCTGGGATCAGCGGGTGGCCGCCGGCCTGGCGTTCCTGCGCCGCCGGTTGGCCGGCGAGTACGAGGTGGACGAGTTCGGCTTCGATCCCGATCTCACCGAAGGGGTGTTCCTGCCGGTGCTGCGGGCGCTCTACCGCGAGTGGTTCCGCACCGAGGTGTCCGGGGTCGAACACCTGCCGGTGGACGGTGCCGGGCTCGTGGTCGGCAACCACTCCGGCACGGTCGCGCTGGACGCCGCCGTGCTCACCGCGATCCTGCACGACGAGCATCCGCGGCACCGGCACCTGCGGCTGCTCAGCGCCGACCTGGTCTTCCGGTTGCCGTTTTTGTCCGAACTGACCCGCAAGTTCGGCGGCACCGTGGCCTGCAACCCGGACGCCGAGCGGTTGCTCGGTGGCGGGGAACTGGTCGGGGTCTTCCCGGAGGGCTTCAAGGGAGTCGGAAAGCCGTACTCGCAGCGCTACAAGCTGCAGCGGTTCGGTCGGGGTGGGTTCGTCTCGGCGGCCATCCGGACCGGATCGCCGATCGTTCCGGTGGCGATCGTCGGCGCTGAGGAGACCTATCCGATGCTGGCGAACATCGCCCCGCTCGCCCGGATGCTCGGCCTGCCGTACTTCCCGGTGACGCCGACGTTTCCGTGGCTGGGGCCGCTCGGCCTGGTGCCGTTGCCGAGCAAGTGGCTGATCGAGTTCTGCCCGCCGATCCCGACCACCCAGTTCGCCGACCACGCCGATGACCCGCTGGTCGTGTTCAACCTGGCCGACCAGGTGCGGGAGACGATCCAGCAGGCCCTGCACCGGCTGCTGGACCGCCGGCCGGACCCGTTCGGCCGGTGAGCCGGCCGGCCGGGCCCGCCCGGCCGGCAAGCGGTCAGTCCGTCAAGCTTCGCAGATCCAGCACCTGCCAGGACGCGGAGCTGTCGTCGCCGACCGACCACCACAGCACACCGCCCCGGCAGAGCACCATGCCCACGTCGTCGCTGACCACGACCGCCTCGTCGCGTTGCAGATCGTAAACGATCAGCTGCTGCGAGTTGGCCAGTGAGGTGGGCGCAGACGACAGCGACAGCACCTCGAACCGGTCCAGCACGGCGACGTCGATGGTGCTGGCGGTCACCGTGCCGTCGCCGATGCGCCGACGGTCCGTACCGTCCGGGCGCATCAGGTCGATGCGGCCCGGGCCGTCCGCGGCCAGCACCAGTACCCGGCACCAGGTGGGACCGCAGGTGACCAGCTCGGTCGGACCGGCGGGGACGTCGGTGATCCGGCGTTCGACCAGGTCCCGGATCCGGATCGGGCCGGTCTCGCCGCTGCCGGCGCTGACCATCGTCGGCCATCTGGACAACGCCCAGGCTCCCGGATCGGTGCGTACGGTCACCTCGCCACCGGCCAGCGGAACCGACCGCAGTTCGGTCGCCGGTTCGGTGCCGGGCGCCACGGCGACCCAGTACAGGCTGCCTTCGTTGATCACCATGTCGTACTGCGAGTTGAAGAAGACCACGTCGCCGGTGTCGGTGG
This sequence comes from Micromonospora sp. Llam0, assembly GCF_003751085.1. Taxonomy (NCBI): domain Bacteria; kingdom Bacillati; phylum Actinomycetota; class Actinomycetes; order Micromonosporales; family Micromonosporaceae; genus Micromonospora; species Micromonospora sp. Llam0. Next base: position 742,121 of record NZ_RJJY01000002.1, on the reverse strand, counting down.
TGAGCCGGCGTGGCTCGGCGTCGTCGGCCAGGCCGGCGGCCCACATCTCGGTCCGCCCTCGGCCGTCCTCGTCCGCGACCGACTCGGACCAGGCCAACGTGCCCCCGTCGGTGGTGAACCCACCGAACTGCGGGGTAGCGCCGAGTGGGAGCCGGCGCAGTTCCCGTACCGACCCGTCGGCTGCCCGCACGACGAGCCGCAGGGCGGTGCCGTCCGGGCTCGGCGCGGTGCCGACCGAGGTGGCGCCGTCGAGGAAGAGCACCGGGCTGTACGCCGGCCCGTCGGCGAGGTTGGCGGATACCTCGGTGATCTCGGCCGCCGGCCAGACCTCGGCGACGGTACGCAGCCGGCCCGGCTCGTCCGCGCTGGTCGTCGGGCCAGCCTGCGGTAACACGACCAGCAGGACCGTGGCTGCCAGCGCCCCGGCCAGCCCGGCCAGGTGCCATGGACGGTGGCGGCGGTGCCGACCCGGCGGGTGGCTGGGCGCCCCGGTCGACTCGACCGGGCGTGCGGTGACCGTCACACCGATGCCTTCCTGATCCGATGCCGGCGTCGCGACCCGGGTGGGCCGGATGCCGCTGTCCTGGTCAGCCGGTTGCCCGGCGGCGGCGGATGGCCAGGCCAGCCGTCACCGCGCCGGCCAGGAAACCGGCGGCGACCGTCGACGGTACCGCGATCCGCGCCGCCTTGCGACCGGTCCGGAAGTCCCGGACCTGCCAGCCCCGGTCCCGCGCCTGGCGGCGCAGCGCGGTGTCCGGGTTGACCGCGACCGGGTGTCCGACGGCGGTGAGCATCGGCAGGTCGTTGGCGGAGTCGCTGTACGCGCTGCAGCGGGCGAGCTCGAGCCCTTCGACTGCGGCAAGCTGCACGATCGCCTCGGCCTTCGCCGGGCCGTGCATCAGTTCGCCGGCCAGCCGACCGGTGTACGCACCGTCGACGACCTCGGCGACGGTACCGAGCGCACCGGTCAACCCGAGACGCTGGGCGATCACCCGGCCGACCTCGACCGGAGTCGCGCTGACCAGCCACACCCGTTGTCCGGCGCCGAGGTGCAACTGCGCCAGGGCCCGGCTGCCGGGCCAGATCCGCGACGCCATCAATTCGTCGAAGATCTCCTCGGTGAGGCGTTCCACGTCGCTGACCCGCCAGCCGGCGACGAACGCCAAGGCCGCCTCCCGGGCGTGCGACATGTCCCCGGCGTGTTCTGCGGCGAGCAGCCGGAACCGCGCCTGCCGCCAGGCGAACTGGGCGAGGTCGGCGGTGGTGAAGTAGTTGCGGGCGGCCAGGCCACGCGCCAGCCAGTAGATCGACGCACCACGCAGCATGGTGTTGTCGACGTCGAAGAACGCCGCTGCCCGGTGGTCGGGGGCCACCGGTGTCGCCGCTGCCCGGTGGTCGGGGGCCACCGGTGTCGCGGCTGCCAGCCCGGTGGTCGCCCAACCCGTGGTGTGACCGGCAGCGTCCGTACTGATGGTCACCTTGCGGGTGCGGGGCACGCCGGCATCACTCTCTCCCGTCGGGCGGCGCCACCGGCCCGGTCAGGTCACCGGTCAGTGGCCGGGTTGTCCTTGACCGCCGGGCGCGGGCCCGGCAGATCCGTCTCGGTGGCCTCGCCGACCTGTGGCTCAGCGAGGTTCGACTGCTGCGGACTGGTCGACGGCCGGTCGTCGGGCTCCGGGCCGACCGACGAGTCGGCACCTGCGGCGGGGGCGGGTGCTACGTCGGCGCGCCCCTCGTCGACCGACGACTCACCGGCGGGCGGCCCGACCAGGCCGCCCGGGACACGAATGCTACCGGCCGGCTCGGCCGATACGCAGCTGGCCGGCAGCGGGCCGAGTTCGTCGCTGTCGCTGGTGGCCGGAGCCGAACAGGTCAGCTCGTCGCGCAGCGCCGTGGTCCGGGCACGGACCCGGTCGAGGAGGGTGAGTGACTCGCCGACGCGGTCCCGGTTCGCCGCCGACCCGTCGGCGAGTTGCCGCAACGTGGGACGTTGCGTGGACACGAACGAGTCGATCACGTCCAGCGGGGCCCCGTCACCGCCGACAGCGGCGGCGGAGGTGAGCAGCCGGACGCCTTCCCGGGTCTGGCCGTCCATGTCGTCCAGCACCGCGCTGAACGCGGTGGGCTCGTCGTACACGATGAGTGCTTCGCCCATCCGTACTTCCGCGAAGCTGAGGAACAGCTGTCCGCGGGAGGAGTCGGACTGGGCCAGGGCGAGCTGGGCACGCTCGGTGGACCGTTTCATTCCGTACAGGGTGTCGCCCGGCACCGCCTGCTCGGTGGCGGCGGACATGCCGGAGACGGTGATCGCCCCGAATGCGACGGTGGCGATGATGACCGCGCGGGTCCGGGCCCGGCCGGCGGTCGTCGCCGCGCGGGCCCCCGCCGCCCGGGCGGCGAACCAGCGGGACCGGGGCCGTTCGGGAAGGCGACGGTACGGAGCCGTCGGTGCGCCGGCGCCGATGCCTTCGCGTTCGGCGGTGGCGATCAGCACGGCGCGCAGGTGCGCCCGGTAGTCCGGGTCCACGCCGCTGTCCGGTGACTTCGGCATCTCGGACATCCGGCGCCCGAGTGCCGTGAGCCCGGCCAGCTCGTCGTCCAGCGGATCGCGGACATGGTGCCGCCCTCCGCCCTCGGCGCGGTCGAGAAGTTGTGCGAATCGTTCGGCGCGTCGGCGGAAGAGATTGAGCTTGCTCATCGCGGACACCTCCCTTCGCAGGTCACGGCTTCAGCGGCGGGTGTCGCCACTATCCGGTGCGACCACGGCCAGGGTCGCTGGGGAGGTGACCCGTTGCGGGTCCTGGCACGCTGCCTGGTGGCTGGCGAGGTGCTGGCACCATCGGTCGCACCCCAAGAAACGCCTGAGCGGTCAGTTGGGTTACGGGCCGGTGGCGAGATTCATCACTACGCGTGACTGTGGTTGCTTTCTGTGTGGGTGTCGTCACGGTTGGAAACCGTCGGGCAGGAGCCGGGCCAGCGCCCGTACTGCCCGGTACTGCAGGGCCTTGATCGCCCCCTCGTTCTTGCCCATCGCCCGGGCGGTCTCGGCGACCGAGAAGCCTTGCAGGAAGCGGAGAACGATGCACTCCTGCTGTTCCGGGTTGAGCTGTTTGACGGCGGTCAGCAGGGCGACGTTGGTGATGTGGTCGACGACCGCCGCTTCGGGGCTCCCCTCCGGGCCACGATCCTCGCGCTCTGCATCCATTACGTCACCCGTAGTAACTTCCAGCCGGTACCGCCCCGACTTGAAGTGGTCCGCGACCAGGTTGCGGGCGATGGTCACCAGCCAGGCCCCGAGGTCGCGGCCCTGCCAGGTGAAGCTGCCGATCCGCTTCAGGGCGCGCAGGAAGGTGTCCGAGGTGAGGTCCTCGGCGAGTTGCCGGTTGCCCACCCGGAAATAGACGAACCGGAAAACGGTGTCCACGTACCGGTCGTAGATCAGACCGAACGCCTCGGTCTCGCCAGCTTGGGCCCGTTCCACCAGCGCCCAGACCTCGCGGGCGGGATCGGACGGGTCCGGCCGGTCCGGGTACCCGCCTGGCGGTGCGCCGGACCGGCTGCCCTGGTCGGGGATGACCGGCAGAACGGTGGTCTCCGCCTCGTTGCCGTCCGGCTGGGTCGGCATGGTCGGCCGGGCCGGGGTGGCCACCGCGCCGCCCATCGGCTTGGTGTTGGCGCCGGGCTGGCGTCGGCCCGGCCCCTCGTTGGGCTGGGTGCGCGGCCTGGTCCCTCGGGTGCCGCCGTCGCCGCGCATCGTGATGCTGAGCATCTCGTGCATCGACGCACGTAGCAGTGACAACCCTTCGGCGAGGGCGATCCGGGCGGCAATTACCTCGCGGCTGGCCGACGGGAGAACGATCTGCGGGGAGTAGACACTCATTTGGCGTCCTCCGTTCGTGCCTGCGGCGACCCGGCTCGTTGCTGGGCCCGGGCACCTGGGTCGGTGAGCTGGATGCTGATACCGGTGCTGATGCCGGCGCGGTCCGACAGGTCGGTGGTGAGCGCCATGGACCGGCGCACCCTCCTGAGGTGCTGGTGCGGTGCGACAACGGGCACGGCGGCCTCCTCGGGCTGAGGGGTGGCGACTCACGGCAAAACGGGTGAGTCGACCCAAGGCGATGATAGGGCCAACGTCACCCACGCGTGTGGAGTCCGTTACACAACGACGAAGTATTTCCGCAGGACGGCGTGCCCATGTCGCACTAGCTGTCCGCTGTCGGTTACCCGACGCATTGGTTGTCGGGAAGCGGTAAGCTCCCCGGCGTGTCGCACCGCCAGCCCAGAATCACCTTGATCACCCGCCCCGGCTGTCACCTCTGCGACAACGCGCGTACGGCGATCGCCCGGGTGGCGGGGCAGACCGGCGACGAATGGGTGGAGCGGGACGTCACCGCTGACATCGAGCTGGAGCGCGACTACGGCGAACGGCTCCCGGTGGTGCTGCTCGACGGGCGGGAGCACGGGTACTGGCGGGTCGAGGAGCAGCGGCTGCTCGACGACCTGCGCCGAGCGGCCGGCTGACCTGGTGACCGGCCGAGCGGCCGGCTGAGCTGCTGGTCCGGCGGTGCCGGTGCCCGGTATTGTGCCGCCGTGGCCCCGCTTGACACCCATCTGGTCTGGGACTGGAACGGCACCCTGCTCAACGACCTGGCGCTGGTCGTCACCTCGACCAACCACGCGATCGCCACCGTCGACGGCCCGGTGCTCACCCCCGAGCAGCACCGGGTGGCCTTCCGTCGGCCGGTCGCGGACTACTACGCAGACGTTCTCGGCCGGGCGGTCGGCGCTGAGGAGTTCGGCCGGCTGGACCAGATCTTCCACGCCGCGTACCGGGCCGGTCTGACCACCTGCGGACTCGCCGAGGATGCCGAACGGGCGCTGCTCAGCTGGTCGGGCAGCCAGTCGCTGCTCTCGATGTGGTTCCACGACGAGCTGGTCCCGCTGGTCGACACGTACGGCCTGACCCGGACCTTCCGGCGCATCGACGGGCTGCGGACGACGGTCGGCGGCGACCGCAAGGCCGGGCATCTCGACCGGCACCTGACCGCGCTGGGGGTGGACCCGGCCCGGACCGTGCTGATCGGCGACTCGATCGACGACGCGGACGCCGCCGAGGCGGTCGGTGCAAGTTGCATCCTGTACACCGGCGGCTTCACCGACCCGGACCGGCTCCGGGCCTGCGGCGTGCCGGTCGCGGAGTCCCTCACCGAGGCGGTCCGGCTGGCGGCCGACCACTGACCGCTGCCGGAAAGCCGGCCCGGCCCGGTCAGCCGCGCAGGTAGGTCAGTACGGCGAGCACCCGACGGTGCTGTTCGGTGTCCGGCGCCAGCTGGAGCTTGTTGAAGATGTTGTGGATGTGCTTCTCGACGGCCCCGTCGGTGACCACCAGCAGCCGGGCGATGGCGGTGTTCGAACGCCCCTCGGCCATCAGCCCGAGCACCTCCCGTTCCCGCGGGGTGAGCTGGCGCAGCGGGTCGTCGCGGCGGCGCCGGACCAGCAGTTGACCGACCACCTCCGGGTCGAGCACCGTACCGCCGCCGGCCACTCGGGCCAGGGCGTCGAGGAACTCGGCGATCGCGGCGACCCGGTCCTTGAGCAGGTAGCCGACGGCGCCGGCGCGGTCGGCGAGCAGATCGTCGGCGTACGACACCTCGACGTACTGGGACAGCACCAGCACCGGCGCTCCCGGGACCAGTTCGCGGATCCGTACCGCCGCCCGCAACCCTTCGTCGGTGTGCGTCGGCGGCATCCGTACGTCGACGATCGAGACGTCCGGACGGTGTTCGGTGACCGCCTCGACCAGGGCCGGGCCGTCGCCGACCGCGGCCACCACCTGGTGGCCGTGCTCGCTCAGCAGTCGGACCAGGCCCTCCCGCAGCAGTACGGCGTCGTCGGCGATCACTACTCGCATGGGTGCCATGTCTACCATCGCGGCTCAGCCGGGAAGTTCGGCACGGACCTCGGTGGGCCCGCCCGGCGGGCTGTGCACCGCGAGGGTGCCGCCGTGCGCTCGCACCCGGTCGGCGAGTCCGGCCAGTCCGTGCCCTTTGGCGAGGTGGGCGCCGCCGGTCCCGTCGTCGGCGACCACGATCGTCAACCCGCCGTCGTGGCGGTGCACACCGACACTGCAGGCGGTCGCCCCGCTGTGCTTGGCGATGTTGGTCAGCGCCTCGGCCACCACGAAGTAGACGCTGCTCTCCACCGCCGGGTCGGGCCGCGTCGCGGCCGTGCCGAGCCGGGGGTCGACCGACAAGTCGACTGGTATCACGCCGCGTCCGGCCAGGGCGGCGAGCGCGCTGGGCAGCCCCCGGTCGACCAGGATCGGCGGTGCGATACCACGGGACAGGGCGCGTAGCTCGGCCAGCGTCTCCCGGGTCTGGTCCAGCGCTTCGTCCAGGGTGCGTCGGGCGGCGTCCGGGTCGGCTGCCAACTGCTCGCGGGCCCGCCCCAGGTCCATCGCGAGGCGGACCAGTCGCTGCTGCGGCCCGTCGTGGATGTCGCGTTCCAACCGGCGAAGCGCGGTCGCCTCCGCGCTGACCGCGGCCTGCCGCTGCTCCTCCAGGTCGGTGATCCGGTCACGCATCTGGGCCACCCCGGTGAGCAGGCCGCGGGCGAGTCCGGCCTGCAGCAACGCGCAACCGCGTACCACGATCGGCAGGGTGACCAGGAAGAACAGTCCGATCGCGGTGTACAACGCGATCCGGGTGCCCGGTGCGTCGCCGAGGCCGAGCAGTGGCGCCAGACCGCCGTCCGGGTCGGCGGGCAGCAGCCAGTCGTACGTCCAGTAGAGCGAGCCGGCCAGCGCCCCGGTCCACCAGGCGACGGTGACCGGTACGGCGATCAGGGTCACCGGCAGGCGCAGCACGCCGAAGCCCAGGTCGAGCCAGGACTGGGGGTCGGTGAGCGGGGCGAGGACCCGTCGCCAGGTGCCGGCATCCGGCCCCGGTGTCACGTATCGCGGCTGCACCCGGGCGGCGGCCAGGACCCCGGCCATCCGGTGCCGTTCGAGCTGGGCGAATGCGCGGGCGGTGGCCAGCGTGCCGCTGAGCACCGGTAGGCCGACGACGGTGACCACCAGGCCGATGCCGAGTGCGAAGCCGACGACGCCGACGACGAAGTTCGCCAGCGCGAGTGGCAGGCTGGTGAGCACGTACAGGGAGTCACTGGCGAGCCGGCGCAACGTCGCCGGCCGGTTGGCCGGTGCGAGAGCGGGCGGAATGCCGACTGCGGTCATGGCAGTGACGTTAGGTGCCAGGTGGCGGGCGGGTCACTCCCGCCGGCCCGCCGATCGCGGTGGGGTTGTCCCCCCTGTCGGAGCGGCGCATGGCAAAAAGCCGGAAATTGGTAATAATGGTGCTGCTGTCGCCGGATGAAACCGGTGTGACCGGTAGCGTGGATCCAGTGGCTCGTCCATCACCGTCGATCAAGATCGCGATTTGTGCACGCGTTCACAAGCGCCTACGCTGTAATCCTGACGAGCCCTGATAGCACAACAGGTGACGGCGGTTGCCACAGGGGCACCGGACTGACCGGCCGGGCCGGCGGGTCAATGATCGCATCGCACGGAGACACATGAGTCAGCACCGCCAGCCAGGCGCGTCCGGCCGGGTCGACGCCGTTCCGGCGCTGCCGGACCTCCCCGAGGCGACGGTCGCGCGACTCCCGGAGTATCTCCGTGCCCTGCACACCCTCGCCGACGCCGGCCACGAGACCGTTTCCAGCGAAGGGCTGGCCAGCGCGGCCGGGGTCAACTCCGCCAAGCTCCGCAAGGACCTGTCCCAACTCGGCTCGTACGGCACCCGCGGCGTCGGCTACGACATCGCGCTGCTGATCGAGCAGATCGAGTACGTGCTCGGGCTCACCCACCGGCGGGCCGTCGCGCTGGTCGGGGTCGGCAACCTCGGCCACGCGCTGGCCGGCTACGCCGGCTTCGCCAGCCGGGGGTTCCGCATCGCCGCGCTCTTCGACGCCGACACCGACCGGGTCGGTGAACAGATCAACGGGCTGGTGGTCCGGCACATCGACGACCTGCCGGCGGTCGCCGCCGAGGAGTCGATCGCCATCGGGGTGATCGCCACCCCGGCCGCCGCCGCGCAGCAGGTCGCCGACCAGTTGGTGGCCGCCGGGGTCACCAGCATCCTCAACTTCGCGCCGTGCGTACTGGTGGTGCCCGCCGGAGTGGACGTGCGCAAGGTCGACCTGGCGATCGAGCTACAGATCCTCTCCTTCCACGAGCACCGCAAGTCGGCCTCCGGTCACGACCACGGCGTACCGGGGCTGACCGCGTTGCCGGGCGGGCTGGGCGGCGGGCCCGCCGCCGCGGCGACCTTCGACGCCACAGCGGCCAGCTTCGACGTGTCCGGTGCCAGCTTCGACGCGTCCGGCCCGGCGGAGGCGGTCGGCTCATGAACCTTCTCGTCGTCGGCGCGTCCTACCGGACCACGCCGGTCGCCACCCTGGAGCGGTTGGCCGTCGCCCCCACCGACGTGCCCGAGACGCTGCGCCGGCTGCTCGCCCAGCCGTACGTCGACGCCGCCGTGGTGCTCTCCACCTGCAACCGGGTCGAGGTGTACGCGGCGGTCACCGGATTCCACGGCGGTCTCGCCGACATCTGCGGCGTACTGGGCGAGCGGGTCGGCAGCGCCCCCGGTGAGCTGGCCGACCACCTGTACGTGCACTACGGCCAGGCCGCCGTCGAACACGCGTTCCGGGTCGCGGCCGGGCTCGACTCGATGGTGGTCGGCGAGGCGCAGATCCTCGGCCAGTTGCGCGACGCCTACCACGTCGCCAACGAGGCCGACGCCACCGGCCGGCTGCTGCACGAGCTCATGCAGCAGGCGCTGCGGGTCGGCAAGCGGGCGCACGCCGAGACCGGGATCGACCGGGCCGGCCAGAGCGTGGTCAGCGCGGCCCTGCGGGTCGGCGGCGAACTGCTGCCCGGTGGGCTGACCGGCCGGCCGGTGCTGGTCCTCGGCGCGGGCGCGATGGGCGCCCTGGCGGTCGCCACCCTGGCCCGGCTGGGCGTCGAGTCGATCCGGGTGGTCAACCGCCGGGACGACCGGGCGGTCCGGCTGGCCGGAGCGTACGGCGCCACCGCGGTGCCGTACGACCAGTTGCCGGCCGCGCTCAGCCAGGTCGACCTGGTGATCAGCGCCACCGCCTCGGCCGAGCCGGTACTCACCCGCGACGCCGTCGCCGGGGTGCTGGCCGCCCGCCCGGCCGACCGGACCGGTCCGCTGGTCCTGCTCGACCTCGCCGTACCCCGGGACGTGGAGCCGGCCGCCGCGGCGCTGCCCGGCGTCGCGGTGATCGACATCGACGGCCTGGCCGGTTCGCTCACCGACGCGCCCGCCGCGACCGACACGGCGGCCGTCACCCGGATCGTCGACACCGAGGTGGAGTCCTTCCTCAGCTGGATGCGCGGTGCGGACGTGGCGCCCACCGTGGCGGCGCTGCGCGGCCGCGCCGACGACGTGGTCGGCGCCGAGCTGCGCCGACTCGCGCAGCGTCGGCCGGACCTCACCGACGACCAGCGCGCCGAGGTCGCGCACACCGTGCACCGGGTGGTCCAGCGGCTGCTGCACTCGCCGACCGTACGGGTGCGTCAGCTCGCCGCCGAGCCCGGCGGTGACCAGTACGCCGCGCTGCTGCGCCAGCTGTTCGACCTGGAGGTGCCGGGCACCTCCACCGCCGGCGACGTGCCGGACCTGGAGGCCGACCGATGAGTGTGTTGCGTTTGGGTACCCGGGGCAGCGCCCTGGCCACCGCCCAGTCCGGTCGGGTCGCCGCCGCGCTGCGCTCCGCCACCGGCCGCGACGTCGAACTGGTGGAGATCGTCACCGCCGGGGACCGGTCCACCGCGCCGGTCGCCGCGCTCGGCGTCGGCGTGTTCGTATCCGCGCTGCGCGACGCGCTGCTGGCCAAGGACATCGACTTCGCGGTCCACTCGTACAAGGACCTGCCCACCGCCGGCCAGGCGGAGCTGCTGGTCGCGGCGGTGCCGCCCCGGGAGGATCCGCGTGACGCGCTGATCAGCCGGGACGGCCGAATGCTCGCCGAGCTTGCGCCGGGGGCCACCGTCGGCACCGGGGCACTGCGCCGGATCGCCCAGCTGAACGCCCTCGGCCGTCAGCTCGTGGTCACCCCGATCCGTGGCAACGTGGACACCCGGATCGGCCGGGTACGCGGCCCGCAGCCCGATCTCGACGCGATCGTGCTGGCCCGGGCCGGCCTGGCCCGGCTCGGCCGGACCGCCGAGATCACCGAGACTCTCGACCCGATGCTGATGCTGCCGGCGCCCGCCCAGGGCGCCCTGGCCGTCGAATGCCGGGCCGACGACACCGACCTGGTCGAGCTGCTCGGCACGCTCGACCATGCACCGACCCGGGCCGCGGTCGCCGCGGAACGGTCGTTGCTCGCGACGCTGGAGGCCGGCTGCAGCGCACCGGTCGCGGCGTACGCGGAAGTCGCCGAGGGGGATGACGGCGACGAGATCTACCTGCGCGGGGCGGTGATCAGCCCGGACGGACTCCGGGAGATCAGACTGTCGCGCACCGGTCCCCCGGCCACCGCCGTCGAGATCGGCGCGGCGCTCGCCGCCGAGCTGCTCGACGCCGGAGCCGACACGATCCTTCCGGGGGCCACGCCCGGCGGTCCGTCCAGGGCCGCGGATGGCGACGGCGTGGTACCCCAGCGACCTTCAGCGCCCAATCCGTCCGGCGCGACGACCCAGAACATGGGGAGCATAAATGACCCGCACCCGTAAGCTCGCCGGCCACATCGCGTTCGTGGGCGCCGGCCCCGGCGACCCGGGCCTGCTGACCCGCCGGGCGCACGACGCCCTGGTCGAAGCGGACCAGGTCGTCTACGACCGGGGCGTCCCGGAGACCCTGCTCGCCGCGGTCCGCGCCGGCGCCAAGGCGGACACCCAGCTCAGCCCGGCCGAGGGCGCGCCAGGTGACGTGGCCAAGGTGCTGATCTCCGCCGCCCGGTCCGGGCAGGCCGCGGTGCGGCTGGTCTGCGGCGACCCGTTCGGCCACCACGCGGTGGTGACCGAGGTACAGGCCGTCGCGCGTACCGCGGTGCCGTTCGAGGTGGTCCCCGGGGTAAGCCAGGCCGAAGGGGTGGCCGGCTACGCCGGGGTCCCGCTGCCCGGCATCCGTACGGTGGCCGACGTCGACGACACCGCCGGCCTTGACTTCGACGCGCTCGCCGCGGCGGTCGGCCGGGGTTCGCTCGCCCTGGCGGTGGACGCCGGGGAGCTCGCCGCGGTCCGCGACGGACTGCTCGCCGCCGGTGTCGACGGTGCCACCTCGGTCGCGGTGACCGGGGACGGGACCGGCGAGACCCAGTACACCACCACCTCGACGGTGGACAGCTTCGTCGCCGCCGCGCTCGGCTTCACCGGCCGGGTGGTGCTCACCCTCGGTGCCGGGGTCGCCGAGCGGGACAAGCTGAGCTGGTGGGAGAACCGGCCGCTGTACGGCTGGAAGGTGCTCGTGCCGCGGACCAAGGAGCAGGCCGGCGTGATGAGCGCCCAGCTGCGCGCCTACGGTGCCATCCCGTGCGAGGTGCCGACCATCGCGGTCGAGCCGCCGCGTACCCCGGCGCAGATGGAGCGGGCGGTCAAGGGCCTGGTCGACGGCAGGTACGCCTGGGTCGTCTTCACCTCGGTCAACGCCGTACGGGCGGTGTGGGAGAAGTTCGCCGAGCACGGGCTGGACGCCCGGCACTTCGGCGGGGTCAAGATCGCCTGTATCGGCGAGGCGACCGCCGACGCGGTCCGCGCCTTCGGGATCCAGCCCGAGCTGGTGCCGGCCGGTGAGCAGTCCTCCGAAGGGCTGCTGGCCGAGTTCTCGCCGCACGACGAGATCCTCGACCCGGTCGGCCGGGTGCTGCTGCCCCGGGCGGACATCGCCACCGAGACCCTGGCCGCCGGGCTGACCGAGCGCGGCTGGGAGGTCGACGACGTCACCGCGTACCGGACGGTGCGGGCCGCGCCGCCACCGGCCGAGATCCGCGACGCGATCAAGTCCGGCGGCTTCGACGCGGTGCTGTTCACCTCCTCGTCCACCGTGCGCAACCTGGTCGGCATCGCCGGCAAGCCGCACGCCCGGACGGTGGTCGCGGTGATCGGCCCGAAGACCGCCGAGACCGCCACCGAGTTCGGTCTGCGGGTGGACGTGCAGCCGCCGCACGCGTCGGTCCCGGAGCTGGTGGAGGCGCTGGCCGGCTACGCGGTCGAGCTGCGGGAGAAGCTGGTGGCGATGCCGGCCAAGCAGCGGCGCGGGTCCAAGGTGCAGGGGCCGACCGCGCTGCGGTTCCGCTGAGTCGGCGCGATGACGTATCCGCAGAGCCGGCCACGCCGGCTGCGCCGTACCGCCGCGGTGCGGCGGCTGGTCGAGGAGACCCGGCTGTCCCCGGCCGAGCTGGTGCTGCCGATGTTCGTCAAGGAAGGGCTCACCGAGCCGCGCCCGGTCCCGTCGCTGCCCGGGGTGGTCCAGCACAGCCGGGACTCGTTGCGCAAGGCCGCAGCCGAGGCGGTGGCGGCCGGGGTCGGCGGGATCATGCTGTTCGGCGTGCCGCAGCGCCGGGACGAAACCGGTTCCGCCGGTGTCGACCCGGCCGGCGTGCTGAACGTCGCCATCCGGGACGTGGTCGCCGAGGTCGGTGACGCCACCGTGGTGATGAGCGACCTCTGCCTCGACGAGTTCACCTCGCACGGGCACTGCGGCCTGCTCGCCGCCGACGGGACGGTGGACAACGACGCGACGCTCGCCGCGTACGCGCAGCTGGCCGTCGCGCAGGCCGAAGCCGGCGCGGACATGCTCGGTCCGTCCGGGATGATGGACGGCCAGGTCGGGGTGGTGCGCCGGGCGTTGGACACGGCCGGGTACACCGACACCGCACTGCTCGCGTACGCGGCGAAGTACGCCTCGGCGTTCTACGGGCCGTTCCGCGACGCGGTGGAGTCGGCGCTGGTCGGCGACCGGCGGACCTACCAGCAGGATCCGGCGAATCTGCGGGAGTCGCTGCGCGAGGTCGAGCTGGACGTCGCCGAAGGTGCCGACCTGGTGATGGTCAAGCCGGCGCTGCCGTACCTGGACGTGATCGCGGCGGTCCGCCAGCGGGTGCACGTCCCGGTCGCCGCTTACCAGGTCTCCGGCGAGTACGCGATGGTCGAGGCGGCTGCCGCGAACGGCTGGATCGACCGGGACCGGGTGATCCTGGAGACGTTGACGTCGATCCGGCGGGCCGGCGCGCAGATCATCCTCACCTACTGGGCGACGGAGGTCGCGAACGCCCTCTGACCGGGGGAGCCGACGGCACCCACCGGCCCAGGTCGATGGCACACCCGCCGACCCGGGTCGTTCAGCTGCGCACGCCGAGCCTGTGCATCAGGGTGGCGATGTCGGCTCCGTAGTCCCACCAGTCCCGGTCGGGCTGGTAGCCGAGCTCGGCGTTGATCGCGATCAGATCCTCGTCGCCCTCGGCGTTCCAGGTCTGCACCTCGGCCAGCCTCGGCTCGACGCTACGCAGCTCCAGCAGCATCCGGGCCTTGATCGCCCGGTCGATGCCGTGCCCCAGGTGGGCTTGGGCGACGATGGTGTCGTACTGGTCGGCCCGGGTCGGGTGCTGCGCCGGCACCACCACCTCGGTCAGCCCGGCCACCGCGCCGCTGGCCAGGTGCCGGGCCAGCACGATGTACGGCGTCATGCCGCGGCGACGCAGACAGCCGAGGCTGTCCCGGAGCCGGTCCGGGTCGTAGGAGCTGGGCCGCAGGTCCAGGTCGCCGGCCTCCGGCACGCTCTGCTCGGCCTTGGTCCGGGCGTACGCCTCGACCAGACCCTCCGGCGGCCCGCCCGGATGGAACTCGATCTGATATCCGGGGACCGGGTCCTGTGCCGTCTTCTCGATCGCGGTCCAGTCGACCGCCGGCAGCCGGAGCACGCTGCGGATTTCCCGGAACTGGCGGGCGAACCCCAGTGACTCGTAGAAGTCGACGGCGCAGGTGCCCCCGATGACCTCGACACCGACCGAGCTGAACCCCTCGTGGTAGGCGCGGCGTACGGCGAGCGCCAACAGTTCCCGGCCCAGGCCGTTGCGCCGGGCGTCGGGCCGGACCAGGATCTCGAGCACTCCGATGTCGCCGAGGAGCAGCACGTTCACGTGCCCGTTGACCGGACCTGGCCGGCCGTCGTCGCCAGCGGCCTCCTCGGCCAGCCAGCAGATCCGTCGGACCCCGGGCATCGTCTCGGTCAGGTACTCCCGCAGGAAGTCTGGCCGCCAGCGCGGATCGCCTGGCAGGTCAGTCTCGAATACCCGGTTGAGACAGTCCAGCAGAGATGAGATCTCGGCGGACGACGCGGTTCGGGGGTCCCACTCGCGTACCATCACGCGTCTAGCTTGCCGCCAAGTCGCCGGTTGCGAAAGTGGCCGGGCCGGAAATTGTGGCTATCTGATTGCACTAAGTACGGCTACGTACGCCGTAGTCGTTGGCGGTGTCGAAGACCGCCTGGGCGTACGGCTGCACGTTGTTGTACGACAGGATCGCACTCCACCAATCGGAAGGTGTGGACAGATCGCGCCCGTTCCGGCACAAGTAGTTAGCGGCAGCGAGGCTGGCGTCGTCGATATCCTGCGGATCGATGACACCGTCGTTGTCCGCGTCCACAGCGAATTCCGCCCAGGTGGTCGGGATGAACTGCATCGGGCCGACCGCCCGGTCGTACACCGGGTCGTTGTCCAACTCGCCGTTGTCGGTGTCGGTGATCCGCTGACGTCCGCCGGCACCGTCCAACGGCAGCCCGGTGATCGGCGGTACGGCGCGGCCGTCGGCGTCCAACCGCGACCCGTTCGCCCGGCCGTGAGTCGACTCGATCATGCCGATCGCGGCCAGCGTGGTCCACGACAGCCGGCAGTCCGGCGTGGTGGTGGCCAGCACCAACTCGGCGTAGCCGTACGCCTCCATCGCCACTACCGGTATGTCGACCCGGCTGGCCGTGCGGGTCGCCCAGGCGGCGAGGACCGTGGCCGGCCGGGTCGGGGCACCCGGGTTCAGCCCGCCGTCGAGCGGGGGATCCGCCGGTGGCTCGAGCAGGTCGGGGTCCGTGGTCTCAGGCAACTGCGGTACGGCGGTGGTGCCGAGTGCCGTGGGCGAGGGGGCCGGTTGCCGGTCGCCGGCGGCCGCTGGGACCAGCACGGCACCGGCGGCACCGCTGCCGGCGACCAGAGCCAGCAGGAGCAGACCTGGCAGGGCCAACCGGCCGGCCGGTCGGCGACTCCACGCGCCGGCCGCCCGGGCCGCTCGACGCAGGCCGCGCCGGACCGGTCGCAGCCGCGCCGGGTGCAGCCAGCCGATCCGGGTGCCGAACGGCGCGTCCTCCCGGCGGTGTCGGCCGACCACGGCCAGCGTGGTGGCCGGTGCCGGTACGGGTGGGTCGGTCGCCGGCCGGGCCTGCTCGTCTGCGGAAGCACCGATCGGCCGGGTGCCGCCGTCGCCACCGGATTTGCTGCCGCCGGGGTCGCTGTCGGTGGGTTTGCTGCCGCCGGGGTCGCTGGCGGCGGTCGGCCGGGTGCCGTCACCCGCGGCGGGTCCGGTGTCGCCGCGTGGTCCGGAATCGCCGGTCGGTCGGGTGTCGCTGCCTGGTCCGGAATCGCCGGTCGACGCGGCGTCGGTCGACGAGACGAGGTCCGGGTCCGGGGTGCTTTCCTGCCGCGGCGGCCGGGCAGGCGCCGGCACCGCCGGACGCAACCGGTGTGGTGCTGGCGTGCCCGACCCGTCCTCGACCATGCCGTCGAGTATCACCCATCCGGCCGGAAGCGTCAGTTCCCGCCGTACCCTATCCACATGCCCCGGTACGAGTTCCGTTGTCGCGCGTGCGGCGACACCTTCGAGGTCAACCGTCCGATGACCCAGGCAGGAGATCCGGCGGCCTGCCCGCAGGGACATTCCGACACGGTCAAGCTGCTGTCCACCGTCGCGATCACCGGCCGTGGTGCCGGGGCCTCCGGTGGGCTGCCGGCCATGCCGCCAGCCCCGGCCGGCGGAGGTGGCGGCTGCTGCGGTGGCGGGTGCGGATGCTAGTTGACCCGCAGCGCTGACCGGTTCGCGATGAGCTGGGTTGCCTGACTGCGGCAGCATGAAACGCGACTTCCCAGCGGGGCGGAGGTTCCACGGGTGTCGGCACCGATCGCACTGCCGAGCGGACTGGTCACCTTCATGTTCACCGACATCGAAGGATCGACGAGGCTGGCCCGACTGCTCGGCCGCGACTACCGCCCGGTGCTCAGCGAACACCGACGGTTGGTGCGGCGTACCTTGTCGGCCAGCGACGGCACCGAGCTGTTCACCGAAGGGGATTCGTTCTTCGTGGCGTTCGCTGACGCGTCCGCCGCACTGGACGCCTGCCGGCGCGCGCAGTGGGCCCTGGCCGCGCACGAGTGGCCTACCCCGGATGTCGCACCCCGGGTGCGAATGGGGCTGCACACCGGGCACGCCGAGCCGGTCGGGGGCGAGTACGCCAGCCCGGAGGTGCACCGCGCGGCGCGGGTCGCGGCGGCGGCGCACGGTGGCCAGGTCCTCTGTTCCGCTGCGACCGCCCGGGCCGCCGACCCGTTGCCGGTCGGCGTCTCGCTGCTCGATCTCGGCCTGCACCGGCTGCGCGGATTCGACGACCGGGAGCGGCTGTTCCAGTTGGTCGCCGCCGGGCTGGAGCGCCAGTTTCCCAGACCGCGTACGGCCGACTCGGCCAGCCACAACCTGCCCAATCAGATCAGCTCCTTTGTCGGTCGCCGGACCGAACGCCACGAGCTGCGCCAGCTGGTCGCCGAACACCGGCTGGTCACCGTGGTGGGTGCCGGCGGTGCCGGCAAGACTCGGCTGGCGATCGAGGTCGCGGTTGACGCCAGCGGCGGTGATGCTGCCGAATCACCGGCGGTGGACCCGGCCACGGCCGGCCACCCGGACGGGGTGTGGTTCGTCGACGTCGCGACGGTGACCGATCCCGGCCTGGTCGCCTTCGCCGTCGCCGCGGTGTTCGGCCTGCGGCCGGAGCCGGGCCGGCCGATCCTGGACACCGTCGTGGAGTACGCGGCCGCCCGCCGGCTGCTGCTGGTGCTCGACACCTGCGACGCCCAGCCGGCGGCGTGTGCCGAGGTGATTGCCCGGCTGCTCGGTGGTGGCCGGCAGGTCCGGGTGTTGACGACCAGCCGGGAGCCGCTGGGGGTGCCCGGCGAGGTGGTGTGGCGGATTCCGCCGATGTCGGCCGAACCGGGGCCGGCCGGCGGCCCCAGCGATGCCGTGGCGCTGTTGCTGGACCGCACGGCGGCGGCCCGTGGCGGTCACCCGCCGGGTCCGACCGAAACCGCCCAGCTGCATCGGGTGGCGGCCCGGCTGGACGGGTTGCCGCTGGCGATCGAGCTCGCCGCCGCCCGACTTCGGGTGCTCTCCGTCGGGCAGCTCGTGGATCGCCTCGACGATGTCCTGGGGGTGCTGGACGCGGGGCACGAGGAGCCGGTCGACGCGCAGCGCTCCGCCGGGCGGCGGCACGGCACGCTGCAGGCGACGGTCACCTGGTCCTACCGGACGCTGGCCCCCCGGGCGGCCCGCCTGCTGCGCTGGATGTCGGTCTTCGCCGGACCGATCGATCTGGCCACCGTGGAGTGGCTGCTCGACGACGATCCGCTGGGGCCGTTGGCGGTGCTGGTCGACAAGTCGATGATCCAGGCCGAGCCGGCCGCCGGCGGCACCAGCTACCGGATGCTCGACCCGATCCGGGCGTACGCGGCACGGCGGCTGGTCGAAGCGGGTGAGGAGCAGGCTGCCCGGGACCGGCACGTGGCCTGGGCCCTGCACGCGTTGCAGCGTGCCTACCTGGGCCCGGACGGCAAGCCGGTCACCCTTTCGCTGTACACCCTCGATCCGTTGGCCGACGAACTCCGGGCCGCGCTGCGGTGGAGCACCACCGGTGGCAGCGCCCGGCGTGGCCTGCAGCTCGCCAGCGGGCTCGACCAGTGGTGGCGCGAACGCGGCCTGGCCCGGGAAGGCCGGCTGTGGCTGTTCCGGCTGTACGGGCGGATCGCCGAGACCGGCGAGGCGATCCCCGAGGCGGAGCTGGCGGCCGCGTACCACATGCATTCGCAGCACGCGGGCGCGGACGGCGAGTTCGGCGAGGAGATGCGGTTTTCGCACCGGGCGGAGGCCGCCGCCCGGCAGGCCGGCGACGCGGGCCTGCTGGCCCGGGTGCTGGCCGGTCGGGGTGCCTCGCTCATCGATCTCGGGCAGTTCGTCGAGGCCGAGCAGGTGTGCCGGCGGGTGATCGACTGGGCGGCGGCGAACGGCGCGGTCGGCGACGCGCTGTTCGCCGTCTACAGCCTGGCCGAACTGCTCTGCCGGCGGGGGGCGTTGGACGAGGCCGCCGAGGTGCTGGCCACCGCCCGCCCGGCGGAGGCCGCCCGGCCGGCGGAACGCGGCCGGCGGACCGTGGACATGCTGCTCGGGCTGGTGGCGTTGGGCCGCCGGGACCTGGTCGCCGCGCACGACCACCTGGTGGTGGCGCTACGGTCCCGGATGCGGTACGGGTTCCACCGGCGGGCCTGCGACACGCTGAACGCGATGGCGGTCCGGTGCGCGTTGGGCGGCGATCCGTCGACCGCTGCCCGCCTGTTCGGTGCCGCTCAGGCGACCCGCTCGGCGCTGCGCAGCACGGCCGGCATGTTCGGCGGCTACTGGGCGCAGGAGCAGGCCAAGGTGCGGTCGGCGATCGGCGACAGGGCGTTCGACGCCGGGTACGCGCAGGGTAGCCGGATGGGTCTGGTCGAGGCGGCGGCGTTGGCGCTCGCGGTGGAGCATCCGGACCTGACGACCGGCGCCCGGTGGTTCGCCGACGAGTCCGCTGACGCGGTCGGTGACGGCGACCCGCTCGGCGGCCGTGGTGGCCGACGGCCGGCCCGGCCGTGGTGACTGGCGACCCGCTCGGCGGCCGTGGTGGCCGGCGGCCGGCCCGGCCCCCCCGGGGGGAGAGGACGGGCCGGCCGGGTGCGGTGCGGTCAGTCGGTGCCAACCAGCCGCGGCCCGGCGGCCTGCAGCTGCCGGGCCCGCTCCAGGTCGGCGGCATTCACGACCGGCGCGCCGAAGATGCGCACCGCCTGGTAGTACGTCCAGGCGAGGCTCAGACAGGCCGGCCGGACGAAGCTGCTGTACCGGGCACACACCCGCTTGAGGTCCTCGTAGAAGGCGCTGTCCACCCGTGCCTTGTTGGCGGAGAACTGGCCGATCGCCTTGTAGTTGCGGTAGCCGAAGTCGTGCCGGTGGCAGGAGAGCCGGAAGTCGAAGCCGAGCGGGTTGTCCGGGCTGGACGAGCAGTAGTCGGTCGACCAGTCGAACTGGTACGCGGCCCAGCCCCCCTGGTTGAGCCGAGCCAAGTTCCAGGCGCTGTAGCTGCTCGCGCTGGTCTGGGTCCAGCTGGACAGGACCGCAGGCTTGTCGGCGGGCACGGCGGCGGCCGGGCTGGCCGAGCCGAGGGCGGCGGTGAGGCCGAGCAGTGCGGCGGTGAGCAGGGTGGTCAGGCGTCGGGTCATCGCGATACCTCCGGTGGACGGTCCGTGGGGGCGGCGTCGGCGCGCTTGTTACCGATGGGTCACAAGCGTGTCCACAGTCTCGTGGTATCAGCTAGAGTCGATCTTTAGTTGGCCTGATTGTTTGTCGACCAGTGTGTAAACAGACGAGTCGGCCGGACCGGTCACATCGGCCGACCGGCCCGTGGTCAGCCGACGTCGGTGGCGTCGGCCTGGGTCGCACCGGGCAACGCGGCGACCCGGACCAGGGCGACCACTCGGCCGAGCCCGCCGCCATCCGTTCCGAGGGAACGTCCGACGATCCACACCCACCGATTGTCGTAATAGACCGACAGATCGGGTCGCATCTGCTCCACCTGAAGGATGAGATTGTGTCCGCCGTACCGCCAATCGTCCTTGCCGAGTCGCAATACCGTCCCTGGGGTGATCGCAGGAATGGCGGTCGGTCGTGGCGGGTTCACAGGCTGCTCCGAAACTCACGGATGGATGGCTTGCTGGGTGAGCATCGACAACACTGCGTCCCGATGCAATGTCTCTAAGCAAGATTTGAGGCGGCGGGATACCACCGCTTCCGTCCCGGACGCACCTGGCGCAAGGTGTTGTCCAGGCGATCAAGATCAGACGGCACGGAACAGCTATGTTGTGGGCGTGTACGGGGACAAGAAGGCGGAGGCGGGCCGGCGGTGATTCACTTTCCCGCAGTACGGCAGGGGCCGCTGCGGGCACTGAGCCTGCGGCTGATGGCGGCGATCGGCCTGGTGCTCGGCGTGGTGGCCGTGGTGTACGCCGACCGCGACGGCTACCGGGACGCCAACGGCGACGGCGTCTCGCTGCTCGACAGCTTCTACTACGCGGTGGTCAGCCTCTCCACCACCGGGTACGGCGACATCGCCCCGGTCACCGAGTCGGCGCGGCTGGTCAACGTCCTGATCATCACGCCCGCCCGGGTGGTCTTCCTGATCATCCTGGTCGGCACCACCCTGGAGGTGCTCACCGAGCAGTACCGGACGAACCTTCGACTGACCCGGTGGAGAAAGAACGTGAAGGACCACGTCATCATCTGCGGCTACGGCACCAAGGGCCGTAGCGCCGTCTCCGCGCTGCTGGAGAACGGCTTCGACAAGCAGCACATCGTCGTCGTGGAGAGCAGCGGGATCGCGCTGCGGCAGGCGACCTCCGCCGGGCTGGTGGCCATCGAAGGATCGGCCACCCGGTCGTCGGTGCTCAACGAGGCGCACGTCAAGCACGCCAAGGCGGTGATCATCGCGACCGACAGCGACGACGCCTCGGTCCTGGTCACGCTGACCGTCCGGCAGTTGACCGCCGGGAAGGTACGGATCATCGCCGCCGCCCGGGAGGCGGAGAACGCGGCACTGCTGCGGCAGAGCGGTGCGCACCATGTCATCGTCTCGTCCGCCACCGCGGGCCGGCTGCTCGGCCTGTCCACGTCGGCGCCGCCGCTGATCGACGTGGTCGAGGACCTGCTCACCCCGGGGCAGGGGATGGCGCTGGCGATGCGTTCGGCGAACCGCGACGAGGTGGGCACCTCACCGCGGCAACTGGCCAACCTGGTGATCGCGCTGATCCGGCGCGGCCGGGTGGTGTCGCTCGCCGACCCGGACAGCGTCAAGATCGAGACAGGTGACCTGCTGGTCTACGTCCGCGACGACCGGACCTCGGCCAGCACGCCGTCGATCGGCTGACGCCACCCCGAACGGCCGCTGGTCGGCCAGGAAATCGGTTCCGGACCGACCAGGTCGGTCCGGAAACCGGCCAGTCAGTTGATCGACCAGGTGTCGCCGCTGCGCAGCAGCCCGGCCAACTGCTCCTCAGGGGTGCCCTCGGCGGCCGCCCGGGCCTGCTCGACCTGGGTCTGGATCAGGTTGTCGTAGCTGGGCCGGGACACGCTGCGGAACACCCCGATGGGCGTGTTGCGCAGGTCGGCGGCGGGCAGCCGGGACAGCGCGAACGCGTAGGCGGGCTCGGCGATCGTGGCGTCGTGCACCACGATCTGCTCGGCCGGCACCGACGCGGTCTCGCGGACCTCCAGCCCGAAGCCGCCGGGTGGGTGGACCACGCAGAACTGCCCGTCGGCCCCGAACGTGATCGGCTGGCCGTGCTCCAGCCGGATCAGGTAGTCGTCCCGGGTCGCCGGCTCCTTCAACTGCTCGAACGCGCCGTCGTTGAAGATGTTGCAGTTCTGGTAGATCTCCACGAAGGCCGAACCCTGGTGCTCGGCGGCGGCACGCAGCACCGACTGCAGATGCTTACGGTCGGAGTCGATGGTCCGGGCGACGAAGGTCGCCTCGGCGCCGAGGGCCAGCGACAGCGGGTTGAACGGCGAGTCGGCCGAGCCGACCGGCGTCGACTTGGTGATCTTGCCCAGCTCGGAGGTCGGCGAGTACTGCCCCTTGGTCAACCCGTAGATCCGGTTGTTGAACAGCAGGATCTTGAGGTTGACGTTACGGCGCAGCGCGTGGATCAGGTGGTTGCCGCCGATCGACAGCGCGTCGCCGTCCCCGGTCACCACCCAGACCGACAGGTCCGGGCGGGATACCGACAGGCCGGTGGCGATCGCCGGCGCCCGGCCGTGGATGGAGTGCATGCCGTACGTGTTCATGTAGTACGGGAAGCGTGACGAGCAGCCGATGCCGGAGACGAAGACGATCCGCTCCCGGGGCATGTTCAGCTCCGGCATGAACGACTGCACGGCGGCGAGGATCGCGTAGTCACCGCACCCGGGGCACCAGCGCACCTCCTGGTCGGACTTGAAGTCCTTGGCGGTGAGCTTGACCGCCACCGGCGTACCGCCGGGGCGTCCGTTGCGGGCGGGCTCAGACATTCTTCACGACCTCTTCCAGCATGGTCTCCAGCTCCGTGGCGGTGAACGGCAGGCCCCGGACCTGGTTGTAACCGATCGCGTCGACCAGGTAGCGGCCCCGGATCACGTGGGCCAGTTGACCGAGGTTCATCTCCGGGATCACCACCCGGTCGTAGTTGCGCAGCACCTCGCCGAGGTTGGCCGGCAGCGGTGCCAGGTGCCGCAGATGCGCCTGCGCCACCGAAAGGCCGCGCTGGCGCAACGCCCGGCAGGCGGCACCGATCGGCCCGTACGTCGACCCCCAGCCCAGCACCAGCGTACGGGCGTCGCCGTCCGGATCCTCCACCTCGACGTCCGGCACCGGGATCGCGTCGATCCGGGCCTGCCGGGTCCGCACCATGAAGTCGTGGTTCGCCGGGTCGTAGGAGATGTCGCCGGTGCGGTCGGCCTTCTCCAGACCACCGATGCGGTGCTCCAGACCGGGAGTGCCGGGGATCGCCCACGGCCGGGCCAGCGTCTGCGGGTCGCGCAGGTACGGCAGGAAGGTCTTGCCGTCGTCGTCGTTGGCCTCGGTGGCGAACTCGACCTGCAGGTCGGGCAGGGAGTCGACGTCGGGCAGCAGCCACGGCTCGGAACCGTTGGCCACGTAGTTGTCGGACAGCAGCAGCACCGGGGTGCGATAGGTGAGCGCGATCCGGGCCGCCTCGATGGCGGCGTGGAAGCAGTCCGACGGCGAGCGCGGTGCGATCACCGCCACCGGTGCCTCGCCGTGCCGGCCGAACAGCGCCATGTTCAGGTCGGCCTGCTCGGTCTTGGTCGGCATGCCGGTGGACGGACCGGCCCGCTGCACGTCGACGATCACCAGCGGCAGCTCCAACGCGACGGCGAGCGAGATGGTCTCGCCCTTGAGCGCCACGCCCGGCCCGGAGGTGGTGGTGATGCCGAGAGCACCGCCGTACGCCGCGCCGAGCGCCGCGCCGACCGCGGCGATCTCGTCCTCGGCCTGCATAGTGACCACACCGAACCGCTTGTGCTTGCTCAACTCGTGCAGGATGTCCGAGGCCGGCGTGATCGGGTAGGCACCGAGGAAGATCGGCAGCTTGGCCCGGACCCCGGCGGCCACCAGCCCGAGCGACAGCGCCGCGTTGCCGGTGATGTTGCGGTACGTGCCCGGGCGCATCCGGGCCGGGTTGACCTCGTAGCGTACCGAGAAGTCCTCGGTGGTCTCGCCGAAGTTCCAGCCGGCCTTGAACGCGGCGATGTTCGCCGCTACCAGGTCCGGGCGCTTGGCGAACTTGCGCTCCAGGAACCGGATGGTGGACTCGTACGGCCGGGAGTACATCCAGGAGAGCAGACCCAGCGCGAACATGTTCTTCGCCCGCTCGGCGTCCTTCTTCGATACGGACAGCTCGGCGAGCGCGCCGATGGTCATCGAGGTCAGCGCCACCGGATGTACGGCGTACCCGTCGAGCGAGCCATCCTCCAGCGGGCTGGCGGCGTATCCGACCTTCGCGAGGTTGCGCCGGGTGAACTCGTCGGTGTTGACGATGATGTCCGCGCCGCGCGGCAGATCGCCGAGGTTCGCCTTCAGCGCCGCCGGATTCATGGCGACCAGGACGTTCGGTGAGTCACCGGGGGTGAGGATGTCGTAGTCGGCGAAGTGCACCTGGAAGCTGGACACCCCGGGCAGGGTGCCGGCGGGAGCCCGGATCTCGGCCGGGAAGTTCGGCAACGTGGAGATGTCGTTGCCGAGCTGTGCGGTCTCCGAGGTGAACCGGTCACCGGTCAGCTGCATACCGTCACCGGAGTCGCCAGCGAAACGGATGACCACCCGATCCAGTTGACGGACCTGCTTGGTCACGTGAGCTGACCTCCTCGTTTCCTGCCGGTGGCGTGGATCGCCGGCCGTGCTGGGGCGGTTGCCGGCGTCCTGCGGCTGTTGCCGGCCGTGGCGCTGCCGTTGCCCGGTGCCACGATGGGTGTCCCGGTAAGGGCGTCCTAACCATGGTGACACTCTGAGGAAAGCCTACGTCGGATCGGGTCGGATACCCGGCTCGGGTCCGCCCGGTGGGACTGGAATCACCCTACGGTCACGGGGCGGTGACGCCGGTCTCGGCCGCTCGGCCCAGGCCGGCCCGGACGACCGGACGGTAGGCTGTCGGACATGCAGGGCTACCTCGGCTCGTACGCGACGTTGGGGCTGTTGCTGCTGGTCGGCGTCGCCTTCTTCACCGTCGGCTACGGCGCCAACCGGTTGCTGCGGCCGGGTCACCCGGCCGACCCGGTCGGTAAACGGGCCAGCTACGAGTGCGGCCTCGACCCGGTGGGCGGCGACTGGGCCCAGGCGCAGATCCGCTACTACGTGTACGCGTTCCTGTACGTGCTCTTCGCGGTGGAGGCGGTCTTCCTCTTCCCCTGGGCGGTGATCTTCGACCGGCCGGGGTTCGGCCTGGTCACCGTCGCCGAGATGGGCGTCTTCGTGGCCGTCCTGGCGCTGGGCATCCTCTACGCCTGGCGAAAGAACGTGCTCCGCTGGACCTGACCGCGACCGGACCCGGTCAGGCCAACGCCCGGCGGGACACCGCCGGCGGGCGGTCGCCCCGGATCGACGCCACCATGTCCAGCGCCCGCCGGGTCGCCGCGACCTGGTGCGCCCGGAACACCCGGGCACCCAGCCAGGCGGAGACCGCCGTGGCCGCCAAGGTGCCCTCCAGCCGCTGGTCGACCGGCAGATCCAGGGTCTCTCCGATGAAATCCTTGTTGGAGAGGGCAACCAGGACCGGCCACCCGGTGTCGACCAGTTCGGTGAGCCGCCGGGTGACCTCCAGCGAATGCCGGGTGTTCTTGCCGAAATCGTGTGCCGGGTCGATCAGGATGCCGTCCGGCCGTACCCCGAGACCGACCGCGCGCTCGGCGAGGCCGGTCACGGTACCCACCACGTCGGCCACCACGTCGTCGAACGCGGCCCGGTGCGGTCGGGTCCGTGGCGTGGTCCCACCGGTGTGCGAGCAGATCAGCCCAGCCCCGGTCGCCGCCGCGACCTCGGCGAGCCGGGGATCCGCGCCGGCCCAGGTGTCGTTGAGCAGGTCGGCGCCGGCTCCGACCGCCTCCCTGGCCACCTCGGCCCGCCAGGTGTCGATCGAGATGACCAGGTCCGGGAAGGCGGCCCGGACCGCCGCGATCGTGTCGACCGTACGGTCGATCTCCTCGGCCACGTCGACGGCGGTCCCGGGCCCGGCCTTCACCCCGCCGATGTCGACGATGTCCGCGCCGGCGGCGACCGCGGCGGCGACCGCGTGCAGCGCGGCGTCCGCGGCGAAGGTCGCGCCGCGGTCGAAGAACGAATCGGGCGTACGGTTGACGATCGCCATCACCGCGAGATCCCCGGGTGCCAGGGACCGTCGGCCGAGCCGCAGCGTACGCCCCATCCGTGCCTCCGATCCCGTCCCGCCTGCCAGGAGGCTAACCGGCTGCGGGATGCCGACTGCCGGCGGTCGCCGGGAGCGGCGCTCACCGGGGCGGGAGAGCCCGCCGCCGACCGACGACGCGCCGCCGGGGGTCGCCCTCGCCGCGCCGGCATGCCACGATTCGGTCATGGATCAGTTTCTCCTCGTTCTGGTCGCCGCGTTGACCGTCGCCGCGGTCGTCTTCGGGGTCACCGTGCTCGTCACCGGCAACGACCCGGGGCTGGTCCCGGTCGAGCCGGACGGGCGGGCGGTCCCGCTGCCCGGCACCCGACCGCTGCTGGAGCACGACGTCAGCCAGGTCCGGTTCGACACCGCGCTGCGCGGGTACCGGATGGCGCAGGTCGACCAGGCGCTGCGCCGGGCGGCGTACGACATCGGGTACAAGGACGAGTTGATCGAGGTGCTGCAGGCCGAGGTGGCGGCGCTGCGGGAGGGGCGTACCGAGGACGCCGACCAGTTGCGGCTGGCCCGGAACGCGGCCCTCGTGCCGGCCGTCGACCTGCCGGCGCCTGCCGGGGACGGTGCGCCGATCGACATCACCGCGACGGCGGAGCCGGACGGGGCCGCTAGCCCCGCCGCCGAGCCGGAGTCGGCCACCGCCGACAAGCCGGAGTCCGCCCCGTCACCCACGGTCGACGCAGCCGCCGGGGCCGGGCCGGAGGCCCGCCCGGCGGACGGTGCTGCCAGGTGAGCGGTCCGAACGAGGCCGCCGCCGGCACCCCCGGCGCCGGTGAGGTGACCGCGACGGTCATCATCCGGGCCCCCGCCGAACAGGTGTTCGCCGCCTTCACCGCCTGGGAACGGCAGTCCGAGTGGATTCCCTTCACCGACGTGAAGGTGGTCTCGGGCGACGGCGGCGAGGGCAGCCTGATCGCGGCGGTCACCGCGGTCGGTCCGGTGGCGTTGCGCGACGAGATGCGGGTGGTCCGGGTCGACGCTCCGTACGAGGTCCGGGTGGTGCACTGCGGCACCCTGCTGCGTGGCCCGGGGGTGCTGCGCTGCACCCAGATGGACCACGACCGCACCCAGGTCGTCTGGCACGAGTGGTTCCACCTGCCCGGTGGCGTCGCCGGCCGGATGGCCTGGCCGCTGCTCTGGCCCGGTTCCAAGGTGAGCCTGACCCAGGCGTTGAAGAAGTTCGGCCGGCTGGTCGAGACCGGGGCGCTGCCGTGACCGGGCTGAGCGTCGGGGCGGACGGCCTGGCCCGGTGCGGCTGGAGCGCCGGTTCGGCGGACTACCGCCGGTACCACGACCAGGAGTGGGGTCGACCGGTCCGCGACGACGACGCGCTGTACGAACGGCTGACCCTGGAAGCCTTCCAGTCCGGCCTGTCCTGGCTGACGATCCTGCGCAAGCGGGAGGCGTTCCGGGCTGCCTTCGACGGTTTCCGGATCGAGAAGGTCGCCGGGTACGGCCCGGCCGACGTCGAGCGGCTGCTCGCCGACGCGGGCATCGTCCGCAACCGGGCGAAGATCGAGGCCGCCGTGTCGAACGCGCGGGCCGTACTCGACCTGCCCACCGGCCTGTCCGAGCTGCTCTGGCGACACGCCCCGGCGCCCCGGTCCGCCCGGCTCGCCTCGGTGGACCAGGTGCCGGCGGTCACCGCCGAGTCGACCGCGCTGGCCCGGGAGCTCAAACGGCACGGCCTCCGGTTCGTCGGACCCACCACCGCGTACGCGTTGATGCAGGCGACGGGGATGGTCGACGACCATGTCGCCGGCTGCCACGTGCCGCCGCCGACGCGGTCCGGCGGCCCGGTCGTGGTCCGGTGATCCGCCGCCCCGCGTCGTGATGAGATAGGAGCATGCGCGAGATCAGCCAGCTCGACGATCAGCCCGCGACGCCCGGCCCGGTCCGGTCCGGCACCGGTGCCTGGGCGGTGGTCATCCCGGCCCAGCGTTACGAGGCGGAGCGGCTGTTCCACCACGACACGCTGGAGGTGACCGGCCTCGACGGTGACCCCCGGCCGCCGTACGGCGCGCCGGTGCTGGTCGTCACCGACGGCGACCCCCGGTTCGTCGTCGCGCTTGGCCGGATCGGCGGCGCCGGCGGCGGCGTCGAGGGCGGGGAGACCCGGGCGGCCGAGCCCGAACCGCTGGTGGTGCACTACACCTGCCGGGCCTTCGACGAGCCGGTGCCGGCGGCCGCCCTGCGGCTGACCGGGGCGGTGACCCCGGTGGACGGGGCCACCTACCGGTCGTTGGCCGGCCGGCTCGCCCCGGCCGGTGACCGTCGCGCCTGGCTGGTCAGCCTTGACCTGCCGATCGAGGCACCGACGGCGGCGGAGGCGGTCCGGCTGTTCTGGTCGTACGTGCGCGAGCTCGGCCCCCGCGAACTGCCGGCCTTCGTCTACCCGAGCGGCGACGAGCTGGCCATGCAGGCGTTCGTGCTCGGTGCCGAGGCCAACCAGGACCCGGAGGAGGACGACTGACGGGACGGCTGCGGCCCGGTCAGCGGCCCCGACATGGCTCCCGGTCGGCCCCGACGTGGCTCCCGGTCAGGCCGGGTGCCGGCGGCTTCAGCGCCCGTCGAACACCGGCCGCTGCTTGGCGACGAACGCAGCTGTCGCCTGCCGGTGGTCGGTGGTGGCACCACAGATCGACTGGGCCTGCGTCTCCGCGGCCAGCGCGTCGGCCAGCGAACCCGAGGCGCCGATGGACAGCGCGCGCTTGATCGCCCCGTACGCGACGGTCGGCCCGGCCGCCAACCGTTCGGCGAGTTCGTGGGCTACCGGCAGGATCTGCTCGTCGTCGTCGACCAGTTGGTTGAGCAGCCCGATCCGGTGTGCCTCGGCGGCTGGCACCGGCTGTGCCAGCAGCAGTAGCTCGGTCGCCTTCGGGTAGCCGACCAGCCGGGGCAACGCCCACGAGGCGCCGGTGTCCATCGCCAGCCCGACGTTGGCGAACGCCATCAGGAAGCTGGTCCGTGGCCCACCGATCCGCAGATCGGCCAGCATGGCCAGCGAGGCGCCGGCGCCGGCCGCCGCGCCGCGGACCGCGGCGACCACCGGCTTGGACAGTCCGGCCAGCCGGGTGGCGATCGGGTTGTAGTGCTCCCGGACGGTGTCCAGCGGCTCGGCCGTCCCGGATTCCAGCGTCTCGACGTGTTCGCGCAGGTCCTGCCCCACGCAGAAGGCCCGCCCGGCACCGGTCAGCACCACCGCCCGGCAGCCGGGGTCGGTCTCCACCTCGGCCAGCGCGTCACGCAGCGCCTCTTTGAGCTCGACGTTCAGCGAGTTCAGCGAGTCGGGTCGGTTCAGGGTCAACGTGACGACCGCACCACGACGGTCGACGATCAGCGCCTCGGTCACCTCGGATGCCCCTTTCGATAGGCTGGCGGGAGTTTGCGCGGGTGCGGCTCAGCGCGGTCCGCCGTCGCGCTGGCCGAGCTCCAGGCACTTGTCGACGTACCGGTCGGCGGCCGGGCGAAGCCGGGTGGCGTGCCGGTCGAAGAAGGTCGCCGCACTCGTCCCGGGCCAGCGTTCGGGCAGCAGCGCCGGGGGGAGCTGCGGATCCCGGAACAGGAACCCGCGCCAGGCGTGGACCAGCTGGAACCGGGCGGCGTACGCCTCCTCGTCGTCGCTGCGTACGGTCACCTTGGCCAGCAGCGGTCGCTGCGCGGCGACGAACCGCTCGTAGGCCTGTCCGATCTGGGCCAGGTCCCAGGCGCGGCGGACCAGCGCGGCGGCCCCGGTGGTGCCGGCGGCGTGGGCGGCGGTGAACCGCTCGAACCGTACGCCGGCCTCGGCCAGCATGCCGTCCACCTCGCCGGCGGCCCGGGTCGCCACCCAGGTGTGCTCGTCCAGCATCCCGTAGCCGAGGTAGCTCAGGTTGGCGCACAGCCGTTGCCGGTCCCGCCGACCGCCGGGTGGGTCGAGTACCAGCAGGTCGAACTTGCCGTCCCAGCTGATCCTGCCGGTGCGGTAGATCCGGGCGGCCGCCTCGTCCAGCCGCCGGGCGGCTTTCGGGGTCAGCAGATAGCCCGGGCCGGCGGCCAGCCGGGACGGTTGCAGCCATCCCTGCCGCACCATCCGGGAGACGGCGGTGCGCACGGCGGGCGGCGCGATCCCGAGCGGGGCCAGCAGCTTGACCAGGGCAGCGACGGGCGCGCGACCACCTCGTGGCCGAAGATGGTCACCGAACAGGTCGAAGAGCGCCGACCGTGCCTGCATGACCGCACATTGTGACAGCCCACTTCAAGATAAGCTAGACGCTGTCACAGCATTGTGGCCTCGGTTTGGGTCCGGCGGTGTTCATCAGGGAAAATCGTTGGTCGGCACCGTGGCAGTGGGATGCGGTGAGACTTACGAGGTGGCTGGGGTGCTCCCCAGCGGCCCTGGGGCAAGTCTGAGGGGAGACAACATGGCGGCGATGAAGCCGCGGACGGGCGACGGTCCGCTGGAGGTCACCAAGGAGGGCCGGGGCATCGTCATGCGGGTTCCGCTGGAGGGTGGGGGTCGACTCGTCGTCGAGATGACACCGGACGAGGCCAACGCGCTCGGTGATGCGCTGAAGGCCGCCGCAGGCTGATCGAGCCGGACCCGGGGGCGACGCTGGCCCACGGGTCGACATAGCGACGGTTGACGAGTCCGCCGATCCGGCCCCCGCCGGGTCGGCGGACTCGGTACGCCGTGGGCAGCACCCAATCTCGTACCTGGAGGTAACCCCGGCGTGTTCGCCATCCGTCTGCTGGCGGAGACCACCGCCGCCGGCACCATCGTCCTGCCCGTCGAGCCGGACCCCGGGCCGGCCGGCGCGCGGCTCGGACCACTGCCCGACCAGTTGACGATCGACGGCGACCGCGCGGAGCTCGCCGCGTCGGCCGCCGCGTTGCTCAGCCGCACCGGGCACGATGGCAGCGCCGGCGAGATGCAAGTGCTGCACCGGCCCCGGCACTCGCCGTACCAGGTGATTCTGGCCGGGGTCGGCGCGGCCGACGAGGCCGGCTGGCGGGCGGCGGGCGCGGCCGTCGGCGGGCTGCTGCGCCGGGATGCCCAACCGGCCGCCGGGCCGTGTCTGGTCGCCGTACCACCGCAGGCGGGCCCGGCGGCGGTCCGCGGGTTCGCCGAAGGTTGCTGGCTGGCCGGCTACCGGTTCACCGCGCCGGGCGAGCCCCGACCGGCGGCGGACGCCGATCGGGCGCACGACCGGCTGCCGGTGGTGCTGCTCGCCCATCCGCCCACCGGGGCGGCCGAACAGGCGTTGCGGTACGCCCGGGCCACCGCCGCCGCCACCTACCTGGCCCGGGACCTGACCAACATGCCGTCCTCGGTCAAGAACCCGGCCTGGTTCGCCGAGCAGGTCGCCGCCGCGGCGGCCGACCGGCCCGGGTTGACCGTCTCGGTACGCGGGCCGGCGGAGCTGGCCGCCGAGGGGTTCGGCGCGCTGCTGGCGGTCGGCGGCGGTTCGGTGGCTGGTCCCCGCCTGGTGGAGATCGACTGGTCCCCGCCGCACGCCGGGCGGCACGTGGTGCTCGCCGGCAAGGGCATCACGTTCGACACCGGCGGCATCTCGATCAAGCCGGTGGACGGGATGAAGCTGATGCGCAAGGACATGGGCGGGGCCGCCGCGGTGGTCGCCACCGCCGTCGCCGTCGCCGACCTGGCGCTGCCGGTACGGCTGACCGTGCTGGTTCCGCTCGCCGAGAACATGGTCAGCGGGGCGGCGTTCCGCCCCGGTGACGTGGTGCGGCACTACGGCGGGCGGACCAGCGAGACCACCAACTCCGACGCCGAGGGCCGGCTGGTGCTGGCCGACGCGATCAGCTATGCGGTCAGCAGGTTCACCCCGGACTATCTGGTCGACCTCGCCACCCTCACCGGGGCGAACGCGATCGCCCTGGGCCGGCGTACCGCCGCGCTGTACAGCGAGGACGACGACCTGGCCGGAGCGCTGCTCGACGCCTCGGTGGCGGCCGGGGAGGGGGCGTGGCGGATGCCGCTGCACGCCGACTACGTCGAGTACCTGGGCAGCGAGATCGCCGACCTGTTCAGTGCCCCGGACCGGGGGGCCGGCTCGGTGGTGGCCGCGCTCTACCTGCGCGAGTTCACCGGGCCGTTGCGCGACCGCTGGGCACACTACGACATGTCCGCCCCGGCCTGGTCCGACGACGACCACGCCGAGCTGACCCGGGGCGCCACCGGCTGGGGGGTACGGACGCTGGTGCGCTGGCTGACCGCGCTCGACCCGGCGGCATGACGGCCGGCCGAGGGTCGGCTCCGTTCCTCAGCGCGGTGCCGTTCCTCAGCGCGGCACCGTTCCTCAGCGCGGCACCGTTCCTCAGGTCAGCGCCGTACCGCCGCCAGCAGCCCGTCGCCGGCCGGCAGCAGCGCCGGCACCCATTCCTCGGCTTCCCGGATCGACTTGACCAGTTCGCGGATGGCGACCGTGTCGGGGTCGCGCGCCGCCGGGTCGCCGATCCGGCCACCGGCCAGCGCCCCGTGCACCGCCAGGATGCCGCCGGGGCGCAGCAGCCGCAGCGCCGCGTCGACGATCGCGCCGAACTCGGCGCTGTCACCGTCGACGAAGACCATGTCGTACACCGAGTCGGCCAGCCGGGGGAGCACATCGAGCGCCCGGCCGGTGATGATCCGGGTCCGCGACGTCGGGTAGCCGGCCTCGATGAAGATCCGCCGGGCCATCCGCTGGTGCTCGTTCTCCACGTCGATCGTGGTCAGCACCCCGTCGGGGCGCATCCCGCGCAGCAGCCAGACGCCACTCACCCCGGTCCCGGTGCCGATCTCGACGACGGCGCGTGCGTTGCCGGCGGCGGCGAGCAGCCGCAGCGTCGCGCCGGCGTCCGGCGAGACCGGGCGCAGCCCGACCTCCTCGGCCAGGCTACGGGCGGTACGCAGCACCAGGTCCTCGGCGGCGTACCCGGTGACGAACTGGAGGGCCTGGGGCGCCGTCCAGGCAGGGGGTCGGGTGACCGGGTGGATGGCGCACCTCCAGCGGGGGGTCGGGCGGCGGTTGCCGGTACGAGCCTAGGGCGTGTATCAAAGTCGGTCACAGCCACTCGTTGATCGCCGCGACCTGCACGGTCGCCTCGTACCGGACCGCGAGCTTGTCGTAGCGGGTCGCGACGGCACGGTTGCGCTTGAGCCGGTTGATCCCGCACTCGACCGCGTGGCGCTGCTTGTAGATCTCGGGGTCGAAGGCCGGCGGCCTGCCGCCCTTCGACCCCTTCTTCCGCCGGTTGGCGTCCTGGTCGGCCTTCGACGGGATCGTCGCGGCGACACCCCGTCGACGCAGGTAGGCACGGTTCGCCTTCGACGTGTACGCCTTGTCCGCCAGCACCCGGTCCGGACGGGTCCGGGGCCGACCGGCCCCGACCCGGGGCACCCGCACACCGTCGAGGACCGTCGTGAACTGCGGGCTGTCGCCACGCTGCCCGCCGGTCAGCACGATCGACAGCGGTTTCTGTCCCTGTTCACAGCCCAGGTGCAGTTTCGTGGTCCGTCCGCCACGGGAACGCCCCAACGCGTGGTCGTCGGGTTCCGACCCGGTACCGCCGGGTGGTTCGGCCTGCAGATCCCCCTTTTACGCGCTCCGGCGGCGTGCTGGTGCGCTCGGCTGATCGTGGAGTCCACGGACACGTCCCAGACGATCCGTCCCGCCGCGTCGGCCAGGGCCTGCAACGCGGTCAGGATCCTGGCCCAGGTCCCGTCGCGCTGCCACCGGCGGAACAGGGCGTACGCCGCCGCCCAGGAGCCGTAGTGGTCGGGGATGTCCCGCCACGGGGCGCCGGCCCGTGTGCGCCACCGGATCGCGTCGATGAGCTGCCGTTTCGTTGATGCGGGCGGTCGGCCCGGTCGGCGTGCGGTGGGCAGGAGAGGCTCCAGGACTGCCCACTGCGCGTCCGTCAGGTCGTGCCGCCTCGTCACCGCTACGCTGGTCACGAGGTCTCCGTGTTGATGGTTCGTCTTGGTCGATAAGCCATCTACCGGAGGCCTCGCTGTTTACCGGGCAGCGACACGCCGGAAGTTCGTCACCCGCCCACGGCCGACTTTGATACACGCCCTAGCTTGATCTTTAACCTGTGCGGCGTGGTCTGGGATTGGCCGATTTTTTCTTTCTGGAGGTCGTCTTCCCGGTTTGGCTGCTGGTGACGGTGTGGACGTCGTAGCGGCGGGTGGGGTGACGGTTGGGTGTGCCGGGTGGTCGTCCGGGGCCTGGCCGGGTGGGTTTCGGCGCGCTGGCGGGGCAGGTGCTTGTCGGACGTAGGTGCCGAAATCCGCGGCGGACCCGGGATGGGGTGAGCCGTTCGGGTGGCGCTGGTCGTTCCCATGGGTGACGCAGGTCGGCGGCCAGTGGCCGGGCCAGCCTCAGCTGCGTGTAGGCGGCGATGATCAGCCAGGTCCACCGGTCGGCGGCGTGCGGGTCGCGCAGTTTCGGCACTGTCCAGCCGAGGGTCTGCTTGAACAGCCGGAACGTGTGCTCGATGTCGAAGCGGCGTAGGAACGCCTGCCACAACAGGTCGATCATCGCCGGATCCGGGCTGGGATCGTGGCCCGGCTCGTGGTCGATACCGGTGGACCACCACAACCATACCGGTTTCGCGGTCGCGCCCGACGGCAGCCGCCCGACGTCGAGACGGATCACGGTGCCTTCCAGGATCGGCAGTGCAGGGCAGTCGGTCCAGGCCGCGCGGCGGGTCAGTCTCGGATGCAAGCGGTGCCAGGCTCGGGCGGTGACGGTGCCGTAGAGGCGGGTATCGGTCACCGTGGTCACATCCGGGGCACCCCAACTGCGGGGGTCGCCGAAGATGAACTCGGCGCCGTGGCGGGGCAGCCGGCCCCGCCGGCCGGGCAGCGGTGGTGGCGCGGGTCGGCGCAGGACCCTGTCCGAGCGCAGCCTGGCCAGGACGCGCACCGGCAGGTCCCGCAGCAGCCAGGCCAGGCGGGCCGCGTCGTAGCCTGCGTCCATCACCACCCAGACCTGCGGATCGCCGGGCCGCCAATGGCCGGCGGCGATCAACCGGCCGACCACGTCCCGCAACTGGGCGGCGGTCACCGCCGCCAGATCCGCACCCGGAGCCAAGCGGACCGCGTCCAGCGGTGCGGTCCACGAGGTGCGGCCGGTCTCCAACGCCACAACGAACGCATACGGCCAGCCCGGAACTCCGATGTGCTGGTCCCTGCCACGGCCGTAGGTGTGACACAGGATCCGCTCCGGCGACGTGTGCGCCTCCGGCCGCAGCCAGCACGTCACATCCACGGCCAGGACGAGCCGCCCGTCAGCCGCCCGCGGCGGCGGCACCGCCGCCACCGCCGTACGCAGCCGTTGCACGTCAACCCGCCCGGCGGCCAAGGCGTCGTACAACGCGCCGTGCCCACGGCGGTACTCCGCTACCAGCGACAACCCGGGCAACGACCGCACCGGCCCATCCGCGCACAACACCGCGTCGGTCAACTCGAACAACGCATCCGACCGCCGTGACAGGGCCTGGTGGAAGTCCCGCCGAAACCCGGCCAACACCTCCGCCGGATCCCTCACCGGCCCGGTCGAGACAGAGCCGGGTAACACCAGCCCACTCAGATGGTCCAAAATCGTGGCCACGGCCACCGCCTTGATCTCGCGTCCTTGCCAGGGAACCCGAAGATCATCAACGGTGGCCGTTCCCACGTCAGCCCGACACGCCGGAATCCTCACAGGAGCAACCGGCGCCCGCCACCGACGGGTTAAAAATCAAGCTAGAGCGCCGCTGGTCGACCGGCTGGGCGGGCACCGGGGCACACCGCTGTTCGGCGACCACTGAATGTTCTTCGATTATCCGTGCAATCCTGGACGCGGAGCGATGTCACCGATCGGACCGGTGCCGTCGCGCTGGGGGATGGACTGGGAGGCAACCGTGACCGACGGCGGAAACTGGCGCCAGGCCGACGGGATCGCACCGCCGGGGCACCAGCCGCCGGTCGGCGGGTGGGCTGGGCCGTACGGTCCCGCACCGACTCCGCCGTACCCGCCGGTGGCCGGTCCGCCGCCCTACCCGCCGTCGTACGGCGCATCGGTACCGGTGCACCGACCGGCGGCCGGTTCGCCGTCGTACGGCCCGTCGGCGCAGCCGTCGCCGTGGTGGTCGGACGCGTTGCGGGATCCCTGGCGTGATCCGTACGCGCCGGCTGCGGTGGTGGTCGACGTCCCGCCGGGTGCTGCCGGCACCGGCGAGGGTCCGGAACCGGTCGTCGAACCGGAGCCGGCGGTACGCCGTGGGTTCACGCCGTACGTGGTCGTGTCGGTGATCGCCGCGCTGCTCGCCGGAAGCCTCGGCGGTGCCCTCGGGTTCGCCTTCGCGGTCCGGGGTGGTGTCGCCGGTGCCGGGACGGTGCTCGGCGGCTCGCCGGCCGATCCGCCCGGGGCGGCGCAGCGGCCGGCCGACTCGCTGGCCGGGGTGGCCCAACGGGTCCTGCCGAGCGTGGTGACCGTGCAGGTGAGCGGGCCGGGCGGGCAGAGCGTCGGCTCCGGCTTCGTCGCCACCGCCGACGGCTACGTGATCACCAACGACCACGTGGTCGGGGTGGGGGCCGAGGAGGCGATGGTGCTGTTCAACGACGGCTCGACCGCGCGGGCCTCGATCGTCGGCCAGGAGCCGGAATCGGATGTGGCGGTGATCAAGGTCGACCGGACCGGGCTGACGCCGGTCGAGTTCGGCGACTCCGAGGCGATCGCGGTCGGCGATCCGGTGCTCGCCTTCGGCTCGCCGCTCGCGCTGACCAACACGGTCACCTCGGGGATCGTCAGCGCCCTCGACCGCACCATCCAGGCTGGGGAGCCCGGCGGCCAGGTGCGCTACTACGCGGCGATCCAGACCGACGCGGCGGTGAACCAGGGCAACTCGGGCGGCCCGCTGGTGGACGCCGCCGGCCGGGTGATCGGTGTCAACTCGGTGATCAAGTCGCTGGCCGCCGACGAGGAGACGGCCGGCAACATCGGTCTCGCCTTCGCCATCCCGATCAACCACGCGAAGCGGATCACCCAGGAGATCATCGACACTGGCACGGCCCGGCGGACGATCTTCGGTGCTCAGGTGACCGACGCCGCCCGTACCCCCGGTGCCGGTGTCCGGCTCAGTGAGGTGGTCGACGGCGGGCCGGCGGACGCCGCCGGCCTGCAGGCCGGCGACGTGGTGCTGCGGATCGACGGTCGGCCCCTGGACCAGGCGACCGACCTGATCGCGCTGGTGCGCAAGTACGCCCCCGGGTCGGTCGTGACGGTCGACTACCGCCGGGGCAGCGAGGCCCGGTCGGCCTCGGTGACCTTGGCCGCCGACGCCAAGTAACACCCGGTCGGCCCTCCCGGACCGGCTGGTGACGTGCGTACCCTTGCCTTCGACGGCGGCACAGGGAGGCCCGGAGCATGTTCGACAACCTGAACTGGTGGGAGATCGGTCTGCTCCTGCTGCTCGCTTTGTTGATCTTCGGTGACCGGTTGCCGCAGGTCATCTCCGACGGCCTGCGGATGCTGCGCAATCTGCGCAACATGGCCCGTAACGCCACCTCGGACCTCGGCCGTGAACTGGGCACCGACATCCAGCTCGAGGACCTGCACCCCAAGGCGTTCATCCGCAAGCACCTGCTCAGCGAGGAGGACGAGGCCGCGCTGCGCAAGCCGTTGCAGGGCGTCTACGACGACCTGCGTTCCGACGTCAGCGGGGTCCGCGACGAGCTGCGTGAGGTCGCCGAAGCGGCCGATCTGAAGTCCGCCGCGAAGCCGACGACGGTGACCGGTGGTGCCAGCAGGTCGGCTGCCACGACCAGCCCGGCCGCCGATACCGGCCTGGCCGCCGGGACCAGCCCGGCCGCCGGGACCAATCCAGCCGCCGTCCCGGCCAGGACGTTGGACGCCGACGCCACCTGACGCCCTCTGACGGTCAGCCGGCGGACGGCCGCAGGCCCAGGGGTTTGCCCAGCAGCGACTCGCGACGGACCGCGAGCCGGTCGGCGACCGCATCGAGCGCCCGGGCCGCCGGGGCCTGCGGATCGGCCAGCACGATCGGGGTGCCGCGGTCACCGGTCTCCCGTACCCGGGTGTCCAGCGGAATCTGGCCGAGGAGCGGCACCTGGGCGCCGACGGTGCGGGTCAGCGACTCGGCGACAGTGCCGCCGCCGCCGCTGCCGAAGATCTCCATCCGTTCCCCGGTGGGCAGCTCCAGCCAGGACATGTTCTCCACCACGCCGACCAGCCGCTGGTGGGTCTGCAGCGCGATGGCACCGGCCCGTTCGGCCACCTCGGCGGCGGCCGCCTGCGGCGTGGTCACCACCAGGATCTCGGCGTTGGGCAGCAGCTGGGCCAGGGAGATCGCCACGTCCCCGGTGCCCGGCGGCAGGTCCAGCAGCAGTACGTCCAGGTCACCCCAGTAGACGTCGGCGAGGAACTGCTGCAGCGCCCGGTGCAGCATCGGCCCACGCCAGACCACCGCCGCGTTGCCGGCGGTGAACATGCCGATCGAGATGACCTTCACGCCGTGCGACTGCGGCGGCATGATCATCTCCTCGACCCGGGTCGGCCTTCCCTCCGCGCCGAGCATCCGGGGCACCGAATGTCCGTAGATGTCGGCGTCGATCACCCCGACCGACAGCCCGCGCGTCGCGAGCGCGGCCGCCAGGTTCACCGTCACGCTGGACTTGCCGACCCCGCCCTTGCCGCTGGCCACCGCGTAGACCCGGGTGCGGGACCCGGGCTGGGCGAACGGGATGACCGGTTCGGCGCCGGCGGAACCGCCGCGCAGCTGCTCCTGCAGCGACTTGCGCTGCTCCGGGCTCATCACACCGAAGTCGACGTCCACCCCGGTGACCCCGGGCACCCGGGTCACCGCCTCGGTGATGTCGGTGCGAAGTTTGTCCTTCAACGGGCAGCCGGCGACCGTCAGCAGCAGCTCGACCCGTACCCGGCCGGCGGCGTCGATCGTCGCGGAGCGCACCATGCCGAGCTCGGTGATGGGGCGGCGGATCTCCGGGTCGTTGACCGTGGCCAGGGCGGCGTTGATGGCGTCGTTGACGGTGCTGGTCGGTGCGGACATGCTCGCCATGCTACGTCGGGTGTGCAGGTCGCCGTCGGTCACTGTCCGGCGGCCGCGGTCCCGTCCGGCGGCAGGTCCGGTCGGCTGTCCGGCGGCTGTGGCCCCTCCACCGGGCGGCGGTCCAGCCGGTGCCGGCGGTACGCCTGCTCGTCGAGCTCCTCGGCCAGCCGGCTCAGCTCCGACCGCAGGAAGTCACGGGTCGCCACCTCGCCCACCGCCACCCGCAGCGAGGCGATCTCCCGGGCCAGGTACTCGGTGTCGGCCTTCTGCATCGCCGCGCGCCGCCGGTCCTCCTCCAGCGAGACCCGGTCCCGGTCGGCCTGCCGGTTCTGCGCCAGCAGGATCAGCGGCGCCGCGTACGAGGCCTGGACCGACAACATCAGGGTCAGGAACGTGAAGGTGTACGGGTCGAAGCGCAGGTCCGCCGGGGCGAGGGTGTTCCAGGCGATCCAGCCGACGACGAAGACCGTCATGTAGACCAGGAACCGGGCGGTGCCCATGAACCGGGCGATCGCCTCGGCCCACTGCCCGAACGCCTCCGGGTCGTAGCGGGGCAGCGACAGCCGGCCAGGATCGCGCGGCTGGTCCAGACGTACGGTCCGGCGGTGCTCAGCCATCTGCGCTCCCGTCGTCGAGCGGGGTGTCCCGGTCCCGCCAGTCCGCCGGCAGCGAATGGTCCAGCACGTCGTCCACGGTCACCGCGCCGACCAGCCGGTTCGTCGCGTCGACCACCGGCATCGCCACCAGGTCGTAGGTCGCCATCCGTCGGGTGATCTCCAGCAGCGGCGTCTCCGGCTGCAACGGGTCGATGCCGCTGTCCACCACCCCGCCGAGCAGTTCCGCCGGCGGCTCCCGCAGCAGCCGCTGGAAGTGCACCACACCCAGGTACTTACCGGTCGGGGTGGCCATCGGCGCCCGCGCGACGAAGACCTGGGCGGCGATCGCCGGCGGTAGCTGCGGCTCCCGGATCCGGGCCAACGCCTCGGCGACGGTGGCGTCCGGCGTCAGGATCACCGGCTCGGAGGTCATCACGCTACCGGCGGTCCCCGCCTGGTACTGCAGCAACTGGCGTACCGAGTCCGCTTCGTCCGGCTCCATCAGATCCAGCAGCACGTCCTGCTCCGGCGGCGGCAACTCGGCCAACAGGTCGGCCGCGTCGTCCGGATCCATCTCCTCCAGTACGTCGGCGGCGCGTTCCCGGTCCAGCGCGGTCAGGATCGCCACCTGGTCGTGCTCGGGCAACTCCTCCAGCACGTCGGCGAGGCGTTCGTC
This sequence comes from Micromonospora sp. Llam0, assembly GCF_003751085.1. Lineage (NCBI taxonomy): Bacteria > Bacillati > Actinomycetota > Actinomycetes > Micromonosporales > Micromonosporaceae > Micromonospora > Micromonospora sp. Llam0. The sequence goes on along the minus strand of NZ_RJJY01000002.1, from coordinate 701,966 downwards.
GTCGAGCGCGGCGGCGATCTCGTGCCGGCGGCTGTCCGGGAGATCCTGCAGGGCGTTCGCCAGGTCCGCCGCGCGCATCTGATCGAGTACGGAGAGCAGCCCGGCCGTGCCCTGGGTGTCCGGTAGCCCGATCAGCCCGCGCACCCGGTGCCAGTCGAGCTGGTGCAGGTGACCGCGTCGGGTCAACCGCCCGGTGATCTCCCGGACCGCGACCCGGGTCAGCGACCACTCGCCGACCCGGTTCGCCTCCATCGCGACGTCCACCACCGAACCGGGCTGATCCTCAGGGTCGAACCGGACCCGCCGGTCCAGCAGGTCCTCCAGCACCAGCAACTCGTTCGGCCGTTTCTCGAACCGCCGCAGGTTGAGGGTGCCGGTGTTGAGCAGCACCGACTCCGGGTCGATCGCGGTAACCCGGCCCATCGGCAGGAAGATCCGCCGACGCATCGGCATCTCCGCCACCAGTCCGACCACCTGAGGTGGCCGGTTGGTGGTCCGCAGCCGTACCACCGCGTCCCGGACCCGCCCGACCTGGTCGCCGTTGGGGTCGAAGACGGCGAGCCCGGCAAGCCGGGCGACGTACACCCTGGTCGCCGTAGTCACGGCCACAGCGTACGGGCCGTAGGGTTTGTTTCATGTCCAGCCTCCGGTACGAGATCGTCGACGTCTTCACCGACCGGCCGTTCACCGGGAACCCGCTCGCCGTGGTGTTCGGTGCCGATGCGCTGGCCGTCGACCAGATGCAGGCGATCGCGCGGGAGTTCAACCTGTCCGAGACGGTGTTCGTCCTACCGCCCGGCACCCGGGACGCCAGCTACCGGGTGAGGATCTTCACACCGGAGAAGGAACTTCCGTTCGCCGGGCATCCGAGCATCGGTGCGGCGGTCACCGCCGGCCGGCGAGGCCTGGTGAGTGCCGGGACGGTGACCCAGCAGTGCGGTGCCGGGTTGCTGCCGGTCGAGCTGACCGAGCACGGGTACGCCACACTGCGCGGCGGCGAGCCGACTCTCGGGGCGCCGGTGGACCCGGCCCCGCTGCTGGCCGCGGTCGGTCTGACCGCGGCCGACCACACCGGTCCGGCACCCCGCCGGGCCGGCTGTGGTCTGGAGTTCGACTACCTGTGCGTACGTCCCGAAGCGCTCGCCCGAGCGACCTGTGACCCGGCGGCCGCCGCCCGGGCCGGCGTCGGGATGGTCAGCGTGCTGACCTGGGCGGTGGCCGGCTCCCCGGCGGGGGAGCCGGAGCGGCCGACGGCGCACTGCCGGGTCTTCTGCCCGGGAGCCGGGGTGACCGAGGACCCGGCTACCGGGTCCGCCGCCCTCGGCCTCGGCGTCTGGGCGGTGGGCAGCGGTCTGCTGCCGGCCAACGGCCAGTCACGGTATCTCGTCCGGCAGGGGGTCGAGCTGGGCCGTCCATCGACGTTGGACTGTACGGTGACCGCGCTGGGTGGACGGGCGCGGAGCGCCACCGTCGCCGGCCAGGTGGTGCCGATCGCCAGCGGGCAGATCGCCGTACCGCCGTTCGTCGGCTGACCTTCGATCCGGCGTGGGTCGCCCGGTTGTCCAGACCGCGGCACGGCGTGGGCCCTGGCGTGGTTCAGCGTCGGCGGACCCGGTGCAGGCGGAACGGACGACGGGTCGGCCGGGTGACCGTGCTGGGGCGGGGCGGCGCGGCGAGCGATCCGTCCGGCAGTGACGCGCCGGCCGCCACCGGCGGCCCGGCCGGGGTCAGGCGGTACAGCTGGCACTCGTCGGCCCACCGTCGCACCAGGTCGGCCGGGCTGCCCGGGGCGTTCAGCCGCTTGGCGGCCACCTGGGCCGCGACCGACTCCCAGTCGGGGTCGGCCGGCTCGATCAGGGTTACCTCGGCGGGCCAGGACACGATCCGGCCGCCGTGATCGCCCCGCAGCGTCACCGTCGCCGGTACGCCGGCCGCCAGACCGGCGGCGGACTGCTCGCCGGTCCCGGTCACCACGTGCAGCGAGCCATCGGCCGGCACGCACCACAGGGCCCGGGCGGGGGCGCCGTCGACCGAGACCCACGCGACCGCAGCCTTCTTGCCGGCTTCATCCACCAGTGGGACGGGCCCGCCGGTTTCTGTCGGGTCGGTCATGTCGACCATCCTGCCGTAGTCCCGGCGCGGTGTCGCGCCGGAGCCGGCCAGCAGGTGACGCCGTGGCCGGTCGACGCGGTCCCGGTGCACGGACCCGGTCGGTGGTCTGTGAGGATCAGATCCCGTGTCCCCCGGTGCCCACCCCTCCGGTCCGGGCGGCCGGGGTGAGCTGCTCGCCACCGGTGCCACCGCGATCGCCGTACTTGCCGTGTCCACCTCGGCGCCGCTGATCGCCTTCGCCGCCGCGCCCGCCCTCGCTGTGGCCTTCTGGCGCAATGTGCTGGCCACCGGTGCGGTCGCGCCCTTCGTACTGGCCCGGCGCCGGCCCGAGCTGCGGCTGCTGGCCCGACCGGGCGGCCGCAGCCAGGCCGGCTGGAGCGCGTTGGCCGGTGTCGCACTCGCCGCGCACTTCGGTACCTGGATGCCGAGCGCACAGCTCACCTCGGTGGCGACCGCCACGGCGCTGGTCGCCACCCAGCCGGTCTGGCAGGGCCTGATCGCGCTGGCTCAGGGCCGGCGACTGCCGCTGGTCACCTGGGGTGGGATCGGTCTCGCGGTGCTCGGCGCGGTGCTCGCCACCGGGGCCGACGTCGGGTTCGACGCGCAGGCTGTCCTCGGTGACCTGCTGGCTCTGGCCGGGGCGGTCTTCGCCGCCTGCTACACCGCGCTCGGCGAGCAGGCCCGGCAGACGATCAGCACCACCACGTACACCACGATCTGCTACGGCGTCTGCGCGGGCGTGCTGCTCGTCGTCTGCCTGGCCGGCGGGATCCAACTGACCGGGTTTCCCGGCTCGGCCTGGTTGGCGGTGCTCGGCCTGGTGGTCGGTGCCCAGCTGCTCGGTCATTCGATGTTCAGCTACGCCCTGCACAAGATTCCCGCGACCACGGTCAGCGTGCTCATCCTGCTGGAGGTGCCCGGCGCCGCGCTGATCGCCTGGCTGTGGCTGGGCCAGGTGCCCCGTACCGCCGCGTTGCCCGGGCTCGGGTTGTTGCTGGTCGGTGTCGCGGTGGTCGTGCTCGGCGGGACCCGCAGCCGCACGTCGCCGCCGCTGCCGCCGGAGGCGGGGCCGCCGGCCTGACCGGACCTCGCCCGCGCACCGCCCTCCCGGCCGGACCGCTGCCCGGCCGGACCGCCATCTGGCCGGACCGCTGCCCGACGGCGCGGCCGCCAAGCTCAGAAGCCGGCCGTGGTGTTGTTGAGCATGGCGAGAATGAATCCGAAGTAGACCACCATGAACAGTGCTATCAGCACCCCGAAGCCGACCCCGCACCAGCCGATGATCACGCCGGCCTGGGCGAGCCCGTCGCCCTGCTGGCCGGTCCGGCGAATCTCGTCGCGAGCCCGGCGCCCGAGGTAGACCGAGATCCCACCGAGCAGCGGGCAGCTGAACAGGCTGACCAGCGACACGATGAACGACGCGAGTGCCATGCTGTTCATTGGCTGCGGCGCGGCGTAGCCGTACGGGTACCCGCCGTATGGATACTCGCCGGCCGGATAGCCCGGCGGCGGGTACTGGCCCGGCGGCGGGTACTGGCCCGGTGGCGGTAGCTCGCCGCGCGGCGGTTGCCCGTCGGCTGGTGCCGGCCCGGCGCCGGTCTGCGGGGACTGCGGTGATGGCGGGCGGATCTGGCCGCCGGCGTCTGGCTCCTTCACCCGGATCTCCTTCTGTGGCGGCCTGGCTGCTGCTAGCCCTGACTGATGTTGGCCGCGATCGCGACCGTGAAGACAACCGCCCCGGCCATCCCGAGGCTGAAGGCGATCCAGCCGGTGATCATCCCGGCCAGTGCCATCCCGTCGCCCTGCTCCGGACGCCCCTGCTCGGCCGCGGTGCGGATCTGACGCCGGGCTGAGTGCCCGAGCAGTGCGCCGATGATGCCGATCAACCCGGGCACCAGATAGCCGCACAGCCCGAGGACGCCGAGGACGCCGAGGACCAGCGCGGCGATCGCCCGGCCGTTCATCGGCATCGGGGCGGGCGGCGGATACAGGTAGCCCGGCGCGGCGTACCCGGCCGGCGGGTAGCCGGGCGCCGGGTAGCCGGCCGGCGGCTGACCGGGCACGCCGTACCCGGTTGGCTGCTGGCCGGTCGCCGGGTAGCCGGCCGGCGACTGGTGGCTCGGCCAGGACGGATCGCTCCAGTTGCCCGGCTGCTGGGGTTGGCTCATCGGCGATGGTCTCTCTGCGGGGCGGGTTCGCCCGATCAGAGTAGTCGGTACTGGCGAACCGCTCACGGGCAGCGTCGTTGCCCGCGACGGCGCCAGCGGGCAGGATCAGCCCATGGTTTCTGACGTACGAGCCGTGGTCGGCCGCGCTGGACTGGACGCCGGCCCACACCCGTCCCCGGTCGCCACCCTGCGCCCCGGACCGGACCAGAGCTCAGCCGCCGTCCCGTCGGGTCCGGACCGGGACGGTACCGATCCGGACCGGACGGATCCGGACGGTGCGGCCGGGCCGGCACCTGAGCTCGGTACGTTGCGTCTGGACGGCCGGGTCGCACTGGTGACCGGTGCCGGCAGCTCGGACGGGATCGGCTATGCCACGGCCCGGCGGCTCGGCGAGCTCGGTGCCCGGGTGGCGATCGTCTCCACCACCCGGCGGATCCACGAGCGGGCGGCGGAGCTCGGCGCGACCGGGTTCGTCGCGGACCTGACCGACGAGGCCGAGGTCGGCGCGTTGGCGGACGCGGTGGCCGAACAGTTGGGCGACGTGGAGGTGCTGGTCAACAACGCAGGACTGGCCAGTCGGGCCAGCCCGGAGGTGTTGCGGCCGGTGGCCCAGCTCACCTTCGAGGAGTGGCGGGCGGAAATCGACCGCAACCTCACCACCGCGTTCCTGTGCAGCCGGGCCTTCATCGGTGGGATGTCGGAGCGTGGCTGGGGCCGGATCGTCAACCTGGCAGCCACCGCCGGGCCGGTCAACGCCCTGCCTACCGAGGCGGGGTACGCGGCCGCGAAGGCCGGCGTCGTCGGGCTCACCCGGGCGCTGGCGATGGAGATGGTCGCCGACGGCGTCACCGTCAACGCGGTCGCACCGGGCACGATCTACACGGCCGCGTCGACGGTCACCGAGCTCAAGCAGGGCATGGGTACGCCGATCGGCCGTCCCGGCACCCCGGACGAGGTGGCCGCCGCCATCGCCTTCTTCTGCTCGCCGGCCGCCTCCTACATCACCGGCCAGATGCTCGTCGTCGACGGTGGCAACAGTGTCCGGGAGGCCGAGTACCGCTGACTCGGCGCGCTGCCCGCTGCGCTCCGTCCGGCCCGGCCGCATGCCGGGTCGGTGGCTGCGTCGCGGGCCACGGGCCGCAGGCCGGGTCAGCCGGCCCGGGTGAGGCCGCCGAGGGCCCGTTCGACGGCCGTACACCGGTCCTCGACGTAGTCGATCCCGGCCGTGGCGGCGATCTCACGGGCGACCGGCGAGGCGATCCCGCTCTGCAGCCACACAGCGGGGGCACCGATCCGTACCGCGGCACGTACCACCTCGACGGCCTCCGGCACCGGCCGGAAGACGTTGACCAGATCGACCGGTACGTCGAGCTCGGCGAGGCTCGGGTAGGTCGGCTGGCCGAAGATCTCGGCGACGTGCGGGTTGACCGGGATGACCCGCCAGCCGTACCGGATGAGCTGCGCCGGCACGCTGTGCGCCGACTTCGCCGGGTCACGTGACGCGCCGACGACGGCGATGGTCCGCGCGTCGGCCAGGATCTGTTGCGGAGTCCTCACCCGTCGAGCCTAGTTCCCGGTGGCGCCGCCCGCCTCGTCGAGCCGCCGAGCGGCACCCGGCCCGGTGGGGGACAGGCCGTGCCGGCGAGCGGCCATCCGCACCCGGCCAACGACCTCCCGTTGGTACGCCTGCGGCAGATAGGACCCGGAGCGGAACAGCGCCCGGTAACGCGGGACGAGATCGGGGCGGGTCCGGCCGAGCCAGGCGGCGTACCACTCGCGGGCGCCGGGGCGTAGATGCAGCGGCAGTGGGGTGACGCTGATCGCGCCGGCCCGGGCGATCGCGCCGACGGTGGCCTCGATCGACTCCGCGTCGTCGGTCAGCCCGGGCAGGATCGGCGCCATCAGCACCCCGACGTCGAAGCCGGCGTCGGTCAACGCGCGGACCGTGTCGAGTCGTCGGGCCGGGCTCGGCGCGCCGGGCTCGACCGCCCGCCACAGGGGCTCGTCGACGAACCCGACCGACATGGCCAGGCTGACCCGGGTGACCTGGGCGGCCCGGCGCAGCAGCGGCAGATCCCGCAGGATCAGCGTGCCCTTGGTGAGGATGGAGAACGGATTGGCGGCACCGCTCAGCGCCTCGATGATCCCGGGCATCAGCCGGTAGCGTCCCTCGGCGCGCTGGTAGCAGTCGACGTTGGTGCCCATCGCGATCGGCTCGCCCGACCAGCTGGGCGCGGCCAGCTCCCGGCGGAGCAGCGCCGCGGCGTTGACCTTCACGACGATCTTCGTGTCGAAGTCGAGGCCGGCGTCGAGGTCCAGGTAGGTGTGGGTGTTGCGGGCGAAGCAGTACGTGCAGGCGTGGCCGCAGCCGCGGTACGGGTTGACGGTCCACTCGAACGGGACGCGGCCGGAGCCGCGTACCCGGTTGATGATCGACCGGGCGTGAATCTCGTAGAAGGTCATCCCGGCGAAGCCGGGCGTGTCGAAGGTGCGCTGCACGGCCTCGGGCAGCGCCAGCGGCAGGGGTGGAGCCGCCGGCGCTGCCCCGGGAGGGACCTGCTGGTCGGGGGGAGCCGACAAGGTGTCCCAACGCATGGCCATCATTCGAACATACGTACGACTCCGAAGCAAGTCGGCCGACCGGTCAGATCACCCGGTCCGGGGCGGCCCAGCGCTGTCCCGGCGGACGAGCTCGGCGCCGATCTCCTCGATGAGCGGTGGGCGTGCCCCGCCGGGCGACCGCAGCGCCAGCGTCATCGCCCGGGCGCCCATCTCGGCCAGCGGCAGCCGTACGGTGGTCAGCGCCGGTGTGACGTCCCGGGCGACCGGCATGTCGTCGAAGCCGACCACGCTGAACTGGTCGGGCACGACGATGCCGCGGGAGCGCAGCAACGCCAGCACGCCGATCGCCATCGAGTCGTTCAACGCCGCGATCGCGGTCAATCCGGGCTCGGCGTCCAGCAGGCTGGCCGCGGCCGCGGCGCCACTGGCCCGGTCGAAGTCGGCGTACGCCACCCGCCGCGCCGGCAGCTTCTGACCGTGTTCGCGGGCGGCCCGACGCAGCCCGGCGAGCCGGTCGGTGGTGGTGGTCAGCACCTTCGGCCCGGCGACGACCCCGAAGTCGGTGTGCCCGAGGGAGTAGAGCTCGGCGCCGAGCAGGTAGCCGCCCATCTCGTTGTCCGGCACCACCGCGTCGCCGGCGTGCTCGTGCCGGCCGATCACCGCCACCCGTCCGCCGGTGCGCTCGTACACCCGCAGCTTGCCGGCGAGCGTCGCGGTGAACGCCTCGTCGTGGTAGCCGGATCCGGCGAGGACGATCGCCGCCACCTGATGGGCGCGGAGCAGCTCGACGTACTGCAACTCCTTGTCCGGATCCCGGTAGCTGTTGCAGATGATCACCAGTCGGCCGTGTTCGGTCGCCACCCGCTGCAGGCCGCGGGTGATCTCCGCGAAGTACGGGTCGGACACGTCGTGCACGATGACGCCGATCGCGCTGCGGTGCGACCGGGCCAGCGACTGCGCGTGGGCGTTCGGAACGTACTGCAGCTCCTCGACCGCGGCCAGCACCCGCTCGCGCAGGGCTTCAGTGACGGGTTTGCTGCTGCCGTTGATGATCCGCGAGGCGGTGGCCGGGGACACGCCGGCGCGTTTCGCGACATCGGCCAGTGTGGCCACGACCCGCTCCTTTCCCGGGCTCCCGCAGCGCGGTGGGAGCCGGCCAGGCCGGATGCTCGCGGCACTGCGCGCGGTCCGGAATGCTTGCGGTGAGGATAGCGTGACTGGCCGGCGGCGAGCCGGGAAAGCCCTTGCCGAACGCTGCGGAGAGGCAGTAGCGTACGCCGGAAAGCGCTTACCTCAGCCGGCCCGCGCTACCTCGCTGACCTGCGACAGACACCCGTTACTTCCCGCCACCACCACTTCAAAGGAGGCGAGGCATGGCCCGCACCACCATCGGGATCATCCTCAACGGCGTCACCGGTCGGATGGGATACCGGCAGCACCTGGTCCGGTCCCTGCTCGCCATCCGAGACCAGGGTGGACTGTCGCTGGCCGACGGCACCCGACTGTGGCCGGAACCAGTGCTGGTCGGGCGGAACGAGCACAAGCTGCGCGAACTCGCCGACCGGCACGGCCTCACCGAGTGGACCACCGATCTCGCCGCCGCGCTGGCCCGCCCCGACCTGCAGATCTACTTCGACGCGCAGGTCACCGCGCAGCGGGAGAAGTCGCTGCGGCTGGCGATCGAGGCCGGCAAGCACATCTACACCGAGAAGCCCACTGCCGAGGATCTGGCCGGCGCGGTCGACCTGGCCCGGCTGGCCGACGCGGCCGGGATCAAGCACGGCGTCGTGCAGGACAAGCTGTTCCTGCCCGGCCTGCGTAAGCTCGATCGGCTGGTCAAGGGCGGATTTTTCGGCCGGATCCTGTCGGTACGCGGCGAGTTCGGCTACTGGGTGTTCGAGGGGGACTGGCAGTCCGCGCAGCGGCCGTCGTGGAACTACCGGGCGGCGGACGGCGGCGGGATCACCGTGGACATGTTCCCGCACTGGCACTACGTGCTGGAGCAGATCTTCGGCCGGGTGACCTCGGTGACCGCGCAGGTGGCCACCCACGTCGACCGCCGCTGGGACGAGTCGGGCGAGCCGTACGACGCCACGGCGGACGACGCCGCGTACGGCATCTTCGAGATCGACCGGCCGGGGCCCGACGGCGGCCGGATCATCGCCCAGATCAACTCGTCCTGGGCGGTCCGGGTGTACCGCGACGAACTGGTGGAGTTCCAGGTGGACGGCACCGAGGGCAGCGCGGTCGCCGGGTTGCGTAACTGCCGCGTCCAGCACCGCTCGACCACGCCGAAACCAGTGTGGAACCCGGACCTGCCGGTCACCGAGGAGTTCCGTGCGCAGTGGCAGACGGTGCCCGACAACGAGGAGTTCGACAACGGGTTCAAGGCGCAGTGGGAGCTGTTCCTGCGGCATGTCGTCGAGGACGCCCCGTACGGCTGGGACCTGTGGGCCGGCGCGCGCGGGGTGCAGCTCGCCGAGCTGGGCCTGCGGTCGGCGCGGGAGGGCCGGCGGATCGAGGTGCCGGAGCTGACCGGTGAGTGACCCGTTCGCCGGGATCGAGGTACCGGCCGCCGGTGTCGGGCCGGTGCCGCCCCGGTTCGCGCTCAACGCGGCGACCACCCGACGCTGGCCGATGCCGGAGCTGGTCGCCGGCTGTGTCGCCGCCGGGGTCCGCGGGGTCGGCCTGTGGCGCGAGGAGACCGCCGCGTACGGCCTGCGCCGGACGGCCGCGCTGTTGCGCGACGCCGGCCTGCCGGTCACCTCGCTGTGCCGGGGCGGCTTCTTCGGCGCGGACGACTGGTACGACGACAACCGGCGCGCCGTCGACGAGGCCGCCGAACTCGGCGCCCCGGTCCTGGTGCTGGTCTCCGGCGGCCAGGACGGCCGGGATCTGGATGGTGCCCGGGCCCGGGTCGGTGATGCGGTCGGCCGGCTGGTTCCGTACGCGTTGCAGGCCGGGGTGACCCTGGCGATCGAGCCGTTGCATCCGATGTTCTGCGCCGACCGGTGCGTGGTGTCGACACTCGGCCAGGCGCTGGATCTCGCTGAGCCGTACCCGGCGGAGGCGGTCGGCGTGGTGGTCGACACCTACCACGTGTGGTGGGACGACCAGGTGTGGGCGCAGATCGAGCGGGCCGGTCGGGCCGGTCGGATCGCCTGCTTCCAGCTCGCCGACTGGATCACTCCGCTGCCGGCGGGGGTCCTGCTGGGGCGCGGTCTGCCGGGCTCCGGCTGCATCGACCTCGGCAGGTTCGCCACGGCGGTGGACGCGGCCGGCTACACCGGGCCGGTCGAGGTCGAGGTGTTCCACGAGCTGGTGTGGCAGCGACCGGGAGCCCAGGTGCTGGCGGCCACGGTCGCGGGCTACCGTTCAGCGGTTGGTGACCGGTAGCCCGCCCTGGCCGTGCACGGTCAGTGGTTGTGCGATGCCAGCTGCTTGCGAACGTCGTCCATGTCGAGCGCCCGGACCTGCTCGATCAGCGACTCCAATGCGGACTCCGGGAGCGCGCCGGGCTGCGCGAACACGACGACGCCGTCGCGGATGGCCATGATCGTCGGGATCGACCGGATGTCGAACTTGGCGGCGAGCGCCTGCTGCGCCTCGGTGTCCACCTTGCCGAAGGTGATGTCGGTGTGCTTCTCGGACGAGCGCTCGTAGACGGGGGCGAACCGAACGCAGGGTCCGCACCAACTCGCCCAGAAATCCACCAGGACGATGCCGTCGGCGGAGGTTACCTCGTCGAAGTTCTCGGCGGTTAGCTCAGCGGTTGCCATCGATGTCTCCGATCGCCAGATGTGGGGCCGTGATTCCCCGGTCTACCGTGGGAAACCGCTCTGCGTGCCACAGCATTCCCGATCGATACCTCGCGAAACGCGTCCGTTCGCGGTCACTCATCGTGATGGGAGCGTTTCCAGGAGTTTTCGCAGGTGGTGCGCGGTTTCATCGAGAAGTGCCGGGGTGACTAGGATAAACGCCGCCGCCGATGGGTCGGTTGAATCTTCGATCCGACTACCCAAAGTAATGTAACAAAACGGTAACTGTGACTTCCGTCTCCGCTCGTGCCCTTCCCGAGCCGGGGTGGGTCCGGCAGAATCTCTAGGCATCAGAGCGTGGACGGCGGGTGCCGGGGAGGGCCCCGCCGTTCATTGCGTCCAGGCCCGGAAACCAGGCCCGTCCAGCAAGCGCGGGGACGCGCGGCCGGCGGCCCACCGGCCGCCCCTGGGCCGGGATGTCCCGCATCCCGGCATCGGCGACGGGTCCGTAGGCTCTGCAGAACGTGGAACAGTGGCAGAGCGCGGCGCGGTCGGGTCCGCCGGTCGGCGACGGGGCGAGTGACGACGCCCGGGTCGACGTGGCGCAGGTCGGCGTCGGCCCATGGCCCGGTGACTGGCCCTCGGACCCGCGTTACGACCCCGAACTGCTCGCCGCCGGGGATCGCCGCAACGTCGTCGACCGTTACCGGTACTGGCGCCGCGAGTCGATCGTCGCCGACCTCGACCAGCGCCGCCACTCGTTCCACGTGGCGATCGAGAACTGGCAGCACGACCTGAACATCGGCACGGTGGTCCGCAACGCGAACGCCTTTCTCGCCGCCGAGGTGCACATCGTCGGGCGGCGTCGGTGGAACCGCCGGGGTGCCATGGTCACCGACCGGTACCAGCACGTTCGCCACCACGCCGACATCGCCGGCCTGCTGGCCTGGGCAGGCCGGCTCCAACTGCCGGTCGTCGGGATCGACAACCTGGCCGGTTCCCGGCCGATCGAGACCGTACGGTTGCCGCGCCGCTGCGTCCTGCTGTTCGGACAGGAGGGCCCCGGTCTGTCCGACGACGCCCGGGCCGGCTGCGAGCTGCTGTTCTCGATCGCCCAGTACGGTTCCACCCGGTCGATCAACGCCGGGGTGGCGAGCGGTATCGCGATGCATGCGTGGATCCAGGCGCACGCCGGGCCGCCGCCGGACCCCGCCAAGGCACCGGCACCGGCCCGGCGGTAGCCGCGCACGGACCGGGGCTAAGGCGGCGCGGACCTGGGCGGTAGTGGCCCGACCTGGGCGGTAGTGGCGAACGTCCTGGTCGGGTGGGGCGTACCGACCCGCGACAGAGGGAAAGAACGACCGAAAAAGCCGGTTCGCTTGACGGGGGAGCGGCGCGGCGAGCAACGTGGGTGGCGTGGGTGTGATGGTGAGCTGTCCTCGTTGCGGAGGCCCGGTGCGGCCGCCCGACCTGATGCACACCGAGTCCCGCTGTGACGGTTGCGGGCCGGTGCCTCCGCTGCACGTCGCCGAGCACATCGGGGCCGAGATCGTCGCGAGTGTGGCGCACCGGCTGCTGGCCACCGCCGGCCCGGGCCAGGCCGCGCCGGTGCCACTGTGGGCGATCTGGCCGCTGCTGGCGGGCTGGACGTTGACCGGCGTCGGCTGGGTCGGCGACGACCGGGAGGCGGTCCGGGCTACGGTCACCGCGTTCAGCGGCCCCGCTCCGGTCTCCGGCGGGCCGGCCGACCTGGTGCTGGTGGCCGAGGAGCCCGGGGTGGGGCTGGGCACCCGGTTCGCCGGACTGCCCGGCCCGGATCCCGGGCAGCTACTGACTGGAGCGCTCGGTGACCGGCCGTCAGCCGGTGACCGGCGGACCGTCGGTGGCGGTCCGGGCGGTGGCGGTCCGCACGCCAAGCTGCGCGCTGGTGGACATCCAACTCCCTTGTGGTCGATTCCGGCCGAGCCGGACCGCTGTGCCTACGTCGGCGAGGCGCGTGGCCTGTGGCTGTACGCAGTGGCCTGGCCGGCGAACGCCGGCTACCTGCTGGCCGAGGAGATCGTCCTGCACGACCTGTCTGAGGAGGTGCCGACCGGGATGGTGTACGGCGCGCCGTCGCCGTACCTGCACGGGAAAGCGTGAACACCTTTTCCCACGATCAACTACACCACCGCGGGACGATGGGCTGATATTCTAGTAACGCCGGGACGAGCGTCGCGGCGCGCCACACGGAGGGGGATGGCCCGCAATGGTCAAGAAGGTCCTCACCTGGGGCGGAATCGCGTTCCTGATTTTCTTCGTCGCGTTCCGGCCCGACTCGGCGGCCGACGTGTTCAAGTCGGTGGGCGGCGGCATCGTCGACATAGCGCAAGGGTTCGGCGACTTCTTCACTAGCCTCGTGGCCTAGTCGCCCATGGGCAACCCCTCCGAGCCCCCCGACGCTGACGACGAGGCCGCACGTAGGCGCCGTCAACGCGACACCGAGCCGATTCCGCAGATCCGTCCGGAGGACGGCCCCCACTTCGGTGAGGGGCCGTCCTACGGGGATGGTCCGGCCTACTCGGACGGTCCGGCGTACGCCAGCAGTGCCGGCTACGGCGGCCGGTCCGGCGGCGGCACCCGTCAGGTTCCCGACGAGCCGATCATCAGTTACTCGCCGCCGGACATCTCCGCGGACGAGCTCGCCGGCCTCCAGGTCGACGCCTCCGGCATGCCGGTGCAGCCGCGCCGGGTGCTGCCGCTTGAGGACGAGCCGACCCCGCTGGTCGCGCGGTACCTCTTCCCCACCGAACGCTACCGGGGCGAGTGGAAACGGCACTGGATCCACCTGCTCACCCCACTGCTGATCGGGGTGGTCGCGACCTTCGTCCTCGGCTACCTCTCCGGCTTCCTCGCCGGTCAGGACGTCGGCGGCCTGACCACGGTGGCGGTGCTGCTCTGGCTCGGTGTGCTCGGCTGGGTCGGCTGGAAGATCGCGGACTGGTGGTTCGACCGCTTCATCCTCACCAACAAGCGGGTGATGGTGGTCAACGGCATCGTCACCCGTAACGTGGCGATGATGCCGCTGCTGCGGGTGACCGACATGAAGTACGAGCAGTCACCGCTCGGCCGCTTCCTCAACTACGGCACGTTCATTCTCGAATCGGCCGGCCAGGAGCAGGCGCTGCGCGAGGTCAAGCACCTGCCGAACCCGAACGAGCTCTACCTCCGGGTGGTCGAGGAGATGTACGAGCCGCAGGCCGTCGAGGCACGGTTGAGCAAGGACGAAGCCGCCGCCAAAGCGGAAGACGGAGCGTGACGGCGTCGCGGTTGTCTCCTTCCGCCCGGCCCCGCCACCGGTCGGTCCGACCCCGACGGTGTCCCGTCCGGCGTACCGTGTCCGGTGACGGGGGAGGTAGCCGATGATGCCCAGGGACTCCGTGGAGGAGGACTTCCGCGAGTTCGTCGCATCCCGCTCCGGTGCGCTGCTGCGCACCGCCTATCTGCTCGCCGGTGACTGGGCGACCGCCGAGGACCTGCTGCAGACCGCGCTGACCAAGACGTACCTGGCCTGGAAGCGGCTCGGCCAGATCGAGGCGGTGGAGCCGTACGCCCGCCGGGTGCTCGTCAACACCGCGACCAGCTGGTGGCGTCGGCGCTGGCACGGTGAACGTCCCACGGAGACGCTGCCGGAACGGGCCGGCCCGGACCTCATCCAACAGCAGCTCGACCGGGACGTGCTCTGGCGCCATGTCAAGGCGTTGCCCGCCCGGCAACGTGCGGTGCTGGTGCTGCGCTACTACGAAGACCTCTCCGAGGCTCAGACCGCCGCCCTGTTGAACATCTCACCGGGCACGGTGAAGAGTCAGACCTCCCGGGCGCTCGGCACGCTGCGCAAACGGCTCGCCGCCGAGGAACCACACCTCGTCCCTGCCACAGCCGCCCCGGCCGTCGCCGCACCCCGCTCCGCTCGGCCCGCCGTGCCGGTGCCGACCACCGCCCGACCGCTGCCGGCACCGACCCAGGCGGCACCGGTGCGATCCACCAGAGTAGTGGTGTAGCGAACCGGTGACTCCCTTCTCCAGGCCGCCCAGCGACGGTTGCTCCAGGCCACCCAGCGACAACCTTCCACCGACACGGCGGCGTCCATCTGTCGTGGCGACCGACGACCTTGAGCGAGCGCTCCGGCAGTGTCTGAGCGACCAGGCCGTCGACCCGCCTGCGGTCGCCGATCTCGCCGACCGTGCGATGCGTCGGGCCCGGCGGACCCGCCGGGCCCGCAACGGAGCTGCTGCGGCGGTCGGTCTCTGCCTGTTCGCCACGGCCGGTGTCGCCAGTGGCCATCTGCTGCTCGTTGACAGCTCGCAACCGCCGGCCCTGGCTGAACCGCTGACGGTGACCGGTGGGGACGTCGCAGCCAGCACTCCGGCCGCTCCGGCTGCCCCGCTGCCGTTCAGTGAGGACCTGCGCAGTCAACCGCTGGCCGCCACCCAGGCACCCCCGGTCGACCTCGTGGTGGCCGGCGAACTGCACACCGTCGACGGTCAGCGGATGGACCTCGCGGAGATCGGTGGCGTCGCCCAGGCCAGCCGGTTGACGGATGGTTGGCTCGTCGTCACCGAGACATCGGCAGACGGTGCGGCCGGAGTGTGGTTCGTGGCACCCGACACCGCCCCGCAGGTGGTGCTGACCGGTGTCGACGCGGTCGTGGTCGATCCGGTCGGCACCCGGATCGCCTGGCGGCACGGCGCCGAGCTGGCCGTGGCCTCGGTGGTACACGGCGAGCTGGCCGGCACCAGACGCGGTCGAGCACCGGAGCAGAGCCGGCCGGTCGGCTTCGCTGGCGACGACGTACTGCTGGAACGCGACGGAGGCGGCGAGCGGCGCCGCGGCTACGGCGTCTGGCGGCCCGGCCAGGGCGAGTCCCGGACCAGCTGGAGTGAGACCGCCAGCGTCGTGTACGGCGCGTTGCCGGGCGGGCAGACCGTCGTCGCCCAGGTACACGACGCGTCCGGTGGCCCCTGCCTGGCCCTGCTGGACGTGGAACAGGGCCTCACCGCGGTGAAGACCGCCTGCGCGGTGCCGTTGACCGGCGACGGCCGGGGAGCGGTCTCCGCGGACGGCCGGTGGCTGGTGGCCAACGGGGTCGCGGACGCGCGGGTGGCCAGCGAGCCCGAGCTGGCCCTGCTCGTCGACCTGAACCAGGTCTTCGACGACCAGATCGGCGCGGTGCGGGAAGCCGGGCAGCGGCTTGCCGGCAGCACCGTCTGGGTGGATCATGACAGCGTGGTGCACGCGGCCGGCGCCGACCAGCTGGTCCAGATCAACGTGGACCGGATCAGCGCCGGCCAGGGTGGTGCGGTGGAGCACATCGCCGTACCGGCCTCGGCCGCCATCGACGTCGAACCGGTGCTGGTCGCCGGTGCCCCGGACCGCCGATGACCGTCGACAGCCGGATCGACCTGCACACCCATTCCACCGCCAGCGATGGCACGGTCGACCCGGCGGACCTGGTTCGGCAGGCCGCCGCCGCAGGTCTGGCGGTGCTGGCGCTCACCGACCACGACACCACCGCCGGCTGGGCGCTGGCGGCCGCGGCCCGCCCGGTCGGGCTCACCCTGATTCGCGGCGCCGAGATCTCCTGCCGGTGGTACGGGACCGAGCCGTCCATCCCGCTGCACCTGCTCGGCTACCTGTTCGATCCGACCTACGGTCCGTTGACCGCCGAGCTGGACCGGATCCGGGCGGCCCGGACGGTACGCGGCGAGCGCATCGTCGACCGGCTGCGCGCCGACGGCTACGACATCAGCTGGGACGCGGTGCTCGGCCACGCCGCCGGCGGCACCGTCGGCCGGCCGCACATCGCCCAGGCCCTGATCCGGGCCGGCCTGGTCGCCGACACCGACGAGGCGTTCCGGCCGGAATGGCTCGGCCAACGTTACCGGCTGCCCAAGGACGACCTCGACGTCTTCACCGCCGTCCGGCTGGTCCACGAGGCGGGCGGGGTCACGGTCTTCGCCCACCCGTCCGCGACCAAGCGGGGACGGACCGTGCCGGACAGCATGATCGCCGACCTGGCCGCGGCCGGGCTGACCGGCCTGGAGGCCGACCACGCCGATCACCGGCCGGACCAGCGGGCACACGTACGCCGGCTCGCCGACGAGCTCGGGCTGGTCGCCACCGGCTCCTCCGACTACCACGGCAGCCACAAGACGGTCCGGCTGGGCGAGTACACCACCGCACCGGCGGCGTACGAACGGCTGATCGCGGCGGCACACGGCGTACCGCCGCTCTGACCCCGACCCGGACCCGGTGCTGACCCCGACCACGACCCGGTCCGGACCCGTCCGGGCCGGCGATCCGTCGGTCACTAGGTTGACCTGGTGGATTTCAAGCTGTTCGGCGAGGTCTTCGTAACCCTGCTGGTGATCACCGATCCGCCCGGTATGGTGCCGATCTTCCTCGCCCTCACCGGAGCGTTGCCGGTCCGGGAACGCCGCCGGGCCGCCTGGCAGGCGGTGGCACTGGCCCTCGGCGTGATCGTGGTCTTCGCGGTCGCCGGGCAGACGCTGCTCGCCTATCTGCACATCGAGCTGCCGGCGCTGCAGGCCGCCGGCGGCCTGCTGCTCATCCTGGTGGCGCTGGAGTTGCTCACCGGCAAGGCCGACGACCCGGGCCAGCAGTCGACGTCCAACATCGCGTTGGTCCCGCTGGGTACCCCGCTGCTGGCTGGTCTGGGCGCGATCGTGGCGACCATGCTGTTCGTGCAGCGTGCCGGGACCGCCGCCGACTATCTGGCGATCGCGCTCGGCATCGTCGCGGTGATGGTGGTGGTCTGGCTGACGTTGCGGTTCTCCGGCGGCATCGTCAAGGTGCTCCGGCCGGGCGGCATCGAGGTGCTGACCCGGATCGCCGGACTGCTGCTCGCCGCGATCGCCGTCCAGCTGATCGCCGACGCCGTCGCCGCGTTCGTCCACTCCTATTCGACATCCTCGCCGCTCTAAACGGCGGCGATTCCAGCCACGCTGCGCGTGACACGCGCGGTGTTCTGGTGGGTTACCGTTTCACCGCGCGGTGCCGGGACGGGTCCCGGTCCTACCCGCGCTCCACGGTCGTTGAAGTCCGCCTGCCCGGCGGCCTTGATGTTGATCGCGGCGTTGACGTCCCGGTCGTGGTGGCTGCCGCACGGACAGACCCACGATCGGACGTTCAGCGCCATCTGGCCGTTGACGCGCCCGCAGTCCGAACACATCCGGGTGGACGGGAGCCACCGGTCCACCCGGGCGAACGTACGCCCGTATCTCGCCGCCTTGTCCTCCAGCATGCCGACGAACGACGACCATCCGGCGTCGTGGACGCTCTTGGCGAGCCTCGTCCGGCCGAGACCGACGACGCACAGGTCCTCGACGTACACCGCTTGGTTCTCGCGGATGATCGTCGTGGACAGCTTGTGCTGCCAGTCCCGCCAGGTTAGAGCACTGCTCGGGCCCTGGCGGCCCTCCCAGCGCGGGCCTTCACCCCCGGGCCTGAAGGCCGGAGCACTGGCCCGCATTCCGGTAGCCGCCGGCTGACCGTCGGCAGGCCCGTGGCAGGATCGGGGACGTGTCTCGGCCTTCCTCCCCGTCGGGCCGGCGGCCCTCCGGTGCCGCCCGTCCGGCCAAGGGTGCCCGTCCCGCCCGGGCCGAGCAGCTCGGTTTCGACGGCATGCCCGAGCGGCTCTTCGTCTGTACGCCGAGCAAGCTGGCCGCGTTCGCGGACTGCCCCCGTCGCTACCGCTACAGCTACGTCGACCGGCCGGCGCCGCCCAAAGGCCCGCCGTGGGCGCACAACTCACTCGGCGCCAGCGTGCACACCGCGCTGCGGGCCTGGTTCGCCCGCCCGGTGGAGCAGCGCCGCCCGGAGGCGGCGGCAGCCCTGCTCAAGGGCACCTGGGTGCGTGACGGATACCGCGACGAGGAGCAGGAACGCGCTGCGTACCGGCAGGCCCTGCAGTGGCTGGAGGCGTACCTGGACCAGCTCGACCCGACCGTCGAGCCACTCGGCGTCGAACGGGTGGTGGCGGCGAAGACGTCGGTGCTGGCCTTCAACGGTCGAGCCGACCGGATCGACGCCCGGACCGGCCCGGACGGCCCGGAGGCGGTGATCGTCGACTACAAGACCGGGCGGGCCGGGCTGACGTCCGACGACGCGCGTGGCTCGCAGGCGCTCGCACTCTACGCGTACGCCGCGCAGCGGGTCTTCCGCCGGCCCTGCCGGCGGGTGGAGCTGCACCATCTGCCGACCGGTACGGTGAGCTCCTTCGAACACAGCAGCGAGTCGCTGGACCGGCAGGTCACCCGGGCGGAGGCGACGGCGCGGGACATCACCGGTGCGGAGCGGGCCGTCGCCGACGGCGCAGACCCGGACGACGCGTTTCCGGCGTCGCCGGGCACGCTGTGCGGCTGGTGCGACTACCGGCGGGTGTGCCCGGCCGGCGACGGCTACCCGGAGCAGCAGCAGTGGGCCGCCGTCGACCGGCTGCTCACGGCGCCACCGCAGCCGCGTACGCCGCAGGATTGACCGGGGCGGCGGCCCGTTCCGCCCGGTCGCGTGCGGCGGCGCGGATCGGTCCCTCCACCAGGTTGCGCGGCACCGCCCGCAACGCCAACCGCAGGCCACGGGCGGCGACCGCCGCGCAGCGGTCGGTGGTCGGCAGGCCCAGGCCACCGTACATGCGCCGGGCCCAGGCCGGCAGCAGGCCGATCGCGGTGGCCGCTACACCGAGGTACGCCAGCCGGGGCGGGCCGAAACCCAACCCGAGCCGCCACGGCAGACTGAGCTGACCGGGTACCGGCGGGGCGGTGAGGAACAGCGCGGTGTCGGCCGCCTCGCGGGTCATCCGCAGGTCCGGTCGGACCGCTCGGTAGTACGCGTCGACGTCGGCCGCGCTGCCGGGGACGCTGTCCGGGTCGAGACCGACCAGCGCCGCGCTGCGCCGCTGCTCGGCGTAGTAGCGGTCCACCTCGGCCGGGGTCAGCCGCAGGCCGGCGCGGGTGGCGGTGTCCAGGAACGACTCGACCTCGGCGACGTGTACCCAGCGCAGCAGGTCGGGTTCGTCGACGCGGAACCCGGTGCCGGTGGACGGGTCGATGGCGCGCAGCCGGGCGTGCAGCCGGCGGATCCGGGCGCCGGCGGCGTCCGCCTCGGCGGTGGTGCCCCAGACCGTCGTCGCCACGTAGGTGGAGGTGCGCATCAGCCGGCCGAACGGGTCGCTGCGGTAGCTCGAGTTCTGCACCACCCCGGCGATCGCCCTCGGGTGCAGCGCCTGCAGGTACAGGCTGCGGAGCCCGGCGACGACGAGAATCGGCTCGTCGTGCACCCGCCAGGTGACCGATCCGGGCCCGAACAGCCCGAGGTCGTCGTCGGCGGTCACCGGGCCGCGCTCGCCTGACAGTCGGGACACAACCCCCAGAAGGTGACTTCCGCCTCGTCGATCACGAAGCCGTGGTCGGCGGTCGGCTCCAGGCATGGCGCGGCGCCGACCGCGCAGTCGACGTCGCCGACCACGCCGCAATCGCGGCAGACCACGTGATGGTGGTTGTCCCCGGTGCGCCGCTCGTAGCGGGCCGCGCCCCCGGCCGGCTCGATCCGCCGGGCCAGACCGGCCTCGGCGAAGACGTTGAGCACGTCGTAGACCGCCTGGGTGGAGACCGAGTCGATGCGGCTGCGCACCTGGCGGGCGATCTCGTCCACGCCGAGATGCCCGCCTTGCCCGAGCACGTCGAGGACGGCGAGCCGTGGCCGGGTGACCCGCAGACCCCGGCTGCGCAACTCCTCCTCGGCCGGCATCTGTCCATCGAAACACGCAGGTGGGCGTGGTACAAGATAGAACCATGGGCATCGTGGCGGTGGCCACAGCGGGTTCGGGTGGTTGCCGCGCGGTGCGCCGGTGCCAGGTCCGCCGGTCAGAACACCAGCCGGGAGCAGAGCAGACAGGTCAGGATGATCATGACAGCGGCGGCGATCATGCCGACGCCGTAGGTGACGGTACGGGCGTTGCGCTCCTCGCCGTCGAGCGCCGCCAGGTCCTGCGGCGGCAGCGTGCCGGGCGGAGCCGGATTGACCACTACCGGCGGACGCCAGCCGGGCGGCGGCGGAGCGCCGACCGGTGGCCCGCTGTAGCCACCGCCAGGCCCGGCGCCGCCTGACTTCCCGTCCGGTCCACCGCCTGACCCGTCCGGTCCACCGCCGGGGGTGTCCGGGTCCGGGCGCTGCCAGTACGCGTCGCCCGCGCCGTCATCTGTGGTCACGACAGACGACGCTATCAATTCACCGGCCGGCTCCGACGGCTCGGCCAGTGCGATGTCGGGCTCCGACGGATCACCGGCCGGGGCGGTAATCTGGTGGGGTGCGAACAACGGATGAGCGGTGACCGGCCTGACCGTGCCGGACGGCCGTGGTGACGATGATCGTCTCGTCGACCTGAGCGACGCCGACGGGCCGCTGCTGCCCGAGCAGACCAGCGACGACACCGACCTGGGCTGGGGCGAGCGGACCACCAGCTCGGACGACGCCTGGTTGTTGGCCGAGCGGCCACCGCACTGGAGCTGACAGTCGGTCTGCCCGCCGTCGATCCGGGTCAGCTGTTCGCTGACCCGGCTGCGGCAGGTGCCTTGGCCGAGCCACCGGACGTCGACGTACCGCCGGAACTGCTCGACGAGCTGCCACCGCTGTCGGTCTTGCCGCCGCCGGCGGATGCTGCCGCGTCCTTCTTCTCCGCAGGCTTGTCCGACGACGGAGCCGAGGAACCGTTGGCCGGGCCGCCGCCCTGGCCGCTGCGCGAGTCGGTCCGGTAGAAGCCGGAGCCCTTGAAGACGATGCCCACCGAGTTGAACACCTTGCGGAGTCGCCCGGTGCACGACGGGCAGTCGCGCAGTGGCTCGTCGGTGAACGACTGCACCGCCTCGAGTTGGTGTCCGCACGCGGTGCAGGCGTACTGGTACGTAGGCACGGTCTCCTCCGACACTGGCTAGGCCATCTGGCACTCAACCCATTCGAGTGCCAATGATCCGCCATCGGACCCCACTACGTCCAGCGGGAAGCGGCAGAGCTCACCGCGCGGGAGTGAACCAGCGCACCTCCGACGGTGTGACTACCGCTGACACCGGCCGGTCGTGCGGCTCGGCCGGGACCTGCGGCAGCAGCTCGCCGTCGTGCAGCAGCGCGACCACCGGTACGCCACCGGGCACCCGGGCGAGCGCCCGGTCGTAGGAGCCGCCACCACGACCCAGCCGTACGCCGTGGTGGTCGACGGCGAGGGCCGGCACCACGACGAGCCCGACGTCGGCCACCGCCGAGCGGCCCAGCCGGGGACCGGCCGGTTGCCGTAGACCAGCGGTGCCGGTCCGGCCGGATGTGTCTGCCTGGCCGGATGTGCCGGTCCGGGCGGGTGCGTCTGCCTGGCCGGATGTGCCTGCCTGGCCCGACGTACCGGTCGGATTCGGCCCGTCGAACCGGGCCCAGTCGAGGTCCCGGTCGGGCAGCAGGACCGGCAGCAGCACCCGGTCCGGTCCGCCGACCGCCTCGGCGAGCAGGCCGGCGAGCCCCGGACCACCAGGTTCGCGGCCGATCGGCAGGTATCCGGCGACCAGCGCCGGCCTGACCCGATCGATCAGCTGACGTACGGTGGCCCTGACCCGGCTACCGGCCAGGGTGAGCTGATCGGACGTCAGCTTGCGCCGCTGCGCGAGAATGTCAGCACGGAGTCCGTCCTTGATCGATGGACAGGCGTTCGCTCCATCGGGAAAATCCGACACTCAACACTCCTGGTGGCAACCGCTGCGGAATATCTGGCTTGTGTCAGCATCGCACCATCAGGTGCAGAATCCTCTGGGGGAAGCGTGACCCTGCGCGGACGGTTGACCACCGCTTTCCTCACGGTCGTGCTCGGACCGGTCCTGCTCGGGGCGTTCTTCGTCGGCGCGACCGTCGCGGCGGTCGGGCAGAGCCGTTCCACCGAACGCCTCGACCTGGCCACCGCCAGCGTCGGCACTTCGGTCAACGCGCTGTGCAGCCAGCTGGAGGCTGCCGCGGGCGCGGTGGCTCTGCTGCTGCCCGATCCGGCCCGACTGGCCGTCGCCGCAGATCAGGCGGTGGCCCGCGGCCTCGCCTCCGCGGTCCAGGTGACCGGCCCGGACGGTGCGTCGATCGTGGCCACCGCCGACCCGCCGTCGGCGCCCTGGGTCGACTGCGCGAGCGAGCGGGACGACAACGGTGGAACTGGCAGCACCGGTAGTGGACAGTCGTGGCAGGCGCCACCGGCCGACACCGGCACCGGGTCGCCGGACGGCACGGGGCCGCCGGACGGCACCGGTGGCAGCGGGGCGATGCCGACCCTCGCGGCGTTCGCCGAGGTCCGGGACGAGAACGACGCCCTGGTCGGTCAGGTGTCAGCGGTCAAGCTGCTGGACGCCGACCTCGTCGCCCGGCTCGCCGCGTCGACCGGCGTGGGCATCACCCTGCTCGCCGGCACCGACCGGGCCACGGTGGTGCACAGCACCGAGCCGTCCGAGGTGCGGGGCAACGTGGTGGCCACCGCCGGCCGGCTCGCCGACGGCGGGACCAGCTGGACCGACGGCGGCCGGCAGGTGCGCCGGCTGGGCCCGGACGACGGCCAGCTGTTGCCGATGGCGCTGTCCACCCCACGGGACCAGCTGTCCGGCCTGTACGCGGTGCTGGTGGCGACGGTCGTCCTGGCCGGACTGCTCGCGGTGGTCGCCGCCTGGTGGCTGGCCCGGTCCACCACGCAGCCACTGGCCGAGCTCGCCGACGCCGCGAGCCGGGTGGTCGACGGTGACCTGGCCGCGCGGGTCCCGGTACGTGGCTCCGACGAGGTGAGCGAGCTGGCCACCATCTTCAACCGGATGACCCGTGAGGCACAGGCGTACGTGCAGGCCCTGACCGCGAGCCGGGACCAGCTGCGCGGCCAGCTGACGATCCTGGGCGACACCCTGTCGAGCACCCACGATCTGCAGCGCATCCTGCGGGTGATCCTGCAGACCGCGCTGGCCGCGACCGGGGCGAGGGACGGTGCCGTACTGGTGCTCGACCCGGCGGCCGGGGTACTGGTCGGCCAGTCGTCCAACCGGACGACCCCGGCCACCACGTCGGCCGGCACCGGTCCGGCTGCCGATCAGCCGGCGGGACCGGACGCGGCCGCAAGCCAGGTGGGCCCGGACGGGACGCTGCACGTGCCACTCGGCAGTGGACTGCTCGGCACCGTGGCCGTCAGCGGTCAGCCGAAACGGGGGCGGATCGAACGCGACGGTCCGGCCCTGTCGGCGTACGAGCCGGCCTGCCGGACCTATGTCGCGGTGCCCTTCTCGGTGCCGAACTGGACCGACGAGCTCGGCGTGGGGGTGCCCGGGGCGGGTGGCCAGCGTCCCCCCGGCCGGCACGGTCCGGGTGCGCCCGCCGCGTTCGGTGTCCTGGCCGTCTACGACCGGCTCGGCGGCGACGAGTTCGACGACGCCGACCTGATGACGCTGCGGACCTTCGCCGGGCACGCGGCGGTGGCGGTCAACAACGTACGGATGCACAAGGAAGCTGAGCGGCTGTCGGTGACCGACCCGCTGACCGGGCTGTGGAACTACCGGCATCTGCGGGAGTCGATCCACCGGGAGATCGAACGGGCCAACCGGTTCGGCCGGATGCTCGCCGTACTCGTGCTCGACCTGGACCGGTTCAAGGACATCAACGACACGTACGGGCACGCCGCCGGGGACAGCGTCCTGGTCGAGTTCGCCCGCCGGATACGGGCCGAGATCCGCGAGGTCGACCTGGCCTTCCGGCAGGGCGGTGAGGAGTTCGTGGTGCTGCTGCCGGAGACCGACGTGCGCGGCGCGGCGACCGTCGCGGAGCGGCTCTGCGCCGCGATCCGCGACCGCCCGATCCGGGTCGAGCCGTACGCCGGGGCCGGCCGACGCGGGCACGCCAGCGTGTCCGTCACGGTATCGATCGGCATTGCCGTCTATCCGGACCACGCCAGCGACGGCGAGGAGGTCCTCGACGCCGCCGACGACGCGCTGTACGCCGCGAAAGCGGCTGGCCGGGACATTTTCCACGTCGCCGACCGGGCGGCGGCCAGGCCGACCCGGGTACCGGCGGGCGGCGGCGCGGCCACCCCGGAGGGCGGACCGTCGCGGGGCGGCGGCGCGTCTTTCGGGCCACACCCGCCGCGACAGACCCGTGGCCGATAGTCTCGCGGCATGTCGGAGCATGCAGCCACCCCAGCAACGACCCCCACCGCCAACGCGGATCAGCGGGCGGTGAAGGCGGTCATCCCCGCCGCCGGGCTCGCCACCCGGTTCCTGCCGGCCACCAAGGCCGTACCGAAGGAACTTCTCCCGCTGGTCGACCGGCCGGTCCTGCAGTACATCGTCGAGGAGGCCACCGCCGCCGGGATCAGCGACGTCCTGCTGATCACCGGGCGCGGCAAGACCTCCATGGTCGACCACTTCGACCGGCAGCCCTACCTGGAAGGCCGGCTCGCCGACAAGGGCGACCAGGAGCGGCTGGCCGCGATTCGGCGGCCGAGCGAGCTGGCCGAGATCTACACCTGCCGCCAGCACGAGCCGCTCGGACTGGGTCACGCGGTGGGTTGTGCGCAGAGCCACGTCGGCAACGAACCGTTCGCGGTGTTGCTCGGCGACGAGTTCGTCGACGAGAACGACCCGCTGCTGCCGGCCATGATCGACCTGCAGGCCCGAGCCGGCGGGATCGTGCTGGCCTTCATGGAGGTGCCGCCGGCCGAAACCAAGCGGTACGGCATCGCGTCGGTCGAACCGGCCGCCGAGTCGGTGCAGAACGGTGCCGAGATCGTCCGGGTGACCGGGCTGGTGGAGAAGCCGTCGGCTGAGGAGGCGCCGAGCAACCTCGCGGTGCTGGGCCGCTATGTGCTGCCGCCGAGCATCTTCGAGGCGATCAAGCGGACCAAGCCGGGCAGCGGCGGCGAGATTCAGCTGACCGACGCGATGGCGATGCTGCTGGCCGAGGGGACACCGGTGCACGGCATCGTCTACCGGGGCACCCGCTACGACACCGGGGCGCCGCTGGGCTACCTGCAGGCCGTGGTGCAGATCGCCTGTCAGCGGGAAGGACTCGGTGACGAGTTCCGGGCATGGCTGAAGGAGTTCGTGGCCGACGCGCCAGGGGTGCCCTCTACATGACCGCGACGGCCGGTGCCGAGGCGGCCTTCAACGAGCTGACGCCGCTCGCCGAATACCTGGGCAGTGTGCTGCGCAGGATTCGGCCGCTGCCGCCGCTCGACCTCGACCTGACCCAGGCGCACGGCAACCTCCTTGCCGAGGATGTCGTGGCGCCGCACGCCTTTCCCGCGTTCGACCAGGCCGTCATCGACGGTTACGCGGCACGCTGGGAGGACATCGCCTCGGCCGGCCGGGGGAGCAAGGTGATCCCGGCCAGCCGGTCGGCGACCCCGGCCGTGCCCCGCTCGGTGCGCCTCAACGTGGTGGGCGACCTGGGCGCGGCGAGCTGGCGGCCGGTCCGGCTGACCCCGGGCACCTGCTTCTCGGTGGCGGCCGGGGCGCCGTTGCCGATCGCCGCCGACGTGGTGGTGCCGATCGACTGGACCGATCAGGGCATGGCCGCGGTGGAGATCTTCCAGGTGCCGAGGCGTGGGTCCGGGCTGCGGCGGGCCGGCGACGAACTGCCGGCCGGGGCGGTCCTGGCCCGCGCCGGCTCGTACGTGACGCCGGCGATGGTGGCGGTCTTCGCCGCCACCGGGATCGGGCACGTGGTGGTCCGGCCCAGCCCTCGGGTGGTGATCGTGGCGACCGGTGACGAGCTGGTTGACGTGGGCCGTAGCAGCCAGCCGGGGCAGGTGGTGGACGCGAACTCGCACGCGCTCACCGCCGCTGTCGCCGAGGTGGGCGCGCTGGCGTACCGGGTGGGTATCTGTGACGACGATCCGGAGGGGCTGCGGGGGCTGCTCGAGGATCAGGCGATGCGGGCCGATCTGATCATCACCACCGGCGGCACCGGCACCGGGCCCGGCGACATGGTCCGGCGGATCTTTTCCCGGCGGGAGGGGGGCCGCGCCGGACCGGTCACCTTCACCGAGGTCGCGCTCTATCCCGGAACAGCCCTCGGATTCGGTACGGTCGGAGCCGAGGAGGTGCCCGTGGTCTGCCTGCCCGGGGAGCCCGGCTCCGCGCTGGTCGGGTTCGAGGTGCTGGCCCGGCCGGTGATCCAGCTGCTGGCCGGTGCCGAGCCGGTGTTCCGGCCGAGTGTGCGTGCCCATCTGCTGGAGACCGTGTCGTCGCCGGTCGGCCTGCGGGAGTTCCGCCCGGCCAACGTCGCGGAGCGGCGCGGCGGCGGCTACACCGTGCAGCCGCTGCCCGGCGGGCCGTTCACCCTGTCCGGGCTGGCCGAGGCGAACGGCCTGCTGGTGCTCGGTGAGCGGGTGACCACCGCCGCCGCCGGCTCCACCGTCGACGTGTTGCTGCTGGACCGGCAGCGGTGATCGGGGACGAGGCCCCGGGCTGGCCGGTGGTGCTCACCGACGGTCCGGTGCTGCTGCGCCCGTACCGTCGCAGTGACGCCGCCGACTGGTCGGCGGTCCGGCGGCGCAACCAGCCCTGGCTGGCCCCGTGGGAGCCGGCGCCGCCGGGGCCGTGGCACGAGCTGAACTCGCCGGACGCGTTCCGGTATCTCTACCGTGACCAGCGTCGACAGTCGCGGCGCGGTGAGAGCATGCCGTTCGCGGTCTGTCTGGTCGAGGCGGGTGCCGAGCGGCTGGTGGGCCACCTGAACATCGGCAACATCGTGCGGCGGGCGTTCTGCTCCGGCTACGCCGGCTACTGGGTGGACGCGGCGGTCGCCGGGCGGGGAGTGATCCCGACCGCGTTGGCCCTGGCGGTGGACCACGCCTTCGCCGCCGGCGGACTGCACCGGATCGAGGTCAACGTCCGACCGGAGAACATTCCGTCACGGCGTGTAGTCGAGAAGCTGGGTTTCCGTGAGGAGTCCTACCATCATCGTTACATGCACATCGACGGTGCCTGGCGTGACCACATCGGATATGCCCTGACCAGCGAGGATGTGCTGGTCGAAGGGGGACTGCTGGCCCGCTGGCGACGGCTGCAGGCCAGCGCCCACTGAACACAACCGCCGGCCCTGGTCGGCGCGGCGTACAAAATTCCTGGTCGGACGCCCGTAACCTCAAGTAACGAGAAGGTACGGCAACCTATCAAGCCTTTCATGTCCGTGCATGGGCGGCGGGTTGCCTCGGGGTGACGGGAGGGGTGAGGGTGCCGACCTCGGTGCTCCTCGCCGTCCTCGCCGCCGCCGGGCTGCTCGCCCTCGCACCGGCGCTGGTCCGTCGGTACGACGCTACCGAGCGCCTGGTGGCGGAGCGGGCGCAGTCGACGGCGCGGGTGCTGCAACGCCGCCGTCGTCGTCGCACCGTGCCCGGCAAACGGCCGGTCAACCCGCCCCGACGGCTCACGGTGCGTCGCGCTGCCGGTCCGGAAGGTGGTACGGCGTCCGACGCCGGGTCGTTCAACGATCCGTCCGCTCCGCCGCCGGCCGCCGGTCGACCAGGTGCCGGTCGACGGGGCGGCCGGCTGCGGCTCGTCCCGACCGTCGGCGTCCGACCGCGCCGTGCCCCGGCTCGTCGGCACACCCCGGCGGTGGTCCGCCGCCGCCGGGTCTTCGCCGCGTTGCTGCTGCTCAACCTGGTCGAGCTGATCGGCGTGCTGGTGGTCGGGCCCGGCTTCTGGATCAGCTTCGCGGTCACCGCGCTGCTGCTCGCCGTGTACCTGGTGCATCTGCGCAACCGGGCGATCGCCGATCGCCGTCGCCGTCGGCAACGTGCCCGGGAAGCGGCCTGGCTGGCCGCCCGGCAGGCCGAGGTGCGCCGTGAGCAGGCCCGCCGGGCCGCCGCCCGCCGGGAGCAGCAGCGCCGGCTGGCCGCCCAGCGGGAGGTGATGCGTCGCGCCGCGATGGGCCTGGACCGGCCGCGTGACCTGCCGGCTGCGGCCAGCGGTGGCGGGGTGGGCGGGTCGGTCTCCTACCGCCGTACGGGTGGCCTGCGGGGCCGGGCCTACGAAGCCGGCCGCAGCTACGACGGCCGGTCCTGACCGGCGCCGGGCGGGCCGTCCCGGCCTTGACCGGGGAGTGGTTCGCGTGTCGGGTGCCCGACCTGTTAGCCTTGTCGCCGGTCCACTGCTGGTCTGGCAGCGGGTCACCCGATTCTGGGGCTGTGGCGCAGTCCGGTAGCGCACCTCGTTCGCATCGAGGGGGTCAGGGGTTCGAATCCCCTCAGCTCCACATACTTAAGGCCCTGACCAGCAACAACGCCGGTCAGGGCCTTAAAGTTTGTCTATGTAATTTTGAATCACCCCCCGGAAACCCCCCACAAACGTGTGGGCGCGGTCGCGTTCGTGGGCGGGTGGGTCTGCCCGGCTTGGGGGCCATCAGACGTTCGCCCGCGAGCGTCTAGGTTGCCGGGGGCGGTCTATCGCCTGGGCGGTCGGGACCGGCTGTCGTCGGGCTGGCACCGAGCTGTTCGAGGATGTGGGAGCTGTCCGGGGCAAGAGCGGGTTTGACGATGTAAAACGTGTTGGTGACGTCCTCGCTGGCGTGCCCGAGTTGGGCTGCGGCGCTCTTGGCGTCGGCCTCCTTGTCGATGAGGGTGGCGACCGTCTTGCGGAAGGTGTGTGGGGTCACCCATTCGAGGCCGGTGTCGGCGCGGGCTTGCCGCCACTGGCGGCGCACGTTGTGTGGGGACAACCAGGTGCCGCGCCGGGAGGCGAAGATCGCGTCGTGGGGGTTGTCGGCGGCGGTGAGCTTGCGGGCCAGCAGCATCCCGACCGCGAATCGGGGCAGAATGACAGTCCGGTATCCGGCGTCACTCTTAGTCCACTCCTGTCGAAAGAAGCCCTTGCCCTTGAGGTAGACGATCGTGCCGCAGATGGTCACGGTCGGGAGTTCGGCGGCGAGGTCCGCGTCTTCCCACCGCCCGGCCAGGATCTCGCCGATGCGGGCACCGGTGGCGAGCATGAGGTCGACGATGTCGGCCAGGTCGCCGCTGTGCCGAGGCCCCGGCTTGCCGGGTGTGGGCTGTTGCCACTGGCGGATCGCCGCGCGGACGCCTTCCAAGTGTTCGACTTCGAGGGCGCGCACGGTGCGGCGTGGCTTGCGAAGGCGACCGGTTTCCCTGACGGGGTTGGTCGTGAGCGCACCACGGCGTACCGCCAAGGCGAACATCTGCCCGAGGACGACCTTCGCGTTCTTGGCCGCTGCCGGGCGGGTCTTGGCGACCTCACGCAGGAACTTGTCGATGCGCCCGACGGTGGCCTCTCGGATGCGCAGGTTGCCCATGCTGGGCAGGATCGAGGTTCCCAGACTGGTCTTGTAATTGTTGATGGTCTGCGGTGCGACACGTTCCTCTGCGGTGATCTCCTCGATCCACAGGCTGGCCAGGGTGCTGACGTGGGTGTCCCTGGTGATCTCGTCGTCGTTCGGGGTGGCGCGGTCGCGCAGCTTCTCCTTGAGTGCCCGGGTGGCGGCGGGGCCGGTGGTGCCGGTGGCTTCGACATCGCGGGTCTTGCCGTCGTGGTCGCGGAATCGGGTTCGGGCGCAGTATCGGTTGGGGCCGAGCTTCTCGGTGCGGATGTTGCCCCAGGTGCCGATCGGGAGTGGGGGTCGGGCCATGGCTCAGCGCTCCGGGTCGGTGTGGGCGTCGAGCCAGTGTTCGACCTCGCTGCGTCGGTAGCGCAGGGTGTTGCCGACTCGGATGGCGCGGGGTCCTTTGCCTCGGCTGTGCCAGGCGTAGAGGGTGTTCTTCGGCTTGCCGAGCCAGGTGGCGACGTCATCGATGGTCAGGAGCGGGTCGGGTCGCCATTCGGCGGTGGTCGGCGCGGTCATCGGTGGCCTGCCGCGTCGGATGGGCCGGGCTGCCGGGTCGCCCTGTCGTTGTCGGTAGACCGCCGGTGGTAGGTGGCATCTGGTCGTACGGACCCTGGTATGGGACGTGGGTCGGGAAGGCACGGGTCGGATGTCCTTTCAGCGTCCCGGCCCGGGTGGGCCGGGGGTGCGGTGGTGCCACCCGCGTTGGTGGGGGGCACCGGTTGTGGACGTCGATCCACGCGTGGTGGGGTTAAGGCATCAAGCCTGTGATCACGGCGGGCGTCGCCGGTGACTGGCTGAGGCGATGTCGGGTGGTGCCCGAGGGCGGGCGGCTGACCGAGTATGGATTCGCGTCGCGAGTGCGTCGGTTCGGCCGAACTCGTGGAGATCAGTGGGGCTTTGAGGATCAAAACGTCTTCGTGCTGGACGAGCCATTGCGGGTCGCCGGTGGCGATGGCGTCGCGGGTGTTCTTCTGCTGGAAGAAGGAGGCGCGGGGGATGATCACGCCGTCGCGGACGCCGCAGATGAGGGCGATGCACTCTTCGACGAGTTCGAGTCCGGCGTTGATGCCGGCGGCGGCGACCATGCCGGGGATGTCGATGAGTTCGCCGTGGCGGCGGTAGGGCCGGGCGGTGACGACGACGTGTCCGCCGGGACGCAGGAGCTGGCGGCAGCCGGCGAGGATCGCGGTGAACCCGTCAGCGAGTTGGCCGTGGCTGCGGTAGGCGAGGTTGTCCGTGCCGCCGTACTTGTGGTTGATCTTGCGGACCTTGCCGCGTCTCGGGCCTGGGGTGCGGACGTGGCCGTGGGTGGACGGCCCGTACGGCGGCGAGGTGATCACCAACGAGACCCGCCCGTGCAGGCTCGCCGGCAGCAGCGCCGGCAGCGCGGTCGAGTCGCCGTGGTAGATCTCGCCCCGGCCTGGTGCCCCGGTCTGGACGGTGTGGCGGATGTTGTCGGCTGCCTTGGCGACCCATTCGGCTTCGTACTCGACGCCGACGCCGTGACGGCCGAGGTGCATGGCCTCGATGACGGTGGTGCCGATGCCGGCCATCGGGTCGAGCACGACGTCACTGGGGTTGGTGTAGGTGCGGATGGCGTACCGGGGGATGGTCGGCAGCATCTTGCCGGGGTGCGTCAACGACTCCGGGGTGTATCGGCCGCGCCGAAGGTCACGCGATGCGGTTTGGCCGGTGAGCCAGACCGAGCCGAGGTAGCCCTCGGCGAGCAGCGCCGCCAGGTCGGAGACGCTGGGGTACGGCGATGCGGAGTCGTGGGGGTCGCCGAGGTGGAACGGCGGACGGGACTCAGGCACGGGCGTTCTCCTCACCGGTGTGTGCGACATCCCGCGAGTTCGTTGGGGTGGTGAACGGGCGGGAGTGCTTCTGGCTGGGTGGATCGCTTGTCGGGGTCGTCTGGGTGGTTTCGACGTAACTTCGGGGATTCTGAAGCGTTTGCACGGTGGTTGGCCTTTCGGCTGTTTCGGTGAAGGTGGGGTGCTCGGGTTGGCGCTGGCAGCGGTGCGGGATCTGCGGGAGCGCCGTGGGCCGGCGTCGGCGTCCGAGCTGGTGGAGTTCGAAACTGATGTGCTGGCCGGGTTCGTGCTGGCGAGGGCTTCGGCCGGGCTGGCCGACGCGACGGTGCGCGCCGATGTGGGCCACTTGGAGCAGGCCCGCGCCTGGTTCGACCGGCCGCTGTGGGAGATGGAGCCGGTCGACGCCGACGCGTACTTCGGTCGGGTGTTACGCGACGCGGCCAGCGGGACGCGGCTGGCGAGGGCGCAGGCGTTGACGACCTACTTCGCGTTCCTCGAGTTGCGGCACAAGGTCGAGATCCACGCGTTGACCGGCCGGGTGGTGCAGTGCCCGATCGACGAGATGAACCGGCCTCGCGGCCGTAAGGACGCCCGGCTGCGTATTCCTCCCTCGGAGGCGGAGGTGGCGCAGCTGTTTGCCGATTGGGCGGGCGAGCTGGCTACCTGTCGCAAGTTCGCGCCGGCCGCGCGGAACTACGCGGCGGCTCGGTTGATGGCCGAGGTCGGGTTGCGGATCAACGAAGCGCGCAGCCTGGACCTGACTGACGTGAAGTGGGATCTGGGCCGGTTCGGCAAGCTGCACGTCCGTCACGGCAAGGGATCGCGTGGTTCCGGCCCTCGAGAGCGGATGGTGCCGCTGGTCAACCATGCCGGCCGAACGCTGCGCTGGTTCATCGAGGACGTGTGGGGCCAGTTCGACGCCGACCACACCCGGCCCGGGGCGCCGCTGTTCCCGTCGGAGCGCAGGAACGGTGACGGCTCGTGCCGGCGGGTCGGTGACGACGCGTTGCGGCAGGGTTTGGCCACAGCTGCGGCCAGTCATCTCCCGGCCTGGGCGGACACGCTGACGCCGCATGTGCTGAGGCATTTCTGCGCGTCGCAGCTGTACCTGTCCGGGGTGGACCTGATCTCGATCCAGGAACTGCTCGGCCACTCGTGGGTGGCCACCACCATGCGCTACGTCCACGTGCATCGAACCCGGATCGAGGACGCCTGGGTCGCCGGGCAGCAGCGGGCCGCCCAGCGGTTGGAAGGACTGATCTGAATGCGGTGGAATCTGCGACTCGCGGCGGCCAACCGCGGCATCTGGAAAGCGTCGGAGCTGCAGCGGATGCTCGCCGAACGAGGCTTGGTCATCTCGGCGGGCAAGATGTCCGGGCTGTGGTCGGGCCGACCCGCGTCGATCAAACTCGACGACTTGAACGTGATCTGCGCGGTGCTCGGCTGCCAGGTCGGCGAGCTGCTGATACCGGAGCCGGGCAAGGTTCCCCAGCCCGGCCACGGCGAGCAGCCGATGACGGCGGCGGCCGGCGCGCCGCCGTTGGCCGTGGTGCCCCGTCGCCGTGACGGCCGTTCGCTGCCGCCGACCTGAGTACCGCTGATGAGCCCACGCGGCGTGCCCGGCCGCCACCTGCGCAGCTGCCTGACCTGTCTGGCGTGGGGTCGTGGCTTCAACAACGGGCTATGCCATCCGTGCTGGGACTTCGCCCGCCGATGGCCTGCTGGCGAGTGCGGAGCCTGCCACCGAAAACAATGCAGGCGAGGGGCGGCACCGCTAGCTTCGCGCAGATCGCCGCCGGGACGCAAGGTCCGGTCGCGCTGCTGAGAGGGATGGCCGCCGAGGGCCTCCTGGTCGCTCAAGATGGCGGCAGCTTGGACGACGAGCCCTGCGGCAAGACTCTCTTCTGCCTAACTGTCAAGGGCGAGGCAATTTTTGGTCACTTGCTCCGGCTTCATCAGTGGTTGACCTCGCGGTCATCGACGACCGGCACCTTTCGATCGAGAGGTTTCGGTCCGAAATAGCAGCTTTTGTGAGAATTGTCCTCGCGTCGAGGCGCCTGCTGCCGGCCGCTCTTTGTAGACAACGTTCAGCCGTTGGTGCAGATCCTTCAATGCAACTTGCGTGATCACATACACTGTGCTGTCGGTGCGTCGCGCGCTCGTGGCCCTGGGGAGGTGAGTTGCGCTGACAAACGAACTGGAACTCCTACTGGGCATCCTGGCGAAACGAAAGCTGTCCGTTGCGATCTTGAACGCTCTTCACGACGGACCCCTCCGGTACTCCAACCTGCATCACGCGGTGTCGCAGGCCAGCCCTTCCACCGTGCATGCCCGTACGCTCACCGACACACTGACCTACCTGCGCGCCCAAGATCTCGTCGAGCACCACCAGGAGGACGACAGCGCGGACTACCGGCTGACTCCCGGGGGCGAGGAATTGGTCGGTCTCCTCGAGGAGATCAAACGTTGGAGCAGACAGCATCGCGCCAGTCCCAAGCCCTGACTCAGGCGTCAGCTACAGGAGTCCTTGCGAGTTCGCGAAGATCGCAAACCTGGTAGAGATCCTGTGAAGGTAGCGCCGGGCTTAAAGGGGAGACCGACAAAGCGACGGGCGGACTCGGGTGGTGGGCGGCGCGGTCGACTCTTGCGGGAGATCGACATGGTCCCGCGCCGCCCACAGCAGGCTACTGGTTTTGAATCACGGCTGATCTCGGCTCCCGGACTGGGCGCCCGCCTGAGTCAGGGCTCGGGGCCTGGATGACTCACTTGGTGGGCGCGGGGCCGAGGGGCGCGGCAGGCGTGGCGTGGTGGTAGCGCGGGTGCATGGCGGGTGGTTGTCGGAGGAGGTAGCGCAGGGCGGAGGCGGCGATCGAGGGAAGGTAGCCGACGGTGCGCCATTGTGGGTCGCCGTCGAGGTGGTGCCCGGCGGCGGTGAGGCCGGTATGGATGCCGGGGAGGTGGGCTGCGCCCCAGATCATGACGGTGTCTTCGGTGGTCGTCACGGCGGCGTCGAGGGCGAGGGCGGTGCGGGTGTCGGTGAGAACCTGGGCGACGGCCCGCATGCGGGGGTCGCGGTGGGGTCGGGGAACGGTGTTCTTCGCCGCAGAGGAGGCGATCAGGCGGGTACTGAGGGCGAAGAAGGCGTAGACGCGGCTGAGTCGCCAGACCTGCTGGTCGGGCCAGTCGAACAGGGCGCGTCGGGTGGTGAGGTAGTGGGTCATGGCGTCGGTGCCGGCCTGACGGATGACGTCGAGGTCAGTGAGGTCTTTTCGCTGCCAGGTGGGGTGGTGGAGCAGGCTGGGTTGGCGTACCCAGCCGAGAGGGGCCATCCGGACGGTTTCGAGGTCGCGTAGGGCGTTGAGGTCGTCGAGGACGGACTGCTCTGCCTGGGTGGGTTCGTCGCCGGGGGTCTGGTACTGGGCGTTTTCGTAATGGACGACGTATCCGTCCTGTTGGTAGCAGTCGATGTCGTGCAGGAGTTCTCGATAGTAGGCGGGCTCGGCGTAGTGGTGCGTGGCGACGACGACGATTCGCTGCCCGCTGTCGGGGTGGCGGTAGAAGCTGATTGGCGTCTGGAGGACGAGGCGTCGCCGACGACCAGTGGTGAGCTGTAGGTAGGGGATCATGTGCTGGGTGTCCTCGGTACGGAGAGGTGGGTGCGGTCGGTGGTGAGGATGGTGAGGATGTCGGACAGAGCGATGGGGTCCAGGTCGAGCACGATCTCGTCGTGTCCGGGGTCGTAGGCGACGTTGACGACTCCGACGAGGTAGTGCTCACCGAGGCGGACGCTGACGGGATTGGTGCGGCGTCGGGTGAGGAGGTCGATGACCTGCTCACGATTGAGGGTTTCGCCGCGGAAGGTGGCGCTGGTCGGCATGGCTCTGTCCAAGGAATCCGTCGCGGTACCAGTGGAGGGTCGGGATTTCGTGCCAGCCGGGCCAGTCGGTGTTGATGGCGATGTGGCCGTCGCGCTGGTGCAGGACGATCTGTTCGTCGTGGACGAGGGTCGCGTCGTCTCCGGGGCTTGTGGGCATGCAGCGTGGGTAGGGCTCATTCGGGTTCGCCGGTGTGGTGGCGCAGGATGATGACGGCGGCGAGGACGAGGAGTCCGGCGGTGAGAAGTCGCCGGGCCCGGTATTTGGCGTAGGCCCAGGCCACGCTGTTGCCGGCGTGGAGGACAGCGATGGCGAGCAAGATGATGCCGACCGCGACGGCGACGGGGGCGGTCATCCGTTCGTCTTCAGCACGTCGGTGACCCGCGTGGTTGTCGTGGTGTAGAGGCGGTACTCGGCGGCCATGTCAACTGCCGGTGGGGGCGCGGCCGACGTGGGACAGGGCGAGGTTGCCTTTGACCACCAGGTCGGGGTGGAGCAGAAGCGTGCGGAAGGCGTCGATGTCGTCGGGGGTCATGCCGGCGGCGGTGAGCCGGTCGCGGATGACTCCGGCGGTGGCGTAGGGCAGGAGGCAGCCGGGTTGCCCGCCGGTCCACGTACCGGTGTGGCCGTTCGTGTCGACGTGCAGGCCGAGAGCACGCATCGCGTGGTGCGCGCGGCGACCCCACGTCAGGTCGTTGCCGGAGCCGGTGAGCACGGCCCCGAACGCCCGGTGGTAGGCGGCGAAAAGCCGGTCGGCCTCGTCGGGGTCCGGGGCGGACAGCACGGAGCTGCGCCAGGTGGGTTCGAACTCTTCAACGATGAGCAGTCCGCCGGGGGTGAGGGCGTCGACGAGCCGGGTGAGTACGGCGGTGCGCTGGTCGGTAGGCAGGTGCGCGAGGAGAAGCCGGACGTGGATGAGGTCGTAGCCGTCGTCGGGCAACGGGTCGGTGACGATGTTGTGGCGGATCAGCCGGATGCGGGGGTGCCGGCGGCTCGGGGTGAGGTCGATGTCGGTGGCGGCGATGTCGCCGTGCGGGGCCATCTCGGCGAGGGTTGCGGCGATGCAGCTGGCTCCGACGGCGACGACGAGGCATCGGGCGTCGGCGCGGACTCCGACCCGGCGCAGCTGCCGGCGGGAGAACGGGTCGAGCATGCCGGCCAGGGCGTCGAGCATGACCGCGTTGTCGTCGCGGGTGTCGGGTGGGGCGTCGCCGAACAGGTAGGTGGACGTGGTCACAGCTGTCTCCTTTAGACATAGGGTCGGCGGCACGGCCTGGACCCGTTGGACGGGTGAGCGTGCCCGGGGTCAGGCGGTTGTGTGCGGGACCCACGGCGCCGCCCTGGCGCAGGCTGCGGTGAGTAGCCCGTACATCGCGGTGCTCATGGCGGCGAGGACCGCGATGGCGGCGAAGGCCATGTCGGCGCGGGTTCCGGCGTGCTGGATGACGACGCCGAGCCCGGCGAGCCCGCCGAACAACTCCGACACGATGGCGCCGATCAGGGCGAGGGGTAACGCGATCCGCAGCCCGGAGTACAGGTGCGGTAGTGCGGCCGGCAGTCGGACCTTGACGAACGTCTGCCAGCGGGAGGCGGTCAGGGATCGGGCCAGCTCGACCAGATCCGCCGGGGTGGCCGTCAGACCGGTGGCTGTCGCGAGGGCGATCGGGAGGAAGCACATCAGCCAGACCAGGACGATTTTCGGCCCGGCGCCGAAGCCGAGGGCGATGATCAGCACCGGCACCAGGGCGGGTTTCGGTAGCACGCTGAGGACCAGCAGGGTCGGGGTGAGTGCCCGCGCTAGTGGCCGGGACATGGCCAGGACAGTGCCGAGCATGATCGCCGTGACGGCGGCGATGGTGTAGCCGGCCATCGCTGTGGTGAGGGTGACGCTGGCGTGGTGGAACAGGTAGCCGGGCTGGTCGCGGATCACGGCGGCGACCGCGAAGGGCGGCGGCACAACATAGTCGGCCACGCCGGACACCTCGACGGCGGCCCACCAGACGGCGACCAGCCCGGCCACACCGAGAACCGGCGGGCAGGCTCCCGCGACTACCATCCACAGCCGCGCGGTGACAGCCGAGGCGAGACTCGGCATCGGCGGCATGCGCCGGTTCATGGGACGAGGTCCGGGGCGATGATGTCCGACGGCACCAGACCAACGGGTATGGCACCTGCACCATGCAGGATCGCGATGTTGCGGGCCACCCTCGCCTCGTCGAAGTGGCCGAGGCGTCCTTCTGCCGGGGTGACGTAGCCGCGCAGCGCGGTCAGTTCGGCGGTGGCGAGGTGGGCCTGCTGGCCCTGCGTCTCTGGCTGTGACGCGTACGCCTTGCCTGCCTGGTCGGGATGGCTCATGCAGTAGTCCAGCCCGCGTAGCAGTGCCCGGTTGAACCGGCGGACCACGGCGGCAAGGTTGGTCGCGGTCGCTGTGGAGACGGCCATCGCCGAGCCGTGCAGGTCACCGATCCAGTCAGCGAACGGCAGCACCGACAGGTCCTGCTTCGCGACGGATCGCACCGACTCCACCGCCGGCACGAACTGGCTGATGGCGTCGACTCTTCCTTCGGCGAGCAGCGCTGCGTGCTGGGCCGGCACCGGGTTGCCCACCCACTGCACACCCGAGGGGTCGAAGCCGGCCAGCTGTGCATACGTCGGGAACAGAACATGGTTGATGCCGCCCGGCAGGTACGACAACCGCCGGCCCGCCAGATCACCCGGCGTGCGGATCCCCGACGACGCCAACGCCACGAAACACGCCAGGTTCCGCTGGTGCAGCACCGATGTCAGCCGGAAGTCCCGGATGCCGCCGGGTGCGCTGGCCTCGATCATCGCGGCGTTCACGTCCAGCGTCGCCACGTCGACCTGTCCGGCCGCCAGCAGCTTCAGGTTCTCGCCCGACCCCTTGCCCGGCAGCACCTCCACGGCCAGGCCCTCGTCACGGAACCAACCCTGCGCCCGCGCCACCAGCAGCGGCGCTTCCCGCCCCTGGAACCCGGCACCCGTCAACACTCTGACCGTCTGCACGGAGGCGGGGCCGGGAGCGGGCAACCGACCGCAAGCCGAGGCAGCTACCCCAGCCGCGACAACGGCACCACCGGCGAGTAGCCGGCGACGGGTGATCGTACGCACCATCAGAACCTCATCTACTTAGCAATACATGTCGGGGTGTACTCGTGCATGAAGGGCGCGGACGCCAGGAAGCCGCAGCAAGGCAGAACGGGATGGCCTGCCCTCCCGTCCTCGACGACGGGGGACGCCCAGGCATAGGAGGGCAGGCCGCGGTCGAGGTGTCCCGCCTCAGCCCCTACGCGAGGTGACACCTCAACCAGACCGAAAACCTAGATTGCTAAGCAAGACAAGTCAACACGGAGCACTTGGTTTACTTGCCAACACAGGTCAGGCGTGATGCGATGGCTTCACCTACGCGAGGAGCCTGCCGTGCCGACCCCCTCCCAGCCCGCAGAGCCGGTCTTCCGCCGGATCATGCGCGACATCGAGTCCGCCATTGCCACCGGTGACCTCAAACCCGGGGACAAGATCCCATCCACAGCGGAACTCAGCGAACAGTACGAATGCTCAGCACCCACCGTCCGCCAAGCCCTCGCACGTCTCCAGGAGCGGGGCGTCCTTCAGGGCCACCAAGGCCGAGGCGTCTACGTCCGGTGACCCGTGACACTCGACCTTTCGACCGCTCGGCGCTTGCCGGGCCAAGTCGGGTGCTCCAGCAGAGGTTGCTCGTTCCGACTACGATCTGACTCCCGGTATCAGCTCCGACGCTTCTGGTGATCATGGGGTGAATGCATGTCTGGTCGGCGAGTTGCCTGGGCCGCAGGCATCGCGGTGGTGCTCGCGGCCGCGAACAGCGCGGTTATCAACAGGTTGCAGGGCGGCTGGCAGTGGTGGCTCGCGGCAGGGATGTTGACACTGGTCGGGGCGTTGGTAGCGGGCTGGTTGGCCGGAGGAGTGTCGGAAGTACACTGGCGAATCGGTGCTGGTGCGGTGATGGCGGGTCGGGACCTCGGTGGCCGGGTCCGGACCAATCCGTCCCCTGCGGCTGGTGGCTTGTCGTCGATGCTGCAGTCCGGGGTCGCTCCGGGCGCGGTGGTCGCGGGGCGCGACATCACCGGACAGGCGGACATCGACACCACCGGCGGCAGATCCCGGTCGCTGCGGCGGCAGGGACCGGTTCAGTAACGGTGGGACCGAGATGGCAGCTGGCCCCCGGCGCGGTCGCCGCTGGCCGAGACATCACTGGCACAGTGCACACCGGACCGATGTACGTGCAGATCAGGGTCGGCCAATTCGATCGGCTCCACGACGCGATCTTCGATCCCGCGCCGCTATACGAGCAGCTGGATCTCGCACGGTTTCAGGGCCGCGCAGGTCTGATCGCCCAGATCGACGAACGGATCTCCGCTACCGACCGTGGGTATGTGGTGGTGCGGGGCGAAGCCGGGGTCGGCAAGAGCGCGCTGGCGGCGCATCTGATGTGGACCCGTCCATGTGCGTACCACTTCACCCGGCTCGACGGCGGGGCGCGCAACCCGGTCGAAGCGCGGAAGAGCCTGGCCGCGCAGTTGATCGGTGCGTGGGATCTGACGGAACGGTTCACCCCGGGAGACGTGTTCCCGGCGGCGGCGCAGCGGCCGGACTGGCTGGCCAAGGTCATCCGAGCAGCGGTGGCGGCCCGTGACGAGCGGTTCGCCCTGGCCGAGCGTCGGCCGTTGGTGCTGGTCGTCGACGGGCTGGACGAGGCCGAGGCGGATCCGCCGGGCATGGGCACCGGGATTCCGCTCGGCCTGCCGGCCCCGGATGCCCTACCGGCGGGGGCGTACATCGTGGCGACCAGCCGATACGGGCTTCCGCTGGTCGCGTTACGGGACCCGCTGCGGGTCGGCTGGTCGCAGATCGAGGTAGAGGCCGCCGACAACCTGGCCGATATGGCTGCCTACCTGCACGCCGCGACCACAGGCCCGACTCCGGATCCGGTGCTGACCACGGTACTGGCCGAGCGCCGAGTTCCTGCTTCGGCGTTCGTCGCGACGCTGCTCGACCGCTGCCGCGGAGTGTGGATCTACCTGCGGTACGTGCTCGACGAGGTTCGCGCTGGGCTACGTCCGCCGAACGATGTGGTGTGCCTGCCGGATGGTCTGCGCGGCTACTACGAGCTGCAGATCCAGCAGCGATGGGCTACCCATCCTGACTGGCGCTCGCTGCACCTGCCCGCGCTGGCGGTGCTCGCCGCCCTCAGCCGCCCGATCGACCGCAACGACCTCGCCGCCGTGCTGAAGAGGCCGGACGACGCCAGCGATCTGGCTGCGTGGCTGGACGGACCCGCCCGCGCTTTCCTCGACGTGACCACGGGGCCGGACCGCCACCGCCAATACCAGGTCCGCCACCAGAGCCTGCGGGACCTGTTCACCGCCGCCGCGAGCGGCAACGAAACAGCGGAATCGATCGACGCTGGGCTGACCGACGAGTTGCACACCGCATGGCAGACCGCGCACCGCGCGATCACGACCTGGCTGACCCCACAAGCCAGCCCGGCCACCGGCCGACGCGACTGGTCCGGCATCGACGAGTACACCCGCCTGCGCCTGCCCGCACACGCTGCCGCCGCCGGGATGCTCGACGAGCTCATGTCCGATCCCGGATTCCTGCTGTCCCACCCCTCCGATCAGATCCTGGCGCACCGACACACCTTGGACACCCGGGACGCTGCCACCGCTGCTGTGGCTCTGGAGGCCGCCGCTACCAACGAGTGGACCAGTTGGTCCGACGACAATCGGGCCTGGTGGCTGCACGTCTGGGCGCGCAAAACCCGATCGACTCGCCTGGCTGATGCCCTGATCATCGACCGCCCGGAGTGGCCCTGGCATGTGCAGAGCGCCATCTGGGCGGGGACCATTTACCGCACCCTCGCCGGCCACCCCGATGG
Organism: Micromonospora sp. Llam0; assembly: GCF_003751085.1. Classification (NCBI taxonomy): domain Bacteria; kingdom Bacillati; phylum Actinomycetota; class Actinomycetes; order Micromonosporales; family Micromonosporaceae; genus Micromonospora; species Micromonospora sp. Llam0. The sequence continues at coordinate 660,347 of NZ_RJJY01000002.1, read as the reverse complement.
GGTGAACGCGGTGGCGGCGTTCCCAGGACCAGACGGCCAACACCGCATCGTCACCGGCAGCGGCGATAGGTCGGTGCGGGTGTGGGACCTTGCGTCCGGTGACCAGCTTGCTGAGTTGGCTGGCCACCCCGGTGGGGTGAGGGCGGTGGCGGTGTTTCCGGGACCGGATGGTCGTCACCGGATTGTGTCCGGCTGCGACGGTGGGTCGGTGCGGGTGTGGGACTCTGCGTCCGGTGACCAGCTTGCTGAGTTGGCTGGCCACCCCGGTGGGGTGAGGGCGGTGGCGGTGTTTCCGGGACCGGATGGTCGTCACCGGATTGTGTCCGGCTGCGACGGTGGGTCGGTGCGGGTGTGGGACTCTGCGTCCGGTGACCAGCTTGCTGAGTTGGCTGGCCACCCTGGTGGGGTGAGGGCGGTGGCGGTGTTTCCGGGACCGGACGGCCGATATTGCATCGTCAGTGGCGGCAGCAGCCGCTATGGGTCGGTGCGGGTCTGGGACCCCGAGTCCGGTGACCAGCTCGCTGAGTTGGCTGGCCACCCTGGTGGGGTGAGTGCGGTGGCGGTGCTGCCGGGACCGGACGGCCGATACCGCATCGTCACCGGCGGTGGGTCGGTGCGGGTGTGGGATCCTGCGTCCGGTGACCAGCTCGCCAAGCTGATTGGCCACCCCGGCGGGGTGAGGGCGGTGGCGGTGTTTCCGGGACCGGATGGCCGTCACCGGATTGTCTCCAACTGCGGCGATGGGTCGGTGCGGGTGTGGGACTCTGCGTCCGGTGACCAGCTTGCTGAGTTGGCTGGCCACCCCGGTGGGGTGAGGGCGGTGGCGGTGTTTCCGGGACCGGATGGCCGTCACCGGATTGTCTCCAACTGCGGCGATGGGTCGGTGCGGGTGTGGGACTCTGCGTCCGGTGACCAGCTTGCTGAGTTGGCTGGCCACCCCGGTGGGGTGAGGGCGGTGGCGGTGCTGCCGGGCTTGGGGGGTCGCTACCGGATTGTCTCCAACTGCGGCGATGGGTCGGTGCGGGTGTGGGACCCTGCGTCCGGTGACCAGCTTGCTGAGTTGGCCGGTCATACCGACAGGGTGAGGGCGGTGGCGGTGTTTCCGGGACCGGACGGCCGATATTGCATCGTCAGTGGCGGCAGCAGCCGCTATGGGTCGGTGCGGGTCTGGGACCCCGAGTCCGGTGACCAGCTCGCTGAGTTGGCTGGCCATACCGATGGGGTGAACGCGGTGGCGGTGTTTCCGGGACCGGATGGTCGTCACCGGATTGTCTTCGGCTGCGGCGATGGGTCGGTGCGGGTCTGGGACCCCGAGTCCGGTGACCAGCTCGCCGAGTTGGCTGGCTACCCCGGTGGGGTGAACGCGGTGGCGGTGTTTCCGGGACCGGATGGTCGTCACCGGATTGTCTTCGGCTGCGGCGATGGGTCGGTGCGGGTCTGGGACCCCGAGTCCGGTGACCAGCTCGCCGAGTTGGCTGGCTACCCCGGTGGGGTGAACGCGGTGGCGGTGTTTCCGGGACCGGATGGTCGTCACCGGATTGTCTTCGGCTGCGGCGATGGGTCGGTGCGGGTCTGGGACCCCGAGTCCGGTGACCAGCTCGCCAAGCTGACCGGCCATACCGATGGGGTGAACGCGGTGGCGGTGCTGCCAGGGCTGGATGGCCGTCACCGGATTGTCTCCGGCGGCAACGACCGTGCGGTGATGGTCTTCGCGCCGAGCACCACGCAATCCGCCACTTGAGGGATCAACTGCTGCCAGTAGCAGTAGCCGGCACGGTGGCGTGCCGGCTACTGGGATCGATGTGGTGACGCTGTTAGCCGCCCTCTGCGGACAGGGCCAACCGGGACGGCTCGTGGCTACGGCGTACTGGCTGTTAGGCGGTGAAGCGTTCGCTGCTCGCTTCGCGTACGAAGGACTGCCAGTCCTCGGGGTTGATGCTCAGGACGTGGCCGGCAGGGTCTTTGCTGTCGCGGACGAGGACCCGCCCGGTCGTCGGGAGGAGGTTGGTGGCCACCTCCACGCAGTTGTTGCCGTTGCCGCTGCGGCTCGACTTACGCCACTGGGCACCGGTCTGGTCAGGCTTCACGGAGTGCCTCCAATGCAGAAGTGATCATGCTCCTCGACTCGTCCTCGTTGAGTGAGCGGCGGTCGATGTCTTCCCAGACGAGCTGGTAGGTGCCGGACTCGCCGGGCTTGTTCAGGTAGAGCGCTCCGGTCAAGGTGTCGACGTAGGCGAGCGGCGGTTCGAGCGGCTCACCGCTCTGCGGGTCCGCCGGGAAGGTCAGCAGCGCGAACGGGGTGGACGCTGCCATGCCGCCGTGGACTCCGGCGGTGAACGGCAGCACCCGGATGCTGATGTTGCCGCGCCGAGTCAGGTCGAGCAGGTGCTCGAACTGCTCGACCATCACCTCGCGCCCGCCGATGTGCCGGTGTAGTACGGCCTCGTTGAGGATGACGCTGAGATGTGGTGCGCGAGGGCGAGTGAGCAGTGACTGCCGTTCCATCCGGACCTCGACGCGTCGCTGTTTCTCGTCGTCATCGATGTAGCCGGTCGGCACTCCGTGAACTTCCTCGGCGTACCGCCGGGTCTGGAGCAAGCCTGGGATCAGCTCGACCTCGTACTGCCTGATCGTCTCGGCGGAGTCCTCCAGCGAGACGTAGAGCGCGAAGAACGCCGGTAGCTCGGTCTCGGTGCGGTCGTGCCACCAGGACTTCCGCCGCCCGTTGCGGGTCTCGGCAGTGAGCGCGAGGAGGATCCTCCCGTCCTCAGGCTCCGCGCCGTAGAGCTCCAGCATGGCCTTGACGTCGATGTCCCGGAAGCGTACGGCCTCGTGCCCGTCCTCCATGCGGGCGATCGTCGCGCGTCCCTTCTGGAGTGCGTCGGCCGCCTGCTCCTGGGTCAGGCCGGCGCGTCGTCGCAGTGCTTCGAGTCGCCGTCCGACGTACCGACGCAACAGTGCAGAACCCACCATATCCGACACCTGTCGACCACCTCCCGCTCGTTTTGGGCGTGTGTCTCGCCCAAATGATACAACCGATCTGCCATTACATACATTGGCCCCGCCTAAATGGGCTGGACAATTACCGATGATCTCACGTGGGGTCGATTAATGGAAAGCCGATCTCCCCGAGGTGTTGATTTTTGGACACACTCAAAGTGTAATGAGGTGGTCGCAGGTTCTCCGCCGACCGTTTTGGCGCTGGCCAGGCTATCGATTGGAGCAAGAGCGTGATTCTCGTGCTGGTAGCCGCGATATGCCTGTTCGCCGGCGCCTTCGTCGGGTTCTGCTTCGGTAAGGAAGTCAGCGGCTGGTGCGTGGAGTGTGGAGATCGGGTGCACCCACCCGATCTCCACCGTGCCGGCGGCCAGATCCGTACCCGAAGACCCTGGTCCTGATCAAACGGACGCCTGACTGACCGACGTGCGCGGCCGACGACGGCTCGCAAAGCTTCGGCACCCCTGCACCTCGCCGCCCAGGCCGGGACCCGGCTCAACACCTATTACATAGCAACTAAAGGAAGGAGGCGTGATGCCACCACCCACCCCTGCCACCGACCCGCACCAGCGCCGCCCCGATGACATCGCCGACGCGGCCACCTATCGCCCGTCCGACCGCGTCTGGGTATGGCCCCCACACACCGGCCAGTGGCGACCCGGCGTCGTGGAAGCCAGGTCGAACCTTGCGGTGCTGGTGACCTACCAGCGTCCCGGCGGTGGGACCAGCGTCGACTCGCTGCTCCCGCACAACGTCATGGCCCGTACCGAGCCCGCCGCCGACCTCGACGGCACCTCGTCCCGTCCGATCCGGCTGCGCGACGTCCGATCCCTCACCGCCAGGTCAGCCGCCCCGGCGTGACCAGCAAAGTTGTACCTCGAAAGGTTACATATGGACAGTCAGCTGCAAACCGCAACCGACCTGGACCACCCGGACTGGTGTGATCTCAGCGAGTGCACCGCCAGCGGCCCCAGCGAGTTCCACCCCGAGTCGTCGCCGCCCGCGCACTGGGGCCACCGGCATTCCTGCAACCCCCAGCCGGGGCGGTACCCGACCGAGGTAGCTGTCCAGCTCGTCCGGTTCGTCGACGACCCGCCGAAGACCGACTTCATCCGAGTGGAGCTGGGCAGCTACGAGGAGCGGCGCTCGCACTACGTGCGCCTCGCCCAGGGCGCGGCGATGCGCGACGTACTGAATGTGCTCCTCGCGCAGGCGCAGACGGGTCGCGACGTGACCCGCGAGTCGGGAGCGTGATCCGATGCCCTCCGGCTCTGTCGACGTGGAGGCCGCGGAACGTGCCGCCGGGCAGTTCCTGACGGAGCTGGGTATCACCTTGGACACCGACTCCAGGTCGCGCAGCGCGGCGCGGATGGTGGCTGCCTACCGGGAGCTGCTGGCCGGCCCGCAGTTCGCACCGACGACCTTCGCGAACGACGCAGGGCACCGGGATCTGGTCCTGGCACGCGCGGTGCCGTTCGTGTCGCTGTGCGAGCACCACTTCTTGCCGTTCACAGGGGTCGCGCACGTTGGCTACCTCCCCGACGGCCGCATCCTCGGCCTGTCGAAGATCGCTCGACTGGTGGAGATGTTCGCCCGGCGTCCGCAGGTCCAAGAGCGCCTCACCCAACAGATCGTGGGCTGGCTGTTCGACGAGCTGAGCGCACGCGGCGCCGGGGCTGTCGTCGGCGCTGAGCATACCTGCATGACCCGCCGAGGCATCAGAGCGCACGGTGCAACAACCGTCAGCGTGGGATGGCGCGGCACCCTCGCCGACGATCCATCCGCCAGGGCAGAGTTCCTGACCCTTGCCGGAGTCTCGCTACTCGCGGGCGGCGGGCTGTGACCGACGGTCCCGCTCGCGAATCGCGACGTGAAACGGAAGCGCCGCAGCTGATCAGCGCGACCGGTTGGTACGGGACAACATCGCGGCGGATATCAAGGCGGTCAAGCCGCCTATCGAATCCCGCTGCCGTTGTAGCGGGTTCCGCACCGACGAGAGTTCACGAACGTACGGCAGACCTCACGCACATTTCAGCTGACGCCAGGAGGGGCGATGGGACACGGACCTAGCGGGGTGAAAGCGGGAAAGCCAAGGAAAGTGGTACTGGTGCTCTCCGGCGGGTTGGACAGCACCGTACTCGCCCATCGCCTGCGGGCCGAGGGCTGCGACTTGACGATGTTGTCGTTCAACTATGGGCAGTCGCATCGCCGGGAGTTGGAGTTCGCGTACCGGACGGCCGCAAGCCTGGGAGGTGACCATCGGGTCGTCCAGCTCGGCGCGATCGCTGAGCTGCTCGCTGGGTCGTCGCTGACCGACCCAGCGGTGGCGATGCCCGACGGGCACTACTCCGACTCCTTGATGAGGGCTACGGTCGTGTCGAACCGCAACGCGATCATGCTTGACGTGGCGGTGGCGCACGCGGTTGCCATCGGGGCCAGCGCGGTGGCGTTCGGCGCTCATGCTGGCGACCATCCGATCTACCCGGACTGCCGGCCGAGCTTCGTCGCCGCCTACGAGCAGATGGTACGGGTGGCGAACGAGGGTTTCATCGATTCGGACTTCGCGGTCCTCGCCCCGTTCATTAACGCGAGCAAATCGCAGATCGTTGCCGAGGGTGCCCGGCTGGGGGTGCCGTTCGGGGACACCTGGTCGTGCTACCGGGGTGGCGCACGGCATTGTGGCAGGTGCGGGACCTGCGTCGAGCGCCGTGAGGCCTTCTTCGTCGCGAACGTGGCGGACCCGACCGAGTACGAGGTGCCGTAGGTGTTCGCGATCAGAAAGTCGTTCCGGTTCGAGGCGGCTCATCGGATCTCCGGTCTTCCGGCCGATCACAAGTGTGGGCGGCTGCACGGGCACAGCTACACCGTCGAGGTCGTTGTCAGCAGCTCCGATCTCGTGCCGCCGGGGTTCGTGGTGGACTTCGCGGACCTGGCGCCGCTCGGTGAGTACCTGGCGGCGACGTTTGACCATCGGGACCTGACGGAGGTGCTCGACGTCGCGCCGACGAGCGAGAACCTGGCGTGGTTTCTCTACGAGTGGTGTCGGGAGAACCTGTCCCTGCCCGTGACGGTCCAGCTGAGGGCCGTCCGCGTCGGTGAGACCGCGTCGACGTATGCGGAGTACGCCCCGGCGGAAGGCCGGTCATGAGTGCGGCGGTCGGCGGGTTGCTGGTGGCGGAGATGTTCGCGACGGTGCAGGGAGAGGGGCCGAGCTGCGGCCAGCAGGCGTTGTTTGTCCGGCTGTCGCGGTGCAACCTGTCCTGCCCGTCGTGCGACACCCCGTACACGTGGGATTGGAGCCGGTTCGACCCGGCGGGTGAAGCGACGCGGCGTTCGACGGACGCGGTGCTGGGGTGGGTGCTGGACCAGCCGGCTCGGCTGGTGGTGGTCACCGGCGGTGAGCCGCTCCTTCAGCAGGCCGGGCTGGTGCCGCTGCTCGCCGAGCTGGTTGCTGCCGGCCGGCGGGTGGAGGTGGAGACCAACGGCACGGTGGTGCCCGATCCGGCGGTGGCGGATCTGGTGGACTGGAACGTCTCGCCGAAGCTGGCGGGGTTCAGCGCCCCGCGTGACCAGCTGCGCCGGATAGTCGGTGAGGCGTTGGAAGCGTTCGCGCGTACTGGCCGGGCGCGGTTCAAGTTCGTCGCGTCCGGCCCGGCGGACCTTGACGAGATCGCCGGCCTGCAGCAGCGGTTCGGACTGGACCCGGTGTGGGTGATGCCGGAGGGCACCGCAGCGGACCAGGTGCGTACCGGGCTGCAGGGCCTGGCCGACGAGGTGGTGCGGCGGGGATGGAACCTGACCTCGCGGCTATACGTATTGGCGTGGGGTGACGTCCGTGGCCGGTGACTCGACGCATCACGAAGGCGAAGGGCCTGGACGGGGCCGTCGTTCCCGGCCCCATCGGCCGCGTGTGTCGGGTAGCGGCTCGGGTGACGCTGTGGGGGGCGGGATCGTTCCTGCCGTCCAGGCTGGATCGAGCGTACCGGATGCGGCCCTCGCGGCGCACTCCCTGATGTCGTACCTCGTCGATCCGGTTCATCTGGTCGCGGCGGCCCGCGCCTGTATGCGGCGGGCGTCGGCACCCGGTGTCGACGGGATGACCTGGGCGGCGTACCGGGTGGGTCTACGGGATCGGCTCGCGGAGCTCGCTGAGCGTCTCCGTGCCGGCTCCTGGCAGCCGGCTCCGCTGCGGCAGGTGTGGATTCCGAGCTACACCGGCAAGACCTTCCCGGCCGCGATCCCGACAGTGGAGGACCGGATCGTGCACCGCGCGATGCGCGACGCGCTCACGCCGATCATGGAGGCGAGGGTGCTGGCCGGCTGGGTGTCGGGGTACCGCGCCGGTCGTAACCGGATCACCTCCGTACGGCAGGCCGACCAGCACCGGCGTGCGGGTAGGTGTTGGGTCGCGGACGTTGACGTTGCCGGCGCGTCACAGGGCGGCACCGTCGACGAGCTGGTCGACTGGCTCGCCGTACACGTGAAAGACGGTGCGTTCCTGGCGCGGTTCCGCCGCGCTCTGGATGCCCTGCCTACCCCGATGATGCCCGGCAGTGGCCTGTGGCCGGTGGTGTTCCACCTGCGGCTGGCGCAGGCAGATGCGCAGCTCGACGGCCTGTCAGTGGTGCGCTTCGCGGACAACTACGCCGCGTTCGCACCTGACCGCCGAGGTGCGGCCATCGCGTACGAGCGGATCGGCTGCGCGCTCGCGGCGGTAGGGCTCGCCCCGAACGCGCGGAAAAGCCGAATCCGGCCGCCGCACCTGGCGCATCCCGAAGACCTGTTCCTGATCGACGGATGACGGGAGAGACATGCACAGCACCGATACGACGCGGACCGCCAACGTGGACGATGGGGCTGGTCGGGCGTCGCCACTGCGGTGGCTACCCGTTGCCGGTGGCAGCGGCCGGTTCGGGGACGCGGCCCGGGAACGTACGGTGACCGACCTCCTCGTGGCGGCCACACCGTTGACGTACCGGCACCTGAACCGAGCCGACGAGACGGCGGACCCGGACCTGCCGGTCGTCGAGGTCGACCACGCCCAGGCCGTCCGGCTCGCCGCCGACCTGGGCGGACGGCTGCCCACCTCGACGGAGTGGGAATGGATCGCCGGCGGCCGGCAGCGACGGACCTGGCCGTGGGGAGACGACGCATGGCGGCCAGACCTCGCCCGACTCCGCGGCACGGAGGTCGAACACACCCGGTGCGGGCCGGTCGGCGCCCATCCAGCCGGGGCGACCCCGGAGGGCCTGCTCGACCTGGCCGGCAACTGCTGGGAGTGGACGTCCACACCAACCATGGGACACGGGTACGTGATCAGAGGCGGCTCCTACGCCTCACCGCCGTTGTACGCCCGCTGCACGTTCCTCAACGCCGTGCACGCCGAGTGCCGCAGCGCGGGAATCGGCGTACGCCCGGTGAGGCCAGCATGAACCACAAACTTGCGCTGCCGGTCAGCGACGGACTTGTCCTCGTCGGCTGCTCGAAGGAGAAGGCAGCCACGCGCCGCGCGTTGGCCGCGTTCGACCTCTACGACGGCGGCTGCATACCGGCGATGCGCGATCGGCTCGGCTACTGGCCGCACCGCGACCGAGTCCGCTTCCTCAGCGCCGAACACGGACTCGTGCACGCCGACACCCCGTTGCACACCTACGACCGGCCGCTCGACCCGCACCGGGCCGTCGAGCTGCGGCCCCGGGTGGCGGCTGCACTGAGCGCCGAGTTCGAAGCCACCGGCATGCCGGACGAGATCCTCGTCGTCGCCGAACCCCTGTACCTGGTCCTGCTCGCCGACCTGCTCGCCCACCCGACACGCCCCCGCATCCACTGGATTCCCGACCACACGTCCGGGTGGCCCGCCGCCGCCCGTGTCCTCGACACCTGGGGATGGTGACCATGCCGACCCTGGCCCAGATGCTGGCCGCCAGCGACAACGACCACACCGACCTGACCGCAGCGTTCACCGCCCGTACCGGGCTGGGCTGGCACGACCCGACACCAGCGGCGATGGCAGCGGGGACCGTGCTGTCGGTGGTGATCCCCGCACACAACAACGCCTACAGCCTGCCCGTCGTGCTCGACGCACTCGCGAAGCAGGACACCTCCGGAACGGTCCAAGTCATCGTGATCGACGACGCCTCCACCGACGACACCCCGGCCATCATCCGACTGCACCCCGCCGTCGACACCGCCTACCGGCTGCCCGTACAGGTGGGTGGCGCCACAGCCCGCAACGTCGGCACCCACCTCGCCGACGCCGACACCATCGTCCACCTCGACGCCGACATGGTGCTGACCGCCCACGCCCTCGCCGACATCGCCGTACGGGCCCACCCCAGCCTCGTCCAGGTCGGATTCCGGCACAACATCGCCTACCAACCCGGCCGCTACCTGCGGGCCGAGGTCCCCGACGGGGAACCGGACCTGCACGCTGACCACCGCGTCCGGTGGACCCCACCAGTCGGCAAACCCATGTTCTACACCGGCGACGTCTACCACCAGCCAATGGACCTGCGCCCGCTCGACGACACCCACGACTTCGTCGATCTCGGCCACGGCGCCCGCTACTTCGACTGGGACCTGCCGAGGATGGTCGTCACCGCCCTGGTCGCCATGCCCCGCGCAGCCGTCACCCACGTCGGCGGATTCGACCCCGGATGGACCGCCGCCGGCTGGGGAGCCGAGGACACCCACCTCGGCGCGACGCTGATCGCCGCCGGCTGCAAGATCACACCCCTGCGTCAGCTCCGCGCCTGGCACATCGACGCACCCGACGCCGCAATCCAGTGGCGCGCGAAGCTGGCCAGCGTCCCAGCGCGTATCGCCTACTACCGGCACCTCCTCGGCGAGCCCGCCCCCGCCCAGCGGGAAGCCGACCTCGCCTCGCGGGCGCAGGCCCTACTCGCGCATGCGGAGGTGCTGCGGTGACCTCTCGTGTGTATGGCGTCGATGGGCACCTCGCCCACGACCCGGCGACCGGACTGACCCACCACGCCCCACGCCCGCTACCCGCCGGCAGATGGAGCGGAGACCCGGCCGAGGTCAACCGGTGGCCGGTCGTCGCCCCCGACCAGCACGCCCGATCCCAACCCGCCAGTATCTGCTGGTCACCGATCGTCCGCTGCAACCTGCACTGCCCGCACTGCCTCGACGACACCAGCGTCCGCGAACTCGGCCCCGCCGACCGCAACCGCATCGCCCAGATCCTCGCCAGCAGCGACATCCTCGGTGTGGACATCAGCGGCGGCGAACCGCTGCTCCTCAAAGACCTACCCGACCTGGTCCGCACCGTCACCACCGGCGGACGCGCCGCAGTGTCGATCACCACCAACGGCACCCACCTGCAACGCCGCGTCCCGCACCTCGCAGGCGTCGTCGATGCCATCCGGGTCTCCCTCGACGGAGCGACCGAGGCCACCCACGACCGGCTACGCGGCACCGGCAGCTTCACCCACGCCATCGCCGGAATCCGCGCCGCCGTCCAAGCCGGCGTCTGCGTCCAGATCCAGACCGTGCTGATGGCCACCAACCAGCCCGAGACCCAACGCATGATCGACCTCGCCCACGACCTCGGCGTCAACGGCCTGACCCTGCTCCAGATGCTGCCCATCGGCGCTGGCCTGCACCAACAGAACCAGATGCTCACCGACGTCGCCGCACTCGACCACGTGCACCGCCTACACATCCCGGACCCCCTGCGCGTCCGGCTCCGCACCCGCGAACTCGCGGGCGGATTCACCGTCGTCCGCGCCGACGGACGCATCTGGCGCAACGACACGCGCGGCCTCACCATCGCCGGACTGAAGCCGCTGACCACGCCCGCCGACCTCACCCTCACCGCGAAGGACGGATCCGCATGACCAGCCGCACCGCCCAGCGGACCTTCACCCACCGCCGCGTCCTACGGCTCACCGCCCACGCCTACGAGCAGGCCGTCAACCTCCTCGCCCGCGAGGTCACCAACCGGATCGGACCCATCGAGGCGATCATCGGCATCGCCAACGGCGGCGTACCCCTGTCCCACAGCCTCGCCGCCCGCCTCGACGCCCGAGTCCTGCGGGTCGATGCCCAACACAACCCCACCGACACGATCTACACCCAGGCCACCGGCCACGTCACCCTCGACCTGCGGCCACTCACCACCGTGCTGCGCGACACCCGCCTGCTCGGCAACGTCCTGCTCGTCGACGACATCTGCGGCACCGGCGCGACCATCGACGCGCTCTACCCGAGACTAATCCCGTACCTCTGGGCGGGATCGGTCGTCCACACCGCCGTCCTGTGCCGCAACACCGGGGCCGATTACAACCCCCACCTGTGGATCTGGGACACCGACGACTGGGTGCACTTCCCCTGGGAAGCGCCCCTCCCTATCGCCACGCCCGTCGAAGACCTCGCCGTCCCCGACACCGCGCAACACCATTGACGACCGTCGCCTTCGTCCTCGCCTCCTGGCGACCGGACGCCCCCGCCGGCATGGAACGCGCCGTCGCCGGCACCGTCACCGGCCTCACCGCCAGCGGCCACCGTGCCGTGATCATCACCGCCGACCGCACCGCTCCACCCCGCTACGCCGCCGCACCCGTCGTCACCCTCGACAGCCTGCGCATCCCGCACCCCTGCGACGACGACAGCCTGCGCGACGCCATCACCGCCGCCGAAACGCCGATCCGCGCCGAGCTGACCAGCGCGTTCGCCGCGCACCAGGTCGAGATCACCGTGTACGTCGACAGCCTCTGGGGACTCGGCCGGGTCATGCCCACTACCGACATGCCCCGCCGGGTCCTCGGCATGCACGTTGTCGGCCACCACACCGACCTGGCCGCCGCCCTGCCCCGAGCCCACACCGTCATTGCCCCCTCCGACATCGTCCTGCGACGTGCCGCCGCCTGCGGCTACGACACCTCCCGCTGGCGGGTTGTCCCGAACCCTCTGCTCACCGATCAGCCGCCGGCACCGGAACCCCAACGGCACCGCCTACGCCGGGAGGGTCCGATCCGCGTCGTTGCGCGCCTGGGTCCGGAGAAGGGGGTGACGCAGCTGCTCGCCGCCGGTGCCCGCCCGTCCGGATACGCCGTCGAGATCGCCCTGGCCGCGGCCGGCTTCGAGACCTCCACCGGGGGCCAAGATCAGCTACGTGGTGAAGCACGGCGTCTCGCCCCCGGAGCCGGAGTGCAGATCCGGGCAGGTCTGCGATGGGCGCAGGTGCCCGCCTGGCTCGCCGCCGCCAGCGTCTGCATCGTGCCTTCCCTGGCCGAGACGTTCGGCCTGGTCGCCCTCGAAGCAATGTCCGTCGGAACCCCCGTCATTGCCCTCGACGTCGACCACCTCCCGGCGCTCATCGGCGACGGCGACGGCGGCGTCATCGTCGAGCAGGCCATCGGCCACGCCGGGCTGTGGCGCGCCGCCGAGCAACTCCTGCACGACCCGGTACGCTACGAACGCATCTCCAGGGTCGGCTACTACCGCGCGCGGGACTATCGACCCGCCCACATCGCTGGCCAACTCCTGAAGGTGGTGAGCTGATGGGCGGTCGCCCCATGCAGCCAACGCTCCCGATCCCCGCCGACACCACAACCGCCCCACCGCTGCTACTCGTCGACGGACACAACCTCCTGTGGGGAGCCACCTTCGGCTTCCCCGCACCGATCTACTCCCGCGACAAGACCCGCCTGCTCACCGGACTGTTCGCCTTCTTCGCCCTCCTACGAGTCGCGATCCGCAACGAGATCCCCGGCGGCAGCCCCGAAGCCATCGTCGTCTGGGACGGCGAACACGGCTCCCGGGCACGCCAGCAGGAACACGACGGGTACAAGGCCAGCCGGCCCACCGACGACGACGCCCTTCTACCGCTACGGTTCCTGCCTGACGTCAAGCGAGGACTCGACAGCTGCGGCATCGCTTGGATCGAACTGGACCAGGCCGAGGCCGACGACGTCATCGCCACCCTCGCCCACGCCACGCCTGCGCCGCGACCCGTGATCGTCATGTCCCGCGACCGGGACTACTACCAACTCGTCACCGACCGCGTACACGTCCTCAACACCCGCTTCCGCGCCGGCCACCGGCTCGTCACCCCCGCCGAGGTGTACGCCCGCCACCAGGTCACCCCCGACCAGTGGACCGACTTCCGCGCCCTGGCCGGCGACCCCGCCGACGAGATACCCGGCGTCCACGGCGTCGGCGCCAAAACCGCCGCGCGACTCCTCGACGGCGGACTCCACCTGGAAGACCTCCCCGCCTCCGGACGGCTCACCACCGGCCGCGGCCGAACCGTCGCCGAGCAGTACGACCTAGCCCTCAAATGGCGCGACCTCATCCGGCTCACCACCACCCTCGACCTGCCCCGCCACCCGACCGGCACACCCAGCCCCGCACTACCCCGACCAGCCGACATCGTTGAGGAACTCGGACTGTGGTAGCCACCCCCACCGGCGGAATCCTCACCGTCATGGCCCACCCCGACGACGCCGAACTCTGGGCCGGCGGAACCCTCGCCGTACACGCCGCCACCGGCGTACCCGTCACCATCGCCGTGCCCGGTCTCAACCCGACACGACGCCGCGAAGCCGTCGCCGGAGCCCGAATCCTCGGCGCGACACCGCACCTACTCGACGGCATCACCGTAGACACGGTGCGGGACCTACTCATCGGCATGCAGCCCGACGTCGTCATCACCCACAACCCCGACGACATCCACCCCGACCACCAACACGCAGCGCAGACGCTGCTCACCGCGCTACCCGACGTCGTCATCAGCACCGGCAGACCCCACGCCGTCTACACCTGCGACAGCTACCACAACCTCGACCGCCGTGGACACCCGCTGTATCTGCCCACGCTCATCGACATCACCCCCGCCTGGCGGACCAAGATCACAGCACTCGCCGTCCACCAGTCCCAGCCCATCACCGAGCACTTCGGCCCCATGGCGGAAACCCTGGCCCGCCTCCACGGCGGACGCGCCGGTGTCCGGTACGCCGAAGCCTTCGCCCCCGTACCCGTCCTCGGCAGACTCCCCACCACCCCACTCGCCCTAACAGAGCATTAGGGCAAGTATGTACGGATTGCTACTATCCTCTTCGGTTGTGAATTAATCAAGCGGACAATTTCGACATTCAGGGTGGGGATGGCTTTCTGGCTTAGTCGCGTCGCACAGCTTGTGCGACGTAGCCCGCAAAACTATGGCTAATTTCCGTGGAAATTTCACCGGACTACGGGGGCACCGCTTGCCTGAACAGACTCACGTGAGGTTCCGATAAAAGATGGGCGCAACCATTGGCTTGCCCGCCTCGTTGCTGATGAGACACCTCTAAAGCAATGGAGACGAGCGATGGCACCCCCGACCGTGTACCCGACTCATCCCTATCCAGAAGTGGAGTGGGTGTTCAGGGTGCTCTACCACCACGGCTTCACATTCGAAGCCAGAGCCAAGCTTTACGACGTGATCTGCCCCTGCAAGGCGCACTCGCGGCAGGCGCATCGCAGGCCCAGCAACCCCAGAGACTACGGCGAACGGTTGCTGGCGTGGGCACGGAAGCTTCGCTGTTGGCCAGAGAAGAGGGGCGGGATGTTGTCATGCGGGTCCGTATCACCTTGCGGGTTGCAGAACCCGACCGACGCGAGGTGCGACTGCCTGCAGCCCGACTCCGCCAAGAAGCCAACCGCATCATGGAAGCCCTGCTCGAAGCCGAGGAAGATGGCGCGATCGCGAACCTCGCCACCGAGACGGACGCGACCGAAAACTCGATCACGGTCGAAGCAATCGTCCCGTCCGACGACAAAGATAAGGCAAAGCAGTCGCTCGCAGCACTCCTGGCATCCTTCACCTCTGGGCAGACTGGCCGATCAGCTCGTAGCGCGTTGACATACGACATGATCGACTCCCGAGCGGAGGATTTACAGTAGCGCACACGAGATGCTCACAGTCCGTAGAGGGCTTTTCCCGTGCTGCTCGGCGAGACCCGCTGCATTGTGCCCCGACGTGCAGATACCCCGGACCTTTCTTATCCATTTGTGGGTATATTTGACTGTGTGATGAGGCGTTTGACGGTGCCGGCGTGGGGGTCGCCGAGTGGAGCGAGGATTTGAAGTGCCTGCTGCCAGCAGCGTTGCGCGTCGTCTGGTCGGTCGATGGCGTGGAAGGTATCGCCGAGGGCGGCCAAGGTGAGTCCTTCGCTACGTCGGTCGTCGAATCTGCGGAAAAGCGTCAGTGCCCGCTCGTGCTGCTGAAGGGCTTCATCCGTCTGGCCAGCCTGCTGGTATGCCAGGCCGAGCGGGTACGACGCCCAGGCAACGCTCCACTGGTCGTTGATGCTGTCCAGAATCGAGACCGCTTCCTGGTAGTGAGCGATGGCATTGTCGAGGTGTCCTCGTACGCGGTGGCAGTTGCCGAGGCTGAGTAGGGACATGCCCTCGCCTCGGGTGATTGCGTAGTTTCGGAAGACTTCCCGCGCCTGGCCGTACAGGTCAATGGCCTCTTCGATGTTTCCAGATTCCTCGTGGATGAGGCCTTGGCCGCGGAGGCAGAAGCCTTCGACCCAGTGGTCGTCGACGTCACGGCTCGCGTTGACACCCTGACGGTAGTAGTCGAGGGCGGTGTCACGCTGTTCCATCCGCCAGTAGGCGTCGCCGAGGCAGCGAAGGTTGGCTGCCTCGCCGAGGCGTGATGCGGCGGATCGGGCGGCGCGCAGGCCGATTAGGTGCACGTCTCGCCAGTCGGCCCAGTACGACTTGAGTTCGAAGAATCCGTCGCTGACGACGGGCAGCTGCCAGGCGACGTCGTGGTCGCCCAGCTCGTCTGCCTGCCGGATGGCGTCGAGGATGTTCAGCCGCTCCCGCTCGAACCATGCCATCGCCTCGGCCACCGTGCCGGGAGAGGTGACCGGGATGTCGGGTTCGGCTGGGGGGAGGGCGATGGCGTGGGAGTAGGGAAGGATGACCTTGCGGCCTTCCTCAGCCGTCCACAGGTACCAGGTGTAGAGGCGGCGTCGTGCTCGGTGTTGCTGCTCGGGTGATTCTTCGGCTTGCGCGCGTTCGAGGGCGTATGCACGTAGGAGGTCGTGGAGCAGGAATCGGTGGCGGGCAGGATTCTGGATGAGGTGCGCTGCGGTGAGCTGGTCAAGCAGGCTACGAGCTTGCGGGAGGCTGACACCGGCGATGGCTGCGGCGGCGGCGATGGAGATATCGGAGCCTGCGTGCAGCCCGAGGAGGCGGAAGAACCGCGCTCTCTCCTCGGGCAATGCCCGGTAAGACCAGGAGAACACCGTTCGGACATCGGAGAGTTCATCGTCGTCGACCGTCAGGGCGTCAAGCTGCTGGTCGACGAGCGCGAGGTCGGTCACGAACTCTGCGAGGGTGGCGTAGGGGGCGTTCGCGATGCGCTCCGCGATAATGCGCAGGGCAAGCGGGAGGTAGGCGCAGCGGCGGGCGAGTTCGGCGGCGGCCCCCGGTTCCGTGCTGACTCGGTCGCCGCCGATACTGTCGCGCAGCAGCGCGATCGCCTCTTCGGGAGACAGGACGTCCAGGGTCATCCGTGACGCTCCTTCCCGTGCGACAAGCCCGGAGAGCCGGCTACGGCTGGTGATGATGGCCATGCAGGTCGGTGTGGCGGGCAGCAGTGGCCGCACCTGGCCGACCGTGGACACATTGTCCACCACGATCAAGACCCGTTTGCCGGCCAGCACGGACCGGTAGAGGGTGGCGCGTCCCTCGGTGTCGGTCGGGATCTGTTCGGCCGGTACGTGAAGTGCCCGGAGGAAGGCGTCCAAGGCTTGGCCGACGTCAAGGGCCGGGCCCGGCCCGTAGCCGCGCATGTCGATGTAGAGATCGCCGTCGGCGAACCACTGTCGGACCCGGTGAGCCCAGTGTACGGCCAGGGCTGTCTTGCCTACACCAGGAGCGCCCGCGATGGCCGCGACGGTCATAGCGGAACCACTCGTTGCGGTGGTTCCGTCAACGGTGGGTAGCGCCTCGTCCAGTCGGTTGAGGGTCTGCTCGCGGTTGACGAAGCGAGTTGGGTCAATCGGCAGTTGGCGAGGTGGCGGCGATGGAGGCGGTGCCGCGTGACCGAGCAGGTTGACGCCGCCGTACACCGTGCCGGCCTGAACGACCGCCTCAGCATCGCCTGACGATTCATTGCGCGCCGTGTGCACGCTGTCTCCTCACCGGCGGCGAGCTGTGGGTCTATGGAGGGCTGGGTTGGAGGCGGTCTGCGTAGGTCCGGTACGGCATCGACGCCGAGACGGCGGCATCACGCCATAGGTTGGTTTGGACGATCTTGGCGGGATCGCTGATCAGCTCGCCGGAGACGAACCGTCCTTCCTCGTCGTAGTACATCGCTACGAGCTGCGAGGAGTCGAACAGCCAGTAGTCGTAGTGCGGCAGTGCAGCCGGCCAGTCGTTACCAGCGACCACGATGAGGCGAACGTCCTCGCCGGCCTCGACCGTGTGTTCGTAGGCCCAGCCGCACTCGAACCGGACGTAGTCGGACAGTGGCTCGGTGACGACGTGGACGCGGTGCATCCGCTTGCCGGCAGACACCGCTGCCCGCACGGTGTCGCACCAGGCGGCGATCCCGGGGAACTCCCCGCGGCGCTCGCCAGCCAAGAACCGAGTGAACTCATCCTGCTCGTATGACACGTCGTACCGCTGAAGCGTCTCCAGCCGGTACGCCGTGTAACGGAAGTCGCGGAACAGCTGGTTGAACTCGTCGTCATCCAGAGACGTGAATGATCGGGTCAACCCTGGATCACCGCTGTCCGGACTCGCGGTAGCGCTCGATCGCGCCGAGAACAACGTCGGCAGAGATCCGGACCGCCCCCTCGCCAGGAAGAACGTTTTCCAGCTCGCCGAGGGTATCGCCGTCGAGCAGGTGCCCCTGGATGACCAGCTCGCCGCTTTCTGCGAGGTAGACCGTCGGGCAACCGTTGCCACCCGACCCGGGATCTTTGTAGAGCCTGGTCAGCTTCACTGCGATCTCCTTCGAAGCATGGCAACAGCCAGCGCCGTCGGTAAGGAGGCTACTGCTTAGCGTAGTGGTCGAACAAGTCGGTGTCGTCTATCCGATTCTGGCGCCTCGGGCACCCGCGTCGTCGCGCGCGCCCAGCCTCGAAGCGTCAGCAAGGCGGAACGACTCGGCGGGCTGCTTGCGATCATGACGCCTCGAACCAGGTCCCAGGCTCAACCCGCCCGGCCCGGAGGGAGGGCCGTGGTGGGCTGGGACCGGCGGTAGCATCGAGGTAGACAGGTTGACTGCACGCATTTCTAGTCGATCTTCGTGCCAGTCGGCGCTAGACGTTCGGAGGAGAGCGCCACAGTGGAGCAGCTCATGGCTACCGCCGCGACGACGCTCGTCGCCTGGACGACCACCGAGATCGCCCAGGGCGGCCGGCTGGCGGTGTCGGCGCTGATCGATTTCCTTCGAGACCGATTCCGGCGCGCTCCCGAGGATCGGGCGGTCATTGAGGATGTGCTTCACGAGCCGTCACCGGACGCCGTTCGCTCCCTCGCCGAATTGCTGGATCGAGAGGCGCTGCGCGACCCGGCGTTCGCCGCAGAGTTCCGGGCCCGATGGGAACAGGCCGATGCGGCCGTCCTAGCGGGTGCGAACGGCGTCGCGAACTCCATCTCGGGTGACGTGAGCGGACCCGTAGTGCAGGCCCGCGATATACACGGTGGCGTCTCCTTCGGCGGAGGCTCAGCACAACCCTGACCTTCCGAGCGCTGGCGAGCGCCTTGTACCTTCACCTTCGGGTACCACTGGTCGGATCCACGGCATGTCGCTGCCGCCGCGCACGGGACAGCACGAACGTTCCGAGGGACGGGCAATATCGGTAAGGTTGAGCGCCGGGCAGGTGCCGGCGAAGCCGGACTGGCGGGCGGAAGGGAGCGGGTTCGTCGTGCATGGGAGTGCCGAGGTCGTCGATCAGATCATGAGGACCCTCGACCGAGAACTACCAGACATCGCAGCGCAGATCCGTGAGGAGATTACCCGGGGGCGCATGGTGAAGGGATCGAAGCTGCCCGAGCGCATCCGGCAGGATCGGCAAGATGCTCTCAAGGCGCAGCGTCTCGGGCGCATCGGCAAGGACGAGCTTGCCGATGTGCCGTACACCGGCGACGAGAGCCTTGCCACAATGCCACGTAGCCTAGGTTGATCTTGATGGTGGCTGGACCCGATGGATGTGGATGGTCGGTGGACGCTGGTGGCGGATGCTGGCCGGTTCGTGGGGTTTCTTGACCCGGTACTGGTTGTGGCGGGCGCGTTTGACCGCGCGGGGGCAGGTGCGTTCGCGTCGGGTGGGGATCAGGAGAGCGGCGATCCGGGCGAGGTGGGTCGGTAGCTGGTCAGCCCAGTCCTGAGGGGGGAATGTCCGCCGTGCCGGTGGCGGTGCGGCGGATCAGGCGCAGGGCTCTGGTGAAGGAGATCCTGTCCGGATCGAGGTCGGCGGCGGCGGACGCTTTCGCTGTCAGCGCGCTGATCGCGTGGTGGACGATCAGGTAGGCCCAGATCTCCTGATGGGCCAGGTCCGGCAGACGGGACCGCAGCACCCGTCCGGGACCACGGAGGTGGGTTTTGAGCTGGTCGTTGGCGGTTTCCTCCTCCCACCGCTCGTGGTAGCCGCCAGCTAGTTCGTCGGCGTGGGCGTCGGCGGGGTCGACGATGGTGGTGATCAGGGCGATCAACTCGCCGGTGCCGTCGCCGACGCGGTCGGGAATGTCGTACTCGACCACCCGGGCGAGGTGGACGACCGGCAGGCCCCGGTCGTCGAACGCGTCGGGAACGCTGTTGATGTCGGTCAGGTCAGCTCCGGCGCGGGCGGCCGCGAGCAGTCGTTCCCGTCGACCGCCACGGACGGTCGGTTTGATCAGGACGGTGAGATAGGTGCCGTCGGACAGGATCTTGACCACGGGCAGGTCGAGCTGGGTCGGGGCCCGCCACAGCAGCGCGGCGCCGGTCGCGGCGGCGGTGTCCCACGCCTGCCAGGAGTAGAACCCCCGGTCGGCGGTGAGTAGTTCGTCGGACCGTAGCCGTGGGTACAGCCGCTGCGCGAGGGTCTTCTCCCCTTCCGGGTAGGCGCCGATCTCGGCGGCGACGAAGGCGTGGGTGCCGCACTCCGCGAGGGCCACGACCCGGGCCTTCGGAAACGCGGAACGGTTCCCCCCTGACCCGGCGTAGCCGAACTCGGCCGCGTTAGCCGTGCTGTCGGGCACATCGACGGTGAACCCGTCGATCGCCAGCAGCCGCCACCGGCGTAGGAACGACCCCCGCGCGGTCCCCAACGCGCCCGCCGGCGCTGTCGGGCCCGCCTCGCCCGCGACCGGCCCGCACGTGCGCTCGAACAGCTCGGCGAACACCCGGCGGCCCAACCGTTTCCGCGCCTGGCTGATGGCACTCGAGGTCGGCACGCTCCACGCCGCGTCCCAGCACCCGAACCGGTCCAACGACCCGGTGACCCTGGTCGCGACCTCGGTGTAGTCATCGTCGGGGAACAACGCCAACCCCAACGTCAGGTAGGTGCTCACGTGCGCCGGCAGTTTCCCGTCCGACCGCTGCTCCCGCACCCCGCACACCTCGATCGCGGCGTCGACCTCCTCCCGCGACACCTGCGAGATCAGCACCCCGAGCGTCACCTGATCCGGCCGTACCACTGGACGGTCCACCACATCCACCGACATGACCCGTGATCAAAACAGTCAGCCGAGCCGTGGTCGTCCCGCCACGCCGCACCGCCCAGGAGTCCACATCAAACCCGCAGGTCAAACCCAAGATCAACTTAGGCTACGTGGCATTGTTGTGTCCCGAACGCGAAAGGACAGGAATATGTAGGAATATCTGTCTTGCGGCGATGCTGTACGGAAGATGAAGGTTTGGCCCTTCGGAGTCGCTCTGCTGGGGGAGGCTTCAAACCACCTCATGCTGCATTAGCTGAAGACTGTTGTGGTGAACGATGGGGAAAGGCATCCATTCGAGATGTCAGGTGGGGGTCGGGAAGGCGAGCGAAAGCGAATCGCTGATGACGTGTCGAAAATTAGAAGGCGACATCGAAACCGGGGTGTCAATGCGATCCCGGGATGAGTCTGGCGGGGACCAGTTTACTGGCCAGGCGGTGTCCGGCATACAGGCGACGCGAGCCCGACCTGCGGCTTTCGTGCGGAACGGGAGAAGGCGTGTGAGGAAACTACCCGCCGCTGCTGGGGCGGGTGAGAGGGAGCGTTCCGGGCGGCCCGAAGCCGTGAGGGATTGAGTACCGTTGCCGATCGCGCTGGCGGACCGACTCGTAGTAGTGGCGAAGCTCCTGTAATAGGGGTGGAGCGAAGGGGTCGGGTCGTTCGTGGCTGGTTTACCCGATCAACCGGCGATTGCTGGGAGGAGTCGTGTGGATGAGTTGAAAGCACCAGGCAAGCCGTTCGTTGTTTCGAAGCGGGCTGTCTGGGAGGCGTACGAGAAGGTGAAAGCGAACAAGGGGGCGCCGGGGGTGGATGCGGTGTCTTTGGCGGAGTTCGAGAAGGATCTGAAAAACAATCTCTACAAGATCTGGAATCGGATGTCGTCAGGGACGTATTTTCCTCCTCCGGTGCGGGCGGTCGAGATCCCGAAGACTGGGGGAGGCGTGCGAACGCTCGGTGTTCCCACGGTCGGGGACAGGATCGCGCAGACGGTGGCGGCGCGGGAGGTGGAAGCGCGGGTCGAACCGATCTTCCATCCGGACTCGTACGGCTACCGGCCTGGGCGGTCGGCGGTCGACGCGGTAGCTGTTTGCCGTAGGCGGTGCTGGCAGAACGACTGGGTGATCGATTTGGACATCCGGAAGTTCTTCGACACGGTTCCGTGGGAACTGCTACTAAAAGCAGTCACCGCGCATACTGATAAGCCCTGGGTTCTGTTGTATGTGGGACGCTGGTTGAAGGCGCCACTGCAACTACCCGACGGCGTGCTACAGGAAAGAGATCGTGGTACTCCGCAAGGGTCCGCGATTTCACCGGTCCTGGCTAATCTGTTTCTCCATTACGCGTTCGACGCGTGGATGGCCAAGGTGTTCCCGGTCGTCCGGTTCGAGCGTTACGTGGATGACGTGGTCGTGCACTGCGTCAGTGAACGGCAAGCTAAATACGTGCTGGCCGAGATCACGAAACGGATGACTGGGGTTGGGCTTGCTCTACACCCGGAGAAGACCCGGATCGTCTACTGTCAGGACGACAACCGGCGTGCAGATTCATCCGAGCACACCGAGTTCGTTTTCCTCGGCTACAGCTTCCGGAGACGCTCCGCGCGAACAAAGGAAGGAGCGATGTTCCTGTCGTTCCTGCCGGCGATCAGTAGCCAGGCCCTGAAGAAGATCAGTGCCCAGGTGCGGTCCTGGCGGCTGCACCATCGCACATGCCTAACCGAAGCGGACCTCGCCGATTGGATGAACCCGATCGTACGGGGTTGGATGAACTATTACGGGGCGTTCTACCGATCGGCCCTGTATCCCCTCCTGGAACGTATCAACGCCTACCTGCTGCGGTGGGTCCGTCGAAAGTACAAACGGTTGCGGGGCAAGAGGAAAGCCCGGTCGGCATGGAACAGAGCCGTTCAGAAACGCCCGAGGGCTTTCGCCCACTGGGCGTGGGTCACCCACGCTCCCACGGTCTGGTGACCAGAGCGACAAGAGCCGTATAACGGGCGACTGTTACGTACGGTTCTGTGAGGGCCCGGGGGTGAGATTCCCCCGGGCTACTCGGCAACCTTGTACTCCCCCTCCTGACCGTCGTCGAGTGGACGTGTGTCGGTTTCTTGGCGCGGTGTAGACCTTTCCTGAGCTGGTATCGCTATGGTTAGGGCGTAGTGTGTTCAAACTTTCTTTACTTGTTCAAGGGCGGGCCTTCGGCCCGCCGCCGTGTTGCGCCGGGGCGCGCGTGCGGCCTGGCGGCCGGTCACGCCCCGGCGGACACGGCGCAGCAGGGAGTAGACGTTAACCCGATCACCGCTGTCGCTCAGCGCCCGAGAATGACTCGCAAGGAACGACCGACAAGCCCCAAGCATGGGGGCAGTGTCCGCCGGGGACGAGCAGGCGACCCCCCGTGCCAGCCTTGAGCCGTAGCCCAGGCCAGATCAAAACCGGCACCGGCGCGGGGGAGGTGGCCGTCGTGGTCGGCCCGAGCGCCCCGAGCCACGTCCGCAGCCGTTGAGGTCAGGTCAAAAGCGCTGCGGTGGTGGTGTCCGCCGAGGTCAAGGCTCGTGACACGAAAGCCGACTGGAGTCAGTCGTTCTGCCAGGGCCGATTGCGGCTGATCCACGCAGCGACCTCGGACCGCAACCAGATCGGGCCTTGGCCGAGCACAGCGACCGGGTCGGGGAAGCCCTTCGAACGGCTGATGACCCACGCGCGCTGTTTCGACATCGGCCGGTCGGGTGTGCCCAGCATCGTGCGCAGTTCGGCTGCGCCGACCAGGTCGGCGGGATCGACCTCCACTCGGCTGACCGTAGGCAGGGACCCTGGTTGTTGACCTGAGTCTGTAGATGCTTCACCCTGTGGTGGTCACGTCACGACACCAGAGAGTGAGCAGCCGCATGACCTCGATGGACGATCAGCGTTGGCTCAACCCCGACCACAGCCGCGAATGCCACATCGACGAGCCCGCAGACGTCGGCCTCACCCTGCGCTGGTCGTGGGAAGACCTGAAAGCCGAACATGGCGAGAGCGGAGCAACGAAGATCCTCGCCGACCTGATGGACGCGTTCGAGGCCAACGGCGGGCAGCCGGTCACCGCCGAGCAGATCGAGGCGGCCGGAGTACGCCGCACCCTCGACGATGACTGACTCTCCCGCACTCCGGCGACCCCCGAGACGGCACCGGTCCGGGGGTCGCCGCGTCCCAGCCGGACAGCAAGGAGTCGGTAATCTTCGATGTCGCGGGCATGATCATCGGGCACAGATCCGGCACAACCAAGCTCGATAACGGGTGTAAAACGTCGGCAGGTGCTGAGGCTTTCCGTCCTGGCCAACGGCCAGATCTGCCCGATTTAGGATGACCTCTAGCCGACTGCCGGCATTAGGGGTTCGAATCCCCTCAGCTCCACCAGAAGAAGCAGCAGACCAAGGGCGGGTTCTCGGAGGATCGAGAGCCCGCCCTTGGTCGATGACGCCGGCGGGTTGATCGTCCATCCAGGAGAGACTCGCCGCAGGCCCTCAGGTCGAGGCGGTGGGCGACGACGAGGCGGGGAACGACACCTGGACCCGAAGGCCGTCGTGGCCGGTGGACGAGGCCGAGATGATGCCATCGTGCGCCCGGGTGATCGAGCGGGCTATCGCCAGTCCGAGCCCGGCCCCGCCGCTGTGGTCGATACGGTTCCCGAACCGGCGCCGGAAAGGCTCGAACAGGGCCGACACCTCCTCGACGGGCACGTCATCGCCGGTGTTCGACACGACCAGGGCGGGGTCGTCACCGACCTGCACCTCGATGACCCCGTCGGCCCGGTTGTACTTCACGGCATTCTGCACAAGGTTGGCGACCAGCCGCTCCAGCAGCACCTGCTCGCCGATCACCACTCGGGGCTGGAGCCGGCTGGTGATCGTCACCCCGGCTTCGGCGGCCCGCGCCTGATGAGCGTCGAGCACCGCGGCCACGATCCGGTCGAGCCGCTGTGGTGTCCGGGCGACCAGACCGCGGTCGCTCTCGCTGAGCACCAGCAGCCCTTCGATCAGGCGCTCGTTGCGCTCATTGGTCGCCAGCAACTGGGTCGTGAGGAGTTCGAGCTGCTCGGCGGTCAGGGTCCGGGCCATGCCGACCTCGATCAGTGTCCGTTGCACGGCGAGCGGGGTACGCAGCTCGTGGGACGCGTCCGCAGCAAACCGGCGTTGTGCTTCGTAGCCGACGGCTATCCGATCCATCATCTCGTCGATTGCTCGGCCCAACTCGGCCAGCTCGGAACGGCCCGGACCTGGGCGGAGCCGGTGACCCAGATTCATCGGTCCGACGTTCGCGATCCCGGCGGCCAGCTCCCGGATCGGCCGCAGGCACCACCGCACCATCGGGTACGCGGCGGCCAACATGGCCACCAGCGCGGCGGCGAGAGCGATCGCGGGGGGAATGCTGGGCCGCCGGAACATCTGCACGCAGATGAACGGGGTATCGCTGTCCGGCGCCTGCCCCGGTGGAATGCCGCACCAGTCAGCACTGAACGCCTGCCACCACGCGAGTGTCTGCCCAGCGAGCACCGGTGCGACCTGGGCCGCGAGCAGGAGTGCGCCACACAGCAGCAGGATCCGTCGGGCCGGTGTCCGGGGACTCATGGACCGAGCCGGTATCCGGCACGTGGCACCGTGTGGATCACCTCGGGTTCATCCAGCTTGCGGCGCAGCGTCATGACGGTCATGCGGACCGAGTTGGTGAACGGGTCGGCGTGCTCGTCCCAGGCCTGTTCCAGCAGGTCCTCGGCGCTGACGACGCCACCATCGGCCCGCATCAGCACGTGCAGGACGGCGAACTCCTTCGGCGACAGCGACAGCACCCGACCGTCGCGGGTGGCCGTGTGCCGCGTGACGTCCAGGACGATCCCGCTGCGCTCCAGCACCGGCGGCAACGCCGGGCCCGAGCGCCGGGACAGAGCCTGGACCCGGGCGACGAGCTCGGCGAATGCGAACGGCTTGGTCAGGTAGTCGTCGGCACCGAGGCCGAGACCTTCGACCCGGTCGCGGATGCCGGCCGCTGCGGTCAGCAGCAGCACCCGGGTGCCGTCACCGGAGTCGACGATCGATCGGCACACCTCGTCGCCGGTGTGTCCCGGCATGTCCCGGTCGATGACGGCCACGTCGTACCGGTTGACCCCGAGTCGTTCCAGGGCCCCGTCTCCGTCGTAGACCACGTCGACGGCCATCGACAGCCGGCGTAGTCCTTCGCCGACCGTGTCGGCCAGCAATCGCTCGTCGTCCGCCACCAGCACCCGCACGCCGTGTCCTTCCGCTGCCCCGTCCCGGCTGCCCGACAGATGCCCCGTCCCGGCTGCCCGACAGATTCGCACAGCTCGGATAAAGGATGGATAAGGGCGTCGCTGACGCTCTCCTGACCACCGGACCGCAAGCATGATCCCATCCACGCTGCTTCTCATAGGTGTCGGTGATCGCTTTGCGAAGATATGTGCTGAATTCTCTCATGATCTTCCTGATGGCCGCAGCTGTCGTTCCCATCGGGGCCCGTAGCGCGGCGGCGATCGCGTACGGCGCGGACGCACCCGACGGGGCCTACCGGTTCTCGGTCCTGCTCACCATGACCGACCTGCCCACCGCCGACGGTGGCACCCGGGACAGCTCCTGCTCCGGGGCACTGATCGCACCGCGCTGGGTGATCACCGCCGGGCACTGCTTCCGAGGTGCCGACGGCCGCTGGGTGAGTCGCACCGTGGCCGGTCGTACCACCGCGACGATCGGGCGCACCGATCTGAACAGTGGGGGCGGACAGGAAGTCGAGGTCATCGCGGTGCACCAGGCCGAGACGAGCGACGTGGCCCTCGCCGAGCTCGGCACCGCCGTCACCGGCATCACGCCGCTGAAGATCGCCACCACGCCGCCGACGGTGGGCGAGACGCTCCGTCTGACCGGATACGGACTGGTCACCGCCGGCGATGCGATCGTCGCCACGACGCGGCTGCAGACCGGCCAGTTCATCGTCGAGGCGGTCGGCGAGACCCTGATCGAGACTTCCGGTCGGGCACCCCGTCCGGACACCAGCCCGTGCGCGCACGACTCCGGCGGTCCATACTTCCGCGAACGAGCCGATGGAACGGCCGAACTGGTGGCCGTCGTCAGCTCGGGACCGGGCTGTCCGCACCCTGGAGCGGACTTCAGCGCCCGCACCGACAACCTCGACGCCTGGATCGCCGACACGATGGCCGGAACATCGGATCCGGGCCGGATCGTCCTCGGCGCCGCAGCGCTCCTCGTGACCTGTGTTCCCCTGGCGGCCATCGCTGCGCTGAGATTGCGGCGTGCCAACCGGCCGCTTCGTCAGCCCTGCTGAGCGGCCCATTCGGCGACCCGGCGGGCGCTCTCGGACTCGGACAGGTCCTCGACCCGGGTCATGATCGACCAGCGCACCCCGTACGGGTCGCGGATGCTGGCGAACCGGTCACCGGAGACGAAGGTCGCCGCCGGTTCCCGTACCGTCGCGCCGGCCGCGACCGCGCGGGCGAGCGTGGCGTCGACGTCCGGGCAGTACCGGCCGATCGAGTAGCAGTCCTCGTCGCCGGCCGGCGGGGCGACCAGACCGTACGCCGGGGACGGCTCGCCGAGCTGCAGTTGGCCGTTGCCGAAGTCGAGCACCGCGTGCACCACGGCGCCGCCCATCTCGGTCACGTCCACCACCCGGGCGCCGAACACGTCCCGGTAGAAGGCGATCGCGCCGCGCGCGTCCGGGATGGCCAGGAACGGGGTGAGGCTGGTGACGCCGTGCGGCGTACCGTTGGTGGTGTGTCGGCCGTCGGCGGCCGCGAAGGTGTCGGACATGTCCCGACCCTAGGCAGCGCCCACCGCCGCTGGCTTGGAGATTCGCGACAGCCGGCGACCTGCCGGTGCCGCAGGCCGTAGCCTGGCTGCCGTGGACCCGGCGCAGCGCGGCATCCTGTACCCGGCCCGGCTGCCGACCTTCGCCCGGCTACCGCCGCCGGAGCAGGTCGCGCCGCTGGTCCGCTGGTTCTGGATCCCGCAGTGGCGGATCGCGCCGGGCCGGGTCTCCCGGCAGCAGATCCTCTCGTTCCCCGCCTGCAACCTGGTGGTCGGCCCGGACGGCGTGGAGCTGGCCGGCCCGACGACCCGGGTCTCGTACCGGGACCTGACCGGCACCGGCTGGGCGGTCGGGGCGCTGCTGCGTCCGGCGGCGGTGCCGCACTTCACCTCGGACCCCGCTGCGCTGCGGGACGCCTCCCGCCGGCTGGACCTGCCCGACCTGCAGTCGCCGGTGGTCGAGGCGATGACCGGCGCCGGCGACGCGTCGCAGCGGCACGCCGCAGCGGTGGCGGCGTTCGCCGACTGGCTGAACGCCACCGTCGGGCCGCCCGGTCCGGAGGCGCTGCTGGCCAACACCCTGGCGGAGCTCGTCGACACCGATCACGCGGTGCTGCGGGTCGAGGACGTCGCCGCCCGGCTGCACGTGTCGACCCGTACGGTGCAGCGGCTGGCCCGCCGCCACGTCGGCCTGTCGCCGCTGACGATGATCCGCCGACGACGGTTACAGGAGGCGGCGCAGCTGCTGCGTACCGATCCGGCCACCGACCTGGCCGGGCTGGCGGCCCGACTCGGGTACGCCGACCAGGCCCACCTGGCGACCGAGTTTCGTACGGTGCTCGGATTCACGCCGACCGCGTACCGTCGCGGGACGTCGGACGCCGTCACCTCCGCGACCGCCCGCCGGTTCAGTTGACGGGGGCGGTGGGCGGTTCCGGGCCGGCGAGGGAGCGACCGTTGACGACCGACGTGGTGATCGTGGGCGCGGGTGGGATGGGCCGCGAGATGTACGGCGTGATCAGGTTGCTGAACGACCTGGCCGCCGACGGGCCCCGGTGGCGGGTGCTCGGGTTCGTCGACGATTACCCCGGCGGGTCGACCGTGGAACTGGTACACCGCCTCGGTGTTCCGTTCCTCGGCCCGACCCGGTGGCTGGCCGACCAGCCGGCCACCACCCGGGTCGCCCTCGGCGTCGGGCAGCCCGACCTGCGCCGCGAGACCGCCGGGACGATCGCCCGGTACGGCCTGCCGGCTGCCACAGTGGTGCACCCGGCCGCCGAGATCGGCCCGGACTGCGTCGTCCAGGAGGGGCTGTTCGCCGCCGGTGGCGCCCGGGTCACCACGAACGTGGTCATCGGCCGGCACGTGCACCTGAACCAGAACTGCACGGTGGGCCACGACGCCGTGCTGGGTGACTTCGTCTCGGTGAATCCGTTGGCCGCGGTCTCCGGCTACTGCCGGCTGGCCGACGGCGTCATGGTCGGTGCCGGCGCTGTCGTCCTGCCGACGTTGACGGTGGGCCGTGCCGCGACCGTGGGCGCCGGTGCCTGCGTGACGAAGGACGTGCCGGCCGGCGTCGTGGTCACCGGCGTGCCGGCCCGCCCGCACCGGACCGGCTCGGCGCCACGACCTGTCGCGTCGGATCGAGGATCATCTGCCGGGCCTGGTCGAGCACGCTGACCGGGTCGCGGCCGGCCCGCCACCGGCGGTACGCGGCCCCCGCCGCCGACCTGGCCCGGTGGCGCTGCTGCGGGGTGGCGGTGGCGACCTGGGTGATCAGCGCTGCCAACGCCGCCGGGTTCAACTCGGTGAGCACCAGCCCGCCGCCGTCGCGCAGCACGGTGGTCCACGGGGTCCGGTCGGAGCAGAGCACCGGGCAGTACGCCGACAGGCTTTCGGCGATGGCGTTGCCGAAGTTTTCGCCCTGGGTCGGCAGCACGAACGCGTCGTACCGGGAGAAGGTCTCGCGTACCTGCCCGGGATGGAGTTCGCCGTGGTAGTCGACCACGGCCGGGCCGGGTAGGGCGTCCAGTAGCCGTTGACACCGCTGCCAGTACGCCGGGTCGCCCACCGGCCCGTAGATGTCCAGCCGCACCGGGACCGGGACGTGGGCGAGTGCGGCGAGGACGAGGTCGAGGTTCTTCATCGGGGAGATCCGCCCGATGAAGACCAGCCGGGCGGGCCCGGTCGCGGCCGGCCGGTCGGGTGCCGGGCCCGGTTCCGGGCCGCTGCCGATGGCGACGACCCCGATCCGGGCCCGGGGCAGCACCCGGCGGATGTCGGCGGCCTCGCCCGGGGTGGTGGCGTGCCACGTCACCCGCGGCCCGGCCAGCATCCACCGCCAGCCGGCCAGGAAGATCCGTTTGCGGACCCGGTGCAGCGCGAGGGCGGCCGACCCGAACTCCCCGCGGGGGGCGATCAGGATGTGGTCCGCCCGGAGCAGTCCGATCCGGACGAGTGCGATCGGCAGGAGGGAGAAGATCGACCAGACGCTGTTCACGTACAGCAGATCGAACCGGGCCGGCCGCAGCGTTCGCCAGAGCGTCCGCCAGTGGGCCGGGTGACGCGGACCCAGATAGAAGACCTTGGTCCGACCGAACCGGGTCCAGCGGCCGGAGAGACCGGGGTAGGGCTTGTCGCGGCCGAGGTCGTGGTCGCGGGTCAGCAGGGTCGTGTCGATGTCGTCGCCGGCCAGCTCGAGGATGTCCGAGACCGAGCGGACCGGGCCGCCGGCCCGCCAGCCGGGGTGGAAGTAGCCCGCGGTGACGAGGACCTGGAACCGTCCGCCGTCGACTGGCACCGGCCGTCGCCGGGGGTGCGTCGCGGGGGCGGTGTCGTCGGCCATCCTCGCTCCTCGTCGGCGGGTCAGGTCCGCCCGGTACAACGAACGGATGCCCGGCTGGTGACTTTACACGGCGATTTGGGCAAATAAGGCGATGAGTACGTGAAAAATCTAAATTACTAGCTTCGGTGACGATATAACGAGGTAGCAGAACTTGCTGGCCCCGCCTACGAGAGAGATCTCATGTCACGAGTGGCACTCATCTCCGGTATCACCGGTCAGGACGGCAGCTACCTGGCGGAACTCCTGCTCGACAAGGGGTACACGGTGCACGGGATCAAGCGGCGGTCGTCGACGTTCAACACCGAGCGGATCGACCGGGTCGACGTCCATCCACGAACCGCGGGTGCCCGACTGTTCCTGCACTACAGTGACCTGTCCGACCCGGCGTCCCTGGCGTCGCTGATCCGTGACGTGCGACCGGACGAGATATACAACCTCGGGGCGCAGAGCCACGTACGGGTCTCCTTCGACATCCCGGGCTACACCGCCGACGTGACCGGGCTCGGCGCCCTGCACATGCTGGAGGCGGCCCGCGCCGCGGGCATCGACTGCCGCTTCTACCAGGCGTCGTCGTCGGAGATGTTCGGCTCGACCCCACCGCCGCAGCGCGAGCAGACCCCGTTCCATCCGCGCAGCCCGTACGCCTGCGCCAAGGTCTACGCCTACTGGTCGGCAGTGAACTACCGCGAATCGTGGAACATGTTCTGCGTCAACGGCATCCTGTTCAACCACGAGAGCCCGCGCCGGGGCGAGAGCTTCGTCACCCGCAAGATCACCCGGGCGGTGGCCAGGATCGAGGCCGGCCTGCAGGACAAGCTCTATCTGGGCAACCTCGACGCGGTGCGGGACTGGGGGTACGCGCCCGAGTACGTCGAGGCGATGTGGCTTGCCCTGCAGCAGGACGAGCCGGACGACTACGTCGTCGCCACCGGCGAGGGCCACACCGTGCGGGAGTTCGTCGCGGCGGCCTTCGACCGGGTCGGGCTCGACTGGCAGCGGTACGTCGAGATCGACCCGACGTTCTTCCGTCCCGCCGAGGTCGACGCCCTGATCGGCGACTACACCAAGGCCCGGCGCCGACTCAGATGGGCCCCGAAGACCCTCTTCACCGACCTGGTACGGATCATGGTGGACGCCGACCGCCAACTGCTCGAGGACGAGCGGATGGGACGCCTGGTGCGGGTGGACCGATGAGGGTCACCGTCGACGCCACTGCGATCCGTCCCGGCCATGCCGCCGGCGTCGAGGCGTTCAGCTACGGCCTGCTGGCCGGAATCGCCGCCGACCGCTCCTGCGAGCTGCGGGTCGACGTCCTCAGCGGCACCGTGGAGCAGTGGCGTCGCAGCGTGCCCGACCCGCGCATCGACTGGGTCGAGACGGCGCAGCCGCTGCGTACCGACAACCCGGTCGGGCAGCTGCTGCGCCGGTGGACGCCGAACCGGCTGCGTGACTCGTCCGCCGTACGCCGGACGGTCGACGCGGTCCGGCAGCGTACCGTCCCGACCCGGTCCGACGCGGACGTCATCCTCCACCCGTTCCATGGCACACCGATCCGACCGGGTACGTCCGTCATGGTGCTGCACGACCTCCGACGGCTGCGGGCCGACTTCCACGCTCCCGGCTACGCGGCGGTGATCCGACAGAACGTGGCCCGCGCGGCCGCCGTCGTCGTCACCTGGCCGCACCCGTACCGGGAAGCGCTGCGGATCTTCCCGCAGGCGGCGGAGAAGACCGTGCTCATCCCGACGCCGACCTTCCAGCCCGCACCCGGACACCTGCGGGCCCGACCCGAACCGGGGCTGCTGCTCTACCCGTCGGCCACGGCACGGCACAAGAACCACATCACCCTGCTGGAGGCGATGGCGCTGCTCCCCGAGCACCACCTGATCTGTCCGGGCCCGCTGGTCGAGCCCGAGGCGAGCCGACTGCGCGCCCGCGCCGCACGGCCCGATCTGCGCGACCGGATCCACTTCCCCGGCTTCGTCACCCGCGACGAGTTGAACGCCCTCTACGCCCGGGCCGACGCGGTGGTGGTGCCCTCGCTGTGGGAGGCGGCCAGCGGGGCGATGCTGGAGGCGTTCAGCTGGGGGCTCCCGGTGGCCTGCGCCGACAGCGAGCCACTGCTGGCACAGCTGGAGTTCACGGGCGCCGAAGCGGCCGTCTTCCGGGCCACCGACCCGGCATCGCTGGCCGCCGCGGTCGGCCGGCTGGCCGACGACCGGGCGCACTACGCCGCCGCGTCCCGGCGGGCCGACGGCCGGCTCGCCGCCCGGACCTGGGACGCCGCCGGCCGCGACTACCTGGACGTGCTGCGGTGGGCCGCCGACGGTCGTCCCGGTCCGGTGCCACGGTCGGCGTTCGCCGCCACGCTCAGCCGGGCGGCGTCCCGGTGACCGGCCCGACAGACCGGTTCCCGGTCGCCCGGCCGAGCCTGACCGAGCTGGAGGAGCGGTACGTCGTCGACGCGCTGCGCAGCGGATGGATCTCGTCGCAGGGCCCGTACCTCGCCGAGTTCGAGCGACGGCTCGCCAGCCGCTGCGCCGCCGCCGCGGCGGCGGCGACCAGCAACGGTACGGTCGCTCTGCACCTGGTCCTGGCAGCCGCCGGAATCGGGCCGGGCGACGAGGTCGTCGTGCCCGCGTTGACCTACGTGGCGACCGCCAACGCCGTCGCGTACTGCGGGGCGCGGGCCGTCTGCGTGGACGTACTGCCGCAGACCTGGTGCGTCGACCCGGCCGCGGTCCGCGCGGCGATCGGCCCGCGAACCCGGGCGGTCGTCGCCGTCGACCTGTACGGCCACCCGGCTGACTACCCGGCGCTGCGGGCACTGTGCGACCGGCACGGTCTGCTGCTCGTCGCCGACGCGGCCGAGTCGTTCGGCGCCACCCTCGACGGTCGCCCGGTCGGCGGCCTGGCAGACGCCACCACCTTCTCCTTCTTCGGCAACAAGGTGATCACCTCGGGGGAGGGCGGTGGCGTGACCACCTCCGACCCCGCGTTCGCCGATCGGATGCGGCTGTTGCGCAACCAGGGCATGGACCCGCGACGGCGCTACTACTTCCCTGTTCTGGGCTACAACTACCGGATGACCAACCTGTGCGCCGCGCTGCTCTGCGCCCAACTCGACCGGGCCGACGAGATCATCGCCCGGCGGGAGCGGGTGATCGCCGGGTACGAGGAGCAGTTGGCCGACGAGCCGGAGCTGGCCCGGCAACCGGTGGCACCCGGCGTCCGCCGAGCCCCCTGGATGGCAGCCTTCCTGGTCGGAGCCGAGACGGACCCGACCTCGCGGGACGCCCTCGCGCGCGGGCTCGACCGGCTGGGCGTCGATAGCCGCCCGTTCTTCGTACCGATCCCCGACCTGCCCGCGCACCACGATCCGGCCGCGAACTGCCCGGTCGCCGCCGATCTGAGTCGGCGCGGGATCAACCTGCCCACCTACGCCGAGCTGGCCGAAGCCGAGGTGAAGACGGTGGCGGAGCGGGTTCGCACCGCGCTGCGCGCGATCGGTCGACCGGTGGGCGCGCCGTACGGTCCCGCAGCAGCAGCAGGTAGCCGACGCTCCAGGCGAGCGCGCTGACCAGGGCCAGCAGCACGAGCGCACCGGCCGCGCCGGTGGCACCGAGCAGCACCGCGCCGCCGACGACCACCGGCACCCGGAGCGCCCCCACGGTGACCCCGAGGACGATCGCTCGCCGGCTGGCCCGTTCGACCCGCAGTCCGGCGAAGCCGATGGCGGCCGGTACGGCGAGCAGGCTCTCCAGCGCCAGCAACGGCAGCAGGCTGCGGGCCACCGTCCAGTTGGCGCCGAGCAGCGTCGTGCCGAGCGAATCCGGCAGCAGCGCGACCGCCGCCGTCAACGGCAGGACGCCGCCGGCGATCAGCGAGGTGAGCCGGTACGCCGCCCGACGGCGGACCGGGCCGGGCTCGCTACGGGTGCGGGCCAGCTGCGGCAGGATCAGGGTGGCGGCCATCGACAGCACCAGGTTCACCGGCCCCAGCAGGGTCCGTCCGGCGCTCAACGCCCCGACGATCGCGGTTCCCGCGGCGGCGGCCACCGCGGTCAGCGCCAGCTGCGCCGATCCGGTGGTCAGCAGGAACTGCGTGCCGAACCCGAGCGCGACCCGCGTCTCGGCTCGTCCGGCGGACCAGCCGGGCAGCAGGTCGTACCGGTGGCAGGCGGCGGTGACCACTCCGATCAGCGCGCCACCGACGGCCCAGCCGGCGAAGACCACCGGTGCGTCGATCAGCCCGGCCAGACCGCCCAGCGCGGCCGCACCGGTGAGCACCGACCAGGCGATCTCCTGACCGATCGCCCGCGTCGGGTTGCCGACGCCGACGGCGATCGCCTTGGTGTAGTCGTAGAGGACCAGGCCGGGCAGGGCGATTCCGGCGACCGTCAGGTACGCCGAGCCGTACGCCGCGCCGACGGCCGCCAGCGACACACCTCCGATGGCACCGAGCAGGGTGACCCGTCGGGCGGCCACCGCCGCGCCGGAGCCGGCAACCAGCACCGTGTCGGTCACCATGCTGCGGACCAGCCCGGAGCCGAGGACGTAGAACGAGAACGCCAGGGCGTACTGGCCCACCCCGCCGATCGACTCCAGCCGGGCGACGGTGACCGCGAGCAGGAAGTTGCCGCCGCTCGACAGTCCTCCGACGAGCAGCGCCAGCAGTGCCCGACGGCTGACGCGTGGCCGATCGCGGCTGCGGCCACGGCCGTGACCCGGTCCGGTCACCGGTCGGCGCCGGTCGGTGCGGGACCGCCCACCAGCCGGTGCCGTCCGGGCAGGCCGTGCTGGCTGGGCAGGTCGTGCCAGCGGCTCGGCCGCAGCCGCCAGCCGGGCAGGCTGTGCCGGCCGGGCCGGTCCGGTCGGCTGCGGGTCAGCCAGAGCAGCAGGAACACCGGGACCGCCGACACCACGTGCTGCAGGAATCCGATCACCGAGTCGGGGTAGGTGCCGGTCCAGAGCAGCAGGTCGGACAGGGCGAGGCAGAACAGGACCAGCCGCGCCGGCCCGGGCGCCCCTCGCCAGCGCAGCAGCGCCGCGGTGAACCCGGCGGCGGCGGCGTGCAGGACCACCAGACCGACCGCGCCTTCGAAGAACCAGATGTTGCCCAGCAGCAGGAAGCTGTACGCCGTGGTCCCGCTGCCACCCCGGTACATGCTGATCAGCTGCCCGGTGGACATCGGCGGCCGGTCCGGGTCCAGCATCCGGGGTACCAGCCCGTAGCGGAGGTAGTCGGCGGGGCCGGGCTGGCCGAGGTCGACCGGGACGTCGTAGCCGGCCACGGTGGCGAGCTGGCGGTCCAGCCGGATCCGGTCGAGCGCGCTGACGTTGTCGTCGACCGTGATGCCGTGGCTCTCCCGGATGGTGTTGCGGTGGTCGAACAGGGGCGGCCAGAGCAGGATCAGCACCGCCCCGGCGACCAGCAGGTACCGCAGCCGGAAGATGCCGCAGAGCATTCCCGCGACGGCCACGAAGAAGATGAAGGCGATCAGCGCGGCGGTGAGGGCGGTCTGGACGGCGACCACCGTCTGAGTAGCGACGAGCGCCGTCAGCCAGCCGTAGAGTTTCGCTCGGGACAGCCGACCACTGAGGTGGCTGGCGATCAGCAGGCCGACGGCCAGCGCCCCCCAGCCGGAGAACAACGTGGTCAATGTGGCGACCGGGCCGCCGGCCAGTTCGCCGGAGAGCTGGGCGACGATGGTGCCTCGACCGAGGTGGACCCCGAGCAGGTCGGCCGCGATGCCGGTCAGCGCGACGAATCTGGCTATCGGGTAGAGGCGTGGATACCGGGCGTGGGAGTGCTGGACACCTGCCCGCCACTGTGGATCGGGTCGGCCGAGCAGCAGGCTGAAGGTTTCTACCGTCGCGCTGCCGAGCAGGGCGAATCCGACCAGCGACGCGATCAGGCCGGTGTGCGGATTGTGGTAGATGACGGCCATCGGCAGGATGAGCCCCAGGTAGGGGGCGAGCACGACGGCGCTTACCGGGTAGCAGCGCAGCAGTTGGCCGACGAGTTCCCGGCGAAAGACCGGCGAGGTGTCTCGAGCCGGTCGCCGCGTGCGGGCCGTGGCGATGCCGACGGCACCGCCAGGGTCGGGGGACCGCCCCGACAAGATCATCTTATCTGTTCCTTCCGCAGTTGCCGCGTCACCAGCCGTTACTGACCACCCTAACCAGGCGAAAAGCCCTCGGTGGGACAAACCGTCCGAGCCGTTCGGGCC
The DNA here is from genome assembly GCF_003751085.1 of Micromonospora sp. Llam0. Taxonomy (NCBI): domain Bacteria; kingdom Bacillati; phylum Actinomycetota; class Actinomycetes; order Micromonosporales; family Micromonosporaceae; genus Micromonospora; species Micromonospora sp. Llam0. The sequence continues at coordinate 623,789 of NZ_RJJY01000002.1, read as the reverse complement.
ACCCGGCGGGTGTCAGCTGACGCGGAGGCCGGCGATGAGCAGGCCGACCAGGCGGCGGGCGTCGTAGCGGGGGTCGGCGTCCGCCCCGACGCAGAGATTGCCGACGCCGCGCATCAGTTGGTACGCGTCGACTTCGGGGCGGATCTCCCCGGCGGTGACGGCGGCGGCGAGCAGCTCGGTGCAGACCGGGACCAGTCGGCCCAGGAAGTAGTCGTGCAGCGCATGGAAGGCGGCGGCGTCGGACTGCAACGCCCCGGCGAGACCGTGCTTGGTGACCAGGAAGTCGACGAACAGGTCGACCCACCGGGCGAGGGCGGCGTGCGCGGTGGCGCTCTCCGTCAGCATCGTCGGGCCGGCATCGGCGCAGGCCTCGACCTGGTGCCGGAACACCGCGACGATCAGATCGGACCGGGTGGGGAAGTGGCGGTAGATGGTGCCGACGCCGACCCCGGCCCGGGTGGCGATGTCGCGTACCGGGACGTCGACGCCGGATGCGACGAACGCCGCCGCCGCGGCCTCCAGCAGGGCCTGCTCGTTGCGCTGGGCGTCGGCCCGCTGCCGGCGCGGCCGGGCCGGCTCGACCGGTCCCGCCGACCCGCTGCTGACACCGCCGGTGTCGACCATACGTGCTTTCCTCCATTGCTCACTTGCTAACCGGAACAGCGTTCCGTATCGTCTTAGCGGAACGCTGCTCCGCTTCGGTGTCAGCGTGCCAGACCAGGCGACCCCGCTCAAGGAGAAACAGCCGTGCAGTACCGCACTCTCGGCCGCACCGGCGTGCAGGCCGGCACCCTCGCCCTCGGCGCGATGAACTTCGGCGCGATCGGCGACACCAGCCAGGACGAGGCCAGCGCCATCGTCGACGCCGCACTCGACGCCGGAATCAACCTCATCGACACCGCCGACTGGTACAGCCAGGGCCAGTCGGAGGAGATGCTCGGCAAGGCCATCGCCGGCCGCCGCGACGACATCGTGCTCGCCACCAAGGCCAACATGCCGATGAGCGACGAGCGCAACCACCAGGGCAGTTCCCGCCGCTGGCTGGTCACCGCGCTGGACGACAGCCTGCGCCGGCTCGGCGTCGACCACGTCGACCTCTACCAGATCCACCGCTGGGACCCGACGACCGGCGACGAGGAGACCCTGTCCGCGCTGACCGACCTGCAGCGGGCCGGCAAGATCCGCTACTTCGGCTCGTCGACCTTCCCCGCCTACCGGATCGTCCAGGCCCAGTGGGCCGCCCGGGAGAACAAGACCAGCCGGTACGTGACCGAGCAGCCCGCGTACTCGATCCTGCAACGCGGCATCGAGGCCCACGTCCTGCCGGTGACCCAGGAGTACGGCATGGGGGTGCTCGCCTGGAGCCCGCTCGCCTCCGGCTGGCTGTCCGGCGCGATCCGCGCCGACCAGGAGATCAGCACCAGCCGGTCCGGCAAGATGCCGCAGCGGTACGACCTGGACATCCCCACCAACCGGGCCAAGCTCGACGCGGTCGAGAAACTGGCCGCCGTCGCTGACGCCGCCGGCCTGACGATGATCCAACTCGCGCTCGGCTTCGTCACCGCGCACCCCGGGGTGACCAGCGCGATCATCGGCCCGCGCACGATCGACCACCTGCGTTCGCAGCTGGCCGCCGCGGACACCGTGCTGACCGCCGATGTGCTCGACGCCGTCGACGCGATCGTCGCCCCCGGCGTCGACCTGGCCCCGCACGAGAAGCACGACACCCCGCCCGCCCTGCTCGACCCGGCGCTACGCCGCCGCTGACCGCGTACTGGATGGACTGATGTCACCGACGGCTCGGCCCAGCTTCGGGCTCATGACCGCCCCGTCCCAGGTCGACTACCACGACGTGCTGCGCGTCTGGCGCGACGCGGACACGATCCCGGCAATCGAACACGCCTGGCTCTACGACCACCTGATGCCGATCTTCGGCGACCCGAGCGGGCCGACGTACGAAGGCTGGACCCTGCTCGCCGCGCTCGCCGCGCAGACCCGGCGGCTGCGCCTGGGCCTGTTGGTGACCAGCAACCGTTTCCGGCCACCGGCGATGCTGGCGAAGATGGCCGCGACCGTCGACGTCGTCTCCGGCGGCCGGCTCGACTTCGGCATCGGCGCCGGCTCGCGGCCCAGCCACCCGCTGGCCCGACGCGAGTATGACGCCCACGGCCTGCCGTATCACGACTTCACCCACTCGGTGGGCAGCCTCGCCGAGGCGTGCACCATCATCAGTCGATTGTGGACTGAGGCCGAACCGTTCGACTTCCACGGCACCCACCACCGGCTCACCGGAGCGTTCGGCAACCCGAAGCCGGTGCAGAAGCCGTACCCGCCGATCCTGATCGGCGGGCGGTCGGCGGCCCTGCTGCGGGTGGTCGCCGAACACGCCGACCTGTGGAACATCCCCGGCGGCGACATCGCCGACGCGGTCAGCCGCAGCGCGTTGCTGGACCGCTACTGCGCCGAGATCGGCCGCGACCCGGCGACCATCACCCGCTCCATCCACCTGCCGGTCTCCTACGACCAGCCGGGCGCCACCCGGGCCGCGATCAGCGAAGCCACGGATGCCGGCTTCCGGCATGTCGTCCTCGGGCTGTCGACGCCCTACCCGCCGGACGTCGCCCACTGGGTCGCCGACGAGATCATCTCCACCACGGCTTAACCGGTGTCCCGGCTGTACGCGGGTGACTGTGAGTTATCCTTTGCGATCGCCGAGTCCAACCCCGGCTTCACATCGACACGTCAAGGAGAGCGAGCATGGCGCTCCAGCGGATGGACAACGTCCTCATCGTTGTCGAGGACCTTGACGCCGTCATCTCGTTCTTCGTCGAACTCGGTATGGAGCTGGAAGGCAGGGGACCGGTCGAAGGGCGTTGGGTGGAGCGGGTCATCGGGGTCGACGACGTCCGACAGGAAATCGCGATGCTGCGTACCCCGGACGGCCACAGCAAGATCGAGCTGGCGATGTTCCACACCCCGAAGGCGATCAGGCCCGAGCCGACGGACGCACCAGCCAACACGCTGGGGATCCGTCGCGTCATGTTCGCCGTCGACGACATCGAGTCCGTCGTCGCCCGGCTGCGCACCCACGGTGCCGAACTCGTCGGCGAACTCGCGCAGTACGAGGAGCTCTACAAACTCTGCTACGTCTGCGGTCCCGAAGGCATTATCGTCGGCCTGGCCGAGCAACTCACCTGACGGCCGCCGGAGTCGTCCCGGGTCCTCGGCCGCAGGTCAGTGATCCTCGCCGGGTGCTGTGGCTGGTGGGCACGGCTCGGCGAGCAGCGCGGCGCTGCGGTCGTCGTCCGCGCCGAGCATGCGTAACAGGTCGCGGGCCAGGCTGTCGGCCAGGCGGGCATGCTCCCGGGCTGGTCTGTGCGCTGTCGCCCGCAGGATCGCGTCGATGGCACCGGCGGCGGCGATGACCGTGACCTCGGTGTCGGTCGGTTCGACGCGACCCGGGTTCAGCGCGGCGAGGGCGTCGAGGATGGCCACGCGTAGGCCGGGGCCGGCCGGGCCGTGCTCGCCGGGGGCCGCCTCCGCGAGCCGGCTGGTGAGGACCCTGGCGATCTCCGGGCGCAGCAGCCCGAGCCGACCGGTGAGTCGCACGCTCATCACGAACCGGGCGACCGGATCCGTACCGGCCGGGATCTGGGCGTCGCGCCACGCCACGTACGCCTGGAAGGCCTCGGCGTACGCCGTCGCGAAGAGCTCCGTCTTGCTCTGGAAGTGGTTGTAGAAGGAGCCGAAGCCGACGTCGGCGCGCTCCGCGATGGCCTGGATGCTGGCGCTGTCGGCGCCCCCCTCGGCCAGGATCTGCTGCGCCGCGCGGACGAGGGCCGCGCGGGTCCTGGTCTTGCGCCGCGTGTTCCGACCCGTCGGTTCGTCAGCGACCTCCACCACGCCCTGATGCTACCGGGACCCTTATCTGATAGCTTCATCAAATCTGATGGCACGATCAGTTAGTGGGAGGCGAGATGTGTGAGCCCAAGATCCCCCGGCGCCGGGTCTTGGCGGCCGGCGCGGCCGTCGGCGTGGGATCCGTCGCCGCAGCCGTGGGGATCCCGCTCCTGCGGGGCGAGGATGACCCGGCGAAGGCCACGCTCCCCGATGCCGAACCGCTGCGGATCGACCACGTGACGGTGATCGACCCGCTGGACGGCTCCCGGCAGGAGGACGTCTCCGTCGTCGTGAACGGCGGGCGCGTCGCCGCCGTGGGACGCGATGTCCCGGCGTCCCCGACAGCATCCGCCGTGGACGGTGCCGACCGCTTCGTCGTCCCCGGCTACGTCGACACGCACACGCATGTGCTGCAGGTCGACCGACCCGAGGCACACCTCGCCGCACTGCTCGCCGAGGGAGTGACCGGGATGCGGCAGATGGCGGGCAGCGAACAGCTCCTGCGCTACCGCGCGCGGGGCAGGCTGCCACTCACCGAGTACGCCCCCGCGCTGCTCGCCATGCCGGGCGAACTGCTCCTGCCGTTCCGGGCCGGGTCCGCCGAGCAGGCCCGCGAAGAGGTACGTCGGCAGCGCGACCAGGGCGCCGACTTCATCAAGACCGTGCTGTTCGACCGGGAGGTGTTCCTGGCCGCCGTGGACGAGGCCCGCATGGTCGGGATTCCCACCGCCGGGCACCTTCCGGCGCAGGTCACCCCGGAGGAAGCTGCCGCCGCCGGCTTCGGCTGCCTGGAACATTTCGGTACGGGTACGCCGGTCTGGATCTCCTGCTCCACCGAACGCGACGCCCTGCTGGGCCGGGACGACACCCGCCTGCCGGTCCCGGACTGGGTCCTCGGCCTGCCGTTCGTCGAGAAGATCGTCATGGGCCAGATGCGTAAACGTCTCGTCAACCCGGCGGCGTTCGACGACCCCGCAACGGTCGCGTTGCTGCGCCGAGCCCTCGACACTTTCAATGAGGCCCGAGCCGCCGAGCTCGCCGGCACGTGGGCCGACAGTGGCACCTGGCAGGTGCCCACGTTGGTGCGCCTGCGTACCCAGTTTCTGGCCGACGACCCGCAGTACCGGCAGGATCCCGCGCACCGGCTGATGACCCCGCAGGAGTCCGAGGACTGGCATGAGGTGCTCGGCACGTTCACGTCGCTGCCGACCGAAATGAAGGAGACCTACCGCCTCGCCTACCAGACGACCCTGCGACTCACGAAGATCTGCCACGACGCGGGCGTACGGATGATGACCGGTACCGACTCGTCCGGCGCCACCCCGGGGCAGTCCATGCGTCAGGAGTTCCAGGAGATGGCCGCCGCTGGCCTGTCCCCCCTGGACATCCTCCGGGCGGCGACCACGGCACCCGCCGAATTCCTCGGCCGGACATCCCGGGCCGGCCGGGTGGCGGTCGGTATGGACGCCGACTTCCTGCTCCTGGGCGCGGACCCGCTGCAGGACGTCGCCAACCTGTCGGACGTGACGGCCGTGGTCCGCGCCGGCCACCACCTCACCCGGGAGCAGATAACCACCCGCGTCAACGCCGAGTCTGCCGGCAACGGGCCGTGACGCTACCGGTCGCGACGGTGATCCGGATCGGCATGCTGGGTCAGGAAGGTCGTCACCGCTCGACGGAAGTCGGCAGGCTTCTCGACCCACGGCAGGTGACCGGCCCCGGCGAGGCTCACGCGGCTGCTGTCGGTCAGCGCCCGGTGCAGTGAGTCGACGGCCCAGCGGGGGCGGATGTCTTCAGCGCCGTCGATGATCAGCACCGGCAGGTCGAGCGCTCGGCAGCATACCGCCAGGTCGGTGTCGGTGAGTTCCCGCTTGACCTCGGCGTTGATGGCTCGGCTGCAGTCGTAGCTGATGCCCAGCCACGGGGTGGCCATGTGTTCGGCGTGACTGAGCGCGGTGTCCTGATCGGCGAAGTCGGCCGACCACTGCAGGATCGCCCACTCACGTTCCTCGGCGGGGGTACGGGAGCGGGCGCCCAGAGCCTCCCACCGGTCCAGGTGACGCCCGAGTCGCAGCCGCAGATTCCGCTCGTAGTGCGGATGCCAGCCGCGCCCGGAGTCGATGCCGGTCCCGGAGACGTAGACCAGCTGGCTGACCCGATCGGGGTGTTCGACGGCGTACCGCAATGCCAGGTGGGCACCCCACGAGTGGCCGAGCAGGGCCATTCGCGGCCCGGCCAGTTGGTCACGGACCGCGTCGAGGTCGGCGACGAAGCGGGTGACCGTGTACGGCCCACGCCGCTCCGATCGGCCGCAGCCGCGCTGGTCCCACCGGACGACGCGGACCTGATCTTCGAGGAGCCGGGCGAGCGGGTCGAAGTAGTCCCACAGACCCGGACCGCCGTGACAGAGGACCAGTGGCGATCCGGTACCGGACCGCTCACCCCACAGTCGGCAGCCGTCGTCGCTGCGTACGTCGAGGCCCACGGTGCCCATTATCCGGGTGAAGATGGACGCCGAACATGATCGATGGCTGTTACCTACTCGCCGACTGGGTACGGCTGTGGCTGGGGTTGATCCACTTCGCCTCATCGACTCGACACCCCGACACCGAGTCAGCTGGGCCGTATCCGATCACGCCGCACCGGAGAGGAACACCGCCCGTGGCGGGCCCGGCGTGGATGCCGGGCCCGCCCGTCATGCTGTGGTGCTGTGGTGCTGTGGTGTGGTGGGTCAGCGTTGCAGGGTGAGGACGCCGGGGCGGTAGGGCAGGAGGCCGTAGTCGCCGCCGGAGTTGGGGGAGCGTCCTTGGTAGAGGAGTTGGAGGTTGCAGGGGTCGATGGTCATGGTCTGGTCGGCGTTGGTGCGGATGAGTTCGCCGTGGCTGATGTCGTTGGTCCAGGTGGCGCCGCTGTTGGCGCGGCCGGCGAAGGGGTTGTTTTCGCTGGTGGCTTGGGGTGTCCAGGTGCCGCCGAGGTTGGTGGCGGTGAAGGAGCGGAAGTAGCGGCCCTGGGAGCCGATGGCTTCGACGATCATGAGGTAGCGCTGTTGGCCTTGGAGTTTGTAGACCTGGACGCCTTCGAAGAGGTTGTTGGTGGTGTCGGTCATGATGGTGGTGTAGTTGGAGCCGAAGCTGGCGGGGAAGTTGCCGATGGGCATGCTGGCGCGGTAGATGCGGCCGTTGTCGCCGGCGAAGAAGAGGTACATGTTCTGGTCGTCGCCGATGAGTGCCTGGTCGATGGGTCCGGTGCCGGAGTTGCTGATGCTGCCGGTGAAGAGGGTCTGGTGGGCGGACCAGCTGTTGACGTCGGCCGGGTTGGTGGAGGTGCGGTAGGAGAAGGCGGGGCCGCCCCATTGGTAGGCGAGGATCCAGATGTTGCGGGGGGCGAAGTAGAACAGCGACGGTGCGACGGCGGAGAAGGGCATGGCGTTCTGGCTGGCGGAGCCCATCTGGTTCCAGTTGGAGAAGAGGCCGAAGTTCATGGAGCCCCAGCTGGTGCCGTAGTCGTGGTTGGTGGCGTAGACGAGGTGTTGGCCGTTGTAGGGGGCGTGGGTGAAGTCCTTCAACGACACCCAGCCGGAGCGGGGTTGGGCGAGTGCGCCGGTGGAGGTCCAGCGGTACGTCGACGGCAGATTGCAGGTGCCGCCCGGCGGTGGTGTCGTCGGGTCGGGGTCGGGGTTGCCGCCGCCGTCGACCCGGACGAGCTGCCACTGCTGGTTGGCGCCGCCCCAGTCGTCGTACTGGACGATGTTGCCGCCGTCGGCGGTCGACGCGCCCTGGACTTCGAGGGCCTTGTTGCTGTGTCGGCTGATCAGTCGGACGTGACCGCCGTCGGAGTCGGCGAGGCGCCACTGCTGGTTGGTGCCGTTGTGGTCGGTCCACTGGACGATGGCCGCGCCGTTGGCGGTGGACCACTCGTAGACGTCGAGGACCTTGCCGGACAGGCGGGACTTGAGCCGGTAGTAGCCGCCGCCGGAGTCGACGAACTGCCACTGCTGCTGGTTGCCGTCGTTGCGGGACCACTGGGTGATCCGGGCGCCGTCGTTGGTGGCGAGGTTGTACACGTCGAGGGCTTTGCCGCTGTTGCGGTTGAGCAGCACGTACCAGGCGCTGGTGTCGACCGTCGCGGCGGCGGCGGGTGGCTGCGCCACCGCGACGGCGGCGCCGCCGACCACCAGCGCGGTCGCGCTGGCCATGGCGACGCGCGGCAGCCAACCGCGCCGCCGGGCCGGCGACGCGGTCGATGCTGATCTGCCAAAGGCAAACATGATCCTCCTTCAGGGGCCGAAGCTGACTGGTCAGCTGGAAGCGGGCGCACCGAACCGCATCCACCGGCCGCTGCCGGAGGATGTCAGCGTTAACAGAGCTACCGCTTGCCCTGGCGGTACGCCTGGTTCAAGGTCCGACGAGGCGGGCTTGCCCGGTGAGCCGCAGGCGTCGTCGTCCTTGGATATAGACTGTGAGCGATAACATGCCGTTCGTCAAGCCGTAACATGCCGCGATCGAGCCACCGGCAGCGCCGGGTCGGGTCCACCAAGATCATGTGAGCGCCATGGACGTCACCTCGCGGTCTTGAGGTCCATGGCGCTCACATGATCTTGACGAGGCCGCCGTCGGTTCGGCGGCCTCGGGTCAACGGCGGATCGCTCAGTGACCAGCCGTCGTCGCGGTGGCGGTGATCGGGCCGCGGTGCAGCCAATCGACCAGCTCCGGTACGGCGAGCTTGGCGACCTGCTCCTCGTACCGCTGCAGGTCGTCGTCGTCGAGCAGGTCACGCCACTGGCCGGTGACACCCCGGTTGAAGAACTGCTTCGGGTCGCGCCACATCGCCAGGACGGGGGCGAACTCCTTGGCGCGGTCACGCATGGAATCGAAGGTGGCCGCCTCTACCAGCTCCGGCCACCGCTGTTCGGGCACCTCGATGCCGAGCTGCTTGGCGATCGCCCGCATCTGGCCCGCCAGGTCGGCCTTCAACTCGTCGTAGTGCAGCAGCAGGACGTTGGATCGCTCGCGCTCCGCCCAGAACCCCGACATGTGGTGCAGCATCGACGGCAGGCCGATCTGTACGTCGGGGTGTTCCATCCAGGCCCAGAACCGGTCGTACTCGGAGTCCAGCTGCGGTGGCGCGTCGTCGGTGAGCTCGCCGGTCAGGTCGTCGTTGCCGACCGCCTCGTCGCGCAACTTCAGCACCACGTCGTAGTCGGTGTTCTGGAAGTGTGCGTCCCAGGACAGGGCGACGTCACGCGGGTCCCGGCCGACCGCGAGGTAGGTGACCCCGTCGTGGATCGGCAGACCGTCGAACGGGGTGTGGGTCTTGATGATGCGCCGGTGCTGCTGCGCCTCGTAGAACGCGAACACGTCGGCCTGGCTGCGCGTCTTCATATCGGGCCAGACGGTGATGTCGTCCAGCGGGCGGGGCAGCTCCGGCGTCTGAAAGATCAACAGAGCGCAGATCGTCTGGGTCCACGTCGTGCCGCACTTGGCGGGTGTCGAGATCACGATGTCGCCGTCGCGGAAGGGGAACCCCTCCCATCGGGCGCTGTCCATGATCGCATTGTGGTACCGAACCGTGGGTTGGCGCACCGGCCCTCCAGCCTGAATTGGTCAAGTCGTCCAATCAAGACCGTAATCTCCACAGTGTAGCAATGTCCAGGGTCGAGCAGAGAACCCGGCACCTGACCAGACAGTGACGGGGCCAGCCGATCCGGCTGACCCCGTCGCTGTCAGTGCTCTGCCCCGTCGCTGTCAGGGCTGTCTGGATCGTGGCCGGCGTACGGCCACCGCCAGGGCGGCCAACGCCAGTACGGCGAGACCGATCGGCCATGTCCAACGCCACCAACCGGCGCCGGCCGTACCGCCGGACTCGTCCTCGGCCGCCGCGGCGGCCAGATCGGCGACCGGCGGCGCCTGGCCCTCCACCGCCTGTACCTCGACCGTCGCCGTACTGTCGTACGGAGCCGGAGCGCTCACCGTCACCTGCCAGTCACCCGGGCTGAGCACCGGCCCGCTGGCGTAGAAACCCTGACCTTCACCGGCCGGTTCGAGCTGCAGCGGGCCGACCGACCGCCCACCGTCGGCGGTGGCGGTCAGCACCAGCCGGACCGGCAGGTCCAACCGGTGGCCATCCTCATGGAAGGCCTGCACGGTCACCCCGGTGGCGCCGTCGCCGGCCACCTCCAGGTCGAGTTTGCCGTTGTGCGCCTGCGCGGGACCGGCCGCCGGCAGCACCGCCAGCAACAGGCCGAACAGAACGGCGGCCGCTCCACGCGTACGACGCATGGTGTCTTCCCTTTCCTGTCTCGTCGACGGGTCGGTGACCTGCCGCTAGGACGGTGGCCCCGCCCGGCACCGAGGACCGGGCGAGGCCACCGCGGATCAGAGTTGCTGGTCGGGGTCGATCCGGGTGGGGTCCTCCGCCAGCCGACCGGCGCCGGTGACCGGCTTGCCGCCGTTCGCCTGCACCCCGGCCGCGCTGGCCGTGCCACCGAGCCGTTCGATCATGGCGTCGGCGTCCCGGATCAGGACGTCCCGTACGTCGGTGTCGGTCACCAACTCGGGGTCAGCGGCGAGCGCCTTGAAAGCGGTCAACTGCTGCGTCGCCCGCTTGTCCTTGCCCTGCGCCTCCGACAGCCGCGCCGCGTCCAGCTTGTTGGACAGCTTGCGGTGCGCCTTGTTGGACAGCTGCCCGGTCGCCTTGAACCGGTCGATCAGGCTCTGCATGTCCCGGAACGACGTGGTGACGAAGAACCGGACCGTCGAGGTGGTGTCGTTACCCGCCTTGTCGGTCGCGGTCACGGTCAGCTCGTGCAGGCCGAGCGGCAGGTCGTACATCACCTGCAGGGTGTTGTTGGCGTACGGCTGCCCGTCCAGCGTGCCGACGACGGTGTCGATGCCGGAGGTCGGGTCGACCGCCTGCCACGACACCCGTACGTCCTGGCTGTCGCCGTACAACTGGCCGTCGGCCAGCCCGGAGATCAGCAGGGTCGGCTTGCTGCCGTCGATCTTCACCACCGCCGACTTGAGCGCCTCGACGTTGCCGGCGAGGTCGGTGGCCCGGTAGAGCAGCTCGTGGTCACCGTCGCCGGTCACCTCGACCGGCTCGTCGTACGGCGTCCAGTCACCGCCGTCGAGCGACCATTCCAGCAGCTCGACCCCGGAACCGTCGTCGGCCGACGAGAGCACCACCGGGATGGTGCCGTCGTGCCAGCCGTTGTCGTTCGCCGGGGCGAACTCCGCCGAGCTGACCGGTGCAGTGGCGTCGATCTGGAAGGTGACCGACTGGGTCTGCTCCACGTTGCCGGCCGCGTCGGTGGACCGGAACCGCAGCTCGTGGCCGCCGTCCCCGCTCACCGCCACCGGTTCGGTGTACGCCGTCCACCCGGTCTCGTCGTCGAGCGAGTACTCGGTACCCGCCACCCCGCTGCCACCGTCTTCGTCGGTGGCGGTCAGGGTGACCGCGACCGGCCCGGGGTACCAGCCCTCGACCGGACCAGCCGGCTCGCCGGTCCCGACGACCTCGGCCTCGGTCACCGGCGCCGTGGTGTCCTCCTCGACTACCTCGGTGGTCAACCGGAAGTAGTCGAACGACGCGGTCTTCGACTCCGTCTGGTTGCCGCTGAGGGTGAACACGCCGATCTTCGGGGTGGCTCCGACGACCGCGCTGGTCAGCGAGTCGAACGTCGTCCAGTCGGTGCCGTCCGCCGAGTACGCGGCGGTGAAGACGTCACCGGCACGGGACACCCGCAGGTACCACACGCTCGAGGTCAAACCGGTGGCCCCCGGCTGCGGGTCCTGGATCACCGCGTCGATCTCGCTACGGAACTCGATCCGCCGACTGACCGCCGAACCGGGCGAGTTGTCGGTGACGAAGTCCAACTTGAGGTAGTTGTCGTCGTCGGCGTAGACGAGCAGACCGGCCTGCTGGTACTGCTCGTTCAGCAGGCTGCCGTCGATCTTCGTCTCGATCGTCCAGTCGCCCTCGGGCGCGGTCTGCAGGATGAAGTTCGTCGGCCCGGTGTTGTCACCGGTGTAGATGTCGCCGTTGGGCACGTCGATGAACAACGACCCGTCGACGACCCGGTAGGCGGCCGAGTCCTCCCGCACGATGGCGTCCCACCGGCACTTGTCCAGCGCGTCGCCGTCGAACTCGTCGGACGGCTCGACCGGCCCGGCCGGCTCATCCGGCGTCACCTGGAACCAGTCGAAGGCCGCGTCCACCACCGGAGCCTCGGTCCCACCGTTGAGCGCGAACACGCCGAACTGCGGGTTCTCGATGCCGTCCAGCGCGGCCTCGCGGCCGACCGGGGTGAAGGTCTGCCCGTCGGCCGACATGGCCGCGGTCAGGTTCGTCCCGTCGCTGGTCACCCGCAGGTAGATGGTGTCACCTGTGGGTGCGTCGGTGGCGTCGGCACCCTCGTTGCGCGGGGTGCCGGCGGTCTCCCGGATGAACTCCACCCGGCGACTGCCGTTGTACAGCAGATCCAACTTGGCGTAGTTGTCGTCGTCGCCGTAGACCAGCAGACCAGCCTGCTGGTAGTTGGCGGTCACCGGCAACGTGACCTTGGTGGTGGCCTGCCAGGCGCCGTCCGGCGCGGGCTGCAGGACCAGGTTGGTGGCGTCGTTGCGGTCGCCGTACAGGTCACCGACGCCGGTCGGCAGCAGCAGCGTGCCGTCGGCCACCGAGTACACCTGGCTCTCCCGGACCACCGTCCACCGGTCGCGGTCCAGTTCGTTGCCGAGGAAGTCGTCCGACCGCGCCCCGAAGCAGGACGTGTTCGGCGCCTCGACCCGCACCGACACGTACGCCGATGCCGTCGCGCCCCGGGCGTCGGTCACCACCAGGGTGGCGACGAAGGTGCCCGGTGCGGTGTACGTGTGGCTGGCGTCCAGGGTGTCGGCGGTACCGCCGTCACCGAAGTCCCAGGCGTACGTCAACGGGGTGTCGTCCTCGGCGTCGGTGGCCGTGCCGTCGAACGCCACGGTGAGCGGCGCGGTGCCGGACGTCGGCGTCGCGGTGACGCTGACCTGCGGCGGCGCGTTCTCGGTGACGCCTCGGCCGAGGAAGTCCATCCAGTTGACGTTGAACAGCGAATCGGCGCCGCCAGCCGGATCCCGGGCGACGAAGTACAGCATCGCCGCGTCGGCACCGCCGGTGACCGGCGCGGTCACGTCGGTCCAGGTCTGCCAGTCGCCGGTACCCGCGATGTCAGCGGAGGCGACCACCGGACCGTCGACGGCGTCGGCGCGGACCTCGATGCGGCCGCCGGCCGTCGCCGACGCGACCCGGAACCGGATCGAGTCGACGTTGGTCAGGTTGGCCGGGTCGACCGACCACCAGTCGCCGTCCTCGATGAAGCCGATGTTCTCGCCGCCACCGGCCGGGTCGTTGGTGGTCTCAATCTGTACGCCCGGGTCGCCGCCGCCGGTGGCGCCGTCCACCCGTCCGGTCGAGCTGAAGTACTCGGCCTGCTTGCGCTTGGGCTGCAGCAGTTCGATCGCCCGGCCGGTCAGCGGCGCGGCACCGCCGACCCCGCCGTCGTCGGTGTAGGTGGCCTCGAACACGCCGAAGACGTTCGCCTCGGCGCCGTGGCCGGCGGCGAGCTGGGTCTGCACCGTGCCGGAGCAGCCGGTGTGCTGCTCCAACGGGTGGGCGTGCTCGTCGTGGCCGAGCAGCACCTGCAGCTCCACCCGGTCACAGTCGATCTCGCCGTCCTCCGGGTCGGTCACGGTGATCGTGTACTCGACCTGGTCGCCCCAGTCGAAGAAGCCACCGGCCGGCGGGAAGTCGATGGTCACCGTCGGTGCGGTGTTACCGACCGTCACCGGTACGTTGGCCACCGCCGTACGCTCGTTGGGGTTGGTCACCGTCAGCTGCGCGGTGTAGTTGCCGGCCTCGGCGTAGGTGTGGGTCGGGTTGGCCTCGGTGGAGGTCCCGCCGTCGCCGAACGCCCAGGCGTAGGTCAGCGTGCCGCCGTCCGGGTCGCGCGAGCCCGCGCTGGAGAACTGCACGGTCAGCGGTGCCTGCCCGGAGGTCGGGGTGGCGCTGGCCTGCGCGATCGGTGCCCGGCTACCGGCGATGTAGTCGACCCGGTAGATCCCCGAGTCGTCGTTGTTGCCGCCGAAGCCGCTGCCCCACTCGATCAGGTACATGGCGCCGTCCGGGCCGAACTCGAAGTCCATCGGCCGGATGAAGCTCATCCCGGTCAGCAGCTGGTTGATGTCCACCAGTTCGGTGCCGTCGGCGGACACCTGCATGGTGTACATCTTCGACTGGTTCCACTCGCCCAGCAGCGCCTTGCCGTCGTAGTACGCCGGCCACTTGCGGTCGGAGGCCAACTCGGCGTCGTAGCGGTAGACCGGCCCGCCCATCGGCGCGCCACCGCCACCGATTTCGGGGTAGCGCGGGTCACCGCTGTAGCCGTAGTCGACGGTGGCGGCGATCGCCGGCGGCAACTCGGTCAGGCCGGTGTTGTTGGGGGAGTCGTTCACCGGCGCCGAGCAGTCGAACTTCGCGCCGCTGGGGCCGGACGGGAACTGGTAGTCGTTGTACGCCTCGTTCGTCCCGGTGCAGTACGGCCAGCCGTAGTTGCCGGGGGTGTCGACGATGTTCCACTCGACCAGGCCGCGGGGACCCCGGTCGGGGTTGTCCGAGTTGGCGTCCGGGCCGTAGTCCGCCACGTAGAGCGTGTCGGTGGCCAGGTCCATGCCGATCCGGAACGGGTTGCGGAAGCCCATCGCGTAGATCTCCGGGCGGGTCTGCGCGGTGCCCGGCGCGAACAGGTTGCCGTCCGGGATGGTGTACGTCCCGTCGTCCTCCGGGTGGATCCGGATCACCTTGCCGCGCAGGTCGTTGGTGTTGCCGGAGGTACGCTGCGCGTCGTAGTCCTGGCGCCCGGGCCGCTCGTCGAGCGGGCTGTAGGCGCTGGACTCGAACGGGTTGGTGTTGTCCCCGGTGGCCAGGTAGAGGTTGCCCTGGCTGTCGAAGGTCATGGTGCCGCCGGCGTGGCAGCAGGTGTTGCGCTGGGTGTCGACCTGCAGCACGGCCTGCTCGGTGGCGGGGTCGATGCTGTCGCCGACGACAGTGAACCGGGACAGCAGGTTGCGGGCCACGCCGTCGTTGGGGGCGTAGTACAGGTACACCCAGCCGTTGTCGGCGAAGTCCGGGTCGAGCCGGATCCCGATCAGGCCGTCCTCGTTGCCGGTGAACACGTCGAGGTCGATAGCGGTGACCGTGTTGCCGGTGTCCGGCTTGATGATCTGCACCCGGCCGTCGCGTTCGATGTAGAAGACCCGGCCGTCGGGGGCGACGTCGAGCTCCATCGGGTTGCTGGTGTTGCTGTCCAGCGTGATCTTCTCGAAGCTCTCGGTCAGCGAGGCGCCGCAGTCGGAGTCGACGACCCCGGCGGTGGACTGGATGCCGCCGAGCAGGTGGTCGAGGAACTCCGGCTCAGCGAACGACTCGTCGGTGTGGCCGCCGCCGGTGTACCAGGCCCGGCCGCCGTCGTAGTCGCTGCACCAGGCGATCGGGTGGTCGGCACCCATCGCGCCGGCACCGGCGGTGTAGGTGGTCTCGTCCAGGCTGGCCAGCACGTGCACGTCGCCGCGCGGGTTGGTCTGGAAGTTGTACCACTCGTCGTAGCGGGTCCACTCGGCGGGCAGGCCGTCGGTGGACGGGTGGGCGGGGTCCTCGACCTTGATCGTGGCGTTCTGGTTCGCCGGGTGGCCGGAGAAGTAGGCGCCGACCAGTTCGCCGTACCAGGGCCAGCTGTACTCGGTGTCGGAGGCGGCGTGGATGCCGACGTACCCGCCACCGGCCTGGACGTAGCGTTCGAAGGCGGCCTGCTGGTCGGCGTCGAGGACGTCGCCGGTGGTGGACAGCCAGATGACGGCCCGGTAGTTGGCCAGGTTGGCGTCGGTGAAGTCGGCTCCGTCCTCGGTGGCGTCGACGGTGAAGCCGTTGTCGGCGCCGAGCTGCTCGATCGCGGCGATGCCCGCCGGGATGGAGCCGTGCCGGAAACCGGCGGTCTTGGAGAAGACCAGCACCGAGTACGGCTCGTCGGCGGCCGCCTCGAAATCGCCTGGGCCAGGCTGCACGGCGGGGGCCGGATCGACCGGGCTGCCCGGGTTGCCCGGAGTGCCCGGGGCGGCCTGCGCGGCGGGGGCGCCGAGCAGGGCAGTAGACAACATGGAGAGCGAAAGTATCGCAGCGGTTAGCGGGCCACGTTGAACGTGGCGTCGGCGGGTTCGGGACACGTGGTCTCCTAGTCCTGGTGAACACTGTCTGGTGGGCCGACCCGCCGATGGCCGTCCCGTCTGGCCCGGTAAACGCGCTGCCACGACGCGATCACCGAGGTTTTGTTAAGCCGTTGGACAAATTAGGGACTGTCGGCTCTGTTTCCGGCAAGGGCTAGGCGTGTAACGGTTTGATAAACGCTCAGCCGGTGAACCAGCTCGGAACCATCGCAAGGGTGACGAACCGGATCGATCTGCCGACGAAGCAGACCACTGTGAACACGCTGGCCGGCATCCGGGTGCCACCGGCCACCACCGTCGTGACCAGCAGCGGAGGCACCCCGATCACGCTGCTGGCGAACAGAGTGGGGACGACGAACGCCGGCTCGTACAGCCGGCGGTGCTCCCTGGCCACCCAGCCCGCCCAGCCGGACAACCTGCTGCGCAGCCCCGGCGGCAGCCGGTCGCCGATCGCCGGACCGATCCGGCGGAACCATCCGGCCCGCGACCTGCCGTCCGCCGCCGTCGTGCCGTCCGCCGTCGGGTCCGTCGTCATGCCGTCGGCCGGTGTCGTATCCGCCGCCGTCGTGCCGTCGGCCGCCGCCACGCTGGTCGTGGCCGCCGCCTTCGGAGCGGTCCGCTTGTCCAGCCACCGGCGCAGCCACGGCGACCGGATCACCCCCCGCGACGCCAGGAACATGGCGAGCTTGGCGGCGGTCTGACCGAGCGCCGCAGCGACACCCAACGCGACCGGTTGATAGGACGTGGTGGCGGTCAACGCGATCAGGTACGGCTCGATCGGAGTCACCGGCGACACCGCCGACAACGCACCCACCGCGACGGTGGCCAGCAGAACCGCGATCACGAGGAGGCGGCGCGCAGACCCGGAAGGTCGACAGCGAGCGGGATCCGGGCCACCACGACGAGCGAAGCGAGCTTCACCACGGCGATGGCCAAGGTGAACGCCACCGGGAGCACCGGCGACGGTGCCAGCACCACCAGCAGCACCAGGCCACCGGTGTTCAACGCCTTCGCCACCGGCGACCAGTTGAACCGGTACACCTGGGTGTGCACAAGATGGAAGTAGTTCGGGCTCAGCAGCGGCCACCGCAGGAAACTCAGGCTCAGCACCAGATCCACCACGACGAACTGCACGACGAAGATGACCAGCGGCACGGCCATCGACGGCAGCAGCGGAATCAACGCGGCGGCGACCGCCAGGCAACAGACCCGGTCGCAGACGATGTCGTAGACGGCACCGAACCGGGTCTCCTGCCGCAGCAGCCGGGCGGCCAGACCGTCCGCCATGTCACCGACCCAGTAACACGTGATCGCGACGCCGGTGAGCAGCGCGCTGTCGCCGACGACGGCCAGCACGGCCAGGCCGACGGCGACCACGGTCCGGACCGTGGTGATCAGATTCGGTACGTTACGGACCGGCCCGGCAGGCCCGTTCACCCAACCGTGCGGCGCGGCCGTGGCGGCACCGGCGGACGGGTGCGTGTCGCAGGCTCCCGGAGACGTGATGGCCGGCCCCCGCCTTCCTCGTCGACACCGAGTGTGGACTGACAGACGGTAGCACGGCCGGCGGACCACGCCGCCGGGTCACATCCGCAGCTGCGGCCAGTCCAGCACGTCGGCGGCGAGCGTCGCGACCGTGGCGAGCAGACCCAGTCGGGCCTGGCGTAGCTGCGGATCCTCGGCCATCACGAAGACGTCGTCGAAGAACGCGTTCACCGGCGCGGTCAGTTGCCCGGCGATCCCGGTGAACCGGTCGAGGTCCGCGCTGTGATCCAGGTCGGCCCGCACCTGCTTGACCACCTCGTGCAGCCGTACCTCGGCCGGCTCGGTGAGCAACGCCGGGTCGTACTCGGCGGGCACGTCGGCCGGGACGATTCGCCGGGCCCGCTGCAGCGCCTCGGCGAGCGTCCGGAACTGCTCGTCCGTCAGCAGCCGGTCCAACTGGGTCAGCAGCCGGTCGACCAGCTGCGGCCGGTCGGCGTGCGCCAGCACCGCGCGGACCCGGTCCACCGGCTGACCCTCCTCGGTCAGCAGCTGCTCCACCCGGCGGGTCAGGAACTCGACGATCTCGGCCAGCACCGCATCGTCGACTGGCACCGGCTGCCGCCGGGCCGCCGCCGCCAGCCCGGCGGCCAGCGAGATCCCGGCCAGCCCAGGCTGGCTGCGGTGCACCGCCAACAGCCCCAGCACCGCCCGCCGGATCGCGAACGGGTCACTGCTGCCGGTCGGCATGCCGACCGTGGCGGCCAGCCCGGTCACCAGATCCAGCCGGTCGGCCAGCGACAGCAGCGCCCCCGGCAGCGACTGCGGCAGCTGGTCACCGGTGCTGCGCGGCAGCTCGGCCTCGAACACCGCCCGGGCGACCGCCGCCGGCTCCCCGGCGTGCTCGGCGTAGTCACGGGCCATCACCCCGGCGAGACTGGTCATCTCGGTGACCATCTGCGAACCGAGGTCGAACTTGACCAGCTCGGCCGCGCGGCCCAAGGTCACCCGGTCCGGATCGGACAGCGCGATCACCTCGGCCAGGTCGCTGGCCAGCCCGGCGATCCGGTCGGCCCGGTCCGCCATCGAGCCCAGCTTGTCGGTGAAGGTCAACCGGCTCAGCCGGGACCGCAGCTCGGCCAGCGGGGTGGCCCGGTCAGCGCGGTAGAAGAACGCGGCGTCCTCGTACCGGGCCCGCAGCACCGCCTCGTTGCCGGCCCGCACCAGATCGGTGTCGATCGCGCCGTTGGCGACCGCCACGAAGTGCGGCAACAGGGCACCGTCCGCGCGACGCACCGGCAGGTACCGCTGATGCTTGCGCATCACCGTGGCCAGCACCGCCTCGGGCAGCTCCAGGTAGCGTTCCTCGAACCCGCCGAGCAGCGGCGTGGGCTGCTCGATCAGATCCACCACCTGGGTGAGCAGACCGGCCTCGGCGGTCAGGTCGACCTGACCGCCGACGCCGGTGGCCAGCTCACCGGCGGCGGCGGTGATGATCGCCCGGCGTTCGTCCGGGTCCACCACGATGCCGGCGTCGCGGACCGTCGCCAGGTAGCTCTCCGCGTCGGCCACCTCCACGGTTGACGTCGCGGCGGTCCGGTGCACCCGGGTGGTCCGGCCGGCGGCCAGGGTGGACACCTCGACCGGCACCACCACGTCACCCCAGAGCGCCAGCAGCCAGCGGACCGGACGGGTGAACGCCAGCTGCGGATCCCGCCACCGCATGTTCTTCGCCGAGCGCAGGCCGGTCACCACCCCGGCGAGCACCTCGGTGAGGACCTCCGTCGCGGTGCGGCCGGGCTCGTCGCGCAGCACCGCCAGATGCGGTACGCCGCCGATCTCCACCCGGGCCAGGTCGGCCACCTCGACCCCCTGGGAGCGGGCGAAGCCCGCCGCAGCCGGGGTGGGCGTGCCGTCCGGCCGGAACCCGGCGGCGACCTTCGGTCCGCGTACCGTGCGGGTGTGGTCGGGCTCGCGGGTGGCGACCGCGTCGACGATCGCGACCAGCCGGCGCGGGGTGGCCAGCACCCGGACGTCGCCGTGCGCCAGCCGGGTGGCGGCCAGCCGGTCGGCGACCAGCTTGGCGACCTGCTGGCGGGCCGAGCGGACCTCCGACGGCGGCATCTCCTCGGTGCCGATCTCGAACACCAGCTGCCGGGCCGGGTCCGACTCACCGGGCTGCGCGGCCGCCTCGTCGGCCTGCCCGGCCGGTGCCGGCGGCACCACGCCCAGCGGATGACCCAGCTCGTCGCGGCGGCGCACCCACAGCTGCGCCACCTCGCCGGCCAGCCGGCGCATCCGGGCGAACTCGGTGGCCCGCTCCGCGGTGGAGACCGCGCCCCGCGCGTCCAGCACGTTGAACGCCTGTGAGCACTTGAGCACGAAGCTGTGCGCCGGCACCGGCAGCCCGGCGTCGATCATCCGCTGTGCCTCGGCGGCGTACAGGTCGAGCAGTTGCCGGTTGGTGGCGACGTCGGCGTCGTCGAGGTAGTAACGGGACATCTCGTACTCACCTGGGCCGAAGATCTCGCCGTAGGAGATGCCCGGCGCGTACGCGATCTCCTTGAAGTGGCGGACCCCCTGCAACGCCATCATGATCCGCTCGATGCCGTAGGTGATCTCCACCGACGGCACCTCGAGGTTGATCCCACCGGCCTGCTGGAAGTAGGTGAACTGGGTGATCTCCAGCCCGTCCAGCCAGACCTCCCAACCGAGACCCCAGGCGCCGAGCGCCGGTGAGGCCCAGTTGTCCTCGACGAACCGGACGTCGTGCGCGGCCACGTCGATACCGAGCGCGGCCAGGCTGCCGAGGTAGAGCTCCTGCGCGTCGCCCGGCTCCGGCTTGAGGATCACCTGGAACTGGGTGTGCGTCTGGATCCGGTTCGGGTTCTCGCCGTACCGGGCGTCGTCCGGGCGTACCGACGGCTCGACGTAGGCGACCCGCCACGGCTCCGGACCGAGCACCCGCAGGAACGTGGCCGGGTTCAGCGTGCCGGCGCCGACCTCGGTGTTCATCGGCTGGACCGTCAGGCAACCCTGCTCGGCCCAGTACGCCGCGAGGCGGGCCAGCGCGTCCTGCATCGTCAGCACGAATTGCTCCCAAGGTCGGTGACGGCCGGTACGTCGGGTACCGGCCGGCGGCGGTTGATTCCGGGCCATTCTATTTGCCCGGCCGCGACCGACCTGAACGGGCCGTGACCCGCGCGACGGTGGGTGGTTCGCTGGGAGCGGAGGTCAGCGGTCGAAGCCCCAGGCGTGGTAGGACTCCACGGTCAGCCAGGCGGACACCCGGGGGCGCTCCCGGTCCGCGTAGCGGTCACCGGTGTAATGCCGGGCGAGCCGGTCGATCCCGGTCAGCTCGGGGTCCGGCTCGATGGTCACCCTGCCGTGCAGGCTGACGTGCCGGTACCAGGAGTCGCCGTCCAGCACGGTCAGTGACACCCTTGGGTCGGCCCGCAGATGCTCCAACCGCTTGCGCCCGGCATCCAGGTTGAGCAGCACCCGGCCGTCGTCCCACAGGTACCAGGTGGCGACGGTGACCGGCGCGCCGCTCGGGTTCACCGTGCCCATCACCGACAGGTTCGGTCGCCCCAGCATCTCGACCAGGTGTTGCGGCAACGGTGGCTTGGCCATCGACGAAGCTCCTTCCGGCTGGCGACGGGTCGATCGGTAGCGTACGGTCACCGACTCTACGGCCGCCGGAGGTCGCTCACACCTGATCGCGCAGGCTTTCTGTCCGCTGCTCGACCGTGGCCCGCAGCTGTTCCAGCTCGGTCGTGACCGCCGCGTCGTCCCGGCCGTCGACGGTCGTCAGGACGGCGGTCAGGCCGTCCAACGCGGCCGTCGCCGCGCCGCTGGCGAACATCCGCTGGTAGAGATCGCGGTACGCGGTGGCGTACACCTCGGCGAACGCCTGGCTGGCCAGGAACCGCTCCTTGAGCGGGTGGCCCGTCGACCGGCCGGGACCGCCGTCCTGTTGTGCGGCGCCGGGACCGCCGCCCTGCTGGGCAGCGCCGGGACCGCCACCGAACCGGCCACCGCCCATGGTCACCGCGTCCTGCGGCCCGAGGGTGGCGTCGCCACTGAACGTCAGGTTGTGGTCCCAGCTGACCACCGTGAACTTCCGGGTGGCCAGGTCGTACCAGAGGTAGTAGTTGCGGCCGGGACCGGCCATGTCGTCGAAGTTGAGCAGCAGGTTCTGGGCGGCGACGTAGCGGGCGAACGACTCGACGTCGACGTAATCGGCCAGCTCGTCGTCGAACTCGTCGTCGGACGCCTCGGACATCCAGCGGATCAGGTTGATCGCCGGCTGCAGGTCCTGGCTTCCGGTGAGGTTGATCTGCTTGAAGTCGTCCTGGTACTCGACCGGATCCTCGCCCTGGTAGGTGAACGAACCGCCGGCCAACGACTTGTAGAGCACGCCACTGTCACCCAGCCCGGCGGCGTAGTGCTCGTCGGGGTGTTCCACCACGAGGCGGCCGGTGGTCGGCCGGTCGTTGACCGTGAACGCGCTGTACGCGTACCGCTGGGTGGTCATCCCGGCGGTGCCGAGCAGCGACAGGGCGAGGGCCTCGTTGGCCACGGCGGTGCCGCCGCCCATTCCGCCGACCCGCACCGCGATCTCCTGCAGTCCCTGGTAGCGCCGCCCCTCGACGAACGTGTCGAAGCTGATCAGCCAGGGCAGGGTTTCCGGCTCCTCGGCGGCCAGCCCGGCCCGGCCCATACCGCCGCCCGGCCCGCCGGCGCCCTGCTGCTGGCCCTGTCCGCCGTCGGGTCGCTGCCCTCCACCGAACTGGCCGCCGTCGGGTCGCTGCCCACCGCCGAACTGGCCGCCGCCGGGTGCGGCCCCGCCACGTTGGGCGGTCTCACCGTCGCGGGTCAGACCGGACAGGGTGGAGTTGCCTTTGAGCCGGATGCCCACGCTCGGGATCGTGGTCGAGTCGACCACCAGGTCGGCCTCGACGTACTCCTTCTCGCCGTCAGTGAAGTAGGCGTCGAGCATCCGCTGGTAGTCGGCGTCGGCGAAGACCAGCGAGATCTCGTGAGCCACCGTCGAATCGAACAGGTCGACGGTGCCGGCGATGTCGACCGTCACCAGATCGGTCGCGGCGTCGGCCGCGCTGGTGACGTACGGCTGGATCCGGGTGCTGCCCAGCACGACCGTCACCACCAGCAGGAAGGCGGTGCAGCTGGCGAGCAGCCGGTAGTTGTGCCGGACCCGCAGCGGGATCCGGTGCCGCCACCGGCGCTTCGGCGGGGCGACCGACGGCGCGGCCGGCGGGTTCGGGGCGGACGCTGTACCGCTCATCACAGATCCGTCTGGTCGTATCCGGTGAGCACCGTGACCCGTTGACCGCCGGTCAGTTGGCTCAACGCCGCGATCAGCTCACCCGGCTCGGATCCCTTCTTCAACCTGACCGTGTACATCAGCTCGGTCAGCGCGCCGCCCCGGATCGACTCGATGCTGACCAGCTCGAACTCGGTGGTCAGCCGCAGCAGCACGTCCTGCACGGCGTGCGTGTGGTCGCGGTCCGGTGGCACCTGCACCTTCACCACCTGGCGTTGCACGTTGAGTGCGAACCAGTTGAAGCGGTACATCACCCCGATGATCAGGCAGATCGCGACCGTGGCGATCACCGCGAGCAGGTAGAACCGGGTGCCGCAGGCCATGCCGACGCCCATCACCAGGAAGATGAAGCCGACGTCGCGGGTCTCCTTGATCGCGTTGCGGAACCGGACCACGGACAGCGCGCCGACCAGGGCGAAGGCGCGGGCGATGTTGGAGCCGACGACCAGCATGATCAACGAGATCAGCATGCCGAGGATGATCAGTGTCTGGACGTACGACTGGCTGTAGGACACGTTGCGGTGGGTGGCCCGGTAGACCCAGCCGATGATCGCGCTGAGCACGAAGGACAGCGCCAGCGACGCGGCGATGTCGCCGAGGCTGAACGTGCTGGACAGGTCCTGGAAGGTGATGTCCATGTCAGGCCCGCCCGCCGCTCGCGCCGACGGCCAGCAGTTCGCCGACCGGCCGGTCCGGCTCCGGTGGTGGCGCGTCGGCCGGCAGGTGGAACACCGACCGCGGGGCCCGC
The DNA here is from genome assembly GCF_003751085.1 of Micromonospora sp. Llam0. Taxonomy (NCBI): domain Bacteria; kingdom Bacillati; phylum Actinomycetota; class Actinomycetes; order Micromonosporales; family Micromonosporaceae; genus Micromonospora; species Micromonospora sp. Llam0. The sequence continues at coordinate 600,061 of NZ_RJJY01000002.1, read as the reverse complement.
CCGAACGCCTCGACGCACTGGCAGTACTTGCTGACCCGCACGACCGACAGGTCGGCCTTCGCGGCGAGGTCGGTCAGCCAGTACGGAACCCGTTCGTTCGCCTTCACCTCCATGATCGAACGCCACGGCGGGACGATGAACCGGTTCTCGGCGTCGACGCCCAGGCGCAGGTCACGGTCTCGACCCCGGACCCGGGTGTCCAGGGTTACCCGCAGGCCGAGATCGGTGCCGGTGCCGACGAACGCCTGCCGGTGGTAGCCGGTGATCGCCACCGGGCGTAGGTCCAGGCCGTTGACCAGGCTGAGGACCTCCTGCACGAAGCCCCGCTGCGGCTCGGCGTGGTCGATCATGGTGCGGCCGTCGCAGAGTTGACGGGCCAGTCGGTACGGCAGCGCGATCCGCCGTTTCTGGGTGACCCGGTTGACCCGCTGCTTGATCTCGACGTGCACGGTGGTGTCGTCGTCGATGCCGGTCCGGTCACCGTAGTGCCGGATCCGCAGTTTGCGGCGGAACCGCAGCCCTTCGATCTTCTCCCAGTAGAACCGCAGGTCGTCGGTGTCGTAGTAGAGGCTCCACACCCCGTACCCGGTGGTCCCGGCATGGCTGTCCCGGTCGAGTCGGCGGGCGAGCCGGTCACGCAGCGCCGGCACCGCCGCGTTGTCGACCAGGTACTTGATCTCGTACCGGTTGAACGCGTGCAGCCGGGTGACGCCCCGCAGCGCGTGACCGGCCCGGTCGTCCGCGCCGTGACCGGCCCGGTCGTCCGGTCCTGGGCCGGTCGCCGTCGGCGGTGCCGATTGGGGTCGCATGGGCAGGTCCTCACCTTCAGGTAGGGCGGATTCGGTGTGAAGGTGAGGAAACACCGCGCAGATCAAAACAACCTCGGAACGGGCTGCGATGTTCAGGTAAACGGCAGATGGCCGACGGGTGGCCGGGGGTGTCTGCGGTCGCCCGGTCACCCCACAGCTGGCTCCCAGCCGGCTCCGAGACTGCGCCGGTATGCATGGCTGATGACCTCATCCGCCGAGATCGGCCAGGCAGCCGACGCCGGACCGGACCGGGCTCCCCGGATCCTGGTCGTCGACGACGAGCCGAACATCTGCGCCCTGCTCGCCGCCACGTTGCGGCTGATCCGGTTCGACGTCCGGGCGGTCGACGGCGGCCGGGCCGCCCTGGTGGCGATCGAGGAGTTCGAGCCGGATCTGGTGGTCCTCGACGTGATGATGCCGGATCTGGACGGCTTCGAAGTGGCCCGGACGATGCGCCGGGGCGGCCGCCGGCACGTACCCGTGCTGTTCCTGACCGCGCGGGACGCGGTGCAGGACCGGATCGCCGGGCTGACCGTCGGAGCCGACGACTACGTCGCCAAGCCGTTCAGCCTGGAGGAGGTGGTGCTGCGGATCCGGGCGATCCTGCGGCGCAGCGGCGTCGTCGACGAGCCCGAGCCGACCGACCGGGTGCTGCGCTACGCCGACCTGGAGCTCGACGAGGACGCCCACGAGGTACGCCGGGCCGGCCAGCGCGTCGACCTGTCGCCGACCGAGTTCAACCTGCTGCGGTATCTGCTGGTCAACGCCGGCCGGGTGGTCAGCAAGAGCCAGATCCTGGACCGGGTGTGGAGCTACGACTTCGACGGCGACGGCCGGATCGTCGAGTCGTACGTCTACTACCTGCGCAAGAAGGTCGACCAGCATGAGCCGGCTCTGATCCACACCGTCCGGGGGGTCGGCTACACGCTGCGACTGCCCCGATCGGGCGGTGTCTGATGCGGCTCCCGAAACGGTTCCGCTCCCGGATCACCGTACGGCGGTGGTCGCACTGGACGCTGCGGTCCCGGCTGGTGCTGGCCACCGCCGTCCTCACCGCCGTCGCCCTGCTGCTGGCCAACACGGCCGGTCTGGTCCTGCTGCGGCAGAGCCTGACCGACCGGCTCGACGAGCAGTTGCGGCTGATGAGCCGACCGTACGCCGGATCCGCGCCGCCCACCCTCGACCCGGACGGTCCCCGACCCCGGCTGTTCCCCGGTGCCTCCCTGCAACCGGCCCAGTCGGTCCTGCTGTACGACGCCGACGGGACCCTCACCGAGCAGTTCTCCTCCGACCCGGATGCCGCCCTGCCGGAGTTGGACGACTATCCGGCGCTGGTCGAGCGGGCCGGCGTCCAGCGTCCCTACACGGTGCCCGCCGCCGACGGTGACGGATCCTGGCGGGTGCTCGCGGTGACCCGCGCCGACGGCGGGCTGGCGGTGGTCGGCGTCTCGCTGCGCCAGGTCGACGCGACCGCCGACACGCTGCTCATGATCGACGTCGCGGTGGTGCTGCTGATCCTGGTCCTGCTCGGTCTGGTCGCCGCCGCGACGGTCCGGCTCGGGCTGCGACCGCTGACCCGGATGGAACGCATCGCCGCCGAGATCACCGGCGGCAACCTGTCCCGGCGGGTCCTCGACGCCGACCCGCACACCGAGGTCGGCCGGCTCGGCGGGGCGCTGAACTCGATGCTGGACCGGATCGGGGCCGAGGTCGCCGCCCGGACCGCCTCGGAGCAGCGACTCCGGCAGTTCGTCGCGGACGCGTCGCATGAACTGCGCACCCCGCTCACCTCGATCCGGGGATTCGCCGAACTGTACCGACGGGGCGGGGCGACGCCCGGCCCGGAACTCGACGAGGCGATGCGCCGGATCGAGGCGGAGGCGGCCCGGATGGGGCTGCTGGTGGAGGACCTGCTGCTGCTGGCCCGGCTCGATCAGCGTCGGCAGCCGGTACGCCGACCGGTGGATCTGCTCGCGGTCGCCGCCGACACGATCCGTGACGCGTCCGCGCGGGCCCCCGACCGCCGGGTCCGGATGGCACCGGCCGGCCCGGTCGGCTCCGCCGTACCCGATCTGCAGCCGGTCTCGGTGCCCGGGGACGAGTCGGCGCTGCGCCAGGTGGCCGCGAACCTGGTGGCGAACGCGCTGCAGCACACCCCGCCGACGGCCGAGATCACCGTACGGGTGGGGTACCTGCCGGCCGGCGCTGGCGGTGCCCTGTCGGACCGGCCGCTCGCCGCGGTCGGGCGGGACCTGCCGGCGGACGCGCCGCTGGCGGTGATCGAGGTGGCCGACACCGGTCCCGGCGTGCCGGCGGCACACGCCGGGCGAATCTTCGAGCGGCTGTACCGGGTGGATCCCAGCCGTACCCGGGCGCGGGGCGGCGGCTCCGGGCTCGGCCTGGCGATCGTCGCGGCGATCGTCGACGGTCACGCCGGCCGGATCGAGCTGTCCGACCGGCCGGGCGGTGGTGCCGTGTTCCGCGTACTGCTGCCCGGGCCGATGTTGTGCCGGCCCGCACCAGCCCTCATGCTTTAGCCGGGGGTCGGCGCGGTCCACGGTCCGGGCGGCCGGCCAATGGTTGAAGGAGTCCCGGTGCCACGGCGCGTCCTGACCGGTTACCTCGCGGTGCAGGCTGTCCTCGGCGCGGCGGTCTTCGGGGCCCCGGCAGCCGCCGCCGTCTGGTGGGGGGCGATCGGCGTGGTCAGCGTGGCCGCGGTCGGTTGGGGGATTCACCGGCACCGGCCGCCCCGCCGCCTTCCCTGGCTGCTGCTGGCCGGCGGCGCCGGGGCGTTGGCGGTCGGCGACGTTCACTACGAGCTGTCGCGGCGTACGGCGGGTGCCGCCGGCGACGTCCTGTCACTGATCGCCGACGTCGCCTACCTGGCGACCTTCGGCCTGCTCGCGGCCGGGGTGCTCGGCCTGACCCGGACCACGGTGGCGTTGCGGGACCGGTCCGCTCTGCTGGACACCCTGGTGCTGGTCGTGGTGACCGGCCTGGTCACCTGGACCCTGGTGGTCGGCCCGGCGGTGACCGATGTGGATCTGCCGGCGGTGGAGAAGGCGTTGCTGGCCGTGCACGGCCTCGGTGGGGTGCTGGTCGTCGTGGTGATGCTGCGCCTGGCGGCCGCCGCCTGGCGGGATCCGACGGTGATCGGGCTGGCCGTCGGCGCGGCCGGCATGCTGGCCGCCGACATCTGGTACGCGGCGGCCGAACTCAACGCCGGCTGGCAGCCGGGGCACCCGGCCGAGCTCGGCTGGTATGTCTTCTACGTCAGCTGGGGGGTCGCCGCCCTGCATCCGAACATGGCCCGGCTGGCCACGCCGTCCGCCCCGGGCCCGGACGACATCGCCGCGATGCGGGTCGGTCTGTTGACGATCACCTGCCTGACCGTGCCGTTCCTGCTGGTGATCCAGGCGTTCGCCGGAGAGCCGGCCGAGCTGCCCGACGGGCTGGTCACCGCCGCGGCGGCCGGTCTCACCACGTTGCTCGCGGTGACCCGGGTGGTCGATTCGGTGACCGGGCACCGGGCCGCCGTGCACCGGGAACGGTCGCTGCGCAGGGCCGGGATGCGGCTGCTGTCGGCCACCACGACCGCGCAGGTGGCCGAGACGGTCCGCCGGTCGGTCGGCGAACTGCTGCCGGCTGGGACCGGTCACCAGATCCTGTTCGCCGTGCGCCGCCCGGTGGCGGGGGCCGACGGCGAGCCGCCCGACCCCGATTCGGTGGCCGACTGGCAGCCGCAGGTCGTCGTCGACGATCCGTTGCCGGTGGACGCGGCGCGGCGGCGTACCCGGATCATGCCGACCCGGCTGCTGCATCCCGACCTGGCCGACCGGCTCGCCCCGGCACCGGCCGCCCTGGTGGCCGCCCTGGCCGGCCCGGACGGCCACCAGGGCGGCCGGGCCGCGCCGGCCCCGTCCGCCGGGACCGGCACCGCGCTGCTGGTCGGGGCGGCGGACGGGGCGCTGGCCGCCAGCCGGGACGCGATCGAGGTGGTCGTCGCTCAGTCGGCGCTGGCCCTGCACCGGATCGCCGCGACCGAGGACGCCGCCCGGCGGGACCGGGACCGGTACCTCAACCTGGTCGCGGGCACCGCCGGCGACGCGGTGGTGATCGTCGGAGCGGACGACCGGATCCGGTACGCGAGTCCGCCGTGCAGCCGGTTGTTCGGGGTCGAGCCGGCGGTCCTCGCCGACTGGCGGGACCTGGTGCACCCCGCCGATCAGGCGCAGGTGTCCCGGACCCTCGGCGCGGCCGGCGACCGCGACGACGGTTCGGCGGTGGGTGACCAGTGGGTGCTGCGCCGGCCGGACGGCAGCCATGTGCTGCTCGAGGTGCGGTGCCGGGACCTGCGGCGGGTGCCGGGGGTACGCGGCCTGGTGCTGACCTTCAGCGATCTGGCCGATCAGCGTCGCCGTGACTCGGAGCTGGCGCTTCGCCGGATCGACCGCAGCGCGCCGGGGCAGAACCGGCGCAGCCTCCGCCGCCGCTTTCGCTGACTATGACAGCGGATGTCGCTTTTGGTGGTTGTTCCGTTCCGTGCTGAACCGCAAACTAGCCTTGCCTGGCCCGTTGTGCGGCAGGGGTCGACCTGGTTAAGCTTTTCATGCGCGCCCCTATCGCCCGCTTCCCCCGTGGCAGGCGATCGGGGCGCGCTTCTTTTGTCTTCCAACGCTCTCCGGCACCCTCGCCCACCTGCTGTCTCAGCCGACGCTGCTGATCACAGTGGAGATATGGGTCAGGTGAGTCCACGATCGGCTGACGGCAGCCGTCCGGCGGCCGTCGACCACCGGACGGGCAGCGGGCCGGGAGCGGGCCGGCCGTGATGGTCAGATCCAGCGTCCGCCGAGCCACATCCGCGCCGACCAGTCCTCGTACGGCAGCGGCTCACCGACGAAGATCGGGTAGAAGTACGCGAAGCAGACGGCGACCAGCAGGACGTAGGTACCGGCGACCACCGCGCCGACCAACCGCCGGTCGTTGCCGGCCGGATCGGCGACCGCCGTCGCGCCGGACGGTGTGACGATCGCACCCAGCACATAGGTCACCGCGAGGACCAGGAACGGCAGCGCCGGCGCGGTGTAGAAGGAGAACATCGTCCGGCCCTCGGTGGCGTAGTAGAACCACGGCAGCAGCCCGGCGGCCACCCCGGCGAGGATCGCCCCGGCCCGCCAGTCCCGCCGGGCGATACCGAGCCAGACCAGCGCCGCCAGGGCCGGCAGGAACGACCACCACAGCAGCGGAGTGCCCAGCAGCAGCACCTCCTCGGCGCAGCTGGGTGCTCCGCAGGCGGTCTGGTCGGTCCAGTGGAAGGCGACCGGGCGGCCCAGCAGCAGCCACTGCCACGGCCACGACTGGTAGCGGTGCTCCGTCTCCAACGTGCTGTGGAAGCCGTACGCCTGGGTGTGGTAGTGCCAGAGGTTCTGCAGGGCACCGATGACCGGTGCCTCGGACATGCCGTTGTCCGCCCGGTAGTGCCGCAGGTAGCCGCCGTCGGTCAGTAGCCAGCCCGACCAGCTGGCGAGGTAGGTGCCGAGGATCAGCACCCCGCCGAGGACCAGCCAGCCGATCTCGCCGAGCACCGCGTCCAGCCACGGCCGGCGGACCCCGGCGGACCGACGGGCACCGGCCTCCCACCAGATCACCAGCAGGCCGAACACCGGGATGAACCACAGCGCGCTCCACTTGACGGCGAGACCGCAGCCGAGCAGCAGTGCCGCGATCAGCCGCCACCACGGTACGGCGAACGGCGGTCGGCCGGCGCGGCCCGGAAGAGTCGGATCGAGCCCGTCGTCGACCGCCCGCAGCCATCGTCGCCTACTCCAGTCCCGGTCGACGACCAGCGCGGCGAAGGCGGCGAGCACGAAGAACGCGAGGAAGATGTCGAGCAGGGCGGTCCGGGACAGCACCAGGTGGAAGCCGTCCAGGGCGAGCAGCAGTCCGGCCGCGCAGCCGAGGGCGGTGGAGCGGAACAACCGCCGGGCCGTCCGGGTGATGATCAGCACCATCAGGATGCCGGCGACCGCCGCCGAGATCCGCCAGCCGAACTCGGTGAAGTCGAACAGGCGGACGCCCAGCGAGATGATCCACTTGCCGAGCGGCGGATGCACCACGTACGCCGGGGTGTTGTTGGTCTCGTCCCACTCGAAGCCGTACTGGCGCAGTTCGTTGGCCTCGTTGGCGTAGTAGAGCTCGTCGAAGATCAGGCCCGGCGGGTGACTCAGGTTGACCAGCCGCAGTACGCCGGCGATCGTCACCACCACGGCGGTGGCCAGCCAGGACCACGGCTCCAGCCAGTTGTCCAGCGGCGCCAGCCGGCGACGGACCACGGACGGCAGCCCGCCCACGCCGGTCGGTCCCGACGGCCCGGTCGGGCCGGTGCCGGCCGGGTGGGTCCCCGCCGGGCCGGCGTCCGGTGGACGGACCGGCCGGTCCGCTGTCGCCGTCACCGCTGGTTCACCGCTTGCCGCGTCCGAAGCTGCCGCCGAGATCACCCCGTGATCGTAGGCCGCCGCCCGACGTGGCGGGACCTCCCCGCCGAAGAATATATCTCGGGTCGTCGATGTCAGCCGGTCCAGGTGGCGGCCAGGAACCCGGCGGCCAGCAGGACCGGTGCCAGCAACGCGGCGACCGTGGCAGCCCGACGGGCGGCCGCGGTGGCCAGCCGGCGGGCACCGCTGCCCCAGATCAGCAGTACGCCGAGCAGCACGGTCAGCCCCCAGCCGACCGACCATCGCAGGTGCAGCACGACCAGGTCGGCCACGACGTACGCGGTGTCCCGCTCGCGGTGCAGCATCCGGGCGGTCAGCTCGGCGCCGGCGGCCTGGTCAACCGGCGGTACGCCGAACAGCCGTACCCGGTCGACGGTGAAGCCGGTCTGCGCTACGAACTCGCCGAGGCACCGTCGGCCGTACCCGTCGCCGGTGCAGTCGGTGACCGTCGCGGTGCCGGTGACGCCCCGGCCGACGGCCAGCCACAGCGGTTCGGCGCTGACCCAGCCGAGGAACGCCGCCGCCGCCGCGACGACCACGATCCAGGCGATGCCGGTCGCCGGCCGGCGGGTACGCCGGACCCTCGTCCGCCGCCGACGGGCGACCGGGCGGCGGACCGGGCGGCTCGGCGGCCGCTCCGCCACCGGCACTGCCACCCGTCTGCCGTTGCCGGCCGGTCCGCCGTCATCCGGGTCGGCGCTGTCGGCTGGTGCGGCGCTGTCGGCCGGCTCGCCGGCATCCGGGGTCACGGGCGTGGCCGGTTCGCCGGCAGTTGATTCGCCACCGTGCCACCAGGTGCCCTCCGGCCCGGCCGTCGCCCAGGGGCTCGGCCGCCGCCGACGCTGCCCGGGAGCGCTCGCCGGCTCCCGGGTGGGTCGGGCGGTCGGCGGCCCGTCGGACTCCGGCATGCTGGGTTCCCCGGTCACCCCGCCATTTGACACCCCGGTACGCGGAGCGGGGGCGAACCCCCCAGGCGTGTCGCGCCCCGTCGGGCGGCTCGGCAACCCGTTCGCGTACGCCCGGTGACACTAACTAGGCTGGTCGCATGAGTCACGTTCTCGCGGCGGTCGCCTGGCCCTACGCCAACGGGCCCCGCCACATCGGCCACGTCTCCGGTTTCGGGGTGCCCTCCGACGTGTTCAGCCGGTACATGCGGATGGCCGGCCACGACGTGCTCATGATCTCCGGCACCGACGAGCACGGCACGCCGATCCAGGTGCAGGCCGACAGCGAAGGACTCAAGCCGCGCGAGCTGGCTGACCGGTACAACCGGGTGATCGTCGAGGACCTGCACGGGCTCGGCCTGTCCTACGACCTGTTCACCCGGACCACCACCGGCAACCACTATCAGGTGGTCCAGGAGCTGTTCGAGACGCTGCACCGCAACGGCTACATCGTTGCGAAGACCACCCTCGGTGCGATCTCCCCGTCCACCGGTCGCACCCTGCCGGACCGCTACATCGAGGGCACCTGCCCGATCTGCGGCTACGACGCCGCCCGGGGCGACCAGTGTGACAACTGCGGCAACCAGCTCGACCCGGTCCAGCTGATCGACCCGCGTTCCAAGATCAACGGGGAGACGCCGAACTTCGTCGAGACCGAGCACTTCTTCCTGGACCTGCCGGCGTTCGCCCAGGCGCTCGGCACGTGGTTGGACACCCGCGACGGCTGGCGGCCCAACGTGCTGCGGTTCTCCCGCAACCTGCTCGACGACCTGCAGCCCCGGGCGATCACCCGGGACCTGGAGTGGGGCGTGCCGATCCCGCTGGACGGCTGGCGCGAGCGCGGCGACAAGCGGATCTACGTCTGGTTCGACGCGGTGATCGGCTACCTGTCGGCCTCGATCGAGTGGGCCCGGCGGTCCGGCGACCCGGACGCCTGGCGCCGCTGGTGGACAGCGGACGCCCAGGGCAAGGAGGCTCGCGCCTACTACTTCATGGGCAAGGACAACATCGTCTTCCACTCGGTGATCTGGCCGTCGCTGCTGCTCGGCTACTCCGGCGACGGCGACCACGGTGGTGAGCCCGGTCAGCTCGGCCGGCTCAACCTGCCCACCGAGGTGGTCTCCAGCGAGTTCCTGACCATGGAGGGGCGTAAGTTCTCCTCCTCCCGCCAGGTGGTCATCTACGTGCGGGACTTCCTGGCCCGCTACGACGCCGACGCGCTGCGCTACTTCATCGCCGTGGCCGGCCCGGAGAGCCAGGACACCGACTTCACCTGGGCCGAGTTCCGGCGCCGCAACAACGACGAGCTGGTCAACGACTGGGGCAACCTGGTCAACCGGTCGATCTCGATGGCCGCGAAGAACTTCGGCGCCATCCCGCCGGTCGACCCGGCCGGGCTGACCGCCGCCGACGAGGCGCTGCTGGCGACCAGCCGGGCCGCGTTCGGTACGGTCGGCGCGCTGATCGAACGGCACCGGCAGAAGCAGGCGATCGGGGAGGCGATGCGGGTGGTCGCCGAGGCCAACCGCTACCTGTCCGACCAGGCCCCGTGGAAGCTCAAGGGCGAGGCGGACAAACCCCGGATGGGCACCGTCCTGCACGTCGCCCTGCAGGTCGTCGCGGACGCGAACACCCTGCTCACCCCGTTCCTGCCGCATTCGGCGCAGAAGATCCACGAGCTGCTCGGCGGCACCGGCGTACACGCGCCGATGCCCCGGATCGTGGAGGTCGACGACCTCGACGCCGGGCCGGCGTACCCGATCCTCACCGGCGACTACCGCGACGGTGCCCGGTGGGAGTCCACCCCGGTGGAGGCCGGCCGGCCGCTGGCCGCGCCGAAGCCGGTGTTCCGCAAGCTCGACGAGTCGATCGTCGACGAGGAGCTGGCCCGGCTCACCGGCTGACCGGGTGACCGACTACCTGGCCGGACTGCTGCTCGGCCTCGGCCTGATCATGCCGATCGGGCCGCAGAACGTCTTCGTGGTCAACCACGGGCTGGCGGTCGGCCTGCCGCGTGCGCTGTGGGCGGTGCTGGCCGCCGGCTGCTGCGACACGCTGCTGATCGTCGCCGGGGTCGCCGGCGTGTCCGGCCTGATCGCCACCGTGCCGGGCGTGCGGCCGGCGCTGCTCGTCTTCGGCACGGTCTTCCTTACCTACCTGGGCGTGCGCTCCATCCGTACCGCTGGCGGGCACCTCACCGTCGGCCCGCCGGGCGGGCCGGGGCCGGGGGCGGCGGCCGGGTCGGTGCGCCAGGTCGTCGGGCGTACGGTCAGCGTGTCGTTGCTCAACCCGCACGCCATCCTCGACATGGTCGGGGTGATCGGCGCAGCGGTGATCGCCCAGCCGGCGGACTCGCGCATGACGTTCGCCGCCGGCACGCTCTCCGCGTCCTGGACCTGGTTTCTGATCCTGGCGGTCGGTGCCGCCCAGGCGCGTCGCTACCTGACGCCGCGGGCGATCGCCTGGTTCGACCGGCTGTCCGGCGTGATCATGCTGGTCTTCGCCGGCTACTTTCTCGTCGAGCTGACCCACCTGGGCTCAGGATGAGCGCGGCGCTTCCGCTGGTTCACGGCTGGTCCGGCCGGTTCACAGCTGGTACGGCAGGTCGGTCGGGCCTTCGTCGGAGATCTCCACACTCGGTGCCCACACCTCGTACACCCCGCGTTCGTAGCACTGCGCGCCGAGCGACGCGACCGCCTCCGGGGTGGGCCGGCACAGCCGCAGCCGGCTCCACCCGGAGTCCTGCCGCAGCACCTGGCAGCGGGTGTCGCGCCAGGTGGCGAGCCGCACCCGGCGGGCCAGCGAGTCGACCGGGTAGCGGGCGGCCCGGGTCATCGCCAGCACCCGGAACTCGTGCGGCGGGTCGGCGACCGCCTCGTAGGTCTGGCCGGCGTGGGTGCCGACCAGTTGGGTCGACTGCGGCAGGTCGCCGGTGCGCAGGTACTCCTGGTCGGACGGGACGTCGGGGATGCCGTCGAGCAGGGCCCGTCGCTGCGGTCCGGCCATCCGGATCCAGCCGCGCTGCTCCGGCTGGTACGTGTACAGCACCACCTCCGCACCGTCCGGGGTGTATGCCAGCAGGGCGGCGTTGGCCGGCATCGGCAGGTCGGTGCAGCCGGCGGTGACGAACTCGGGGATCAGGTGGCGTTCGCTCGGGGTGAACCCGGTGCCGAGCACCGGTGGGCCGATCCGGTCCCGCGGCGGCATGGTGGCCAGCCCCTGGTACGCCGGGCCGGCCGGAATCTCGTAGTCGTCGGCGCCGATGGCCCGCCAGCGCAGCGCGTACGCCACCTCCAGGCTGTCCCGCCCGCCCTCGTCGTCGGTGCGCAGCAGGGCCAGGTCGGCCGGGGTACGCAGGTGCGCGATGTCGTACTCCCGGTAGCAGAAACCAGCCGGTGACCAGCCGCGCAGGAAGCCGGCCACCTGCCGGCCGGAGAGGACCTTCATCATCCGGGTGCCGCGCCGGACCGTCGCGGTGCGCCGGACCACGGTGATCGCCGGATGGTCGGCGGCCGTCGGCGTCTGACTCAGCTGATGCACGTCCGCCCAGCTGGCGGCCCGGGTCAACGGGGCCATCAGCGGACTGTCGCCCGGATCGTCGGCGCGGTCGTCCGCCGCCGCGCCGGCACCGAAGGCACCCGCGCCGGCACCGAAGGCACCCGCGCCGGAGATCGGGCCGACCTCGCTGGCGTGTACGTGGCGGAACCAGCGGCCTCGGCCATCGCGCTGGAAGCCGGCTGCCGGGTCCGGGCTGACCAGCCGGTACGCGGCACCCCGGGCGATCTCCTCAGCCGGGTAGACCGCACCCTCGAAGCGGACGTGCAGGCCGGCCGGGGCATCGGCGACGCCGCCACGCGCAGAGCTCAGAGTCACGTCGCCGACGGTAGTTGCCGGGTCACCGCTTCGGGTGAACGCGCGGTTGCCGGCGAATGTCCATTGACGGTGTCGCCCGGGTGGGCCGGTGAACCGGCCGGACCGGGACGTGTGATGCTGTCCGATGATGACGCAGCCAGCCGAGACCCGCCGGCAACGGGCCGCCCGCCGGGCCGGGGAGTTCCCACCGCCACCCGACCCACTGCCCGTACCGGTGATCGACAGCCACACCCACCTGGACCTGACCGTCGCCGAACCGGCGGTGCCCGGCCGGGACAGCGGCGACCCGGTGGCCACCCTGATCGCCCAGGCCGCGTCGGTCGGCGTAGACCGGCTGGTCCAGGTCGGTGTCGACCTGGAGTCGTCGCGCTGGGGCACCGAGCTGGCGGGCGGCACCCCGGCGGTGGTCGCCACGGTCGCCCTGCACCCCAACGAGGCACCCCGACTGGCCGACCTGGACGAGGCGCTGCGCGAGATCGAGGCGCTGGCCGCCGCCGACCGGGTGCGCGGCGTCGGCGAGACCGGGCTGGACCACTTCCGGACCGGGCCGGACGGCCTCGCCGCGCAGCAGGCCAGCTTCCGGGCGCACATCGCGATCGCCAAGCGGTACGGTAAGCCGCTGGTGATTCACGACCGGGACGCGCACGCCGACGTGCTGCGGGTGCTCGACTCCGAAGGCGCCCCGCAGACCGTGGTGATGCACTGCTTCTCCGGCGACGCGGATTTCGCCGCCGACTGCGTGCGGCGCGGCTTCGTACTCAGCTTCGCCGGTACGGTGACCTTCGGCAACGCCGCCGGGCTGCGCGCCGCGGCCGCCGTGACGCCGGTCGAGCAGCTGCTGGTGGAGACCGACGCGCCGTATCTGACGCCGGCGCCGCACCGGGGCCGGCCGAACGCTTCCTATCTGATCCCGCACACCGTCCGGCTGCTGGCCGAGGTCACCGGCACCGACCTGACCGAGCTGTGCGCCGCGATCTCGGCCACCGGCGACCGGGTCTTCGGGCCGTGGTGAGCCGGTGACCGAGCTGCTCGGCCCGGCGCAGCTCCGGGAACTGGCCGGCCGGCTGGCGGTGGCGCCCACCAAACGGCTCGGGCAGAACTTCGTGCACGACCCGAACACGGTCCGGCGGATCGTGTCCGCCGCCGACCTGCCGCCGGACGCGGTGGTGCTGGAGATCGGCCCCGGGCTCGGCTCGCTGACCCTGGGCCTGCTCGACCAGGTACGCCACCTGCACGCGGTGGAGATCGATCCGGTACTGGCCGGCGCGCTGCCGCCGACCGTCGCCGGCTGCGGCGGTGACCTCGCCCGTCTGACCGCGCACACCGCCGACGCGCTGCGGATCACCGCCGCCGGTCTCGGCGGGCCGGAGCCGACGGCGCTGGTGGCCAACCTGCCGTACAACGTGGCGGTGCCGGTGGTGCTGCACCTGCTCGCCGAGCTGCCCGGCCTGCGGCAAGGGCTGGTGATGGTGCAGAAAGAGGTGGCCGACCGGCTGGTCGCCGGCCCGGGTTCACGCACCTACGGCGTACCGTCGGTGAAGCTGGCCTGGTACGCCGCCGCCCGCACCGCCGGTCGGGTGCCGCCGAGCGTGTTCTGGCCGGCGCCCAACGTCGACTCCGGGCTGGTCGCGTTCACCCGGCGGGAGCCGCCGACGATCCCGCCGGGCCAGCCGGTGGACGGGTTCCGCCGGCGGGTCTTCGCCGTGGTGGACGCCGCGTTCGCGCAGCGCCGCAAGACGCTGCGGGCGGCGCTGGCCGGCTGGGCCGGCGGGGCGGACCGGGCGGCGGCGGTGCTGGCCACGGCCGGGGTCGACCCGGGCGCGCGAGGCGAGGCATTGACCGTGACGCAGTTCGCGGCGATCGCTGCGGCGGCGCCGCTGGCCGAAACGGTGGCCGAGTAGGCTGGCGGCCGTGATCGTGACGAGAGGTACCCGCGCGGCCCATCTCAGCCGGGGTATTTCCCGGTGACCGAGGCGTGGCGGCCGGGCGACGAGGACGAAGGGTTCCGTCGCGGCGCGCGCAGCTCGGTCAAGGTACGGGTGCCAGCCAAGATCAACCTGCGGTTGGCCGTCGGCCCGCTCCGGTCCGACGGCTACCACGAGGTGAGCACCGTCTACCACGCGATCGCGCTCTACGACGAGCTGACCGCCCGACGGGCCGACACCCTGATCCTGACCATGGACGGTGAGGGCACCGGCGAGCTGGCGCTGGACGACTCCAACCTGGTGCTGCGTGCCGCCCGGGCGCTGGCCGCGCACGCCCGGGTCCCCGCGCACGCCCGACTGCACCTGCGCAAGCAGATCCCGCTCGCCGCCGGCCTGGCCGGCGGCAGCGCGGACGCCGCCGCCGCGCTGGTCGCCTGCGACGAACTGTGGGGGACCGGGCTGTCCCGGGACGATCTGGCCGGGCTGGCCGCCGGCCTCGGTTCGGACGTGCCGTTCCTGCTGCACGGTGGCACCGCGCTGGGCACCGGCCGGGGCGAGGCGATCAGCCCGGTGCTGGCCCGACCCACCACCTGGCACTGGGTCGTCGCGGTGGCCGACGGCGGCCTGTCCACCCCTCAGGTCTACGCCGAGCTGGACCGGTTGCGCGCCGCCGGTGCGGCGCCGCCGCCGGTCGGCGCCGCCGACGAGTTGCTGGCCGCGCTGCGCCAACGGGATCCGCAGGTACTGGCCGGCGCGCTCGGCAACGACCTCGAACCGGCCGCGTTGTCCATGCGTCCGGCGATCAAGCAGGTGCTGGACACCGGGGTGGCCGCCGGGGCGCTGGCCGGTATGGTCTCCGGGTCCGGCCCGACCTGTGTCTTCCTGGCCGCGGCCGCGGCCGGTGCGGCCACCGTCGCGGCCGCGCTGGACGACGCCGGGGTCTGCCGTGACGTGCACCTCGCGCACGGTGCGGTACCCGGTGCCCGGCTAGTCTGACCGGGTCGGCCCCGCCGCCCGGGACCGGGCCGGCCGCGCCGACCGAGGGCGGCCGCCGTCCACCGCCGTCCACCGCAACGAAGCGTCCACCGCAACGAAGCTCGGAGCATGGTGAACATCGTCAATCTGGACCGGGTGTCCAAGGGCTACGGCGCTGCCGGGCAGCTGCTCACCGAGGTCTCGCTGGGACTGGACGACAGCGACCGGATCGGCGTCGTCGGTCTCAACGGCGCCGGGAAATCGACCCTGCTGCGGCTGCTCACCAAGGCCGAGGAACCCGACGCCGGCCGGGTCACCCACCGCCGGGACCTGCGGGTCGCCGCGCTGCCCCAGACGCTCGACCTGGCCGGCGACGCCTCCGTACGGGACGTGGTGCTCGGCACCGCGTGGCTGGCCGAGGGGTTCGGCGCCGAGCACGAGTGGGCCGGCGACGCCGGGGTGCGTACCGTCCTGGACGGTCTCGGCATGCCGCACCTTGGTCTGGACCAGCCGGTCGGGCCGATGTCCGGCGGCGAGCGGCGCCGGGTCGCCCTGGCCGCGTTGCTGATCCGCCCGGCCGAGCTGCTGATCCTGGACGAGCCGACCAACCATCTGGACGTCGCCGGGGTGGCCTGGCTCGCCGCGTACCTGGTGCAGCGGCGCCGGGGCGCGCTGGTGGTGGTCACCCACGACCGGTGGTTCCTCGACGAGGTCTGCACCAACACCTGGGAGGTCGCCGACCAGACGGTCCGCGCCTACGAGGGCGGGTTCGCCGCCTGGACGCTGGCCCGCGCCGAACGGGAGCGGGTCGCGGCGGCCACCGAGGCTCGCCGGCAGAACCTGCTCCGCAAGGAGATCGCCTGGCTGCGCCGTGGCCCGCCGGCCCGTACCTCGAAGCCGCGGTTTCGGATCGAGGCGGCCAACGCGCTGATCGCCGACGTCCCGCCGCCGCGCGACACCGTGTCGCTGCACCGGCTGGCCACCGCCCGGCTCGGCAAGCAGGTCTACGAGCTGGACGACGTGACCGCGTACGCCGGGGAGAAGCTGATCCTCGACGGGCTGACCTGGCAGATCGGTCCGGGGGACCGGTTCGCGATCGTCGGTGCCAACGGTGCCGGCAAGACCACGCTGCTGCGGCTGCTGGCCGGGGTCCGCGCCCCGCAGCAGGGCCGGGTGGTCACCGGGGCGACGGTCCGGCCGGCGTTTCTGTCCCAGGAGCTGGCCGAACTCCCCGGTGAGCTGCGGGTGTTGGAGGCGGTGGAGGAGGTCGCCCGCCGGGTGGTGTTCGGCGACCGGGAGTTGGCCGCCACCCAGTTCGCCGAGATGTTCGGCTTCACCGACCGGCGACTGTGGACCCCGGTCGGCGATCTGTCCGGTGGCGAGCGTCGTCGGCTGCAGCTGCTGCGGCTGCTGGCCGGCGAGCCGAACGTGCTGCTGCTCGACGAGCCCACCAACGACCTGGACACCGACACCCTGGCGGCGCTGGAGGACCTGCTCGACTCGT
The DNA here is from genome assembly GCF_003751085.1 of Micromonospora sp. Llam0. NCBI lineage: Bacteria > Bacillati > Actinomycetota > Actinomycetes > Micromonosporales > Micromonosporaceae > Micromonospora > Micromonospora sp. Llam0. Next base: position 583,537 of record NZ_RJJY01000002.1, on the reverse strand, counting down.
GGCCGGGCACGCTGATCGTGGCCAGCCACGACCGGTACCTGATCGAGCGGGTCACCGACGAGGCGTACGGCATGTTCGGCGACGGCCGGCTGGTGCACCTGCCCGGCGGGGTCGACGAGTACCTGGCTCGGGCCGGCGATGCCGCCGGCTCCGGGGCGGCGCGGGCAGCCGGGACCGGCTCCGGGGCCGACCGGGCGGCTGGTTCGGGTACGGCCGGCCCGGCGGGGGCCGGCGACCGGTCGGTGGGTGACGCCGCCGGTGGCGGGCTGTCCGCCGGTGACCTGCGGGCAGCCCGCAAGGAGCTGGCCCGACTGGAGCGCCAGGTCGGCAAGCTGGAGCGGCAGGAGGCGGCGCTGCACGAGGAGCTGGCCCGGCACGCCACCGACTTCAACCGGCTCGCCGAGCTGGACGCCCGACTGCGTGAGGTGCAGGCACAGCGCGGCCGTACCGAGGAGGAATGGCTCGCCCTGGCCGAACAGGTGAGCTAGGGGGTCAGGTGAGCCGGCCGGTTGGTGAGCCGGGCCGCGCCGGCCGGGGCCACCCCCCGCTGGTCGCGGGCGATGAGCGACAATCGTCGGCGACCACCCCCGTCGGCGTTGGAGCAGACCCCATGCACACCCCCGTCAACCACCCCGCCCGGCCGATCTACCGGGCGGTCGCCGCGCTGACCGGCCTCTACCTGGTGATCTTCGGTGTCGCCGGGATCATCGTCACCAGCGGCGATGCCCTCTTCGCGCAGAACGACAGCCGGGTGCTCGGTCAGGGCGCCAACCTCGGCTTCTCCGGGCTGTGCCTGGTGTTGGGCGTGGCCGTGCTGGCCGGCGTAGGGCTCGGCCGCAACATCGACACGGCGATCAACAAGGTGCTGGCGTACGGTCTGATGGCGTTGAGCCTGGCCGAGCTGGCGGTGCTGCGCACCGACGCCAACTTCCTCAACTTCACGGTCAGCACCTGCCTGGTCGTGATGATCATCGGCTTGGTGCTGCTGATGGCCGCCATGTACGGCCGGACCGGCAGCGAGCAGGAGGCCCAGGCGTGGCGGGACGGCCGGCTGGTGCTCTGACCTGGTCCAGCGGCTGCCTACCGGCCGGTTCGGCTGCGCGCCACCCGCTCACGGCGGGAGAATCCGGGGAGAGACGCCCGCGTCGCCGCGACGCGGGTCCTGGATCGGCGACAGGAGCGGCAGCCATGGCGCACATCCCGGTCAACCACCCGCTGCGGCCGGTCTACCGGACGATCGCCGGGCTGACCGGCCTGTACGTGCTGATCTTCGGCGTCGCCGGAACGGTCGCGACCTGGGGTGATCCGCTGTTCGCCCGGGACGACGTCTGGGTGCTCGGGCTGCGCACCAACCTCGCGTTCTCGATGTCTTCGATCGTCTACGGCGGGCTGATCCTGATCGGGGCGGTCATCGGCGGCCGGGCCGGGCACCTGGCCAACCTCACCATCGCGGTGGTCTTCATGGTCACCGGCCTGCTGATGATGGCCCTGCTGCAGACCGATGCCAACTTCCTGAACTTCTCGATGTCGACCGTGATCGTGTCGCTGATCTTCGGCCTGATCTTCCTGGCCACCGGCCTGTACGACAAGGTGGGGCCGGCCGAGGCAGCCGGCGACGAGGAACGCTACCGGCGCGGCGCGCACCGACCGGCCGAGCAGGCCCGGCGGTGAGCGTACGCCGGACCGACCCGCCCGGCCCGGCGGTCAGTGCTTGCGGCGCCGGGTCAGCAGGGTGGGTTTTGCTTCCAGGTGGGACAGGCCGTTCCAGGCCAGGTTGACCAGGTGCGCGGCGACCGTCTCCTTGCGCGGTTTGCGTACCTCCAGCCACCAGCGCCCGGTCAGCGCGACCATCCCGACCAGCGCCTGGGAGTACAGCTCGGCGAGCTTCGGGTCGTACCCCCGGCTCTTGAACTCGGCACCGAGGATGTGTTCCACCTGGTGCGCCACGTCGTTCATCACGCTGGAGAAGTTGCCGGCGGCCGACAGCAGCGGCGACTCGCGGACCAGCACCCGGAAGCCGTTCGTCTCCGCCTCGATGTAGTCCAGCAGTGCCAGCGCGGCCTGCTCCAGCAGCTCACGCGGATGCCCGGCGGTCAGCGCGGTGGTGATCCGGTCGAGCAGGGCGCGGACCTCCCGGTCCACCACGACCGCGTACAGCCCTTCCTTGCCGCCGAAGTGCTCGTACACCACCGGCTTGGAGACCTTCGCCCGGGAGGCGACCTCCTCGATGGAGGTGGCGTCGAACCCCCGTTCGGCGAAGAGCTGCCGCCCGATGACGATCAGCTGCTCCCGCCGTTGCGCGGCCGACATACGGACCCGGGAGTTCGGTTTGGCCGGTGCCGCCGGTGGTGGTGGCGGTGCCGGTGTGCCGCCCGGTGAAGCGTCACCGTTGGTGGTTGGGTTGTCCGTCACTTGGCTCATCCTGCCAGTGCCGGGCCACCGGGTCGGTGCCCGCACCGACCCGGTGGGTAGCCGTACCGGCCGCGGTCCGGCTCAGCCAGCCGGCTTGACCAGCTTGGCCGCGATCCGATCGGGCTTCGGCCAGCGGACGTTGGAGACCGCGCCGGTCTTCTCCAGCAGCCAGATCACCCGTGCGGAGATGTCGATCTGCCCGCGCAGTACGCCGTGCCGGGCACAGGTCGGGTCGGCGTGGTGCAGGTTGTGCCAGCTCTCGCCGAAGGACAGGATGGCCAGCGGCCAGAAGTTCGACGCCTTGTCGCCCTGCCGCACCTCGAACGGGCGTTCCCCGTAGACGTGGCAGACCGAGTTGATCGACCAGGTGATGTGGTGCAGCAGCGCCACCCGGACCAGGCCGGCCCAGAAGAACGCGGTCAGCGCGCCCTGCCAGGACCAGGTGGCCAGGCCGCCGATCAGCGCGGGGGAGACCATGGTGACCACCACGAGCAGCGGGAAGAGCCGGTCGATGCGGCGGACGTCCTTGTCGGCGAGCAGGTCCGGGGTGAACCGCTCCTGGTTGGTCAGGTCCCGGTGGAACAGCCAGCCGACGTGGGCGTAGAGCAGGCCCTTGGTCAGTCCCCAGACGCTGGTGCCGAACCGCCACGGGGAGTGCGGGTCACCTTCGATGTCGCTGAAGGCGTGGTGGCGGCGGTGGTCGGCGACCCACTGGATCACGTTGCCCTCGATCGCCAGCGAGCCGGCGAGCGCCAGGGTGATCCGCAGCCACCGCTTCGCCTTGAACGAGCCGTGGGTGAAGTACCGGTGGAACCCGACGGTGATGCCCAGCCCGGCGACCACGTAGAAGACCAGCCCGATGACGACGTCGGTCCAGCCCAGCCAGCCGCCCCAGGCGACCGGTACGGCGGCGAGCAGCGCCAGGAACGGGACGGTCACGAAGGCGCCGAGGGCGATCAGCACACCGAGCGACTGTTTGCCGACGGTCAGCGGCTTGGGGGCGGGGCCGGGGTTGGTCTGTGGTGGTTCGAGTAGGGCGGTTGACATGGCACCTCGCAGCGGTGACGGTTCGACCGCGGTGCGCCGGGGGCGTTCCAGCCGGTGCGGCGGCCAGCGGTGAAACAACGGGAACTTACGCCTACGTCACCGTAACCTACGGAGCCGTAGTTTTCTACGGTCGAGTTCCCGAGTCGGATCGCACGGTCGGGCGAACGGGAGTACGCCGGGATCCGCCCGGCACGCTAGGCTGTGTCCGTAGCACGATCGGCCGTGGTGTAATTGGCAACACCTCGGGTTTTGGTCCCGATATTCTAGGTTCGAGTCCTAGCGGCCGAGCTTCCCGCGACACTCAGACCGCCGGCGGTGACGCTGGGTGTCGTGCCAGGTCAAGCAGGTGTGCCGCCGCCCTGACGGGAGCATTTCTCGTGATCCAGCCCCGGTCCCGTACCGTGGTCGTCCTCGCTGCCGGCGAAGGCAAGCGGATGAAATCGGCGCTACCCAAAGTGCTGCACCCGCTGCTCGGCCGGACCCTGGTCGGGCACGTCCTCGCCGCCGCTGCGGCCGCCGCCGCCGAGCGCACCCTGGTCGTCGTCGGACACCGCGCCGAGCAGGTCACCGCCCACCTGTCGGAGATCGCCCCGGCGGCCGTGCCGGTGCTGCAGGCCGTGCAGCACGGCACCGGGCACGCGGTCCGGCTGGCGATGGCGGCCGCCCCCGACGCCACCGGCACCGTCGTGGTGCTCAACGGCGACGTACCGCTGCTGCGCCCGGAGACGGTGACCGAGCTGATCGAGGCACACGAGTCGGCCGGCGCGGCCGCTACCGTGCTGACCGCCGAGGTCGCCGACCCGACCGGTCTGGGCCGGATCGTCCGCGACCCGGCCGGCGGCCTGGAACGCATCGTCGAGGAGCGCGACGCCAGCCCGGAGCAGCGCCGGATCCGCGAGATCAACGCCGGGATCTACGCCTTTGACGCGGCCGGGCTGCGCGACGCGCTCGGCAAGCTCACCACCGACAACGATCAGGGCGAGGAGTACCTGACCGACGCCGTCGGCCTGCTCGCCGCCGCCGGAGCGCCGGTCGGCGTGCACGTCGCCGCCGACGTGACCGAGACCCTGGGCTGCAACGACCGGGTGGAGCTGGCCCGGCTGCGCCGGCTGCTCGCCGACCGGGTCAACGAGGGCTGGATGCGCGCCGGGGTGAGCATCCTCGACCCGGCCACCACCTGGATCGACGTGACCGTGCACCTGGAACGCGACGCCGTCGTCGAGCAGAACACCCAGCTGTACGGCACCAGCACGGTCGGTGCCGAGGCCACCGTCGGGCCGGACGTCACGCTGATCGACACCACTGTCGGCCCGGGCGCGACCGTGCTGCGCTCGCACGCCGTGCAGGCCCGGATCGGCGCCGGCGCCAGCGTCGGCCCGTACGCCTATCTGCGCCCGGACGCCCAGCTCGACGAGCGGGCCAAGGTCGGCACCTTCGTCGAGGTGAAGAAGTCGCAGATCGGCGCGGGCGCCAAGGTGCCGCATCTGAGCTACGTCGGGGACGCCACGATCGGCGCCCGGGCCAACATCGGCGCGGCGACGATCTTCGTCAACTACGACGGGGTGCACAAGAGTCACACCACGGTCGGGGAGTCCGCCTTCGTCGGCTGCGACAGCAGCCTGATCGCCCCGGTCGAGATCGGCGCCGGCGCGTACGTCGGCGCAGGCAGCGTGGTGAACCGGGACGTGCCGCCCGGCGCGCTCGCCGTCACCCGGGCCCAGCAGCGCACGGTCGACGGCTGGGTGCAGTCCCGCCGGCCGGGCACCGCCGCCGCGGCGGCGGCCGAGCGCGCCGGGGCCGGTGCGGCCGGTGCCGAAAACGGGCAGGTCGGGGTCGGTAACGGGCAGGTCGGGGCCGGTAACGGTGAAGCGGCCCACCATCACGGTGCCGGCGACCCGGTTCCGGGAGATACTGCGACTGACTAGTCCAGCGGCGTACGGCCCAGCCAGGTCGGCGTCCGCAACCACCCTGACGGGAGCAGACGTCTCGATGGGCAGCATCGTCGCCGAGAACCGCAAGAGCCTGATGCTTTTCACCGGCCGGGGTTTCCCCGAGCTCGCCGAGGAGATCGGTGAGGTGCTCGGCATCGCACCCACCCCGTCCGACTCGTACGAGTTCTCCAACGGTGAGATCTTCGTCCGGTTCAAGGAGTCGGTCCGCGGCTCGGACGCGTTCGTCGTCCAGTCGGTCACCCACGGCGTCAACCGCTGGGTGATGGAGACCCTGATCATGATCGACGCGCTGAAGCGTGGCTCGGCCAAGCGGATCACCGTGGTGCTGCCGTTCTACCCGTACTCGCGTCAGGACAAGAAGCACCGCGGCCGGGAGCCGATCTCCGCCCGGCTGATCGCCGACCTGCTGCGCACCGCCGGGGCGAACCGGATCCTCACCGTCGATCTGCACACCGCGCAGATCCAGGGCTTCTTCGACGGCCCGGTCGACCACCTCTTCGCGATGGGCATCCTGGCCGGCTACGTCGAGGAGCGCTTCGCCGGACGGCCGATGACCGTGGTCGCCCCGGACTCCGGCCGGGTACGGGTGGCCGAGCGCTGGACCGACCGGCTCGGCGGCTGCCCGCTGGCCTTCATCCACAAGACCCGGGACCCGCTCAAGCCGAACCAGGTGGTGGCGAACCGGGTGGTCGGCGACGTCGAGGGCCGGGTCTGCCTGATCGTCGACGACATGATCGACACCGGCGGGACGATCACCAAGGCGGCGGAGATCCTCTACGAGGCCGGCGCGTCGGACATCGCGGTCGCGGCCACCCACGCGCTACTGTCCGACCCGGCCACCGAGCGGTTGAAGAACAGCCGGATCAGCGAGGTGGTGGTGACCAACACCCTGCCGTTGCCGGCGGAGAAGCAGTTGGACAAGCTCACCGTGCTGTCCATCGCGCCGCTGCTGGCCCGGGCGATCCGCGAAGTCTTCGACGACGGCTCGGTGACGACGCTGTTCGGCGGGCTGAGCTGATTTCAGCCCGCGCCCGCGCGGGCTGAGCCGGCATTCGGCCCCGCTCGCGCGGGCTGAGCTGACCGCACAGGGGTACTGCCTGAACCAGTTCACCAGCCTCGGGTAGACTGGTGCGGTTGCCACGGCGAGGGTGCCCTGCGGGCCGCTGCTGACGAAGCGCTGCCGCCCGGAAGCACCGTGATCGACGCGGTGCTCCGGGCACTGCCCAGTTGGACGAGCGCCCAGCGTGCCCCTTCGCCCGGCACCGCCGACATCGCGTCCGTCTCTCCGGAGCCGGATCAGGTTCCCCCGCACGCACTGCCGAAACTCCAGGAGTACTCCCGTGTCCGAGGTAAAGATCAGCGCCGAGCCCCGCACCGAGTTCGGTAAGGGTGGTGCCCGCCGTACCCGCCGGGCCGGCAAGGTGCCCGCCGTGCTGTACGGCCACGGCGAGAAGCCCAAGCACATCGCGTTGCCCGCCCGTGAGTTCGCCGCCGCGATCCGGCACGGCGGCGCCAATCAGCTGTTCGCCATCGAGATCACCGACGGCACCCAGGCGCTGGCGTTGACCAAGGCGATCCAGCGTGACCCGGTCAAGGACACCTTCGAGCACGTCGACCTGCTGCTGGTCCGTCGGGGCGAGAAGGTCACCGTGGACATCTCGGTGCAGCTGGTCGGCGAGCCGGCCAAGGGCACCCTGGTGATGCACGAGCACGACACGCTGTCGGTCAGCGCCGAGGCGACCCGGGTGCCGGAGTCGCTGGAGGTGTCGATCGAGGGTCTGGAGCCTGGCTCGCACGTCACCGCCGGCGACGTTCAGCTGCCGGGCGGGGTCGAGTTGACCGGCGACCCGGCGACCGTGCTCGTGGTGGTCTCCGCCGCGCCGAGCGCCGCCCAGCTCGACACGGAGGCGGGCGAGGAGACGGCCGAGGGGGCCGTTCCCGAGGGCGCCGCCGAGCAGCCGGTCTGACCTGCCGTTCGACGATCCGGGCGTCCCGCTGCCGGCCTTGCCGCGGCGGTGACGCCTTGATCCGTTTCAGGAGGTGTGGTGGAGACGGCGCCGTGGCTGGTCGTCGGGCTGGGCAACCCGGGCCGGGAGTACGCCCGTAACCGACACAATGTCGGGTTCATGGTCGCGGACCTGCTCGCCGGTCGGCTGGGTGTGCGGTTGAGCCGGCACCGTCGGGCGGCGGCCGAGTCCGGCGAGGGTCGGCTCGGCCTGGGCGGCCCGAAGCTGGTGCTGGCGAAGCCGATGACGTTCATGAACCTCTCCGGCGGCCCGGTGGCGGCGTTGGCGAAGTTCTACAAGGTGCCGGTCGAGCAGATCGTCACGGTGCACGACGAGCTGGACATCGACTACGGTCGACTGCGGGTGAAGCAGGGTGGTGGAGAGGGCGGCCACAACGGGCTGCGCTCCATGTCCCGGTCGCTCGGCAGCAAGGAGTACCTGCGGGTCAGGTTCGGGGTCGGGCGTCCGCCCGGTCGCCAGGATCCAGCAGATTATGTTTTGTCAGATTTCTCGACAACTGAACGCAAGGAGCTCGACTTTCTCGTCGATCGGGCCGCTGACCTGGTGGAAGCGGTGGTCGTCCGAGGGCTCGAGTGGGCCCAGAACACGTACCACAGCACCTGAGAGGCGGCTGTGGCGTTACATCTGGGACAGCTGGATCGTGAACCGGGCAGAACACCGCCCGTGGATTCCGGGTGGACGGCCCGGTGCCCGCCGGGCAGGTAGGAGAGGAGCCAGATGAGCACGCCGCCGGTAACCGACGCCGCATTCGCCCGATGGCTCGCCGGGCGCGCCGGCGAGTCGCTGCTCCAGGTCCGTGAGGAGCTGGGGTACGCCGACCCGACCGCGCTCAAGGCGGCCGGTGACAAGGTCTCCCACGACCTGCTCCGTACCGAACTGGCCCGTTGGCGGCCGGCGGACGCGGTGCTGTCGGAGGAGGACGACGGCGCCCGCCAGGCGCTGCCCGACCCGGACGCCGAGACCTCGACCGGGGCCGGGCCTTCCCGGCTCACCGCCGACCGGGTGTGGATCATCGACCCGCTCGACGGCACCCGGGAGTTCTCCGAGGAGGGCCGCGCCGACTGGGCGGTGCACGTGGCGCTCTGGTCCCGCAGCGGCTCCACGCCGCACCGGCTGGTCGCCGGCGCGGTGGGCCTGCCCGCCCAGCACCGCACGATCAGCACCGAGCACCCGCCGCCGTACCCGCCGATGCCGGCGCCCGGCATGCCCGGCTCGGGGGCGATCCGGCTGGCCGCCAGCCGCAGCCGGCCACCCGCCTTCGTCACCGCGCTCGCCGAGCAGCTCGGCGCCGAGCTGGTGCCGATGGGTTCGGCCGGTGCCAAGATCGCCGCGGTGATCGCCGGCGACGCCGACGCCTACGTGCACGCCGGCGGCCAGTACGAGTGGGACTCGGCCGCGCCGGTCGCCGTGGCGACCGCCACCGGTCTGCACGCTTCCCGGATCGACGGATCCGCGCTGCAATACAACGAGGCCAACCCGCGGCTGCCAGATTTGGTGGTCTGCCGACGAGATCTTGCCAGCAAACTGCTCGCAGCGTTGCGACAGCATCTGCAGGTATCCTGACCCCCTATCTCCAGCTTGCCAACCGGAAAGGTCTGGTATTCGGATGACCAAGCTTCGGATGACCCACAACCAGGGGTGGGTGTGATGACCAACGCGACCGCGTACCGCGTCTCCCACCTCGACGCGCTGGAGGCGGAGAGCATCTTCGTCATGCGCGAGGTCGTCGCCGAGCTGGAGCGGCCGGTGCTGCTCTTCTCCGGCGGCAAGGACTCGATCGTCATGCTGCGGCTGGCGCAGAAGGCGTTCGCCCCGGCCCGGATCCCGTTCCCGGTGATGCACGTCGACACCGGGCACAACTTCGCCGAGGTGCTCGACTACCGGGACCGCCGGGTCGACGAGCTCGGCCTGCAGTTGGTCGTCGCCAGCGTGCCGGAAGCCATCGAGTCGGGGCTGGTCCACGAGTCGCCGGACGGGATGCGCAACCGGATTCAGACCCCGGTGCTGCTGGCCGCGGTCGAGAAGTACCGGTTCGACGCCCTGTTCGGCGGGGCCCGCCGGGACGAGGAGAAGGCCCGGGCCAAGGAGCGGGTCTTCTCGTTCCGTGACGAGTTCGGCCAGTGGGACCCGAAGAACCAGCGCCCCGAGCTGTGGTCGCTGTACAACGGCCGGCACCATCCCGGCGAGTCGATCCGGGTCTTCCCGCTGTCCAACTGGACCGAGCTGGACGTCTGGCACTACATCGCCCGGGAGCGGATCGAGCTGCCGCCGATCTACTTCGCCCACGAGCGCGAGGTGATCGAGCGCGACGGCATGCTGTACGCCGTCAACGAGTTCATCCAGCCCCGCTCCGGCGAGACGTCGTTCATCGAGCAGGTTCGTTACCGTACCGTCGGCGACGCCTCCTGCACGGCGGCGGTCCGCTCCCCGGCGGACACCGTCGAGAAGGTGATCGACGAGGTCGCCGCGACCCGGATCACCGAGCGTGGCGCCACCCGGGGCGACGACCGGGTCAGTGAGGCCGCCATGGAGGACCGCAAGCGGGAGGGCTACTTCTGATGACGGTGACGGCTGACGCCCCCACCACCCGGGCCATGGACCTGCTGCGGTTCGCCACCGCCGGCAGCGTCGACGACGGCAAGTCGACCCTGATCGGTCGGCTGCTCTACGACACCAAGTCGCTCTTCACCGACCAGCTGGAAGCGGTCGAGGCGGTCAGCGCGGCCCGGGGCGACGAGTACACCAACCTGGCGCTGCTCACCGACGGACTGCGCGCCGAGCGGGAGCAGGGCATCACCATCGACGTGGCGTACCGCTACTTCGCCACCCCCCGGCGGAAGTTCATCATCGCCGACACCCCCGGGCACACCCAGTACACCCGCAACATGGTCACCGGTGCCTCCACCGCCGACCTGGCGCTGATCCTGGTCGACGCCCGCAAGGGCCTGGTCGAGCAGTCCCGCCGGCACGCGTTCCTCTGCTCGCTGCTGCGGGTGCCGCACCTGGTGCTCTGCGTCAACAAGATGGACCTGGTCGACTGGGACCAGTCGGTCTACGAGACGATCGCCGACGAGTTCACCACCTTCGCCGCCAAGCTCGAGGTGCCCGACCTGTCGGTCATCCCGATCTCGGCGTTGAACGGCGACAACATCGCCACCCGCTCCGAGCGCAGCCCGTGGTACGAAGGCCCGTCGCTGCTGCACCACCTGGAGCACGTGCACATCGCCTCCGACCGCAACCTGGTCGACGTGCGGTTCCCGGTGCAGTGCGTGATCCGGCCGCAGTCGACCACCGTCACCGACTACCGCGGCTACGCCGGCCAGGTCGCCTCCGGGGTGCTCAAGCCCGGCGACGAGGTGATGGTGCTGCCGTCCGGGCTGACCAGCACGATCGCCAGCATCGAGACCGCCGACGGCCCGGTCGACGAGGCGTTCCCGCCGATGTCGGTGACCGTCCGGCTCACCGACGAGCTGGACATCTCCCGGGGCGACCTGATCTGCCGGCCGCACAACGCGCCGACCCCGGCCCAGGACGTCGAGGCGATGATCTGCTGGATGGACGAGACACGGCCACTGCAGGTGGGCGGCAAGTACGCCATCAAGCACACCACCCGCAGCGCCCGCGCCGTGGTCCGTGGCGTGCAGTACCGGCTGGACGTCAACACGTTGCACCGCGACGAGTCCGCCAGCCAGCTCGGCCTCAACGACATCGGCCGGGTCACCTTCCGGACCACGGTCCCGCTGCTCACCGACGAGTACCGGCGGAACCGGACCACCGGCGGTTTCATCCTGATCGACGAGTCGACGAACCGGACCGCCGCCGCCGGCATGATCATCGAAGCCGGCTGACCCAGGGTCGACGGGTCGGGTCCGCTGTCACCGGCGGGCCCGACCTTCCGGCTGAGCTCACCAGCGTCCGTAGACCGGGGCCCGGCCGGCGGCGAGTGCGCCGAGCGCCGCCACGATCTGGGTGCTGCCGCAGTCCAGCAGCATGGTCGGCACCATCAGCCGGGCACCCGGCGGCACCGCCGGGTGCGGCGTCTGCGCGTCGATGAAGATCAGATCCTCGATCCCGGTACGGCGGACCTGCACCGCCGACACCGCGTCCCACGGCAGCCAGACCGGGTTGGCGCGGAAACTGCCGTTCGCCACCCAGACCCCGGTCCGGTCGGCGGCCAGCACCGGGCCACGGCCGGTGAACCGGCCGTGCCACATGACAACCGTCGCGGCCAGCAACCCGCCGAGCAGCAGCACCGGCAGGCCGGCCAGCGCCATCGTCGCCGAGCGGCCGACCGCCGCCTCCCTCGCGACCAGGTACGCCACCCCGCCGAGCAGCCCACCGGCCAGCAACCAGCAGACGGCGGCCAGCCCGCCGGCCCAGATCAGGAACCGGCGTCCGTCGATCCGGACCAGGAACGGGGTGTCCTCCGCCGGCCGGTCGGTCATCTCCTGCACCACGGGCACCTCCGCCGCCACTGGTCTAATGTGTCGCGGCGAGGTTAGTGGATCCGTTCGGCTCCCGCGCAGGGCAGGGCGGTGAACAACGTCGGCGGCGGGAAGCCGTGGTCGGCGTACGCCGCGCCCACTGTGGCCGCCACCCGGTCGGCGGCATCCGCATCGACCAGCGCCAACACGCAACCGCCGAAGCCGCCGCCGGTCATCCGGGCCCCGTACGCGCCGCCGGCCAGCGCCGCGGTCACCGCGACGTCCACCTCCGGCACGGTGATCTCGAAGTCGTCGCGCATAGACGCGTGCGAGGCGGTCAGCAGCGGGCCGATCTCGCGGATCCGGCCGGCCCGCAGCAGCGTCACCGTCTCGCCGACCCGGTGGTTCTCGGTGACCACGTGCCGGACCCGGCGTCGCGTCGGGTCGTCCGGCAGCCGGTCCAGCGCGGCCGGCAGACCGTCGACCGGCACGTCGCGAAGCGCTGGCACGCCGAGCAGCCCGGCCGCCCGTTCGCAGGCGGCCCGGCGGGCGGCGTACTCCCCGGAGACGTGCCGGTGCGGCGCCCGGGTGTCGATCACCAGGACGGCCAGCCCGGCGGCGGCCAGGTCGAACGGGACGTGTTCGACGTCGAGCGACCGGCAGTCCAGGAACAGCGCGTGCCCGGCCCGGCAACGGATCGACGCCGACTGGTCCATGATCCCGCAGGGCACCCCGGCGTAGCCGTTCTCCGCCCGCTGGGCCAGCGCCGGCCGCCGGTCCACCGGCAGCCGGTCGGGGCCGATGCCGCCGAGGTCGGTCAGGGCGGTCAGCACCGCGGACTCCAGCGCCGCCGACGACGACAGGCCGGCGCCGAGCGGTACGTCGGACGCGATGGCCAACCGGGCGGCCGGTACGGCGTACCCGGCCTCGCGTAGCGCCCACACCACCCCGGCGACGTAGCCGCCCCAGCCGTCGACCGCGCCGGGCCGGTCCGCGTCGGCGGCGCTGAACGCGATCTCCTCGCCGGACTGCTCCGACCAGACGGTCCAGCCGGGCTCCGCCGGGCCGGCCAGCTCTGTCGGGCCGGCCAGCTCTGTCGGGCCGGCCAGCTCTGTCGGGCCGGCCGCGACGACGGTGCGGTGCGGCAGGGCGAACGGCAGTACGAAGCCGTCGTTGTAGTCGGTGTGCTCGCCGATCAGGTTGACCCGCCCGGGTGCCGCCCACACACCGGCCGGCGGTACGCCGTACCGCTGCCGGAAGCCGTCGTGGGCGCGGCGGGTGACCGGCCCTGCGGCGCTGTCGTGTGCGCCGCCGTCGGCTAGCGGGAGTGTCACGATCGGTGTCCCTTCACGCCGCCGGTCGTCCGGGGAAGATTCCATCACATCCGGCCAGGAATCAACAGTGGCGACAGGTTAATCCAACAGAGCCGAACATTGCCGACCGGCGGCGGCCGGTCGGATACCGGCGAGACATCGATCCACCGGTGCTGTCAGAATTGTCGACATGTCCGAGCCCGCCTCCCGCCCCCGGGTGCTCTCCGGCATCCAGCCCACCGCCGACTCGTTCCACCTCGGCAACTACCTCGGTGCGGTGCGCAACTGGGTGGCGATGCAGGACACCCACGACACCTTCTACTGCGTGGTCGACCTGCACGCGATCACCGCCGGACACGACCCGCAGGTGCTGCGCCAGCGGACCCGGGTGGCCGCCGCCCAGCTGCTGGCCGCCGGCCTCGACCCGGGCCGGTGCACCCTGTTCGTCCAGTCCCAGGTGCCGCAGCACGCCCAGCTCGGCTGGGTGATGGGCTGCATCACCGGGTTCGGCGAGGCGAGCCGGATGACCCAGTTCAAGGACAAGTCGGCCAAGCAGGGCGCCGAGCGGGCCAGCGTCGGGCTGTTCACCTACCCCGTCCTGCAGGCCGCCGACATCCTGCTCTACCAGGCCGACGCGGTCCCGGTCGGCGAGGACCAGCGGCAGCACCTGGAGCTCACCCGGGACCTGGCGCAGCGGTTCAACACCCGATTCGGCGTCACCTTCACCGTGCCGGCCCCGTACATCGTCCGGGACACCGCCAAGATCCTCGACCTGCAGGACCCGACCGCCAAGATGTCCAAGTCGTCGTCCTCCCCGGCCGGCATCATCGACCTGCTGGAAGATCCGGCCAAATCGGCCAAGAAGATCCGCTCGGCGGTCACCGACACCGGCCGCGAGATCATCTACGATCCGGAGAGCAAGCCCGGCATCAGCAACCTGCTCACCATCTACGCCGCGCTCACCGGCCGGACGCTCGACGAGCTGACCGCCGCGTACCAGGGCAAAGGCTACGGTGACCTGAAGAAGGACCTGGCGGAGGTGGTAGTGAAGTTCGTCCGGCCGATCCAGGAGCGCACCCGCGGCTACCTCGACGACCCGGCCCAGCTGGACAAGATGCTGGCGATCGGCGCCGGGAAGGCCGAGGCGGTGGCGGCCACGACGCTCGCCGCCGTGTACGACCGGATCGGCTTCCTGGCACCCGCGGGGACTGTCTGACAGTGTCCGTCATCGGCGCGCGACCAGCTCCCGGTCAGGTGCGGATCGGCGTCGCCATCGACATCCCGCAGCCCTGGGGCGAGGAGCTGACCCGCCGCCGGGCCGAGGCCGGTGACCCGGCCGCCGAGTACGTGCCCGCGCACATCACCCTGCTCGGCCCCACCGACATCGTCGAAGGCCAGCTGGCCGAGGTGGAGGCGCACCTGGCGGCGGTGGCCGCCGCGCACCCGCCGTACCCGCTGCACCTGCGCGGGACGGGGACGTTCCGGCCGATCACCGAGGTGGTCTTCGTCGCGGTGGCGGCCGGGATCAGCGAGTGCGAGCTGCTCGCCTCGGCGATCGGCACCGCCGACCAGCTCGTCCGGGAAAGCCGGTTCGCGTACCACCCGCACGTGACCGTCGCCCAGGACGTGCCGACCGACGCGATGGACAAGGTGTACGACGACCTCGCCGGCTTCGAGGCGCAGTTCGAGGTCGACTCGTTCACGCTCTTCTCACACAGCGGTGAAGGGCGATGGCGTCCGCACCGGGATTTTCCGCTCGGCGGCTGACCACCCGGCGGCGTGCCAGTGCACCGGGATGACCGGTGCACCAGGATGACGGGGTGAACGTTTTCGGCCGGGCCTGGTCCGGCACCCAGCGGGCGCTGGATCGGTCCCGGCGGCGGTACCCGCGCCTGGACCACCTCTGGCGGGCGGTGGAACGCTACAACCAGGTGCTGGGCGGGCGGCTGGCCGCTGCGATCGCCTACTACGGGTTCTTCGCCGTCTTCGCTCTCGGCCTGGTCGCGTACTGGGTGTTCGGCGCCCTGGTGGAGGCCAACGCCGAGGTCAGCGCGGCGGTCGCCGACTTTCTGCTGCAGAACCTGCCGTTTCTGGACCTGGCCCAGATCCAGCGCAACAGCGGCCAGGTCGGTGTCGTCGGCCTGGTGCTGCTCGCGTTGACCGGCATCGGCTGGGTGGAGGCGATCCGCTCGTCGCAACGGTTCGTCTACCGGCTCGACCAGCAGCCCGGCTACTTCGGCGTACGGCAGGTCGTCGACCTCGCCGTACTCGTCGGGGTGTTCCTGCTGATCGGCGTTTCGGTCGGCGCGGTCGACGCGCTGCGGTCGCTGCTCGGCTGGCTGCTCGGCGAGGAATCGGTGGCCGCGACCGTCGCCAGCGTGCTGCTCGCCTTCGTGATCAACATGGTGCTCGCCTCGGCGCTGCTGATCGCGGTGCCCCGGCTGCGGATGTCGGCCCGGCGGCTGGTCGCGCCGATCCTCGTGGTGGCGGTGGGCATCACCCTGTTGAACACCGTGGGGCGGTTCTACGTCGGCCGGTTCGAGCGCAATCCGGCGTACACCGTGGTGGCCGGCGCGGTTGGTCTGCTGATCTACCTCTATCTGCTCAACCAGTTGCTGCTGTTCGGCGCGGCGCTGGCCGCCACCAGCCGGCACGGCCGGGTGGTCGATCTGACAGCCCGGCGGGCGGCCGGAACGGCACCGCCGAAAGCAGTAAAAGCGGCAAAAGCCGTCGGCGGTCAGCGTCGTACGACGATGATCGGTCAGGTGGGGGCACTAGTCACGCTTGAGCTGCCGGACGACTCGCCGGCGCACACGATGCCGTGGATCATCACCTTCGGGCCGCTCGGCGACCAGGACGGCGAGTGGGAACCGGTGGTGTGCGGGCCGTACGAACGGGCGCACGCGCTGGCCCTGGCCGAGACGGTGGTCGCCGACGAGGAGCTGATGGCGGTGGTCGAGCCGCTGCTGACCCTGGTGACCGTCGAGGAGATCCGCGCCGAACTGGCCGCCGCCCAGGCCTCCGCCGACGAGGACGTCGCCGAGTACGACGACTTCGAGGACCTGGTCGGCGGCAACGACGTCGAACCGCAGGAGCGGCACGTCGAACCGTCGCCGCCGCCGTCACCGGACGAGGTACGCGCCGGCATGGCCCGGATCGCCAGCATCCTGACGACCCGGGCCTGACCGTTACGGCCGGTGCGCCCGTGCTGACTTTACGGGCGCAGCGTCAGCCGCCAGCCGTCGATGTACGCCGGGCCTGGGACACTCGAGTCGTGGTCCTGGACCCGGAGCTTCCAGGTGCCGTTGGCGGGTTTGCCGGACCAGCTGACGACGAAGGTCCGGAACATGTCGGGCAGGCCCATGCCGTTGACGCCCTGCAAGGGGAACACCTGACCGTCCGAGGCGACGAGGTCGAAGCTGAGATCGCGCGACCACGGGTGGACCACCCGGACGTCGACCCAGGCGCTGTTCCCCGAGGCGAGGTCGCACCCGGCCACCGTGATCGGACTCTCGACGATCGCCCGCCTGCCGATCGGCACGTCGGTGGTCGCCTCGCCGCCACAGACCGGCACCGGCAGGTCAGCGCCGGCGAGGTTCAATGTCCAGGAGTCGAAGGACCCGGCGCCGACCGGGCCGGCGTCGCGCAGGTGCAGGCGCCAGGTCCCGTTGGCCACCTTGTCGGACAGGTCGTAGGTGAACGTGTGATCGACGTCCGGGGAGGCCAGGTGACCGGTGCGCACGAGCAGGAAGTACCGGGTGCCGTCGGGGGCGAACAACTCCACCTGCAGGTCGACGATGGCGCTGTGCGGAATGCGCAGCTCGATGGTGCTGTTGGCGGCGGCGTTGCCGGCGCAGCCGGTGATCTCGATGAGCACGTCGACTGCGGTGCCGAGCGGCAGCGGCCGGTCGATGTCGTCGATGCCGACACAGCCGGACAGCGCCGAGACGGTGAGGGTGAAGCTCGCGGTCCGGGTGGCGTGCTCGCCGGTGCCGAGGATCAGCACCGGGTAGCTGCCGGCGCCGGTGACCGCCGCGGTGGTGATGGTCAGGGTGGTGCTGCCGGCCGAGTCGATGCCGGCCGGGGCGAACGTGGCGGTCGCGCCACGCGGCAGACCGACGACGCTCAGGTCGACCGACTGCGCCGCGCCGGCGGTGACGGACGCGGAGACGGTGGTGGTGACGGTGCCGCCGGGCGCGACGGTGGCACCGGCCGGGCCGGCGGACAGGGTGAAATCGTGGGCGGGTGTCGTGTCGTCGACGTGCAGCAGCCGGTTCGGGGAGCCACCCGGGTCGGTCACGACGCCGGGGGTGGCGTCGGCCAGCAGCGCGGCGGTGACCTGGGCCGGGGTGTAGTCGGGGTGTTCGGCGAGGATCAGCGCGGCCGCGCCGGTGACGTGCGGGGCGGCCATCGAGGTGCCGCTGGCCGGCCGGGCGGCGGAGTCGCTGTCGGTGCCGGCCGAGACGATGTCGGTGCCGGGGGCGAAGATGTCGACGCAGCCGCCGACGTTGGAGTAGGGGGCGCGGGCGTCGTCAGCGCCGGTGGCGGCGACGGTGATCACCTCTGTGACCCGGGCCGGCGAGTTGGTGCAGGCGTCGGTGCTGTCGTTGCCGGCCGAGACGACATAGGTGATGCCGTCGGCGATGGATTGCGCCACCGCCTGGTCGACCGGGGCGTAGCCGCGGGTGTTCAGGCTCATGTTGGCCACCGCCGGCGCGCCGGGGGCATGGTCGGCGGTGACCCAGTCGATGCCGGCGATCACGGTCGAGGCGTTGCCCGCGCCGTTGCAGTCGAGCACCCGTACGGCGACCAGCTCCACGTTCTTGGCGACGCCGTACGTGGTGCCGCCGGCCGTACCGGCGACGTGGGTGCCGTGCCCGCGACAGTCGGCCGGGTCGTCGTCGTTGTCGACGGTGTCGGGTCCGGGGCGCACCCGTCCGGCGAACTCGTCGTGCGACATCATGATCCCGGTGTCGATGATGTACGCCTGCACGATCGGTGCGACGTCCGGGTAGGCGTAGGTGTCGTCGAGTGGTTGGCTGCGTTGGTCGACCCGGTCCAGGCCCCAGGACGGCACCGGGGTCTGGATGTCGGCCGCGGTGATGGTGTGGTTCTGGGTGACCGAGGCGACGCGCGGATCGGCGGCGAGCCGGCGGGCCTGGCGCGGCGACAGGTGGACCTCGAAGCCGCGCAGCGCGTGCCGGTAGACCCGGGCGACGTCGCCGCGGTACCGGTCGGCCAGGGAGCGCGCGGTGCGGTCGACCGCGCTGACGGTGGCTGCGTCGGTGGCGGTGCCGGCATCGGTGGCGTGGACGGCGTCGGTGGCGGCCGCCGAGTCGGCCAGCACGACGATGTATGAGTCGTCGACGGCGGTCGGGCCGCCGACGGCGTGCACCGTCGCCTCGGGAACGGCGGCCACCGCCGGGGCGGCCGGGACCAGTGCCAGCAGCGCCGTCGCCACCAACACACCTGTACGTTTCGATATCATCGGTTGTTCCTTCCCGGCTCACCGGACATCTCCTCAATAGGGGATCATCGATGAATCGGGTTGGAAACCTCCCGGTGACGGACTTGAGGGTGTTGCCTGGCCTATTAGCACCGCTGGCCGATGGACATCCGGAAATCTCGTCCAGACGTGGTGGTGCCCCGGGACCATCGCTGGTCCCGGGGCACCGTCACCACCTTCGCCCCCCACCACAAGGGGTCCTTGCCCAGCCGCCCGGCGGCGCTTCCGGCTCGACGAACGACCGGTGTTTCCTGCTTCGAGCCATACCCGGCGGCGGGCGGTGGTAAACCTGCCCGCCGCCTTCGGTCAGGCCGGCTGGAACTGGCGTCAGGCCGGCTGGAGCCAGGCGGCGGCGTCGACCGGCAGCAGTTGGCGACCGGGCGGTCCGTCCAACGGCGCGCTGGTGATCAGCGGTACGCCGTACCCGTCGACCGCCACCGGCGCACCGCTGAGGTTGACCACGCAGACCAGCGCGTCGTCGCCCGCGTCGCCCGCACCGGCCCCGCCGTCGGCCGTACGGCGGAACGCCAGCACGCCCGGTTCGGTCTCCAGCCAGGCCAGCCCGGTGCCGTCGCCGGCCGGGGCGTCGCGCAGTGCCGGATGCTCGGCCCGGATCGCGAGGGCCCGCCGGTACAGCTCCAGCGTCGAGGCGGGGTCACCGGCCTGGGCCTGCGCGGTCAGCGGCGCCCAGCCGGCCGGGGCCGGCAGCCAGGATTCGACCGACCCGGCCGGCCCGAAGCCGTACGGCGGATTGTCGCCGCTCCACGGCAGCGGCACCCGGCAGCCGTCGCGGCTGCGCCCGGTCCGGCCGAACGCCGGGTCCTGGCGCAGGTGGTCGGGCAGGTCGAGGACCTCCGGCAGGCCCAGCTCCTCACCCTGGTAGAGGTAGGTGCTGCCGGGCAGGGCGAACATCAGCAGCGCGGCGGCGCGGGCCCGGCGCAGCCCGATCTCGCCGTCGCCGTACCGGGTGACGTGGCGTTGTTTGTCGTGGTTGGACAGCACCCAGGTGGTCGGCGCGCCGACGATCGCCGCTTCGGCGAGCGCGGTGTCGATCACCTTGTGGAACGAGTCGGCCGACCAGGTGGCGTCGAGGAAGTCGAAGTTGAACGCCTGGTGCAGCTCGTCGGGGCCGATGTAGCGGGCCAGCCGCTGCGGGGTCTCCGCCCACGCTTCGGCGACCGCCATCCGCCCGCCCGGGTAGCTGTCCAGGATCGGCCGCCAGGCGCGGTAGATGTCGTGCACCTCGTCCTGGTCGAAGTACGGCAGCCGGCCCTTGCCGAGCAGCTCGATCTGGCGGCGGCCGCTGGCCGAGGTCCAGCCGATGTCCGGCAGCCCATCGGCCTTGATCATCCCGTGGGCGACGTCGATGCGGAACCCGTCGACGCCGCGGTCCAGCCAGAAGCGCAGCACCTGCTCGAACTCGGCGCGCACCTCGGGGTGCCGCCAGTTCAGGTCCGGCTGCGCCGGGTCGAACAGGTGCAGGTACCACTGGCCGTCGGGCAGCCGGGTCCAGGCCGGCCCGCCGAAGATCGACTCCCAGTCGTTCGGCGGCTCCTCGCCGTCGTCGCCCCGGCCGTCGCGGAACATGTACCGGTCGCGCTCCGGGGATCCGGGCGCGGCCGCGAGGGCGGCGACAAACCACGGGTGTACGTCGGACGTGTGGTTGGGCACGATGTCGACGATGATCCGCAGGCCGAGCGCGTGCGCGTCGGTGATCATCTCGTCGAAGTCGGTGAGGTCGCCGAACATCGGGTCGACCTCGCGGTAGTCGGCGACGTCGTAGCCGCCGTCGACCATCGGGGAGCGGTAGAACGGGGTGAGCCAGAGCGCGTCGACGCCGAGGTCGCGCAGGTACGGCAGGCGGCTGCGGATGCCCTGCAGGTCACCGATGCCGTCGCCGTCGGAGTCGGCGAAGCTGCGCACGTACACCTGGTAGACGGCGGCGGTGCGCCACCAGTCGTCCCGGGCGGTGCGGGGGTTGGCCTGGGCAGGATCGATCGTCACGGGGTCCCCGTCCTGTCGGTGCGATGCTGGCCTCGCCGTTGAGTCAGCGTGCTGCGGGTGCTGGGCTCGCTATCGAGGATGCCTGCCCGCTCCTGCAAGAGTCAAGCAATCCTTGCGCAAGCTCTCAGCTGGCGGGCGCGGCTGCAGGGGCAGCGGCGGCGGCGGCGAGGTGGGTGACCTGTGGGGCGATGCCGGTGGAGCCACGGGAGACCAGCTCGGGGCGGAACACGTACTCGGAGTTGGGGGCAGCGTGCCCGTTGATCTCGTCGACCAGGGCGCGGACCGCCGCCACTCCCATCGCGATCACCGGCTGGCGCAGCGTGGTCAGCGGCGGATCGGTGAACGCCATCAGCGGCGAGTCGTCGTAGCCGACCACCGACACGTCACCCGGCACCGACAGGCCACGCTGGCGGGCGGCCCGGATCGCGCCGAGCGCCATCAGGTCGGAACCGCAGGTGATGCCGGTGACACCCTTGTCCAGCAGCCGGTTCGCCGCCGCCTTCCCACCCTCCACACCGAACAGTGACAATGCGATCAGCTCGTCGATCTCGGCGTCGGTGGCACCGACCAGCCGGTGCATCGCCGCCCGGAACCCGGCCAGCTTGCGCTGCACCGGCAGGAACCGGTCCGGCCCGGTGATCAGCCCGATCCGCCGGTGGCCGAGGGAGACCAGATGCTCCACGGCCAGCTCACCGGCTTCCCGGTCGTCGCAGGAGACAAACGGCGCCTCGATGCCGTCGGCGTACCCGTTGATCAGCACGATCGGCAGCGGCCGGGCGATCAGCTTGCGGTAACGCTCGTGGTCGGCGGCGGTGTCGGCGTGCAGGCCGGAGACGAAGACGATGCCGGCGACCTGGCGGTCCAGCAGCATCTCCACGTACTCGTCCTCGGTGACCCCGCCGGGGGTCTGGGTGCAGAGCACCGGCGTGTAGCCGGACTGGGCGAGCGCGGACTCGATGGTCTGCGCGAACGCCGGAAAGATCGGGTTGTCCAGCTCCGGCACGACCAGGCCGACTAGGCCGGCGCTGCGTTTGCGCAGCCGGGCCGGGCGTTCGTAGCCGAGGACGTCGAGGGCGGTCAGCACCGCCTGGCGGGTCTCCGTGGCCACGCCGGGGCGGTCGTTGAGCACCCGGGAGACGGTGGCTTCGCTCACTTCGGCCTGGCGAGCGATGTCGGAGAGTCGTGCGCGCATGGCGTTCACGGTAGCGCACCGGCAAGTTCTTGCGACGACTCCTGCAAGGTCTTCCATTCCTTGCAACACCTTGCTAACGTCCCGGCAACACAAGCCGAAGGACGTGCCGTGAACACGGCACCGTACTGCAATAGCTTCCACGACAGGAGTCCCGATGCGCGTCCGTAGAACGTCGGTGGCCGCCGGGCTGGCCGCCGTGCTCGCACTGGCCGCCGCCGGCTGCGGCAGCAGCGACGGCGAACCCGCCACCACCGACAGCCCCGACGCCGCCGCCGGCGGCACCCTGGTCATCTGGGCCGACGACAAGCGCAGCGCCGCCCTCGCCCCGTTCGCCGAGAAGTTCGGCGAAGACAACGGCGTCACCGTCGAAGTCCAGGCCATCTCGAAGGACCAGCAGACCACCTTCGTCACCGCATCCCAGCAGGGCAGCGGCCCGGACGTGATGGTCGGCGCGCACGACTGGATCGGCAACCTGGTGCAGAACGGCGCCATCGAGCCGGTCCAGCTCACCGCCGAGCAGACCGCCGGCTTCGCCGAGGTCGCCATCCAAGCCGTCACCTTCAACGGCCAGCTCTACGGCGTCCCGTACGCGATGGAAAACGTTGCCCTGATCCGCAACACCGCGCTGGCTCCCGACGCCCCGGCCACCATCGAAGAGCTCGTCGCCACCGGCCAGCAGCTCAAGGCCGACGGCAAGGTGTCGGAGATCCTCTGCCTGCAGGTCGGGCAGAACGGCGACGCCTACCACCTGTACCCGCTCTACACCTCGGCCGGCGGCAGCCTGTTCGGCACCACCGCCGAAGGCGACTACGACCCGACCCAGCTCGGCGTCGGCACCCCCGAGTCGATCGCCGCGTTCGAGAAGATCGCCACCCTGGGCGAGAAGGGCGCCGGGGCGTTGAAGCGCTCCATCACCCCGGAGAACTCCATCGCCACCTTCACCAGCGGCAAGTGCGCCTTCCTGGTCTCCGGGCCGTGGGCGATCACCGACGCCAAGGGCGCGAACATCGCGTACGACATCAGCCCGGTCCCCGGCTTCGCCGGTGGTGCCGACGCGCAGCCGTTCGTCGGGGTGCAGACCTTCTACGTCGCCGCCAAGGGCAAGAACAAGGCCCTGGCGCAGGAGTTCGTCGCCAACTACACCACCGGCACCGAGCTGGCCGTCGCCCTCTACGAGGCCGAGCCGCGCCCACCGGCGCTGACCGCCGCCCTGGCGCAGGTCTCCGGCGCCGACCCGGATCTGGCCAAGTTTCAGCAGGCCGGGCAGGGCGGTGCCGTGCTGCCGGCTATCCCCGAGATGGCCGCCATCTGGGACCCGTTCGGCAAGGCGGAAGCCGCGATCGTCGGCGGTGCCGACGTGGCGACGACGATGACCGCCGCCGGTCAGACGATCGCCGAGCAGATCAAGTAATGCGCGACACCGGAGCCGGCGGTCTGCTGGCCAAGGCGCTGCTGCTCGGCCTGGTCGCGGCGATCGCGATCTGGGCGGCGTTCCCGCTGATCGCCGCCGAGGCGTGGGTCGGGCTCGGCATCCTGGTCGCCACGACCGCCGGCCTCGGCTACCTCTACCTGGGTCGGCGACACGTGCCGGCGAAGTACCTGATCCCCGGCACCCTGTTCCTGATCGCCTTCCAGATCTTCCCGGTGCTCTACACCGCCTCCACCGCGTTCACCAACTTCGGCGACGGACACCGGGGCAGCAAAACCGAGGCGGTCGCGGCCATCCAGGCCTCGTCGGTGGTCCAGGTGCCAGGATCTATCGAGTACGCGATGACTGTCGCCACGGTCGGCGACGCCGCCACCGGTGACCTGGTGTTGCTGGTCGTCGACCCGGCCGACGGGGTCGTCTACGCCGGTGACGATTCCGGGCTGCGTGAACTGCCGGCCGGCGACGTCACCGTCACCGACGCCGGCAAGGTCACGGCGGCCGACGGGTTCACGTTGCTCAACGCCGGCCAGGCCAGCGCCCGCAGCCAGGAGATCACCGACCTGGCGGTGCCGACCGACGACGGGGCGATCCGCTCTATCGGGCTGTCCCGGGCGTACGAAGGGGTCGCCGTCCGGGCGTACGACGACGATTGTGATTGTGTCACCGACACCGTGACGGGCACGGTGTGGACGGCCGACGACGACGCCGGCTCCTTCGTCGCCGCCGACGGCGACCGGCTGCTGCAGGGCTGGCGGGTCGGCGTCGGGCTGGACAACTTCACCCGGGTGCTGACCGACCGCAGCATCTCCGGGCCGTTCCTCGGCACCCTGGTCTGGAACTTCGCCTTCGCGATCGGCTCCACCGGCGGCACCTTCATCCTCGGGCTGCTCTGCGCCCTCGCCCTGCA
This sequence comes from Micromonospora sp. Llam0, assembly GCF_003751085.1. Taxonomy (NCBI): domain Bacteria; kingdom Bacillati; phylum Actinomycetota; class Actinomycetes; order Micromonosporales; family Micromonosporaceae; genus Micromonospora; species Micromonospora sp. Llam0. The sequence goes on along the minus strand of NZ_RJJY01000002.1, from coordinate 559,324 downwards.
CTCCGACCGGGTGCGTGGGCGCAACCTTTACCGGGTGCTGCTGATCCTGCCGTACGCGATGCCGTCGTTCGCGATGCTGCTGGTCTGGCGGGACATGTTCAACACCGACTTCGGGCTGATCAACCAGTTCTTCGGGTTGAGTGTGGACTGGTTCGGGCAGGACTGGTCGGCCCGGCTGGCGGTGATCGGCGTACAGCTGTGGCTCGGGTACCCGTACATGTTCCTGGTCGCCACCGGCGCGTTGCAGGCCATCCCGAAGGAGCTGACCGAGGCCAGCTCGATCGACGGCGCGAACCCGTGGCAGGCGTTCCGCCGGGTGACGCTGCCGCTGCTGCTGGTGGCGTTGACGCCGCTGCTGATCGCCTCGTTCGCGTTCAACTTCAACAACTTCAACGCGATCTATCTGACGACCGAGGGTGGGCCGTTCCCGGCGGACAACCCGAGCGTCGGCGCGACGGACCTGCTGATCACCTACACGTACCGGTTGGCGTTCGGTGCGGCCGGCGCGGACTACGGCTTCGCCGCCGCCATCTCGATCTTCATTTTCACGCTCGTCGCGGTGATCTCCGCGGTCAGCTTCCGGCGCACCCGGCAACAGGAAGAGGTGTACGCGTGAACCGGCGCACGTTCACCCGTTGGCTGGGTCGGGTCGGCTGGCGGCACCTGGTGGCGCTGCTGGCCGTGGCGTTCTCGCTGTTCCCGATCGTGTTCGTGCTGTCGGCGGCGGTGAACCCGCTGGGCACCCTGTCGTCGACCGACCTGTTCCCGACCGGGGCGTCGGGCAACAACTTCCGGCGGCTGTTCGCCGACACGGCGTTCGGCCGCTGGTTCGGCAACTCGCTGCTGATCGCCGGGCTGGCGTCGTTCGCGTCGGTGTTCCTGTCGTCGCTGGCGGCGTACGCCTTCTCCCGGATGCGGTTCCGGGGCCGGCGGGTCGGGCTGCTGTCGCTGCTGCTGATCCAGATGTTCCCGCAGTTCCTGGCGATCGTGGCGATCTTCCTGATCTTCTCGACGATCACCGACCTGTGGCCGACGATCGGGTTCAACACCCCGTGGGGGCTGATGCTGCTCTACCTCGGTGGCGCGCTCGGGGTGAACACGTGGCTGATGAAAGGCTTCTTCGACACCCTGCCGAGGGAGTTGGACGAGTCGGCCACCATGGACGGGGCGTCGCACGCCCAGGTGTTCTTCCGGATCATGCTGCCGTTGGTGGCGCCGATCCTGGCGGTCACCGGGCTGCTGGCGTTCATCAACACCATCAACGAGTTCCTGATCGCCAACGTCTTCCTCACCAACCCGGAGGCGAAGACCCTGGCGGTCGGCATGTACGGCCTGGTGGCAGGGGAGCGGAACAACAACTTCGGGATCTTCGCCGCCGGCACCCTGCTGACGGCGATCCCGACGGTGCTGGTGTTTCAGCTGCTTAGCCGCTACATCGTTTCCGGTCTCACCTCCGGGTCTGTGAAGGGTTAGCTTGTGGGCCAGCTGTTCGAGGCGCACCATGACGGGTCGTCGTTGTATGCGCCGGGTGCCGCCGCCGGGGTAAACCTGGGTGATCGGGTGTCGGTCTTCGTCCGGGTGCCGGCGGGTGCGCGGCCGGTCGACAACCTGTGGGTACGCTCCATAGTCGATGGTGAGCCGCGCTTCTCCGAGGCGGTGGTCGACCGGCAGGATCCGAACGGGGACGTGTGGTGGCGGGGCGAGGTGCAGGCCGGTAACCCGGTCACGCCGTACCGTTTCCTGCTGGCCGGCGGCGCTGCTGCTGGCGGCGGCTCTGCTGGTGGCGGCGGGGGTGGGCGGCGTTGGTTGACCGGGGTCGGCGAGGTCGACCACGACGTGCCGGACGCCACCGACTTCCGGCTCGTCACCCACGATGCGCCGCCGGCCTGGGCCGCCGAGGCGGTGATCTATCAGATCTTCCCGGACCGGTTCGCCCGGTCGGCTGCCGCTGCCGGGCGGGAGCTGCCGGACTGGGCGATCCGGTGCGACTGGGACACCCCGGTCGTCGGGCGCGGGCCGGAGACGCCGCACCAGTTCTACGGCGGTGACCTGGACGGCATCCGGGAGCGGCTCGACCACCTGGAGCGGCTCGGCGTCAACACCGTCTACCTGACGCCGATCTTCCCGGCCCGGTCCAACCACCGGTACGACGCCGCCGCGTTCGACCACGTCGACCCGCTGCTCGGCGGGGACGACGCGCTGGCGCGGCTGTCGGCGGCGGTGCACGCTCGCGGCTGGCGGCTGCTCGGCGACATCACCAGCAACCACACCGGCGACGCCCACCCGTGGTTCACCGCCGCCGGGTCGGACGTAACGTCGGCGGAGCGGGAGCTGTACTACTTCGGCGACGACGGTGATTATGAGTCGTGGCTGGGTGTGAAGTCGCTGCCGAAACTCAACTGGGGCAGCGCTGAGCTGCGGCGACGCTTCGTCGACGGGCCATCGTCGGTGGCGCGGCGGTGGCTGCTGCCGCCGTACGGGTTGGACGGTTGGCGGATCGACGTCGCCAACATGACCGGCCGGCGCGGTGCCGATGCGCTCACCCTGGAGGTGGCCGCCCTGCTGCGCCGGGCGGTCGCCGACACTCGGCCGGATGGGCTGATCGTCGCCGAGCACGGGCACGACTTCACCCGTGACCTGGACGCCGACGGTTGGCACGGCACGATGAACTATGCCGGGTTCACCCGGCCGGTGTGGAGCTGGCTGCGGTCACCGACGTTGGGGTTGCCGGACTTCCTCGGCGTACCGGGTGGGGTGCCGGCCCGGTCGGGGTCGGCGGCGTTGGCGACGATGCGGGCGTTCGGGGCGTTGGTGTCGTGGCGGTCGTTGGTGCATTTGTGGCAGCTGCTCGGCTCGCATGACTCGGCCCGGATTCGGACGGTGGTCGGGGACGCGGCCCGGCAGGAGGTGGCGGCCGGGTTGCAGTTCACCCTGCCGGGGACGCCGATGGTGTTCGCCGGGGATGAGCTGGGGTTGCGGGGCGACAACGGGGAGGGTTCACGGACGCCGATGCCGTGGGATCGGCCAGGCTCGTGGGATGAGGCGACGTTCGGGGCCTACCGGGCGTTGGTGGCGTTGCGTCGGGAGGTGCCGGAGCTGCGGCACGGCGGCCTGCGCTGGGTGTACGCCGATGACGACGCCCTGGTCTACTTGCGGGAGTCGCCGACCGGGTCGGTGTTGGCGTTGGCCCGGCGTGCGTCGGGTGCTCCGGTGCGGTTGACCGGTCTGGTGGCCCCGCCGGACGCTGCTGCTCCGGCCCTCGCCAACCTGTACGGCGGCGCACCCCCGCTCCGCCCGGCCGCCGACGGCACCCTGACCCTGCCCGCCGACGGCCCAACCTTCCAACTGTGGCGCGTCCACTGACACGCTGTCTTCCCCGGCAGGACCATGAGCCCCATACCAACCACCTTCGAATGCTGTTGCCGGAAGCTGACTCATGGGCTTCTATCGATCTGCGACGCATGGCGATATCACGTTGACCGTGCGGGTTCAGATTCCGATAGGATTCCCTTCCGTGGGTGTTCGTCCGCTCGTCCCGGTTCCAGTCCGACGCTACTTCCGTGATCTTGCATCCGGATGGTCCGTGCATCGCGAGATCGCGAATATGTGGCAGGATGAGGGGTTCGTTCCGTCAGGAGACCCGAATGATGAACAAGGTGTCCGCCGTGGGCTCTGGCGCGAGTACGAAGACAACGTCGATTGGACGGAACCCGAACATGTTGAGCGCGTCCTGCGTGTGTACGAGACGCTCTTGACTGCGCTGACGGATGAAGCGTTGGATGCGGCCCAAGCGTTTCTAGAACGTTATGGTTTCAAGCTAGGTAGTGACAGCCGATTGAAGCCACCAACGCCTCTACCGCTGAGCCTCCCTAGTTCGCTGGTGGGGTTGCGTGATCCGGCAGCGATTCTTGATTCCTTCGAACGGATCGATCGTGCCCTGCCGCAGGACCCTGCACAGGCTATTGGTTCGGCGAAGGAACTGATCGAAGCCACAGCGAAGACGGTTCTCGTAGAGATCGGGATTGCCTTTGACGAGAAGACAATCAAGTTTCCCGCCTTGGTTGACCTCGCCCAACGTGAACTGCGACTTCATCCGCAGCAGGCAGTCGGCCCTGACGGTAGTTCGTCGGTTAAGCGGGTGCTCGGTGGGCTGATGACGGTCGCGCTCGGTGTAAACGAACTACGCAACGAGGGCTGGGGCACCGGCCACGGGCGCGCGGACGCGAGGATGGGGCTTCACGCCAGGCATGCGCACCTAGCCGTGGGGGCGGCACGGACATGGTGTCAACTCCTGTTGGACACCCTTACCGATCCGAACGCACCTTGGAGAAGACCGGCAACCGGGGACACTCCGTAGGAGGCTGCCCGACGGTTGTCGCATGTGCCGGGCGTATCCACCTGGGTGCTCGATGACGCGGCATCAGCCGACGGTATGATTCGACTCCTATGCGTGGCCTACTCGACAGAGACCTGCTCACCGGTACACAGGAAATCACGACAAGACTACGTCCGGAGCGCTTCGCGCGTCCGGTGGACGCTGAACAGCCCGCTCAGCTCCGCCAGGAGATCATCCGGTTGTGCCAAACGTGGGGTGGCGCTGGTCAACCGATACTGCCTGTTGCCAGCGGCGTTCTCCCCCCGAAGTACGCTCAACTGCTCCAAGTTGAGCAAATCGACATGGTGGGCGGACTACAAGAGGTGGACGTTCAGCTCCCGTACCGGGTCAGGCGGGGCACACCGTGGGATTTCCCGGTCATTGTGATCGCCGAGACCACTCCACGTGATCAACGGCGTCCTGTCCATGTGCCTGTGTTGGAAGTTGGTGACCCTTGGGACCTGATCTATGCCGCTGTCCTCGGGATCCTGCCAGAGGAACCCGATTCAACGCTTATGGGTCCCCATGAGGCTCTAGGTGGCATTCGGTTTGAGCAGATCATGCCGGTCGAACGTCAGTCGGCTGTTGGATCACTCGACGACCTACTGCAGCGGCTCGAGGACTCCCAACCAATGTCGCCACGGATGGTGAGCAATATCGGCCTAGCGGCAGGGCAGGTCCCGGATATCAGCTATCTGGGCAAGGGGATGAGCCCGTTACCAGAGCCCAACATCCTACGTCGCGCCGCTGGTCCGAATATCATCGTGATAGTGAGCTCTGACTCGGTCGACGACCTCGCCTTGCTGTGGAACCTGCGTGCAGCGCATGGCGACCGTCATGTGTTGCCTATTGGCCTGCCCTTGGCTGCGGCAACTGAACAGGCATTGCAGGAGCTGCGGAAGCCAGGTAGGGCCACCCGCTTCGGGTTCGGCGGCGGGCGGTGCTATGTGACGAGTGCGTCACTCGCGCCTGAACAGCTTGCTGACTTGGCGGTCAGCGCAAAAATGACGGCAGTCGCTTATGATAAAATCCTGACCTTCGGGCCACCGCCGGGAAGGTCACGCAACAGTGTGGCGCACTGGTCACAGGGTCAGGCTCACCTCGTGGCGGTTTCCGATGCGGATCGCGATCTTCTGCGACCCGTTCAGAATTTCTGGCGCCAGCCAGAACTCGTCGTTGACGTAAGCGTACGTGGGCACCTACTTCCTGCCGATCCAACGATGCGTGGTGCCGAGTTCGGCAATCGGTTTCAGGCTGGATCCTCTCAGGTGGAGGTACCGCCGGTTCGGCGCCTCGAAGCGGTGACGGTTCGATGGCCGTCGACCTGGACGTCTCTCGCTGCGGTCGCACAAAGTCGAGGACTTCGTGTCGAGACGTCTGAGCCAGGCGTAGCAGCGGAAACCTTGATTCGGGTCATCGGGGGTGTGGAGGGCATCCGGTACCTCACACACCGTCCGTTGATCGAGCTACTCTACGAGCTCGCAGAACGTAGCGGTATGTCGTGGTGGAAAGAGCGGTGGACGCGCGCCCACAAAGAGCTACGAGCACTCGCTGTTCCCGAGGACGAAATCGAGGCGGCGGCCGTTCGCCTGGGTCGTGATGAGCCAGTAATCGCTCGTTCGGGTGAAGGGCGGGCACTGCCATTCCACAGGTTTGCCAAGGTATTCGGGAGGAGACAAGCGGCCGTCAACTGGGTCGTGTGGGCGGAGCGGCACCACCTGCTCGTCCGCGGGTCAACGGTCGAATGCGTCGAATGTCGAGCAAAATCGTGGCTTCCCATGGCATCGATCCTGCCGCCCATTGCCTGCCCCGGCTGCGGGCGTATGATCACGCAGCCTTACAAGCCCGACGCACTAAATTTCACCTACCGGATCGGTGAGGTTCTGCGGCGCGTCCTAGAAACGGATAGTTTGGGGCACCTCCTCGCCCTGCGATGGCTGGTCAGCCTCTTCGAACGACATGCCCTCGTGGGAGCGCATCCCGGAGTCAACTTCTTCGACGCCGGCAACAACAACATCGGCGAGGCCGATGTTGTCCTGCTGTTCGCCGACGGGAGTCTTGTGCCTGTCGAGGTGAAACGCCGTGCTGCCGGAGCGGACCAGAAGATGGCCGAGTCCTTAGACGACTTGTCGGAAAAGCTTCAGTCACCGTACGATATCGTCGCTGTCACGCAACCGGCACGTGACTGCCCCGAACTAGTACAGTTCGCACGCGCGCTTCCGGACCGGCCTCGCCTGCTACTCACCGATGACCAACTTCACGCAGAGCAAGTGATTCTTATGCACAACACTGATCCGTTCGCTTGGAGTCCCCAAGACGAGGTGGTGCAGATGACACGGCAGAATCGATTCGTTGACCTGCTGTCTCGTGATGAACTAACCATGCCGATGGACCGAGTCGGCGAAGAGCTATTGAATCGGGACCACTCATGATTTTTTTGGAGAAATACAGTAATTCCGGCAAATCGTAAACAGCTTCGGAATAGGTAGGCATAGCGGCGACGACCTGCTTGGCCTGCGCAATAAAGAAGGGGAGCAGGCGCTCTCCGTCAGCGCACGAGATTCCCCGACACGCGCCGCTCGTCACGTACCGGAATACCGCAAATCCCGGATACTCAGCTGTGTGGCGGTTGAGTTGCCTGCAGGAGCGGTTGTAGCGTAAGGCCGCGTGTCAGTACTTTGCTCACAGCCTATCGGGAAGAAGTTGATGAATGGAAAGCATTGGCCGTATCGCTAGAATTCGTAGAATTGAACCCGAGTCCTCAAAAATCTGGGTCGACTTCATGGGTGGCCTATCTGGCTATTTCATCTCGTCGAACGAGGAAGGATGGTCTGTTGGAGACATTCTTTTGTGCCCAGATAAAGGCAGTGTGCACCGGGTCGATGATGACCTATGGGGTGCATCCTCTGAAGTCGGTACAGTAAAGAAGGTCAACTCATCGGGTGCTGTCATCGACGTTAATGGCCAGCTTCGTCACTTTTGCGTGCATGAAGGCAAGCCATTCGTTGAGGGTCAAGTGATTAGGATCGACCAGGCCGGTAATCCGGCGGAGGTACTTTCCGAACATCCAATTGACCGATTCGGCCTAAACCGTGATGATTTTGACGTTGGCGATCTGATTGTTCCGGCAGAGGATAGTGAAACTACTCTCAGTGACTTCGGCGGTTCTCCGGAAATCGTTCGTCGCGCGCACGACCTCGTCCGCGTGGCGCTCGACCCCGACGATCCTCTAACGGTAATCGGAGCGAAACCTATCAAGGGGATCCTCTTTACCGGGCCGGCAGGGACTGGAAAGACCTTCCTTGCCAAGGCATTGGCAAATTCTACAGCTGCAACCTTTTACAATATCAGTGGTCCTGCCATTGTGGATCAGTTTGTTGGTCAAAGTGAGCGGAGACTTCGCGACATATTTGACCATGCCAGGGAGAACCGCCCAGCCATCCTCTTCTTTGATGAAATTGACAGCCTGTATACGCAGAGGGGTGGGAGTAACCACGAGGCGACCAACCGGCTTGTGGGTCAGTTTTTGTCCCTCCTAGACGGATTTCTGAGCTTTCAACAAGTTATTGTAATCGCAACGACTAATCTCCCGGGTGCGCTTGATGAAGCTCTTCTGCGTCCCGGTCGTATTGCCCATAAGTTGGAGTTCTCGATGCCTGACGTAGCTAATAGAATATCGATTCTGGAGGCTTCATCGCGACGACTTGTTTTCTCCGAACGTCCAGATATGACGACGCTTGCCGAGTCAACGAAAGGCTGGACGGCGGCGGATCTCTCGGCGATCTGGACGGAGGCAGGGATCTTGGCTGTGCTCGATGGCCGGAGGTCACTCTGCCTTGAGGATGTACGTGAGGCGATTCCGCGAGTCCAGCGCGTTTCAGCCCGTCGCGCGGAAGGTGAAGCCAAGTGATTTTTCGCAACCGAAACCGTGATCGTACTTGGCGCCGACAGCGTCGTGAGTTTGTCTATCTTGATGAGGTTAGCGTGACGAGCCTGGTTGCCGCACGTGACGGATCAATAGCCGAGTCTGTGAAGGACACTTTAAATAGAACTACTGAAGTAGATCACAAGTCGACTCTTGGGATTTCCTTTGCCAGCGCTAAGCTCGGGACTGAGTCTAGGGTTCGTGGGACCGACAGCTCTTCAAAGGAGGTAGTCAGGAGATCGGTCATCCAAAGCACGTTTCGTGACTTGCGGACTGGTGGAATAGACGACATTCACCTGGCGAGGGAGCCCGTCGGTCGACGGCAGGTGCGTGAAGGCTCGATCGAGACGTTTGCAGAGCTTCTGAGGAATGAGAAAAAGCTTCGAAAGTTCTCTCAAATCCTTCCGGTGCGAGACATCAAGAGAGGTGATGTCCTTGAGTTCGAAATCGAGCTTGAGGCGCACAAGACGTACCGCCTGGTAAGTGCGATTTCTTCTATTGTTGAGATTGTCAAGGGCCGTGAATCACTCTTCGGTCTGGGAGATGGCGACTACAACCAGGTTCTCCCAATTGTCGAGGTTATCGACAGACTTCTGTTTGGGCTCGTTCCGGTGCAGGGTGTTAGCACCAGGTTTAGTGTCGTGGATATCGACGGAGAGGAGTACATTATTGATCGAAGTGTGTTGAATTCCCAAGGTGAGGTTCAAGCAAACAGCCACCCTCTTGAGGTTGTGGGTGTTACCGACTTTCAATCGTACTCAAGGGACTTGCGGCGTGTCCTTTTTGGGGACCTTGCATACACGGCATATATGCGAGTGGAGCGATCTGCTCTTCTTGACACTTGGAACCCGATAAAGTTGGCAGACGTTCTTGGTGGATTGTCTAGCGAGCTTGTCCGTTTTATCGAAATGCTACCTGACGGTTTCGACGAGGAACTTTCGTCTCGCGAGGATCCCTCTGATGGTCCGCAATCCTTGGATCTTGTGCGCCATTTTGTGCGGTTTGGTGAGGGCGTCGCAGCACTTAAAGGTACTGAGATCGACAGAGTCGCGCTAGCGACGGTTGCTGTCGAGGCCTCGGGTAGATTCAAGATGGATGACATAAACTCGCGTAGGTCTGCATTCGATCTAGTGGTTAACGCCATAGATGAAAATTCTGACCGAGAGGATGTCCGTCGTCTCCGAGAGGCGGCGATATCGGAAATCTCGGTGGGTTCCCTGGCCGAATCCGTTCATTCGGATGGGCAATCAATCAGGCCGGTTCGCACGACCCGAAAGATGGAGGTTGAGTTTGTGGCAATTTACTGGTAAGAGCCATTGGTGTGGCCTGACCAACTGCGCCTTGTGCGCTGATTTCCCGATGCTGTTGGAAGTCGGGTCCCGCTGGGCGAATGTCCGGCCATCAGCTTAGGAATAAGACTTCGGCGAGTTTCGATGTGATGTACTGGTGGCCGTCGCGGCGTAACTCGACTAGGTCCACGGACTGGATGACTGTGGCGACGGGGGGGAGGTGTCGAAGGCTGGCTGCCCGCTGGATGAGTGGCCGCGCGTCGGCGGGGGTGTTGTGGTAGGCGATGCTGACGTGCGGGACAAACCTGCTTGCCCGTTCGGGTAGGGCTGCCGGGCCACATACCTCGGCGATGGATTCGCGGATGAGATGACGAAGCCCCCTGAGCGGCTCCGGCGGACCAACGCTGAGGCGGACCGCTCCCGGCGATCCTGCAAGCGGACCGACCTCCACCGGGATGGCGGGGAAGTCCGCGCAACGTCGGCGTACTTCGTTGACCGCTGCCGCCACCACGTCGGGTGAGACTTCGTCGGTGAAGGCGAGTCGCTGCATTGTGATGTGCAAGCCGACCGCCGGGACCAAGTCGAGATTGGGTAAGTCACGCAGCTGTTCCTGGCAGCGGGTCGCCAGGGCGGTGAGGGCTCGGACGTGGCCGAGCATCACAAGCCAGTGGTAGGAGCGCCGGCCAGGCGTCCACCCCGGGCGGTCCCAGTGGTTGACCATCCCCTGGACCTGTTGGAATTGTGTCCACTCCTGCTCGGCCCAGGGGCGTCCGTAGTCGTGGTCCAGTGCTTCGGGCTGAGCGGTCATCGTGTTCCTCGGCCTTCGTCGAGCCAGGCGTGCGCCTCGTCTACGAACGACTCGGCGCAGGGATCGTCGAAGTTCACCTTGATAGCGGTGGCGAGGTCGCGGGTTCGCTGACGTATGGACTCGATCTGGTTGTCCTGACAGGCTCGCATAGCTTGGCGGGCGACGTCGGCGGCCTGCCCGACGTCGGGTCGGTCCCCGTCTACCAGCGCGGTCGCCAGGTCCAGCCGGACCAGGGCCTGGCTCCAGACGGAAGGTGATGAGTCGACGATCGTGACCGCGCGGCCTGCTAGGTGGAGAACCTGCTCGGTGTGTCCCAACGCCAGGTACGCCGTCGCCGCGTTCGATGCCACCCGTGCCTCGCTGTAGAGGCCGAACGAGACGCATGAACTCATGCCGGGCTCGGGTGACAGGTCCGAGAGCACTTCGTAGGCGGTGCCGATCGCCTGTTCTGCCTCCTGTGTCTGGCCGAGCTTCGCGTGCGCGCGTGCCTCGCCGTTGACGGCGAGGCGTACCGTCTGTGCTCCGCGGCCGGCGAACCGGCGGCCGTCCACGGCGTAGGCGAGCGCCTTGCGGTACTGCCCGTCGTAGAACTCGGTGAAGCTTTGCGTGCCCCGGACCCATGCCTTGAGTTCCCGGTCCTCCGCATAGTCGGCGAGCTGGAACGCCTCGATCCCGTAGGCCCGCGCGGAGCTGAATCGGCCGAGGTTGACCGACATATAGCTGAGCAGCCCGGAGAGCTGCCCGGCGATGGCGAGTAGCCGGGCGCTGTACCGGGGCTGCATCCGCAGCGGGATGAGGCTCTGCACCCAGCGTCGCTGGCGCACCACGTCGGCGGCCAGCGTGAGCGGCCCTTCCTCCTCGTAGCGGCCGACGACATCCGAAACATAGAGATCCAGAGTGTCCAGCAGCGCGTGGTTGACGCTCGCGTCGTTATTCTCGCGAATCCGGGTCAGGATGACCGAGGGCTGCTCGACCAGCCCTTCGGTACTACCGACGCTACGGGCAACGGGCACAACCCTCCTGTTGCCGGAGACGGCACTGATCTCAGCAGCATCCTGCCGTACTACCGTGCGAGGGTTGCGGAATCCGAGTTCGTCGTCGGTGTTGGCGTTGAGGGCGATGCGCAGGGCGGTGCGGTAGTCCTCGGCGGGGTAGCGGATCTTGCCGTTTTCGAGTTTGCCCAGGTAGTTGGCGGTGAAGGCGCTGTGGGCTGCTTGTCCGGGGTCGGGGTAGAGGATCTTGTTGACGGCGTCGGCGAGTTGCCGGCGGGTCAGGCCCAGGCGTTCGCGTGCTGCGGTGAGCGGATGGTTCTGCATGACACCCCCGAAGTGTGGCGCACAACTGATGCGTGGTGACGCGAACTGCCTGTGGCGGTAATAGAATTTGGACAGTATCCCACCTGGTGAATGCCGCCTTCAACCATCTGCGTCGAGCAATTCCTGACCCTGCCAGGGAATACGCCAACGGCGGAATGTCAAGAGGGGAGGCAGGGGATGGTTCCCGCAACGGGAAGCATCCCTTCCAGTAGCGCGGGAGCGCCGCCAGCCACCGCCGGATGCCACCCACGACGGCAGCAGACTCTGCGGAAGCTGGTCTGCCGGTCCAGGGCTGGCCGGCTCGGTCGGGGTCGGCGGCGTTGGTGCCGTAGCGGTTGCTGGTGCATTCGTGGCGGCTGCTCGGCTCGCATGATTCGGTCGGCGTTCGGACGGTGGTTGCTGGCGCGGCGTGCTTCGGGGCGCTCCGGTGCGGATGACTGGCCTGGTAGCCCACCGGATGCTGTTGCTCAATTGCTGGCGTCTGCCCTGACGCCTGCTCTCGCCTCAGCAGAATCATGAGCTGTATGCCAGCCATGTCTACATCCAAGTTCGGCGTTGCTGTTGTACAGGTCGGTACCCAGGGGTCGACTAGCAATGGCCTAGTGGCCACCCGTACTGGGCAGTCACTGGGTCAAGCTGCGCCTGTGGATGGCGGCATTGAAGTGGGGTGCTGGAATCTAAGGTCTCCGCGATTCGTGGGCACACTTGACTGCACGAGATACACTGCCCAGGGCAGATTATGATGAAGAGCCATGCTTTTCGGGTCGCGATCGATCTGCGAAGTAGGCGATGGTTGAGAAGGGCTAAAAGATGGACTGGAACGCTGTCTCAGCTATCTCTTCACTGGTTGCAACCGTTTCGGTTATAATTGCGCTTGCCATTGCATTGAGGCAATTAAGAGAATCTTCGATTGGCCGGAAGGGTCAGTCGGCGCTTGCCTTAATTGGCGACCTGCAGTCGTCGCAGGTGAGGCTGATTCGCGATGAGCTCTTGGTGCATTCGAATCGGCTTAACAAGTTGGCTGAATCCTGTACCGACCTCGGGGAGGTCGACTCATATCTTCGGGCGAACCTCCGCGGCTTGGATAAATCTGAGGTGACGCTGGTGGAAGTGCGGAGGGCGATGGCATCGCTGGAGTTTATTGCGGTGCTGTGTCTGCACAACAGCATGCCAATCCAGTTTGAGAGAGCATATCTTGGGCCGACACTGTTGAGATATTGGCAGTCGTTCCGGCCCGTTGTCATGATTGTGCGACGATCGCGAGGTGATGCGATCTACTTGCAGCATTTAGAAGCGGTAGTCGGTCTAATCGCTTCGGGAATGCTGTTCTCTCCTGGTCATCGCCGACACAAGAGGAATGCCGTCGCCCGGATTGTGGGCCAATCGCGGGCTGGCGCGATTAGGCGGGCTGGTCTCGCCCTTGGTGGTTATGGGGCCGTGAAGTCTGATCCGCCAATACTTGAGGCTCCATTCCGCGAGAAGGAGGTGGGGTCACTTTGAGCTCCTCAGTCTTTTTTGTTGGCCCATCGGGAAGCGGAAAGACTATGCTGCGGCGGCACATTGCTGAAGAACTCCGCAGTCTCGAAGTCTCTTTCGTTGAAGTTAGCGACTACCCTTTCATCTATGCCGAGTTCCTGCGTGAACGGCTCGGGTTGTCAGGTGGCGATAATTTCAAGGTCGGACCGCACGGATCATTCCAGGTCGATAGTGATGAGCCGCTACGTAGAGCGTTTGCGGAAATGATCGAATGCGTTCGCCTGCAGATGGCCAGTGGCAAGGTGCTGCTCGTTGAATTTGCCCACAAAGATAATCTGGGCACTCTTCGCCAACTTGATCAGACACTCTTGGGCGCCTCTCGGATTGTCTATGTGCATTCTCCAATCGGTATGCGAATTGCGCGTCTGGCGCGACGGGCAAGCGCGCCCGTGGTCGTTCCTTCGCTCGCTGGCCTTGCGATCCACCTGTCAGATGACCATCACATGCCACGCGTTGTGTCCGAGAGCCTATATGCTGGAGACGACTTGGCACTGTTGCGGGAAGATCCAGTCATCTCGACGATGCTGATAGACATAGAGAATACCGTAGATCGAAGCGACCCAAACTTCAACGGGCGGTGCCTGCGGCCACTCGATGAGATCGTGCTCTGGCTGCTCGGTCGGAATTGAAGCGTGTGGGTATCAGTTCTTCGCCTGCCCGGTAGTCGTGTGTAAGCAATGTCATACCCGAGTCGACGAACGAGTTGGGCGAAGGAGGTTCAGCGAAATCTTCACGATTCTATCATTCTGTCGACTGACCATCGACCTGCGAAACAATTTTGTCAGATCGGGTTGTTGGGTTGCCGCTATTGATATGTGAGGTTGGCGCTAGAAGCGTCGTTGCTTGTTCTTCGCTGACGATGACGTCGCGCCACTGTCCATCGCCTAACCAGTACACGGCTCGGGTCGGTGGCGGTAGCTGGACGACAAGCCAAAGGCAGTCGATGCCATCAGGGAGCTCAGGCGGGGTATTCGGGACGGCGTCACCTTCGAGAGCGGTGTGGGGTCCGAGCCAGTCGTGGGTAATCATGATGACCGCGTGACGCTCAGCGGTGCCAGACAACTGAAGCTTCGCGACGACGTCGGTTACCTCCAACAAAAGCGCCTCGGCTTTGCGCAAAGCGCCGTCACCGTCGCCTGCGAACGCGGCGACCGCCGCCGGGTTTATGTAGAAGCCGGGCGGGTGCTTCTCGGTGGGAGCCGTAGATGTGCACGAGGCAACACCAAGAGCGCGAAGGTCGGGGAGCCTGGGATCGGCGGTGCTGGTGCGTGGCAGCCGGTCGACTCCTGCACGTTCCAGGTCGGCCAGGAAAGAAGGCGCTACCTTGGCTAGCCTTCCAACCTTTGCGCTAGGAGTCACCGAGATGATCCATAGACGCCGGAGGTTGGCGCATCGCTGGTAGCCCAGATCTGCGACTGCCGCTGACAGCCGCCGAGCCTTGGGGTCTCGGGTCGACACCACCTCGGCTGCTGCGACTCGCCCGTCCGGGTACTTGAGGGTCAGATCATGCATAGAGGGTTCCGAGCCGTCATCGTGTACTTCAACCTGTATGTCTAGTGCGGACTCGATTACCATCCGTGCAAGCAGCTCGTCCCAGTGCTTTGTGGTCCGCTGGTTCATATCGTCACCTCCGGTCGGGGAACCGCAGCGGTGGGGACAGGACCCTACTCCCTCCATCTGGCGCACGTCGAGCCAATGCGACCCCCTCCAGAGGCAGCGGGCTGCGTGTCCGTGGCCAGCAAGCCAGACTCACGCCGGGCTTAGTCATCTGCTGCATGATCACCTCGCGCGGACGCCCTTGGCCGAGATGGTGTGAGACACCCTGGGAGTGAAGCGGTGACCCGAGGACTGGCTGCCTCGTCACACCGAAGGGCAGCCTGTCATGGGACGGGTTGCCAGCCCCAGGGGCGGTGGCCGTGCTCGCCTCGGATGCAGGCGAGGCGGTAGTGGGCCTGGTCGCGTAGGGCTGGGTTGTCTCGCGTGAGTTGGGCGGCGAAGGTCACCTTGCGCAGTTCTCTGGCTTCGAGAAGGACTGAGAAACCGGGCCAGCCGGTGACGTCGTAGCCGTAGTGCTGGCAGAACTCGGTCCAGCCGGGCGCGTACTCGGCGCTGAAGGTCAGGTGGTCGACGGCGACGGAGACCAGGTCCCACTCGGGTAGACCGAAGGCGAATCGTTCGAGGTCGAGCACGACGGGTCCGGCGTCGGTGTCCACGATGTTGCCGGCCCAGGCGTCGCCGTGCACGGCACCGTGCGGGAGGCCGGGAGGAAGCTCGCGGTAACGGTCCTGCAAGCCGTGCAGGTGATCGATCAGCCAGGCGCGGTTGTCGGCCGAGAACACGGTCGCCTCGGCGATGCGCTGTTCCAGGCGTACGAACGGTGCCAGCGGTGGCAGGTCGAGAGTGGCCGGGGGCTGCAGGCGGTGCAGCTGTTGCAGCACCTGGGCTAGCTGGCCGATGTTGCCTTCCCGGTGCGGCGGCAGCTCATGCCAGAAGGTGACGGCTCGCCCGTCGACCGCGACTGGTTGCGGCAGATCCTCGATCGCGCGGACCGCCGGTATCCCGGATTCGTTGAGCCAGCGGGACACCCGTACTTCCTTGCCTGCGGTGGCGAGCTGCCCGTCGCGGCTGACGCGGGCAACAACGCCACCAGGCAGGCGGTAGATGACGTTCTCCGCAGACCGGATCAGCTCAGCGCCGGTCGCGTTGACCCCGGCCTGCTGGCAAGCGAGCAGCAGCGCTTCCTGCGGGTCCGTCATGCTACGGCTCCGACCGTCTCCCGGATCCGGGCGCGCAGCTCCTGCACTTCGGTGAGCTTGCCGTGTGGTCCGGCCATCCGGTGCAGCGCCCGTAAGTCGTCGGCGGCGCGCAGCGAGCGGACCGGCCCGGCGTCGTCGAGGGCCAGGTTGCCGATCGTCACGGCCTCCAGCGGATCACCCTGCACCATCGTGAGGGACGCCAGCTTGATCCGCGAGATCGCCCTGGACCGTAGGTACGCCGGGAGATGGTGCGCTACTGAGTAGGCGAACCGGTCGGACGACTCCGTAACGAGTCTGGTGTGCAGGGCGACGTCGAACAGCGCGTGGGCGGTGTCTCCGTGGTGCTGGGCGTCGTCGTAGAAGCACATCCACGGCGGGTCCTCCGCTGGTGCGGCGTGCGCGAAGGCTTCATCGGCGGCAC
Organism: Micromonospora sp. Llam0; assembly: GCF_003751085.1. Taxonomy (NCBI): domain Bacteria; kingdom Bacillati; phylum Actinomycetota; class Actinomycetes; order Micromonosporales; family Micromonosporaceae; genus Micromonospora; species Micromonospora sp. Llam0. The sequence continues at coordinate 542,898 of NZ_RJJY01000002.1, read as the reverse complement.
CGACGGCGGCCAGCGCCTCCTGTGCTCTGCCAGGTCCGAGTTTGGCGAGTGCCCGTGCCCGTACGGTGTGCAGCATCGCGCGCTCGGATGCGGTGAGCCAGTCGGCGCGGACCAGGGCCATTTCGATGTGGGTGAGCCCGTCGTCAGGCTGGCCGCACCACACCGCCTGCCGGGCCAGGCTGGACAGCAGCATCGCGCGCTGGTGCCAGTCGCCGCCGATGCTGGCGCAGCGCAGGGCGAACGTGAACCGTTGCCGGGCCGCCTCGTGGTGGTACGCGTCGAAGAGCATGAACGCCACGACCCCCGCCAACTGGGCCAACGCCTTGTGTAGCGCGGGGCGCAGGTGGGCCGGGCAGCTCGCCTCCAGCAGCCGGGACATCCGGTGCAGCTTGTCGTCGGCGATCTCCCGGACCAGCGCGCCGCCGTGCGCGTTGTCCCACTGCTCGAGGATCTCCGCTGCCTCAAGAACCTGGGCGATGTGTTCCTGGCTGACCTGACGCGGCAACTCGTCGACGACCGGTGGGCCGAGCAACGACATCAACGGGATGGCGTCGGATGTCAACGAGGCAGCGGCGGGACTCAGCCCTGTTGCCGGGGACTCGTATCGATTGGATCGTGCGGCGAGCATGCCTTTCGTTCGCATGTTGATATCCCGACGGCGGAATCCGAGTTCGTCGTCGGTGTCGGCGTTGAGGGCGATGCGGAGGGCGGTGCGGTAGTCCTCGGCGGGGTAGCGGATCTTGCCATTTTCGAGTTTGCCCAGGTAGTTGGCGGTGAAGGCGCTGTGGGCTGCTTGTCCGGGGTCGGGGTAGAGGATCTTGTTGACGGCGTCGGCGAGTTGCCGGCGGGTCAGGCCCAGGCGTTCGCGTGCTGCGGTGAGCGGATGGTTCTGCATGACACCCCCGAAGTGTGGCGCACGATCGATGCGTGGTGACGCGAACTGCCTGTGGCGGTAATCGAATTTGGACAGTATCCCACCTGGTGAATGCCGCCTTCAACCATCTGCGTCGAGCAATTCCTGACCCTGCCAGGGAATACGTCAACGACGGAATGTCAAGAGGGGAGGCCGGGGATGGTTTCCGCGATAGGAAGCATCCCTTCCAGTGGTGCGGGATCGCCACCCCGTCCCGGGCAGGACGCCTACCGCAGCCGGTCAGTCATCGGCCACGGTGTGTGCGGGGTTCGACACAGACGCCGTACCGCTGATGTGCCCGGACCCCGACGCGGCCTGCCGCCGCCGGAAGCCCCCCGTGACCGGCGACGGCAGGCCCCGCGAAAGCCCAGGCCCACCGGCCAACACAGAGGACGTACCCGGAAAGGGGTTGTGATGCTGGATGCGGTGCGTGCCGCCCCGGTTGCCCGACGACCAGGTCCCGGTCGTGCCGGAGGATGCGCTGCCGGATGTCGGCCATGATGCGCCGGTAGTGCGGCTCGAACTGACGTGCGGGCATGCCGAAATCCTCCCCAGCTCGGTCTTGCGGGAGACCCGCCGGGGTGGCGTCGATTCCGTGGAGCGGCGCTCAGCTGCTCCTTCGACGATCGGCGCCACCTCGGCGATCCCCATCGACGCCCCGGCCGGGCCGGTGCACGCGGCACCGTCGGCCACTGCACGCAACCCAGGAGTGCTCCCGACTGTCGGCGTCCGGCGAAACGTGTGCTGCCGGACGCCCGTACCAGCGACCCTGTGGGCGTACTGCCGTTTGTGGCTGCGGTCGCAGGGCGGGCGGCCCGACCTCCGTGCCCCCGTTCGGGGTCGGGCCGCCCATCTCACCTTCCCCACCGAACCGCGATGTAGCGGCGATCCCGTGACCTTCGAAAGGGCGGTCCCACCCGTGCGCAGACTCCTCAACCTTGTCCTGTTCCCTCGGCGTACCCGGCGGCAGTCCCGGCTGCTCGCCAGCCTCGCCAACCAGACCCGGCCGGCCACCCGGCCACCCGCCGCTGCTGCCGGCGGCGGGTCGCGTCCGCCGGCCCGGCACGGCGGCAACGCCGCCACCCACCTCTACTACGGCGCCAGCGTGGTGCGGCCGTCGATCAACCCCGGGCTGGTCCGCGACCGCCGGTTCCCGGTCCGCACCCGGCGCGGTTTCGACCCGACCGAGGTACGCGCCTTCCTGCACCTGGTCGCCGACGAGTTGACGGCGGTGCGGGCCGAGTTGGCGGTCACCCGGGACGAGAACGTGCGGATCAAGCAGGCGTTGCGGGACTGGCAGTCGCGGCAGTTCCAGGCCGGGATGCCGGCCTGATCCGGTCGACCCGGGCCCGCCGGCCGGTAAACACAGTGGACGATGCAGGGAGAGGAGTACGTTGATGCTGGATGTGGTGCTCGCCGCCATCATCGGGTTGCTGGTCGGCGTGGTGGTCGGGTTCAGTTTGTGTCGGCATCGGCACCGGTGGTGTCCCGGCTGTGGCCGTACCCTGACCTGCCCGGCGTGTCCGACCGGCGGGCTGCTGCCCGCGCAGGTCGAGGCGGCCGGGCGTCGGTGGGCGCCGCAGCCGGCGCGGACCGTGACCCTGCGGCGGACCTGGGTGTGGCCCGGCCGGGCCCGGCGGCGGGTGCGGCGGTGACCGCCCCGGTGGTGGGCGGTCTGGCCCATGTGGCGGTGCGTCCGTCGTGGTTGTGCCGGGCCTGCGGGTGGCCGTGGCCGTGTGGGCCGGCCCGCACGGAGCTGATGGCTAGCTTCGACCGGATCGGCCGCTGCGTGTACGTGGCCGTGCTCGCCGCCGAAGCCGCCCGTGACCTGCCCGGCCTGACTCCGGTGCAGTCGTACGCGCGGTTCATCGGGTGGGCGCGGCAGCGGGAGCCGGCATGACGGTCTACCGCACCGGGGCGGCTGCCGCGCAGCCGTGCTCCGACCCGTGCTTACGCTTGCTTCGTACGGGTAAGCCGCCGACGGACCATCCCGAGCACCTCGGTGATCTCGGTGATCTTCAGTGCGATGGCCAGCCCGATGTACGACGCGCCGATCACCACGCCACCGATCACCAGCTGCACTGCGGCGGCCGACCAGCTCAGCTTCGCCGGGTCGCCGGGCAGCAGCTTGACCACCAGCAGCCCGACCAGGGCCGCGCCCAACGCGGCGACCGCCACCCGGCCCACGGTGCGCATGATCTCGCCCAGCCCGAGCGGGCCCACCCGTGGGCGCAGCAGTACTGCCGAGACCACCGCCGCCGCCAGGTACGAGATCGCGTTGCCCAGCATCATGCCGGCCGCCGCGAAGGTGGCCGAGAAGGCCAGGTAGAGGCCGACCTGGATGAGCACCCGCAGGATCACCACCGGAATGTTGATCAGAGCTGGGGTGCGGGCGTCCGGCAGCGCGTAGAAGGCGAAGGTGAAGAGCTGGCTGATCGCGAACGGCACCAGGCCGACCGCCGCCACCAGCAGCACAGTCGAGGTAGCCACCGCGTTCTCGCCGGTGAACGCGCCGTACCGGAAGACCACGACCGAGATCGGGCCGGCCAGCACGGCGTAGCAGACCGCGACCGGGGCGAGCACTGCGGCGACCATCCGGGTGCCCCGCGAAAGATCGGCGGTGACGTCCCGGAACCGGCCGTCGGCGGCCGCCGCGCTGATCCGCGGCATCAGCGCGGTGATGATCGAGACGGCGATGATGCCGTGCGCCATCATCAGCAGCAGGAACACGTTGTTGTAGATCAGCAGGCCGGCGCTGTCCTCGCCCGCCGCCCGGGTGAGCAGGTTGACCACCACGAAGAGGCCGAGCTGGTTGACCGCCACGTAGCAGAACATCCAGGCACCGAGCTGGGCCAGCTCACGCAGACCCAGCGCACGGAAATCGAAGCGCAGCTTCCACCGGAAACCGACCTTGCGTAGCGCCGGCAGCAGACCTGCTGCCTGGACCGCTACGCCGAGCAGGGTGCCGCCGCCGACCAGCAGGATCCGGCCGGTGTCCATCTGGTCCGGCCGCAGCGCCCGAGCCCCGTAGATCAGGATGTAGAGGCCGAACGTGCCGATGACCACCAGATTGTTGAGGATCGGCGCCCACATCGGAGCGGCGAAGTGGCCCCGCGTGTTCAGCACGGCGGCGATCAGCGCGCTCAGGCCGGTGAAGAACAACATCGGCAGCATCAGGTACGACAGCTTGGTGACCAGCTCGGTGTAGTCCGCGTCCTTGCCGCTGGCGTAGAGCGCGGTAAGCACCTGCGCCGAGGCCATCGCGATCAGCACGGCGGCGGCCAGGGCGATCACCGCCAGGGTCAACAGCCGCTGGGCGTACGCCTCACCCCGGTCCGGGTCGGTCTTGCGCCGCCGGACCAGCACCGGAATCAGCACACTGGTGAGCACACCGCCGAGTAGGAACTCGTAGACCTGGTTCGGCAGGAACTGCGCGGTGGTGAAGACGTTGCCGACCAGGTTGCCTAGCGCCGCGCCGATCATCAGGTTGCGGACGAAACCCGTACCCCGGCTGACCAGGCTGCCGATCGCCATTACCGCGCTGTTCGCTGCGGCGCTGGTCTGGGCAACCACCTCCGGCGGCGGCGCGGTGGCCTCGACGGCCGACTGGTTCAGCGGCTCGACCGAGACGAAGGCCGCCCCGTCGTCCGGCAACTGTCCGCCGCCGTGCGCGTTGGCGCTGCGGTAGAGCCCGCCGGCCATTCTCCTACCTCCAAAGTGGGCCGACAGTGTTCTCGGCCAGGACATCCGTCAGGGAAAGTCGGATAGGCGCGGGTGGCCCACGTTCACTCAAGCACTCTGTGCCGCCTCCGCAGCAGGTTCGCCGAAGATACTGCACGACGGTCGCCCGTCAGCGGCACCGGCTCAGTGGTAGCGGTTGACCACCAGTCGAGCAATTTATGACCCTGACCGGGAATTCATCAACGACGGACTGTCAAGAGGGCAGGCAGGGGATGGTTCCCTTCGACGGGAAGCATCCCTTCCAGCAGGGCGGGATCGCCGCCCCGTCCCGGGCGGGACGTCTATCGCAGGCGGTCGGGTGTGGACCACGGTGTGTGCGGGGTTCGGCACGCAGCCGTACCGCTGATGTGCCTGGACCCGACGCGGCCTGCCGCCGCCGGAAGCTTCCCGTGACCGGCGGCGCCAGGCCCTGCGGAAGCTCAGGCCCACCGGTCGACGCGGTGGACGTACAGAGGAAGGGGTTGCGATGTTGGGTGTGGTGCTCGCCGCCGAGGCCGCCGGTAATCTGCCCGGTCTGACTCCGGTGCAGTCGTATGTGCGGTTCATCGGGTGGGCGCGGCGACGGGGGCCGGCATGACGGTCTACCGCACCCGGACCACCACCGCCACGGCTTCCGCTGCTGCCGGTGGGGTGCCGGTGCCGGTGCCGGCGGTGGCGGTGCGGGGTCGGTCGCCGCTGCTGGCGGATGAGTTCTTCCTGCTGGCGGCCGACGATGTGACGGGTCGGCCGCGTCTGCCGGCCGGGCCGGTCGGGTACGGTCTGGCCGCCGCCCTGCTGGCCGACCTGGTCGACGCGGGCGCTTTGCGGGTGCACAGTGGCCGGTTGTGGCTGGCCGCGCGGCACGTACCGGTGGACGCGCTCGGCGGCTGGATCCTGCGCTGGCTGGCGGCGGAGCCGCGACATCGGCGGGTAGGAACCTGGTTGGCGTTGCTGGCGCCGCGGGCCCACGGCCAGGTCGCGCGGCGGCTGACCGCGGCGGGCGTGGTCCGGCCCCGGACGGTACGCCGCCGGCTGCTGACCACCGCCGTGGTCCAGGTGCCGACGGACACGAACCGGGCCGCCTGGGCCTGGGCCCGTCTGACCGTACGCCTCCAGCGCGGTGATCCGTTGCCTGCGTTCGAGGCGCGGCTGGGCGGGTTGTGTCTGGTGACCGGGCTGGACGACTTCGTGCTCACCGGCCTGCCGCCGGCGGCCCGCCGCCACCTGCACCGGGAGACCACCGCCCGCCTGCCGGCCGAGATCGCCGAACTGTTCACCATTGCCCGCCACCGCCTCGACGGCGCCGCCCACCGCCACCACTGACGCGCCCCTCCTCGCCGGATTGCCGGGATACCATGCTTGTCTTATATAAGCCAGGGCGGATAGGTTCTGGTCATGCACGCGTTCGACGTCCTCGGCACCCCGGTCCGGCGGCGCATCCTGGAGCTGCTCGCCGACGGTGAGCAGTCGTCCGGCGTGATCACGGACGTGATCCGGGCCGAGTTCGGGCTCTCCCAGCCGGCTGTCTCACAGCACCTCCGCGTGCTGCGGGACAGCGGGTTCGCGTCGGTGCGGGCTGAGGGCGCTCGTCGGATCTACGCCGTTGAGCCCGCGCCGTTGAGCGAGATCGACGCCTGGCTGGACCGGTTTCGCCGGTTCTGGGATCAACGCCTCGACGCGCTGGGAACCGAGCTGGCCCGAGGCAGGCGTGCAGCTCGGACTCCGGCTGGTGGGCAGTCCACCCGACCGGCCCGGTCCGGGCAAGACCGATTCACCGACGAGGGGGATGTGACATGAAGGATGTGTTGGCTGAACTGGCCGCTGCCCGCCGGGCGATGGGAAAGGGCAAGGTGCCCGCCGGCGAGGCGTACACCGTCGAGTTGCGGCGTCGATACGAGGCACAGATCGACGACGTCTGGGATGCGATCACCAACCCTGAGCGGTTGCGTCGCTGGCTCACGCAGGCCACCGGGGATCTGCGGCTCGGGGGGAAGTTCGAGCTGGACAGTGGTGAGCACGGCGAGATCCTCCGGTGCGAGCCGCCCCGACTGCTCAAGGTGTCCTGGCTCTACGGGGCGGACGCCGACGCCTGGCCCGGCACGAGCGACGTGGAAGTGCGTCTGGCGTCGACCCCGACCGGCGACACCGAATTCGAGCTGATCCACGCAGCGGTCGTCGACGAGCCGCTCTTCCCGACCTACGGCCCCGGCGCGGGTGGCGTTGGCTGGGATCTGGCCCTTCTTGCCCTCGCCCGGCTGTTGACCGGTGGCGAGACCACGGATCACAACACGATCCAGAAGTCGCCCGAAGGGCGCGAGTTCATCCGGCGCAGCGCTGTGGCCTGGGGCGAGGCCCACCTGGCCGCCGGTGGCGAACCGGAGCACGTCAAGGCCGCGGTCGAAGCCACCACCAGGTTCTACGCACCAGACCCGACCTGACATCGCCGCGCGCTGCGGCCGGCTGCTACCGCAGGTTGTCTGACGCCTGGAAGGGATGTACGCCGTGAAGTACACCAACTCGATCGAGATCGCACTGCCACGGGAGGAGGTCGCCCAGCTGCTCGCCGATCCGACACACATACCGAAGTGGCTGCGGGGCCTGGCGCCCCGAAAGGGATCGTCGTGCACCTCGACCGCGAAACCGTCGGCGCGGGGATGTGGAGCGTCGTACGCGATCGGCTGACCGAAGTCAATCCGGAGACGACCCTCTGGGCGGGCACGGCGGTATCTCCGAACGCGTCGAAGAGTTGCTGCGCAGCGAAATCGGGTGGTCCGGCGTCCGGATCGGAGCCGTTCCTTGCCGCAGGCGAGGCAGTGCATATCGGAGTTGACACCGGCTGCGTAGCGATCGAGGACCGCCCGGACGACCGTGTCCAGCGGTGCTGTCGGGTGATGTGCGGGTCCGGGCAGTAGGCGATGTCTGACCAGCCCCACGAGTTCCAGGGCGGTGACGTCCGTAGGCTCCGCTGGCCAGCGAGCTTCTCCCGACGTCGCTGGCGGGCGTACTCGTCTGCGCGTGGCAGGACCACGTCGCGTACCCGCTGTAGTTCGTCGATGGCACGGACGAGCGCGCCGGGGTCGTCGTCCGGCCTGCGTGGGATGCGGGCGGAGGCGACCAGGTGGTGCCAGGTGGCGCGGAATCCGTACGGCGCGCAGTGCTGCGTGCACTCCCGCAACGCCGACAGCCTGCGTTGCGGCGCAAGCGTGCCGTCACGTACGCGGCGCGCCTGCGCCGGGAAGCTGGTCACGGACCCGATCATCGCCCTCGCCGCGACGCGGCGCGACAGGGTTCTCTGGCCGGACCGCCTCGCGCGGCTTGGTCGCCGGTAGCTCTACGTTCAGGCAGCGTTGAGCTTTCGCAAGACGTACTGGTTGAGGCTCATGCCGTCCTCAGCGGCGCGGATAGCGAGTTCGCGGTGCAGGCTCTCTCCGACGCGGAGGTTGAACTTGCCGGAGTAGTTGCGGTCAGCGAACGGCTGCGGCACCTGCTCGCCCTGCTCCTCCATGTCGGCGAGCACTTCACCCAGTAGATCCTGGAGGCCCTGGAGAGCCTCGACCTGAGAGGATGCTAGCCACGAGAGGGATGGGAATTCGGCGCAGGTGGCGAGAAACTCGCCGTCCTCGGCCGACCACGTGACGCGGTAGGTGAAGTGAGACACCTCGGGTCGGTCAGCGGACTGCATCACAGCACCTCCTTCTTCTCGATCGCCTTGAGTACCTGCCGCACCTGATACGCCTTGGCCTTGCCCTTGTCGTTCTGGATATTGACTCGCGGATCGCCTGGCCAGGGCATCTTGAACACGGCATGGGAGCTGCTGTCGTGTCGCGGCTTCCCGAAGTAGTGCTCGCACCCGGTACCGCTGGTGGTACTACAGCGGCAGCCCTTGTCGGGATACGCCACGCGCACCGGACCCTTCCCGAGCGCTACCTCGGGACGGTCCCCGTCGACGTTCCGACAGCCTGGCGCTCCCGGCGCTCCCGGCGTTCCGCGTACCCCGATCATTTCGAAGGGACGGGCGCAGGTACGCACGAGCATCGGGCTGGTGGGGTTGCCGTTCACCGCAGGTCGAGCGAGGGCCAGCGGTCGGTTGCCCACTCCGCCCAGCCGGCCCAACCTGGGGGCGGTCCGGGGATCGCTAGGTCGCCGGGTAGCTCGTCGGCATCGGGAGCCTGGAACTGTTTCCGCCAGCCCTCCAGGTCGGCGTCGGACATCGGGAACGTGGTGTGCGGTGCGGTCGCCTGCCGGTGTGCGATCCTGGCGCGCTGGCTGCCCCGGTCGATCGGCAGGTAGACCACTTCGCACACCGCTGCGGCCGATAGCGCCAGCCAGCGCAGCGCCCACCGTTCGTCCCGGCTCCACAGCCCGAAGTCGAGCACGACGTTGGTGCCGAGCCGCAGCGCCTGCAGGGCCAGCGCGATGAGCCGTCCTTCCAGCAGGTCGCGCTTGCCGTCGGGTTGCGACCCGTCGAACAGGGGGATCATCCACTCGTCCGGGGTCAGCCGCAGCGCGCGGTGCGCCGCAGCGAGCTTCTCGGCCCGGGTGGTCTTTCCCGCGCCGGGGAGCCCAACCATCAGGAAAAGCTTGGCGGGTACGGGGTCAGCGCCATCAAGCGGCGACGATGACGGCGACCGGTGGTGATCGCTCACCTGGTTGAAAAGATCTTGCTGTACGGAATGGAATCGCTGCGACACAGACTTGCTCCCCGGATCACGCAGGATGGTCCGGCAGCTCAGCGAGACACACGAGCGGGCTGCCGGCGGGACACCGATCCGGCGGTAGGCCTGGCACTGACCCAGAGGGGGCAGGCAAATGAGGCCACGGTTACGGCAACCGCGATACCGCCGTCAGGCGGTGCGGCGGATCTGCATGCAGGCGAAGCAACCCATCCCGCCACGATAGCCGACCAGCGACGGCGCGACGCTGACCCGCGACGAGAACCACGATCAGAGGCTGGCGTGGCCCTGCTTCCAGTACCCGGCCGTCGGCACCCACCACGAGATCGAAGTGATCCCGAGCCCGACGATCATCGGTGGGGAGCTGGCCCCCCGTCAGGGCGTCGAGCCAGCTGCCGAGGGGCCGCCCCGACCACGCCACCAGCGGCGGGAGGCCAGCGCGGCCAGCCCGGCGCCCACGGTGTTGAGCAGTACGTCGTCGACGGAGGACACCCGGTCCAGCCGCAGGACGTACTGCGCGGTCTCGACCAGGACCGAGCAGCCGGCCGCGAGGGCCAGGATCCGCGGCACCGACGCGAGCGCCGCGAACCGCAGCGGGGCAAAGAAACCCAGCGCGGCGAAGACCAGCAGGTTGCCGATGATCTGGACGGTCACGGTCGTCGGCCCACTGGTGACGACCGTGAGTAGATCCCGCAGCGGCACCAGGCTCACCCGGCCTGGGACGGTGCCGGCCTGGTCGCCCGGCAACAGGATCATCCAGACCCACGGCACCGTCCCGTACCCGATGCCGACCTCGGCCACCGACAACCGCCAGGCCCGCGCGGAGGTGCAGCCAGCGGCGGTCCGGCGGCGCGCCAGCGCCCACACGGCCAGCGCGGGCACCGGCAGTACGACCACCGTGCAGAGCACCACGCCGGTGATCGTGCCGACCCAGCCGTGCCACCCCTCGACCATGCCGCCTCCGCTTGCGTCCGAATGCGGAACCTATCGCCCCGGGTCAGGCCGATCGGGCTGGCCTCGACCGGGACGCGTCTCCCCATCGCGAGGAAGAGGAGTCCTCGCCGGGAAACGGGTCGAGGTCGGCTCGCGCCGCTGGCATGCTCTGCTTCGTGCTCAGGCAGTTGGATGACGGCGTCGAGATCACCGGCGAACCGGGCCGTGGTTCGGTCCGTCTTCGTGGTCCGTACCGGCCGTGGGATGACGTAGTTCTCGACCTCCGGTGTGAGGTGGCCGATTCAGGCCTCAACGCGTCGACCTGGGTCCGGACCCTCGACGGTGACGGGGTCGTGGCCTGGGTGGCTGCCCTCGCCGAGTCGTTCCACGGGTGGGACGGCACGCAGACCTGGGAGTCACTCGAACGCGACCTCCGGATCGACGCGACGCATGACGGGCGCGGTCACGTCAGTCTCCGCTTCGTCATCCGTGGTCCCCGGGCCTACGAGCCGGGAGCGTGGGAGGCTTCCGTCGTGGTGACCCTCGACGCCGGCGAGGACATGCGCCGTCTCGTCGCTGAGTTCACCGAGTTGGTCTCGTAACCCTCCACCGGCGGCCGTCACCGAGCTGCGTCGCGGATGAACGGATGCACGGTCCAGCAGGGGGCGACGGCTGCTGGCACCGGGCCGGCGGCGAGGACCCACTCGTCGCCGAGCGTGCCAATGACGAGGTCACCGACGTCGAACCGTAGGACCAGGCCGGTGCAGGTCAGCTCGCCGTCCGATCCGGTGATCACGGCGCCGTCGGTGAGCATGGCCCCGACGAACCCGGACAGGACGTCCGGCGGGAACGCCGGGCCGACCCTGGTCTCTCCGTCGTCACCCATCTCGTAGGAGAGGTACGGGTCCTCCCTGTCCAGCAGGAATTCGTCGCCGCGACCGTGGAGACCGATCGGTTCGGCGCGTTCGAAGTGCAGCCACGCGTGCAGCAGGCTTGCGGCGTCGGGTTCACGTCGGCCCTCGTACCAGTAGCGGGCCTCAGTCACGGCATCGAGCTGCCGGCCGGCAATGTCGTTCAGCCATGACGTGACCATCAGCGGGTCGCTGAAACCGACGTACGACGCGGAATGCTCGACGCCCAGCGCCTGCCACACGGCGTGGGTGGTGGCCTCATAGACGTCGCCCGTGCCGGTGTCGATCTCGGTGGTCACCACGCTGGTCACGGTCACCTTCACCTTCACCGCAGGGGAGTTGTGGCGCAGTGCCCACCGCGCGCCCAGGTCGGCTTCTCTCCGATGCTCGGCGTTGGCACCTGCGGTCGTGGTCACCTCGACTTCGGGCGTGCTCGACGGCGATACCTCGACGGTGACCTCGGCGAACCGTGAGGAACGGCTCGTCTGCCGCCGGAGCCGGAAGGTCGTCACGACCCCCATGATCCAGCCTCGGAGCCATCTGCTGCGGCCCCGATCATGGTGCCGGTCCGGCGGCAGGGATGCTGTCGTGATGCCGGCCAAGCAGCGTGGGCGGCCGCGCAGTGGGAGGACGGCAGGTAACGCGGATGAGCGAGGCTGGCCGACGGAGAGGACGCTGATCGCGCACTACGATTGCAGGCCGAGCAGGACGGAGCATGCATGTCTTTGACACCGCGCCATGCCTTGGATGATCCGCCGCTGAGGCCGCTACCGGACCAGGTCGGCGACCTTCTCCTGCGGCTCGACGCGCCGCCACGGCTGGCCGCGCATCTGCGCGCCGTGCACGACGTCGCCGTCCAGCTCACGGACTGGCTGACAGTCCACTACCCGGCCCTGGTGATCGACCGCGACGCCGTACTCTTCGGCGCCGCCACCCACGACATCGGCAAGACCGTCCACGTGGCGGAGTTGTCCGGGCCGGGTTCGCAGCACGAGCCGGCCGGTCAACAGCTCCTGCTCGACGCCGGCATCGACCCGTACCTGGCACGCTTCGCCGCGACGCACGCCAATTGGCGGTCGCCCGGCATCGAGTGCGAAGACCTGCTCGTCAGCCTCGCCGACAAGATCTGGAAGGCCAAGCGAGTCGTCGATCTCGAACAACTCGTCGTCGACCGCCTCGCTGCCGCCTCCGGGCAGGAACCCTGGCAGGCATTCGTCAACCTCGATGATCGCCTCGACAGCATCGCTGCGGACGCCGACCAGCGGCTCGCCTTCCAGAACAGCTACCCCACCACGGCACCCCACAACCTGTCTGCCGGGCCCGCTGGCGTAACCCGACGCTGATATGGGCAATGCTCCCCGGCCAAGGCAGGTGGCCGGGACTGCGACATCGAGGTGAGGCTCAGATACCTCACCTCGCGATTTTGACGTGCGTAGGCCTCACCTCGACGGAGGACGATCAGCAGGTGCGCTTTGGCCGGCGGGACGGCGGCGACCCCGGCGACCAATTTGACGGAGATCGGGTCGGACGGCCGCTGGTTCGGCAGATGGAGGTTTCGGAGGATGGACCGTGCCCGCGACGACCTCAGCTTCGCCGGACAGACGGTCTCGGTGCCGGCATCGGATACTCGCTGGTGGGTGGAGCGCGGTGGAGGGAAACTGGGCCGTGATCGTCATCCAGCGGGTCAGGGTGCGGTGGACGGCCGCGGCACGTGGCGCGTCGGCGGCGAACGCCCGTCGTGGCCTTGACCAGGCGGTGGCCCTGCCCCGATCGTTACCGGCAAGCGATGTAGTCATCCACGAGGTCCTGGCCGACGAGGCGGTCGGTTACGAACCCCATGACGAGGTGCTGCACGGCCGCGTCAAGCAGGCCCGCAGCATCGGTCTGTGGCTCGGTCGGGACGGCGACACGGTCACCGTCGACCGGCTGCCCGGCTCGTTCACCGGCTGCTCCTGCAACCCGAGTTGGTACTACGAGGACTGGCTGGTGCACGTCAGCCACGGCCCGGCGAGTGACGACCGGTTCGTGCAGGGGCAGCCGGACCGCGACATCGACCACCGCGTGCACACCTGTACGGCGGAACCAGACGACGCAGCGCCGGGTCGAGCTAGAGCAGACCGGCGCTGCGCGTATCCGCCTTGCCTGACGTGGACAGTGGCACGAGCGGGGTCAACGGGCTCGGACGGTGGCTTCCTGCTGTTCCAGCCAATTCAGGATCGCTCGGGTTGTTTCCTCCGGCTTCTCCTGCTGGATCCAGTGACCGCAGTCCAGGGTGACCACGTCCACGTTGGGCACGAAGTCTGCCAGCCTGTCGGACTTCGCGATCAGGTCCCGGTCGCCGTAGATCATCAGCGTGGGCTGCTGGATGACCGGGTCGACGTCTGCCAGCAGGTGCCAGTTGCGGTCGAGGTTCCGGTACCAGTTGATGCTGCCGGTGAACCCGGTCGACTCGAAGGCAGCGACGAAGACGGCCAGTTCGCTGTCGCTCATCACGGGCTCACCGAGTGGCGCTTGCGCCCGGGCCAGGTCGATGAACGCCATCCCCGGCTGGGGCTCCATGAGAGGCACGTTCTTCCGGTACAGGTTGCGCAGGAACTGGAAGGTGTTCTCGTCGAACACGGCGTCCGCGACACCTGGCTGTCGGTTGAAGTGGACGAAGTAGAAGTCGCCGCCGAGGATGGCTTCCATCAGCTCGATCCAGGGTGTTTCGCCGCGCTCCTGGTACGGCAGGCTCAGGTTGATCACCTTGTTCACCCGGTCCGGATGCAGCAGGGTCAGCCCCCAGACGACCATCGCACCCCAGTCGTGACCGACGAAAGTGGCGTCCTCGTACCCGTAGTGATCGAGCAGTGCGACGAGATCACCCGACAGGTGTGCGATGTCGTAGTCGGTCACCTCGGTCGGGCGCGACGAATTGCCGTAGCCCCGCTGGTTCGGGACGATGACGTGGTAGCCCGCCGCCGCCAAGGCCGGCACCTGGTGACGCCAGGAGAAGGCATGCTCCGGCCAGCCGTGACAGAGCACGATCGGGTTGCCGGCATTCTGTCGGCCGGCTTCGAAGACTTCGAGCTTGACGCCGTTGACGGGGACAATGCTGGGCTCGGGGAAATTCATGTCGCCATCCTGCCGACCAAAACCGGTCACCTCATGACCGGTTTAGCTGACAATCTTGGCGGCATGCGAACCGACCGGCTGGTGGCCATCCTCCTGCTCCTGCAGCAGCGCGAGCAGGTGACGGCGGCGGAGGTCGCCCGCGAGCTGGAGGTCTCCGAGCGCACCGCCCGCCGCGACCTGGACGCCCTGGCCATGGCCGGGGTGCCGGTGTACTCCACGCAGGGCCGAGGCGGCGGCTGGCGGCTCGTGGGCGGTGCCCGTACCGACCTGTCCGGGTTGACCGCGAGTGAGGCCCGCGCCCTGTTCCTGGTCGCCGGCCCGGCCTCGGCCACGACGCCGGCCGTGCGATCAGCGCTGCGCAAGCTCGTCCGCGCCCTGCCGGAGCCCTTCCGGGTGCAGGCCGAGGCAGCGGCGTCGTCGATCGTCACCGACCCGCAACGATGGGGGACGAACCGGGTCGACCGCCCGCCGCCGCGCTTGCTCGACGAACTCCAGGACGCGGTGATCCGGGGCGTCCAGGTGCGGCTCGGCTACGTCGACAGCACCGGCACCGTGACCGAGCGGACCGTTCACCCGCTCGGCATCGTCGCCAAGCGCCCGTGGTGGTACCTCGTCGCCACCACCGAAGCCGGGCGGCGGACCTTCCGGATCGACCGGGTGTCGTCCGTCGACCCGACCGACGATCCGGTGCACCGGCCGGCGGACTTCGACCTTGCCGAGAGCTGGCGGGAGATCGCCGACGAGGTCGACCGCAGCCGAATGCCCGTCGAGATCCAGGCGGTCTGCGCGCCCGACGGGATCGGCAAGCTCCGGATGGCGCTCGGCGACCGGCTCGAGGTGGGCGGCCCCACGGCCGACGGCCGCATCGAGGTCGTGATCCGTGGCTACAGCGAGTACTCGCTCGCCGGCGAGCTCGCCTGGCTGGTCGAATGGCTCGAGGTGACCGGCCCCGTGGGTGTGCGGGACCAGTTGGCCACGATCGGCACCGCGCTCGTCCAACGGTACGGCTGAGAGCTCGTCGAGCGGTCCGGCCGAGACCGGCTTCACCCCGCCTGGAGCAGGCCGCGATCGACCATGAAGTCCCGCAACGTCTCGATGTCGTCGGCGGACATCAACTCGCGGGGGAGCACGGTCGCCGGCATCCGGCCGACGTACACGATCCAGAAGCCGGGGGTGTCGCGCACCTGGCTGACCCCGTCCCAGGTGATATCGCTGAACTCCGTACCGCTGCGCATCGTGATGGTGTCGTCGGTGATGTCGTAGCCGCCGTCGACCGCGTACTCGCCGGACCGGCGCCGGGCGCGCGAGCGCACCCACGGCCCGTACAGCATCGACAACACCCCGGCGGTGACCATCGACATCCACAGCAGCGAAAACTGCTCGCCCCAGCCGTACTCCCGCGCGGCGACGAAGCCGGCCGCCCCGGTCACCGCCAGCGCCGCGCCGATGTAGCCGAACTTGGCCAGCCGCACCCGGCTGAGCGCGGCGGCCACCCGGCCCGGGTAGTCGGGATCTGCGGGGACGTCGAATCGGATACGCACCCCAGCACGATAGTGCCCGCACCCGCCGTCGTCAGGTAGCGGTGAGGGCGTCGGCGGCGGCGAACAGTTCGCGCTCCCGCGCCGGATCGTAGGAGGCGTCCGACGAGCGCTCGGCCTGCCCGAGGTTCACGTACGACCCGCTCGGTGCCACGGCCGGGCCGGTCGCCACCCGCGCCAGGTGGCTGCCGGCCGTACGCGGGCCCACCGACAGCGGTGTCAGGGTGAGCAGCGGCAACACCCGGGCGGCCACGAACCGCACGACCGGACCGGAGTCGCGGGCCAGCCCGGTGCCCGGCACGAAACCCGGATTCCAGCTGTACACCTCGGCGTCGGGCAGCCGCCGCGCCCACTCGTGCACCAGATAGACGACGGCGAGCTTGCTCGTCGAGTACGCGGTCCGCCCGGCGACCGCCGTGTCCGGCTGGTCGGGGCGGGCCAGCTCCGTCGGGGGCCGCCACCGTGGCGCAGGTACGAGTCCCAGGTTGTGCCGCAGGTCGCCGAAGTGGGTGTCCGAGCCGGTGATCACCACCCGCCGCAACTGGTCGCCGAGCAGCCGCAGCAGCAGGTGGTTGGCGAGCACGTTGACCGCGAACGTCACCTCGAACCCGTCGGCGCTGCGCCGGGCACCGCTGGTCACCTGCAGCCCCGCGTTGCCGACGAACGACGTCACCCGGGCCCGCTCCAGCACGTGGTCGGCGGCGGCGCGCACCGAGTCCAACGACGACAGATCAGCGGGTACGCCGTACACCTGCGGGTTTCCGCTCTTGTCGCGCAGCGCCTCGGCCAGCCCGCCGGTGCGGTCGGTCACGAACATCCGCAGCTCCGGGTTGGCCGCGAGCATCGCGATCGCCGCGTGCCACCCGATTCCCCGGCTCGCGCCGGTCATCAGCATTGTCTCGTCCATACCCATGACTGTCGCCGCCGCCGCGATGCGCAGCCAGCACCCGGTGCGACGGTAGGACCAGCGGTACCAGGAACAGCCCTGCGCCGGCCGGGATACTGGTGAGGTGACCAGCGCCTTCGGTGCCGCCGTGAAAACCTGGCGGGGCCGGCTCTCCGTCGCCGACACCGGCCTGCCGGCGACCGCCCGCCGCCGGGCAGCCGGGCTGCGTCGCGAGGAGTTGGCGTCGCTCGCCGGCCTGTCGGTCGACTACGTGGTACGGCTGGAGCAGGGCCGCGCCCGTCACCCGTCCCCACAGGTCGTCGCGGCCCTGGCCCGCGCGCTGCAGCTCACCGACGCCGAACGTGACCACCTGTACCGTACGGCCGGGCTGCTCCCGCCCGCCGCCGGCCACGTCGGCACCCACATCCCGCCCGGCGTGGCCCGTGTCGCCGCCCGGCTGGGCGACGTCCCCCTCGCTGTGTTCTCGGCCGACTGGACCCTGCTCACCTGGACCCCGCTGTGGGCCTCGCTGTTCGGCGACCCGGCCGCCGTACCCCCGGAGGAGCGCAACCTGCTGCGGGTGCTGTTCACCCCCGGCGAGTCGCCCGCGTGGCCGCGCGTCACCCCTGCCGGGGTCTCCGAGGCGCTGCCGGCCGCATTCGTCGCCGACCTGCGGGCCACCGCCGCCGCGTACCCGAACGACCGCCGGCTGGCGGCGCTGATCGCGTCGCTGCATACCGCCAGCCAGGAGTTTGCCGCACTCTGGGACTCAGGGGCGGTCGCCGCGCACGCCAGCGAACGCAAGACGATCGCGCACCCGGTCGTCGGGCCGGTGACGCTGGACTGCGACGTGTTGACCGCGCACGGCTGCGACCTGCGCATCGTGGTGTACACGGCACCCGCCGGCTCCCCGGACGCCGACAAGCTCGACCTGCTGCGCGTCACCGGAGTGTCTTGCTGACCGACAGCAGGTTCCGCTACAGAGCTTGAAAGGTTGATGTTCGTCGGCTTGTCTGCGTGGCTCGGGGCAGGGCGGTGAGCCACGCCGGCAGATCTCGAGTTCTGGCTTGGGATTGGCGGGTCTGGTGAGGATCATCCGGGCGGGCTGGCGCGGGGAGATATGACTGCGGACGGCGTCCGTCAGCTAGCAGAACGGTCTCCAGATGTGCACCGCGTTGGCGTCGTCGCTGGAAGCCACCACCAGGTCGCCGTCGACCTCGGTCGCGGCGACGCAGTTGACCATGCTGGTCTTGTGTTCGCGGTAGTGCTCGCTGACCTCTCGCAACTCATTGTCGAGAAGGGCGACGCCGTTCGCAAAACCGGCGACGATCAGGGTACGGCCGGCGGCCTCGACCATCACCACCGCGCCGCTGCGGCCGTGGCCGTGGCCGTGCTGTTTGAACGCGGCGATCAGGTCACCGGTGAGGGCATCGCGGAGTTCCAGGTCGTCCTCGCTCGGTCCGTGGTACGAGTAGTCCTCGGCATCGGCGTCGAGACCGTGCATCCTGACCACTCTGCCGTTCCTCACCCCGAGGGCGGCCACCTCGCCGCCCTCGCTGAGATGGATCGGCTTGCCGATGGGCTGTCCGGCCGACACGTCCCACAGCGCTGCCACGGAGTCCCCCGCGCATCTCTCGTCGTCCGCCGTGCCACCGTGCACGAACGCCAGCAGTCGCCCGCCGGCCGCGGCCAGCGCGACCGACCCGACGAACCGGCCGACCGGCAGGTGGGCGACCTGCTCGCCGGTGACCACGTCCCAGATCCGCAGCGTCTGGTCGGCTCCCGCCACGCCGACCAGTGACCGGCCGTCCATCTCCACGGTGTCCGCCGCGTACATCGGCTTGTCGCCGCGATGCAGTGGGGCGCCCAGAGCCGCACCGGAGTTCACGTCCCAGCGCTGCACCAGCCCGTCCTCGGTGACGCCGATCAGGATGTCGCGGGCCGGCCCACCGAAGACCACCGCAGTGACCTGGGCCCTGCCCACGGCGATCGAGTCGACGATCCGGCCGGTGGCCGCGTCCCACAGCCGGATCGTCCCGTCCGCGGAGCTGGACGCGAAGGCGGGCCGGCCCTCTCGGGTGCCGGCGGTCAGGGCCGTGACCTGGCCGGTGTGTCCCGTGTCGACCGAAGGTGCGCCCATCATCCACATCCGCGGAGCGCCGGTGGAGGCCACCGAGATCACCGCGGCCTGGCCATCCCAGTGCGTCGGCAGCAGCGCGGTGATCTCGCCGGGGTGACCGGCGAACGGGGTCCCGATGGCTTCGCCGGTGGCGAGGTCCCAGAGCCGGACGGTCCTGTCGCCGCCGCCGGTGACCACCACCTGACGACCGGAGACCTGCGCGAAGGCGATGGCCGACACCGACTGGTTGTTGATCTTCGGCAGGCCGTCGTCGATCCGGTGACCGGGCAGCACGGGCCCCGCCTCACGTCCGGTGGACGAATCCCAGACCTGCACCGGGCCCTTCGCGTCACCGGCGGCAAGCAGCGTCCGACCGCCGATCCGGCCGGTCGCCAGCACGTTGATCCGCTTCATGTTCTCCACGGTGATGCTTCCGACCAGCACGCCGGTCCGGGCGTCGTAGAACTCGACACCCCGGTTGAACCGCCGGGCCACCGTCGGCTGCCCGGCGAACTCCACGAACGTCATCGGGTTGTCCCATGTGCGGAAGCGCTCCGACTCCGCCGGGAGTTCCCGGTAGAAGACCGTTCGAGAGGTCTGTGGATCCCACACCCGCAACGCCGTCGGGACGGTGTCCGAACGGCCGCCGGTCAGGACGGCGAACATCGCACGGCCGTCCACCACGCCGGCCGCGATCGTCCGCACGCCGTCACCGAACGGCGCCGTGCCGACCGGCAGACCCGACTCGAAGTCCCACACCACCCCCGTGGCGCCGCACACCAGCAGGGAACCACGTCCGCCGACATCGACGAAGGAGCAGTTCCGCCCTTTGGCGTCGGACTCGACGTAACCGGCGTAGTAGGGACTCGGGACCAGGGTGCCCGCTTCGACGTCGAACACCTTCAACGAGCGGCCGTGGTAGCCCGCCACGGCCGCCGTTCGACCGTCGAGGACACCCAGGGCCAGCGCGGAGGACCTGCCGAAATCCACGCCCAGCCGCCGCCCGCCGTGCGGTGCGGGCAACCAGACCTCGGTGCCGTTCCGACCCTCATAACCCCACTGCACCAGGGCGATGATGTCGCCGTCCTGGGCCTGCAACCGCAGATTGTCGATCGGCCGGTCGCCGACCGACTCGGCGTCCCACAGCGGCGGCAAGTCCGCCTCGCGCCCGTCGGTGACGTCCCACGCCAACCCCGGACGGTCGGCATACCTGCCCGGAAAGACCACCCAGAGGTGGCCGTCCACCACCACCGTCGCGATTGTGCTGAGTTCCCGGCCGCCGAACGGCTCACCGACGGCGGCACCGGTCAGCGCATCCTGCAGGAAGTGGGCGCGACGCAGGACGTCGTAGCGGACCTGGAGCAGCCTGCCCTGATGCTCCGCCAGCGCCTTGACGTAGCCGGTGCCGTCGTGCTGGGCGATCACGCTGCCGTCCCGCGCGTCGTACACCGTCGCACCTGCGGCGACGATCCCCCGGCCGTCGATCGTGGCGACCGCGATCGGCCAGTCGCGCCGGATCCGCGGGAACTCCACGTCGATGGGCTCGCCCGACCACACATCGCGCAACCGCAACACCCGTACGCCGTCGTCCCCGTCGGCCGGGCTCTGCAGCAGCAGGGCGAGAACCGCCCGATCGCCGCACATTCCCACCGCCGCGGCGCGTGGCCCCTTCGAGCCGTGCAGCCCCGACCGGTCCGGAACGCGGGCTCCGGTCTCCAGATCCACCACGGAGTAGTAGGACCCGTCGGCGGTCGGCAACCCGAAAGTGGCCAGGGCGGGGCGGCCCGCGACGGTGACCAGCGCGGCCGGTCCGACCTCGTCGGACTGATGGGATTCGTCGAAGCCCAGTGGCGTCCGCAACACCCGGTGCGGCGCGAAGATTCCGTCCTGTTCCCAGCCCTGTGTCATCCGAGCCTCTCCTACGCCATTGCGGACCAGTACGGCTGACCGCTTCTACAGCCGGGAAGAGCTACGGGGTTCAGCGCCCGTCCTGTCCCGATCAAGTATCGCGGGCCGGGCTCGCACCCCGGTCAGGAGCCCTGCACCGCGCGACGCCGGGTCAACCAACTCGAAGCCGGCAGCGTCGGCCCTGGGTGGGTTCGCCGCATGAGATCCGCGAGTGCGGCGGGGAGAAGGGGGTTGGCCTGCGACGTGGGCGGGAACGCGCCGCTGAGCGAAGACACGGTCCGCGCGTTCGAGCAGACCCACGGGGTACTGCCGCTCGCCGACGCGTACGGCGAAGTCAGCGACCTGTTCCACGGCCACCTGCGTACACCCAGCCCGTTCACGCCCGGGGCCAGTTACCCAGCGTCCAGCCGTTCTTGCGCTCCATACCCGCGACGAGCCCACCGACATACCGGCGGGCTCGTTGGCGGGGTTCCGACCTGGCAAAACGCCTGCCTACCTGATCCAACTGCCCATCGAGTTCGTCCTGCCAGGACAACACATCAACGTACGTCACATCAAGTCAATGCTCGACCAGCGAACGTACTAGACCTCGGCGAGGATCCGGGCCAGCTCTGCCGGCCGGGTGAGCATCGGCCAGTGCCCGGAGTCGATGTCGACCAGATCGAGGTCCTTGGCCCGGGCCAGCTCGGGGATGTCGCCCGCGTCGATCATCTCCCGGGCCTGAGCCGGCGTGAACTCCGGGCACACCAGCACGACCGGTACGTCGAACCGCCGCTCGTCGGTCAGCCGTACGACGCCCTTGGTCACGCCCTCGGGGACCGGGATCGCGGCCGCCGCGAAGTCCCGCCGGGCCTGCTCGTCCAGGTCGGCCGAGTCCGCGCCCTCGAACGGATCCCAGCCCGGGAACGGCATGACACCGTCGGTGATCTCGAAGAAGTCGGCGTACGGCTGCCCGTCGTCCGTGGGGAACCCGCCGATCAGCACGACCTTGGCCACCCGCTCCGGCCGCGCGTCGGCCGCCATCCAGGCCAGGGTGCAGGCCGCCGAGTGCCCCACCACCACCGACCTGCCAGGGGCCGCGTCCACGGCGGCGAGCACCGCGGCCAGCTGGTCGGCCAGCGTCGCCGAGGTGTTCCCGTCGCCTTGGCCCGGCAGGGTCACCGGCACCGTACGCCGGTCCATCTTCTCCAGCTCGGCGGCGACGTCGGTCCACGCCGACCCGTCGAGCCACAAGCCACCGATGAGCACGATCTGTTCTGCAGTCATGACGTCAACCTAACGGCGATTCCGGACGTTCTACTTCCGGTACTGTCGGCGCTGTGCGAAGCGGTCCGAGCCCCACCGCCCGGGCCATCCGTGCGCTCGAGCTCCTGCGGGAACGCCCCGGCACCACCGCCGACCAGCTTGCCGCCGCCCTGGGCGTGACGGAACGGGCCGCGCGACGCTACATCGGGATCCTTCGGGAGGCCGGCATCCCGGTCGAATCGGTCCGTGGTCCGTACGGCGGCTACCGGCTCGGCCGGGGAACCCGGCTGCCGCCGGTCGTCTTCACCCAGGAGCAGGCGCTCGGCCTGGTCATGGCGGTGCTCGACGGGCAGCCGGCCGCGATCGACCCCGACGACCCGATCGGCGCGGCGCTCAGCAAGGTCATCCGGGCGCTGCCCGACAGCGTCGGCCGGCAGGCGGCGGCCCTGCGGGGGTACGCCTCGGCCACCCCCGACCGGCATTCGGCCCGTACGGACCCGGTCACCACGAACGCCCTGGTCACCGCCGTCGCCGAGCGGTGCCGTGTCCTGATCACCTACCGGGGCGGCAGCGGCGAGCAGTGGGACGCCGAAGTCGACCCGTGGGCGGTCGTGGTCCGGCACCGCCGCTGGTACCTGCTGTGCCACTCGCACCGCGCGGCCGCCGTCCGCACGTACCGGATCGACCGGGTCCGGGCCGTGCAGCAGCTGCCGTACGGCTTCACACCGCCCGACGACCTGGACCCGGTCGCCGCGCTGGAGGAGCATCTCGGCGCGGGCTGGCAGTACCGCACCCGGGTGGTGTTCCACGCGCCGCACGACCGGGTCGCCCCGTGGATCCGGCCGCCGATGGGCCGCCTCACTCCGGCCGGCGACCGGTGCGTCCTGGTCGGCAGCACCCGCAACCCCGCGATGTACGCCCAGGAGTGGCTGGCTGCCGTCCCGTTCGACTTCACCGTGGAGGAAGGCCCCGAACTGCAGGCCGCCGTCGCCACGGTCGCGGCCCGCTTCAGCGCGGCACTCCCGCCTCCGCCGCCCGGGACCATGCCCGGCGACTAGCCCGTACATCAGAAGTCAACGGCCCGAGGGCGGACGACCGGAAGCCGAACTCTGTTTCAGCCTGATCCCGTTGCGGGATTTTGATCCTCCAGGGGGATCACGCCGGAAGAGGTGTCACCCCTCCTTCGATCCTGTCGGTCAGGTCGAGAATGTCCGGTACGGCGTCCAATACGGTGACTTCCACCAGGGCCCCGTGGCGGCCGTGCCGGCGGCGGTACTCGTCGTAGGGGTAGTCGGCGATCGGCAGCCAGGACCGGTGCCCCCGTACCGGATGGTTCTTCTGCGTCACCGCCCCGGAGTTGAGCCGGCACAGTTCGATGCGTGGGCCGTGCCGTTCGACCAGGGCGCGGGTGTCGACGTGCAGGACGACCTGGTCCTCGGTGCGGTACTCCTTTGCGTTGCGCAGCCGGTCCAGGCGCTGCGGGGTGGCCCAGAAGAAGACCCGGGAGTTGATGGCGGCGAGGTACTGGGCCAGCGAAGAGTCCGGATCGATCTTCTCTGCGAGGAACTTCATCGGCTTCTGGTCGCGGATCACCGCCGGCGGCAGGCCGGGCGCACGCAGGACGGTGGATTGCTTTCGAGGTGCGTTCAGGAGTCGGTCACGCTCGTCCGCGTCGAGGCCGAACAGCTCGATCAGGCGTTGCGTGGACAGCAGGCCGTGCCGTTGCACCGACGGCCACGCCGCCGCCGACATCGTGTGGAAGACCCGCGGGTGGCGCTCGATCAGTTCCTCGACGTCCATGCCTGGGCATGATGCCGTACGTCCATCGCTATGGACCAGTGGGAGATTTGGTCGACGTTGGCACCACTTGACCGAACGGGGATTTGATCAGGGGATGATCACCACGCCGCCACGTACGCCGCCCCGGGCCAGTCGGTCGTGGGCGGCCGCCGCGTCGGCCAAGGAATACACGCCGGCGACGCGGAGCGGGATGTCGCCGCTGGTGACAAGTTTGACCAGCTCACCCAGCCGGGTTCCGTCCGGGGTGACCTCCAGCGCGTAGGTCTGGATTCCCTGTACCGGTTCCGGACGAAGCGGGGGTGACGCCGCGACGTAGCCGCCGCCGTCGCAGATCAGCTCCAGCAACGCGGGGCCGATCACGGCCAGGTCGACGACCGCGTCGAACGTCCCCGTCGGATCGTCGGAGCGCGGGAGGAAAGCCGCGCCGAGCGACTCGACGAACTCGCGGTCGTCGTCTGCGGCGAGCCCGGTGGCGTGCAGGCCGGCCGCGCGGGCCAGCGCCAGCACGAACCCGCC
Source organism: Micromonospora sp. Llam0 (assembly GCF_003751085.1). NCBI lineage: Bacteria > Bacillati > Actinomycetota > Actinomycetes > Micromonosporales > Micromonosporaceae > Micromonospora > Micromonospora sp. Llam0. Next base: position 518,622 of record NZ_RJJY01000002.1, on the reverse strand, counting down.
GACCTGTCCGGCGGCGCCGGTGACGAGCACGGTCGCGTCCGCCGGGAGTGCGAGCAGGTCGAGGGCCTGGGCGGCGGCGAGGCCGTTGACCGGCAGGGTCGCCGCCTCGGTGGCGGGGACGCCGGCGGGCGCGGCGGTCAGCCAGGCGGCATCGAGCAGTACGTACTCCGCGTGGGCGCCGGCCGTGGTCTGCAGCCATGGGGTGAAGCCGATGACCTCCTCGCCGACGGTGAACTCCTGAACCGACGGGCCGACCGCGTCGACGGTGCCGGCCACGTCCCAGCCGGGCGTGTACGGCAGGCTGGTGGGCAGCGGGGCGGGGAACCGACCGGAGCGGACCATCAGGTCGACCGGGTGTACGGCGGATGCGGCGACCCGCACCCGTACCTGCGTCGGTCCGGGCTCGGGCACCGGCACCTCGGTGACCCGCAGGACCTCCGGTCCGCCGAACTGTGAGTAGCTGACTGCGCGCATCGCCGTCTCCTTCGTGGGATCTCGTGATCACCACGAACGTACGGACGGTGGGGCACTGAAAGAAAGAAGGTACCTTTGAGTGCCTAGGGCACTCAGGGAGGGCATGATGCCGACGACGACCGCCGCGCAAGGCCGTGAGCAGGACAAACGTGAGTACGACGCGTTCCTGGCCGGCTGTCCGACCCGCGAGCTGCTGAGCCGGCTCACCGACAAGTGGGTGGCGCTGGTGATCCCGGCGCTGGTCGACGGCCCGCAGCGGCACAGCGAGCTCGCCCACCGCATCGCCGGCGTGAGCCAGAAGATGCTCACCCAGACCCTGCGGACGCTGGAACGCGACGGCCTGGTCACCCGTACGGTGACCGCGTCGGTGCCGGTCCGCGTCGACTATGCGCTCACCCCGCTCGGCCACGAGTTGTTCCCGGTCATGCTCGCGATCAAGAGCTGGGCGGAGGCGCACATGGACCAAGTCTTCGAAGCCCGCGCCCGCTTCGACGCACAACCTCAGGCTTGACCCGGGGTGACGGACATTCGGCTCGGCGGGAGCCGTCAGGGAACCGCGGTGCCCACCTCGGTCCAGGTGCTGTCGTCGTGCACGTCCCCGATGGAGATGCCGTCGAGGATCTTCGTCAACTTGGTCGTCTGGTGTCACGGCAGGTCCGCTCAGGCGGCAAGGCGAGAACCTGGTACGGCCAGCGCGGCGAGCGCCGCAGCGGCCATGACTGCCGCCGAGACGACGAAGGCGACTGCGTAGCCGGACTCGGCCGGCACGGACGTGCCGGCTACCAGGGCCGACGTCACGATCGCCGGCCCCGCCTGGGCGCCGAGCGCCCCGCCGATCGTGCGCATGATGGTGTTGACGCCGGTGGCCACGCCGGTCTCCTGCGGCTGGACGGCGGAAACGACGAGGTTGACCACCGAGGAGAAGGCGAAGCCGACGCCGACACCGATGATGCCGGCACCGGTCGCGATGGCCCACGCGGAGTCGAGTCCCGCAGCGATCACGACGAAGCCGGCCAGGCTGATCACGCAGGCCGCCACGAGCGTGCTCTTGAAGCCGGTACGGGCACCGAGCCGCCCGGCGACGGGACCGGCGATCAGCATCGTGACTGCCATCGGCAGCAGGAACAGCCCGGACCGGGTCGGCGTGGCACCGAATCCATAGCCTGCGTCGGCTGGCGTCTGGACGAACTGCGGGACCAGACTGAACGCGCTGTAGAGCCCAGCGCCGATTAGTAGGGCGACGAGGTTCGCGCCCAGCACCGACCGCCGTCCCAGCATCGACAGGTCGATCAGGGGTTCTTTGACGCGTCGCTCGACCACTGCGAACACTGCGAGCGCCATGGTGCCGGACACGACGAGTGCGGCAGTACCGGGCAGCGTCCACGTCCGGGCCTGGCTGATCGCGAGGAGCACCGCCGTCAGCCCTGCTGTCACCAGGATCGCGCCCAGCCAGTCGATCCGGCCGTGACGTCGGGTCCGGGTCTCGCTGATCGACACGGCGACGGCGGCGAACGCGATCGTGACCACGATCAGGCTGATCCAGAAGATCCACGGCCAGCCGAGATGGTCCAGGATCGGGCCGGCGATGACAAGTCCGATGCCGAAACCGATGCCGAAGGCGGCGCTGATCGTACCGATGACCACGGGCACCCGGTCGCGGTCGAACATGTCTCGCACCAGGCCGAACGCGAGCGGGAAGGTGGCCGCGCCGAGTCCCTGGACGGCCCGGCCGGCGATCAGCGTCCCCGCGGTGGTGGCGAGGGCCGACACGAGTGTTCCGAGCCCGAGGAGGGCGAGGCTGACCAGCATCAGCCGCTTCTTGCCGAACATGTCGCCGAGCCGTCCGAGCAGGACCGCGCCGACCGACGAGGTCAGCAGGAATGCACTGAGCACCCAGGACATGGTCGAGGGCGATGCGTGGAACTCGGTACGCAGTTCCGGTAGCGCGGGAATCACCATTGTCTGCAGGAGCGAGAACGACAGCACCGCGCACAGCAGGGCGGCAAACGCTCCACGGGGCGACCGGAGTCGTTGTCGGGTCACATCAGAAGAGGTCACACCAGTTCCGTTTCGCGTTTCTTGAGCGGAAACTGTCGCCGATGGCCGCCCTGCCTACTCACGACGCCGGGGGTAGGCGGGGCGGCTGTGCGGCGGTCAGCCGAGCTTGAGTAGCAGGTCGGAGAGTTCGATGGGCGCGGTGATCATGCAGTCGTGTCCGGTGGCCAGTTCCCACCGTTGGGCGGGGGTGCCGTTGGGCTGTACCGGCGGCACCGGCCGCCGGTGTGGCGGGGCGCCGACGGTGCACTCGATGTGCGTACGCGGGATCCGGTCCGCCGCCGGGTTGTCCAACCGGACCCGCTGCTGGAAGGAGAGGACGGTGGCATCGGAGAGCAGGGTGCGCAGCCACGCCTTGTCGGCGGGATCGGTCACGCCGAACAGTCCGGTGTCGGGCTGCTCGGGCAGCGGCGGGATGCGCCAGGGCGCGTCGGCCTGGGCGGCCTGGTCGATCAGGAACTGGGTGAGGGGAATGACGTCGATGGCGTTCTCGCCGTCGGTGGGGATCATGGCGTCCAGGTAGACCAGATGCGCGATCCGTTCCGGGACCTCGTTGATCACCGAGGCGACGACCATCCCGGCGTAGCTGTGCCCGACCAGCACCACGTCGGTCAGGTCCTCGTCCTTGATCAGCCGCACGATGTCCTCGACGTGGGTGTCGAGGCCCGTCGTCGGACTCAGCAGGTGAGCCTGGTCGCCGTGGCCGGTCAGTGACGGAGTGAGGACCCGGTGTCCGGCTTCGGTCAGTGGCGGGATCACCCGCTTCCAGGCTGCACCGCTGTGCCATGCGCCGTGTACCAGCAGGTAGGTGGACATGTTTCTCCTTCGATGGATGACGGATATTGCCTGGCTCCTCCAGGTGGTGGAGCCGGCATAACGATTGTGAGGCTACAACGATTTTGATCGTCATACAATCTGGGATCTGGGTATGATGGGCCACATGGCAACGACGACGCGCACCGCGCCACTGGCACAGTTGGGCGTACTCCTCGCCGGTCGCGGCGCGGTCGCCAGCGCCCGCGTCCGCGACACCCTGGCCGCCCAGGGCCTGACCATGCGGTGCGTCTACACGCTGACGCACCTGGCCGACGGGCCGGTCAACCAGCAGGCACTGATCGACCTCCTCGGCGTCGACCCGAGCGCGCTCGTCGCGGTGCTGAACGAGTTGGAAAGCCTGGGCATGGCCTCCCGGCAGCGCGACGCCGCAGACCGCCGCCGGCACATCGTCACGATCACACCTCGGGGCACCGCGGCGCTGCAGTCCGTCGAGTCGGCTCTGGACGGCGCGGACGACGACCTGTTCGCCGCGCTCTCCTCCGATGAGCGAGATCAGCTCGAGCGGCTGCTGACCAAGGTCGCCGACGCAGGATCCTGCGGCGACAAGTACTGACCCTCGCGTCCCGCCACGCACCGGCGGACCGCAGCAGCAGAGCGGCCACGGCGGGCGTCAACCGATCGGTTGATGCGCGGATCGACCGACCTCGGTGCCGGCTGGGCGATCCGGCAACCCCCGGCGGCGGGCCACGCTGGCTCCCATGGGCATCATCGAGGTGACGAACCTCCACAAGCGGTACGGGGACACGGTCGCCGTCGACGACGTGTCGTTCACCGTCGAGCCGGGCGAGATCTTCGGCATCCTCGGGCCGAACGGCGCCGGCAAGACGACCACCGTCGAATGCGTGAGCGGTCTGCGTACCCCCGATCGTGGCCAGGTCACGGTGCTCGGCCTCGATCCGCGACACGACCGGCGTGAGCTACGGCAAAAGGTCGGGGTGCAGTTGCAGGAGCACCGGCTGCCGGACAAGCAGACGGTGGCCGAGGCGATGGATCTGTACCGGTCGTTCTACCGCGAGCCGGCGGACGGGCGGCGGCTGCTGGACATGCTCGGGCTCGCAGGCAAGCGCGACACCCCGTACCGGAAACTCTCCGGCGGGCAGCAGCAGCGACTGTCGGTCGCGCTCGCCCTGGCCGGCCGACCCACCGTCGCGGTGCTCGACGAGCTCACCACCGGACTCGACCCGCAGGCCCGGCGGGACACCTGGGACCTGATCGAAGAGGTACGCGACACCGGCGTGACGATCGTCCTCGTCACCCACTTCATGGACGAGGCGGAGCGGCTCTGTGACCGGCTCGCGCTGATCGACGCCGGGCGCGTGGTCGCGCTCGACACCCCCGCCGGCCTGGTCGCGTCGGTGGCGGCCGAGCAACGGGTACGGTTCCGGCCGTCGACGGCGCTGGACGAGCGGCTGTTGACCGACCTGCCCGAGGTGACCGGCATCCAGCACCACGGGCAGCAGCTGGTGGTGACCGGCACCGGAAACCTGCTGCAGTCGATCATCTCGGTCCTGGCCCAGCAGCAGATCGTCGCTCATGACCTGCGGGTCGAGCAGACCAGCCTGGACGACGCCTTCGTCACCCTCACCCGGAAGAAGTCTGCCTGATGTCCGCGCTGCGCAAACTCACCGTCGCCGAGGCGAAGCTGTTCCTGCGGGAGCCGATGGCGGTCGTCTTCGGGGTGCTGTTCCCGACCGCGATCCTGCTCGGGCTCGGTGCTGTCCCCGCGCTACGGCAGCCGTCGCCGGAGTTCGGTGGGGTGCGGTTCGTCGAGCTCTGGGCCCCGAGCGCACTCGTGCTCGGCCTCGGCATCGTCGGACTGCAGCACATCCCGGTGGCGGTGGCCGGCTACCGGGAGCGGGGCATCCTGCGGCGGATGTCCACCACCCCGGTCCACCCCGGCACCGTGCTGGCCGCGCAGCTCATCGTCGCCCTGGCCGCTGCGGTCGTGGCGGCCGTACTGCTGATCGTCTCGGCCTGGCTGGTCCTCGACGTGCCGTTGCCGCGACGGCCGGTCGGGTTCGCGGCCGCGTTCCTGCTCGGTTTCGGCGCGATCCTGGCGATCGGCATGCTGATCGCCGCGGTCGCACCCACCGCCCGGGTCGCCAACGGACTGGCGACCGTCGTGTACATGGTGACCATGTTCGCAGGCGGCGTCTTCCTGCCGCGGTTTCTCCTACCGGACTTCCTGATGCGCCTCGGCGACTACACGCCGCCCGGGGCGCAGTCGCTGCTGGTCGGCTGGTCGGGTGACGCAGTGGCCGGGGCGGCGGGTTCCGCACAGCTGCTGCGACTCGGGATAATGGCGCTGATCGCGGTCGCCGCCGGCGGTGCGGCGGCGAAGCTGTTCCGTTGGGAATGAGCCGAAGCTGTTCCACCGGAAGCGAGGCGAAGGTGCGAGCGTCGACGAGCGGTGACACCGGCCCCGGCTGGGACCGCTGGTACGACAGGTTGCTCGTCGGGGTGCCCTGGCTGCTGCTGCCCGCCTCGACGGCGATCGCCCTGACCCAGCCCGGCCGGACCTGGCCCGATCATGCGATCACCCTGGGCCTGGTCGGGGCGACCGCCGGGTGGGTGTACCTGGGACACACCCGGGTGCCGCCGGACCGCCCCAGGCGGACCCTGCCGATGCTGATCTACTTCGCCGGGCTGCTCACGCTCAGCGTCGCGCTGATGGCCCGTGACGTCATTTTCCTGCTCTTCGCCATCACCGGGTTCTTCCACGCGTACCAGTTGCGGCCGTGGCCGCTGGGGGCGGCCGGCGTGCTCGGCACCTCGGTCGTCATCAACACGATGGCGACCGAAGCTCCGGCCGCGACGGTGCAGTCGCTCGGCACCTACCTGGGGGTGATCGTCATCCAGACCGTGGCGATCAGCGCCGGCATCGTGCTCGCCGAGCGGAGCACCCAGCAGCACGAGCGACGCCAACAACTGGTCGCCCGGCTGGAGGCGGCACTGGAGGAGAACGCCGGGCTGCATGCCCAACTGCTGGCCCAGGCCCGCGAGGCCGGCGTGCGCGACGAGCGGCAACGGATGGCCGGGGAGATCCACGACTCGCTGGCCCAGGGCCTGACCGGCATCATCACCCAGGTGCAGGCGGCCCAGCGGGTCTGGCATTCGCCGACCCGGGCGGGTGAGCCCATGGACCGGGCGCGTGAGCACGTGGACCGGGCGCTGGCCCTGGCCCGGGAGAGCCTGGACGAGGCCCGGCGGTCGGTGCAGGCACTGCAGCCGCGCCAACTGGAGGCCGCCCACCTGCCGGCGGCACTGGGCGACCTGGCCCGGCGCTGGGCAGCCGACACCGGAACAACCGTGCGGTTCGACGTCACCGGCGAACAGGTCGCACTGAGCCCGGCCATCGATGTCATCCTGTTTCGGGTGGCGCAGGAGTCGCTGCACAACGTGGTCCGACACGCTGATGCGTCCCGGGTGGGGCTGACCCTGTCCTATCTCACCGATGTGGTCCTGCTCGACGTTCGCGACGACGGCCGGGGCATGAACGGTGGCCCGGCCGACGGGTTCGGCCTGCGGAGCATGGTGCAACGGGTCCGCAGCGTCGGAGGTGCGATGGAGATCGAGACCGCTCCGGGCGAGGGCACCGCGATCAGCGTACGGGTGCCGGCGATCCCGATGCTGCGATCATGATCCGCATCCTGATCGTCGACGACCACCCGATCGTCCGCAACGGACTTCGGGGCGCCTTCGCAGGGCTGCCCGACATCGAGGTGGCCGGCGAGGCCGCCGACGGTCGGGACGCGGTCACCGAGGCGGTACGGCTGCGGGTCGACGTGGTGCTGATGGACCTGCGGATGCCGCAGATGTCCGGCGTCGAGGCGATCGCCGCCCTCGCCCAGACCGCACCATCGGTACGCGTACTGGTGCTCACCACCTTCGACAGCGAGACCGACGTGCTGCCGGCGGTCGAGGCGGGCGCCACCGGCTACCTGCTCAAGGACACCCCACCCGAGGACCTGATCCGGGCCGTCCGGGCCGCCCACCGAGGCGAGTCCGTCCTCGCACCGTCCGCCGCGGGCCGGCTCATGGGCCGGGTACGCCGGCCGACCGGGTTGGTGCTGAGCAGCCGGGAGCGGGAGGTGCTCCAAATGGTCGCCGACGGTGCCGGCAACCGGGAGGCGGCGAGACGGCTGTTCATCAGCGAGGCGAGCATCAAGACCCACCTGCAGCACATCTACGACAAACTCGGCGTACGGGACCGGGCCGCCGCCGTCGCCGAAGGTTACCGGCGCGGCCTGCTCCGCTAGCCACCAGGCCGCTGGGCCGCGTCCGCAGGGGACCGGCGCAGCCCGTCCAGGACGAGGGTGATGACGCCGTCGGCCTCGGCCCGCCAGTCGTCGCGGTCGTGGGCCGCGCCGATGCCGTGCAGGGCCATCATGACGGCGCCGGCGCTCACATCGTCGCGGACGGCGCCGCTGCTGACGGCGGCGGCCACCAGGTCGGTGACGGCCTGCTCCAACGCCCGACTGCCTTCGGCGAGGGTGCCCGATCCGGTACTCGCCGACGCTCCGGTGGTCATCAGGGTGGCCAGGGTCCGGGCGAGGCCGGCGTGGGCGTGCAGGTAGTCGACCATGCCGCGCAGGAAGGTCGCCAACGCCTCCGCTGCGGGCAGCGTGGCCTGCAGGTCGCGGGCGCGGCCGCACAGCGTGGCGACCTCCTCGCGGTAGACCGCCTCGGCCAGCGCCTCCCGGGTGGGGAAGTGGCGGTACAGCGTGCCGGTGCCCACCCCGGCGAGCCGGGCGAAGTCGTCGAAGCGCAGGTCGAAGAAGGCCCCGGTGGCGAAGACCTTCCGGGCCGTGGCGAGCAGGGCGGCGCGGTTGCGTTGGGCGTCGGCGCGTAGTGGCTTGGGGGCGGTGTTGGCGGGTAGCGGCTTGTCGGTCATGAGCACCTCGTGGTTGACAAAAACGGAGACTGTCTCCATATTTCTAGGAACTGGAGACAACCTCCAGTTCAGCCTACCGTACGAGGTGCAGCGTGAAGATCCTGATGTTCGGCCGGGGCGTGGTCGCCACCATCTGCGGCTGGGCCCTGGAAGCCGGCCACGACGTCGAGTTCTACGTCCGGCCGGGCCGCGCGGCGGCGTACGGGGGAGCAGTCGACCTCGACCTGCTCGACAGCCGGCGGCGGATCTGGGGGAAGCGCGTCGCCCGGACCTGGCCGGTTCGCTACCGCGAGGAGCTGACACCGGACCACGACTTCGACCTGATCGTGCTCAGCGTCCCGCACCACCGCCTTGCAGCGGCGGCCGACTTCCTGGCCCCGCGCGTCGGCACCGCCACAGTCCTGATCCTCGGCAACATCTGGGCCGAGCCGCTGGCCGCGATCGGCGCGCTCCCCGTCGACCGGGTCGCCTGGGGCTTCCCGCCGGCCGGCGGTAGCTTCGGCCAGGACGGTGTGCTGCGCGGGATATTACTGCCATCGGTCCTCTTCGGCACCCTCGACCGGCCACCGACCACCCGCGAGCAGGCCGTGCGCCAGGCCTTCCGCGATGCCGGTTTCCGGCCCCGGGAGCAGCCCGACTTCCGTGGCTGGGTGTGGATCCACTTCGTGCTCGACGCCGGCCTGCACGCACAGGGCCTGCGGCTCGGCTCGCTGGCGAAGCTGGCCGGGTCTACCGGTGACCTGCGCGCGGCGCTGCGCGTCAGCCGCGAACTTCTGCCGCTGCTCGAGGCACGCGGCGTCGACCTGCGGCGACACCGGGGCAGCATGCTGCTGCGTGCGCCCACCTGGTCGACCGCCGCTGCCCTCGCCTGGCTGACCACCCACTTCCCGCCAGCACGAGTGGGGTTCGAAGCACACGACGACCCGGACGCCGAGGAGCCGCGGGAGGTCTGCCGCGACACCCTGGCCGAAGCCCGACGGCTGGGCATCGCGGCACCACGCCTCGCGGCGGCCGAACCGTACTTCGCCCGCGAGACAACGGCCTGAGTGCGGTCACGGGCGGTTCGAATGGTGCACGCACCGTCGTGAAGCGCCGCGCCGGGCCCTGACCCGGTCACGGTAGGTCGACCGGCCGCCCGCCGGTGCGGCTCAGCGGGTCAGGAGAAGGTCCGTCGCGCCCAGGTGCGCATGTCGGTGGTGGGCAGGCCGAGCGCCTGGGCGATCTCCGGACGAGCGGGGGAGCCGTTCTCGTTGATCTGCTCGGCGGCGTTGACCGCGAACGGCGGCAGGCCGCGTTCCAGCGCTTCCTGCGGGGTGAGGACCGGAGCGGCGATGGAGCGACCGGTGACCTCGCTGAGGATCCCTGCGACCTCTGTCATCGTGCGCAGGTCGCTGGCGAGTTCCACGTCCAGACCGTCGAGGGTGCCCGGCCCGGTGAAGGCGGTGGCCGCTGCGTGGCCGATGTCGTCGACCGCCACCCAGGCGATGTGGGTGTCCTTCGCGAAGGCGGTGACGATGGTGCCGCTGGACCAGTCGCCGAACAGGTAGGACCAGCCGATCAGGTTCTCCATGAAGGTCGCGGGCTTGAGGATGGTCCAACGGGCGAAGCCGCCGGTCCGTACCAGTTCGTCGACGGCCGCCTTGCTCTCCCAGTAGTGCCGTTCCCAGCGTCCCTCGGCCCAGCCGGGCTGGTTGCGGTGGAAGTCGCCGGCGCCGGCGACGCCGCTGTGGACGAACTGTGCCACGCCCGCCTTGCGGGCGGCCTCGACGACGTTGCGGCCTCGGCGGAGCTCGGCGTCGCCCTGCAGATCGGTGACGTCGGGGTACGGGATGGAGAAGACGCCGTCGGCTCCGGTGGCGGCGGCGAGCAGCGAGGCGGGGTCGTCCAGGTCGCCACGGACCAGTACGGCTCCGCGTTCCCGGAGGGCCAGGGCGGCATCGGAACTGGTGTCGCGGACCAGGGCGCGTACCGCGACACCCCGGTCGAGCAGGGCCCGGGCGGTGGCCCCGCCCTGCTTGCCGGTCGCGCCGATGACAAGGACGGTCATGCTTCCTCCTGGTTAAGTGGGGTGGTGCCCCGTTTCCTGTCGGCTACGATATGGGGGGACACCCCACTTCTCCAAATGGTGGACCATGAGAGCTGACGCACAACGCAACCGCGCTTTGATCGTCGCGGCGGCCAGCGAAGCGGTCGCCCGCGACGGCGCGCACGCCTCCCTGGAGGAGATCGCCCGCGTCGCTGGCGTCGGCTCGGCGACCCTGCACCGGCACTTCCCGTCCCGATGGGCGTTGCTGGAGGCGGTCTTCCACGACCGGGTCGGAGCGCTGTGCGCCCGTGCCGCAGAGCTGACGGCCGGGCCGGACGCAGGCCAGGCGCTGACGACCTGGCTGTGCGAGCTGGCGGCGTACACCGCGACCACCCGTGGCCTGGTCGCCTCGCTGCTGCAGGAGCCACCGGAGGACGAGTCCTGCTGCGCGATGCTCGTGGCGGCCGGCGAACCGTTGCGGCGGCGGGCCGTCGACGACGGAGCCGTACGCCCGGACGTCGCGATGGCCGACCTGGTGACCCTCGTCAACGCGATCGCGCTGGCCACGGAGTCGGCCAGCGCGACCGAGGCGCAACGGCTGATGCGTCTCGCCCTGGAGGGAATCAGCCCGACCCGGCGGTGAACCCGCCGACCCGGCCACGGCTACTCGCCCGCCTGCTCCCGCAGCGTGTCCCGCACCCGCATGAGGGCGAAGCCGAGCAGGTTGAGGCCGCGCCACCGGGCGGGGTCGGTGGCGGCGGGATCGTCGCGGGTCAGCCCGATGCCCCAGATCCGGTCCATTGGGCTGGCCTCGACCGGCACGCGTTGCCCGGTGGCGAGCAGATACGCGCGCAGGTCGGGGTGCTGGCTGAACTTGGCCAGGTTTCCGGCGACCACGATCGGGACGCGATGGGCGTTCCACGTCCGCTGGTCGAACCCGGCGACCCGGCCGCCGAGCACCTTGGCGGCGCGAGGATGGGGTGCGACGAGGATCCGTTCGGCCATCACCTGGTCGTCGAACAGGACCGCCTTTCGCCACATCATGTAGTGCTCGGCGGTGGCGAACGTGACACCGTCCACAGTAAAGCCGATCGGCGACCACTGGCTGAGGCAACCCGCGCCGACGCTGCCGTCCGCCTCCGGCTGATGGCCCCAGAAGAACAGGAACTTCACCGGGTGGCCGGCGGCCACCAGATCGGCGACGTCTCGTACCTGTGCCTGCATGGCCGCCAGTGTGCCGCCGAGGTCTCCCCGACGCCATCGATTTGACCGCCGTACGGCCAGCGACGGCAGCGATCACCTGTCTTTCTCTGCTCAGTCGAGGCAGAACTCGTTGCCCTCGACGTCCTGCATGACGAGGCACGACTCGCTGACACCGTCGGCGCGCAGCAGCCGTACGCGTACCGCGCCGAGCGCGACCAGCCGGGCGCATTCGGCTTCGAGCGCGGCCACCCGCTCGTCACCGACGAGACCGGTGCCAACCCGTACGTCGAGATGCAGCCGGTTCTTGACGGTCTTGCCTTCGGCGAGACGCGGAGGCAAACGCGGCCCGAGACGCGGGTCAGACGTTGCCGCTGACCTCCCAGGTCTCGAACATTCCGGGAGCAACTTGGGAGGCGCGGGGCGGCGCTCCGCTTACACCGACCTCGACTCGTCACCATCGATATCGGAGGCTGCCCTGGGCGCTATCACCCCACCTGTACCTCACTGTGCCCCAAGCGACTCCGAACCCTACCGTCGAAGCTTGGCGCTTCGGGCAGGCAGTCTCGGCGTCGGAGCCGGTGTAGTACCCATCGACGCCACATCAGGCGGCGAAACCCGAAGCGGTAGATGACCGCACGTTCTATACGGGCGACGATCCGATCGATGCCCGGGGGCCGAAGTCGCCGAGGTTCATCCCGGCGCTCGTCCCGATGGGCGCTTCCTGCCAGGCGACACCGGCGACCGGTAGGCTCCGCTGGCGACGAGCCGAGGGGATTGATGTGTCGAACTCCGGTGATCTGGCGTCGATCTTGTCGCCCCGCCAGATCCGGATCTACCGGCTACTTGGACGCTTGGTCAGCGAGAGTGCGGCTGAGTTCTTTCGCGATGCATGCGAGTTGTTGGCGGAGGAGCCGCCACGGCCAACGGCTACCCACCTGATCGGCCATGCTCTCCGAGAAGTCGAAAGCGCGCTGCGCGCGGTACTCGAACCATCGATGGAGAAGATTTCTGGGCATCAGAATTCAATCAAAGCGGTGCTCGGAGTGCTGGGGGTTGACCCGGCGTCACCGGTCGCGGAATTCTGGCTGACTCTGGGCGTTCAGGGAGGACCACGCAGCCTCGCAGGGTGGGCCCATCGGTCGGGACTTGGTTCGCCACGTCGGTTGGACGGCGAGTTCCGCGACCTCGTACGGGACTTCGAGCTGATGCTCGATGAGGTGCTAGAGCGTTGCCGCGACCGCTATGTCGAGGTATTCGCTCGTCTCGACGAGTTGCTTGGGGCGGTGCCACCTAGACGGTCTGAGGCTAGGGTGCTTAAGGACCGATTCCGTTCAAACTTCGTTACCCGGCACTATTTTTTCAGCCGCGCGACGGCGGACTGGATAGGTCCGCTGCGCGAGGAGGGGTTCTTCGCGACGCCGCCGGCCCCGGTTTTCGGTGAGGATCAGTCGGTGACCTTGCCCCCGTGGCCAGAGACGGACTACCTCGTGCGGATATCGGCTGACGATCCAACGGGTGTGCTCGATGCGGCACGGTCCGTGCCAGCTACTGAAAACAGTCGTGTGACGTGGAACCTGATGCAGATCGCGCTCGCCCTGCCCGCCGACCTCGCAGTGCAACTGGCGCCGCAGATCACGTCGGCTGTGCCCGGTGAGTATGGCGTGCTTGCTCCCGAGGCGGTGGGCGAGCTAATCGTGCACCTGGCTACAGGCGGACATCCTGAGGCTGCCTTGAGCCTGGCAAAGGCGCTGCTCGCGGCAGTGCCGCCGCGTCGGGGGCGTAGCGCCAACCGGATGAGTGGCTACGACTACGCAGAGGTGCTGAGAAGCACCGCGCCGGCGCTGATACACGCGGCGGGCCGCCCCGCGTTCACTTTGCTGTGTGACCTACTTGAGAGGGCCGTTGTGGCAGGAAATCCGGATAGCAGCGGGAGGGCCGAGACCCACGACGACTCGTGGAGGTGGCGGCCGGCGATCGAGGACGATCCAGACGCGGAGCATGACCCGCGAAGCAGCCTCACCGACGCTGTCCGCGCGGCTGCACGCCAGATCATCGGCGACAACGAAATGACTATCGATGAAGTGGTTGCCGAGTTAGGCATACACCGGTGGACAATCTTCACCCGACTCATACTCGATCTTCTTCGCGAGCACGGTGCTCAGGTGCCTGTCATTGTCGGACGTTTCCTCACCGACGCGTCGGTTATGTCGGATGATCAGGTCGAGCGTGAGTACCTCCTCCTGGCGGCCGCCGGGCAACCCTGGCTGGAGCCACGGGATCAGCAGAAGATGATCGCCCTTATCGCTCAGGGCCCAGATGAGGCTTGGTATCAGGGGTGGCGATCCGACGTCGCTACCAGCGCGATAGACGCCTACGCCGAGACGTGGCAGCGGGATCGGTACGCGTCCATCGAGCCGATCCTGTCTGCGCAGGAGCGAGCCTGTTTGCTCATGCTGCTAGCCGAGCACGGCCCGGTTCCTGACCGGACACAAGCCCCGCCTGCGGTCGTTGCTGTGTGGGGCGGTAACAGTCCACTTAGCGCTGCGCAGATAAGCAGGATGACCACGGACGAGCTCGCAGAGTTTCTGCGGACTTGGCAGCCGCCTTCCACGACAACCTGGCCACGGGAAGACCATGGCTCGCTGCGAGTCGCCCTGACGGAGAGCGTCGAAGCAGACGCCGAGACTCGTTCCGCAGAGGCCGGCGCCTTTGTCGGGCTTCCACCTGACTACGTGGGGCCCATCGTGGAAGCCCTATGGCGAGCCGCAGCAAAGAAACGCAACCTCAACTGGGAAGGAGTGAGACCGCTATGCGCCTGGATCAATGAGCAGGCGGGTGCCGAACTATCCTCAGGTGTCACAGGACGAACTCAACGTATATGGGTGCGGCTCTTCTGGAGTGAGGAGTTGATTGCCTATGGTCGCGGAGTGGTTGCGGGGAGTGGTCGCGGGGGTGTTTGGGTCGGTTGGAAGGTTGAAGGGCTCCTTCTCGTAGGTTGATGGGTGGTCTAGATCCACAACCGAAGAAGGAGCCCGGGTGTCAGGGTACGTGGTGGCGGGGGCGTTCGACCGGTCGCGGGAGTGTTTCGAGGAGTTGGTGGAGGGGTTGGCCGGCTCGGACAGTGACGGGTTGACGCACGCCGAGTTGGAGGACCGCCTCGCGGTGCGGGGTCGTGAGCTGCTGCGGTTGTTGTTGCAGGACCATGTGGATCTGCGGGCGGCGCGGGAGGTGCGCCGGGAACGGGTGGTCGGTGCCGATGAGGTGGTCCGTTCCCGGGTGGAGGTGGGGCATGGTCGGGGGCTGGGCACGGTGTTCGGTGCGGTGACGGTGACCAGGATGGCGTACCGGGCGTCGGGAGTGGCCAACCTGTATCCGGCGGACGCGGTGTTGAACCTGCCGGTGGAGAGGCATTCGCACGGGCTGCGCCGGTTGGCGGCGGTGGAGTCGGTACGGGGATCGTTCGACGACGCGGTCGCCGCGATCGACCGGTCGTGCGGGGTGGGTGTGGGGAAACGGCAGGTGCAGGAGTTGGCGGTGGCCGCCGCTGTGGACGTGGCCGCGTTCTACGACACCCGATCGCACCGGCCGGTCGGCGATGGCTGGCTGCTGGTGCTGTCGTTCGACGGTAAGGGTGTCGTGATGATCCCGTCCGCGTTACGGGACGCCACCGCGAAGGCCGCCGCCCGGACAGGCCGTAGGTTGACCACCCGGCTGTCGCCGGGAGAGAAACGTGGCCGTAAACGGATGGCGGAGTTGGCGGTGGTCTACGACGCGGCGCCGGTGCCGCGTACCCCGTCCGAGATCATCACCGGTGACGACGGCCGGCGTCGGCGGGGTCCGGTCGCCCAGGCCAGGTGGTTGACGGCGTCCGTGGTCGACGACATCGCCCCGGTCGTCGCCGCCGGGTTCGACGAGGCGTGTCGCCGTGACCCGCGGCAGGCGCGGACCTGGGTCGTGCTCGTTGACGGTAACCGTGCCCAGATCGACGCGGTCCGGGCCGAGGCGGACCGCCGCCAGGTGAAGGTCCACATCGTGCTGGACTTCGTCCACGTGCTCGAGTACGTGTGGAAAGCGGCGTGGGCGTTCTTCTACACCGGTGACCCCGCCGCCGAGGCGTGGGTCGGCGAGCAGGCGGTCAAGATCCTGTCCGGCAAGGCCGGGCAGGTCGCGGCCGGGATCCGTCGGCGGGCCACCCGGTACGGATACTCGGCCAGGGAACGCGCCGGCGCCGACGAGTGCGCCGACTACCTGACCCGCCACCAGCCCTACCTGGACTACCACACCGCGTTGGCTGCGGGGTGGCCGATCGCCACCGGCGTGATCGAGGGCGCCTGCCGGCATCTGGTCAAGGACCGCATGGACATCACCGGCGCCCGCTGGGGACTGGACACCGCCGAAGCCATCCTCAAGCTACGCGCCGTATCCGCCAACGGCGACTTCAACGCCTACTGGGCCTTCCACCTGCAACAAGAACACCAACGCATACACCAGAACAGATACCAGCAACAACGGGAGGGCTACACCCTCGCCGGATGACCAGCCATCACTCCAAAAGAGCCGCACCCAACGTATATGGCTGAAGGCCCGCACCGCCTCGCTGAGGCTGATCATCCACGCCTATAACACCGACGCGTATGTCGCTCCAGCCCAGGACGATCCGTTGTGGCCAATCGTTGTGGCCTGTTGCACCGACCCTGATCCAGAAGTCCCGGTCGGCATGCCTACCGCTGGCGACGGGTTCGAGGCCGTTCCGCTCGACGGAACCCGAGCGTTGGCGGTCCGTGCCGCGATCGCCTACGCGCTCTGCGCCAAGCGCGCCGACCCGGAGGTAGACGTGAGTAGCGCGATGGCCATCGTTGATCGGCACCTCGACATCCACGTCGAGCGATCACTTGCGGTGCGTGCCACGTACGGAATCCTGATCCCGGAGTTACTAATGCTTGACTCCGCATGGACGGCGCAGCACCTCGACGCCATCTTCCCTACGGATACCGACCAGGCCGCCTACTGGCGGGCAGCGTGGGCTGCACTCGTGGAGCGGCAATGGCAGACTGCCGACACCTGGACCCTTCTAAACAGCGTCTTCGGGCGCGCGATCGACGACCTCGACCCCACGGCGACGGACCAATACGCCGTCGCCAGGGCAACCAACCTGGGCCATCACCTCCTTCGCCGCTACTGGTTCGGTACACTCACGCTCACCGATCAGGATCAGCTACTGCAACGCTTCTATCGGAACGTGCCAGCAGACGTGGCCGCGCAGCTCACCCGCAGCGTCGGCATGAACCTGCCTAAGGATGAACCCCTAGAGACGGCCTTATCTGGAAGGCTCAAGGCACTCTGGAAATATCGGATCGACAGCGTCGACCTCGCCGGATCGGATCCACGCGAGCTGGCCGACTTCGATCGTTGGTTCGTCAGCGGCGCCTTCGACGACACCTGGTCTCTCCAGCAACTGCTAGCCGTACTTAAACGCTGCCGCGACGTGGAGCTTGACCCACAGACCCTCCGACGACTGGCCGAGCTGTCCGCGACCCACCCATTGCCGTGCTTGGCGATCATCGATCGTTGGCTGGAGAACGAACCCGACTACTGGGCTCTGTCGCGTCGCCTAGAGTCGCTGCGGACAATACTTGAGGCTGGGACCGCCGCGGGTGCCCCTGAAGCCGCGCTCGCGAAGAAGATCGTCAGTGTGCTGCTGGAACTGCATGGGATCGATCTGCGCGATTCACTGACACCGCCAACAGCGGTCAGCCCACCGACAGCTGAATCGTAGGTAGAGCTCCCTCGCCGGGATGTAGTACGTACGGTGCCGCGCGGGCTGCTGCCTCCGTCGAGTCCATCCACGCCTGGTCGCGGACCGTGCCGCGCGGTGCAGCACTGCACCGACCGGACACACGGCCCGCTGGCGGGTGATCAGGTTGTGATGGCTTGCCGGCCAGCAAATGGCCCATAGGTGTCCGGCTCGCGGTCGGCCAGGATCCGGTATTGGGGGCGCCGTGGGTCGGACAAGTGTGTTGAGGAAGGCTGTCCGGTCCCGGACGGCCAGCCCTTCGTAGCCGGCGTTGCGGAGGACCTTTGGCCACACCGTCGTCGTCCGCCACCAGGGACACCGTCAGCGACCTCGCGCCTGTCGATGGGCTCCACGCGCCGCATCCTCTGAGTCGCCAGCGATGATCGACACCTGGCAAGCGCCCCGGCTCCCGGACATCCATCCGGAAGCCCTGTTGCCGCCAGTGGTGCTTCACCCGGCGGACCGGGGCGGCTCCGAGGGCGTCCTCATTGCCGGCCACGGTTCCCGCCTGTCGCGGATGGTTCCCGACCCGGCCCGGGTTCGTTAGGAGAGGTGCGAGATCGACCGGTAAGGAGGACGGGGTTGCTGGGGTACATGGGCCACGGGGACTGGCGTGACATGTCCGAGTACGTCGTGCACCTCACGGATCGCGACAGCATCCAAGGCGTGTTCGGTGCGGGCGCCATCGAAGCCGGTGCGACCACCGGC
Source organism: Micromonospora sp. Llam0 (assembly GCF_003751085.1). Lineage (NCBI taxonomy): Bacteria > Bacillati > Actinomycetota > Actinomycetes > Micromonosporales > Micromonosporaceae > Micromonospora > Micromonospora sp. Llam0. The sequence goes on along the minus strand of NZ_RJJY01000002.1, from coordinate 500,631 downwards.
GTTGTGCGGAAGCTGCCCGAGTTGGGCGACTCGCAGATGTCGGTCTGCCTCAGCGAGATCCCGTTGGGACATCTGGACCGGCTCGCCGACCGGCACGGCACCTACGGGGTTGGCTTCGCCAAGCGATTCATCGAGTCCCAGGGTGGTCAGATGGTCACCTACCTGCGCAAGGACACGCCAGGCGCGGTACGGTTTCAGGCGCTGGTCACTGCTGCTATGCGGGGCAGCATCGACCCGAATGATCCACTGTGGGAGATCACCCAGTTCTACGACAACCCCGGCGAGTACGGCGAGACCCGCTACGAGTTCGACTGGGAACGTGAATGGCGCGTGCCCCGCCAGCTCCGGTTCGCCGAAAACGAGGTGGTCTTCCTACTCGCGCCGGAGGAGGACGACCGGTGGATGCGCGAGACTGCATGGAGTCGCCTCGCGGCGTCGGCGTACCAGGGTGTCGTGCTCGACCCGCGCTGGAACATCGACCGCATCCAGCAGGAACTGATATCCAACGGCAGCGGCCTGGCCTGACGGCCTGGCCGGACGGAGGCAGGGGTGTCCAGACCACTTCAGCCGTGGCGCTGCGCCTTCTGCGGTAATCGTGGGCAACGGTCCGAGGAGCACGTGCTGGCGAAGTGGATGCGCAAGGTCGTCGGGCCGCTGCCCATGGAGCGGACCACCCATGCGACTGGCTTCGGACTCCAGGACGACGAGCAGGCGTACGCCAGCGTGGGCGAATCGGTCCGGGTATCGCGGAACTCGCTGCTGCATCAGGTGACCCGGACCGTCTGCACCAGGTGCAACAACGGCTGGATGAGCAGCCTCGAGACAGCGACCAAGCCGATCCTGGAGGGGCTCATCCATGCCCGCAAGCAGGCCGGGTCGGTGTTGCTGTCGCCGGCCGAGTCTGTGATGCTGGCCCGCTGGGCGGTGAAGACCTCTTGGACGTCGGAGCTTGCCGGACTCGGCAGCCAAAACCAGGACCACGCTTGGTTGCCGCTTGAGATGAGGCAGCGCCTCGCTGAGGAAGACACACCGCCGGCCAGCTCCTGGGTCTGGCTCGCCGCCCACCACGACCTCGGCGTATGCCAGCAGATGCAGGCCCAGGTGACGTTCGACCGGACCAGCCCTCCCACGCCGGGCAAGGCGCCACGCCGCTTGCTGGCCAGCTGCTTGATCGTCAACGGCATCGCGATGCTTGTCTACAGCTTCGCCAACCGCACGGCCTTCCCGCTACCGTTGGCGGCGCCGCACGGCTTGCGGATGTGGCCCCAGCCGTCACCGGCCGAGTTCCCGCCACCGCCCGTATCCCACCAGGACCTGCTTCTCGCGGTCAGCAGTTACGCGCCGTGGCTCGCGTTGCACGACCGGCCGTTCGACCATGCGGCAACCGGCACGACCTGGCCAGCAAGAACATCACCCGACCAACCGTGAACCCAGCCCCGCCGGCAACACGAAACCGGTTCTTGGTTCGCCACGTTTCCCTCAGCGAGACGCGGGTGCAAACGCGTACCGAAACGCGGCGGTAATACGGCTACTGACCTGGCAAATCCTGATGGCCCGTGGAGGAAGTAGTGCATGAAGGGAGCCTCGTTCACTTCTGCGGTAGCCCGGACCCCTCGCAGCTTCACCGGCCGGAGCCGCCCAGGTGCAGCCAATATCGGCACCGTACGCTGCCGGGCGGCGGACGATAGGGGTCACAAGCACCACGCTGCCTCCGGCCTTCTGCCTTTGCGATGACATCCCGTCATGGCAACCAGCGCCGCTACGCACCAACCGCAAGCCGGCCCCACGTCGCAGGAGCAACCGTCGCCGTGGGGGCGTCCGATGACTCCGCTTGGTGAGCATCCGCTGATGCTCGCTCGCAAGAACAGGTAACCGTCCACGCTTGTCGTCCATGGTGAGAGACACGCGCTCGGCGGCGTGTCCGCGGTGCCGACCGGGACACGTAACGCCCCGGGCCGCTGGTCGACCTCAGCTCAGAGGGCTGGACAACCTCGACAAGATGGCCGAAATGTGCGCGGGCCAGCGAATCGATCAATGGCAGTTGGCCACTGGGTTATGGCACTACTTGTTAGGGTGCGGTCGGCGGCGGTCAGCCACCCCGAGTCGGGTCCGGACGGTTGATCCGGTGTCGGCTGCCCCGAACGACGGAAATGCCCCGAACGACGGAAAATGGAGTGACATGGTCGAGTTCATGGCGGTTCCGCTGGATGAGGGCGGGACGGTGGTCGTGGAGATCGAGGAGGTGGACGGCCGTTCCGGTGTGGTGAAGGCGGGCCGTCCCGGGGAGGTGCTGGCGCGAGCCACGCAGAGCATGGAGGCCGCGTTGCGGCCGGTGACGGTGGCGGCCCGCGCCGCGCTCGGGGAGCTGCGGCGGGCCGAGCCCGATGAGATCACTGTGGAGTTCGGTGTGCAGTTCCGCGCCGAGCTTGGTGCCGTGATTGCGCGGTCGAGCGGCGAGTGCAACCTCAAGGTGACCATGCGTTGGGCTTCCGCTGCCGACCGGACCGACTAAGGCCTTGGGGGGTCAGGAAGATCCGGATGCCGGCGGGCGACCCGACGGGGCCGGCGCCGCGCCGGTGGGGTTCGTCCAGGGTGTGGTGCAGGTCCTCGACGGCGCCGGCCGCGTGGCCGGTGCCGGGTTCCTGGTCGCCGACGGACTGCTCGCCACCTGCGCCCACGTCCTCGGTGGCGGCGGGAGTACACCGCCGGACGGCCCGGTGCTGGTCCGCTTCCCCCACCTGGACGACGAGCTCCGGCGAGCCTGGGTGTCGGCGCCGCGCTGGGGGGCGCCCGGCGCGGGCGACGTGGCGTTCCTGCGGATGGCCGACCCTGCGCCGGTGACGGCCCGGCCGCTGCCCCTGGGCGCCGCCGGTCCGGGTCGGCGTCCGGTGAAGACCTACGGATTCCCCACGAATGCACCGGACCAGGGCCAGTTCGGGTACGCCGTGACCGGCGACCGGATCCGCGGCGACAACGACGTCGAGCTGCTGCAACTGACCGACTGCACCGAGGTGACCGAGGGGTTCAGCGGGGCGCCGGTGGTCGACGAGGGGACCGGCCTGGTGATCGGAATGGTGGACTCCATTGCCGCCCCGGACCGGCACGGTCGGGGGCGTTCCACCGGCTATGTCACCCCGACCGAGACCCTGCGGGCGACCCATCCGGACCTGCGGCTGTCGCAGGTCTGCCCGTACCCGGGACTGCGGGCCTTCACCACCGCGGACTCGGCGTGGTTCCACGGCCGGGACCGGCCGGTCGCCGCGGTGCTGGGCAGCATTGACCGGCATCCCCCTTTCGTTGCCCTGCTCGGACCGTCGGGCAGCGGCAAGTCCTCACTGGTGCAGGCCGGTGTTCGGCCCGCATTGGACCGGGCCGAGCTGCCTGGCAGCGACCGCTGGGGCTGGGTGACCGCCCGGCCCGGCCAGGACCCGTACGCGAACCTGGCACAGGGGGGTCTGCCGGACGCCGAGGCCGGGCTGGCCGTGGCGGTACGCCGCTGGCGGGACCGGCATCCGGATACGGGACGGCTGGTGCTGGTCCTCGACCAGTTCGAGGAACTGTTGCTCGCCACGACGGCGGAGTCTCGCGCCCGGCTGTTGCGGGAGCTGGTGGAGCTACCCGACCGAGAACCGACCGCGACGGTGCTGCTGACGCTGCGCGACGACTTCTACAGCCGACTCGCCGCCGCCGCACCGGCGGTGATGACCCTGGTGGAGCGGGGGCTGGTGAACATACCGGCCCGGGTGGAAGCGGCGGACCTCGCCGCCATCGTCGAACAGCCGGCCCGGGCCGTCGGGCTCGGGGTGGAACCCGGCCTGACCGAGCGGATTGCCCGCGACGCCGCGCTAGTCACCGAGCCGTCGGGCGCGGTTGGGAGCGCGCCGACCACGGTCCTGCCGCTGCTGTCCTCGGCGCTTGCCGAATTGTGGCGCCGCCGGGCGGACGGCCGGCTCACCCACGCCGCGTACGACCGGATCGGCGGCGTGACCGGCTGGTTGGACCGGTGGTGCGACCAGGCGTACGCCGACTCCTGCGCGACGCTGCCCGAAGACCGGACGCCGTTGGCCCGCCAAATCATCACCGCCCTTGTCCGCCCTGGCGACGAGGCCGCCGGCGTGCCCGCCACCCGACAACGGCGCACCCTCGACGAGTTGCGTGCCGCCACCCCAGGGCACGACATGCCGGAAGCCACCGCGGTGGTGACCGTGCTCGCCGATCGGCGGCTGGTCACCACCGGCCGGGATCCCGTCACGGGCGCGCCGGTCGTGGAACTCGCCCACGAGGCCCTGATCCACCAATGGGCCGCGTTGCGCCGCTGGCTCGCAGATGACCACGACTTTCTCACCTGGCGGTGGGGCGCGGAGGCCGCTCGCGCACAGTGGCAGGCCAGCACGAGCGGCCGCCCTGGACTCGACCCGGAGCTGCTGCTGCACGGCACCGCCCTAGACGCCGCCGTGGACTGGGTCGGACGCCGGCCGGAGGCCACCCCACCGGACCTGGCCGAGTACGTCCGGCTCAGCGCCACGGCTCAGCAGGGCCGGCTGCGGCGGGAGCGCCGCCGCGTCGCCGTACTGGCCGGTCTGCTCGTCCTCGCGGTGCTACTCGGCGCGTTCGCCTTCGTCCAGAGACAGGACGCGCTCCTCCAGCGACAGGATGCGCAGCACCATGCGGCGCGGGCTTTGGAGCAGGCGCGTCGGGCGGACGCCCGCCGGCTGGCCGGCGAGGTGGGCGCGGTGGCCGACCGGCAGCCCGACCTGGCGTTGCTGCTCGCGCTGGAAGGGCTGCGAACGGACCCCGGTCCGGACGGCTGGTCGACCCTGGCGTCCCTCCTGTCCCGGCCGATCCAAGTGTCCCGGGTGCTCTACGGGCACCGGGCCACCGTCACGGGTGTCGCCGTCAGCCCGGACGGAAACCTGCTGGCGAGCGTGGAAGAGGCGGCCCCTCTCCGGCCCGGTGAGGTGCGGCTGTGGGATCTGCACACCGGTCGGCAGGTGAAGACCCTGACCGGCGGTCCGACCGAGCAGGCCGTCACCTTCAGCCCGGATGGCCGGTTCCTCGCCACCAGCGGTTTCGGTGGCGTCGCGCTGTGGGACCTAAGCCTAGATTCACCGACACCGCACCGATTGACCGACCACGGATGGCTCCTCGACACCCTGGCGTTCAGCCCCGACAGCCGGCTGCTCGCCGGTTTCGACAACAATGGCGCCATCCAAATCTGGGACGTGGCCAGTCGCAAGCCGTCCGGCGGACCGCTCGACGCGAGATCGGGCAACCTCACCGATCTCACCTTCAGCCCTGACGGCCGGTTGCTGGTTAGCAGCAGCGAATCGGGCATCGTGGACTACTACGATGTGTCCACACGCCGAGTCGTCGATCGGCTGCGCATTGTGCAAAATGCGCTGGCGGTGGCGTTCAGCCCGGACGGGAAGCTCCTGGCCGTCGGTGGTGAGGAGAGGGTGGTGCACCTGCTCTCCCCCGACCGCCGGCAGACCGGCGAGATCCGGCTCGCCGCCCCGCTCCGCGACCTGGTGTTCCGGCCTGGCCGATCGACCCTGGTCACCGCCGACTCCTTGGGCGTGGTGCAGGAGTGGGATCCGAAGACTCGGCAGCAGCTCGGGCCGGGTCTGGCCGGGCATGTCGGCAGCGTCGAGACGCTGGCGGTCAACCGCGACGGCACGCTGCTGGTCTCCGGTGGAGATGATCAGCAGATCCGGCTCTGGAATCTCACAGCCCGGCAGACGCTGGAGGCTGCCATCAAAGTGGACGCCCGCAGCGTGAACGATGTCGTCTTCAGCCCTGACGGGACCAGACTGGCCACCGCCGGGTTCGATGGCAGCGTGCGGCTGTGGGACGTTGCCAGCCGCCGTCAGCTCGGCGGCCCTTGGACCCCCGACGGGAAGATCCTGGATCCGAACGATACCTACAATGAAACCGCGCCGCACCAAGTGGTGTTCAGTCCGGACGGACGATCGCTGACGAGCCGAACCAGCAGTGCGATCCAGCGGTGGGAGATCCCGTCCGGGAAACTCCTGGCCCCACATCCGATGCCCGACACTTTCGAAACGGTCGTGCGGCTCGCCCCGGACGGCGGGCGTTACGCGATCAATCCCGACAAGGGTGAAATCACGGTACGGGAGCTGACCACCGGCCAACCGGTCGGGCCGGCGCAGTCAGGCGGACGCGGGCTCTCACTGGTCTTCAGGTCCGACGGGCGCCAAGCCGCTGCCGAGGGCAAAGACCGGGGCCAGGTAAGGATCTGGGACGTGACCAGCGGTGACCAGATCGCCCAGGGACAGATCGCCGGCGACGGTCCCGGCGGCGTCAGCTTCGAAACCACTTTTGTCGAGGCGCTCAGCCCGAACGGTGACACGCTGCTAACCGTGACCGGTGCGCAAAGCGGCGGTGCTCGACTCTGGCGCCGCTATGGCTCTGAGCTGCGGGATCACCGGCTGCCAAATCAAGCCTCGATCAGGGTAGGGGCGTTCAGCCCCGACGGCCGGCTCCTCGCCACCGGCGGAGAGGACCGGTCGGTCATCTTCTGGGACGTCGCCACCGCCGAACCGATCGCCGATCCGCTCAGCCCGCACCTCAGGCAGGTGAACGCCGTCGCCTTCAGCCCGGACGGTGAGCTGCTGGCCAGCGGCGCCGACGACGGCACCGTCCGGCTCTGGGCCACCCCGGGCACCTGGATACGCCACGCGTGTGAACTGGTCGGCCGGAACCTCACCCGCGATGAGTGGGACCGTTACCTCGCCGGCCGGCCGTACGTACGCACCTGCGCAGAGCAGGGCGCCGGCTACGGGGCCGACACGCAGGCACCCGGTGCCACATATCCGCCGCTCTACCAGTGAACCAACTCGATCAGTGAACAAACTCGATGTATCTCCTGTCCGAGGACGCGCGGACCTACGAGTTGACAGGGCCCGGCGCCATCCCGCCGTTCCTACCATGCGGCCTCAGGTTCTCGACCTGCTCCCTGCTGTTGACACGCAGTAGCGCTCGGGGCCCTCACTCTCGAAGAACACGCGTTCCTGGTAGCCGTCAGGACAGGAGGACGCGGCGAACGGATTCAGCACCCCCTCCACGCCGAGCAGGGGGACTGGCACTGAGCCTCGATCCACCGATGAAGGTTGGACCGGCAGGACCCCGGCTATAGAAAGTGCCCTCTGAACTGGAAGGATAGGAGTTTTGACGCTTCTATCACCCGGTTCGAGAGGGCACCTCGCAGGTGAGATTACGCCATGACGCGCCGGTGGTGCGCGCGACGTTCGACGACCCGAATCTGGTGTCGTACGCCGGCCTTGTTCCGGTGATGCGCCTTGCCGAGCAGGCCGGCCTGCACGACGCGGTCGCGGACCGGGTCAGCCTGCCGACCGACAAAGGCGCGAACCCGGCCGGGAAGGTCGCCACGATCGTGGCCGGGATGCTCGCGGGCGCGGACAGCATCGACGACCTCGACATCGCCCGACACGGCGGCATGCGCTCACTGTTCGGCGGCGTGTACGCGCCGTCGACACTCGGCTCGTTCCTGCGCACCTTCACCCACGGCCACGTCCGCCAGTTACACGCCGCTGCCCGCGACACCCTGATCGGCCTCGCCGCCCGGGTGCCGATCCTGGCCGGCGCGGACGTGCTGACCTTCGTGGACATCGACTCGATGCTGCGCCGGGTCTACGGCAGACAGAAACAAGGCATCGGGTTCGGCCACACCAGGATCGGCGGCTACAACGTGCGGCTACGCGGCTACAACCCCCTGGTCGCGACGGTGTCGACGCCACTGTCCGCGCCGGTCGTCGCGGCCACCCGGCTACGCGCCGGTAACGCCGGCTCCGGCCGGGGCGCCGCGAGCATGATCGCCGAAACGATCACCACCGCCCGATCCTGCGGCGCGACCGGCGAGATCGTGGTCCGGGCCGACTCCGCCTTCTACGCCAAGGCGGTCATCGCCACCCGCCCACGCCACAAGGTGCGGTTCTCGGTCACCGCCCGGATCGACGCCAAGGTCCACACCGCGTGCGACAGCATCCGCGACGACCAGTGGACCGACATCCGGTACCCGCAGGCCGTCTGGGACGAACAGGAACAGCGGTGGATCTCCGACGCGCAGATCGCCGAAACCGAATACACCGCGTTCGCCGGCACCCGGCAGCAGGTGACCGCCCGGCTGATCGTGCGCCGCGTCCGCCGCGACGACCCCACCCAGGCTCCCGGCCAGCAGGAACTCCTGCCCACCTACCGGTACCACGCGGTACTCACCGACAGCCCGTACACCCTGGTCCAGGCCGAAGCCCAGCACCGCCAGCACGCGGTCATCGAGCAGATCAACGCGGACCTGATCGCCGGACCTCTGGCGCACCTGCCATCAGGCCGATTCTCAGCGAACGACGCCTGGCTGACCCGCACCGCCATCGCCCACAACCTCACCCGCGCCGCCGGGCACCTCGCCGCCGGCACCTGGACCACCGCCCGGACCTCGACCATCCGCACCCGCATCATCACCGTCGCCGCCCGCCTCGCGCACCGGGCCCGCACCATCCACCTGCACCTACCCGAACACTGGCCCTGGCAGGCAGCGTTCGACAACCTGTTCACCGCCGTCCGCCCGGCACCCGGCTGACCACAGCGACACCGACGCGCGACCAGGGGCCCGACCACAGGCCACGCGAACCCCCGCCCCAACCCCCGAACGACAACACCCGGAGCAAGCCGACCACGTAATCGGCGATTCAGCCACGCCCCGAAACCACCCAATACCGAAACCATTCAACCGAGCTCAAGACGAACCGCGTCGGTGGATCGAGGCTCAGTGCGCGCGACCAGCGGCGTGAGAGTGCAGCCGTTCAGCGGTGACCGAGGTCGGGGCATGGCACTGGGGCCGACGTGATCGCGCGTAGCTCGGTGGCTACCTCGGCGATCAGGTCGGTGAGCGTGGCGTCGCTGCCGGGCGCGACCCAGCGGGCGTACGCAACTCGGAAGACCGTGACACCCGACTCGGTGGCCAGGGCGGCCGTGGTCTCGCCGAGGCCCTTGGCGCGCAGGGCGGCGGCGACCGCGACCGCCAGCGAACCCATCTTGCGCAGTTCACGCTCCTGCAGTTCGGGGCTGCTCTCAATGATGGCCTGGCGCACCCGGACCAGCTCAAGGCGGTCGGCGAAGATCTCCTGCGCCACTTGACGGAAGGCGGCGATGACCGCCTCGAAAGGGGCGGCGTCCGTCTCGGCTACCGCCTTGACCAGGATCTCCTCCAGCTGCCCGCTGCCGTTGAAGAGCGCCTCACGCTTGTCGCCGAAGAGCCGGTAGAAGGTGCGTTTGTCGAGGCCGGCATGGGCGGCGATGTCGGTGACCGTGGTCTGCTCGAAGCCTCGCTCACGGAACAGCTCGAAGGCGGCCGCCTCCAAGCGGCCGCGTGCGTCCGGTTGCCAGCGGGCCATGTGGCGATGGTATCCGATGTCACACTGCGACATTCTTTCCGGGACTGCGGCATGTCGCACAGCGACATCGCGAGGTACAGTGATGTCGCAAGGTGACATCAGAACTCACGAAGGAACTACCATGCGCGTATTCCTCACAGGAGCCTCCGGCCATCTCGGCTCCGCGGTCGTGCCGGAACTGCTCTCCGCCGGACACGAAGTCGTCGGCCTGGCCCGCTCCGACACGTCCGCCGCCGCGATCGAGAAGCTCGGCGCTCAGGCACGCCGCGGCGACCTGTCCGACCTCGACGTCCTCCGCGAAGAAGCAGCCGCCTCCGACGGGGTCATCCACCTCGCCTTCCGCCACGACCTCATGCTCAGTGGCGACACGGCCGGCGCCGCCGAGGCCGACCTGGACGCCCTCAAGGCACTCGCCGACGGCCTGGACGGCTCCGGCAAACCTCTGGTCGGCACGAGCGGGACGGCCATGCTCGCGATGGGCGGCATCGACGGCCGCCCCGGCACCGAACGCGACGCCTTCCCGAGCGGCTACCGGATCGACGCTGAGAACCTCGTAGCCGACCTTGCCTCCCGTCGTGTGCGCTCCTGCGTCGTCCGGCTAGCGCCCACAGTGCACAGCTCGCTCGACCACTACGGCTTCATCACCGTCATCATCGCTGCCGCCCGGCAACACGGGTACGCCGCATACGTCGGCGAGGGCGCCAACCTGTGGCCGGCCGTGCACACGCTCGACGCGGCTGAGCTCTACCGGCTCGCCCTCGAAAAGGCACCGGCCGGTTCGCGCCTGCACGCGGCAGCCGACGCAGGAGTCCCCTTCCAGCAGATCGCTGCTGCCATCGGCCGCAACCTCGACATCCCGGTCCGAAGCATCAGCCCCGACGAGGCGAATGACTACTTCGGCTTCCTCGGGTCGTTCGCGCAGATGGACAACCCGACGTCCTCCGCGATCACGCGCGAACTGCTGGGCTGGGCCCCGGCCCACCCCGGTCTGATCGCCGACCTGGACGAAGGACACTACTTCCAGGCATGAATCGCGAACGGCGGCCCGGGACTCCTGCCGGGACCCCATTAGGTCTTATCAGGCACTCGGGGCCAGCTCACCTACTCGGCTTCGTCGAGTAGGACACCTCCTTGCGGCCCGCTTCAACCAGCACGGCAAGCGGCCTGGCCTGCCGGTGTGCGGAGTGGGCAGACACAAGCCCGACCAGCCGGGCGGACGGTCCTGAGGCGAGCTGTTGCGCGCTCAATTCGGCAGATGAGCATGTCGCTTGGCGGTCGAAGGTCGGCGGCTGCCTGGGCGGCGCGACAAAGGTTCATGCCGCCTTGGATCCTCGGGTCTGGCGGTGGCACGGGATGGCGTCCGCCATGCTGGCGGGTCAGACGAGCATCAGACCGGTCAACCGGTCGGACGATCGGCCCCGTTGTGCCAGAAAAACGGACCAATCGGCTGGCGCGGGGTCGGGCGAGCCGGCGCTGCGGAGTGCGGATCTCCGGGGTGTGCCCGGTTCGGCGGCTGCTCAGTCGAGACAGAACTCGTTGCCCTCGATGTTCTGCATCACGAGGCACGACTCGTTGACGCCGTCTGCGCGTAGCAGTTGCACGCGTGTCGCACCGAGCGGGAGCAGTCGTGCGCACTCAGACTCAAGCGCGGCCAGGCGTTCGTCCCCACGAGCCCGGTGCCGACCCGCACATCGAGGTGGAGCTGATTCTTGACGACCTTGCCTTCGGCGAAACGCGGGGGCAACCGCTGCCCAAGACGCAGGGCAGACGCTGCCCCTTATGGCCGACCAGAGGATTTGCGTCGCAGCGGGTCTGCGTTTGCGTACGCGCGCGCTCAAAGCCATAGCGTTGCCGCCATGACGACACAGACCTGGATCATCACCGGCGCGGCCCGCGGTTTCGGGCGAGCACTGGCGGAGTCGGCGCTCGCAGCGGGCGACCATGTGGTGGCGGCGGTACGCCGGCCGGACAGCATGGCCGTCCTGGCGGCCAAATACCCCGACAACTTTCTGATCGCGCACTTCGACGCCCGAGACATCACTGCGGCACCGTCGCTCGTGCGGGCCACCCTCGACCGCTTCGGTCAGCTCGACGTTCTCGTCAACAACGCGGGCCGGGCCGTGGTCGGAGCGGTCGAGGAGGTCAGCGACGCACAGCTGCGCGAGCTGATGGATCTGCACCTGTTCGGCCCGGCCGCGCTCGTGCGGGCGGCGCTGCCCGCGATGCGTACACGGGGCGCCGGAACGATCGTGCAGATGAGCAGCCAGGGCGGACGGATGTCGTTCCCCGGCGTGTCGGCCTACTCCGCGTCGAAGTTCGCCCTCGAAGGCTGGTCCGAGGCCCTGGCCGGAGAGGTCGCACCGTTCGGCATCCGCGTCATGATCGTCGAACCGAGCCGGTTCCGGACTGACTTCAACGCCGCCGACGTGCTCGAATTCACTGAGGCGTCCGAAACCTACCGTGACCTGCTCGCCGCCGTCCGCGCGGACATGGCCGGGACCGACGGCCGCCAGGAAGGTGACCCAACGCGGGCGGCTGAGATCATCGTGTCCCTCGCACACAGCGACGAGGTGCCGCTGCGCCTGCCGCTCGGGCGCGAAGCGGTCGAGCGTATCTCGGGCGTGTACCGGCGTGGTCTGGACGAGGTCGAGAGGTGGGCCGAGACTGCCCGCAGCGCCGACTTCGACGGCGTCCCGGCGTCGGTCCGGCCGATCTAAAGTTATGTCATGGCCGCCGACCATCTAATGACCAGGGCCCTGGAAACGGTTGGGGATGACGGCCCGCTGTCGGTCGCACCAGCTGGACCTGGTATCCGGAGAGCACATCGAGCCGACGCCGGCCATGTTGTCCAAGCGCGGATATCTGTCCCTGCTGGACGTGGCAATCACGTTTGAGAGCGCCCCCTCCGACTGGCTCGAACTGACCCTTGACCTGGCCTGGATGCCGGAACTTTCGGTCAGCGCGGCAGTGGGGGCCGCCCGTTGGTGTCGGCCAGACCACAACATGCACCAGGTCCGCGAGGCGCAATGGCCGGTTGAGGGCTCTCATGACCTCGTCGATGGGTTCGCCGCGGCCGTCGCCATGTTGACCGATGTGCTGAATTCGGGTCAGTTCGACCCCAGCCCGTGGCGGATCCGGGCCGGTCTACCGGACGCGCCCGCAGCGGCCGCTCGCCAGCCGTGACCAACCGACGGATTCATGATCGCGTGCACGCACATCGGCACGTCCGGAGGTTGACGACCGGCACCACCTTCGGTAACGAGCGCTTCGCGGCATGACAGGACGTGTCCGCCGATCAGTCAGCGCAGGAGTAGGGCGATACCGACGAGCAGGGCCGCAGCGAGGGCGATAGCGAGAATCGCGATGCGGTGGCTGGTGGACGCCGGTCGGACGTGACGCAGGACCAGGGCCAGCGGGCCGATGGGGAGTGGCTTACGAGCGTTCATGGCCGATTCCTTCTGACGTAGAGCTTGGTTGTCGGGGTGTCGAGCTTTTGAGGCTGACTGCTCAATGGCTCTCGCGTTCGAGCTCGTGTCGGCGGGTGAGCAGTGCCCTGCGGTAGGCGCGGGCGCGGGCGAGCATCATGCTTGCCACGACCGTCAGGGTTACGCCGAGACCCGCGCCAGCGAGGATGCCTGCGGTGCTGGCGCGCGTGACGGCGACCGTCACCATGCCGAGTGTCGTCAGGGTGCTGAATGTGACCGCGAGCCAGGCGGCGATCATCCGGTCGACAGCGAACAGCGGGCGGCGGGCCAACGCCCAGCCCGCGAAGCCGGCCCACGCCATCCCGATGCCGATCATCGCGGTGAACGCGATCCTGGTCCGTAGCGGCAGTTCGCCGGGTTCGGTGGCCCACAGCAGGCCGATGGTCGCGGCTGCCGCCAGGCCACCGAGCCCAGCCACGAGGAGACCGACGCGCCGTGGCAGCGACAGCCCGCGCACGATGTCGTCGGGGCTGTACTTGGGTCTCTCGGTCATCCTGGATATCCCTTCTCAATCATGTGGTCACGCAGCAGCCGTCGCGCGCGGAACAACCGGGACTTCACCGTCCCCACCGGGATCGCCAGCACCTGCGCGCACTCCTCCAGTGCCAGGTCGTGGAGATAGAACAAGATCAGCACCTCGCGTTCGCATACTGGTAACTCGGCCAGGCCCTCAGCGACCTGCGCCTGGTCCAACACCGCAGCGACCTCGTCGCCCCCGGCCGGCTCACCGTCGAGCGGATCGACCTGGCGGTACTTGTCCCGCAGGTGGTCCATCACCGAACGCCGGGCGATCGTGAACAGCCACGGCGCGAACCGTTCCGGCTCCTTGAGGGCCGGGAGGACCTTCAGCGCACCGGCCCACACCTCCTGGCTCACATCGTCGGCCGGGCCGGACCGGTCGACCATTCGCCGCACGTACCGCCACACCGGTTCGTGCCAGTACCCGACGAGCTCGGCCAGCGCCCGCCGGTCCCCCAGCTGCGCCCGCACAACCAGCAACGCGTCGCGTCTGACCCGATCCACATCGTCTCCCGCCCGTTTCGCCTGCCACACCCTTACAGTCGCCCGGCAGGCCGCCGAGGTTCACGGCATCCGCTCATCGGCATGAGAGTGAATTGATCATGTGGTCCACTGGTGAAGATCGATCACTCTGAGGCGGGAATTGGAGAGGATCTGTGGGGGGTTCAGTCGAGGCAGAACTCGTTGCCCTCGGGGTCGGTCATCACGATGTGGCCGGCGCCGATTGGGGGTTCGGGATCGAAGCGGCGCACTCGTGTTGCTCCCAGCTTGATGAGGCGGTCGCACTCGGCTTCCAGTGCTGCCATACGCTCCTCGCCGTGCAGTCCGGGAGCTGCCCGGACGTCGAGGTGCACGCGATTTTTTGCGATCTTGTCTTCCGGAACCTGCTGAAAGAACAGCCGGGGGCCTTCGCCGTCCGCGTCCTCGATGGCGGACCTGGTGTTGCGCTGGTCCTCCGGGACGCCGATCTTCGCCAGGAACTCGCCCCACGCGGCCAGCGGGTCGGCACCCTCGGGCAGCTCGACGCCGGGCGGGCCGGGATGGACGTACCCGAGGGTGTCGCGCCAGAACGTGGACAGTGCGGGCGGGTCGTGCGCGTCGAAGGTGACTTGAAACTTGCGGCTCATCAGCTCACTCCGTTCGTAGCGGCAACGCCGAGATCGTGGCGGGGCGACCGGCTACGCCTTCCCCGTAGCGAGCCACGTCGCCTGGCATCGTGATCAGCAGTCGACCGGGCACAAACCGGGTCTTCGCATTTAGTCGGGGTGGTGTTGTGGTCCGGTTACCCAGAGTCGATTGCGGCTGATTGCGTTGGGTGATCGTTTGCGGGGTCGTCGGGTCGCTGTTCGGGCGCGGCGGCGTTGGTTGTCGGGGTTGCGGTAGCCGAACGCGGCGCGGGCGTCGAGTTTCTGGATTCGGTTGATGCCTTCGCTGCCGGCGTTGGACGCGCCGGTGAGGACGGCGTTGACGATCTCGTCGCGCCAGGTGTCGAGGGTACGGGCGAACGCGGCGATCTCGTCGACGTGGGCGTGGTCGGCGCACCAGGTCAGCAGGGTGGCCCAGTGGTCACGCGCGAGGCTGGGCGCGGGGGTGGTGTGGCTGCGGGTGATCCGTAGGGCGAGCAGGTCGCGGAGGTGTTCCTTCGTGATCCAGGCCAGGTGCGGGTCGGTCAGCGTCGGGTCGTCGGCCATGGTGTTCCACAGCTTCGCGAGTTGTGGTGGGGACAGGTCCTCCCGGTTGCGGGTCAGGAGTCGTTTGATGCCGTACTCGGGGTCGGTCTTACGGCCCCGACGGCCGTACTTGTTCCTGACGATGCGCCACCGGACGGTGGTGAGCATCCTGTTGGCGAGTTGGACCGGGTGGAACGGGTCCACGCACAGCAGGGCGTGGGGTAGTGCCTCGCGGGACGGCGGCGCGGAACGCGGGGCACATGTCGATCGAGACCGTGCGGATTCCGGCCAGCCAGGCCGGGTCCCGCTGTTCGAGCCAGGCGGTGACGTCGGCGGTGCGGCGGCCTTCGACCTGGCCGAGTAGGCCCTGTGGCCCGGACAGGTCGGTGAAGCCGGTGTGCCACCTGTCGGCGATCTGCCGTGTCCGGCCGGTGTCCGGGTCGGCGGCCAGTCGGGGACGGCCCCGGCGGACCTCGTCGATACCGAGGTCGGTGACCGGTTCCGGTTCGCCGGCCAGTACCGGATCGACGGTGGCGGTGAACGCGTCGTGCGCGGTGTGCCAGGACACCCCGTGACTGGCGGCGACCTCGGCGACGGTGCGCCCGGAGTCGCTGACGGACCGCGCGCAGGACCGTCGCAGTCGGGGCGTCAACCGCGAACGCGTCGGCAGATCGGTCACGGACTCGGTGAAACTCCCGCGTGGACAGTCTTCGTTCAGGCATGACCAGCGCTGTTTCCACCACACCACTCGGATCCGGCGGCCGCCGTAGGGCACATCGCGTATCCGGCCGGTGACGCGTTCCTTGATCCGTGCCGCTGGAGTGGCGCAGCCGGGACACACCACGGTCACCGCCGTCTGTACATACACCGTCACGCTGTCGTCGGGTTCGGTGTCGACCTCGACGACCCGCACACCCGTCAACCCGAACAGGGTGTCCACGGCAGTATCCTGAACCACGTACCCGCGACCTTCCACTCATCATGATTCCCTAGACAAGAACCATGATCTTGGATGTCGCGGGTACGCCTGCGTTACGACACGCCCGACCCCAGCTTCATTGTCTGCAACCAGTTGTCGTCACGAAAAGCGACCAAGCGGCTACCCCACCCCGATCAAGTGCGTAGACCCGGGTAGTGAGCCGGAGGGCGGTGCCGGAGGGCGGTGCCGGAGGCATCATGCAGATCGTCAGCCGGAAGCCGGTCGTCGTGGTCGGCCTGCCGTCGTCCGCCGCGCTGCTAGACTCATCGATAGACCGACAGTCGTTTTGTCGCGCCCTCCAGACGCACGCATCGTCACGCTGATCGGCGCCCACCGCCATGCTGGCCACCCTGGAGGATGATGGCTCTGCGCTATCCGAATCTCGCGAACCGTCGGCATCGCCTCTTCAAGGTCGCGGTCGCGCTGCTGGCCGGGTCGTTGCTCCTGTCAGGATGCGAGAGCAGCGAGAGCACGGGGCCGGGTGCTGACCGCGCTGCGGACGGGGCAGGCCCACAGCGAACACCGCCAGCACCCTCCTTCCCCGGCTGGGATTTGCCTGACGACCCGGCTGATCTCGGCGACCTGTGCGAGGACCGGGACCTCGACTACCGCACGCAGACGGAATACGCGGGCACCGGGCCGCATCCGATCGTGATGGGCGGCGCAGTGGAAGTCGTGGTGCTCAGCGAGGAGGCCTTTCCTGTGGAGTGGACGCCGGAGACGGCATCCGAGGTGGTCCTGGTCGGCTGCGCCTACGAGACCTTGGGTGACGTTGAACTCAGGACCTGTAGCTACACCCTGGGTACCAGCACGGTCCCGCTGCGGGTCCCGCTGTACAACCGAGAGGTCACGATCCTGGTGTGGGAGCTGCGGACCTGGGAGTTGGTGGAGACGGTCAAGTTCGAGACGGCGGGGGACGACTGCCCGGAGACCGCCATCCTCGGCCAGGAGGTCTACGCTGTCGGAGCGGTGATCACCGCAGCGGAGTTGACAGCGGCGCTGGAGGGCGTGGTCACCGGCGCGGTGCCGTGACCCAGCCAGGGGTTAGTGCCGTCGATCCGGCATCATGATCCGGAACCGTGGGTCATCAGATGCCTTCCGTGGATACTCCGGCCTTCCCCAACGGAGTCCTTCCGGCCGGGGAGGAAACGGATTCCTGCGGAGCAGGGCAGGGAAAGTCGATTCGCCGCCGAGGCGGATCGACGTCTGCTACTCGCGCACCGGGACACCGGCGTACGGACAGGTGTGCTAACGTGGCGTTGTCCTTCCGGTGACAACCAAGCTGGTCGGGCCTACCGCCGGGCTGGCGGGAAGTGACGTCTGTGGAGACTGTGTAAGACCGATGGGCGGTATCCCGTCCCTTGCCGTTGATTCGGGTCGGCTGTGGTCGGCGAAGCAGAAAACTCAACCCGTGAGGGTTGAATCTCCCTGCTTCAGCAGGGGGAGATGTCAAGAGGGAGGCGCCATGCGGATCGTCAGCCGGGAGCCGGTCGTCGTGGTCGGCCTGCCGGTCGTCGCGCCGTTCCAAGAGCTGAGCAGGCTGGTCCCCACCGCGTGGCGGCAGCTGTTCGACCGGTGCGCGGACCTGCCGCCGTCCGCCGACGGCACCTTCGCCGAGGCGAGCTACCACCTTGGTGAGGGGCGGTACCAGGAAGTCGTCGGGGTGGCTGTATCACCACAGGCGCCCATCTCCGGTCAATGGACAACCGCCCACGTTCCGGGGGGCGACTGGGCATACTGCCGGCACACCGGGCCGGTGGCGGAGATCGGGGACACGTTCGGCGCCATCGAACAGTGGCTGCGCGACCAGGGACGGACGGTCGGCGGCATGAAGCTCGACCTCGGCTACCGGTCTGACGCCCAGCCGCAGGTGCACGAACTCTACGTGCACGTACCGGACTCCGGCCAGGCGTAGACGCGACCACGGCAGAAGCGCGCCCTGCCTGCGGCGAGGGTGTCGCCGTGGCGGTGTGCGAACTCGGGCGGCTGCCAGGCGGGTGAATCAGCCGGTGGTGGCCAGCGCGGACCGGAGGTGCGTCGCGGTGGCCTCGTCGAACGCGACGAGTCGGATCCGTTCCACGGAGGTCGGGGCGGCGGTGACGGTCTGAACGGCGATCCGGGCGGCCCGGTCGGCAGGGAAGCCGTACACGCCGGTGGCGATCGCGGGGAAGGCGATCGTCCGAGCGCCGATCTCGTCGGCGACCCGCAGGCTGCACCGGTAGCAGGAGGCCAGAATCTCGGCTTCGCCGTGGTCGCCGCCTTCCCAGATCGGCCCGACGGTATGGATGACGTGCCGTACCGGCGGGTCGAGGTCGAACGCGGGTGTCGCCTTGGCGTCACCCGGCTCGCAGGGGGCGATCGCACCGCCGGCCCGCGCCAGGCGGGGGCCGGCCGCACGGTGAACGGCCCCGTCGACTCCACCGCCGCCGAGCAGTGACTCGTTGGCGGCGGTGACGATGGCGTCGACGTCCTCACGGGTGATGTCGCCGACGACGACCTCGATGACTGCCACGACGCGATCCTGGCACACCGGCCGGGAACCTACTGACCGCTTCTCAGCCGTGGGTGATCGAGAAGCCGAGGATCACCGCAGCGGAGACCACCACGTGCCCGGGTGCGAGGTCCTGGGCGGAAGCCTGCCCGCCAGATCCGTGCCCACGGTAGCGCTCGTGTCCCACATTCTCTGGATCGACATCATCGATGTGCACGACCGTACCGAGCCGGATACCGGCCGCTTCGGCGTACAGCTCGGCCTTGCTCCGGGCGGCGGCAACCGCTTGACGTCGAGCCTCCGCGCGCATCTCGCCCTTTGTCGTGACATCGAATTCCACCGCCTCGATCTCGTTTGCACCAGCGGCCACGACGTCATCTAGCAACTGCTGGACGATGTCCAGCCGGTCCGACTCCACGGCGAACGACGCCTGACACTGGTATCCGAGGAACGCCCGCTCCGGACCGTAGCCACTCCACGAACTTTTCAGATCCAGGCGGGAACGCTCTACCGCGCTGTCGACGACGCCGTGCTCCCGCAGTGCCTGACGCACCGCGCGTACCGCTTCGGCTGCGGTAGCGAAAGCCTCCGAGGGAGTCTGCTCTACCCGTACCACCCGGAACCTGACCCGGACCAGACCCGGCATGGCCTTTACGCTTGCCGCGCCGAACGCGGTCACACCCCAGGGCCGCTCAATCAATTGCATCTGTCAATCCTAGAAGGACGCTCGGCGACGGCATCGGCCGGTGCAACGTCGGCGATCATCTTCCGCCGGGTGGGAACCCAGACGGTGGTGGCGGACAGACAATGAGCATGACGAGGGACCTACGTGCCCGGGCGCGGGCCGGTGACGCCGCCGCCTTCGGCGAGCTGTTCGACCGGTACGCGAAGACGGTGTACAACCACGCGTTCCGGTTGACGGCCGACTGGGCGAGCGCCGAGGACGTGATGTCGACGACGTTCCTGCAGGCCTGGCGGCTGCGGGGGCGCATCGACGCCGACGGTGGCTCGCTGCGTGCCTGGCTGCTCGGCATCGCCACCAACGTGGCCCGCAACGCCCAGCGGAGCAACCGGCGCTACCGGACGGCGGTCGCCGCGTTCGCCTCCGCCGAGGCGGCCGGCGGTGGCGGCGTCGCCGACCACGCCGACCACGTCGGCCGCCGCCTCGACGACGAACGCCGGCTCGGCCATGTGCTGACCGCGCTCGCGGCGCTGCGCCGTCAGGAACGCGAGGTGGTCACCCTCTGCCTGTGGGAGGAGTTGGACTACGCCTCGGCCGCTGCGGCGCTCGGCGTACCGGTCGGCACCGTCCGGTCCCGGCTGTCGCGCGCCCGCCGCAAACTCCGCGACCTGCTCGGCGTCCCACCTCAGCTGGGCACCGGGCAGGCGGAACCCGCGCCGCTGCCCGGACAGGTAAGAGGTGACCGCGATTCTGCGGTACGGACCGTCACGGAGGGAACCCGATGAGGATCAACGGAGCCCGCCCCGAGGAGATCGGCCGGCAGCCCGACGCGCCGCTTGGGCCGCCGCCCGCCCGGGACCTGCCGGCCGGACGTCACCACTTCCACCGGGAGTCACTGATGACCATGATCGAGCAGGAGAGCCGAAGCACCCCGATGTCGGGTGACGCGTCCGGGCCGTCGCACCGCCGGTGGCGGATGCCCCGGCTGTCCGTCGCGGTGCCGACCGTCGCCACCGTACTGGCCGGTCTGATCGTCGTCGGCCTGGCGCTGAACCCCGGCGGTGGTCCGGCCGGCGATCCGGCCGGCCCGGCCGGCAGCACCGCCGGCCCCGATCAGGTGGCCGAAGGCCCGGCCCAGTTCGCCGACCCCGATGCCGGCATCGCCGAGGGCGCGGCGGCGCTGCTCGACGAGATCGCGCTGGTCGCCGCCACCCGGGACACCGGTCTGGTTCGCCCGGACCAGTTCATCTATGTCGAGAGCCAGGTCGCTGACACGTACGAAGCACACAACGCGGACACCGGCGAGACCCGGCTGGTCCGCCAAGGGCTGCACCTGCGCCAGGTGTGGCTGTCGCCGGACGGCCACCGTGGCTGGCTGGTCGACGAGCTGAACGAGCCGGCCGGCATCACCCTCGACAGCGACGTACGGCACTTCGGCGCGTACGACCGGCTGGCCACGCTGCCGACCGATCCGGACGCGCTGCTGGAGTGGATCTACGCCGAGACCCGGGGTCAGGGCAACCACCCGGACCACCAGGCGTTCACCACCATCGGTGACCTGATCGGCGAGCAGTACCCGCCGGCCGAGCTGAGCGCCGCCCTCTACCGGGCGGCGGCGAAGATCCCGGGCGTGCTGCTGGTCGACGACGCGACCGACGCGATCGGGCGTAGCGGCGTCGCGGTGGCCCGGGTCGAGGAAGGCACCGGGGTACGCAACGAATGGATCTTCGACCGGGAGGACCACACCTTCCTCGGGTCGCGGTCGGTGTACACCACGGCGGTGCCGGACAGCATCATCCCGGCCGGCACGGTGACGTTCAGCCAGGCGGTGGTGCGGCGGGCCGTCGTCGACGAGCTGAAGCAGCTGCCGTAGCGGAGAGATCAGTCTGGCCGAGTGGCGGGCCCTGCCGTGGGGATCCGGCGGCCCGCCACTGCGCCGGGGTGACGGTGTGCTCGGCCCGGAACCGTTTGATGAAGTAGCTGACGTCCGGGTATCCGACCCGGTGGCTGATCGCGGCCACGGTCAACGTGGTCTCGGCGAGCAGCACGCGAGCCTGCTGCATGCGCCGCTGGGCGATCCACTGTTGGACGGTGCGGCCGGTTCGGCGGCGTACCACGGTGGTGAGGTGGCCGGCGGTGAGCGAGAGCGCGGCCGCCACGTCGGCCAGCGAGAGCGGCTCGTGGTAACGCTGTTCGATGATGTCGAACACGGCCGCGAGCAGCGGCTCGTCCGAGGCCCGCAGCTGGTCGGCGACGCTGGTCGACAACCGGGCCGCAGCCACCAGCAGCAGGGTCAGGTGGGCGAGCGCGGCTTCCTGGTGGCCGCCGCGTCGGGCCCCTAGCTCGTCGTCGAGTGCGGCGAAGCGCGCGGCCCAGGCGGCCCGGTCCGGGAGTGGGACGTTGAGCCGCTGCGCCCGCTCGGTGCCCCGGGCGAACGGGAACAGCAGCGGGTGGGTGCGCCACGAGGCGTACACCCCGGTGGTCCCGGGTCGGACCGCCCCGGCGGGAAACAACACCACCCAGCCGTCGATGGCGAGTCGCTCGGGCCGACCGCCGAACGAGACGACCTGGCCCGGGGCGACGACGAGCAGATCCCCGTCGGTCACCGGCCAGGTCCGGTCGTCGATGCACACCGTCGTGTCGGCCCGTTCGGCGTAGCAGAGCGCGACGAAGTCGTGGGCGTGCGCGTCGGCGGGTATCGCGGCGATAGCCGGCCCTTGCTGCTGGACCCGGGCCATCGCTACCGGCGCGGCGCCGGGCATGCGGGGAAAGCCGACCACCGGGACACCCCGCCCGGCGGTACCGACAATGCGGGGAGCCGAAGCCAAACTTTGTCGCATCCTTACCGCAACCTCACCGATGCCACGCTGCGATCAGCAACCGATGCTGGAACCGTGACCGAATCTCGTCCGATATTGGAGAGTGACATGACCGCACAGGGCAGCGCCAGTCGTCCGCACCAGCACTACCTGCCTGCGATGGGACGGCAGTGGATGCTGCCGTTGTACGACCCGTTCAGCCGGCTGGTCGGCGCGGGGCGGATGCACCAGCAGTTGATCGACCGGGCAGAGATCCGGCCCGGGCTGCGCGTGCTGGAGATCGGCTGTGGCACCGGCAACCTGCTGCGGGCGCTACTGCGCCGGCAGCCGGACGTTGACGCCGTCGGCATCGACCCGGACCAGGCCGCGCTGCGGCTGGCCCGGCGCAAGGCCGCCCGAGCCAAGCTGCCGATCCGCTACGAGGTCGCCTTTGCTGGCGACCTGCCGCTGCCCGACGCCAGCGTCGACCGGGTGCTGTCCGCGTTCATGCTGCACCATCTGGCCGACGAGGAGCGGGCCCGCGCGCTGCGGGAGGTCCGGCGGGTGCTGCGCCCCGGCGGTCAGTTCCACGTCGTCGACATCGACGGTACGGCCTCGGGCCACGGTTCCGGACGTCTGCACAATGATCCCCGGGTGGTGGCCAGCCGACCCGAGCGGGTGCTGGCCGCGTTGGCCGAAGCCGGTCTGACCGGCGGTACGGAGAACGGCCGCAGCCGTGGTCGGTTCGGTCGCCTCGCTAGCTTCGTCTTCTACCGAGCCACCGGCCCTGCAGAGCACGGCGAGTAGGGCCGGCGGCGCGGTAGAACCTGCCCTAGCGCCGCGCCCGGCGCCATGGTCCGGCATACCGGACCTACTGCTGGCCGACGAGGACGCAGAACGGGTGCCCGGCTGGGTCGGCGAGTACGTGGAACGGTGCGAGGGCCAAGTGGGCCGGGCCAGCACGGGCACTTGTTGGAAGGCCAGTTTGCGGTTGCCGTCGTCGTCGACCAGGACGAGCCAGTCCTCGTCAGCCGACGCTCGGCCGGCCGGATGATCATTTGACGTTCTGCTGGGCGACACGCCGACACTCGCCCAGCTGCAGGTCAAGTGATCATGCCGAACCACAGTCGGCGGGTGGGCCCACGGGTGAGACGTGCGGTGTTCGTCTGCCGGACAACTCGGCGCAGCGCTCCGGAAAGACTTATATCGATCTAATGATTGGCATGAGTGGATCACACCCCCACCGCTGCCATCACACACCCGACGACCACCAGACGGGTCAGCTGCCGTACGGCCAGATCGACCCCGCCTCGCACCCGGCCGGCGGCCTCGGCCGCAGATCAATGCTGGCCGCTGCCGGCGGCATGCTGATGCTCGCGGCCGTCCCCGGCACCGCCCGGGCCGCCACCGCCATGACGGCCGGCGCGCCGGCGGCGACCGCGCCCGGCGCTTCCCGGGCGTCGCGGATCAGTCAGGGGACCACCCTGGTCCACGCCGATCTGCACAACCACACCGTCATGTCCGACGGGGACGGCAGCGCCGACGATGCGTTCGCCTCGATGCGCGAGGCCGGGCTCGACGTCGCCGCGCTCACCGACCACGCGACGATGTTCGCCATCAGCGGGCTCAGCCAGTCGGAGTGGCGGACCACCGGTGAGCTCGCCAACGCGGCCGACGACCCCGGCCAGTTCACCGCGATCCGCGGCTTCGAGTGGTCGCACCCGCTGCAGGGCCACATCAACGTGTGGAACACCTCGGACTTCGCCGACCTGCTGCGGGCCGGTAGCCCCGGCAGCCTCTACCGGTGGTTGGCCGGCCGGCCCGGTGGCCTGGCCAGCTTCAACCATCCGGGGCGGGAGATCGGCCGGTTCGACAACTTCTCGTACGACGCCTCGGCCCGACAGCAGCTCGTCGGCCTGGAGATGTTCAACCGTACCGACGACTATCTGTTCGAAGGCTGGTCGTCCCGGACGACGTCGCCGCTGGTGGCCTGCCTCAACGCCGGCTGGCGGCCGGGTCTGACCGGGGTCACCGACGAGCACGGCACCAGCTGGGGGTTCCACGAGGGCAAGGGCCGCAGCGGTCTGTGGGTCGCCGAGAACACCCGCGCGGCGGTGTTCGAGGCGATGGCGGCCCGCCGCTGCTTCGCCACCCGGGTCTCCGGCCTGCGGCTCGACGCGGCCGCCAACGGCGTACGGATGGGTGGGGTCATCGGATTGACCTCCGGTGACGTCCGGTTCCAGGTGGACCTGGACCGGGGTGCGGTGTGGGACGGCAAGCCGCTGCGGATCCAGGTGCTGCGCCCCGGGACCTCGGTGCCGACCGTGGTCGACGTCGTCGACACCGTCGCCGGGTCGGTCGCCGAGCTCACCGTGCCGCTCGACGTCGCCGACGGCGACTGGGTCGTGCTGCGGGTCTCCGACCCGGAGCTGGCCAACCCGACGCCCGGCCCGAACGGGCACCCATGTAACGACTTCGGGGTGGCGTACAGCAGTCCATGGTGGCTGCAACCCTGAACAGCGACTGCGGGGGCCACGTCGGTGCGCGGCTGGACCGAATCGGGGATGGACCCTATGTAGGGAAACGAGTATGGTCCACCCATGACGGAACGTGTCCGGGTCACCACCAGCGTGGCTCAGGTGTTGGCGGTGCTGCTCGACGATCCACAGGCTGGCCGGTACGGCCTGGAGCTCATGCAGGCCACCGGCCAGCCCAGCGGCACCCTGTATCCGATCCTGGCCCGGCTGCAGGAGGCGGGGTGGCTACGAGCCGACTGGGAGGACGTTGACCCCAGTGCGGCGGGGCGGCCGGCCCGGCGATACCACCGCCTGACGCCGGAGGGGGTGGTGGCGGCCCGCGCCGAACTCGCGGCCCTGCGGGCGAAACTCCGCCCGCGCGGCGCCGGCGGCACTCGGGCCGCCGACGCCGCCACCTTCACATCGGCGCCGGGGTGGTGAACGGCGTGTCGCAGCGGATCGCCGAGCGGCTGCTGGCCGTGGCGGTGCGGCGTTGGCCGTTACACCTGCGCGAGGAGATGAGCCGGGAGTGGGCCGGCGAGTTGTACGTACTCGGCCATGAGGAAGGCACTGTCGCTGCGCTGCGGAAGTGGCGGCAGCTTCGCTTCGCGGCCAGTCTCGCGCTCGCCCGCCCACCGGACGGCGATTCGGTGCCGCTTCCCTGGCCGCGCAGACCGTCACCCACCCAGGTACACGCGGGATGGCTGTTCCTCGCGCCGCTGTTTGTCCTGGTCACGGCGGTGATGGCGGTGATCTCACTTAGCCGGCTGACCGATGTAGTGACTCGTACGCCGACGACTGCGGTCACTTCCTACCTCGTCATGAACTATGTGGTCCATGTCGTCCTTGCGGCTGTCGTCGGCACACTGCTGGCCCGGCGGCTGCTGCGACGGCGTGCTGGCCGGCCGGTCAGCACGGCGGGCTGTGGATGGGCGACGCTACCCGTAATCGCTGGCCTGCTCGCCATCGATGTGCTCGCCCGTAGCGCGAACCAGGTCTGGGACAATTCCCTGTTCACCGTTGTTGTGGCTCTATGCCTGGCGGCGCTGCTCCCGCTGGTGGCGGCAGGCGTCGCGGCGTTGTCTCGCCGCAGACGTCTGGTGCCGGCCATCGGCCTCGCTGGGCTTGCCGCTCCCGTCCTGGTGCTGATCAGCGCCTACGCCATGGTGCTCCTGGCGCTCCCGACGCCAGCGGTGGCGACCGGGCAGCCCTGGTGGTGGCTTGACCACCTCGGCCGCGACCCGATCCCACTCCTGGGGTACCTGAACCTGCCCGACTCACTGTCGATCGAGACCGTCCTGCCGAGCCTGCCTACCTTCGTCCTGACCGCGGTGGTGCTTGCGTTGGCCCATGCGATCCGGCTCGCCAGGCCGCTCGACCTCGCCGCGACCAGCACGTCGACAGCGACCGACCCCGGTCAGGTAGTCCCCAGCCAGCGTAGGTCCGAGCGGGCCGGTCAGACAGCGACCGGCCAGGTCGTGCCTGGCCAGACTCCGGCGGTCGCGCGTGGGGTGTGGTGGCACCGCACCGCCCTCGCCGGCGCGATCTACTCGGTGCTCGCCTGGGCGGCGACGCTGACCTACCTGACCCCCAACATCGGAGTGCAGAACTCCTGGCCCAGCCGAATGACGCCGGAGGGCGCGGTGCTGCCCCCACAGCCTGCCGGATGGCCCGGGTGGTCGAGCGAGGAAGGACGGGTGTGGATGCACGAGCTTCAGCTGTGCAGCATCATCTGTGCCGCGCTGTGCCTGCTCCTCGCCGCCGCCTACCGGGGCCGACCACTGCTACCGACGCTGACCGGCTCGGTCGTGCTTCTGGGCGTCAACATGGCGGTGGTGCGTGGTGGTTGGACCGATCCTCGGCTGCTGCCTTGGCTCGCCGCAGGTGGGCTCATTCTCGGCATCGCCGTCTGGTTGGCCTCGACCCGCCCGGCCGTGGCCCGGCGGCCACCCGAGCAAACGCGCCGCCTCGTCATCACCATCACCGTGCTGGCCGCGTTCCTCGTCCCGGGCGGTTTCCTCGCTCGGTGGTATCTGGGGGACCGGCAGGCGCCGCCCGTGCTGCTGCTGGTCGCGGTGGGGTTGCCGACCGTACTTGCCGTCGTCGCAGTCATGGGAGTCCTGGCCACGTCAACGCGCCAGCCGCGTCGCCCGTACTGGCGGCTGCCCGCCACCGTCGCCCTCACCACGGCGGTCGGTGGCGTCCTCCTCTTCCAGTACGCTGCCGCGCCCACTCTGAACGGGCAACGGCCCATGATCGACTTTCTGTCCATCACGATGCCGGTGGCATCCTCGTTCCCCGTAGCGGCCTGGACGATCGTCGCGATTCACAGCCGATCCGCCTTCCCGCGACGCCTCGGGCAACAGTTGCTGGTCGGCGGGCCGCTGCTCGTCGCCGGATTCTTCGTCGTGCCCGCCACCGTGTCCGTCGGCGTCGTCCTGTCCCGGCTTGTGCTTTTCCCGATGGAGTACGGACGAGCCTACGACGGTGTGCCCTACCTGCCGGGTGCGATCGCCATCGGGCTGCTGCTCGGGTACGTCGCCGCCACCCGTCTCGACCGCACTGAGTCGGCGCCGTCACCCGCACCAGATACCCACGACGGCCCGGCACCCGCTCAGCTTCCGTCGGGCTGAGCCGGGCAGCCACGTCCTCTGCCGCCCTAGTGATCAGGTCCAGGCTCTGGTTCTGGGGTAGCGCGTGCTCCCGGATCGCTTTCCACTGGCGTTCGAGCCGGTCGACCTGCACCGGGTTTTCCACCACGTCACCGCCACCAGGCGCGTCCCGAATCCCAACGGTACGCCCCGGCCAATCGACGCAGAGTCACCTCATCGGGTCGGGGTACCGGTTTGAGGTTGATGCCAGAGGTGCATCTTGATTCATCTCTGGCATCAGGCTCGACCGGTGACTTCGACCCAAGGTGGGTTACGCTGCGTCCGAGCGCCAGTACGAAACGCCACCAATCTACTCGGAGATCGACGACGGAACGCATCCGCTAGACCCCCGGGGCGTCGTCGGCCGTGACGGTGATCACGACGTTGCCGACCTTGTGCCCGCTGTCGACGTACCGGTGGGCCTCGACGATGTCGGCCAACGGGTAGCTGCGGTCGATGACGACCCGGAGCCGGCCGTCGCCGAGCAGGTCTCGCAGCGCGGCCAGGGCGGCGTGCTTGCGTACCGACATCCCGGTCCGGACCCGCCGGCCGCCGGTGACGGCCGTGCCGGCCGCCAGCAGGTTGTTCGTCATCAGGCCGGTCGTCGGCAGGTAGCAGCCGCGCCGGGTCAGCACCGGCCGGCACCGGGCGAACGAGCTGCGACCGACCGTGTCGAAGACCACGTCGTAGCGCTCGCCGCTGGCGGTGAAGTCCTCGGCGGTGTAATCGAACACCCGGTGTGCGCCGAGCGAGCCGACCAGGTCGGCGTTGCGGCCGCTGCACACGCCGTGCACCTCGGCGCCAAAATGCTTCGCGAGCTGGACGGCGTACGTGCCGATGCTGCCGGAGGCACCGACGACCAGCACCTTCTGACCGGGCCGCAGGTCGGCCAGGTCGTGCAGGAAATGCCAGGCGGTGGTGAACCCGTCGACGGTCGCGGCGGCCTGCGGGTACGTCACGTTCGCCGGCATCGTCGTCAACGACGCCCGCTCCGACAGGCACTTGTACTCGGCGTTCGCCCCGACACCGAAGCCGGTGAAGCCGAAGACCCGGTCGCCGACCCGGAACCTGCTGGCCGCCGGCCCGGTCGCGGTGACCTCCCCGGCGAACTCCAGCCCGAGCACCCGGATCCCGCTGCGTGGGCGTCGCAGACCGATGATGGCCCGGCCCCAGCGGGGTTCGCCCCGGCGCATCCCGCACTCGGCCGAGGTCACCGTGGTGGCGTGCACCCGGACCAGCACCTGGTCGCCACGGGGTACGGGCTTTGGCAGGTCGACCTGGGTGAGCACGTCGGGCGGGCCGTACGCGTCGAACATCACCGCTCGCATGCGGGCGATGATGCTGCAGGCACGCTGTGAGCACGCTGAGGACGGGCACCCGGCTGCGGCACAGAACCGGATCGCCGGGCCAGGTGTCGCCGTCGGCGTCGTGGGGTAGCTGTCAGCCGACCGTTGTGAGCGGCCGAACGGCCGAACGGCGGGCAAACGGAGGGAGGCACGGGTGCCGATCGAGGACTGGTTTCTCACCGGCGACCAGCGTGGCAACCCGGCCTCCGGGCTGCCGGTGTGGTCCGAGGGCAACCAGGTGCGTGTACACGTGCACGGGGCGGCGTACTTCGACCGGCTGGTCGAGACCGTCGCCGCGATGGGCGACGGCGACCAGCTGTTCTTCACCGACTGGCGGGGCGACCCTGACCAGCGGCTGCGCCCGGACGGGCCGACCGTGGCCGACCTGCTGTCCGCCGCCGCTGGCCGGGGCGTGGCGGTCCGTGGCCTGGTCTGGCGCTCCCACCTCGACGTGCTGATCTACAGCGCGGAGCAGAACCGAAACCTGGCCGAGGAGATCAACGACGACGGTGGCCAGGTGCTGCTCGACCAGCGGGTACGCCGGTTCGGCTCGCACCACCAGAAGCTGGTAGTGGCCCGCCACCCGGGCCACCCCGAACGGGACGTCGCCTTCGCCGGCGGGATCGACCTGTGTCACAGCCGGCGTGACGACGCCGCCCACCGGGGCGACCCGCAGCCGGTGAGCATGTCGCCCCGGTACGGCGACCGGCCGCCCTGGCACGACGTCCAGTTGGAACTGCGCGGCCCGGTCGTCGCCGCGCTCGACCTGACCTTCCGGGAACGGTGGACCGACCCGACCGCCCTGCGGCGGGGCAACCCGGTCGCGATGCTGCGGGACCGGCTGGCCGGTCGGCCGGCCCGGGGCGGGCCGCTGCCGGCGCCGCCGGACCCGCCGGCGGACTGCGGCCCGCACGCCGTGCAGGTGCTGCGTACCTATCCGGCGAAGTCGCGGCCCTACCCGTACGCGCCGCACGGCGAGCGTACGGTTGCCCTCGGCTACGCCAAGGCGATCCGCCGGGCCCGCCGGCTGATCTACCTGGAGGACCAGTACATGTGGTCGTCGCAGGTCGCACAGTTGTTCGCCGACGCGCTGCGGGCCAACCCCGACCTGCATCTGATCGTCGTGGTGCCCCGCCACCCCGATGTGGACGGCCGGCTGGCGCTGCCGCCGAACGTGGTAGGCCGGGAGCACGCCATCGACGTCTGTCGCCGGGCCGACCCGGACCGGGTGCACGTGTTCGACGTGGAGAACCACGCCGGGACCCCGGTGTACGTGCACGCGAAGGTGTGCGTCGTAGACGACGTCTGGGCCAGCGTCGGCAGCGACAACTTCAACCGCCGATCCTGGACCCACGACAGCGAGCTGTCCTGCGCGGTTCTCGACGACACCCGGGACCCCCGTGCCCCGCACGATCCGGCCGGGCTGGGCGACCACGCCCGTACCTTCGCCCGGGATCTGCGGCTCACCCTGCTGCGCGAGCATCTGGACCGGGATCCGGACGGCAGCCGGGACCACGACCTGCTCGACCCGGCCGACACGGTCCGGGCCGTCGGCGCGGCGGCGGACACGCTGGACGCCTGGTACCGCGCCGGCCGTCGGGGGCCGCGCCCGGCCGGCCGGCTGCGCCGGCACGACCCGGCGAAGCTGTCCACGTTCACCCGGGCGTGGGCCACCCCGCCGTACCACCTGTTCTACGACCCCGACGGTCGGCCACGACGGCTGCGCCGTACCGCGACCTGGTGACCTCCGACCGCCGTGACCTGATGACCCCGACCGCAGCGTCAGCGGGGGCGCGCCGGGCCCCGGGGGCGGTCCGGGCGGCCACGGTACGGGAGGATGCTGGTCGTGGAAGCTCTCAGACTCGTACTGCTCTACGCCCACCTGATCGGGTTCGCGTTGCTGCTCGGTGGCGCCGCTGTCCAGTGGTTCAGTGGTCGCATCCGGATCAACCCGGCCATGCTCTGGGGTGCGGTCATCCAGGTCGTCACCGGCATCGGGCTGTCCGCGCCGCTGCGCGACGGCGACGAACCGGCCCCGGCGAAACTCGTTACCAAACTGGTGCTCGGGCTCGCCATCCTGGCGATGGTCTTCTTCTCCCGTAAGCGCGAATCGGTCAACAAGGGGCATTTCCTGGCGATCATCGTGCTGACGTTGGTCAACGCCGCCGTCGCCGTCTTCTGGCGCTGACGCCACGCCACCGTACGGCGACCAGCTGTGCCGTCACCTGCCCCGGTCACGACCGGGTGAACCGCCGACGACCCGCTGCCGCCCCTTATAGGGTCGGCGGCGGGAGCGACCCTGCGGATCCGCGGGTGATCTCCCGCGCGGGAGAGTTACGCGAGGGAAGCTCGCAGGGGCCGAAAAGACGAGGTCAGCGCGGGTGTCCACCGAACGGCCACCGCGTCAGCCCAAGCAGTCGACGACGCGCCCCGGTAAGGGGACACCCCGACCGGACACCCGCCGACCGGCGATGCTGCCTCGGCCGGTCGCAGCCTGATCTGGGAGCGCACCCAGATGCCAGAGTCGCGCATGGCGACCCCCGCAGACATGATCACCGCGCACCTCACCTGGATGCGCGCCGGCCGGTACGCAGACACCACCATCGACGACGCCCGCAAGCTCCTGACCCGGCTGCACCGGGAGCTGCCCGCCGGCATCCACCAGGCCCTGCCCGAAGAGCTCGCCGAGTGGTTGAGCCAGCGAGGCTGGTCGAGCCAGACCAGGGCGACCTACTACAAGCACATCGTTCGCCTGTACAAGTGGGCTGCCGGCGGCCGAGACCCATGGCTCAGCTTCGACCCCAGCACGGAACTCAGCCGGCCGCTCACCCGCCCCGGCCTACCCCGGCCCGCCGAGGCCGAGGCGGTCCGGGTGGCGATCCACGAGCTGCCCGGCCAGTGGACCCTCGTCGGCCGACTCGTCGCCCTGGCCGGGCTGCGGCCGGTGGAGGTGGCGCGGCTGACCCGCGAGCAGGTGACCGCGCAGACCATCGTGGTCACCGGCAAGGGCGGCAAGACCAGGGCGATCCCGACCCATCAGATGATCTGGGACCTCGTCGAGCCGATGCCGCCCGGCCGGCTCATCGTCACTCGGCACGGCGGACCGCCGACCCCGAAGTTCGTGACCACGCGCGGCGCCCACTACCTCAGGGCCGCCGAGCACAACATCACCCTGTACCGGCTGCGGCACTACTTCGGTACGGAGATCCAGGCGAGGTTCAAGGACGCGCGAGTCACCCAGGAGCTGATGGGTCACGCGTCCCTGAACACCTCGCAGGGCTACATGCAGGTCACGAGCGACAGGATGAGGCAGGCGATCGACATGCTCAGCTTCGGCGGGGTGGTCGCTACCGGAGCATCGCCGGCCGAGTCGGAGATGGCCGGCGGCCCTGGCGGGTCGGCGGTGTCGCCCCCGCTGGCGGCACCGTCAGGTCGTACCGATGCCGCTCGTCGGCAACGGCCTCGACTCGGGGTGTCCGGTCGGGCGGCAGGTGATCCCGGGAGGGGATCACGACGACTTCGGCGCGCTGGTCGGTCAGGATGATCTGCTCGACGTCGCGCCAGTGGCCGCCGTTGCCCTCGATGACGGCGGCGGCCAGCTGGTAGCCCATGCGGCTGACGTAGTCGGCGCAGCGGCCGGCGAGGGTGGGCCAGCCGTCAACGTTGGCCACCCAGATCACTGCGGTGGTGGTGTCGGGGTTGGTGGTCAAGGGGTCCTCCTCTGGTCGTGGAGAAGTCCTGATCACAGCCCCGGCACCGGCCCGGCGACAGTGGGTGATCGGGCGAGACGCCAGCTCACCCCGCCGGGCTATGGTGTTGATCTCTGCCCGGTGGTATCCGGTGGTATCCGCCAACTCTCCGTAAGGTTAACGGCGGGTTACGCCGTGGAATATCCACGGACGGTGATCGTGTCACATCGGGTGAGGGTGGAGGGTCCACGCCGGACCTGACCAGCGATTCCAGATGATGCACGCGTCCCATCCGGACAGTCGGCCACCGCCGACCGACGGCGCTCAAACCCCGTCAACGAGCCCCCCCCCCGGCTCGGAGTCAACCTGTCCGTACGGTCGGTGACGGCTCGACCGGGGCGGGCAACCGGTCCACCACGATGGCCAGCGCCTCATCCGCGCCGAACTCGGCGCACAACTCCGCCCACGACCAGGTCGTCGTGAACGTCACCTCGGCGTCCGGCGGGATCGGCTCCGTGGCCGACGCCCACGGCCGGCCCTGCCACCTGATCACCGCCGGCCCCTCCCGGCTCACCGCCCACCCCACCGGGCGGCCGCCTGGCGGATGCTGTCCTGCGCGACCGGGTCGGCCAATGCGGGGTCACCCGGCAGCGGACCAGCCCCGGGAGGCCTGCCGCACCGCGCCGGCCGGCAGGTCCGCCAAGAGCTCCCGGTCGCCGAGGTCGAGCCACGCGAACTCGAGATCGTCCCGGCGACCCTCGGCCGCCAGGCGCTCGCGCAGCTTGTCGAGCTGCACGATCGCCCACGTCAGCGACGGGCACCCGGTGTCGGTGCACTGCCCGCAGCGGGGCCAGATCACCCCGTCCGGGGAGTGGTGCAGCCGGCGGATGGCGCGGGCTGCGTCGTCGATCTCGTCCTGTCCGGGTGGCCCGGGGTCCATCGCGGTCATGGCGCTCACTCTCTGGTGGTGTGAGGTAACCCCTGAAGGGTGAGCTATGCCCAATGCAAGCGTCAATAGTGCAAGCTGCACTACTGCCAGATGTGCCTGTTCGTAGCCTCGGCCCATGGATCTGGTCGCGCTGGGCGACGTCGCCGAGATGCTCGGCGGCGTGTCGACGACGCGCGCAACACAGATCACCGGCCGGCCCGGCTTCCCCGCCCCGATCGGCGTGGTCTCCGGCCGGCGGCGCGTGTGGCTGCGCTCGGATGTCGAGGCCTGGATCCGCGAGCACCGACCACACCAGCAGATGCAGCCCGACGACTGACTGTCAGGCAGGCGACAGCCCGAACCTTAAGGTTCGGCTTGCACATCGGGCCCGTGAACCTTAAGGTTCAGGTATGAGCAGCAAGCAGATCGGCATCGAAGACGCCCGCAAGCGCCTCGGCGACCTGATCGACGCCGCCCAACAGGGCGAGACCGTCATCCTCACCCGGCACGGCAAGCCGGCCGCCCGCCTCACCGCCTACCACCAGGAGACCACCGTGCCCGCCACCCCCGCCCAGATGGACCTGAACCAGGCTGCGGCCCGCGCCATCGCCATCGCCCGCGAAAACCGGGACATGTCGGCTGCCGAGTTCGACTACGAGATCAAGATCTACGGCATCGGCGGACCGCACGGGCCGATCGGGCAGGCCGTCTACACCGTCGCCAATGGCCACCTGCCGCCGGTGGAGCCAGGCGACCAGACCATCGACCAGCGCGAAGCCAACTGGGTCGAGCTGTGGGAGGCGCTGCAGCCGGAGCTGAAGGCCTACGAGCGCCGCTGCGAGGCACGCCAGTTCGCGAACTGGTCGCACGCGGCCAGGTCGCTCGGCAAGCGCATCCGCTACGCGTGACGGGAGATACGAGATGAATCGGCTGGAGCAGCTGCGCCACTACTGCCGTGCCTACTACGCCGGCACCACCCAGCTGGCCACGAGCCGCATCGCCCGGCAGTGGATGGAGGCGGGGATACCGGCCCACCAGGCGGCAGCGTGGGCCAGGGCGGGCTGCCTGCCGGAGGAGGCTCTGCCGCTGATCGCGGCGGGGATGACCCCGGCGATGGTGCTCGCGACCGACCCGACGACCGAGGCGGAGCAGATGCAGCGCCTCGCCGACCAGATCGACCTGATGCGCGACTGACCCCGGACGCGAAGCAGCGCCCCCACCCTGATGGGCGGGGGCGCTGTCGTTGCGGGCCCTGCCGGCCGCACCGGACGGGCGGCAGGGGTGGTGCATCGAGGCCGGGCCGCGCTTACCAGCACTCACAGCCGCGCTCACGTGGCCCGGCTGGCCGGTGGTGCACTCCGAGACCTGCCCGACGTTCGCGGGCGGGCGGCGGCCCTAATTGGAAACTCTGGGGCGTGTGCTCGTGGTCGCGCCTGCCTGGCGGGCAGGCGCTGCTTGGTCGCCGATCCTACTCCCCGTCGCGGGCGACGAGGGCGGCGTGCTCCTCGTCCGACTCGACGTCGGCGACCTCGATGACGTAGGAGGTGCCAGCGTAGGCGTACCGGGTCACGCCTCGGGCGGCACCGGGTGATCGACCGGATCGCAGCGGCAGCCGTCGACCGGCCCCCACGACGGACACATGCTGTCGACGCCGGCCCGCTCACAGCCACACGGCACGTTCGCCCAGCCCTCACTGCACCCGGGGCCGCACCGCTCAGGGTCGTGGTAGCCGGTCACCCAGCCCTGGCACCGGGTGCAACGCAGGTGGGGGTCGGCGAACGTAATCTCGACGTGGGTGCGGGTGTGCGTGCGGACCAAGGTGCTCACCGGCGCACCACGTTCTTCACGGCGGCCGCCGCAGTGTCCACCGCGCGCCACAGCCCCAGGTGCTCCTCCCGGACAGCCGACCGCGCCAGACCGGTAGCCCGCTCGCGCACCAGCGCGCTGAACACGCTCGGCGGCAGCGGTGCCGGACCGCCCCGGTCGATCATCGCCGGGTGGGCGCCGAAGTCGCGGTACAGCTCGGCGGTGCTCACTGGTCGTACCGGGTCAGCTCGGCCACCGTCGCCGGGCTGAACACCCGCGACCGGCCGATCAGGGCGACGGCCAGGGGGGCGAGCACGGCGGCCACCCCGAGGATCGCCGTCTGCTGCTCCGGCGACAGGTCGAGCCCGAAGGCGGTCACGAGCGCCACGAACGCAGCGACGACGGCGGTGATGCCGCCGACCGACCACAGCGGTTCGCTGGGTGGGGTGGGGGTGGGCATGGTGAGCCTCCTCAGACTCTCTCGGGCCAGTGCCAGGTGCCGCCCCGGTGCTCGGACTCGGACTGCCCGACCGCCCGGTTGAAGAACATTCCCTCAGGATTGAGCACCGCCAGGCTGACGTGCCCGATGTGGTTGCCGTCGTCGCTGAGAACCGGCTCCTGGTAGTCGTCGACGGCCGTGATGACGGCCGCTCGGCAGACGGACGGGTACTCGCCGCCCGGGGTGCCGTAGCTGACGTAGTGCACGATGCGGCCGATGGACGGCTTCTGCACGGTGGATCCTCTCTTCAGCGGTCGGCGATCCGCGCGACCTGGTCCTTGATGCTGCTGCCCCCGTTGGGCCGCAGCTCCCGACACACGACCCGCTCCACCTCGCCGAGCCGGTCCTCTATCGCGCCGACCCGTTCCATCAGGCCCGGCCGGCGCGGCACACCAGGCCGCTCAGCCTCTCCGAGCAAATCGTCGGCGAGGGCGCCGAGGCGCTTCATGGTGCGCAGCATCCACCTCACCGCCACCACGATGACGCCGCTGGCCGCGCCGACGGCCGAGATGAGTCCGCACCACGCCAGGAGGGCATCCCGAGTCACTCGCCCGACCCGGACGGTGGTGCGGTCTCGACCACGTCGCCGGAGATCGCGATCCGGGTCGGCGTACGGCCGGCCGGACCCGCCGGCCCCGGTTCGCCACGCTCGCCCTGCGGTCCCCGGGCCCCTGCGGGTCCCTGCGGTCCGGTCGCACCAGCCGGACCGGCCGGCCCACGCTCACCGGACCCGCCGCCGTGCTTGCGGGCCAGCTCGGTGTGCAGCTGCCAGGCCTGCCAGCCCGTGACGCTGGCCGCCGGGCCCTGCTTGTGCTTGGCCCGGTGCGCGTTCACAGCGGCCGCCGTCTTCGGCCCGTAGTCGCCGTCGATCGGCCCGGGATCGTGCCCACAGTCACGCAAAACCCTCTGCCAGTACGCGACTACCTCACTCTTCTGGCCCTGCCGTACGAGCATGTCGTCTCCCTCGTCTGCGATGCCCCACGGGGATCGGTCGTCGTAGGGTCCGGTCGATCGGCCGTCCGGACCCTGGCCCACCGACACGTGCACGTGGGTGCTGTGTGGATTCGAGCCGGTGTAGGTCCGCCAGCCCGGGTACGCGGCCGACCAGATGCGCCGGTTCCAGATCAGGTACTTGAATGCCGGGTGCCGGGCGGCCACGACCCGGTTGGCGAAGTCGTCCAGGTCCAGGCCCTTGTCCGCGAGCACGTCGATGGCGCACACCACCCCGGCCTGATTGGGGTTGTGGTCCGACCAGCCCGACGCGTGCGCCTGGTCGCCGATCGTCCACACCGTTGTCCCCGGATGCCGGGCACGGATCTCGTCGCGCAGCACCTCGAGGGACCGGGCGAGCCGCCAGCTGGCCATGTCAGGGCACCTCCGTCGTGTCGTCGCCGCGCCGGGCGGCCGCCTCCAACAGCATGCCGGCCACCAGGCTGGCGACAGCGGCAACAACCAGCCACAGCATCAGGTACCTCCTATGGCAGGGGTGCGATCCGGTGCACGGTCATCAGACTCTGGAATGTGTTCGTCGCGTCGGAATCGCCGACCAAAGAAAGGTTTCCTCCGCTCGACTGGAAAGCGAATCCCTCGATGTAATCCGTGGTGCCGTTGCACTCGATTACGCGTTGTGTGGTGGCCACTGCTGCCGCGTTGGCAAGGTTGATCACCCGGCCCACCGGTGGCAGAGCCGTGCCGTTCTTTCCGATGTACGCGCGCCGATCACCGATAGCGTTGGCGGCGAAGTGGGCGACCAGGGCGCAGAAATACAGCCCCGGAATTGACGGGATGATCCGTGAGTTGTTGACCGATGTGGAGTGGAAGCCGTTGGTGTCCAGTTCCTGCACGGTCCACTGGATAGCGGTGACCGTGTCATGCGTGAGGGTCTGCGACGACAGCCGGCGCAGCTGAACGACCGCTGAGCCGGGCCAGTCGTCAGCGGTGACCAGGTCGCCGGAAGAGAGGGTCATCGGGCGAGCCTCCACGGATCAGCGAGCCGGACCGATGATCCGGCGGGGATGGTGATCTCAACGCCGTCCACCGGCGCCTGGTCGACGGTGAACGTTTGCGGGTCGCTGGTGCCGCTGCAGGCGGTAGCCGTGAGCCTGACCCCACCCACGACGATGTCGAACGGGTACATGGCTGGGTTGACGGTCCACAGCGCTACGGTGCCGGCCGACCGCTGCACGCTCAACGCCGTGTCGACACCGCTGTCAAAGTCGGCGGTGGTCTCACTGCCTGCCGTGTCCAGGCGGGTGCTGGTGCCGAGCGCGCCGACCTGCCACGGCCGAGCCGGCCGCCCCCACACCGCCGCATCCCAGACAGTGCCGGACTGCCACGTCTCCTCCCCGCCGGTGACCACGATCTGCGCGTCCCCCGGCGGGTGCTGGGGCGGCAGGTTGGTGGCCACCACCTTCGTGCCGGGCCGCACAGCCAGCCACTGCGTGATCAGGTCCGGCTTGGCGTGCAGCTTGATCGCGATCCGGTCGTACCGTGGGCTCTCGTCCGTGCCCAGGTGAACTTGCAAGCTGGCGATGTTGGCCAGCTCCGTGTCGTCGAGCAGGTCGTAGTCCTGCTGCCCGGACAGGCGGCCGTGCTGCTGCACGTGCGCCTGGTCGACCGCCGTCGCCGAGCTGCCGCCCGGACGGCTGGCGGTCCACTGGTTGCGCATATCGGCGGTGCTGGCCGGAATCGGTCGGATGCCGGCCGGCACCTCCCGCGCCGAGCCGTCCAGTGTCAACACGGTCGCCGGGTTGTAGCGGTGCTGACGCGGGATCAACTCGAGCCCCCAGCCGCCCAGCTCGTCACCGAGAATGCCGCCGTCA
Organism: Micromonospora sp. Llam0; assembly: GCF_003751085.1. NCBI lineage: Bacteria > Bacillati > Actinomycetota > Actinomycetes > Micromonosporales > Micromonosporaceae > Micromonospora > Micromonospora sp. Llam0. Next base: position 462,319 of record NZ_RJJY01000002.1, on the reverse strand, counting down.
ACGAGCACGCAGGCGTCGATCAGCTGCAGGTCGGTAGCGGCAGGCTGGTAGGTCATCCGCGAAATGTGAGCGGCGTCGACGCTGTCCACCACGGTGAGCGGGATGGAGCTGGCGGCGCACACCCGGGTGATCCGGTCCACCGCCGTCTCGCGCAGGAAGCCACGGGTTGCGTTGGTGACCTGCCGGCCGTACGAGTCCGCAGCTGAGGCCGGGACGTAGGACGGCGGCGAGGTGCCCTTCCACACCTGCACCTCACCAATTCCATGCACGCCGGCCGTCGACGCCGATGCGGGGTTGAGGGTGACCCTCGTCGGCCATCCCAGCGTGTTGCTGGCCACGGATGCGGTCCACGGTCCGCCACCACCCGGGCTGACGTCACCCTGCGACTGACCATTAATGATCAGCTGAGCAGAAATGTTAGTACCATTCTGCCACGCGACAACGCGCCATTCAAAGAATGCGATAAAGCTAGTGCCATCTTCGATAATGGCAATACCATCGCGCCGCAATTGGGTGTTGAAATTGGGGCTGCCGGTGAATCGGATATCCCAGGTGGCGCCGGCCGAATCCTGCCATTCCGCGAGAACGTACGGATCGGTCGCCCCGGAAGCGGTCGCCTCCTCGGCGAAGAATTGCGCCGTCCACTCGACCGGCGACGCGGTGCCGGCTACCGGAACGGGCCCGGACAGGCGGCCGCCGCCGGACAGGTCCGGCACGCTGCCCATGCCCTGCAGGCCCGGGTCGGTCGCACCGAACTGGACGTCTCCGGTTGCGGCGAGGGGCGGATGCCCGGGGATGCCGGACGCGCAGCCGCCCGCGTCCTGCCCGTCGTTGCACGGCCAGTAGGCAAGCAGCGTCTCGGCCTGGTCGGCGGCGGTGATGTCCTGCCCCAGGGCCGTCCGCGTGGGCCGCTCACCCTGCTTGAGCAGGCCGGAGATGCTGGTGGCGGTGATCCTGGTGAGGGCGTGCTTGCTGCTGCCGCCGGGCCATTCGACCGGCCAACCGCCGTCGACGTAGCCCCGGAAGCGGACCTCGTAGCCGGAGCCGACATCCACGGCCCACTCGATCGGTACGCCGTTGACCAGCCACGGGTAGTACGGGCTGCGCGGATCGGACCAGGTGAACCGGCCATCGTGGTTTCGCAGGGCGAGCGACAGGGTGTGTGGCTGCCGTCCGGTCGCGTTGCGGTCCCGCCCCCACGAGTGGCGGACCGGCGTCGACTTGTGCAGGTAGGTGGTGATGTCGGTCCACGTCCAGGACGACGGGTCCGCTGTACGTCCCGCGCCGAACGCCGCCCGCAGGCGCGGGACGTACAGCGCGCTCATGACCAGCCTCCGCCAGTCTGCGGGGTGAGGTGCCGGACCACGTCGCCGCCGCCCTTGAGTCGGATGTCCTCGCGGATGCCGGCCACGACACCGTCACCCCGGATGATCAGGGTGACCCGCTGCTCGGCGTGCTGGTTCCGGCCGCCACCCCTGAGCGGCTCGACCTGGGCGCCGCGCGGGAGGTGCAGCATCTCCGGCCCGGCCTCACCCACGATCGCCATACCGGCCTCGAGGATGTTGCCACCCTTCGCCAACATGGGCATGGTCGGCATGCTGAATCCCCGCCCGCCGAACTTCGGAATCCAGTCGGGCACCGTGAATGACATTCTTCCGGGGCCACCATTCCAGAGTCGGGCGATCGCATTAAACGCATTCCTGAATGGTGCGGTGATGATGTTCGCGAGGTTGGAGTAGGCCTCTTTCATCTTTCCGGGTAGGGATTTCAGCCAATCCCACGTTTTCAGCGCTGCACCCTTGATGCCGTTCCAGGCCCAATTCCACAGGTCGGAGAACCACGTCGTCTTGGTGGCTATCAAAACTATCACGGCGATGAGGGCGAGGACGCCGAGGACAATCCAGGTGATCGGCGACGTCCACAGCGCCAAGTTCAATACGATCTGGACGGCGGCCCACACCTTAAGCGCACCGATGATCAGTGCGATAGCGCCGGCGAGGACGCCGAGACCGGTAGTGAGTGGTCCCACCCAGTCTGAGTTTTCGCTGAGCCAGCCGAAGGTGGCGCGCATGTACGGCACCGCCTCGGCGAGCTTGTCGACTAGGGCGGCCTGCACCTGGTTCTTGAAGGCCTGCAGCTGCTGGCCGGCGTCCTGCTCGAAGGTCTCCGCCATCTCGGACGCGGTACCGGCGGCGTCGGTCATCCCGTCACCCAAATTCGACAGTGAATCCAGGAATTCGGGGATGTCCGCTTTGTTCATATCTTCGAGCGGGGTGCCGAATAGGGCGATAGCGGTGTTAGCCCGGTCGGCCGGGTCCTTGATGTCCTGCAACCCGCTGATGATCTTGCCGAATGCGGCCTGCGCGGTGTCGCCCCCGGCGAGCAGATCGTTGGCCATCTGATGGGCATCGAGTCCAATCTCGCCGAACGCCTCCTGCGTACCGGTCGACATGTCGGTAGCGATCAGCGTCAACTCTTTGATCGTGTCGGCAATCTTGTCGATGCCGTACGTGCCCTTCTCCGCGCCGCGCGCCAGCAATTCGAAGGCTTGCGGGCCATCGAAGCCAAGGGACGCGAAGAAGGTGCCGTACTCGTGTGCGGCGTCGAGGATGTCTTCCCGGAACTGCGGGCCGACTCGCTGTGAGGTGCGGGCGATGAGGTCAAGGGCTTCGGTGCCGTCCTTGGCCAATCCGTCACGCATCACGACACCGGCTACACCGGCTGCCTTGGCCAGATCGAATTCGAAAGTCTTCGACAGCGCCTGTGTCTTGACGGTCAGGTCTTCGATCAGCTGTTCATTCTGTGACCCGCCGGTCAGTCCCGAGCTGAAGACGGCGGAGGCGTCGGCCATCGCCTCGTCGATCGTGGCAGTGAAACCACGCCCGAAGCTACCGGCGGCAGCGGCCCCGGCGGCCTCGGCTACGGCCGGGTCGCCGAGCTGGTTCTTCAACTTCGCCTGCGCGCTGGATAGGTTCATGGCGGAGACGAGGCCGGCGCCGATCCCGGCCGCGATGGCGGCACCGGCCACCGCCGCGCCAGCTTTGAGGGCATCCTTGTGCTGGTCGAAGGCACGCCTTGCCTTGCGAAGGTCGCGCTCGAAGGGTGCGAGGTCGGCCTTGAGGATGGTGGCGAGCTCACCCAGGACAAGAGCCATCGCCGCCACCTCTCTCTGTCAGATCTTGGACTCATGCCGCGCCGTGGATTGACGACGGTGGGTAGGGTGCCGGCCGGATCACCACGACCCGGACTCACCGCTCAGGAGGACTGCGCGATGTCGCATCCGCAGCAGCCACAGCCATACAGCCAGCAGCCCCAGCAGCAGCCGTACTACCCGGCACCCCCGCAGGGCGCGGTGTACGGACAACCGCCGACCGCGCCGCCAGCTGGGCCACCGGCGAAGCCGAAGAAGAAGGGCAACCCCGTCGTCGGCGCCATCGCCCTGGTCGTCATCGCCGGGCTGATGGCCCTCTGCGGCGGCATCATCTTCACCCAGATCGGCAACAGCGCCGACGAGCCGATCGACCCGGTCACCGCCGACCGCAGCTTCGACGCTGAGGTGATGTGCCAGGAGCCGATCAAGGACCGGCTGAAAGCGCCCGCGACAGCCGAGTTCCCGCCGGCCGAGGTGAAGAAGAACGGCGCGATCTACAGCGTCACCGGCGACGTGGACGCCGAAAACGGGTTCGGCGCGAAGATCCGGACCGGCTACAAGTGCACCATCAAGGACAACGGCGACGGGACGTGGACTGCCATCGCTGTCACCCTCGACGAGTAGATTCGCCCGAATCGTCTGGGCTGAGCGCCCGCTGCAATCTCGACTCGATCGACAGCAGGCCCGTGATGCGGGCTTGCAGCCACCGCCACGACCGGGCCCGCATCAGGGCCCGGTCGTCTGCGTCGATGCCGTAGTGCTGGTGCAGGTCGGCCTCAACGAGGTCCCAGTGGGTCAGGATGTCGCCCCAACTCACCCCTTCGCCGCGCCGCGACCGGCTGATTTCCTCGGGGATTTCGTACCACTCGTAGAGGCCGGTTTCCGGGTGCCGGTTGCCGCGGCCGTACGGCTCCCGCCAGTCGACGGGGCCGCCTTCTTCGCTGCCTTCTTGGCCTGGTCCCGTCGTTGCGCCCGGTTCGCCGCCGGGCGCAGGGCTTCCGGGCGGCCACCCGACCGCCACCACCTGGCCGCCGCCTGATCGCCGCCGAGCACGTAGAAGTACGCGCACATGCCGCAGTACTCGATGTACGGATCGGCGACGCCGTCGGCCACCATCGCCGCGTACGCGGTGCCGAGCATGCGCTGCGACAAGGTGAGGTGCTTGTCGCCGGGCAGGTCCGGTAGCGCCTCGATCGCGGCCGCAGCCTCCCGCAACTCGTCCTCGGTGCTGTCTTCGGAGATGGTGCCGGTGGTCTGGGCGACCAGCCGGCACCACAGGCCAAGCTCCGCGCTGGCGAGCGGGATCGGATAGGAGCGCTCGACCTTGTCGCGGCCGGGGACCCCGGCCAGGATGAGGCCGGGGTCGAAGTAGCTGGTAAGTCCGCTGAACTCGGGCATCAGGTGTAGATGTAGTTGTCGGCCGCCGTGTCCGCGCTGGCACCGGTGGCGTTGGTGACCTGCACCTGCACCGTGGAGGTGCCGGCCGGCGCCACGGCGACGATGTGCGAATCGTTGACCACGGTGAAATCTGCCGCGTTGGCGCCGAAATCGACGTCGGTGGCGTCGACCCCGCCGGCCTTGAAGTGCTGACCGAAGATGTTGATGATCTCCCCGCCGGCCTCCGCACCGGTCGCCGGGTCCAGGCCGGTCACCACCGGGGTCAGGTCGGCGGCCGGGTTCGTGATGTCGGTCAACGCGCCCTGGCCCTGCAGGACGACGTCGATGCGGTCTGCTCCCTTGCCGCCCGGCATGGTCCAGCTCTTGACGTAGCAGCGGCCTTCGTGGTCGTGGCCGGAGTCCAGGCCGTCACGGTTGTAGAACCGCACCCCGAACTCGGCCTCCTCCACGCGCTGCGCCCGGTGCATCTTGAATCGGCTGCGCAGAAAGGCATGCACGGCGTCGATCGAGGTGCCGGCCAGGTTCGTGCTGTAGGCCAGCTTCAGCTCGAGCCGCCACGAGTAGCCCGTGTTGGTTTCGCGCATGGCGCCGGCGCCCTCGTGCATCTCGTCTTCCTCCGTACGGAGTTCCTCGATCAGCTTGAGGTCTTCCTGGCCGTACACCTGCTGGTACTGGACAGCCGGGTAAGTTGCGGTGTCGGCGTCGAGCCGGTGGGTGCGCGCCAGGGTGGTGACGCGAGTGGTGGGCGTGGTCGCCACGGCGAGCTCCTCAGGTCAGTCGGTACGGTTGCTGGTCGGACGCATCGCGTGCACGTAGTAATTCTCGGACCGCTCGGGACGGCCGTTGCCGTCCTGCCCGAGCGATGTGTAGGACTGCCGCCACATGTCGACGATCGGAATCCCGGACCAGGTAGCCCGGCCGAGCGAGTCGAGTACGTCGAAGATGCTGTCGGCCAGGTCGTCACAGTCGCGGCTGTCACCGGGCAGGCCACGCACCCGCACCTGCACAGCGGTGAGGTGATCGGCCATCCCCGGCAGGCTGGTGCCGATGGGGTAGGGCGCGAGGGTGATCACCCTGTCCGGCGAGATCGGGATAAGGCGTTGCACGATGGCTGTCTCACCGGCGGCGTACGCTGACCCGTCCGGCCGGTAGGTGCCGACTCCTGCGTCTTCGAGGTGCTGGGCGAGTCCAGCGATGAGCCGAGATGTCCAGCCGTCGCCAACCGCCACAACGTCACCGCCTTACTGGAGTGGTTTGCCGGAGGCCTTCGCGATCAGCGCGAGCATGGTCTGCCGCTCAGTCGGGTCGTTCTGCGGCTGCTCCAAGAACTTCGCCTGGCGGCCGTTGTCATGCCGCAGGTTCATCGACTCATGTTGATACACGGCATAGAGCCTGTCGTAGGAGACCGCCGCTGCCTCTTGGTCGGGGTCCGTCGACACCTCACCGGACCGCTCGAGGTCGCCTTCCTCATGCGGCACCAGCGTGCTGGACACCTGCAGGAGGTGTTCGGCGGCCAGCTCAAGCCCGTCGAGGGTCGCGTCACGCAGCACGGCTGCGATCTTGTCGCCGTTCCACTCCAACTCCACGACGGCACCTCACTCGAGGGACAGTTCAACGTGGGACGGTAGGTCGAGGCCGTGATCGTCAAGCTCGGCGACGACCAGGACGCGGGTGACCCGCCCGGACGGGAGAGTCACCCGAGAGCCAGCGGGGGCGCTGGTGCCGGGTGGACACAACACCGTCGTCTTCGACACCTTCTCGCTGCCGGCGGCGTCCTGGGTTTGCACGCGGACGAGTCGACTGGTGTCGTCAACCACGCAGTCAGTTACCTGCACGGCAGCGCTGTAGACCGGCCCGTGCGCACCCGCACCCGCGAAAGCTTCGACGGTGATGGTGGCCGGCTGCGGGATCTCGGCGTCGATGAACTCAGCCCAGGTCGTCATCAGTAGCCTGCCGGCCAGGTGCTCGGCCCGTGCCCGGTCAGGCCGGCGGACTGCAGGATGATCCAGGCTTGTGACCAGAGTGGGCCGATCCGGTCGACCTGCGCGGCGGATGCCCCGCCGGCACCGGCCGCCTGCTGGACGCTGAGCTTGCCGATGGTGAAGCCGCTACGCCTGGGTGCGGCGCCGGTGCCCGTGCGGTTGCCGGAGTCGAGGTTGCCGATCACCTGCTCTACGGTCGCCCACCGCAGGGCTTCGATGTGGTCCGCCTCGGTGGGCAGCCCATCATCGTCGACTGGGTAGACCGAGGTGAGGAGTGCCCGGTCAACATCCCTCGAGGCACGGACCAGCAGCATGGCCGCGTTGGCCGGCGTCGACCCGTAGACGTCGGACAGGTCGGTGATCGTGGCGTACGCGCCCGGGACCGGGATCAGCTCGACCACCGTGACGGTGTCGACGGCGGTGACCTCATCGTCATCCGCGTCGGTCGCGGTCCAGATGGCGTAGTAGTCCGCCGGGTCCTGGGCTGCGTCGACCGCCCAGCTGTAGGCGTTCAACCCGGTGCCGGCCGACACCACGCCGGTCGACGTCGGCCCGACCACGCTGGCCCCGCCCGCAACCGGCGCGATCTCGATCGTCACCGACGTGACTGCGGTCAACGGGCCGCCCTCGTAGGCGCGCCACTCCACCGGCAGCACCAGCGTCCGGCCCTGCTGGACAGTCCAGGCGGTCATGAGAGCAGCACCGCCCTGTGGTTCATCGCGCGCCAGGCGAAGGGGTAGGCGCTGCTGGCGTAGATTTTGGGGTCGCCCGCGACCGAGTTACCCGGGCCCATGCTGGCGATGCCGAAGACCAGGTTGCTCCCGTCCAAGTCGCCGGCCTCGGCGACCACGCTGAAGATGGCGCCGGTGGTGCGGAAGCCCCCGGGGCTGGGGTAGAGAGCCGGCCAGCCCTCCGATGCAGGGGTGCCGGTGCCGTTGGACGCGTACCGCACCGCCGAGCCAGACACCACCACGGCGGCGTCCAGGAAGTTATCCGAGTTGCCCGGGTTCACCATGGCCATCAACGCCAGCTCGACGTAGTCGCCGACCACGGCCGGGATCGACAGCGACAGCCCGGCGAGCAGCGTCCACGTGCTGCCCACGTTGGGCAACTCGATGTCGCCAGCCGTCACATAGGCGCGGCGCACCACCAGCTGCTGCTGACCGCCCAACCCGGACAGAGTCTGAGCGGCGGGGGTGCCGTGGGTGTGATCGCCCCGGCTGTAGGCCGTCGCCGCGCCGGCCGCCGCCGACTGGCCGAAGCTGGTTTCGGCGGTGACCGTGTCGGACGGCGTACCCCCGCCCCCACCACCCGAGCTGTCGACGTAGGCCTTCGTCGCAGCGTGCAGGTCGGCGCTGGGCGGGCCGGGGAGGGTGAGCGCCCCGGTCATCGTGTCACCGGCGACGTTCACCTTGCCGGGATCGCCAGATGTGTATCCGACAGCCACGACCGCTCACCTCCCCTCCGTTGCTGCGTACTGACTGGTGGATCAGGTGAGGATGACCAGCGGCACACCGGCGTTCGCCGTCAGCGTGCCGATCGTCCCTGGTGCCGTGTCCGTCAGCGTCGACCCCGACCGGCCAGCCAGGATCAGCTCACCGGTCACCAGCGCCGCCGACTCGACCGCGTTGTGCAGCGCCACCCCCGCGAGGGTCGGCACCGCACTCGAGGCCGTGACCATGACCGCCACCCGATGCCAGCCGGTGACCGCCACCAACACCGGGGTGTCGAAGTCGAACGTCTTCGCCGTGTTCGCCCCCCACGCCTCATCCGCCAAGTCCTCGGTCTGGTCGACGAGCACCCCGGTCGGGGAGTAGAGGGCGCACCACTGGGCGGTCGGCCCGTTCGCCGCGGTCGTCGCCGAGGCGACGGTGACCGACGACACGGTCTCCCCCTCGCGGAGGTAGATCGGTACGGAGGTCATGACGCCAGTGGCGAGGGCGGCGACGTTGCCGACGGCCTGCAGCCGGGACATGTTGGCCCGGTAGAGGTCGCCGGACGGGTCGACGCCGGGGAAGCGTTCGGCGGCCTGGTTGAACACGTTGGCGAGGTCGTCGCGGATGATGCCGGTGTATGCGCCGTGAACAGTCACGGATCAGTCCTCCTTGGGGCCGAGGACGTGCTCGGCGAGCTGGTCGCGGGTGCGGTCGGCGGCTTCGGCTTCGGTGAGCCGCTTGTCTTCGGGTGCGTGTGGGCTGGTGACGTAGGTGACCCACTCGGCCTTGGACGATCCGCGGTTCGGTGCGACCGGGGCCGGCGGGGGCTGCTCGTCGACGACCGGAGCCGGCGCGGGAGCCTCCTGCTCGACCTGGTAGCCGTGGCGACGGAAGTACGCCAGCGCCGACGGCAGCTTGTCGCCGTCGACCTGGCCGACGCCCTCGACCAGGCGCACACCCGCCACCGTCGCGTTGACGCCCCGGACGGGCGCCGTGATCCGGTAGACGGCCATAGTCAGGCCACCTTGATGTTGCGAAACACCGCCGCCGCCCGGGTCGCCTTCAGCGCCACGCTGACGGGGCCGAGTTCGACCTCACCCGACTTGACCGCGCCCGGCGTGCTGAAGTCCGGCAGCCAGGTGTACACCATCTGGGAGCCGACGGTGGTGACGCCGTGGAAGCCGTCCAGGCCGACCCGGTAGGCGTACAGGTCGGTCAGGTTGGTCTGCGCGCCGCCGATGTCGCGGGTCTCGACCGGGATGATCGGGTCGTTGGTGCCGGCCTTCTCTCCCGGGTCGGCGAAGACGACACCACCGTAGGACTCGCGGACGATCGGCCGACCGTCCTGCCCGACCAGCCCTTCGATCGGGTCGCGAACGTACAGGCCGGTGCGGCGGACGATGCCCCGGATCTTCGCCAGGAGCTGCTTGTTGCCGACGAGGACGGTCGGGGTGCCGTCGAGCAGCTGCAGGAACTCGTCGAGGGCGTCGAGGGCGGTGAACTTGGTCGCCGCCGAGGTGTCGAGGTCGGACCAGTTGGTAACCGACGCGGCCCGGAACTCGGTGGACGAGCCGGTGAGGGCCTTGTCGAGGCCGTCGAAGGAGTTGGTGTCGACGTTGGTGTCGCCGTTGATGACCTCGTCCTGGAACTTGGTGCGGGTCGCCTTGATCTTCTGCCGCATGTTCAGGGCGACGCCGGCGCTGGCCTGGGGGCCGATCCGTGCGGTCACCCGGTCGATCGAGAACGCGCCACCCATGACGGCGAGGGTGGTGGTGTAGTGCTGGGTGGTGACGTTCTGCGCCACGTACTCGGTGTTCAGCTCACGAGTCGCGGCGGTGGGCTGGGTGATCTGCCGGCGGTAGCCGTAGGTCATGGTGGCGCCGCCGCCGGCCGGGTTGACCGCGTCGTCGAACATCAGCGAATCCATGATGGCGGATTCCTTGCGGAATTCGTCGATGGCTGCGACGTCGAGGTCGGTCTGGGCGTTGCGGGACGCCTCTTCGAGGCTGACAGGCATCTCTGCCTCCAATGTGGTCGAGGGTCGGTCAGCCGCCGAACGCTTTCCGTACGGCGGCGTCGAGGCCGCCAGCCCGGCGGGGCTGGTTGTTGCCTCCGGTGTGGTCGGCTCCCTGGCGACCGGTGCCGGACCCTTGGCCGGTGGTGCCTGCAGCGAGCTTGGGGTTGGCCTTGACGGCGGCCTTGACCGCGTCGCGGACCTTGTCGGTGAAGTCGCGGTCCTCGGGGTCGAGGTCGGCGACAGAAGTTGCGAAGCCGCGTGAGTCGAGTAGGGCGTCGGGGTCTGCGCCGGCCTTGCCAGCGACCTTGTAGACGGCCAACTCGACGGCGGTCTGCCGGGCGGCCTGGGTGGCCTTCTCGGCCGCTTCGGTGGCGGCCTTGAGCTGCTCGGCCGGGTCCTTGGAGCCGTCGGGTGCGAGTCCGGCGGCCTTGAGGATGGCGGCGACCTGGTCCTTGGCGGCCTTGGCGTCGCCCTTGGCTTTCTTCTCTGCCTCGCGGGCGGCAGCGATAGCCTTCCGAGCGCGTTCGGGGTCGAAGTCGCCGTCGATCTTCGGCCCGTCGTCGTTGCCGGCCTTGCCAGCGTCGTCGTCCGAGCCGCTTCCGCCACCGTTGTTGTGGGCGGTGGTGTCGCCGGTGTCGCCCGGGTCATCCCGCCGCCAGCCGGCCCGTGGGGCACGCAGGGTGGGGATGCCGGACAGCGGACAGCAGACGGCTGCCCGGAGGGTGCGGTTGGTGCGGTGCATCGATCGGCCTCCTTGAGGCGGTCGCGGTTGGGGTGGTGCTCGCCGCGGCCTGCCTTGAGGCCACGGAGGTCAGTCGGCTTCGAGCCGCTCAACCAGGCGCCGGATAGGCTCCGGCAGCTGGTCGAAGGTGCGCGCCTGCTGGGCGGCGGCGATGACACGCTCACGCTGCTCGGGCGTGGCGGCACCGATGTCGAGGGCGCGGGCGAGCCGGCGGGACAGGTCGGGGGTCACGGCACGTCCTCCGCCCGTTGGATCAACATGACCGTCCGGTTGAGGATGACGTACTGCGGGGCTTGTGGGGCGCTGACGTCATCTTCCGACGTCTCCCAGCCGGGGTACAGGGCGCCGTCACCCTCACCAGTGATGCGGAGGATGTCGTAGCCGGCGCCGGCCGCGTACCGGCCGGGGTTGGTCAGCACTGCGGCGACCGCCGGATCAGTCGCGTCGACGCCGGACGCGCGGATCTGCCGCTGGATGTCGGCCAGGTCGACGATGCGCGCGTTGGGGTCGATGGCGATCCGCAGCAGACTGTCCGGCTCGACGTCGCCCTCGTAGTCGGACGGCTCGAAATCCAGCGCATCCGGGCGGGCCGGTTGGTCGGTGCGCGGGTCTCTGCCCCGATAGGTTTCGGCGGTCTGCCAGCGGGTGCTGGTGTAGTAGCCGTTGCCGTACATGCCCCGGCCTGGCTCGTACGGTCCGGCGCGCAGGTCGGCGTTGATCTGCGCAGCAGTCTTGCCGGTCCGAGAGGCGACGACACCGCGCCACACTTCCGTCCAGCCGGACGCCACGGCGACGTCCAATTCAGCGCGGGTGCCTACCTGCGGTAGGCCGTCGAAGCCCTGCATCTGGCCGACCCGGCGCAGGTGCAGGTCGACCGGAGTCGAATTGCCGCTGAGCTGCCGGAGTTCGACCTGTTCGGCGTCGGTGGTGAGTTGGGCGGCGATGTCCCACGGGTCGGTGGTGTTTGCGGGCTGTCGGCGGCTGACCGGCTGCGGTGTCGGGGCTGCCGCTGGCTGGGGTGCAGCTGGTGGAGGTGCCGGCGGTGAGGTGGGCGCGGGTGGTGCTGGTGCGGCCGGCTGCTGAGGATCTGGCAGACCGAGGTCTTCGGCGGTGATCGGACCGTCCGGGCGAGGCCTTCGCGGCATGTTCCCGGCGCCGATGGACTCGCGATAGCGCAACCGCTTCAGCTCCGGGTTGGCGTCGAGGTGCTGCCTCATCGCGCCCTGCCACTGGCGGACCTTCGCCCGGGCCGCCGTCTTCGCTTCCGGGGTGAGGGCGGCCTGCTCGCGTTCCTTCCACCGGCGGATGTTCCGTTCGATGGCGCGCTGCCGGTCCTTGGCTTCGTAGCCTTGCGGGTTGGAGGTGTCGCCGGCCGGGATGCGGGTCGCGCCGGGCAGGAAGCTGCGCGCACTATGAGTGCAATTAGGGTGAAATAGCCCGGCTGCGCGCGCTTCGGTCAGGGTGCCAGCGACGTCCACGGTGACCGTTCCAGGGCCGACCATCGACGGCAGCTCCTGCCGACCGCGCGGCGTGCTCCCGGAAATCGAGTAGATGCGGTTCTCGTGAGGTCTGCACAGTGGACATTCGCGCGGGCTGTTGCTGATGATCACCAGATCCACGCCACGGCTGGTGAGCCGGTCAGTCTGGCCCTGCACGGCGGCGCGTTGGGTGACCGTCCTGGTCGCCATCTCCACGTAGGAGGAGAGTCGCCAGCGGCGGCCGGACACGTCGCGGAAGCTGACCACGCCCTGGTCGACGAACTTGGCGTAGGCGTGCTGCGAGGCCTGCAGCCGGGTCATGCCGCCAGCGATGGACACAGCCGTGGCCTGCTGAATCACCGACCGGTACACGTCCAGCACGTTGCGCAGGACGTTGCCCGACTTGGCCCCGACGTCCGCCACCGTGGCGGCGGCGAGGGACTCCATCGCAGCCACCCGAGGCACCGTGGCCACAGCAGATCGGGCGCCACCGAGGTCCGGATCACCCGGCACCAGCCAGGACGGCAGCTGCGTGGTGGCGAGCGCTGTGCCGCTGCGGTAGGCGGATGCGATGGCGTCGCGGATCGACCAGCCGGCCGCCGTACTGGTGAGCTCGAGGATCCGCTCGACCGCGCGCCTCAGCTGGGCGACTGCGCCGAGCCGTTCCACCGCCCAGTCCGGAGCGTCGCCGGCTCCGGCGGCAAGCCGGCGGGTGACTTCCCGGACGATCGCTGACTCTGCCTCCCGGTAGAGGTCGGCGGAGGCGCGGGAGACGGCGTCGAGCTGGTCGGCGTCGAGCGCCATGGCCTACTCCTCAGGCTGCTCTTCCTGCTCGTCGCCCTGGCCCTCGTCGGCTGGCGGGCCGTTGCCGGCCAGCGCACCCAGCGCCGGACCGACCTCGACCGGTGCCGGCTGATCACCCTTGATCTCGGCGACCTCCTCGGCCACCTGCTCGGGTGTCCAGTCGGGATGCAGCATCATGACCTTGGTACGGGTCGACGCCGCCTCAGCCGCAGCCACCAGCTGCAGAGTGCGTGCGATCGTCTCCGGGCTTTCGGCGACCCCGTCAGGCCACGCGACACTCGGCCGCTCCGGCGTGGTACCACCGAAGTGAATGGCGTCGAGCATCAGGTGCAGTTCGGTGTAGTCGGCGATTCCCGGCTCAAAGCTGTTTTGCCGGTCGCCTTGCGTCACAAAGCTTTGGCGTTCGCGGGCGTGGGCTTCGGTGGCAGTCATCGCCACGTCGCCCTCTTCGCCGAGCGTCTGCGCGGAGAGGCCGGCGTGGCGCATCGCCGTCTGCATCAGCTCGTCGATGGTCGCCTTGTGCTCGACGTGGCGGATGGCGAACTGGGTGACCGTCAGCCCGACGTTCTGATCGGGTAGCGCGTTGACGGCGGAGTAGACCTCGCGGTCGGCGTCCCACGTCGCGCCAGCGCCCCGCCCGTTGGATTGCAGCATGTAGTCGGGGACGGTGATGCGTCCTCGGCCGTTGCGGATGTCCTGCATCCACGACGTCCACACTTCGTCGATGCGGTCGAACAGGGGTTCGTTGCCATCGAAATCGGACCTGCCGTGGTACTTCAGCGGTCCCAGCTTGCGCCAGCGGCGTTGTGGGCCGGCGTTGGCCACCCTCACGATGTCGAGCCGGTCGAGGCCGGTCGACTGGTAGCCGTCGGCGTCGACCAGGGCGGCAGCCCACTCGGCATCGGGGTGTTCGGTGAGCGGGATCGGCCGGCCGAGGTTTTCGGGGGTGCCTTCGAACAGCCGGTACTCGATCCGCCCGACACCCGACACTACGTCGTGGTGCTCGAGCAGGCGGACAACGGTGCCACCCGAGTCCGTGAGAGTCGACCACAAGGTGGCTTCGACGAGTTTGCCCCAGCGGATGGTGGGGATCACCGCGTCGGCCGGCACCGCGGTCGGGATGGCGGTGGTGGGTGAGATCTCGGGGTCGACGACCGGCCGGAGGTAGACGTCACCGAGGACGGAGCCGAGTTCGGCGGCGTGCCGGAGCATGACGGTGAGCCCGGTGGCGGCGAGCTGGTCGACGGCGTCCTGGGCCGCGGTCGACTTGCACGTCAGCGTAGGGGCCTCGCTGAACAGCATGCCGGCGCTCGTGGCGGCCAGGTCGGCCGGCACTGGGACGTGGAGGCGGGTGTCGCGTTGGTCGGAGCGGACGGGTTGGCCCCACATCCAGCGGGACAGCAACCCGACGAGTCCGCCGGCCATCTGGGATGGGCGGATGCGGTGTGTGGTGACGCCACGGCGTTGGTAGACGTCGGCCAACTCTGCGGGATCGCCAACGAACCAGGCGTCCCAGTCGGTGTATGCCTGGTAGGCCGGGGCGTGTGCGGCGGGTGGCCATTCGGAGCCGTTGGTGGGCATCGGCATGACGCTGCTGCCCTCCTCGGGTCCAGGGTGGATGACACCATAACGGTGGCTATGGTGTGTGGATGAAACGGTACGATTCGGGTCAGGGTGCGGCGAGGGCGTAGTCAGTGCGCAGCATCTTCCGCCACACCACCTCAGGGGTCTTGATCGCGTACCGGCCACCGTCAAGGCTGTGATCGCGCTGCTTGAGCGGCTTATCCTCGCCCAGCAGAGCGGCCTTGTCGTCCCACACGTAGCCGGGGGCTTCGTCGATCCAGCCCTCACACGACTCGTGGACGTACAGCAGCCCTTCGGCGAGCAGGCTGTTGACGAGCTGCACCCCAGCGACCACCGCGTTGTCCGCACCGACCGGAGTGAAGCCCTGATCGAACATCGCCCGGGTGAAGTAGGTTGCAGACGGGTCGACGCAGATCCACTCCGGGCGGACCTGCTGGTCGGCCAGCCACCGCGTGAGACGGCGGGAGTACTCGGCATCGGACAGCTGCTGCATCTGCTTCTTCGAGTCCCACCGCCACTCACGGACCAGGTACAGTTTTCCGTCGGCGCCGACGCCCAGGAGCAGCGCCGCGAACGGGGACACCACGCCGTGGTCGATCCCGAGGCTGACCCAGCGGACAATCTGCGGCAGGGTCTTGACGACGTGGGTTGCCGGGTCCCAGCTCGACAGCACAGCACCCTCAGCCAGGCACCACTCGCCCAGGATCATCCGCCGATACCACAGCCCCTTGTACTGGCGGCGGTACCGCTCCTTGCCCCGCTCGGATAGAGCCGGGTTGTCGTCGAGGAAGAACTTCAGCACGTACCAGTCGGCGGAGAGCCGACCGCCGGGTTTGGCTTCGTCGATGCCGTCTGCCTTCAGCCAGTGTCCGGGGTTGTCGGGGTTGGTGTTGCCGAAGATCTGGGCGCCGTCGACGGAGCAGCGGCCGAGGAGCTGCTCGTGGAACGGCTGCTGCATCAGTGACCACTCATCGACGTAGGCGCCGCGGCAGGTCATGCCTCGAAGGCGTTCCTCTGCGCGGGCGTCGTTGAAGGTGACGACTTCGACCGTGTGTCCGAGGATCTGCGCGGTCGACGCGCCTCGGGTGTAGCTGGTGGCCTTGGCGAGCGGGCCGAACAGGGCGGGGTCGCGGAGCGGGTTGAAGATGTTCCTGACGGCGGTGTCGTACGTCTTGGCGGTGACGAGGAGGTCGCCGGTGCGGGGGGTTTTCGGATCGGCCAGGTACATGAGCCAGCGAAGCAGGCCGGAGGCGGTCTTGCCGGAGCGGATGGCGCCTTCGGCGAGGTTGACGAAGTAGTTCGATTCGCAGACGTACTCGATCTGCTTTTCGCTGATCGGCAGGTTGCGGAGGTCGATGCCGCTCACGGTTCTGCCGGAGGAGCTGCGGTGCGGCGGACGACGAGGAGGGCTTCGCGGAGGTCGACGAGCATGGACTTGTCGTCTTCGGTGCCGGTGTCCTTGTCGTATTCGTCGAGCTTGACGGCGCGGTCGACGGCGATGCCGACCGATTGCATGATCTTGGCTTTGTCGGCGAAGGTCGGCTCGTCCATGGTCCAGTCGCGGCGTTCGAATTCTTTGCCGCCGTGGTCGACGTAGGAGGCCGCTTCCCAGAGTTGGGCGCGGAGGCGGGCGGCGTCGTCCAGCAAGGCCAGGGCGAGGGTGGCGCGGCGTTCGCGGGCGGTGGCCTGCTTGGCTGCGGTCGCTTCTCGCGTCCTCTCGGCGTGGAAGCTGAGGCCCATCTCGGCGGCGAGCCGGCTGACAGTGCGGGTGCCCCGCTGCATCGTCGTCGCGATCTTGTTCCGGCTGAGGCCTTGGGCGTGCAGCTCGCGGACCTGGTCGTAGTCGGCCTCGGTGACGGGGCGGGTAGGTGGTCGGGGCATGGGTCACCTCACGGGCGGCTCACCTCGCCGGTGTCGGGGGTAGGGGTGCTGGCTGGTGCTGCGGTGGTGTGGGCGGGCCCGGTTGCCGAGCCGGGGGGTCCGATGTGCCGGGCCCGCCGTCCCTCCACCACCACGTGGACGCCCTCAACGGCGGCGGCCCCGGGACCATCGCTGGTCGTCCGGGGCCGCTACCTGAAAACGGGCACACTGCACCTGATCGCAGTGTTATAGCGATCTTAGACCAGGCTCGGTCAGCTGCGCTACTCGGGCCACGTCCTGGAAGCGGTACAGGGTCGGCCCGGTCCTGGGTCCCTTACCGCGTACGGACGGGAGCAGGCCGGCGAGCCGGTCGCCCGGTTGCCTGCTGCGCCAGGCCCACTGTCGGATCACGAGCGCCGTAATCGGGCGGTTGGGGATGGCGAGGGCGGCGGCGCAGGCGGCGGCGGTGCCCCACTCCTCCCACGTAGGGGTGGGGGCGTGCAGCATGGTGGTCACCGGCCCTCGACCGCCCGCCGCTTGATCTCGTCCCGCTCCGCCTGCAACGCAGCGGCCAGGGCCTGCCGGTAGCCGGGTACGAACGCGACGGCGGCCATGACGCCAGCCTTGGCCAGTGGCGTGCCCGAAGTCAGCCGGGCTATGCGGGCGCCGAGCCGTATCCGAGGGACGTACAAGCTGCCACCCCCTCGACGTCGCCCCGGTCGTCGACGACCACGGTACGGCCGGACCGGACCCGGCGGCGGGGCAGCTGCCGCAGCAGCCCGTCGACCAGCTGCGTGCTGCGGTCCCAGATGTGGCCGGCGCCGAAACCCTGGACGGGCATGCCGCAGCGGCAGGACCGGTTGCCGGAGCACATGCAGTCCGGGTTGGTGCAGACGATCACCCAGCCGGCCGAGTCGGGGGCGGAGGTGACGATGCGCAGCATCCGCAGCCCGCAGGCTGGACAGGCGAGGTTGCCCGGCACCGGCAGATGGTCCGGCAGGAGGCCGAGGGTGCGGCGGATCTTGTCGTCGGCCTCGACCAGCCAGCGGCCAACGTGGGCGGCCGCTGCTGCTGGACGTCGCAGGTTGGGCAGGTCTTCCCGGATGACGGTCAACGGGTCGAGGTTTCCGTCGTAGTGTCCGCCGGTGACGATGCGGGCCAGCCACCCGATGGTGGTGTCAATGGAGTCGGCGAGTCGGGCCATCGGGCCGGCCCGGTCGCCGGTCGGCGTGGTGTCGATGCGTCCTGCGACGGGGTCGGCGTGGCCGCCCAGCTGGTGGCGGCGGCCGAGCACCTGGCTGCGCAACCCGTCACGGGTATCGGTAGCAGCGCGGGCGGCCCGGTCAAGTGCCTCCTCCTGGACGACGTGGGCGAGATGCTGCCGGCTCTTGGCGAGCTGGTGGCAGGAGGTGATCGCGTGTAGGACGGCCGGGTGGTGGTGGCTGCTGGTCATGCTGGGGTGGCCTCCTCGGGCGTTGGTGGTTACAGGGATCGGCCGGTGCGGGGGTCGTACGGCACCGGGATGACGCGGATGTCAGGCGGACCGGACGTGATGTGCAGGGTGGTCTGACCCTGGCTGGCCATCCGGTAGATCAGGTCAACGAGGCGGTCGTCGGGTTGGGGATGGCCGTGCTGGTCAGCCCAGTCACGTGCAGCGCGGTACACCGCCATTGGTGTCATCAGGCTGCTCCGGTCGGGGCCGGCGGTTGCATCAGCGGATCACCTGCTTCAAGCAGCTGCCCGGTTGTCGGGTGAATCTCGGCCGGCTGGTGCCCGTAGTGCAGGTTCCGGCCGGCTATGGCGTCCCACAGTGAGGTGCGGGCGTCGTACCACTCGGGTGTCCAGCGGTCGGCCGCCACCATGGCCATGTCGGCGCGGATGGGCAGGGTGACGGGGTGTGGCCGGCCAGGGCACGGCGCGAACCGGTCGCCGACGGGCGGGCGTCCGCAGCGGGGCTCCGATATCGGGCCGTGGTGCAGGTGCGGGGTGATGGGCAGCATGGCGGTCAGTCCTGGATGTGGTCGGCTGCGTCCAGCGCCATCACCCGTAGCGTCTCGATCAACTCTTGCTGCTCGTCGATGAGGGCGTCGCGGATGGCGCACTGGGCTTCGGCGATAGCGGCGGCCGCCCGTGCGAGGTCGCGCTCTTCGCGTAGCCGGGCGATTGGGTCATCCATGGCGGTACCACCCCTTTCGGAGATAGATGGGCTTGAGTTGGGCGAGTAGGGCGGCCCGGTCGGCGGTGCCCGACTCGGCCTGCGCGGCCAGGGCGGCAGCGCGCTGCCGGGCGAGCTGATCGACGGTCGGCCGGGATTTGGGCGGGCGGCGGCGTCTCACCGGGCACCCCACAGGACGGTGACCACGGCAGCGATGGCGGTCATCGCTGCGATCAGGAGCTCGCCGCAACCGCGGTTGTGGGGCACCTTGCCGGTGGGCTGGTTGGTGCTCATCGGGTGCTCTCCGGGGCGGTGCCGTGGGGTGTGGCTGCCACGCAGCGGACGTCGTGACGGTGACCGGCCATGCCGTCACCGGGGCAGGTGGCTGCCCGGTAGCCCTCGACGGTGCGGCCGGTGCCGGTGGTGAGCCGCACCGGCTCGCCGTCGAGGAGCCGGATGACCAGGGGGGTTTCGCCGATGGCGATGGTGCCGGAGACGGCCGGGGTGGTTTCGGCGGCCTGTTGCTCTCGGCGTGCGGTCGCCGGCGACGGCTCCCCGGTCCGCAGCCAATACCGGATCTCGCCGACCGTGATCGTCTCCTCGTCGAGCATCTGGTGGGTGAGGGAGTCGAGCAGCTGGATGCGGTGAGCGATCACGCCGTGGGCAGCCTGGACGGAGTGCATCAGCGTCTCTGCGGCGGTGAGGTCGGCGCGGAGGGTGCCGCTCGCCTTCCGGTAGCGGTCCCGGGTGGCCCGGCACACGTCCAACTCGTCGACCAGCACGTCACGCTGCAGGCGTAGCTCCTGCACCCTGGTAGCGATTATGGACGCAGCTGCCCCGGCGGGTAGGCCGGCGGCCTGGGCGATGTTGTCAGCACCGTCTCGGCGAGAGCGCGGTTCCAGCCATCCTGCGCGCGCCGCTGGAACCGATGCCGGCGCCGCAGTGGTGGGCTGTTGGGTGGTGGGTTCGGTCATGGCGGTCTCCTCAGAGCAGGTCGGACGACGGGCTGATGGTGGTGATCGAGATGTAGGGCTGGATGACGATCAGCGCCCCGGGCCGGTCCAGGGCTTCGGGGTCTTCGCCGCACCACACCTTCGCGGCGCGGGCGATCTCGACGAGGCGGGCGTCGTCGGCCCACACCCCTGCTGCGGTGAGTGCGTCTTCGGTGGAGCGGATGAGTTTGGACAGGTCGGGTGTGGTGGCCGGGCGGGGCGGCGCGTTGTCGCGGAAGAGGTGGGCGTTGCGGCCGGTGCGGTAGTGCGCCTTCGGCCGGGGCAGGCTGAAGATGATGCGGGCGGTGACCGGCCCGTTGATGCGCAGCTGCCGGTTCTCCCGCAGTGCCGTTTCGGCGGCGTTCTTGACGTCGGTGCGCCACGGCTGCACTTTCTTGCTGGATTCGACCATGACGCCTTTGCCGACATGCCGCTTGCTGCCTTGGGGTGCGGGCTGGCCGTAGACAACAATTCTCAGCATTGTCAGTTGCTCCATAGCTCGAGTTGGGCGGGGCGGGTCTTTCGCTGGCAGGTGTGTTGTTGGTGGAGGTCGCCTTTCAGTAGGCCGCCGCGGATGCGGTCGGGTTCGCGGTAGACGAGTTCGCCGCACTGCAGCCGGGTGTACGTTTTTCGGCCCGATAGGAGGGCGCGGATTTCTTCGGCCGGTGGGATGGCGGCCAGGTCGACGACGGCGCGCAAGCCTTCGTCCAGGGCGACGAGGACGGGTGTCTTGCAGCGGGGGCAGGTAGTCAGCTTGGCGGGGGTGGAGACGAGGTGCTTGGTGCGCCGGTCTTCAAGATCAACCGGGTTTCGACCTTTCTCGGGTTTTCTGCGGCCGGTCATGGAACGCACCCCACGACTCCGTTACGCGCTGTAGTTGCGTCGTTAGATCCCACGCGCGCGTAGGCTGAGAGAAACCGGAAAAACTCCGAAACCCGGATGATCATGGTCTGCCGCCCCTACTCCGTGTCCTGCTCTGTCCGGATCTGCCACAACTTGGCCTTATCCGATGCCTCGCCGACACAGCGGACCGCCAGACCACCCGCCCACCGGCCCTCTCGGTTGCGCAGCCACCACCCCAAGCTCTTCGCGATGCCCACCGGACCGCGCCCCGCCCTCGCCGCCTTCGCCGCCAACTCATCCGGCAACGCATCCGCAGGAATCGGCGCAGGATTCATCAGATTGCCCGTATCGACATCGGCGAGAAGTTCCTTCGCCGTCCACTTCCGTACCCCGTACGCCCGATGCACAGCGGCCAGGAACATGGCCCAGTCGTCATCATCGGTGCCGAGATCAACGCGCGTGGACGGGTGGTCGAACTGGCCGCCGATCCCGGCGTGCGTGACGATTCCTTCAACGGTCCGGGTCCATCTGCTGTACCCGTCCGATGCCCGTTCCGGCGGCAGCGGCCGGCCGGCGACGACCCAGGCGCGGATGATGGCCAGCAGCGCATGAAGCAGTTCCCCCCGCCGCTGTATC
Source organism: Micromonospora sp. Llam0 (assembly GCF_003751085.1). Classification (NCBI taxonomy): domain Bacteria; kingdom Bacillati; phylum Actinomycetota; class Actinomycetes; order Micromonosporales; family Micromonosporaceae; genus Micromonospora; species Micromonospora sp. Llam0. The sequence continues at coordinate 441,241 of NZ_RJJY01000002.1, read as the reverse complement.
ACCCACTCTTCCAAGTTCGGGATGGCGAATCCGGTACGCAACTCTGGGTTTGGTTGTTGGGGGTCGATGACGGTGCGGATGGTGCGGCGGGGCAGGTCGCCTCCGATGGCGAGGTTGTTGCCGGTGATGGTCCACAGCCGGTCGTTGCTGGCCCGGGTGATCGCGGTGGCGCCGAGGGGGCGGTCGTCCCACACGTCCGCGGTGAGGAGCCCGGCCAGGGTGGACGACTGCAGCTTGCCGGCGACGTTGTCGAGGATGACCACCGATCCGGTCGTTACCGTCAGGATCGCGGTGATCTGCTTCCGCAGCTCGGCGTCGTCTTCGGGCAGCTCGGCGCGGAACACGCCGCCGTGGATGTGTCGTGACAGCTGGGCGAGGAGGGTCTTGCCTGAGCCGGGTTGGTGGGCTTCGACGGCGTGCATCTTGTACGGCGGTGGGCAGACGGCGCGGAGCAGCGGGGTGAGCAGGTTCCCGATGTAGTTGGCCTTGTAGTGCTGGTTGACGAACGGGAACCCGGCGAGCATCTCGTCGACCAGGGCGACGGCGGCGGCAACGTCGGCGGCGGCCGGCTGGTCGGGTACCGCCGGTACGGTCAGCCCGGGTTCGGGCAGGTGCAGCAGTCCGGTGCCGGGGTCGTAGCCCGGTGCGACGAGGAGGGTGCCGTCGGCGCGGACGAGTGGGGTGTGGATGACGCCGCGGAGGTGCCGAAGGTTGGGGAGCATGTCGGGGACGTCGACGCTGATGCGTGCGGCGCCGCGGGGGAAGGTGGCCTGGACCGGTTCAGGTTTCCCGTCGCGTTTGACGATGCGGTAGCAGCCGTAGGTGAAGGTGATTCGGCTGGCGAGGGTGGAGTCGTTGACGGCGCGGATTTGGGCGGGTCCGTCGTTGTTGAAGCCGTTGGCGGTGAGGGGGATGTAGCCGTCTTCGCCTTCGCGGGGGGTGTGGACGACTTGGTCGTGTCGGATGAACAGGCCGGCGAGGCGGCCGCGGCCGGCTTCTTCGCGGAGCCAGTCGGCGGCGACGGCGGTGGTGGTGACGTCGACTTCGGGGGCCCAGATCCGGATCGGTGTCTCGGCCGGTGCGGCTGGTGCTGGCGGTGTGGTGGGCGCCGGCGGGTCGGCGGGCTGCTGGACCGGTGCCGGTACGGCCGGGCTGGTCGCCGGGGTGGGGCCGAGGATGTCGGCGATCAGCTGTGCCTGGTCCGCACCGGGCTCCGGTAGGGGTGTGCCGAAGCCTTGCCGGGCGAGCTGCTTGGCGGCGGCGTGGTGGTCTCCGCCGTAGTGCAACGCCGCGTACGTGCCGGCTTTCGAGTAGGACTCGCCGCCGTCGAGCGGTGCGGCGCCGGTGGTGAACACGTGGAGCCGGTCGGTGCCGAGCGCGTTGGTCGACGCGGAGATGCCGGTTTGCTTGCCGGGCCTGGTCCAGTAGGTGACGTCGTCTGCCCGGTAGTGCTCTCGCCAGCCGGCAGGCCCGAGCACCTGAGTCCAGGTGGCGCGGGCGTTGAAGTCGTCGAGGGGTGTGATCTCGCCGGGGCGGCGGTCCCGGTTGGGGGTGATCAGGCTGCTGCCGACCGTGGTAGCGGGTTCGGGTGCGATGCGCGTCTTGGCGGCGGCCAACGCGTCAGTGAGGTGGCGGGTGGTGTAGCGGTAGCCGGCGCCGCCGATGATGCGGCACGGCCGGGCCAGGCCTTCCTTGCGGTTGATGGTGCCGGGGATACGGAGGACGCGGGCGAGGTCGCCGACGCCGCGGCCGTACCGCCACCCGTGGGAGGCGGCGGCGTGCTCGATCACGGCCTGCCAGTCCTTCGCCAAGGCCTTCGCGGCGTCGAGCTGGTCGGAGTCGGTCAGCTGCCACGGCTGGTCGAGGAGCCAGATGGGGTACAGGCCGCCACCGGAGTGGATCCAGATGGACGGGTCGGGTAGGCCGCTGGTGGTGATGACCTGGCGGGCGGCTGTCTCGTCGGGGGGGAGGTCTTGTTCGGCGTGGCCGGGGCCGGCGATGTCGAGGTCAGCCCAGAGGGCGGGCAGGCTTGCTGAGTCGGTGGCGCCACCGCGGCGGCCGGGGGCGAGCGGTTCCTTGAGGCTGGTGATGCGGAGGTAGATGCCCTCACGGCCGTCGAGCTGGGCGATGTAGGCGGCGGCCTGGTCGAGTTGGTTGGTGGGGTAGGTGTGGCCGGTCCAGTCGCCGGTAGAGCAGATGTGCAGGTGTCCGGGGGTGGCCGCGTGGAGGATGCCGAGCCACGCGACCCATTGGGCCGGGTCTGCTGCGGCGGTTGGTGCTGTGATTGTGGTCAATGCGGCTCCCGTGGTGACACCGGGGCAGCACCGAAGGGTGGTCGGTGCTGGCCCGGCAGGATCGAACAGGTCGGCGACGGCTGGTTAGTCGGCGGCGGGTTGTTCGGCGAGCAGTGCCCGCCACCGGTCCACGTCGGCAGTAGCCGGCATGTCTTCGGGCTTGCCGGTGCACGACCGGTTGAGCTGGGCCAGGACCTCGCGTAGCGCCTGGTTGAGTTCGTCGGCGCGCTGCTCGGCGATGAGACGTCGGGCCGCGTCCTCGTTGCCGCCGCGCTGGAATGCGTCGGTGACGAGGGTGAGGTCGTTGTGCATGCGGTGGAGGGCGATGCGGGCGAGGGCGGACGCCTCAGCGGGACTGCTGGCCACGGTGCTCCCTTCCTGTCGGGTTGGCCGGCCTGGGGGTGACGTCACCCCCAGGCCGGCCGGACTCGGGCGGGTTAGAAGGCGGGTTAGAAGGCGGGCTGGCCGGCGGGGGCCATGGCGGCGAGGATGGCCTGCCGCTGAATGTCGGGCAGGGCGGCCCACGTCGCTGGGTCGATGCCGGCCGGGACCGGCGGCGGGGGTGCGGCCGGGGTGGCGGGGGCGACGGCGGCGAGGATGGCCTGCCGCTGGGCGGGGGTCATCTGCGCCCACACGTTCGCGTCGACACCCGGGGGCGGCGGCGGAACAGCGGCGGCCGCACCGTTGGTTGCCGGTGCCGGGCTGGTTGCCGCCGCCGGCTGCTGGGCGGGCAGCAGCGCCCCCGGATCTACGCTGGGCGGCGAGTACCGGCAGGTGTACAGCTTCGGTCCGCCGTCTTGGGTGCCGGCACCGGACGACCAGGTGACCGTGACGGTGCCGCCGATCGCGAGCCCCTTGGCTCCGGACGCCTTGACGGCGTCGCGCATCGCGCCCTGGATGCGGGAGTGGATGTAGAGGATGCGGCGGCCATCGTCGTCCGGGTCGGCCCGCTGCTCGGTCTGGACGGTGAGGACGATCTGCCGCTTCGTCTCCCCCGACGGCCACTTGTCGAGTTCGTCGGTGCGCTCCCAGCGGCGGGCCTGGGCGTCGAACTTCATCTTGTAGCAGTCCTCGACCTTGGGCTGGTCGACGATCTGACCGGTGCAGGTGTCGCCGAGCTGGTTGAACTGGAAGGAGCGGACCCCGCCGCCCATGAGAAGCTCATTCGCGTCATCGAGTGACATTTTGTTCCTTTCGCTTGTTGTGTTTGGTGGTGGTTATGCGATGAGTCCGGCCATGGTGGTGGCCGTGACTTTCTCGGTGGTGCGGTCTCCGGGGCAGCCGCCCCAGTTGGCGGGCTGGTCGGGGCGCAGGAACGGGCACCATTTGCAGGTGTCGCGGTTCGGGGTGGCGGGTACGGCGGCGACCAGGTCGCCGATGTTGGTCTTGCCGCCGAGCGCGCCGATCAGGTCGTGGGTGGCGTAGTAGCGGTCGATCGCGGCGATGGCGATGTCCGGGTTGTAGGCCTCGGTCCACTCAGCTGACTCGTCGAAGTTGTGGCTGCGGGCCAGCAGCACCAGCCGCACCCAGCGCACCGGTCGCCCTTTCTTGGCGTGCCCGTAGCCGTACAGATGCCCTTGGACGCGGTACTCCGGTGACACCTGCTCGGCCGGCGGCTTGCGCATCCGCTGGGCGCGGAGCAGCTTCTCCCGGGCGGTCTTCCCGGTGTGTTTCCAGTCGACGACCATGTCGTGGTCGGTGTCGAACGCGTCGCCGTTGCCTTCGACCGGGTCGACGCCGTCCATGCCGGGGTCGACGAGGAGCCGATCCTCGGCCAGCCACCGTTCCCGGCCGAGCTGCTGATTCCAGAACGCGACGACCTCTTCCATCGACCGGTGAACGGCGGTGCCCTGGAACGGCGCCCACGCCGGGGCGGTGATCGGCCGTCGTGGTGCGCCGACCAGCTTTCGGGCGATCTGCTGCTGGCACGGCGTGCCAAGCTCGGAGGGGCCGAGGGCGACTTGCATGGACCGGGGGCGGCTGTTCTCGTAGTCGACGAGGACGGGCCGGAGTTCGCCGATGGTGGCCGGTGGCGGGCCGACCGGCTTGGCCGGTGCGGGGGCGGCCATCGACGCGCCGCCGGTCGACCCGGCCATGTGCTCCACCGCCGACCAGCCGCACGCCTGCGCGGTGCCCGAACAGAACATGTCGTCGCACGGGTGCGGCCGCTTGACCGGTGCCGGGGCGTGCGGTGTGGTGGTGCCGGCGGTGAGCCGGCCGATCAGGGCTTGCAGGTCGGTGTCGCTGATACCGGTGGTCACCGCAGTGCTCCAATCTTGCGGAGTCGTGCCCGGTGTCGGACGACGGTCCGCTGGTCGATGCCGAGCCGGTCGGCGATCAGCTGGGAGGTGCAGCCGGCGGCCGTCATCTGCGCGACGGCGGCGGCCCGTTCGGCCAAGGTGAGCGGCTGGTTGAGGTCGCCGCGGATTGCACGTTGGACGGCTACGGGGTCGATGTCGGTGCTGACGGTCCGGCCGGCGTTGCGGTGTGCGCGTCGGGCGGCGACGGCGTCGGGGCAGCGGCATCCCCACCTTCGGTACATCCAGGCGGTGCCGTGCCTCTCGGCGATGCAGCTGGTCATGCGGTGATCACCCCGTTCAGGGACGGCACGATCACAGCCCGCTCAGCGGCACGGGTCACCGAGGTGTACAGCCAGCGGCGGCCGTTGACGTGTCCTTCGATCGCCGCGACTTCGCGGCCGGCCGTCTTCTCGTGTTCGCGGTACGCGGCGCCGTAGAACACGGACGACTCGTCGACGACCAGCACTGACGGCCACTGCGACCCTTGGCTCTTGTGGGTGGTGATGGCTTGGCCGTAGGTGGCGGCGACGATGGTGCCGCGGCCGTTGCGCTTGGCTTCGCGTTCGCCGTCGAGGTCCTTGAAGCCGGACGCCCAGGTGGTGAGGTGCCGGGTGTTGCCTTCGTCGTCTTGGACGATGAGGTGGTAGCGGTCGTTGCGTCCGGTCGGATCGTCGCGCCGGTCGAGGACGTCGAACTGCTGCCCGTTGAACACCTGACACTCAGAGCTGTTGGCGAGGACGATGATCCGGTCACCGGGCTGCGGCGGTCCGATCAGTCCGCGCAACGCCCGTAGAAGGTGGACGGCTTGCCAGCGGGTGGCGTTACGCCCGACGAGGACCTGGTCGAAGGTGAGCAGATCTTGCAGGGTGAGCTGGTTGACGCGTCCGCTGGTGCCGTCCGGACCGGACACCCCGTAGTCGCGTTCGCCCGGGGCCGAGTTTCGGATCGCGGTCGCCATCCTCGTCACCGGGGAGTCGAGGGCGGATCGGTGGAGTTCCGTCAGTAGATGGTTCGGCTGGGCGTTGATGAACCATCCGCCCCCGTCAACCGGGGGCAGCTGCGCCGGATCGCCGAGGCACAGGATCTTGCACCCGTAGCCGAGGAGGTCCTTGGCCATGCGTTCGCCCACCATGGACACCTCGTCCAAGACGAGCAGCTGGGTGTCTTCCAGCTCCGATGCGTCTTTGAGGATCCAGTCCGGGCTGTCGGCCTTGTGCTGCTGCCGGCGGATTTCGGCGAGGAGTTCGGCACGCTCGTCCGGGTCGTGGGTGTCCGGCAGCTGACGACGTAGCTTGTTGAGCTCTTCGACGACCTTCTCGACGGGCTGATAGATCAGCGAGTGGACGGTCGACGCCCCGAAGCAGCCGCGTTGGCGCAACACATAGGCGGCCTTGCCCGTGAAGGCGGCGTAGTGGACGGTGCGCAGTCCGAGCTGGTCGACGATGCTGCGCGCGGTGCTGGTTTTGCCGGTGCCGGCGTACCCGAACAACCTGAAGACCTGCGCGCTGTCGCTGTCGTCGGCGTACCAGTCGCGGATCTTGTCGGCGGCTTCGGTCTGCTGCCCGGACAGGACCAGGCCACCGGTGGCCGGTGTCGGCTCGGTGTCGACTGGTGGCGCCGGTTCGTGGTCGGTGTCGGTGCCGACGAGGTCGGCGAGCCGCAGTTCGTTGTCGGTGCTGATCATCAGGCGCGCACCGCCGGCATCTGCGCGGTGCTGTCGACCATGGCGGCGATCCGGTGCGGGCCGATGGGTGGCATCCAGCCGGCGGGGACGATCCGCATCTCGATGGACTCGTCGGAGTGCCGGCCCTCGTAGCGGGCGGTGGGCTGCAGCTGCGGGATGTCGTCGGCGATCAACTCCCGCCAGTCGTCCCGCAGCCGACGCTGCACGCGGGGCAGCTCCCGGGCCCGCTCCGTCACCGCCTGGTGCAGTACGCCGGCCCACTCGTCATCCGCCCCGGTGTGGTCCACGGTGCCGATGTGGGTGTCGATGCTGGCCTGTTGGGCGGGCAGCAGTTCGGTGGCGTCGCCGGCCTGGTCGACGTCGACAACCGGCCCGTCGTCGGGGGTGGGCAGGCTGGCGGTGACGATCGCGTTGGTGGCGTAGCCGAGCCCGCCGAGGATGAGCAGGCCGATGGCGACGATGAGCACGATGATGGGCAGGTCAGTCGACATGGGTCAGTCCTCCGTCGGCTGGATCATGCGGCGGTACAGGTCGATGGCGGACTGCTGCAGCTGGTCGACGGTGGGTGCGAGCCGCTCCCCGGCGGCCCCGGCGGCCCCGGCAGCCCTGGCGGCATCCCCGGCGGCGGCCCCGGCGGCCCAGGCGGCCCCGGCATCCCAGGCGGCGGCCCCGGCGGCCCAGGCGGCGGCCCCGGCGGCCCCGGCGGCGGCCCCGGCGGCCCCGGCGGCGGCCCCGGCGGCCCCGGCGGCCCAGGCGGCCCCGGCGGCCCAGGCGGCATCCCAGGCGGCCCTGGCGGCGGCCCCGGCGGCGGCCCCGGCGGCCCTGGCGGCATCCCCGGCGGCCCAGGCGGCATCCCAGGCGGCACGCGCCCGCTCACGGCCCGCACGCACCACCGGCCCGGCCACCTCAGCAGCAGCCAGGTCGACGATCCGCCGCAGATCCCGCAGCGCCTGCGCCTCCACCGACAGCCCGGCCAGGTCCAGCCAGGTCGGGGTGCAGGTGCGGATCAGCCAGTCCAGCGCCAGGTAGCCACGCTGCTCGTCCAGGCCGTCACCGGCCGTCCCCGCCAGCTGCGGGATCAGCGGGATCAGCTCTTGCCGGCGGGCGCGCGGCAAGACGTCGTTCAGGCTGCGGCCGCCGGCGGCCAGCACCCGCGACACGCAGGCCGGGCTGTCCGAGTGCGGCTCGTCGGCCCACCAGGCGACTGCCTCCAGCAGGCAGACGCCTTCGTCTCGGGCGGCGTGGCCGCCCTTGTCCAGGGTGATCGTGGTCAGGTCGATGCTCATCGGGTGGTGGCCTTTCGGGCGGTGGTGATCGGGCGGGGGCAGGGGCATGTCAGGACTCCTGCGGGGTGGTCGGGGTCGGGTGCAGCAGCTCGTCGGCGCGGCACGTCGCGGCGGCGTCGAGCTCGACCACCAGCAGCTCGCGCAGCTGGTCGGCGTCGAGGCGGTGGAGCTCGCGGTACGCGCGGGCCCGCCACTGGGTGGCGATGTCGTCGCCCAGGTCGAGCCGGGTCGCGACGATCGCGCTGGCGAGGTGTTCGATGGCGTCGGCGATGACCGGTCCGGGCTCGGCGGGTGGGCCGGGCACGACCGGCACCGCGTCGGGCAGGGCGTCGGGGGTGAGCGCGGCGGTCGCGGTGCGGGCCAGGTGCTCCGGGCTGGTGGCCGGGTCGAGCGCAGCGGTCGCGGCGTGGTCGGCCTCCCGCTCGTCGCGGGCGGTGTCGTCGGCGCGGGCGTCGCGCAGCCACAGCCACGCGAGGGCGAGCGCCCCGGCGGCGGTCAGCACCAGGCCGACGATCACCATGCTGTCGATGCCGCTGCCGAGCGGGCCGCTCGACCAGAAGTGCGAGGCGGCGCTCATCGGGTCAGCTCCCCGACCAGCGCCATCACCACGACGATGACGGCGAAGGGCGAGGCGACCAGGGCGGCTGCCGCGATGGACCACCGGCAGTCTCGGCGGGCGTCGTGCCAGCGCTGGCGCTCTCGCCAGCCGTACCGGCCGGCACGGTCGCAGCGGCGGCAGGGCCACTGGGCGCAGGTGGTGGTGGCGCGCCACCAGAGTCGACGGATCATCGCGGACCACCCAGGGCCGGGCACTGCGACGCCCGGTGCATCTGGCGCATCGTCTTCGCGCGCCGCATCGGGTGGTGCTCGCACGCGTGGTTGATGCTGTCGTCGGTCAGCTCGACCAGCCCGCACGCCGCGAGCCGGCAGCCGCACTGCTGCTCGATCACCGTGCCGGAACTGGCCCGCCCGACGTGCCACGGGTCCGGGTCGACGGTCGCGGGCGGTGCGGACACCGGCCGACCCGACCACGACGGCGGCGACGACACCGAGATGCCCTCGATGCCGGGCGGCGGCGGCGTGACGGTGATGCCGATGTCGCGGCCCGACGCCATCGGGTCCTCGGCCGGCGTCGGCACCGGGTCACCCGGCTTCCAGCCGGCCGCCACCAGCTCACGAACCGCGTCCTGCTTCGCGTTGTACGTGGCCATGTCCTCTTCGGGCACGTACAACGCGACGAAGGTCAGCCCGGCGAACTCGCGGGTCGTGTCCGGTCGGTACGCGCCCGCGTCGTGGTCGACGCCCAGGGCGGCGGCGACCTCGGCGACGGTCGCGCGGCCGGCGTCGTCGTCCTCGGTGTTCACGCAGTGGCGGAATTCCGGGTACTCCGGCAGCGGTGCGCCGGGGTTGGCCTCGTACCAGTCGGCGAGCTGCCGCAGGCCGGCGACCAGTTGGGCGCGGTGGTCGTCCGGCGCGGCGACGCTCTCCCCGTCAGCCAGGTCCGCCGCACCGCACCGCGAGCCGGTCGGCGCCCACGGCGGCGACAGCTCGTAGCCGGTCAGCTCGCCGGTGCCGCGCAGCTCGGTCATCAGCCGGTCCAGGTCGGCGGCGCACACCCGCACGATCGCGGCGGCGTCGGGGTCGGTGACTCCGGTCGGGTCGGTGTGGCCGGTGCGAACCAGCACGGTGCGGGCGGCCGGGCCGCCGCAGCACTGCCGCAGGGCGCTGCGCAGCGCGGACACGTGCCGGGCGCTCACCGGGTCACCGCCGGCCGCGTCGCCGTCAGGGCGATCCGCACCGCGCCGAGCACCAGGCCGGTCAGCGCGTCTCGGTCGGCCGGGTCCGGGCGGCGGCGAACCGCGCCGAGCACGGTCGACAGCGACACTCCGACGCCCGCGCCCAGCGAGCAGGCCAGCGGAAGCACGATGAACTGCTGGTCGGTGGTGACGTCCCGGACCGCGTCGCCGTCGAGGTCGGCGGCCAGGGCATGCCAGTCGACGGCGATGCGGGAGACGGTGCCGATCCGACGCACGATGGCCGGGTGCTCGTGCAGGTCGACGCCGATGAGGAGCTCGATCGCGGCGAGCTCGGACGGACTGTCCGCCTCGGCGCGCAGGTCGGTGGCGAGGTCGGCCGAGATGTCCTCGGCGCGCGGCTGGGCGGTGCGCTCGGCGTCGACCTCGGCCTGTGCCTCGGCGTCGTGCTCGCGGCCGGTGGCGGCGTCCTCCATCGACGTCAGGGTGTCGTGCAGGTCCGGGGCGGCCGGCCTGCTGGCCGCGTCCAGCGCCAGCAGGATCAGGCGGATCTCCGCGACCGTGGCGGCGTCCGGGATGTGCGGGCGCAGCACGGCCGACTCGATCAGGGCGAGCGCGTCGGCGGTGGCCAGCTGCCAGCTGCCCGCTGCCCGCTCCCGCAGATGCGCGGTGAGGTCGGATAGGGTGTGCATCGAGACTCCGTCTCTCTGGTGGTGGGCCCCGGTCGGTGACGTCGACCGGGGCTCGGTCTTTGTCAGGCGGTCAGAACGGCGGGACGGTCGTCGTAGTCGGCCGCGTACCAGCGCGACCAGACGGCGTCGAACAGCGGCCGGTGCCGCTCCGTCCACGCCCGGGTCTCCCGCAGCTGCCCGTTCGGCAGCTCCGACGTGCGGGTCTCCGGCAGTTCGATCCCGTCCGCCTCGGCGAGTGCGACCAGGCGGCGGCCGAACCAGGACTGGATCGACGCCAGGTCCCGCTTGCTGGTGACGCCGCGCTCGCGCAGGTAGTCGGGGACGTACAGCGGCTTGTCGGCGGGGTCGAGCTCCGGCTCTTCGCCGAGCCCGCGAGCGATGACGACCTTGGTCTTCGCGCGCAGCCACGCCTGGTCGACGAGTCCCTCGGCGGCGCGCAGCACCCGCACCTGCGCGTGGGAGATAGCGGCCCGTTCGATGGCCTCGTGGCGCAGGTCGGCGGGGGCGATCTCTTCGACGTCGAGGAGGTAGGCGCGAACGCGCTGGGCGATCGCGCTGCCGGTGAGGAGCTGACCGACGTTGAGAATCGTGCGGCGGGTGAACAAGGTCAGCGCCCGCCGGTTCTTCGACTCCGTCAGGTTGACGGAGTCGAACTCCCGCAGTTCGGTGCCCCGGATGACCCGGAGCCCGTTCTCCGCGAGCTCGTCACGGTTGCGGCGGACGACGCTCTCGACTGCATCGGCGTCGACACCGTAGTAGCCGGCGACGATGTCGATCGTGGCGTGCACGCCGTCCGGCAGCAGGGTCAGCGCCTTGACGCGGTCGAGCACGTCGACGCGGGTGGCGTGCTGCGCCCGCAGCGTGCGGGACTCGGTCAGTGCCTGTTCGGCGATGCTCACCGGTCTCTCCTCTCGCGGTGGGTGGGTGGGTTGGTGCCCGGCCGGTGCGCGGCCCTCCCTGGCGTGCGCGCACCGGCCGGGGGTCACAGGCCGTACGGCAGGCTGGTGGCGACCAGGACGGCGAGGATCAGCGCCTGCAGCAGCGCGGACAGGCGGCGCGGGTACGCCGCGTGGAGGCCGGTGAGCTTGGTGGGGCGCGGGTTCGGGCGCGGTTTGGGTCGGGGTGCGCCCTTGGGCCTGGGATTCGTGGGGCGGCCGGGGTCGGTGCCGGGCTTCATCCAGCCGGGCCACCAGGGAGGGCTCACGCGGCGTGCTCCCCGGTGTGAGCAAAGAAGTTCGTCACCGGTACGCCGAGCACCTCGGCGACCAGCGCCAGCTCCTCGGCCCTGAACGACCGGCGCCCGACCAGCCGGATCTGCAGCACCTGCTGCGGCATCCCCAGGGCGGCCGCCATGTCGCGTTGCGACTTCTGTTGCCGCGCCATCTCGGCGCGGACCTCGGCGGCGATCGCCTCGACCGTCCGTCTCAGGTCGTCGTTGGTTGGCATGCACTGATGCTGTCGCAAACACTGCGACATTGTCAACCCCACTAGTCCGTTCGTCTGGTTAGGGTTGACTTGACATCGTGGTGATGTCATCGTTTGGGCATGACGGACAACGCCAACGGAGCGCGGACGCGCCTGACTGACCTGGTAGCCGAGGAGATCCGCGCGCTGCAGGGACGTCGCAGAGTGAGCGGCAGGGAGCTGGCCCGCCGACTGGGCGAGACGCCCTCGTGGGTGAACTACCGGCTGACGGGGGTGACGCCCATCAACCTGAACGACCTTGAGCGGATCGCCACCGCACTCGGCGTTACCGTGGTGGACTTGCTGCCGACCCCCGCTACCTCGGCGGCAAGAGTTACGCGAGGGTAACGGCGGCTCAACAGTCGTGCACGATTGTCGGCCGGTGGACGGGACCGCGCGTACGCTCCCGTCCAAAGTACGTCCGGTCCGACCGGCCGGGTGGGGACGCGATGCCGCGACAGTCTGCGGTGTGCAATGGAAGGAGACCGTCTTGCGCGCTACGCGTGGGATGCGGATCGTCTCGATGTTCGCGGCGGGTGGGCTGGCGCTCACCGCTGCCGCGTGTGGCGAGGCACCCGATAACGAAGGCACGGACGGCACCGGTGGCGAGCCCACCGAGGCGTACTCGGCCTGCATGGTGACCGACGTCGGCGGCATCGACGACCGGTCCTTCAACGCCTCGGCCTGGGCCGGGATCGAGGCGGCGCAGAGCGAGAACGACGCGGTCAAGGGGGACTACGTCGCCTCCAGCGCCGAAGCCGACTACGAGCCGAACCTGACCGGCTACGTCAACGGGGACTGCGACTTCATCCTCGCCGTCGGCGGCCTGATGGGCGACGCCACCACCGCCGTCGCCGAGGCCAACCCGGACCAGCAGTTCGGCATCGTCGACGCCACGACCGGCCAGGCCAACGTCTACCCGATGCAGTTCGACACCGCCCAGGCCGCGTTCCTCGCCGGCTACCTGGCGGCCGGCTTCTCCGAGAGCGGCGTCGTCGGCACCTACGGCGGCCTGCCGATCCCGCCGGTGACCATCTTCATGGACGGCTTCGTCGACGGCGTCGCCCACTACAACGAGGTCAAGAGCGCCGACGTGCAGGTGCTGGGCTGGGACAAGGCGACCCAGAACGGCTCGTTCACCAACGACTTCGTCAAGCAGGACGAGGGCAAGAAGGTCGGCGACAGCCTGGTCGCCCAGGGCGCCGACGTGATCATGCCGGTCGCCGGTGGCGCCGGGCTCGGTACCGCCGCCGCCGCGCAGGCCGCCGGTGGCGCGTACAGCGTGATCTGGGTCGACGTCGACGGCTGCCAGAGCGCCGAGCAGTACTGCGACACCTTCCTGACCACCGTGGTCAAGAACATCCCGGACGCGGTGAAGCAGGCCGTGCTGGCCGGCGCGAACGGCGACGAGCTCAGCGCCGACCCGGGCTACCTGGGGAACCTGGAGAACAACGGCGTCTCGCTGGCCCCGTACAACGAGTTCGACGACCGCGTCTCCGACGAGCTGAAGGCCGAGGTCGAGCAGCTCAAGGCGGACATCATCGCCGGCACCATCGAGGTCACCTCCGACGCGCAGCCGGAGTAACCGGCGGCCGGCGTGCCGGGGCTGCCCGGGCACGCCTCGCGAGCGACACCCCGCCCCTGTCACCGGGGTCCACAGACCCCGGTGACAGGGGCGGCCTCAGCCATCGACCCCTCCGGGCACCCGCCGGTGGCCCGGAGTCTCCCCGGGAGGCTCCGCTGAGACTCGAACTGCGCGGCATCACCAAACGCTTCGGCGACCTGGTCGCCAACGACCACATCGACCTGACCGTCGAGCCCGGCGAGATCCACGCCCTGCTGGGCGAGAACGGCGCCGGCAAGTCGACCCTGATGAACGTCCTCTACGGGCTGCTGCAGCCGGACGAGGGCGAGATCCTGGTGGACGGCACCCCGATCAAGATCCGCAGCCCACGGGACGCCATCACCGCCGGCATCGGCATGGTGCACCAGCATTTCATGCTGGTGCCGGTGCTCACCGTGGCGGAGAACGTCATGCTCGGCGCCGAACGGACCCGGGGCGGGCTGCTCGGCTTCCTCGACCAGCGCCGGGCCCGCGCCGAGGTGGTCGACGTCTCCAACCGGTACGGCCTGGCGGTCGAGCCGGACGCGGTGATCGAGGACCTGCCGGTCGGCATCCAGCAGCGGGTGGAGATCGTCAAGGCGCTGACCCGCGACGTCGACCTGCTGATCCTCGACGAGCCGACCGCCGTGCTCACCCCACAGGAGACCGAGGAACTGCTGACCGTCATGCGGTCGCTGAAGGCGGCCGGCAAGTCGATCGTCTTCATCACCCACAAGCTCGGCGAGGTGAAGGCGATCGCCGACCGGATCACGGTGATCCGACGAGGCCGTACGGTCGCCACCGCCGAGCCGACCGCGAGCCGCGACGAACTGGCCGCGCTGATGGTCGGCCGCAGCGTCAGCCTCACCGTGGACAAGACCCCGGCGCAGCCCGGCGGCCCGGTGCTCGAAGTGGCCGGCCTGGTCGTCGACGACGAGCGCGGCGTACGGGTGGTCGACGGGGTCGACCTGACCGTACGGGCCGGTGAGGTGCTCGGCATCGCCGGAGTGCAGGGCAACGGTCAGACCGAACTCGTCGAGGCGATCATGGGTCTGCTGCCGGCGGCGGCCGGCACGGTCACCCTCAACGGCGAGCGCATCGACGGCTGGAGCACCAAACGGGTGCTCCGCGCCGGGGTCGGCTACGTGCCGGAGGACCGCAGCGTCGACGGCGTGGTCAAGGAGTTCAGCGTCGCCGAGAACCTGGTGCTCGACCTGTACGACCAGCCGCCGTTCGGCTCCGGTCTGGCGCTGCGGCCGGCGGCCATCGCCGCCTCCGCGGCCGAGCGGATCGCCCAGTTCGACATCCGTACGTCGTCGGGTCAGGCGGCGGTCGGCACTCTGTCCGGCGGCAACCAGCAGAAGGTGATCGTGGCCCGGGAGCTGAGCCGGCCGCTGAAGCTGTTCATCGCCGCCCAGCCGACCCGGGGCGTCGATGTCGGCTCCATCGAGTTCATCCACGGCCGGATCGTCGACGAACGCGACGCCGGCACCGGCGTCCTGGTCGTCTCCAGCGAGCTGGACGAGGTGATCGGGCTGGCCGACCGGATCGCGGTGATGTACCGCGGCCGGATCATCGCCGTGGTCGGACCGGACACCCCACGGGAACAGATCGGCCTGCTGATGGCCGGGGTCACCGGCAGGACCGAGCAAGAGGGGACGCAATGAGCAGCGACAACGGCTCGTCGGCCGGTTCGCCGGACAAGCCGCCCGCCCGCGACGGTGACTCCCTCGGCCAGCGCTTCCTGCACAACCTGTGGGCCGCCAACACCGTCACCGTGACGGTGCTCGCCCTGCTGCTGGCCGTCGTCATCGGCGGCGTACTGATGATCGTCTCCGACCCGGAGGTGCTCGCCACCTACACCTACTTCTTCGCCCGCCCGGGCGACGCGCTGTCCGCCAGCTGGACCCTGGTCAGCGAGGCGTACGCCAACCTGTTCAAAGGCTCGGTGATCGACCCCTCGGCGGTGCGGTCCTTCGCCGCCGGCGACGCCGAGTGGTCGACGGTGTTCCGGCCGATCTCCGAGACGCTGACCTACACCGCGCCGCTGGTCTTCACCGGGCTGTCGGTCGCGTTGGCGTTCCGGGGCGGCCTGTTCAACATCGGCGCCCAGGGGCAGGCGATCATCGGCGTCGTGGTGGCCGCGCTGGCCGGTTTCCTGCTGCCGCTGCCGCTGGTGCTGCACGTGGTCGTCGCGGTGCTGGCCGGGGCGCTCGGCGGCGCGCTGTGGGGCTTCTTCCCCGGTTTCCTCAAGGCCCGCACCGGTGCCCACGAGGTGATCACCACGATCATGCTCAACTACGTGGCGCTGTACTTCCTCACCTGGATCATCGTGCAGCCCGGGGTGCAGAACCCGGACCGGCCGGACGCGATCAGCCGGCCGGTGGACACCACCGCCCAGCTGCCCCGGCTGCTCGGCGACGGGCTGCGGGTGCACGCCGGCATCCTGCTGGCGGTCGTCGTCACCGCCGCCGTCGCGTGGCTGCTCAACCGGTCCACGTTCGGCTTCGAACTGCGCGCCGTCGGCGCCAACCCGGACGCCGCGCGGACCGCCGGGATCAGCGTCACCGGCACCTACGTACTGCTGATGGTGGTCGCCGGTGGGCTGGCCGGGCTGGGCGGCGCCAACATGGTGCTGGGCTCCACGGCGAACGCGTTGACCCCGCTGGTCGCGGCCCAGATCGGCTTCGACGGCATCCTGGTCGCCCTGCTCGGCCGGGTCAAACCGTGGGGTGTCGCGCTGGCGGCGCTGCTGTTCGGGGCGCTGCGGGCCGGTGGCAACGCGATGCAGTCGGGTTCCGGCATCTCGCTGGAACTGGTCACCGTGCTCCAGGCGTTGATCGTCATCTTCATCGCCGCCCCCGCCCTGGTGAAGGCGATCTTCCAGCTCCGGGCGGCGCGGTCCGCCCGGTTGCAGACCAGCATGGCGAAGGGCTGGTGACCGCGTTGTCCACCATGATCGCAACTGACGCCCCGGTGGCGGTGGTGCAACGGTTCTGGAACCGTACCCGGATCAGCGGCGCCGTCCTGGTCGCCGCCGGCGTGGTCGCGGCCGCCGTCTTCGGCTCGCTCGCCGCCGAGCAGCAGGCCCGGTTCACGCTCAGCGAGACCGCCGGCGGGGCCGCGCTGCGGATCCCCGGCAACCTGGGCGCGGTGCTGTTCGGCCTGGCGGCCCTCGCCGCCGGCGCGCTGCTGCTCAGCCCGTACGGTGCCCGCTGGTTCCGCTGGCTGCTCGGCGTCGGCATCGTCGGCTTCGTGGTCAGCTTCCTCTGCTGGCAGATCTCCACCGCGCCGACCGGGCAGAACTTCATGCCGATGGTCAACATCGTCCGGGGCACCTTCCTGCTGGCGTTGCCGCTGATCTTCGGCTCGCTGGCCGGGGTGCTCTGCGAACGCTCCGGGGTGGTCAACGTGGCCATCGAAGGACAGCTGCTGATGGGTGCGTTCGCCGGTGCGCTGATCGGCACCATGTCCGGCAACGTCTGGGTCGGGCTGATCGCCGCCGCGTTCGGCGGGGCGTTCATCTCGCTGCTGCTGGCCCTGTTCGCCATCCGCTACCTGGTCGACCAGGTGGTCATCGGCATCGTGCTGAACCTGTTCGCGATCGGTCTGACCGGTTTCCTCTACGAGCGGCTGATGCAGACCGACCAGCCGGCCTACAACCAGCCGCCGCACTTCGGCACCTGGGAGATCCCGCTGCTGTCCGACATCCCGGTGCTCGGGCCGGCGCTGTTCCGCGGCAGCATCTTCCTCTACCTGGCGCTGATCCTGGTCGTGGTGATCAACGTGGCGCTGTTCCGGACCCGGTGGGGGCTGCGGACCCGGTCGGTCGGCGAACACCCGATCGCGGCGGACACCCTCGGCGTACGGGTGCTGGGATTGCGTTACCGCAACGTGCTGCTGGCCGGCATGGTGGCCGGGATCGGCGGCGGGTCGTACACCCTGCTGCTCTACTCGTTCACCAAGAACATGATCGGTGGCAAGGGCTTCATCGCCCTCGCCGCGATGATCTTCGGCCGGTGGAGCCCGACCGGCGCGCTGCTGGCGTCGCTGTTCTTCGGCTTCGCCGACCAGCTCGGCGCCTACCTGGGGGCGATCAGCAGCGCCATCCCGAGCCAGTTCCTGGCGATGCTGCCGTACCTGGCGACGCTGCTCGCGGTCGCCGGACTGGTCGGCCGGGTACGGGCACCGGCCGCCGACGGCAAGCCCTACATCAAAGCCTGATCAACGCCGGTTACCGTTTACTACTGGCCGGTCAGGTCCGGTCGTACGAACCGGGCCGACCGGCCGGTGACGGTGGCCGGTGCAGGTGAGGAGGGCAGTCGTGGAGATCGACTGGGTGGAGCTGCGGCGGGCCGCGACCGAGGCGATGCGGCACGCGTACGCGCCGTACTCGAACTTTCCGGTCGGCGCGGCCGGACTGGTCGACGACGGCCGGGTGGTCGTCGGCTGCAACGTCGAGAACGCCGCGTACGGCGTGGTGCTCTGCGCCGAGTGCGGTGTCGTCTCGTCGCTGCACAGCACCGGCGGCGGCCGGCTGGTGGCGTTGTCCTGCGTCGGCGGGGACGGCCAGCCGCTGATGCCGTGTGGCCGCTGCCGTCAGTTGTTGTGGGAGCACGGCGGGCCGGAATGCCAGGTCGAAGCGCTGCCTGCGCCGTTGACCGTGGCGGAGTTGCTGCCGCACGCGTTCGGCCCGGCGGACCTCGCGGCCGCTGCGCTCGCCCCCAGCGGCGGCCTCGGTCGGGGCACCGCTCGTGGTGCCGGTCGCGGCGCGGCGGAGCGGGACCGGGTCGGCGCCGAGCACGTCGGGCGGGCCGACGCGGCCGGGCGCCCGGTGGTGGCGCCGGACACCGCGGTGCCGGCCCGGCTGGCCAAGTGGCGGGGCCGGGGCACCGTCTTCGTGCACCCCGATTCGGCCGGCGGCGAGCTGGTCTGGACCGGCTACTGGGAGCGGTCCGAATCCACCGGCGAGGCGGCCGGCTCGGGCATCCTGGAGGAGGCGCCGAGCTGGCCGTCTGCCGAGTCGGTGGTGGCCTGGGGCCGGGCGCGTACCCACCGGGTGGTGGTGGTCGACGCCGACGGCGGGGTCTCCTGGGCCGGCGAAGGCGACCCGCCGACCGAGGTGAGCACCCGCTGGACCGGCTGATCGAGCGCGGCAGCACCGTGAGCGCCCGGCAGCAGCAGCACCGCGAGCGCCCGGCAGCCGATTTCCTACCCCGCCCCTTCCAGAGTCGCCCGCGACCCTGGAGTCATCGTGAAGGTGTGACCGATTTGTCTAGTGACAGCGCCAAGATCGCCGGCGTCGTGGACGTCATCCGCACCAAACGCGACGGCGGCCGACTCAGCGACGCCCAGATCGACTGGACCATCGCCGCGTACACCCGGGGTGAGATCGCCGACGAGCAGATGTCGGCGCTGGCCATGGCGATCCTGCTGCGCGGCATGGACACCGCCGAGATCGCCCGGTGGACGGCCGCCATGATCGCCAGCGGCGAGCGGCTCGACCTGTCCGGCGTAGCCCGGCCCACCGTCGACAAGCACTCCACCGGCGGCGTCGGCGACAAGATCACCCTGCCGTTGACCCCGCTGGTCGCCGCCTGCGGCGCGGCCGTACCGCAGCTGTCCGGCCGAGGGCTCGGCCACACCGGCGGCACCCTGGACAAGCTGGAGTCGATCCCCGGCTGGCGGGCGGACCTGACCAACGCCCGCTTCGTCGGCCAACTGCGCGACGTCGGCGCGGTCATCTGCGCGGCCGGTGACGGACTCGCCCCGGCCGACCGCAAGCTGTACGCGTTGCGCGACGTCACCGGCACCGTCGAAGCGATCCCGCTGATCGCCAGCTCGATCATGAGCAAGAAGATCGCCGAAGGCACCGGAGCCCTGGTCCTCGACGTCAAGGTCGGCAGCGGAGCCTTCATGGCGTCGGTCGCCGACGCCCGGCAGCTCGCCCGCACCATGGTCGATCTGGGTGCCGCACACGGCGTCCGCACGGTCGCCCTGCTCACCGACATGTCCAGCCCGCTCGGTCGGGCGGTCGGCAACGCCGTCGAGGTGACCGAGGCGGTCGAGGTGCTCGCCGGCGGCGGGCCGGCCGACGTCGTCGACCTCACCCTCGCGTTGGCCCGCGAAATGCTGGACGCCGCCGGCCTGCCCGACGCCGACCCGGCCGCCGCGCTGCGCGACGGCCGGGCGATGGACACCTGGCGGGCGATGATCGCAGCACAGGGCGGGAACCCGCACGCCCCGCTGCCGGTCGCCGCCGAAGCCGAACTGGTCCGCGCCGACCGGGACGGCTACGTCGCCGCGGTCGACGCCCGCGCGATCGGGGTGGCCGCCTGGCGGCTCGGTGCCGGCCGGGCCCGCAAGGAGGATCCGGTCAGCGCCGCCGCCGGGGTGATCCTGCACCGCCGGCCGGGGGAGCCGGTCCGGGCCGGCGACCCCCTCGTCGAGCTGCGCGCCGACGATCCCGACCGGATCGCCGACGTGCTGCCGGCCCTCTCCGGCGGGTTCGGCCCGACGGATCCCGTTCAGCTCACCGACGCGCCACCGACGACCACCGAGCTGGTCGTCGACCGGATCGCCTGATCCGCCGCGACCGGCGTACCGACACCCCTTGTCGTGGTACCCGTGACACAGAGCGGATATCCTGCCTCGCCGGGGGGTCCGTTCAGGAGAGAAGCCGACGCCGACTAGCAGGGAACGAAGCCTGTGACCGTACTCGCTCCTGACCCCCGGGCCATTCGCGCGGAGAGTCTCGACGAGCTGCGCCGGCTGCGCCTACCGTTGCCTCCGGCCGGCTTTCCGCTGGTCTGGGAGCCGGGCGACGGGGTCGAGCTGCGGCCCACCCCGGAGATCGAGGCCCGCACCGCGATCCTGCATCTGGTGCTGGCCCGCTGCTTCGGGATGCCGCCGCAGGCCGCGATGAGCTGGCTGCTCAACTCGCACCTGGTCGAGCTGGTCACCCCGCCGGAGTGGCAGTTCGTCATCGGGGGGCGTGGCGACCACCGCTCGTTCGTCCTGCACCATGACGCGATCTTCGCGTTGGCCTGGGTGCTGGGGCTGACCCGGCACCTCGACCCGGTCGCGGTCTCCGACGACCGACTGATGGCGTTGCTGCCGAAGCTGGCGGCCGGCGAAACCTTCGCCCAATGGCGCTCCCGGACCCTCGTCGCCCCCCGCGACGCGGCCGAGGCCGCCGTACTGCTCGACTTCTACTACTGCCTGGACTGGGGCTACCTGGAGGCGGAACGGCGGGGCGACCCGTTACCCGGGGTGGTGGACGCCAACGCCATCGGGCAACGGCGGTGGGCCCTGGAATGGGCGGTCGTCTTCCGGGGCCCGTACCACGACGCACCGCCCGGCTGGGAAGAGGTCGACCTGTCGACCTGACCGGTCAGGCGCGTTGCCGGCAGCGGTAGACCGCCAGTTGGACGGCGGCGGTGACGGTGACCGGCTCCGGTAGCGCGGCGATCGCCGACGCCAGGTCGGCCGGGTCGGTGTGCCGGGCGCTCGGCCCCATCCGTACCAGCGCGGTGACGTCACGGTGCGACAGGCGCAGCCGTCGGCGCAGGACGTGCAGCGCGACCCGGTCGAAGTGGTGTCGTAGCGCCGCGCCGGTACGGTCGGCCTTCGCCGGGTCCACCCGGAGCAACCCCAGTGGGCCGATCACCTCGCCGAGGTGGTCGGGCAGCGGGGTGACCACGATCAGCGCGCCGCGCGGCCGCAGGATCCGGGCGAACTCCCCGCCGTTGCGCGGCGCGAACACGTTCAGCACCAGGTCGGCGCAGGCGTCGGCGACGGGCAACGGGCGCCAGGTGTCGCAGCGGACCGCAGCGGCCGACGGATGGGCGCGGGCGGCCCGGCGTACTGCCGCCTTGGACAGGTCCAGGGCGAGTCCGACGGCGCCGGGCAGTGCGTCGAGCACCGCCGCGAGGTAGGCCCCGGTTCCGGCGCCGGCATCGACCACGAACGGCCCGGCCCGGTCGTCCGGGTCCGGGCTGCCCACCGCCCGGACCAGACCCGTGGCGACCATGTCGAAATGCCCGGTCCGAAGGAACTCGTCGCGGGCGGCGACCATCTCGGCGGAGTCGCCGACGTGCCGGACCCGGCCGGTCACCAGATCCACGTAGCCCTGCCGGGCCACGTCGAAGCTGTGTCCGGCCGGGCAGCGCAGCGTCCGTACGGTGCCGTCGGCGTTGCCGTGGACGCCGCCATCGCGGGGGACGCCGCCATCGCGGGGGACGCCGCCCTCGTGGGCGGCGAGCGGTGCGCGGCAGACCGGGCAGCGAAGGTACGGCAGTACGTCGGCGAGCATCATAGACATCCTGCCTGGCCGCAGATCGGCATCCGCGCCGGCATCGGCCATACCCGTGTCCCGTGCCGGAGTACGCCGTCGGAACCTACTACCCTCCACCCATGGTGGCTGTTTCGTTGGCGGAGATCGTTCGGGCGCCGAAGGTGTTGCTGCACGACCATCTGGATGGTGGGTTGCGGCCGGCGACGGTGGTGGAGTTGGCGGACGAGGTGGGTCATGTGCTGCCGGTGACGGATCCGTCGGAGTTGGGTCGGTGGTTCGTGTCGGCGGCGGATTCGGGGTCGTTGGAGCGTTATCTGGAGACGTTTGCGCACACGGTGGCGGTGATGCAGACGGAGGCGGGGTTGTTCCGGGTGGCGGCGGAGTGTGCGGTGGATCTGGCGGCGGACGGGGTGGTGTACGCGGAGGTGCGGTTCGCGCCGGAGCAGCATCTGTCCCGGGGGTTGGGGTTGGGTCAGGTGGTGGAGGCGGTGTTGGCGGGGTTCGCGGCGGGGTGTGCGGAGGCGGCCCGGGCGGGTCGGGTGATCCGGGTGGGGACGTTGTTGACGGCGATGCGGCATGCGGCGCGGTCGCAGGAGATCGCGGAGTTGGCGGTGCGGTACCGGGATGTGGGGGTGGTGGGGTTCGATATCGCGGGTGCGGAGGCGGGTTTTCCGCCGACGCGGCATCTGGACGCGTTCGAGTTTTTGCAGCGGGAGAATTTTCATTTCACGATTCATGCGGGTGAGGCGTTCGGGTTGCCGTCGATCTGGCAGGCGATTCAGTGGTGTGGTGCGGATCGGTTGGGGCATGGGGTGCGGATCGTGGATGACATCGAGGTGGGTGGGGGTGGGGTGCGGTTGGGGCGGTTGGCGTCGTATGTGCGGGACAAGCGGATTCCGTTGGAGTTGTGTCCGTCGTCGAATGTGCAGACGGGTGCGGTGGGTTCGATCGGTGAGCATCCGGTGGGGTTGTTGCGTGATCTGCGGTTTCGGGTGACGGTGAACACGGACAACCGGTTGATGAGTGGGACGTCGATGTCGCGGGAGATGTGGTTGTTGGTGGAGGCGTTCGGGTGGGGGTGGTCGGAGTTGCGGTGGTTGACGGTGAACGCGATGAAGAGTGCGTTCATCCCGTTCGACGAGCGGCTGGCGGTCATCGACGACGTCATCAAGCCCGCGTACGCCAAGCTGATCGGCTGAGTTGATTCGGCTGACCGGGTAGCCGGCCCGCCGGTAGCGCATCGGCCGTCGACACCGGTCCCCCGTTCGGGCCACCGGTCTCCGGCCACCCGGTCGGTGGCTGGTCGCGGAGGGCTATGTCCGGCGGGTCCCATCGGTGGTGGTGGCTCGATGTGGTGGGCGTAAGATGCTCGTCGCGCTCCGAGAGCACAGTTGCTCTCGAAGCCGGCAACACGGACCGGAACGTTCACTTAGCGTGATCAGGCAAGTGCTATTTGTCATATGTCGGGATAACCATCGCATCACACTCGCAGTGACGAGCCACCTGGGCTTTCTCTTTGCGTGGCGTCGTGATGGAATCTCGGGGGTCCGATCCGCCCGGGTCGGCCGATGGGCGGTGTCCGGTGCAACCGGACCGGCACCGATGAGGAGGGCGGTGACGTGAGCGAGCGGCCGAGGACGGCAGATTCATTCCTGTCGCGTCTCCGCCGGCCGGTTGGCCGGCTCAACGATCTGCCGATCTGGTCCAAGCTCGGTCTGATCATGATCGTGCCTACCCTGGCGACGATCGTGGTCGGCACCAACGGCCTCATCGGGCACCTGGAGACCGCCGGGAACGCGTCCCAGGCACGCACGCTTGCCACGTTGGCCGCTGCCTCCGGCGACCTGGTGCACGACCTGCAGAACGAGCGGGCCGCCGCGGTGCTCCTGCTCGGCACCGGGAACGAGCAGCGACGGCAGGGCTACCTCGATGCGTACAACGCCCTGCACGGCACCGTCGACGAGGCCCGGACGCCGTACTCGCAACGCCGCGCGGAGCTGACCGACCTGCCGGTGAACTTCCGCAACCTGCTCTCCCGGATCGACCAGAACCTCGCCGACCTGCCCGGGGTACGCAGCCAGGTGGTCAACAGCGCCACCGCGGACGGCACCTACCGACTCACCGAGGCTGCCCGCGCCTACGAGGTGCTGCTCAGCGACCTGCTCGACATCCGCGACTCGGCCGCCCAGCTGGCCAACGACACCGAGCTCAGCGACCACATGCGGGCCGCCGCTTCGCTGGCCCGCAACAAGGAGTTCCTCTCCCGCGAGCGGATCGTCGTGCTGCGGGCGTTCAGCCAGAACGCGCTGACCCCGTCGCTGCGTACCGACTACATCAGTACCCGGGCCGGCCAGGCCCAGTCCCGGCAGAGCTTCGAAGCTGCCGCCACCCAGGACGACCTGGAGTTCTACAACCAGACGGTGGCCGGACCAGCGCTGCGGGAAGCGGACACCTACGGCGGTTTCATCCGTGGCCAGAGCGAAGAGTCGATGCGCGACACGCCGTTCGACGCCGACGCCTGGGACGCGGCGCTGACCGGACACGCGGACCTGATCCACACCGTCGAGCAGAAGATCGACAGCGACGTGGTCAACGAGGCCACCATCCTGCGCGACGACGTACAGCAGCAGTTGTTGGTCGAGACGATCCTGCTGCTCGTCGTCCTGCTGCTGGCGATCCTCTTCGCCGCTCTGGTCGCCCGGGCGATGGCGCGTTCGCTGCGTGAACTGCGGCAGGGCGCGCTCGCCGTGGCCCAGCACGGTCTCCCGCAGGCGGTGGCCCGACTGCGGGACCCGCAGGTCACCGCGCAGAGCTCACCGATGCAGCTGGCCAACCAGATCGCCGAGCCGCTGCCGGTGCGCAGCAAGGACGAGTTCGGTCAGGTGACCGAGGCGTTCAACGCGGTCCACCTGGAGGCGGTGAAGACCGCCGCCGAACAGGCCGCACTGCGATCCTCGGTGTCGACGATGTTCGTCAACCTCGCCCGCCGGTCACAGATCCTGGTCGACCGGCTGATCGGTCACCTGGACCGGTTGGAGCGCGGCGAGGAGGACCCGGACCGGCTCGGCGAACTCTTCCAGCTCGACCACCTTGCCACCCGGATGCGGCGTAACGACGAGAACCTGCTGGTTCTCGCCGGCGCGGACTCCACCCGGGTGCAGCGCGACCCGGCGGCGCTGATCGACGTGCTGCGCGCCGCGCAGTCCGAGGTCGAGCACTACACCCGGATCGAGTTCGGGATGGTCGACCGGGACATCGAGGTCGCCGCGCATGCCGTCAACGACCTGGTCCACCTGGTCGCCGAGCTGTTCGACAACGCCACGGCCTTCTCTCCGCCGGATTCGCAGGTGATGGTCGAGGCCCGCCGGGTCGGCGACCGTGCCGTGCTCTACGTCGAGGACCGCGGTATCGGCGTCAGCGCCGACCAGCTGCGGGAGCTCAACGACCGGCTGGCCAACCCGCCGATGGTCGACGTGGCGGTGTCCCGGATGATGGGCCTCGTCGTGGTCGCCCGGCTGGCCAAGCGGCACGGTGTCAAGGTCGAGCTGCGCCCGGCCGCCGACCGGGGCACCGTCGCCGACGTCACCCTGCCGACCTCGGTGCTGATCCCGCGGGCACTCGCCGGCCGCAACGCCGCTCCGGCCGCGTTCGGCTCCGGTGGTGGCCATGAGACGCCCGCCGTCGCCGGTCGCCCGTCGTTCGCCGCGCCCCTCGCGCTGGAAGGCGGCAACGGTCCGTTGGGCGGTGGCTTCGGTGGTCGACCGGCCGAGCCGCCGGCACCCGCTGGCCCACCGCCACGACCGTTCGAACCGGCACCCATCAACGGTGGTGGCCCGGCGGCACCGCCGGCCGCCCCGGCCCGCCCGATGCCAGCCTGGTCGGACCTGACCGGAGCGACCAACGGCACGAACGGTGCCAACGGCTCCGACGTGCTGGGAGCCCCGCCCGCCAACGGCCAGCAGCGCACCGGTCCGCTGCCACAGCGCCGGTCCAACGATCACTGGACAGTCGACGGCGAGGTGACCGGAGCGGCGCCTACCAGCGGAATCCCGCGTCAGGCGCCCACCTCGCCGGAGACCCACGGGGCGCCGACCAGCCACCAGCCGGTCAGTGGGCAGCCGTACGTCCCGCCGGTCTCCGCGCCCCCGGTGCGGCCGTTCTCGGCTCCGCCGGTGCCGCCGACAGCCGCCCCGCCGACAGCCGCCCCGCAGCCCGCCGCGTTCCAGCAGCCGGCCAGCTTCCAGCGCCCACCGCAGCCACCGGCGCACCAGCAACGGCCGGCGACACCGCCACCGGCACCTCCGGCCGCGCCGCCGCCCAGCACGGCGCCACCGGCCTGGCCGCCGGTCGCGGCAGAGCAGCGGGACACCCCGGCACCGCCGGTGCCGGAGAAGCTCGCTGCGGCGCTGGACATGACCGCCGAGCTGCCGAGGGTGTCCCGGTCGGGTCCGGACAACGCGGCGACCGCCCAACATCCGACGATCACCCCGCCAGCGGCGCCGAAGCAGTTCGCCGACGAGACCATGGAACTGCCGATCTTCCGCGAGCTGGAGTCGGCCTGGTTCCGGACCCGGCGCCCCACCGCGGACGAAGCGCGGGCGGCGGCGGGAGCGATGATCAAGCAGTCCGGTGGTTCCGCCTCGACCGCCACCACCCAGCCGATCGCCAAGGTGGACGCCTCCCGGCCTCCCGCTCCGGCGTCGGAAGCCGGGACGACCACGGCCGGCAGGCCCGGTTCGTCGTTGCCGCGTCGACCGGAGCCGGTGGCCGCCACCTCGCGGCCGGCCGCCGCCGCCGGCGGGGGTGGGGGTGGCGAGGGCCCGCCGGACAGCTGGCAGACTGCCGCAGACGACGGCTGGCGCGCGGCAAGCGCTGCGGCCGATGTCGAAGTGGCCGAAAAGACCCAGGCGGGCCTGCCGAAGCGGGTCCCGATGGCACAGCTAGTACCAGGTGGCGTAGACAAGGCGTCAAGTTCGGTACAGCGTCGTACACCGGAAGCGGTCCGTGGGCTATTGTCCGCGTACCACCGTGGTGTGCAACGCGGCCGTACTCAGCCCAAGGACGACGACCACTCGACCAACCCGGGGGCGACCCCGGGAGGGCAGCAATCCTCGCAGGCTGGCAAGGAGCATGAGGGATGACAACTACGCAGGATCTCGGTTGGCTGCTGGCCAACTTCGCCGATCGCGTGCCGGGGGTCGCTCACGCGATTGCGGTCTCAGCGGACGGTCTGCTCCTGGCGGCGTCCCGGGATCTTCCCCGGGACCGTGCGGACCAGCTCGCGGCCATCGCCTCCGGACTGGTCAGCCTCACCCAGGGCGCGGCGCGGTGTTTCGAGGGTGGTGCGGTGCTGCAGACAGTGGTTGAGATGGACAACGGCTTCCTCTTCCTCATGTCGATCTCGGACGGTTCGTCGTTCGCGGTACTGGCCGCCCGAAGCTCCGACGTCGGCCAGGTGGGGTACGAGATGGCCCTGCTGGTGGACCGGGTTGGCGAGGCGCTGACGCCAGCGCCCCGCTCGGCCGCTGGAATGCTGGGCTGACCACGCTGACGAGACCGGTGCCGGCGTCGACGACCGGCACCGGTCTGCAGGAGAAGAACTGGACGCTACGAGCTCCGACAGGTGGAGCTGCGGGCAGGACGAGAGGGGGTGACGGCAGATGACCGAGCGCGATGAACCGACCGGTGCTCTGGTCAGGCCGTACGCCGTTACCCGTGGTCGTACCCGGCCGAAGCTGGAAATCGCCCTCGAGGCGCTCGTGGAAACGACGGTGCGCGGCCGGTCCTCAGGCGCTGTGAAAGGCGGCTCCGGCCGGGAGCACCAATACATTGCCGCGCTGTGTGACGGCCGGCTGCAGTCGCTCGCGGAGATCGCGGCGCGGATGCAGCTCCCACTCGGAGTAGCCCGGGTCATCATCGCGGACATGGCCTCGGACGGCCTGGTCGCGGTGTACGAGCCGACATCCCTGGACGACACGAACGACGCGGTGGGCACGGAACTGCTGGAGAGGGTGCTGAGTGGACTTCGCAGGCTCTGACATGGCGCACCGCCCCATGGCCGGGCGCGTGACATCGGCGAAGATTGTGATCGCCGGTGGGTTTGGCGTCGGCAAGACGACGCTGGTCGGCTCGGTCTCGGAGATCACGCCGTTGACCACCGAGGCGATCATGACCTCGGCCGGTGTCGGCGTGGACGACACGCGACAGGTGCCGGGAAAGACGACCACCACGGTCGCCATGGACTTCGGACGTATCTCGATCGACCGAGATCTGATCCTCTATCTGTTCGGTACGCCGGGCCAGACTCGATTCTGGTTCATGTGGGACGAACTGGTGCGAGGAGCGATCGGGGCGGTGGTGCTGGTCGACACCCGTCGACTGGCCGACTGCTTCGCGGCGATCGACTTCTTCGAGCATCGGCGGCTGCCTTACCTGGTGGCGATCAACTGCTTCGACGGCATGCAGTACCACGATCCGCAGGACGTGCGAGACGCGCTGGCCATCTCCAGCGACGTCCCTGTCGTCCCGTGTGACGCGCGGAACCGTGAGTCGACGAAGCACGTGCTGATCTCGCTGGTCGAGTACGTGCTGACCATGCGGCGTCAGCGTGCGGTGGCACCGGCCTGACCGCCGACCCACCCGGCACAGACTCTCCCGATCTCCGACCCGAACCGGCGGCACCTGACCCAGGTGCCGCCGGTAGGTGTCGTTTGCGGCCGGCCTGCTTGTGGTGCCTGCCGACATCGGCGGGAGGCGTGGGCGACCGTGCTGCCTGCCTGCAGCACGATGGCTGTACCACGACGGGCGCGTACCGAGCGCACGCGGCACCGAGCCCGAGTACGCCCGGCACCCCGTCAGCGGCTCGGGTGGTGACCCCGTCAGGAGTGGTGACCGGCCGGCCGGTACTCGTACTCGCGGCCGTCGCCCTGCCCGCCCTGGTCCCGGCTGAAGTCCCACCCGCCGGCGGCTTCCCGGCCGGGTCGCCCGCCGACGGCGTACCCGCCGATTTCCTGACCTCGACGCCAGCCCCGGAAGTAGCCGTTGGTGTGCTCGGCGATGCTCGCCGCGTCCCGGACGATCCGCAGCGGGCGCTCGTCGCGCAGCGGTGAGCCCGGAACCAGGTTGGCCTGCGGTACCCGCTTCGGTAGCCCGGCGTTGGTCGCGGCACCGATGGACGGTTGAGCGGCCAACTCGGCGGCCCGCCAGCCGTTGTCCGCCTGCGTCGCGAACTCCGCCCCGTCGGCCTCCGGATGCCGGACGAACCAGGCCGACCGTGCCGCCGCGAAGATCAGCAGGTCGCCGTCACCCTCATCGGGTACGGGCGGGGCGCTCAGCGGCTCCACGGCGGCCCGACGGCCGCGACCGTACTCGGGGGGTGGTTGGGGAGCGTCCACGAGTCGCAGCGGTGGCGTCTCCACCGGCGCGTCGGGCCGGCTGTAGTCGTCGGGCTGTCGGTAACCGTCGGGCCGTCCGTAACCGTCGGGTCGGAAGCCGTCGTGCCGGACCTGGTCGGCGACCGGCGGCTCGACCAGACGCAGCATCGGTGGCTCCGGCGGCAGGTCGTCGGCCAGCCACGGAGGCTTGACCCGGCCGCTGTGCCCGTTGGATGCGGCCGGCCGGTGCTCCTCGTGCCCTCCCGGGTAGACCGGAGCGGGTTCGTCGCCGCCGTCGGGACCCAGCGGCACCAGCGGCCAGTTGGACCGGGAACCGGGTGGTGACGACGTCGGCGGACCGGGCCGCGGGGCGGGAACGGGCAGGCTGTAATCGGTCGCGGAGAAGCCTCCGGTCGGCGGCTCGGCGAGTGGCGAGCCACTGGCCGGCACTGCCGAGGTCGGCGCCCCCGACATCGGGCTGCCAGAGATCGGGTGCGCAGACACCGGGGTCCCGGAGACCGGTGCCGTACCCGCCGGTGGCGCCGACCGCGGGGTGGCTGCCGGGGCGTGGCCGGCCGGACCGGCACCTGCCCGGGTGTTGGGCCGAGGGGTGATCGGGGTCGGCCGGCGCTGTGCCCGCGCGTCGTTGATGGCAGCCGTGGTGAGCGTGGCGCGGAACGGCTCGCCGGCGTCCGCCGGCGCGATGCCGGGACGTTGCGCCGGCATCGGGGTCATCCCGGGCGGTGGCGGGGGAGGGGCGGACACTGGACGGTCACTGCCCGGATCGGCGGAACGGCGGGCCACCGGGGCGAGTGGGGTGAGCGGCGTCGGCGCGTTCGGCGGGGGCGCTACCGGTGCCGGTGCCACCGGCGGCGTGGTCATCGGCTGGGGGGAGGCGGGAGCACCGCCGCCGACCGGCTGGGGACGGGCCCGCCGGCCGCCGGCCGGGGTACGGCTCGGGCCGGCCTCCGTGGCCGGCGGTACCGCGTGCAGCCCGGGTGACGGCGGACCGGAGGTCGGGTCGGCGGCCCGGCGCGCGGCGTGCGGCGCGCCGATCGGTGGCGGGGTGACGACCCGGGCGGTCAGGGTGGCGACCAGAGCGTCGGCGGCGGCGTCGCAGGCCCGGACGGCGGCGACGGCGTGCCGCACCGTCTCGGCGGTGGCCGAGGTGAGCGCCTTGTTGACGGTGCCGCGGCGGGGCGACTCGACGATCGCCACCCGGAGGGCGGTCACCGCCGCGTCGATCGTCTGCGCGTCGGCCACCCCGTCGGAGGCGAGGTGGGCGGCGACCGCGTCAGCGGCGACGGTGAGCTCCCGGTTGCGGGAACTGGTGCCGCTGAGCATGCCCGGCTCCGGCAGGGCGTCGAGCACCGCGAGCGCGACCGGCTCGGCCGGGTCGGGGTAGGCCCGCAGCGCGGCCGGGTACAGCTCCCGGAGCACCTCGCGCAGCGCCACGGCGGCGGCCTGCCGGCCGTTGGCCAACGCGGCGTGCGCGGCCAGCACCGGTTTGTACGCGACGAGGTCGCGGGAGACGGGCAGGGCGACCGCGGACATCGCCCCGGCCTGGAGCGCCCGGGCCAGCCCGACGGCGCGCCGCTGGGCCGGCGCGGAGGACATCTCGTCCGGCGACTCGTCGTCGGCGAACCGTTCGGCGTAGTCGTCCGCAGCGTCATCGTCGGCCACCGCGAGTGGGCGACCGGCGGCGGTCAGCAGCGAGGTGACGACGTGGTCGTCACTGTCGGCGGCGATGGCCGCTCCGTTCGCGCCGCCCGACCGCTCGATGAGCATGCAGCTCAGCCGGGCGTAGCCAGCCGGGTCGTCGCCGATCTCGCAGACGTCGAGCAGCCGGCCGGCGTCGTCGACTATCGCGGCGGACAGGGCCGGACCGGTCGAAGCCGACCGGGCAGCCCGGTCCGCCGATGCCAGACCGCAGTACACCCGCACGAGCGCCACCGCGCCGTCCTCCTCCCGGACACCCGTCATGCCAAGGACTGATGGTCCCTGGTGAGGGGTCAGTCGCGCCAGTCCGCAGCGGCAGAGATCTTGCCGATAATCGTGCGCCAGCCGAGACTTGCCGTTTGTGCCCCGATTTTCTTCAATTTGCGGCGGGCCATGAAACCGCCGATGCCGCCGTCAACCGTCGACCTTAGCGCCTCGTCAAGATCGTCCAGCCTGGATCCGGTGGAGAGCATGTCCAGCACCGAGGGCATCCGCAGGGCGTAAGCGAGGTCCCTCGCGACCTCGCCGGACTGGATCAGCAGCGCCGCGTCCCAGGCGTCGTGGCCGCCCCGCAGGTTCTCCACCACGAGGTCGAGCTCGTAGGTGTCCTCCGGGAGCGCCGCGACGTCCGCCGGCTGCAGCCGGTCGACCAGATCCGGCCAGCTGTCCAGCTGCGCGAGGTCGTGCGACGCGCCGGACCGGACGAAGCTGACCAGCGCCTCGGGGTCGCGGAACAGCAGCAGTTTGCCCTGGTGGCTGAGGAAGATCGGCACCTCTTCACCGCTGTCGGCCGACTCGGTGTCGTCGACATCGGCGTCGGCGTCTTGGTCGGCGTCGTCACTCCCACCGGCTGCGTCACCCTTGCCGGTCTTGCCACCCTTGCCCGACTTGCTGGTTGACCCGTCCTGCTGCTCGTTCTCCTCCTCGGCGAGCGCTGCGGCGAACTCCTCGTCCAGGATGACCACGGACTCGTCGTCCTCGTCCTCCTCGGCGGCCGCCCGCTGCCGAGCGGCGAACAGATCGTCCTCCTCGCGCTCGGAGATGTCGGTCGGGGTCAACGCGGCGGACGACCGATAGGCGCGCAGCGTGTAGCCGACGCCACCCGGCAACGCGATCTCGACCGGGTCGATCCGTACGTCCTGCCAGAGCGACCGGTCGGCGGTGAGTACCGCGTCGTCAGCGGCATCGTCGAGGTCGGTCGCGTCGGCGTCGGCCGTCGCGAAGTCCGCTTCTTCGTCAGGACCGTCGGATCCGGCCGTGCGCCGGTCGGCATCGGGCTGGTTCGGCAACTTGGCCACGCTGACCTCCGTGTGTTCTCCGGTGACGGCGCCCAGACCCGGACTGTCGGGTGGGTGACTCTGCGCACACCCTAGTGGGCTGCCCGCCGCGTGGCATGCCCGCACCCCGTCCCGCCTCAGTTGGCTGCCGTCAGGTAACCCTGTTCGGCGGCCCGCTGCATGATCCACTGTTCCTGGTACCAGCCGGGCCGTCCGGTCAGCTCGGCGTGGTCGCCCCGTTGGACGATCCGGCCAGCGTCCAACACCAGGATCTCATCCATCGATTCGAGCCCGGTCAGCCGGTGGGTCACCAGCACCACGGTGCGGTCGTCGGCGGCGGCCAGCGCCGACGCCAGTACCGTGTCCGCCGCTGCCGGGTCGAGCCCTTCGGTGGGTTCGTCGAGGACCAGCACCGATGGACCGGCCAGCAGCGCCCGGGCGAGGGCGAGTCGCTGCCGCTGCCCACCGGAGATCCGGCTGCCGGCCGCCCCGACCAGGGTCTGCCAGCCATCCGGCTGGTCGCGTACCCAGTCGAACAGGCCGGCTGCGGCTGCGGCTGCGGCAAGGTCGTCGTCGGTCGCGGTGGGCCGGCCCAGCACCAGGTTGTCGCGAACTGTGGCGTTGAACACGTACGCCTCGGCGAGCAGCCCGCCGACCAACCGGTGCCGAACTCCGGCCGGCACGTCGGCCAGGTCCACGCCGTCGACCGTCACCCGGCCGCCGTCCGGCGGCACCGCCCCGGTGAGTACGCCGAGCAGGGTGCTCTTGCCGGCGCCGCTCGGCCCGACCACGGCGATCCGCCGTCCGGGCGGCAGCGACAGATCGAGCCGGTCCAACGCCGGTGACGTGCCGGCCCGGTACCGCACCGTGACGCCGTCGAGGACCGTCGTCGGCCGCTGACGGCCGTCGGCCGCAGCAGCACCGGCCGGGTCGGCCGCAGCCCGTCCCGTCGTACGCGACTCCGCGTTGGCCTGCTCGGTCTCAGCCCGCTCTGTCTCGGCCCGCTCCCCGTCGACCTGTCCCGTCGCTGCCTGTCCCGCTTCGGTCAGCAGGTCGGCGACCCGGCGCAGCCCGCCGCGTAACTGCGCCCACTGCCGGGCGGCGGCGACCAGCGCCAGACTCATCTCGACGGCGGCCAGGGCGCCGACCGCGAGGACGCCGACCAGTACCCCGCCGACGCCGTCGCGCAACGCGGTCACCGTCACCGCCGCCACGGTCAGCCCGGCGACGAGCACGCCGACACCGTCGACCGCCCAGCCGGTCGCCGCCAGCCGCCGCTCCAGCCGGGCGAGTTCCCGGGCCCGGCGGGTGCTCCGGCGCAGGGCGTCGGCGGTGCCACCGAACGCCGCCAGGTCGGCCGCCCCGTGGATCAGATCGGCGCCGTCCGCCGCGAACTCGCCGCGCAACGGCGCCACCCGGTCGGCGGTACGCCGGGTGAGCAGCGCCGCGACCGCAGGCAGACCGCCACCGGCGACCGCCAGCCCGGCTGCCAGCGCGAGCGCCGCCGCCGGGCTGACCGTCGCGGCACCGGCGACCGCGAGCACCGCGACGGTGGCCGCGGCGGCACCGGGCACCAGCACCCGCAGTAGCAGGTCCTGCACGGCCTCGACGTCGGAGACCAACCGGCTGAGGGCGTCACCGGACCGGTCCTCGGCGGTCGGCCGTCGCGCGGCCAGCGCGGTGAAGATCCGGAACCGTACGTCGGTGACCACCCGCAGTGTGGCGTCGTGACCGGCCAACCGTTCCGTGTAGCGCAGCACGCCCCGGCTGATCGCCAGTGCCCGTACGCCGACGATCGCCACGGTGACCGCGTCCAGCGGCGGCCGACCGGCGGCGGTGATCAGCAACCACACGGCGGTGGCCATCAACGCGAGCGCGGCCGCCTCGGTCGCCGCGGCCAGCAGACCGGCACCGACCAGCCGGCCGAGGTACGGCCGGGCCAGCGACAGCACGGTCCGCTCCGGCCGCGCGCCGATCACGGGGTGGCCGCCGCGAGGTCGCGTCCGGTGATCCGGCCGGCGTCGAGCCGGACGACCCGCTCGACGCCGTCGAGCAGCGCCGGCCGGTGCGCCACGATCAACGCGGTCCGGCCGGCGACCAGTTGCCGTGACCCGGCCAGGACCGCCGCCTCCGAGGCGCCGTCCAACCGGGCGGTCGGTTCGTCGAGCAGGACCACCGGCGCGTCCCGGAGGAAGGCGCGGGCCAGCGCGACACGTTGGCGTTGCCCGCTGGACAGCCCGTGGCCGCGTTCGCCGAGCCGGGTGTCCAGCCCGTCGGGCAGCGCCGCCACCACACCGGTGAGCGCGGCGGCGCGGACCGCCGCTGACAGCTCGGCCTGGTCGGCGTCGGGCGCGCCCAGCGCGATGTTGTCGGCGAGCGACGCGGCGAACAGATGCGCGTGTTGCGGCACCCAGGCGAGCCGTCGCCGCCACTGCTCGATGTCGAGTTCGGCGAGGTCGACCCCGTCGACGGTGATCCGGCCGGCGGTCGGTGCGACAAAGCCGAGCAGCAGGTGCAGCAGGGTGCTCTTGCCCGCGCCGCTGGGACCGATCACGGCGATCCGTTCCCCGGCCCGGATGGTCAGGTCGACGTCCCGCAGCGCCGTGGTCCGGGGGTAGGCCACGGTGACCGATTCGAACCTGATCTCCGCCGGCGGCGATCCGACGACCGCCGGTGCCGCTCGGCCCGCCCGCCCACCGGCGCTGGCGTCGCGGGCCGGCACGTCCTCGCTGACATTACGGGCCGGCACGTCCTCGCTGGGGGCGCGCGCCGGATCGTCCTCGCCGATCAGGGTGAGCGCCTCGTCCAGCACGGTCAGGCCTTCCATGCTGGCGTGGAACCGGCTGCCCGCGGTGCGCAGCGGCAGGTACGCCTCCGGGGTGAGCAGCAGCACCAGCAACGCGGTGGACAGCGCCATCCCACCGGTGAGCAGCCGCAGTCCGATCGGCACCGCGACCAGCGCCACCGCCAGGGTGGCGACCAGCTCCAGGACCAGCCCGGAGAGGAAGGCGATGCGCAGCGTACCCATGGTGGCGACCCGGTGCCGGTCGGCCATCCGGCGTACCACCTCGGCCTGCGCCCGCTGCCGCCCGAAGGCCCGCAGCGTCGCCAGCCCCGCCACCATGTCCAGGAAGTGGCCACCGAGCTGGGTCAACCGCCGCCACTGCCGTTCGGTCGCTGCCTGCGCGTGCCAGCCCAGCAGTGCGCCGAAGACCGGGATCAGCGGCAGGGTGACCGCGACGATCAGCGCGGAGCTCCAGTCGGCGAACGCCAGCCGGGCGAGCACCGCCACCGGTACGGTCACGCTCAGCACCAGCTGCGGCAGGTAGCCGGTGAAGTAGCCGTCGAGGGCGTCGACGCCCCGGCCGGTCAGGGTGGCGAGCTGGCCGGCGCGCTGACCGGACAACCAGGCGGGGCCACGGCGGTGGATCGCGGCCAGCAGGTCCGCCCGCAACTGCGCCTTGACCGTGGCCGCGGCCTCGGCGGCGAGGTAACCCTGCGCCCAGAGCAGCGCGGCGCGGCCGGTGACCGCCAGGACGAAACCGCCGAGCGCGGCCCGGTCCAGCTCGCCACCGGCGGCCGCGGCCAACACCAGTGCCAGCGTGGTGGCCTGGGCGATGATCAGGCCGGCGGCGATCACGCCGAGTACGCCGAGCAGCGCTAGCCGTACCCGCACCGCCGGCACCTGGCGCACCAGCCGTGGATCGAACGGCCGGCGGCGACCGGCCCGGTCGGCCGGTGCGGTGGCGGTGCCGGCGGTGCTCACCAGCTGAGGTACAGCGACGCGGGCAGCAGGAGCAGCGCGGCGGCGACCACACTCGCGGCCGCCGGCCGCAGCCGGGGTGCCGGACCGTCGAGCAGCAACCGCTGCACCCGGGCGTCGAGCTCCAGGTCGGCGGCGCCGAGGGCACCGGCCGGGGTGATCCGGCTGCCGGCGCTGGCGAACCGGCGCAGCGCGGTGGCCAGCGGCTCGTCGGCGTGCTGACGCCGGGCCTTGTCGTCGGCGCGCATCTCGACCAGCAGGGCGACCGCGTCGTGCGCCGCCCGCAGCCACCGCGCCCGGGGCAGTGCCCGGCACAGCGCGGTGAACGGCAGCAGCACCAGGTCGTGCCGCTCGTCGGCGTGCGCCCGCTCGTGGCTGAGCACGGCGGCGAGCTCGCCGGGGCCGAGCAGGTCGAGCGTGCCGGCGCTGACCACCACGGTCGGCCGGACCCCGGGCAGGCAGTAGGCGGCCGCGCCCGGGTGGTCGAGCACCAGCGCGCCCGGTGCGGCCGGATCGGCGCGGCCGACCAGGGCGAGCAGGTCGCGGTGGCGACGCTGGACCCGTACGGCGGCGAGCAAACTGCGTACGGTGGATCCGAGCAGGACGGCGGCGATCGCGGCGGCGAGGCCGACCAGCGCCAGCCGCACCGGCCCCAGCCCGGCCGGGAAGGTGCCCGCCGGCAAGCCGTTTCCGGTGGTCAGGCTGGTCACCCCGGCGGCCAGGTCGCCGATGAACAGACCGGCGGCGCGGCCCGGCCCGGTGCCGTACGGGTCGAGCCCGACCGCCAGCGGAACGCCGATCGCGGCCAGCCCGACCGCCAGGCCGAGCGCCTGCCAGCAGAGGATCGCCACCCGAGGGCTGCGCCAGGTCCAGCCGGGGCCGAACCAGACCGAGCGGGTCAGCGCCTGAGCGGTGAGGTAGCAGGCGAGGATCACCGCGGCGAAGTGCGCGCCGTAGGCCATGGCAGCGTCAACCCCGCCGGTCCGCCGCCTGCGCCTGGTCGGTGAGCGCGGCCCGGAGCACTTCGGCTTCGGTGCCGGTGACCGATCTGGCGAACCGGACCAGGGCCGCGTCCCGGCTGCCGGCCAGATCCAACGCGTCGAGCATCAACTGGGCGATGTACGCCTCGCGGCTGGCCGCCGGCTGGTAGTGCCACGCCCGGCCGGCACGCTCCCGGCTGACCATGCCCTTGCCGGCCAGCCGGTCCAGCACCGTCATCACCGTCGTGTACGCCAGGTTGCGGTCCTGCAGTGCTTCGGCGACATCGCGGACGGTGACCGGAGCGGCCGCCGGGTCGCGGTCCCACAGCACGTCCATCACCGCGCGTTCGAGGTCACCCAGTCGCGTCACCGGTCAAGCCTACCGCCGGTAGTAGATCCGCCGGTCAGCGGAGCGGACCGATGGCGCATCCTTGACCGATGGCACCCCTGCGTCAGATCTTCGCCGTTTCCGGCATCCTTCATCCGCCGACGGGCGAACCGGCTCCGCGACGCAGCGCACTGCTCGACCACGCGATCTCGTTGACCGGTGTGCCGGTGGCGAAGGTCTGCCTGGTGCCGACCGCCACCGGTGACCAGTCCCAGGTGATCGAGTCCTTCTACGCGGCCGTCAGCGACGCCGAGCAGGTGATCCCGTCCCACCTGCAGCTGTTTGTCCGGCCGAACGTCGACGACGTCGGGGCGTTCC
This sequence comes from Micromonospora sp. Llam0, assembly GCF_003751085.1. NCBI lineage: Bacteria > Bacillati > Actinomycetota > Actinomycetes > Micromonosporales > Micromonosporaceae > Micromonospora > Micromonospora sp. Llam0. The sequence goes on along the minus strand of NZ_RJJY01000002.1, from coordinate 404,050 downwards.
TGCGCGATCAGCATCTGATCTGGGTGACTGGCGGAAGCGTGGTGAATCTGCTCGCCGTGTGGCGGGCGCACCGGGTCGACGCCATCCTCCGCGAGTGCTGGGCGGCCGGCGTGGTGCTGGGCGGGGGTAGCGCCGGCAGCATCTGCTGGCACACCGGCGGGGTGACCGATTCGTTCTCCGAGCGGCTCGACCCGGTCACCAACGCGTTGGGGTTGTTGCCGTACAGCAACGGTGTACACCATGACCTGGCGGAACAGCCGCGCCGGAGGCGGTACCTGGAGTGCGTCGCGTCAGGCGACCTGCCGGCCGGGTACGCCACCGACGACGGAGTCGGCCTGCACTACGTCGGCACCGAACTGGTCGAGGCGGTCAGCAGCCGGGCCGGTGCCGGAGCGTACCGGGTCGAACCGGGCGAACGGCACGGGACAGTGGTGGAGCGATCGATCCCGACCCGCCCGATCGGCCTCAGCCAGCGGACTTGATCCGCTAGGCCGTGACCCGGCGGTTCTCGTGCAGCCCGGCGCGGAGTTCGTCGTCGCTCATCACCAGGTAGACGAGGCCGCAGTCGGCCGGACCGGTGGCACCGGGCAGGCACAGCGTGCAGGGCTCGCCCGGCCGGATCGGGCATTTCGCCTCGGGGCGTCGGTGGTGCACTCGCGCGGTCATACCTCCACTGTCCCGGGTCGACGCGGTCGGCGGCAGGGCCGGACGGCACCCGGTAGGCCGGACCTCAGGCCCGGGACCGGACGTCCACGGTAGGTGCCTGGCCGTACTACTGTGCCGACGGCGACGCTGGGCGGAAGGGGTGGGCGGCATCAAATTCGGGGCGAGCTGGTCGCTGTGCGACCACGATGGCGTGCTGCTGGCTGATCTGGACGTGACCGACGGCGACTTCCCCTGGCTGTACGCCACCCTCCGGCCGACCGAGGCGTTCGCGCCGCTGCGGCCGATATTCGACGCGGAGCTGCGGGCGATGCAGGTGGTCGAGGACGCTCCGGACGGCGGCGCCTGGGAACGGGCGTACCAGCAGGTGCGGGCGGCAGTCGTGCTGATCGACCCGGACGGGGCGGCGGTGCCGGAGTTCCTGCTGCACGTCGAGGGCGACGAGGCCTGGTGGCGGTGGAGCGACGAACCATTCGACGAGGACGGCGACGAGGACGAGGACGGCGACGAGGACGGCGAGCCTGTCTCCGGGAACCAGACGGGCGACCGGTGATCCGCCGTCGGGCCGGTGCGCTGCTGCTGACGGCGGTGCTGCTCGCCGGCTGTGCCGGTCAGCTGCCGCAACCAGGTCCGCAGCCACCGGACAACGATCTGGCACCCGTCCCCACGCCGACGCCGGTGCCGTCGGCGGACCCGTCACCTGACTGCCCGGACTCCGGGGCACTGCTCAGCCTGGGTGAGGTTGACGCCGCGATGGGTTTGCGGGCGATGCCGATCCGGCTGGTCAACTGTGCCGAGGAACCGGTGCACGTCGATGGCTTCCCGGAGCTCACAGTTCTGGACGAGCAACTGCAGCCGCTGGCGGTCGAGGTGATCGAGGGTGCCGAGGTGGTCGCCCGGGTCGACACCGTGGCCGGCAGCCCCGTGCCGGTCACGGTGCAGCCGGGCGAGCGGGCCGGCGCGGTCCTGGTCTGGCGCAACACAGTGGACGACGTACGGGTGCCGCCGACGCACGGCACCTTCCTGTCCGTGGCGCCGGCCGTGGGCGAACCTGCGCAGGTGCTGGAGCCCGACGGCGGGCTCGACATCGGCACCACCGGCCGGGTCGCGGTCAGTCCGTGGGCCCCGGCCGACTGACCGGCCGGCGCCCAGCCTGCCGGGTCACAGCGGACCCAGCACGGTGCCCGGGTCCGCGTCCAGCGCCAGGGTCTCCAGCACCGTCAGCAGTTGGCGTTCCTCGTACCTGAAGTGGGACTCCATGATCGCGGCCAGTCCCTCCAGGTGCCGGTCCAGCTCGGCGGGCGGCGCGGCCCGCGCCACGGCGGCCTGCAGCCCGCTCAGCAGGTAGGCGATCATCGAGTGGTCCTGCCGCAGGTTGCGCAGCGTGTCGTGCAGCTCGGGATGCTGCGCGGCGATGACCGGGAACAGTCGACCGTCCTCACCCTCGTGGTGAGCGGTCAGGGCGGCGCAGAACCCATGACAGAACAGCAGCAGATCCCGGGTCGCCGGCTCCGCCGGCCGGCCGGCGGCCAACGCCTCCCGGGTGACGGTCAGCGCCTCGCGGAGCCGGTTGTGTACGCCGCGCAGTTCGCGGCTCCAGGCCACCAGCCTGGCTTCGTCGCCCTCACCCACGGGTGGAGGGCGAAGGGACGACGATCGTCATCGTCGTGCTCCCTTCGGTCCGGCGCCTCCATGCCTGACACGGACTGCCACCGGCACGCGACGCTGCGGAGAGATTATCAGATGTCGCCCCGGACCGACCGGCCTGACCGGACCGGCCAGCCTTGTGGACAGAGGACTGTGACCAGGTTGTCGCCGTATTTACGATGGCAAACTTGGCGGGCGGTGATAAGGTTACTGTACGGCGACTCACGGGGAGACAGATCATGATTAACCTTGAGCCACGTGCATTCATAGCCCGGTGCATTCATTGCCCGACGACCCGGCCCAGCGATTCGACGCTGTTTCGCTTGGCGGTCGACGGCCGTGCCGGCCAGGTCACGCTGTCGTAGCCTCGGTCAGCGGTAACTGACCTATCGGTGGCCGGAAGTCGGCCACGAGGAATCAGCGGTTCGTCGCGTTTGCGTGACGTTCCTGGTGTCCGCGCCCGCCGCCCGGCCCAGCCGGTCCGCGGTGCAGTCCATCTGTGTGCAGACCCCGGCCAGCGTCACACCCTGGTCGGGACCCGACCGCCTTGGCGTCGGCTGCCGGCACCCGCCGGGCCGATGCCGGGCAACCGTTGTCGACCACTACCTGTCCCGTCTGATCGGCGCGATTCCCGACACCGTCCGGAGAGTCGCAGCCGATCGCTGTATGCCAATGGCAGTTCCGCCGGATTCTGCCTTGTCGACGTCAGCGGAGGTGATGCGTGATGGAGACCGACTGACCCGTTTCGACCGTTCCGATCCTGCGTCACGGCTGAAGTGCCGGAAACCACTGGATGCCGTACGCGAGATACAGTTCCGGATCGTCGAAATCCGTGTACACCTCGCCGACCGCGTCCGGCTGCAGCAGTTCACTGCCGGGCTGCGGTGTGTCCAGTAACCGAACGGGCTCCCCGGTCACTCGCCGCACCCACTTGGGCAACCGGTCCGGGTCGAATCTCACTCGCAGCTCGAAGCGCCGGCACCGTCGGGTAGCCGTCAACACGTAGTGCGGTGAGGCGATCTGGCTCGGCCCCAGCCGGGTGACCACACTGAAGTCGCACGACTCACCGGCGGCGAGTGGCCGGGGCAGGCCCACCACCAACTGCGACCGCTGCGGCAGCGGTCGTTCGTGCCTGATCAGCCGCCCGCCCCAGTGCACGTCTGCCCGGATGTCGAGCCCGTCGCTGCCTGGCGGGCAGGGCAGCGACATGCCGAGCACGATCTCGTCGACGCCGTCCCGGTCGGCGACGATCCGCCGTTCCTCGTACGCCTCCATCGTCGGGGTGTCCAGCCGTACCAGCACCCGCAGCCCGGCGACGTGCCAGCCGGCGCCGACCGGGCTGGAGCTGCGCCGGCCCAGCTCCTGGCCGATCGCCTCGGCCAACAGCATTTCCGCTTCGTTGATCCGGCGCAGCGCGGTCCGGTCCTCGCGACCCAGCCGTCGGGCCAACCAGGCGACCCGGCCACGGAAATGCGCGTCCTGCGCCTGCGGGTGCAGCCCCAGCGCGACCCGCGCCGCCAGCGCCATGTCGTCCGGTAGGCGTCGGACCTGGCTGTTCAGCTCGGCTATCACCCGCTCGCGCAACTCGGCGGGCGCGTCGTCGCGGTTCACCGCACTGTTGCCGCAGAGCGTACGCAGGTGGTCACCGAGCCGACCGGACAGATCGGGTGCCGACACGCCGCGACCGACCCGCAGGGTGCGGAGCTCCGACTTGACCTCCACAGCGGACACGGATGTCACCGTCCTTCCTGGGCGAGTCACCTTGTCCTCGCCGTGACATCAGCACCAGATTCTGTCACGCGATGCGACTTTTGCGGACGTTCACAGTGGCCGAGACTGGTCACAGCGAGATCCGACGTGGTCCGCTCCTGCGCGGAAGGGCGTGAGCCGCCGTGCCTCCGTGTCCCGATCTGTGGGTGCCGGGACCGGTTCACGTGGTCAGCGCGTGGACAACGGGGATGGCTCCGGTACCCGCAGCGGGGGACGGTTCCGGTGCCCGCAGCAGCGGGATGGTTCGGCACCCGCCCCGCCGGGCGGTCATTCACCGCCGGGCGGCTCACCGTCGGCCGGGTCGAACAGGGGCGACGGAGGCCCGGCCACAGCCACTGGGCCGGGCCGGTGACTGGGCGGGGCCAACGGCCGCTCCGGCTGCCGGCTGAACAACCGTACGCCAGGTCGCGCCGCGGTCGTCCGGACGGTGACCGGCAGGGTGACCATGCGCACCGGCTCGGGCGGGGCGGTGAAGCCACGGCTGCCCCATCGGACCCAGATCGCCACCCGACCAGCCGCGGCCTCGGCGAGCAGTTTCTCCACCGTACGGTGCCGGTCGGTGTGGTCCACCTCGATCACCAGCGGCGGCGCGCCGGGCCGGGCACAGGCCACGTCGACGACCGAGTGCCGGCCCTGCATCGGCGGCGGCAGCGGCAGTACGCTGGCCGCCCGCCGGTACACCCGCCAGCCCTGCCCGGCACCCCACCGCACCACGGCGTCGATGATCGTCCTGGTGACCTGTTCGGTGCCGAGATCGGTGAAGGTCAGCGTGGCCAACTGGTCGCCCAGCCCGGCGGCCACCCGAGCCGCGTCGGTGCCGTCGGTCACAGCGGCAGCCAGGCGAGTACGTCCCGGATCTTGGCGTCCCAGTAGCTCCACACGTGGTCACCGGCTTCGAAGTCGACGGTGAGCGCAACGCCCCGGGCCGCGCATGCGTCGCGGAACCGGACATTGTCCGGGTACAGCACGTCCTCGGTGCCGCAGCACAACCAGAGCTGCGGCAACGCCGCCGGGTCGGCCCGGTCGAGCACCGCGAGCAGGTCGTCGTCGCTGCCGGCGATGTCCTGGTCGCCGAAGACCCGCCGCATCAGCGGGTCGGTGGCGGACACCGATGGTCCGTGCTGGCGGGCGGCCACGTCGAGTACGCCGGACAGGCTGGCCGCCGCCGCGAACCGCTGCGGCTGGCGCAGCGCCCAGCGCAACGCCCCGTACCCGCCCATCGACAGTCCCGCGACGAAGGTGTCCTCCCGCCGTCGGGAGACCCGGAAGAACGAGTCGACCACGGCCGGCAGTTCGGTGGACAGGAAGGTCCAGAACGGCGCTCCGTGCACTTCGTCGGCGTACATGCTGCGGTGCACCTGGGGCATCACCACGGCCAGACCGCGCTCCTCGGCGTACCGCTCGATGGAGCTGTACCGAGTCCAGGCGGTGGCGTCGTCGGTGAGCCCGTGCAGCAGGTAGAGCACCGGGGGATCGGTGTCGCCGGCCCGCGCCGGAGCGCCGATCCGGGTCCTGGTGTGCTGCGGCAGCAGGACGGTCATCGAGGTGGCCTGCTCCAGTACGTCGGAGTAGAAGTCGACCCGCAGATGTGCCATCCGCCCAGTGTGCCGGTTCGCCCAGTGTGCCGGTTCGCCGGACGGCGGCCTCTCGTCGGGTCAGTCGTTCCCGGCGCTGCGCCGTTCCCGACGGACCTGGCCCGGCGGTACCCCGTACGCCCGTTTGAAGGCCCGGCAGAACGCCGCCTCCGACTGGTAGCCGAACCGGCGGGCGACCATCGGCAGCGGGTCGGCGGACCGTTGCAGATGGTCGTGGGCCAGCTGCAGCCGCCAGGTCGCCAGGTAGCGGATCACCGGTTCACCGACCAGGTCGGTGAACCGGGCGGCGAACGCCGACCGGGACATGCCGGCCTGCTGGGCCAGGGCGCCGACCGTCCAGTCCCGGTCCGGCTCGCGGTGCAGCACGGTCAGCGCCCGGCCGATCTGGTCGTCGCGGAGCGCGGCCAGCCAACCCTGGCGCGCCTCCGGGGCGGCGTCCAACCAGGACCGGATGGCCTGGACCACCAGTACGTCGGCCAGCCGGGTCAGCATCGTCTCCCCGCCCGGCTGCAGCGCCTGGGCCTCCCGGGCGACCAGCCGCAACGTGCTGTGCAGCCACCCCGACTCGTCGTCGTCGAACCGGTCGAGATGCAGCACCGGCGGCAGCTGGGCGATCAACCGCCTGGCGGCGACGTGGTCCGGGCGCAGCACCGCGTACGTCACCTGGGTGAGCTCGCCGCCGCCCCCGTGCCGCATGATCTCGTAGCGGTCGCTGAGCTGTTGCACCGGAATGTCGAACAGCGGCCGCGTCGACGCGGCCGGGGCGCTGCGGAACCGGTGCGGGACACCGTCCGGGATCAGGGTCAGACTGCCCGGCCCGATCAGGTACGGCTCGGCGTCGCCCACCTCCAGCCAGCACCGGCCGGCGGTGACCACCTGCAACGTCATGCAGCCTGGCAGGGCCGGCACGTCGATGCCCCATGGGGCGGTCAACTCGGCCCGGCAGTAGAGGGTGCCGGTCAGCCGGAACATGTGCAGGGTCTCGCCGAGCGGGTCGCTCATCGCCGGGATCGCGCAACTGGGTGTCGTCCACACCCCGCCCAGCTTCCTGGAGAATTTGCCTGACGTCCACAAACCTGGACGATGAGCAAAGAAGTCAGGAATGAGGATCATTGTTCCGCCGACGCCGCCCCGGCAGGCTGGTCGGTAAGGCAGCGGGCGTTAGCAGGCCGTCCGCGACACCCCAGACCGAACGGGAGTTCCCACGCCATGTCACGACCGTCAGTGCTCGTCACCGGGGCGACCGGCAAGACCGGCCGGCGCATCGCCGACCAGCTCACCACGCTCGGCCACCCGGTGGTCCGGGCCAGTCGCCAGGGCGATCAGCCGTTTCACTGGGCCGAGCCGGCCAGTTGGCCCGCCGCGCTGCGCGGGGTGGACGCCGCGTACCTGTCGTACTACCCGGACCTCGCCGCGCCCGAAGCGCCCACCGTGGTCGAGAAGTTCACCGCCGCCGCCCGCGCCGCCGGTGTCCGCAAACTGGTCCTGCTCTCCGGCCGGGGCGAGACCAACGCCGGCCGCTGTGAGGCGATCGTCGCCGATTCCGGGCTGACCTACGGCATCGTGCGGGCCAGCTGGTTCAACCAGAACTTCACCGAAGGACACCTGCTCGGCCCGGTCCTGGCCGGGACGGTGGCGCTGCCCGCCGGCGAGGTGGCCGAGCCGTTCGTGGACGTCGACGACGTCGCCGACGTCGCGGTGGCGGTGCTCACCGACCGCCGGCACGACGGCCGGACGTACGACGTTACCGGGCCGCGCCTGCTCACCTTCGCGCAGGCGGCGGCGGAGATCGCTGCGGCCAGCGGCCGGGCCGTCGGCTACCTGCCGGTCACCGCCGAGCAGTTCCACCTCGCCCTGGTGTCGCAGGTCGGGCCGGACTACGCACGGCTGCTCACCGACCTGTGCGTCGAGGTGTTCGACGGGCGCAACGCGTCGCTCGGTGACGGCGTCGAGCGGGCGCTGGGCCGTGCGCCCCGGGACTTCGCCGCCTTCTGCCGACAGGCGGCCGCCGCCGGGGCGTGGCAGCAGTGACCACCGTCGCCGGCCCGGTGCCGGACGCGCCCCGCAGCCGCAGCCAGACGGTGATCCTCGTCGTCGCCGGCCTGGTCGTGGTCGGCATCGGGGGCGCGGTTCTGACCGCACCGGACGCCTTCCACGCCGGCAACGGCATCGACTTCGCCGGCAACAGCAGCCTGCTCAGTGAGACCCGGGCGGCTGGCGGGGCACTGCTGACCACCGGGATCCTGGTCACCCTCGGGGCGTTCATCCGCCGGCTGACCTTCGCCGCGGCACTGATCGGCGCGACCGTCTATTTGGCGTACGGACTGTCCCGGCTGCTCAGCATCGCTCTGGACGGAATGCCGGCCACCGGTCTGGTCGCCGCTGCCGTCGCCGAGCTGGTCCTCGGCACGGCCTGCGGATACGTCCTGCACCGTAACCGCCGCGCAGGTGCGAGTCAGGCACCGTAACCGCCGCGCAGGTGCGCGCCCGGTCACCGCAACCGGGCGCGCCATGCGTCGAAGTCGTCGGCAAGCGCGTGGTCACCGGCCGCCCGGCAGCTGTCGGTGGCCACCTCCAGCAGCCGCTGCCAGACCGGCAGGTACGCCGCCGGGTCCGGCGGCGGCCGGCCAGGGACGGCCCGGTACGCGCTGGCGAGCAACGCGTGCGCGGCCAGCGCCAGCCGCCGTCCGTCGGCGTACGCCGTGGGCAGCACCTCGACGGCGCCCGCCGCCAGCTGCACCGCCGCCTCCAACGGCAGCCCGGACAGCCAGCGCATCGACGTGGTCCAGAGCAGCGCCGGGTCGCCGCGCAGCGTCGATGCCTCCGGCAGCGTCGCCTGCCCGGCCCCGGCCCCGGCCGCGTGCCGCTGCACCACCGTTGTCAGGGCCGGCTGGGCCGCCCGGTCCAGCCAGTCGTCCGCCGGCACCCACAGCAGCCCTCGGTCCCGTACGGTCGGCAGCACCAGCCGGGCCAGACCGCGACCCACCTCCGGCGGGAACGGCACCGGCCCGCCGGCCGTCGAGAGCAGCCCGTCGACCACCCTCAGCTCGGCCTCCAGCGCCTGCCGGGCCTGGCCCGGCGGCAGGCCGGCGGCGATCACCGTCGCCGGGACGAAGCCTTCGACGACCCGGCCGTCGACGAAGTTCAGCAGCGCCGACACCACCGCCGCGCTGTGTACGTACCCACTGTCGACGGTGCCGTCCGGCCCGTCCGCGTCCGCGCTGTCCCCGCCTTCGTCGGCGTGGCCGTAGTAGCCCAGTGCCGCGTTGGCCGAGGCGATCGCGAGCCGCGGGTCGCCGTCCGGTGCCAGCGTCGCGGCGTTGGACGCCAGTACCCGGGCCAGGTTCCGGCGTCGCGGATGGGCCGGATCGCCGCCGGTCACCGACAGATAGGCCAGGACCGCCGCGTCGGCGTCGACCTCCGCCGAGGCGGCCCACCCCCGTACCGACTGGGCGAGACCACGGCGGGCCAGCACATCGGCCAGCGACAGCTCCGCGTCGGGCACGGTGGCGACCAGCCGGGCGTACGCGCGTACCGCGTCGTCCAGCGCCGCTACCGCCGCCGCCGGGTCCCGGTCGGCGAGGTGCAGCGCGCCGAGCCGGTAGCACAGCCCACCCAGCCCGGTCCGCCGGGACACGTCGTCCGGTGCGTCGTCGGCCAGCTCACCGGCCAGCTCGACGGCCTGCCGCTGGCAGCGGACCGCCGCCGACCAGTCGCCCCGTCGGCTGTGGTCGGCTGACTCGCCGACCAGCTCGTCGATGCGTGACCCGGCCGGCCGGTACGGGACCACCGTCCGGGTCACCGCCCACCGCGTAGATCGTCGGGGACCACGTCGACCAGGCTGATCTGCTCGAACGTGGCGGTGCAGCGGCCACCGGTGGGCGACTGGGCGAGGAAGCCGACCCGGGTCGGCGCGTCGGCGGCACCGGTGAGCCGGAACAGCCGGGCGAACTGCCAGGTGGAGCCGTCGAGTGAGTAGTGGAACGCGTACGCGGACCCTTTGCGCAGCACCCGGAGATGGACGCTGGATGCCTCGACGGTGACCGCATTGGCGTCGTCGGAGGTGCCGTTGGTCACCACGGTCACCACCATCGGCCGGCGCTGCGGCGAGTACTCGAAGCACAGCTTCGCCCAGTGTTCCTCGTCGATACGCAGACACAGCACACCGGCGTCGAACGCGGCCGCGAAGTCGACCGTGACCCGGGCGGAGAGTGCGAACTCGCCGTCCGGGCAGTCGAACAGCAGCGCCGGGGCGTTGTGGGTGCGGTACTCGCCGACCGGGTCGACGAACCAGTCGGTGCCGGCGCCGGCGGTGAGCGACAGGGCCTGCCGACCGGCGTGATGATCCGCCGCCACCGGCGTGTGCTGCCAGGCGAGCGGCGGCAGCCCGGCGATCGCGGGCGGTGGAGGTGCCTGCGGTGTCATCCTGCCTCCGGCGGGGCACGTCGGTCCTGTCGGACGCGGTACATCGATTTCGTTGGAACTGCCATGCTGCCACGGGTGGGCATCCCGCCGCTGGCCCGGCCCACCGGCTACGACGCCCGGCCGACCTTGACCCCGGCCGGGCCTTGACCCTCGACCTGGTCGAGGCCGCAGAGTCCATGGACGTGGAGAGCGACATGCACAGCATCGGCGAGACGGCCCGGACCAGCGGGCTGACCGTCAGCGCGCTGCGGTTCTACGACGCCGCCGGCGTGCTGGTGCCGGCTGCGGTGGATCCGCACACCGGCTACCGGTGGTACGCCGTCAGCCAGCTGCGCGCCGCCCGGCTGCTGGCCGGGCTGCGCCGGGTCGGCCTGCCGCTGGCCGAGATCACTGAGGCGGTCCGGGCGTTGCCCGACGTCACGGTGGCCCGGCGGCTGCTGGACGTACACCTGCTGCGCCTGGTCGACGGGCTCGCCGATGCCCGCCGGGAGCTCTCCCGCATCCATGCCCTGCTCGATGCCGAGGAGAACCGGACAACCATGACCACTACCACGACCCGGGTCACCGCCGACGCCGCCGACCTGGCCGGCGCGTTGGACGCCGTACGGTTCGCCGTCGGCACCGACCCCGAGATTCCCGCCCTGGCCGGGGTGCACGTCGAGGTCTCCACCGACGTCGTACGGTTCGCCGCGACCGACCGTTACCGCATGGCGGTCGCCGAACTCGTCCCGACGGCGGTCGACGGCCCGGCCGTGACGGTCCTGGTGCCAGGCGGCTTCGTGACTGGCGTGCGCAGCCAGGTCGACCGCAACCCGGTAGCGGAACTGGTCTTCGGTCCGGACGGCGTCGACGCCTCCGCGCCGGGCTGGCGGATCACCACCGCCCCGCTGGACCACGACTTTCCCGACTATCGGCCGTTGCTGCCGGTCCGGGGCGCCGAGGGCCGACGGCAGGTCACCGTGGACGCCGCCGAGTTGCGACGGGCGCTGGCACCCGACCGGGCGCCGAGGGTGCTGCGTGAACACCTCGGCGCCACGCACCCGGTCGCCGTACTGGCGGTGTCGGACACCGGCGTGGTCGAGCTCGCCGACGAGGCCGCCTGGCACGCCGCACCGGACCGGTACGTCGCGGTGAACCGGGAGTTCCTGTTGCAGGCGGTGGCGGCTGCCGGTGGCGGTCAGCTGGTGCTGGACCTGGACGGGCCGATCCGGCCGCTGGCCGTGCGGCTGCCCGTCGACGACCGGAGCTGTTCGTTGCTGATGCCGATCCGGCACTGACGTCGGCGCGGTGCGGCCCGGGGCCCCGGGCCGCACCGCGCCGCGGGCGGCCGGGGGTGGGCGGACGCGTCGTAGAGTGGTCTGATGAGTGGCGAGGTCGTGCCGTCGCGGCGGGAACTGCGGATGTCCGATGCGGACCGGGAAGCGGTCGTCGCCCGGTTGAACGCGGCCGTCGCCGAGGGCCGGCTGACGCTCGCCGAGTTCTCTGACCGGGTCGACGCGGTGTTGCGGGCGCGCACCTTCGGCGACGTGGAATCCCTCGTCGCCGACCTGCCCGCGGTCGATCCGGTCGCCTCGGTCGCCGCCGCCGATGCGGTCGAGCTGCGCAGCCAGGCGGGGCAGTTGCGGCGTACCGGCCGGTGGAGTGTGCCGCGGCGGCTCGTGGTTCTCGCGAAGGCGGGTTCGGTGCTGCTGGACATGCGGCATGCCGTCTTCGGCCACCGGGTGGTGGAGATCGAGTTGTTTACGCAGGCCGGGTCGGCGACCATCGTGCTGCCGCGCGGGGCGACCGCCAACATCGACGGGGTGACCACGTCGGCGGGCTCGGCGCGGGTGAAGGTGCCGGCGGTGCCGGAGCCGGGCGCGACGGCCCCACACGTCGTCATCACCGGTAGCACCGCCGCCGGCACCTTGTCGGTGCGGTACGAGTACCGGTTCTGGCGGTGGAGTTGGTAGCTGGCGGGTCCGCCGCCAAGCTCCCGCCGCGCATCGCCAATGGGCGATGTTATCGATAACAGCGGCGGCCTGTTGGCCGCCTGCCGTCCGGTACTGGGCTGGTGAAACGTTGCTGCCGTCCGAGCGAAACACCAGCCGGGTGGCGGCCACTGACACGGCAGCACGAAACACGCCTGTTACCTCTTGACGCCCGTGGTGTTATCGTTCACAGTCGATGGAACACCCGTTGGGGCGCGACCGGGAGTGAGTCGGCTGCCGCTGCCCCGACCGGGTGCCAGCTCCGCCAACCGGGCTGGTGGGGCCGCATGTTAACGCTCACTGGCTGGGCCCACAGCGGCCAGCGGGCCGGGTGGTGCCGCCAGACGTGCGGCCGACCGCCTGGCCCGCGGTGACGGAGGAAGACATGGCAGAAACAGCCCAGGTCGGTCGGACCACCGACCGGAAATGGATGCGCCGCATCGCGGCGGCGACCGCAGCGGTCCTGGTCGGCGGCGGCCTCGTCGCGCTGACGACGACCGCGGCATCGGCGGCGACGGTCGACACCAGCGCGTGGTACGTGCTGCTCAACCGCAACAGCGGCAAAGCCCTCGACGTGTACAACCTCGCCACCAACGACGGCGCCCGGATCACCCAGTGGTCCCGCAACAACGGCAACCAGCAGCAGTGGCAGTTCGTCGACTCCGGCGGCGGCTACTACCGGCTCAAGTCCCGCCTGTCCGGCAAGGTCCTCGACGTCTACGAGTGGTCCACCGCCAACGGCGCGGCCATCGTCCAGTGGACCGACCACAACGGCACCAACCAGCAGTGGCGCCTCGCCGACTCCGACGGCGGTCACGTCCGACTGATCAGCCGACACAGCAACAAGGCCCTCGAAGTCCAGAACGCGTCGACCGCCGACGGCGGCAACATCGTCCAGTACGACGACTGGGGCGGCGCCAACCAGCAGTGGCAGCTCGTCCGGGTCGACGGCGGCGGCAACCCCGACCCCGACCCGACGACACCACCGCCGTCGGGGGAGTACACGAATCCGGTGGTGTGGCAGGACTTCGCGGATGTGGAGGTGATCCGGGTCGATGACGTGTACTACATGACGGCGTCGACGATGCATTATTCGCCGGGTGCGCCGATTCTGCGGTCGTACGATCTGGTGAACTGGGAGTTCGCCGGGCATGCGGTGCCGAGGTTGGAGTTCGGGTCGAAGTACGACCTGTCGGGGGCGCAGCGGGGGTATGTGCGGGGGATCTGGGCGTCGACGTTGAACTACCGGCGGAGCAACGGGACGTACTACTGGGCGGGTTGTATCGATTTCAGTCAGACGCACATGTATACGTCGTCGTCGGTGGAGGGGCCGTGGGCGAAGCATGCGACGTTGCCGTGTTACTACGACGCGGGGTTGTTGTTCGACGATGACGACACGCCGTATGTGGCGTACGGCAACGGGACGATCAGTGTGGCGCAGTTGTCGGCGGATGGTCGGTCGCAGGTGCGGGCGCAGCAGGTGTTCCAGACGCCGTCGAGTGTGGGGACCTTGGAGGGTGCGCGGTTCTACAAGCGTAACGGTTCCTATTACATCTGGTTGACGCGGCCGGCGAACGGTCAGTATGTGTTGCGGTCGACGAACGGGCCGTTCGGGCCGTACGAGATGCGGCAGGTGTTGTTGGATCTGCCGGGGCCGATCTCGGGTGGTGGGGTGCCGCATCAGGGTGGTGTGGTGCAGACGCAGAACGGTGACTGGTACTACATGGCGTTCGTGGACGCGTATCCGGGTGGGCGGATGCCGGCGTTGGCGCCGATCACCTGGACGGGTGACGGGTGGCCGCGGTTGCGGACGGTGAACGGCCGGTGGGGGGTGAACTATCCGCGGCCCAACCTGCCGGCGCCGCCTCGGGTGGTGAAGCCGTTGACGGGGGTGGACACGTTCGCGGGGACCGCGCTGGGGCCGCAGTGGGAGTGGAACCACAACCCGGACAACTCGCGGTGGTCGGTGAACGACGGGCTGCGGTTGTCGACCGCGACGGTGACCAATGACCTCTACAGTGCGCGGAACACGCTGACGCATCGGATTCAGGGGCCGACGTCGACGGCGACGGTCGAGTTGGATTATTCGTCGATGCGTGATGGTGACCGGTCGGGGTTGGTGATGTTGCGGCAGTCGTCGGCGTGGGTCGGGGTGCGTCGGGACAGTGGTTCGACTCGGGTGGTGATGACCAACGGGTTGACGATGGACAGTAATTGGAACACGACCGGGACCGGGACTGAGGTGGCGAGTGCGCCGGTGTCGGGTGGTCGGGTCTGGTTGCGGGCGAATGCTGACATTCGGCCGGGTGTGGGGCGGCAGGCGCGGTTTTCGTACAGCACGGACGGGGTGAATTTCACGTCGTTCGGGCCGGCGTTCACGTTGAACAACGAGTGGCAGTTCTTCATGGGTTACCGGTTTGGAATCTTCAATTACGCGACGCAGGCACTCGGCGGCGCCGTCACCGTCCGACGGTTCGAACTCTCGACCCCCTGACCTCTGGAGTAGACGATCATGAGCTCGTCCTTTCTCAGCCGTCGTCGCCTGCTGCAGGCCGCCGGCGCGACTGCGGTGGTCTCCGCCACCGGCGTCACCACCACCACGGTCCTCGGCGCCGCTCCGGCCGCCGCGGCCCTGGCACCGGCCCGCCCGGACATCGGCGTGGGGGCCTACGGATTCGACGTCGGCCAGGCCCGGCTGAGCGCCAGCCGATGGCTGGACAACCAGAACCGCACCATCAACTACCTGCGCTTCGTCGACGTCGACCGGATGCTGCGCAACTTCCGGGCCAATCACCAGCTGTCCACCAACGGCGCCGCGTCCAACGGCGGCTGGGACAGCCCGACGTTTCCGTTCCGTACCCACATGCAGGGACACTTCCTGAGCGCCTGGGCGTTCGCGTGGGCGGTGACCGGCGACAGTGTCTTCCGGGACAAGGCCAACTACATGGTGGCCGAACTCGCCAAGTGCCAGGCCAACAACGGCGCGGCCGGCTTCGCCGCCGGCTACCTGTCCGGGTTCCCCGAGTCCGACTTCAGCAGCCTGGAGGCCCGGACGTTGAACAACGGCAACGTGCCGTACTACTGCATCCACAAGACCCTCGCCGGCCTGCTCGACGTGTGGCGCTACCTCGGCAACAACCAGGCCCGCGACGTCCTGCTCTCGCTCGCCGGCTGGGTCGACTGGCGTACCGGCCGACTGTCCAGCAGCCAGATGCAGAACATGCTCGGCACCGAGTTCGGCGGGATGAACGCCGTCCTGACCGACATCTACCAGCAGACCGGCGACAGCCGGTGGCTCACCACCGCGCAGCGGTTCGACCACGCCGCCGTGTTCAACCCGCTCGCCGCCAACTCCGACCAGCTCAACGGGCTGCACGCCAACACCCAGGTGCCGAAGTGGATCGGTGCCGCCCGGGAGTACAAGGCCACCGGCACCACCCGCTACCGGGACATCGCCAGCAACGCCTGGAACATCACCGTCGACGCGCACACCTACGCAATCGGCGGCAACAGCCAGGCCGAGCATTTCCGGGCACCCGACGCCATCGCCGGGTACCTGCGCAACGACACCTGCGAGGCATGCAACACGTACAACATGCTGAAACTCACCCGGGAGCTGTGGCTGCTCGACCCGGGCCGAGCGGCGTACTTCGACTTCTACGAGCGGGCGCTGCTCAACCACGTGATCGGCATCCAGAACCCGACCAGCAGCCACGGACACATCACCTATTTCACTCCGTTGAACCCGGGCGGCCGGCGCGGCGTCGGCCCGGCCTGGGGCGGCGGGACCTACAGCACCGACTACGACTCCTTCTGGTGCTGCCAGGGCACCGGTCTGGAGGTCAACACCGCACTGACCGACTCCATCTACTTCCACGACGGCACCACGCTGACGGTCAACCTGTTCATGCCGTCGGTGCTGAACTGGTCGCAGCGGGGCATCACCGTCACCCAGACCACCAGCTACCCGGCCAGCGACACGACCACCCTCACGGTCACCGGCAACGTCGCCGGGTCGTGGACGATGCGGATCCGGATCCCGGCCTGGACCAGCGGGGCGACGGTCAGCGTCAACGGTGTGCAGCAGGGCATCGCGACCACCCCGGGCAGCTACGCCAGCCTGACCCGGACCTGGTCGGCCGGCGACACGGTAACCGTTCAACTGCCGATGCGGGTGATCATGGTGCCGGCCAACGACAATCCCGACGTCGCCGCGATCACCTACGGTCCGGTGGTGCTCTCCGGCAACTACGGCAACAGCACCCTGAGCGGGCTTCCCTCGCTCGACACCGCGTCGATCACCCGGACCAGCGCCAGCGCCCTCGCGTTCACCGCCACCGCGAACGGCTCGTCGGTCGGCCTCGGCCCGTTCCACGACGCGCACGGGCACAACTACACCGTCTACTGGAGCGTCGGCTCCGGCGGCGGCAACCCCGGTACGGCCAGCTTCCGGCTGGTCAACGCCAACAGCAACCTGGTCCTCGGGGTGCAGAACATGTCGACCGCCGACGGCGGCCTGGCCCTGCAGTGGGACGACAACGGCACCGCCGACCACGACTGGGAGATCATCGTCGACGGCGGCGCGATCCGGCTGCGCAACGTGCACAGCGGCAAGGTGCTCGGCGTGGAGAACATGTCCACCGCCGACGGTGCCCGCATCCTGCAGTGGTCCGACACCGGCACCGCCGACCACCGCTGGACGGTCGTCGACGTCGGCGACGGCACCCACAAGCTGCGCAACGTGCACACCGGCAAGCTGCTGGCCATCACCGGCGGCTCGACCGCCCCCGGCGCCCAGGCGGTGCAGGACCCGGACAACGGCAGCCTGGACAACCAGTGGCGGTTCCTGCCGAACGGCACCCGGCGGATCCAGAACCGGGCCAGCGGGCTGGTGCTCGGGGTGCAGAACATGTCGACCGCCAACGGCGGGCTGGCCATCCAGTGGGGTGACACCGGCACCGCCGACCACCTGTGGACGGCGGTCACCGACACCGGCGGCTACCTGCGGCTGCGCAACTCGCACAGCGGCAAGGTGCTCGGCGTGGAGAACATGTCGACGGCGACCGGCGCCCGGGTGCTGCAGTGGGACGACAACGGCACCGCCGACCACCGGTGGCGGCTGCGGTACCGCAGCGACGGCTACTTCCGACTGCAGTGCGCCAACGGCGGCAAGGTGCTCGGGGTCAGCGGCGGGTCCACCGCGCAGGGGGCGCAGATCGTGACCTCGGACGACTACGGCCAGAACGACACGCTCTGGCGGTTCGTCTGACCCGTACCGGCTCGGGCCGGTCGCCCTCACCCGGCGGCCGGCCCACCCGGCGGCCGGCCCACCCGGCGGCCGGCCCACCCGGCGGCCGGCCCACCCGGCGGCCGGACACCCGACGGCCGGACACCCGACGGCCGGCCGGAGTCGCGCGGTCCGACCGCGCGGTCGGGTCAGTGGTCGACGGTCCCGGCCGCAGCCATCACCCGCAACGCGTTGGCGTCGACCCGCAGCCGGATCGGGGTCTCACCACACACCTCACCGTCGATCTCCACCGGCGCCGGCCGATCCGTCTCGACCAGCAGTTCGCCGACCGCGAGGAACGGGTCGTGCCGCAGGGTACGCCGGTGCCCGGTCGCCGCGTTGCGTACCGTCGCGCCCAGCAGGCTGTGCCGGGTCGCACCACCTACCGGGTACGCGACCAGCAGCCGGTCGTCGGCGTTGGCATCCGCGGTGATCGGCCGGCCGGCCTGGTGACCGCCGTTGGCGACGTACAACTGGTGGGTCTGGAAGTCCCGGTTGCTGCTGGCGGTACGGACGCTGACCCGTAGCGGACGGTGCCGGGCCATCAACGCCGCCGCCGTCGCCGGATAGGCGAACTTGCCGACCACGCGTTTCAGCCGGGGCGGGGTGCGCAGCATCACCTCGGCGGACAACCCGATGCCGACGTGGTTGGCGAACGGCAGGTCGCCGGCGAGGCCGAGATCGACGTCGATCACCTTGCCGGAGCTGATCACGCGGACCGCCGCGTCCAGGTCGATCGGGATCCCGAGGGTACGGGCGAAGTTGTTGGTGGTGCCCAACGGCAGCAGCCCGAGCGCGATGTCACGGTGGGCGAGCAGCCGGGCGGCGGCCCCGATGGTGCCGTCCCCGCCGCCGGCGATCAGCAGGTCCGGGGCCATCCGGACCGCCTCGTCCAGGCTGCGTTCCAGCTCACCCGGCTCGTCGACCGGGTAGCTGGCGATCAGCTCGAAGCCGGCGTCGGTCAGCCGCCGGACGGCGTCGGTGTAGAACTGGCGGCCCCGGCGGGACTTGGCGTTGACGATCAGCACCGCCCGCCGTCGCTGCCGGATGGCGTCGCTCAACTCCTGCTTGGTCCGCACGGCCAGACCTTATCCTCACCGGCCGCGCGACCCCCTGACCCGGGGGTCGCGCGGCCGGCGCGGATGCCTACCTGCCGGACATCATCAGCTCACCGTCACCGCCGAGCTGGCGGTCACCGCCACCGCACCACCGGTCAGCTGGTGGGTGAAGGTGAACTCGCCGGGCCGGCGGGTGCGGACGTGCAGCTCCCAGGTCAGGTCGGTGCCGGCGGTCAGTGCCACCTCCGGCGAGATGGTGCCGACCAGGGCGCCGTCCTGCACGGCCAGCGGAATCCGTACCCAGGCCCCGTCGACCCGCAGCTGCACCGCGACGTCGCGGGCCAGCAGGTCACCGTCGGGGTGGGTGACCGTCAGCGTCGACTCGGCGGTGCCCTGGTCGACCCCGCTCGGGTTGACCACCCGGACCTCCGGGTGGAACCAGCCGTCCACCTCGGCGGTCTGCGGGTAGGTCGAGGTGATCGTCGCCGCCTCGGCCAGCACCAGAGACGACTCGGCGTCGACCAGCCCGCTGTACCAGCCGGTGTCCAGCTCCAGTTGGAGCTGGTACCGACCGGGCTGCGGGTCGTCGACCTCGAACCCGTACGGCTGAGCCGACCAGTCGAGGTAGCCGGCCCGGATCTCCGCTCCGGTCGGGTCGGACAGCCGCAGCACCGGCCGGGCCTCGTTGGGCGCCAACGCCCGGACCGCCGGCACGACGTCCTCCAGGCGGGTCACCGCCGGCAGGTCGGCGAACGGCCGCACGTCGGTGGCGCGCACCGTCGCGAACGGGTGCCCGTGCGCGTCGGTCACCGACCAGTCCACCTCGACCGAGCCCGGTTCCGGCGTCGACGCGGCCAGCTCGACCTGCGCCGCGCCGCCGAAGCCGAACGTGGCGTCGAACGGGTCGATCCAGTCCATCTCCGGCAGGATCTCGCTGACCAGCCACCAGTCACGCTCCAACCGGGGCAGCTGGTGCACGGTGACCGCCTGGTAGCTGTCCAGCGTCGCGACCAGCGGTCCGGGCCCGAACGAGTACGCCCACGGCGCGGTGCCGGCCGGGCGCAGGTAGACGGTCGCCTCATGGTTGCCGCCGACCAGGTCGGCGGCGAGGTCCACCCGGGTCGACAGGTCCTGGGCCGCCTCGGCCCCGGCCGGCCCACCGGCCAGCACCCGGGGCGCGAACAGCACCTCGTCGTCGTCGAACACCGTGATCACCTTGTGCAGCAGGTACGACGTACCACCGTCGGTCGCGGCCTTGCGCACCACCAGGGTGTAGCGGTCGACGGCGGCCGGCGTCTCGAAGGTGAGGGTGCCGGCGTCGTCGGTGGCGCCGACCGGGATCACGACGCCGTCGTGGACCAGCTCGACCGCGGCGCCGGCCAGCGGGCCGGGCTCGGCGTCCGGAGCGTCGACGGTACGCGCGGTGAGGCTCACCCGGGGCGGACGCACCCGGAACGACCCGGTCAGGTACTCGAGCGTCACGGCGTAGCTGCCGAGCTCGGCCCGCTGCACCGTCCAGCTGACCGTCTGGTTGACGCCGGAGCCGAGGTTGACCGTGGTGGTCGCCGCCGACTCACCGTCGACCCGCAGCACCGCCTGGTACGGACCGGCCGCCGCGCCGATGTTCTTCACCTGGGCGGTGACCCGTACCGGTTCGTTGCTCTTCACCACCTCCGGGTCGACCGTCAACCCGTGCACGGCGAAGTACGGCTGCCCCTCCTCGGCCGGGCGGGCCGCCCAGTCGATCGCGTCGAGGAACAGCTGGGTGGCCTGCTCGGTCCAGTCGACCGGGCCGCGGGTCACCGACACACCGTGGGTGGACAGCAGCACGTGCCGGTTGGTGGCCCGCTGGTCGACGCCGATGCCGCCGCCGTAGATCCCGGTGGTGTCGCTGCGGCCCAGGTCGGCGAGGGTCTGCCGGCCGTCGCCGGAGTAGTCGCCGAACCAGGCGATCCACTTGGCCTGGGTGCTGTCGTCCAGCGGAATCCGGTCACCGACGGTGTACCCGTCGAGGATCGGGTGTTCGGCGGTCACCTCGTAGTACGACTCGGCGACACCGGTCCCGCCGGTGTTGGAGCCGGTCGAGACGGGCTGCCCGGTGTGCTGGGACAGCTGCCGGATGCCGTTGCCGGTGCTGTAGGCGTGATCGGTAAAGATCACCCCGGTGCCGGCGGCGTCGGTGGCGTCCAGGAACGCCTGGAAGGTCGCCTCGTCGTAGTCGCTGCTCACCCCGTAGCCGAGCACCACGACCGGATGGTCGGCGGCGGCCACCAGCTCGTCCCAGTCGTAGATCACCGTCTCGATGCCGCGCGGAGCGAAGATCTCGTCGGCGTACGTGTCGACGTAGCTGCCGACCAGGGCGACCGTCTGCGGCGGCGGGCTGAGCGTGAAGTCGGCGGTGACCGCGCCGCCCTCCGGAATGGTCACCTCGACGGCCGGGGAGACGTCGAACCGGGGATGGCCGGCGGTGATCCGGTAACTGCCGGCCGGCAGTTCGAGCCGGTAGCTGCCGTCGGTGCCGGTGACCACCGGGCTGCCGACCGGCGCGCCGTCGGCGGAGACCGTGACCGTCACCCCGGGTACGCCGTGGCCGCTCTCGTCGAACGTCGCGGCACCGGTGACCACCCCGATCGGCAGCGGCACCATCGCCAGTTCGACGGTGGTGAACGACTCCTCGACCACGACGACGTCGGCGACGCTGGCGGTCTCGTGTCCGAACGCGGCGGCGGTCAGCGTGTAGCTGCCGGGCGCCAGCCGCAGGGTGAAGGTGCCGTCGTCACCGGTACGTACCGAGGCCCCGCCCGGCGTGACGGTGACGGTGGCGTCGGCGACCGGGGCACCGGTGCCGGCGGTGGTGACCTGGCCGGTGACGCCACTGTCGAGCGCCACCTGCACGGCGGCGGCGTACGCGTCGATCCGGCCGTGGCCGTACCGGGTGTCCGGTGCCACGTCGGCGTACCGGTCGTCCCAGAACGCGGTGTCGATCAGTGCGGTGCGGGTGGCGTCGACGCTGAGCTCCGGCGCGCCCTGCAGCAGCAGCGCGGCGACCGCGCTGGTGTGCGGGGTCGCCATCGAGGTGCCGCTGGCGTAGCGGTAGCCGCCGTCCGGGCTGGCCGACCACACCTCGTCGCCCGGGGCGGACAGGTCCGGGGTGACCCAGCTGTCCGGCCAGTCCGCGGGCGGGCTGGCCCAGCTGGACTTGTTGACCACGTTGCCGCAGGAGAAGTCGGCGACGTTGTCGTCGATGTCGGTGGCACCGACGCCGACGGCCTCGTACACGTTGCCGGGGCTGGACGAACCGACGCCGCAGCTGCCGAGGATGTCCTCGTTGCCGATGGCGAACGACGGGAACGCGCCGGCGGCGACGATCGCCCGGGTCGGGGCGACCATCTCCGTCGAGTAGCTCGGTGCGCCGAGCGACATGCTGACCACGTCGGCCGGGCGGCCCGCCGGGTTGCCGGCCGAGTCGGTCGGTGCGACCGCCCACTGCATGCCGGCGGCGACCTGGGCGAAGGAGCCGCTTCCGCCGGGGATCACCAGGCCGTGCGCCATCTCGGCACCGGGCGCGCCGCCGATTATCACGCCGGACGCCGCACCACCGTGGATGGTGCCGGAGACGTGCGTACCGTGGGTGGACGAGTCGTGCGGCTCCGAGGCGACCAGACCGCCGGCGGAGCTGAACTCCATCCAGCCGCCCGGGTAGGTCGGGTCGGTCGGGTCGTCGGTGGCCATCTTGCCGACCAGGTCGGGGTGGTCGATGGCGACCCCGGTGTCGAGGGTGACCACCCGGACACCGGTGCCGTCCAGACCGAGTTCGGTCCACACCTGCTCGGCGCCGATGCGGTCCATGCCCCAGGTGATCCGGTCGTCGATGATCGACGCGGCCGGGTCGGCAGCGGCGGTCATCTCGGTCTCCGGCACGCTCAGGGTGAAGTTCGGTAGCACCCGTTGCACGCCGGGCAGGCTCGCCAGCGCAGACAGCCGGGCGGCGTCGGCGGTGAACTCGACGAGCAGCATGTTGGTGATCCAGAAGCGGTTGACCACCCGTACGTCGCCGGCGGTCTCGGCGTGTTCCTCCAGCGCCGTTTCGACCTCGGCCTGGATCTCCTCGGAGTGGGCGCGCAGCTGGTCGACGGCGGTGTCCGGGTTGGTCGGATAGCGCTGCGGGTTGGGCAGCATCAGCAGCGCCTGGACCCGGTCGCCGGTCGATTCGGCGACTGTGGCCTGTAGCTCCTCGGCAACTGCGGCGGTGCCGGCACCGGGGGCGTCGGCACCGCCGTCGGTGGGCGCGGCCGAGACGGGCAGCGGTACGCCGAGCAGCCCGCCGGCCAGCACGGCACCAGCGGTGACGGCCAGCAGGCGGCGTGCCCGGGGCAATAGTCGTGATAGGGAGGGCTTGCGTCCTGACATCGATCGTCTCCTGGATCGCAGGGCCGGGATCAACCGGTTGGCATCGAAGATCGCTGAACGCCAATGGCGAACATGTTGATGTCGATGACTCCCCGCCGTCAACCCCTCACGATCCGAAACGGGGATCTTCGACGTCGATCGGCGACCGGAGCCGGTACCGGTGGCCGACCGCCGTCGGTGTCCCAACCGGTGGTCACCGCGCCGCGAGCGCCGCTTCGAGTTCGACGTACGGGTAGGACGTCGTCCGGTCCTGGAGCATCCGGTGCCAGAAGCTCCCCATGGTCTCGGCGATCCGCGCGTCCCGCCGCACCAGTGCGCGGGCTGCCGCCGGCAGGTCCGGATAGCCGGCCGCCCGGCCGGCCCGCAGGTATTCGAGGCCGTCCGGCCAGGCCAGCCCGAGCGCGTTGCCGATCAGCGAGAACGTCAGGTGGGCGGCGGTGTAGCACCGGTCGTAGTCGCGGTGCCGGTGCAGGAAGTCCGACTCTGCCGGGCTGAGCTCGAATCCGGAGTGGACCGCCAGGCCGAAGTCGGCGAAGTAGATCCGCCGGCCATCCGTCAGCAAGTTGCGGAAGTGTGCGTCGAAGTGCACGAAACCGTGCGCCGACATGACCCGCGTCCCAGCCCGCAACGACCGGTCGACCAGGTCGTATGCGGCGGCGATCCGATCCGCAGGACCAGCCCGATCGTCGGAGCGGGCCTGCTCGGCCAGCCAGGTGTCCACCTGGTACGGGATGTGTTCGATGAACAGCACGAGGCTGGCCGACGCCTCGGCGATTGCGGTGAGCCGGTCCCGCACCGCCGCCGAGTCGCCCCAGCGGCGTACCCAGGTGTCGATCGAATCCTCCGTGGACAACGGTGTGGGCGCCGAAGCCACCGCCGGTCGCGGCAGTCTGCGCCAGTGGTGCAGCAGCGGGAAGCCGGCGAACCGGCCCTGCCGCACGCAGTCCGAGACCAACTGGTGCGCTGCCAGTTCCCGCCACGCGCCGAATCCGGTGGAGCCGAATCCGTACTGGTAGAAGGTCGGAAGCCCGAAGACGTTGCGGGTCGAGCCGAAGTTGCCTGGTCCCTGCTCCACCTCGGTCAGCGGCACCCGTTTGACGAACACCGGTACGCCGGCGACCGACATGGTCGCCGTCGTGCCGCCCATACCGGTGCCGACCGGGGTCGCTCCGGTCAGCAGGTCGGCAAGCTCGTCGTCGTCGAGCGCGGCCAGGCAGGCACCGACCGTACGGTCCCGGGCTGCCCGTGCCTGGTCGCGCCTCAACCTACCCACTGCCAGCCGTCACCCAGTGTCCATCGGACCTGGCAGGGGTCGGCGAAGCAGTCGAACCCGATGTCGTGCGCCGGCGCTGCCGTGCGGTAGAGGTAACCGACCCCGCCATCCGGAATCCCTGTCCACGTCGGAAGGAACAGTGCGCTTCGGTCCTCCCCGCGCGGGCCGATCCAGGCCGCCCTCCCCGTGACCGACAGGTGCCGCAGATCGTCTGGCAACAGGGCTCCGTAGTACTCGTCGGAGTCGAGCCCGCCGGCATCCGCGAGAGCCGCGATGGCAGCGAAGTCCTCGCGGTGGAGCCGGAACTGGCCGTGCGCGTAGGCGTACGTCCAGTCGACGGCGACCACACCCCCGCCCGCCAGAGCCGCGATGGCCACCGCGCCGGCCGCCGCCGCCCGTCGTCGCCGTCGCCGTCGCCAGGCGATCACTACGAACGTCGTCGTGGCCACCATGGCAAGCAGCCAGACCAGTCCGTACACCACTGGTGCGAGCAACCACAGGTTGGCGATCCGTACGCCGAACAGATGAACTCCGGCGACCACCGTCCAGGCCGCCACGACCATCGCCAGCTGAAAGAACTCGCGCCCCCGCGTGCGTGTCGGCTGGTCGTGGTCAGCCCTCTGCGCCATTGTCACATTGTGGACCGTGCCGCAACAAGACGTGCGCCCTGACATCGGTCAGTTTCGGTCCGCGTCAGGTGGCGGTCAGCACCTCGTAGAGGTCGGGTCGGCAGTCCAGCGCGGCCTGCCGAAGTGCGGCGACCCGGGCCAGTTGCTCGTCCGCCGGCAGCGACCGCAGCGTGGCCAGCGCCTCCTCGACCATGCCCTGTACGGGGTGCCAGAACTCGTCCGGTGCCGCGTCCCGGCCCTGCAGCCAGAGGCCGGCCGCCGCTCGGGCCGCCTGGATCGGCTCCCAACCGTCGACGTCGTCGAGGGCGGCACCGCACGCCCAGGTGCCGGCGCCGTCGAGAATCTCGGCTTCGAGCGTGGGCAGCCCGGAGGCGATCGTCCCGTCGCCGTAGATGAGCAGCTCGAAGTGGACGGTGTCCCGGCGCTGCGCGATCGCGGTGCCGTGCGGGCTGACCTGCTGCACCACGGCGGTCGGCGGGTCGGGCAGCTTGGCCAGGAGGGTCAACGCCCGCCGGGCCGGCCCGACCAGCTCGGGCAGCGCCGATGCGTCGACCCGGCTGACGCAGACCCGGGGCGTCCCGTCAGCGCAGACCAGCCCGGTGGCCTGCAGGTCGGGGTGGGCGGCCTCGTCGACCGGTGGCAGCACGATCAGGGCGACGAGCAGCCCGACGACGCCCGGTAGCACGGCGAGCAGCCGGGATCGGCGGGTGGCGGCGGCGTACAGCGCCCACCCGGTCGCCGCCAGGGCGACGAACCACACCAGCTTGCCCACGACGGCCCGGCCGTCGATCGTGGAGTAGCCGTCGGCCGGTCCGAGGAACGCCGGACCGAGCAGCGGGACCCGGCTGCCGGTGCTCTCGGCGAGCAGATGCAGTCCGACGACGACGGCGAGCGCACCTACGGCGAGCAGCGGGGCGGTCAGCCGGGACGGCAGCAGCCGACCCAGGCCGAGGCCGAGCAGACCTGCCGCCGCGACGCTCGCCGCGCCCAGCAGCACCGGCCAGACCCAGCCGGTCGGCTGATGGTCGGCGGCCAGCACCGCGCGGGCCAGCACCTCGATCACTCCGCCGGTGTATCCGCCGGCGAGGCAGCCGACGACCGCAACCGCCCGGGGCGCCACCCGGACCAGGCCCGGTCGGGCGCTCGTCGCGACCAGCTCGGCCATCCTGCTGGCCTGATCCCGCCGGCCATAGGTGGCACCGACCGCGAGCACGAGCGGCCAGATCAGGTCCAGTGCGCTGTGGTGGGCCAGCACCCCGGCCATCCAGTACCCGTCCCAGCGTTCGGGGTCGGTGGCCGACCAGGCCGCCACGATCGCCAGCCCGACACCGAACCACACCACTGCGGTACGGCGCAGTTCCACGAAGAGAATCCGACCCGTCACCGTCGTCGCACCGTCCTGTCTTCGTTCCTGTCGTCGTTCACAACCGGCAAGACGGACCGGGCGACGGGCCCGGCTTTGAGCGTCGGTGTGAGCTGGATCTCACCTCCGTCGACCGGCTGGCCTGACTGCTGGACAGCCCAGCAAATCGGATGGCGGCGGGTGTGGTGGCAGGGCGATCGACGGTGGGCGTGGTGGCAGGATGGGCGGCGTGCCGACCGTGCAGCCGTCCGCCCTGCATCCCGAATATTCTGCCCTGCATCCCGACTATCCGGTCCGCACCGAGCGGCTGCTGCTGCGTCCGCTGACCGGCGACGACGTCGAGGAGCTGTTCGCCTACCGTAGCCTGCCGGCAGTCTGCCGGTACGTGCCGTTCGAGCCGATGACCCGCGACGTCGTCGTCCAGCGGCTCGCCACCCAGTGGGCCAACACCGGCCTCACCGACGAAGGCCAGGCCCTCACCCTCGGTGTCGAGGTGGCGGCGACCGGTCGGCTCATCGGTGACGTCGTGCTTTTCTGGCGTAGCCGGGTCCATCGCGGCGGCGAGATCGGGTACGTCGTACACCCGGACGCCGCCGGCCAGGGCTTCGCCACCGAGGCGGCACGGGCGCTGCTCGCCCTCGGCTTCGACCAGCTCGGCCTGCACCGGATCGTGGCCCGGGTCGACGAGCGCAACGAGGCGTCGGCCCGGCTGGCCCGGCGTCTCGGGATGCGTCAGGAGGCCCGGCTGGTGCGCAGCGAACTGCTCAAAGGCGAATGGAGTACGGAACTCGACTTCGCGATGCTCGCCGACGAGTGGGCGGCGTACCGTGACGGTCGGACACCGGCCCGGCCGTGACAACGGTCGGACATCGGATCGGCCGGGAGGAGACAGCGATGTGGGATCCGGCCGCCTACCTGCGCTTCGCTGATCATCGCTCCCGCCCGTTCGCTGACCTGCTGGCCAGGGTCGCCGCCGCCGACCCGGCCGTGGTCGTCGACCTCGGCTGCGGGCCGGGCACCCTCACCGTCCACCTTGCGGACCGCTGGCCGGAAGCCGTCGTGACCGGGATCGACTCGTCGACCGAGATGATCACCGCTGCTCGGGCGCTCGGGTCACCGGTCCGGTTCGACGTCGGCGACGTGGCCGACTGGGAACCCGGCCCGGACGTCGACGCGGTGATCTGCAACGCCGTACTGCAATGGGTGCCCGAGCATCCCACCCTGCTCGACCGGTGGGCGGCCCGGTTGCGACCCGGTGCGGTGCTGGCCTTCCAGGTGCCGGGCAACTTCGACGCCCCGTCGCACCAGGCGATCCGTTCGGTCGCGGCGGACGCTCGCTGGCGGGATCGGCTGCCGGACATCCGCGGCGGCGACGCGGTGCTCGACCCGGCCGGCTACGCCGCCCGACTGCTGCGAGCCGGTTGTACGGTCGACGCCTGGGAGACCACGTACCTGCATCTGCTGCCGGCCGGGGACGCCGATCCGGCGGCGCATCCGGTGCTGGCCTGGGTCGAGGGGACCGCCGCCCGGCCGGTCCGGGCCGCCCTCGACGATGCGGGGTGGGCCGCGTTCTATCGACGGCTCGGCGAGGAGTTGACGGCCCGGTACCCGGCCCGGGACGGGCTCGTCGCGTTCCCGTTCCGACGGGTGTTCGTGGTGGCGACGAAGCCGGCTGGCTAACCTGTGGGTGTGCGCGGTGCGGTGCGGTGCGGGTGCCTCGATGGCTGACGCCGACGACGTCCGCCGGCTGGCGTCGGCGCTGCCGCAGGTCGTCGAGATCGACAGCGACGGCTTCGACTTCCGGGTCGCAGGCAAGGGCTTCGTCTGGTCCTATCCGGAGCGCCGGCCCGGCAAGCCACGGGTGATCCGGACCGACGTCGCCGTGCTGTACGTCGGCGACGAGGCGGAGAAGCAAGCGTTGCTGCTCGGCGAGCCCGACCTGTTCTTCACCACACCCGGCTACGACGGACTGCCGCTGGTGATGCTCCGGTTGGCGCGGGTCGACGTCGACCGGCTCGCCGAGCTGGTCACCGACGCCTGGCGGATGCGCGCCCCGGACGGGGTGGACCTGCCGTCGGGGTGAGCCCGCCTCGTGCCGGTCAGGAGTCCAGTGCGACGGTCACCGTGACCCGGCACGGCCGTCGCGGCGGGCGATGGTTGCCCGCCGAGCGACCGCCCTCACTGCATCACGGTGGCCGGCGGGTGCGTCGGTGAGGTCGGGCAGGCGAAGACGTGCAGGGTGTAACCCCGACCGATGAGTACATCAACCGGGTTGCCGTCCGGATCGTCGGCGGTCCGCCAGCGGGCGCTGCCGTTTTGTTCGCCCGAGCTCGCGGTGAGCAGCAACGTCATAGCCGCCCCGCACTCGGTGCAGTCGACCGGGTGCCAGTCGGAGAGTGACCAGTTGGCAAAACCGCCGATCTTCCAGCCCGGTGCGAGCGACAAGTCGGCCTGATAACTGTGCCCGGACTGCTTTTCCCAGGCGTACAACTGCTTTTTGAGATTCTCCGGCAGAAGTCCGACGTACTGGTACTCGCGGACCTGTTCCGGGCGCACCAGGCACGGCGTCGGCAGGTAGTTCTCGTTGACCACCACCGGCTCCGGCGCCGTTGCCAGCTGCTCGCCGAGGTCGGCGGTCCGCCGCCAGCGGAGCTCCACCCACGGGCTGTACCCGTTGTCGGGGTGGTCCAGTGGGCACCACAGTACCTGCAGCAGGTCCGCGTCCGGTGGGCCGGTGAGGTCCGCGACATCGTGCCGGTACAGCTGGGCCACCGGTACCAGCGCGATCGGCGTCTTCGCCAACGACACCGGCTCGGTGTAGTCGAACTCCGGCACGTCGGCATTCTCCGCGTCGGTCAGCCGGTACGGCTGGCCGGTGGCTGCCGCGCGTGCGGTGGCCGCCGCGTAGATCCGGCGCATCCGGCGTACCGTCTCCGGGGTCAGTAGCCGGTCGACGTAGTGCTCCCGGCCGGTGCAGTACGGCCAAAACTCGTCGGCCGGCCAGCGCAGCGGACCGCCGATCGAGCTGTCGTCCGGGCCCGGCTGCCCGGGGTGGGGGTGCAGCCGGGTGGCGGTGGCCGCGTGCTCCCTCAGCTCGGGAAACAGCTGCTCGATGTCGACCAGCGGTGAGCCGGCCGCAGGGTCCGACGGTGAATGGCGCGTTTCCGATCGCGGTGTGACAGTTTTCTTCGCTCGGCGAGCAGGAACCTGATTGTGCCCAGTAGTCACCGGGCCTGGTCGCAGACGAGAATGTTTTGTCACGTTTGCATTGGCGCGTGTATCCGGACTGTCTCAACATTGACATACCGCTATCGATCTTGTGGGTTCGTCGACTCTTATTCGAGAAGCTGCGGTATCCGGCCGCAAGCTGCGGTATCCGGCCGCAATGTATACGGAGGAATCATGTACGTGAGGAAGAGAGCGCTCGCCAGCGCCGTCGCTGCGGCTGCCGTCGCGCTGACCATGCTCGGCACCAGCGCGGCGCATGCCGCCCCGGACAGCGGCAAGCAGACCACGGGCTCAGCCGTCGCCCGGCTCGACGACCGGCTGGCTCCGGACCGGACCGCCCGTGCCACGGTGGCCGCGTCGGCCGCCGCGACCGCGACGTTGGAGACGATCCAACGCCGGATCGCCGACTACGTCGCCACCCACAGCACCAAGTACACGTTCGGCAGCTACCTCGACGCCACCACCGGCAAGATCGTCGTCGACACCGACGCGCCCGCCGACCTGGTGGCCGCGCTGATCAAGCCGGCCGGCACCTCAGCGGCACACCTGCGGGCGGCCAGCGAGGTACAGGTGGGCCGGTCCACCATCAGCGACTTCTGGCACCGCCGTGACGACATCCAGCCGTACTGGGGTGGCGGCGGCATCACCCAGACCGCCGGGGTGGCCTGGTGCTCGGCCGGGTACGCGGTGCGCAACGGTGCCGGCACCCGCTTCTCGGTCACCGCCGGACACTGCTTCGCCAACGGTGTCAACGTGCTCACCGAGTCGGGTGCCAACCCGTACGGCACCGTGTCGAACCGGCGGCTGCCCACGGTGAGCGGCCACGCCCAGGACATGGAGCTGGTCGGCGGCCGGTCCTACTCGGGTCGGATCTTCACCGGCGGGGTGACCAGCACCTCCAGCGCCCCGGTGGTGGCGGCGGGCACCGCGTACGTCGGCTTCTCCGACTACTGCCACAGCGGGCGGACCACCGGCGAGCACTGCGGGCACACCGCGACCAGCATCACCGGCCAGGTGTGCACCTCGACCGGCTGCAAGTCGCCGGTCATCGTCTTCAACGGCGGCACCCAGCCGGCGGGCGGCGACTCGGGCAGCCCGTTCTACGTCAAGGACACCTCGGGCGGCGCCTGGATCCGGGGCAACGTGATCGCCGGCAACGGCGTCACCAGCTACGCGGAGCGCTACATCGACGTCGCAGCCGCGTACGGCGTCAGCATCGTCACCGGCTGACCCCGTACCCACCGCTGAAAGGGCCGGGGACCATCCAGCGGTCCCCGGCCCAGCCTCGTCCGGCCCTCGGTCGCGTCCTCAGGTGACCCGTAGCGGCCACGGGCCACCGAAGGACACCAGCCGGTCCGTGCCGCCGTCCGGGACGATCACCACCCGCGCGTACAGCTCGTAGTCACCAGCCGGAACCGGTCCGCCGGCCGGTTCGCAGGAAACCAGCGGTACGTCGCCGGGCAACCGTTCGACGTCGCCGGCCGCCAGATCCCACTGGACACCGATCAGGTCCTGCGCCGTCGGAACCGCCGCCACCGCGCCCTGCCGGACCAGGAACACCTCGGCCCCCGGGCTGACCACGCCACGGACAGCGCGTCGACTGGTCACCTCGACGGTGCCGGTGACGGCGCGGTCGGTGCCGGACGCCGTCGACGGGAACCGCCCGTCGACGGTCAGCACGCCGTCGCCCGGCGTCTCGAACGGTTGCCCGCAGCCGAGCCGGTCGGTGCTGTTGGTCGGAGCGGGATTCATGGTCGCCCCCTCCTCGGGAACCGGTCCGGAGCTGGCCGCGCCGACCGGACCGGCAGACCCATCCGTGCCAGGTGAGCTACCTGCGCCGGGGCCCGCGCAGCCAGCGGCGGCGAGCGCCACGACGAGCGGGACAAGAGCGAGCCTTCCGGTGTACCTCCGATGGTGCTGCATGGCCACCTCCTTGGCGAGGGGCGTCGGATCAGACAGCGATTGGACGCGTACGCAGCGACTTCGGTTCCCTGGCCCGCGGGCTGCGGCCGTAACCTCAGCCGGTCAGAACGATCCCGACAGCGCGCCGACGACCCCGAAACCGCCGCAGCACAGCACCCCGAACACGACGAGCGCGACCAACGCGATCAGATAGTTCGACCACATCCCGAACTTCGTCACGTCGGTGCCGTACCCGTCGTGGACGCGGTTGCGCCAGCCGCCGAACCGGAACGACAACGGATGCGCCGCGCCGGGGTGCGCGACGACCGTCGTGGTGATTACCGGCACTCCCATGAAATCGGTGTACCGGACGTCGTGCTGGCCGGCCGGCACCGCCACGTGCCAGGTGCCCTCCCCGGGGATCGGGACGTCCCGGCCGTCGACCTTGAACCTGCCCGCCGCCGTCGCAGGCACCAGGTACGGTCCCCGGTTGACCGAGACGACCAGCACGGCACAGCCCGGCGGCGGTGCGATCGGATGTGGGTAGGCGATCAGGAGGGACACGGCACCGGGCATCTGCGGGTAGCCGGGATGGTGAGGGGGGTAGGACACAACCACATCCTGACATGCCCTGTTGCATCGATGCGTCACTGTGAGCGCAGAGCGGTCACCGGTGTGAAGGTGGGTCAGCGCCAATGGTCCGTGCAGCCGAAGAAGTGATATCGGGGTGGGCGGCGTTCGGGTGGGTCGTCGCGATCGCCGCCGGGGGCGGTCTCGTGGTGTTGGGGCTGATCTGGCTGCTCGTACGCGGTGAGCAGTTGCGCGACGCCCAGCTCGTCCAGCAGTTGCGGGCCGATCTGCTGCCGGAGGCCGCCCGGACCGGATGGGTCGAGTCCGAGCCCGCGCCGGAGCTGACCCGGTGGGGCCTCGGCACGGTGGTGCCGGACGAGAAACGTTGCTGTTCGCTCGCCAGCCAGCAGGCGGGCCATCAGGCAGCCCTGATCTGGTGCGTGCACGGCGACAACGACGGGACGTTGCGCTACACGGTGCTGCTCGTCGGGCTGGCCGTCCCGGTGCCGGCCATGGAGATCCGCCGCCGGTTCAAGGTCTTTTCCCTGCTCCGGCCCGGGTCGACCGGTCAGGAAGCCGACGAAAAGGCTCGGTTCGAGCAGACCTTCAAGATCGTGTCGTACGCCGGTCCCGATGCCCTCCGTCGGCTGTCGACCGGCCCGGTGCGTCGCGCCCTGCATCGACTGCGCGAGCTGGGTGGGCTGGACCATGAGCCGATCCGGGTCGACGGCCGGGCGATGCGTGTCGTCCTGTACGGCTGGCCACGGCTACCGGCAATCAGCGAACGGCTGACCGCCACCATCGAACTCGCCAGCGCGCTGTCGACGACCGGCACCGACGACCCGGCACCGGCAGGTACCTGACCGGCGGACGATCGAGGCAACGGAGCGGTGCCCGTGGAGATCATCGTCCTGGCCGTCCTCGCGGCCAGCGTGGTGACGCTGATGGTGTCCTTCTATCTGGGCTACCGGATACGGACGCTACGGAGGCTGACGGAGCTCGTCTCCAGTACGCCGCAGCTGACCGCCGGGGACGGCGCGTCGTCGTCGGCGGTGGCGGAGCGGGTGGCCGTGGCCGCCGCTGCTCCTCGGGACCGTCCTGTTCGTCGTCGGCTGCTGCCTGGTGAGTGCCTAGACCGGCCAGACCAGAGCAGCCCTTCACTCCCCATGCTTCCCTATCCTGTTGTTTCGTAGGGAAGTTTGAAGTATCTTAGCGCCATGGTGCTGCTGAAAAATGTCGCTCTTCGTCGACGTCGAGGTGGACGATGAGTCCGATCTACCGGTCCGAGGGTGCGCGCCGCGCGGTCGAGCAGCGGTACCGGGCGCTGCTGCGGCGCTGGCCGGTGCCGGCGACGGAGTCGACGGTTCCCACCCGGCACGGCGATACGTTCGTGATCGTCTGCGGTCCCCGGGACGCCCCGCCGGTCGTCCTGTTGCACGGCGGCAGCTTCAACTCGGCGGCGTGGATCGGGGACGTCGCGACCTGGGCGCAGACCCACCGGGTGTACGCCGTCGACGTCATCGGCGAACCCGGGCTCAGCGCGCCGTCGCGGCCCCCGCTCACCTCCGGCAGCTACGCCGAGTGGCTCGATGACGTGCTGGCCGCATTCGACATCGGTCAGGCGGCGTTCGTCGGTGCCTCGCTGGGCGGGTGGCTGGCGCTCGACTACGCGCAGCGCCGACCGGAGCGGATCACCCGGCTCGCGTTGCTCGTACCAGGCGGAATCGGGCGGCAGAAGTACGGTGCGGTCATCGGGTCGCTGTTCCTCCTGCCGTTCGGCGAGTGGGGTCGGCGCGCGGCCGTCCGACTCGTACTCGGCCCGCCCCCGCCCCCGCCCCCGGCGACGTCCGATGCCATGGCGGTGTCTGTGTCGGCGGAGCTGGCCGACTTCCTGCTGCTCATCCAACGGAGCTGTCGGTCGCGACGCAACCGGCTACCGGTCTTCGGCGACGACGGACTGCGCCGCCTCGCCGTCCCGTTGCTGGTCGTCGCCGGAGCGAAGGACCGGCTGCTGGATTCCCGGCACACCGCCCGCCGGGTGCGTCGACTGCTGCCGCAAGCGGCCGTCGTCCTGCTGCCCGGCACCGGGCACATCCCGATCGGGTACACCGGGTCCGTCCAGCGGTTCCTGGCCGGCGAGGAGGCACGCGTCCCCGAGCACCCAGCCGGAGTGTGACCGGCCATCGGATGCCCGCCGCCGGACACGACGGCGGGCAGCGGTGTCACCGCAGCAGCAGACCCCCGACAACCGCGACGATGATCAGTAGCAGCCCCGCCGCAGCTGGGCCGCGTCGGTCGGCGGGAAGCCGACGGAACAGCCGTGACAGCCGACCGAGGACCGCCAGCGGCGCCGCCGCGCGCCAGACGTCGCGTTCGACGCCGCGTCCGGCGAAGGCCACCACGCCGGGCAGGTGGCCGACCGCCCGCAGCAACGGTCGCACCATCGCCCTGCTGGCATCCCGTACGGGCGGTTGGCCGGCGGACGCCCGGGTGAGTGCGGACCGCAACCCGCGCCCGTCGTTTGCCCAGTGTGCTCGGTAGACGATGACGCCGGTAGGGCTCAGCAGGTAGGCCGAGTTGGGTTTCGGGGTCATGGCCCGGTGCAGGTCGCCGTCGATGTCGTCGACCGCGACCTCGAAGGTGAACCCGTGGTGGGTACGCAGTTCCTGGGCGTGTGCCCACTTCTCCGGCGTGGTCCGTGGCTGGGTGAACACCTCGCCGGGATGTGCTTCGCGGGTGTTGACCAGCACGAACCGTACCTGGCCGGCGAACTCGGCGTGCAGGGCGCGCAGGATCGGGCCGGCGCTCTCGGTGACCGGGCAGGTGCGTGATCCGAACACCATCAGCACCGGCAGCGGCCCCAGGTCGGCACTGCGGAACCGCCCACCGTCCAGGGTGGGCAGATCGAACTCCGGCACCCGGTTGCCGGCGCCGGGCGCGTCGGCGCGGAAGAACATGTCGTCGATGAGCAACGCGGTGGTGAAGCGGTCGAACCGGTACGCGGACCCTGGCGTGGCGGTGGGTCGGCTGCCGGTCGTCGATGCTGGCCTGTCCATGGCTGATTCTCCTCGTGTCGTCGAGCTGGCCGCAGTTGACCGATCAGTCAACTGGACGGGTACGCGAAACCGCACGTCGTCGTCGACGTGCGGTCAGTCGACCTGGTCGATGAGTGCTCGGACCGTGGTGCGGGCGTTCGCCATGAGGCGGGGATCGTCGTAGACCTTCGCCAGTAGCGCCAACCCCTGCAGGTAGGCAAGGACGCGTAGCGCCGCTGCGTCCGGGTCTGTGGTCCGGGCCAGCTGGCCACGGGCCTGAGCCTCCCGGATGGCGTCGGCGAAGTAGTGGGCCCAGGCTCGCAGGACGTCCTGCGAGCGGTCCCGGCCCGGCCCCGGCTGGGTGGACAACTCGGCGGTCAGGTCGCCCAGCGGGCAGCCGGGTGTCGCGCCCATCTTCTCGCGCATCAGCCCGAGCATTCGGGCGAACCCGTCGATGGAGCGGTCGATGCGGGCGAGTGGTTCGAACTCGGCCTGGAACGCCTCGTCCAGTACGGCCCGCACCATCGACCAGTTGAGGTCGAGCACCGCCAGGCCGAGCGCCTCCTTCGACGGGAAGAAGTGGTACAGGCTGCCCCGGTGGGCGCCGGCCCCCGCGCAGATGTCCTCGATGCTCACCTCGGCCAGCGAGGTGCCGTGCACGAGGTCGCGTGCCGTGCGCAGCAGGCGCTCCCGGGTGTCTCGTGCCATCAGGTGAACCGCCTTCTTGACCGTCTGGTCAACAGACTAGATAAACTTGACCGTACGGTCAAGAAAGCGGATGTGGAGTCCGGTCCAGATCAGCGGTATGGGGGTGCGACATCGCCACCGATTTCGTCAGGCTCTATGAGCAGGCCAGCCGGCACTTCTGCGACCTCGTCGCACGGATCGGCACCGACCAGTGGAGCGCCCCGACGCCGTGCTCCGAGTGGGACGTACGCGCGCTGGTTGATCACGTGGTCCGTGGCAACCTCGCGGTGGTCCCGGTGCTCGACGGCCTCCACCTGGCCGAACTCGGCAGGCTCGACATCGCCCGACCGGACTTCGACGTGCTGGCCGACGATCCGCTCACGGCGGTACGCCACTCGGTCGACGTCGCCGTCGAGGCGTTCTCCCGCCCCGGGGTGCTCGACACCGTCGTCCACCATCCGGCCGGCGACATGCGGGGCCGGCGGCTGGCCGGCCTGTGCTTCAACGACAACCTGGTGCACAGCTGGGACCTGACCCAGGCGATCGGCCTCGACACGACCCTCGACCCGGTGTCGGTCGAAGCCGCCCACGCGTATCTCGCGCCGGTGGCGGGCTCCCTGCCGGCGAGATACTTCGCGGCGGTGCCGGACGTCGGGCCCACCACGGACCGCCAGACCGAGTTGCTCGCCCTGCTGGGCCGGGACGCGTCGGCGTGGAACCGGGCGCGGTAGCCGCCCGACGATACGACGACGCCGGTTCCCACCGGTAGGACTTGATATGCAAGTACAGACTTGCCTATTGTGGGCCGGGTGGCGGTCCTCTACCGGGCACTCGCGGACCCGACCCGGCGGCGGATCATGGACGAGCTCGCCCGCAGGGGCGGGATGAGCCTGTTCGAGATCTGCACCCGCCTGCTCACCGAACACGGCACCACCTCCACCCGGCAGGCGATCTCGCAACACCTGGCCGTGCTGGAGGAGGCCGGACTCGTCCGCTCCGAACGGGTCGGCCGCACCAAACTCCACTACCTCGACACCCGACCGCTGCGCTCGATCATCGAGCGGTGGCCACTCAGCGATATGGAGAAGCCATGAAAGCCCGCATCTACGTGACCAGCGTCTTCGTCGACGACCAGGCCAAGGCGCTGGCCTTCTACACCGACAAACTCGGCTTCGTCCTCAAGACCGATTTCCCGGTCGGGGAACACCGCTGGCTGACCGTGGTCGGCGCCGACGCCCCGGACGGCGTCGAGCTGCTGCTGGAGCCCGACGAGAACCCGGCCGCCCAGGCGTACAAGCAGTCGCTCGCCGAACAGGGCATCCCGGCCGCCTCGTTCGCTGTGGAGGACGTCGCGGAGGCCTACCGGGAGCTGCAGGCCGACGGGGTCACCTTCGTCCAGACCCCCACGCCGATGGGCCCGGTCGTCGGCGCCGTCCTCGACGACACCTGCGGCAACCTCATCCAGCTGGTCAGCCCGGCGTGAGCCCTCACCTCGACGCGGCACTTCCCAAGTCAGGCGGTGCGGCGACGGTCCGAGACTCATGATCAGTTGACGTCCTGCCGGGCGACACGCCGGCAACCTCCCGGCAGAACATCAACTGATCATGGCCGTGGGGGAGATGCGCCGTTTGCTGCGAGCCACTGGCGGATGGCGGAGAAGTCAGCATCGGTGAGGCCGAGACGTGGGTCGACGCGGTCGCCCAGACGAGCTGGCAGTCGAGCGTCAGCGGCTGGACACCGTGGTGAGGAACGCGGTCCAGGCCCCGGTGGGGAAGAGGAGTGCCGGGCCGTGTGGGTCCTTGGAGTCGCGTACGCCGATCGTGCCGCCGGCCAGCGTGGCCACCTCGACGCAGTTTGACCCGCTCGCGCTGCTGCGGCTGCTCTTGCGCCAGTGGGCGCGGGAGTGGTCTGGGGCGGTCATCCCGCGTCTCCTCTGGCCGGTCGGGTCAGTCGGGAAGCTCCTCTGCCGCCCGAGCCAGGAACCGACCGGACTCGTCGGGATCCATGGCCTTGGCGCGGAGGTGGTCGAACATGAGTTTATATCGCGCGACCTGAGTGTCCTCCTCCAGCAACAGAGTGTTCGCATCGTTCTCGATGTAGACGATGGGCGGGTCGAGGACTGGGTCGGCGTAGGCGAGGATGGTGAACGGGCCGGCCATCGCGGCGTGCGCACCCGCGCCGAACGGCACGACCTGCAGCTCGATCGACGGCTGGGCGCAGGCTTCGCTCAGCCGGGTGAGTTGGTTGCGCATCACCTTCGGGCCGCCGACGACCCGTCGGATCACCGCCTCGTCGAGGACGATCCAGAGCTTCGGCGGCACATCCCGCGACAGCAGCGACTTGCGAGCCAGCCGGGCGGCGACCCGCCGGTCGATCTCGTCCGCGTCGGCGGTGCTGCGGCCGGCGTGGATGATGGCGCGGGCGTACTCCTCGGTCTGCAGCAGCCCCGGCACGTACAGACTCTCGAATGCGCTGATCGCGGTGGCCTCCGCCTCGAAGCCGACGTAGTCGTCGGGCAGCACATCACCGTACGCGCTCCACCAGCCCTTCTGTCGGGCCTGCTTGGCGAGCGCGCTCAACGACTCGCGGTCCTCATCGGACGTCTCGTAGAGGGCCAGCATTTGCTCGGTGTCCTTGAGCGTTATCCGTGAGTGGCCGTGTTCGAGCCGGATGACCTTGGTGCGGTGCCAGCCCAGGCGGCGGGCGACGTCTTCGGCGGTCAGGCCGGCCGAGTCGCGGAGTCGACGCAGCTCCCGGCGTAACCGGCGAGCGCGGATCGTCGGGCTCGGAACCTGTGCCACGAGAACACCTCCGGGGGATGCGGGTCTGGCAGCGGCGACGTGATTCGGATCGAAGTATGTACCACAGATCTCTCAAACGGAAGTTGATTGCGACGTTGTATTTTTGCAAACGTGGATGCATGCTGAGGGCTGATGACGCCGTCACCACTGCCCTCGGAGGTGTCCGTGACCGACAACCGTTCAGCACGCTGGACCGACCCGACCCTCAACCCGACCGAGCGCAACCGGGACCTGTTCGCCGTACTCGATCGGGCTGACCTGTCCGAACCGGCGCGGGCCGCCGTCGCGCACGCCCTCGGCCCCGGGGTTGGCCCGGTCGGGCACGCCGAGGCGCTGGTCAACCGCTACCTCAGCGAGCGTGAGCGCCGCCGCCCGGCGGCGCGGGCCAACGGCAGCGGCGATGCTCCGGGCGGGATCGGCAACCTGCCGGACTGGTTGCGGTACGACCGGCGCGGCCGGTACACGCTGCACCTGACGTTCGCCGCCGTCGACTTCGACACCGCGCGGGAGCAGGCCGTCGCGTACGCCGAAGGGTTGACCATCCTGTGCCCGGAGTTGGGGGAGCACGCGCCGCTGCTGTCGCGGGCGGAGGCGTGGAACTTCAACGAGCCGTTGTTCTGCGGGGTACGTGGTCCGGACTGTGAGGTGTGCGCGGAGGTCCGCCACCACCCGGGGTTCCACCGGGCGGCCGGGCTCGGCGGGCTGTGCTGGGGCGACGGCGACGGCGATGGTGGCGGCAACGGTGACGGCGACAGCGCCGGCACCGGCGACGCCGACGGCACACTGCCGTGACCGGCGCACCCATGACGCCGCCGTACCCGAGGGTCGCGCCGTGCCGGCACTGCGGCCGGCCGGTGCTGCGCGACAACGACGGTGTCTGGATTCACGCCGACCTGTCGTACGTGTGCCGCGACCGCTGGGGCGGGATCACCGCTACCACCGCCGCACCCGAACCGCCCGCCTGGTATGTCGAGCAGCACGGGACCGAGCAGCGGTCAGGGTAGGCAGCCGGGGGGCGGACCAGGCCGGCCACGTACGCGACCAGGACCAACTGGCGACAGCCTTGGATCGAGCCGACTCCCAACACGCCGATGCGATCGGTGATCCTGCTCCGGACACGATTGGTGGTAGTGTCAGCGGCATGACCATGAGCATCTCGATCACCCTTGACGACGATCTTGGCGAGGAGCTTGTCGCCGCCGTCGCTGGTGGCAACCGGTCGGCTCTGGTCGCTCAGGCGATCCGCGAGTACCTCGATCGTCGTGCCGTCGACGCCGCTGCTGCCTGGCACGCCTCCCTCACCGGCGAGGATGCTGCGGCGTTCGCGGAATTCAACGCCGCGTGGTAGCCACAGCAGGCGTGCCCGTACGAGGTGACGTGGCCGACTACACCCTCGGTAGCCGACGAATCCGGGTGCTGGTAGTGAGCTCGGACGTCTACACCCGTAAGTACCCGGTGATCGTGTTGATCCACGATCGCGCTGACGGAGACGTGCCCGGCATCCTCCTGCCGCTGCCCAACGACCTGGCCGGCGGCGGCACAATCGATCTGTCCCGGATCCGATTCGCTGACCCCGAAGCGTTCGGTCACCGGCATGGCCGGATCACTCCCGCGCTCGCCGCCAAGGTCGATCAGGGGCTTCGTCGCCTACTTGGTCTGTAACAAGCGCTCTGCTCAGGAGCGCGTGGTCAGGGCAGCCAGCCGGGGCGGACCAGGCCGGCCTCGTACGCGAACACCACCAGCTGGGCGCGGTCCCGGGCACCGAGCTTCACCATCGCCCGCGACACGTGCGTCTTTGCCGTCGCCGGGCTGACCACCAGCCGGGCGGCGATCTCGTCGTTGGACAGCCCGGTGCCGACCAACGCCACCACCTCCTGCTCCCGGTCGGTCAGCTCGGCCAACCGTCGAGGTGCGGCCGGAGCGGCGGTACGGGCCGCGAACTGCTCGATCACCCGCCGGGTCACACTCGGCGACAGCAGACCGTCGCCGGCGGCGACCACCCGTACCCCCTGGATCAGCTCGGCCGGCTGCGTGTTCTTCACCAGGAACCCGGCCGCCCCGGCGCGTAGCGCCTCGCCGACGTACTCGTCCAGCTCGAACGTGGTCAGCACGATGATCCGAACCTCGGACAGCCGCGGGTCGGCGGCGATCTGCCGGGTGGCGGTCAGCCCGTCCACCCCGGGCATCCGGATGTCCATCAGGACCACGTCCGGCCGGGTCTGCCCGGCCAACCGGACCGCCTGCGCGCCGTCGCCGGCCTCACCGACGACCTCGATGTCCGGCTCGGCGGCCAGCAGCGCCCGGAACCCGGCCCGGACCAGCGCCTGATCGTCGACCAGCAGCACCCGGATCACGAAGCGACCTCCACAGACAGCACCCGGATCACGCGGCGACCTCCTGCGGCGACGAATCAGGGCCGATCGGCAGGCGGGCCCGTACCCGCCAACCGCCGCTGCCGTCCGGTGCCGGACCGGCGGTCAACTCGCCGCCCAACGCGGCGGCCCGCTCCCGCATCCCGGTGATCCCGTTACCGGCCGGCGCGGGAGCCGCCGCCGGCCCCGGCACGCCAGCCGGCCCTGGTGCACCGGACGCACCGGCGCCGTCGTCGTCGATCTGCAGCATCAGCGCATCCTGCCGGTAGCCGATGGTGACAGTGGCGGCGGCACCCGGCCCGGCGTGCCGCCGCACGTTGGTCAACGCCTCCTGCACGATCCGGTACGCAGCCCGGTCCACGGCGGCCGGCAGCGGCCGGGCCGTACCGTCGATCACCGTCCGGGTCGCCACCGCCGCGTCGTCGGTCAGCTCGCCGAGCCGGTCCAGCCCCGGTGCCGGGGCGCGCGGCGCCGCCTCGCCGCTCGGGTAGAGCGTATCGAGCACCGCCCGGACCTCGCGCAACGCCTCCGCGCTGGACTGCGCGATCGCCTCCAGCGCCGCGCGCGCCTGCTCCGGGTCGCGGTCCATCAGGTGCAGACCCACCCCGGCCCGGACGTTGATCAGCGACAGATGATGACCGAGTACGTCATGTAGTTCGGCGGCGATCAGCAGCCGTTGCTCGGTGGCCCGGCGGCGCTGCCGCTCCTCGGCGAGCCGGCGCTGCTCCGCGACGCCCTCGCGGACCCGGTCGGCGACCAGAGTGCCGATCTCGGTGATCAGCCCGGCGGCGACGATCATCGCCAACGCCAGCGCCGCCTGACGCGGTGTCGCGCCGGTGACCAGGGCCCAGCTGCCGTACGCCGTCACCGCTGCCGCGCCGACCAGCCAGCGGTGGCCGGCGGCCCGTGCGGCCGACGCGGCGATCACCGGCGCCAGCAGGGTCACCCCGGCCGGCTGGTCCAGCAGGTGGTACGCCAGGGTCGCGGCGACCACGATCAGGAAGTTGCGCCGGGGGGACCGGTGCCGGTCGGCCAGCGCCAGCCCGCTGAACACCAGCAGCGCGTACCCGATGATCGAGACGCCGCCGGACTGCCAGCTCGCGGCGATCGCGGTGCCGACCGGCTGCCCGATCGCGGTCAGCACCGCCAGGCCCGGCCCGCGTCGCGACCCCGTCGGACCGTCACCCGGCGCTGCTGGTCGCCTGTCCGGCGCGGCCGGGCCAGCGTCGGTGTCGGGGTGCGACCTGCTCATGCCCGCACTGTAGGCCGGCCGGCTTCGACTGCGGCAGCCCCGACGGCGGCAGCCCGGCGTACGCCCGGGGAAGTAGGAGGTCGCCGGGCTACCGCGCCGGGCGCAGTCGCGGTGCCGCCGACGCGCCGACGCGCCACCCCGGCCGCCGCCGACATGCTGTGACCATCGGCGAATCCAGTGAGGAGATCCAGCGATGAAGGCGATGGTCCAGGACCGGTACGGCGCACCCGACGTGCTGCGGTTGCGCGACGTCGACACCCCGACCCCCGGTGACGGCGAGGTGCTGGTCCGGGTGCACGCCAGCTCGGTCAACGCGTACGACTGGCACATCATGCGCGGCGACCCGTACCTCGCCCGGTTGTCGTTCGGGCTGCGCCGGCCCCGCGCGGCCGTGCGCGGCCAGGACTTCGCCGGCCGGGTCGAGGCGGTCGGCGGCGCGGTGACCCGGTTCCGCCCCGGTGACGAGGTGTACGGAGAGGCCGGCCCCGACGGCGGCGCGTTCGCCGAGTACCTGTGCGTGGCGGAGAAGCTGGTCGAGGCGAAACCGGTGAACCTGAGTTTCGCGCAGGCGGCGGCGGTCCCGCTGGCCGCCACCACCGCGCTGGTCTGCCTGCGCGACGCCGCCGGCCTGCGGGCCGGGCAGCACATCCTGATCAACGGGGCGTCCGGCGGTGTCGGCACCTTCGCGGTGCAGCTGGCCAAGGCGTACGGCGCGCAGGTGACCGCGGTGTGCCGGACCCGCAACGTCGACCTGGTCCGGTCGCTCGGCGCGGACCACGTCGTCGACTACACCCGGGACGACTTCACCCGTACCGATGCCGTCCGGGCCGGCCGCCGCTACGACGTGCTGCTCGACCTGGTCGGCAACCGGTCGTTGAGCGACTTCCGACGGGTGCTGACCCGTGACGGGACGCTGCTGCTGTCCGGCGGCGGCGTGTCCACCGGCGGCAGTGTCTTCGGGCCGCTGGGTCTGCTGCTGCGCGGACCGCTGGTGGGGCGGTTCGTCAGGCAGCGCATCGTCGCGCCGTCGGCGACGGCGGGCGGTGGGCATCTCGCGGCGCTGCGGGAGCTGGTCGAGGCGGGCAAGCTGACCCCGGTCGT
Source organism: Micromonospora sp. Llam0 (assembly GCF_003751085.1). Lineage (NCBI taxonomy): Bacteria > Bacillati > Actinomycetota > Actinomycetes > Micromonosporales > Micromonosporaceae > Micromonospora > Micromonospora sp. Llam0. The sequence continues at coordinate 361,012 of NZ_RJJY01000002.1, read as the reverse complement.
CGACCGGACGTTCCGGTTGAGCGAGGTGCCGGACGCCGTCCGATACGTCGAGACCGAACACGCCCGCGCCAAGGTCGTCGTCACCATGTGACCGCCTGACCGATGGAGAGGGCATGACGATCGTGCTGTTCACCGGTAACTGATGAGAAGGCCTCTACGGGTCGACCGCACCCTCGGGTCGTCGCCCTGCACCCGAGCACCAACACCGAGAGCACACTGAGCGTCGATGACCTGCAGGGAGGCTGAGTCCGGGATGGGACACGAATTCGAGGTACGCAGGGAGTCGAACTGCCGGCGACGCCAGACCAGGCGTCGTCAGCGGTCGCCGCCGCGCTCGGCGCGACCCATCCGGTGCCCCGGTGCCCCGGTGCCCCGGTGCCCCGGTGGCCGGGAGCGCGGCCGCCGGGCGACAGCGCCGCTGCGCGGCCGGCATGATAAAGACACAGATACGAGGGCTTGTCCCAAGGAGCCGCCATGTCCATCGGTGTGTCCCACCTGCGCGCCCTGGTGGCCGTCGTTGACGCCGGCGGCTTCGGCGCCGCAGCCACCCGGCTCGGAATCAGCCAGTCCGCCGTGTCGCATGCCATCGCTTCGTTGGAGCGCATCACCGGACGGCCGGTCCTGACCCGGTCCGGGATTCCGTCGCCCACCCGGCTCGGGGAACGGATCCTCGAACATGCCCGTGCCGCAGTAACCGCTGTGGCCGCAGTCGAGCAGTTAGCTCACCAGCGTGACGACCAGGTCGCCGGGCGGCTGGTGTTGGCCGCCCCGCCCACCGTCTGCCACGGGCTGGTGCCCACGCTGCTCAACCGGTGGCGTGTCGAGTTTCCCGACGTGCGGGTGACGTTGTTCGAAGGAGATGACGACGAGGTCGACGGGTGGCTGGAGCAGGCGACCGTCGACCTTGCCGTACTCGTTGATCCTGCAGCCCGCCACGACGACGGCGTACAGCTCGGCGCGGACAGCTTCTATGCCGTGCTGCGCGCCGACCACCCGTTGGCGAATCAGCCGAAAATTGATCTGCTGGATCTCAGCGACGACGATTTCCTGTTGTCGGCCGGTGGATGTGAGCGTCAACTGCGGATGCTTTACTGGAGGGCCGGCGTCCCGTTGACGCCGGCCCACCGGGTCAGGCAACTCAGCACCCTGTTCGCCATGATCCGCGCGGGCGTCGGCGTCTCCGTCGTTCCCGGGCTGGCTGACGGGATGCAGGGCGACGGCGTGCTCATGGTGCCGTTGACCGTGACGTTGCAGCGGACCCTCGTGCTCAGCGGTCCGCAGAACCGACCATGGCACCCGGCGGCGTCGGCCCTGGTGACGTCGGCATCAGTCGTGGCGGCGTCGACCGTGCCCGAGTTGGTGGGAGTCGCAGGTCGCTGACCATGCGGGTCCGGTCACCGGGCCCGCAGGAAGGCGGTGATCTCGGCGACGGTCTCGTCCGGCTTCTCTTCCTGCGGGAAGTCTCCGCACCCGGGCAGCACCACGAGCCGCGAGTCGGGAAGCAGATCGGCGAACCGCCGACCCGTGCTGGGCGGGACAAGGCGATCTTCCGCGCCGAACAACAGCAGCGTAGGGGTACGAAGCCCAGCCAACGGACCTACCAGGACATCGAACGACGGACCGTAGCTGCGGCGGATGCCGAGACCGAACCGAGCTATTGCTGGCCCTCGCATACGCAACTGCCGGTGATAGCTGACGACGGCGTCCGGTTCTGGCCGGAATCCGGGTCCGTGCGCCGCAGCCCACCTCGCCGCGAACAGCCGGCGCGGAAATACCCGGGCCACGACGCCCCCAAGCACCGGCATGGCGAGCAGGCGGTATAGCCACAGATTGCCCGCCTCCTCACCGAGCGCCCCGGCGGCCATCACCACTAGCCGGGAGACCCGCGTCGGATGCCTGGCCGCGAGCCACGCGGCTAACGATCCGCCCATCTGGCTACCGATGACGACCGGGGAGGCGAGGCTGAGCACGTCGAACAGCTCGGCCAGCATGTCGGTGCAGCGGTCCGCCGTCCAGTCGCCCGTCCGGGGATCCGGTGACCGACCCGATCCAGGAAGATCCACCAGGACGAGTCGGTGATTCTCGGCGAGGGCTGCGTGGACGTGCCGCCACGTCGCCGAGTTGGTCAGGAACCCGTGGAGCAGCACCACCGGCTGGCCGTCCGGAACGCCTGTGTCGTAGACGTGTACGTCCGCCGTGCTGAGCGCGATCGTCCGCCCTTGTCCGAGTTCCCGCAGGCCCGACACCATCGCTACCGTCCGAACATCTGTAGTAGGAGTTGGTTGAACGGGCGCGGCGTCTCGACCGGGGGGATGTGAGCTGCCGGTAGCATGACGAGCCGCGAACCGGGCACCTGCCCGGCCAGCCGTTCGGCGAGTATCGGCGGGAACAGCATGTCCTCCGCGCCGCCGACCACGACGGTCGGGCAGGACAAGCCGCCGAACCAGTCCCGGCTGTCGTGTTCGATCGCCTGGCCGTAGATGCTGCGTAGACTGGCCGTCTGGTACTGGTCGAACATCGCCTGTTTGAGCCCAGTTTCGCGGCGCAACAGAAATCCGGCGTTACGGGCGGTGAACAGAAAACATCTCAGCACTTCCCAGAAATTGGCCAGATCGTCGCGTTCCAGGAACCCGTAGAGCATGCGCAGCAACAGTTGGGTCGGCCCGTGCGGGGCGGCGAAGGTCGCTACCAGCCCGAGACCGACCAACCGTTCGGCGTACTTGGCCGCGAAGTGCTGCGCGACAAGTCCACCGTGGGACATTCCGACAACGACTGCGGTCGGGAGGCCCAGGTGGTCGAGCAGCACCGTCAGATCATCGGCGTGTTCGGCGTTGCTGGGAAAACCGGTCGACGACGGCGAGTCACCGAAACCGCGCATGTCGTACGTCACGACCGTGAACTCGCGGCTCAGCTCGGGCACCTGGCGCGTCCAGCCACCAGACAACGTCGACAGCAGAATCAGTGGTGGCCCGTCGCCCCGTACCCGGTATCGGAGGACACCTCCCGGCACATCGACCCGATCCATCGCCTCACTCCGTTCCAATGGGTGCCGCCTTCCGACTGCCGAGGGGCAGCCAGCGCGCTGTCCGGCCATGAACGCCCTCGATGGCATGGCGGCGTGGTTTGGTTGTTTCGGTAAGGCAGCCTTCCTCCACGGTCGGCATCCTGCCGATGATCGCGTACGCCTTCGGCCGTTCCCATGGATGCAGCGACCGGCTGACCCGCTGTAGTCGGTCGACGAGGTCGGCTTCGTCGACGTCGCCCCCATCGGCGAAGAACAGCAGCACGCCCAGGCGGCCGTCGGCCAGCTTGACCAGCTGGGACATCCCGGCGCCGCACTCCCGCTCGACGGCGGTCTCGATAGGCCGGGCGAAGACCTTCTCGCCGCTGCTCAACACCAGGAAGTCACGCAGCCGGCCACGGACGACGAGATAGCCGTCGTCGTACTCACCGACGTCTGCGGTCGGCTCGAAACGCTCCGGCGCCCACTGGTGCGGCTCGACATAACCGTCGACGAGCCGGCCGTAGAGGAACGGGGTAGGGGTGCGAACCTGGATCTCCCGGGTGTCCGGATCGAGGCGGACCTGGCCCCAGGGGATCGGTCGGCCGACCGTACCCGGCCTGCGGTGGGTCGGGGTGTTGAGGCCGATCATCCCCAGCTCGGTGGTGCCGTACACCTCGAAGACCGGTAGCCCGGCGGCGAGCAACTCGGCCATAAGCGCCGGATCGGTGGGTGCGCTGCCGACGAAGATCGACCGAATCGCCGGACCGAACGCCTGTCGGTAGGCGTCGGCCCGGGCCCCGGGACTGTCAGCGCCGGCCCGCTGCACGGCGTTGACCACCCGGCGGTGCAAGTATTCCAGGACCCGCGGCACGGTCACATGCAGCGTAGGCTGATGGGCGCCGTCGGCCACGATGTGGGCCGGGTCGGACAGGACGAAGTCCATCTCCGCGCCGAGACCCCAGTAGAGCATCATTCGTTGCGGCAGGTGTGACAGTGGCAGGTAGAGCAGGAGCCGGTCGCGTCCACTGATGCCGTAGATCTCGGCGAAGCGGTCCATCGTGAACATTAGCGAGGCCGCCGCGACCGCGAAGAGTTTCGGTTCCGCCAGCGTCCCGCTGGTCGACACGATCGTGAACGGCCCGTGTCGGGGTGCGGCCGATCGACGACCTGTGTCACCGATCTTGTCCAGCAGTGTCGACACTCCGACGGTGCCCTCCGGTGACTCCTGCTCGGAGTCGAGAAACAGCACGTCGAGGCCGGCCGCCCGGAACAGCGGTACGGCGTCCGCCCGATCGGTGAAGATCAGCCGGCACCGGCTCTCCATCGCCGCGTCGAGTACCCGCTGCGGCGGTGCGCTGGCGTACAACGCCACCGAAACCGCGCCAGTCCGCACACAGGCGAGGTCGGCTAGTACCCACTCGTAGCTGGTCGCGCCGTGGATCGCGACCCTCGTGCCGGTGCCGATTCCACGGCTGGACAGCGCCGTCGCGAGCAGATGCACGTCGAACCAGCAGCGGTCGTAGCTGACCGAGGTAGGGACGCCGCGGCGGCGGAACCGCAGGATGCTGGAGGTGTTGCCGGCCATCGCGTCGACGATGGCCGGCAACGGGCACGTCGCCGACACGATGTCCGCACTCATGCCGGCCGCATCGCGTCGGTGAACAACTGCCCGTACGCGCGCAGCGTGTAACTCCACGTGGCCACCATCAGGTCGTACCGGCTCTGTGTGTGGGCGGCCCGGTCGAACGCCTTGCGTACCAGCGCGATGTGCTCCTGGTCCTCTTCGGCGTGCACCTTGAGGAAGTTCAGCGCGGGTACGGCGAATGGATAGCGAACCATCGCTTCGGCGACCTTGGGGCCGAGGGTGGATCCGAGACCTTCCGTGGCGGCAGCGAACCCGATGATGGCCGCCGGATCCTTCATTGTCACCAGCCAGTGGTTCTGCCCGACCATGGTCCAGGTGCCCAGACCCGGCAGGCCGGAGAGGTAACTGTCGGTGTCGTAGCCGAGTCGGCGCAGGTCCTGGACGCAGAGGCGGTCGTGGTGCCGTTCCTCGATGGCCAGGTTGAGGAACCAGTCCTGCAGCCAGCCCTCCGCGCTGCGCGACGCGGCGGCCGACAGGAAGTACGGCGTCTGCTGTACCAGGTGGTATGTCTCTCGGAGGTAGGCGGCGTACACGGGTTCGGTGAGACCGTCGTTGAGGATCAGCTCGATGAACGGGTGTTCCAGGACGGCGGTCTGTAGGACCGGCTCCGTCTCGATGAGTGCCTTCTCATAGAGGCTTCCGGACATGGTTCAGTTCTCCTCAATTCCGATCTTGGACATGACGTCGGTGAACCGCTGACGCGTGCGTTCCACGTAGTCGTTGGAGACGAACCCGACCTCCATGGCCCATCCGATGGACTCCTTGAGTTGCCCACCGAGATAGTCTTCAAGGTGTTCGCGATACCACTTGCAGTGTTCCACCGCGCGCTTGCGCGCCTCAGCGTTCTCCTCGAGTACGCGGTTGGCCACGGTGATGCCGAACGCGACGTGTCGCCGCTCCTCCCGTTCGATCCGCTCAAACTCGTAGAAGTATCGGGATCGGCTCCGTCCGAGCTGGTACAGCTCCTCCATCGCCAGTACGCCCTCGGCGTAGAGGTTGAGTCCAATCAGCACCTCTACCTCGTCGTCACTGTAGAACAGTTTCGCGAAACGATCGCCAATATCGTCGATTCGGTACGGCTCGTGATCGAAGCTGCGCCACTGTTGGCCAAGCCGCTCCACGCCCTCCCGGAACAAGCGCGCATGCACTACCTCGTCGGCGGCGTGTCGGATCAGATAGTTCTTCTCCTTCAAGCTGGTGCGCCGCGGCAACCAACGGGCGCAAAGATCGATGATCTCAAGCTCTGAGTAGTAAAAGTTGACATAGACGGTGAGGATCAAGTCCCAGGCCTCGCGGCCGTAGGTGTCGATGATTTCCTGCTTGAGGGACGCTTGCTGATTGGTTGCCGTGGATGGGGTTGTCATTACGCCTCCTTCATCCGGACCGTGCCGCGCCGACCTCGCTGAAGATCGTCTCTACGTCGATTGCGAGGGCTTTCAAGAATCGGCTCGTCAGGTTGTACATGCCGATGGCGAGCACGATGTTGACGATTTCGTCGTCGGTGAACTCTGCGGCCAGCCTCGCCCGCAGATCACTGGTCACCCCGTCCGGGTCCCGGGTGAGGGCGTCAGCGGCCTCAAGAATCAACGCCTCCCGCGCATCAAAGACAGAGCGTTCTTCGGCCGCGTCGCCGATCGCCACGAGCTCGGCGTCGACGAGCCCTGCCTGACGGGCGGACCGTGTCATGTGGGCGACGCAGTAGGTGCAGTCCTGGGCCTTCGCGGTGCCGAGCGCCGCGAGTGCCCGCAGTCGCGTGCCGATCGTCGGTGATCGGTAGACCTGAGCCCACAGCGGCACGAACACCGCGAGGAGGTCGGGGCAGTTCGCCATCGCGCGCAGAATGTTGGGTACGAAGCCGTACTCCTGCTCGACGCTTGTGAAAAGCCGAGCGATTTCCGGCGGTACGGACTGCTCGTCAAGCAACTGGACCATCGCCATGCTGGGCTCCTAGCTGTTGAGGGTGCCGGTCGATTCCAGTGAGTCGTCGGAGTGCGGAACCAAAAAGCCGTAGCTCACCGCCTCATGTACCATGCTGTGGGCCATGTCCCGGCTCTGTCCGTGTTCGACGAGCCGATCGACAAGCTGGATGCTGGTGGCCCCGTCGGCCATCGCAAGCAACGACTCCAACGGTTCGGTCAGTGGTAGCGAGATACCGTCGCGGGACTGCACAGACTGGGCTAGTCGCAGGTACGCGCCATCGACAGCGAGTTCCTCGGTGATCGAGTACGTCCGCGAGCGGAACAGCGGTTGCTGAGGGTCGACACCCAAGCCGGTCGACTTGCCGTCGAAGATCTGCTCGATAGTGCTACGCAGTTCGTTCGGCACGTCGAGGTGGCGTAGATAGCGGCTGTACCAGGATCGGTGCTGGAACGCGCCGGCGATCAGCGAGATGAATGCCTTTTCTGGCGCGATTCCCGGGACGTCGAACTGACTGCGGGCGTGCCAGAAGTACGAGTCCTTGTCGGCACCATGCCCGCCGTAGAGAAAGTACACCTGGGCTCGAAGGCGAGCGAACTCCTTGCGATAGGCGGTCTCGTAGAAGTCGAGAACTCGACTGCGGTCCAGTTCTCGTTTGTCCAGCACGGTGTTGACGGTGGCAGCGGCCAGGAAGCCGCTGAGCATGGCGAGGTGCACCCCGGTCGAGAACAGCGGATCGATGAAGCAGGCGGCGTCCCCGACGGCGATGTAGCCTTCCCCGGCGAACCGGTCGTAGCTGTAGGACCAGTCGCGGGCGACCCGTACCTCATCGACCATTTCGGCGTCCCGGAGCCGCTCGGCCAGTTCCGGGGTTCGGGCCAGGCAGTCGGCGTAGTACGCCGTCATTCCCGCTTCCCGATGCCGGTGCAGTACCTCGCTGTCGACGACGGCACCGACGCTGGTGATGTCGTCCCGCAGCGGAATGAACCACCACCAGCCGTCGTCGAAGGCCGGTAGGAAGGTGTTGCCGGCGTCGAGGCCCGGCGGTCGCTCGGCGCCTCGCCAGTAGCTCCACACGGCGAGGTTCTTCAGGTACGGGTCCCACTGCTGCTGATGTAGCCGCTTGGTGACGGTGCCGCCCTGGCCGGATGCATCCACGATCCAGCGGGCCCGTACCGTCGCGGTGGCTCCCGCGGCATCGCGGTAGGTGACGAGAGCTCCGGCGTCGTCGAGCGCGAAGTCGGTCACCCGGTGCTGCTCGCGGACGTCGACCCCGTGCTCCCGGGCGTTGTCCAGCAGCATCTTGTCGAAGGCGTCCCGTTCGACCTGGTAGCCGTAGTCGTAGGGCATAGCCAGGGCGTCCTTGAAGTACACCGTCCAGGGTTCGCGGCTCTCACCCCAGATCCACTGGACGCCGTGTTTCTTGATGTATCCCTCGTCTTCCAGCCGGTTGAGTACGCCGATACGCTGCAGAAGATCTGCGGTGCCGGACAAGAGCGACTCGCCGATGTGGTACCGGGGGAACTTCGCCGCCTCGAGAAGGATGACCTGCTTGCCGGCGTCAGCGAGCAGCGTTCCCGCCATGGCGCCGCCAGGGCCACCGCCGATCACGACGATATCGTACGATTCCGATTTCGAGGACACGATTCATCCCTTCGGGAAGGCGGACGAGATCTGTTTCTTGCATCGTCTCGTGCGTGGACCTGTCAGGTGTATACGTCGATGGCGTCGTCGGGTGCCATGAGGTATCTGTAGAAGGCGCTGTCGCTACGGAACGACCTGGAGAAGAGTTCGCCGATGTGGAGTAGCAGTGCGATGCTGCGATCGGGCTCGTTCAACTGGGTGTCGATGAACTCGAGGCCGGTCTCAGTGAACCCGAGCGCCAGTAGTGGTGACAGGGGAGTGGTCTGTGTCCCAGTGAAGAGGTCGGCGACCACATGACTGACGTCGTTCTGGATGCACCAGTGCAGACAGCCCTTGACGAGTGCGGCAAGGATCCCGAAGGGCATCCTGGACAGCCTCTGGTTGCGGTACGCCTCAAGGATCATCAGTCGCTGACATTCGACTAGGCGGCGGCCTGGCTCTGCGCGGATCTTGTCGATCGGGACGAACTGTTCCACGGGAAGACCTTGTTGTGCATCGCGGACCAGGCGCATCGTCCCGACGACGCTGCCGCCAACTGTTGCGAGCAGATAGACCGAATGCGGATGGTACCGATCACCATAAAGCGTGCCTTTGTCTGCATGAAGCCAGCCGAGTTCGCGCCCGTACACTTCGCGCCACAGTCGATCGACCTCATGTAAGTCGGACAGGGAGCTGGCCAGGTAGATGGCAGCCTCGTTGGATCTGATCTTCTGGACAGGATCAAAGCGCCAATTCATGATCACCCCAGGACCCATCGTGTTCGTCGATGCTAAACGGCATGGCTCAGAGGTGTCAATGGTTGGATGCGATGTGATTGACCGATCTGGATCAATCAATAGTTGATCTCTTTTCTGTCTTTGGGATCATCATGGCAGCTCTCGAACGGCGGTAGGCATCGGGCTGCTGTCTGATTGGTCGTGGTTTGGGAGCGTAGCTGCTTATTGCGTAGTCTCACAACCGTGGCGACGCACACCTATGACCGCCCGCTACGGGGCGGGGCGCGGAGTCGGCGGCATGAGCGTGACTCATATGTGAATGCGGTGCGGTTGTTGGACAGCTTGCCCGGATGTCCTCCATCATGTGGTCTGTATCGAGTTCGCCCTGCGATCGGGTTGAGTTGCGGGGGTGCGGTTCCTCTCGGAGCGAAGAGACAAGAAAAGTATGGGAATTTCGCGAAAAGCTGCTGTGGCGTCGATGGGGCAGTGGGGTAGCGGTGCCACCTGGCTTCCTGATTTTTTGGTACTGTCCCTCATCTGGGGGTCGAGCTTTGCTCTTATCAAGGTGGCTGTGGACGCCGGGGTGCCTCCCGTCTGGGTGGCGTTGGCCCGCTGCTTCTTTGGGATGCTAGCGCTGGTCGGTATCTGCGTCGTCCGGCGTGTGAAGCTCCCGTCGGCTCCGCGTACCTGGGGCCACGCCGTCATCGTGGCGGTGCTGCTCAACATGCTGCCATTCACCTTCCTGGCCTACGGCGAGACTCAGGTGAGCTCGATTATCGCCGGAATATTGAACGCTACCGTCCCGTTGATGACACTGCTGTTCATCCCGCTGTTTGTGCCGCACGAGCGGCTGACCCGACGTCGTCTCATGGGCCTGCTCCTCGGATTCGGTGGCGTGCTGGTCGTGCTCGGGATTTGGGGTGGACTTGGCAGCGCAACTCTGGTCGGGAGCATGGCCTGCCTGGCATCGACGTTCTTCATCGGAGCTGGCTTCGCCTACACGCGGCGCTTCTTCACTACCGGCCGCGAGTCGGCCACGGCGTTGTGCGCTGCCCAGCTCACCTGCGCCACGGCGGGATTGTCAGTCGTCGCCCCGGCGATCGACGGAGTACCTGTTTGGCCCGGTTGGGGACCGGCGGTGAGCCTGATCGCTCTCGGCGCGGCCGGCACCGGGATCGCGTACGTGCTGAATCTTCGAGTGATCTCCACGGTCGGGCCGACCATGGCCTCCACCGTCACCTATGTCATCCCGCTGTGGTCGATCGGCATCGGCATCGTCCTGTTGTCTGAGCCGCTGAGCTGGAACGCCATAGTGGGGACGGCACTCGTGCTGGCTGGCGTGCAGCTGACCCGGCCACCCCGCCGTACCGAATCGACAACGCCTCGGCCTGACCCCACAGCGTCGGCGCCCAGCGGCGTCACCGGGGCCGAGGCCGTCGCCTCCCATCCCGGCCCAGACACGGAGAGGATCACGTGATGTCGACCCAAACAGCCTCGTGGGACCGCGTCGTTCGCCAGATCGGCGTCGATTCGATTGACAACGGCCTGCTCCGTCAGCTGATCGACGGTGACATCGCGGTGTTGGTCCTGCGCGGGTTACTGCCCGACGAGCTGTTCGAGCAGCAGCGCGAACGCGCGATGAGCCTGTACGACCGCGCGGCGACCACCTACTACACGAACGGCAAGCTCACCACCATCGGCTCGTACGTGGCCAAGCACCTCACCGACGTCGATGACTACTTCACCGCAGCGCGGGAGATGAACGCCCTTGCTGCCGACACCTCCTTTACGATCGCAGACGATGTCCGCGCCGCCATGGCCGACGCGTTGGGCCTGCAGGAGATGACCGTCGCGGCCGAGCCCGACGGCCGCCGCTACGCCGGTACGGTAGTGCGAATCCACCCTGACGGCGTCGCGAACCCGATGCACAACGACAAGATCATGCGCGACGCGGCCGGTCTTGGCTTGGTGGTGTCCGATCTCACGTACCAACTGAGCTGCGTCATCTGTCTGCAGGAGTGTGTCTCCGGCGGCGAGTTGAAAATCTACGCCAAGCAATGGGAGCAGGCGGACGAGCGCTTCAAGATTCCCGGAGGTCTCGGATACGAGTACGGGGTCGTAGCCGGCGTGCCGGCTCACGAGTTCAAGCCACAGGCCAAGGACGTCTACCTGATCAATCCCACCTACTATCACGAGATCCTTGAGGTCACCGGCGATGACCGGCTCACCGTGGGGTTCTTCGCTGGCTTCCACGGCGAGGCACTGGACCGCGCAATCACCTGGGGCTGACCACCCATGAACACGTGGGACGAGGGCGGATCACAAGGCGCCCAGCGTCGACTGGCATCCCTGCTTGACCGCGATCCGGACGTTGAGGACCTGACCGTTGTCGGGGTCCCCAGCATCACCCTGCGGCCCGAGGAGCTTGAAAAGATCCCCGGGGCGGTGCACTTCGAACAACGCCTGCTGTACCTGGTGCAAGTCCTGCGCGCGCGGCGGGCTCGGCTGGTGTACGTCAGCAGTCAGGCGATCGAGCCGGCAGTCGTCGACTACGTAATAGGCATCCTGCCGTCGCTGGATGCGTCCGAGGCGTACCGGCGGCTGACGCTGCTTGACTGCGCGGACAGCTCGCCGGTGCCACTGGCGGACAAGATCCTGCAACGCCCGGCACTGGTGGCCGGCATCAGGCAGGCCATCGCCGACCCGGCGGACGCCTATCTCGTTACTTACACGAGTACCACCGTAGAACAGGAGCTTGCGTCGCGTCTGGGGATCCCCTTGTTCGCCTGTGACCCCCGGCTGAGTCAGCTCGGGTTGAAAAGCGGCGCCCGGAAGTTGATGCGCTGTGCCGGGGTGCCGATCCCGGACGGCTTCGAGGACCTCCGCAGCGAGACCGACGTCGTCGATGCCCTCGTAGCACTCAGGTCGGCGCATCCGGCTCTGTGCGGTGCCGTGGTCAAGCTCAATGACAGCTTCGCCGGTGCCGGTAACGCGTTGTTTTCCTATCGCGGGGCGCCGTCTGCCGGCCTTCGGACCTGGGTGCGGGCCAACCTCTTGTCGAGGTTGCGGATCCCTCCCACCGAGACTTGGACGAGCTTCAGAGAGAAGCTTGGCGCATCCGGGGGAGTCGTCGAGGTGTACGTCGACGCTGCCGGGACCCGCTCCCCGTCCGTCCAGCTCGAGCTGCGACCGGACGGCGTCGTGCGGACCATCTCCACGCATGACCAGATCCTCGCCGGGCCGACTGGACAGACCTTCGTCGGATGTACGTTCCCAGCGAACGGCATGTACCGGCGGCAAATCGGGGAACTTGCCCAGCGGACCGGGCGCGAACTCGCTGCGATCGGTGTCGTCGGGCCGGTCAGCATCGACTTCATCGTCGACGCGGACAATCCGGACACCGCCTCCTTCGCACTGGAATGCAACCTGCGCATGGGTGGCGCGAACGCGCCCTTCATGTTCATGCACGGGCTGGTGCAGGGGCGCTACGATCATGCCACCGGCAGCTACCTGACGCGCGACGGCGAGGAGCGCTGCTATCGGGCGGCGGACCGCCTGCACCTGCCGAGACTCTCCGGTCTGTCCCCGCAGCAGGCGATCGATGCGGTCACCAAGGCTGGGTTGCGCTTCGACCACCAGCGATGCACCGGCGTTCTGCTCTACGCCCTCGGTACCGTCCGGGAGTTCTCCAAGCTGGGTGTGCTTGCGATCGGCAGCACTCCCCAGGAGGCCGAACAGCTTTTCGACCGTACGGTCAGCGTCCTGACCGCGATCTGAGCGGCTGGGTGAGAATGCCAGTGATCCACTGCGTCCCATCGACTCGACACGCCGGGGAGCGGTCCGATGGCGCGCATCCGATCGCACATCGGCTGACGGCCGATCCGGTCAGCTGCCCTTCGGGTGCCAGACGGTCTTGGTCTCCAGGAAGGTGGTCATCCGCCGGGTGCCCGGATCGGCGGACCAGTCGACCGACCCGACGGCCGGGCGCAGCACCCGTTTGAGGTTGCCGGCGGCGGCCTGCTCCAACTCGACCGCCAACTGCGGGTCGGCTACCCCGGTCAGGTCCAGCGCGTCGACGTCCAGATGCGACGCCAGCCACGGCGCGGTCTCGGCGAGCGCACCGGTCAGCACGTTGACCACCCCGCCGGGCAGATCGCTGGTGGCCAGCACCTCGGCCAGGGTGACCGCCGCCAACGGGCGGGTCGGCGACGCCAGCACCACCGCCGTGTTGCCGCTGACGATCACCGGGGCGACGACGCTGACCAGGCCGAGCAGCGACGGCTCGGCCGGCGCGACGACCCCGACCACTCCGGTCGGCTCCGGCGTCGACAGGTTGAAGTACGGGCCGGCGACCGGGTTGACGCCGCCGTACACCTGGGGGAGCTTGTCGGACCAGCCGGCGTACCAGACCCAGCGGTCGATCGCCGCGTCGACCTCGCCGGCCGGCTCGCCGAGCGCGACGAACTGCTCGCGCCGGCCTTCCAGCATCTCGGCGACCCGGTAGAGGATCTGACCCCGGTTGTACGCGGTCGCGCCCGACCAGCCTTTCACCGCCGACCGGGCGGCGACGACGGCGTCGCGGAGGTCCTTGCGGGAGGCGAGCGCCACGTTGGAGTCCTGCACCTGGTACGTCCGTCCCGACTCGCTGCGCGGGAACTTCCCGCCGATGAACAGCTTGTACGTCTTGCGCACCGCCACCCGGGTGGAGACGCCGCCACTGTCAGACATCGAGGTACGCCTCCAGCCCGTGCCGGCCGCCCTCACGGCCGTAGCCCGACTCCTGGTAGCCGCCGAACGGCGACGTCGGGTCGAACTTGTTGAACGTGTTCGCCCACACCACCCCGGCGCGCAGCCGGTCGGCGGCCCACAGGATTCGGGAACCCTTCTCCGACCAGATGCCGGCGGACAGCCCGTACGGCGTGTTGTTGGCCTTGGCGATGGCCTCGTCCGGGGTGCGGAAGGTCAGCACGGACAGCACCGGGCCGAAGATCTCCTCGCGGGCGATCCGGTGCGCCTGGCTGACCCCGGTGAACAGGGTCGGCGCGAACCAGAAGCCCTGCTGCGGCAGGTCGCACGGCGGCGACCAGACCTGTGCGCCCTCATCCGTGCCGGCGGCGGCCAGGGTACGGATCCGGTCCAGTTGGGCGGCCGAGTTGATCGCCCCGACGTCGGTGTTCTTGTCCAGCGGGTCACCGACGCGCAGCCGGGCCATCCGCCGCTTCAACGACCCCAGCAGCGGTTCGGCGATCGACTCCTGGACCAGCAGCCGGGACCCGGCGCAGCAGACGTGGCCCTGGTTGAAGAAGATGCCGTCGACGATGCCTTCGACGGCCTGGTCGATCGGGGCGTCGTCGAAGACGATGTTGGCGGCCTTGCCACCCAGCTCCAGAGTGAGTTTCTTGCCGCTGCCGGCGACCGTACGGGCGATCTGCCGGCCGACCTCGGTGGAGCCGGTGAAGGCGACCTTGTCGACGCCCGGGTGGCCGACGACGGCCTGCCCGGTGGCGCCGGCCCCGGTGACGATGTTGACCACGCCGGGCGGCAGGTCGGCCTGCTGGCAGATCTCGGCGAACAGCAGCGCGGTCAGCGGGGTCGTCTCGGCCGGTTTGAGTACCACCGTGTTGCCGGCCGCCAGCGCCGGGGCGATCTTCCAGGCCAGCATCAGCAGCGGGAAGTTCCACGGGATGACCTGCCCGGCGACGCCGAGCGGGCGCGGATCGTGGCCGAAACCGGCGTACGGCAGCTTGTCGGCCCAGCCGGCGTAGTAGAAGAAGTGCGCGGCGGCCAGCGGCAGGTCGACGTCGCGGGACTCGCGGATCGGTTTTCCGTTGTCGAGTGATTCGAGCACGGCGAGCTCGCGGCTGCGTTCGGCGAGGATCCGGGCGATCCGGAACAGGTACTTGGCCCGGTCGCGGCCGGGCATCGGACCCCAGACCCGCTGGTACGCGGCCCGCGCGGCGGCCACCGCCCGGTCCACGTCGCCGGGGCCGGCCTCGGCGACCTCGGCGAGCACCTCCTCGGTGGCCGGGTTGACGGTCTTCCTCGCGCTGCCGTCGGCCGGGTCGATGAACTCGCCGTCGATGAACAGACCGTACGAGTCGCGGATGGTGACGACCGAGCGGGACTCGGGTGCCGGTGCGTAGTCGAACACGCTGATCAGTCCAGGGTGACGTAGTCGGGACCGGAGTAGACCCCGGTGTGCAGCTTCGACCGCTGCATCAGCAGGTCGTTGAGCAGGGTGGAGGCGCCGAACCGGAACAGGTCGGGGGTGAGCCAATCGTCGCCGGCGGTCTCGTTGACCAGCACCAGGTACTTGATCGCGTCCTTGGTGGTACGGATGCCGCCGGCCGGTTTGACGCCGATCCGCCGCCCGGTGGCGGCGTGGAAGTCCCGGACCGCCTCCAGCATGATCAACGTGACGGGCAGCGTCGCCGCGACCGGCACCTTGCCGGTGGATGTCTTGATGAAGTCACCGCCGGCCAGCATCGCCAGCCAGGAGGCGCGGCGCACGTTGTCGTAGGTGGCCAGCTCCCCGGTCTCCAGGATGACCTTGAGGTGGGCGTCGCCGCAGGCCTGCTTGACCGCGACGATCTCGGCGTACACCTGCTCGTAGCGGCCGGCGAGGAACGCCCCCCGGTTGATCACCATGTCGATCTCGTCGGCGCCGGCGGCGACCGCCGCCCGGGTGTCGGCCAGCTTCACCTCCAGCGGCGCCTGCCCGGACGGGAAGGCGGTGGCCACGCTGGCCAGGTGCACGCCGGAGCCGGTGAGCGCCTCGGCGGCGGTCGGCACCATCGACGGGTAGACGCAGACGGCGGCAACCGACGGGCAGTCCGGGTCGGCCGGGTCGGGGCGGCGGGCCTTGGCGCACAACGCGCGGACCTTGCCGGGGGTGTCGGCACCTTCGAGAGTGGTCAGGTCGACCATCCGGATCGCCAGGTCGATCGCCCGCGCCTTGGCGGTCGTCTTGACCGACCGGGTGCCGAGCATCGCGGCCCGCTGCTGCGCCCCGATCTGGTCGACGCCGGGCAGCCCGTGCAGGAAGGCGCGCAGGGTCGCCGCGCTCCGCCCCACCTCGGCCAGATCGTGGCGCGCGGGTGCCGGTGTGCTCACCGCTGTCCTGCCCGCGTGTCCTGTCATGCCCGCGAGTCTACGTCGCCAGCGAGTTCACGATCTTGGCCGTCGTCCGATCGGACGAGCAGACTTAACGGCGCTGTTGGCCTACCGTTACATCATGTTGGCCCCGGTGACCCACCGTGCCTGACGTGCGAGCAGTGCACTTCACCGACACGTACCTGCCCCGCCGCGACGGGGTGGTCACCTCGCTGCGGACTCTCGCGGCGGCGTCGGCCGCCGCCGGGCATCCCGGCCTGATCGTGGTGCCCCGGCATCCGGACCAGCCGGCCGAGGCGGACGTGCTGCGGCTACGCGCGCTGCCCTGCGGAGTCGCCGACCTGCGGTTGTCGCCGTGGCTGCTGCGCGGCGCCGCCGCCACCGGCACCATCGCCGAGATCGCCGCCCACGCCCCGGAGGTGGTGCACGTACACACCCCCGGGCCGGTCGGGCTGCTCGGCGTACTCACCGCCCGCCGGCTCGGTCTGCCGCTGGTCCAGACCTACCACACCGACCTGCACGCGTACGCCGACGCGTACCGGGTGCCGGCCCGCGCGCTCAGCGCCGGCGTCCGGCTGTACGCCCGCCGGCTCGGCGTGCCCCGCCCGGCGGCGGCACCGGCCGGCCACGCCCGCGACCACCGGCCGATGGCCAGCGGCGCGGTCGCCCGCCGCCGGGCCGCCATGGACGCCACCAACACCTTGCTGCTCGGCGGCGCCGACGCGGTGGTGGTGCCGACCCGGGCGGTGCTGGACCGGATCCATCTGCCGGTGCCCGCCGACCGGGTGCACCTGGTGCCGACCGGGGTCGCGGCCCGCCGCACCACCGCCGACGAGGTCAACGCCTTCCGGTACGGCCACGGCATCACGCCCAGCGACCGGGTGGTCCTCTATGTGGGTCGGATCAACCGGGAGAAGGGCATCGACCTGCTGATCGCCGCGTTCGAGCGGGTGCTGGCCGGCTGCCCGGCCGCCCGGCTGGTGCTGGTCGGTGCCCTGTACGAGCCGCGCTGGCTGGCCGGGCTGCTGCGCTCCATCGACCCTCGGGTGGCTGCCCGGATCACCCTCACCGGCCAGCAGGGCCCGGAGGTGGTGGCTGCGGCGTACGGGGCCGCCGAGGTGTTCGCGTTCGCCTCGCAGACCGACACCCAGGCGTTGGTCCTGCAGGAAGCCGGCCTGGCCGGGGTGCCGGTGGTACTGGTCGACCGGGCGTTGCACGCGCACGGCGCGCTCGCCGGTGCCGCGCTGCGCACCGATCCGCAGCCGGGTGCGCTGGCCGGCGGGGTGCTGCGGCTGCTGCTCGACCCGGACCCGGCCCGCCGGCAGGCCGCCATGGCGGCGGCCCGCTGCGCCGAACACACCCCGGCCCGCTACGCCGAGGCGATCCGTGAGGTGTATGCGTCGGCCGCCGGGCTGGCGAGTAGGTTCAACGACCGTGGACGTACTCGTAGTTGATCACCCTCTCGCCCAGTCCCGGCTGACCGCGATGCGCGACGCCCGGACCGATTCGGCGGCGTTCCGCGCCGCGCTGCACGAACTCACCACCATGCTGGTGTACGAGGCGGCCCGATCCTTCCCGGTGGAGTCTTTTCCGGTGACCACCCCGGTGGCGCCGACCGACGGGGCCCGGCTGGCGAACCCGCCGCTGCTGGTGCCGGTGCTGCGCGCCGGGCTCGGCATGGCCGACTCGGCGTTGGCGCTGCTGCCTGAGTCGTCGATGGGCTTCGTCGGACTGGCCCGCGACGAGGAGACCTACCAGCCCCGGGCCTACCTGGAGTCGCTGCCGGTCGACCTGGCCGGCATCCCGGTGCTGGTGCTCGACCCGATGCTGGCCACCGGCGGTTCGCTGGAGCACTGCTGCCGGCTGCTCGCCGACCGGGGTGCCACCGAGATCACCGTACTGTGCGTGCTCGCCGCGCCGGCCGGCATCGACCGGTTGGACCGCTCCGGCCTGCCGTTGCGGCTGGTGACCGCGTCGATCGACGAACGGCTCAACGAGAAGATGTTCATCGTGCCGGGGCTCGGTGACGCCGGTGACCGCCAGTTCGGCGGGATGCCGCGCTTCTGACCGGACCTTCAGCCGGCGGCGGTCCAGCTCCAGCTGGTCGCCACGCCGTCGACGAACGGCATCACGCCGTGGAAGACGGTTGGCTGCTCGGCGAAGACCAGCGGCAGGAAGTGCCGGTCGCTGGGCCACATCGGCACCCGGCCGGCGAGGACGTCGGCCAGGTCGGTCCAGACCAGGGTGCCTTCCGGGCAGTCCGGCCGGGGCTCGCCGGACCAGGTCGGCACCCGGAACAGGAATCCGAACCAGTTTTCGCTGTGCCGACCGAAACCCGGCCAGGAGATGGTCCCGGCCAGCTCGACCCGCCCGCACTCCAGCCCGGACTCCTCCCGGATCTCCCGGCGCATGCCGGCGATGACGTCCTCGTCCGGCTCCAGCTTGCCGCCCAGCCCGTTGTAGTAGCCGTAGTGGATGTCGTCCGGCCGGGTGTCGCGGCGCAGCATCAGCACCTGACGTCCGTCGGGGGAGAGTACGTAGCCGAGGGTCGCGATGATCGCCTGCACCTGGTCACCATAGGTACCCGGTCGCCGGTCAGCCGCAGCGGTGTCCCACCAGCACCTCGGTGGCCGGGACCGGGTCGGCCGCCGCCAGCGGGTCCGGCTGTGCGGGATACCCGGTGTCGCGGTGGCGGGTCTGCTGTTGCGGCGCGGCGGCCAGCCGTAGCTGCGGGCCGACCGGGAACCGGCCGACCGGCGGGCGCAGCAGGCGCTGCGCCAGCTCGGTCGCGGTGAACGGGGCGCGGGCCGCTGCGGTCTCCGGGTCGACCTCGTACGGTGACGGGGTCGGGAAGTAGCGGTTGAGGAACTCGACCCGCAGCCGGCGGGCGACGGAGTCGACCGCGTCGGTGAGCTCGGTGTCCAGCCCGAACGCGTCCACGTCGCGCCGGTCGAGCAGCCGGTGCAGCCGCAGCGCGGCGTCGGGGGCGGCCGGGTCGACGCGGTGCCGGCGCAGTGACCCGGGGATCGCGGTGCCCCGCAGGTACGACCAGTGCGGGTGCAGCGAGCGGATCAGTGACACGTCGTCCGGATGCCGGATCTGGTGGCTGCGGATCCGGGCGACCATCTCGGGAATGCTGGTGCAGATTTCGGCCAGTGTGGAGCGGCGCACCGGTAGCGGTACGCCGACCGGGGTGCCCGGGTCGACGAGGCGGTCGAACTGGTCGGCGAAGACGCGTCGCGCGGCGGCCACCGCCGGGTTGTCTCCCGAGACGGCCGGCTGGCCGTCTCCCCGGACCGGCCCGGGCGGCGGGCTGAGCAGCACTTTCGGGATCCCGTTGGCTTCGAAGAAGGTGGTCCGGTCGACCGGCCGGCCGAGAAAGACGTTGCCGGGCAGGTAGAGGAACCGTTCGGCCAGGCCGTCGATCTCGTGCACTGCGGATTCGACGGCGTACGGGTTGAAGGTGGGCAGCACGGTGTGGCCACCGAGCAGGTCGCGGTGGTCGACCACGGTCAACCGTTGATCGTCCACGTCGAGCCAGCCCGGCACCTGGTCTGCGGTGATCAGGAAGATCTGCCGGATCCAGGGCGCGTGCAGGTGGACCGAGCGGAGCAGGTGGCGCAGCTCCTCGGTGCCGTCCCAGCCGACCCATTCGTCGCCAACGTGGCCCGCCGGGCTGGCACCGCTGTCACCGCGGCGGTGGCGGTGCCGGTCGGCGCGCCGGGCCGGTGGCACCGGCCCGGCGGCGCGGGCCATGGCCCGCTGTCGGCGGGACCGCCACCGCGGGTCGGTCGGGTCGGTCCAGCAGCAGACCAGGTCGACCGGGAAGTCGGGCCAGGTCGCCGGCCGACGGGTGAACGAGGTACGGGTCACATGCCGGGCGATCCGGTCCTCCGGCGCGAAGGCGCAGGCCTCAGCCTCGGTCAGCCGTACCGGGGCCGACCGGGCCGGGACCACGGCGGTGACGTCGTTGCTCCGTGGCGCGTGCAGCCGGTCACCGTCGACGGCCCAGAACTCGACCTCGCATGCGGCCTGCCCGCCGTACGTGAGCTGACCGTCGACGCTGGTCACCGCCTGGAAGACGCGGATCGTCGGGGCACGGCGCAGCCGCCAGCGTGGCCGGGTCGGCAGCCGACGGTGCCGGCGCTCGGCGACCGCCGCCCTTAGACCGCCGACACCGCCGAGGGCCCGCAACGCGGCGGTACGCTCGCCGGCCGGCACCCCGACCCGGCTGCGGAGCCCGGATGCGGCCGGGATGACGAAGTGGTCCACCCCGGCCCGGGTCAGTGCGTCGGTGACGAGGTGCAGGTTGCGCCGGTGGGCGTTGAGCGGGCTGATCGTGTCGTCGACGACGGCCAGGACGGGTCGCCCGTCCAGTACGGACCATCGGCGGGGGAGGCCGGCGGCGGTCGGTCGGGCCGGTCGCAGCCGTCTGGCCAGCCAGCATCGGGCGGCCTGGCCGGGCCGCCGGGTCAGCCGGAACAGGGCGGTCTGCCGGTGGAAGGGGAGCAGCGCGTACCGCCGGTGCGTCGCGGCGGTCAGGTAGGCGAAGCAGCGGCTAGCCAGCATAACCTGCTAAACGAGCAGCAATATGAATTGGTCGCGCCTAACGGGTCAAACGGACATTATTTGATGTTCAGGGCGGCCGATGTCTCCGAACGCAGCCGTGCCAACGCCCGATCGGCCCGTTCGCGGGCCGCAGCCGGGTCGCCGTCGCGTACCGGCTGGACCACCTCCAGGTACGCCTTCAGCTTCGGCTCCGTCCCGGAAGGACGGACCACGACCCGGGCGGTGCCGGTACGCAGGATCACCACGTCGGCGTCGGGCAGCAGATCCTGCGTCGCGGTGACCGGCTCGCCGAGCAGCGTCGTCGGCAGGTTCGCCCGCAGGTACGCCATCGCGGTGGCGATCTCGCTCAGCTCGTCGACCCGCACGGCGAGCTGGTCGGTCTGGTACACCCCGAACTCGGTGGCCAGTTCGTCGAGCCGGTCGGCCAGGCCCCGACCGGCCGCCTTGAGCTCGGCGGCCAGCTCGGCGGTGAGCAGCGCGGCGGTGATGCCGTCCTTGTCGCGTACCTGGTCGGGTGCCACGCAGTAGCCGAGTGCCTCCTCGTAGCCGTAGACCAGCGGCACGTCGGTCCCGTCGGTGAGGTCGCTGCCGGCCCGGACGATCCACTTGAAGCCGGTGAGGGTCTCGGCGTACGGCTCGCCGCGCGCCGTGCAGAGCGCGCCGAGCAGCGACGACGAGACGATGGTGGTGGCGTAGCGGCCGTGCCGGCCCTGGCGCATCAGGTGGTCGGCGAGCAGCACACCCAGCTCGTCGCCGCGCAGCATCCGCCACCCGGCGCCGGGGTCGCCACCGGCGTCGGGGTCACCGTGCGCCGGTACGGCGACGGCGCACCGGTCGGCGTCCGGGTCGTTGGCGATCGCCAGGTCGGCTCCGTGTGCTCGGGCCAGCGCGACGACCCGGTCCATCGCGCCCGGCTCCTCCGGGTTGGGAAACGCCACGGTCGGGAACTGCGGATCCGGCTCGGCCTGCTCGGCGACGACCAGCGGTGCCGGGAATCCGGCACCGACGAACGCCTCCCGCAGCACCGCCCCACCGACGCCGTGCAGCGGCGTGTACGCCACGGTCAGCGCCCGGGAGGTCGCCCGGTCCACCACCGCCACGGCGGTGCGCAGGTAGCCGGCCACGATCTCGTCGTCCAGTGTCTTGCCGGGGCCGCCGAGCGGCACGTCGACGAGCTTGCCGACCGCCCGGATCGCCGTCTCGATCTGCTGGTCGGCCGGCGGCGCGATCTGCGCGCCGGCACCGGCCGGTCCGCCGAGCTGAGCGCCGAGGTAGACCTTGTAGCCGTTGTCCTGCGGCGGGTTGTGGCTGGCGGTGACCATCACTGCCGCCACCGCGTCGAGGGCGCGGACCGCGTACGCCAGCACCGGGGTGGGCAACGGGCGGGGCAACAGGTAGGCGTCCCGCCCCGCACCGGTGACCACCTCGGCGGTGCGCACCGCGAAGGCCCGTGACCCGTGCCGGGCGTCGTAGCCGATCACCACCGGTCCGGTGCCGCCCTGCTCGGCCAACCAGCTCACCAGCCCGGCGGCGGCCCTGGTGACGACCTGCAGGTTCATGCCGTTCGGGCCGGCCCGCAGCGGGCCGCGTAGCCCGGCGGTGCCGAACGTCAACGGCCCGGCGAACCGGTCGGCCAGCTCGGCCGCGCTGCCCGGCAGTTGGTCCAGCAGGGTCAGCAGTTCGGCGCGGGCGGCCGGGTCCGGCTCGTCGCCGAGCCAGGCCGCCACCCGCGCCGGTAACGCCGCCGAGTCGCTGGCTGCCGCTGGCAACGTCGCCGGGTCGCCGGCTGCCGCCGGCTGGTCGATGGGCATCGGTCAGCCGGCCTCGGCGAGCTGGAAGGTCCGGACCATCTCCTCGAAGACCGGCAGGCTCTCCTCGAACCGCGCGTCCGGGGTGGTGAGGAAGAACGAGTACGCCTTGCCGTTGGCGACGACCGCCCGCCACACGCCGTGCCGTTTGTTGTCGCCGTCACCGCAGGTGTACTCGAACTGGACGGCCTGCCGACCGGCCAGCTCGACGTCGGTGGTCATGTCGAGCTGGGCGTACGGCCGGGCGCAGGACTGTGATTCCGGCCGCTTCAGGCCCTTCTCGGCGACCTCGGCCCAGCGTTGCACCGATGAACCGGACGGCTCGACCACGATCCGGACCTTCCGGCCCGCGTCGTCCGGATCGGTGAAGTCGGTGTACAGCCCGCCGCTGGCCTTCTCCCAGTTCTCCGGCACGTCGACGGTGACGCCGCGCTCGTTGACGGTCTTCGTCGGGATGGCCGGCGCGGGCTCCTCGGTGATCTGCGGCGCGGTCAGCGTCGGCTGCTGGGGCTCGCCGGAGCCGCTGTTGAACAGCACGGTGGAGATCAGCAGGATCAGCAGGGTGGCGCCGGCCGCCGCGCCGATCTGCACCTTCCGGTCCCAGCTCTTCACCTTGTCGACGGCGCTGCCGGTGCCCTGCCGGAGCCCGGCGATCGCCTTGTCCAGCATCGCGCCGGCGGTGGTGGCACCTCCCGGTGCCGGCCGAACGGCCGGCGGTTGGTCCCAGCCCTGCTGCCCGTCACCCCAGCTCGGCGCCGGCATCGTCCCGGTCGGGCTGAGCAGCGCGTCGCCCTGGCCGCCCTGCTGTCCGTGACCGCCCTGCTGGCCGTGGCCGTGTCGACCCGGCTGCTGCCCACGCGGACCGGGTACGCCGGCCTGACTGATCGGCATCGCGGCGGTCGCCCCGGCGACCGGTGAGGTCGGGTTGGCGTTGTCCAGCCCGGCGGCGGACCACTGCGCCGCGCTCGGCATCTGCCGGCCGGCCTTGCGTAGCTCGGCCAGGCGGTCGGTGAGTGACTCGTCCGGGCCGATCATCGCCCGGCCGCCGATCTTGCCGGTCGGCTGGGGCTGCGCCGGTGGCGCCTGCTGCTGCCAGCTGGGCGGCCGCTGCACCGAGACCACCGCGTACGGGTCGGTGACCAGGTTGGCCGGGGCCTTGCTGGCCAGCGGCCCGGCCAGCAGCTCGCGCAGCATGCTCCGGGCGGTCGGTACGTCGAAGCGCCGGGACGGGTCCTTCTCCAGCAGGCCGAAGAGTACCTCGGTGAGCGGGCCGGAACGCACCGGGACGGCGGGCGGGTCCTCGACGACGGCGTGCATGGTCTCGATCGGGTCGCCCTTGTCGAAGGGCGGGCGCCCCTCGACGGCGGTGTAGAGCGTGACGCCGAGGGAGAACAGATCACTCGGCGGCCCGAAGTCCTGGCCCATGGCCCGCTCCGGGGAGATGAAGTGCGGCGAGCCGAGCACCATCCCGGGCGTGGTGAGCTGGACGTCGGTGGGCATCCGGGCGACACCGAAGTCGGTGAGTACGCAGCGACCGTCGGTGCAGATCAGCACGTTCGCCGGCTTGACGTCGCGGTGCAGGACGCCGATGGCATGGGCGACCTCCAACGCGCCGAGCAGCGCGATGCCGATCTTGGCGACCGCGCGCTGGGCGACCGGGCCGTCCTCGATGACCATGTCGGCGAGGCTGCGGGCGTCCAGCAGCTCCATCACGATCCACGGGCGGCCACCCTCGGTGACCACGTCGTAGACCTGGACCACGGCCGGGTGCTGCAGTGCGGCCGCCGCGCGGGCCTCCCGCAGGGTGCGTTCGTACATCGCGTCGCGGTCGCTGGGGGCCAGCCCTGGGGGGAGGACTACCTCCTTGACCGCCACGTCGCGTCGGAGCAGGGTGTCGGTGGCGCGCCAGACGGTGCCCATGCCACCGTGCCCGACCGCGGCACGCAACGAGTACCGGCCACCGATGGTGGCGCCGGGTGCCGCCCGTGCGCTGGTAGAGCTGACTGGTCCGCCACTCCACGTCGGAATCTGAGTCACAGGAAATGCCGCCGAGAGAAATTGAGGGGCCGGGGAACCAACCCCTCTATCTTGCTGGGTCGCTCGGCGGAACGAAAGCTACGCGCCGAGGTTGGTGAGAAGTCCACTCTGTGTCGTTGTGTGGTAGCCCAATGTACACCGGATCGGACTCTAGGTGCGCAACCCGTCACGGTGTCGTTATCAGATGGCATGCCCGGACCGGGGGGTGTCACGACAGTCAGATATCTGTCAGTTTTTGGTCGAACCGGCTGCCGGGTCGCTGCGTGGCTCGTTACTCGGCGTAGGAGGTGTGGGACCCATGGCTGCCTACGATGGTGACATTCGGGGCGGACCGCAGCGGTCCGATCGCCTCTACCAGGCATTCCATGACAATACGCGATGCGGTCACTACCCGAATGACGTTGCGCAGCGTTACCGTCCCCGGTCTAGGCTGTCGGAGTCCCATCCCATCCACAGTGATCGAGAATCTGACGTGACGAGTGCGTTGACGTTGCCCACCGGCAGCGAGATGGCGTCGTCCTGGCCCGATCCACTGCCAGGTGCCCAACCCCTGCCGGCCGGGCTGGACCAGTTGCTCGATGTCCGCGGGCGGCAGTTGACCGCGATCCGGCGGCACCTGCACGCCCACCCGGAGCTGTCCGGCCACGAGTTCGAGACCGCCGCGTTCATCGCCAACCAGCTCACCAGGATGGGGCTCACCGCCCGGCTGCTGCCCAAGGGCAACGGCGTCATCTGCGACATCGACGCCGGCCCCGCCGACGGCCCGGTGGTCGCGCTGCGCGCCGACATCGACGCGCTGCCGCTGGCCGACGTCAAGGACGTGCCGTACCGGTCGACCGTGCCGGGCGTCTGCCACGCCTGCGGGCACGACGTGCACACCACCGTACTGCTCGGCGTGGCGATGCTGCTCGCACAGCTCGCCGACCGCGGCGAGCTGCACCAGCGGGTCCGGCTGATCTTCCAGCCGGCCGAGGAGATCCTGCCCTGCGGCTCGCTGGAGGTCATCGCCGCCGGCGGGCTCGAGGACGTCACCCAGATCTTCGCGCTGCACTGCGACCCGAACCTGCCGGTCGGCCGGGTCGGGCTGCGGGTCGGCCCGATCACCGCGGCGGCGGACAACATCAGCGTGCGGCTGACCGGCCCGGGCGGTCACACCGCCCGCCCGCACCTGACCGTCGACCTGGTCAACGCCCTGGGCCGGCTGGTCACCGAGGTGCCCGCGCTGGTCAACCGGCGGGTGCCGGCCAACGCCGGCCTGCTGCTGGTCTTCGGTCAGGCGTCCGCCGGCACCCAGTACAACGTGATCCCCAACGAGGCGAGCGCGGCCGGCACCCTGCGGGTGCTCGACCGGCCGACCTGGGACGCCGCGCCGGACATCGTCACCCAGATCATCCGGGAAGTGGTCGCCCCGACCGGCGCGACGGTCGACATCGAGTACCTGCGCGGTCGCCCACCGGTGATCAACGATGCCGCCGCGATCGGCGCGCTCACCGCCGCTACCGCAGCGGCCCTCGGCCCCGCCGCCGTCGCCGACACCCCGCAGAGCATGGGCGGCGAGGACTTCTCCTGGTACCTGGAGTACGTGCCGGGTGCCCTGGCCCGCCTCGGCGTCGGCCGCGCCGAGGCCGGTAGCGACCTGCACCGCGCCTCGTTCGACGTGGACGAGCGGGCGATCGCCGTCGGCGTCCGCCTGCTCGTCCACACCGTGCTGCAGCTGGCCGAGGCCGACTGACCGGCGGATCAGCGGGCCGGCGCGTCGCCGCCGACCCGGCCGCCGTCCGTGCTGTTGTCGCCCGCGCCGTTGCCGTCCGTACCGTCGTCGTCACGTCGCGGTGTCGGCACCGCGGCGCCTCCGGCCGCCGCTGCTGCCGGTGCGCCGCCGGCGGGTGCGGTGGCGGCCGCGACCGGCCGGGACCGGCCCCGCGTCGTGCGTACCAACCAGAACACCCCCAACGCGGGTACGCCGAGAGCGATCAGCCACGGCAGCAGCGCGCCGACCACGGTGACCAGCACCTGCATCGACCCGACGAACGCCCGCCAACCGGCCCCCAACCCGGCCAGGAAACCCAGCTCCGACTCATCGTCGACCGGCGGCGTCGCGTCCGGGCCGATCAGCTCGACGGTGATTCGCGACAGCGTCACCAGATCGTCCAGGCCACGTTTGCGGGCTTCCAGCGACGCCAGGTCCGCCTCCCGCTTGGCCAGCTCCGACTCCAGCATCACCAGGTCGGCCAGGGTTTCCGCTTCGGCCAGCAGCGCCCGGCCGCTGCGTACCCGGGCCTGCTGGGTGGTGATCCGGGCGTCCAGGTCCAGCACCTCCTCGGTGACGTCCTGGGTGGTCAACTCCCGGCTGACCTCCTCGCCCAGGCGGGACAGCCGGTCGACGACCCGGTCGAACTGCTCCGCCGGCACCCGCAGCTCCAGCGTGGCCCGGCCGTACGACTCGTACTCGGAGCGCTGGTCGCGCCCGACGAACCCGCCGACCGAGGTGGCGATCGTCGCCGCCTCGCCGGCCTTCGCCGGCACGTCGGTCACCTGCACGGTGATCGACCCGGAGTAGATGATCGACCGGTTGCCCACCGCCAGGTCGACCGGTGAGGTCCCGTCCGGCCGGTCGGCCTGGCCGCCCCGCTCACCGCCGCCGGCCGTGTCCGCACCGGCCGCCTCCTCGCCGCCCGCGTCGTCCCCGCCGGTCAGTCCGCCGTCGCCCGGCGCACCACCCGCCGGCGCCGGCTCGGCCCGCTGCGGCATGTCGGCGGAGCTGCTGACACCGGAGTCCTCCGACCCCGAGCAGCCGGCGAGGATCAGCAGGGCGAGCAGGGCCGCCGTGCCGGTCGCCGTGCCGCGCCGGCCACCGGTGCGCCACCGGCCTCGTCTTCCGTTGTTCACAGTCAAGGGGTGCTCCTCGAAATCGTCATACGCGTTCACCAGGTGTCGGTCAGACGCGCGGCGCGAGCCGGCCGGTTCCGGCAGACTGCGAGGCGGCAGATCACGATTCGGCTCACAGGGGGTCACGGTGCGACTGACCAAGTTCGGGCATTCCTGCGTACGGGTGGAACGCGACGGCGGGGTGCTGGTGATCGACCCGGGCGCGTTCAGCGAGCCGGCCGCGCTCGACGGCGTCGACGCGGTCCTCGTCACCCACGAACACTTCGACCACCTCGACGTCGGCCAGTTGACCGACGCGCTCGCCCGACGACCCTCGGTGACCATCCACACTCACCCATCGGTGCTGCCCAAACTGGACGGGCTCGGCGAGGTGGCGACCGCCGTCGAGTCAGGGGAGCGCTTCGAGGCCGCCGGCATCCCGGTCCGGGCGTACGGGGGATGGCATGCCGAGATCCACCCCGACCTGCCCCGGGTGCCCAACCTCGGCTTCCTGATCGCCGACTCGGTCTACCACCCGGGCGACTCGTTCGACGTGCCGACCGACGCCGAGGTGGACACCCTGTTCGTGCCGGTCTCCGCGCCCTGGCTGAAGCTCTCCGAGGCGGTCGAGTTCGTCCGCGCGGTGGCCCCGCGCCGGGCGCTCGCCCTGCACGACGGGCTGCTCAACGACGCCGGGCACAAGGTCACCGACGGCAACATGACCAAGCTGGCCGGCTGCGACTACGCCCGGCTGCCGGCCGGCACCTCGGTACGCTGAGCCGGGGCGCCGTGACCGGCAGTGGGGTGCCCGCCGAGGTGGTGCGACAGCTGTACGCGGTGCCGCCCGCGCGGTTCGTCGCGGCCCGTACCGAGGCCGTCTCGGCCGTCCGGGGCAGCGACCCGGACACCGCCCGGGCCATCGGGAAGCTCCGCAGACCGACGGTGGCCGCCTGGCTGGTCAACCTGCTCGCCCTGCGCCGCGCCGACCTGCTCGACGGCCTGATAGAGCTGTCCGGGCAGTTGCGCGCCGCCCAGCGGGAGCTGCGGGGTCCCGCCCTGCGGGAGCTGTCGATCCGGCGGCGGGCGCTGGTCGACGGGCTGGTGGCCGAGTGCCGGGAGCTGGCCGTCGCCGAGGACCCGGCGGTGGCGTCGACGAAGCTGCCGTTGGGCGAGGTCGAGGCGACCCTGTCCGCTGCCCTCGCCGACGAGGAGATCGCCGCCCAGGTGCGGTCCGGCCGGCTGGTCCGCGCGGTCGACTACGCCGGTTTCGGTGAGGTCCCGCGGCCCCGCCTGCGGCTGGTCGGCCCGGACGACGAGGTGGCCGCCGCCGATCAGCCGACCCGGGCGGCCGGACCCGCGCGGGAGGCGGAGTCTTCGCGGGCGGGGGAGTCTTCGGCAGCGGCGCAGCGGGAGCGCGAGCGGGCGGCGGACAAGGCCGCTCGCGCGCTGGCCGCCCGCCGGCAGCGGTTGGTCGACGAGCTGGACAAGGCCGAGGCCGGCCAGCGGGCTGCCCACACCGAACTCGACCGGGCCGTCACCGCCGAGCGGGATGCGGCCGACGCCGTCGCCGAGGCACAGCGTCAACTGGCCGAATGGGAACGGCGACGCTCAGCAGCCGAGCGGGAGCATGCCCGTCGTAAGGTGGCGCGCAAGACTGCGGAACGGGCAGCCGTCGCCGCCCGACGGTACGCCGGCGACGTGGCAGCCGCGCTGGAGGACCTGCCCGGGCCGCAGACCGACCGCTGACCGGTGAGTCGGTGGCGGTGACCGGCCGGGCGGGTGGGCGAAAGGCGATGACGCGGTGATTCCCGATCAGGCGGCCGGCGCGTGCCGGCGCAGCCTGCACGAGTTGAGTACGGCGTACCAGGAGTGTCCGCGCACGTTGAGCCGGGCGCGTCAGTTGGGGCTCAGCGGCTGGGCGTTTCACATCGCCGGCCGGGCCGGGGTGCTCGGCGGCGTACCGGCCGAAACGGTCGCGGCCGCGCTCGGGTTCATCGGCACCGACGCGGTGGCTGACGGCTGGCAGGCCGCCGGCGCGGTGACCGACCCGACCGGGGTGGCGGTGGTGAGCATGGCCGAATGCTGCCGGTGGGGTGCCGAGCAACTCGGCGACTGTCCGCAGGTGGACCGGCTGGTCGAGCTGGCCGAGGCGGTGGTGGGGGCGGCGGACGCGACCGCGATGCCGCTGTTCGCTGCCTGGCGGGCGATGCCCCGGCCGGACGACACGGCCGGGGCGCGGGCCGCCGTCGCGGTGCGGCTGCTCGCCGAGCACCGCTCCGGGGCACACCTGATGGCGGTACGGGTGGCCGGGCTGACGCCGGTGGAGGCGCTGCTGGGCGGCCCGGACGGGACGAAGGCTGCGGTCGCGGCCGGGTGGTCGCCGCCATGGCCGCCGGTCGGCCCGCTGATCCGCCGCCGGTTGTGGGCGGACCGGGTGACCAATCGGATCACCGGTCAGGCGTTCGCCGTGCTGCGTGCCGAGCAGCGGCGGGAACTCGTCGAGCTGCTGCACGCCGCGCTGTCCCACGTACGGCCGGCGACCGGTCGCCCGGCCGACTGACGACCGTACGGCCGGCGCCCTGCTGCTCGGCCGGCGGTAGGCAGGTCAGGCGGTGGCGGTACGGGTGGGTCGCTTCCGTAGCTCGGCGACGTAGTCGTCCGGCGCACCGGCCTTTTCGGCGGCGTTGGCGATCTCCGACAGGTACCAGGCGGTGGGCAGCCCGCCTTCGTACCCGTCGAAGACGTAGACCCAGGCGGTGATCGCACCATCCAGGGTGACCGCCCGGACGGTCAGCCGCCGGTAGGTGCCGGACAGCGCGCCCTCGACCTCGTCGAGCTGCGCGGCGTCCCACGGGTGTACGTCGTAGAGTGCGACGAAGACCCGGTCGCCGGGCGACTCCACGATGGTGGTGACCGCTCCCTCCCAGCCGATCACCCCCTCACCGGCGAAGGTGAGCCGCCAGCCTTCCAGCCAGCCGGTGCCCACCATCGGCGAATGCGGACAGTAAGCACGCATCCGAGCAGGGTCGAGGTTTGAGCCATACGCGGCGTAGTGACGCACGGCGATGACGATAGCCCGGCCGAGGGGTGGGGGAGAATACGAGTGAGCGTGTCGCGTGTCGGGCAACTGGCCGGCGACCGCCGTCAGCCGGGTGTTTCGTCAGCATAAGTTCAAGTTTGGGGAGAGAGTCGTTTTGAAGCGGATAGTGATAATCGGCGGTGGCCCGGCCGGTTACGAGGCGGCGTTGGTCGCGGCGCAGCTGCGGGCCGACGTCACGGTGGTCGAGGCGGACGGGGCGGGTGGCGCCTGCGTGCTGTCCGACTGCGTCCCGTCCAAAACCTTCATCGCCAGCTCAGAGGTGGTCACCGGGTACCGGGACACCGAGGAGTTCGGCATCGACTCCGATGGGCTGGAGGCGGTCACCGTCGACGCCGCCGCAGTGCACGCCCGGGTCAAGCGGCTCGCGCTGGCCCAGTCGGCCGACGTGCACAGCAAACTCGTCAAGGCCGGTGTGACATTCGTCGCGGGGCGGGCCCGGCTCGGTGAGGACACGCTCGGTCACACCCACCGGGTGCTCGTCAGCCCCGACAGCGGTGACGGTGAGTACCCGATCGAGGCGTCCACCGTACTGGTCGCCACCGGCGCCACGCCCCGGCAGCTGCCCACCGCCGTGCCCGACGGCGAACGCATCCTGACCTGGCGGCAGGTGTACGACCTGCCGGCGCTGCCCGAGCACCTGGTGGTGGTCGGCTCCGGCGTGACCGGTGCCGAGTTCGCCAGCGCGTACCTGGCGATGGGGGTGCCGGTGACCCTCGTCTCCAGCCGGGACCGGGTGATGCCGCACGAGGACGCCGACGCGGCGATGGCGATCGAGCAGGTGTTCCGGGCCCGGGGCATGACGATCCTGAACAACTCGCGCGCCGACGCGGTCACCCGGGTCGGCGACGGTGTCGAGGTGCGGCTCAGCGACGGCCGTACAGTGACCGCCTCGCACGCGCTGATCGCGGTCGGCTCGGTGCCGAACACGGCGGACCTGGGGCTCGCCGAGTACGGGGTGACCGTCGCGGACGGTGGGCACGTGCCGGTGGACCGGGTGTCGCGTACCAACGTGCCGGGCATCTACGCCGCCGGCGACTGCACCGGGGTGCTGCCGCTGGCCAGCGTGGCGGCGATGCAGGGCCGGATCGCGATGTGGCACGCGCTCGGCGAGGCGGTGGTGCCGCTGCGGCTGCGTACCGTCGCGGCGAACGTCTTCACCGATCCGGAGCTGGCCACCGTCGGGGTGTCCCAGGACGAGGTGGACGACGGTCGGGTGCAGGCCCGGCAGGTGATGCTGCCGCTGGCCGGCAACGCCCGGGCGAAGATGGCTGACCTGCGGGACGGCTTCGTCAAACTGTTCTGCCGCCCGGCCAGCGGGCAGATCATCGGCGGGGTGGTGGTGGCCCCCAAGGCCAGTGAGTTGATCATGCCGATCACCGTCGCGGTGGAGAACCACATGACGGTGAGCCAGTTGGCGCACACAATCACAATTTATCCTTCGTTGTCCGGATCAGTCGCTGAAGCCGCACGTCAGCTCATGTGGCATGACGAAGAGTGATTGATTGGGAACTTTCGGGGGCGGCGCGGATCGGCCAGGAAGGCGTACGGTTGACACGGCAACATCCGCTACCCCCGGATCCCCCCGTTCCCGGTGGTCGCGGACGACGCCCGGGCTGCCGGCAGGTCCCGTGCCGGCAGCCCGCCCCGCCTCGCGGTGCTGGTCGAACCAGCGAGGGCGAGCCTGCGTCGCGTGGCCATGCGCCGAGGGAACCGTCATTGTTGTCTCGGGCCAGCTTTGACAACAATGACGGTTCCCTCGACGGCCCGAAGCAACTGCCGGGCACGCGGACGGGACGGTGGGGTCGGCGTGCAGGCGACCCCTGCCGAGCAGCGTAGCGGCGGTGGCCGGTCCGGCGTACCGTCGCGATGAGAGCGCTGGCCGGTGCGGTGGCCAGCCATCAACCCTCGTGCGGGAGGGCGACGATGAACATCGGGGAGGCTCTGGCTCGGAAGCGTCGACGGGCTGGATTCACTCAGGAGGGCCTCGCGGAACGAAGCGGCGTCAGCACCTCCGTGATTCGCAAGCTGGAACGCGGCGACCGGGACTCCGCCTCGCTTCCGACCCTGCGCCGCCTCGCCGCCGCACTCGGTGTGACCACAGTCGACCTGTTCCACCCCGGACCGGTCCAGATGCAACCGCCGACCGACGACCGTGACGAGCTCTACCAGATCCGCCGAATGTTGCAGCCAGCCAGAACTGCCACCGGTGACCTGGTTGCCCTGGCAGACGATGCTCCGCCGAGCCTCGACGATGTCGTTGATTCCGTGCGCGAGATCAACGGCATGTTCCGAGACA
The DNA here is from genome assembly GCF_003751085.1 of Micromonospora sp. Llam0. Taxonomy (NCBI): domain Bacteria; kingdom Bacillati; phylum Actinomycetota; class Actinomycetes; order Micromonosporales; family Micromonosporaceae; genus Micromonospora; species Micromonospora sp. Llam0. The sequence continues at coordinate 328,295 of NZ_RJJY01000002.1, read as the reverse complement.
GCGACTACGCCGGTGCTGTAGCGGCACTTCCCACGGCCATCAGTCATGCCCGCACTGGTGTGGCCGAGGCTGACGAACAGCAGAAGCACAGCATGTGGGGTCAGCTTGCGCAGGTCTACCAGACCGGCGCTCTGGTGCTGACCCAGCTGCGGAAGGACGATCTCGCCTATCACGCGCTCGGGCTGGCGATGGACGCTGGCCGCCGCGCTGGCGACGATGTCCTGACGGCCTCCGTCGTGTGCAGCGAGGGGTGGCTACTGACCCGCCAGGCTCGGTTCGACGACGCCGAACGCGCCGCGCTCGACACTGCGGAACAGATCGAACCGAGTCTGACGAAGTCACCGGCGAGCCAGGTCGCGGTGTGGGGGTGGCTGAACCTCGGTGCGGCGGCTGCCGCCACCCGCAACAACCGGATGGATGTGGCCGCAGACGCCCTTCGCCGTGCGCACGCGGCCGCGCACGTCGCCGCTGGTTACATCTCGCCGCACGTCGCGCACTGGACCACGTTCGCGCCGGCGGTTGTGGCCATGCGTGAGGTCGAGTTGGCGATGGTGACCGGGGACGCCGGCCGCGCGACCCGGGTTGCGCGCACCGTTCCACCAGGTGCGCGGCCGGCCGTGACGTATCAGCGGTTCCGGTTGGACGTCGCCGCTGCCGCGATCGATCGCCGTCACCGGGACGAGGCTTTGGCGATTCTCCTGCAACTGCGTGAAACGGCGCCGGAGTGGCTGCGCTATCAGCGGTACGCCCATCGCCTGACTGATCGTCTGCTGCATGCCAACTCCAGAACTGTGCCGCGCAAACTGCGCGACCTAGCGGACTTCCTGGACATCACCTGACCAGGACCGCTGCCCCGTAGCGGGTCAGTTCACGTTTGAGCGTCCGTCGAATTGTCCCTTCCTGTACATGTCGCCACCAGCCGTGCGGTGACAGTGTGTGTGCGGAGCGCATTCATGCGTGGTCCGAGAGGTAGGTGGGGCCGGTCCGCGCAGCGCCTGTACGGCCCGGTCCTGCCCGGTACCCCGCGTATGCCCTCGCGTGGGATCCGCGGGGCCGGGCCACCCAGATCGGCGGCGGTCCGGCCGGGTCCCCCCGTGCCCGCCGGGCCGCCGCCCCCGCTGACAGAGGAGCGCGAAGATGATCGGCAAGTGGTTTCTCCGCGTCGACGCCGTGGTCGACGTCGTCCGTCCGGTGCCCGGCCGTCGCCGGTACGTCGACCAGCCGACCCGGCCCGGGACCGGTCGGCCGGCGACCCGTACCGACCGGGCTGACCGGCGGGGCGGCAACGGCGGCCGGTACTACCTGTCGTGACCGGCCGACCCGGGCCGGTGCACACCCCGCAGCGCCCGGCGTGGACGTGCGCGGTCTGCCCGGTGGACACCCCGTGGCCGTGCCCGCCGGCCCGTGTTCAGCTGGCCGAGGCGTACGCCGGTGAGCCGCTCGCGTTGTCGGTCGACCTCGGCGGGATGCTGCCGCTCGCCGTCGCCGAGGCGGGTATCACCGATCCGCGCGAACTGTACGAGCGGTTCGTGGCATGGACCTGGATCGACGAGGCGGCGGCCCGCGCGGTGCAGGCCCATGACGCCGGCCGCCGCTGCCACACTGAATGTCCCGGCACCACCGACTGCCGGCAGTTGTCGTGGGCGCGGATCCGCCGGGCCGCTGCCGAATACCGCCGCATCCGACGGTCGATCTGAGTCGTGGGGCACGATCTGATCGACTACGACGGGGTGCCGGACCTAACGGCGCCGCCGGACCCATGGTGCTTTTCAAGCCTGATGCCACAGGCGCATCTTGATGCACCTGTGACATCAGGCTCGGTCGGACAACCCGACCCAGCGAGGTGACGCTGCGTAGTTCGTCGGACCCTGGAGAGATCGGAAACTGTACAGAATTCGCGCCAGTTCTGCTAGGCTGACGACATGACGATCATGCCGTTCACTGATGCCCGCAACAGGCTCTCGGAGCTGATCGAGGAAGTCGAACGTACCCACGAGCGCATCGAGATCACGCGCCATGGACGCCCGGTCGCAGTTCTCATCTCTCCGGACGATCTCGCCGCGCTGGAGGAGACTCTGGACGTACTTTCCAGCCCGGAGGCCATGCGCCAGCTCGCCGAGTCCCGGGCTGCCATCGCGGCCGGTGACGTACTGGATGCCAGCCAGGTAGCCGCGCTGATGGCCAGCCGGGCTCCGTCATCTGGTGACCAGTGAGTCAGCCCTCGGACCAGCGGCCCTATCAGATCCGTATCGCCGGACCGGCGGCCCGTGCCCTTGCCGGGCGGCTGCCGGAGAAGGTCGCCACAGCCGTCTACGAGTTCGTCACCACTGTGTTGATCAACAACCCGCACCGGCTCGGTAAACCGCTAATGCTCCCGCCCTACGAAGGGACCTGGTCGGCCCGGCGCGGCGCCTACCGGGTCCTCTACGAGATCGATGATGAGCGGTACGTGGTCACGGTCACCGCCGTCGAGCATCGCGGCGATGCCTACCGGTCGCGCTGACCGGCGCGACGGACACGTCCGGTCGCGTTACCCGTACGCAACGAGTCCGGCGTACCGTGCGGGGACCGTGAAGATGCAGGCTGCCGCGCTCCGTGGTGTGATGCATGCAGGTGTGATAACCATCGGGGACAGGGAGCGGACCGCAGTCGTCGGATGAAGGGCGGGGCTGGCCGATGGCCGATCTGTTCGAGGACTACCACCTCGGCCCCGGCTGGGACGAGATGTTCGGCGAGCCGGGCATGCCGCGGCAGACCTACGAGGCGTTGCACGCCACCCTGCAGCCCCTGTCCAGCGCCGAGCTGGAGGTACGGGCCGACGTCCTCGCCCGGGCCTTCCTCGACCAGGGCATCACCTTCGCGCTCAAGGGCGTCGAGCGGCCGTTCCCGCTGGACATCGTGCCGCACAACGGGGTGCGCATCCACGTCGCCGGGGTCGACCTGATCCGCGACGAGCAGGGCACCTTCCGGGTCCTGGAGGACAACGTACGGGTGCCGTCCGGGGTCAGTTACGTGATGGAGAACCGGCGGGCGATGGCCCACGTACTGCCGGAGGTCTTCGCCTCGACCCGGATCCAGCCGGTGGAGTCCTACCCGGCGCAACTGCTGCGGGCGCTGCGGGCCGCCGCACCGGCGGGCGTCGTCGACCCGACGGTGGTGGTGCTCACCCCTGGGGTGCACAACTCGGCCTACTTCGAGCACGCGCTGCTGGCCCGGGAGATGGGCGTCGAGCTGGTCGAAGGGCGCGACCTGGTCTGCGTGGGCAACGAAGTGGCGATGCGCACCACCGGCGGTGAGCAGCGGGTCGATGTGATCTACCGGCGGATCGACGACGAGTTCCTCGACCCGGTGCACTTCCGGGCCGACTCGGTACTCGGCGTCGCCGGGCTGCTCAACGCGGCCCGCGCCGGCCGGGTCACCATCGCCAACGCGGTCGGCAACGGTGTCGCCGACGACAAGCTGCTCTACACGTACGTCCCGGAGCTGATCCGCTACTACCTGGCCGAGGATCCGATTCTGCCGAACGTCGAGACGTACCGCCTCGACGACGGCCCGGACGTGCTCGACCACGTCCTGGACCGGCTCGACCAACTGGTGCTCAAGCCGGTCGACGCTCCGGCGGCGCCGGCATCGTGATCGGTTCCCAGGCCAGTGACGAGGAGCTGGCCCAGGTCCGGGAGCGGATCCTGATCGACCCCCGTGGCTGGATCGCCCAGCGGGAGGTGGCGCTGTCGATGGTGCCGACGCTGATCGGTAACCGGCTGCGGGCCCGGCATGTCGACCTGCGTCCGTTCGCGGTCAACGACGGAGACCGGGTCTGGGTGCTGCCCGGCGGGCTGACCCGGGTGGCGTTGCCCGAAGGCGCCCTGGTGGTCAACTCCAGCCAGGGCGGTGGCTCCAAGGACACCTGGGTGCTTGCCTCGCCGACCGCCACGCCGCACCCGGACGACGCGCCGGTGCTCGCCGACCTGACCGTCAGCGGTGCGGACCCGTCGCCGGCCGCGCCGACCCCGGACCCCGGCCCCGGCGTCGCCGAGACCTCCGCCCGACGACAGCAACAACAACAGCAACAACAAGGACTACAGGTACGCGGGGAGGGCGGTCGATGCTGAGCCGGATCGCCGAGTCGCTCTACTGGATCGGCCGGTACGTGGAGCGGGCCGAGGACACCTCCCGCATCCTCGACGTACACCTGCACCGAATCATCTCCGATCCGTGGGTGGCCGAGGAGACCGCCTGCCGGTCGCTGCTCGGCGTGATGGGCGTCGACGTCGACGACCAGCCGGTGTCGTCGGCGCGGCTCGTCGGCCTGCTCGGCCTCGACGGACACGGCGCCAGCTCGGTCGTCGGATCGCTGGCCGCCGCCCGGGAGAACGCCCGTGGCGCCCGGGAGACGATCTCATCGGAGATGTGGGAGTGCCTCAACGCCACCTGGCACGGGCTGCCGGACGCCCGCCGTCGGGTCGAGCAGCAGGGGGTGCACGCGTTCTTCCGCTGGACCCGGGAACGGTGCGCGTTGATGGCCGGGCTCACCGACGCCACCATGAGCCGCGACGAGGGCTGGCTGTTCCTGGTGCTCGGGCGCAGCATCGAACGGGTCGACATGACCGCCCGGCTGCTCTCCACCCACGTACGGGCTGGCGGCAGCATCCCGTCCTGGCTGACCCTGCTGCGCTCGTGCGGTGCCTGGGAGACCTTTCTGCGCACCTACCGTGGCTCGCTGGACGACCAGCACGCCGCCGAGTTCCTGCTGCTGGACCGGCTGTTTCCCCGGTCGGTGTTCGCCGCGTTGACCGCCGCCGAGTCGTGCCTGGCCGAGCTGGAACGGACCGCCGGCACCGGGTCGACCGGCCGGTCCGGGGCGGTCACCGACGCGCAGCGGATCATCGGGCGGGCCCGGACGAACCTGGAGTTCCGGGGCGCCGACGAACTCCTCACCGACCTGGCCGCCGTACTGGACAGCCTGGAGCGCACCTGTTCACACCTGAACGACGCGGTGTCCCGGCGGTACTTCCGGCAGACCGCGGCGGTGCTCTGGCTTCCGGAGGCGGTGGCGTGAGCGTGCACTCCTGGCGGCTGAAGGTGGAGCACCGCACCGGGTTCAGCTACGCCGGCCAGGTCGGGTCGTCGTACAACGAGGCCCGGATGGCGCCGCGGAACGAGGCCCGTCAGGCGGTGCTGGAGGCCCGGGTCGAGGTCTTCCCGCCGGCCCGCACCTACCGGTACGAGGACTACTGGGGCACCGGGGTGACCGCGTTCGACGTGCACTCCCCGCACGACGCGCTGGAGGTCGCCGCGATCTCCACGGTGGAGACCCTGCCGCCGGGCGACCTGCTCGACGCGGCGGACTCGGCCGGCTGGACCGATCTCGGCCGCCCCGAGCAGGTGGACCAGTGGCACGAGTTCCTGCTGCCCACTCCGCGTACCGCTGTGGACGAGGAGCTGACCGCGTTGGCCGAGTCGGTGCGGGCCGCCCACCCGACCCCGCACGCCGCCGCGTTGGCGATCTGCGAGCAGGTCCGCGAGCAGGTCGCCTACACCACCGGTTCGACCGGGGTGCAGACCGACGCGGTGCACGCCTGGCGGCAGCGCAAAGGCGTCTGCCAGGACATCAGCCACCTGGTGGTGGGGCTGCTGCGGGTCACCGGCACGCCGGCCCGGTACGTCTCCGGCTACCTGCATCCCAGCCCGGACGCGGCGACCGGTGAGCGGGTCGTCGGGCAGAGCCACGCCTGGGTGGAGTGGTGGGCCGGCCGGTGGACGGCGTTCGACCCGACCAACGGGATCCCGGTCGGCGAACGGCATGTGGTGGTCGGCCGGGGCCGGGAGTACGGCGACGTGCCGCCGCTCAAAGGGGTGTACGCCGGCCCGGCGAACACCGGTCAGGGCGTCGAGGTGGCGATCACCCGGCTGCGCTGAACCGCGACTTCGGTGACCAGCCCGGTCACCAGCTGCCGGCCACCGGCAATCCTTCCGTGTAGCCGGCCGCGCTCTGCACCCCGACGACCGCCCGGTCGTGGAAGTCGGCCAGGGTCGCCGCCCCGACGTAGGTGCAGGCACTGCGTACCCCGGCGACGATCTCGTCGATCAGGTCCTCGACGCCGGGCCGGGCCGGGTCGAGGAACATCCGCGCCGATGAGATCCCTTCCTCGAAGACCGCCTTGCGGGCCCGCTCGAACGGGCTGTCGTCGGCGGTGCGGGCGCTGACCGCCCGGGCCGACGCCATGCCGAAACTCTCCTTGTAGCGGCGGCCGTCCGGGTCGGTGTACATGTCGCCGGGCGACTCGTAGGTGCCGGCGAACCAGGACCCGATCATCACGTTGGCCGCTCCGGCGGCCAGGGCGAGTGCCACGTCGCGCGGGTGCCGCACCCCGCCGTCGGCCCAGACGTGCCGCCCGCGTCGGCGGGCCGCCGCAGCGCATTCCAGTACGGCGGAGAACTGCGGTCGGCCGACCCCCGTCATCATCCGGGTGGTGCACATCGCGCCCGGCCCGACGCCGACCTTGACGATGTCGGCACCGGCGTCGATCAGGTCGTCGACGCCGGCGGCGGTGACCACGTTGCCGGCCACCACCGGCACCGCCGGGTCCAGTTTGCGCACCGCGCGGACTGCGGCCAGCATCCGTTCCTGATGGCCGTGCGCGGTGTCGACCACGATGGTGTCCACCCCGGCGGCGAGCAGCGCGGTGGCCTTGCCGGTGACGTCGCCGTTGATGCCCACGGCGGCGGCCACCCGCAATCGGCCGTCGGCGTCGACCGCCGGCCGGTACAGGGTGGCGCGCAGCGCGCCGGCCCGGGTCAGCACCCCGACCAGCCGGCCGGCGTCGTCGACCACCGGCGCGGCCCGCCGCCGGCCCTGTGCCATCAGGTCGAACCCGGTACGCGGGTCGGTGGTCTCCGGCACGGTCAACGGCTCGCGTGACATCACGTCCCGCAGCTGGGCGAAGCGGTCGACGCCGGCGCAGTCGGACTCGGTGACGATGCCGACCGGACGCCCGGCCTCGACCACGATCACCGCGCCGTGGGACCGCTTGGGCAGCAGGTGGATCGCGTCGCCGACGGTGTCGGTGGGGGCCAGGGTCAGCGCCGTGTCGTGCACCAGGTGCCGTCGCTTGACCCAGGCGACCACCTCGGCGATCACCTCGATCGGGATGTCCTGCGGGATCACCGCCAGGCCGCCCCGCCGGGCGACGGTCTCGGCCATCCGCCGGCCGGCCACCGCGGTCATGTTGGCGGCGACGATCGGAATCGTGGTGCCGGTGCCGTCCGTGGTGGCCAGGTCGACGTCGAGTCGGGACGCCACGTCGGAGCGGTTGGGCACCAGGAAGACGTCGTTGTAGGTGAGCTCGTGCCCGCCGGGCACGTCGGAAGTGAACCGCACTCGGCCCATCATGCCCGGCCGGCGGGCCAACATGGGTCCGTCAGCTGATCGAGCAGATCATGGCACCGGCGCTGACTACGGCGCCGACCTCGGCGGACAGGCCGCTGACCGTGCCGGCCTTGGGCGCGTTGATCGGCTGCTCCATCTTCATCGCCTCCAGCACCACGACCAGGTCGCCCTCGGCGACCTGGTCGCCGTCGGCCACGGCGATCTTGATGATGGTGCCCTGCATCGGCGAGACCAGGGCGTCGCCGCTGGCCGCCGCCGCGCCGGCACCGCCTCGGCGGCGGGCCGGCTTACGGCCGGCGGTCGGCGCGGTCGGCGTACCGCCGCCGAAGCCGGCGGGGAGGCTGACCTCCAGTCGCTTGCCGTCGACCTCGACCACGACGGTCTCGCGGGCCTCCGGCGCGTCGGCCGCCGCCGGTGCGGTGAACGCCGGCACGGTGTTGTCGAACTCGGTCTCGATCCACCGGGTGTGCACGGTGAACGGCTCACTGGTGAACGCCGGGTCGCGGACCACCAGCCGGTGGAACGGCAGGGCGGTGGCCATCCCGTCGACGATCATCTCGTCGAGGGCCCGCCGGGCGCGTTCCAGCGCCTCGGTGCGGGTTTCGCCGGTGACGATCAGCTTGGCCAGCAGCGAGTCGAAGTTGCCGCTGACGACGTCGCCGGCGGTGACGCCGGTGTCCACCCGTACCCCGGGACCGGACGGCAGCCGCAGCGCGGTGATGGCACCCGGCGCGGGCAGGAAGTTACGGCCGGGGTCCTCGCCGTTGATCCGGAACTCGATGGAGTGCCCGCGCGGGGTCGGGTCGTCGGTGAACCGCAGCGGCTCGCCGGCGGCGAGCCGGAACTGCTCGCGGACCAGGTCGATGCCGGCGGTCTCCTCGGTGACCGGGTGCTCCACCTGCAGCCGGGTGTTGACCTCCAGGAACGAGATGGTGCCGTCGACGCCGACCAGGTACTCGACGGTGCCGGCACCGTGGTAGCCGGCCTCCCGGCAGATCGCCTTGGCGCTGGCGTGGATCCCGGCACGCTGGGCGTCGGTGAGGAACGGCGCCGGCGCCTCCTCGACGAGCTTCTGGTGGCGGCGTTGCAGGGAACAGTCCCGGGTGCCGACCACGATCACGTTGCCGTGCTGGTCGGCGAGGACCTGCGCCTCGACGTGCCGGGGCCGGTCCAGGTAGCGCTCGACGAAGCATTCGCCGCGACCGAACGCGGCGACCGCCTCACGGGTGGCCGACTCGAACAGGTCGGCGATCTCGGCCATTTCGCGGGCCACCTTGAGGCCGCGCCCGCCGCCGCCGAACGCTGCCTTGATCGCCACCGGCAGGCCGTACTGCTCGGCGAAGGCGACCACCTCGTCCGGGCCGGCGACCGGGTCGGCGGTGCCGGGCACCAGCGGCGCGCCGGCCCGCTGGGCGATGTGCCGGGCGGTGACCTTGTCGCCGAGGTCACGGATCGCCTGCGGGCTGGGGCCGATCCAGGTCAGCCCGGCGTCGATGACCGCGGCGGCGAAGTCGGCGTTCTCGGAGAGGAACCCGTAGCCGGGGTGGACGGCGTCGGCACCGGACCGGGCGGCGACGTCGAGCAGCTTGTCGATCCGCAGGTAGGTATCGGCGGCGGTCTCCCCGCCGAGGGCGTACGCCTCGTCGGCCAGCCCGGCGTGCACCGCCGAGCGGTCCGGGTCGGCGTACACGGCGACGCTGGCCAGGCCGGCGTCCCGGCAGGCGCGGATCACCCGGACCGCGATTTCGCCCCGGTTTGCGACGAGAACTTTGCGCACGCCCTGTTCTCCTTTGCTCACGGATCAAGCCGGAGTCTAACGGCCTGCTTGATCAACTAAACCGGCGCTCAGTGTGGGATGGCGCACTGGCGATTAGGCTCCGGATGTGTCTGCCACCCGGATGATGATTCTCGGTCTGGTCAAATGGATGCAACCGGTGCACGGCTACGACGTGCGCCGTGAGCTGCTCAGTTGGCGGGCGGACAGTTGGGCCAACGTCGCACCGGGGTCGATCTACCACGCGCTGCGCAAGCTCGCCGACGAAGGGCTGCTCTGTCAGGTCGGCACCGCCCAGGTGGGTGCCCGGCCGGCGCGGACCAGCTACGAGATCACCCCCGCCGGGATCGACGAGTTCGACTCGTTGCTGCGGCAGCACTGGCACGACTGTCGGCCGTCGGCCGATCCGTTCCTCAGTGCGTTCGCCTTTCTGCCGGCGATGCCCCGGGCGGAGGCGGTCGCCATGTTGCGGGGTCGGGCCGCGACGCTGCGGGCCGGCAACGCGGCGACCCGCAGCGACCTGACCGCCGGGTGGTTGCGGCAGAAACCGTCGTACGTCGGCTGGATGCTGGAGCTGACCATCGCCCGGGTCGACGGGGAGATCGCGTGGTGTGACCGGATCGCCGCGCTGATCGAGTCGGGAGCGTCGTATCACCCGGCGGAGGAGCCGGCTGACGGCACCTGGGCGGGGTGGCAGGCTGACCTGGACGCCGCCGACCGGGAGTCGGCCAGATCACCCAGTAATAATCAACGTTGACTAGCCCGATCGCCGGGGTCTAGCGTGCCAGACGCAGCGTGGGGAGCTGGGCGGCCCGGCCTGCCCACGGGGGAGAGCGGCCGGCGGCCGGCCGGCTCGGCAAGCCAGGAGACACTTAATGATCGAGACCAAAGGGCTGCGGAAGTCGTTCCGCTCCCGGCAGGGTCGTGGCGCCAAGACCGTGGACGCGGTCCGTGGCGTCGACATGTTGGTCGAGGAGGGGGAGATCTTCGGCTTCCTCGGGCCCAACGGCGCCGGCAAGACGACCACGCTGCGGATGCTCGCCACGCTGATTGAGCCCGACGGCGGGGAGGCCGTGATCGCCGGGGCCGACCTGCTGCGCAACCCCGGCGAGGTGCGCCGACGCATCGGCTACGTGGCCCAGGGCGGCAGTACCTGGGACGAGGTCACCGGCCGCGAGGAGCTGGTGATGCACGCCCGGATGTACGGCATCGGCAAGGCCGAGGCGCAACGTCGGGCCACCCGGGCGCTCGCCGCGTTCCAGCTGACCGAGTACGCCGACCGCAAGTGCAAGACCTACTCCGGTGGCCAGCGGCGGCGGGTCGAGATCGCGCTGGGCATCATCCACGAGCCGAAGGTGGTCTTTCTCGACGAGCCGACCACCGGGCTGGACCCGCAGAGCCGGGCCCACATGTGGGACGAGATCCGCCGGTTGCGCGCCGAAGGTATGACCGTCTTCATCACCACCCACTACCTCGACGAGGCGGACGCGCTCTGCGACCGGATCGCGATCATGGATCACGGCGAGATCGTCACCGAGGGCACCCCGGCCGCGCTCAAGCGCGAGGTCGCCGGCGAGGTGGTCACCGTCGGGCTGCGCCCGGACGAGTCGGCGGCCGCCGCGCAACTGCTCGACAGCCAGCCGTACGTCAGCAAGCTGGAAACCCCCGACGACGGTGGCGTACGGCTCTTCGTCGACGACGGCGCCACCGCCATCCCGCAGATCCTGCGCACCCTGGACGGCGCCGGCCTCGAACTGGGCTCGATCGAGCTGCACCGGCCCAGCCTCGACGACGTGTTCCTCACCAAGACCGGCCGCTCGCTGCGCGAGTCCTGAGCCGGCCGCCCCGATGACGGAGACCGTACGATGAAATTCGCCCGCGACACCTGGCTGATCTTCCAGCGGCAGGCGTTGCTGCTGCTGCGCAACCCCGTCTGGATCTTCGTCGGGGTGTTCCAGCCGATCATGTACCTGGTGCTGTTCGCCCCGCTGCTCAAGCCGGCGCTGGCCCCGATGGGCGCGACCACCGACGCGGAGATCTACCGCATCTTCGTGCCCGGTCTGCTGGTGCTGCTGGCCATCTTCGGCGGCCTGTTCCAGGGCTTCGGCCTGATCGCCGAGCTGCGCGCCGGCGTGATCGAGCGCTCCCGGGTCACCCCGGTCAGCCGGCTCGCCCTGCTGCTCGGCCGCAGCCTGCGCGACGTGGTGTCCCTGCTGCTGCAGGCCGTCATCATCACGGTGCTGGCGATCCCGTTCGGGCTCACCGTGCAGCTGGGCAACCTGCTGCTGGCGTACCTGCTGCTCGCCCTGATCGCGCTGATGACCTCGGCGGTGTCGTACGGCGTGGCGCTGCTGGTCCGCAGCGAGGACGCGCTCGCCCCGCTGATGAACACGGTGGCCCAGCCGGTGCTGCTGCTCTCCGGCATCCTGCTGCCGCTGGCCTTCGCGCCGCTGTGGCTGCAGCGGGTGGCGCAGTGGAACCCGTTCTCCTGGGCGGTCGACGGCACCCGGGCCTTGTTCGCCGGCAACCTCGGCGACGACGCGGTCTGGCAGGGTCTGCTGATCACCCTGGCGCTGGCCAGCCTCGCGGTCACCTGGGCGGCCCGCGCCTTCGCCCGCAGCGTCCGGTAGTCCCCGCTTTTCGATAGCCGGCCACGGGGCTGCCCTCTGCGCACGGCAACGGCACAGAGGGCAGCCGTTCCAGGCTACCGCCGGACCGGCCGGCCCGCTGTCACCCGCGTCGGCCCGGCTGTCACCTGCGCCGGGCCAGGGTCAGCCCGTCGGCGATCGCCAACATCACCACGTCCACCCGGTCGTCGGCGGCCACCTGCTTGTTGAAGGCGACCATCGCCTCGTCCTCTTCGCTCTGCGGGGCCAGCACCCGACCGTGCCGCAGCACGTTGTCGATCACGATCAGCCCGCCGGGCCGCATCCGGGGCACCAGCTCACCCCAGTAGACCGGGTAGCTGATCTTGTCGGCGTCGATGAACGCCAGGTCGAGGTGCGGCTCGCCCGGCAACGCCCGCAGCGAGTCGGCCGCCGGGCCGATCCGCAGGTCGATCCGGCCGTCGACCCCGGCCCGCTGCCAGTAGCGCCGGGCCACCGCGGTGAACTCCTCCGACACGTCCAGACAGATCAACTGCCCGTCCGCCGGCAGACCACGGGCGATGGCCAGCGCGGACAGCCCGGTGAAGGTGCCGACCTCCACCGCCCGGCGGGCGTTCACCAGCCGGGTCAGCAGGGTCATCAGGGCCGCCTGCTCCGGTGCGACCTGCATCTGCGCGTTCTCCGGCAGCGTGCTGGCGGTCTCGGCGATGAGGTCACTGACGATCTCGTCCGGCGGGGTGCCGTGGGCGATGACGTACGCCTGCAGGGCATCGGTCATCGGCAAGGTCTTGGTGGTCATGGGCATGACGCTAGTCCGGCTACCGCCCGGTGTCGGGCTCGCCCCACAGATCCGTGATCCGGTAGCCGACCTCGGTGACCAGCCGGCGCAGCAACGGCAGCGACAACCCCACCACCGTGCCGTGGTCGCCTTCGATCCGCTCCAGGAACGGCCCGCCCAACCCGTCGATGGTGAACGACCCGGCCACCTGCAGCGGTTCGCCAGTCGCCACGTACGCGGCGACCTCGTCGTCGGTGACCTCGGCGAAGTGCACGACGGTCGCGGCGGCGGCACCGGCGTACCCGCCGGTGGCCAGACTGGTCAGCGCGTGGCCGGTGTACAACACCCCGGACCGCCCGCGCATCCGCCGCCACCGCTCGGTCGCGTCGGCGGCGTCGGCCGGCTTGCCGAGAATCTCCCCGTCGAAGTCGAGCACCGAATCGCAGCCGAGGACCAGCAGGTCGGTGTCGTCGGCGGCGAGGTCGGGCCGGAGCCGATCGGCGACGGCGGCCATCTTGCGCCGGGCCAACTCCAGGCACAACTCGTCGGCCCGGTCCAGCGTCACCGACTCCTCGTCGACGCCGCTCACCAGCACCTGAGGGGTGATGCCGGCGGCCTGCAGGAGTTTGTGCCGGGCCGGGCTCGCCGAGGCGAGCACCAGACGCGGACGCAGGGAGGTAGCCACGGGTGGTCAGGCTACCGGCCCGGGCATGCGATACCGATGATCAGTGTGATCAGTGGGGCAGCGCGCTGGCCCGCCAGGCGTCCGGACCGAGCCGGCCGGGGAAACCCGGCGTGGGTCGGGCGCTGCGGGCCCACCGCGACGGTGCCGGCCGGTCGGTGCCGCTGTCGGCAACCGGACGGGTACGGGCGACGAGCACGCCCACCAGCGCCGCCAACTCCTCGGGGGTCGGGGTGCCCCGGACGATCCGCCAGGCCGGCTCCGCGTCGCTCATCGGCCGAGCGTACGTGCCGAACGGGCCGGCCGGCGAGTGGTGATCATTACTGGCGCGCTACCGTCGGCGTCAGGTTGCCACCCCGGTACCATATGACGCGCGGCTCACACCGGCCGCGTGCCGATCGTGTGGCACCCAAGCCTTCCGGGTACGGTCATTTGGATGTCCGTTGTGCCCCCGCAACTAGTTGCAGACCGTTACCGGCTGGTCGAGCCGCTCGGTCAGGGCGGCATGGGCCGGGTCTGGAAGGCCCGCGACGAGGTGTTGCACCGGGACGTGGCGATCAAGGAGCTGGTGCCGCCGCCGGGACTCACCGACCAGGAGCGCCGCGAGATGCGGGAACGCTCACTGCGCGAGGCGCGGGCGATCGCCCGACTCAACCACATCAACGTGGTACGCGTCTTCGACGTGCTGCGCACCGACGGCGACCCGTGGATCGTGATGGAGTACGTGCCGTCCCGGTCGCTGCAGGACGTGCTCGCCCAGAACGGCCCGGTCCCGGCGACCCGGGCCGCGGAGATCGGCCTCGGCGTGCTCGGCGCGCTCCGGTCCGCCCACCTGTCCGGGGTGATGCACCGGGACGTCAAGCCCGGCAACGTACTGCTCGGCCACGACGGCCGGGTGGTGCTCACCGACTTCGGTCTGGCCACCGTGCCGGGTGACCCCAACGTCACCCGTACCGGGCTGGTGCTGGGCTCACCGGCGTACATCGCCCCGGAGCGGGCCCGGACCGGCAGCGCCGGCCCGGAAGGCGACCTGTGGTCGCTCGGCGCGACGCTGTACGCGGCCGTCGAGGGGCAGTCGCCGTACGCCCGGCAGACCGCCATCGCGACGCTCTCCGCGCTGGCCACCGAGCCGCCGCCGCCCGCCCGCCGGGCCGGCCCACTCAAGCCGGTGCTGGCCGGGCTGCTGCGCAAGGACCCGTACACCCGGATGAAGGCCGACGAGGCGGAGCGACTGCTGACCCGCGCCGCAGGTCGCGGTCCGCGGCGCGGTCGCTCACTGCTCGACGGGGTACGCCGACCCAGCCCGTACGGCAGCCGGGAGGTCCGCCCCGGCGAGTCCCGGTCGGGGATCGTGCCCGGTCCGCGCGGCGGGACGCCGCGCACCCCGGTCCCGTCGGAGCCGGTGTCTCCGCCGGTGGCCCCGTTGCCGACCGCGTTGCCGGTCGTCCCCGGCCCGGCCAAGTACGGCCCGCCGGTCACCCGCCCGACCAACTCGGCGGACCCGACCAGGGTGGTGCCGTCGACCGACCAACCTGCCGGCGCGGCGACCGCAGCCGCAGCCGAGACGAGCGTGCTGCCGACCAAAGCCGGTGAGCCGCCGTCGGAGACCACCGTGCTGCCCCAGGCGGAGCGTACCCAGGTGGTGCCGGGCCGCAAGGAGACCACGCCGGACCGTAAGACGGCCGAGCGGTCGCCGACCGCCGAGCCGGTCAAGCAGCCAGCGGCTGCCAAGGCGACGGAGCAGCCGACGGCGGCCGAGCCTGTCAAGCAGCCGGCGGCGGCCGAGGCAGCTGAGCAGCCGACGGCCGCCGAGCCCGCCGAGCGGCCACCGGTCCAGGAACAACCCGAATCGGTGGCTGCTGCCGCCAGTGCGTCGGACCGGCGAAACTGGTCCGCGCCGGCCCTGCTGTTCGACCGCGCCGCGCGGGCTGTCCGGTCCGTGACCGAGCTGCCGCGTACCTGGCTGATCAGCGGTGTGGCCGCTGTGGTCGTACTGGCGCTGCTGGTGACCGTCGTGCTGCTGGCCGCTGGCGACGAGGACGAGCCCGACGGACAGCTCGGCACCGGTCCGGCCGCCTCGGCCACGCCGTCGGCCCCGGCACCGACCTCCGGCGCGCCGAGCGCCGAGCCGAGCGCCGAGCTCAGCTCCCCAGCGGCCGAGCTGTCGCCCGAGGTGCCGGCGGTGCCGCCGCAGAACGGCGAGTCGCCCCAGCCGCCGGACCCGCAGTCGCCGTTGCCCGACGGCTGGCGGCTGCACGAGGACCAGACCGGGTTCTCCGTGCCGGTGCCGGAAGGCTGGTCGGTCAGCCGCGAACGAACCCGGGTGGAGTTCCGGGAGAACGGTCGACTCGGTCGCCTGATCATCATCGACCAAACCGACAACCCGAAGCCGGATCCGGTCGCCGACTGGCAGAACCAGGAGCAGGCGCGGCGGGGCACCTACAACGACTACGAGCGAGTACGGATCGAAGCCGTCGACTACTTCCTCGACGCCGCCGACTGGGAGTTCCGCTACACCAGCAACCAGGGCAACCGACTGCAGGTGCGCAACCGGGGGTTCGTCACCGCACCGGACAAGGCGTACTCCATCTACTGGTCCACCACGGCCGAACGCTGGCAGCAGGACCTGGTCTACTTCGAGCTGATGGCGAGCAGGTTCCAGCCCGCCGGGAGCTGAGCCACGACTCACCCGCATGAACTTCCGATCTTCCGGGTACAACCGGAGCGCGACGGAAGGAGAGTGCGACATGGTCAACCGTCGACGGATCGTCAAGCCGAGCGTGGCACTGTGGATGCTGGTGGCTTTGGCCGATGCGGCCCTGCTGGTCGTCAGCGTCGGTCTGATACCCGTACTGCTGGTGCTGTCCGGTGGTGCGGCCGTGACGATCGCCGCCGTGGCGGCGTACCGCATGACCGTCAGTGATCGGGCCGGCGCCGAACCTACGGTCATGCCCGCCGGCGGACGGTGGTCTGGTGGGCGTGGCGAGCGGTGAGTAGGCTCGCTGGCTGTGTCGATCACCGGGCTGACGGAAATGTGGGACCGCCTCTTCACGGCCCAGACCGACCCGCCGCCACTGCTCGTGCTCATCACCGCCGCCGTCGCGCTGGTCGCGGTGCTCACCCGGCTGCCCTGGCGGATCGGCCGCAACGCGATCACCATCGCCCACGAAGGCGGGCACGCGCTGATCGCCCTGCTCACCGGCCGCAAGCTCAAAGGGATCCGGCTGCACTCGGACACCTCCGGGCTGACCCTGTCCGCCGGTCGGCCGACCGGGCTGGGCATGATCCTCACCCTGCTGGCGGGCTACGTCGCGCCGTCGCTGGTCGGGCTGGCCGGTGCCCTGCTGCTCGGCGGCAACCGGATCACCCTGCTGCTCTGGATCGCCGTGGCACTGCTGCTCGCCATGCTGGTGATGATCCGCAACCTCTTCGGGATCGTGTCCATCCTGGTCACCGGGGGCGTGGTCTTCGCCGTCTCGTGGTCCACCGGCCCGGAGGTGCAGGCCGCGTTCGCGTACACCGGGGTGTGGTTCCTGCTGATCGGCGGGGTCCGGCCGGTCGGTGAGCTGCAGCGGCTGCGTGCCCAGGGCCGCTCGCCGGAGTCGGACGCCGACCAGCTCGCCTGGCTGACCCGGGTGCCCGGCCTGGTCTGGGTGGGGTTCTTCGGCCTGATCAACCTTGCCGCGCTGTTCATCGGAGCACTGCTGCTCGCCAGCCCGTGGCTGGCCGACCTGGACCTGCCGACGCCGCCGGGCGGGTGACCGTCGGAGGCAGAGGCCGTTGGGGGGTGGAGCAGCGCTCCACCCCCCAACGGCCCAGGTGCCTCAGGTGCAGATGTCGATGCCGGGGATCCAGCTGGGGTGGGTGGTGTCCATGTAGTAGTCGGAGACGAAGCCCTCGCCACCCGAGTAGACCACGTAGTCCCACACGTTGTTGCCGTAGATGTTCTGTCCGGAGCGTTGGCAGACGACGTGGACGTTGGTGTACCGGGGCAGGTACTTGATGAATGTGCAGTTCTGGCTCGGCGGCAGCTGCACTGTCGGGTGGTAGCAGTCACGCAGACTCAGGCCGGGGTTCTCGGTCCAGTAGCCGACCGAGGCCGGGTGCCAGCTGGCCGCGGCCGGCGCGGCGGAGAGCCCCACCAGGCCGGTCACCGAGACGAGGGCGAGGGCGATCGTGGCGGCGACCCGACGGAGTGCTCGGCGGTTCGGCGGCGGTGACGATGGTGCACTGGTCATGTGTCGTTCCCTCCTGACGGTCGGACGCCGATGTGCGTCCATGTCCAGGGAAGCGGCGCGGCGGGTAGCGGGGGAAGCCTCCTGGCGGCGGTTCGGACAAGCCCGGACGCGCCGGCCGGCGGCTCCGTACAACTCCGTACGGCGTTGAACTGGGCGGCCATCGAGACGTCAGCACGGTGGATCGTATTGAAGATCGGGAACGTACTGGTCCCACTCGGCTTCCGTCAGCGGGTCTCCAGCGGCGGAGCAGATCCAGGATGCCACCCGTGCCGGCTGGACGTCCCAGAGCCGGATGATGCCGTCGGTGCCCGCTGCCACGAGACCGCGCCCGTCCGAGGTGAAGGTGACTGCGTTGACCGCGTCCGCTACCCGATTCAACACCGCGACCGGCTGCGGCGGGCCAGGACTGTCGAGTGCCCAGAGCCACACGGTCCCGTCGATGGAGGCCGCGGCGAGTGTGTGCCCGTCGGGACTGAAGGCGACCGCGAGGACGCCGCCGACCGGACCGCTGACGGGTGAGCCGACCGGAGCCGGTCGGCCCGGGTTCGAGACGTTCCAGATCCGGATGGTCCGGTCGGCACTGCCGGCCGCGATCCGCTTCCCGTCCGGGCTGAAAGCAACGCTCTGCGCATAGCCCGTGAAGCCGGTCAACGCCCGGCCGGTCGGTACCGGGTGTCGCGGGTCGCTGATGTCGAACATCCGTACGTCGGCGTCGGTCGTCGCCGCCGCGAGCAGGGTGCCGTCCGGACTGGTCGCGAGCGAGAGCACGATCGCCGTATTGCCCTCGATCACGCCCACCGGGTCGGTGCCGGTCGGCGCCGCGACCGACCAGAGATAAATGTCGCCGTCGTCTCCGCCAGCGGCCAGGACGGCACCGTCGGCGCTGAAAGCGAGCGCTTGCACCAGGGCGTCGGGACCCTCCAGCGCCCCGTCCAACAACTGTGGCATAGCCGGTTCGCTGATGTCCCAGAGCTGCACCGGGCCAGCCCGGGTAGCTGCTGCGAGCAGAGTTCCGTCCGGACTGATCGCCACCGTGGCGGCGAGTTCCCCGTGGGCTGCCAGACTTCGTAGCGGCTTCCCTACCGGTTCCGGCCGTCGCGGATGCTCGATGTCCCACAAACGGACCGTGCCGTCGCGGCTTGCCGCAGCCAGCAGCGGGCCGGCGACAGCTAAATTGAAGATCGCGTCGGCCGCGCCGCGCAGCACCGGCCCGGGATACCGCCAGAACCGCACGACTCCGTCGATGCCGGAGGTGACCAGGCCGTGGCCGTCGCGGCTGATTGCCGCGCCGGTGACCGGGGCGGGGTGGGGCAGTGTCGCGGTCACCGCCCCGGACGAGAGGTCGTGAAGGCTCACGGTCCGGTCGGATGAGCCGGTCGCGAGAGTGCGGCCATCCGGCCCGAAGACGACCGTGTTGACCCAGCTGGTGTGTCCTGTCAGTACCCGTTCCAGGATCGGTGGGTCCGGATGGGCGATGCGCCAGACCTGAGTCGACTTGTCGGTGCCCGCCGAGGCAAGACGCTGGCCGTCCGGGCTGAAGGCTACCGCCGTGATCCGTCCCGTGTGCCCTGATGGGAAAGGGCCCAGCGGCGTGGCAGCTCCGGTGCCATCGATCCGCCATAGTCTGACGGCCCCGTCACCACCGGCGGCCGCCAGCATCGTCCCGAGCGGATGCCACGCCACGGACTGGACAGCATCGGCGAAGCCGCGCAGTTCGGGCAGGGCGACCGGGTGCTGCGGATCGGCGATGTTCCAGCGGTGTACCAGCTGATCCGCCCCACCGGCGGTGAGCGTCTGTCCGTCCGGACTGAACGCAAGGGAATAGGTCGTCGATCCGGGGCCGACGATCTCGCCGACTGGCCGGAACCGGTGCTCTGCGGAGGCCCGCAACAGGTGGATCACCTTGTCGGCGCCGGCGGCTGCGAGCAGCTTCCCGTCCGGGCTGAACGCGACCGAGTACAGCGCCGACGGTGACTGCACCACGGGCACGTCTTCCAACAACGCCGGCGGCCGCACCGTCGCGTCCCAGAGCCGTACCGCACCGTCGGCACCGACCGCAGCGAGCAGCCGCTCGTCCGGGCTGAACGCGACGGCCTGCGCCGCCGCCTCGAAAGCATGACTGCGAGCGACCTCCGGAGTGACCGCGGCATCCAGCAGACTGGACCGGGCCTCGACGGTCTCGGCGATTCCGTACGCCGCGAGACTCAACTGCATGGCCAGCGCCGGATCGCTGTCCCGGACGCGATCAGCCCGACCCGCGATCAGCCGGGACATCGCCTCGTTACGCTGCTTCACCGCTTCCCTGCTCCGGCTCTCGGCGTGACTGCGCTGGTCGAAGGCGTACGCGGCGAGCGTCGCGGTGGTCAGAGTCAGCACGATCAGCGCAGCCACCACCTGGTACAGCGCCCGGGTCCGCCGCCGGGCGTGCACGCTGCTGGCGCTGATGAACTCCCTGGTGAGCGGCGATACATCGGGAGCGTGCTGCTCGGCCCAGTCCTGGGCGGCGGTCAGCTTCACGCCGCGGTACAACGTCGCAGGGTCCCGCTCCTCCGCCTGCCAGTTCGCTGCGGCCGCGTCGAGGCGCTGACCGATGATGAGATCCGCCCGATCGTTGTCGATCCAGTCCCGTAGCGTCGGCCATGCGTTGAGCAGCGCCTCATGGGTGATCGTGAGGGTCTCGGCGTCGACGGTGACGAGCCGTTGGCTGACGAACCGGTCGAGTACGGCCTGACCGTCTGCCTTCTCCGATGCCTCGAAGACGGCGTCGAAGGCGCGTATCGTCATCCGGCGTCGGGTGTCTGCGGCATCGATCGATACCTGTACCAGATTCAGCAAGAGCCGGCGGGCCAGCCGCTGTTGTCCGGGATCGAGACTCTGGTAGACCTCGTCCGCGGTGGCGGCCAGCGCGCCGTCGAGGGCTCCAGCCCGCCGGTACGATTCCACGGTCAACTGTTTTCCCTGCTCGTACTGCCAGGTGGCGTGCAGGGCATGGGAGAGCAGCGGGAGGACTCCGGGATCATGCGCCCCGGTACTCGTCCGGTTCTCCGGGGACACCTCACGCAGCAGCAGTTCAACCAGAGCGTTGTCGACGTCGACGCCGCTACGGCGGGCAGGTTCGACGATGGCCAGCCGTAGTTCCGCCTCGCTCATCGGGCCGACGGTGACCTGGTGGGTGCGGACAGCTTCGACGAGTTGCGGGAAGCGCAGCAGGCTGGCGTAGAAGTCGGCACGGACGCCAAGGACGACGACCACGGCGTCTCCACCGGTTGTCAGCTCGGCGAGCATCCCGACGAACTGCTGTTGGGCGGCGGCGGTGGTGGTCAGCGCCTCCTCGAACTGGTCGATTATCACGACGGTGCCCGGCGCGGGCCGGCCCTGCGGGCCGGTGCGTCCCAGCTGCTCGCGAAGGGTCTGTACGGGCTCGGCGGTGGGTGTGAGGAGCAGCAGTCGGGTCGCTCCGGTGGTGTCGTCGGAGCGGCCCGGCATCTGCTGGCCCTCGGCGTGGTCGCCGGACGGTTCGCCCCGTGACGGATCGACGTCGGGCCGGGACCGCAGGGCCGGTACCAGTCCGGCCTGCAGCAGCGACGACTTGCCCGCCCCGGAGGCGCCGACCACGACCACGATCCCGCCGCCGGCGACCAGCGCACTGCGGACCTCGGCCACCAGGATGGCGGTGAGGCGGGCGCGGCCGTGGAACCAGTCCGCGTCCTCGGGCCGGTACGCCGCCAGCCCGCGGTACGGGGTTGGGCCGTCCGGCCTGCGACCCGGCTCCCGGCGTACCCGGTGCCATGCCGAGATCCACTGTTCGACGAGTTCACGGTCGCTGACCCCGCACGCTGCCAGCACGGCGTTGAACAGCTCGCCGGAGGCCAGCGACGGCAGGCCTCGTCCGGCGAACCAGTCGCCAACCGTGCTGTGCGCGCTACGGGCACCCACCTTCGCGGCGACCTGGCGCACCGTGACGCCGGCGGTCACCCTCAGCCTGGTGAGTTCGCGGGCGAAATCTCTGCGGGTGTGGATGCCGGCCGGGTCGACGAACCGTTCGGAGCGGCCAACAGACGACGGGTGGTTCGGATCCGAAGGGTCCGGTCGTCGCCGGTGATCAGCCATGGTGCGCCCTCCTCACAGACTGCGTCGCATCGACAACGTAAAGTATCGATGCGATGACTCGCAGTCCCTGGCAGGGCAGGATGCATGACCGCTGTCGGAATCCGGGTTCCTAGAGCGTCTCCTTAGAGCGGGATGTTGCCGTGCTTCTTCGGCGGCAGGGTCTCCCGCTTGCCGCGCAGCATCCGCAACCCGCGCGCCACCTGCACCCGGGTCTGCGACGGCGCGATGACCGAGTCGACGTAGCCGCGCTCGGCGGCGATGTACGGGTTCGCCAGCCGCTCCTCGTACTCGGCGATCCGCTGCGCCCGCACCGCTGCCGGGTCGTCGGCGGCGGCCAGCTCGGCGCGGTAGAGGATGTTCACCGCGCCCTGCGCGCCCATCACCGCGATCTGCGCGGTGGGCCAGGCGAAGTTCAGGTCCGCGCCGAGATGCTTCGACCCCATCACGTCGTACGCACCGCCGTAGGCCTTGCGGGTGATGACGGTGACCTTCGGGACGGTCGCCTCGGCGTACGCGTAGATCAGCTTCGCGCCGCGCCGGATGATGCCGTCCCACTCCTGGTCCGTGCCGGGCAGGAAACCGGGCACGTCGACGAAGGTCAGCACCGGGATGTTGAACGCGTCGCAGGTGCGCACGAACCGGGCGGCCTTCTCCGAAGCCCCGATGTCCAGGCAGCCGGCGAAGTGCATCGGCTGGTTGGCGACCACCCCGACCGGTCGGCCTTCGATCCGGCCGAAGCCGACCACGATGTTCTGCGCGTACAGCGGCTGGACCTCCAGGAACTCGCCGTCGTCCAGGACGTGTTCGATCACCCGGTGCATGTCGTACGGGTGGTTGGCCGAGTCGGGGACGATGGTGTCCAGCTCACGGTCGGTGTCGGTGACTGCCGGCTCCGCCTCGGTCGGCAGCGTCGGCGGTTCGTCCAGGTTGTTGCTCGGCAGGTACGCCAGCAGCGCCTTGACGTAGTCGACGGCGTCCTCTTCGTCGGTCGCCAGGTAGTGGGCGTTTCCGCTGGTGGCGTTGTGGGTGCGGGCGCCACCGAGTTCTTCCATGCCGACGTCCTCGCCGGTGACCGTCTTGATCACGTCCGGGCCGGTGATGAACATGTGCGACGTCTGGTCGACCATGATGGTGAAGTCGGTGACCGCCGGGGAGTACACCGCGCCACCCGCGCACGGCCCCATCACCAGGGAGATCTGCGGGATGACGCCCGAGGCGCGGACGTTGCGGAAGAAGATGTCCCCGTACAGGCCGAGGCTGACCACGCCCTCCTGGATGCGCGCGCCGCCGGAGTCGTTGATCCCGACAACCGGGCAGCCGATCTTCATCGCCAGGTCCATCACCTTGACGATCTTCTCGCCGAAGACCTCGCCGAGCGAGCCGCCGAAGATGGTGAAGTCCTGCGCGAAGACGCACACCTGCCGGCCGTCGACGGTGCCGTAGCCGGTCACCACCCCGTCGCCGTACGGGCGGGTGCGCTCCAGCCCGAAGTTGGTCGACCGGTGCCGGGCCAGCTCGTCCAGCTCGACGAAGGAACCCTCGTCGAGCAGCATCGCGATCCGTTCCCGGGCGGTCTTCTTACCCCGGGCATGCTGTTTCTCGATCGCGCGGGCCGAGCCGGCATGCACCGCCTCGTCGACTCGGCGCTCCAGGTCCGCCAGCTTCCCGGCGGTGCTGTGGAGGTCGGTTCCGGTTCCGGACTGCTCACTCGTCACGCCCACACCGCGGATGCTATCGACGTCGCGACCGCCGGTCAGGGGCCGACGGTGTGCGGTTTCCCTCAGTGCGCCGCTGTCGCCCCGGCCCCGGTCCGGCTCGATCGACCCCGGGACGACGTTTCCTGCTTGTTGCCCGATTCGTTACCACCACGTGACAGTGTTGGGAGTTGCGCTGATCGCGTCCGGTCTGACGGTGCTGCTGGTGATGCGGCGGACGCTCTGGCCGGCGCGAGCGGCCACCGTTGGCAGCCGCAGGGCCGGAAGTCTGGACGCCGCGCCGCATCGGCGCCGTCGAGGGCGGGGGCGGGGGCGACGTCGGGCCACCCGCACCGGGCTGTTCCGTCGCCGGGCGACGCCCAGTGGACGCCACACGGTCGGCGTGGTCGTGCCGCGCCAACGTCGGGGCGGCCGGCCCGCCGTCGTGCTGCCGGAGCCGCCGGTGGCCGCTGTGCCGCCCGCCGCTGTGCCGCCGGTTGCTGCTGTGCCGCCGGTTGCCGCGCCGCCGGCTGCTGCTGCTGACGAGGATTTTGACTGGTTCGACCGGCCGACGGACGCGTACGCACAACCCGTACGAGCGTCGGACCGGGCCGTTCCCGCGTCGGACTCGGCCGTTCCCGCGTTGGACCCGCCGGTAGCAGTGCCGGTGGTCGGTACGACCGTCACCGGGCATCCGTTCCGCGGCGTGGCACCGGTGCCGCAGTGGCGCGACCACTGGTAGCGCGACGGAGCGACACCGGCCCAACCTGAAAGACTGCTCCGCTGCGGAGGGAGGCGGCGGAGCAGCCACGATTCCGGGACCCGCGTCTCGGTGAGAGGGCCTGGGTCAGGGTTGCGGTGGCCCGGATGGCTGGGTGGTGGTGAGGAAGGCGGCGGGCACGCCCGAGTCGATGAGACGACCGCGCATCCGGTCAAGCGCGTCAGGTGTCCAGTCTGGATAGGCGGACAGGAACAACAACCGCTGGGCGGCGCGGCGATCGGTTCGGGCTTCGGCGATCGAGTCCTTGACCATGTTCGCCGCCACCTCGAAGTCGTCGTCGATGCGGACGCCGCCAGTCGGGATGCCGACTGGCGGCGAGTCGGGCCGGCTGCGGTCGGGCGGCGAACACGACGGTGACGACGACGAGTAGCCCGCCGACGGCGCTGAGGGCGGGAAGCAGCCACGGCGGTGCCGCTGTCCAGTACGGGACGGGCGACAGCGCGTGGTGCACACTGGGGAGCGGGCCGCCGGTGTGAGAGTGCGGACGTATCGCGTGCGCGAGGCTGACATACAGGGCGATGACGGGTGCCGCGAGGACGAGGACGGTGGCGGCGGACAGCGCAGCCACGGTGATCCGGTGCGTGGGGTGTGTTGAGTGGATCCGCCGTGCTACCGCCGCCGCGAGCAGCCATCCGGCGGACAGCCCGAGCGCCACGCCTGCGACCAGCAGGATGCGCAGCACTGGTGAGCCTGCGGCCCAGGTGTCCATCCCGACCGTGGTCTTGCCGCCGACGGACATGCCGGCGATCGCGACGACCAGTCCGTGATGCTCGGCGGTGAACCGGTCGTAGCGGGAGGGGATGTAGTCGCTGGTCCAGGCAGCGGGGTCCGCCACGCCCGCCTGGTCGTGTACGACCTCGATCTCTGAGACCGACCAGCCGGCGGCGGCGTAGCGCTGCCGGGCCTGCGACGCGTCCCACCTGCCGTCCAAGGTCACCGCAGTGAATACCCGGTCCGCTGTTTGTGCCGAGGTCTGCCGCAGCACGACCGAAGGAGCCTCGACGCCGCTGGCACGTCTGGTCAGGTCGACCATCGCGGTGTCGCTGGGAAGATCGGTCAGGGTGGTTGCCCCGAGCATGGAGCCGGTCGCCGCGCCGAACGCCCCGAGCACCGCCGTGACCACGACCGCTGCCGCTACCGTGACGGGACGACGGTCGGGAAGCGAAAGCCACCGACGGAGGCGTCCACCGCGTGGAGCCGAGCTGGTTCCGGCGATCGCCGAGGTGCTCACCCAGCCACTCCTGCCATCGACAGCAGTAGGTCAAGCGGGCGGCTCGCCATGCCCCATAGGGTACGGGTGCCTTCAAGCTGCGTCCATCGGATCGCAAGCAGCGGCCCGCTGTCGTCCCCGCGACGGGAATCCGTCGAGCACGGGGCGACCATCTCTTGCCGTCTGTCTGCTGTGGATCGCCTGCCGGCGATCCACGCCGGCAGGCGATCATGATCTTCGGTCTGGATATTCTACTCGCCCGGCATGCTTCCCTGCGGCTGACGGCAGACGCTGCAGTACGAGACCGAGTTGACCAGGAAGGAGAAGGACGCCCTGTCCTGCCCCGGGTCGACAACCGATGCCGACCCGCCGGAGTTCTCGCAGCGGTTCTGGTTGGCGCTCAGGGTCAGGCTGGTGCCGTTGCTCATCGAGCGCGTTCCGACCGGCATGTTGATGCACCAGACGGACGTGCCCGGCAGCGGGATGCCCTGGAACAGCGTGCCGGAGAAGTTTGTGCCGGTCCAGTTGCAGAACCGGCCAGAGGTGCACAGGGCCAGCGCCGATCCGGCGTCGGCCTGCGCAGCTGGCGGAACTAGATGATCGATTCCAAGGGATACGGGGTAGCAAGCGGACGCGAGGGCATCCATGATCAACGTTGCCTAGGCAGCGAAACCATGGAGGCCACGTGCACGTCGATCTGGACACCCTCGCGACCGCACTGTACGTCAGGATCGACGACGAACTGAAGGCGTCCCCGCACCTCAACCGGTGGCGTCCAGCGGTCGGCATCACCGCCCGGATCACCGACGCCGAACTCATCACGGTGTCAGTGATGCAGGCACTACTCGGCTACCACAACGAGACCCGCTGGATCCGCTACGCCCGCAAATCCATCATCCACCTGTTCCCCCACCTGCCCAAACAGCCCGGCTACAACAAACGGCTGCGAGCGCTGACCACCCAACTGGCCCACTTCATCACGGTGCTCGCCACCGACACCGACCTGTGGCGGCACCCGATCCGGATCGCCGACTCCACACCCGTGCCCTGCGGCACATCCCGCGAGACGGTGCAGCGTTCCGACCTGGCCGGCTGGGCCGGCTACGGCTACTGCGCCTCCCACTCCCGGCTGTTCTGGGGACTACGCCTGCACCTGGTCACCACGGTCCACGGACTGCCGGTCGCGTTCGCCCTCACCAACGCCAAGACCGACGAACGTGAAGTCCTCATCGACCTGGTCACCCTGCAACCCGGCATGTTCCACCACCCCGACGGGGTGATCCTGGTCGTGGACAAGGGCTACCGCGACCGCGACACCGAAATCTGGCTCAACGACAACGATGTCACCGTCGTACGCCCCGCGTACCGCACCGAACCCGCACGACCCGGCCGGGGCCTGCTCCGCGCCGTCCGGCAGACCATCGAATCAGTCAACCAGACCTTCAAAAGCCAACTCGACCTCGAACAGCACGGCGGCCGGACCATCACCGGCGTCGCCGTCCGGGTCCTGCAACGCGTCCTCGCCCTGACCGCCGCGATCTGGCACAACTGGCACACCGGCCAACCGACCCTGCGCTCCCTGACCGCATTCGACCACTGACCCCTTGGAATCGATCATCTAGCAGAGCGGCCCCGGCTGTGGCGGCGACCGCCAGCATGGCGAGCAGTGATCGGCTACGCAAGAATCGACCGTCACGAATTCTGGAGATCCCGTTGGTCTCCGCCACGACCCCAGGCGGCGGCTGGACCCCTTGTATCAGCGGCGCGATGCTCCTTCCCGGAGCATGCCTGGTTCTGTGGCAGACGCGGTGCGCTGCCAGGTGCCGCCGTAGGGTGGGCGGATGGCCGGCTCACCGTACACCGATCTGGACCGTCCGCCGCTCGACGAGCGTGGGCTGCGTCGCGCGCTGATCGTTCCCGACGGCCTGTGGACCGACGTGCAGGTCCGGGCGCAGACCGGCTCCACCAACGCGGACGTGCTCGCCGCCGCGCGAGCCGGTGCCACCGAAGGGCTGGTGATCACGGCGGAGCAGCAGCACGCCGGGCGCGGGCGGCTCGGCCGCGACTGGACCTCGCCGCCGCGGGCCGGCCTCGCCGTCAGCGTGCTGCTGCAGCCGGCGGCGGCCCGGCCCGCCCGGTCGTGGCCGGCGGTGCCGGGGTCCCGGTACGGCTGGTTGCCGCTGCTTGCCGGCGTCGCGCTGGCGGAGGCGGTCACCCGGCTGGCCGAACTGCCGGCCGCGCTGAAGTGGCCCAACGATCTGTTGATCGACGAGGCGAAGTGCGCCGGAATCCTCGCTGAGGCGGCCCCGGACGGGGCGGCCGGACCGGCCGTGGTGCTGGGCATCGGGCTCAACGTGACGCTGCGCGCCGACGAGCTACCGCCGCCCGGTAGCGGTCTGCGGGCCACCTCACTGCAGCTGGCCGGAGCAGCGGCGACCGACCGGGACCCGCTGCTGCGGGCGGTGCTGCGCGGGGTGGCCGACTGGTACGGGCGGTGGCGCGCCGCCGGCGGCGACCCGGTCGCGTCCGGTCTGCGGGCGGCGTACCTGCGGCACTGCGTGACGGTGGGCCGGCAGGTGCGGGTCTCGTTGCCGTCCGGAGCGGCGCACACCGGGCTGGCCGGCACGGTCGACGAGGACGGTCGTCTGGTGGTCCGTACGGCCACCGGCGAACTGGCGGTCGCGGCCGGGGACGTGGTGCACGTGCGGTCCGGCGACGCGCCGGGAAACGGTACGCCCGGTTGACCGTCCGGGTGGCGGTCAACCGCTACGGTCACCCCGGCGGCCGGTGTACGGACCGCCGGCCGGGTCCCCTGCCCGGCCCGGGCAAGGAGGTTGCCGTGGCATTTCCCGAAGACATGCTCACCGCCGACGAGCATGTCGTGTTGCACCTGCACCCGCACTGGAAGGCACTGGTGCGGCCGGTGGCGGTGACGGTGCTGGCGGTCGCCGCCGTGGTGGCCGGGTTCCTGCTGCTGCCGGAGAGCACTGCGGCCACCGTTGTGTGGTATGTGATTCTCGCGCTGGCGCTGGTCGCGGTGCTCTGGTTCGCCGTCCGGCCGTTCGCGGTCTGGCGCAGTACGCACTACGTGTTCACCAACGAGCGGGTGGTGCTGCAGCACGGGGTGTTCTCCCGGGAGCGCCGGGACATCCCGTTGAACCGGGTCAACGACCACTCCATGACGCAGCGGTTCAGCGAACGGCTGCTCGGCTGCGGGACGTTGACCATCGAGTCCGCCGGTGAACGTGGGCAGACCGTACTGCCCGACCTTCCGGGGGTCAGCCAGGTGCAGACGCAGCTCTACGAGCTGGTCGAGGCGCACCACGATCTGCACAGCCTGGGCGACGGTGAGCTGCGGGAGATTCTCGACGAGGCACGCACCGGGCCGGACCAGGCAGCCCGGGCGCGACCGGACAACGCCTCGCCCGGCCACTGACCGGGCGACGGCTGGCCAGCACTGCCAGGCGGGCCTGGCCCGCTGGCCAGCCGGCTCAGGTCAGCGCCCGGCGCCGCGTAGCGCGAACCAGCCACGGAACCGGGTGCGCAGCACCTCGCGCTCCGGCCGGTCGTAGGTGTCGAGCCGGGTCAACGACCCCAGCAGGGTCACCGTGCCCAGGCCGGGCCGGGCGTCGGACAGCTTCCTGGTGAGCACGTCCAGCCGTCCGGCGAGCCGGTCACCGGCGTACACCGGGGCCAGCCAGCGCAGCTCCTCCAGGCCGGGGGAGGTGTCTGCGGCGGCCCGGGACAGCACCGCGTCCACGTACGCCCGCATGAACAGGCTGACGGTGAAGAATCCGCTGGCGATCACGGCGCCGTACGGGCTGGCCTGGGCGATGTCCGGCTCGACGTGGTACCACTGCGGGTCGAAGCGTTCGGCGAAGCTGACCATTTCGACGCCGTCCACGGTGGTGATGCCGAGGTCGAAGGAACCGCCCGGGGCGAGGTCCTCGAAGAACAGGTCGGCGTCAGCACCGGTGCCGGAGCGCACGGTCGTCGGTCAGCGCCTGGCCGGGCGGGTCGCCGCGTCGATCTCCGCGTCGATCTCGGCGGCGATCCTCGCGTCGATCTCGGCGGCGAGCGGGTCGGCCAGTGGTGCCGGGCTGTCCGGGGCCTGTGTCGACTGGCCGGCCGGCGGCTGCCCGTCCCGCTGGATCTGCTGCGGGACCCGGTCGCCCGCCGCCGGTTCGGTCCCGGCCACAGGCGCGGTCCCGGTGGTCGGGCTGGTCTCGGTGGTCGGGTGGGCGGCGGGTGCCGGGCGGAAGACGAACGTGCGGTACGCCCAGAAGCGGAACACGGTGCCGAGCACCAATCCGATGATCTTGACGATGTTCAGGGCCAGTAGCCCGCTGATGCCGAAGCCGTACTTGGCCAGCCCCAGCACCCCGACCTCGATCGCCAGGCCGGTGAGGTTGAACAGGAAGAACAGTACGTACTCCCGCCGGATGGCCGACTTCGGCCGGTCCCGGTAGGTCCAGTGCCGGTTCATGAAGTACGAGCTGGTGGTCGCCACCAGCGCGGCGACGACAGTCGCCTTCAACTGACCGTCGGCGAGCACGGTCAGCGCCAGAGCGTTGAACACCGCGAAGTTGACGGCGGTGTTGATGCCACCGACGGTGCCGAATTTCAGCGCCTCGCGGATGAACCTCTGCCAGCGCTCGGGCAGAAGGCGAAGTATTCGCATCAGATCACCATACGGCAGGTCGACGGGCCGTTCGGGTTGACCGGCGGGTAGGGCGGCACCGGGTGGGGCTAGTCACGGTCGCTGGCGGCGGCCGCCACCACGGCGGGTGCCGCGACGGTGAACACGAACCTGCGGTACGCCCAGAACCGGAACAGGGTGCCGACCGCCACGCCGACGATGTTGGCCGCGATGTTGTCGGCGAGCAGCGTCTGGAACACCCCCGGCCAGATGCTGCCCAGCCCGTAGTGGCTGATTCCCAGGCAGGCCAGGCCGATGCCCAGGCCCACGGCGTTGAAGAAGAAGTAGAGGCCGTACTCGCGGGCCAGCCCGGACCTGACCGAGTGCCGCCAGGTCCAGAACCGGTTGCCGACGAAGGCCACCGAGGCAGCGATCACCGTCGACAGCGTCTTCGCGCTGAGCGGGCCCATCCCGAGCAGGCCCGACGCGATGTTGAACAGGGTGATGTCGACGATGAAGGCGATCCCGCCGACCACCCCGAACTTGCCGATCTCGCGGACCAGCAGACCGAACCGGTCCCGGATCCGGCGGATCAACCCCGGACTGGAGGCGGGCGCGGACGGCTCGCCGGCGGCGTGGACGGGCACGTGGTCGAGCGTAGCGGGTTCCCGCCCGCCGATGTGTCGGCACCATCCGAGTTTCCGGCCACGCCACGCTTTCGCCACCCGAATCGTGAACACGCAGAGTGACTGAGGTCGGAGCTGGACGAGCGCCGGAGGATCTTGCGTACAACTGCGCGTGGGAGCGAGAAACAGCTCGTCAGATTGCATGCGGCGACAACTTGTGCACTTCTTCACAAGCTCCTCGGCTGCCCTGAACGATCAATCGGTTTACCCTGAGTCCAACTCCCGGACTTGTATCCCGGCGGCTGGGCCCGACCATCCGCCGGTGCCGTGCACTCCAGGAACGAGGTCAGCGCCGACCACGAGGAGATCGCCATGACTGCAACGGCCACCGCGTCCGTACCGTCGAACGTTCCCGGCCCCGCCCCGACCAGCCACGCCCGCCTGCTCGACTGGGTCCGGCAGATCGCCAACCTCACCACACCGGACCGGGTCGTCTGGGCCGACGGTTCGCTCGCCGAATGGCACCGGCTCACCGACGAACTCGTCGACTCCGGCACCCTGGTCCGGTTGGACAGCGAACGCCGTCCCAACTCGTTCTGGGCCCGCACCGACCCGACCGATGTGGCCCGGGTCGAGGAACGTACCTTCATCTGCTCACCCGACGAGTCCGACGCCGGACCGACCAACAACTGGATGGATCCCGCCGAGATGAAGCGGGTGATGACCGAGCTGTACCGGGGGTGCATGCGCGGCCGGACCATGTACGTGGTCCCGTTCTGTATGGGCCCGTTGGACGCTCCGGAGCCGATGTTCGGCGTGGAGATCACCGACAGCGCGTACGTCGTCGCCTCGATGCGGATCATGACCCGGATGGGCGCCGAGGTGCTCGCCGCGATGGGCGACGACGCCGCGTTCGTGCCGGCCCTGCACTCGGTCGGCGCACCGCTGGAGCCGGGCCAGGCCGACGTGCCGTGGCCGGCCAACGAGACCAAGTACATCTCGCACTTCCCGCAGACCCGGGAGATCTGGTCGTACGGATCCGGCTACGGCGGTAACTCGCTGCTCGGCAAGAAGTGTTACTCGCTGCGGATCGCCAGCGTGATGGCCCGCGACGAGGGCTGGCTGGCCGAGCACATGCTGATCCTCAAGCTGACCGCGCCGGACGGGCGGGTCCGCTACGTCGCCGGCGCGTTCCCGTCCGCCTGCGGCAAGACCAACCTGGCCATGCTGGAGCCGACCATCCCCGGCTGGAAGGTCGAGACGATCGGCGACGACATCGCCTGGATGCGGTTCGGCGACGACGGCCGGCTGTACGCGGTCAACCCCGAGTACGGGCTCTTCGGCGTCGCCCCCGGCACCGACTGGCGGACCAACGCCAACGCGATGCGTACCCTCGACCGGGGCAACTCCCTCTTCACCAACGTCGCGCTGACCGACGACCGCGACGTGTGGTGGGAGGGGATGGGCGAGCCACCGGCGCACCTGACCGACTGGCGGGGCGAGGACTGGAACCCCGACCGGGGCACCGACGCCGCCCACCCGAACAGCCGGTTCTGCACCCCGATCACCCAGTGCCCGATCCTCGCCGACGAATACCACGACCCGCGCGGCGTACCGATCGACGCGATCCTGTTCGGCGGCCGGCGCCGTACCACGGTGCCGTTGGTCACCGAGGCCCGCGACTGGGTGCACGGCGTCTACCTGGGCGCCACCCTCTCCTCGGAGACGACCGCGGCGGCGGCCGGCAAGGTCGGGGTGGTCCGGCGGGATCCGATGGCGATGCTGCCGTTCATCGGCTACCACGCCGGGGACTACTTCCGGCACTGGATCGAGATGGGCAAGGGCACCGACGGCGACGCGGCCAAGCTGCCCCGGATCTTCTACGTCAACTGGTTCCGCCGCGACGACGACGGCCGGTTCCTCTGGCCCGGCTTCGGGGAGAACTCCCGGGTGCTCAAGTGGATCGTCGAGCGGCTGGACGGCACCGGCGCGGCGGTGGAGACCCCGATCGGCAACGTACCGACCGTCGACGCGCTCGACCTGTCCGGCCTGGACGTCGACCCGGCCGACGTGGCTGCCGCGCTCGCCGTCGACCCGGCGCAGTGGCGCGCGGAGCTGCCGCAGATCACCGAGTGGTTCGAGCGGTTCGGCGACAAACTGCCCGGGGTGCTCTGGGCGGAGCTGGACGCGCTGCGGGCCCGGTTGGACGCCGCCGACTGACCGTTGGATAACCTGCGCCGGTGGCGGCAGACCTTCCAGCTCCGGTCCGCCGGCTGGTCGGGTTGCTCGCCGTCACCGCCGCGGCCACCGTCGTGGTCGACCTGCTCAACTGGTGGTACGCCCCGGATCGGGACGTCGGTGTGGCGGTCCGCTCCGGCTGGGCGCTGCTGCGGGCATTCGGCTTCCTGGTCCTGATCCGGCAGGTACGCCGGGGCCGGGCCGGGGCCCGACCGTTCGGGCTGATCCTGGCGGTCACCACCGTCTTCGCGCTCGGCCGGCTGGTGGTGCCGCGCTCCGGCGTACCGCCGCTGCCCGGGGTGGCCGGGTTCGGCCTGCTCGCCGGGCTCTGCCTGGCCGTGGTGTGGCTGCTGTACCGGTCCCCGGCGGTCGGTGCGCAGTTGACCCGGCATCCGCCCCGGTTGGTCCGCGACGGCCGGCGGCTGACCTGGCGCGAGGCCCCGCCCCGCCGGCCGCCGGTCGCCGCCTGGCTGCTCGTCGCCCGGGTCTCGGCCTTCACCTATCCGCCGTTGATGCTGGTGCCGGCGCTGGTCTCGATCGGGGTACTGCTCGACGGCCGGCTGGTCGCCACCCCGGCGGTGGTGGCCTGGATCGCGGTCGCCACCGCCACCAGCTGGCTGGTGCTGCTGGTGTCGTTCTTCATGCTGCGCGGCCGGCGCTGGGCACGATGGCTGCTGGTCCTGGTCAGCCTCGGGGTGCTCGCCGTCGACCTGCCGCTGTGCTGGTGGCTGCTCGGCGTGGACGGTCTGGTCCGCGACGGCGCGCCGCTGGTGGTGGCGGTGGCGCTGGCCTTCTACGGTGTGTGGCGGGCCGGTCGCGCCGAGCGCGGCCGGGAGGCGACCGGCACCGAACCGGCCTGACGGGAGGTCCAGGTGGACGGTACGTCGGTCGTCGACGTCGCGGTGGTCGGTGCCGGGCCGGCCGGTGCCGCCGCAGCGATCGCAGCCCGCCGGGCCGGTGCCCGGGTGCTGCTGCTGGACCGGGCCGACTTTCCCCGCGACAAGCCGTGCGGCGACGGCATCGCACCGCACGCCCTCGACGTGCTGGCCGGGCTGGCCGTGCCCGACCCGGTCGACGGGTTCGCCCCGGTCGGCCGGCTCCGGCTGGTCGCCCCGCACGGCGGGCAGGTCGCCGCCGAGCTGGTCCGTCCGGCGTACACGGTGCCCCGGGCCGTCTTCGACGCCCGGCTGGTCGCCGCCGCGGTCGCCGCCGGCGCGCGGCTGCGGCGGCACACCGTACGTCAGGTCACGGTCCGCGACGACCTGGTGCTGCTCGACGGCGAGATCGCGGCGCGGGCGGTGGTCGGCGCGGACGGTGCGGGATCGGTGGTACGCCGGGCGTTGGGCCACGGCCCCAACCCGGACGGCCACCTGGCCCTGGCGATTCGCGGCTACGCCCCGGTCGGGGTCGTCACCAGCCCCGGCGAACAGCGGATCGTCACCACGGCGGCGGGTTGGCCGGCGTACGCCTGGGCCTTTCCGATCGGTGACGGGCGGGCGAACATCGGGTACGGGGAGGTGCTGCGCGGCCGGCCGTTGACCCGGGCCCGGCTGCTGGACCGGTTGTGCGCGCTGCTGCCCGGCACCGACCTGGCGCAGGTCACCGACCTGCGGGCGCATCATCTGCCGCTGTCCACCCGGCGGCCGCCGGTGGGTGCGGGTCGGCTGGTGCTGGCCGGCGACGCGCTGTCGCTGATCAACCCGTTCACCGGCGAGGGCATCTTCTACGCGGTGCTGTCCGGTGCGCTGGCCGGTGCGGCGGCGGCCGGTACGCCGGCGGTCGCCGCCCGCCGCTACCGGCAGGCGCTGCGTCGACGCCTCGGCGGGCACCTGCGGCACAGCGCCTTCGGCGCCTGGCTGGCCCGGCGGCCGACGACGGTGGACGCCGCCGTCGCGGCGGCGGCGCGGGACCGGCACGTCTTCGACACCATCGTCGAACTCGGTCTCGGTGACGGCCGGCTGGACGGGGTCACGGTGCGCCGGCTCGCCGCGCAACTGACGATCCGCCGGGCGGCCGATACCGCGCGACGGCGTTCCGGTCGCTAGTCTGCTTGTGATGACTCTGCGGGAGCTGCTCTACTCGGTCTATGAGCGACGGCTCATGACGAGACTGGCGGGCAAGCCGGTGCCCGGCCACGTGGGCGTGATGTGCGACGGCAACCGCCGATGGGCCCGGGAGATGGGGTTCGTGGACCCCAACGACGGGCACCGGGTCGGCGCAGCGAAGATCAAACATCTGTTGAACTGGTGTGACCAGGCCGGCATCGGTCACGTCACGCTGTACCTGCTGGCCACCGACAACCTGCGTCGGCCGGCCCGCGAGCTGGATCCGCTGCTGAACATCATCGAGGATCTGGTCACCGAGTTGGCCGAGGAGGGCAACCCCTGGCGGCTGCGCATCGTCGGCGCGCTGGACCTGCTGCCGGGTGCCACCGCGACCGCGTTGAAGGCCGCGCAGGAGCGTACCCAGACCCGGTCCGAGGGCGCGCAGGTGAACATCGCGGTCGGCTACGGCGGCCGCCGGGAGATCGCCGACGCGGTCCGGTCGCTGTTGCACGAGCACGCCAGGTCCGGCGGCACCCTGGAGGAGCTGGCCGAGGTGCTCGACGTCGACCACATCGCCGAGCATCTCTACACCCGAGGTCAGCCGGACCCGGACCTGGTCATCCGGACCAGCGGCGAGCAGCGGCTCTCCGGCTTCCTGCTGTGGCAGTCGGCGCACTCGGAGTTCTACTTCTGCGACGTCAACTGGCCCGACTTCC
Source organism: Micromonospora sp. Llam0 (assembly GCF_003751085.1). Classification (NCBI taxonomy): domain Bacteria; kingdom Bacillati; phylum Actinomycetota; class Actinomycetes; order Micromonosporales; family Micromonosporaceae; genus Micromonospora; species Micromonospora sp. Llam0. The sequence goes on along the minus strand of NZ_RJJY01000002.1, from coordinate 292,768 downwards.
GTCGGGTGGACTTCCTGCGGGCGTTGCGGTCGTACGCGAACCGGCAACGCCGGTACGGCGCCTGACCGTCGCCGGAGCCCGCCCGCCGGTCGACCTGCCGGCGTCAGCCTCGACCTGCCGGCGTCAGCCTCGACCTGCCGGCGTCAGTCGAGGGCGTGCACGGCGGAGGTCAGGAAGTCGCCGAGCGCTTCCGGCGAGTCGATGGTGAGGTCGGCGGCCGCCGACACGTCGTGCCCGGTTTCGGCGTTGGCCACCGCCACGCAGACGCCGAAGAAGTCGGGATTGGCGCTGGCGTGTGCCCGCAGGGCGGCGAACGCCTTGATGTCGGAGACGTCGTCACCGAAGTACCAGGCGCAGCCAGCGGTGCCGACCGCGTCGCCGATGACCATGCCTTTGTCCCGGTCGACCGGCGGCTTGATCTCGATGACCATCCGCCCGCTCTGCACCCGCAGACCGAGCTGTTCGGCCTGGGCCTGCCCCCACGACTCGACGGTCTCGGCGAGCTCGGGCGCGGTCCGGTAGTGCAGCGCGACGGACAGCCGCTTGTACTCGACCAGGGCGCCGGCGGGCAGCTCGGCGCGGGCCCGGTCGGCCAGCTCCTGCATCGCCGGGATCCAGGGCAGCGCGGCCGGCTCGGTAACCGTCGGCCCGGAGCCGTGGCTGTGCTCCAGCCCGTACAGTCCGTACAGGTCGACCTCACTGATCGAGGCGAACTGGCCTCGGAGGAAGTCGACCGGTCGGGCCGACACGATCGCTATCCGCTGCACCACCCCGGCGAGTGACTCGATCGCCGCCAGCACCTTGGGCGCGGGCTGCACCGACGTGGGATCGTCGCCGACCGGGGCGAGGGTGCCGTCGAAGTCGAAGAACAGCACGCACCGGTCGGCGCGATCGATGGTGGCTCGCCATGCCTGCTCCGCGGTCAGCGGACGGGCCAAGCGCTGGTTTCCTACCTCGAACGACCGCACGGGCGTCAGCGTACCTGCTGCCGACCCGGGTGCCAGACCTCTCGGCGGATGAACGTTCGGGGGACGTCGGCGCTGGTGGCTACGGTCCGCGAACCACCTGGCGGGTCAGTCGTCACCGCCGCTCATTAGCCGCCGACCGTGCATCCGCGGTGGAAATTGCACGACTGCCGCGTCGTGTTGCTGTCCCTGCCGGAGCAAATAGCCTTCGACGAAGCCGGAGTTGCGGTCGGCGACGTGTGAATCGACTTCATTGAGCCGGGCGACCAGAAATTCGGTGAGCGCGGTCAGCCGTCCCTGCTGCCGGTCGTTGAGGTGCGCGATGACCGCCACCAGCGTGGCGACGGACGCGCAGGCGATGACGAACAGGTTCACCACCGCCGGCACCTCGCCGGTGCTCAGGACGGCGACCACGATATTCGTGGTGCCGTAAAGCGTGATCGCGACGGCCGCGATCACGACTGCCGACCATTTGAGGGTCATCGGGTTTCGACCCTCCCTCCTGTCCCGCAGGGCTGTGTCCGGGCTGTGTCCGGCCTTGTCCCGTCCCCCGTGGATGACGAGCCCAAGCAGTACGGAGAGGAACGCTATCGTGACTCAGCGTGCAAGTGGGACGGAATCGGGCCGCTTGATCGGCTTTCTTTCGCCATCTGAGAACTACCCTGCCCGCTTGGGTCCTTTGCGAGGTTCGGCCGGCAGTGGGGGCCGGTAGGCGAGATAGCGGATCGTCTCCCTGATGTGAAACTTCTCCGCATCTGACACGTTCGGGTCGACCAGCCGACGGAGCAGCGCCTCCACGTCCGGGTCCATCGGCGGTGCCGAGGGCGCCGGCCGGGCACTGGTGGCGCGGTCCCAGCCGAGTACGCCGAACGCGACCGTCGGGCTGATCCCCAGTCCTTCGCAGAACGAGACCACCCGCTCGGCCTCCGGATCGCTGGACCACTCGCCGCGTACCCACCGGTTGATGGTCTGGCGGGACACACCGGTGCGCCGGGAGACCTCCGAGCCGGTCCAGGCGCGGGTCGCGCGCGCGTCGGCGAGCGCCTTGCGTACGAAGGCGGCGAAGGCGATCTTCCGCGCGGCGGAGCTGTCCGGCACCGGCCGACGGTACGGCGAATCACCGCTTTTCCTGGGGGCAGGAAGCCTTCTGTACTGCGTTTGTGACAGAGCTTTGTGAATCTCTGTCGGGAAATCTTCCCTTGTCACGAGGGGTGCCACGGGTGCAGTCTAAGGACGAAGCGGGGTGGCGCTAATCACCCGAAAAGATGATGCTGTCACTTGCGCGTGACGCTTTACTCTACGTCACGTGCTTGAGACGCTAAGCGAGTGGAGTTGTCGCTTACACGTGACGGAGACGGTGCGGTGACCGAACTCGCCACCCGGGCCCAGGCCTTCGGCCTGATCGCGGACGCCGTCGCCGGCGGCCTGAGCGCGCCGTGGCGGCTGTACCTGGCCCGGGGGTGTCGTCACCTGTCGCTCAACGTGGGGGACCGGACCGAGTGGAACGCGTGGCGGGCGCACCTCGGCTGTCCGGAGTTGAGCGTGCGGGTGTACGACGCCGGCGGGGAGATCCGGCGGGCCTCGGTGGCCGAGGTGGTGCTGGGCGGTTGCCGGATCAGCGTCGAACTGGTCGAAGAGGTGCGGACCGACGACATCGATCGGCTGCTCACCGACGACCCGACGTCGTTCGAGTCGGAGGAGACATGATCCCAGAGATCGGGGCGACCGGATGAGCTCGTTCTTCGCGGTCTTCCTGGTGTTGCTGCTGGCCTCGGCCAGCTACGCCGCCGGCCGGCTGCACGGCCAGCTCAGCTACCGGATCGGCTACCGGTTCGGCTACCGGCAGGGCTACTTCGACGGCGACCGCGGGGCGTGGACCCGGCGGCGCCGGGAGACCCGGGCCGCGATCGCGTCGGTGCTGCCGGAACCAGCCCGTCCGGAGATCCGTCCGGTGGCCACCGGGGTCGACCTGGCGGTCCGTCCGGGCACCACCTACACCGGTGCGGCCTTCGTCGGCGGCCCCGGACTCGGCGGGACCGGTGGCCTCGGCGGGCCCGGTGGCCGGCACTCGACGGAACTGCTGGCCGGCCGACATCCCTGACCGGCTGCGGCCGCAGCGATGAGCTTTCCCGAGTGCGGTGTCGTGTTGAGGCGGACGCGACACCGCCTGGGAACCCCGGCGTCACCGCGCCGGAGTTCCTCCCGGCCGGGATGCGTGCAGGGGGTGCGCATCCCGGCCGGCCGCCTGTGCGGCCCGGATGTGTCTGTCGCGTGACCGGCGTGTGTCGGACCTGGGTACGGATCACCATCTGCCCCGCTCACCTCCGGTGTGTGGGCCGAAGATCGGCCCTGACGCCTAGCCGAGGTCGGGATCCGGCGGCTAGCGTCTAGTCATGGTCCGGGGTCGTCCCGGGCCAGCCGGACGGTCCGGACCTGCAGTCGCATGGGTTCCGCATCCGACCCGTGCCTTCGGGCCCCGGTGGAGCCGGATCGCGGGCGGATCGGGTGCACGCCCGACGGAGCAGGCCTGTGACGAGTCGACGTACCACCCCCCGGGCCGATCAGGGCCCGACCGCCGCCACTGTCCCGTCCAGCCGTAGCCGGACCCGCCGAGCCCCGGACGCCGCCGCGTCCGAGCCGGCCGACCGGTCCGCCGGCCCAGCCCAACCGGAGCCGCCAGTCACCGCTCGTGCGTACGTCCTGGACACCTCGGTCCTGCTGTCCGACCCGGGGGCGTTCCACCGGTTCGCCGAGCATGAGGTGGTGATCCCACTGGTGGTCATCTCGGAGCTGGAGGGCAAGCGGCACCATCCGGAGCTCGGTTGGTTCGCCCGGCAGTCCCTGCGGATGCTGGACGAGCTCCGGGTCCGCCACGGTCGGTTGGACCAGCCGGTGCCGGCCAACGAGTCGGGCGGCACGTTGCGGGTCGAGCTCAACCACGCCGACACCGACGTACTGCCGCCGGGCTTCCGCAACGAGTCCAACGACACCCGGATCCTGTCGGTCGCGCTCAGCATGGGCGCGGAGGGCCGGGACGTGGTGCTGGTCAGCAAGGACATGCCGCTGCGGGTCAAGGCCGCCTCGGTCGGTCTGGTCGCCGACGAGTACCGGCACGGCCAGGCCAGCGACCCGACCTGGACCGGAATGGCCGAGCTGGAGTCCACCGACGAGCAGGTCAAGCAGTTGTACGCGGGCGAGGCCGTCGACCTGGACAGCGCCGCCGGGCTGCCCTGCCACACCGGCCTGGTGCTGCACGGCACCGGCGGCGCCGCGCTCGGCCGGGTGATGGCCGACAAGACGGTACGGCTGGTACGCGGTGACCGGGAGGCGTTCGGGCTGCGCGGCCGCTCCGCCGAGCAGCGGATCGCGTTGGACCTGCTGCTCGACGAGTCGATCGGGATCGTCTCGCTGGGCGGTCGGGCCGGCACCGGCAAGTCGGCGCTGGCCCTGTGCGCCGGCTTGGAGGCGGTGATGGAACGGCGCCGGCACAAGAAGGTCGTCGTCTTCCGCCCGCTGTACGCCGTCGGCGGTCAGGAGCTCGGCTACCTGCCCGGGTCCGAGTCGGAGAAGATGTCGCCCTGGGCCCAGGCGGTCTTCGACACCCTCGGCGCGGTGGTGCACGAGAACGTGATGGAGGAGGTGCTCGCTCGCGGCATGCTGGAAGTGCTGCCGCTGACCCACATCCGGGGCCGCAGCCTGCACGATGCCTTCGTGATCGTGGACGAGGCCCAGTCGTTGGAACGCAACGTCCTGCTCACCGTGCTGTCCCGGATCGGACAGGGCTCCCGGGTGGTGCTCACCCATGATGTCGCGCAGCGGGACAACCTGCGGGTGGGCCGGCACGACGGGGTGACCGCGGTGATCGAGGCGCTGAAGGGGCATCCGCTGTTCGCCCATGTCACGCTGACCCGTTCGGAGCGTTCTCCCATCGCCGAAATGGTTACTGATCTGTTGGAGGACATCCCGCGCTGACCCCACCCGGTGCGGGGCTATGCCCCACTTTCGGGTGAAAATTGTCGTGACCAATATCACATTCAAAGTCCCGCGTTTCCCAACAGCCTCACCGTGAGCGATGGTGGTCGACGAGCGCGCGCACCGGCGACGACCGATATCCGGGTCGTCGGTGGTGGTGCGTCAGCCGACCACCATCGCGGCCGGCCGACGTACGACCCACCCGGTCGGGCGCTCACGGCGTGCCCGGGCCATCCGCACCGCCGCACCGCACGTGACGGTCGCACCGCACCTGGCAGCGGCCGCCGCGAGCCGGCCGCTCATGCCGGCCGGCCACGCGGGCGCGAGCGGTGCCGACCGGCCCGGCCCGCCGTGTCCTTGCCCCCGACGAAGGGACCACTTCGTGAGTCGGCTGTGGAGCCGGTTCGGTGTCCGGGCACTCGCCGTCGGCCTGCTCGTGACAGGCGTCGCCGGCGGGTTCTACCTGGAGAGCGACCGGGAGACCCAGCAACGCATCAGCGACGCCCGCTTGGCCGCCGAGGCCGAGCAGGTCGAGCTCGAACTGCTGCGCCAGCGCCGGGCCGAACACCAGCGGATGACGGTGCAACGCCGTACCGCCGAACGGGAAGCCACGGAGAAGGCCCTCGCCACGGCCAAGGCCGAGGCGGCCAAGGCCAAGCGGGCGGAGCAGGTGACCCAGCAGAAGCAGCAGGAGGCGGCGGCCCGGCCGCCGGCGGCGACGGTGCCCTACACCGGCGAGATCCCGGAGTCCTGCGACGAGTTCAGCGGCAACCGGGCGATCGGCTGCGCCCTCACCCTGGAGAAGGGGTGGGGCCTCGACCAGTTCGCCTGCCTGAACAAGCTCTGGAACAAGGAGAGCGGCTGGAACCACAAGGCCTACAACGCGGCCTCCGGTGCCACCGGTATCCCCCAGGCGGTGCCGGGCAACAAGATGTCCTCGGCCGGTGCCGACTGGCAGACGAACCCGGCGACCCAGATCAAGTGGGGCCTCGGTTACATCAAGAATCGCTACAGCACCCCGTGTGGCGCGTGGCAGCAGTCACAGAACGCCGGCTACTACTGATCCGGCCCTGACCGTCGGCAGCACCTGTCGCACTCGTCACCGGCGGCGGTACGGACCATCAGGTCCGTACCGCCGCCGGTGTTTTTGTGCGGTTTCGCCAGCTGTCGGCTGGCGTCGGTTGCGCGGACCTGATAGCTACTAGGAGATGGCGTACATGGGGACCTCCGGTGGTGACCCGAACCGCTTCGGCACCGAGGCCTTCTACGCCTCGCTCGGCCGGGCGTTCGTCGCGATGTGCGCGGTCGTCCCGGTGCTGTTCGTCATCGAGGCGTTCGACGTCTGGCTGAGCGCCGGCTTCGATCTGGCCGCCGGCATCATCCCCCGGCGTATCGACGGGCTGGACGGGGTGTTCTTCGCCCCGTTCCTGCACCACGGCTTCGACCACCTCTACAGCAACAGCGTCCCGTTGATCCTGCTCGGCACCTTCGTCCTGGCCGCCGGAGTCCGCCGGTTCCTCTACTCCACCCTGGTGATCATCCTGGTCAGCGGGCTCGGCGTGTGGTTCACCGGCGCGCCGAACACCGTCGTGGTCGGCGCCAGCGGGGTCGTCTTCGGCTACCTCGGTCTGGTGCTGATGCGCGGCATCGTCGAGCGCACCTGGTGGAACCTCGGCGTCGTCCTGCTGGTCGGCCTGCTCTACGGCTGGCAGTTGGTCGGCATCCTGCCGACCGACGCGTTGATCTCCTGGCAGGGCCACCTCTTCGGGTTCGTCGGCGGGGTGCTCGCCGCGATCCTGTTCCGCCGTCGGCGCGACTACGACCCGTACGACCCGGATCCGCTCACCATGCCCTGACCGCGCCCCGGGTCAGAGGTCGAGCTCGGCGATCGGCCGGCCGTCGAAGTCGACCGCCGAGTACAGCGCCAGCTTCTCCAACCGGTGATGCGAGTCGATCACCCGGATCGTGCCGCTCTTGGAGCGCATCACGATCGACTGGGTGTACGCCCCACCCGAGCGGTACCGCACCCCGTGCAGCAGGTCACCCGAGGTGACCCCGGTGGCGACGAAGAAGCAGTTGTCGCCGGTCACCAGATCGTCGGTGCGCAGCACCCGGCCCAGGTCGTGTCCGGCGGCGACGGCCTTGTCCCGCTCCGCGTCGTCGCGTGGCCAGAGCTTGGCCTGCATCGCGCCGCCCATGCACTTCAGCGCGCAGGCGGCGATGATCCCCTCCGGGGTGCCGCCGATGCCCATCAGCACGTCGACGTCGGACTCCTCGCGGGCCGCCGAGATCGCGCTGGCGATGTCACCGTCGGACAGGAACCGGATCCGGGCACCGGCGTCGCGGATCTCCTGCACCAGTTCGGTGTGGCGGGGCCGGTCGAGGATGCTCACCGTCACGTCGGAGACGCTCGACTTCTTGACCCGGGCGATCCGCCGCAGGTTCTCCCGCACCCCGGCCTCGATGTCGATGACGTCGGCGCAGTCCGGGCCGACCGCCAGCTTCTCCATGTAGAAGACCGCGCTGGGGTCGAACATGGCGCCCCGCTCCGCCACCGCCAGCACCGCGAGAGCGTTCGGCATGCCCTTGCTCATCAGGGTGGTGCCGTCGATCGGGTCGACCGCGACGTCGACCTCCGGCCCGGAGCCGTCACCGACCCGTTCACCGTTGAACAGCATCGGGGCGTTGTCCTTCTCGCCTTCGCCGATCACGACGACGCCACGCATCTGGATCGAGTTGATCAGTTTGCGCATCGCGTCGACCGCGGCGCCGTCGCCGCCTTCCTTGTCTCCCCGACCCACCCACCGGCCGGCGGCCATCGCCGCGGCTTCGGTCACCCGGACCAGGTCCAGGGCCAGGTTACGGTCGAGATTCTGCGGGCTGCGGGTGCCGGTCCCAGTCATCGGTGCTCCTCCTCGCGACGGTGCGGGGCGCATCCCGGAGCACGGCGTCGCCAGCTCCGGTCCTGAGGGAATCCTGGCACGTCACGACGGTGCCAGGTGGTCGCGGGGTGGTCGCGGAGCGGCCCGGCCGTGCGTCGGTCCGCGCTGGCGAACTGGGAGGATGGGCGGATGGAGACGACCGGGCCGGCGAGACCGGCGCGCGACCGGGCCGAACGCACCCCGAAGGACATCACCCTGTCGCTGCTCGTCCTGCTGGTGCCGATCCTGCTGGTCTTCGGGTTCTACCGGGTCTTCCTCGGTGCCGACGACCCGGTGGCGGTCGACCCCGGGCCGGCGTACGAGCAGGCCGGCGCGGCGGGCGAGTTCCCGGTGCGCTCGCCGGACGGCCTCGGACCGGACTGGGTCGCGGTGAGCGCGGTCTTCCGGCCGGCGTCGGCGGCGGACGGCCCGACGCTGCGGGTGGGCTATGTCACCCCGGCCGGCGCCGCCGTCCAGGTGGTGCAGAGTTCGCGGCCGGCACCAGAGCTGCTGGTGGCGGAGCTGACCGCGACCGCGCAGCCGCAGGGCGACGTGGCGATCGGGGCGACGACCTGGCAGCGGTACGCGGCCCGGCCCGGCGAACGCGCACTGGTGTGGCTGGCGCCGCAGCACAGTGTGCTGGTGGTCGGCGCGGCCGACGCCGACGAGCTGCGGGTGATGGCCGAGGCGCACACCCCACACTGATACGTCGGCGGGTCCGGCCCGTCCAGGGCGGTTGCCTGGGCCGGGAATCCGGTTTCCGGGCCGCGGGTGGCAGACTCGACGGGGTGAGCGACGTGGCCGCATCGTCGGTGGATGGTGAGCTGGAGAGCCTCAGCCTGGTGGAGTTGGCGGTGCGACGGCTGCGTCGCGAGATCCTCAGCGGCAAAACCGACCCGGGGGAACGGCTCGTCGAGGAGCATCTGACCCGCCGGCTGGGCATCAGCCGGGCGCCGCTGCGCGAGGCGCTGCGGCTCCTCGCCGAGCAGGGCCTGGTGGAGCACGTACCACGGCGTGGGGTGCGGGTGGCGACCTTGTCCGACCGCGACGTCCAGGAACTGTACGCCGTGCGCGACCTCCTGGAGCGGCACGCGGTGGAGGCGGCGCTGCCGGTACGCCGGGACAGCGCCCTCGGTGGCCTGCGGGCCGCAGTCGACCAGATGCGGCTGGCCACCACGGTCGGTGACCGGCTGCGGGTCGCCGAGGCGCATCGGCGGTTTCACGTAGAGCTGGTCGGCCTGGCCGGCAACCGGCAGCTCACCGGGGTGTACGAGTCGGTGCTGTTGAAGCTCCAGCTGTACATGGCGATCAATCTGCGGCGGGAGGCTGAGGTGGCGCAGCCGGTCGACGGGGTGCACCGGCACGAGCGGCTGCTCGCCGCGATCGAGGCGGGGGATCCGACGGAGGTGCTCCGTGAGCTGGCTGAGCACGGTGCCCGTACCTATCTGAGCTGAGCCGACCGGTGACCGCCTCGGGCCGGCCCGACCAGTGATCACGTCACACGTTCGTTACCAGGGAAGACGCTTCCGGAAACAGTTCGGTCGACAATCGACTGTATTGACGAAGGAGGCGCGATGGCCCTGATCGGCCCGGTCAAGGCGGACCCCTACGCCTGGCCGTACGACGGAACCGTACCGGTCGAGCGGGCCGCGCTGCTCTGCATCGACTGGCAGACCGACTTCTGCGGCCCCGGCGGGTACGTCGACGCCATGGGCTACGACATCGGCCTGACCCGGGCCGGCCTGCCGGCCACCGCCCGGCTGCTGGCGCACGCCCGCTCCCTCGGCATGCTGGTGGTGCACACCCGCGAGGGTCACGCCCCCGACCTGTCCGACCTGCCGGCCAACAAGAAGTGGCGGTCGGCCCGGATCGGCGCCGAGATCGGCGGGCCCGGGCCGTGCGGCCGCATCCTGATCAAGGGCGAGCCGGGCTGGGAAATCGTGCCCGAGGCCGCCCCGGTCGACGGCGAGGTGATCGTCGACAAGCCGGGCAAGGGCGCCTTCTACGCCACCAACCTGGACCTGGTGCTGCGTACCCACGGGATCACCCACCTGCTGCTCACCGGGATCACCACCGACGTCTGCGTGCACACGACGATGCGGGAAGCCAACGACCGCGGCTACGAGTGCCTGATCCTCGCCGACTGCACCGGCGCCACCGATCCGGGCAACCACACCGCCGCCCTGAAGATGGTGACCATGCAGGGCGGGGTCTTCGGCGCGGTGGCCACCGCCGACGACGTGATCGCGGCGACCGGGCGGTGAACGGTCCGGCGGCGGAGCAGCCGGTGCGGGTACCGGCCCGGCCAGCCACGTACACCTTCGAGCCGGCCACCACCGCGTTGCTCGTCATCGACATGCAGCGCGACTTCCTGGAGCCGGGCGGATTCGGCGAGAGCCTCGGCAACGACGTCACGCAGCTGCGCCGTACCATCGCTCCGCTGCGGCGGGTGCTCGCCGCCGCCCGCGCGACCGGCCTGACCATCGTGCACACCCGGGAAGGGCACCTGCCGGACCTGTCCGACTGCCCGTCGGCGAAGCTGCGGCGGGGCGGGCCGAGCCGGCGGATCGGCGACCCCGGTCGGTTCGGTCGGATCCTGATCCGTGGCGAGTACGGCCACGACATCGTCGACGAGCTCGCGCCGGTCGGCGGCGAGCTGGTGATCGACAAACCGGGCAAGGGCGCCTTCTACGCCACCGAGCTGGACGGCCTGCTCGCCGAGCGGTCGATCACCAGCCTGCTGGTCACCGGGGTGACCACCGAGGTCTGCGTGCACACCACGGTCCGGGAGGCCAACGACCGCGGCTACGAGTGCCTGGTGCTGGCCGACTGCGTCGGGTCGTACTTCCCCCGGTTCCACTCGGTCGGCCTGGAGATGATCGCCGCGCAGGGCGGCATCTTCGGCTGGGTCACCGACTCGGCGGACCTGCTCGCCGCCCTCACCCCGGTCACGCCGTGATGGGCGAAGTGAACCGTCCGGACGTGCTCGCCGAGGTCCGGGCGGCCTTCGACAGCTACGAAAAGGCGTTGGTCGACAACGACGTCGCGGCGATCGTCGACTACTTCTGGCCGTCCGAGCACACGGTGCGGTTCGGCGTCGCCGACCACCAGTACGGCATCGAGGAGCAGCGTCGGTGGCGGGCGGCGCAGCCGCCGCTGCCGCCCGGCCGGCGGCTGCACGACGTGGTGATCACCACCTTCGGCACCGATGTCGCGGTGGTGACCTGCCGGTTCGACTATCCCGGCGGCACCGTCTCCGGCCGGCAGTCACAGACCTGGGTACGCTGCACGGCCGGCTGGCGCATCGTCAGCGCCCACGTCTCCGAGCCGGCCGCCCCGCCTGCCACCGACCCTGCCACCGACCCTGCCGTCGATCCGACGGCATGAGCCGAACACCAGACACCTGATCCGATGCGGGAAAGGTATCTGGTGTTCGGCTCATTCACGCGTGGAGCGGGTCAGCGGTAGCGTGTGCCCGCCGATCAGGCGCAGGTCTTGTCAGGCGTACGTTTCGAACTCGGCGATCTGCGGGGTTCCGGACGCACCGGTGATCTCGAAGCTGATCTTGCGTAGTGTGGTCGGCGCGAAAGTGATCACGCCGGCACCGCTGCCGGTCGCGAGGGTGGCGCCGGTGTCGTGGTTGTACAGCCGCCACGACCCGACGTTGCCGACGGCACCCGACGCCTCCCGGATGTTGACCGCGGAGACGGTGGTGTCCGAGCCCCACTTGATCGAGATACGTCCGGTGGAGCCGCTCGGCGACCAGTAGGTGCCCAGGTCGCCGTCCCGGACATCGCCGTAGCTGGTCCCACTGGCCTTGCTGGAACCGTCCGAGCCGGCTCCGATGCTCAAGTTGGTGCCACCGGGTTGGGTCGGGGACGAGGTGGGTTGGGGGGCCGTCGGGCTCGGCGTCGGGTCGGGCCCGGTGCCACCGGACACCTGCAGATAGTCGATGTTGCTCAGGCCCTCGGCGTCGGCGGCGACCAACCGGATCGTGTTGGTCCCGCTGTTGAGAGGTACAGACACGGAAACGTTCGACCAGCTGGTCCACCCCCCGGTCGGGCTGAACGCGACCCCTTGCCGCACGGTCGAGCCGTTGACCACCAGGTTCGCCGGCCGGTTGCCTGAGCCGCCGTTGGCATGCCGGATGGTCAGGTCCGTGGTGCCTCCACTGGAGCTGACCAGGAACTGTGACGCCGCGCCCGAGGCGTTCTCGGTGTTGCAGTACCCGCCGCCGGAGTATCCGGAGTGCTCCGACTCGATGTCACCGTCGCAGGAGGCCGGCGAGTACTCCGCCTCGTACCGTCCGTCCGGGCCGGGCGTCGGCGGCACGGTCGGCGTGGGGCTCGGCGGGTTCGACGGGGGCGGCGAGGTCGGCGAGGTCGGCGTGCAACTGCCGTCCGAGATGCGGTTGCCCTTGTTGGCACCGGCCAGTTGACGGACCAGATTCGGCACGCAGCTGGCCTCGTCCAGGCTGTACGGGTACGGGATGCTGACGCTGGTGTTCGACGTAGGGTTCGGCCCGGCCGGGTTGGTGTCGCCGCTGCGGGACGACCAGGTCACGTTGTCGTAGATGTTCCCGCTGACCTGCCAGTAGCCGGCCTCGCTGGTGTAGAACGTGCCCAGCACGTCCTTCGAGTCCTGGAAGTAGTTGTTGTCCACCTTGGCGCGTCCGCCGGCCCGAGAGTTGATGCCGGACTCGTGCAGGTCGACGTAGTAGTTGTTGTAGATGTGCGAGATGCCGCCGCGCAGCAGCGGCGTGCGGGAGTCGATGTTCTCGTACAGGTTGTGGTGGAACGTCACGTAGCCGTTGGACCGGTCACTCTCGCTGGACCCGATCAGGCCGCCCCGGCCCGAGTTGCGCAGGGTGCTGTACGACAGGGTCACGTACTGCGTGTTGTTCTTCATGTCGAACAGGCCGTCGAAGCCCGCCGACTCGCCGCCGGAGGCCTCCAGCGTGACGTGGTCGACCCAGATGTTGCGGACGTCGGCCTCCATGCCGATGGCGTCCCCGCCGTTGGAGGTCGGCGAGCCCGACTTCTTGACGTTACGGACCGTCACGTTCTGGATGATGATGTTGCGGGCCTCGCGGATGTGGATGCCGATCTGGTCGAAGACCGCTCCGCTGCCGACGCCGATGATCGACACGTTGCTGATCTGCTTGAGCTCGATCACGTCGTCGGCGGTGTTGCAGCTGTCGCCGGAGACCTTGCTGGTGTTGCCGTGGTTGATCGTTCCCTGGACCTCGATGACGATCGGGGTGCTGCTGCTGGCCCGGTTGCACAGGGCTGTGTGCAGGGCGGTACCGGTGCTGACCCGTACGGTCTGTCCACCTGTGCCACCGGTGGTGCCGCCGTTCTGGGTCGCGAAGCCGGTGGCGCTGCCGGTTGCCGCCGAGGCCTGCGGGATCGCCAGTGCCAGGCCGACCGTGCCGGCCACGGCCGTGGTGGCCAGCCCTGCGAGGAGTCGCAGTGCGACTGGTCGTCTCATCGTTGTCTCGCCTTCGTCTTGACTGCTGGAATCGGTTCGACTGCTGGAGGATTCGTGCCGCCCCGGCGAACTGGTGCGGCACGCGGTTGCAGCCCGTGGTCAACCTGCCGGCAGCGCCGGTGTGGCCGTTGCCCGGCCGTCGACGGACGGCCATCGGCCCGCGACGGCGGCGGCTGGGGCAGGGACGCCTCGACCCAGGTGCGGTGCTCTTGGTGCTGTGGACGAGTCGGCGGCTCATCGGGCCCCGTGGACGCGGGGTCGTCAGCGCTGAGGGCGCGAGGTCACCCGGACCGTCCTCACGTCCCCGCCGCCCGGTGTGCTGCAGCACACCGTTGCCCAGTGCTTCGGAAAGCGCTTTCCCCTGCGAGGATAGGGTGACGTCTATCAAGTTTGCAAGATCGTGACCGGATTGCGGCGAAATGCCGTTGTACGTGGGTGAGCTGCCCCGGACGGCTCAGCCGTCGGTGGAGCGGGCACTGCGGGCGGCGTCGAGTCGCTGGCGAGCCCCGTCCAGCCAGCGCTGACAGGCGGCGGCCAGCTGCTCGCCGCGCTCCCACAGCGCCAGCGACTCCTCCAACGTGGTGCCGCCGGACTCCAGCCGCTCCACCACCGAGGCCAGCTCGGCGCGGGCCTGTTCGTAGCTCAGCGAATCCGCCGCCGGCGGTCCGCCGGCCGGCCCGGTCGCCGCAGCGCCCGCCGGTCCAGCCGCCGCGGCGTTCCTCGGTCCGGTCGCCGTACCGCGGTCAGCTGCCTTCTTGGTGGTCACCTGATGCCTCACTCATTCGGGTCGGGCGGCGGCGACGGCCGGCAGCTCGCCGCCGGCCAGTCGCAGCCGCAGCGGGTCGCCGACGGCGACGTCGTCGGGGGAGCGGACCACCGCGCCGGCGGTGTCCTGCACGATCGCGTACCCCCGGTCGAGGGTCGCGGCCGGTGACAGCGCGCGCAGCCGGGCCAGGGTGTGCCCCAGGCCGGCGGTGCCGGCGGACAGTCGGTGCTCAAGACACCGGGTGGCCCGGTCCCGTAGCGCGTCGACCTCGCCGGCCCGTCCGTCCAGCAGCACCTGCGGCCGGGCCAGCACCGGGCGGGACCGGACCATCTCCAGCCGGTGCGTCTCCCGGTCGAGCAGGCCGGCCACCGCCCGGTCAAGCCGGTGCCGGGCCAGGGCGATCAGTCGCAGTTCCTCGGCCAGGTCGGGCACCAGCCGTTTGCCGGCGTCGGTCGGCGTGGACGCCCGTACGTCGGCCACGTAGTCGAGCAGCGGCGCGTCGGTCTCGTGACCGACGGCGCTGACCACCGGGGTGCGGCAGCCGAACACCGCCCGGCACAGCGCCTCGTCGGAGAACGGCAGCAGGTCCTCGACGCTGCCGCCGCCCCGGGCGATGACGATCACGTCGATCGACGGATCCGCGTCGAGCACCGCCAGCGCGTCGATCATCTGCGGCACCGCGCCGGACCCCTGCACCGCCACGTTGACCACCCGGAAGTCGACCGCCGGCCAACGTCGGCGGGCGTTGGTCAGCACGTCCCGTTCGGCGGCCGATGCCCGGCCGGTGATCAGCCCGATCCGCTGCGGCAGGAACGGCGGGCGGCGCTTTCGGGCCCGGTCGAACAATCCCTCGGCGGCCAGTAGCTTCTTCAGCTTTTCCAGCCGGGCCAGCAGCTCGCCGAGGCCGACCTGGCGGATCTCGTCGGCGCGCAGGCTGAGCGTGCCCCGGGCCGGGTAGAACTCCGGCTTGGCGCGCAGCACCACCCGGGCGCCGTCGGTCAGCTCCGGCGCGCCGAGGTCGAGCACGTCGCGGTTGGTGGTGACGGTCAGGCTGAGGTCGGCCGACGGGTCACGCAGGGTCAGGAACACCGTGCTCGCGCCGGGCCGTCGGCTGATCTGCGCGACCTGCCCGTCGACCCACACCCAGCCGAGGCGGCCGATCCAGGCGCTGATCTTCTGGCTGACCACCCGGACCGGCCACGGCTCGTCCGCGCTGCTGCGCGGCGTCGCGTCGGTGTCGGTCACCGGGCAAGGGTACGGGCGGGCGGTGACACCATCGCCGCTCGCCCCGCCGGTCGGCGAATGCCGGTCGGCCCCGGTCCGGTCCCGCCGGTCGGCCACGCTGCCGTCGTGGTCGACGGCACGTAGACTCGGCCGGGTGAGCGAGCCTGACGCGAAACCGGTCCACCGCAAGCGGGTGCTGCTGGCCAACCCCCGTGGCTACTGTGCCGGCGTCGACCGCGCGGTACAGACCGTGGAGGAGGCGCTGAAGCTGTACGGCGCCCCGGTCTACGTACGCAAGCAGATCGTGCACAACAAGCATGTGGTCTCGACCCTGGAGGCCAAGGGCGCGATCTTCGTCGAGGAGAACGAGGAGGTCCCGCACGGCTCGACCGTGGTCTTCTCCGCGCACGGTGTGGCCCCCGAGGTGCACCGGCAGGCGAAGGCGCGGTCGTTGAAGGCGATCGACGCCACCTGCCCGCTGGTGACCAAGGTCCACCAGGAGGCCCGCCGGTACGCGGCGCAGGACTACGACATCCTGCTGATCGGCCACGAGGGCCACGAGGAGGTGGTCGGCACCTCCGGCGAGGCCCCGGCGCACATCCAGCTGGTCGACGGCCCGGAGGACGCCGACAAGATCACCGTACGGGACCCGGAGAAGGTGGTCTGGCTGTCGCAGA
Organism: Micromonospora sp. Llam0; assembly: GCF_003751085.1. NCBI lineage: Bacteria > Bacillati > Actinomycetota > Actinomycetes > Micromonosporales > Micromonosporaceae > Micromonospora > Micromonospora sp. Llam0. Next base: position 276,753 of record NZ_RJJY01000002.1, on the reverse strand, counting down.
CCACGCTGTCGGTCGACGAGACCATGGAGACGGTCGCCCGCCTCAAGCGGCGGCTGCCGATGCTGCAGTCGCCGCCGACCGACGACATCTGCTACGCCACCCAGAACCGCCAGCAGGTGATCAAGCAGATCGGGGCCGAGTGCGACGTGGTGCTGGTGGTGGGTTCCCGTAACTCGTCCAACTCGGTGCGGCTGGTCGAGGTGGCGATCGACGCCGGGGCCCGCGCCGGCTACCTGATCGACTTCGCCCACGAGATCGACGACGCCTGGCTGGCCGACGCGACCACCGTCGGGCTGACCTCCGGTGCCAGCGTTCCCGACGAACTCGTTCACCAGGTGGTCGACCACCTCGCCGACCGGGGCTTCACCGACGTCGAGCAGGTCACCACGGTCGAGGAGACGATCACCTTCTCGCTGCCGTCCGAGCTGCGCCGGGACATGAAGGCAGCGGCGGTGGGAACGGACGTCCCGGCCACCGCGTCCTAGCCGGTATGAGAGTCACTCGGATCGGCGTACCCCTGTTGCTGACCTGCCTGGCGCTGCCGGCGTGCGGCACCGGTGAACCCACCACCGAGCCCGACCCCGACCCGGTGCCGACCGTGACGGTCGCACCGTCCTCGCCGCCGGCAGCCGAATCACCGAGCGGAGGTGCCACGGTGACCCCAGCACCGCAGACCCCTGGACCGCCTGAGGACCTGCCCACCTCTGTCCCGGGGGGCACCCCGGGGCCGGAAAAGTCGACCGGGTCGTCACGGCCGATGACCCTGACCGGCACCGTGGAGGCCGGGGTGGAGCACGACTGCTACCTGCTCGACGGCTATCTGCTGGTCGGCGGGTCGCGTGACCTGATCCGCCCGGGTGCCCGGCTGAGCGTCACCGGTCACGTTCAGGCCGACCTGATGACCACCTGCCAGCAGGGCACCCCGTTCATGGTGCAGCGGGTCGAGCCCGCCTGACCGGCGACGCGACCACCGACCCTGACCCCCGCCGAGCATCGACCCTGGCGCCCGCGCCGGCCACCGGCTTCGGTGCCGGTAGACACAGCGAAGGGCCCACCCCGAGCCGGGGTGGGCCCTTCTGCCGTCGTACGGCCGAGCCGAAGGTCAGCTCACCGAGCTGACCGAGACCCCGCCGCGGCCGACGACCGCGCCCTGGTCGGTGACGACGAGCATCTCACCGAACAGCTCCCGGCCCGCCTCCGGAGTGGCGTCCACCGTGACGCTGCCGCTGAGCGTGGCGCTGGCGCCGTTGGCCAGCTCCGTCGAGCCCGACTCGACCGAGATGGTGCCCAACCCGGTCGAGTAGAACACGTCCAGGTAGTCGTACTCGGTGGTGCCGGCCGGCACCGAGTACCCGTCGACCTCGATGTCGTAGACACCGGGTGCCGGGTTGTTGATCGTCACGGCCTCCTCGGAGTCCCCGTCGGCGGTGTACGCGATCAGCGAACCGTCCCGGTAGACGAACAGGTCCAGGTCGGCGCTGAGATCGCTGGTGTTGCCGATCTTCGCGAACAGCTGGGTCGCCCCGGCCGGGACCGTCACCTGGAAGGTCTGCACCTCCAGGTCGGCGATGGTCGGCCGGTCGCTGTTCGCCGAGCCGAGCGAGCCGCCCTGCCCGGAGACCATCACCGGGCCGAAGGTGTTCTCCACCGTCCAGCTGAGCGGGGTGGACTCACCGAGGGTGACGTCCTCCAGCACCGTGGTGGCCGGGTCGACGGTGACGCCCTGCACCTGAACGGTCAGCTCGAACGGGTTCTGCAGCATCGGCGAGGTCCGCCGCGACTCCACCTCGATCTCCCAGACACCCGGCAGCGGGTTCTGGTAGTCCCGCTCCTCCGGCTTGCAGATGCTCGGGTCGGAGAAGTTGGTGTAGCAGCGCAGACTGCTGGAGCTCTCCAGCGGTACGCCGTACGGGTCGATCGCGATGAACCGGGTCTGCGATCCGTCCGCGATGCCCGACAGGCTGACCTGCAGCGCCGTCGCGCCTTCCGGCACCGTGACGAAGTACGACGTGTACGCGTTACGCGCCACCTTGCCGGAGGTGCTGAACTCGTACTCCGGGCTGGTCATCGCGGTCGACGCCACCACGGTGTTCATGATCTCGAAGTCGACCGTGGCGGTGAACGGGTTGTCCACCCGGAGGATGGCGCTGTGCACGCCGGCGTCCGGGGTGGCCCGCACGTTGAACGTGACGGCCTCGTTCAGCGGCAGCACCACCTGGCCGGGAGCGGCGAAGGTGCCGTCGTTGCCGACCCACTTGAGCTTGTGCAGCAGGTCGACGTCCGGGCCGCTGGTCCGGGTGATGGTGACCGGGTAGGACTTGAACTGGCCCGGCCGGTGACCACCGGCGTCGGCGGCGCACCGGTTGTAGACGCCGGTGCCCTCGTGCGGGGTGGCCAGGTACTCCGAGATCGGCGTGCAGACCGGAGCGGTGACGTCGTAGCCGTTGACCTCGATGCCCTCGCGCAGCAGCTTCCAGGTGTCGGCCACGTGCAGCATGCCGTTGCCCTGCTCGTGGGCGGAGGCACCGTTGATCCAGCGGGCACCGCTGTACAGCGCCCGACGCAGCTGCACCGGGGTGACGTCGAGATCCTTGGCCTTGACGCCCGACATCAGCAGGGCGACCGCGCCGGTGGCCTGCGGGGCGGCCATCGACGTGCCGTTGTACATGGCGTAGCCGGGCGGCAGCGGGTAGCCGGCCTCGGGGACCGGACCGCCCTCCTCCCAGCCGGCGACGGTGGAGATGGCCGCGCCGGGGGCACTGATGCTCGGCTTGAACCCGCCGTCCTCGGCCGGACCGCGCGACGAGAACGGGAACAGCGAGTTGCGGGTGCGCACCTCGGAGCCGTAGTTGGCCAGCCAGGTGTCCCGGCTCACGCTCGCGGCGACGCTGACCACGCTGGAGGCCACCGACGGGTCACCGATGGTGTTGGTGCCCGGGCCGGAGTTGCCGGCGGAGATGAACATCTGCACGCCGTACACGTCGATCAGGATGTTGTACAGCTCGGCGCGGGCGTTGTTGCCGTCGTTGAGCGCCGGCAGACCACCGATCGACATGTTGATGATGTCGACGCCCCGGTTGATCACCAGGTCGATCATGCCGTCGGTCAACGCGGCGGCGGTGCAGCCGCCAGCGAAGGTGCAGGCCCGCGAGGAGACCAGCTTGGCGCCGGGCGCGGCGCCGTCGAAGTCCTCGTTGCCCAGCATGTCGTTGGCGGCCACGATGCCCGCCACGTGGGTGCCGTGCGACGACGAGATCAGCCCGATGTTGACGTAGTCGATCAGGCCGGGGCCGCCGACCGGAGCGGTGTCGACGTCGGTGCGGAACTCGACGACGAACGGCACCTGCTCGGCGATCGGGGTCGCCGGGTCGTCCGTGCCGAAGTGGCCGATGTCGAAGTTCTCCTGGTACGGGCGCATCACCGGCTCGTCGGTGAAGTCGAAGTCCTGGTCGACGTCGACCCGTACGTCGTTGGTGGCCGGGTCGTACAGCACGCCGAACCGGTCGTTGGTGTCGCCGTCGCGGTTGACGTCACCGTCGGCCGCCCCACCGGCGGTGATCGACTCCGAGAACAGGTTGATCATGTAGTCGCCGGCCGGCGCGGACCAGCTGACCCCGGCGTAGCTGAAGCTCGGGCCGCTCACGCTGGTGAGCATCGGCCGCCAGCTGCCGTCGTTCTCGTACACCGGGTCGATGGGGGTGACCCAGTCGATGACCTTCCGCTCCCCGGTGGTGGTGGTCTGCAGCGCGGGGTGGTCCAGGTCGATCCCGGAGTCCATGATGCCCACGACGACGTTGCGGCCGTCCCAGCGCGGGTGGCTCTTCTTGAACGAGACCGCGCCGGTTTCGCTGGTCGGCATGTAGGGGTTGACCGCTCCGGTGTCCGGCCCCGGGCCGGTGGTCGTGCTCGCCACGGAGGAAGCCGCCGCCATGCTCTCCGGCGCCGGGTCCGGCATCGGGATCGTCTCGTTGAGGTCGACCGCCGAGACCCCGGGCAGCTTCGACGCCGCGATGACGTTCTTGACCGGGACGCGGGCCCGGACGTAGCCGACCTCGTCGACCTGGTTGCCGATCACGCCGCCGAGCTTCTTCAGCTCGGCCGCGACCTTCGGCGCCTGGCCCTGCTCGGTGGCGACCAGCAAGGTGACACTCTGCTCGCTCTTCGCCTCCGCCTCGGCGAGCAGGTCGAGATCGTGCGACCCCAACGTATCGGTAGGGGTGTCCTTCAGTACGTCGGCCTTGGTCGACGGGTTGGCGCTCGCGGTGGACGCACCACCCGCCAGCGTCACGGCACCGGCCACCATGACGGATGCCAGGAGCGCGGCAGAGGTTCGCCGTCTCCAGATGCGGGGTTTACTCACGTTCTCTTCCTCCGGAAGAACTGGGCCCTGTGGTGCAGGGCACGTGTGACCGCATCCTTTGTGTTCCGGTGGATCGCTGTCACTACCTAGCCAAGCGTTGTGACCAGCCCGTGACATGCACTTCCCTGAATGGGTGGTGTGGTCGTAGTGAAATGCCTGCAATGAGTAATGTCAATCCGGGGTTTTTCCAGCTCAACCGGTCCACTCGGGACGTGTCCGATGCGCCCGGTCGTCGCCGGTCGACGGCGTTTCCAACTCCGGTGCCTGCACCTGACGCGGCGCCACTTCGACCTGTGGCGGTGGCGTCAGATCGGTGCCGGAGACCCCGAGATCGGCGAGTTTGCGCGCACTCACCAGGACCCGTCCTTCCAACGATCCCACCGCCCGGTTGTACGCGGTGACCGCGCCACCCAGCGCGTTGCCCAGTTTGGTGACGTGCTCGCCCAGCGTGGCCAGCCGCCCGTACAGTTCACGGGCGAGTCCGTGCACCGCCACCGCGTTGCGGGCCAGCGCCTCCTGCCGCCACGAGTACGCCACCGTGCGCAGCAGCGCCACCAGCGTCGCCGGGGTGGCCAGCACGATGTCCCGGCTGAACGCGTGCTCCAGCAGAGCCGGGTCGCGCTGCAACGCGGCGTCCAGGAACGGGTCGGCCGGCACGAACAGCACCACGAACTCCGGAGTCTGATCGAACGCGGACCAGTACTGCTTCGCGGCGAGTGCGTCCACATGGGTCCGCAGCTGCCGGGCGTGACTGTCCAGGTGCTGGTCCCGGCTACGCTCCTCGCGGGCCTCCATCGCGGACAGATAGCCGTCGAACGGCGCCTTGGCGTCGACCACCACACTGCGCCCGCCGTGCAGCCGAACCACCAGGTCCGGACGGACCGTCTGCTGCTCGGTCCGCGAGGTCACCTGCTCGGAGAAGTCGCAGTGCTCCAGCATTCCGGCCGCCTCGACGATGCGCCGCAGCTGGTGCTCACCCCACCGGCCACGCACCTGGGGCGCGCGCAGCGCCGCGACCAGCTGCTTGGTCTCGGTACGCAGCTCAGCGGAGACCCCGCCCATCGCCCGGACCTGCTCACGCAGTTCGGCGTACGCGTCGACCCGGTCGTGCTCCAGCTCGGCCACCCGCTGCTCGTAGCGGCGCAGCGCGTCGTGCAGCGGTGCCACCGCCCGCGCCACCGCCTCCTGCGACTGGGCGGTCGCCTCGTACGACAACGCCCGCATCGACTGCTCCAGCCGCCCCTCACCCTCGCGGGTGGCGCGCAGCGTGGCATCCAGACGCGCGATCTGGGTCGCCGACCGGGCCTGCGCGGCGAACCACCCCAGCGCCCCACCACAACCCAGACAGACGACCACCACCGCCACCGTCGCGACATCCACGCCCGGAAGCATGTCAAACAGGTACGCCACCCGCCCGCCGACGCCCGGGTACCGCCCGTCGTTGTGGCTGGTGGTGGATCAGGGCGGCTAACGTCGTAGCCATGGAATTTCTTCTGCTCCTGGTCTTGGTGGCGTTGTTCGCCGGCGGCCTGCTGTGGTGGCGGGGGGAGAGCGCCGCCCGCAAGGAGCGGGCGCTGGCCGACGCCCGGGCCGAGGCACAGCGCTGGTACGAGCGGCTCGGCGGCCAGGTGATGAACCTGCACGGCGACCAGCCGGCGGTCCGGCAGTCGCTGCTCGACGCCGGAGAGCGCTACACCGCGGCCGGCTCCCAGCTGGAGCAGGCCCGCAGCGTCAAGCAGTTCGAGCTGGCCCGGGAGACCGCCCTGGAGGGCCTGGCCTACGTCCGGGCGGCCCGGGTGGCACTCGGCATCGACCCCGGGCCCGAGCTGCCTCCGCTGGCCGCCGCCCGGGGCGCCGGACAGCTCACCAAGGAGCGGGAGGTCGACGTCCAGGGGCAGACCTTCCGGGCCGGGCCCAACCCGGGCCCGCAGACGCCGCACTACTACCCGGGCGGCTACCACCAGGGCCGGCCGGTGCCCGCCGGCTGGTACTCCCAACCGCTGTGGAAGCCGGCGCTGGCCGGGGCGGCCGGCGCGATCGGCGGCATGCTGGTCTTCAGCGCGTTGTTCTCCCCGGCGTTCGGCGACCCCGGCTACGACGCCGGGTACGCCGCCGGAATGGAGGACGGCGGCGGCGGTGACGAGGACTTCTCCGGCGGCGAGGACTTCTCCGGTGGCGAGGATTTCGGTGGCGGCGACTTCGGCGGTGGGGATTTCGGTGGCGGCGACTTCGGCGGGTTCGGGGATTTCTGACCTTCGGAAGTAGGGCTACCCGGATGGTCCGCCGACCGGTGAACGGGCAGGCTCGTCGTCGTGGACACCAAGCGACAGATTCAGCGCGGCTGGCTCGCCGGTCTCGGCGCGGCGGCCCTGGCCACCGGGGCGGCGACCGCCGCCGCCCAGTCGTCCGGGCGGTTCCACTGGTGGGCCGGGTTCGTCCTGGTGCCCGGCGCGTTGATCGCCGCCGCCGGTGGCCCGCTGCTGGCCCGCGGTGGCGGCCGGGCCTTCGGCGGGTACGTCATCGCCGGCATCGGCGCGATCGTCTTCACCGTGGGCGCGCTGCTCATGCTGGGGCTGATGGGTGACGGCTGGCCGTTGCTCGTCGTGCTGCCCTGCCTGGCGGTGGCCGGCACCTACCGTTGGCGTCCGGACCATCCGCTCGCCCGAGGGCTGCACCGCACCGTGGCCCTGCTGGCCGTCACCGGTGCCGGGGTCGGTGTCACCCTCGGGCTGATCGTGACCGGTCTGGTCGACGTCGGCGACACCGGCTGGTGGGGCGGTTTCATGATGCTCGCCGCCGCCGTGGTGTTCGCCAACGCACTCGAACTCGGCCGGCACCGGATGCCGTACCGGCTGCAGGCGGTGACGCTGCTCGTCGGGCCGTCGGTGGTGGCCTGCCTACTCGGCCTGCGCTTCCTGCGTGGCTGGTGACGGCAGGCGCCGGCGGACCACCTGTCGGCGAACGGGTCCGACACGGTCAGCCGGCCTGGACCGGCACCCAGTCGACGTACTTCGCGGTCCGCCCGTCACCGGACGAGCGGCCGCGCAGCCGGCGGTGCACCCAGGGCACCACGAACTCCCGGTAGTAGCGGGCTTCGGCGAGCAGGCTGCGCCGTCCGACCGGTGCCGGGTCGACCACGTGCGCCTCGGTCGGGTGGCCCAGCCCGTCCAGCACCAGGCTGGCGACCCGGCGGTGGCCAGCCGAGTTGAGGTGCAGGCGGTCGGGCGACCAGTACTGTTCGCGGCGGATCTCCACGTCGCTGAACACGTCGATGAAGTCCAGGCCGTGCCGGGCGGCGAGCTCGGCGGTGGCGGCGGTCAGCGCCGACCCGCGTCGCCGCATCGTCGCGCCGAACGGCAGCCGGGCACTCGGGTCACCGCCGCTGAGCAGCACCAGCCGTACCCCGGCATCGGCGCAGCGGCGTACCGCGCCCTCGGTCAGCGCGACCAGCCGGCCCAGGTCCGTGCCGGCGCGCATCATGTCGTTGCCGCCGCCGTTGAGCGTGATCATCGTCGGGAGCGGGGACAGCGACAGCGCCCGGTCGAGTTGGTCGGTGACGATCGGCTCCAGCAGCCGTCCCCGGATCGCCAGGTTGGCGTACTGCACGGGGCCGCCGTTGGCGGCGGCGAGCCCGGCGGCGACCAGATCGGCCCAGCCGCGCACGGTGCCGTCCGGCAACTCGTCGCCGAGCCCTTCGGTGAAGCTGTCCCCGATCGCCACGTACCGCACCCGCGACCTCCCCGTCCCGCGAAACCAGCGGCACCAAGTTACCTCCCGGTACCGGCCGGTGCTGTGACGCGGATCCCGTCCGGTCGATCGCCGACCGTGAACCACCTGCATAGGTGGCAAACGGTGGATCTAGAAGGATCTGGACGGTATATCGACCACAATACTTCTAGATCGCGACGGCCAGCGCGTGCCGGATATCCGGATGCCGAGGAGTCAACGGTGTGCGATGGTCGGCGGCGTGACCGACTATCTTGCGCTCAACCGGGCCAGCTGGGACGAGCGCGCGCCGGCGCACGCCGCCTCACCGGACTACCGGGTGGCGCAGCTGATCGCCAATCCGGAGCTGCTCAGCGAGGTGGTGCGCTTCGACCTGCTGCGGCTCGGTGACCTGACCGGCGTACGCGGGGTGCATCTGCAGTGCCACATCGGCACCGACACGCTGTCACTGGCCCGGCTCGGCGCGACCATGACCGGCCTGGACCTTTCCGGCGCGTCCCTGGCCGAGGCCCGGCGGATCGCCGCCGCAGCGCAGACCCCCATCGAGTACGTCGAAGCCGATGTCTACCGCGCCGTCGAGGTGCTCGGCGCGGGCGGTTTCGATCTCGTCTTCACCGGGATCGGCGCGCTCTGTTGGCTGCCGAGCGTGACCCGGTGGGCGGAGACGGTGGCCGGGCTGCTGCGCCCGGGCGGACGGCTGTTCCTGCGGGAGGGGCACCCGGCGCTGTGGGCGGTCGACGAGACCCGCCCGGACGGCCTGCTCGTGCTCGACCTGCCGTACTTCGAGACGGACCGCCCGCTGGTGTGGAACGAGGACGGCACCTACGTCGACACCGACGCCAGCTTCACCCACAACCTGACCCACTCCTGGAACCACGGCATCGGGGAGATCTTCACCGCGCTCACCGGCGTCGGGCTGCGGGTGACGATGCTGATCGAGCATGACAGTGTGCCGTGGAACGCGCTGCCCGGCCGGATGACCAAGGGCGACGACGGCGAGTGGCGGTTGACCGAACGACCGGAGCGGTTCCCGCTCAGCTACACCCTGCAGGCGGTCCGGGTCAGCTGAGGCTGTCCCGCCACTGGTGGTGCAGCACGGCGTACCGGCCGCCGTCGGCGATCAGGTCGGCGGGCCGACCGTCCTCGACGATCCGACCGTCGTCGAGGACCAGCACCCGGTCGGCGATCTGCACCGTCGACAGTCGATGTGCGATGACCAGCGCGGTACGCCCGTGACCGGTCGGCCGCCCGGCGCCGTTGTGGCCGGCGTCGTTGTGGCTACCGTCGTTCTGGCCGCCGTTGAGCATGGTCTGCAACGCCCGCTGCACCAGGCGCTCAGTCGGCACGTCGAGCGACGAGGTCGCCTCGTCGAGGATCAGCACCGCCGGGTCGGCCAGCACCGCCCGGGCGAAGGCGACCAACTGCCGCTGCCCGGCGGACAGCCGCCCGCCGCGCCGGTGCACGTCGGTGGCGTACCCGTCGGGAAGTCCGGAGACGAACTCGTGCGCGCCGATCGCCCGCGCCGCGGCCTCGACCTCGGCGTCGGTCGCGTCCGGCCGACCGAACCGGATGTTGTCCGCGACGCTGCCGGCGAAGAGGTGGTTCTCCTGCGTCACCATGATCACGTTCCGCCGCAGGTCGTGGCCGGCGATCTCACGCAGGTCGACGCCGTCGAGGGTGACCGACCCGCTGACCGGGTCGTAGAGCCGGGCCACCAGCTTGGCGATCGTCGACTTACCGGCCCCGGTGGCCCCGACCAGCGCGACCGTCTGCCCGGCCGGGATCCGCAGGCTCAGCTCGGGCAGCACCAGACGGTCCGGCCGGTAGCCGAATGAGACGGCATGCAGCCGCACCGCGCCGCGTACCGGCTGCGGCAGCGGACGCGGCCGTACCGGCTCGGGCACGTCCGGCCGTTCGTCGAGTACGCCGGAGAGCTTCTCCAGTGCCGCGGTCGCCGACTGCAGCGAGTTGTAGAACTGGCTCAGCTCCTGCATCGGCTCGAAGAACCGGCGCAGGTACAGCAGGAACGCGGCGAGCACGCCGATCTCGGTGCGGCCCTGCAGCACCTGCCAACCGCCGAAGGTGAGCACCATCGCGATAGCCACGTTGCCGATGCCCTTGAGGCTCGGTGAGTAGATCGCGATCAGCCGGAACGCGTGCAGGCTGGCCCGCTGGAAGCCGGTGTTGACCTCGGAGAAGATCTCCTGGTTGCGGGGCTCGCGCCGGAACGCGTGCACGGCCCGGACCCCGCCGAGCGACTCCACGAAGTGGACGATCAGCAGCGCCACGGTCTCCCGGGTACGCCGGTAGGCGACGGTGGAGGCGCGGGCGAACCAGATCGACATCCACACCAGGAACGGGAACGCCAGCAGCGTCACCAGAGCCAGCGGCAGATCCAGCCAGAGCAGGATCGCCGCCACCGAGACCACCGACAGCCCGGCGAGCACCAGATCGTCGATGCCGCCGTTGACCAGCTCGGAGATCGAGTCCATGTCACTGGTCAACCGGGCCACCACCCGGCCGGAGGTGTAACGCTCGTGGAAGCTGACCGACAGATTGAGGAAGTGCCGGTACACCCGCTGACGCAGGTCGAGCAGGATCGCCTGACCGATCCGGGCAGACAGGATCAGGAAGCTGCGCTTGCCGACGTACTCGGCGACGGTGGCGACCGCGAAGGCGACGGCGATCGCGACCAGCGGCCCCGCGTCGCCGTCGTCGGTCAGCGGCGGGATGGCCCGGTCGATGCCCAGCATCACCAGGTACGGACCGGCCATCGCGGCAGCGTTCTGCAGCAGCAGCAGGGCGACCGCGACGGCGATCATCCGCCGGTGCGGCCGGGTCAGCGAGCCGAGTAGCGCCCGGCTGCGGGCCCGGACCCGGGCGTTGTCGACCGGACCGCCGCCGTCGTCTCCGCCGCTGACCTCGTCCGCCGCCCGGTCGGAGACCCCGCGCCAGTCGGGCTGCCCGTGGTCTGACCTGGTCGCGTCACGATCCCTCGCGTCACGATCCGTGGTGCCGCCGGCATCGTCGGTCCGGCTCACCGGGACCTGACCAGGCCGGGTCCGTCGGCGGAGAGTACGGCCCGGTAGGCGGGCACGGTGGCGAGCAGTTCGGTGTGGGTGCCGACGGCCGTGATCCGGCCCGCGTCCAGCAGCGCCACCCGGTCGGCGAGCGCGACCGTGGACGGCCGGTGCACCACCAGCAGCGCGGTGGTGCCGATCAGCACCCGGCGTAGCGCCTGCTCCACCAGCGCCTCGGTGTGCACGTCCAGGGCGGACAGCGGGTCGTCGAGCACCAGCACCCGGGGCCGACCCAGCACCGCCCGGGCCAGCGCCAGCCGCTGCCGCTGCCCGCCGGACAGCGAGAGCCCCTGCTCGCCGATCCGGGTCCGCAACCCCCAGGGCAGGTCGTGGACGAAGTCGGCCTGCGCCAACCGGACGGCGGCGTGCACCTCCGCGTCGGTGGCGTCCGGCCGACCGAGGGTCAGGTTCTCCCGAACCGACATCGAGAACAGCGTGGGATCCTCGAACGCCACGCCCACGCACCGGCGCAGCTCGTCGAGGCGCAGGTCGCGCAGGTCGTGACCGTCCAGGGTGATCCGACCGCCGGTGACGTCGTACAGTCGCGGCACCAGCGACACCAGGCTGGTCTTGCCGCTGCCGGTCAGGCCGGCGATGGCCAGCGTCTCACCCGGCCGTACGGTGAGGTCGATGCCGCGCAGCACCGGCTCCGGCGTACCCGGGTAGCCGAAGGTGACGTTGTCGAAGCGCAGCTCACCGCGGACCTCACCGACCCGGAGCCGGACGGCCTCCGGCCGGTCGACGATCGACGGCGGGGTGTCCAGCACCTCCTGGATCCGGTCGGCGGCGGTCATCGCCTCCTGGGCGTGCGAGATGATCCAGCCCAGCGACTTGATCGGCCAGATCAGCATCAGCTGCAGGGTGACGAAGGCGACCAGCTGACCGATGGTGAGCTGCTGGTCCGCGACGGCGACGGCCCCGACGACCAGCACGACCGCGAGGCTCGCGTTCGGCACCAGGTCGTAGCGGGCCGACGCGTGGGCGAGCAGCCGGCCCTTACCGACCGCGGTGTCGTGCAGCTCGCGGGCCAGGCCGGTGAAGCGCGCGGTGAGGTACGGCGCGCGCCCGAACGAGATGATGGTCCGCAGCCCTTGCGCCGACTCCTCGACCAGGGTGGCCAGGTCGCCCTGCTGGTCCTGCATCCGTCGGGAGACCCGCAGGTAGGCGTGGGTGAACTGGCGGCTGAACAGGTAGAGCGGCACGGCGCTGGCCGCCACCACCAGCCCCAACGGCCAGTACAGGTGCAGCAGCAACGCCACCACGGTCAGGTAGGTCGCCGAGTTGAGGATCAGGAACAGCAGTCCGAAGGAGAGGAAGCGTCGGATAACCGACAGATCGCTGATCGCCCGGGACAGCAACTGCCCGGACTGCCACTGGTCGTGGAAGGTGACCGGGAGCCGCTGCAGGTGGGTGTAGATGTCGTCGCGGATGGTGCCTTCCATCCCGATCGACGAGGCGCTCTGTGTCCACCGCCGGATGAAGATGAGCACCGCCTCGACGACGCCGAGCAGCAGGGCGAGTCCACCGAGCAACAGCAGACCGGCGGGATCGCCGGCGGCCACCGGGCCGTCCACCACCTCGGCGATGACCAGCGGGATGGCGATGCCGGCTCCGGTCGCCGCTGCGGCGGCGGCCAGCAGCCAACCGAGTTGACCGAGGTACGGGCGCAGATAGCGGCGCAGCCGCCAGAGATTGTGGACGGCGCGCCGCCGGGGCGCGGATCGGTCGGGTACGGCGTCCACACCACGACGGTAGCCGGTGCCGGCACCGGTTCACTGCCCCGCGAAGGTCACCTGCGATTCATGGTCGAGCAGCCACTTCTTGATCGGCAGACCCCATCGGTAGCCGCCCAGCGTGCCGTCGCCGCGCAGCACCCGGTGACAGGGGACCACCAGCGCGACCGCGTTGCGGGCGCAGGCGCCGGCCGCTGCCCGGACCGCTGCCGGCCGGCCCGAGCGCAGGGCGAACGCCGTATAGCTGACCGGCTCGCCGGGCTTCACCTCACGCAGCGCCGACCAGGCGGTGCGCTGGAACGGGCCGCCGTGCTGGCAGACCGGGAGCTGGTCGATCGCGGTCAGCTCACCGGCCAGGTAGGACCGTACGGCGCGGGTGACGTCGCCGAGGTCGGCCCGGCGGCGGACCGGCCCGCGCAGGTCGGGGTGGATCAGGGCGAGCAGGTCGTCCGGGTCGGCGGTGAAGCCGGCGGCCCGTAGCGCCCCGTCCGGGTCGGCGATCAGCGTCAGCGGCCCGACCGCCGTGGCGACCGTACTCGTGTCCAGTGTCGAAGGCGTTGTCATGGTTCACTCCGATGTAGATTTCGTTGGCGTGGCGGACCGCCACAGCCGCAGGTTGGCGTAGGACCGCCAGGGCCGCCAGCGGTCTGCGTGGGCGGTCAGGTCGGCGGGGGCGGCGGGCAGGCCCAGCGCCGCCGCGCCGCGACGTACCCCCAGGTCGGTGCCGAGCAGCACGTCCGGGTCGCCGAGCGCCCGCATCGCCACGTACCCGGCGGTCCACGGGCCGATGCCGGGCAGTGCGGTGAGCCGGTGCGACAGCTCGGCCCGGTCGCTGCCCGGGTCGAGCCCGATGTCGCCGTCGGCGACCCCGGCGGCCAGCGCGCGCAGCGTGCCGCGCCGGGCGGCCGGCATCGCGAAGGCGTCGTCGGGCAGGGCGAGCAGTTCGGCCGGGCCCGGGAACGGCGCCAGGCCGTCCGCCGGCGCCGCTGTTCGCGACCCGGTCGCAGGCGGGGCTGTTCGCGATGCGGTCGCCGCGCAGAGGCGGGCCAGCACCCGGCGCGCGGCGGACACCGAGATCTGCTGCCCGACCACGGCCCGTACCGCCAGTTCGAAGCCGTCCACCGCGCCCGGCACCCGGACCCCGGGCTCGGCGGCGACGGCAGCGGCGAACGCCGGATCGGCACCCAGCACGGCGTCCACCGCCGCCGGATCGGCGTCCAGGTCGAACAGCCGGCGGCAGCGGGCCACCGCCGGCGCCAGATCGCGCAGGTCGGTGAGGCGCAACGCGGCGGCGAGGAAGCCGTCGTGCGGGGTGAGCGCCACCATGCCGGTGCCGTACGGCAGCCGCAGCGCGCGCCGGTATCCGCCGTCGTCGGCGCACTCCACGCCGGGCACGGTCCGGTCGGCCAGGAATCCGAGTACGGCGTCGACCGCCATCGGCCGGCGGAAGGCCAGCCGTACGGTGATCATCCCGGCCCGGTCGGTCGCACCGGGCCGTACGCGGCCGCGCAGCGTCGACGGCGGGCCGCCGTACACCGTCCGGAACGTGTCGTTGAACTGCCGTACGCTGCCGAACCCGGCCGCGAACGCGATCTCGGCGACGGTCAGGGCGGTCCGCTCCACCAGGATCCGGGCCGTCTGCGCACGCTGCGCCCTGGCCAACGCCAGCGGGCCGGCCCCCACCTGCTCGGTCAGCACCCGGGTGAGATGCCGTTCGGTGTAGCCGAGCCGGCGGGCCAGCCCTGGCACGCCGTCGCGGTCCACCACGCCGTCGCCGATCAGCCGCATCGCCCGTCCGACGAGGTCGGCGCGGCGGTCCCAGTCGGGCGAACCCGGGGTGGCGTCGGGGTGGCAGCGCCGGCAGGCGCGTAGCCCGGCCTGTTGCGCGGCGGCCGCCGACGCAAAGAACCGGACGTTGCCCCGCTTCGGGGTGACCGCCGGGCAGGACGGCCGGCAGTAGATGCCGGTCGACGTCACGCCGGTGTAGAACCAGCCGTCGAAGCGCTGGTCGCGGCTGTCCACCACCCGGTAGCACCGCTCGAAGTCGAGCTCCATGGGTCGATCCTGCCCGCTGCCGGGCCCGGTCGGCTGGCGGAAATCGGACCTGCAGTCACGAGCCCTGGCCCGTGCCGCCCGGCTGCGTCACGCCGGCCGTGTCGCCCGTGCTGCCCGTGCCGGCCGGCCGGGTCGCGCCGGCGGCCAGCAGGCCGATCGCCAACGCCCCGAGCACCACCAACAGCGATCGCAGGATGCCTACCTGCTCGGCCAGGAAACCGACCAGTGGCGGACCGGCCAGGAACGAGGTGTAGCCGATCGAACTGACCACCGACACCCGTACCGCCGCCCGGTCGGCCTCGTCGGCGGCCGCGCTCATCCCGACCGGGAAGCCGAGCGACGCCCCCGCGCCCCACAGCAGCGCCCCGAGCAGCGCCAGCGGCAGCGTCGGCCCGAACACCACCAGGGCCAGGCCGACCAGGGCGAGCACCGCCGTCGCCCGCAGCACCGTCACCCGTCCCCAGCGTTGCAACGCCGTGCCGCCGACCATCCGGGCGGCGGTCATCGCCGCGACGAACACCCCGAACGCCACCGCGCCGACCGCGTCACCGACCCGGTAGCCGTCGACCACGGCCAGGGTGAGCCAGTCGTTCGCCACCCCTTCGACGAACGCGAAGGCCAGCACCAGCAGACCGATCAGCAGGGTGCGCGGCTCCCGCCAGGCCCGCAGCACCCCGGACCGGGGTACGGCCGCGCCGGGCACCCGGGCCGGGACCGGCAGGAACATCCGTACGGCCGTGGCGATCGAGGCGATCACCAGCAGCGCGGTGACGGCGAGTTGCCAGTCGACCGGCACCCCGAGCCAGGCACACCCGGCCCCGAGGAGCGCGCCGGTCACCGTACCGAGGCTGAAGCCGGCGTGGAACCGGGGCATCAGCGGGCGGTCGAGCCGGCGCTCGACGTCGGCACCCTCGACGTTCATCGCCACGTCCCAGCTGCTCAACCCGGTGCCGGTCAGCAGCAGCCCGGCGCCGGCCAGCGGCGGTGAGACCACCGCCACGCCGACCGCGACGGCGAGCATCCCGACGGTCACGGCCGAGGCACCCAGCAGGACCGTGCGGTGGGGTCCGATCGCGTGCACCAGCGGCCCGGACAACGGCAGCGCACTGACCGCGCCCACCGACGTGCACAGCAGCAGCAGCCCGAACTGGGCGTTGGTCAGATCGAGGGCATCGCGGATCGCCGGCGTACGGGAGATCCACGACGCGAACGCCAGACCGCTGACCCCGAACGCGATCGCGACCGCGATCCGGGCCCGTTCCACCACCGGCCGCGCCAGCGTCGCCGCCTTGTCCGCCACCCCGCCACCCGCTCCCCGTTCGCCCGGACCTTCCCGTTCGCCCGGACCTTCCCGTCCGCCCGGACCTTCCCGTCCGCCCGGACCTTCCCGTCCGCCCGGACCTTCCCGTTCGCCCGGACGCCCGTCCGGGCGGCAACGGTACGCTGCCCGCACCGGTGGCCGCCCTGCGCAGACGGTCTGGCGCCCAGCGCAGACGGTAGAGCAGCCGACACCGGTAGGTAACATGACGATGCTCACCATCGGTCGCTGACGGGAGGCGCAGGTGCCCACGTCAGTGCCCGCGCCGCCAGCTGCTGGGCGGCCTCCGTCGATCGTCGTGGACGGCCTGCGGGTGCGGTACCGGGGCTCGTCCCGCTACGCCGTCGACGGGGTTTCGTTCACCGCCGCCGCCGGTGAGATCCTCGGCCTGCTCGGGCCGAACGGCGCCGGCAAGTCGACCACCGCCCGGGTGCTCACCCGGCTGCTGCGTGAGCACGAGGGCCGGGCCGACGTCCTCGGCCGCCCGGTGCGTGACTGGAACGCCGACCTGTACCGCCGGATCGGGGTCAGCTTCGAACTGCCGGCGCACTTCGCCCGGCTGACCGCACGGGAGAACCTGCAGGCCGTCGCCGGCCTCTACGGCACCGCGACCGAACCGGCCGGTCCGCTGCTCGACCGGGTCGGGCTCGGCGTCGCCGCTGACCAGCCGGTGGTCGGCTTCTCCAAAGGCATGCAGCTGCGGCTCAACCTGGCGCGCGCGTTGATCCACCGGCCCGAGGTGCTCTTCCTCGACGAGCCGACCTCCGGGCTGGACCCGGTGCACGCCCATCTGGTCCGCGATCTGATCCGCGAGCAGGCCGAGCAGGGCCGTACCGTGCTGCTCACCACGCACGACATGACCACCGCCGAGAACGTCTGCGACCGGGTCGCGTTCATCGTCGACGGCCGGGTGGTCGCCGTCGACACGCCGCGCGGCCATCGGCTGCGGTACGGCCGGCCGACGGTGGTCGTCGAGTACCGGACCGGCGACCGGCTCGCCCGGCGCGAGTTCGAGCTGTCCACTCTCGGCACCGACCCCGACTTCGGCGAACTGCTGCGCGGCGGGCGGATCGAGACGATGCACACCCGGGAAGCCAGCTTCGAGCAGGTGTTCATCGCCGTCACCAGCGGCGGGCCGGCGGCGTGAGCCGGCCGGCCCGGTGGCGTCGGCTGGTGGCCGCAGTGGCGCTGGAGACGCGGATCGAATGGCGTTACCGGATCGTCCCGGTGGCGCTGGCGTTCGCCGCAGTGTGGACCCTGCTGCTGCTGATCGTGCCGGCCCCGGCCGCCCGGGTCCTCGGCCCGATCCTGCTGCTCGTCGACACCGCCGCCTTCGGGGCGTTGTTCATCGCGTTGCTGCTGCTCAACGAGCGTGCCGAGGGGGCGCTGGCCGCGTTGCGGGTCACCCCGCTACGCACCGGCGAGCAGCTGGCGGCGAAACTCGGCGTACTGACCGCGTTGTCGGTCGTCGCGGCGGTGCCAATCGCGATCGCCGCCGCGCGGCCCGGCCGGCCCGGGGTGTCGCTGCCCGGCAGCCTTGCGGCGATGTCGCCCGGCAGCCTTGCGGTGATGCTGTTCGGCGTCGCGCTTACCGCGCTGCTGATCCTGTCGGCGGCGCTGCTGCTGGTGCTGTCGCAACGGACCGTGACCGGCTACCTGACCACGATGCCGCTGGTGCTGCTGCCCGGTCTCGTCGCACCACTTGTCTATCTCGCCGGGCTGCTCGACCATCCGGCCGCGTACCTGGTGCCGACCACCGGCACCGCCGAGCTGATCCGCGCCGGTGCCACCGGCCAGCCGTGGCCACCCGGCGGCTGGTGGCGCGGTGCGCTGCTGGTCGGGTACGCGGTGGCCTGGGCCGGCGGGTCGACGCTGCTCGCGGTGCGACGGTTCAGGTCGGCATTCGCCACCCCGGCGGCCGGTACGCGTCGCGGGGCGACCGCCGCCGGCCGCCCCTCGGCGGGGCCGGGGTGGCCGCCGGGCTGGTTGCCGGCGCTGATCCGGTTGGATCTGCGGCTGCTCGGCGCGGACCGGCTGCTGCTGGTGCTGCTCGGCGCGCCACTGCTGCTCGCGGTGGCGCTGCGGGTCGGTCTGCCGCCGCTTGCCCGGTTCGTCGACCAGCGGTACGGCGTCGACCTGATTGGTCACGGTGACCTGCTCCTCGCCCTGCTGGTGCTGGCCCACGTACCGGTGATCGGCGGGATGATCGGGTCGCTGCTGCTGCTCGACGACCTCGACGAGCGGCGGCTGCTGCTGTTGCGGGTCACCCCGGTCACTGTGGAGCGCTATCTCGGGTACCGGGCCGGTGTCACCGGGCTGCTGACCGGGGCCGGCCTGCTGGCCGCCGTACCGCTGAGCGGGTTGGCCGGCGGTGCGGCGGGCCGGTTGGTCCCGGCGGCGTTGCTCGCCGCCGGCCTGGCGGTGCTGATCCTGCTGGTGGTGGCCGGGCATGCGGCCAACAAGGTGCACGGGCTCGCCCTGCTGAAGCTGCTCGGCGGTGGCCTGATGGCACTCGCCGCGCTGCCCTTCCTGCCGGTCGTCGCCGAGGGCCCGTCGGCTGTCCGGTGGCTGGTGGCGGTGTTTCCGCCGGCGGCGGTGAGCCTGACCCAGCGGTCGGCCGCCAGCGGCGAGCCGTGGCCGGGCTACGGGTACGCGGCGGTCGGCGCGGTGGTGGCGGCGGTTGCCGCCGGGCTGCTGGCCCGCCGGGCGTTGGCCCGGCTGACCAGCTGACCGGCTCACCTGCCGGCCGGCTCGCCCCCGCCGGCCCGGCTGAGCCCCACCATCTGTGCCGGTCGATGGGCTCCGCTCGGCGGCCGGTCGCCTGCGTCGATAGAGTGGCACAGTTTGGTGCACCTCGATAAAGGAGTCGGTAGATATCATGCGTCGCCTACTGGCCAGCGCCGTCCTCGGCTCGGCCCTGATCCTCGGATTCACCGGCTGCGGCACCGAGCCGCCGCCGACGGGCACGCCGTCGCCGACCGGCGGCAGCACCACCGCCAGCGAGGCCGACATCCTCGCCGCCACCAACGCCGCCTGCAATCAGGCGGTATCGATGAGCAGCGACTTCGCCGCCGGTTTCCAGCGTGACGTCAACCAGTTCGCCGACCCGACGGCCAGCGCGGAGGCGCCGGCGGACGCGAAGGACAACTTCGAGGCGCAGATGCGCGGCTGGTCGGCGACGCTCACCTCACTGGCCACCGGCCCGGTGTCGGACGAACTGCGGACGGTGCTGACCGAGAGTACGGCCGCGATCGAAGCCGCCACCGAGATCGGTGAGACTCCGCTCAGCGACGAGCAGGTCGCCGCCGTGGTGGCGATCCCGGACAACTTCCGCGCCGTCTGCGAGTGACGTCCATGGAGGGCCGGGCGGGCCGGGAGCAGGCGTCCGTTAGCCTGCTCCAGTTTGCTCGCCTCTCAATGGACGGATTTTCGATGCGACGTACCTTGATCACCGCCGCCGCTGCCACGGCGCTCGCGTTCACCCTGGCCGGCTGCGGCGGTGGCGACAGCGAAACCGACACCGCCGCCGGTCAGACGTCATCGCCGACGGCGACCGCGTCGGCCGACGCGGAGTCGGCCGGCTCCGCCGAGGACGGGGCCGCCGCGGCCACGAAGACGGCATGCGACACGGCGGTACCGGTCAGCGAGGAGAACGCCGCGAACATCGAGGACGACTTCGGCAAGCTGATCGCCGCTGCGGTCGAGGGCGGGTCAGCGGCGGAGACCGCCGAGTCCGAGTTCCGGAGCAAGCTCGCCGGCTGGTCCGGGATGCTGCAGTCGCTCGCCGTCGACCCGGTGGACGCCGACGTGCAGCAGGCGCTGACCGAAACCGCCGACGTCGTTGCCCAGATCAACGACCCGGACGACAACACCCCGATGGGTCAGGTGGCCGACCTGCTGGCAGAGGCGACCGGCAAGCTCAAGACCGCCTGCGCCTGACCCGCCACCGGACGCTGCGTAGACTCGACCGACGTGAGTCTCACCATCGGCATCGTCGGCCTGCCCAACGTCGGCAAGAGCACCCTGTTCAACGCGCTCACCAAGAACGACGTTCTCGCGGCGAACTACCCGTTCGCCACGATCGAACCGAACGTCGGGGTGGTGGGGCTGCCGGACGGGCGGCTGGGCAGGCTCGCGGAGATCTTCGGCTCGGAGAAGATCATTCCGGCAGCGGTGTCGTTCGTCGACATCGCCGGTCTGGTGCGGGGCGCGTCCAAGGGGCAGGGCCGGGGCAACGCGTTCCTGGCCAACATCCGGGACGCCGCCGCGATCTGCCAGGTCGTGCGGGTCTTCTCCGACCCGAACGTGGTGCACGTCGATGGCAAGGTCTCGCCGGGTGACGACATCGCCACGATCAACACCGAGCTGATCCTGGCCGACCTGCAGACCTTGGAGAAGGCGCTGCCCCGGCTGGAGAAGGAAGCCCGGCTGCGCAAGGACCGGGCGGCGATCCACGCCGCCGCGAAGGCCGCCGCCGCGCTGCTCGACGGCGGGACCACGCTGTACGCGGGTGCGACCGCCGCCGGCATCGACGTCGCCGAGCTGCGCGAACTGCACCTGCTCACCACCAAGCCGTTCCTGTACGTCTTCAACGTCGACGAGGACGAGCTGGGCAACGCCGAGCTGCTCGCCGAGCTGCGGGCGCTGGTCGCCCCGGCCGAGGCGGTCTTCATGGACGCCAAGATCGAGTCCGAGTTGATCGATCTGCCGGACGACGAGGCGATGGAGTTGCTGGAGTCGACCGGGCAGAGCGAGCCGGGGCTCAACCAGCTGATCCGGGTCGGTTTCCGCACTCTCGGGCTGCAGACGTACCTCACCGCCGGGCCGAAGGAGGCGCGGGCCTGGACCATCCCGGTCGGGGCGACCGCGCCGGAGGCCGCCGGGGTGATCCACTCCGACTTCCAGCGCGGCTTCATCAAGGCCGAGATTGTCTCCTACGACGACCTGGTCGCGGCCGGCACGATGGCGGCGGCGAAGGCGGCCGGCAAGGTCCGGATGGAGGGCAAGGAGTACGTCATGCAGGACGGCGACGTCGTCGAGTTCCGCTTCAACGTCTGATTCCGGCATGCTGGGCACGAGCCGGCGTGTGGCGCGTCCCAAGGTTCGCGGTGTCTGCCAGGGGGTAGCAGCTGTGCCCAGTTTGCGGTAATACCGTGGTATGGTTGCTGGGTGGCGAGGACGAGGAAGGTTACGATCACGCTGCCGGTGGAGCTGCTGGAGAGCATGAAGTCGCACACCGACAACGTCTCCGGCTACCTCACCGAGCTGGCCGAGCGGGCTGAGCGGCGAAGGCTTCTCCGGGAGGAGTTGGACCGCTATCAAGCTGAGTCCGGGGCGTTCACCGATCAGGAGATGGCCGAGGCCCAGGCGCTTCTGTACGGGACCAGGGAGACGGACCGGGCGGCGTGAGCCTCGAATCGCTTGTGCTCGACTCGCGAGGCTTCTCGGGATGGATCGGCCGGGATCGCATGGTGATGCGACTGCTGGAGCAGGCGGAGCGTGACGGGGCTGATCTGGCCATGTCGGCTGCCACGATCATCGAGGTTTCCCACACCGGTGTGGACACCGCTCGGCTGACCTGGCTGTTGTCCCGCATTCGTGTGGAGGCGGTGACGAAGGAAAGCGCCCGTCGCAGTGCGGGGCTGTTGAAGGCGGCGGGGCTGCACGGGCACAAGTACGCCATCGATGCCATGGTCGCCGAGATGGCGCTACGACTACCCGCGCCGGTCGCGGTCTTGACGTCGGATGTCGACGACATGACCAAGTTGTGCGGGCATCGGGTTCGGGTCATCAGGCTGTAGATCGGCCCTGCGGTCATCAGATGCCTTCCGTGGATACTCCGGCCTGCCGGCCGGGGAGGAAACGGACTCCTGCGGAGCAGGACAGGGAAAGTCGATTCGCCGCCGAGGCGGATCGACGTCCACTACTCGCGCACCGGGACACCGGCATACGGACCACTGACCTAAACTTTGGCCGTTTTGCTGGCTTTGGGTAGGTCGGTCTGGGTGATGGTTATCTCGTAGGTGACGTCGCGGGTGCGTTGTGTTCGTCGTTGTCGTTTGGTGCGGGGGCCGGTGCGGGTGCGGGTGTGTCGGTTGTGGGGTTGGGCGGCGATCGCGGTGAGCAGGGTGGTGGTGGGGTCGGGGTCGTCGTGTCCGCAGTTGACGCAGGGTGCGGGGTCCTGGCTTGCGAGGTGTGCGCGGGTCAGGGCGAGGACGGTGGCGAAGCTGACCGCGTCGGGGTCGATGTTCAGGTCGACGGCGGTGGTCACGGCGAGTCGGACGAGGGCGTTGTAGACGGTCAGTAGCGCCCAGAGTTCCTGGTAGGCGAGTTCGGGGGTGTGTCCGCGTGGTCGGGTGCGGGGTCCCCGCAGGGTGGTCTTCAGTCGTCCGTAGGTGAGTTCGATCTGCCATCGTTCGGCGTAGAGCGCGGCGAGTGTGGTGGCGGGGTGACGGTGGTGGTCGAGCAGGGTGGTCAGGACGCGGTAGCGGCTGTGGGTGGTGCGGCCGGCGCGGTCGCGGGTGGTGACGGTGAACTCGACCAGACGGGCGAGTGTCGGACGGAGTCGGGGCAGGGTGCGGTCGGCGCGGGTGGTGCGGCGGCGGGACAGCATCGCGTCGGACTCGGCGAGTTGCACGAGCGCGGAGCCGTCGGGGAGGACCTCGACCAGTCGGGCGGGCAGGCTCCGGGCGCCGTTCTTGACCCGCCACAGCAGGTGCGCCCCGGTGGCGGCCGCCCGCGTCCAGCGGTCCATGGAGAAGAAGCCCCGGTCGGCGAGGTTGATGGTGCCGGGTTGGAGTTCGCCGATCAGGTCGTCGGCGAGGGCCTGTTCGCTGGTCCCGGAGGAGGCGATGCGGGCGGCGAGGATCCAGCGGGTGCCGCAGGCGACCAGGGCGACCATCCGGGCCTGGGGGAACCGGCCGCCGGTCGGGGTGGTGAACCCGGCCCGTGTCCGTGTCGTGTCGGCCAGGTCGAACACGGTGCCGTCGATCGCGGTGACCAGCAGACCGAACGCGTACGACTCGGGCCCGAACGTCGGTGTGGACCGGGCGGCGTCGGTGAACACCCGCTGGTGCACCGCTGCGGGGAGTCTGCCCCGGGCTTTCGACACCGCCGCGGCGGTCGGTGCGCCCTCCACCCGGGTCCGGGGGAGCCGTGAGGTCACCCGTGCGGTCACCACCGATGTGCTCTCCCGCCGGAACAGGCACAGCCCGAGCACGATCATCACCGTGACCGCTCCGGTCAGCACCCGCCGCCGGGCGTCGACGTGCCCGACCGTGGCCCGCGCCCGTTCGATCAGTGCGGCATCGGCCAGGAGTGGCCACAACCGGCCGGTCACCTGCTCGTCGAGGGTCCCGACACCGGCGGGCCCGGCGATCACCGCTGCCCGCAGCGTCTCCCGCTGATCGGCGGCCTGTCGCACCGCGCTGGCGGACAGCATGGCAGAATTCGACACCGAAGCTCCTGGTTGGAACATGTTGATCTAGTCAATCCATGTCCTACCAGGAGCTTCTTCACGTCCCGCACCCGACCCACACCCACCCCGAAACCGGCGCTATTACCCACAAAACGACCAAAGTTTAGGTCAGTGGCATACGGACAGGTGTGCTAACGTGACGTTGCCCTTCCGGTGACAACCAAGCCGGTCGGGCCTACCGCCGGGCTGGTGGGAAGTGACGTCTGTGGAGACTGTGTAAGACCGATGGGCGGTACCCCGTCCCTTGCCGTTGATTCGGGTCGGCAGTGGTCGGCGAAGCAGAAACTCGACCCGTGAGGGCCGAATCTCCCTGCTTTAGCAGGGAGAGATGTCAAGGCAGAGATGTGTCAGGCAGTTGAGCGGCTGCCCGGCTCAGCTCATGCGGCCGGGCACCAGCGCGTCCAGATCCAGCTTGAGCTCGAACGGCGTGGTGGTGTGCAGCTCGTGACGGTGAATCCCGGTCGCTACGTACGACCGGGTGGGTCCGTCGAGCTCGTAGGCGTGGACCACTGGTGATCCACCCTCGTCTTCGACGCGCCAGTAGTGCGGGATGCCGGCTTCCGCGTACTTACGCAGTTTGACTGTGCGGTCGCGGTGAGCCGACTCCAGCGACACCACCTCCACGACCAGGAGAGTCTCCTCAGGCGTGTAGAAGGTCCGGGACGGATCGTAGGGTGCTGTTGCGGCTAGGAGATCGGGCTCGGGACGATTCCATCTGTCGAGTCGGATCGTGATCTCCCGGTCGACCTCGACGCCCGGCGGTGCCTGGTCAGTCAGGCTGTTCACCAGTGCGGTGACCATGCGTGCGTGCCAGACCCGCTGGGGAGACATCATGAAGACGAGTGCTCCATCGATCAGCTCGGTGTGACGGGGCGCTTCGCGGAGCTGGTCGAGGTCGTCGGCGTACCACCCTTCCGGGCGGGGCGGTCGCATCCACTCGGGCACCGCAGTCATGTTCCTCACCGTAACATCCGGCTTCTGTTGACCTACCGTCGTTCAGTCTCGATGTCTGCGCCGCATCGAGGTGAGGCTCAGACACCTTACGAGGCGGTTTTGAGGTGCGTGAGCCTCACCTCGACGCTGAACGGAGGGGTCAGCCTTGGTGGTGGGACGGCTCCAGTCGGTATAGGGTCCACCAGGATTCCCGGCTCCTGAGGAGGCGTCGCATCGCCGCGCGCTTCGTCTGGGAACTCGCGGTGCGGGTGGGTTTTGGGCTGATCGTCGGGCGGCGGTGTTTCAGGCAAAATGTTCACGGGCGCGACCTCGATTCGCGTCAAGGCCCTCGGCAAGCGCTGCCACGCGAGCCGAGGGCCGCTCTAGTTGCCCCAAGGATAGAGGTTAAGTGGCCACCTGTAAACCAAACGAGTGGCCTCCCTGGCGTATCAGCAGGTGGGATATGGGTAACGTGCCAAAGTGGCCACGTGGCAGGTGACCTTGCGGCGGCAGCGGAGGCGTACCGGGCTGCGCTCCAACGCGTGCAGGATGGGCTCGCGGAGGTCGCTTCAGCGCGTGCCGAGGTGCCACAGGTACGGAAGCGGCTTGCGGCCGCAATCGTGACTGCATACCAAGGCGGTGCCCGCGTGGGCGAGATCGCTCGGGTGACTGGCTACGGCCGGGAACAGGTCCGGCGGATCCTGCGAGCCGGCGGTGTCGAGCCGGAGAAGCCGGAAACCACTTAGGTTGAGCGCGGGATGGACATGATCGACCCTTGGTCACCGCGTTCGTTCGCCGAGCAGGTGGCCGATGCGCTCAAGGTGAGGATCGACAGCGGCGATTGGCTGCCGGGGCGCAAGCTGCCTGGTGAGGTGACGTTGGCGCAGACGTACGGCGTGGCGCGTGGCACCGTGCGGGCCGCGCTCGACGTGCTCCGCGAGGAAGGCCGAGTGGTCACCTTCGCCGGCCGCGGCACGTTCGTCACGCCAGACCCGAAGCCCTGAGGCACCTTCCGCCGTGGCAGGTGACCTTGCGGCGGCAGCGGAGGCGTACCGGGCTGCGCTCCAACGCGTGCAGGATGGGCTCGCGGAGGTCGCTTCAGCGCGTGCCGAGGTGCCACAGGTACGGAAGCGGCTTGCGGCCGCAATCGTGACATCCGGTATGAGTGCTTGGCGCTGGCCGACGACCGCCTTCAGGACACCGAGCCAGTTTTGCCGTGCGAAGTGCGTCAGCGGACTGGTGTCGAAGACCAGCGTCTCCACCGGCTGTTCTCCGAGCATGGAGATGGACTCCTCGCTCAGACGAGGTTCCGTACCGCACTCTCCGGCAGGTTCGGCAGGCCGGGGAAGTCGTCCTCGTTCCAGGTGCCGAACAACAGGTCGGTGGCGCGGGAAATCGAGATGGTCTCCTGCCTGTAGAGCCGCACCACTGCCTCTTCGTACGCCCTGGCTAGATGCGGTGCCGCCAATTCGTCGTGTACCAGCAGGTTGAGTTCCACGATGTCCGCCCGAGTGGTGCGGAACTGCCGGATCTGTTGTGCCGTACCCTGGCTGACCAGGCAAAGTTCGAACAGGCGCCGGGCCAGGGTGGACATGTCGACCCGGAAGCGGCTCGCGGCCTTCACCGCAGCCGTACGCAGGTCGTGCTGCGGACGGAGCAGATTCCAGTGGTGCTGGATTCCGGCGGACGGTAGGAGGAAGGCACGAGCGAAGCGGTCGACGCGTGCCTCCCACATGTCGTCGTCGTCCCGCTCGCCTATTTGCCAGTCGACCGAGTAGTCCTCGGCGAACAGGTAGTGACCGAGTTCGTGCACTGCGGCAAGTCTGCGACGTCCCACCTGAAGGTGACCGTTCACGACGGCCACTCCACCCTGGCGCAGGTGCATCACGGCGGCGTCGGCGGCGTCCGGTCCGAGATCGAGGGCGAACGGGAGTAGACCGGCATCGGAGAAGCGGCTCGACAGGTTGAATGCGGGCTCGGTGGTGTCGAAGCCCAGCGTCCGTCGAGCGAGGGCGGCGGCTTCCTCGGCGTCGTTGAGAGTGTGTGGCTTCGGCTGGGTGGCGGGTGAGGTGAGGTCGAGTCGGTCGTCGTGCGACAGGATGAACTCGGTGTTCCAAGCCGCTCGTTCGAGGATTCGGTCGATGAGCGGGCTCGCGGTCCCTGGAGCGCTGAGGTTGCGGTGGGAGACGACGGCCGGTGGGGCCTCGATCACGAACCACTCGATCCGCTCGCCGACGGTGTTCGCGATCCGGGCCAGCTCCAGAGCGGAGACGCGGCGCGTACCGTTCTCGATCTTGGCCAAGGCAGATCGGTCGATGCCAACCGCCTTGGCCAGTTCCTCCTGGGTCAGGCCGGCGCTACCTCTCGCCTGTGCGATCCGCCGGCCCATGGACCCGCTGTCGGTTGCCACCACATGTGCGATTTTAGAACAAGGCGATGGTCGGTGTCACTGGAACGACGCGGCTGCCGTCACGAGATATAGTGCAGGATCACGTTGTGCACGTGGTGGGACTTCTGGTCGCCACGGAACTCGACCTCGTAGGTGTGGGTGCCGACGTTGATCGCGATGGCGCCGGAGGAGAAGTACGAGCCGCCCCAGGACTTGTTGCTCACCACGCTCACGCTGGTGATCTTCGAGTACGGGATGCTGGTGATGGCGACCTTCTTGCCGACGAACGACTTGTCCTGGATGATCACGCGGCGGTTGGTCAGCCCGATGAAGCCGGTGCCGGTGCCGATCGCGTCGTAGACCGCGATCACCTGCTCCCCGTCGAGCAGCCCGCTCTCGATCTGCCGAAGTTGCTCCCGCCGGTCGTACGCCACGTTCGCCATGTGCCCGAGGATAGGCGGCGGGCACAACCGCGCCAGCGAGCGCGACGTCGCTGCGGCCAGCGGTGATGCGGGCGCAGGATGCGGGGTCAGCGCAGGTCGACAACCGTACGGTAGGCGTCCTCGATGCGGGCCGCAAGCGCAACATCGCCCTCAGTGATCTTGTCGCCGTCGGGGGAGCCGAGGCGGATCTGGGTCTGCCCGTCGGCCCGGCGTACGTCGGGCCGCAGGTGCAGGGCATCGGCTGCTACCTTGATCCGCTCGGTGAGCTCGGCGTGCTGGCTGTCGTCGAGCAGCAGGGTTCGCCGGAGCTGGTGACCGTCCTGCGTCCACCCGTCCAGTTGGGTCAGGGCATCGCTAAGGTAGTCGCGGCCGGTCCGGCTGGACCAGAGTGCTCGCAAAGCCACACCTCCCAGGCGTCGTTGCCGGCTTGTGGCCAAATCGTCGCCATCCTGTGTCTTGGTCGGTGGTCCCCAGTCTGGCCGCTAACTGGCTGGTGTGTCCACGTCCACCCTTCCGTCATCTGCTGTCCTAGCAGTCAGCAGGGTTACCCGAAATGCTGATTGATCTGGCAGGCTCATCTGCTGTGCGGAGCGGGCGGGCGAGGCGTCAGGTGGTGGTCGGGGCGGCGATCGTCCTCGACGGGCGGGTGCTGGCGTGTGCCCGGACCCATCCACCGGGCGCGGCCGGCAAGTGGGAGTTTCCCGGCGGCAAGGTGGAGAGCGGCGAGACCGAGACCGACGCCCTGATTCGCGAGTGCCGCGAGGAACTCGGGGTCGCGATCACGGTGGGTGACCGGGTCGGTCCCGACCAGCCGCTTGGCCACGGCAGGTCGGTGCTGCGGGTCTACCTCGCCGGGCTGCTCGGGCCGGCGCAGCCGACCGCGCTGGAACACTCCGCCCTGCGCTGGCTGGCGGCCGACGAACTCGACCAGGTCACCTGGCTGCCCGCGGACCGGCCGATCGTCGCCGAGCTCCGTCCGTTGCTGCACGCCGGCAGCAGGCGGCATGACGGCTGATGCCGGGTGCTGTGGTCCGGTACGGGCTGGGGTTCAGTACCGGCCGGCACTCGGGTCGCGACCACCGCGGACCGAGCCGGGAGCGACTCCGACCATGCGTTTGAACGCCCGGCTGAACGCGGCCTCCGATCCGTAGCCGGACTGGCCGGCCAGTTCGCGAACCGTCGTCTGGCCCTGTTCGAGCCTGGCGAGCGCGACGTGCATCCGCCACCGGGTGACGTACTGGAGCGCCGGTTCACCGACGAGCCGGGTGAACCTGGCCGCGAACGACGACCGCGACATCGCGGCTACGCGCGCCAGCGAGGCGACGGTCCAGGTACGGCTCGGTTCGCGGTGGATCGCCGCGATGGCCCGCCCGATCAGCGGGTCTGACAGCGCGCCGAGCCATCCGGCTCGCGCTCGCGGGTCGTCGCTGTCGATCCATGACCTGATCGCCTGGATCACCAGGATGTCAGCGAGCCTGGTGGTGACGGCTTCCCCGCCCGGGCGAAGGTCCGACACCTCACTGGTCAGCAGCGCGAGGGTGGCACCGATCCAGCCGCTGGTACGCGGGTCTGACCCGGTCGCGTGGATGACCGGTGGCAGCAGCCGTACGAGTTGGTGAGCTGCCGGCCCGTCGAACGACACCACCGCGCAGACCAGCGTGGACGTCTCGCCGCCGCCACCGTGACGGAGTATCGAGTAGTGCGCGTTGAGATGTTCCTGTGGTAGCAGATCGACCCGTCCGGCCCGCCCAGTCTGTCCGGCCGGTGGGCTGCTCAGCAGCAGATGTCCACGGCCATGCGGCACGAGCGCGAGGTCACCGGCGCTCAGCTGCAGTGGTGGCGCGTCCCCGACACGTAGCCAGCAGCCACCGGACGTCACGACATGGAAACTCAGACAATCGCCGAACGGCGGCATCTCCAGCGCCCATGGGGCGCTGACCTCGGTCCGGCAGTAGAAGATCCCGGTCATCCGCAGCAGGTGCAGCGCTTCCCCGACCGGGTCCACCGACACCCACGGCGCATCGACCTCGAGTTTCGCCATCGCGGTCCCTGGACGATCGAGCATACTTTCGCGTTTCCCGATCATATCCTCGCCGGCCCGGAACTGATGTTGTCGATGGGGAGCCGCGCACTGGCGGCAACGACGACAGGGGAGCAGCGATGAAGGTACTGGTGGTCGGTGCGTCCGGTGGGTCCGGCCGTGCCACGGTGCGGGAACTCGGCCACCGGGGCCATGAGGTCACCGCGTTCTCGCGGCACGCGACGACGGTGGCCGGGCAGGTCGATGGCGGCCCGCTGCGCGGGTTGAACGGCGACGCCACCGACCCTGGCGACGTCGACGATGCGGTGCGTGGTCAGGATGCGGTGATCATCACGCTCGGTATCAGCGAGAACCCGGTGCGGGTCAGGCTGCGTGGCCCGGCGCACACGTCGCTGGATGTCCGTTCCCGGGGGACCGCTGTCGTTGTCGAGGCGATGCGTCGCCACGGCGTACGCCGGTTGGTGGTGCAGACGTCGTACGGCGTCGGACCCACCCGAACGCACCTGCCCATGCTCCAGCGTCTGGTTTTCTGGGTGCTGCTGCGACCGCAGATCGTCGACACCGAGCGGCAGGAGCGGATCGTACGGTCCAGCGGCCTGGACTGGACCGCCGTTCAACCGGTGAACCTCACCGACGACGACCCGGCCGGGCCGCCGTTCGTCTCGACCACCGGCGCGACCCGCAGTATGAAAGTGGCTCGTACGCAGGTCGCGTGGCTCCTGGCGGAGTCGGTCGAGAGCGACGACCACATCGGCTCGACACTCTCCCTATCGGCTCGATGACCGACGGCGCGACGGACGATCAGAGGTTGATCGCGACCTGGAACGACCGGGAGGTGAGCCCGGCGCCGCCGTGCCAGATCTCGAAACCCGCCTCGACCCCGCTGAGGTACCAGTCCCGGTCGAGGTAGCCGCGGCCCACCGCGTCCCGGGTGAACGCCGCCAACTCCAGGTCCCGCGCCTCGTCGACCGGCGTGGTACGCACGTACGCCACGTAGTTCCAGTGCCAGTCGGCGTAGTAGACGTCCCAGGCCGCCCCGGCCAGGGTCACTTCCCGCGCCACCAGCGTCCCGGCCGGCTCGGCCCCGCCGGCCCGATCCAGCCAGACCATCAGTTCGGCGCCGTCGGGGGAGCGGTGGGCGTTGGCGTCGGTGTGGAACCACAGGTCGTACGTGGCGTTCCAGCGGCCGGTGACGTCCTGGGTGTCGATCGTCCAGTCGGACCGGGCGGAGCGCAACTGCCCTACCTTGATCGGCAGGCCGCTGCCGACGGTGCAGTTGCCCCAGTGGCAGCCCTGGTAGATGGTCGGGTAGGCGGCGGCGGAGCCGTCCCGCTTGTCGTGCTCGGTGTGGGTCACCTCGTACCGGCCGGCGGCGTCGACCGTCAGGCACTGCGGGGTGTCCGCACCCCAAACGTTGTTCATCACCACGTACCGCTTGTCGGTGATGTCGATCGTGTCGGCTCGCCCGCAGAGCTCACTGGCGTCGGCGTCCGGTGCCAGCCAGACGACGGTCACGCTGGCGACGACGAGGGCGGCGACGACGAGCGCGGGCAGGCGGTGGTGCCGGAGCCGGGGCGGGATCATGGTGGCGGAGTCCTTCGGCGAGCAGCCCGCAGTACGGACTGGTGCCGTGGGGCCCGGCGGCCCGGCACCGCCCCACGACGGAAACGGTGGACAAGGTCCGTTCCCGGCTCCGCGCAGGATGTTACGACCGTCGATGGCTGGTCGGCAACCCCGGAGAGCAGCCGGCGACCCGGGGGGCAGCGGCAACCCCGGAGAGCAGCCGCCCCTCCCGGCGCGAGCAGCACCGGAAGGGGCGGTCAGCGGGGTGAGGCCGCGCTAGCGGCCCAGGTCGGGTGAGGCCGCGTCAGCGGTCCTGGTCCGGGTGGTGGTAGTTGAGCGACTTGTCCGGCAGCGGGAAGGTGACGTCCTCACCGAACGGCGACGGCGCCGCCGGCTTGTCGAACGCCAGCTCGCTGATCGGCAGGTGGCCCTTCTCGTCCACCGCCGCCGCCTGCGGGCGGGGCACCTGGCGGTGCCAGTTGACCCCGCGCTCGGCGTCGGCCGCCGCGCTGTGGTCGCCGTCGGCCGGCAGCCCGGCCGTCGTACCGGCCGGCTGGTCCAGGCCGGACTGGCCGAGCCCTGGTCCGGTCGCCGCCGCGCCGTTCTGCCCCCGCCGGAAGATCTTGCTGCCGAGCCACACGAGGGGATCGTACCGTCGGTCGACGACGCGTTCCTTCATCGGGATGATCGCGTTGTCGGTGATCTTGATGTGCTCGGGGCAGACCTCGGTGCAGCACTTGGTGATGTTGCAGTAGCCCAGCCCCTGCGACGCCTGCGCGTACTGCTTGCGGTCGGTCCTGGTGTCCAGCGGATGCATGTCCAGCTCGGCCGCGCGGATGAACACCCGGGGACCGGAGAACGCGGTCTTGTTGTCCTCGTGGTCACGCACCACGTGGCAGGTGTTCTGACAGAGAAAGCATTCGATGCACTTGCGGAACTCCTGCGAGCGTTCCACGTCGACCTGCTGCATCCGGTACTCACCCGGAGCGAGGTCCTCCGGCGGGCTGAACGCCGGCGTCTCCAACGACTTCTGGTAGTTGAACGAGACGTCGGTGACCAGGTCGCGGATCACCGGGAAGGTGCGCAGCGGGCTGACGCTGATCGTCTCGTTCTCCTCGAACGTCGACATCCGCGTCATGCAGCCCAGCTTCGGCATGCCGTTGATCTCCATGGAGCAGGAGCCGCACTTGCCGGCTTTGCAGTTCCACCGGCAGGCCAGATCCGGAGCCTCGGTGGCCTGCAGCCGGTGGATGACGTCGAGGACGACCTCGCCCTCGTTCACCTCCACCTGGTAGTCCTGCAGGTCGCCGCCGGCCTCGTCGCCCCGCCACACCCTGAAGTGGCGCTTGGTGCCCATCAGTTGTCCGCCTCCTCAGCGAGCGCGTCCTGCGCCAGCGCGTCGAACTCCGCCAACTCCTCGTCGGTCAGATACTTGGCCAGCTCCGCCCGGTCGAAGAGCTTGATCAGCTCCGGGCGCATCTTCGGCAGCGGCTGGTGCTCCAGCTTGACCGTCTCGCCGTCCAGCGAGCAGACCAGGTTGACCGTGCGCCACTGCGGGGCCATGGTCGGGTGGTCCTCGCGGGTGTGTCCGCCCCGGGACTCGGTGCGCTCCAGCGCGGCCTTGGCGGTGCACTCCGACACCACCAGCATGTTGCGCAGGTCCAGCGCCAGGTGCCAGCCCGGGTTGTAGCGCCGGCCGCCGGCGGCGCTGACCTTGGCCACCCGCTCGCGCAGCTCGGCCAGCCTGACCAGCGAATCCGCCAGCTCACCCTCGCGGCGGATGATGCCGACCAGGTCGCCCATCACCGCCTGCAGGTCCTGCTGCAGGGTGTACGGGTTTTCCCCGGTGTCGCGCGACAGTGGCGCCAGGGCCTGGTCCACCGCCTCCTCGACCTCGTCGGCCGAGACCTTCGGCCGTCGGTCCAGCCCGCCGACGTACGCGGCCGCGTGCTCGCCGGCCCGCTTGCCGAAGACCAGCAGGTCGGACAGGGAGTTGCCGCCGAGGCGGTTGGAGCCGTGCATGCCGCCGGATACCTCACCGGCGGCGAACAGGCCGCTGATCCGGCCGGCCGCCGCGGCGGTGTCCGGGTCGACCTCGACGCCACCCATCACGTAGTGGCAGGTCGGCCCGACCTCCATCGGCTGCTTGGTGATGTCGACGTCGGCCAGCTCCTTGAACTGGTGGTACATCGACGGCAGTCGGCGACGGATCTCCTCGGCCGGCAACCGGCTGGCGATGTCCAGCAGTACGCCGCCGGACTCCGTACCGCGACCGGCTTTGACCTCGCTGTTGATCGCGCGGGCGACCTCGTCACGGGGCAGCAGCTCCGGCGGACGCCGGTTGTTGTCCGGGTCGGTGTACCAGCGGTCCGCCTCTTCCTCGGTCTCCGCGTACTGCTTGCGGAACACGTCGGGGACGTAGTCGAACATGAACCGTTTGCCGTCGGTGTTGCGCAGCACCCCGCCGTCGCCCCGGACCGACTCGGTGACCAGGATGCCCTTCACCGACGGCGGCCAGACCATGCCGGTCGGGTGGAACTGCAGGAACTCCATGTTGATCAGGGTGGCGCCGGCCCGCAGGGCGAGCGCGTGCCCGTCGCCGGTGTACTCCCAGGAGTTGGAGGTGACCTTGTACGACTTGCCGACCCCGCCGGTGGCCAGCACCACGGCCGGCGCCTCGAACAGGACGAACTCGCCGCTTTCCCGGTAGTAGCCGAACGCGCCGGCGACCCGGGGACCGTCCGGCCCGTCCTCCAGCATCAGCTCGGTGATGGTGGTCTCGGCGAAGACCTTGATCCGGGCGTCGTGGACGCCGTACTCCCGCTTGTCCTCCTGCTGCAGCGAGACGATCTTCTGCTGCAGGGTGCGGATCAGCTCCAGGCCGGTGCGGTCACCGACGTGGGCCAGGCGCGGGTACTCGTGGCCACCGAAGTTGCGCTGCGAGATCTTGCCGTCCTTCGTACGGTCGAACAGCGCGCCGTACGTCTCCAGCTCCCAGATCCGCTGCGGTGACTCCTTGGCGTGCAGCTCGGCCATCCGGAAGTTGTTCAGGAACTTGCCGCCGCGCATGGTGTCGCGGAAGTGCACCTGCCAGCTGTCCCGGCTGTTCACGTTGCCCATGGCGGCGGCGGCGCCGCCCTCGGCCATCACCGTGTGCGCCTTGCCGAACAGCGACTTGGAGATGATCGCGGTGCGTTTGCCGGCCAGTCGGGCCTCGATCGCCGCCCGCAGCCCGGCGCCGCCGGCGCCGATGACCACGACGTCGTAGTGGTGTCGTTCGATTCGGGTAGTCATATCGTCCAAGCCCTCAGTTGAAGAACCGCAGGTCGCTGAACCAACCGGCGGACAGCGCCATCACGTAGAAGTCGGTCAGCGCCAGGGTGCCGAGCGTGATCCAGGCCAGTTGCATGTGCCGGACGTTGAGCTTGGAGATGAACGTCCAGGCCCGGTAGCGCACCGGGTGCTTGGAGAAGTGCTTCAGCCGACCGCCCGCGATGTGCCGGCAGGAGTGGCAGGACACGGTGTACGCCCAGAGCATGATCACGTTGCCGAGCAGGATGACGTTGCCCAGTCCGACGCCGAAGCCGTTCTCCCCGTCGAAGGCGAGCACCGCGTCCCAGCTGTTGATCAGCGAGATGATCACCGCGGCGTAGAAGGCGTAGCGGTGCGCGTTCTGGAAGATCAGCGGGAAGCGGGTCTCACCGGTGTAGCGCTGGTGGCCGTCCGGCACCGCGCAGGCCGGCGGGGAGAGCCAGAACGCCCGGTAGTACGCCTTGCGGTAGTAGTAGCAGGTCAGCCGGAACAGCAGCAGGAACGGCAGGGTCATCGCCGCGTCGGGGATGATCCACCAGCCGGGTAGGAACCGGCCGAAGTGGGCCGCCTCCGGTACGCAGCGTTCGGTGACGCACGGTGAGTAGAACGGGGTGAGGTAGTGGTGCTCCTGGACCCAGTAGAAGTCGTGCATGAAAACACGGACAGTGGCGTAGGTGACCCAGGCACCGAGTCCGATCACGGTGATCAGCGGGGGTAGCCACCACCGGTCGGTGCGCAACGTCTTCGCCGCGATGGCGGCGCGCGCCCGCGCCTGCCCCGGCATCGTTGCCGTAGTCGTCATCCTGTCTCCCTGACGGGGCCCGACCCGTGCAAGGGCGGACCCGGATATCTTCGGCCGGTCTGTGGCGATGCAGGGCAGAGCCCAGAGGGCCGTGCGACCGCGTGCTCCGGAACCCGCACCACGCATCGGCGGGCGCTGGTCCGGTGCACACGTTACGCCCAGTACCGGCGGCCGTATGCGCAAGGGAGTCTCGCCGGTATCGCGTCGGTTACGAAAGCCCGGCCCGCCGCTAGGGGGGTGGATGTGCAGAAGCTCACTGGATCCCGAGCGGCGTCGGTCACAGATTGACAGCGGACCCGTCGTCAGGGGTGACGGGCGGTGCGGTCGACCAGCCCGCACCGCCCATCGCGGACCCACCAGAAGTGAGGTATGCCTAACCTAAGCGGCGCCGCGGGGTGTCGTCAATACCGCCAGGGTCAGCCGGTGGCACCGCCGGTGATCTGCCAGCCCGCCAAATGCAGGGCCGGCGCGTGCCAGGAGGTGTCGTCCCAACTGTCCGGCAGCCGGCTCAACTCCGAGCCCAGACCCAGCACCGCACCGGGCGCCAGCGCCTGCGGATACGACTGGGTGAAC
This sequence comes from Micromonospora sp. Llam0, assembly GCF_003751085.1. Taxonomy (NCBI): domain Bacteria; kingdom Bacillati; phylum Actinomycetota; class Actinomycetes; order Micromonosporales; family Micromonosporaceae; genus Micromonospora; species Micromonospora sp. Llam0. Next base: position 240,948 of record NZ_RJJY01000002.1, on the reverse strand, counting down.
CGCAGACTGCGGACCGCCGCCACGACCTCGCCCGACTCGACCAGCCACGCACCGTTACGGGTCAGGCCGGTCACCACCAGGCTGCGTGGATCGAGAATCCGGGTGTACCAGAGGTCGGTGACCAGCAGACCGCGCTCCACACCGCCGAGCAGCGTCGCGCTGCCGCCAGCCGCCGGCCCGCCGCCGCCGGCGGACTGCCCGCCGTCGGCGGACTGCCCGCCGTCGGCCGGAAGCAACCGTAGATGCTGACCCACCGGCCCCCACGAGACGCTGCCCGGTGCCGCGTGCCCGGTCGAGGCGGTGCCGGCCGCCGCCGCGGTCCGTCGGTCGTGGGTGAGCGCCGTCGACCGGCCGGCGTCCACCAGCACCGTACGGCCGGTCGGGGTGCCCTCGGCGTCGAACGGCAGCCCGCCGCCGGTGGCCGGGTCGTCGACCAGCGAGATGGCCGGGTCGAACTGGGCCTCGCCGAGCCGGACGAACGACCGCCGCTCGTGGTGCGCCTTGCCGGCGAAGCCGTGCCGGGCCAGCATCTGCAACAGATCCAGCACCGCGGTCGGTTCGAGCACCACCGGGTAGCGCCCCGGCGGCAGATCGACCGGGTGCCGGCCGGCCCGGGCCTTCACCGCCGCTCGGGCACCCAGCGCCGCGCCGTCGATGTCGGTCAGCCTGCCGGCCGCCTGCCGGGCCACCCCGTCGGCGCCGTCGGTCCGGGCGATCCCGTCCATCGCGGCCTCCGCCGACCGGCCGCCGGCGGTCTGCCCGGCGCTGTTGGCGAACCCCGTCGACCGGTGCACGGTACGGCAGAAGCCGGCGCATTCCAGACCACCGGCGGCCGCGACGAAGTCCCGCACCCGGGCCGCCCGCTCCGCCGGACCGGCCTGCGCGGTCGCCTCGTCCCATGAACCGGCCGCGTGCAGCGGTGCCGGCCCGGCCAGCCCCGGCCAGGCCGGATCCGGCGGGCAGAGCCGGGCCGCCGCCAAAGTGCGCTCGACCAGGTCGGCCAACCCGTCCGGGCCGGTCAGCGTGGTCGAACCGATCGCGGTACGGCCGTCGACGTGCAACCGCAGCCACACCGTGGTGACCGCCTCGGCGACGTTCTGGTGGATGAACGAGTTGGCGAACCGGGTCAGTGCCAGCGCCCGATGGCTGACGTACGCCTCGGCCTGCGCGCTCGGCCCGGCGGCCCGCCGGACCAGCTCCACCACCCGGAGGGCCAGGTCGGTTTCGGCGGGCGACGTCGCCGCGCCGGTCAGCCCCGCGTCCAGACTCACCCGCGTACCCCCACCCGGACGTTGGTGAACCGGGCCGGCGCCGCCGGATGCCCGGTGTGCCCGACCTGGCCGGGCTGGCCCTTGCCGCAGTTCGGCGTCCCCCAGGCGACGCTCTCCGACGACAGCATGTCCATCGACTGCCAGAACACCGGGCCGATCCCGGTGTACGTCGGGTTGCGCAGCATCCGCCCCAACTTGCCGTTGCGGATCTCCCAGCCGATCTCACACCCGAACTGGAAGTTGAGCCGCCTGTCGTCGATCGACCAGGACCGGTTGATGTCCATCAGCACCCCGTGGTCGGTCGCCGCGATCATCTCGTCCAACGTGTGCGGCCCCGGCTCCAGACCGACGTTGGTCATCCGGACCATCGGCAGCCGCGACCAGCCGTCCGCCCGTACGCTGCCGCCGTGGTCCAGGCCGGCGACGGCCGCCGAGTCCCGACCGGCCAGTACGCCGACCCACCGGCCCTGCCGGACCGCGTCCCGCTTGACCGCCGGGCTGCCCTCGTCGTCGAACCCGAAACTGCCCAGCGCGCCCGGGATGGTCGGGTCGATCGTCACGTTCATCAGCTCGGATCCGTACCGCAGGCTGCCCAGCTGGGCCAGGTCCAACCAGGACGTGCCGGCGAAGGCGGCCTCCCAGCCGAGGATCCGGTCCAGTTCGATGGCGTGCCCGACCGACTCGTGGATCTGCAACGCCATCTGCTCCCCGCCGAGGATCAGCGTGGTCTCCCCGGCCGGGCAGGCCGGCGCGGTGAGCAGCGCCCGTGCCTCCTCGGCGATCCGGGCGGCGTGCGCCGGCAGGTCCAGGCTGTCGACCAGTTCCCAGCCGCTGGTGCCGTACTGGCCGCGGTGGCTCGGATAGGAGCGGCGCTGGGTCTCCCCGTCACCGATCACCGTCGCCGACAGCCCCGCCCCGCACTCGCGGATCCGCTGGTCGATCCGGTGCCCCTCGCTGGAGACGAACCACTTCTCGGTGTCCCAGATGTGGTACAGCCCTTCGGCCAGGTCGGCACCGTGGTCGAGCATCGTGCGGGTCGCCGACACCAGCAGATCGCCCTTGTCCGGCAGCGGCACCGACAACGGGTCGACCCGGCACGGGCTGGACCAGCTCGCGGTGCCGGCCCCGGCCGGCACCAGGTCGATCGGCGGCCCGGGCACCTGGGCGCTGGCCGCGGCGATCTTCGCCGCCCGACCACCGGCGGCCCGCGCCGCCGCCGGCGACGGATCCGGTACGGCGTAGAAGCCCCAACTGGAACCGACAAGTGCGCGGACGCCGAGACCGGCGTCGCTGTGCTGGACCAGCGCCTCGATCTCGCCGTTGCGCGCGGTCATCGACTCGTAACGGCGGTGCATCACCCGCGCGTCGGCGTACCGGGCGCCGGCGTCGAGTGCCGCCTGTACGGCGGCCGTCGCCACCTCGAACTGGGTCACCCTGTGACCTTATGCGACATCGGCTCGGCCGAGCGATCCCGATGCCCCTGGCGGCCGCTCAGCCGAGCGTCTCCGATGCCCCTGGCGGCCGCTCAGCCGAGCGTCTCCGATGCCCCTGGCGGCCGCTCAGCCGAGCGTCTCCGATGCCCCTGGCGACCGCTCAGCCGAGCGGTCCCAACGCCTGCCGGATGAACCCGAGTTCGGCGCGCAGCACGGTGGCCGCGTCCGGGTCGGTGCCGGCGGCCAACGGCAGCACCGCGTGCGGTCGGCCGGCGGCCAGCAGCGCGGCGGACAACCGCAGGGTGTGCGCCACCGGTACGGCGCCGTCGGCCAGCCCGTGCACCAGCAGCAGTGGGCGGAGCTCGTCGCTGCCGGTCACCGGTTCGGCGGCGACCTCCACCAGGCTGTGGTGCGGGTAGATCTCGCCGCCCTCCTCGGGCAGGCCGAGGAACCGCTCGGCGTACCCGCTGCGCAGCAACGCCCAGTCGGTGACCGGGTCACGCGCCACGGCGGCCCGGAACACGTCCGGGCGGCGCAGCGCGGCCAGCCCGGCCAGCCAGCCGCCGAACCCGGTGCCCCGCACCGCCACCCGGTCCAGGTCGAGGTCGGGATGTTTCTCCGCGATCGCGGTCAGCGCGTCCACCTGGTCGGCGAGCAGCACGTCGGCCAGCCGCCGGTGCACCACCTTCTCGAAACTCGGCGCGACACCCGGCGTACCCCGGTTGTCGACGGTCACCACGGCGAAGCCGGCGTCGGCCCACCACTGCCGGGCCAGCCAACCCGCCCGTTCGGCACGGACCTGCTGGTGGCCCGGGCCGCCGTGCACCTCCAGCAGCACCGGCAGCCGCCGGCCGGCGACATGCGACTGCGGGTACAGCACACCGGACGGCAGCCGGCGGTCGGTGACCCGTTGCAGCGTGGGCCGGGGCGTCACCGCCGGGGTGGCCGCCAGGCTCCGCAGCACGCCGAGTTCGGTGTCGTCCCGACAGATCGTCCAGCGCACCCCGGGCTGGTCCAGGGTGGCCGAGCCGACGGCCAGTACGGCACCGCCGACCGCGGCGACGTGCCAGCCGGGGCTGCTGGTGAGCCGGACCGCGTCCAGACCACCCGAGGAGGCCGCGGTGCGGACCCGGTAGAGGTGCTGTTCGCTGGGTTCCCCGTCACTCGCCTCGATCAGCAGGTCCGGGCTGGTGTGCCGGCCAGGCAGCCGGCCGACCACCCGGCGTACGTACAGCGCCGCCGGGGTGAGCAGGGTGCCGTCGGCGAACAGGCAGCGGGCGTCGTACCCGTCGTGGGCGAGCTCCCCGCCGACCAGCACCCGGCCGTCGGACAGGTGGCAGGGGGTGCCGGGGATCGGCTCCACCCACCGGGGGTCGGCGAGCTCGGCGTGCACCTGGGTCTCCCCGGTGCGCGGGTCGATGGACAGCACCAGACCGTGCTGCTGCAACCGGCGCAGCACGGTGATCAGCGGGCTGCCGTCGGACCAGTCGACCGACACCAGGTACGGGTAGGTCTCCCGGTCCCAGTGCACGTCGACCCAGCCGCCGTCGAGGTCGAGCAGGTGCAGGGTCACCTCGGCGTTGGGGCCACCGCACACCGGGTACGGCCGGCTGCGGGCCGGCCGCTGCGGCTGCGCCGGGTCGGCGTACTGCCAGCGGGGCAGCCGGGAACGGTCGGCCCGGGCGGCGAGGATGCTCTGGCCGTCCGGTGACCACCAGTAGCCACGGTCCCGGCCGAAGTCGGCCGCCGCCGGGTCGGGCAGCGCCCAGGTGATGTCGCCGTCCTCACCGGCGAGCAGCACGTCGTGGCCGTCCGGGTGGACGACCCGCAGCTTGCCGGATCGGTCCCGGCCGGTCGCGCCGGCCGGCCCGACCGGGTCCGCGTCGCTGTCCGACACGTACGCGATCCGGCTGCCGGTCGGGTCCGGCCGGGCGTCGGTGACCGAGCCGACCACCGGTACCTCGATCACGTCGCCGGTCACCAGGTCGGCCCGGAACAGTCTGCCGGCCAGGACGAACACGGCGACCCGGGCGGCCGGGTCGGTGGCATACCGGGTGATCCCCGCACCGGCGGTGTCCCCGGTGCCGGCGGTGCTAGCGGCGCCGAGCAGGACCGTCGGGTCGGCGATCCGGCGGTGCTCGCCGCTGTCGACCTCGAACGACCAGAGACCAGCGGCCGGGTCGTGCGGGCCGGTGGAGCGCAGGAACACCACGCGGGCGCCGTCGGCGCCCACGGTCACCGCGTGCGGGGCGCCCCGGACGGGTACACGGGTACGGGCGGCAGGTTCCGGAGATTCCACTCTCGGATCGTAGAACCGGCTGATCAGCGATGAGACCGGTAATCCACTCCGGTGCCCATCCGGCGTAAAGTTGCCGGAGTGACCGACCCCGCCGCCGCGCGACGGCTTCTCCTGGTTCATGCCCATCCGGACGACGAAACGATCGGCACCGGCGCCCTGATGGCCCGGTACGCCGCCGCCGGAGCGCAGGTCACCCTGGTCACCTGCACCCTCGGCGAGGAAGGCGAGATCCACCTGCCGCGCCTGGCCGGGCTGGCCCCCGATCAGGCCGACCAGCTCGGCGGGTACCGGATCGCCGAGCTCGACGCCGCCTGCGCGGCGCTCGGGGTGACCGACCACCGGTTCCTCGGCGGTGCCGGCCGGTACCGGGACTCGGGGATGATGGGCCTGCCGACCAACGAGCACCCACGGGCGTTCTGGCAGGCCGACCTGGACGAGGCCGCCGGTCTGCTGCTCGAGGTGCTGCGGGAGACCCGGCCGCAGGTGGTGGTCACCTACGACGACAACGGCTTCTACGGCCACCCCGACCATATCCAGGCCCACCGGGTGACGATGCGCGCCGCCGAGCTGGCCGCCGCCGAGGGCGTCGCCCCTGACAAGATCTACTTCACCGCGATGCCGAAGAGCGTGCTCGCCGCCGGCATCGACGCGTTCCGGGGCGCGTCGAACAACCCGTTCGCTGGCGTCGAACACGTCGACGACCTGCCGTTCGGCACCCCCGATCCGCAGATCGCGGCGCGGATCGACGGCACCGCCCACTACCAGGCGAAGCAGGCCGCCATGCGGGCGCACGCCAGCCAGATCCCGGACGATTCCTGGCTGTACGCGCTGGCCGGCAACGTCGGCGGCGAGTTCATGGGCTACGAGTACTTCGTGCTCGGCGCCGGCCGGCCGGGTCCGGGCGACGGCCCGTACGGCTGGGAGACCGACCTGTTCGCCGGGCTGCCGGCCGCCGAGGTGCCGCTGCCGTGACCTCGCCCGGTGTCTCCGGCCAGGTGTCGGCGGTGGAGCCGCCGCCGGTAGCGTCGGCTCCGGCCCCCGCCCGCCTGCGTGAGCTGGTGGATCTGGGGATGCGGACGGTCGGCGGGGTGGTCGCGGTGGTCGCGGCGGTGCTGTCCGCGGTTCTGGAGCTGCTGCTGGCCACGGTACGGGTCGGCGGGCACCTGGTCGGAGTGTCGGTGCTGCTGGCGATCGCCGGCAACGTGCTGGTGAGCTGGTTCGCGATCCGCGCGGTGGGCGCCCGGTGGGCGATGACGTTGCCGGCGGCGGCCTGGTTCGCGGTGATGGTGCTGGCCGCTGGCGGCACCACCGAGGGGGACATTCTGCTGGCCGGCGACAACTGGGTGGGCTTCGCGGTGATCTTCACCGGAGCGATCGCCTTCGCCGTACTCGCGTTCCGGATGATCCTGGCCCAACCGGCCCGCCGCAGCGACGGAGGCTGACGCGGCCGGGTGCCGGCTCCTACAATCTTCGGTACGAAAATTGTGGTCCGGAGGACACCTGTGCGGTCCGGCGTGCTGTGGACGCGGTGCGGGTCTGGGTGCGGGAGGTAAAAATGAGGCAGCGCTGGCTGCCGGTCGGCGTACTCGCCGGGGTGCTGTTCGCGGCCAATGTGGTGGCCCGGCTGGTGGTCCGCTTCTGGTTCGACGCCGACCCGCAGATGCAGGACCGGCTCTCGTTGGCGATGTTCGTGGTGATCGGTGTGGTGCTCGGCTCGGTGGCCTTTGTCTGGGGGCGGGACCGGCCGGTGGAGCGGTGGAGCGGTGACGTCGCAGCGGCGATCCTGGCGGCGCTGGTGCTGACCGTTTTCGTCGGGCCGTTCGTCAACGGTGACCATCCGTTCTCGGCCGGGGCGGGTGCGTTCTTTTCCCAGGTGTGGCTGTACGGCGGCTTTTCCATCGGTGGGGTGCTGCTCGGCTATCTGGTGCTGATCACACTGGGCTGGGACCACCGGTCGAAGTCGCTGGAACGGTACGCCGAGACCAAGCTCAACAAGCCCCGTCGGGTGGTCCGCCGCTGACCGCCGGCTGCCACGGCAGATAGACGTGGTGGGTGGTGAAGCCGAGCCGGGCGTACAGGGCGGTCGCCGGGTTGTGCTGCTCGACCTGGAGGAACGCGGTCGGCGCGGCCAGTTCGTCGGCGGCCCACCGGCCGACGGCCCGCAGCACCCGGGTGGCGTGCCCCTGCCGCCGGGCCGTCGGCTGCACCTCCAGCAGCGCGATCTGACACCACCGGTGGTCGGCGTCGACGGCGCCCCGGGCGATGGCGACGAGCTCGCCGTCGGCGTACAGGTGGGCGAAGCGCACCTGCGGTGCGTCGATGAGCAGCCGGTGGGCGGCGGCCGGCAGCGGGTCGCCGGCCGATTTGCGGGCCGCGACCAGGGCGAGCCACTCCTGCGACGGCGCGGGGTCCAGCCGTACTGTCGGCGCGTCGCCGGGTGAATCGTCCGCGTCGCCGGGTGGACCGTCCGCCGCGTCGTCGTCCTGGCCGGCGGTACGGGCCAGCAGGTCGGCCAGCGGCACGGTCTGCACCAGCACCAACGGTCCGCTGCGCCATCCTCGGCGGGCGAGTTCGCCGGCGACCTCGGCGGCGGCCGGCAGCGGCACGTTGACCTGTGCCGGCAGGCCACGCTCGGCGTACCAGGCGGTGACCGCGTCCACCGCCGCCGGCAGTGGGCAGCCGGGGTCGCCGAGCGGCAGCGCCGAGTTCGCCCGGCCGGTCCAGCCGTCGGCGGCGCGCAGCAGCCAGTCGCCGAGCCGCTGCTGTACCGGCGCCGCCCAGGTCTGGCTCGCGGCCCGTTCCAGCTCGGTGACGGCGGCGGATTCGCGGTCCGCCGCCCGACGAGCCGCCGGATTGGCGGTCGGCGGCACCAGCTTGCTGCGGTGCACGTCGGCGAGTGCGACCCGGCGCGGCCCGTCGCGGGTCAGCACCGTGAGTTCGGTCTCGGTCAGCTCGGCCAGCAGACCGAGTAGGTCGGTATAGAGCGGACGATCTCCGCCAACACCTATAATTTTTCGGACTACCACGCGGTGTCCCACATCTTGTGGCCGGAGCACGATCGACCCCCTCCCCGGCGAGATACTAGGCTCGTCAGTGCCGCGGGCGATCGCGGCATGTCGTGCGGGAAGGAAGGCCAGTGACCTACATCATCGCCGAGCCGTGCGTCGATGTGCTCGACAAGGCGTGCATCGAGGAATGCCCGGTCGACTGCATCTACGAGGGCAACCGGATGCTGTACATCCACCCCGATGAGTGCGTCGACTGCGGTGCCTGTGAGCCGGTCTGCCCGGTGGAGGCGATCTTCTACGAGGACGACGTGCCGGAGCAGTGGAAGGAGTACACCACCGCGAACTACGAGTTCTTCGAAGATCTCGGCTCGCCGGGCGGTGCTTCCAAGGTCGGCAAGATCGAGAAGGACACCCCGTTCGTCGCGGCCCAGCCGGCGCGCGGGGACGCGCACTGACCGGGCCGCGGGCGGGTCTAGCCGCCGCCGGACGGCCCGCGCCGACCGGCGGCGGGTCACCGGCCGCCGGTCTGCCGGACTTTCCCTGGGACCGGCTGGCACCGGTCAAGGAGCGGGCCGCCCGGCACCCCGACGGCATCGTGGACCTCTCGGTCGGTACGCCGGTCGACCCGGTGCCGGCCGTGGTCCAGCGGGCGCTGGCCGCCGCCACGGACACCCCGGGTTATCCGCTGACGGCCGGCACCCCGCGACTGCGCGAGGCCATCCGGCAGTGGTGCGTACGGGAGTGCGGCGCCGTCGGCGACCGGATCGGCGTGCTCCCGACGGTCGGGTCCAAAGAGCTGGTCGCCTGGCTACCCACCCTGCTCGGGGTCGGTCCCGGTGACGTGGTGGTGGTGCCGTCCGTCTGCTACCCGACCTACGAGGTCGGTGCCCGGCTCGCCGGGGCCGAGGTGGTACGGACCGACTCGCTGACCGCGCTCGGGCCGTCGAGCCGGGTCCGGCTGGTCTGGGTGAACTCCCCGGGCAACCCGACCGGCCAGGTGCTGCCGAGCGGGCATCTGCGCAAGGTCGTCGACTGGGCGCGTGAACGCGGGGCGGTGGTGGCCAGCGACGAGTGCTACCAGGCCCTCGGCTTCGAGGCGCAGCCGGTCTCGGTGCTCAGCGAGGACGTCTGCGGCGGTGATCCGACCGGCCTGCTCGCCGTGCACTCGTTGTCCAAGCGGAGCAACCTGGCCGGCTACCGGGCCGGGTTCGTCGCGGGTGATCCGCGGCTGGTCGGTGACCTGCTCGCGGTGCGCAAGCACGCCGGCATGATCGTGCCGGCTCCGGTACAGGCGGCGATGGTCGCCGCGCTCTGTGACGACCAGCATGTGGCCGACCAGCGCCGGCGGTACGCGGCCCGCCGGGACCGGCTCCGGGGGGCGCTCACCGCGGCCGGCTTCACCATCTCCCACTCGACCGCCGGTCTCTACCTGTGGGCCAGTCGGGACGAGGACAGCTGGTCGACCGCCGACTGGTTCGCCGCCCGCGGCATCCTGGTCGCGCCGGGTGCCTTCTACGGCCCGGGCGGGCAGCGCCATGTGCGGGTGGCATTGACCGCCACCGACGAGCGGGTGGCGGCGGCGGTCGCCCGGCTCGACTAGGCTGACCGGATGGATGCTCCGGTGGTGGCGGTGCGCGGTGAGGTGACCCGGGAGGTCCCACCCGAGTTGGCCCGGTTCGGGGTGACCGCCGTCGCCCGGGGCAAGGACCGCTCCGGCACCCTCGCCCGGCTCGCCGAGCGGGGCGAGGCGGTCCGCACACTGATCGACGGGTACGGGTCGGCGATCGAGCGCCGGGAGTCCGGCGCGCTGCTGGTGCGGCCCGAGTGGCGACGCTCCGGGGAACGGGGCGTCGCCTACCACGCCAGCGTCACCACCACCGTCACGGTCGTCGACTTCACCGTGCTCGGTGAGCTGATGATGCGGCTGGCCGGCCAGGACCAGGTCCAGGTCAGCGGGCCGTGGTGGTCGCTGCGGCCGACCAGCCCCGAGCTGGGCCAGGCCCGTCGGGCGGCGATCGCCGAGGCGATCACCCGGGCGCGTGACTACGCCGACGCGCTGGGGGCGGAGGTGACCGGCCTGGTGGAATTGGCCGACCACGGGATGTCCGCGCCGCAGCCGGTGATGTTGCGCGGTGCCACCCGGGCGTTCGGCGCGACCGAGATGGCGGATTCCGCGCCGCAGCTCGATCTCGACCCGCAGGTGCAGACGGTGCATGCGGTCGTGGAGGCCCGATTCACCATCTCTGCTCCGGCGGTACTGCGTCCATCGTGACCGGCGAACTGCCCGATCCGGATCGACGTCTCATCGTTGCCGACCATTGCCCGGCAGAAGTATGGCCAACGCGTTGTCGGACTGGTAAACCGAGCGGTGGATGTGTTGCCCGGCGGTGAATGGATCGCCCGGGCGTCGACGGGTCAGTTGTAGGCGTTGCCGCGCGTTGACGTCCGGCCTGAGGGGAGGCCCGTGTCGGTCCGGAAGCTCACCAGTGGATATGCCACGGTGATGATCCTGCTGTCCGCCGGGATCCTTCTCGCCCCCGGCTGGCATCCGGTGCTGTGGCCGGCGCTCGGTATGATGAGCGCCGGTGGAATCTTCTTCGGTATCCGCCGCTACCGGCCGAAACGGGCCGCGGCGTGGTGGAGTCTCGCCGGCGCGGTGGTGATGCTCGCCGCTGGCGACACCACGTACGCGATTCTTCCCGGATCAATCGTCACCGAGCTGTGCTATCTGACGGTATTCGCCCTCACCGCCGTCGGCCTGTTCATGCTGACCCGGGGCAACCGGATGCTCGGCGACCGGTCGCGGCTGCTCGACGTCCTCACATTTTTGTGCACCGCCGCGCTTCTGGCCTGGATCTTCATCATCGGTCCGTACATCACCGCTCCTGGGATGGATCCGTTCGAACGGTCGATCCTCGCCGCGTACGCCCTCGGTGATCTGTTGATTCTGGCCGTGATGATTCGTCTGCTGGCGACGAATCCACGGACCCCGGCCCTGGTGCTGCTGCTCGTCGGGGGCGCCGGCATGCTCACCGGCGATATCCTGTACGGACTGACGACGCTCGGTGAGCAGTGGCAGCCGGGCGGCCCGATCGAACTCGGCTGGCTGCTGACGTACCTGACCTGGGGAGCGGCCGGGCTGCATCCGTCGATGGCGCAGCTGTCCGAGCCGGTGGAGATCGAGCCGGGCAAGATCAGCCGGCCGTGGGCGGTGCTGCTGGTCCTGGCGACCATGATCTCGCCGTCGATTCTGCTGATCGAGGCGATGACCGGGCGGATCCGCGACGGGGCGATGCTGGCCATCACCTCGGCGGTGGTCTTCGCGCTGGTGCTCAGCCGGTTCGGTGACGTGCTCGCGGCCCACCGTCAGACGGTCCGCCGGGAGCAGGGGCTGCGGGACGCGTGCGCCGCCCTGGTCTCGGCGGCCGACGCGGCGCAGGTGGATCGCGCGGTGCGGTCCGGGCTCGCCCGGATCGTCCCGGAGGGTGTCGACCACCGCCTAGTGCTGGTGCTCAACCGCACCGGCGGGGTACCGGCGCTGGCCAGCAGCGTCTGGGGTCCGTCGGTGCCGGTGACGGCGACCGGCACGTTGCTGCCGTCGACCGCGGCGGTACGGCGTACCCGGCTGCTGCGTCGGCCGACCCTGACACCGATGCTGGCCCACCAGCTCGGGTCCTTTCCGTTCGCGTTGCTCTGCCCGTTGGTGCTGCCGGAGCAGCGGCCACCCGGTCCGGTGCCGGCACAGCTGCGGCCCGACGTGACCGGGCCGCGGGCCGGGGTGCTGCTGGTCTCGGCCGAGACCGGCGTCCTCAACGCGTTACGCGACGCCATCGAGGTGCTGGCCAGTCACGCCACGATGGCATTGGAACGGATCCGGCTGGGTGACGAGATCAACCGGCGGGACGCGGAGGTGTACTTCCGTGCCCTGGTGCAGAACAGCGTGGACATCATCCTGATCGTCGACGACGGCGACGCGGTCCGGTACGCCAGCCCGGCGGTGCAGACGGTGCTCGGTCGGCCGGCACCGGACGGCGGACCGCTGACCGACCTGGTCGATCCGCCGGACCACGGGCGGGTGCTCGAAGGGCTCGCCCTGGTCCGCTCCTCCGGTGAGCCGCACGACTGGCCGGACTGGCGGCTGCGGCACGCCGACGGTAGCACCGTGCAGGTCGAGGTGAGCTGCCGTGACCTGCGGTCGGACCGGGCGGTACGGGGCCTGGTGCTCACCCTGCGGGACGTCACCGAGCGACGTCGGCTGGAGCAGGAGTTGACTCACCGGGCGTTCCACGATTCGTTGACCGGGCTGGCGAACCGGGTGCTGTTCCACGACCGGGTGCAGCAGGCGGTGGCCCGCGCCCAGCGCGGCGGGCACGCGGTCGGCGTACTGTTCATCGATCTTGACGATTTCAAGGTGGTCAACGACACGATGGGCCATCAGGCCGGCGACGAGCTGCTGGTCGCGGTGGCGAACCGGTTGGCGGCCACGCTGGGGTCGGCCGACGCGACGGCCCGGCTCGGCGGTGACGAGTTCGCCGCGCTGGTCGACGACGCGACCGACCCGGCCGAGGTGGAGCAGACGGCGCAGCGGGTGGTCGCGGCGTTCGCCGAACCGTTCCGGCTCGCCGGACGGATGGTCGGTGGCGCGGTCAGCGTCGGGGTCGCGACCACCTCGGACGCCGAGGGCACCGATGAGCTGCTGCGGCACGCGGATCTCGCCCTCTACGTCGCCAAGGGGGCGGGCAAGGGACGCTGGCGGCGGTACCAGCCGGCGTTGCACGTGAGCCTGATCCGGCGGATGGAGCTGCGTACCGCGTTGGAACGGTCGGCGCCGGAGTCCGACTTCGCTGTCGTCTACCAGCCGGTTGTCGAGCTGGCCAGCGGAAACGCGGTCGGGCTGGAGGCGTTGCTGCGCTGGCGGCACCCGAGCCTGGGGCTGCTGCGGCCGGACCAGTTCATCGACGTGGCCGAGGAGACCGGGCTGATCGAGCCGATCGGCGACTGGGTGCTGGGTCGGGCGCTCGCCGGTGCCACCCAGTGGCGGGCCGCTCTGCCGGTGGGGGAGGCCCCGTATGTCAGCATCAACGTCTCCGCCCGGCAGTTCCGGGTCGCCGGCTTCACCGGCAAGGTCCGTCGCGAGTTGATCGCCGCCGGGTTGCCGGCGGACTCGGTGATGCTGGAGCTGACCGAGAGTCTGCTGCTGCAGAACGACGACCAGATCTGGTCGGACCTGGCGCAGCTGCGCGAGCTCGGTGTCCGGCTGGCCATCGACGACTTCGGTACGGGGTTCTCCTCGCTCAGCTACCTGCGTCAGTTGCCCATCGACGTGCTCAAGATCGACCGTTCGTTCACCGCGGAGATGGCCTTCTCGCAACGGCAGCGGTCGTTGGTGGACGGGATCATCCGGTTGGCGCACTCGCTCGGTCTGCAGGTGGTGGCGGAGGGCATCGAGACGGTCGCCGACCGGAACCTGCTCGGTGACCTGGGGTGCGGCTTCGGGCAGGGTTATCTGTTCTCCCGGCCGCTCGACGAGGCGGACGCGGCGGCCTGGCTGGCCGGTGGCCGGCCGGTCGGGTTGACCCACCCTTAGATGATCTATAAGTAGTCGCGCTGCGACTTTGGGTGTAAATCATGTCCATATTGCCCCGAGTTTCGGGCCGGGTAAGTGCATACCAGGTATGCAATCCTGGGGCTTCGGAATCACGACCCTGACGCCGCTCCGGCGTCTACCGGGGAGGTTCACGATGTCCAATCCATCCAGGAGAGTCCAAGCCGCCGCTCTGGTCGCCGTACTGGCCGCGACGCTGATCGGTGCCGGACGGCCGGGACCGGCCGCCGCCCAACCGGCACCGACCCCCGACGACCCGGTCAGCCCGGTCCGTACCGACCCCGCGACCGCGGTCACCCTGATCACCGGAGACCGGGTCGTCGTCACCAGCGCCGGCACCGCCGTCCAACCCGCCCCAGGCCGTAACCACCTGCGGTTCCACACCTACCAGAGCTCCGACGGCCGGTACGTCGTACCAACCGACGCGCAGCCGCTGATCCGCACCGGCGTGCTGGACCGGCGACTGTTCAACGTCACCGACCTGATCTCGTCCGGCTACCACGACGCCGCCACCGCTCGGCTGCCGCTGCTCGTCGAGTACGCCGCCCCGGCCGACGCCGCCGGCCGGGCCGCTGGCGGCCTCGCCGGCGCGCGGATCACCCGGGACCTGCCGGCGATCGGCGGTGCCGCGCTGAGCGCCGACAAGAACGCGGCGACCGACTTCTGGGCGGCGGTCACCGGCGCCGACCCGGCCGCACCCGGCGAGGCCACCGGCCGTGCCGAGACCCTGGCCACCGCCTCCGGCCTGGCCCGGGTCTGGCTGGACGGCCGACGGCGACTGCTGCTCGACCGCAGCGTCGGGCAGATCGGCGCGCCGGCCGCCCACGACGCCGGATTCACCGGGGCCGGGGTGACCGTCGCGGTGCTGGACAGCGGGGTCGACGCCGACCACCCCGACCTGACCGGCAAGGTGGCCCGGTCGGAGAACTTCACCGACGATCCGGACCCGGCCGACCGGGTCGGCCACGGCACCCACGTCGCCTCGATCATCGCCGGCAGCGGTGCCGCCTCCGGCGGGGCGAACCGTGGGGTGGCCCCCGACGCCACCCTGATCTCCGGCAAGGTGTGCGAGTCGTCCTGGTGCACCGAGTCGGCGATCCTGGCCGGCATGCAGTGGGCCGCCACCGACCAGCGGGCCACCGTCGTCAACCTCAGCCTCGGCGGCCGGGACACGCCGCAGACCGATCCGCTGGAGAAGGCGGTCGACACGCTCACCGCGCAGACCGGCGCGCTCTTCGTGATCTCGGCCGGCAACTCCGGCGCGGACCGTACCGTCGGCTCGCCGGGCAGCGCCGACGCGGCGCTGACCGTGGGCGCGGTGGACCGCGACGACACGCTCGCCGACTTCTCCAGCCGTGGCCCACGCGTCGGTGACGACGCGGTCAAGCCGGACCTCACCGCCCCGGGCGTCGGGATCGTCGCGGCCCGCGCCGCCGGCACCACCCTCGCCGATCCGGTCGACGAGCACTACGTCGCCGCCTCCGGCACCTCGATGGCCGCGCCGCACGTGGCCGGAGCCGCCGCGCTGCTCGCCCAGCGTCGGCCGAACTGGCCCGCCGTGCGGTTGAAGGCCGGTCTGATGGCGTCGGCCGCACCACGGTCCGGCACCGGCGCGTACCCGCAGGGAGCCGGCCGGGTGGACGCCGCCCGCGCCGTCACCCAGGAGCTGATCAGCCGACCGGCCAGCGTGTCGTTCGGCCGCGCCGACTGGCCGCACCACGATGATCCGGCGGTCGTGGAGAAAGTCACCTACCGCAACACCGGCAGCAAGCCGCGGACCCTGACCCTCTCCGTCGAAGCCGTCGGTCCGACCGGCCGCAGCGCACCGGCGGCGATGTTCCGGGCCGGTGCCGACACGGTGACCGTACCGGCCGGCGGCACCGCCGCAGTGACGCTGACCGCGGACACCAGCGTCGGCGGCCCGGACGGCTACTACTCCGGCCATCTGGTCGCCACCGGTGCCGGCCAGCGGGTCGTCACCCCGTTCGGCGTCCACCGCGAGGTGGAGAGCTACGACCTGACCTTCGTCCACGTCGACCAGGCCGGCGTGGCGACCGACGACTACTGGACCGTCGCGGTCGGCCTGGACCAGCCGGTGGACGCGATGCCGTGGACCTCGGACGGCTCCGGCCGGGTCACCACCCGGCTGCCGGCCGGCCGGTACGGACTGTCCAGCATGATCCAACGCTGGACCGGCGAGCAGGAGTACGAACTCGCCGTCCTGGTCCGGTCGAACCTGCGGCTGGACGGTGACCGCACCGTACTGTTCGACGCCCGTACCGCCCGACCGGTCCGGATGACGGTGCCCGAGCCGACCGCGCGTCCGGCGCTGGTCGACGTCAGCTTCCAGTACCGCACCCCGGACGCGGGTGCCGGGATCGGGGTGCTGGCCGACACCTTCGACGGGCTCGCCGCCGCCCACGAGGGCGGGCCGTCGGGCGCGGGCGAGTTCACCGCCAGCATCGCCAGCCAGTGGCTGCGACCGGACGGCGCGGACGGGTTCACCGCCAGCCCGTACTTCTACGGGCTGAGCGAACTCTTCGCCGACCGGCTGCCCACCGGCTTCACCCGGCACTACCGTCCCCGGGACCTGGCCACCGTCCGGCACCGGTTCCGCGGGGTCAGCCACGGCGACCTCACCGACCGGCTGGTCTTCCCCGGCCACGGCGAGCAGGACATCGGGGGATGGGCGCTGGTGACCCCGGTCGAGCTGCCCAGCGTGCGGGTGGAGCACTACAGCGTGTCGAGCACGTCGACCTGGGAGAGTTCCCTGGAGTTCGGCCGGGCGGTGGACGGTCAGCTCTGGCCGGAGTACACCGCCGTGCTGGTCTCGCCGCCGAGCCGTCACCAGCCCGGCAAACGCACCCTGGACACCTGGAACCTGGCACCGTACGGGCCGGCGTTCCCCGCCGTCGCGGGTGACGGTGCCGCAGTCAGCCGGCGGGGCAACGTCATCGACGTCCAGGTGCCGGTGTTCGCCGACGCGCAGGGCCACCCCGGCGGGGTGGTGACGGAGACCGCGCGGACCGCGCTGTACCGCGACGGGAAGCTGATCGGGGAGAGCCCGGAGCCGGGCTACGGCCGGTTCCCGGTACCGCGGGCCCAGGCCGACTACCGGTTGGAGGTGTCGGCGACGCACGACGTCGGGGACTTCTCCACCTCGGTCAGCGGGGCGTGGACCTTCCCGTCCGGTCCGGTGACCCGCAACCAGGTGGCGGCCCTGCCGGTGATGGCGGTGCGGTTCACCCCGCCGGTGGACGCCGGAAACACCGCCGCCGCCGGACGGGAGATGCCGATCCCGTTCACCGTCGCCCACCAGCCCGGCGTGGTCGGGATCGGCATCCGCCGGCCGACCGTCGAGGTGTCCTACGACGGCGGGCGGACCTGGCAGCCGGCCGACGTGCGGTCCGCGAAGGCCGGCTGGACCGCCACGGTCGACCATCCGTACCGGGACGGCTATGTGTCGCTGCGGGCGTCGGTCACCGACCGGGCCGGCAACACGGCACGGCAGACGATCGTCCAGGCGTACCGGATCGTGCGCCGCTGACCCGCGCCGGCCGGTGCCCTGCCCGCCGCTACCGTGGCGGGTGGGGCACCGGCTGACCTCGGCGGACCGGCACCGGCGCACCGTACCGGCCGGTCCGCGGTCAGCTGTTGGCGTGCAGTGCCTCGTTGAGCTGGATGCCGGCCCCGGTACGCGGCCGGGCCTCCAGCGCGCCGGTGACCGAGTTGCGCCAGAACAGCAGCCCGTCGACGCCGGACAACTCGCGGGCCTTGACCACCCGGCCGTCCGGCAGGGTCACCTTGGAGCCGGCGGTGATGTAGCAGCCGGCCTCGACCACGCAGTCGTCGCCCAGCGAGATGCCGATGCCGGCGTTCGCGCCGAGCAGGCTGCGCTCGCCGATGCGTACCTTTTCGGTGCCGCCACCGGAGAGGGTGCCCATGATCGACGCGCCGGCCCCGACGTCGGAGCCGTCGCCGACCACCACGCCGGCGACGATCCGGCCCTCGACCATCGAGGTGCCGAGCGTGCCGGCGTTGAAGTTGCAGAAGCCCTCGTGCATGACGGTCGTCCCGGACGCCAGGTGGGCGCCGAGCCGTACCCGGTCGGCGTCGGCGATCCGCACCCCGGACGGCACCACGTAGTCGGTCATCCGGGGGAACTTGTCCACCCCGTACACCGCCAGGTGGCGCCCGGCGGCCCGCTCGATCAGCCGCAGCTCGTCGACCCGGTCCGGCGGGCACGGTCCGGCGGAGGTCCAGGCGACGTTGGCCAGCCGGCCGAAAATGCCGTCCAGGTTGAGCTCGTTCGGCCGGACCAGCCGGTGGGACAGCAGGTGCAGCCGCAGGTACGCGTCGGCGGCGTCGGCGATCGGGTCGGCCAGCGAACCGATCTCGACGACCACGATCTCGGTACGCAGTCCGGGCAGTGCCCGGGGGCCGACCACCCCGGCGGGCAGTCCGGCCGGTGTGGTGCCGTTCGCGGCCGGCGGCCGCTCGCCGAGCCCCAGCTGACCGACCGGATACCAGGTGTCCAGCACCTGCCCCTGCTCCGTGCAGGTGGCCAGGCCGATGCCCCAGGCGGGCTGCGTCGAAACCGTCACCGAACTGTCGCCTTCCGATCGGGGTACGTGTCACCACCGGGCCGACGTCCGGGCGATCCGGGTGATCAGCGGACGAGTCGACCCTGCCGAGACGGTACCGTGCCAGCCATGGTGAACCCGCTGACCCCCGAGGTCCTGGCCGATCCGGTGACCCTGACCCGCGCGTTGGTCGACATCGAGTCGGTGTCGCGCAACGAGCAGCGGATCGCCGACTGCGTGGAGCAGGCGCTGTCCGTCGTGCCCTGGCTGACCACCGGGCGGTACGGCAACACGGTGATGGCCCGGACCGAGCTGGGGCGCTCCCGGCGGGTGGTGCTCGCCGGGCATCTGGACACGGTGCCGCTGGCCGACAACTTCCCGTCCCGGGTGGTCGGTGATCTGATCTACGGTTGCGGCACCTCGGACATGAAGTCCGGGGTGGCGCACGCGTTGCATCTGGCGGCCACCGTCGCCGAGCCGAGGTACGACGTCACCTACCTGTTCTACGAGGCGGAGGAGATCGACTCACGGTTCAACGGGCTGCGTCTGGTGGCCGAAGCCCACCCGCAGTGGCTGTCGGCCGACTTCGCGGTACTGCACGAGCCGACCCACGGCGTCGTCGAGGCCGGTTGCCAGGGCACCCTGCGGGCGGTGGTCGGCACCACCGGCCGCCGGGCCCACTCGGCGCGGTCCTGGCGCGGGTTGAACGCCATCCACGCCGCCGGTGAGGTGCTGCGCCGGCTGGGCGACTACTCGGCGCGGACCGTCACCATCGACGGTTGTGAGTACCGGGAAGGGCTGAACGCGGTCCGGATCGGCGGCGGGGTGGCCGGCAACGTGATCCCGGACCGGTGCGACGTCGAGGTCAACTTCCGGTTCGCGCCGGACCGCGACGGGCGGCAGGCGGAGCAGCACGTCCGCGAGGTCTTCGCCGGGTTCGACGTCGAGGTGGTCGACTGCGCCGGCGGGGCGCTGCCCGGACTGACGTCGGCACCGGCGCGGGAGTTCCTCGCCGCGGTCGGTGAGCCGCCGGTCGCGAAGCTGGGCTGGACCGACGTCGCCCGGTTCGCCGCGCTGGGCATCCCGGCGCTCAACTTCGGCCCCGGCGACCCCAACCTGGCCCACGCTCGTGACGAGCACGTGGAGATCGACAAGATCCAGCAAGGCGCCGAGACACTCCGGCGTTGGCTGACGCCGGAGTGAATCGGGATCACCGCGGCCGGGATCACCGCAGCAGCGCCGGCTCCTGCTCGACGGCGTCGTCCACCGGCTCAGCCGGATGCGCTCGCCCCCCGGCAACCCGGCGCTCGGCCACCACGACACGGATCCGGCGGTGCATCTGCCGCCGGACCCGGATGAGTTCGCTACGTGTCATCATGACTACTCCTCCCCCCGAAGGTGCCGTGACGGCGTCCTCCCCACCGTCCGGCGTACCCAGTATCTGTTAGTGAAGACGTAGCCGCAGCCGATTTGGTTGCACTTGACGCCAGAT
The DNA here is from genome assembly GCF_003751085.1 of Micromonospora sp. Llam0. NCBI lineage: Bacteria > Bacillati > Actinomycetota > Actinomycetes > Micromonosporales > Micromonosporaceae > Micromonospora > Micromonospora sp. Llam0. The sequence goes on along the minus strand of NZ_RJJY01000002.1, from coordinate 221,257 downwards.
TGACATCACCTTTTTCGTCATGCGCCGGGTGAGTGCCGCAGCGTGGCGGTTCGGCGTCCGCACTGGACACGCGCGGGCGGCGACGTCAAGCACGGCACGCCGCCCACTACGGTTGTCCAGATGGACCAGTCGAACAACCATCGCGCGCCAGACGACCAATCCCGACCGGGACCGGACCGGGTCGGTGCGACACCGGACGAACCGGGGTCGGAGCGGCACCGGGGCGCGGTGACCCTGCGCCGGGAAGCGGTCCGCCGCAGCACCGCCGATCAGGGTCTGCTCGATTCCCGGGCCCGTGGCGAATGGAAGACCAAGGATTCCTGGCGGGCGCTGCGAATCCTGTCGGAGTTCGTCGAAGGGTTCGACACTCTCGCTGATCTGCCGCCGGCGGTCAGCGTTTTCGGGTCGGCCCGCAGCGCGCCGGACAGCCCTGAATGCCGGCTCGCTGAGGAACTGGGCCGCGCGCTCGCCGGTGCCGGCTACGCCGTGATCACCGGCGGCGGTCCCGGTGTGATGGAGGCGGCCAACCGGGGCGCCACCGAAGCCGGCGGCGTGTCGGTGGGGCTCGGCATCGAATTGCCGTTCGAGCAGGGCATCAACGAATGGGTGGAGGTCGGCATCAACTTCCGCTACTTCTTCGCCCGCAAGACCATGTTCGTCAAGTACGCCCAGGCGTTCGTGGTGCTGCCCGGCGGATTCGGCACCATGGACGAGTTGTTCGAGGCGCTCACCCTGGTGCAGACCGGCAAGGTGACCAGATTCCCGGTGGTGCTGATGGGCACCGGGTACTGGTCCGGACTGGTCGACTGGCTGCGTGACACGATGCAGGCGCAGGGCCGGATCGGCGACGCCGACCTCGACCTGCTCTGCCTGACCGACGACGTGGCCGAGGCGGTACGGCACATCGTCGGCGCGGATGCCGCGCTCGCCGCCGAGCAGGCGGCGCTGCGCCAGACGGCGCACGCCCAGATCGCGGCCGAGCGGCAGGCCGACGAACGGGCACCGGCCGGGGACCACCGGCCGGCGGAATGAGAGGAGCAGCACGGATGGCCGCGATCGGAGTCTTCTGCGCCTCGTCGCGCACCCTGGAGCAGCGGTGGCTCGACCTGGCCGCCGAGACCGGGCGGGAGCTGGCCCGACGTGGGCACACCCTGGTCTCCGGCGGCGGCTGCGTCGGCATGATGGGTGCGCTCGCGGACGGTACCCGGGCCGGCGGCGGCTGGACCCTCGGGGTGATCCCGCAGTCGCTGGTCGACCTGGAAGTGGCCGACACCCGCTCCGACGAACTCGTCGTCACCGACGGGATGGCCAGCCGTAAGACGCTGATGATCGAGAAGTCGGATGCGTTCGTCACCCTCCCCGGCGGTCTCGGCACTTTGGACGAACTGTTCGAGGTGTGGACCACGGCGGTGCTCGGGCTGCACCGCAAACCGGTGGTGCTGGTCGACACCGACGGCTTCTACCAGGGGTTGCTGGACTGGCTGACGGCGTTGGCGGAGACGGCGTTCGTCGGGCGGTCGGCCCTGGAGATGCTGATTGTCGTCGATTCGGTGCCGGCGGCGCTGGACGAGATCGAGGCCCGGTTGGGTTGACCGGCTACCCATGTCCCGGCGTGCCCGGGACCGGCGTGCCGGCGACCCGGCTGCCGACAGCTGTCCCATCGTCGTGGTGAGATGAGCGGCGTGCAGGCGTACCGGCTGGTCCGCCGGCCGGCCCAGGCCGAGCCGGCGCGCTTTGACGACCCCGCGCAGCAGGCGGTGGTCGCGCACACCGACGGGCCGCTGCTGGTCGTCGGCGGTCCGGGGACCGGCAAGACCAGCACCCTGGTCGACGCGGTCGCCACCCGGGTCGCCGAGGGGACCGACCCGGAGCGGATCCTGGTGCTCACCTTCAACCGGCGGGCCGCCGTCGCACTGCGCCGACGGATCGAGGCGGCGATCGCCGCCGGCTCCCGGCGGGTGCTGCACGAACCCCTGGTACGCACGTTTCCCGGCTACGCGTTCGGCCTGTTGCGCCGCGCCGCCGCCGAACGGGGCGAGCCGTCGCCACGGCTGCTCACCGGCCCCGAGCAGGATCTGATCATCCGCGAACTACTGGACGTGGCCGGCCCGCAGCCAGGGGCCGCCGGCCCGGACGGCCCGACCGCCACCACCGGCTCCACCGGCCCGACCGGCCCGAGCGGCGATCAGAACGGTGACCAGATCGGCGACCCGGTCGGCTGGCCGCCGGAGCTGCGCGCCGCCCTGCCCACCAGGGCGTTCGCCACCCAGCTGCGCGACCTGCTGCAGCGGGCCACCGAACGCGGTGTCGGGCCGGTCGAGCTGGCCCGGCTCGGCGAACGGCTGGGCCGGGCCGACTGGCCGGCGGCGGCCCGCTTCCTGCGCCAGTACGTCGCGGTCCTCGCGCTGCGCGACGTCAGCAACCGGGGTTCGATCGGCTACGACCACGCCGAGCTGGTCCGGGCCGCCACCGGGCTGCTCACCGACGATCCGCCGCTGCTGGCGGCCGAACGGGGCCGGCTGTCCTACGTCTACGTCGACGAGTTGGCCGACACCGATCCGGCGCAGGTCGAGCTGCTCGGTCTGATCGCCGGTGGCGGGCGGCCGCTGGTCGCGTTCGCCGACCCGGACTCCTCGACGTACGCGTTCCGAGGCGCCGATCCGGGCATCGTGCCGGCGTTCGGGCACCGGTTCCGGACCGCCTCGGGCGCGCCCGCCCGGCAGATCCTGCTGCCGGTCTGCTACCGCACCGACCCGGAGCTGCTGGCGGCCACCGGTCGGGTGGCCCGGCGGCTGCGCGGCCCGGCCGGCCACCGCGACCTGCGCCCGGCCACGGACACCGGCGCGACGGCCGACAGCGGCGACGCCGTGGCGGTACGGGTGTTCCGCTCGGCGACCAGCGAAGCCGGCTACCTGGCGCACGCGCTGCGGGTGGCGCACCTGATCGACGGGGTGCCGTGGTCCCGGATGGCGGTGATCGTGCGCTCCACCACGCTGCAGCTGCCGCCGCTGCAGCGGGCGCTGCACGTCACCGGCGTGCCGACCGTGGTGCACGCCGAGGACCTGCCGCTGCACCGGCAGCCGGCGGTGGCGCCGCTGCTGTTGCTGCTGCGCTGCGCGTTGGAGCCGGACCGGCTGGACGAGGAGGCGGCGGTCGCGCTGCTGCACTCCCCGCTGGGCGGGGCGGACCCGCTGGCCGAGCGGCGGCTGCGGCAAGGGCTGCGGGCGCTGGCGCTGGCCGCCGGTGACCGTCGTCCCTCCGGCGAGCTGCTGGTCGACGCGTTGCGTGATCCGGCGGAGCTGGCCGCGATCGAACGCCGCTGGGCGGCACCGGCGCAGGCGGTCGCGGCGCTGCTGGCCACCGCCCGGGACACCGCGGCCCGGCCGGGTGCGACCGCCGAGGAGGTGCTCTGGGCGGTGTGGCAGACCAGCGGGCTGGCCGACCGGTGGTTCGGCGCGATCCTGCGCGGCCGGACCCCGGCCGGGCCGGCTGGCACCGTACCGGTCGGTGGGGTGACCGACGCCGGGGCGCGGTGGCGGGCAGCGGCGGCGGACCGGGACCTGGACGCGGTGATGGCGCTGTTCGACGCGGCGGCCCGCTTCGTCGACCGGCTGCCGGGTGCCCGGACCGAGGTCTTTCTCGACCATGTGCTCGGCCAGCAGCTACCGGCCGACACCCTGGCGCCGAGCGGCGATCGCGGCGAGGCGGTCCGGCTGCTCACCGCGCACGCCGCGAAAGGTCTGGAATGGGACGTGGTGGCGGTCGCCGGGGTGCAGGAGGGCGTCTGGCCGGACCTGCGGCTGCGCGGCAGCCTGCTCGGTTCGGAACGGCTGGTCGACGTGCTGACCGGCCGGGCCGACGGCGCCGGGCTCACCGCGTCGCTGGTCGCGCAGACGTCGGCGCTGCTCGACGAGGAGCGGCGGCTGTTCTACGTGGCGGTGACCCGGGCCCGCCGACGGCTGCTGGTCACCGCGGTCGCCTCCGCCGGGGTCGGCGGGCTGGACCACGAGGAGCAGCCGAGCCGGTTCCTGCACGAGCTGGGCGTGTCGACGGTGGACGCCGACGGCGAGGAGCTGCCGACCCTGCCGGTCGGCCGGCCGCCCCGGTCGCTCACCCTGCCGGCGCTGGTCGCCGAGCTGCGTACCGTGGTCACCGACCAGACGGCGCAGCCGCAGCGCCGGCAGGAGGCGGCGGCGGTGCTCGGCCGGCTGTCGGTCGCCGGGGTGCCCGGTGCCCACCCGGACGACTGGTGGGGGCTGCGGCCGCTGTCCGACGACCGGCCGCTGGTCGACGAGGGCGAGTCGGTCCGGGTCACCCCGTCGACCATGGAGAGCGCGCTGCGGTGCAGCCTGCGCTGGCTGTTGGAGCGGCACGGCGGCCGGGGCGAGCCGAGCGCGGCGGCCGGCGTCGGCAACCTGGTGCACGCGGCGGCGATGCTCGCCGAGGACGCCAGCGTCGACCGGGCGAAACTGCTGGAGTACGTCGCCGCCCGGTTCGACGCGATCGACCTGGCCGCCCGCTGGATGGCCGGTCCGGAGCTGGCCCGTGCCGAAGGCATGGTGGACAAGCTGCTGCGCTGGCTGGCCAGCAATCCGCGCCGGCTGCTCGCCATCGAGCACGAGTTCACCGTACGGCTGGACGACCCGCGGCAACCGGTGGAGCTGACCGGCCGGGTGGACCGGTTGGAGATCGACGCCGACGGCCGGCTGGTGGTGATCGACCTCAAGACCGGCAAGTCGACCTCGGTCACCGCCGCCGAGCTGGCCGAGCATCCGCAGCTCGGTGCATACCAGGCGGCGGTCGAGGCGGGGGCGTTCGCCGAGTACGGCGACGACTCCGGCGGGGCGGCGCTGGTCCAGCTCGGTACCCCGGTGAAGGAGGCGAAGGAGCAGCCGCAGGAGCCGCTGGCCGACACCGACGACGCCGGCTGGGCGACGGCGATGGTCCGCCGTACCGCCCAGACGATGGCGGCGTCGACGTTCTCTGCGGTGGCCAACTCCTCCTGCCGGGTCTGCCCGGTGAAGACCAGCTGCCCGGTCTCCGGCAAGGGCCGGCAGGTCGTCGAGCCGCCGTCCGGCGAGCCACCGTCCGGCAGACCGCCGGTCGCCGAGCCACCAGCGGAGCGCGGATGACCCAGCAGTCGTTGTTCGCCGCCACGCCGTCGCCGCGCCGCCGCGCCGACTCCGGCCCGCGCTACACCCCGCAGGAGCTGTCCCGGCTGCTGAAGCTGCCGCCGCCGACGCCGGAGCAGGCGGCGATCATCGCCGCCCCGGTGGAGCCGCTGCTGGTGGTCGCCGGGGCCGGGTCCGGCAAGACCGAGACGATGGCCGCCCGGGTGGTCTGGCTGGTCGCCAACGACCAGGTACGCCCGGAGCAGGTGCTCGGTCTGACCTTCACCCGCAAGGCCGCCGGGGAGCTGGCCCACCGGATCCGGACCCGGCTCGGGCAGCTGGTCCGTCAGCTCGGCCGGCAGGGCCGCCGGGCGGAGGAGGATCCGCTGGCCGGTGAGCCGATGGTGGCCACCTACCACTCGTACGCCGCCCGGGTGGTCACCGAACACGGGCTGCGGGCCGGGTACGAGCCGTCGGCCCGGCTGCTCACCGAGGCGTCCCGCTGGCAGATCGTCGACTTCCTGGTGCGCAACTACGACGGTGACATGTCCGAGGTGGACCGGGCGCCGGGCACGGTCACCGACGCGGTGCTGGCGCTCGCCGGAGAGCTGGCCGAACACCTGGTCACCCCGGACCAGCTGGCCGGCTGGACCGGCCGGTTCTTCGCCGAGGTGCAGTCCCGGCCCGGCCGGGTGTACGCCGACGTGAAACGGGCGCTGACCATCCAGCAGATCCGGCTGCGGCTGCTGCCGCTGGTCCGGGCGTACCAGCAGCGCAAGGCCGATTTCGAGGCGATGGACTTCGCCGACCAGATGTCCCGGGCCGCGCAGGTGGCCCGGGACCATCCGGCCGTGGGTGAGCTGGAGCGGGACCGCTACCGGGTGGTGCTGCTCGACGAGTACCAGGACACCAGCCATGCCCAGGTGGTGATGCTGCGGTCGCTGTTCGGCGGGGGGCATCCGGTGGTCGCGGTCGGTGACCCCTGCCAGTCGATCTACGGTTGGCGCGGGGCCAGCGCCGGCACCCTGGACCGGTTCCCCGGCGAGTTCGCCCGCGCCGACGGCGGCCCGGCCCGGTCGCTGACGCTGACCACCAGTTGGCGTAACCGGCCGGAGGTCCTCAGCGTCGCCAACCAGCTGTCCGGCCCGCTGCGGACCGCCGGGGCCCGGGTGGCGGCGCTGGCCGCCGCCGCGAAGGTCGCCGCGCCGATCCCGGGCCGCACGGCCCGGGGCGCGCCGGCCGCGACGGTGCACTGCGCGCTGCTGGACACGGTGCTCGACGAGGCCGAGTGGATCGCCGACGGCATGCTGGCGGCCTGGCGCGGGGCGGCCGGCGTCGAGCCGGGTCGCGGCGACGAGATCCCGGTCGACGCCCGGCCGACCAGCGCGGTGCTGGTCCGGGTCCGCAGCCAGATCCCGGCCGTCGAGGCGGCGCTGCGGGCCCGCGGGCTGCCGGTCGAGGTGGTCGGTCTCGGCGGCCTGCTGGACACCCCGGAGGTCCGCGACGTCGTCAGTACGCTGCGCGTGCTGGCCGATCCGACCGACGGCGCGGCGCTGCTGCGGCTGCTGACCGGGGCCCGGTGGCGGATCGGCCCCCGGGACCTGGTGGCGCTGCACCGGCGGGCCCGGGCGATCGCCGACGCCCGGCGGGAGCTGCCTCGGGCCGGGGCAGCCGAGCCGGAGATCGTCGTCGACCGGCTCGACGAGGCCAGCCTGGTCGAGGCGTTGGCCGATCCGGGGCCGGCCCAGCTGTACTCGGCGGAGGGCTACGCCCGGCTGCGCGGGTACGGCCGGGAGCTGGCCCTGCTGCGGCAACGCCTGGACCAGTCGTTGCCGGACCTGATCGCCGACGTCGAGCGGACCACCGGCCTGGACGTGGAGGTGGCGGTGCGGGCCGGCGGGGCCGGCGGCGGTGACGCCGGGCTGGCCCGTGGGCACCTGGACGCGCTCGGCGACGTCGCGGCCCGGTTCGCCGGTGAGTCGGACACCGCGACCCTGTCGGCGTTCCTGGCGTTCCTGGACGCCGCCGAGGACGAGGAACGCGGGCTGAGCCCCGGCGAGATCGACGTGGTCTCCGGCGCGGTGCAGATTCTCACCGCGCACGCCGCCAAGGGCCTGGAGTGGGACGTGGTGGCGGTGGCCGGGCTGACCCGCGACGTCTGGCCGGGCGCGGTGCGCGGCTCGGACCACTACCTGTACGGCCTCGGGGTGCTGCCGTTCCCGCTGCGCGGCGACGCGGACGGCCTGCCGGCGCTGGGCCTCGACGACGCCGAGGACCAGAAGGCGGTGCAGCGGGAGCTGACCGAGTTCGGCAAGCGGTGGCGCGAGCACGACGAGCGGGAGGAGCGGCGGCTGGCGTACGTGGCGGTCACCCGGCCGCGCCGGCTGCTGCTCTGTTCCGGTTACTGGTGGGGTGCCGGGGTGAAACGGCATCGCGGGCCGTCGGTCTTCCTTAAGGAGATTCACGACGACTGCCTGGCCGGCGCGGGAGTGGTGGACCACTGGGCGCCGGAGCCGCTGCCGGGCTCGGCGAACCCGATCGACGAGGTGACGGTACGGGCCGAGTGGCCGGCCGACCCGCTGGGCGCGCAGCGGCCCCGGATGACGGAGGCGGCCAACCTGGTCCGCCAGGCGATGGACCGGCCGGCCGACCCGCCGGACGATCAGCCGCCGGCGGGGTGGTGGGCGGAGGCCCGGATCCTGCTCGCCGAGCGGGATCGGCTGGCCCACGGGGTCGGGCCGGTGGACGTGCCGTTGCCGGACCAGCTGTCGGTGTCGCAGCTGGTGGCTCTGCGCCGGGACCGGTTCGGGCTGGCCCGCACGCTGCGCCGGCCGCTGCCCGGCCGACCGGATCCGTACGCCCGACGGGGGACGGCGTTCCACGCCTGGCTGGAGCAGCGCTTCGGCGCGGACCGGCTGTTGGACGTCGACGAGTTGCCCGGTGCGGCCGACGCCGACGCGGCATCCGACGACGCCCTGTCGGAGCTGCAGGAGCGGTTCCTGGCCAGCGAGTGGGCCGGCCGGGTGCCGGTCGAGGTGGAGGTGCCGTTCGCCACGGTGATCTCCGGTGTGGTGGTCCGTGGCCGGATGGACGCGGTGTTCGCCGGTCCGGGCGGGCGCTACGACGTGGTGGACTGGAAGACCGGCCGGCAACCGACCGGGGTGGCCGAGGCCGCTGCGGCGGTGCAGCTCGCCGCGTACCGGCTGGCCTGGGCGGACCTGGCCGGGGTGCCGGTGGAGCAGGTCCGGGCGGCGTTCCACTACGTGCGCGACGGCGTCACCGTGCGCCCGGCGGACCTGCTGGACCGGGCCGGGCTGGCGAAGCTGATCAGTGATCTGCCGTTGCTGGGTGACACTCCGGATTCGTGATAGCCTGGCGGCGTTGCAGTATTGGTTCCCCGTGCCGCCCCCGGTGCTACCCGCCGGCCGGCCGGTCACAGAGACAGTGCGAGCGCCTGTGGGGTCTCGGCCCAGGCGCTCTTCGTTGTGTCCGGGCTCTGTTCCGGATGGGGCGATCAGCACCGCGACGCCGGTCCGCGTAGTAAGCGTGGATCTCACATCGGCCCGCAGGCAGTCTCGGGTCCGATCGTTCCATCAAGGAGAAGAGTTACATGGCAGTAGGCACCGTCAAGTGGTTCAACGCGGACAAGGGTTTTGGTTTCATCACCCCGGATGAGGGCGGTGCCGACGTGTTCGCCCACTTCTCCGCCATCCAGTCCTCCGGCTACCGGAGCCTGGACGAGAACCAGCGGGTCGAGTTCGAGATCACCCAGGGCCAGAAGGGCCCGCAGGCGGCCAACATCCGCCCGCTCTGAGCTGTTCGGTAAGAACGGTCCGGCTCCCGCCGCCCGGCGGCGGGAGCCGGACCGCAGCAAGTCCCACCCTGGTTCGTGCTTGTGACCCGCTGCTGGCGACCCCGTCGCCCGGCGCCTTCCTCGCTACGTGCCACCTAGCTAGCGGAAGGCCGATCCGGTCAATGAGCACCACCATGATTCCTCACGTCCAGACGCCCTCGTTCGCCGACCTCGGTGTGCCGGCGAGCCTGCTCGCCGCGTTGACCGCCAACGGCATCAACGAGCCGTTCCCCATCCAGGCGGCGACGCTGCCCGACTCGTTGGCCGGCCGCGACGTCCTCGGCCGTGGCCGCACCGGCTCCGGCAAGACCCTCGCCTTCGGGCTGCCGCTGGTGGCCCGTACCGCCGGGCGGCGCGCCCGCCCCGGTCGGCCGCTGGCCCTGGTCCTGGTCCCCACCCGTGAGCTGGCCCAGCAGGTGACCGCTGCGGTGGAACCGTACGCCCGGGCGGCGCGGCTGCGCTGCGTCACCGTCGTCGGCGGCCTGTCGCTCCAACGCCAGGCCGACGCGTTGCGCTCCGGCGCGGAAATCGTCGTCGCCACCCCGGGCCGGCTCAACGACCTGGTCAACCGGGGCGCGTGCCAGCTCGACGACGTCACCGTGGCGGTGCTCGACGAGGCCGACCAGATGGCCGACATGGGCTTCCTGCCACAGGTCACCATGATCCTGCGTAAGGTCGCGCCGGGCGGGCAGCGGATGCTCTTCTCGGCCACCCTGGACCGCGGGGTGGACCGGCTGGTCCGCGAGTTCCTCACCGACCCGGTGTCGCACCAGGTCGACCCGTCGACCGCCACCGTCGGCGCGATGAGCCACCACCTGCTGCACGTGAGCGCGGCCGACAAGCCGGCGACCACGGCGGCCATCGCCGCCCGGGACGGTCGGGTCATCATGTTCATCGGGACCAAGCACCGCGCCGACCGGCTGGCCCGCCAGCTGCTCGCCAGCGGGGTGCGGGCGGCCGCTTTGCACGGCGGCAAGTCCCAGGGGCAACGCAACCGCATTCTGGAGCAGTTCAAGACCGGTCAGGTCACCGCGCTGGTCGCCACCGACGTCGCGGCCCGTGGCATCCACATCGACGACCTCGACCTGGTGCTCAACGTCGACCCGCCGGCGGACCACAAGGACTACCTGCACCGGGGCGGGCGTACCGCCCGGGCCGGTGCCGCCGGCGTGGTGGCCACCCTGGTCCTGCCCGAGCAGCGGCGGGACATGGACCGCCTGATGGCCGCCGCGAAGATCCGTCCGCAGCGCAACTCGGTCGGCCCGGCGGACGCGGACCTGGCCCGGGTCACCGGCGCCCGTACCCCGTCCGGCGTGCCGGTCACGCTGCCCACGCCGACCCGGGCCGCGGCGGCGAAGAACACTCCGGCCGGCGGCACCGGTACCGGTCGGCGCCCGGGGCGTCGCCCGGGCGGCCGGCGTCGCCCGGCCCGCCGTCCGGCGGCCCGCTGACCGGCCAGAACCCCATCAGGTCCGGACCGGGCCGGACCGCATACGGCCCGGTCCGGTCCGGACCCGTATGCGGCCCGGTCCGGCCGGTCAGGGCGGTGGGCCGGTGCTGCCGGCCGGATAGTCGCGTAGCGGGGTCCGACCCTCGGCCCAACCGGCGAGCACCGGTTCGATGATCCGCCAGCTCTCCTCGGCCTCCTGCGCCTGGGCGCTGAGCCGGGTGTCACCTTCGATGATGGCCAGCAGCAACTGCCCGTACGGGCTCGGTGCCTGCCGGGCCAGCTCGGTGACCATCTCGACCGGCTCCAGGTCGAACGGGTCGCCGATGCCGTTGACGTTGAGCCGCAGCGACATCCGGTCCGGGTCGAGTTGCAGCCGCAGCTCGTTGCACTGGCTGTCCCGCTCGGTGAAGATCGCGTGCGGCACGTCGGCGAACCGGATCACGATCTCGCGCCGGTCGGCGGCCAACGCCTTGCCGGTACGCAGCTTGAACGGCACCCCCGACCACCGCCAGTTGTCGATGTGGACGGTGAGCTCGGCGTACGTCTCGGTGCCCCGGGCCGGATCGACCCCGGCGCCGTCGACGTAGCTGGCCACCTTCCGTTCGCCGCGCCGGCCCTGGACCACCCCGGCGGTGTACCGACCGCGTACCGTGCAGTCGGCCACGTCGGCGGCCCGGATCGGGCGGACCGCCCGCAGCACGTCCAGTTTGCGCACCGCCAGGTCGGCCGGGTCGACGGTCAGCGGCGGCTCCATCGCCACCAGGGTCAGCAGCTGCAGCAGATGGTTCTGCACCATGTCGCGCAGCGCCCCGGCGTGGTCGTAGTAGCTGGACCGACCTTCCGCGTCGACCGTCTCGTCGAAGACGATGTCGACTCCGGTGATGTGCGTGTTGCTCCACAGCGGCTCCAGCACCCGGTTGGCGAACCGCAGCCCGAGCAGGTTCAGCACGGTCTGCTTGGCCAGGAAGTGGTCTACCCGGAACACCCGGTCGTCCGGCAGCACCTGGTGCAGCACCGTGTTCAGCCGCCGGGCGCTGGTCAGGTCCTCACCGAACGGCTTCTCCACCACCAGCCGGATGCCGGCCGGCAGGTCGCAGCGGCCCAGCGCGATCGCGACCGGCTCGAACAACCGGTGCGGCAGGGCCAGGTAGACCACCACGGCGTCGTCGCCGTGACTGGCCCGCTCACCGTCCCTGGCGATCTCCAGCGCCGTCGCCAGCACCTCCGGGTCGGTCACGTCACCGTGGACGTAGCTGGCCGTCTCGGCGAGTTCGCTGCGGGCCCGGGTGGCCACCTCGGGGGCGTGTTCGCGCAGCGCGGCGCTCACCCGGTGCCGGAAGCCACGGTCGTCGAGCTCGTCGCGGGCCACCCCGATCAGCCGCATCCCGTCGGCCGGCCGGTCCAGCTCCCGCAGCTGGGCCAGGCCGGGCAACAGGTAGCGGGTGGTGAGGTCGCCGGTGGCGCCGAGCACGATCACGTTCGCTGTCACGTCCGCATCCTTCCGTACCGGGCCAGGTTGACCGCGCTGCTGATCAGCCCGATGTGACTGAACGCCTGCGGAAAGTTTCCCAGGAAGGCGCCGGTCGCGGGGTCGATCTGCTCGGGGAGCAACCCGACGTGGTTCACCCGGCCGCAGAGCTGTTCGAACAGTTCGTGGGCCCGGTCCAGTTGGCCGCTGCCGGCCAGGTTGTCCACCCACCAGAAGGAGCAGAGCAGGAAGGCTCCCTCGCCGCCGCCGACCCCGTCCGGCGACTCCTCGGGCAGGTAGCGGTAGAGCAGGTCGCCGCCGGCGCCGAGGCGTTGCTGGACGGCGTCGACGGTGGCGACCATCCGGGGATCGGCGGGGTCGACCACCCGGCGCAGCGGCAGGGCGAGCAGGCTGGCGTCGACGGTGCCGGGCTGGCCGAGGTGTTCGGTGAAGTGCTTGTTGTCGTCGTCCCACGCCTCGGCCAGCAGCGCCGAGCGGATCTTCTCGGCCGCCCGCCGCCACGGCTCGACCTCGTCGCGCCGGCCGGTGGCGGTCGCCAGCCGGGCCATCCGGTCGGCCGCCACCTGGCACATCGCCACCGAGTAGGTGAACGGGCGGCCCTCGTGGCGGATCTCCCAGATGCCGTGGTCCGGGGTACGCCAGTGCTGCAACGCCGAACGGCCCAGCCGGGTCAGCCGGGACCACCGCCGGTCGTCGACCGCGCCGCCGGCCCGGGCCCACTGCCAGGCGCAGTCGAGGATCTCGCCGTACACGTCGTGCTGGATCTGATCGGCTGCCGCGTTGCCCCAGCGCACCGGCCGGGAACCGCGGTAGCCGGACAGGTCCGGGTCGATCCGTTCGGGGGCCGGCCGGGTGCCGTCCAGGGTGTAGAGCACATGTGGTCGGCCGTCGCGGGTGCAGGCCTGCAACACCCAGGACAGGAACGACTCGGCTTCGGCGGCCATCCCGATCCGGCGCAGCGCGTAGACGGTGTACGCGGCGTCGCGTACCCAGGTGAACCGGTAGTCCCAGTTGCGGCGCCCGCCGATCGCCTCCGGCAGCGACGACGTGGGGGCGGCGACCACCGCGCCGCTGTCGTGGTCGTCGCAGAGCTTGAGCGTGATGGCGCTGCGGCGGACCAGGTCGGCGTGCCGGCCGGTGTAGTTGATCTGGCGGCTCCAGGTCCGCCAGGCCGCCGCGGTGCGGTCCAGCGCGGCGGCGAGCTGATCGGCGTCGCGGTGCCGGGTCGGACCCTGCGCCCAGCGCAGCACCAGGCCGAGCCGGTCGCCGGCGGTCAACTGGATCCGGCCGGCCAGCCGGTCCAGGCCGGGTACCGGCCGGCTGGCGGTCAGCCGCAGTCGACCGCCGTCCCCGGCCAGGAACTCGATGCCGATCTCCTCGGCGCTGGGAGTGGTCCGCAGGCCACCCCGGCCGGTCAGTCCGATCTCCAGGTCGACCGTGCCGTCGATGACGGTGACCAGCCGGCCCAGCTCGCCGCAGGCCGCCCCGAGTTCGGTGCCGAGCGGCCGGTCGACGGCCGGTCCGGCCCTGTCCGCCGCGTCCGCCGGTTCGCCGGCACCGGAGGTGATCAGCAGCGCGTCGCGGATCTCCAGGCGTCCGGTGGCGGTGTGCAGTTCGGTACGCAGTACGGCGGTGTCCGGCAGGTACTCCTGCCGGACGGCGCGCAGGCCGGCCGGCCGCAGCGTCCAGGCACCCCCCCGCTCGGCGTCGAGCAGTGCCGCGAACAGCGCCGGGCCGTCGAATCTCGGCAGGCAGAGCCACCGTACGGTGCCGTCCAGGCCGACCAGCGCGGCGGTCTGGCCGTCGCCGATCAGGCCGTGGTCGGCGATGGCCGGGTAGCCGTCGGTGAGTTCGGGCACTGGCAGCGCCTTGATCTCCGCCAGATGGTCCGTCACGGGTGTCTCCTCCGCATGGTGGGTCCGTCCGGCACCACTCTCCCCGGTGAGCCGTGCTGCCGACAGGTATGCGGGTTCCTCTACCCGGTGCCGGACCGGTTGACGCCTGCGACGGACCCGGTGGCCGCGCCGTCCGCCGGGCCGTCCGCCGGCCGTCAGCCGGCTGTTCGTCGTCGCGGCCGGCCGCACGTTCTGTCGGAGCCGCCGGTGTCGACGGACAGTGACGCCGTACGGATGAGCAGGGTCGTCCGTACGGCCGGCGGGATCCGCGAGACATCCACGCTTTTCGTCCGATGGCTGACTGCACGTCGCGCCCGCCGCCGGGATCCTTTGCGTGGCGGACGAGGCACGGCCGCCGGGACGCCACTCCGGGCAGAAAGGTCGGGTGGAGATGACAGCCGAGACCAGCGCGACGAGGGAGATCCTGCTCGTCGTCGGCGTCGCGATGCTCGGCGTCCTACTGGCCCTGGCCTCTGTCCTCACTCCCTGGTACACCGGTCCGAGAGCCGGTGCCGGGCCGGTCGTCGTCGAACTGCACGCACCCGACCCGCCGGTACGGTCCACCGACATCGAGGCGGCTCCGCGCTGATCCACCGCATCCCGTCGGGGCGCTGCCGGTTTTCCCACTGTCGAGTGCTTCACTAGGAGAGATGTCTGCTCCGCTGCCGTCTGACCGGTCAACGTCCGGGACTGCCGTGGACTGGTCCGCCGGGCCGGTCACCCGGTCGGGCCGACCGTACCTGGCCGCCGGTGCCGGCGCGGGCCCGCCCACCGGGCCGCCGACCGGCCCAGACGTCGGGTCGGGGCTGCCGCCGACCGGCCCGGGGCGCGGCGGGCGGGACGGGGTACGGCTGTGGTGGTTCGGCGGTGCCGCCGCCGTGGTGCTCGCCGGTGGACTGGTCGCCGTGCTGGTGCTGGTGCTCAGCGGCAACCCGGACCCGTTCGGCAGCCCGGACCCGCCGCCGGACGTCCGGCCGCCGCTGGCCCAGCTCTGCCCCGGCCCCAGCGCTGGACCGGGCGGGCCGCCCTCGCCAGCCGACCCGACGCCGGCTCCCGCGCTGCCCGAACCGACCGGGCCACGCACCGTCGACCCGGACGCCGGCATCTCCTACACCGAGTACGGCGAACCGTGGCGGCCGTGGTCGACGGTGTGGAACGCCGGGGCGCTGCAGGTGCCGTACAAGGTGGGGCAGCACTTCGTCACCGAGGCGGACTACAACGGGTTCAGCGACTACCACGCCTCGATCCTGTCCGCCGCCGTGCCGGCCGCCGACAACGACGCGCTCTCCCTCGACCTGGAGTGCGTCGGCCGGCAGGTGGCCGCCGACGTCCGTGCCGAGTACTACCCGCAGCCCAACCGGATGGACCTGATCCGCGACGAGCGGACCCCGATCGGTGGCCGACCCGCCTGGCTGACGGTGTTCCGGCTGCACTTCACCCAGCCCGGCCTGCAGGCCACCGACGAACTGGTGGCGGTCGCCTGTATCGACGTCGGACGCCCGACTGCGGCGGTGCTGTTCGTCTCCATTCCCGGCACCCACCGCCAGCTCGACTGGGTGGTCGACGACCTGTACGCATCCGTACGCGTCGAATGATCCGGCGGTGCGCCGAGGGCTGCCGCCGACAGGTTAGGGTCGGTCCGTGGCGCGTACAGTGCGGATCCCGGCGACCGCGTACCCGGTGGAGCGGTTCACCCTCCCCAACGGCCTGCGGGTGGTCCTGGCGCCCGACCGCAGCGCGCCGGTGGTCGGCGTCGCGGTCGTCTACGACGTCGGGATCCGGTCCGAGCCGCCGGGGCGTACCGGGTTCGCGCACCTGTTCGAGCATCTGATGTTCCAGGGGTCGGCGAACCTGGAGAAGCTGGCGCACTTCCGCCACGTACAGGGCTCCGGCGGCACCTTCAACGGCAGCACCCACCTGGACTACACCGACTACTACGAGGTGCTGCCGAGCAACGCGTTGGAGCGGGCGCTGTTCCTGGAGGCCGACCGGATGCGCGGCCCACAGTTGACCGAGGAGAACCTGCGCAACCAGGTCGACGTGGTCAAGGAGGAGATCCGGGTCAACGTGCTCAACCGGCCGTACGGCGGGTTTCCCTGGCTGCGGCTGCCGCCGGTGCTGTTCGACACCTTCCCCAACGCGCACGACGGCTACGGTTCCTTCGCCGATCTGGACAGCGCCACCGTCGGGGAGGCGGCCGAATTCTTCACCCGCTACTACGCCAGCGGCAACGCGGTGCTCGCCGTCGCCGGTGACTTCGACGTCACCGCCGCGACCGGGCTGATCGAGCGGCACCTCGGTGACGTGCCGGCCCGGCCGGCGCCGGTCCGACCCAGCTTCGCCGAGCCGGACCTGACCACCGAGCGACGTACCGCGTACCCCGATCCGTTGGCTCCGCTGCCGGCGGTGGCCGCCGCCTGGCGGGTGCCGGACCCGGTCGACGACCTGGCCGGCTACCTGCCGTACGTGGTGCTCGCCGAGGTGCTCACCGACGGTGACGCGGCCCGGCTGGTGGAGCGGCTGGTGCGTGGCGACCGTACGGTGACCAGCCTCGGCGGCTACCTGTCGTTCGAGGGGGAGCCGTTCGACGTACGGGACCCGGCGGCGCTGGTCCTGCAGGCGCACCTGCCGCCCGGCGGCGACGTCGACAAGGTGCTCGGCGCGGTCGACGAGGAGCTCGACCGGCTCGCCGTCGACGGCTTCGCCCGGGGTGAACTGGCCCGGGTGCAGGCCCGGATGGCCACCCACCTGCTGCGCGACACCGACGCGGTGCTCGGCCGAGGGCTGCGGATGGCGGTGCTGGAGCAGCAGCGGGGCACACCCGAGCTGCTCAACGAGTTGCCGCGGATGCTCGGCACGGTCACCGAGACGCAGGTCCGCGAGGCCGCCGCCACCCTGCGCCCGTACCGCCGCGCCACGATCGAGGTCGTCCCCGGAGGAGCCCAGTGACCGCCGCCCCCGCCCGGAGGCCGTTGCCGCCGCTCGGACCGACCCGTCGACCGCCGTTGCCCAAGGTGGCGGAGCGGACGCTGGACAACGGGCTGCGGGTGATCGCCATCCGCCGGCCGTCGGTGCCGCTGGTGGAGATCCGGCTCTGGGTGCCGTTCGCGCGGGCCCCGCTGGCCAGGGCGACGGTGCTGTCGCAGAGCCTGTTCGCCGGCACCGTCGACCGGTCCGGCGTGGAGTTGGCCGCCGAGCTGCAGACGGTCGGCGGCGGTCTGTCCGCCGGGGTGGACGCCGACCGGCTGCTGGTCGCCGGTGCCGGGCTGGTCACCGGGCTGCGACGGATGCTCGAACTGCTCGGTGAGGTGCTGACCGGGGCGACGTACCCGGCCGGCGAGGTGGCCATCGAGCGGGCTCGGCTGGCCGACCGGATCCAGGTGGCGCTGAGCCAGCCGGCGCACCTGGCCCGCGCCGCGCTGTCCCGGCGGATGTACGGCCGTCACCCGTACGCCGAGTCGGTTCCCGGGGTGGATCAGGTCCGCGCCGTCCGGCCGGCCGGGCTGCGGGCTCTGCACGCCGACCGGGTCCGGCCGACCGGGGCGCACCTGGTGCTGGTCGGCGACGTGTCACCTGCCCGGGCGTTGGACACCGCCGAGCAGGTGCTCGGCGGCTGGCCGGCCGGTGGCCGGCAGTTGACGCTGCCGGCGGCGCCCGCGCCGCGCCCGGCCCCGCTGCTGCTGGTCGACCGGCCCGGGGCGGTGCAGTCGTCGATGCGGATCGCGTTGCCGGCGGTGGATCGGCGGCACCCGGACCACGCCGCCCTGCAGCTGGCCAACATGGTGTTCGGTGGCTACTTCTCGTCCCGCTGGGTGGAGAACATCCGCGAGGACAAGGGTTACAGCTACGGCCCGTACTCGATGGTCGAACACTCGGTGGCCGGATCGGCGCTGATGCTCGCCGCCGACGTGGCGACCGAGGTGACCGCGCCCGCGTTGCTGGAGACCCTGCACGAGCTGGGCCGGCTCGCGGTGCTGCCGCCCGACGCCGACGAGCTCGAACAGGCCCGGCAGTACGCGGTCGGCAGCCTGCAGCTGGGCATGTCGACGCAGGCCGGGTTGGCCGGGGTGGCCAGCACCTACGCCGGGTTCGGCCTGCCGTTGGAGTTTCTCGCCGAGCACACCGCGCGGCTCGCCTCGGTGTCCCGCGACGAGGTGGCGGCCGCCGCGACCCGTTACCTGGCACCGGCGCTGGCGATGGGGGTGGTGCTCGGCGACGTCGCGCGGATCGCCGGGCCGGTCGCCGCGTTGACCGAGGTCGAAACGTCCGACGCGTCGGTCACCGGCGTGGTCGGACCTGGCGCGGCAGTGTCCGATGTCGCCGGGTGACACCTCCGTCGGGCCGACCGCCGGTACGCAGCCGCCGCTGGCCCGCGCCGCGATGGACCGGGCGGCGCCGTACCGCCGGGATCCGCAGTGGTTGACGCGGGCCTGGCCACGCTCGCTGGTGCTGGTGGTGGATGGCGCGGCGGGCGGCCGGGCGCTGGTGCGCGACGGCGCCGACGGGACCACCCTGGTGCTGGTGCGTCCGGACCGGGCACCCGCCGTCGAGGTCACCGACCGCATTTTCATCGGTACGGTCGACGACGGCACCCCGGTCTTCGCGGTCGACGCCGTACCGCCGTCGCCCGTGCCGGAGCCGTCCGTGGCGGTGCCGGGCCTGCGGTCGGTGACCGTCCGGGAGGTCGGCCATCTGCTGTCGGACCGCGACGCCGGGCTGTTCACCACCGCCGCGGCGATGGTCAGCTGGCACGCCCGGCACCGCTACTCGGCGGCGTCCGGTCTGCCGACCCGGGCAACCGACGGTGGCTGGTCCCGGGTGGACGACTCCGGTACGCGGAGCTGGCCACGGACCGATCCGGCGGTGATCGTGCTGTTGACCGACGGCGGTTCCGGCCCGGACGGGCGGTGTCTGCTGGCCAACCACCACGCCCGGCGTGGGGACGGGGCCAGCCGGCTCTACTCCTGCCTGGCCGGGTTCGTGGAGCCCGGCGAGTCGGCCGAGTCGGCGGTCGCCCGTGAGGTGGCCGAGGAAGTGGGTCTGACGCTGGCCGCGACGCGGTACGTCGGCAGCCAGTCCTGGCCGTTCCCGGGCACTCTGATGCTGGGCTACCTCGGCCGGGTCGACCCGGCGCAGCCGCTGCGGCCGGACCCGGAGGAGATCATCCGGGCGCGCTGGTTCACCCGGGCCGAGTTGGCCGCCGGGCTGGCGGGTGAGCGGCTCGATTCCGGCGACGGGTACCGGGTCCGGCTAGCGCCACCAGCGTCGATCGCCGCCTTCCTG
The DNA here is from genome assembly GCF_003751085.1 of Micromonospora sp. Llam0. NCBI lineage: Bacteria > Bacillati > Actinomycetota > Actinomycetes > Micromonosporales > Micromonosporaceae > Micromonospora > Micromonospora sp. Llam0. Next base: position 202,176 of record NZ_RJJY01000002.1, on the reverse strand, counting down.
ATCCGCAGCTGGGTGGCGGAGGTCGCGCCGGACCCCGGCCGGTGACCGCCTCGCCGGACCCGTCGGGTGCGTGCCGGTCTGTGCCGGTCAGCCGATGGGCGGGACCGGTACCACCTTCACCCGTTGCCGGCCGGAGCGGACCGACCCGACGGTGGACAGTGCGCGGGCCAGGTGCATGGCCGCTTCGAGGTTCTCCGCGCAGACCGTCTGCCGGCGTGGTTCGGGTGCGGTCCGCTCGTCGCGAATGCGTTGGCCGGTGCGGACCGCGGCGATGAGTTCGTGGTGTGCCACCGCGCGGATTTCCGTGCGGACGATCAGGTATCGCATGAACGACTCCGAGCAACCGGTGACCTGGGTAGGACGGCCGATGGCTCAGGTCGGACAGGCTCCTGCTGGAAATTCCATCGGTTGTCCCCGCAGGAGGAGAACCCGTTGTGGTGGCCGGTCAAACCTGACGAACGGATCGATCCTGATGTCCGTTCGGTCGAGGCGGTGCCGGCGCTGAACCAGGTCGGGGTCGAGGCGGTGCCGGCGCTGAGCCGGGTCGGGGGTCGAGCCGGGTCGGGGTGGCGGTGGCCACCCGGCTCGACCTGCCGTCGGTTGCCGGCGGTCAGACCAGGTCGAACTCGCCGTCCTTGGCGCTGTCGATGAAGTCACGCCAGGTGGTGCGGTCGAACGACAGCACCGGCCCGCTGCGGTCCTTGCTGTCGCGCATCAGCACCGGTGCGCGGTGACCCGCCGTCGCCCCGACCTCGACGCAGTTGGTGCTCTGGCTGCGGCTGCTCTTGCGCCAGGCGGGCGGGGGCGGACCGGGGACGCGCACGCTGGACTGATCTGCTGGGTTCATTCCTGCTCCTTGCTGGTCAAGCGGACCGGGCGGGCGGACCGTCGGTCAGTCCGGGATCGCCTGGCCGGTCCGGCGCGTGGTCCGCTCGTGCGGTCCACGCTGGATCGGCGGCCCGGCCGGTCGGCCGGGGCCTGCCCCGCCCGCGGCGGGCGGGGACAGCGGGGCAGGGGTGGTGGGGGAGGAGGGGGCGGCGCCGCCGGGTACGGAGTCGAGTTCGGTGGCACCGGCGGCGACGTGCCGGGCCACGGCGTCGCCGAGCCAGTCGATCGACTCCTGCGGGCTGCGGGCGGCCTCGCAGAGCCAGTCGAAGACCTGGCCGTACCGTTCGAGCACCGGCACGTCGTTGACGATCATGTCGGCGGCGAGCGTCTCGATCGCCACCGCGCTCAGGTCCTCCGGGTCGGCGAAGTGGTAGATCGAGAACGCGGTCTCCGACAGGTACCAGGAGGCCACGGTGGCGTTGGGTGGCAGCACCCGCAGGGTGACGTTGGGCAGCTGCGCCATGGTGAGCAGGTGCTTCAGCTGCGCCACCATCACGTCGGGCGGGCCGCAGCGCAGGCTGACCGCCGCCTCCTCCAGCACCGCGGTGTACTTCGGTGCTCCGTTCTCGCGCAGCAGCATCGACTGCCGGGACTGCCGGGCCGCGACCTCGGTGTCCGGGTCGTCGGCGTTGCGTTTCTGGTTGGCGGTCCGGTGGTTGGTCGCCTTCTGCAGGATCGTCCGGCGCCCGGCGGCACGCTCGTCGACGATCTCCACCAGCGGGCGTGCCGAGAGGATGCGTACCTTCGCGTAGGCGGAGGTCTGCAGCAGGCCCGGGATGATCACCGCGCCGTACTCCTGGATCTCGGTGCAACCAGCCTCCAACTCGGCGTACGCCCGTTGGAGGCTGGTCATCACCGCGTACGAGCTGAGAAAGGCCCGGGTGTTGCCGGCGTCGCGGGCGATGCCGACCAGATCGTCGCGTTCGGTGCCGGTGACGCCGTACAGGTCGAGCAGGTCCATCACGTCGCCGACCCCCGGCCGACTGCGTCCGTTCTCGAGTCGGGAGAGCTTGGACGCGGACGCCCACTTCACCCGTTCGATCACCTGCTCACCGGTCAGTCCGGCGTGTTCCCGCAGCCGCCTCAGCTCGCTGCCGAGGCGGCGACGACGCAGGTTCGGGCTCGGTATGGGCTGCTCGGGCTCCTCGGGCTGCACCGGAAACCACCCCCGATCCGTTTGGTGACCGCCAATGTCGCGGCGATGTGGGTCACGGCCCGAAACAGTATGGCCCGATTGCTGCCTCGGTGGGGTCCTCTGGTGGGCGTGTTAGCCAAATGCGACGTTGTGCACGGCGGCGGACGGACCGTGAGTGCGACTCAGCTCGCCGCGAGGTCGCTGAGTCGCTGTCGAACCTGAACGATACTCGGATTCGTCAATGCCGAACCGTCCGGGAAACGGACCGTCGGCACCGTCTGATTGCCGCCGTTGACCCCCATCACGTACGCGGCCGCCTCGGTGTCCTGCTCGATGTCGACCACCTCGTACGGGATCCGCTCCCGGTCGAACTGCGACTTGAGTCGGTGACAGTAGCCACACCAACTGGTCGAATACATGGTCAACATCAGCAGGTCCTCCGCGGTCGTCGGGCCCCGGCGGGCGCTCGCCCGCCGGGGTCGCCGGCCCCGGGCGGTGCCGGGGCACAGTACTTGCGGCCCGGGTGGCACCCGGGCTAGCCGGTGCAACGTCGCGCGAGGCTGCGATGATTCCTACCCGTGGCGGCCGACAACAACTCAGACCCAGGACCAGGCCCAGTGCTCGGCGGGCTGGACCCGGAGCAGCGTACGGCGGTGACCGCTCCGGCGGTGCCGGTCTGCATCCTGGCCGGCGCTGGCACCGGCAAGACCCGGGCGATCACCAGCCGGATCGCCTACCGGGTGCTCTCCGGCGCGATCGCCGCCCGGCACGTACTGGCGGTCACCTTCACCGCGCGGGCCGCCGCCGAGATGCGGGCCCGCCTCGGCGCGCTGGACGTGGGTGGGGTGCAGGCACGGACGTTCCACGCCGCGGCGCTGCGCCAGGTCCGCTACTTCGCGCCCCGGCTGCTCGGCGGCCGGGAGATGCCGGAGCTGCTGGACAGCAAGGTCCGGCTGGTCACCCTCGCCGCGGGCCGGGTCGGGATGCGCACCGACCGGGCCGCCGCCCGCGACCTGGCCGGTGAGATCGAGTGGGCGAAGTCGTCGATGGTGGAGCCGTCCGAGTACGCCGTCGCGGCGGCGAAGGCGCTGCGGGAGACTCCGCACGAGCCGGCCAAGGTCGCTGAGGTGTACGCCGGGTACGAGCAGATCAAGCGCGGCAACGGCGTGATCGACTTCGAGGACGTGCTGCGGGCGGCGATCTGGGGCATCGAGGAGCACCCGGACGTCGCCGAGCAGGTCCGGGCCCAGTACCGGCACTTCGTGGTGGACGAGTACCAGGACGTCAACCCGTTGCAGCAGCGGCTGCTCGACGCCTGGCTGGGGGAGCGGGACGACCTGACCGTGGTCGGCGACGCGAGTCAGACGATCTACTCGTTCACCGGCGCCACCTCGGCGTACCTGGTCGACTTCGCCCGCCGACGCCGGGACGCGGTGGTGGTCCGGCTGGTCCGCGACTACCGGTCGACGCCGCAGGTGGTGGGGCTGGCCAACACGGTGATCCGGCAGGCCCGGGGAACCGAGGCCCGGCTGCGGCTGGAGCTGGTCGGCCAGCGCGAGCCCGGCCCGGAGCCGGACGTGCGGATCTTCACCGACGAGCCGGCCGAGGCGGCGGCGGTCGCGGCGCGCTGCGCCGAACTGATCGCGGCGGGTACGCCGGCCGCCCAGATCGCCGTGCTGTTCCGGACCAACGCCCAGTCCGAGGCGTACGAGAAGGCGCTCGCCGAGACGGCGGTGCCGTACGTGGTGCAGGGCGCGGAGCGGTTCTTCGAACGCGCCGAGATCCGGCAGGCGATGGTCGCGCTGCGTTCGGCGGTCCGGTCGACGCCCGGGGAGACCCCGCTGGTCGAGGCGGTCACCGCCGGGCTCGCCGCGGTGGGTTGGACCCCGGACCAGCCGCCGCCCGGCGGGGCGGCGCGGGAACGCTGGGAGGCGCTCGCCGCGCTGGTCCAGTTGGCCGAGGAGTTCGGCGCCCAGCCGGTGCTGGTGCCGGTGGGGGAGGCGGCGGTCAGCGAACGTCCGGTCCCGCTCGCCGACTTCTGCGCCGAGCTGCAGCGGCGGGCGGCGGCGCAGCACGTGCCGACGGTCGCCGGCGTCACCCTCGCCTCGCTGCACTCGGCCAAGGGCCTGGAGTGGGACGCGGTCTTTCTGGTCGGGCTCGCCGACGGGACGCTGCCCACCACGTACGCCCGGACCGCCGAGCAGCTGGAGGAGGAGCGCCGGCTGCTCTACGTCGGGGTGACCCGGGCCCGGCAGTGGCTGTGGCTGTCCTACGGTGCCGCCCGGTCGCCGGGTGGGCGGGCCCGCCGGCCCTGCCGGTTCCTGCCGCAGCTGGACCGCTCGGGCGGTGGCGCCGGCGGCGCCCAGCGCGGCGGTCCGGCGGCGGGCCGCTCCGGCGAGCGCCGACGCGGCCAGCCGGTCTCCTGCCGGGTCTGCGGGACCACGTTGCTGGCCGGCGTCGACCGCAAGCTCGGCCGGTGCGCCACCTGTCCGTCGGATCTGGACGAGGAGCTGCTGGACCGGCTGCGGGCATGGCGCTCGCGTGTCTCCGGCGAGCAGCGGGTGCCGGCGTACGTGGTGTTCACCGACGCGACCCTGCTGGCGATCGCCGAGCGGCTGCCCGGCAGCGACGCCGAGCTGCTGGCGATCGCCGGGATCGGCCCCCGCAAGCTGGGGCTCTACGGTCCGTCGGTGCACGCTCTGGTGGGCGGCGCGGCCGTAGATGATCTTGACTGGCAAAAAAGTTCGGAATCCGACCCGGAAAATGGTTTGCCCCCGGCGTCGCAAGAGGCTTAGCCTCAGGTCACACCTCGCGAGCAGTGGGCGTTCTCGCTGCTCCGTCGGGGTGGAGGGTTTTTCCGTGATGAGTCCAGGCAGGAGGTGACGACGGTGCTGAGCTACGAGACTTCCACGCTGTCGACGCTGACCGCTGCCTGCGCTCCGACGGTCGGTGGCTATCTGGCCGCCGTCGCGCCCATCGGTCACTCGGCAGGGGCGAACCAGGTCCAGACCCAGACCCAGATCCAGGTCGAGCAGACCCACCAGCGCCAGCTCGCCGTGCCGACCACGGTGCCGGCCGGCGCGACCGGGCAGCACCGCACGGTGGTCACCGGGTGGGTCGGCGTCGACCAGGGCTGGGTCCGGCTCCAGGGTGCGTCCGTAGTCGTGACGACCAATGGCACCAGCAGCTCCGAAGGCAGCGTTCGCACCACCATCCCGGCGGCCAAGAAGCCGTTCATGGATGCTGCCCGCGGTGTTCCCCCTCGAGGAAGGCCGGTCTGACACCAGACCACACCGGCTCACCTCGAGGCCGCGGAACCCGCAACCGGGATCCGCGGCCTTAGTTTTTGTCGCCGCACAGGCATGAGCAAGTCGGAAGCGATCCACGAGATCGAAGCGAAGAAAGAGGTGACCGGGCGATGAGTCTGGCGTTTGCCACTCTCGACCGCAGCGACTACCAGCCGGGGTGCCGGCCGGCCGCAACGGGCCAGCCGGACGTCGTGGCGGAGCTGCCCTGCCGGAAGTTCGACCCTGACCTGTGGTTCTCCGACTCCCCGACGGAGCTGGAGCTGGCCAAGTCGCTCTGCGTGGACTGCCCGCTGCGGGTGGAGTGCCTCGCCGGGGCGATCGAGCGGGCCGAGCCGTGGGGCGTCTGGGGCGGCGAGATCTTCGAGCGGGGCGCGGTCGTGCCGCGCAAGCGGCCCCGGGGCCGGCCACGCAAGGAGGACCTGGCCCGCGACGCCGCCCTGCGGGGCGAGGTCGAGGCACGCATGGCGGCCAACGGGGTCGCCAACTCCCGCGGCACCGTCCGGCTGGCGGCCTGACATGCATCGGATCACGTCGAGCACCGGCCGGGCACCGGCACAGGCCACCCACACCGCAGCACCGACCGTCACAGGAGAAACCGTCATGCACTTGCTCTACGAAGCGCTCTCCCGGGCGCGAATGCAACCGCCTCAGGCCGGCACCGCGCGTACTGAGGCACCCCGATCCGCCCGTACCGTCGCCATGCAGGCCCGGCACCTCTGGGCCCGCAGCCTGAGCGGGCGTTGACCGAGCCCGGTCCCCGCTGAACACAGCGGGGACCGGGCCCATCCCACTGTCTATCCGTCCGTGCGGGTCAACCGGCCGGGCCAGCTGGCCCGACCGGTTGACCCGGTGGGTCAGCCGGTCGGGGCGAAACCCGGCAGCCAGCGCCGCACCACGTCCCGGTACCGGGCCCGGGCCTCCAGCTGGCTGAGCACCCCGATCGAGCCGAGCGTCACCCGGTGGATCAACAGGTAGGCCGGCGGCAGGTTGAGGTGCCGGCTCAACTGGTACGCCGGTGACTTCGGGTTGGCCAGCCGGGCCGCCTCGTCGCGCAGCCACTGCCGGGTGAACTGGAACTCCTCGGCCGCCAGCGGCGCCAGCATCGGCAGCAGGAAGTCGAGTACCGCCGAGGCGTCGATCGGGTCGTCCGGTTTGATGAAGCCCTCATCGCGCAGCCCGGCCACCACTGCGTCGGAGTCCCCGTCGAGCGCCAGCCGGACCAGCCGGCCGATCGGCTCGGGATGCCCGCCGGGCAGCCGGGCCACGGCGCCGAAGTCGACCACGCCGAGCCGGCCGTCGTCGAGCAGCCGGAAGTTGCCCGGATGCGGGTCGGCGTGCAGCAGCCCGGCCCGCGCCGGAGCGGAGAAGTGCAGCACCGCCATCAGCAGCCCGGCCCGGTCGCGTTGGTCCGACGTACCGGAAGAAATGATCTTCGAAAGCGGGACGCCGTCGATCCACTCGGTGACCAGCACCCGGGGCGCGGCGGCGAGCACCGCCGGCACCATGATCTGGTCGTCGCCGGTGTACGCGGCGGCGAACGCCCGCTGCGACTCGGCCTCCAGCTCGTAGTCCAACTCCTCGGCCAGCCGGTCCCGTAGCTCGTTGAGCAGCGGCTTGATGTCCAGCCCGGGCTGGATCGCCCGGAACATGGTGCTCAGCCGGGACAACTGCTTGAAGTCGGCGAGCAGAGCGTCGCCGGCCCCCGGATACTGCACCTTGACCGCCACCGGCCGGCCCGCTGCGGAGCCGTCGCGCCACACCGCCCGGTGCACCTGGCCGATGCTGGCCGCGGCGGCCGGCCGGTCGTCGAACTCGACGAACCGTTCCCGCCAGTCGGCGCCGAGCTGCTCGGCCAGCACCTTGTGCACCGACCCGGCGGGCAACGGCGGAGCGGCCTCCTGCAGCTTGGTCAAGGCCTGACGGTACGGGGCGGCGAGCTCCTCCGGCAGCGCCGCCTCGAACACCGACAGCGCCTGCCCCGCCTTCATCGCACCACCCTTGAGCTGCCCGAGCACGCTGAACAGCTGCTCGGCGGTGCGTTCCTGGATCTCGGTGGAGATCACGTCGGAGGCGAGCCCGGTGACCCGCTTGCCCAGCCCCAGGACGGTGCGGCCGGCGAAGCCGATCGGCAGCGCGGCGAGTTTGGCGGTCCTGGACACGGCCCAGCGCGGGATTTCGGTCACCTGGCCATTGTTACCGACGATCGCGGACCGTGACCCCTCCCTGAGCGTGGCTCATGCCACCGGCCCCCTGCGCCTGGCCCACGCCATCGGCGGGGCTCCGCACCGGTGTGCAGCGGCGCGGCCGGCGCCGGTGGCAGTGGCAACCCTGGTGGGCCGGCCAGGCCCGGCGCCGCAGCCGGGCCGGGGCGTGCACCTCGACCGCCGCCCCGATCGTCTCCGGGCTCCCACCGTCGACGAACGCCAGGATCTCGGCCGTCCCGACACTCACCGCGGCCAGCAGGGTCGCCGAGTCGCAGATCGTCGCCGGGCCGATCGCGCACAACTGGGACGCCAGTTGCGGCCAGCCCGGATCCCGGTCCCGACGGTGCAGGTCCAGGCAGTTCAGGCACGGGGTACCGGTCGGCGGCACGAGCGGGCCGACTACCGGCGTCCGGTCCCGGATGTCGACCAGCAGGTGGGCCTGCCGGTGCCGGGCGTAGCTCGCGGCGAGCAGGTTGGCCGGCCGGTCGGCGCCGAGCAGCACCGTCAGGGTGGCCTGGCCGCGCCGTACCGGGCGGGTCTCGACTCCGGGTACGGCCTGGCTGACGGCGACGGTGACGGCTTCGCTGGCAGCGCGCGTACCGGCCAGGTCGATGGCGACGTGGCCGATCCCCGCCTCGGCCACCGCGACGGCCAGCGGCCGGGCCAGCCGGCCCCGGCCGGTCAGCACGATCCGGGCCGCGGCGCGCCGACGCAGGATCTGCGCCGGGGTGCCGGGCAGTTCGTCGCGGCGCAGCGCCAGAGCGGTCGCCTCGGCGGTCAACCGGTGCCGGGCGTGCTCCGGCAGGTTCGCTGGCAGCAGGGTGTGCGCGCCGACGATCAGGCCCCGGGCGACCAGCATGTCCAGCAGGTGCCGGGCCTGGTCGGCCGGGACGCCGAGTCGGACGGCGTGGTCCAGTACGGCGCGGGTCGACCGGCTGCCGTCGAGCAGGTCGAGCAGCCGGGACAGTGCCGGGTCGGCGAGGTCGAGCAGTACGGCGTGCGCCGGATCCGAGCCGAGCTGCAGGGTGTTGCGGTCCCGCCAGAGGCGGGCCAGGCCGGGCAACAGGGTCGGCCTGAGCAGGGGATTGGTGGGCATGGACAACAGACTGTCACCGTAACGAAACGCTTGCTGGCTCGTTATCCACAGCCTGTGTCCCGCGTATCCTCGGTTGTCCACAGGTTCCGGCGAGTTTTCCACAGCCTGGTCGGGGTGGTGTCGCGGCTCGGACATGACGCAGCGTGTAGTGGCGGGCAACCGGCTGTTGGTGGTGGCGGTGTGCGATGGCCGTGCGCGTCGAAGGGGCGGCTCCAGCCGCCCCTTCGACGCAGCGCCGCGAGTCAGACCTTGGCTTTGCCCAAGATCCGGTTGACTGTTGTGCCGCAGACCGGGCACTTGCCCTTGGCCATGTTCATGCCGGTCTTCGACACCTCGACGGTGCCCTCGAAATCGCGCTTCTCCTTGCACTTCACGCAGTAACCGTTGTAGGTCTGGGCCTGGTCGGCCACGGTGCCCCTCCTCGTCTCCTCGCCGGGTGGTTGCAGACCCGGCGTGCACCCGCTCGCGGCGACCTTCGGCGGCGCCGCGCGCTGGGATTTCTCCGCGGCCACTGTTGACCGCCGGTCCGCGGACCCTACCCAGGACTGGGCGGTTCCATGTCAACAATTCACCGACACTGTGAGTAAGTCGACGTCGAGAGTGTGCATGCCGCAATAGATCGGATAAGTCAGATTCGCAGTGACACGCCGGGAGAAGATCCGCAGGTGGTCACCGGCCGGGGGGTGGAGGTGAAAACTTCTTCGTGATCGCCTACGGTGACCTTGAGCGGCTCGGGCGCGACGTACGGCGGTCGAGTGGGTAACTTTTTTCGCGACAATCGGCCCTAAAAGGGGTGATTCACCCTCGCTACACCGCGTTGCCTCTTGCGTTCCCCTGGTCAGTACGGATTAGCGTGCCATCGTGAGCGAAACCCGGGGCTGCGCGGGCCGCTGATGGCAGGGACGCGTAAGCCGGTCGTCGAGGTGCGGCGCAGCCAGCGCCGACGCCGGACGGTGTCCGCGTACCGGGAGGGCGAACGCGTCGTCATCCTCATCCCGGACCAGTTCTCCCGGGCCGAGGAGAGCGAGTGGGTGGACCGGATGCTCGCCCGGCTGGCGGCCCGGGAGGAACGCCTCCGCCGGTCGGACAGTGAGTTGGTCGGCCGGGCTCGCCGGCTGGTCGACCGCTACCTGCCGGAACACGCCCGGGTGGTGGTCCCGGCGAGCGTCCGGTGGGTGACCAACCAGAACAGCCGCTGGGGGTCGTGCACCCCGGCGGACCGGACCATCCGGATATCCCACCGGATCCAGGAGATGCCGGACTGGGTCATCGACTACGTCCTGCTGCACGAGTTGGCGCACCTCGTCGTGCCGAGCCACAACGCCCGGTTCTGGGAGCTCGTCGGCCGCTACCCCAAGGCGGAACGGGCCCGCGGCTACCTGGAAGGGGTGGCGGCGGCCAGCGGCTTCGTCCTGGCCGACTGACCGACCTGCCGGCTGCACCGACTACGCCAACCACGCCGGGTACGCCCCGGACCTGCCGGGTACGCCGCCGCTAGAGTGGGTCAGATGCGCCGTGCCGTGGTCATTCTTCTCGACCTGGTCGACTGGTCCCCGCCCGGCACCGATCCCGCCGCCTGGCGGGCCGCCCTGGCCGAGGACATGGTCGACCTGCTCGCCACCCTGAGCCAGGTGGAACCGGCGATCGCCGCGAGCGAAGCGGACCTGCCGTTGGCCAGGTCGATCGCCTGGCCCGACATGCCGATCCATCCGCTGCCGGAGATCTCGGTCAACGCGGCGCTGGCCGCCGTCGCGGCACACGGCTACGACCAGGCGGCGGTGCTCGCCGCCGACGCGCCGGACCTGCCCGGCCTGCTGATCGGCAAGCTGCTGCGACCGATCACCACCCGGCCGGTGGCGGTGGCTCCGGCCGGCGGCGACGGCGGGGGACTGCTCGGCGTGGCGGCCCAACTGCCGGCTCCGGACTGGCTGCCGCCGCTGGACCTCACCGCCGATCCGCAGGTGGTCCGGGCGGCGGCGCCGCACCCGGGACAGGTGGCGGTGACGCCGCCCTGGCGTCGGTTGCGGGGCCCGGCGGACCTGGCGGCCCTGAACCCGGCCGTCGAAGGCTGGGAGACCACCCGCGCGCTGCTGACCACCGGCTGAACCCGGGGCCTGTCGGTCAGCGGGCCTATCTGTCAGCGGGGCCCGTCGGCCTATCGGTCAACGGGGCCCGTCGGCCGGCGGCTGCGGCGGCTCCGGCTGCTCCGGCGGGTCGCCGCCGAAGTCGATGTCACCGAGGTCGAAATCGGTCTTCGCCTGGGCGAACGCCTCCGGGTCGGCGAAGTCGTCGTCCGACGGCAGCAGATCGGGGTGGCTCCACAACGCGTCCCGGCCGTCGACCCCACGGTGGGTGTCCAGCGCGGCCCACAGCGCGGCCGCCTCGCGCAGCCGGCGGGGCCGCAACTCCAGCCCGACCAGGGCGGCGAAGGTCTGCTCCGCCGGCCCACCGGCCGCCCGCCGACGCCGGAACGCCTCGGCCAGCTTCACGACGTTCGGCAGCCGGTCCCCGGCTGCGCTGTCGACGACGTGACACACCCAGCCCTCGATCAGCGCCAGGACCGTCTCGATCCGGGCCAACGACGCCTGCTGGGCGGGGGTGTCCTCCGGAGTGAAGATCCCCTCCATGGCGATCTCCTGCATCGACTCCGGATTCATCGGGTCGACCCGGCCGAGGGCGTCCTCGATCGCCTCCCGGTTGACGGTGATCCCGGACGCGTAGGTCTCCACTGCGGCCAGCACATGCCCCCGCAACCACGGCACATGCTCGAAGAGGCGCTGGTGGGCCGCCTCCCGCAGCGCCACGTACAGCCGGACCTCCTCCTCGGGCAGCTCCAGGCCGGACCCGTACGCCCGGATGTTGGCCGGCAGCAGCGCGGCGGTGCCGGCCGGGCCCAGCGGCAGCCCGATGTCGCTGGCCGACAGCACCTCGGTGGCGAGCGAGCCGAGTGCCTGGCCGAGCTGACCGCCGAACAGGGCCCCGCCGAGAGTGGTCATCATGGCGTGCATCGGGCCGAGCTGGCTGCGGGCCTCCGGCGGAACGAGGTCGCCCATCGCGCCGACCATCCGACCGGCCACCGGGTCGCAGAGCTTGCGCCACACGTCGAGCGTCCGGTAGATCCACTCGTTGCGGTTCCACGCCGCCGACGTGCGGGTCCCGGACGGGAACGTCGACGACGACTCAAGCCACAGGTCGGCGACGCGCAGCGACTCCTCGACGGTGTGCCACTCGTGCGGGTTGACCGACGGGTCACCCTCAGCGGCGAGTTGGCTGGCCGCCACCTGTCGGGCCAGGTCCCAGTTCACCGGGCCGCTGCCCGGAGCGGCGAGCAGCTGCTGCAGCTGCGCCATGAACTGCTGCATCTGCCGTGGGTCGTTGGGGTCCGGAGGCTGGCCGCCAGGGAGCTGGAAACCGAACGGAGTATCAGGCACGCCCTCCACGGTACGCGGGCCACCGGCTACAACGCCGCCGGTGCGTTCCGCTCAGCGCGAAGCGCCGCGTCGCAGGCGCGACGCCACCGCCCGGCTGCGCGGTTTGCGCCGGTACGCGGTCCGCGTCGCTGGCGCGACCGCAGTCGGTACGCTCAGGCGCATGAGACGTCGCGGTGTCACGGTCATCCTCGGCGCGCTGCTCACCGCACTGCTCGCCTACGCCGTGCTCGCCGCACCGGTCCCGTACGTGGTGCTCGGCCCCGGCCCGACGGTCGACACGCTCGGCACCGACGACGGCGAGGACGTCATCCAGATCACCGGGACCGACACCTCGACCTCGGCCGGGCAGCTGCGGCTCACCACCGTCGGCGTACGCCCCAACGTGGGGCTGCGGGAAGCGATCGCCGGCTGGCTGAGCGACTCCGAGGCGGTAGTGCCGTACGAGGTGATCTACCCGCCGGGGCAGACCCAGGAAGAGGTCGAGGAGCGCAACGCCGAGGACTTCGCGGCGTCGCAGACCAGCGCCGAGACCGCGGCGCTGCGCCAGCTCGGCTACCCGGTGCAGGTGCTGGTGAGGGCGGTCACCCCGGACGGGGCGTCGGTCGGGCTGCTCGACGTCGACGACGTGATCACCTCGGTCGACGGCACACCGGTCAGTTCGGCGACCCAGCTGACCGAGCTGATCCGGGCCGAGCCGGAAGGCAGCACGCTGACCATCGGCTACACCCGCGACGGCCAGTCGGCCACCGCCGAGATCACCACCCGGGCCAGCGACGGCGGCCCACCCCGGATCGGCATCGAGATCACCGAGGAGCAGCCCAGGCCGTTCGAGCTGACCATCGACCTCGACGAGATCGGCGGGCCGAGCGCCGGGCTGATGTTCGCCCTGGGCATCATCGACAAGCTCGAACCCGAGGACCTCACCGGCGGCAAGATCATCGCGGGGACCGGGACCATCGACAACGAGGGCAACGTCGGCGCGATCGGTGGTATCCCGCAGAAGCTGGTCGGCGCCAAGGAGGCGGGTGCGGTCGCCTTCCTCGTCCCGCAGGCCAACTGCGCCGAGGCGGTCGCGAACGCCGTACCCGACCTGCCGCTGCTGCGGGTGGCCACCCTCGACGAGGCGCTCGACGCGCTGGCCCGGCTGCGTACCGGCGAGAAGCCGACGCTCTGCGGCAGCGACTGACACCCCGGTCAGGTCCACCTCAACCGGCCTTGAGGTGGACACACCCCGTAGTCTTGGTGCCTGATCGCCCAGCGGATCACACCAACGTGCGGAGTACCTAGTCGTGGTCATGCGTAGCAGCCCAATGCCCGGAATGAGCCGACGTGGCCGGGTCACCGTCGGCGTACTCATCGGGATCTTCCTTCTGTTCACCCTGCTCGGCTGGGGGGTGAACGCATGGACCGACTGGTTGTGGTTCGAGGAGGTCGACTACACCCAGGTCTTCACCGGCGTGCTGTTCACCCGACTGCTGCTGTTCGCGGCGGTCGGCCTGGCCATGGCACTGGTGGTCGCGGCCAACCTGTGGCTGGCGTACCGGCTGCGGCCGGCGCTGCGACCGCACTCGCCGGAACAGGTCAGCCTGGAGCGCTACCGGATGCTGCTCAGCCCCCGGATCGGCATCTGGATCGCCGTGGCCGCGGCGCTGGTCGGTGTCTTCGCCGGGCTGTCCGCGCAGAACCGGTGGAGCCAGTGGCTGCTGTTCCGCAACTCCCAGGAGTTCGGCGTCACCGACCCGGAGTTCGGCATCGACATCGGCTTCTACGTCTTCGAGTACCCGTTCCTGCGCTACCTGCTCGGCCTGGCGTTCACCGCCGTGGTGCTGTCGGTGATCGGCGGGCTCGCCGTGCACTACCTCTACGGCGGCGTACGGCTGCAGGGCATCGGCGACCGGATGACCACCGCCGCGCGGGCCCACCTGACCACGCTGGTCGCCGTCTTCGTGCTGCTCAAGGCGGTCGCCTACGTGCTGGACCGGCGCGGCATGCTGCTGGAGTACAACGAGCAGGCGCGCATCTACGGTGCCGGCTACGCCGACATCAACGCGCTGCTGCCGGCGAAGGAGATCCTGGCGTACATCTCGATCGTGGTGGCGATCGCGATCATCGTGTTCTCCAACGCGGTGATGCGCAACCTGGTCTGGCCGGGCATCTCGCTGGCGCTGCTCGGCATCTCCGCCGTGGCGATCGGTGGCATCTACCCGTGGGCGGTGCAGACCTTCGAGGTCAACCCGAGCCTGCGGGACAAGGAGGCGGCGTATATCGAACGGGGCATCGTCGCCACCCGAGAAGCGTTCGGGCTGGACATCAGCCAGCAGACGCCGTACCCGGCGACGAACCTGACCCCGCCGGAGAGCCTGGCCACCGACACGGCGGTGGTGCCCAACATTCGACTGCTCGACCCGCAGCTGGTCTCCGAGACCTACACCCAGCTGCAGCAGGTGCGTGGCTTCTACGACTTCGGCACCAAGCTGGACATCGACCGCTACACCATCGACGACGAGACCCAGGACTATGTCGTCGGTATGCGGGAGATCAACTACGGCGAGTTGACCGAGCAGCAGAGCAACTGGATCAACCGGCACACCGTCTTCACCCACGGGTACGGGATGGTCGGCGCGCCGGCCAACCAGGTGGTCTGCGGCGGGCAGCCGTACTTCGTCTCCGGCTTCCTCGGCGACCAGGCCCAGGAGCAGTGCTCCTCGTCGACCGAGGAGATCCCGGTCGAGCAGCCGCGGATCTACTACGGCGAGCAGATGGACGGCACCGACTACGCCATCGTCGGCTCGCCCGGCGACAGCAACGTCGAGTTCGACCGGCCGACCTCCAGCGGCGGCGAGCAGTACTACACCTACACCGGCACCGGCGGGGTCGAGGTCGGTTCGTTCGGCCGCAAACTGCTGTACGCGATCAACGAGCAGGAGACCAACTTCCTGCTCTCCGAGGCGGTCAACGAGAACTCCAAGCTGCTGTACATCCGTAACCCACGGGACCGGGTGGAGAAGGTCGCGCCGTTCCTGACCATGGACGGCGACCCGTACCCGGCGGTGGTCGACGGCCGGATCCAGTGGATCGTCGACGGCTACACCACCTCGGCGACGTACCCGTACTCGGAGCGGGTGAACCTGCAGGCCGAGACCGCCGACGAGCTGACCGGCCAGGGCACCTTCGTGCTGGCCCGGGAGAACGTCAACTACATCCGCAACTCGGTCAAGGCCACCGTCGACGCGTACGACGGCACCGTCCGGCTCTACGAGTTCGACGAGAACGACCCGGTGCTCAAGGCGTGGAACGCGGCGTTCGGCGGCGACTTGGTCATCCCGAAGGCGGAGACGCCGCAGGAGCTGGTCGCCCACTTCCGCTACCCGGCGGACCTGTTCAAGGTGCAGCGCAACCTGCTGGCCCGCTACCACGTCACCAACCCGGCCGAGTTCTTCTCCGGCCAGGACTTCTGGGAGGTGCCGAACGTTCCGGACTCGCCGGACAGCGGGGTCAAGCAGCCGCCGTACTACCTGATGACCCAGCTGCCGGAGCAGGACGAGCCACGGTTCCAGCTGACCTCGGCGGTGACCCCTGCCGGCCGGCAGAACCTGGCCGCGCTGATCTCCGGGTCGTACGTCGACGGACAGCCGCAGCTGCAGGTGCTGGAGTTGCCCGACCAGACGGCGATCTCCGGCCCGGTGCAGGTGCACCAGCGGATGACCAACAACGCGGCCATCCGACAGCAGCTGAACCTGCTGTCGTCGAACCAGGCGCAGGTGCAGTACGGCAACCTGCTGTCGCTGCCGTTCGGCAACGGCATGCTCTACGTCGAGCCGGTCTACGTGAAGAGCAACCAGACCAACGCGTACCCGCTGCTGCAGCGGGTGCTGCTCTCCTACGGTGACGGCGGCTCGTACGTGGTGCTCGCCAGCAGCGTGCAGGACGGCATCCGGCAGCTGATCGAGCAGGCAGAGGAGGGCGGCGCGCCGACGACCCCGCCGGAGGGCGAGGGCGAGGGCGAAGGCGAGGAGCCCGGTGGCACCCCGACACCGACCCCGCCGGCCACCGGTGACCCGGGTCTGGTGACGCCGGAGCTGCAGGCGGCCGCCGCCGAGGTCAGCGCCGCGATCGACGAGGCCCGCGCCGCGCAGGCGGCCGGTGACTTCCAGCGGTACGGCGAGGCGCTGGCCCGGCTGGACGCCGCGATGACGGCGTTCCAGGCGGCGCAGCAGGCGGCCGGGGTGGGTGGTGCCCAGCCGCCGTCCACCGATCCGTCGCCGGGTGTCGATCCGTCGCCGACCGGCTGACGCGAAACCGACTGACGTCGACCGGCCTCGGTGATCCTGACTTGTCCGCTTTTGTGGGTGGGCCAGGGCAAGATCACCGAGGTCAGTCGGTCAGTACGGGGGTCGTTTTGCGGCGGGCTGACGGTATGCGCTAGGGTTAACTCATCGCCGCGGGGTGGAGCAGTTCGGTAGCTCGCTGGGCTCATAACCCAGAGGTCGCAGGTTCAAATCCTGTCCCCGCTACCACGCGAAACGGCCCGCCAGGGATTCCCTGGCGGGCCGTTTCGCATCCGAATGTAACCAGAAATGTAACCAGCGGCCTTCCTACGCCGCGTGTGGCTCCGGTCCGGCGGTGTCTTCCCGGTCGTCCTGCTCGTCGTCGCCCTGGTCCTCGGGCGCGTCGAACATCAGCCCGGCCACCTTCTGCGCCGCATCCTGGTCCCGCCCCGTGGACCGGTGGGTGTAGATCGCGAGGGTGTACGCCATGTTCGCGTGTCCGATGCGGTCGCTGACGATCTTCGGGTCCACTCCCGCGTCGAGGGACAGCGTGGCGTACGTGTGGCGCACGTCATGTAGCCGGATCTTCCGAACCCCTGCCCGGTCGACCAGCCGATTGAAGCGACGTGTGATCGTGTCCGGGTGGATCGCCTTCCCGTCCGGATGGCAGAACAGCAGCCCCAGACTCTGGTAGTCGCCGTCGAACGCCTGGCGTTCCTCATCCAACATGGCCAGATGGCGGATCAGCGCCGGAATCGTGAACGTGTCCAGCGAGATGGTTCGGTTCCCGCTCAACGTCTTGCCGTCCGAATCGGCTGCCTTCCCGCCGACCACCACCCGCGTGTCGAGGATTTCCAGGGTGCCGGACCGCTCAAGCCGCTTCGACCCGCATGACGTGCACCGTTGCGCATGCAGGTCCTGCGGAGTGACGCACTTGCCACAGGACACGCTGATGCTGAGGTAGTCGCGCTGCACGCCGGCCAGCTCGGAGCGACGCATCCCGGTCGTGGCCGCGAGCGCCCATAGACCGGCGTCCCGATCCTGCATCGCGACCTTCAGCCAAGCGGTCAGCTCCTCTGGCGTCCACGTCGTACCGCGCCGACGCCTGCCCGATCTGCTCTGACGTGGCAGGCTCGCGTGTGTAGCTGGGTTGTAGCTGAGGTACCGCCAGGCGACAGCGTCACTGAGCGCCCGGTGCAGCATCCGGTGCACGTTCTTCACCGTCTTGGGAGCCAGGCCGGCGGACTTGGCGACGGGGAGTCGTCCGCGCTTGTACCGTCCAACCGCCGCACGTGCCGCGTAGATCGTCACCTTGCAGTGCGCAGCGATCTCCCGAGGACTCGGCTCGACCCCAGCAACGCATCGAGTCGTCCAGTAGTCGTACATGACCCGGTTGTTGTCCGGCTTGCGGCGACCACCGGTGAGAAGGCGCCGGTAGAGCGCGTTGAGCACCGGAACATCGATGTCTTGAAGCTTGCGCTTGCCGATGCTCGGCAGGACGTAGGCGTCAAGGTAGTCGACGTAGTTCGTGTAGGTGGTCGGCTTGATCGCGTCGCGGATCGAGGCAAGCCACTCGGTAGAGAATTCGGCAACGGTCCGCTTCGACCGGTTGACCCGCTGGCCGCGTTCGTTCTCAGTCCGCGCGGTCAACGCGGCAGACCACGCCTCGTCTTCGGTGCCGTGTCCGCCCTGATACTCGTAGCGTCGCTCCCCGGTGAGCTGGTCGGGCTCAAGCTCGATCCGGTACCACCACTTCTTGCCTCGCGGGTAGACGACGACACCGGGGACAGGAACGCGCTTACGAATCGGCTTGCTCAAGCAGCCTCTCCCATCGGCTCGGCGGTCAGCAGCGGTCGGAGCTGGGCGGTAACGATGTAGACGCGTCCGCCTAGTCGCTTGCTCGGTAGCTCTCCCGCTGCCGCGTACCGGTACGCGGACGCGCGGCTCAGTCCAAGCAACGCGGCGGCACGCGGTACGGACAGCAGGGCGGGAAGGCCGTCAAGGGGTGTCACTGCGGCGTTCAGTGTGGACTCCTCATCCGTGATCGATGGCGTTTGCCCGCTTAGATCGTCATGGGGCGGTGTTCGGTCGTCAGGGGTAGCGCCGTCGGTGCCCAATCGATCCGTCCGGCGGGGTGTTTGGTCGTGGACAGAACTGACAGAACTGACAGAACCTCGGTCGGCAGGGGGTTGTGTCAGTTGTGTCAGTTCTGTCCGAGGGGTTCGGCGGTCCGGCGGACGTGGTGGCCCTCGGTTGCTGCCGGCCGTCGGCCGGGACGTCGGGCACCCCGTTCGGCCGTGGACACAACTGACAGAACTGACAGAACCTCGGTCGGCGGGGGGTTGTGTCAGTTGTGTCAGTTCTGTCCGAGGCATCAGGCGGTCCGCCGGACGGCGTCCGGCAGGGCGTGAACGGTGGCGGCGGGTTGCTGGTGTAGGTCGGGGTGGACCAGGTAGGACGGCGAGGGGGGTCGGCCACCACCGGTCCGCGTGCGTGGTGCGTCGACGTGGCGGATGTAGCCGTGCATTTCCAGCAGGGACAGGGCGGGGTCGAGGTCGGCGACGGTGGGCAGTTGGCTGCTGCGGACCGCGCGGAACAGCTCCCGTTTCGTGAACGCGGTGGTGGTGGTGCGTTCGATCCAGGTGAGGACGTGGCGGGCGTGTCGGCTGGTCCGGTCGGTGCCCATGTCGTCGAACGCGGCCAGGGCGTGAGCGGCGTAGTAGTCGCCGATCAGTGCGGCCCGGTCGATGGTGTCGGCCTGGACAGGCTTGCCCCATCCGTCGCGCAGGTGTTCGGCGAGGTGGATCAGTCCGGCGATCCGCACCACAGCACCGGTGTACTTGCTGCCCCAGTCGATGACGTGTGACCACGCGCCACCGGGAGCAAGCCGGGGTTCCACCGCGCGTTCGATGTCCAACACGCGGTCGTTGGCGTCGGGGGTGAGTGGCAACACGGCCGGGTCGGTCCACTCGGCGAGGGACATGACCATCGTGGCGAGGTTGGCCGCGTACGTTGCCGCGACCGGTTCGGCTACCGGGTCGGCTCCGATCCGGCGTCGTCCGACGGTGTTCTCCGGCAGCGAGAACAGGATGCGCGCCAGCAACCCTTTGCCGCGGAATCCGGGCATGTCGGCGATGTCGCGTAGGACGTCGGGTTGCACGGCCAGACCGAGTGTCAGCGCCGGATGCTCGACGTGTTCCGGCGCACGACTACGACGGTTGACCCGCAGCATGTCCCCCGCATGACCCTTGAGGAAGACTTCAAGGTTGGGGGTTCCGGAGTAGCGGCCGGCGATGGTGGCGAAGATGCCACCTTCCGGCGACAGGACGGCCAGGCGTCCGCCCTGCTCGGCGAGCAGGGATGCGGCTTCCTCGCTGGTGACGTCGTCGGCCACCAGTTGCGGCAGGGCGGGGATGGTGATGGTGTCGGCGTTCATCGCGGCGGCGGTCGCCTCAGCAAGCAGGGTGTCACGCCCGGACGCGTCCGCGTTCGCGGCAGCGATCGCGGTCCGCTCTGCCGTCTTCCCGGCCACCCGTGCGGCCAACTCGGCTTCCACGATGGCCGGTCGGGTCCGCTCCACCAACGCCTTCTCAGCGGCCAACAGCGGCCCGGTGATCGCGGAGAACACCGCCGACTTCCGCGACCCCGGCGGCAACACGACGACCGTGAACAGGTTGACCGGTTCCCGCCACGACCCCCGTACCTCCACCTCGGCCCGGCCACCGGCAGCCGTCGACAGGGCTGCGAGGGCGATGCAGCCGGGCAGGTCGACCGGGGTCTGTGTGAACTCGGCGACCCCGTATACCATGTCGGCGACCCATGCGGGCAGCATCTCGGCGGGGAACGCGGGTAGGTGGCGGCGGTCGCCGAGCGGGATCAGCGGTGCCCAACCGCTGGTGTCCGCCTGGTCGAGCAGGGCACGACCGGTCGCCATGACTTCGGCGACGTCGGCACCGGATGCGGCGAGGTTGGTCAGCCGCTCGCCGAGGTCAACGACCCGGCGGCGGGCGGCGTGGTCGGCGACGATCCGCGCGTAGTGCCCGGCGTTCGCGGCTGCCGGAACGTCACGGATCAGCGTGTGCAGGTACGGGGCACCACCAACCTTGCCCAACTCCCCAGTCTCCGCCAGATGGGCCGTGAGGGTGATCGGGTCAGGCTGGCGTCCGGTGGCGTGCACGGCGGTCAACGCCTGCCAGATGATGCCGTGGGCCGGTCGGTGGAAGTCGTCCGGGCCGAGCAGGGCGGCGAGGTCGGCCAGGGCGTGCGGGGCGATGAGTACCGCGCCGATGACGGCCCGCTCAGCGTTGTAGTCGTGGGTGGACTGTCGACTCATACGGCGTTCCTCCTTCTGGTGTCGTTGATGCGGTCGGTTAGGCGGCGGGCCGGGGGTACCGGGCGCGGCCAGCACGGGTGATCAGGTCGTCCAGGTCGGCGAGCAGGACCGCCAACTGTCGGCGGGCGGCGGGGTCGACGTCGGCCAGGGCGACCCGGATACGGATCTCGGCCTGGTCGTGCCCGTCGCCGGTGCGGATACGGGTGAGAACGGCGCGCGCCTGGCCGGGCAGGTCGACGATCATCGACGGGGAGCGGTGTCCGTCGTGTCCGCAGCGGTGGTCACGGGCGCACCAGTCGGTGTGCGCGCCGTGCGGATGCCGGCGGTTCATCGGTGGATGCCGTTGCGGTGTTCGCGGCGGATCTCGTTCCACACGTGCCGGCCGATGCGGATACGGCGTCCGGTGCCGTCGCACCGGTAGCAGAGCCGGAACGCCTTGCCGTACGGGGCGCGGCGTTTCCCGGTGCCGTGGCAGCGTCGGCAGGGTCCGAACGGCCAGATAGCGCAGGTGAGCAGGTAACCGAACGTGACCAGGGTCAGGAGGGGGCAGAGCAGGCTAGCGAGGGTGGCGTACGGGTCCATCGGGTGCCTCCACGGGCGGTTTTCGGGCGTGCGGGGGTAGAGGCGCTAGGCGGCTAGCGTCCTGGCAGGGGTTTGTTTCGGGGGCTAGCGGTGCCGCTAGGTCTAGCGGGTGTCGCCGATAGACCTAGCGGCCCGCGAGCGGCTATCCAGCCTTGCGGCGTTGGTCACGCTTCGTTACGGCGGTGGTGATGTCGTCGCGGAGGATGCCCTTACGGTTGGCGCGTTCCCCGGTTGCCGGGTCGGTGCCCCACACCTGCCGGCCGACCGTGATCCCGTGCGGCTTGAGTGCCGGGGCGAGGTTCCCGGTCTCCCATCCGCCGTAGACGTCCGGGCGCAACTCGGCCAGACGGGCGACAACGGTCTCTGACCACACCTTCGCCTCACTGGTCGGGACGACGGTCAGGATGTCGTCCAACAGGGTGTCCCCCGCGTGCTTCACCGTCTCGGGTGCCTGGCCGATGGCGTGACCGGACAGGGTGCCGGCCCGCTCCCGCAACTCACGGGCGCGACCGATGACCTTCTCGACGTCGGCCATCTCGGCGAGGTTGGTCCGCACGGTCACGGCTTCATCGACGGAGCCGGAGTCGTCCGCGCCGAGCAGGATTCCGACGCCCTTGTGTCCGCGTTGGAACCGCGACGAGTCATAGCCGGCCGTGTACGACCCGGCACCCAACACGGCTTCGGAGGACTGCCACGTCATCGTTTTCAGGGCGAAGCGGGTGCCGATGTTGTCGCGCAGGTCGGTCGGGACCGCTTTGCCGTCCGGCTTCTGCGTGGCCAGCAGGATCATGATCCCGACCGAAGGGCCGACCTTGCACAGCTCGGTCAGCAGCGACACGATCTCGTCCCCGTGGACGGGGTGGGCGGAGTAGCGCTGAAACTCGTCGACGGCGACCATGACCGGCCACAGCTTGAGTGACCGCTTCTCGGCAATCTGGCGGGTGACCTTCGATTCCGGGCAGAGGTCGGCGGGCAGGGTGGCGATGGTGTCGTAGCGGCGGTTCATGTCCGCGACCAGGCCGCGAAGATCCTCCACCAGGGACTCAACGACGTCGTCACGGACGCCGTAGCCGGTGCGGTGGGCGATCCGTTCGAACGGTCGCCAGTCCTGCCCGCCCTTGCCGTCGTAGATGTGCAGCTCAACGATCGGATCCAGGGCAGCGGCCAACACCGGGAGCCGTGCGGCGAACGTCTTGCCCATGCGGGGGATGGCTCCGACGAGCAGGGACGTGAACATCATCAGCAGCGGCACCGGACGTCCGCGCTGGTCCTGCCCGAACGGAAACGGCGCGAACACATCCACGCTGCCCTTCGCGATGAGTGGCCAGGGGCCGGACCCTTTCGCGTACGGGTCCTCATCGGCGACCCACAGGGCGAGGCGGCGGGCGGAACCGGCGGTGCCTCGTACCCGCTCCGGCCACACCTGCACCTCATCCAGGTCGAGGCCGGCGGCGAGCTGGTCCCGCTTCTTGATCGCCTTGTCGGCGTTCGTCCAGAACGGCAGATCGATCACGGCCCGCCAACCGGGTCCGTCGCGCATGATCGGGGCGGGGAAGGTGATCAAGTCGTCCGGCTTACACAACCCGGCCGCGAGGAACGCGCGGGTGACGACGTCGGCGGACAGCTTCCGCACACGCGGACTGACAGCGGCGACGTCCAACAGCGGCGTGTCCTTCGGCGTACCCGCCACACCGAACAGAACCACGATGCCGGCGAGGATCGCCCACCGCTGCCACGACCCAGCAAGGGCTACCAGCGTGAGGACGGTGGGGATGCCGAGCAGCAACAGCGCGGTGAGGACCAGGCCGCGCCACCGGACGCGTACGTCACGCTGCCGCGACAGCTTCAAATACAGTTCGGCGTTTTCCTGCCGGACGACGGCCAGGCGCACGGGGATGCCTTCGGCGTCGGTCACCCAACGGACGGTGTGGCCGAGCAGTCGGGCCACGCCGAACGGTGCCCGCCACGCCAGGCGTGCGCCGTACTTCGGCGACCGGGACAGGTGATACATGCTGACGTGCGTGTAGTGGCCTGCCGTCCACCGGACGGCGCTCGCGAGTTCGGTCCGGGAGCGCAGCCAGGCGGGGATGACCGGCCGACGCTCCGCACCGACCACACCGGCCAGGCGGGACCGGCCGCTGTCCGGGGCGGACGGTGGGTTGACCGGGACCGGGGCGTCGTCGTCCTGGTCGTCGCCCTCGTCGTCGATGTCGACAGCGAACGAGCCGGCCGGGTTGGTCTTGCGGCGGCGGGCGGTCAGATCGACCACATCGGCGCTGCTGCCGTTGCCGTCGTCGGTGATGTCGGTTTCCGCTGCCTGCCAGTCGTAGCCGTCGTCAGGGGTGGGCATGGGGATTGCCTCCAACAGAAAGTCCAGAACCAAGGGGGGAAGATCGAGGTAGCGGGACCGGGCGCGGCCCGCGTGCCGTAGCCGCGCCCGGTCGAGGGCCGGTCAGGCCGGATCGGTGCCGACGTCGGCGGGGCCGGGGCAGGTCGGCAGGTGGTTGACCAGCGCGGCGAGGGCGGGAGCCAAACCGGGATCCTCGCGGTAGAGGGTGCAGCCCTGGCAGCGGACGAACAGCCGGCCGCGCCCGTCACGCTCGACCCACGCCTTTGCTCCGGCCGGGGTGTGCTGGATACGCGACACGATTTCCGTTGACGGCAACTCGTCCGGTGACGACGTGGATGCCACGATGAGAGTCCTTCCCGAAGCGGTTGCTGAGGGTCGAGGGGCCGGCGGCACAGCACTGGTTTCCAGGCCGTAGGGCTGTGCCGCCGGGCAAAGTCAGGACTGCCGCTGGTCGGTGTGCAGCAGGTGAGCCAGAGCGGCGCCCATACCGAGCACGGCCACCGGCAGGCACGAAACGACGGTGGTGATCCACCACGGGGCGGCGGTGATCCCGGCGGACTCCATCAGGTGATACGCCACCTGACCGGCCGCACCCAGAACGAGGGACCCGATCGCGGACCAGGCGGCGAACCGCCGTGCGCGTGGCGGGACCCCGTCGGGTGCGAGCCACGCCCGCAACGCGTACGCGGCATAGGCCTCAACGCCGATCGGCAACGTGATCGCCGTGTTCACCGCGAGGGAATCCCAGATGCCCGGTAGCGGGTGCACCACACCGAACCCGGTCAGCTCACCCAACCCCACCCACCCGGACCAGATCGCCACGAACGCGGGAGCGGCCAGCAACAGCAACACCCACGATCGCACCGGCGACCGCACCACCCGAGGCTGAGCGGCGGTGATCTTCGTGTCCGGGTGTCCGTCCACCGCCACCGGTGAAGACGTCTGCGCGGTGTCCTCGGCGACCGGCGACGGCAGGTCCGCCCCGGACCCGGCCGACGACTCATCGGACGGGGCGACCGGCACCGGGTCCGCCGACACATCCGCCGACACCGGCGACGGCTCGACCGGAGCCGGTACGTCGACCTCGGCAGGCTGGTCGCCGGTGGTGTCGCGGACCAGGTGCAGTCCCCGGTGCCCGCCGGTGGGCTCGACCTGCGCCGCGTCCCGGTCCTGCTGTTCGTGGTGGAGGGCTTCCCGTAGGGCGGTCGCCTTCGGCGAACCCACCCGTAGTTCCCTCATGAGCAGGTTCCGCGACGGAACCCCGCCCAACCGGACGGCCAGGGCACGCGCGGCGGGCAACAGCTCCTGCACCGGGCGGGGGTACATGCTCGCGGGCGTCGTCATCAGGCCACCGCCTTCCGCACCCGCAGGACCGTCACGGCCTGGACGTCGCCCAGGGCGGCGGCTTCCCGCATCACCCGCTGCCCAGCACGCCGCACCCGGCGGCGGTCAAGCTGCGACGGCCCGCCATCGGCGACGTACAGGGCGGTGATCTCGGCGTCCAGCAACGCCAACTCGGCCTCAATCAACGGCCACTCACGTTCGATCGCGGCCAACTCGTCGGGGGTAGGACCGACGTCCAGGGCTTCCCTGCTGCTCAAGACAGACTCCACTCATTAAGGGACCTAGAGGACTGTTCCTCCGGTCCTCTAGAGGACTTGTGATCAATCTACTGGCCGGACGACCGTTGTCAACTCCTTCAGAGGACTTAAGCTTGAGAGGACCGACTGACCGGCCCACCTGGGCGTCTGGAGAGCGAGGAAGCCAGTCATGGCAACCAAGTACGACCGGATCGCCGCTGACCTGCGGCGCAAGATCCAACAGGGCGAGCTGCCACCGGGCGCGCAGATGCCGGTGGAAACCGTCCTCCTGAGGGAGTACAGGGTGAGCCTCGCCACGCTGAGGCGAGCACTTGACCAACTTGCCGCTGAGGGCTTGATCCACAAGCAGCACGGCAGGGGCACGTTCGTGCGTACCCCTCGCCAGCGGCTCCGGCGGACGTCCACCCGTCACCAGTGGGAGAAGGACCGGGCGCGGTTGCCGATCGGAGAGCGGTTCGGCACGGGATCGGCAGAAAGGGACACCGGGCTTCAGATGGGCGATTTCGACTTCAGCGCCGAGTACTTCCCGGATGCCGTAGCTGATGAGGACTTGGCAGAGGCTTTCGGCATCCCGGTAGGAACGCGCCTGCTCGAAAGGACATACAGGACCGTCTTGAAGGCAGAGGAATCCCCGCTCGGGCTAGGGCGATCATTTCTGATCTACGACATGATCGCCGTAAACCCCGAGCTTCTCGACGCGTCAAGCGAGCCGTGGCCAGGTGGCACGCAAAACCAGCTTTACACGATCGGCATCGAGTTGGACCGGATCGAGGAGAGAGTGATATCCCGACCGCCGTCACTCGAAGAAGCCGAGAGCCTGAGGATCGATCCAGGCGTTGCGGTATTCGCCCTGCGCAAGGTCTCGATTGACACGACCGGGCGGGTCGTCGAGGTAGCCGACTCCATCTTCGGCGGAGACAGAACCGAACTGCACTACGTGATCCAACTCGAAAGGTGGAAGTGACATGAGTACGATTTCCGTGATTACCCCCGTGCATACACCCGCGATTCCATATCTCGAAGCCGCGTGGCAGTCGCTGCTAGATCAGGAGATGCCCGCCGGGTGGGACTGGGAGTGGATCATCCAAGAAGACGGCGAAGACGGCGAAGCTTTTGCAGCAATCCCTGACGACCCGCGCATTCAGTACGACATGGGCCGAAAGTCGGGACCAGGTGTAGCTAGGACGATTGCGCTTTCTCGGTCGAGCGGTGAACTAGTCAAGGCGCTGGACGCAGACGACATGCTCACGCCCGGCGCGCTGGCACGGGAAATTGCCATCCTCAGCGCCTATCCAGAAGTCGGATGGACAACAACAAGTACGGTCGATTTGCTGCCGGACGGGTCGCTGATGAAGTGGCATTCCGATCCGACAGAGGGAATTTTTGCACGATCAGCGATCTATGACTACTGGTCTCAAAACGAGTACAACCTTCCAGTGGTGCCCGGAACACTCTGCATCCGCCGAGAACTCATCATGGCACTCGGTGGCTGGATGGCACTACCCGCCTCCGAGGACACCGGACTACTCATTGCCGCAAGTATCCTGCAAGAGGGCTACTTCATAGCCGAGCCTGGACTTGTCTACCGGAAATGGTCCGGGCAGAGTACCGCGCAAAGCAGCCACCACGATGAGACCGAACGCCGAGCGCGAATCACTGTCATCACACGTAGGGCGGAAGCCATGAAAGCTCTGTGGACACAGCAGTAGCTTGCGCGCTCACCATCCAATCGAGAGGCCCCCCGTTGAAACTGTACGCCGTGATTGCTACGCACAATCGTCATGAGCTGATCAGCGGACTGACTGAAAAGCTGTGGCGGGACAACGTCACACCTATCGTGATCGACAACGCATCAACTCCGCCCTTTACCTCTAGCTACGGCGTAACGATATTCGACCCGGAGCAGCCACCCAATCTGAGTAGACTTTGGAATCTGGGGCTGTCCGTCGCGGTCGACATGGCTGGTAGCGAAGAGTTCGCCGTAGCAATCTTGAACGATGACCTTGTCGTCTATCCGGGTTTTGTGGCAGAGCTAGCCGAAGGACTCGGCGGCCAGGCTGCGGTTTCCCACCCCAGTGGCATTATCGGATGTGCCTACGTA
Organism: Micromonospora sp. Llam0; assembly: GCF_003751085.1. NCBI lineage: Bacteria > Bacillati > Actinomycetota > Actinomycetes > Micromonosporales > Micromonosporaceae > Micromonospora > Micromonospora sp. Llam0. Next base: position 174,879 of record NZ_RJJY01000002.1, on the reverse strand, counting down.
CTGCGCGGGTCTCTGGTGAGAAGACGTCAGCTATGGCTAGACGAGAGATTCCGTTGGTGGTATGGCGACAACGACCTAGAGTGGCAGGCGCGCAAACTCGGCGGCTTGCAGCCAGTTCGCCTCAAGGGTGAGATCAGGCATCTCTATCCCAACTACACCACTAAGTCCAGACGGGAGCTGAGAGCACAAGCCGATAGCGATCGCGCAGCCTTCCTCGCGAAATGGGGGCCGGACGCCTTAGCTCCGAAGGTGAATGGCAGCGAGGCGACCAGTGGCCACCTACGATGAGTACCTAGCCGCCGTAGCGAGGCTACTCACCGAAAGACACAGGCCAGTATGGTCGTGGCTGCACATGAAGCGCCGTTGCCTATGTGGATCGGCGTTGCCATGCAGCTACCTACATCGCGTTGCACTGTCACGTGAGCAATGGACAAAGCGAGGCAACGACAGGAGTAGCCGTGAGTGCGAAGGATGATTCTTCAGGTACGGGGGTCGACTCAGGTCGAGTTCACTCGTGCAAGGTATGCGGAACCTGGCTTAATCACTACCAGGAGGGCACCTGCGAAACACTTCGTGACATGCTGCCGTTGATTGCCGACATCGACAGGGAGCCCACTCTCCCACATCGTCGCACGGCACAAGGTGTCCCTACCGCGACGAGCCGGGATGCCGCACTCAGGAGAAACAACCTCATTCTGAGATCCGGCACCAAGCTCACAATTCCTGAAGCCCACTACTGTTACGGGTCCGGGGACCTACTTCTTCAGTTAACCTCAGACGTGCCTCTAGCCAACACTCAACTTGAGTGGATCTCGGTTGAAGGGATAGGTGGCGGTATCAAAGACGAGGTACAGCATCGGCGCACCGTCCTTGTACGCGTCTCGGCCCTCCTTGCCATTGCCGCCCACACCGACCCACCGGCGCACCCCTCGCCCTGATGGCAGACCCGGCAGGATGCACCGAATGCAATCAAGATCGACATCTGATATCCTGATCAGCTACTCAGGGAGGTTCGATGTCGATCGAGGAAACGCTCAGCAGGCTTCAGATCCAGATCACGGCGGTGGAAGAGACACACAGAGACTTGGTTGGAATCGCGGAACGTATCGAGAGCATCAAGCGGGCCACCGCCGCGACGCTTGCCGGTGTCGCAACGCCGGCGATGGTGGCCGCGCTCGACTCGGCTGCACAGCGGCTCCAGGCCGTAGTACCCGCGCTGAGCCAAGCTCGCGAGACTGGGATGGAAACCAAGATGCGGATTCAGCAGTCAGGCACCTTCTAGCCGTGTGCACGGCGCTGCGTAGCCCGCAGCGCCGGCACGCGGCTCTCGTATCGCTCCGGTACGAAGTGGTCCGGCGAAACTCTTGAGTCGGTCGTATGGCTAGTTAGGTGAGCTGTCCGAGCGAGGTGGACGGTTGGGAGCAAATATTGGGAGTTTGGTTCTCTAGTCGGGATCAGTAAATGGCAATTGCCTTAACGACAACAAGTGGCCCTCTAATTCTCAGATCGTCAACGGTTACTTGCATGTTGGATTGCGGGGGAAGGTTCTTAAGAAGTTCTTCCACGGGGAAGCTTCGTCGAACTGGACGGCTGAAACCTGAGAGGAAGAACTTGTCTAGTGAGTAGCTCGATCCCTCGGCCACGACGGCGTCAACCTGGCCGAAAACGGCACGTTCCCCTTCGAGGTCGTCAGGGCCGGTTCGGCCCGTGAGATACCCTGCTTCTAGAAGGACTAGAACGCGAGTTTTGTTGGAGTCTTCTGTTGTTGTGTCTAGTACTACGGGTCCCTGATTGGTTCCGGGGGCCAATATCCGGGAGTAAAACTCTGCAGGTGGCTCCGAGCCTTTGAACGCAGATGGCTGTTCGGAAAACAAAGTCGCCATCTTTGTAAGGAGGCTACCGATGTCGGTTGCTGGAGAAACGCTCCAATCGCCATCGACTTCAATGAGCTGACGGCGGGTAATCGCACCTGAAGAAAGGTCTGTGACTATGTCGTTGTTTCGGGTGAGTGTGTCTAGTAGGCGATTAAGTGCATTGGCCGGATGATCCTTGATGGTGCGTGCCTGCGTTACCTCGAACTCGGAACCCTTCGATCCGCCCAGTTCAAGACCTGGAGAGCCGGTAATGGGAACTGCCAGTTTGACGCCAGCGTTACCGGAGCGTTGGCCTAGATCGCGCTGTGTAATGGCTATGTCGACCATTATCTCGATGTCGTGGTAGTTGGCTAGTGGCACCAGAGTCTCGGTGTCAAGATACAAAGGGGAGCGGAATAGGCTCACGGATTCAGCCCTTTCTGTGTTGTGGCAGCCTGCTCGGATAATACACGGCCCGTCACTTGATCCTTGGTCTCCTACCGCTACAGCGTGTCGCAGGTGGCGACAGGGCTATTGGTGCGAATAGGGCTAGATCGGTTGGTCCGAGAAGGTAGAAAAGGTTGTCGTCGCGGCATTCCAGTACCATGGCGGTGGGCGATCTCTGTCGGTTGCCAGAGGGAGTGAAGTGTTCGTAGGTCGCCCCGTTGCTGGACGGCAGCGGTGTTAGCAACCGTGCTGGACGTGGAGGGGTCGGGGGTGGGTGAAGGACTCGCGCCCGAGGCCAGAGGCGTACGCGGACCGCGCCAGACGGAGCGTGTAGAGCTTGTAAGGGGCGGGGCCGAGTCCCGAACCGGGATGTCTGCTCGTACTGCAGCAGCGAACAGCGGCACGCCGACAGATGGGAACTGCTGGCAGGTTGGCCGGGTAAGGTCCACCGCGTCGTCATACCTTGATCCGCTTGGCCCCGATCAAGATCCGCAGCGGTCGGCAGCGGTGCCGGGACTGTAACCAGGGCTGTAACCGGGACGTGGCAAGACCGGGCGCGTCGGGTGAGACGGCAAGAGACTCAGACAGCGGCTCGCGCAGGTCAGGGCCGCTGCGGAGAGATCAACTGGTACCGGTGAGACACCGGGCAGACTGCTCATAACCCAGAGGTCGCAGGTTCAAATCCTGTCCCCGCTACCACGGTGAACGGCCCGCCAGGGATCTCCCTGGCGGGCCGTTTCGCGTACCCGGTGCGGTGGGCGCGCGGTCCCGGGCACTCCTGTGACCGCGCGCCCACCGCACCTCACCTCGTCTGACGGGTCAACGCCGCAGCGACTCGGCGACGTCGAGCAGCTCGCCGATAGTGCGGGGCTTGCCGGCCGCCGCGTCGTCCGCCGTCGTCCCGGTGTCGTCCGTCGTCCCGGTGTCGGCCCGGAACCGCTGCCGCAGCTCGGCGGTGACGGCCAGCCCGTCGCCCTGCAGCAGGCCGAGCAGCGCGGTGTCCTTGTCGGCGGCGGGCAGCTGGGCGATCCAGTCGGCCAGCCGGGCGGGATCAGCGGCGGCACCTGAGGCGTCCGGGGCGCTGCCCTGCGCCGCGGCGGCGATCAGGTCGGGGTCGATCCGCAGGAACTCGGCGAACTCCTGCAGTGCGCCGGTCAGGTCACCTAGCCCGGCCGGCACCGGCGGTTCGGTCGCCTCGTCGCCGAACTCGCCGTCCTGGATCAGGAACAGCCAGGCCAGGTAGAGGGCGCGGTGGTCGCCGGCGGCGAGCTGGTCGCGGACGTCGACGATGCTGTCGAGCCAGCCGTCGTCGTCGCGGTCAAAGTCCTCGACGCCGTCGGGGTCCTCGCTGAAGAAGTTCAGGATGAGGTTGTCGCCCGACTGGTACGCCTCGGCCGGCTCGGCCCAGCAGTACTGCTGGGCGGTCTCCAGGTCGAGCAGCCGCAGCGGCAGCCGCAGCACCAGTTGCCGGGTGCCCCAGTTGGTGTTGTAGAGGTGCGCGTCGAAGTACTCCTCGACCATGGCGAGCGGATCGCCCTTGAAGTCGCCCCACTGGTAGGAGTTGGTGAAGCTGGTACGGGTGATCTCCGCCCGGGTGGACAGCGTGCGGAGCTCAGCCATCTGCTGCTCGTCGAGTGGCCGGTCGATGGCACGGAAGTCGTAGTACTGGTACTCGCTCACCCGGCCATCATTCACCGGCCCGCTGTCGGCTCCTGCCCGGGGGCACTTGCCGATCCGGGACACTGTGTCATCGCTCAACACCGGTCCGTCAGCTAGGTGTGTAGCGCGTCGCCATGCTGGTCGACCAGAGAGCGAAGATGCCGATGCAACAGTGCCCCGTCACCGACGTCACCCAGATCGCAGGGTTCTACGCACAGATGACCGGCGTCCTGGCTGGATTCGCGTTCACCGCCATGGTGGTTCTCCTCAGCCCCATCCAGGTGGACGAACGAGCCGAGGTGGGAAGGAAGGACGAACAGGTCCTAGCGGCGCTCTTCGCAGCCTTCATCGCCCTCGTCGTGACAACCCTGAACTACTCGCTGCTTGCCGGTGAGCCCGCAGACGCCTCGCAGCGGGCCCACAGCATGCGGCTGATCGACGGAGTGCCGTTCGGTATGGCGGCGGTGATGCTCTTCCAAGGCATCACGCTGCTGCTGAATGCCGGTCGGATGGGCCGACTGCTGGTGGGGACCGGGCGGGCCTTCACCGTGGTGATCGGGCCCGCTCTCGCCTACTACTACCTGGTGAACGGCACGTCCGACATCGAGACTCTGCGGGCGGCGGGAGGATCGGAGCATGTGTGCGAGCCCCAGGCCGCAGCCCTGCTGGGGCAAATCCTGAACGTCGTTCTGGTGGCCGTCCTCGCCGCCTCCACGGTGCGGAGGTTGCAGCCGTCCAGGGGGCGCGACCTCGCACGACGGCTGTCGAACATGCCAGCCGTGGTAGTGCTGGCCACGACGGTCATCGCGGCTATGGTCAGCGGGTACGTAGGCACTCGGCCGCCGGAGTTCCTGCTGCCGGCGGCAATGGTCAACCTCTACCTGGTCGCGGTCTTCGCCGTGTTGGTCCTTGTCGGATTGACGATTGCACTGAGCGCACCCGATCAGCCGGCCGACAGCCCGTTCAGCGTCGTTGCCGCTCGCGGGCGGACGACACGGTGGCGGCGACGAGCGCGGCGGTGGCCCCTGCCCCGGGGATGAGCGCGACCAGGCATACATCCGCCACCACCTCGACGGACCGGTGGAGCCTGCCCGATCGGTATCGAACAGATGCTTTCCGGCCGATGCCGTCCCGATCCGAGCATGGATATGCTCTTGCGTTCTACATCGGTCACGTACCCTGTGGAGAGTTGTGGATCATCAACGCGTCCGTCGTCTCGCCAACCAGTCTGCCAACTTCGGGTTCCTTGTGGATCATGGATTGCTGGTCTGGTATGGCGTCGGCGCCGAGTCGTTGATCTACGTGGACGCCCAGTCGTCGATGTTCAAAGCGCGGGCGTTCGGCGAGACCCTCGCCCGTGAGCTGGTGAATCGCACCGGCACCAGGGCCAGCAGCGACCGGTTCGTCGACCAGGTACAGGCGCTCAACGCGGCCGGCGTTTTCACGCCGAAGATCAACGAGGCGTTCCACCGGCTGCGCAAGGTCGGCAACCAGGCCGTCCACGGCCACCTCGACCAGGTACGCACCGCGCTGGAGCTGCTGCGCGACTGCTTCGAGCTGGGTGTCTGGTTCCACCGGGCGTTGACCGACGACCGCCGCCCGATCGGTTTCGTGCCGCCCAGCCCGCCACCGCAGCAGGTGCCACAGCACATCGTCGTCGGCCTGCAGGCCGAGCTGGACCGCTACCGCCAGGAGCTGGCCGAGGCGAAACTTCTGCTCGACGGACAGCCGTCGGTGGCGGCGGCGCAGGCTGCGGCCGAGGCCGCTGCCGACCGGGCGGTCACTGAGTCGGCGGCCCGCCGTACCGTCGCCGCCGAACTGGTCGCCGACCTGGCGCCGCAGATGGCGGCGGCCAGCGAGGAGTTCGCCGCCCGCAAGCCGGTGAAGGTGTCGGCGGCGAAGCGCGAGGACTTCATCAGCCGCGCCCGGCGCGCCTCGCGCGAGCCACTCAACGAGGTGCAGACCCGGGTCGAGATCGACCGGCAGCTCACCGCCGCCGGCTGGCAGGTCCAGGACCAGGGGCAGATCAACCTGTACGCGGGGGACAGCGGCGTCGCCGGGGTCGCCGTACGGGAGGTCACCCTGGCCACCGGCCGGGCCGACTACCTGCTCTACGTACAGCAGAAGTTGGTCGGGGTGGTCGAAGCCAAGCGGGAGGGCACCGCGCCGCGTGGGGTGGAGGCGCAGCTGGACCGCTACCTGCGCGGGCTGACCGCCGCGCAGCGGATGTCGGCGTGGCGGCGGGACGCGCCGCTGCCGTTCGGCTACGTCGCCACCGGCACCGAGACCGTGTTCGTCAACGGGCTGGACCCGCAGCCGCGTACCCGCGAGGTTTTCGCCTTTCACCAGCCGGAGACCCTCGCGCGCTGGATGCGCGAGGCCGACGACGACCCGGCGGCGCCGACGCTGCGCGCCCGGCTGCGGCAGCTGCCGCCGCTGCCGGAGGAAGGGCTGCGGCGGGCCCAGATCGACGCGGTACGCGGCGTCGAGCGCGCCCTGGCCGCAGACAAGCCCCGGTCACTGGTGCAGATGGCGACCGGGGCGGGCAAGACGTTCATGGCGGTGACCAGCAGCTACCGGCTGCTGCACCACGCCAAAGCGACCCGGGTGCTGTTCCTGGTCGACCGCAACAACCTGGGCCGGCAGACGCTGCGCGAGTACGCCGGCTACGCCACGCCGGGGGATGGCCGCAAGTTCACCGAGCTGTTCAACGTGGACCGGCTGACCGGGGCGGGCATGCTGGACTCGTCCGCGGTGGTGATCTCCACGATCCAGCGGCTGTACGGGGCGCTGTGTGGGCGGGAGCTGCCGGACGCCGACATCGACGACGAGGCGTACGACAGCTACCACCTGGACGAACCGGCGCAGGTCGCCTACAACCCGGCCATCCCGCCGGAAGCCTTCGACCTGATCATTGTGGACGAATGCCACCGGTCGATCTACGGCAAGTGGCGGGCGGTGCTGGAATACTTCGACGCGTTCATGGTCGGGCTGACCGCCACGCCGGTGAAGCAGACCCTCGGCTTCTTCCAGCAGAACCTGGTGTCGGAGTACACCTACGAGCAGGCCGTCACCGACGGGGTCAACGTCGACTTCGACGTCTACCGGATCCGCACCGAGATCACCGACGGCGGGTCGATCATCGAGGCCGGGACGGTGGTGCCGCTGCGTGACCGGCGCACCCGCGCCGAGCGCTACCAGGAGCTGGAGGAGGACTTCAGCTACGCCGGCAAGGACGTCGGCCGGTCGGTGATCTCCGAGGGACAGCTGAGACTGGTGCTGGAAACCTTCCGGGAGCGGCTGTTCACCGAGATATTCCCTGGCCGGTCGACCGTACCCAAGACGTTGATCTTCGCCGTGGACGACAACCACGCCGAGGAGATCGTCAAGATGGTCCGACTCGTCTTCGACCGGAGCAACGACTTCGCCACCAAGATCACGTACGCGTCGAAGCGCACCGGCGACAACCCCGACGACCTGATCCAGGCGCTGCGCAACAGCCCCGAGCTACGCATCGCCGTCACCGTCGACATGATCGCCACCGGCACCGACGTCCGGCCGCTGGAATGCCTGCTGTTCCTGCGCCCGGTGCGCACGGCCACTTACTTCGAGCAGATGAAAGGCCGGGGTGCCCGCACCATCGACCCCGCCGACTTCCAGGCCGTCACCCCGGACGCCCAGGTCAAGGACCGGTTCGTCCTCGTCGACGCGGTCGGCGTCACCGAGCAGGAGCTGGACGAGGCGGTGCCGCTGCACCGGCGCACCGAAGCGCAGATCTCGCTGAAGGAGCTGCTCGGCAAGGCCGGCACCCTCACCGCCAACCAACACGAGGTCGCCACCCTCGCCGCCCGGCTGGCCCGACTCGACCGGCAACTCAAACCGGAGGAACGCGCCGAGCTGACCGACCTCGCCGACGGCCAACCCCTGGCCGCGATCGCCCGCCGGCTCGCCGACGCCGTCGCCCCCGAATCGCTCATCCCCGCGCACGCCGCCGGCCCCGACGCGGTACGCGACCTGCTCGCCGAAGCCCTCCGGCCGCTGGCCGCCGCACCGGAGCTGCGGCACCGCATCCTGGAGATCCGCCGCGCCCACGACATCACCATCGACGAGGTCAACACCGACCGGCTGATCTCCGCAGCCGGGGTGCCGGCCGCCGAACGCGCCCAGAAGGTCGTCCGCAGCTGGCACGCCTACCTGAAGGAGCACCGCGACGAGATCACCGCGTTGCAGATCTTCTTCGACGGCAAAGGTCGGGTCGACTTCGACCAGCTAAAGGACCTGGCGGCGCGGATCTCCCGACCTCCGCAGGCGTGGACCCCGGCCCGGCTGTGGGAGGCGTACGAGATGCTCGGCCGCACTGCCGAAGCGCCCGGCGACCGGGGCGTCACCGACCTGATCACCCTGGTCCGCTACGAGCTGGGCCTCGACCAGGAGCTGCGCCCCTACCGGTCGGTCGTCGAGGAACGCTTCCACGGCTGGTTGCTGCGCCAGGAGCAGGCCGGCACCGCCTTCACCCCCGAACAACTCTGGTGGCTGGAAAGGATCAAGAACGTGATAGCGGCAAGCGTTGCCGTCACTCCCGACGACCTGGACGGTGCCCCGTTCACCGAACGCGGCGGCATCGACGGCTACCTCAGCGCCTTCGGCAACGACCGTGCTCAACCCCTCCTCACCGAACTCAACCGGGAACTGACCGCATGAGCGACCTCCCCTCAGGCTGGGAGTTGGCACCTCTCTCGGAACTAGTTGCCATCAACCAACGGCGCTTCGACGCCGAGCCAGACGACGATGAGCACATCTCGTTCGTTCCGATGGCGTCCGTCGAGGCTGAGTCTGGGCGATTGGACGCTTCGCAGACCGCTCCCTACGGCGAACTGAAGCAGCGATCCTTGACGCGGTTTCAGGAAGGCGATGTCCTCTTCGCCAAAGTGACTCCGTGTATGGAGAACGGCAAGATTGCGGTCGCACGTGGTCTGGCATCTGGTCGGGGGATGGGGAGCACCGAGCTGTTTTCGCTGCGATCCCACGGTGCAATCGACCCTGACCATCTTGCTTACTACCTCTTGCAGGACTCGGTCCGGCGGGACGCTGCACGTGCGATGACCGGTGCCGTAGGGCTCAGGCGAGTTCCGCGCGGCTACCTGGAAGATCTCGCGATCCCGGTCCCACCGCTCGCCGAGCAGCGCCGCATCGCCGAGGCTCTGGATACGCACCTGTCTTCGCTCCAGGCAGGTGTGCAGCAGCTTGCCCGTACAGCTCGGCGGGTGAGCCGGTTCCGGGACCAAGTGATGTTGCTTGTCAGCACAGGACAGTTGGAACGTGGCCGGGCGGCTGGCCAGGCCGCGTTGGAACCTGACGGCGTTGACGATGGGGAACTGCCCGATCTTCCCGACTCCTGGTCGTGGCACCGTTTACACGAGATCGCCGACGTCACTGGTGGTGTGACCAAGGACAGCAAGAAGCAGTCGGATCCTGACTACGTCGAGGTTCCATACCTGCGGGTGGCGAACGTGCAACGTGCGCAGCTCGACTTGACCGAGGTAGCCCGGATCAGGGTTCCTGAGAAGAAGGCGCAGCAGCTCCGCCTGCTTCCGGGGGATGTACTCCTCAACGAGGGCGGCGACCGAGACAAGCTGGGGCGCGGGTGGATCTGGGAGGGGCAGATCCCCGACTGCATCCACCAGAACCACGTGTTTCGTGCACGGATTCGGGACCAGGCGCTGCACCCGAAGCTGCTTGCCTGGCACGCGAACGGGTTCGGCAGAAGGTGGTTCGAGGTCAACGGACTGCAGAGCGTGAACCTTGCCTCGATCAGCCTCGGGAAGATGAAGAAGTTCCCGGTACCGGTGCCGCCGGTGGAGGAGCAAGGCGAGTTGGTGCGGCAGGCCGAGACGTACCTCTCCCTGCTGGATCAGTTGGAAACCGCAATTTCCGACGGGCTGCGTAAGGCGAGCACGCTGAGAACTTCGTTGCTGGCGGAGGCGTTTGCGGGGCGGTTGGTGGAGCAGGATCCGGCGGATGAGCCGGCGTCGGAGCTGCTGGCGAGGATTCGGGCGCAACGGGTGGTGGTGCCGAAGCAGCGGGGTCGGCGTACGGCCAAGGAGCTGGCAGCGCCCGCGACCAGGGCGATTGGGACCGATTTTCAGCAGGGAGAGTTGCCGCTGTGAGCAACGTGGATTCGCGCCGGCTGGTGCAGAAGCTGTGGAACTACTGCGACGTGCTGCGCGACGACGGGGTTTCCACGATCGACTACGTGGAGCAGCTGACGTACCTGCTGTTCTTGAAGATGGCCGACGAGCGGGCGCGCCGACCGCTCAAGCCGGAGCAGATCGTGCCGGCGGAGCTGAGCTGGCAGACGCTGCTTGACAGCGACGGAGTCCGGCTGGAAGTGCAGTACCGCAACATCCTGAGCGGGCTCGGGCAGGAGTCCGGCACGCTCGGCACGATCTTCCGCAAGGCGCAGAACAAGATCCAGGACCCGGCGAAGCTCAAGAAGCTGATCGTCGACCTGATCGACAAGGAGCAGTGGTCGCAGGCCGGCGTCGACGTCAAGGGCGACGCGTACGAGGAGTTGCTGGCCAAGGGCGCGGAGGATGCCAAGTCGGGAGCCGGGCAGTACTTCACCCCGCGTGCGCTGATCGAGGCGATCGTCGACTGCGTGCAGCCGACCCCGGGCGACACGATCACCGACCCGGCGTGCGGCACCGGTGGGTTCCTGCTTTCGGCGTACGACCATATCCAGCGGCACCACGGCGACAGCCTGACCCGGGACCAGGCCCGGCACCTGGCCAACGGCGGGATCACCGGCACCGAGCTGGTCGACGGCACCGCGCGGCTTGCGGCCATGAACATGCTGCTGCACGGCATCGGTACGCCGAGCGGCCCGTCGCTGATCGACGTCCGCGACTCGCTCGGGCGGGAGCCGTCGAGCAAGGTCAGCCTGGTGCTGGCCAACCCGCCGTTCGGGCGTAGCTCGTCGATCCGCATGATCGGCGAGGACGGGCGGGCGAGCCGCGAGGAGCGGGAGATCGAGCGCGCCGACTTCTGGGCTACGACGTCGAACAAGCAGCTCAACTTCGTGCAGCACATCGCCTCGATGCTGGAAATCGACGGGCGGGCCGCGGTGGTGCTGCCCGACAACGTGCTCTTCGAAGGCGGGGCGGGGGAGACGATCCGGCGGCGGCTGCTCAAGCAGTACGACCTGCACACCATGCTGCGGCTGCCGACCGGCATCTTCTACGCCGGTGGGGTCAAGGCCAACGTGCTGTTCTTCGAGCGCAAGCGCGCCCGTGAGGAGCCGTGGACCAGCAAACTCTGGGTGTACGACTTCCGGACCAACCAGCACTTCACGCTCAAGCAGAACCCGCTGCGCCGGGAGCATCTGCAGGAGTTCGTCGACTGCTACCTGCCGGGCAAGGACCGGGCCGAGCGGGTGGAGAGCGAGCGGTTCCGCGCGTACGACTACGACGAGCTGCTGAGCCGGGACAAGGTCAACCTGGACATCACCTGGTTGAAGGACGCCTCGCTGGAGGACGCCGACGCGCTGCTGCCACCCGAGGTCATCGCCCAGGAGATCGTCGAAGACCTCCAAGCCGCCCTACGCGAGTTCGCCGCGATCGCGGAAGCCCTCACGGGAAGCACTTATCCGAGGGTCGCGTCCCCTCCTGACTGATCAAGGATGGCATTTTCGATCATGAGTCAGCCTCCTTCAGCTCGTGAACCACCCTCCGATTCTTGCTATTGAGTCGCGCAACCGGCTAAAATTCGGCAAAGTTGAGAATTGCGAAGATATCCCGAGTTCCGAGTCTGGCCTGAGGTATTTAAAATTGTCGTCTAAGTCGGTTCCGTTTGGTTCGGCTCGGCCAGCTGTATGAGTGGTCAGTCTTGCCGCTTAATGTTGATCAGATTAGATCTCGCGCCAGTCTTCTAGCAGAAATGCTGATGCTGTGTAGTCGCAATTTCGTTTGGAGGTTATCTTCAGTGAAGATGAATATTTTTCGGATTCCCGAAGCTAACGTGGCTGCTTTGGAAGGGAAGCTTAGTTCGGTTGGATTGAGGGTAATTCATCAAGGTGAGCTAGAAGGCTGGGAGGGAAAGTTCTATTTTTCGAAGGATGAAGGGCCGAGTTCGATACCCTGGGTTGAAACGTTCAGCGAATTTTTCATGGATGAAGGGCGGCCCGCCAATCTGATCTACTTTGCGGTCTACTTCTTTCGGAAGGGGCGAGAATGTTTCGTTCTGAGTTACGGCAAGAGTCACTTCTACGTGCGTCAGTACTGTGATCATGACTTCGGTATTGAGATGGCTAAGAGGCTGGGAAATAAGCGAGATGTGAAGCAAACTTCTTCGAAACGATTCGCAGGGCGGAAGCGGAAGGAAATCAAGAGCTATACGACCAACTCACCTCTCAGTGTAGAGAGCGGTGAGTCGGTTGATTATCTCAGGATAACCATCGACCCAGGGATGCAAGACAAGTTTGGTCGTTCCGGCAAGTTTGGATCCTCCATGCTTATCGGAGCACCGGTTACTAAGGACAGACTCGGACTTCTTCTGGACGAGATTGTAGCGGTTATGGGGCGAGAGGAGAAATTTCAACTCCCTCGCACGAGTGTTATTCGAGATGGTGACGAAGTTGCAAAGTACGATAAGAAGCTGTTGGATGCAATTTTTGGGAACGGGGGATACGCCGAGTTCTCGTGTGATACGCATGATATCGTGGGTGTCGATTTCGTGTTCTCGGGGAGCGAGCGTTATTCCTTCTCTCTGAGGGGAAGGAGGGTGGCCGAGCTCGGGGAGCGAGAATTGGACCTGGCTACTTTGCAAGAATACGTGCTAGTCGAGCGGATTCCTGTCAGCGAGATTTTCGATGTTCGGATCCAGGTCGAGAACGAAGGGCAGAGAACTTACTCAAAAGGCCTGCGTGACGCGTTGGAGTTCGTTGTCGACGATGAGAACGTGATGCTATCTCAGGGCCGCTGGGTTCGCTTTAACGAGGATTATATCCATCAGCTTAACTCATCAATTGATGAAATCACGGTTGAGTCGACAGAAACTGATCTGCTTGAAATCGACATGAAAGAGTGTTGCTTCAACGCGGCAGAGTATATAAATAGTTACGGATATGCTAGTGCTGACAGGGACTTTACGAAAATTGGTGTTTCGACAGGTACTCCCGTTGAGGCGTGGGATTTATACCGAGATGGAACTGTTTACGCGGTCAAGTTTGGAACGCCGCAAAAACTTGGCTACGCCTGTGATCAAGCAAGCAATGTGCTGGAGATCTTGCGCAATAAGGCTAATACCAAAGCTCTTGATCAAAAATTTGTAAGCTACTGCCTCTGGTTCGCCTTCTCGGTCAGTCGTACCCCTGCTCGTGTATCAGATACGGGATCGATAATTTTGAAACAAAAGATCGATGCGTGGGCGCGGCGCTGTCGCGACCTTGAGGTCGAGCCAAAGATAAAAATTTCTAAGGGTGCGGCTCTTCTGGAGTGAGGAGTTGATTGCCTATGGTCGCGGAGTGGTTGCGGGGAGTGGTCGCGGGGGTGTTTGGGTCGGTTGGAAGGTTGAAGGGCTCCTTCTCGTAGGTTGATGGGTGGTCTAGATCCACAACCGAAGAAGGAGCCCGGGTGTCAGGGTACGTGGTGGCGGGGGCGTTCGACCGGTCGCGGGAGTGTTTCGAGGAGTTGGTGGAGGGGTTGGCCGGCTCGGACAGTGACGGGTTGACGCACGCCGAGTTGGAGGACCGCCTCGCGGTGCGGGGTCGTGAGCTGCTGCGGTTGTTGTTGCAGGACCATGTGGATCTGCGGGCGGCGCGGGAGGTGCGCCGGGAACGGGTGGTCGGTGCCGATGAGGTGGTCCGTTCCCGGGTGGAGGTGGGGCATGGTCGGGGGCTGGGCACGGTGTTCGGTGCGGTGACGGTGACCAGGATGGCGTACCGGGCGTCGGGAGTGGCCAACCTGTATCCGGCGGACGCGGTGTTGAACCTGCCGGTGGAGAGGCATTCGCACGGGCTGCGCCGGTTGGCGGCGGTGGAGTCGGTACGGGGATCGTTCGACGACGCGGTCGCCGCGATCGACCGGTCGTGCGGGGTGGGTGTGGGGAAACGGCAGGTGCAGGAGTTGGCGGTGGCCGCCGCTGTGGACGTGGCCGCGTTCTACGACACCCGATCGCACCGGCCGGTCGGCGATGGCTGGCTGCTGGTGCTGTCGTTCGACGGTAAGGGTGTCGTGATGATCCCGTCCGCGTTACGGGACGCCACCGCGAAGGCCGCCGCCCGGACAGGCCGTAGGTTGACCACCCGGCTGTCGCCGGGAGAGAAACGTGGCCGTAAACGGATGGCGGAGTTGGCGGTGGTCTACGACGCGGCGCCGGTGCCGCGTACCCCGTCCGAGATCATCACCGGTGACGACGGCCGGCGTCGGCGGGGTCCGGTCGCCCAGGCCAGGTGGTTGACGGCGTCCGTGGTCGACGACATCGCCCCGGTCGTCGCCGCCGGGTTCGACGAGGCGTGTCGCCGTGACCCGCGGCAGGCGCGGACCTGGGTCGTGCTCGTTGACGGTAACCGTGCCCAGATCGACGCGGTCCGGGCCGAGGCGGACCGCCGCCAGGTGAAGGTCCACATCGTGCTGGACTTCGTCCACGTGCTCGAGTACGTGTGGAAAGCGGCGTGGGCGTTCTTCTACACCGGTGACCCCGCCGCCGAGGCGTGGGTCGGCGAGCAGGCGGTCAAGATCCTGTCCGGCAAGGCCGGGCAGGTCGCGGCCGGGATCCGTCGGCGGGCCACCCGGTACGGATACTCGGCCAGGGAACGCGCCGGCGCCGACGAGTGCGCCGACTACCTGACCCGCCACCAGCCCTACCTGGACTACCACACCGCGTTGGCTGCGGGGTGGCCGATCGCCACCGGCGTGATCGAGGGCGCCTGCCGGCATCTGGTCAAGGACCGCATGGACATCACCGGCGCCCGCTGGGGACTGGACACCGCCGAAGCCATCCTCAAGCTACGCGCCGTATCCGCCAACGGCGACTTCAACGCCTACTGGGCCTTCCACCTGCAACAAGAACACCAACGCATACACCAGAACAGATACCAGCAACAACGGGAGGGCTACACCCTCGCCGGATGACCAGCCATCACTCCAAAAGAGCCGCACCCAATTTCTAAGAAGATTTCGGGAGGCTCGGGAAGTTGTCCGCATGGTTCTTCGGCGTCCTGATCGTTCGTCAACCCCGCGAGCGGTCAACCGGCTAATCGCGGTGGGTGCCGGGCGGCCAGATGACAGTCACCGGGATCCCGCGCGCCTCGGCGTAGGCGACGACGTCGGCGGTGCCGCCGTAGCTTCGGGCGGGCATGCCGTCCCAAACGGCGAAGAGCCGATCCGATTGGTCGACCATCAACTCGCTTGCGGCCATGTGGGCAGTCGAGTCGGAGATGCGGTAGTCGCAGCGGTGGAGGGTCACGGCCTGACTGATTAACCTGTCGTATGTGGCGTGGGCATGCTCGGGCAGTCCGTCGCGGTACTCCTGGGCGGGGACGACGACTTCAAGCTGACCGCCGTGCCGGAGCACCGCCTCGGCAAAGAGTTGATCGGCTCCGTCGGCGAGGCAGGTTAGGCCGACGATTTTCTCCTTGACTTCGGACAGCCTCATGTTCAAGGTTTCGGTGACCTTGGCTGTGACTTCGTCGTTCAGTCCGCGATGTCCGGTGATGGCAATCCGCAACTTAGCGATCCTCCTGGTATCTTCCGTAGAGTCGTTCGTCCAGATCGAGCGTCAGTTTTCCGGCCCGTCCTCCGAGGGCTTCGCGGAACCGTGAGACTGATTGGAGGATCTTCTCTGACTCGTACTTCTTGCCTGCGTCGAAAGCCTCACAGGCGATGTTGCATGCCTCGTCGAGGCGTCCAGACTTCGCCAGGATCTGGGCTCGTAGGACGTCTGATAGGGCTTTGGTCTTCGGACTCTGGGCTGGACCGCTGGCTGCTATAGAGAGCGCCCGGCTGGCCAGGCTTGGTTGATCCAGCTTGCTTGCGACTTGCGCTCGAAACGATGCCAGCTTTTGGTGATCGAAGCGGAAGATCCAAGGCCAGACAGGTTCATCATTCCGGGCCTTCGCTAGGCGATCCTCGGCGTGGTTCAAGAGGTGAAGCGACTTTTTGTCGCCAGCCTCAGCGAGCGCGAGTGATTCGATCGCGTCCATCCAGACCGTAGAGATAGCGGGCGCTGAACGGGGAAGGGCGCGGCGAGCGGATGCGACAATCTGGACGGCTTCGCGTGCGTCGCCGCAGTTTGCCGCGAACTGGCCCAGACTGGCCCGCATGTATGCAAGGAGCAGCGGGTGTCCAGACCGATCTGCCGCGTGGACCGCGAGTTGGTAGTGGCGGCGGGCGCTGGCTCGGTCGTCGACATCCACGTACAGCCAGGCGGTCAGCCCGGCGGTTTCGCTGAGCACTGAGTAAAGCTGGCGGGTGTGCACAGGTGAGCGTTCGTTCC
Organism: Micromonospora sp. Llam0; assembly: GCF_003751085.1. Classification (NCBI taxonomy): domain Bacteria; kingdom Bacillati; phylum Actinomycetota; class Actinomycetes; order Micromonosporales; family Micromonosporaceae; genus Micromonospora; species Micromonospora sp. Llam0. Next base: position 158,428 of record NZ_RJJY01000002.1, on the reverse strand, counting down.
GCGATGCGAGTTGGCGGATTAGCGCGAGGTGTGCGCTCACCGGCGGAAGCAGGCTACGCGCAGGCATGCGCTGCTCCAGCCTGCGGTAGGTGGTCGAGGGGATGGTCAGTAGTTGCTCGTCGTCGCGTGATTCGAGGGGAACGCCTCCAGCAGCTGTGCCGACCAGGGCAACCCCCGTGGCTGCTGCGGCTGCGGCGACGAATTGGCGGCGGTTCGTGTCACTCTCCTGTTCATCCAGCAAGCCGGCCAGAGATCGAGGTATCCCCAGGCCGTCGCAAAGTGCACGCACGGTGCGAAGCCCCGGATCTCGGCTCCGTCCGGTGAGCAGGCGGGAAACGTGTGGCTGCGATATGCCAACGGCTTGCGCGATCTCCGTCTGCGACACCCGAGTTTCGGTCGTGACGACCTGAAGGAGGGTAGCCCAGTCGCCGGCCTTCAACGCCTGGCGTACATCCGTTCGCTCCAGGATCTCGGGTGGCAGCTTGATCATTTGCTCATGCCTGCGCAGCTCGGCGCTGGTTCATGCCCTTGCATCTGTCCCTCCTGCTGTGCTGCGAGTCCGTCCGCTAGGGAAGCGAACCGGACTTCCTCTACTATGCCGCTTCCGTGTCGCAGGCGTATGCCTGAAGGTATAGATCTTGATTCCTATGCCGCTGCGAGTGGCGCTGACTATCTGTGATCGCCAAGCTGCGTGTCGTCGCGATCCGCGACAGGGACAACTCAGACGCTCATGAGCACGCCGATTGGCCACGGCCGTACCGGCGTGGTGGGGAGGATCAAGCGTGTTGACCTTGGTAGGAGTCGTGTTGGCGGCGCTGGGCGGGTTGTGCGTCGGCTTTTTCACGTTCCGGTTGAAGCAGCGGTGGTGTCCGGTGTGTGGGGCGAAGTTGCGGTGTCCGGAGTGTGCGCCTCGGCATTCGATGCGGTTCAGCCCGACCGGTCCGGCGGGCGTGCCCGGTGCGGCCGGTGCCGGTCGGTCCGGGGCTGTCGGTCGGGCAGCGGTGGACGCGGCCCAGGCGAACCGGGGCCGGTGGTCGCGGTGAGGGCAGAGTTGCGGGAGCTGGCCGCCGCCGGTGGTGGGGTGCTGGTCGTTCGGCATGACGGGCAACCTGGGGTCGGCCGGGTCGGCGGTGCTGCGTACCGCTGCGATGTTGCCGGCGCGGACCCGGCGGCCGACAGCGGTGGCGGTGGTGGTCATGTGGCGGTGCGGCCGTCTTGGTCGTGTGCCGGCTGCGGCGAGGCGTGGCCGTGTCTGGTGGCGCGGGTCGAGTTGGCGGGGGTGTTCGGGCCGGTCGCGTTGGCGATGTACGCGGTGGAGCGGATGACCGAGGCGGCGTTCGACCTGCCCGACGTGACGGCGGCCGAGTTGTTCGACCGGTTCCTGGTGTGGACGTGGCGGCCATGCTGACCGTACGGGCGGCGACGGCCGCTGACGTGGAGCCGTTGGGGGAGTTGTTGGCACAGGCGTGTGTGGTGGATCCGGTGGTGGCGTGGCTGATCGGCGATCACGCGTTGCGCTACCTGACGATGCATCAGTTCTTCACCGCCGAGTTGGAGTTCGGCGTACGGCACGGGATCGTCGACGTGGTCGGGCACTGTGACGGGGTGGCGATCTGGTATCCGCACCCGTTCGACCGGCTGCTCGGTGCGGAGCATCAGCGGCGCAGGCTACGGGCCTGCGGTGACCGCCACGGCCCGTACGCGCACTACACCTTTACCGCTGGCCGGGTGGAGGCGACCGGTCGGCATCATCATCTGGCGTTCCTGGCGGCGGCACCTTGGCTGAGACGGCAGGGCATCGGGTCGGCGCTGCTGGGTGCACATCATGCCCGGCTGGACCGGATCGGCATGCCGGCGGTGGTCGAGGCGAGCAGTCCACGGTCCCAGGCGTTCTACCTGCGCAACGGCTACCGGATAGTCCGGGTGGCCCACCTGCCGGCGGGTGGGCCGCCGCTGTGGGCGATGCGTCGGGGCGGCGCACCACCCGACCAACCACCTATGACCGCAGCGCTGCGCGTCGGCTGAACCGGAGCCGATCTGCAGTCGAAGGCCGGCGATCGGCAGCGTTGCGTCGAGGCGCGGTCAGCCTACGAGCTGGAGATGCCGGGACAGTTCGTCCAGCTCAGGCTGTCGCCCTGCGGGTACCCGCGCCTTGAGCTCCGCCGTGAGGTCGCGAGCCAGACGGTGATAGCGAATCCACTCGGGCGTCAGGCGGCGTGTCTGATGCAGTGCCGCGATTGCAGGCACGTCGTTGCCTATTTCCGTTTGTGCTTGCGCCAGGGCGAGGAGGTAGCGGGACTCCCAGGTGACCGGAACGCGGCTACCGGCGGCTTCCACCCTGGCGGCGAGTCGGACGGCGGTCTCGAAGTCGCCAAGCTCGGTGGCATTGATGACCGCACTCTGCGCGACCAGCCGTGGCCCGAAGACACTCCATCGATCGACTCTGTCCTGGCCGAGTCGCACCGCTGCGGCGCGGGCGAAGTCGAGTAGCTCGGTGGCGGTGTCGGCGCGGTCGTCCCGTGCGGCGGCACCTGCGGCGTTGACCAGAAGTCCGCCCCAGACGGTGAGTTCGGTCGGGGTAGCTCGGGTTATTCGCGGCTCGTGGGTTTCGGCTGCTCGGGTAGCGGCGGTGAGGCTGTCGCGGTATCGACCCTGCCGGCGCAGGATCCATGCGGCCCAGTACACGGCGGAGGCCCTGGTGACCGGGTCGCCGCACTGTTCCGACGCGGCAACCGCACGCTCAGTGCTGAGCCAGGCAAGGTCCTCGTGACCGAGCATGACAGTGACCCCGGCGGCGAGCTCGAAGACGGTCGCCAGCAGCGAGCAGGCATGTTCCTGTTCGCCGCCCGAGGACTCTTTCGCTGCGTGACGGGCTTCGGCGACGAGCTCGGGGAGCAGCCGGCCGAGGATGCTGTACTCACCGCGCTGCCAGATGTGCCAGGCGCTGTCGACGGAGGCGGCGAGCCGGGTGAGATCGATGTCGGCGTCGCTTTCGGCGAGAGCTGGACCAGCTCGTACTCCGATCACCTGCACCTGTCGGCCGACCTGACCGATGCCGGCGTCCGGCTGTGGCACTGCCCTGACCCCCGCCTCGGCGCGGTCCACCTCAAGTGGGGTGCCGTTGGCCGCTACTCCCTGCACCCCGACGATCTGGCCACCACGTTGCCGATTCTCGACCGGCCGTTGAGCGACCTCGTCACGCTCGCCGCCCAACCTCGGAAAGACACCGGTTGCCGTGTACCGGATTCGGTGTTCCACCAGGAGATGATCGGCAGCTTCTTCGCCTTCTTCGCCGGCCGTAGCCTGCCCGGCGCGACTACGTGGGCGCTGCGCTGTTGGCACGACTTCGTCACAAACGCAGTGGTGTACTCGGCAGCCGTCGCCGAGACCCCGTCGGCCGAGCAGCGGGTCACCGCCTGGCGGGACGGCCTGGCCCGTGGCGCCAGGGTCGCCGCAAGCGGGCGATTGCGTCCGGCACGCACCGCTTCCGAAGTGGCGACAGTGCTCGATCAGGTATGCGCCGAGGTCGGGCAGCCAATGATCACCTTCGACCGGTGAACGCCGCGCTTACCTGCGGACGGTGTCCCGTCCACCAGCTCAGCAACCCCTCAGCCGAACGGAACAGGTGATCACAGGAGGTGTCGGCGTGCTCGTAACGACGACGCAACTGCCAGGTGCCGCACACCCGCTCCCACCACAGCCGATGGACCGCGTCGGCCAACGCCTCATCCGACAGCTCCCGCCGGGACCGGTATCCCGAGACGAAGGCTCCCACCCGCGCCAGATCCAGCCCCTGCGCGTCGCCGAAACCGAACAACAGGGTCGCCGAGCGCACTACTTCCGCCGCAAGCGGGCGTGGCTTGAGCCGATCCCAATCCAGGACCGCGCTCACCTTGTCACCGTCGAACAGTACGTTCAGATGTTGAAAGTCCCCGTGTACCCAGCCGCACGGGCCGACCTCGACCTCGTCGTCCGGACGCAGGTGCCCGACCTGCGCCAGCACCTGCGTACGCAGCCGCAGCCGATCCAGGACGAATTCGTCCATCGCATCCCGGTCCGACCGGGCAGATGCTGCCGACATGTACCGGTCGATCTTGTCCTTGGTCGTCGCCGGCTCAGTCACCGGCTCGCACATCGTTTCCGGCGCTGCCGGCATGATCTGCGCCAGATCGACATGCAGCTCGGCCAGCAGGGCACCCAGCGACTCGACCTCGATCAGCGACAGCTCCAACCCCTCGCGGTGCGTGCCCTGCGCCCAGGCCGTCACCGCGTAGACATCCCCGTCGTACTCCAGCAGCGTGTCACCGCCCGGCACGGTCAGTGGTGCCGGGACGGGCCGGCCGCGTTCGGCCAGTACCCGCGTCGCCGCATGCTGCCGTCGGGCAGCTACCGCGTCGATGTCACGTACCTGCTTCACCGCGAACATTCCGCGGTCTGTGGTCACCCGCCAGTTGCGGTTCATCAGGCCCGCGTCGATCACTTCTATGTCCTGGACCGTGCCGAGATCGAAGGCCGCCGTCACAGCACCGAGCGCACGCGCATCACCGGCCCTAGCTGCTGAGTCCCTCGGCTGCGTCGCCACGGTCTGTTCTTACCGCCAAGCGGAACCCGAACCCAGGAGGCACGCCGTGACAGCCGTCACCCGCACCGGCCCCCGAGACGACGAACTCGTCATCGTCGCAGTCGAAGGACTGTGCTACTCGGGCAAGAGCACTCTCATCCACCATTTGGCGCCCAGACTTGATGCGATCGTCGCCCCCGAGTACACCGAGCTCGCCTCGCTGCCGTCGTGGCCACCCGCCGACAATGCCGAGGTCAGCGCTGCGTTGCGCCGGTTCCTCGACATCGAAGAACAACGCGCCCGTGAGATCCGGGCCCGGACGACGAGCCGCAAGCACCAGAGCGGCCCCGGCCATCGCGAGGTCATCGTCCTGCTGGACCGCAGCCCTCTGACGCTCATTGCTCATGAGTACGGCATGCAGGCACTCGGAGTCCCAGCCGACCCAGACGGCGCGGCGACCCTTTACGCCGACGCCGCAAGCGCCGAACGAATCCTCGTGCCGGCCGCCTACCTGTACTTGTCCGTCCCTGACGCGATCAGCGACGGTCGCCGCGCCAGCCGTGGGCCGATCGCCGCACACCTCGACGACCCTGTTGTCCGCGCCCGGATAGACGAAACCTGCCGTTCGTGGCTACGCCTGATTCCGTCCCGAAGGCAGATGATCCTCGACGGGACCATGACGCCCTCGCTGCTGGCCACCGCCGCCGCCTCGTTCATCACCGACCTCGCTGGGCCGTCGGTGCCTTCTTGGCGGCTCCTTGTCGACGCTGGAGCACAGGCATGAACAGCGTCGCTGCCTACCTCCGCACCCTGTGCCCCGGCTTCGCGCCTACTGCTGCCCCGACCTGCACAGGCACCTCACTCCTGCAACGTGGATTGCTGCATGGTCGCCCCGTGATCGCCAAATATCCCATCGACCCTCGCTCATGGTGGCGCGACCGTTGCCGACACGAAATCGGCATTTATCAGGCCTGGCAACGCATCGGCCAACCACCGGTTCTGGTTCCGTATCTCGTTGCGGCTGACCTACACCTGCCGTTGCTCGTCCTCACCGAACTGCCCGGTAGCCCTCTGCGGCCCGAGCGATATCCGCCGGCCGACACCGTCAGCATGGCGACCACGCAGCGCATGCTCGCCGCACTCACCGCGCTGCACCGGTGGCGACCGACCGCACCGTGCGACATCCCGGACGACACTGACTACCCTGCTCAGCTCGCCCCGTTCGCTGGCGACGTCCTTGAAACAAATACCATCCGCGAGCTCATCCAGCTACACGACCTGGCGAGGACGCAGGTCGAGGTCAGCCACGGGGACGCGCATCTCGGCAACACGAGTCTCATCGGTCGGCAGATCGCGCTGCTTGACTTCGAGTTCACCGCTTGGCGGCCGGCTGGTTACGACCACGCCAAGCTGTACCTCTTCCTCTCCGAGAACCCCGCAGCCCGCCACGCCGTCAAGCGTGACGTCGACTCCGCACCGGCAGCGCAGGCCGGTTTCTGGATCTCAGTGGCCCTTGCCGCCTGCCGCGAAATGACGTCCCATCGCCAACACGCTGACCTGCCGGATCGGGAGCAACGTCTCTACCAGATCGCTACCGATCTCCGGCTCGCGGTCACCGAATGCCGCCGCATACGCGCCCAAATTCAGTAACCCGGAGGAACCGGTGAACCTGCCCCTGCACCCGGTGTCTGACTGCTACGGCTACGACCGAGGAACCCCCGTCGACCGCATCTACATCGATGCCTTCCTCGCCCACCACCGCACATTGATCCACGGTGATGCCGCCGAGGTCAAGGGGCTCTTCGAAGTTGAGCGGGGTTCGCGGTTGACGGCGACCCTGGCGTAGAGGGCTCGCAGCCCTTCGGTGATCATCTGAGTGTCTAGATCGGATGGTCACAAGCGGAGAGCTGCGAGCATGGTCAACGATACGACCCGGCTGCTGGGCCTGGACGGCCTGGTGGTGGATCGGGTCAGGTTGGACCCCGACGGTGTCCCGGTGGTTGCTCTGTCTACCGCCGATGAGCAGGCACAATGCTGCCCGGACTGCGGTGTGCGGGCCCGGCGGGTCAAGGACTGGGTGACGACCCGGCCGAGGGACCTGCCCGTGGCGGGCCGTGCGACGCGGCTACGGTGGCGTAAACGCCGCTGGCATTGCGACCACGGCGGATGTCGGCGCCGGACGTTCACCGAGCAGGTGGCGCAGGTCCCAGCCCGGCATCGGGTGACCGCCCGGTTGCGGCAGGCCGCCGGGGCGGCGGTCGCCGACGGCGCCCGCACGGTCGTACAGTCCGCCCGTGACCATGACCTGTCCTGGCCGGTGGTCGCGGCGGCGTTCACCGCCCACGCGGGCGTGGTGCTGCCCGACGAACCGGAACCGGTGGAGGTCCTCGGGATCGACGAGACCCGCCGGGGCCGGCCGAAGTGGGTCTTCGACCAGGTCAGCCAGGCGTGGCAGAGCAGTGTGGACCGGTGGCACGTCGGGATGTGTGACCTGTCCGGCGGTCAGGGACTACTGGGCCAGGTCGAGGGCCGCACCGCCCAGGTGGTCATCGACTGGCTCGGCCACCGCAGCCAGACGTGGCGCGATCAGGTCCGGTACGTCGCGATCGACATGTGCACGATCTTCAAGTCCGCGGTCCGTGAGGCGCTGCCGCACGCGATCCTCGTCGTCGATCACTTCCACGTCGTGCAACTCGCCCACCAGGCCCTCAACGAGGTCCGCCGCCGGGTCACCGTGCAGGTCCGGGGCCGCCGGGGCCGCGCCGGTGACCGCGAATGGGACCTGCGTAACCGGCTGACCCGCTCCGCGAGGCGGATGCGCGCGGAACGCGTCGACAAGCTCTGCGACGAGATCGCCGGGCTACCCGCCGGCATCAGCGTGCCGGTCCTCGCCGCGTGGAACGCCAAGGAAGACCTCCTCGACCTGCTGGCCCTGGCCCGCACCCACCCGGACCGGGAAAACGTCGCTCGACTGCTGCACCGCTTCTACCAACGCTGCGCCGACAGCGGTCTACCCGAACTCGCCCGCCTCGCGACCACGATCGAGATCTGGTGGCCCCAGATCCTCGCGTTCCTGCACACCGGCATCACCAACGCCGGCTCCGAAGGCACCAACCGAGTCATCAAAACCGTCGCCCGCGACGCCTACGGCTTCCGCAACCCGATCAACCAACGCCTACGAACCCGCTGCGCGACCACCCGGAAAAGCCGCGGACACCTCAACCCCGCTTAACTTCGAAGAGCCGGTCAAGGACGACACCTACCTGCGCAGGTATGGTGACGGCCAGCTTGCTTCCACCGCGATCATCGACATCGACCCCAGTAATCCCCGGGCCACCATCCAAGCCGATCTCACTGTTGTCGGCAGCCTGCAAAGAGCCACCTTCGACTGTCTGATCCTGACCCAGACCCTCCAACTACTGTCCGACCCCTCCGCCGCGCTCCTCACCTGCCGTGACGCGTTGCGCCCCGGCGGGACCCTCCTGATTACCGTTCCCTGCCTCGCCCGGATCAGCCCCAGCGGTGGCCCGGCGGACCGGTGGCGGTGCACACCCGCTGGCCTCCGCCAACTGCTCACCGGCTGGCCCGGGCCCATCCAAGTCCACGGCTATGGCAACCTCCGCACCTGCCTTGCAGCGCTTCTCGGCGAAGCCGCCGAGGAACTCACCGAAACCGAGCGCAATCATCATGATCTTCGGTTTCCACTGCTCGCCGCTGCGGCAGCCCGCCGAACCGGGATCCAGGGGGAATCGTGACGACTGACATCGGACTTCGTCGCGGATGTCCTCATCCGCCCGGTCCCGTGATTTTCGACTGCGACGGCACGCTCGTCGCCACCGAGGGCTTATGGGATGGCGCCTACACCATATTGTTCGACCGCTATCAGACAATGTTGAGCCGACCAGATCGACACCGACTCGTCGGACTCACCCTTGGTGACCTCGGCCGCGAAATCAGCCGCCTGATCGGGCAGCCTCACCGGCATCGGGAACTCGCCACTGAAGTCCTCGACCTCGTCAGCAATAACCTCGGTCGCGGCGTAGCCGCAATGCCGGGCGCGGTCGAACTGGTCACCGCTCTCGCCCGCACTCGACCCATCGGCGTCGCCTCCAACACCCTGCGGAGCGCCGTCGTGGAGTACCTCACCCAGATCGGGATAGGCCGCCTGGTTGACGTTGTGGTCTGTAGCGACGATGTCGCCGCACCCAAGCCCGCACCCGACGTCTACCTAACGGCCTGCGCGCGGCTCGGCTTCAACCCTGGAGCTGCGGTCGCCATCGAGGATTCTGCTGCTGGTGCGCACGCCGCCCACACCGCTGGCCTCTACGTGATCGGTGTACCGTCCCAACCGGATCTGCTGCTGCCGGCCGCAGATGTTGTCTACCCGAGCCTGAACGATCCTGGGTTACGCCAAATCCTCACTGCCGGCGGGTCGATAGTGCGGCGTACGGCGATGTGATCGGTGCGAAGCCGTCGACCGGGCGTGCCGCTTCGTCGGCTCCCTGCCGTAATAGGCTCCTGACACCACCCCGAACAACTCCCGTCCGTACGGAAGGAATCCGGTGTCCTCAACTCCGGCAACGCCCACGCCACGGGTGGTGGTGTACGGCCTCGGCGGCACCATCGCCATGACCAGCAGCACCGGCGGCGGTGCGGTCAGTCCCACCCTGACCGCCCAGCAACTCGTCGACGCCGTACCCGGACTCGCCGACGCCTCAATCGCGGTCGACGTCGTCGACTTCCGCCGCCGACCCGGCGCGAGCCTCACCGTCGCCGACCTCACCGACCTGCACGCCGCCGCGACGCACGCCCTGGCCGGCGGCGCGACCGGTGTCGTCGTCACCCAGGGCACCGACACAATCGAGGAAACCGCCTACCTGCTCGACCTGCTCCACCACCGCCCCGAACCGATCGTGGTCACCGGCGCGATGCGAAACCCCACCCTCGCCGGCGCCGACGGCCCCGCGAACATCCTCGCCGCCATCCGCACCGCCGCCTCCCCGGCGGTGCGGGACCAGGGCTGCCTCGTCGCCTTCGCCGACGAGATTCACGCCGCACGATGGGTGACCAAGACCCACTCCACCAGCGGCGCCACCTTCCGGTCCCTGGACACCGGACCCCTCGGCTACGTCCTCGAAGGCACCGTACGGATGCTCAACCGGGTGCCGCACCGGCTGACCATCCCTGCCCCGCGCCGGACGGACACCGCCACTGTCGCCCTGCACACCGTCACCCTCGACGACGACCCCACGCTCCTCGACGCCATCGGCCGGCACTGCAACGGCCTCGTCATCGCCGGATTCGGCGTCGGCCACGTCCCCGAACCCCTCGTCGACACCCTCACCACCCTCGCCGGACGAATCCCCGTCCTCCTCGCCTCCCGCACCCCCGCCGGACCCACCCTCACCCACACCTACGGCTTCCCCGGCTCCGAGCAGGACCTCATCGGTCGCGGTCTCATCCCCGCAGGCTGGCTCCACCCCTACAAGGCCCGCGTCCTGCTCCGCGCACTCCTCGCCGTCGACACGAAACCACACGACATCGCGCGCGGTCACCACCGCCGGTGGACTCACCGAACCCACCACCTGGCCCTGGACCACCACCAGCGACGACCGGTTGGGAACGAGCCGTACGGATGCGTAGCCACGACCTGACCCCCGGCCGCATGATCGGCGTCGTCCTCGACCACGGCGACGACTTCTTCACCGCCCTCACCGACGCCTGCCGCACCCACGACATCCGACAGGGCTACATCCCGATGTTCATCGCCGGCCTTAGCCAGGCGAAACTCGTCGGCACCTGCCAACGCCTCGACAACCCCGCCGCCCCTGTCTGGTCACACGTCGACCTCACCAACATCGAAGCCCTCGGCGGCGGCACCATCGCCTGGGACGACACCACCGGGACCATCACACCCCACATCCACATAACGGTCGGGCTCAAGGAACACAGCGCCACCGCCTACACCAGCCACCTCCTCGACGCGACCGTCCAGTTCCTCACCGAAATGCTCATCATCGAAATCACCGCACCGACCATGCACCGGCTACCGAACCCCGACCTGTACGACGTACCGCAACTGCACTTCGGACCAACGAGGCACGGAAGCTGATTGCGCCGATCCGGCGGCTCCGTCGACCAACCACCCATGACCGCGGCGCTGCGCGTCGGCTGAGTCGGACGCTGGCCTGCGGGCACGTTGTCGCAGGCCAGCGGGTCACGAAGCGAGAGGGAACTCCGCACGGGTGCTGGTGCCGGTGATCTTGATGTCCAGCTCGCCCTCCAGTGCTCCGGCCAGGCGATGCAGCAGCGGGAGCGTCGGCGTGACCGCGCCGCCTTCGAGCCGCGAGATCACGGTCTGCGTGGTGCCAGCCCGAGCGGCGAGCTCGGCTTGGCTCAGGCCGAGCGCGACCCGGCGGTCGTAGACGGCCTGACCGAGGGCGATGCGGGCACCGGCCTCGACGTACTCAGGACTTGCCCGGTGCTCGTCCGGAACAGTCCACCTGGTGTGGTATCCCTCCATGGCCTCATCCTCTCCCGATCGTAGGAATGCGTCGCTGGCTGATGCAGATGCGTACAACCAACGGCGGATCTGTTGATCAAGGGCGATGCGCCGATCCGGCGACCTGGTCGACGGGTGGACTTGACGTGTAATGCTGACGCCGGTCGGGACGTTGAGGGGGTGGAATGAGCGACATCCGGTTCACCGAGGGAATCCTGAACTTCACCCAGGCCGCACGGCACCTGCGGGTGCCGCAGCAGACATTCCACCGCTGGGCGAAGGGCTACCCCCGGGGTGGGCCGCTGCTGCACATCGCGGACCCTCAGTCGAGTCCGCTGCCGGTCACCTTCATCGCCCTGGCCGAGGCGCACGTGCTGGAGGCGCTGCGTACAGCCGGCGTGCGTCCGCAACGGATCCGTCCCGCGCTCGAAGCCCTGCAGCAGGAGTTCGGCCGCGAGTACGTTCTCGTCGCGCCTGAGCTGGCCACCGACGGAGTCGACGTCCTGTGGGACTTCAACAGGAGCCTGGCCGATCACGGGCTCATCGTGGGCGGCACCAACCAGCACGTGATCCGGGAGATCGTCGCCGATCACATGCAGTACATCGCCTTCGGTGGCGATGGCTTCCCGGAGCGGCTGCAACTGTCCGCCTGGCTTCCGTCGAAGGTCGAGGTCGACGTGCGCCGGGCCTTCGGACAGCCCATCTTCGCCGGCACCGGGACGAGAGTGGCGGACGTCGCAGGCATGATCAAGGCAGGTGAGAGCGCTGAAACGGTCGCGGACGAGTTCGGCCTCTTCATCAGCGACGTCCGTACCTCCGCCCACATCCTCCTGGGCGTCGCCGCCTGAGTTCATCGTCACCCGGTTGCCGCCGAGCCTTGCCAGCCGCGCCGACGCCCGGTGGTAGTCGGCGAAGCGCTTCATCGAGGTGAGGCTGAGATACCTAACGTCCGCGTTTTAAGGTGTCTCAGCCTCACCTCGATGGTGGCGGATGAGAAGCGGGGGCGATGCGGGCACCGGCCTCGATGCACTCGGTGCTACCGGGTGCAGAGTTGGCCCGGTCACAGCCCTAGCTCGGCGCGAAGATCTGACAGCGAGATGGGCTTCTCGCCCGCGTCGATGCGGGCCAGTGCCTCGCGGGCGACCGCGACATCGGCGGCTTCCTCGGTGTGCTCGGTCGCCTCGGCCAGGTAGGCAGGGACGATGTCGGAGAGTTGATCCCGGGCGGCCGAGATGCTCAGCTCCTGATCGGGCTTGATCGGTTCTGCGGTCACGTACAAAACGTACGTCTTGTACGAGCCGGACGTTGTCCAATTGGGAAACTGCCTGATTCCAGTGAGTATGAGCAGCTGGGCTCTTGGCGCCGTGGCTCTCTCGGCGGGCGTTGTGGCGCTGGCGCGCCGCGTTGTCGATCCGGTGACGCTTGTGCGACGCTGCGCAGTCAGTGTTCGACGGCAGGTGGAGGCGTGGTGCGTGAGGTCGAGGTCAAGTACCGCGTCCAGGACCGGGAAGCGCTGCTCGTCGCGCTCACGGCCCGCGGCATCGAGCCGGGTCCGCCGGTCGTGCAGGACGACCAGGCGTACGCCCCGATCACCTGGTCGTACGGTGACAGCAAGACCGGCGTCCCCTTCGTACGGTTGCGGACCGTCGACGGCCGGCACACCTTCACCCTGAAACGCCCCGCCGACAACGCGCTGGCCTGCGACGAGTACGAGACGGCGGTAACCGACCGCGAGCAGATGCACGCCGCCATCCTGGCGATGGGCTTCCGCCCGACCGTACGGATCGCGAAAATACGCCGTACCGCCGATTTGCCCGACGGTGAGCTGTGCGTCGACGACGTCGCCGGGATCGGCACCTTCCTCGAACTGGAACGCATCGTCGGTGACGGCGTGCCCGGCGCGGCGGTGCAGGCCGAATTGGCGGCGTTCGTCGCCGCGCTCGGCGTCGCGGCGTCCCGCACCGACGAGACGTACGACTCGCTGGTCCGCACGGCCCTCGCCTCAGCCTGATCGCTGTGCTGACGACCAGGTGAGGCAGGCCGGTCGTTGGCCGGTCGACACGTACTCGACAACGGCCTGTCTCGCGGTGTCGACGCCGACCCGGGCCAGCCAGGCGGGCACGTCGACGGTCCCGCTGTCCGGCGACTCCAGCACCGCGATCGGCACGGTCGGATCGAGCTGTACGCCGTAGGAGCCGTCCGACCAGCGTAGGGCAGCTCGTCCGACGTCAATGTCCACATCGATGCGTAACTGCGGCGGTGCGTCCGCCGGTCCGAACCAGATTGTCTGGCCACACCCGCCGTGCGGCATGATCGATGACGCCTGCTCGTCGAACCACTCACCGGCGTCATCCGGGCCGGCCAGCGGCTCCCGATGTCCGTGGTAGTCGGTCATGACGAACTTCATCGGATTATCCTCTCGCCCGTGCCCACGTAAGTCCGTTTCCACCAGGTTTTTCCCTGGTCCCGTGTCGTGTAGACCGTGAGCTCGGAGCCTGCGGGAATGATGGATGGCAGGATCTTGTCGCAGGACCATTCATGATCCTGGTCGCGTTGATTGCTTCCACACACGGTGTTGTCGAGCACGAGATCCCCCTTGGCGGTGCCGTCGCGCCGCATCATCGCGGCTACTTTGGACTCGACGTGTTGATAGAAGGTGACGGGCGGGCCCCGCAGCGGATCGGATATCAGGTCCGCTGCAACGCTTTTGTCCCGTCCGCCGGACTCGACCTGGTTGCCCGCGTAGATGCCAGAGGTGGGACGGTTCGCGCCTTCCGGGCGCGGCAGGAACGTCGATCCTGCCTCCGCGACATGTCGGGGGAGGGTTTCCGGAGGTGACCACCAGGCACCCGCCGGAGCGGGTGTCGGAGAGCTTCCGGATTCGATCGAGGATCCGTTGATCCTGGCCGCGTAGCTGCTGAGGTGCTCGCGGGACCTGGACAGGTGCTCCAGCGCGGCGGCGAGGTGCTGTTGTGCACGATGGGCCGCTGCGATTGCGGCGAGTATATGTGGATGGCTGCTTCCTCGGGCGGACCTGCGCAACCCGTCGGTCAGCCGGGCGGTTCTTGTCGCCAGGTCGGCAACTGAGCGCGTCGGTAGTCGCAGCGCCGCTCGTTGAAGGGCGGAGATGACCTTGTCGAGCGCCAACTATGCCCCCATGGCCCGGAGATAGTTTCTGCACTCGCCGGCCGCCGTGTCCAGTTCGACTCGTACGGACTCGAGTTCGTCGATCGCGGCCCGAAGCTCCGCCAAGGCTGCCAAGGCGTCTGGCGCCTGCGCTCCTTGTAGCGTCAGGGTCAGCGCAGTCATGACACCTCGTACCTCCTCGCCGATGCGGCTGGCGGTCGATCGGGTCAGTTCCTCGGCTGCTTGTCTAATGATCTTCGCAACATCCTCTACCGACATAACATGTCCCTGGCTCGGCTTTGGTTGCTGGTGTTGGCTACTTGCGGGCAGTGATGGTAGATCCACGGTAGCTTCTGTTGAAGCTTGTAAATGATCTACCTGGCCCAATGACAGAATTCTGACTACGATTCCCTGGTAACCGTGGAAGTTGCGAGATCATTTCTTGATCCGTGGACTGAGTCGATCAAGAGTCGAGTCGATGATCTTTGCGGATACAACGCATGCTCTCGACGGCCGTCGCTGTCGGCGATGCGCCGGGGCGGCGCATCACCCGGCCCACCACCCATGCGATCCTCGGTCCGTGATGGAGGCGGCGCGGCGCGATCTGGATCTGATGCGGGACTCTCCGGCGGCCTGGCCGCAGCTGCGGTACGAGCCGGCCACCGGTGCCGACGGCTTCGAGTACGACCGCCACGCGGCTCGGCGGGCGGGCCTGCTGTGGGCGATGCAGTACGACAGGCGGGCCGATGATCTGCCGTTGCTGCGCCTGCTGGCCGAGCAGGAGGCGGTGTGTCGCCGCAGCGCACCGTTTCAAGGGCTCACCGAGGAGACCGAACTCGCCGGATTCCTGCTCGCCGAGCACGCTCGGGTCGAGGACGTCTGGCTGCACTGGCAGATCAAGCGGGCCAACTTCGACACCTGGTGCGGCTACGACGTGGAGCACCTGGTCGCCGCCGGGGTGCAGGCTACTGTCGACTTTGTCCGCGTCAGTGCGCACCCGGACCGGGCGGACGTGCTGGAACGCCTGCTCGACGACGACGGCCAGCCGTGCGTCTCCGAGGACGACGTCGACGAGTGGGCAGAGAACGAGCGGTCGCGCTTCCCGGCCGACCTGGCCACCGAGGACCCACTCCGGTGGGTGGAGCGGGCCAAGCTGATCGGCGACACCGCGCTTGCCCGCCGGTGGTTGGACGAGTGGGCGGCCGGCCGTGAGCGGGACAAGTCGACCCTGGGCGTGCTGAGGTACGAGCTGGCGGACCTGGGGGCGTTCGCGCTGGCGGCGCAGGCCCAGCGGGAGAGCCTGCGGTACGCCGACACCGACTGGGAGCGGGCATCAGCGTGGCAGTCCCTGGCCGAGTTGGAGCGCCTGGCCGGTGACCACCGGGCCGCCTGGCAGGCGCTGGGTGAGTGCCGCCGGGCCTTGGCGGATGTGTCCGGCTGGACGGAGGTCGGCCTGGGCCGGATGTACGTCGAGCAGCTGTTCCTGCTGGCCTGCTCCGCTGACGACGAGTTGGCCGGGGTGGTGTTCGCCGAAGCCGACCGGCAGGCCGGCGACGTCCCGCGACTGCCGCTGGTGGTGCTGCGGGCCGCCGCCGACGCCGCCGACAAGGTCGGTGACCAGGCCAGGGCGGAGCACTACCGGCGGCTGCGCGACGCCGAGCAACAGCGGATCGACGTCGAACGCGGCCGAGCGACCCCCTGACCGCTTCCGGTCGGCCATTGCGGGCGGTCTGTTCCGGGCGGTCTGTTCCGGGCGGTCAGCTCAGGTAGCGGTCGAACCAGCCGAGGATGACGTCGTCCGGCCGGGTGAGTACGTCGTCGCGTACCTGGTAGAGCAGCGTCGGAACGGTGACGCTACGAGCGGCCTGGACCGGCGACATCTCGTCGAGCCGGAACCCGGTGTGGACCCGGACCCGCTGTTCCAACTCGTCGATGTACCGAGCCGGAATGCCGGCTGCGGCCAGCGACTGCTCCATGGTGACCCGTGGCGACAGCGGCTGCGGCGCGACCATGGCCCGGACGCCCTCGAACGCTGCCGGTTCAGCCTGCATCGCGAAGATCGTGGCGTTCGCGCCCATGCACCGGCTGAACAGCCCGATGGCCATGTGCGTCAGGTCCGCTCGGCTGCGGACGTACGCCAGCGAGCCCAGCACGTCGCGGGCCTCGTAGACACCGGCGGAGATGACGCCGCCGTTGGCCGCACCGCTCTGTCCGAGGTTGCGCAGGTCGTACGCGAGCACGTTGTACCCGGCGTCATGCAGGATCTTGTAGTCCGGGATGAAGTCGACCTCGTTGTCGTTTCCGGTCGCCGCCCACATCGATTTCCACGGCTCAAGGTGCGCGGGCAGGCCGGAACGGCTGAACCACAGGGGGTGGTTGGCGATGATCAGCTTGTCCGAGCCTGCGGCGGGGATGTACCAGCCCTCCAGCGGCACGCCGTCCTTCGACGGGAACGTGACCTCCTGAAAGTCGAGTCCGGCCTCGGTCGGGCTGTGCCAGACCGGCGACCGCAGGGTGGTGCCGAAGGCAGCGGCGTAGCCGCCGATGAACTGCTCGATCTGCTCCGCCGTGGGGCGGTCGGAGCGGTCGGAGTGGTCGGTGCGTCGGTGTCCGTCATGACGACGACTCTCCGCGCTGCTGGCAGGTGCAGGAAGGCCGACCGATTCATGGTCACCCCGACCGTAGGAGTTCCACACCTACCCTCTCCTGCGGTCACCGCACCTACGCTGGGGAAATGCGCAACGACAACCCGCTCGGCGACTTTCTGCGCGCCCGTCGGGAGCACACCGCGCCCGGCGGCCTCGGTCTGCCGGCTGGCGGCCGTCGTCGGGTGCCGGGCCTGCGGCGCGACGAGGTGGCGGTGCTCGCCGGCATGAGCACCGACTACTACGTACGCCTGGAGCAGGGCCGCGAACGGCACCCGTCGGCCGAGGTGATCAACGCCCTGGGGCGGGTCTTCGGCCTGGACGCTGACGCCCTCGCGCATCTGCACCAACTCGCCCGACCGCAGCACCGGGCCTCGGAATCCGACCACGTCGGTCCCGGCCTCATCGCGCTGCTGCAACGCTGGCACGACACACCGGCGATCGTGCAGAACCGGTACGGCGATGTGCTCGCCTGCACCGGCCTGGCGTTGGCGATCCATCCGAGCCTGACACGCGACCGGAATCTCGTGAGACTACTTTTTCTCGACCCCGCCGAACGGGCGCTCTTCCCCGACTGGGAGGAGCAGGCACGTCAAGGCGTGGCGTGGCTGCGGGCCGACGCCGACCCCGGTAGCCCGCGCCTCGCGGCCCTGATGGGCGAGCTGACGCTCAAGAGCCCGGACTTCGTCCGGCTCTGGGCCCGGCACGACGTCCGCGTCAAGTCCGCCGGCCGCAAGAGGTTCGCGCATCCGGTCGTGGGGGAGTTCGCCGTGAACTTCGAGACGTTCCAGGTCAACGGGAAGGCTGGACAGACGCTCACCGTCTACCACGCGGCACCTGGAACGAGCGACGCTGATGCGCTCACCCTGCTCGCCAGCCACGCGGCCACCGCGTCCACCGACCGCGTCGACGCGCCGCGCGATGTCGTTGTCGTCGACCGCCCGAGGTAACGAATCTGGCGCGGACCGGCCGGTCCTGAGCGGGTGCCCGCTACAGCCGCTCGATCCTGACCGGTGCCCGCTACGGTTGGCCGCCGGTGCCGGTCTGCCAGAAGACCTGCCGGGTGGACCCGGACCGCAGCACCAGGTTCCCGTCGTCGCGCAGCACCAACTCCGGGCTGGGGCCAGCTCCGACGGAATTCGACGCCCACACCGCCGCCGCGTCAGCGGCTGAGCTGTCGTAGACGACGAGGTTGCCGTCGGGCTGCATCCTGGTCTCCCACACGCTCCTGCCGCCGACCACGATCTGGTGTGTGCCGGACGACCAGAGCACGCTGTTGCCGGGCCCGTACAGGACCAGGTTGCCGTCCTGCTGCTGCATCAGGTGGTAGACCTCGTTCGGCGAGGACAGGTACCGCAGGGCGGTGAGCCGGTAGCCGGCCGGCATGGTGCCGGCGTACGACAGGGTGCTGTTCTGTTCGGACAGGCCCGCCAGCATCATCACCGTCGAGCCGTCCCTGCGGGTCAGATGGAAGTGGCCCTGGTTGGTGACCATCACCCTGGTCGCGTCGGAATCCTTGGTGTTCGATGCCCAGGCGACGCCCCCGTCGGGGCGGTAGATGACGAGGTTGCCGTCGCCCTGCATGACGACCCGGCTGCCGGGCTGGCCATCGGTGTTGCTGGCCCACCAGTCGTACGGGCCTTGGCAGATGTCGGGTCGGGGCGCCCCGCAGGGCGACGGACCGTAGGCGACGAGGTTGCCGTCGGTCTGCATCAGCAGGCCGAACCGGCCGTCGGGGGAGAGGATGTACTCGCCTGGGTACATGGTCGTGTTCGCGTTGAGCTGGGTGCCGATCCTGGTCGCGCCGACGAACGCGCCGGTCCGGACCGCGCCGGTGGCGGGTTGCGCCGAGACGGCGGGCGACGCCGTCGCGGCGTCGGCCTGCCGGTCCGGGCCTGCCGGTGACGCCGCCGGCTCGCCGGTCAGCGCCACCGCCCCCGGCGTCTCGATCTCGTCGGACCGGTTCGCGAAGGCCACGGCCGTAGCGATCGTCAGCACCACGGCGACCGTGCCGAGCAGCAGCGCCGGCCGCCGAGGTCGGGTCGGCGGCACGTTGTCGCCCGGGCCGGGCCGCGACACCCCGCCGGCGCCCGTGGTCGCGGCACTGTCGATGCCGACATCGCCGCTGCGCTCACCCGTCGGGGCGCCGGTGACGACGACTGCCGGATCGACATCCGCCCACGGGTCGACCGGATTACCCTGCGACATTGACATCTCCTGACGGACCAGCGACAAGGTACGGGTCGTCCGGAATCCGGACGCGGCGCACCGGGGCCAGGCCACGGTGCCCGGCGCAAACAAGGCACCAGTGGGAAATCCTGCCAATTCGTGCAGGCCGTTGACCAGTCGCGACCGGCGAATCTAGGCAGTCGCCAGGTCTGACTCACCGCCGCCGAACCGTCCGGGACGGCGGCGAGCCGCACCTCCCGGTGCGTCGAGGGTGTCGAGGGCACAACGCGCTCCTTCGCAAGGATGCTGGCGGCAGCAGGGATGCTGACGGCAGACCGTAGACCTTGACCTGCGCGTCAGGGTCAAGCGAAGGCACCCCGGGGCAACTGCGCAATTTCTGCGAAGACTCGACATGATCGACTGGGGAAGATGAGCGAACTTCGCGTACGGCACCGAGCCGGGCGACGTGTTGCTTCCCGGAGGTACGCGTGTACCAGCCGATCCTGGATCCCCTCGCCGACTCGCTGGCGCTGAGCGCCCTCGTCGCCGCACTGCCGATCGTCACCCTGTTCCTGCTGCTCGGCGTGTTCCGGGTACCGGCCTGGTTGGCCGCGCTCGGTGCGCTCGCCGTCGCCCTGCTGGTGTCGATCGTGGCGTACTCGATGCCGACCGGGCAGGCGCTGCTGACCGCGAGCCAGGGAGCGACGTTCGCGCTGTTCCCGCTCGTGTGGACGTTCGGCACCGCGATCTGGATCTACCGGATGACCGTGACGAGCGGACACTTCGATGTGCTCCGGCGTTCATTCGCCCGGGTCAGCGACGACTAGCGGGTGCAGGCGATGGTGATCGCGTTCTGCTTCGGATCGGTGCTGGAAGGGCTGGCCGGACAGGGCACCCCGGTCGCGATCACCACGGTGATGCTGCTGGCGCTGGGCTTCGGCCCGATGAAGGCGGCCACCGTGGCGTTGGTGGCCAACACCGTGCCGGCCGCGTTCGGGCCGCTCGGCCTGCCGATCACCACGCTGGCCGGGGTCACCGACCTGCCAGCGGACGAACTCGGGGCGATGGCCGGGCGTCAGGTCCCGGTGATCGCGCTGCTGATACCGATGCTGGTCGTCGGAATGGTCGGCGGTCGCCGAGCGCTGCGCAGAACCTGGTACGTGGCGCTCGCCTGCGGAATGTCGTTCGCGCTGGCTCAGTTCCTCACCTCGAACTTCTTCTCGGTGGCTTTGGCCGACATCGTCGCCGGGCTGGTCAGCGCCGTGGTCGTGGCCGTGGTCGCGCGGGTGTGGCCGCCGCGGCGTGACGACGACCAGGCGGCCGACTCCGGGTCCGCAGAAGACGTCGTGGAGCGGCCGGATGCGCCGGTCGAGGTCTGGCGGGCGTACGCCCCGTACCTGGTGATTGTGGCGATCTTCGGCCTGTCGCAGGTGCCGGCGGTCGCAGGCGCGCTCAACTCGGTCACCGTGCTGTTCGACTGGCCGGGTCTGCACCTGCTGAACGTGTCCGGCGAGCCGTCGTCGTTGCCGGTCTTCCGGTTCAACTGGCTCTCCTCGACCGGCACCCTGCTGGTGCTGGCCGGTCTGATCACGATGGCGATCCTGCGGGTCACCCCGCGCGTCGCGCTCGTCGCGTACGGGCAGACATTGGCGTCGCTGCGTTGGGCGATCCTCACCGTCTGTGGGTTGCTGGCACTGGCGTTCGTGATGAACGGCAGCGGGCAGACCGCGACGCTCGGCACCTGGATGGCCGGCGCCGGCGGCCTGTTCGCGCTGCTCTCGCCGGTCCTCGGCTGGCTGGGCGTGGCGCTCACCGGCTCGGACACGTCGTCCAACTCGCTGTTCGGCGCGCTCCAGGTCACCGCCGCGCAGCGCGCCGGCCTGGACCCGGTGCTGCTGGCCGCCGCCAACGCCTCCGGCGGCGTGATCGGCAAGATGATCTCGTTGCAGAATCTGACGATCGCGGCGAGCGCGGTCGGGCTCAGCGGCCGGGAGGGTGATCTGTTCCGCCGGATGTTCGGCTGGAGCGTGCTGTTGATCTGCGCGATGGCGTTGCTGGTCGGCTTGCAGACGACCCCGGTGCTCAGCTGGATGGTGCCGTAGCGGCATGGTCCCGGACGCCGGGCCCACTGCGCGATCATTGCTGACCGATCCCGGCGTCGTGGGGCAGCCTGAGCACCGGCCGGCCGAGCATCGGCAGCAGGCTGGCCAACATCCCGACGGCGCACACCCACAGCGCGGTCCGTTCCCCGACGGCCTGGACCAGGAAGCCGCCGAACAACCCGCCGACCGGCATCATGCCCCACATCAGGAACCGCATGGCGGAGTTCATCCGCCCGTGCAGTTCCGGCGGGCAGATGGCCTGACGGTAGGTGATCTGCGCGACGTTCTGGATGGCGCTGCCACCGATGTAGGCGGCGTACCCGATCGGGTAGAGCGCCACCAGCCAGCCCTGACCCACCAGCGGCATGAGCAGCAGCAGCGGGAACGTCACGGCGAACGGCAGCCACAGCGTACGGGCGATGCCGAACGTCGCGACGAAGCGGTTGGCGAACACGCTGCCGACCACCCCGCCGACCGCGACGGCCCCGGTCACCAGGCCGTACGCCGCCGGCGACAGGCCGAGGGTGTTCACCAGCAGCAACGGCTGGACGGTGAGCAGCGCGTACTCGAACAGCAGGGCGATCATGCCGTGCAGCACGACCAGCCGGAGGATCGGTTGACCGGCGACGTACCGCACCCCGATGGTGAGCTCCCGGCCCAGTCGTGGCCGCCCACCGGGCCGGTGGACCTGCGGCTCCCGTGGCCGGATCCGGGCGAGCAGCCAGGCGGAGGCCAGGTGGCAGACCGCGTTGAACGCCAGCGCGCCCGAGGCGGTGATGACCTGGACCAGCGCTCCGCCCAGGGGCGGCCCGGCCAGTTGACTGCCGTTGCCGGCCACCTCCAGTTTGCTGAAGCCGGCCAGCAGCCGGTCCTTGCCCACCAGGTACGTGACGTAGCCCTGCTGCGCCACGTCGAAGAAGACGTTGCCGACCCCGATCACCAGGGCGACCACGTACAGCTGCTCCAGGCTCAGCGCCCCGAACGCCGCTGTCACCGGCACCGACAGCAGCACCAGCGCGCGGACCAGGTCGGCGGCCACCAGCACCGACCGCTGCCGTAGCCGGTCCACCCAGACCCCGGCCGGCAGCGCTACGACGAGGAAGGCGAGCGTGCTCGCCGCCACCAGGAGCCCCACCTGCTGGGCGGAGGCATCCAGCACGAGCACCGCGAGCAGCGGCAGGGCGACGAGTGCGACGTGGCCACCGGTGCGGCTGACCACATCGGAAGCGAGCAGCAGACGGAAACCGCGATGGGAGCGCAGCAGGTCGTCGGCTGGCCGTACCCGCTCGGGCGCATCCACTGTCGTCAAGGGACCAACCTCCGGGATGTCGTCGACCGAGTTGAGCCCGCTCTTGCGGCGGCGTCGGCCAGCCGCCGCACGATCTCGGCGAGAACAGCGGGGGTGGTGGCGAAGTTGAGTCTGACGAACCCCGCGCCCGACGGGCCGAACTCGGAACCGTCCATCACGGTCACCCGCGCGCGGTCGGCGAGGTCTGCGGCCGGCGGGTAGTCGCGCAGGTCGAGCCAGCCCAGGTAGGTGCCTTCGGGCGGGGTGTAGCGGGCCGTCGGCAGGTGTGCGCCGATCAGCTCGGCCAGCAGGTGACGGTTGCGGTCGAGTCGGCCGAGCACCGTGTCGAGCCATGGCCCACCGGTGCGGTACGCGGCCGTGGCGGCCAGCACGCCCAGGGTGGCGGTGCCGTCGGTGTGCAGCCGTCCGAGCTCACTCCACCGCTTGCGGTCGGCGTCGTTGCTGGTCAGCAGCTGGGCGCACTTCAGACCGGCCACGTTCCACGCCTTCGACGTCGACGTGGCCGTCACCGTGTGCCCGGCCGCCGCGTCGCAGCTGGTGGCATACGGGACATGCCGGTGCCCGGGATGCACGAGCGGCGCGTGGACCTCGTCGCTGAACACCCGGCCACCGTGCCGTTCGACGACCTCCGCGACGGCCAACAGCTCACCGGGCTCCATGACCGCGCCGAGGGGGTTGTTGGGGTTGCAGAGGACGAGCAGGTTCCCGCCCGCCGCGAAGGCGCGGTCGAGCGCGTCCAGGTCGTAGCCGTAGCGGCCCCCGGACGCCACCATCTCGACCTGGATGACGCGTCGACCGAGCAGCCGGGGTACGGCCAGGAACGGCGGGTACGCGGGCACCGGCACGATGACGGCCGAGCCGGGCCGGGAGAAGCAGTCGATGGCGACGTGTAGGGCACGGATGACGTCCGGCAGCGGCCGCACGTCCGCCGGCGACAGATCCCATCCGTACCTGTCGTGCTGCCAGGTGGCACACGCCTCGGCCAGCTGTGCCGTCAGCTGCGGCGTCAGGTAGCCGACCTGACTCCGGTCGACCGCGTCGTGCAACGCGTCCGCGATCTCGGGAGCGGTCCCGAAGTCCATCTCGGCCACACACGCCGCCAGCTTTCCCGGGCCGGCGGTGGCCCATTTCAGCCCACCACGCTCGCGCAACGAGTCGACCGTGACGACGTCGGAACCTGTCCACACCTGGGATGTCACCTACTCCGTCAGCACGTGTTTGCCGGCAGCGATGCTCGCTTCCCAGTTTTGCCCGTCGAACTCCACGAACTCGATGTGCTCGGCGGGGGAGAGGTCGAGGCACCGCGCGTTGACGCTGAAATAGCCGGTGGGGTGCGACCGGGGCCGGTAGAACGGCAGCACGCCGCAGACCGCGCAGAACGTGTGGTCCGCGATGCGGTTTCCGAACCGGTACGGCTTGAGGAACTCCTGTCCCTGGTGCAGCTTGAACCGCGCCTCCGGGGTCATCAACTCCTGATGGCCGTGCCGGTGGCAGATGCCGCAGTTGCACAGGGTGATGGTCAGGCTTCGACTGGCCGCTGCGGAAAATACCACCCCGCCGCAGTGGCAACTGCCGTCGTACCAAACGCGTTCGATGGTCTCGGTCGTTTCCGGCGCCGCTTCGGTCATGGCGTCACTCCGATCAGTTGGCGGTGGCGAGCGCGGGGAGGTCGGCGGGCAGGCCGAACGACATGGGCAGCGCGCGGTGCGGGGCGACCGAGTCGTACCGGAACGAGACGTGCCCCTTCTCGGTGGGTTTCCTGGTGAAGAAGATGAGCATGTCCCGGATGGCCGGCTCGGTGTCGTCGATCGGGTAGACCGGCGAGACGCTGTGCTTGTACTCGTGATCGACGACCATCAAGGTGTCCAGGAAGTCACCGTGTCGCGCCCTGCCCTTGAGCAACGTGGGATCCGTCTCGTGCCAGCGGCGGCCGTTGACCTCCCGCATGTCGTGCAGGAAGGTCTCCGCGCTGTCGGCGGTCATGTTCCGCGCGGACAGGAACGTGGTCATGGTGTGATCCACCCCGTCGGAGTGCACGCCCTCCAGCGCGGGTTCGCCCAGCAGGCCGGTGGTCGTGACGGTCCGCAGGTTGAACAGGGTGCAGATCCACTCGGCGCGGTCGTAGTCCAGCCGGGGCCGGTGCGCCACGTCGACGCCGTGGACGACCAGGAACTTGAAGACCAGCATCGCCTGCAGCGCGGTGTTCAGCTGCAGGTCGTCCTGCACCTCGTCGAACGTTCGCAGCGTCTCCGAGTCGTGCCGGACGAAGTCCTCCTCGCGGGAGAGAACGAAGGGCTGCGCCTCCAGTCGGTATCCGCGCCGCGTCTGCGGGTCCAGGCAGATCCGCCCGTTCCTGCTTTTGCGGAAAGGCAGGGTGGGGTCCGACTCCAACTGCTCGCTGACCAGCTTCAGCTGCTCGAAATCTTCGTCTGTCGCACCGAGATATCGCAGCAGCGATACCATTCTCGGCCCGTCGATGAACGCCCATCGGGCGCGGATGTACTCGGATCTTACATCCATGACGTCGGACATGGCGGAATCGTATTTCACAGCCTTCTCCACTCCCTGCAATGACCTTGACAGCAAGCGCTCTGAGGTCCACATCATGGTGCGGGTGGTGGACCATCGCTTCTTCCGAATTGCCCTTACGAAGGGTGATGGGTTACCGGCGGTAGTCGGGACATGAGAGCAACATGGAAGAAGACATCTTCCGTTAGTCGCGGAACCGTGTACACGGCCGAGGGCGCTCGTCAGCCTCACCTATTGCCGTTTCGAGATTTGACAACAACGTGGTAAGCGCCCTGCTCGGGGACACCACGTCAAGCCGAGAGGACGACCGTTGCCAAAGTTGATGTTCGCCAATTCAACCAGCCGTGCGATGGCAGCTCGGCCGGATGACGTCCCGGACGACGCGAAGGACTCCTACCGCTTCCTCGCCAACCGGATGCTGTGGTCGATGGACGAGGGTGACGTAGCTGTTCTTCCGGGCAAGGTCAGTGACGCGTGGCTGGCGTACGTCGCCGATCTGCTCGGCCTCGCGTCGCCCCCCACCGTGCTCTCCCTGCGTGACTACCCCGGCGGTGCCTGGTACCCCGGCGAGCGACCCCAGCTCGCCGAGGCCCTGCGCGGCCTCGTGGCGGCACGCGGCGACGGCGCGAACCCGTGGCGTCTGGAGTGCTACATTCACGACCGGGACATCGCCTCCTGGGAGCGTCTGCTCGGCATCGGCGCGGAGGATTCCGTGCGCTTCGCGCAAGGGACCGCTGAACTGGTCAACTCCAAGTCGGTCTTTCGCTCGATGGCGACAGCGTGCGGGATCCCGGTCGCGGAGGGGCGTGTGGTGGATCGTGGACCGGAGCTGGTCGACGGGGTGTCCGAACTGCTCGCCCGGACCGGGGCCGTCATCGTCAAGCAGGACGTGAACGCCGGCGGGGATGGCAACATCCTGCTGACCACGGTCGAGGGAGGCAAGCAGGCCGGTGCCCACTACGTGGTCCACCTGGCCGCGACCGATCCTGCGACGGTCGCGTCGGCGCTCGATCCGTTCGGCCTGACGGTCCTGCCCGACCTGCCGGCCGGCGCAAGCCCGGCGCGCAACGTCATCGAGGTCTACCACGAGTCGGCCCGTGAGCTGTCCGCCGATATGACCGTGCCGCGCACCGGTGCGCCGACGTTGATGAGCTACAGCGACCTACGAATGGCCGAGACGTGGAAGGGCAGCGTCTACCCGCCGCAGAACCTCACCCCCAGACTGCACGCGCATCTGGGTGCGTACATGCAGCAGGTCGCGATCGTCGCCCAGCAGCTCGGCTACTACGGGCCGATGAACATCGACGCGATCGTCACCAGGTCGGGCGAGCTGCTGTTCAACGAGTTCAACGGGCGGGTCGGCGGTACCACCGGCATCGACATGATCGGGCGTCGACTGCTCGGTCAGGACTACCTTGACCATCACGTCCTCGCCTCGCGGATCGACGTGCCCGCGCCCGGGTGCGACATCCTGGTGAAGGCCCTGACCGAGCAGGGACTGCTGTTCACCCGGGGATCGGACCACGGCGTGGTCATCTACAACGACACCACCGAGGAGACGGGCACGGTCGAGTACGTGGTGGTCGGCCGTAGCTGGGCGGACACGTCCCGCACCGAGGAGCAGCTGACCAGCATGCTGAGCAAGCTCTGAGCGACCCTGAGCGGCTCCGAGCAGGTCCGGCAGGGTGTGGTCCGGCTGTGGTTCGTCCAGCGCTGCGGTGATTTCGTCGACACTATGTGGACGACGCTGGACGCGGCCGGGGCGTGAGTCCGTCGTGCAGGACGGCGAGGATTCGTTGCTGGCCTTGCTGATCGGGGCCGACCTGCTCCAGCGCCCGCGAGGTGCCGATCATCAGCCCGACCAACTCGGCTGGGGCGATGTCCGGGCGTACGGCTCCGGACTGCTGCGCCCTGGTCAGCAGGTCCCCCATCGCGTCGCGCAGGTCCGCGCCGGCTGAGGCGATCGCCGCCCGTACCGCGGCCATCGCCTCGTCGTCGGAGTCGACGGCGTCGGTGAAGGCATGCTTGACCGTCGACTGTTTGACGGCCTCGGTGAAGAACGCGAAGAAGCCGGCGCCGACGTCGCCGGCGGCGGCCATCTCCCGCGCGTACGCGGTGATCTCCCGTAGCCGGGACATGAACACCGCCTCGATGAGAGCGGCCTTCGTGGGGAAGTGACGGAAGACGGTGCCGATCGCCACGCCGGCGAGCTCGGCGAGCTCCTCGGTCGAGGCGGACGGACCGGCCGCCGCGAAGACCTGTTCGGCGGCGGCGAGGATCCGGGCCCGGTTGCGCTGGGCGTCGGCCCGCATCCGTCTGGGCTGCGGCGAAGACGAGGAGGAGGTCACGGAGGCATTATCCAGCGGGAAGAAGATGAGTCGAAGACTCCGGTTGACAACATGAGTCGCTCACTCATATTGTCCTGGTTGTGAAGACGATCGTGATGACCGGCGGCACCTCGGGATTCGGCGCGGACACCCGGAGGCGCCTGGTCGCGCAGCCCGGCACCCGGGTCCTGTCCGGCACCCGCCGCGCCGCGTCGGGCGACCCCGACACCGCGTCGGACGGGCCCGACACCCTGTCCCTGGACCTTGCGCGGCTGGACAGTGTCCGTGCCTTCGCCCGGGCCGTCACCGACCGGCTCGACGGCACCCCGATCGACGCGCTCGTGCTCAACGCCGGTCTCAGCTTCCGTACCGGTGACCGGCGCACCGTCGACGGCTTCGAAACCACCTTCGCGGTCAACCACCTCGCGCACTACCTGCTGATCCGGCTGCTGATGCCCAACCTCGCGCCGAAGGCGACCGTCATCGTCACCACCAGCGGCACCCACGACCCCGACCACGACACGCTGCTGCCGACGCCGCCCCGACACGCCGACGCGCGCCTGCTCGCCCGTCCCGACACCGA
Source organism: Micromonospora sp. Llam0 (assembly GCF_003751085.1). NCBI lineage: Bacteria > Bacillati > Actinomycetota > Actinomycetes > Micromonosporales > Micromonosporaceae > Micromonospora > Micromonospora sp. Llam0. Next base: position 130,575 of record NZ_RJJY01000002.1, on the reverse strand, counting down.
CCCCGAGCGCGACACCGACCCACGATCGGCCGGCGGTCGCGCGTACACGTCGTCAAAGCTGTGCAACGTGCTGACCGTACGGGCCCTGGCCGCCCGGCCCGAGGCCCGCAGCGGGCAGTGGCGGGTCCTGGCGTTCGACCCCGGACCGACGCCCGGAACCGGTCTGCTGCGCGACACCTCGCCCACGATGCGGCTGGCCTGGCGGATACTCAGCCGGGCGACCCGCCTGATGCCCCGGTTCAACCGCCGGGAGGTGGTGGCAGCGGCCCTGACCGACCTCACCCTCGGCGCCGTCACCGCCCCACCCGGGCACTACTACGCCCGCGTCGTACGCAACCAGCTCACCTGGACCGCCCCGTCCCGCCTGGCGCGCAGTGACGACGCCCGGGACGCCCTGTGGGCCGACAGCGCCGACCTGCTGTCCCTGCCCTGACCGCCCGGACTCACCTGCGACCGGACGGGCCGGAAACCTAGCGAGGCTGCTGGCTCCGTACCGCGACGAACGCCTCCTCGGCCAGGGCGACGGCGACGGCGGGCAGCCGTGCAGCGGCAGGGCCCAACGACTGGTTTCCCCCGATTGCGTTAAGGTCCGCCACGATGACCAGGCCTTCGTGCCGGACGAGCGCCGTGGTCTGTTTGCTGTCCGGGTTGTCGGAGCCGCCGTCCTGAGCGACTCGGATCTCGTCAGCGACCGTGGCCGGCCCGTCGGGCAGCGTGTCTCCGGTTGGCGACGTCGACAGGGACGTCCAGTCGGACACTGGTGATGGTGAGTGCTCCGCGAGTGCCTGCTCCTCGCTGTCGAACAGCGTGACCTCAACGGCCGCGAAGCCTCCCGGCCTGCCCGGCAGGCCACCCATCAGCTGCCCGCATCGGACGGTACCGTCCTCCATCGAAATGAACGAACGGTTGTCGCGGCCGAGGTCTTCGGCGAGGCTGTCGGGCATCGCGCTCTCGCCGAAGACCTCGGCCACGACGGCGAAGTCGATGGATCTGCAGATCTCCGGGCTCACCTGGTACGGCTGGTACGTCGACCCCGTGGCATTGGGCCCGGTGGTCGAGCTCGTGCAGCCGGCCAGCAGGATCGGTGGCAGGACCAGGAACAGTAGGCGGCGAATGTCGACTGTCACGACGATAGTGGTTCCTGTCCTTATCGACTGTTTCACTTTGGGTGTGCGGGCAGTCCGAGCAGCGCGGTGGCCCGCCACAACTCCTTGAGCTCTGGGACCGTCAGCGTACGGTCCACCACCATGGCGTACGCCATCGCCCGCCGCCCCGAGTCCGTCGACCTGCCCGGCGTACGGGTCCTGCCGCTGGATGTCACCGACCCGGACTCGGTCGCCGCCGCCGCGCGGGCCACCGGTGACGTCACCCTGCTGATCAACAACGCCGGGGTCGCCACCGGCACCGACATGGTCGGCGGTGACCTCGATTTGATCCGCCGGGAGATGGACACCCACTTCTGGGGAACGTTGCACATGATCCGGGCCTTCGCGCCACAGCTGGCCGGCGGCGCGATCCTCAACGTTCCGTCGGCGCTGTCCTGGAGCGCCTACCCGGGTGCCGGCGGGTACGCGGCGGCGAAGGCCGCCGAGTGGAACCTCACCAACGCCGTGCGGCTGGAACTGGCCGCCCGGCCAACCCAGGTCACCGGCCTGCTGATGGGGGCTGTCGACACCGACATGATGGCCTCCTACGACGTACCGAAGAACGAGCCTGCGGTGATCGTCAAGGCCGCCCTGGACGGTCTTGAAGCGGGTGAGTGGGAGGTGCTCGCCGACGAGACGGCCCGTGCGGTCAAGGCATCCCTCGCCGGAGACCCCTCCGGCGGTCAGAAAACCTGACCAGAGCGTACGGCGGTGAACAGCAGCGGCGTGCCGACGCCGAGCCGGGCCACGGCGTCGGCGACAGTCTCGGCCAGCCACCCGATCGCGTCGCAGGACCACTCGACCAGCTCACCGCGAAGCGCCACCCCGTGCAGTGGCGGGCCGTTCCAGAAGCTGTCGTCGAACAGCGGAGCCGGGGTGGCGTCGGCGGCCGCGAGGTCGTGTGACCGGTACCCGAACACATCCGGACCCAGGTCGGCGAGTAGCTCGGTGAGCTGGACCGCCACGTCGGGTAGCGACGGCTCCCGGCCGCTGTTGACGGTGACCTCGACCGGCGTCCGGTCCGCCGGACCGTGGCCGGTGAACCACGGCATCGTCCGGGTCGCCGGCACCGGCGCGTACGGCGGGCGGGACGCCGGGTCGAGCCCGTGCACCGGTAGCAGCAGCTGCACCGCGGACAGGTCGAGCGGACCCCGCCGTGCCGTCACCTCTTTGGCGCAGTGCAGGAACGGCTGCACCGGCAGTGGCCGGTCGCCCGCCACCGCGCTGGCGTCGACCTGGAACCAGGACAACAGGTCGGCGTTGGGTGCGGCGGCCGGGTGCTCCCACCCGGCGTCGTTCGTCGCCCACAGGCCACCCGACCGGAGCATGCCGTTGTCGCGATCGCCGCCAGCCGAGGAATCGTCGAGCCAGCCCATGGCGAGTGACCGGTGGTAGAAGAGCGAATAGGCGTCCAGCTCCCCGCCGGTCCCGTGTGGAACATCGTCTGCGGGTCCGGTGAGGAGGCTGCCGTAGAGAGCGGCGAACATGGTGCCGGCGACCCGACGGGTCGCCGGCACCAGGCCCGGCCGTGCATTGATGCTGCGTTCCGGCATGCTGTTTCCTTTCCAGTCGCCGGGCAGCTGAGACGGTACTGCTTTTCGGAAGGGTCAGTATACCCGGCAGGCAACGTCGTTTTGGCGATACGGCCACTCGCCGGTGTCGATTTCGCCGATCACGTCGACGTCGACATGATTGCGCCACGACGTCAACTGAGTGTCGTCACAGTCGTGGCGCGCGACGGTGCGGTCGCCGCTTCCGGTGTAGGGCCGTAGTTCCCTGGTCGACGAGCAGGCCTTCTGCCGCCAGCTGTTGTCCGTGTACCACTCGTAGAGGCAATTGAACACGTTCGCCCGGTCGTTGCTGCAGTTTCCTTGCCGCCACCAGCCGTGGCCCGACACCGCCACTCCGGTGCCGGATCGGTGGGGGTTGTCCCTGCCGCTTTCTGGTGTGCAGCCGATCAGCGCCGTGTCTGCGGTCGTGCCGGCGGCCGTCGTCATCGGGATTACCCGGCCGGCGCTGTCCAGATAGATTGCGGTGCTGGCGGAGTCCGGTGGTGCGATTCCCGGCACCGCGACCGCGGCTTCCGCTGGTCCGGCCACGGCCTGTGCCGGCGCGGCAACAACGCCTCCGAGGGCGAGGGCGGATGCGGCCAGGGCGCTGAGCACCCGTGTTGCTTGTTTCATTGATCCTCCCCGTGCTGGAACAATCGAGTCCGCGTGACTGAGATAGCGCGACCTGCAGCCACGCGGGAATTGTTGGCCGGCGAGTGTGGGTTGATCAATTCGCCCCGTACGACGACCAACAGCCACGACGCTAATCGATTGATTTGCAAGGTGCAACCCGGCGCCGACGTGAATTAAACTGATCATGAAACAGGGTGCGAGGATCGGCGCCGGGCTGCGGAGTTACCTGGCTCGGTGTCAGAGGGGCGCGGTCGGGGCGACGGTCGACGGAGTGAAGGTGTACGGGCGGCCGCAGTAGTCCGGGATCGGGGTGATGTCGAGCAGCGACACCCGGCAGACCTGGATGACGAGGCGGTCGATGCCCCGGTCGTAGGCGTCCGCCCCGAGGACGAACGCGATCTCGACGCGGCCGTTGTCCACCCGGCGGGCGGTCTCGTCGACGACCCGCTCGCCGGCGTACGCGGTGTAGCTGGCAATGGTGTAGCGGCTGTCGTCGCGGCAGACGGCTCCCGGGTCGGTTGGGAACGGCCGGTCGACGACCACCCCGGTCACCCGTACCGCGCTGGCTGGCGGGGCGAGGCGCCATTCGAGCTGACCCTGGGTGTAGCCGTATGTGCAGGTGTCCCCGGACGGGACGGAGAACCGCTGCAGGATCGACGGGCTGGCGGTGGCACCGCTGGCCGCGAGGGCGACGGCGGCGAGCGCGGCGGCGAGGACGGTCGCCGCGCGCAGGACTGTGCGCTTCATCTGCTTCCTTCTGCTGGTCCGGGTGCTTTTTGGACGGTCGTCGGCACCGGTCGCGGTGCGGCGGATATTAAATCCAAGCTTACCGATGTGACGGTTTGAAGTCATCTATTGACTGTCGGCTGGCCCTGTGTGGCGGAGTTGCCGGCTGGGTATCGGCTCGTGCAGCGGCACCGACCCGACGAGTGTCCACCCCTAGCCCGACGAGTCCGCCCCGCGAAGGAGACACGGCATGAGCCAGGTCACCGAGGCTGCGCCGCAGCAGTCGACCGGCGTACCCGAACCACCGACCGGCTGGCGCCGCTTCCGCTACATCGGCCCCGGCGTGCTGTGGGCGCTCGCCGCCCTCGCCACCGGCGAACTGCTGTTCACCCCCCCGGGTCGGCGCCCAGTACGGCTACAGTCTGATGTGGGCACTGGTTGCCGTACTCGTCCTCAAGCTCTTCGTCACCCGGGAGATCGGCCGCTACAGCGTCGTCACCGGCCGCCGGCTGCTCACCGGACTGGCCGGCCTGCCGGGGCCGCGCGGCTGGGCCATCTGGGTGATCCTGGTGCCACAGCTGGTCGTCGGGATCGCCGCGATCGCCGGGATCGCCAGCGCCGCCGGCAGCGCACTCGCGCTCGCCGTACCCGGTGCGATCCAGCTGTGGACCGGCGTGGTCATCGCCGCCGCCGCCGGGCTGGTGCTGGTCGGACACTACACCGGCGTCGAATGGGTGTCCCGGGTCCTCGGCGTCGCGCTCGCCCTCGGTGCCGTCGTCGCCGCGATCCAGGTCGGGCCGGACCTGACCGAGGCCGCCGCCGGGTTCGTTCCGGTGCCGCCGGACGATCTGCGGGTCGCCGAGATCCTGCCCTGGCTCGGTTTCCTGTCCAACGGCGCGGCCGGGCTGATGTGGTACTCGTACTGGATCACCGCCAAGGGCATCGGCCACGCCGGGGTGCCGGCGGCCGACCGCCGCGACCCGCGGCACCTCGACAGCCACCAGATCGACCGGGTACGCGGCTGGCTGCGGACGATGACCCTCGATTCGACGTTCGCCGTGGTCGGCGTCGCGCTGATCACCGTCGCGTTCCTGATCCTCGGCGCCGAACTGCTGCGACCGGAAGGAATCGTGCCTGCCGAAGCCGACGTCGCCCGCGACCTGACCCGCCTGTTCAGTGAGGTGTTCGGCAGCGTCGGCTTCTGGCTGATGGTCGTCGGCCTGGTGTCGGCGTTCTGGACCGCCACGCTCACCAACATCGACGGGTGGCAGCGGCTGTACACCGACGGCGTGCGGCGTGTGCTGCCGGCGCGGCTCGCCGACCACACCCTCACCCGTCCGGCGGTGATCAGCCGGACCGCCATCGTGCTGTGGCTGGCGATCCTTCCGTACGCCGTGTTCCTGGTCTTCGGCAATCCGGTCGCCCTGCTGACCCTCGCCGGGTCGATCGAGGCCGTGCACATCCCGCTGGTCGCCGGACTCGTGCTGTGGCTCAACCGGCGGACCATGCCGCGCGCCCTGCGCGCCGGGCGGGCCGCGACCGCGTTGGTGGTCGCCGCCGTGGTCTTCTTCACCTGGTTCGCGCTCTACTACCTGTGGCAGCAGTTCACCGGCTGACCGGACGTGGCCGACCTGTTGCGGTCGGCAGCGCGATCCGCCACCATGGTGGATATGATCACTTCCTACCGGAAGGGCGGAACCGCCCTCGCGCGGTGACCGCGCCCACGCGGCGTGACGCCGCCCGCTCCACCTCCCCGGCACCAGCTTCCGATCGGCCCGTCGCCTACTGGCGGCTAGCCGAACCTGTCCGGCGCGAATGGCTCGACCACGGGCTCGACACCGAGCCGGCCGACCGGGCCGCCACAGAGGACATCCTGTCCCGGATCTATGCCCGGCACCTCCGTAGCCGACCCCGGTTCCGTTGGGTCGACTCGCCCCGTCAGGCGCTGCCGCTGCTGACCGGCCTGCCCACCCACGACCAGCTCCAGCAGTGGATCAGAGGTCGACAGCCAGCCGGGAAACCCCCGCTGGCCAGCGACATCGCCGCCGGACTGTCCCGGCTGCGCAGCGCCCTGGACACGGGCGCCGACCATCCCGACCTGACCCCACCACCGGCCGGCCGGAAAAAGCACGCCGGGGACAGGGACGCCCGGAAGAAGGACGCCGGCAAGAAACTGGACGGTGCCGGACCGAAATGGCCGGTACTGCCGCCCATCGAGGCGCTCGCGGCCGGCGTACCGCTGCGGGTCGTCCTACAGCAAGGGGTCCGCGACACGTTGCGGACCAGCCTGGTCGACGGTTTCTCCCTACCGGTCCGCGCGGCACTCGCGGCCGTCGGGCGGCAGCCGGTGCCGACCGCCTGGTACGGCCAGCAGGACGCGTACTGGGTGGCGTACTACGACGTGCTGCGCCGACTCGGGCTGGCCTGGTACCGGCGGGCCGACGAGACGCAGCTCGACGAGTGGGCGACGCTGGTCCGGTCCACCGGCTGGTGGTGGCCGGGGGAGCGGACCTGCGTACTCGTCGAACGTCCGGCGGTGATCCGGACCGGGCTGGTGCCGGGCAGCTGCCACGGGGAGCGGCGACCCGCGCGGGACGGCGACGGCCCGATCGGGTACCGGGACGGCTGGCGACCACTCGGGTAGCCACCGGCGGCCGCCGGCCCTTGCCGGCGGTCGACCGGCCGGTGGGTCAGCAGTGGAACTCGCCGGCGTCGTAGACGGCCCGCAGCACCTCCGTCGGCGCCACCAGGATCTTGCCCACCGCGTCCTGAGACACGGTGAAGCCGATCGCCAGCGTGCCGCTGCTGACCAGGTAGTTCTCGGAGTACGGGTTGCTCTCGGCGGTGTGCCGGGTGAGCTGCTCGCCGTACGCCTCGCGCAGCTCGGCACTGGTGCTGCCCACCGTCACCCCCTCGGCGGTCGACAGCGACGACTCCTCGACGACGATCATCGCGGCGATGTCGTCCTCGGCGGTGTAGACGACCACCCCGGCGAACTCCTCGCTGCCGACCAGCCGGTCCGGGCAGAAGTCGCCCGGTTCGGTGCCGAGAGCGCCGGTCGCGGTCAACTCGGCGACGCTGCCGCTGACCCGCAACGGGCCGATTCCGCGCGTCGTGATCAGCAACTCGTCGTCGGCGTCGGACGACCCGGCCGGATCAGCCGGCGGGGTCGCCGACGCGGTCGGCCCGGCGGGCGTCGGCTCCGACGGTGAGCGGCCCACCGCCCACATCGTTGCGGCGACCGTGACCAGCACCGCGACCAGCAGGACGACCAGCGATCTCGCAGGCCGTCGTGTCCAGCGGCGTCGCGAAGACCTGCGTCCAGTCGCCCGCCGCGCAGCCGTACACCCGTAGCTCGGTCTGCCGGAGCTGCCCCGGACCGACGTCTGCGGGCGACACCGCCGCCGCGACGTGCGTCCCGCCGGCGGGCAGTGGGTCGAACGTCGTGCCATGACTCCTGTCGTCCAACCGTCGCGTCGCCAATGCCCGGTCACGCTACCCGGCCGCCAGACCGGCAGGGATCGGCAGGTCAGCGGTTCGCAACCGACCATGTCGGGGAGCCTCGCATCGGGCGGTGACGGCCCGGCGCCGCCGTCCGGACCGTCGCGGCGACCGATCGGCACCTCACCCCAGCAACGGGTACGGCCAGCTGGCGACGCTGTCGACGTCGGCCGCCAGGTTCATCTGCCCGAGGACCAGGTCGACGTCCGCCAGGTCGAACCCCTGCCGGTCGACCTGGCCGATCCGCGCGTTCACCAGCAACTGCGGCAGCCCGAGCAGCGCCACCTCGGTTCCATCGGGGTACCGGAAGGCGGGCCGTCCCCCGGCCGAGTGGTTGGCTCCGTGCACCGAACCCGTCGCATCGTCGCGTGCGCGTTCCGCGTGCACCTGCATCCGGTCGGTGGCGCCGCGTTCCAGGGTGACGCCACCGTCGACGAAGGTGCCGTCGAGGAACCCAACGGAGGCATGGACCGCGCGTGCGTCCGCCGGCACCTCACCGAGCTGGAACGGCAGCATGATCCGTTGCGCGAGATCCAGCCGGAGCGCGGCGAGTACCTGCCGGGCGCGATCGTCCCTGTTGGCCTGAACCCGCAGCTGCAGCCCTGGCACCGGCTCCTCCCGGATGACCACCCCGTAGTCGCCCCGCGTACTGACCTCGTCGAGCAGGGCCATGTCCCGACCGATCGAGGCGTGGACCAGATCCTGTTCACCGAGGCCGATCTCCAACTGCTCGTACCCGTCGCCGCTGGTCCAGCGGTAGTGCCGGGCGGTGGCGGTGAGCTTCGGCGCGGCGAAGTGGACCATGTTGGGGTCGGTGCCGACGCGGGACGGGTCGCTGCTGGCCCCGGGCTCACCGGTTACCCGGGGCAGCTCGGAGGTGCTCGCGCCGCCGGGCGCGAAGGACCCGTCGCCCAGGCCGCCGGTCACGGTGACCGCCCCTGCGGTGACGAGCAGTACGGCCGCGAACACCGCGGTCCCCGTCCACAACCGGCGTCGGCGCCGGTACACCCGACCACGCGACGTGGCGCCGGCGAGTAGACCAGCCGCGTCGACGTCACCGGCGGCACGGCCGCGCAGGCTGTCGGTGAGAAGTTCCTCGACGTCGTTCACGAACAGTGACCTCTCTCGTCAGTGGGTGACCAGGTGGCGGGTACGCAGCTTCGCCAGCGCCCGCATCGCGTGGGTCCGGACCGTGGCCGCCGAACAGTCGAGGATCTCGGCGATCGACGCGTCGTCGAGATCCTCGTAGTAACGCAGCACCAGCACGGCGCGTTGCCGTTCGGGCAGTCCGGAGACGAGCCGCCACATCGCGTCGTGTTCGGCGGCGGCCGTACCCGGGTCGTGACCGGGCCGGTGCACCGCCGACCGGTCCAACGCGGTGTTGATCAGCTCAGCGGTGGCGGGCGTCTCTCGGCTGGAGCGGCGCCGCCACCATGAGGTATTGGCGTTTACCAGCATCCGCCGGATGTAGATGTCCGGCCGGTCGGTGCGGCTGATCGACCGCCACCGGACGTACGCGCGGCCGAGGACCTCCTGCGTGAGATCCTCTGCGCGGTGCCGGTCCCCGGTGAGTAGGCGGGCCAGGCGTACCAGTGCTGGGCCGCGTGCCGCCACATAGTCCTCGAACGTCATCGCTGCGGTGATCCCTTCGGTTGCCTACCCGTACAGACGCAACCGCATGCGGGACCTGTTGACGCTGTCGACCCGTACCACCCGGTCTCCGCCCGGCCGGATACGGATCAGCCGGCCATGCCCTGCGGCGGATCAGCCGGTCACGCCTTGGAGTTGGGGACCAGGAAGTGCGGGCCGACGAACCCGACGTGGACGCGGCGGGTCGCCCCGTCCGTATCGTCGTAGAAGTAGATGCGGGGGGCGAGACCGCCGCCGCCCTCGCTGACCTTCAGGTGGGCCTCCATGTAGATTCGCTGGCCCTGGCCGACCGCCGGATCGACGTCGAACACCCGTGAGTCGGCCTGCCGGCTGTTGCGCAGCGTCTCCGATTCGCGCATCGCGAGCCGCTTGCTGGTGGCCGGCCAACTGAGTGGGTCGCCGCGCTCGCACCACGACCAGAAGTTGCCGCCGCCGCCGCGCTGTTTCAGCTGGGCGTACGCCGCCAGCGCCTGCAGCCCGCGCCAGGCCGAGTTGCCCCACGCGTACGCGCTGGGGGCGGTGTCGATCCCGTCCAGCTCCCGGGCCGCGGTCGGGGCGATGCTCACCCATTCGGCCAAGTGCTGCTGTGCGGCGGCGACCGCCTCCGATACGTCCTGCACGGTCTCCGGCCGGCTCGGCGCGCCGTTGGTTGAGCTCGGGACCTGGGACAGCCCCCAGAACAGATCGGACTGGCCGTTCGCCTCCATCGCCTGGCGCAGCCGGCCGAGGTGGCCGTTGGCCCGGGCGAGTTCGCGCTGCACCTCGGCGAGTTCCTCCTGGCCGATGTCGATCTCGAGTTGCAGGTCCTCGCAGAGGCGTTCGAGCTTGTCGTAGTCGGCGGTGGCGTGCTCCTCGCCGGAGAAGACCTGCAGCTCGGCGGGGATCCGGCGTCTGGTGGACAGCTGCGCGACCGCGTAGACGATCCGGTTCACGGCCGCCTTGCCACTGCTGCTGTTCAACACCGACGCCGGTACATACCGGTGCCGCCATCCGTCGGCCGTGGTCTGCAACGGTGCGGGCAGGTATGTACGTACGGCACCGGGCCAGACGGCGAGCGGGCCCAGTTCCGTCTTGAACGCGGCGGTGGCCGTTTCGTCGAGCGTGACGACGGTGGCGATGCCCCGGGTGCGGTGGGCGATCCGCCGGGCGCGCTCCGTCCAGTGCGGGTCGGCGTGTTCGACCGGCGCGGCGCAGACGATGAACGGGATGCGCCGTTCGGCGCAGCGCAGCAGCTCGATGAGGCCGGGGATCCCGGCGGTGGTGATCGTCGCGACGTCCGAGACGATGTCGGTGGCCCCCAGCGACGGTCGGTCGGACAGGGCCAGCAGGTCATGGACGACGCGCGGTGGGCCGACGGTGACCGGTTGGGACGGTTCGTCCGTCTCCATGCCGAGATCCACCCACATATGGACCACGCCGCCGGTGGCGAGAGCGCGCAGGGTCACCGACCAGACGGCTGATCCCTGGCTGACCCGGGACTGCGCCTCGATCCCGTACATGTCGTCGCTGTCGAGGACGCGCAGGTGCAGTACCTTGTCACGGACGACGGTTTCACCGGGGCCGATTGGTGTCGCATCAGGATCGTCCAGTGCCCACCGGCTGAAACTCTCGTGTGCCAGCTCCACGACGGCCCGCTGGTCGGATTCGTCGGTGCAGTCCTTCCAAATGGCTCGGTAGAGGAGACTCATCTGCTGCTCCCGAGTCACTCGGCGACGGCGCGTGGGCGGCGGACGAGCCCATCGCGTATCGCAGAGAGTACCGAGCTGATGCACGCACCGGCATCGACCGTACTTCCATGCCTGGCCGACCCCGGCGGACGCCGGTACGGCGCCGAAGCGGCTACGTTGCCCCGACCCGATGCGGTGCCGACTAGCGGTAGAACGGGTAGCCCGGGTACACGTACCCGACGCCCCAGAACGGCGGGTATCCGTAGTAGCCGTACAGCTCCTCGTAGTACTTGTCCTGTGACACGAGCTCCGGGTCGTAGGGCGGGGCACCGGCCACCCGCTCACTCGACTCGTTGATGTGCACGACGTCGTCGGTGATCCGGACGATCGCGTCGACCGGGACGAACGACGGGGTGGCCCCGAAACCGAGGATGCCGCCGTGCTCGACCCGCAGCAGCCGGACCTTGTGTTCGGCTTCGTCGATCAGCAGGTCGTCGACCTTGCCGATGTCGTTGTCGTCCGCGTCGCGTACCTTCCGGCCGCGAATGTCCTCGGCCGGATCGGCGACCATTTCGTGGGCGTCGCTCATTCTGACCAGCTTTGCCAACCCCTCGGTCATGGTGGCCCCCTTCCGCTCGCCAACTGCCTCACCCCTTCCGGGTTACCACTTCCGCCGGCTGGCAAACCCGCCGGCCGGCGGTCACAGCAGCAGGGCCCTTGGATCGGCGTCCATGGTGTGCAGGAGATGGGCGGCGTCGTGTGCGCCGGGGCAGGAAGCGGCGGAGAACGCCCGGGCCAGCGCGATCATCTCGGCGGCGGGTAGCAGGGTGCCCTCCCGGTTGCGCAGCGGCAGCCGGACGGTGCCGTCCGGGCCGCTGACGGTGAGTACCGGGTTGCTGGCGGCGCCGCCGCTCTTCGGCTCCGTGCCGTTGTTCGGTTTCCTGCCGTTGTTCGGCTCCGTGTCGCTGTTCGGTTCCGCATCGGTGGTCGCGGGGGAGCCGAGCGAGATCGTCACGGTCTCGGCCGTACGCAGGTCGACGGTGCGGGTGGCGAGTCCCCGTACGGTGAGCCGGGTGCCGGACAGCCACGCTCCGGTCCGGGTGACCCGGGCGATCGGCAGGCCGATACCGGCCGACGCAGCCAGGGCGAGCCCGGTGCCGAGCAGTACCGGCAGGGTCGGCTGGTCCCCGCCGCCCGCGACCACCAGCCCGAGCAGGCTGCCGAGGCAGCACCCGGCGGTGACCAGCCCGACGCCCAGTACCGACAGCACCGCGAGCCGGGTCGGCCGGCTGGTCGGGTATCCGATGGACAGTTCGAGTCTGCCGTGCCCGTGATCCATGGCGGAGATCGTGCCATTGTCGATCAAGGTCGACGACGGCGGTGGTGGCGACCGGTCGCGACAGCGGTGGCGGTGGCCGACGGGACGGTGATGGGGAGGGATCCCGCCGGCCACCGGGATCACCCGCGCGAGGCGTGGGACGTACCAGCGTATCGGACGTCCGCCAGTGTCGGGATCGGCCGGTGCGTCCACCGTCCTCGTTGGTCGGCGTCTTGATGGTGGCCGATCGGGGCGCCGCCAGCGGAATCCGGACGACCTCCGAGGAGTCGACGAAGGCGAACCCGCAGCTATTTCGGGTTTTCAAACTTTCGGCGTGGTTTCACCGGCGCGTTGAGCATTGCACCACTGTGGGTACCCTGGCAGACTCAATCTGCGTCCGCCGATGGCGGTCAATCGATGGTGTCCCAGGGTGAGGAGTCCGCGATGGCGAGAAGCCGTGGCACGCGCTGGGAGATCACCGCCGGTGCCGAGCTGAATGATGCTCGGGTCGCCGCTCCCAATACGTCGCCCGGTGGCTATCCGTCACCACTGGCCGGCCTACTCTTCTGTGCAACTTGCGAACGGCAAATGATTCCGATGGCCAGGCTCAACGGCTGGGTGTACGGTGCCCCGTGCGGCTGCCGGCTGAGTCCGGTGGACGCGCTCACCGTCGAACGTCTCGTGTTCAACGCCGTGGCGGCTCATCATCCGGATCTGTTGGCCGGCACCGCCGTCGGGGATCTTTCCTCGGCGTTCCGGGAGGTGCTGTCCGAGGTTCGGATCGGTGGTGCCGCAGACGAGTTGGAATTCATCTGGTCCACGTGACCAATGTCCGCCAAGTGCTCTCCCCGACCTGGATCTTCACGTTAGGAAAAACGTCGTCCGGATCGCCTGCCGCGCTCCGGGTGGCGACGCGTGCCCCGCTGGCGCGTCCGATGATTCCGGCTGGACTGATATATATGACGTACAATGTTGAGAACGTGGAAGTTCCGGAGCTGCCGCCGGGTACGGTGCTCCGCTTCGCCGTCTCCGAATGGCGGTACGGGCGAGGTCCGGTGCCCGGCGAACCCTTCGATCTGCTGATCACCCACGTCCGGACCAGCTCCGCCCGCAGCTACGGCGGGCAATGGGTCTGGGCCGACGGCCACCACGTCGACTGTCGACCCGACCATCCACCTTGCCAACAGGCGCTGGTCAGCGTGGCCGCGGTGCGGCGGGCCGCCGTCGGCGGACATGCTGGCGTCCAGCCGCCGCCCGCCGAGCAGGTGGTGGTCGACGGTGCCGCTGCTCGCCGATGAGTTCTTCCTGCTAGCCCATCACGACGTCACCGGGCGCGCCCGGCTGCACCCCCGGGCGGTCGGGCTCGGTCTGGCCAGCGCGGTCCTCGCCGAGCTGGTCACCGCGCAGGCCGTCGTCGTCGACGCCGGTCACGTCTGGGTGGTCGATCCGACGGCGCCGGCCGACGCGCTCGGTCGTTCCGCGCTGCGGCTGCTGCTCGACGAGCCGGAACACACCAGCGTACGGGTCTGGCTGACCGTGCTGTCGGAACGTGCCCCAGACCATGTCGCCCAGCGGCTGACCGCCGCCGGCGTGGTCCGACCCGAGCAGGTCCGCCGGCTGATGCGCACCCGGACGATCCACGTACCGGTCGACATCAACCTCGCGGCCTGGCCGTGGGCGCGGTTGTCGCTGCGGCTGCGCCGGATGGAACCGCTCGACGAACCCGACCTGTTCCTCGCCGGACTGGCCGTGGCGACCGGACTGGACACCTACCTGCTCGACGGTGCCGAGCCCGAGGTGGTCCGGCACCTCGACGTCCTGCTGCGGGCGCTGCGCCCGGCGCTGCGTGACCTGCTGGGCCAGACCGGCGCGGCGGTCGGCAACGCGGTGCTGAGCGGGCGTACCTGAGCCGGCCCCGCCCAGCCACGGCCGGCTCGACCTGCCCACCGCACGATTCTCCTACCGCGCGATTCTCACCTACCGCGCAATCCAGCTGTTTCATTCCACCCACACTCTCACCCTCCTGGAGCGTGCCGATGAACGCGACCACACCCGCGATGACCGTCCGGGCCGCCACCCACGACGACATCCCTCAAGCGGCGACGCTGCTCACCGAGGCGTTTCTGATCGCACCGGTCTCCCAGTGGCTGGTGGGGGACATCGATGCCCGGGTGACCACGTTCCGGTCGCTGTTCATCATCGAACTCGAACACGCCATCGACACCGGTGCCGACGTGTACGTGGCGGGACCGTTCACCGGGGTGGCGATCTGGTACCAGCGTGACCAGCCGGAGTCGGCCAACCACATCACCGTCCACCAGCGTCGACTGATGCTCGCCGCCGGCATCTGGCAGCACCGCGTCGCCGCCCTGCACGGGGTTCTCAGCGGACACCGGCCGGACCGGCCGCACCGGTATCTCGCGTACCTCGGCGTCACACCCTGGCTGCAGGGCCGGGGCGTGGGCACCGCACTGCTGACCCACCAGCACCGGCAGCTCGACGCATCGGCCACCCCGGCGTACCTGGAAGCCACCACGCCGCGCAACCGCGGCCTCTACCTTAGGCACGGGTACGTCGCCGACGAGCCGGTCCAGCTGCCGGACGGCCCGCCGATCTGGCCGATGTGGCGCGCGCCGGCTCAGGGCGACCAGCCGCCCGGCGACCGCGACGGCGACCAGCCGCCCGGCCATGACGGCGACCAGAGTCGGGACCAGCGACCCGGACCCGGGTGACGATCGACTCTGGCCGGATCATCGGAGCCGCCGGGAACCAACCGGCGTCGGCGGCCGACCAATGCACCAAGCCCCGCCCAGAGGCACCCTCGGCGGCCCGATGATCGAGAGGTAACCCGTCCATGCACTCCACCCTTCGTCGCGTCGCCCGCGCCGGTGCCGTCGCCGCAATCGCCGGTGGCGCCGTCCTGCTCGCCAGCTCCCCGGCGGCGGCGCACGTCACCGTCACCCCCACCGTGACCACCGCCGACTCCTACACCGTGCTGACGGTGTCGGTGCCGCACGGCTGCGACGGCTCGGCCACCACCAAGGTCGCCATCCAGATCCCCGACCTGATCAACTCGGTGACACCCACCATCAACCAGGGCTGGACGGTCGAGAAGGTGATGGCCACCCTCGACCCGCCGGTCACCGACAGCCACGGCAACGAGCTCACCGAGCGGGTCGCGGAGATCGTCTACACCGCCAAGACCCCGCTGCCCGAAGGCCACCGCGACGTGTTCGAGCTGTCCCTGCGGCTGCCCGACGCGGCCGGCGAGACCCTCGTCTTCCCCGCCATCCAGACCTGTGAGCAGGGCGAGACCGCCTGGGCGCAGGTGCCGGCGGACGGCCAGGACAGCCACGAACTGGACTACCCGGCACCGTCGTTCGTCGTCACCGCCGCCGACGCCGACGGCACCGCCGCCGGTGACGAGCCCGCCGACGACGCCGAGCCGACCGAGCTCACCACCGCCGGTTCCACCACCAGCGACGGCGGCTCCGTCGTCGGCTGGATCGGCCTGATCCTCGGCCTGTTCGGCTTCATCGCCGGCGGCCTGGCGCTGCAGCGCACCCGGAAGACCACATAGGCGTGTGGTCGCCGCACCGGGTACGGCGGGTCGTACTGCTCGCCGTACCCGGACTGTTGTCCGGAGCCCTGCTCGGTCTGCTGCTCGCGCTCGCCAATGCCGGCCCGGCCGCCGCGCACGCCACGCTGCTGGCCAACGACCCGGCGGACGGCGCGCTGCTCGCCGAGGCGCCGCCGTCGGTCACCCTGACCTTCGACGAGCCGGTCCAGGTCCGCGCCGAGGGCGTGCAGGTGCTCGACGCCGCCGGGTCCACCGTCGACGTCACCGCCAGGTCGGTGGACAGCACCGTGGTCGTCGACCTGCCGACCGGCCTGGCCGACGGCACGTACGTGGTCAGCTGGCGGGTGATCTCCGCGGACAGCCACCCGGTGGCCGGTGGGTTCAGCTTCGCGATCGGCGCGCCCACCGCCGGCAGCGTCGCGATCCCGGTCACCGAGCCGGACCTCGCCCTGCGGGTGCTCCGCCCGGTCACCGAGGCGCTGCTGTACGTCGGCGTGCTCGGCGGCACCGGGCTGGCCGTGTTCGGCCTGTCGTTCCTGCCGATCCCGGCGCGTCGACGACAGTTGCCCACGGTGCTCGGGCTCGGGGTCGTCGCACTCGTCGCGGTGGCGGTGATGCCGCCGGTCACCGCCGCCTGGCAGGACGCGGCCGACGTCGCCGCGTTGGCCGGCCCGGCCACCTGGCGGACCGGCTACCTGTCCGACCTCGGCCTGGCCGCCGGGCTCACCGCCGCCGGCGTGCTCGCGGTCCTGGCCGGAGCCCGGCTGGAGACCGGCGGTACCGGGGCGGCCCGCCGCCCGGCCGGTGTGGCGGTGTTCGCCGGGGCCGGGTTGGCTCTCGGCGCGTTGGCGCTGGTCGGCCACACCCGCAGCTTCGGCCCGGTCTGGCTGACCCTGGGTAGCGACCTGCTGCACCTGGTCACGGCTGCGGTGTGGCTCGGCGGCATCCTCGGCCTTGGCTACCTGCTGTCCCGCCGCGCCGCCCCACCGGCCGGCGGCAGCGTCGACACCCCTGCCGGCGGCAGCGTCGGTGCGCCGTCGGCCGTGCAGCGGGCCGGCATCGTGGCCAGGTTCTCCCAGACCGCCGCGTTCCTGGTCGCCCTGCTGGCGGTGGCCGGAGTCCTGCTCGGCTGGCGGATCGTCGGCTCCTGGTCGGCGTTGTTCGGCACCACGTACGGTCTGGTGCTGCTCGGCAAGGTCGCGGCGGTGGGGGTGCTCGTCGGCATCGCCGGCTGGAACCGGTACCGGCTGGTGCCCCGTACCCGCCGACCTGACACCGAGACGGCCGCCCTGCGTTCGCTGCGCCGCACCGTCCGGGCGGAGGCGGTGCTGCTGGTCGGGGTACTCGCCGTCACCGGTGTGCTGGTCACCCGGGACCCGACGGAACGGGCCTCCGACACCACCGCCACCGGCTCGGCCGACGGCCGTACCAGCGCCCTCGAGCAGTCCGTCGTCGCGGACGCCGCGCTCGGCGACGGCCGGGTGCAGATCCGGATAACCCCGGGTGCCACCGGGATCAACGCGCTGGAGTTGGCGCTGTTCGACGCCGCCGGGCAGCCGTTGGAGCCGGTCGCGCCGCCGACGGTGACCGTGACGCTGCCCGAGGTCGGGGTCGGGCCGTTGGACCGCCGGCTCGCCCAGACCGGCCCCGGACGCTACGAGGCGGTCGCCGACTTCCCGTTGCCCGGCGGCTGGGAGGTCACCGTCAACGCCCGTACCTCCCGGTTCGACAGCCCGATCGCGACGATCCCGGTGGAGATCCGATGAACAGGTTCCGACGACGTGCCGCGGCACTATCCGGCGTGGCACTGCTGGGGCTGCTCGGCGCGGTGCTGCTGGGGCTGGCACCGGCGGCGCTGGTGACGCTCTGGTCGGCGGCGCCGGCGGCGGCCCACACCCAGTTGGCCGGCGCGGCCCCGAACGGTGCCGGTGCCACCACGTTGACCTTCACCTTCGACCACGGCTGCGACAACGCGGACACCAACGAACTGGTGGTCGAGATGCCGGCCGGGGCGATCGCCGGTTCGACGACCGGACAGCCGCCCGGATGGGCTGCCGAGGTCACCCCCAGCCGAGTCAGCTGGACCGGGCCGGCGATCAGCGCCGAGCAGATCGCCGCCGGGGTCGCCGAGTTCTCGGTGCTGGTCCGGTTGACCGGGACGGTCGGGCAGACCTTCTGGTTCCCGGCGGTGCAGCGGTGCGTCGACGGCGACAGCTACGAGTGGTCGGACACCGGGCCGGGTGCCGAGCGGCCCGCCCCGTCGCTGATCGCCACCAACGCGGTGCTCGCGCCGGCACCACCGGCGGCTCCGGCCGATCAGCCGGCCGGCGGCGGTGGCGGCGCCAGTGTCGCGCAGGCGCTGACCGCCGTAGGGCTGCTGGTGGTCGGTGCCGGTCTGGTCGGCTACCGACTGACCGGACGGTGACGGTCGGAACCTCATCGTGGCCAGTGGCCCCGGTTGATCGGCACCCGATGCAGGGTGCGGCAGGGAAGTTCGGCGCCACACCGGCAGGTCCGCCGCCACCGGCGCCATGACCACTGTGGGCGGTGCCGGCGGGCCAGCGTCGCCGCGACGGCGAAGAGGTACTCGTCGTACGAGACCATGTCCCTCCCTTCACGGCAGTCCTTACACGACAGCCATTCGTGACAGTGCGAGCGCAACGGGACCGGCGAGCGGAGCCACGGGTGCGACCCGAAAGCCGGGGTGCGACGCCGGGGGCTCTCCACTGACACCCGGCACCGCACCCCGTACTCATGACGCTACGAGACCGTACGCGGATTTTGCGTAACGAGCGGTTACGTCGGTTGATCCTCTGGCGAGAGTGGATCGATTCCCATCCGTACCGCGAGTTGCCGCAGCTCGTCGGAGCCGCCACGGGGCGACGAGTCCCGCACGATGTGCGCGATGATCTCCCGTACGGTGGCCCGACTGCGGGTCTCGTGCGGGGCGATCGCCTCGGCCCGCAGGAACGCCCGTACCGCCTCTTCGTTGCGCTTGGCGGCGTGGAACCCGCGCCCGGCGTCCATGTGCAACCTGGCCCGGCGCTGCGGGGTCCGCAGCGCGCTCTGGTCCACTTTGCGGGCGAGTTCCGGGGCGCGGCCCGGCTCGCCGTTCTCCAGCACCACCCCGACCCGCCACACCGCGACGTTCGCCGAGGTGAACTCCATCCGCCACGGATCACCGGCGGTACGCCGGGCGACGTCCTCGGCCTCGGCGACGTGCGTCTCGGCGACGTCGTGCTGGCTGAGGCTGGCGGCGGACAGCGCGGCGTGCAGGTGCAGCATGCCGTACCAGGTGCGGCCTTCGTCCGTACCCGTGTGCAGTTGCATCCGTTCGGCGGCGTCGCAGGCCAACGTCCAGGACCGCTTCCGCAGCCCGGTGGCGAGGACCGCCTGGGCCAGCGCGTAGTCGGCGGCGGCGACGCAGGCCGGGTCGTCGGCGAGCTGCGCCGCCCGGACGGCGCGCTCGGCGAGCCGCATCGCCAGGTCTACGTGGCCCTGTGGTTTGAGCGCCAGCGACCCGGTGACCAGGGCCTGCACCGCGATCCGCAGTGCGACCGGGTCTTCGTCGGCGTTGGCGGTGGTGCGGATCTCGGCGATCAACCGGGGCAGCAGGATGCCGAGGGTCGGGTTGTCGCAGGCCATCCGGGCCCGCATCGCCCGGTCGGCCTCGGCGGCGAGCAGCGCCGCCGGGCGGGCGGCGGCCGGCTCGTCGTCGTCCATCGCCTTGCGGATCGCCGGTACGGCGGCGTAGAGCGCCAGGTCGTTGCGGGACCGGGGCAGGTACGGTTGCGCGGTGAGGTCCATCGTGGAGACCCCGAGCGCGGAGGCGAGCGCGATCAGCATGGACCGTTTGGTCACCGCGCGCTTGCCGTTCTCGATCATGGAAACGTACTCGCGGCTTACCCCGATCTCGGCGGCGAGCTGTTGCTGCGTCATGCCGGCGATGTCACGCCACCGCGCGACCCGCAGGCCGATGTAATCCTCCGGCATGGGGGACCTCCCATGCTGACGGTACGGTCGAAACGGCGTGACGTCGACCAATGTAACTGCTTGTTACGTTCGTCCCGCCTTTTGGCGTACCGGGGGCGGTAGGTCATCCGTTCGCCAACACCGCGTTGGCCTGTGCGACGAACTCCTCGGCCGCCTGCCGGGGTGTCGCCGCGCCGCCCTGTACGCTCTCCGCCGCCGTGACCAACAGCGTCCGGACCGTGGTGTGGCCGGGCGGCGGGGGTACCGGAGCCGGACCGAACAGCTCGGACATCTGCTGCTCGAACGCGACCGACGCCTGCATCTTCTTGTCGGCGAGCGTCGCCTGCACCGTCTCGCGGACCTCCAGGTTGGAGCTGAGGCCGCGCTCGGTGCCGAGGATCCGGCCAGCCTGCGGGTCGTTGACCAGGAAGTCGATCAGGTCCACCACCTCCTGCTGGTGCCGGGTGCCCCGGAACCCCGCCCAGTACATCGACGCCCGCGCCCACTGGCCCTGCGGGTCGCCGGGATAGGAGACCACACCGAGGTCGGCGGTGGTGTGCTTCTGCAGCTCAGCCAGCTGATTGGACCACATGAACGACGTCGCCGCGTCGCCGGTGGCGACCAGTTGCTGGGTGACGTCGCCGCTGTTCGCCGCCCTGATCAGCTCGACGCTCGGCGTGGCGTTCGCGTCGCGGGCCTGTTGCCACAGCTCGAACCAGGCTTCGAGGTCGTCGACACCGAAGCCCAGCTGCCGGCCCTGGTACAGCTCCAGGTCGGCGGTGCGCAGCCACAGCCAGAGCGCCTTGTAGTCGGCCGACGGGTCCATCGTGCCGGCCACCTCGCCGTCGGTGAGCGCGGTGATCTGGCTGGCCCAGTCGATCAGCTCCGGGTAGGTCATCCCGATCGTCGGTTCGTCGACACCGAGCTCGGCCAGCAGAGTCTTGTCGTACACCATCGCCGGGGTGTTCGCGGCGGCGGCGACCGCCACCGTCCGTCCACCGACCTGTCCGTACTGGACCAGGCTGTTGGGGAAGCCGGAAAGGTCGAGCTCGCCGCTGTCGACGTAGGGGGTGAGGTCGAGCACGACGTTACGTTCGGCGTACTCGGTCAGGTAGTTGTCGTCGATCTGGAACAGGTCCGGCGTGTTGCCGGCGGCGGCCTGGGTGGCCAGCTTGTCGTAGTAGCCGCTGTAGCCCTGCCAGGTGACCCTGAAGGTGATCCCCGGGTTGCGGGCGGCGTAGACGTCGAGCGCCTGCTGGGTCAGCTCGGCCCGGCGCTCCGCGCCCCACCAGAAGATGGAGAGTTCGACCGGCCCGTCCTCGGTCGGCTCGCCGGTGTCGTCGGTGGCGCAGGCGCCGAGTCCGATGGCGACCGCCAGTAGGACAGTGAGTGTTCGGGCAACAGCTCCGCGTGTCGATACGGCGGATGGTGACACGGGTTTCTCCTGATCAGGGCTGGGCTGGCCGGTCTGCGGCCCGATCATTTACACAAGCGACCCGGTCGGGTGTCAACGGGCCGTCCGGCCGGAGAACGTTTTCTGGGCTGGTCGGTCCGGCCGGCGTCCGACGTCGTGATGTACTTGCCGGCGTGGAGCTGCTGCAATCGGGCAAGGTCAGGGACGTGTACGCCGACGGCGACGACCTGATCCTGGTCGCCTCCGACCGGATCAGCGTCTACGACGTGGTGCTGCCGACACCGATCCCGGACAAGGGCAAACTGCTCACCGCGCTGTCGCTGTGGTGGTTCGAGCAGCTCGCCGACCTGGTGCCGCACCATGTCGTCTCCGCCACCGACGTGCCGGCCGAGTTCGCCGGCCGGGCCATCCGCTGCCGCCGCCTCGACATGGTGCCGGTCGAGTGCATCGCCCGCGGCTACCTCACCGGCCTCGGGCTCAAGGAGTACCAGAAGTCGGGCTCGGTCTCCGGCGTCGCGCTGCCCGCCGGCCTGGTCGAGGCGTCCAAGCTGCCCGAGCCGATCTTCACCCCGACCACCAAGGCCTCCATCGGCGAGCACGACGAGTTCATCACGTACGCCGATGTGGTCACCCAGCTCGGCGCGGAAACCGCCGAGCGGCTGCGGCAGATCACCCTGGACGTCTACCGGCGCGGCGCGGCGCTGGCCGCCGAACGCGGCCTGATCGTCGCCGACACCAAGATCGAGCTGGGTTGGGCGCCGGACGGCACCCTGGTCCTCGCCGACGAGGTGCTGACCAGCGACTCGTCGCGGTTCTGGCCGGCGGATGCGTACCGGCCGGGTCGGGCGCAGTTCTCCTTCGACAAGCAGTACGTGCGGGACTGGGCCGCCGGCACCGGCTGGGACAAGCGGCCGCCGGCCCCGGAGGTGCCGGCCGAGATCGTCGAGGTGACCCGGGCCCGCTACGTCGAGGTCTACGAACGGATCACCGGCCGCACCTGGTGAGCCGGGCGCCTCGCCGCTACCGCCGAGCACGCAACTCGGCGACGCTGACCCCGAGCCCGGATCTTTCGAGGCGGTCCAGTACGTCGTCAATGCTGCCAGGCGGGTTGCGCCACGAGTCGGCGATCTGCTGCACCGCGGCGTGCACCGTGCTGCGGTGCAGACTGATCTGATCGCGCACGAACTCGTCAGGTGACTTGGGGTCGATATCCCAGCCGGTGAGCTCGTCGGCGGGGAAGTGTCGGAGGTTGGCGGTGACGATGATCTGCGCCCGAGCGCGGATCGCGGCGGCAAGCACGTGGCGGTCGTCAGGGTCGGGAAGTTTGAGCGAGTCGATGAGTGGTTCGTAGCCGGTGATCTTCCAATCCCGGACCGCAGTGCCCATCAAGGTTCGCGTCCGGGTAAGTCTGGCTTCATGCAGGTCTGGTCGCTGTCGGTGCAGGGCTGCGAAAACTTCGTCGAGGATCTGCTCGGTCCATTTGGCGTCGACGAGACCTGACTGGGCGATGCGCAGCAGCAGATCCCGCAGCGTACTTGGGTACAGCACGCTCGAGTCATAGATGACGACGAAGGTCATGGTTCAGGCGAGATCCATCTCCTGGGCGAGCTGAGTCAGCTCGTCGGCGGCGGCACGGCGACGGGCGTCGTCCCGATGTTTGTATGCCAGGAGCGATCCGGCGAGGACCCGCCGGTGGGTGCCCACCTTGCGGAACTGGATCTCACCCGACTCGAGTAGGCCGATCAGATATGGGCGGGAGACGTTGAGCAGTTCGGCTGCCTGCTGAGTTGTCAGCTCCGCGTGCGCGGGGACGACCGAGACGCTGTGGCCGTTCGCCATGTGCGCGAGGACGCGCGCCAGCAACTCGATGGCCCCGCGGGGCACCACGAGCGTGTCTCCAGCGCCGTCCTCGACGAGCTGAACGGTTGCGGCAGCGTCCTCGTGGGTGCGCAGGTAGGCCTGCACCCGGGTCAGCGCCTCGGCGGCCACCTCGACCGACTGCGGATCAGGCGTGACCGGGCTGACTGCGAGAGTCATGATCACCTCCGGCAACAGTCGAAATATGTGCAGCAAGTGTAGCAACCGAAACGAGCGGGTGCCCGGTACTCGTCGCGGCTCTGGCCGGCGGATGCGTTCCGGCCGGGTCGGGCGCAGTTCTCCTTCGACAAGCAGTACGTGCGGGACTGGGCCGCCGGCACCGGCTGGGACAAGCGGCCGCCGGCCCCGGAGGTGCCGGCCGAGATCGTCGAGGTGACCCGGGCCCGCTACGTCGAGGTCTACGAACGGATCACCGGCCGCACCTGGTGAGCAGCCTGGCCCCTGGCCGTACACGAGGGTCGTCCGGTGTGCGGCTCAGCAACCGATTTCGTGCTCGCCGGCCTCGACGAGCCCGCTCTCGTAGGCGAAGACCACCACCTGGGCGCGGTCCCGCAGGCCCAGCTTGGTGAGGATGCTGGACACGTGTGACTTCACCGTGGTGGCGCCGATGAAGAGACCCGCCGAAATCTCCGCGTTGCTGGACCCGCGGGCGACCGCCGTCACCACCTCGCGTTCCCGGTCGGTGAGGCGGGCCAGCCGCTGCGACAGGGTGGTATCGACGGCGAGGCGCCTGGCGAACTGGCCGATGAGGCGCCTGGTGATGGACGGGGCGAGCAGGGCGCCACCCCGCGCCACCGTGCGGACCGCGACGGGAAGTTCCTCCGGCCGGATGTCCTTGAGCACGAAACCACTGGCACCGGCGCGAAGCGCCCGGTAGACGTACTCGTCCGGGTCGAACGTGGTCAGGATCAACACCCGCACTGGCCAGTCGGCTTCCTGGAGAATCCTGGAGGTCGCCTCCAACCCGTCCATCTCCGGCATCCGGATGTCCATCAGGATCACATCCGGACGATGCGTACGGGCCACCTCGATCGCCTCGAGCCCGGTCCCGGCCTCCGCCACCACCTCGATGTCGGGGTGGTGGCCGAGCACCATCGAGAACCCGCCGCGCACCAGCGCCTGATCGTCGACGACCGCCACCCGGATGCTCATGCTGGCTCCTCGCGCAGGGGCAACCAGGCGGTGACCTGAAAGCCGCCGCTCGGGCGCTGCCCCGCATCGAGGCTTCCGCCCAGCAGCAGCGCCCGCTCGCGCATCCCGACGATCCCGTGACCCGACCCGGAAAGGGCTGCGACACCTGAGCCGTCGTCGAGGACCTCGATGGCGACCCCCGCGCCGTCGGTGCTGAGTCGTACCTCCGCCCGACAGGCCGGGCCGGCATGTCTGAGCACGTTGGTCAGAGCCTCCTGGATGATGCGGTACGCGGACAAGCTCACCCGGGTGGGGAGATCCGGCAGCGCTCCGTGCGTCGTGAGCGAGACATCCAGGCCCGCCTCCCGAAGCTGATCGAGGAGTCGAGGAACGTCGAGAAGGCCCGGTTGAGGACCGAGGTCGCCGGCACCAGCGACGGGACGCAACACGGTGAGCAGGTGGCGAAGCTCATCGAGCGCTTCGCGGCCGGTGTGCTCCACCGCTTCCATGGCCCGCCGGGCACCCCCCGGATCATCGGCCACGACCATCTTCGCGGCGCCCGCCTGCACCGTCATCATGCTCACCCGGTGGGCGACCACGTCATGCAACTCCCGGGCGATCCGGGTGCGTTCCTCCGCTACCGCCCGGCGTGCTTCGGCTGCCCGTTCCCGCTCGACCTGGGCCGCGCGTTCGCCACGGAAACGGATGCGCCTTCCCGCGTACCACAACAGGAAGATGACGACCAGCCCGCCGACACTGTCGGCGGCCGCAAGACCGTCGACTCGGTCGCCGACAGCGGCCAGTCCGATGGTGCTCGCGGCACTGAGGTAGCTCCAGCGGTGGTCCGAGACGTATCGGCCCACGCTGTACAGCGCGATGACAGCGACGCCGACGATGTTCCAGGAACCGATCGCCAGGGAGCCGGCTGCCCCGAGCATGGCCACGCCCCACGCGGCCAGGGGCATCCGCCGGCGCCAATAGAGGGCCCCGGCAGCCACGGCCGAGATGAGGAAGGCGTCGGCCGGGATCTCACTGACGGGGCGGATCGCCATGCCCTGGCCGGTCTCAGCGGACACGAACACCACGAGCAGGAACACGGCGGCGGCGAGGGCTGCGTCCGCCGCACGTGGCCATCGGGCGAACGGACCAAGCAGCCACGGGGCGAACGGACCCTGCGGGCGCCACCTCGGCCTGCCCGCCTGCGACGTGTGCTGCGTGGCCGCTGCGTGGGTCGTCACGGCCTCAGGCTACGCGGCCCCGCCCCTCGGATCGCCCGTCCCGAGGCGGAGCCCGGCATCCCACCCGAGGCGGATCGTTCGAGTCCGTCACTCCAGGTCGATCGGCCTCGCGGAGGAGCTGCCAACCGTCGCAGCGACTGGCGACGGTGCCGGTGGTAGCGGCCTACGGTCACTCGTGACGTAAGGAGACCCATGAACCATCGGACCACCGCCCGTGTCGTCGGCAGCCTGTTCATCGTGGCGACCCTCGCCGGGTTGGCCGCTGCTGTAGTGGAGCAGCCGATCCTCGCCCCTCCCGACGACTATCTCCCTTGGATGTCGCGCAACGCAGATCGGGTGATCACGGGAGCGTTCCTGGAGCTGATCATGGCAACCGCCGTGGTCGCGATTCCCGTAGCGGCATACCCGGTGCTGAGATGCTTCTCCGAACGCTTGGCCCTGGGCTATGTCATCGCCCGGGCAGTCGAAGGGATGATTCTGCTCGCCGCCACCACTGGTCTGCTGACCATGCTGACAGTGGGTCAGCAGTTCGCGGCGGCGAACCCTGCCGATGCTCCCCACATCCAGACACTCGGCGACGTGGTCATGGCCGCCCGCGACTGGGCGGGTCACACCGTTCTGAGTACGGTGGCCTTCCCGATGGCCGCCCTGATCCTCAACACTGCGCTGTACCGGGCCAGGCTCGTCCCCCGCTGGCTGGCAGGCTGGGGCTTGCTCGGCGCGATCCTCTACTGGTCGGCGGGGATTGGGGTGCTCGTCGAGGTCGTGGAGCCTTTCAGGCCCTCCCAGATCGTGCTGGTCCTACCGCTGGCGGTGCAGGAGATGGCGCTCGCGGCCTGGCTGATCGCCAAGGGCTTCGACCTCGACCGGCGCCACCCCCAGACCGACCCCGTCAGCCCGCGATGAAGGACGGTCCAATGGCAGGCAAGCAGCCACGAGAGCCCTCGCTTCCCCCACGCTGGTTCGTCCGCTCCTTCTGGTCCATGCACCGCCGCCTTTACGGCATCACGAGAGGTCGGCTCGGACTCTGGCGTCCGGGAGTCAGGCGCTGGGGAGCGCTGCGCCTCACCACCGTCGGACGCCGCACCGGCCAGGAGCGCAGCGTGATCATCGCCTACTTCGAGGACGGCCCCAACCTCGTCACCCTGGCCATGAACGGCTGGGCTGCCGGCGAGCCGGCCTGGTGGCTCAACCTGCAGGCGCAGCCCGACGCCAGAGTCGAGCTGGCCGGCGGATCGCGCCCGGTACGGGCGCGGGTAGCGGCCGGAGACGAGCGAGCGCGGC
Organism: Micromonospora sp. Llam0; assembly: GCF_003751085.1. Taxonomy (NCBI): domain Bacteria; kingdom Bacillati; phylum Actinomycetota; class Actinomycetes; order Micromonosporales; family Micromonosporaceae; genus Micromonospora; species Micromonospora sp. Llam0. Next base: position 103,888 of record NZ_RJJY01000002.1, on the reverse strand, counting down.
TGTGGGCCAGATGGCGCGAGCAGGGCGCCGAGCTGGACGGGTACGCCACGCTCCGGCCAACCGAAACCGCAGTGGTAATCCTCGAGCCGCAGCCGCAGCCGCAGCCGCCGGGGTCGTGATTGAGGCCCTGCCGCTGGGCGGCCAGCGACGCGCCAACCACCTGAACGGCGTTCGGCGTGAACGCCCTCAGCCACGGGAGTCCCTCGGCTTCAGCCGTGGGGAGGAAGTCAACGCCAGTGTGGAGCGCAGCGCGGACCAGCCGAGGACAGCGCCAGTCCGCCACGTCGACCAGGAACGCCGACAGGTACATCCCGAGCCGCCCGCCGCCTCCGGCGACAGCGGTCCAGACGCTAGCGCCGCCTTGCGCTATCGGCGTCAAGGCTTGCCGTATGGCAAGACTGAGCTGGGGGTCGCTCAACTCGGTGGCAGGTCGTTCGACGACTGGGTGTGTGCCCGCTCGCCGTCCTGGTCGAAGATGGTGAGGATCTCGACCGGCCCGTTCACCGCGCCGATGGAGTGCGGGATCATCGTGGAGAACTCGGCCGCGTTCCCTGGCCCGACCGGAATCTGCCGCTCACCCAGGTGCAGCAGCGCGGTGCCGCTGAGCACGAAGAACCACTCCCGCCCGGGGTGCACACTCAGATGCCCCGGACCGGTACGGCGCTCCGGAGTGATCCGCATCTTCGCCACCATGCTGCCGCCACGCTGCGCCGGGTCGCGCGACAGCACCCAGGTGGCCAGACCCGGCTCCTGGTGCTGCATCGGTCGGATGATCACATCCGCGTCGTCGACCGGCTCGACGAGTTGATCGATCGTGGTGTCCAGTGCCCGGGCCAGGGCGACGAGCTGGTCGAGGTCGATCCGCCGGTGTCCGGTCTCGATGCGGCTCAGCGTGGACGGGCTGAGGTGGCACCGGGCGGCGAGCGAGTCGAGGCTCCAGCCGCGTGCCTGCCGCAGGCCACGGATGCGTTGCCGGACCACGTCGGAAAGGTCGACCTCTGACACGCCCACCATGCTAGGTGTGTCCGACGGCGGTCCCTGCCGATGCGCAGCCTGTTCTTGCGGAAACCGCATGAACTCTTCCAGTTCCCGGAAGGCTCACTACCGTCGAGACATGACCAACGAGACCCACCCAGGCCACCCCGCGTTCAGTGCCGACTGGTGGGAGCAGCACTACCAGGAGCGGCCGGCGGGGCCCGGCGCGCCGGGACCGCAGCTGGTCGCCGAGGTGGCGGACCTGCCCCCGGGTACGGCGCTCGACGCGGGCTGCGGCACCGGCGCCGACGCGATCTGGCTCGCCAGCCGAGGTTGGCAGGTGACCGCCGTCGACGCCTCGTCGACCGCGGTCGACCGCGCCAAGGAGCTCGCCGCTCAGCAGGATCCGGGCGTCGCGCAGCGGATCACCTGGCTCACCGCCGACCTGACCAGCTGGCAACCGTCGCACCGCTACGACCTGGTGACCAGCCAGTACGTCCACCCCGACCTGCCGTTCGACAAGTTCGTGGCACGGCTGGCCGCCGCCGTCGCCCCCGGCGGGACACTGCTGGTCGTCGGACACGACCACGCCGACACCCATTCGGCCGCCCATGCCCCGAAGGCCGCGTCGATCGGCTTGGACGCCGTCGTCAAATCCCTGCCGGATGCGCAGTGGGAGGTGGCCGTGGCGGAGTCCCGGACCCGCGAGGTGCACCACGACTCGAAGCAGTTGACGATCCACGACTTCGTCGTCCGGGCCCACCGCACGCCGTCGCCCTGAGAAACCCTGCTGCCTCGATGCCGTCTGCCGGGCTGGCCGTTATCGGCCAGCCCGGCAGACGTGTGGCTGTGTGCAGGTGACTGTCTGCGCGCGGTGTGCCTGCCGGGCGGCGGGTCAGCTCGTACCGTCGGCGTAGGGCAGCTCCACGTGCGCGCTCCAGTAGCAGAGGTCGGCCCGGTGCTCGACCAGCGTGACCGGCTTGCCGCAGTGTTCGGCGATCAGCGTCGCCGCCTGATCGAGGTCGGTTACGTCCGCCTCCCAGTGGTGGTCCAGGTAGAGCTTGAGCCCCGGGTTCTCCCGGCCGAGATCGAGGATCTCCGCCTCTTCCGGTGGCACCAGGATCACCGTGTAGCGGGCTGCGGTGTGCTCCGCCTCGCTGAGCTGCTCGGGCAGGTCCGGGCCAGGCCGGAAGTGGTCGATCACCGACGGGATCGGCCCCGGACTGTCCGCCGGGTCGTACGCCCGCACCTTCACCAACATCAGGCTCACCTCACTCGGGCTGTGTCTCTCAGGAAAGCAACGTTGCATACAACATGGCTACGGCGGTAGCCTCGTGTCAAGAGGTTGGGGACAGGAGGATTTCGATGACCAAGCCAACGCCGCCCACCATCGCCATCCGTGGCCTCGCCGGCGAACTGCGCACGCTGCGACAGGGCCGGAAGCTGAGCGTCCGTGGGGTGGCGGCGAGTCTCGGCTGGCCGGCGTCGAAGTTGTCCAGGATGGAGACCGGCCGGCAGGGCAGCAAACTGGAGGACGTCGCATCCCTGCTGGTCATCTACGGTGTCACCGGTGAGGAACGGCAGCGGCTGCTCGCCATGTCGGAGCGCTCCGAGCCCGGCTGGTGGGAGGTGCTTGGCGGTCTCCCGGTGGAGTCCCGCACGTTGATCCAGTTGGAGGCCGAGGCGTCGGCGATCTTCGACTTCGAGCCGCTGCTCGTGCCAGGTCTGCTGCAGACCCCCGACTACACCAGGGCGGTACTGCGAGGCTGCTGCATCCCGGAGGCCGATGCCCAGACCAGAGTCACCGCCCGGCTCGGCCGCCAAGCCATCCTGGCGAGGTCCGAACCACCGGCGCTGCACGCGATTCTGGACGAGTCGGCGCTTCGTCGGCCGCTCGGCGGTGCGTGGGTGATGGGTCGACAACTCCGATACCTCGTCGACGCCGCCGACCGCCCGAAGGTCACCCTGCAAGTCGTGCCGTCATCGGTCGGCGGCTACACAGGTCTGGACGGCGCGTTCGCCATCCTCGACTTCCCACGCAGCCAGACGGTCGTGCATCTTGAGCACAAGATCTCCGGGTTGTTCCTGGAGGAGCCCGAGCAGGTGAGCTTCTTTCGCGATGAAATGGATAGGCTGCTCACAGTGGCACTGAGCCCTGCCGAGTCGATCGACCTGGTGGCCCGGCTCGCGGCAGAACACGAGCGTGAGTGAGGCGACGATGGACGCAGCCGACCTGCCGGTGGGTTTGGCGTGGCGCAAGTCGAGCCGTAGCGGCTCCAACTCCAACTGCGTCGAGGTGGCTGGGCTCGCCGGGGTGGCTGGGCTCGCTGACGAGGGTGTTTCGGGTGTCTCCGGTGTCGCGGTGCGGGACTCGAAGGATCCGTACGGCCCGGTGTTGTCCTTTTCGGGCGACTCCTGGACCGGCTTTGTCGCGGGGCTGCGGCGTCGAGGTGACGCTGACGCACGCTAAAACGCGAAAATGAGGTGCGTCAGCGTCACCTCGACGGGCGCGATGTGATCAAGTGGTGCGCTCGGCGATCGCGTGCTGTACCTTTTGCGCGACGAGATTGCGGCAGAACACGAGCGTGAGTGAGGCGACGATGGACGCAGCCGACCTGCCGGTGGGTTTGGCGTGGCGCAAGTCGAGCCGTAGCGGCTCCGACTCCAACTGCGTCGAGGTGGCTGGGCTCGCTGACGAGGGTGTTTCGGGTGTCTCCGGTGTCGCGGTGCGGGACTCGAAGGATCCGTACGGCCCGGTGTTGTCCTTTTCGGGCGACTCCTGGACCGGCTTTGTCGCGGGGCTGCGGCGTCGAGGTGACGCTGACGCACGCTAAAACGCGAAAATGAGGTGCGTCAGCGTCACCTCGACGGGCGCGATGTGATCAAGTGGTGCGCTCGGCGATCGCGTGCCGTACCTTTTGTGCGACTTGTTCTTTTCGCCGGAGTACGTCGTCGGCGGTGAAGCGCAGCGCCAGCCAGCCGGCTTCCCGGAGCGCGTTGAAGCGATACACGTCCTTGCGGAACGTCGCTCGCTCCCGGTGGTGGTCACCCTCGTACTCGATGGCAATCCGCCACTGCGGGTACGCCAGGTCGACCCGCGCGACGAACCGCCCCTTGCCCGCAGAAGGAGCTTTCACCCTGTACTGCGGGGTGGGTTTCGGCAGGCCGGCGTCGTGCAGCAGCAGACGGAGACGGCTCTCCATCGGCGATTCGCTCAACGGCTCGGCAATGGCAAGTAGCCCCCGGACCTGCCGCAGACCGCGCACCCCTCGACGGGTGTCGATGTACGCCGCGAGCTGCCTACGCGTCACAACGCGGCGGCGCAGGACGGCGTCGAGGGCGCCGAGCGCGTCGGCGCGCGGCAAAGAGCGACCCAGGTCGAACGCGGTACGGACTCCAGTGGTCAAGGGAAGTCCGCTCAAGGACGTGATGTCGTCAGGGGCGAACGTCCGGTATGCGGACTTCAAGATGGGGTGTGAGTACCGCCTGGCCGTCTTGGGTAGGGCGACGTGCACCGGCACCACCACCTGCCCGGGTCCGCGTCGCGGCAGAAGATCGACCCCCCATAGAAATGCTGCGCTGAGCTCGTGGATCGCCGCGCCGGGCGGCAGCCGTGCGGCGGCGGCTCTGCACCACATCCGGTGGTCGTCGGGGTGGTACGAGCTCTTGTGTACGTAGACGTCGGGGAGGATACGGCGCCAGGACGGGCCGTTGAGCATCCGCCGGGTGATCACGCCGGCGGCGATGGCGCTGCTGCCGGAGAACGGCTCGAAGCTCAGCTCGCGTGGCACCGTGGCGGGGCGGGACATCGGAGGAGCTTGCCCTGTCGTCGCCGTCGTTTTCTGCCCGGTACGCCAGTCAAGTCGCGCATCCGACTAAAGAAGAACACTCCCCGACTCAAGGAGTACCGCCGGCTCCAGGAGCACCGTCGCTCCAGGAGTACTGGCGGCAGTGTGGTCTTCGTGGTTCAGCCGCGTGGGGCGTACATGATGACGGCGACGCCGACCAGGCAGATCGCCGCGCCGGTGAGGTCCCAGCGGTCCGGCCGGAACTTGTCTACGACGACGCCCCAGGCGAGCGAGCCGGCGACGAAGATTCCGCCGTAGGCGGCGAGGATCCGGCCGAAGTTCGGATCCGGCTGCAACGACGCCGCGAACCCGTACAGCCCGAGCGCGATCACCCCGGCGGCGATCCACAGCAGGCCGCGGTGCTCCCGCCAGCCCTGCCAGATCAGCCAGGCTCCGCCGATCTCGGCGACTGCGGCCAAGACGAACAGGACGAGGGAGCGCGCGACGGTCACGACGCCGACCCTACCCAGACCCTACCGAGGCCCGCCGGCACCCGAGGCACTGTCCCGCCGCGTCGAGGTGACGCTGACGTACCTCATTTCGCGATTTTGAGGTGCGTCAGCGTCACCTCGGTGTTGATCAAGCGTCGTAAATGGTTGGTGCGGAGCCGGCAGACACGTGCAGGATCGCGCCATGACGAGCAGTGACCTGTGGGACGAGCAGACGGCGCAGGGGTACGACAACACCTCGGCCGAGATGTTCGCCCCGCACGTGCTCAACCCGACAGTGGATTTTCTCGCCCAGCTGGCCGGCACCGGCGCTGCGCTGGAGTTCGCGATCGGCACCGGCCGGGTGGCGATCCCACTTTCCGCGAAGGGCGTCTCGGTTAGCGGGATCGAATTCTCGCAGCCGATGGTCGATCAACTACGCCGCAAGGTCCCGGTGGCGGAAGACCTGCCGGTTGTCATCGGCGACATGGCGAAGACGACGGTTCCGGGGCGGTTTTCGCTGGTGTACGTCGTTTACAACAGCATCGGCAATCTGCGTACGCAGGATGAGCAGGTGGAGTGCTTCCGCAACGCCGCCCGGCACCTGTCGCCGGGCGGGCGTTTCGTCGTCGAGCTGTGGGTGCCGGGCATCCGGCGATACCCGCCGGGGCAGTCGGCGGTGCCGTTCGAGGTGACGGACCGGCATGTCGGCTTCGACACCTACGACATGGTGACCCAGCAGGGCACCTCCCACCACTACCGGCGGCGCGACGACGGCAGCGCCAGCTACGGCTCCAGCCAGGGCCCCGGCGTTGTTTCGGTATGGGGTGTTCTGTCCGTGTTGAGGATCGGACAGGGGTGGGAGTTGTGGCACGAGCGCGACTCTGGTGATCTTTCGGGTGCTGAAGCCTGAAGATCGTCTCTGGAGTCGCGCTCGTGTCGTCATCTTCCCTGATCGACCCCGTTGTTGACCATCTCGCTGATCTGGCGTTGTGGGAGGCCGAACTCGCCGCCGGACCGGGTGCGGTTGATCCGTTGTCGGTGGCGTCGTCGCTGGTGGAACGGTTGCGGCAGGTGCCGGACCCGCGCCGGCTACGGGGGTTACGGCATCCGCTGCTGGTGATCCTGGTGCTGACCGCGTGCGCCACGTTGGTGGCGGGCAACGATTGCGTGACCGCGATCCGGCAGTGGGCGGCACGGACCCCGCAGGATGTCCTGCATCGTCTCGGCGCCCGCCGTAACCCGTTGACCGGCCGGCACCTGGTACCCAGCGAACGGACCTTCCGGCGGGTCCTGGCCGCCGTCGATGGTGACGCTCTGGATGCGGCGACTTGCGGCTACGCCGCTGACGTCGTGCGGGGTGACGCCCCGGTGCCGCAGGTCGCTACCGCCGAGGATGAGCCGGTCGAGCGGGAACAGCGCCGGGCCGTGATCCGGGCGATCACTCACCCGGGGCCGGCGGGGCTGCTGCCTGCAGCGGCGATCGACGGGAAACGTCTGCACGGAGCCCGTACCGCGGACGGCAAGAAGGCGTTTCTGGTCGCCGCGGTCACCCATGACCGGGCGGTGATCCTGGGCCAGCGGCAGGTCCCGGACAAACGTGGCGAGAACGCGGTGATCGGTGACCTGCTCGCCCCGTTGGACATGGCCGGCATGCTGCTGACGCTGGACGCACTCCACACGACCAAGAAGACCGCCCGCCTGATCACCGGGCCGTTGGGCGCCCACTACATGCTGATCCTGAAGGGCAACCAACCGCTCGCACTGCAGGCCGCGCACGCGTTGTTGTCCGGTACCGACGTCGAGTTCGCCGACCGCATGCACGTGGCAGACGATCAGGGCCACGGCCGTACAGAGCACCGGACACTGCGCGTGGCCGACTGCGACGACACCCTGTTCCCGGGCGCCCGGCAGGTGTTCCGGCTACGCCGTGACACCGGTGGCCTCGACGGCGTGCGCACCAGCAAGGAGATCATCCACGGCATCGTCAGCGTCACCGCCGCCCAAGCCGGCCCCGAGCACCTCAACCACTATGCCAGGGGGCATTGGGTCGTGGAAAATTGTCTACATTGGACCCGTGATGTGACCTTCCACGAGGACGACTCCCAGCTCCGCACCGCGAACGCACCCCGCAACATGGCCGCCATGCGCAACCTGGCCCTGAACACCTTCCGCCTCGCAGGCCGCGCCAACATGGCCTACGCCCGCCGCGACATGCAAGACCGCGCCAGCACCTTCGCCGCGTACGGCATCTAGCAAACCATGATCAAACCGGACATAGAACAACAACGCCGGGGCCCTGCGGCTCCAGCAACTTCCGCTACATCTGGCCGGCCGAGTGCGACCTGATGGCCCGGCTCGCCGGCCTGACACTGGAACAGCGGGTAGCGGACTGGGACGGGTCGCTGTTCACCTCCGACAGCGGAAAACACATCTCCGTCTGGCGTAAGCCCTTCGATCAGAATCCGGATGCGGACGGCGACGCCGTACCGCTAACGTCTGTGGGCAACAGCGACGACGGAGCCGAGTAGCGGTTGCGCCCACCGGAGTGACAGAGAGCCGCCCACAGCTGAGAAGGCGGACTCCGGCCCGGCCGTGAAGACCCTCCTGAGCTGCGGGAAAGAACGGCCCGTCCGGGCTCAGTAGACTCCCGCCGACTCGCCCACGTCACGGGTAAACGAAGGCCGCGCCACCAACTAGCGGCGGTGGCGCGGTGAAGGTGTGGTGGCACCGCGAGGATCCCGCTCGCCCACACCTCTCTGGGGACGCGTTGCGCACGCCAGAGGAGGTCACCACCATGCAACGCATCCTTTCCGCCGCCCTTTCCGACTTCGTTGGCCAGCCCGTACGGCTTGCTGGCTGGATTCATCGGCGGCGGCTGCTGAAGTCCGTCGCCTTCCTGATTGTGCGCGATGCCGCCGGGCTCGCCCAGGTCGTCGTTACCGACCCGGCGGTACGGGCCCAGCTTGAACAATTGCCGGAGGAGACCACCGTCTCCGTCACCGGCATCGCGACCGCCCAGCCGGCCGCCCCCGGCGGCGTCGAGATCACCGGGCCGACGATCGCACCGCTGACCGACCCGGCGGCGCCCGTACCGTTTGATCTTCATCGGCCGGACCTGCGGGCGAACCTGCCGACGATCCTGGACCATGCGCCGGTCGCGCTGCGGCACCCGAAGCTGGCCGCCACGCACCGGATCGCGGCCGCCGCCGTCGCCGGCTTCCGTAACACGCTTACCGGACAAGGTTTTGTCGAGATCCACACCCCGAAGATCGTCGGTACGGCGACCGAGAGCGGCGCGAACGTCTTCGCCCTCGACTACTTCGGCCGCCGGGCCTATCTTGCCCAGTCACCGCAGCTCTACAAGCAGATCATGGTGGGCGTCTTCGAACGGGTCTTCGAGGTCGGGCCGGTGTTCCGGGCCGAGCCGAGCGACACCGCCCGGCACCTGGCGGCGTACACGTCGCTCGACGCCGAACTCGGCTTCGTCGACGACCACCGGGACGTGATCGCCGCCTGCCACGCCACCGTCGGCGGGATGCTTGCCACGGTCACCGACCGCGCCGGGCCGGCGCTGGAGCTGCTCGGCGTACGGCTGCCGGCGCTGCCGGCCGAGCCGGTGATCGTGCACTTCGCCGACGCCCTGGCGATGATCAGCGCGGCGACCGGCCGGGACGTGACCGGCGAGCCGGATCTGGCCCCGGAGCACGAACGCTGGCTGGGGGAGTGGGCGCTGCGCGAGCACGGCAGCGACTTCGTCTTCGTCGAGGGCTACCCGACCCGGCACCGGGCCTTCTACACCCACCCTGACCCGGCCCGGCCCGGCTACTCACGCGCCATCGACCTGATCTTCCGGGGCGTGGAGCTGGTCAGCGGCGGGCAACGGCTGCACCGGTACGGCGACTACGTGCAGGCGCTCGCCGAGCGGGGCGAGACCGACCTGACCCCGTACACCGGCTATCTCGACGCGATGCGGTACGGGATGCCGCCGCACGGCGGGTTCGCGTTCGGGCTGGAACGGTTCGTGGCCCGGCTGCTCGACGTGCCGAACATCCGGCAGGTCACCATCTTCCCGCGCGACCTGCACCGCCTCGCCCCCTGACCGACCGCACCGGAAACCGGTAGGCGGCGGCGCGGGGCAGGCGTACCATCGCGGGCATGGTTTTGAGGTCGGTCACGACGACGCCGGGACGTCCCGGCGTACGTTCGCGCTGACCTGATCCTCAGCTGACGAAACGGCCCCGGGCGAGACGCCCGGGGCCGTTTCCGGCTCTCCGCAGGGTGTTTCGGCCCGGCCATGACCCCAGGAGACACCGATGCCCGTCGACCACCGCAAGCTCGGCCGTGAACTCGACCTGTTCGACTCCAATCCGCTGATCGGTGCCGGCCTGCCGTTCTGGCTGCCGGCCGGCGCGGCGGCCCGCCACGAAGTCGAGTCGTACGTGCGCGAGTTGGAGCGCCGCGCCGGATACCAGCACGTCTACTCACCGGTTCTGGGCAAACGGCAGATGTACGAGTTGTCCGGCCACTGGACCAACTTCGCCGACGACATGTTCCCGCCGATGGCCCTGGGCGGGGACGTAAACGACAACGAAGCCGAGGACGGGGATGGAGACGAGGACGGGGATGGGGACGCGCTGGTGCTGCGGCCGAGCCTCTGCCCGCACCACGCGTTGATCTTCAAGGCGCGGCAGCGCTCCTACCGGGAGCTTCCGCTGCGGATCGCCGAACTCGGTGCCATGTACCGGGCGGAACGCTCCGGCGTGCTCGGCGGGCTGACCAGGGTGCGGTCGATCTGGCTGAACGACTCGCACATCTTTTGCGCCCTGCCGCAGATCGGTGCCGAGATCGCCGACGTGCTGCGGCTGATGCGGCAGGCGCACCACGCACTCGGCGTACGGGTGTCGTCGTACCAGCTGTCGGTGCGCGGCGACGGCGGCAAGTACGCCGGTGACGACGACGCGTGGGAGCAGGCTGAGCGGCTGCTGTGTCAGGCCCTGGAGGCGGCAGGTGTCCGGTACGGGGTCGCCGCCGGTGAGGCCGCCTTCTACGGTCCGAAGATCGACGTGCAGATCGTCGACCCGGCCGGACGCGAGTCGACCCTGTCCACCATCCAGGTCGATTTCCTCCAGCCGGCCCGCTTCGACCTGTCCTACGTCGACGAGCGTGGCGGGCGGGTCCGACCGGTGATGGTGCACCGCAGCCTGATCGGCTCGATGGAGCGGCTGTTCGCGCACCTGATCGAGGTGCACGCCGGTGCATTCCCGGCGTGGTACGCCCCGGTGCAGTTACGGGTCCTGCCGGTGGCCGCCGACCAGCAGCCGGCCGCCGACGCGCTGGCCAGCGACGCCACCGCCGCCGGACTGCGCGTCGAGGTGGACGACGACGGCACCATCGGGGCCCGGATTCGGGCGGCGGCCCAGCGCAGGATCCCGTACGTGGCGGTGATCGGTGCCCGGGAGGCGCCGTACGGCCGGGTCGCGCTGCGGCTGCGCGACGGCCGGCAGCTGCCGGCGATGCCCGGTGCCGAGGCGATCGCGCTGATCGGGTCGGCGGTCGCCCGCCGCTCGGCCGACCTGCTCCCGCCCGACGAGGAAGGACAGCCGAGCCAATGAGGCGCTGGCCGTCAGTCGTCGACCCAGTCGAGGGTGCGGGTGACGGCCTTGCGCCACTGGGCGTACTCGCGGTCGCGGTGCGCCGGGTCCATCGCCGGCCGCCAGTGCGCGTCGGCCCGCCACTGGGCGCGCAACGTTTCCAGGTCCGGCCAGAAGCCGACCGCCAGTCCGGCCGCGTACGCCGCCCCGAGGCAGGTGGTCTCGCTGACCGCCGGGCGGACCACCGGCACGTCGAGTACGTCGGCGAGGAACTGCATCAGCAGCCCGTTGGCGGTCATCCCGCCGTCGACCCGCAGCCGGCGCAGCGCCACGTCCGAGTCGGCGTTCATCGCGTCGACCACCTCCCGGGTCTGCCACGCCGAGGCTTCCAGCACCGCCCGGGCCAGATGGCCCTTGGTGATGTAGCCGGTCAACCCGGCGACCACGCCCCGGGCGTCGGCCCGCCAGTGCGGGGCGAACAGCCCGGAGAACGCCGGCACGATGTAGCAGCCGCCGTTGTCGTCGACGGTGCGCGCCAACTCCTCGATCTGCGCCGCGCTGGAGATCAGGCCCAGGTTGTCGCGCAGCCACTGCACCAGCGACCCGGTCACCGCGATCGCGCCTTCCAACGCGTAATGGGCCGGCTCGTCGCCGATCTGGTACGCCACCGTGGTCAGCAGCCCGTGCCGGGAAGTGACCGCGCTGGTGCCGGTGTTCAGCAGCAGGAAACTGCCGGTGCCGTAGGTGCACTTGGCCTCGCCGGGCTGGAAGCAGGTCTGCCCGAACAGGGCCGCCTGCTGGTCACCGAGCGCGCTGGCGACCGGTACGCCGGCGAGCACTCCACCGGCGACGTCGGCGTCCGCCGTACCGTAGATCGTGGCCGACGGAACGATCTCCGGCAGCATCGCGGCCGGAATGCCCGCCGCGGACAGGATTTCATCGTCCCAGCGCAGCGTGTGTACGTCCATCAGCAGGGTGCGGCTGGCGTTGGTGACGTCGGTGACGTGCCGGCCGGTCAGTTTCCAGATCAGCCAGGATTCCATCGTGCCGAAGAGCACCTCGCCGCGCTGCGCCCGCTCGGCGAGGCCGTCGACGTGCTCCAGCAGCCACATCGCCTTCGGCCCGGCGAAGTACGTGGCCAGCGGCAACCCGGTGCGCGCCCGCAGCCGTTGCTCGCCGACGGCCGCGCCGAGTCGGCGCAGCTGCGGCCCGGTGCGGGTGTCCTGCCAGACGATCGCGTGGTGCACCGGCCGACCGGTGGCCCGGTCCCACACCACGGTGGTCTCCCGCTGGTTGGTGATGCCGATCGCGGCCAATCCACTTGCGCCGGCGTCGGCGAGGGCCTGGCGGACCACCTGTTCGACGTTGGCCCAGATCTCCTCGGCGTCGTGCTCGACCCAGCCGGGGCGCGGGAAGATCTGCCGGTGTTCGCGCTGCGCCATGGCGACGATCGCGCCGTCGGCATCGAAGACGATGCACCGCGACGAGGTGGTGCCCTGGTCGATGGCGGCGACGTACCGTCCGGCGGTGGCCAAGCTGGTCTGCTCCGTCATCGGGCCAGTATGGCCGTAGCCAGGGCCGGCATGGCCGCAGACATCGGCCCCCGTCGGGTCGGCCGGCGCTGGTAGCGTGCCGCCATGGCCTGGTTCGATCTTCCCCTCGATCAGCTGCGGCGCTACCAGCCTGAGCTGTCACCCCCGGCGGATCTGCGCGAGTTCTGGGACGAGACGCTGTCCGACGCCCGGTCGATGGCGGTGCCGCCGGTGGCGACCCCGGTGAAAACCGCGCTGCGCATGATCAACACGTACGACGTCAGCTTCACCGGCTTCGCCGGCCAGGAGATCAAGGGCTGGTTCAACGTGCCGTCGGCCGCCGCCGGCCCGCTGCCGGTCGTCGTCGAGTTCATCGGGTACGGCGGCGGCCGCGGCCGCCCGCACGAGTGGCTGCTGTGGGCCTCCGCCGGCTTCGCCCACCTGGTGATGGACACCCGGGGCCAGGGCGGGTCGTGGCGCGGCGGGGACACCCCGGACGCCGGGCCGGACGGGTCCGGGCCGACCACTCCGGGCTACCTGACCCGGGGTGTGCTGGACCCGGCCGGCTACTACTACCGCCGGCTGATCACCGACGCGGCCCGGGCGGTGGAGATCGCCCCCGAGTTGCCCGGTGTCGACCGGTCCCGGATCGCCGTGGTCGGCACCAGCCAGGGCGGCGGGTTGGCGTTGGCCGCCGCCGCGCTCGCCGGTGACCGGGTCGGTGCGGTGGTGTCCCGGGTGCCTTTTCTGTGTCACATCCGCCGCGCCGTCACGATCACCGACGCGGATCCGTACAACGAGCTGGTCCGGTTCTGCCGGATCCAGCCGGAGCGGGCGGCGGCGGCGTTCGCCACCGTCGACTACGTCGACGCCGCCCACCTGGTGCCGTGGGCGACCGCCCCGGCGCTGTTCAGCGCGGCGCTGATGGACCAGACGTGCCCGCCGTCGACGGTCTTCGCCGCCTACCACGCGTACGCCGGACCGAAGGAGATCGAGGTGTACGAGTGGGACGGGCACGAGGGTGGCCGGGCGCACTTCGACCAGCTGTCGATCGAGTTCGTCCGCAAGCAGCTCGGCTGGTAGCCGGCTGGGCGGCGGACCGGTGTCGGGTCAGCAGGGTGACTTGCTGGTACGCGAGTAGGGGGAGGTCGCGCCCACCTGCGTCATGTCGCCGCCGCAGGTCCAGACCCGATAGCCGACCTGGGTGGTGTGGTTCGGGTCGGAGTAGTAGTAGGTGGCGCAGTGGTAGTCCACGCCGCAGGCCGCGGCGTGGGCCGCCGATGCGGGGACTGCGACGAAGGCGCCGATGGCGAGCATGGCCGCGAAGAGTGTTCGACGGATCACGAGGGGCCTCCTGGTCGTTGCACGGGTACTGACGTGTGGTCCGGATCAGCCACCTGGGGAGGGGCCGCCCCCGGAGTCATTGCGATGACCCGCAGTCTTGCACTCGACTCTCTACGTAACAATAGATCTTGACCTAAATCCGCGTATCTGGATACGTGGTGTTCCGATCGCGGTGGTCGAGGCCCGCGTCTGCTTCAGGGCTGTTGATCGGTTGGGCGGTGGCTGACCTACCATCAGCTGGTGCGTGACATTGCGGTCTTCAGCGGCAGCGCCCACCCCGAGCTGGCTGCGGAGATCTGCACCCACCTCGATGTGCCGCTGCACCCGGTGCGGGTCTCCCGGTTCGCCAACGACTGCCTGGAGGTGCAGCTGCAGGCGAACTGCCGCGAGCGGGACGTGTTCCTGATCCAGCCGGTGGTGCCGCCGGTGCAGGAGCACCTGGTGGAGCTGCTGCTGATGCTCGACGCCGCCCGGGGCGCCTCGGCCGGGCGGATCACCGTGGTGCTGCCGCACTACGCGTACGCCCGGTCGGACAAGAAGGACGCCCCACGGATCTCGATCGGTGCCCGGCTCGTCGCGGACCTGCTGGTCTCCGCCGGTGCCGACCGGGTGCTCGCGATGACGCTGCACTCCCCGCAGGTACACGGCTTCTTCAGCGTCCCCGTCGACCATCTGCACGCGCTGCGCGAGCTCGCCGCGTACTTCCACGACCACGACCTGACCGACACCGTGGTCGTCTCACCGGATCTGGGCAACGCCAAGGAGGCCGCCGCCTTCGCCCGGATTCTCGGCCTGCCGGTCGCGGCCGGGGCCAAGCAGCGGTTCAGCGACGACCGGGTGCAGATCAGCGCGGTGATCGGCGACGTCGTCGACCGCGACGTGATCGTCCTCGACGACGAGATCGCCAAAGGCAGTACGGTGATCGAGCTGATCGACCACCTGCGGGAGTTGAAGGTCCGGTCGATCCGCATCGCCTGCACCCACGGGCTGTTCTCCAGCGGGGCGCTGAACCGGCTCAGCGAGCAGGACGGCGTACTGGAGATCGTCTGCACGAACACGGTGCCGATTCCGGCGGCCAAGCGGGTGCCGAAGCTGCAGGTGCTCTCCGTCGCGCCGGCCCTGGCCGAGGCGATGCGCCGGATTCACAACGGCGAGTCGGTCAGCGCCCTGTTCGGCTGACCGGATCGTCCATCCCGGCCCCGGACGCAGCGGCCTCGGACATCCCGGCCCCGGATGCCGTGGGGTCGGTCAACCTCAGGCTGATCCGTACCGTGGTGCCCTCCGGGCCGGTGGCGACCGCCATGGTGTCGGTCATCCGCTCGGTGAGCCACAGCCCCCAGCCACCCGCCGTGTTCGGCGCTGGGCGGTCCCGGTTGCGCAGCCGGTCGGACCCGATGCCCTGCCCGTTGTCGGCGACCTCGCAGTACATCGACTGTGTGTCACGCCACATCCGCAGCCAGCCCTGGCCGCCGCCGTGCCGGACCGCGTTGGTGATCAGCTCGTTGACGGCCAGCACGAAGTCGTCGAGCCGTTGGCCACTCATCCCAGCCGAACTGGCGCACGATGCGACGTGGTGTCGCAGGTCAGTGACCTGCGACCGGTCGAAGGTCTCGCTGAGCAGATCCATCGGGTCGATAGGCACGACCGTACGCGATGACGGGGGATCTGCGTCGGTCATGGCCCATCCGGCTGCTGATCGTCAGTGCTTTCGCGGCATTCTCACCCTACGTTGACCTGTGGGGAAATGCACATCGGTCCGGGCGTGTTCGGCCCGCCCGTGACCGCTCGCTCCGTGCCGGGGGTGGCCGGCGCTCGCCGGCCGTCCGGTCGTGTGCCATCGTCAGCGGGTGCGGCAGAACCCTGCCCCGGTGGGCACCCTGATCGTCCCGTTGTGGCGGGCCCTCGCGGTGTTCCGGTTCACCGCCCTCGGCTACGTGCTGGTGCTGTACGCCCGCAACGCAGCCGACTACGCCCATCCGCTCGTCGCCGTCCCGGTCCTGCTCGGCATGATCGCCTGGACGGTCGCCGCCACCTGGGCGTACGCCCGGCCCCGACTGCGTCGCTGGCCGCTGCTCGCCGCCGACCTGTTCGTCGCGTTGGTCCCGCTGCTGGTCAGCCCATGGATCATCGGGCGGCCCGCGTTGGCCGACGGGGTGCCGACCATCGCGGTCGCCTGGCTCGCCGGTCCGGTGCTGGCCTGGGCGGTCGCCGGCGGCCGGCGGCTCGGGGTGACCGCTGCCCTGGTGCTGACCGCCGCCGACCTTGCGGTACGGGACCGGCTCAACGAGTCGTCGGTCACTCCCGGTGTGCTGATGCTGCTGGCCGGCATCGCCGTCGGTCACGTGGCCCGGCTGATCGGTGCGGCGGAGGACCGGTTGCAGCGGGCGGTCGAGCTGGAGGCGGCGACCCGGGAGCTGGCCGCCGCGACCCGGGAGCGGGAGCGGCTGGCCCGCGACATCCACGACTCGGTGCTGCAGGTGCTGGCAATGGTCGCCCGGCGCGGGGCCGACCTCGACGGCGAGGCCGGTGAGCTGGCCCGGCTCGCCGGGGAGCAGGAGGCCGCGTTGCGGGCGCTGGTCACCAGCCGGGTCACCGTACCGCCGGACAAGCCTGCCCCGCCGGCGGCGTTCGACGCCGGGCCGGTCGACCTGCGTTCCGTGGTCAACGGGTACGCGTCGTCGCGGGTCTCGGTCGCCACCCCGGCCGACCCGGTGCTGCTGCCCGGTCGGCTCGCCGCCGAGCTGGGCGCGGCGCTCGGTGCCGCGGTGGACAACGCGGTGCGCCACGGCGGTCCGCAGGCGCGGGTGTGGGTGCTGGTCGAAGAGGAGCCGGACGCGGTTACCGTGTCGATCCGGGACGACGGGTGCGGCATCCGACCCGGTCGGCTGGCGGAGGCCGCCGCGCAGGGTCGGCTCGGGGTGAGCCAGTCGATCGAGGGGCGCGTCGCCGAGATCGGCGGCACGGTACGGATCGTCTCGGAGCCCGGCGCGGGCACCGAGATCGAGCTGCGGGTGCCGAGCCCGGAGACGACGGCGGAGGAGTACGGGTGACGGCAGGTGCGGCGGCGGACGCGGTGGAGCCGATCCGGGTGATGGTGGTCGACGACCATCCGATGTGGCGGGAAGGGGTGGCCCGGGACCTGGCCGAGGCCGGCCACGAGGTGGTCGCCACCACCGGGGAGGGACGCCAGGCCGTGCGGATCTGCGCGGCGGCCCGACCCCAGGTGGTGGTGCTGGACCTGCAACTGCCCGACATCTCCGGGGTGGAGGTGATCCGGGGCATGCTGGCCGAGCAGCCCGGCGTACGGGTGCTGATGCTGTCGGCCAGCGGAGAACAGCAGAGCGTGCTCGACGCGGTCAAGGCCGGCGCGACCGGCTACCTGCTGAAGTCGGCCGGCCCGGGGGAGTTCCTCGACGCGGTCCGCCGGACCGCGACCGGGGAGGCCGTGTTCACGCCGGGACTGGCCGGACTGGTGCTCGGCGAGTACCGCCGGCTGGCCGCCACCGCGCGACCCGCCGGGGACGAGCCCCGGCTCACCGACCGGGAGACCGAGGTGCTGCGGCTGGTCGCCAAGGGGCTGTCGTACAAGCAGATCGCCGGCCGGCTGGGGCTGTCCCACCGGACGGTGCAGAACCACGTGCAGAACACCCTGGGCAAGCTGCAGCTGCACAACCGGGTGGAGCTCACCCGGTACGCGATCGAACAGGGCCTGGACAACTGACTGACCGGCCGACCGACCGGCCGTCGACCGGCTGACTGGCTGACCGTCGACGGGGTCTGTCAGCGGTCGATCGGGTGGTCCTCGGGGGCCTCGGCCTCGTGCACCGCCAGCTCCTCGGCACTGGCCCCGCCGCCGGCGGCTCCCGCGTCGGCCGCCACCGAATCCGGTTCGTCGTCGGTGTGCACCCCCTCGTCGGCTTCGACCAGCCGCCCTACCAGGCCGTTGTCCGCACCACCGAGCCGACCGTGATCGTAGAGCGAGACCGGTGAGTCCGGATCCGAGTACGGGCCGGGGTCGAGCACGTCGGCGTCGCGTTGCGCCTGGGCCGCGGCCTGTTCGCTGTTGGCCTCGTCGCCCAGCGTCTGGTCGACCGGCCCGCTGAGTTGATCGTCCACCGGCCTGCCCAGCGCCTCCCGGGCGAGTTTGTAGTCCAACGACTCCCCGTCGAGCTGCTCCTGGGCGGTGTTGCCGAAGTGGTCCACCGCCACCGGCACGTCGCCCGGGATGCTCTCCGGGTCCGGGCCGTCGGCCTCGCGGCCGCTGGCCACGTCGTCGTACGCGGTCGAGTCGTCGTCCGCGGTCTGCGGGATTCCTTCGGACTCCGGGTCAGAAACCGGCCGGGGGAAGTCGTCTGTACGCATGCCGTCCCATTACCCGGGTCGGTGGCGGTCACACACCTGGCCGGGGCGGGTCGGGGTGGCGGCGCACCGGCGGCGGCGCGTCGTCACCGTCCGCGCCGGTCGGCACGGCCGGGTCGCCGACCGGCGCCGGTCGGCGTCGCCGTGGTCCGACCGGCCGGCACCTGGTACGGGTGCGAGGCGGTGGTCGCCGATGATCCGCTCACCACGTCGGCGGCGAACTCCTCGTCCGCCGGGCGTCCCGGGTGGTACCCGAGGTCGGCCCCGGGCCGTTGGCCGGCCGGTGCCACCGCTGGCCGTACCCGTACCGGCCCGGCGGTCGCCGGGTGCGTCGCCGGCTGGCCCATCGCGGCTCCGGTCGCCGGCTGGTCCACGGCCGGCCCCGTCGTGACGTCTGTTCCGCCGGACCTGGTCCGTCTGCCGATCAGGTAGCCGACCGCCACCCCGGCGAGCAGCAGGGCGAGCCGGGCCCGGCCGGTCGAACTGTCATGCCGTCCCACTGTCAGTCTCCGTCCTGTGGATGGTCCGCCGGATCGATGGCCGCCCAGACGAGTTTGCCGCCCCGCAGCGGAGTGCAGCCCCACCGCCACGCAACCGAGTCGACCAGCAGCATGCCCCGGCCGCGCAGTGCGGTCGGCGCCACCGGGACCGGTCCGGCCGGGGTGGGCAGACCGATCCGCACCGACATCGGCGTACGGAGTGCACCACCACGTTGTTCACCAGTTCGGTGAGCGCCACGGCGGCCGGATCGACCAGTCGCGGCAGCCCCCACCGGCGGCAGGCGTCGGGCAGTACGGTCAGCCCCGCCGCGGACCAGGCGCGGCCGGTGCCAGGCGGCGCGGCGCAGCAGACGAAGCCGCCGGCCGGCCAGTCGGCGACCGTCCGGGCGACCTCGCCGAACCGCAGCAACGCGCCGGGGGCGGCGGCGCGTACCCGGGAGATGTCCACCGCAACCGGGGCCGCCCGGTCGGCCAGGCAGTCCAGCAGCGCCGCCCGGACGTCGTGGACCGCGTGCCGATCCAGCACCCCGACCAGCCGGATCACCGGGTCGGTCGGGTCACACTCCAGCACGCATCGCAGATCGGTAGGCACGTTCTTCCTCCCGGCGCCCCGTACCGGTCCGGCGCTGCGGACATCAGGCCCGGTCGTCCGCAGCCCCGACGTACCCGTTGGGCGGAAGCGGCTGCTCTGCGTCCCGGTCGCTGCCATGCGTACGGGTACCCCGATTTGGGCGTGTCATACCGCCGGTGTGGGTCGCCGTACCTCACCCGTGGCTCTCACCCGAGGGTGGTGCTCGCCGGAACCGGAGGAATCCTCGTACCGCAGGGGTTAGAAAGAACCGCTAGCACCCGTGACGAGCAACGGAGGTGAAGATGCGCGTCGGTCTGGTGTCTGCCCACGATGGAGCTGTGATGGGCCACCCCGTACACCGTGACCTCGCACAGTGTGACCCCGGACGTCTCGACACCGCCGGGCAGCCGGTCACCGGCACCCGGCAGCACATCGCCCGGCTCGCCACCGAACTGGCTGCTCTCGGTCACGAGGTCCGGGTCTATCAGCGGCGGACCGGGCCGGACGAGCCGGACGGCGAGTCGTCGGACGGCTACCAGCTGATCCGGGTGCCGGTCGGTCCGCCGACCCGGCTCGGCACCGCCGAACTACTGGCCCACCTGCCGGAGCTTGGTCGCTGGCTGGCGGGTCAGTGGGACGACGGACCGTGGACGCCGGACGTGGTGCACGGGCACTTCTGGCCGGGTGGTCTCGCGGCTGCCAGCGCGGTCGGCCACAGTCGGGTCCCGCTGGTGCAGACCTTCCACAGCATCGGTAGTCAGCAGCAGCGGCAGTTGGGTACGGACTACCGGGGTCCGCGGCAACGGATCGCGCTCGAGCAGGCGCTGTGCCGGGTGGTCGACGCGGCCGTCGCGCAGTGCACCGAGGAGGTGGACGAACTGGCCCGGATGGGACGTGACCGCGCGTCGGTCGCGATGATCCCACCTGGGGTGGACACCACGCGGTTCGCGCCGGACCCCGCGTCGCCGGTACGGCGGCGTCGCCGGCTACTCGCCGTCGGCGACCTCACCCCCGGCTCCGGGCATGACGAGCTGATCGGCGCGCTCCGGCTGGTCGGCGACGTCGACGTGCTCATCGCCGGCGGGCCCGACCGGGCGGAGCTGGCCGGGCATCCGGACGCACGGCGGCTGCGGGAAGTGGCCACCCGGTACGGGGTGGCCGACCAGATCGAGCTGCTCGGCGCGGTACCGGCCGGGGAGATGCCGCAGCTGTACCGGTCGGTCGACGTGGTCGCCTGCACCAGCCGGTACGTGCCGGTCGGCACGGTGGCGTTGGAGGCGATGGCGTGCGGCGTGCCGGTGGTGGGGTACGCCCACGGCGGGGTCGCCGACTGCGTGGTGGACGCGGTGACCGGTCGGCTGGTGCCGCCCGGCGACGTCCGGGCGCTCGGCGTCGCGCTGCGGCGGCTGCTCGCCGATGAGGCCGAGCGGTTCGCGTACGGGCACGCGGCGGTCGACCGGGTCCGGTGCCGGTACGGCTGGGACCGGACCGCCGCCGCCGTCGAACGGCTCTACCAGCGGGTGCTCGGGTCGCGCCACGGCCCGGTGCCGGCGGGGTCGAGCGGCGTCGTCTCCGGGCAGCTGCCCGATGGTGATTCGGTCGAGCCGGTCGACGTGGAGATCGACCTGGCGGCGATCGAGGACACCGCGCCGGCGGAGGCGACCGCCCCGACGGAGGCGACCGCCGGGCCGGTCCGGGCCGGCTGACCTGTGCTGTCGGTCCGGCCTGCCTGACCCGGGCCGCCGGACCAGGCCGGCTGCGGGGTCTCGGGTGCGTGCTGGGTCGTCGCGTACCGGGTCAGACCGAGCACGGCGGCCAGCGTGATCAGGAATCCGACCGCGGCCAGCCATTCGCGGCCGGGCCAGATCTTGTCGTTGAGCAGCAGCAGGCCGACGATGGCGGCCGGGACCGCGCCCGCCGCGTCCATCGCCGCGATGGCGGCGGTGACCGAACCCCGCTGCATCGCCAGGCCGATCAGCCACTGACCGATGGCTGAGTGCACGATCAGCAGGTAGAGCAGTGGTTCGGTGACCAGGTCCCGGTAGCTGGCGGTGCCGGCGAGCGGCCGGGAGGCGACCGCGGCGGCGGAGAAGGCGAACCCGGCGAGCAGTCCGAGCAGGACGGCTGCGGCCGGGCCGTCGAGCCGGGCGGCCCCGGCACCGAGGGCGGCGATCAGCAGGCCGGCGAGGGCGACGACGGCCACCGCGCGGGGGCCGAGCGGGTCCGCCGGCGCGGGTCGGGCGGCGACGACCAATGCGGTGACTCCGACCAGCAGCAGCACCAGCAGGACCACCTCGGCGGTCGGCAGCCGCCAGCCCATGGTCAGCACCCCGAGCAGTGCGGTCACCCCGAGCGCGGCGGCCACGCTGGCCTGGACCAGGAACAGCGGCAGGTCCCGCCGGGCGAGGAAGGCCAGCACGAAGGCGAGGCACTGGCAGCCGAGGCCGATCAGGTACACCGGCTGCCGGGCGAGTCGCAGCAGCAGACCGGGGTCGAAGCAGCGACGGACCGTGGTGCGGGCGGCGGCCACCGCCTGGAAGAGGTGTGCGACGCCGTACGTGGCGATCATCGCCGCGAGAAAACACCAACCGGTCGACGTCACCCGGCGAGGATAGACGGTCGCTCGATTCGCTCCACCTGAGACCGGCTGCGGTCAGCTGAGCCGGTGCAGCAGGTCGGAGTGCAGCCTGCCGTTACTGGCCACGGCGCTGCCACCGGCCGGACCCGCCCGGCCGGTCAGATCGGTGAAGGTGCCACCCGCCTCGGTGACGATGGGAATCAACGCGGCCAGGTCCCACAGCGACAGCTCCGGTTCGACCATCGCGTCCACCGCGCCCTCGGCTACCAGCATGTAGCCGTAGAAGTCCCCGTATGCCCGGCTGCGCCACACCGACCGCATGATGTCCAGCATGGCCGGTAGTCGCCCGGACTCCTCCCAACTGGTCAGCGAGGAGTAGCAGAAGCTGGCGTCGGCGAGGCGGCGGACCCCGGAGACCTGGATCGCGGTGGCGGCGGCCGTGTGCCGTCCCGCGTACGCTCCGTGACCGATCGCCGCCCACCAGCGTCGGCCAAGCGCCGGCGCCGAGACCAGGCCGACCACCGGCTGGTCCCCTTCCATCAGGGCGATCAGCGTGGCCCAGACCGGTACGCCCCGGATGAAGTTCTTGGTGCCGTCGATCGGGTCGATCACCCACTGCCGGTTGCCGGGTCCCGCCGCCGCGACCGACGCGCCGAACTCCTCGCCCAGCACCCCGTCGCGGGGTCTGGTCCGGGCCAGGGTGGCGCGCAGCGCCTTCTCCACGGCGGTGTCCGCGTCGGAGACCGGCGTGAGATCCGGCTTCGCTTCGACCCGCAGGTCGAGCGCCCGGAACCGGGCCATCGACATCGAGTCCGCGGTGTCGGCGAGCAGATGGGCGAGGGAGAGATCGTCGGCGTACCGGGCCATGGCGGGAAAGGTATCTGATTACTCACCGCAATGGTCGGATGTCCCACCGCGCAAGGTTCGGCCAGCTCACTCCCGGGTCGCGGTACGGCCGGTCTCGGTATCCCCGGACCGCGAGTCCAGCAGCCGCCGGTACGACGCCAGCCGGCGCGGATCGGCGTTGCCGGCCGCCACCCAGCCGGCCAGCCGGCACTGGACGGCGTCACCGGTGTGCTCACAGTTCGGCGGGCAGTCGAGGCTTCCCTCGACCAGGTCGGCGAAGCCGTGCAGCAGGCTCTCGGCCGACACGTGGGCCAGCCCGAAACTGCGTACGCCGGGCGTGTCGACGATCCATCCGGGGTCGCCGGCCGGGACGACCCGCGCGTCGACCCGACCGCCCACCCCGGCACCGTCGGCCGACGTGTCGGCACCGTCGGGCGACGCGCCGGAGTACGGCAGCCGCAGGGCTACCGCGCTGGACGAGGTGTGCCGTCCCCGGCCGATCGCGCTGACCGTGCCGACCGCTCGCAACGCCTCCGGCACGAGCCGGTTGACCAGCGTGCTCTTGCCCACCCCGGAATGCCCGACCAGCACCGACAGCCGACCGGCCAGGCGTTGCCGCAGGTCGGCCAGGTCACTGCCGGGTCGGCACAGCACGTACTCCAGGTCGAGGTCCCGGTAGTAGTCGACGACCGGCGCCGGGTCGGCCAGGTCGGCCTTGGTCAGGCAGAGCAGCGGGTCGATCCCGGCGTCGTACGCGGCGACCAGACAACGGTCGATGAACCCGGTCCGGGGCGGTGGGTCGGCCAACGCGCTGACGATCACCAGTTGGTCGGCGTTGGCGACGACCACCCGTTCCAGCCGACCTTCCGGCGTGGTCTCGTCGTCGTCGGCGGTACGGCGAAGCACCGAGGCCCGTTCGTCGATCCGGACGATCCGGGCGAGACTGCCGGCGTCACCCGAGACGTCGCCCACCAACGCGACCCGGTCGCCCACCACCACCGCGCGTCGGCCGAGCTCCCGGGCCCGCATCGCGGTCACCACCGGAGGCAGGTCGGCGACCGGCTGTGGGGCCTGCGGGCCGGTGAGTACGCAGCCGTAACGGCCCCGGTCGACCGTGACCACGAAACCGTCGACCGCGTCGTCGTGCGCCGGGCGGGTGCGGGTACGCGGCCGGGACGACCGGCGCGGTCGTACCCGCACGTCGTCCTCGTCGTACTCCCTGCGCCTGCCGGCCAGGATCTGCTCCTCTCCCGTCGCGGTCAGTTTCCCGCCGCCGCCGCCGACCATAGTGCCGGAAATTCCGGCAGCGTCTTGGCCGTGCACGCGACGTCGGTCAACTCGACGCCCGGCACCGCCAGGCCGAGCACGGCGGCGGCGTGCGCCATCCGGTGGTCGTCGTAGGTGCGGAACACCGCGCCGTGCAGCGGTTTGGGGGCGATCTCCAGCCCGTCGGGCAGCTCGGTCACCGCGGCGCCGAGCCCGGTCAACTCGGCGGCGAGCGCCGCCAGCCGGTCGGTCTCGTGTCCACGGATGTGGGCCACGCCGGTCAGCCGCGACGGCGCGTCGGCGAGCGCGGCGAGCGCGGCGAACACCGGGGTGAACTCGCTGACCTGGCGCAGGTCGACGGTGACGCCGTGCACCGTGCCGGTGCCCCGTACGGTCAGCCCGGCGGCGTCGACCGTGGCCGAGCCGCCGAACTGCTCGATCAGTTCGATCAGTTGGCCTACCGCCTGGACGCTCTCCGTCGGCCAGTCGGCCAGGGTCACCGTGCCGCCGGTGACCAGCGCGGCGGCGAAGAAGGGCAGCGCGCCGGACAGGTCGGGCTCGATCGGCCAGTCCCGCCCGCGCAGTTCGCCCGGCTCGACCCGCCAGGTCTGTGGCACCGAGTCGTCGACCACGGCGCCGGCGGCGCGCAGCATCTCGACGGTCATCCGGATGTGCGGGGCGGACGGCAGTACGCCTCCGGTGTGCCGGACCAGCACCCCGCCGGTGAACCGGGACGCGGCCAGCAGCAGCCCGGAGACGAACTGGCTGGACTTCGAGGCGTCCACCTCGACCTCACCGCCGGCGACCTGTCCGGTGCCGTGCACGGTGATCGGCAGCCCGCCGGTCGGCGCGGCGTCGATGCGCAACCCGAGGTGGCGCAGACCGTCGAGCAGCGGGCCGAGCGGGCGGGCCCGGGCCTGCGGGTCGCCGTCGAAGGTGACCGGACCGTCGGCCAGCCCGGCAACCGCCGGCAGGAACCGCATGATGGTGCCGGCGAGGCCGACGTCGACGTGTGTCGGGCCGTGCAGTGCGGCCGGGACGACCGGCCAGCGCTGTGCGGAGCCGGTGTCGATCCCGGTCCCCATCGCGGCCAGGCCGGCGGCCATCAGCGTGGTGTCCCGGGCCCGGAGCGGGCGGACGACGCCGCCGGGGGTGGTGCCGAGTGCACTCAGCACCAGGGCGCGGGCGGTCATCGACTTCGAGCCGGGCAGTCGGAGGGTGGACCTGACCGGCCCGGCGGCGCGGGGTGCGGTCCATGGCTGGTGCGGCGGGACACTGCTGAGTTCAGGCATCCGTACAGTGTGCCAACCACGCCGGGCCGACCAACTAGCCTGGGCACCATGTGCGGGCGGTACGCGACCACGCGCAGCGCGGCGGACCTCTCCGCGTTGTTCGAGGCGCTGGACGACACGGGCGGTGCGCTGGCGGCCGACTACAACGCGGCACCCACCGATCCGGTGCCCATCGTGCGGCTGTCCCGGGGTGACCGGGCCGGCCAGCCGCAGCCGGCCGCCGAGCCGGCGGCCGCCCGCCGGGTGGTGAGCGTGGCCCGGTGGGGCCTGGTGCCGCCGTGGGCGGCCGACCCCCGGATCGGCACCCGCATGATCAACGCGCGGTCGGAGACGGTCGCGTCCAGTAGGGCGTTCGCGCCGTCGTTCGCCCGTCGTCGCTGTCTGGTGCCGGCCGACGGCTGGTACGAGTGGGTACGCCCGCCCGGGGCCCGGCGCGGTGGCGGGCAGCCGTACTTCATGACCCCGGTCGACGGCCGGGTACTGGCGTTCGCCGGTCTCTGGTCGGTATGGGGCCGGCCGGAGCCAATGATCACGAGCAGTGTGATTACCACCGCTGCGGTCGGTCCGTTCGCCGAGGTTCATGATCGAATGCCGCTGTTGCTGCCGGAGGACCGCTGGGCCGAATGGCTCGACCCGGAAGTGGACGGCACCGCCCTGCTGGCTGCGCCGGATGACAATTACTTGGACCACATCGAGATTCGGCCGGTGGGCACGGCGGTCGGCAACGTCCGCAACAACGGCGCTGAACTGGTGCAACGGGTCGCTCCGGGGAGCGGGTCGGGGCCGGTCGGTCCGGCGGCGCAGCCGGAGCTCTTCTGACCCTGCGGATGGTACCGCTCCCACGCCCGGCGGCGACGCGGGGGTCCTACTTTCGGTGATCGGCCGACCACGCGGGCGGAGGTTTGCCAGTGTTGGGACCGAATCGCCGGGACGTATTTTCCCCAGAATCGATGCAGGCCCTTGTCTGTGCCCGTCGAAGTGCGATAGAAACCAGCGCCGACAGTGGATTCCGATTCGCCGCAAACCAACGACGTTGATCAATGTCTAAGATCCCACGGGGGAGGTGGGTAATGACACGGGCGCGAATGCCCCGTCCACATGAGGTCGCCGCCGCGCGGCGCGACCCCAGGCTGCTCACAGCGATGGCGGAGCGCCGCCTCGACGAGGCCTGGCGGACTCGTGGGGTCTGCCAGAGCGTCGACCCGGAGACGTTCTTTCCCGCGCCGAGTGAACCGGCCGACGCGGCAGTCGCGCTCTGCCGTACCTGTCCGGTCCAGGGGCCGTGCCTGGCCTGGGCGCTCGACGCCGGGGACAGCCACGGTGTCTGGGGAGCGACGACCCCACGGGAACGCCGGGCCATGCAGGTGGCCTGGCGGGGCTCCGGCGGTCCGGATCCCGGTCCGGTAGACGAAGCCGGCCCGCCGGTCCGCGACCGGTTGCTCACCCTGGTGCCGCTGAGCTGATCGGGGCGGTGCCAGGCGGGTACGCGCGGCGGCCACGGCACAATGGTCCGGTGCAGCGAAGCGACCCGGGCCCGCCAGAGCCTGCCGACCCGGGCGAACCCGTGGGCCCGGGGGCCGACCGGCGGTCGGTGCCGACGCCGCGCGGGACCGCCCGGGTCGATTTGACCGTCCCGCCGGTGCCCGCGGCCGGTCTGCTGGTGCTCGGACACGGTGCCGGCGGTGACGTGACCGCCGCCGACCTGTCGGCACTGCGCTCGGCGGCGTCCCGGGCAGCGGTGGCGGTGGCCCTGGTCACCCAGCCGTACCGGGTCGCCGGTCGGCGGGCTCCCGCGCCGGCCCACCACCTGGACGAGGCCTGGCGTGCCGTGGTCACCGAGGTGGTCGCCGGGTTCACCCCCACGCCACCGCTGATCGTCGGCGGACGGTCCAGCGGCGCGCGGGTGGCCTGCCGTACGGCTGCGGCGCTGCACGCCGACGCGGTCGTCGCCCTCGCCTTCCCGCTGCACCCGCCCGGGCGGCCGGAGCGGACCCGGGCGGACGAGCTCGACACCGGCCGGCCGACCCTGGTGGTGAACGGCGATCGCGACCCGTTCGGGGTGCCGGCTCCGGCGGCCGGCCGCGACGTGGTGGTCCGCCCGGGTGAACGGCACGATCTGCGGGGCGACCCGGCCGGCACGGCCGACGTGGTGGTCGACTGGCTGGTCCGGCACGGCTGGGCGGGTCGGTGACCCCGCGCGCCCCGGGCCGTGTCCGGTGCCCGGTGCCCGTCGTTGCATCGGATGTCCGTGACGCCGAGCCGGCGTCCGGAGCGCCGCGGTGGCGACACCGCCGCGGGAACTCCCAGGCCCTTCCCGGTTCCGGAGCCCGTCACCGGGTTCCGGGGCCGGGACGGGTTGGAATGCGCTACCACCCGGCCCGCGTTACTACCCCGGGAGCTCAGTCTCGACGAAGGGGTGGAACCGGTGCGCATCCACATACGCGGCGCGACGCAGCCCGCGGGCCAGCACGACGGTGGCCGTCGACTGCGGGACGCCGTTGAATGGTCACCCGAGTTGCGGACCCTGGAAGGGCTTGCCGCGCCGGGGCCGTCCCGACCCCACGGACCGGTCCGGCCGGCGTCAGCCGTCCGGCGGGTGGGTGAGCCCGCCCCGCGCCGGACAGGTCAGCCTGCCACACGACCGGTGAGTACGGGCACACCTGGTCGAACCGCGACGGCCGGTCAGCCGTTGCGCGTATCCTCGGCGGGACAGTCGAGGGGGGACGAGCGGTTGACCCGATCAGAGCGGACAGACGAGCGGCGCGCGCGGTTCGAGCGTGACGCGTTACCCTTCGTCGATCAGTTGTACGCGGCCGGGCTGCGGATGACCCGTAACCCGGCCGACGCCGAGGACCTGGTGCAGGAGACGTACCTGAAGGCGTTCTCCGCCTTCCACCAGTTCGAGGAGGGCACCAACCTCAAGGCCTGGCTCTACCGCATCCTGACGAACACCTACATCAACTCCTACCGTCGGCGGCAGCGCCAGCCGGTGCAGGCGCCGACCGAGGAGATCACCGACTGGCAGCTCGCCGCCGCCGAGTCGCACACCTCCAGCGGACTGAAGTCCGCCGAGACCGAGGCGTTGGAGCGGCTGCCGGACAGCGACATCAAGCAGGCCCTGCAGCAACTGCCGGAGGATTTCCGGCTCGCCGTCTACCTTGCCGACGTCGAGGGCTTCTCCTACAAGGAGATCGCCGACATCATGGGGACTCCGATCGGGACGGTCATGTCCCGGTTGCACCGCGGGCGGCGGAATCTGCGCGGGATGCTGGAGCGCTACGCCACCGATCGCGGCCTCAACCGGGTCCGCTCGACCAAGCCCGCCGCGGCCGGCCAGGAGGTGTGACGATCGTGCAAGGCGGTGACTCGTTCGACCAGGACTGCCGTCAGGTGCTCGCCGAGGTCTACCTCTACCTGGACCTGGAGTGTGCCGAGGAGCGGCGGGAACTCATCCGGCACCACCTCGACGAGTGCTCCCCGTGCCTGCGGGAGTACGGCATCGAGCAGGAGGTCAAGGCGCTCGTCGCGCGTTGCTGTGGCAACGAGACGGCACCGGCCGAGCTGCGGGATCGGCTGCGCGCCAAGCTCAGCGAGTTCGTGTTCGACGCGGACTCGCGGGAGTATCTGCCGGACTGACCCTGCTGCGGGCCGCCGGTCGGGTGGCCCGACCGGCGACCCACCGGCATCAGGAGTTGGGGCGCTTGCCGTGGTTGGCGGCGCTCTTCTTACGTGCCTTCTTCTTACGGGCCTTCTTGGCCATCTGTCCTCCCGTCGGACGGTGTCTCCCGTAGACCGGGAGCTGACCCGTTGATGCTAGGCCGGTCCGGCGAGCGGCATGCGCGACGGGCACGCCATTGGATACCTTTCGCATGTCGCAACCGGCACACGCGGGACGGGCCGGTGGTTACGGGACGGGCCGGCCGGTGGGCCGGCGCGAGGGACGGGCCGGCCGGTGAGCCGGGCGTACGGAGGAGGGCCGGCTGATGGCCGAAGAGATCCGGGCCGAGATGGTGGCGAACGTCTGGAAGGTGGTGGCCGCCGCCGGCGACACCGTCTCCGACGGCGACACCCTGGTGATCCTGGAGTCGATGAAGATGGAGATTCCGGTGGTCGCGGAGTCCGACGGGGTGGTGCAGAAGCTCGCCGTCGACGAGGGCGACGTGGTCCAGGAAGGCGACCTGATCGCGGTCATCGAATAGGTTCCTTGCGGTCCGGTCGACGGGGGATCAGGCTCGGGCCGGACGGGGGATCAGGCCCGGCCCAGCAGCCGACGGATCAGGCCGGGCCGGCGTTGGCGCGGGAGCCGCGCCGACCGGCCGGCGATCCGGCGTGCCGTGCCGGCGGTGCCCGGGTCCAGCTCCGGGGTGGCCAGGGCCAGGTGGGCCAACGACCACAGGATCGGCACGGTACGGTGCCCGGCGACCTCCACCGCGTCGGCGAGCCGCTCCGCCACCACCCGGGCCACGTCCGGGCGTACCGCCGGATCCACCCAGGCGGCGGTGACCAGGGCGAACAGTGCCGCCTCGGCGGCCCAGTCCTCGACCCCCCAGGCCACGTCGACAAGCACCCGGCGCCGGGTCGAGTCGGGCCAGGGTTCGTCGGTGCGGTGGTGCAGCATGCCCAGGCAGGCCCACACCTGCACGCACCGCAGCCAGCCGGCCGGGTCGGTGCCGGCCGGATCCGCTGGCGGCGGTGGGTGTACCAGCAGGCCGAGCAGGTCATCGGCGTCGAGGGTGGCCAGGATCACCGCGCTGTCGTACGCGGCCGGCGGGTGGTGCCAGACAGGTTGGGCGATCTGCCGGATCCGCTCGCACGCCTGCGGCGACGGGTGGTCCAGCGCCGGGTCGGCCTGCCAGCCGGCGTAGCGCCAGAGCTGCCGTACCGAGGTGCGGCGTGGCTGACGGGGATCCGGCGTAGGGGTCCGTTCCACGGTGACCGGTAGTCCGGGCAAAGCCGTGCCGAGCAGCCGCATCGCGCTGGGCGGCTCCGGCTGGCGCAGCGACAGCCGGGTCGGCACCAGCCCACGGGTGAGCGCCCGTTCGAGAGTGGCGACCACCGGTCCGCCGGCCGCCGGCAGCCGGGCCAGCCAGGGCCGGTCGTGACAGCACTCGGCCAGGTCGTGGTGTTCGTGCGAGTCGTCCGGGTGGTCCCGCTGGAAGTCCGCCAGGGCGATCAGGTGGCGCAGGTCGCCGTCCCGGCGGTAGCGCAGCCGGTACGCGGTGTGCACCGCGCAGTCGAAGGTGGGGTTGCGGGTCAGCGCCCGCTCGATCCAGTCGATCGCCTCGTCGAGGCGCCCCGCGTCGGCGAGGGTGCCGGCGATGTCGGCGTAGATGGACAGGTCGTCCGGGTCGTGGGCGCTCGCCCGGCGGAGGGCGGCGATCGCCGGGCCGGTGCGCCCGGCGCTGCGGTACGCGTACCCGAGCCACACCTCGGCCAGCTTGGACGGCTCGGCGCGGACCCCCTGGGTCGCCCAGTCCAGCGCGGTGGTGATCTCCCCGAGCCGGCGGGCCAGCGCCGAACTGGCGCCGAGCAGCAGGCCGTGGTCGGGGTGTGCGGCGGTGGCGTGTCCGGCGAGCCGCAGGTACGGCAGCAGGGGCGGCCGGTCGGCGGCGGGGACCGGGTCGGGCACGCTGGCGCAGATCTGCATCAGCACGATGGCGATCTGGTCCGGGTCGAGCCGGGCCGGCAGGTCCTCGGCACCCACCCAGGGCACCCCGGCCCAGTCCACGGTCGGCGCGTGCCCGGTCGCGGCGGCCAGCAGTTCGAGCCCTTCGCCGGCCCGGCCGGCGGCGGCCAGCAGATGCGCCCGGGCCACCACGGCGCCGATGAAGACCTGCTCGTCCAGTGGGAACAGGTCGAGACCTCCGCCGGTGCGCGCGGCCAACCGGGTGAGCATCTCGTGCACCTCGGGCATGGTCGGCGCGTGTGTGATCGCACCGGCGACGTGGTCGGCGGCGTGCCGGTAGTCACCCTCGTCGAGTGCCATCCGGGCCAGTGCCAGCTCGCCCTCGGCCGCCAGCCGCGGGTCGTGCAATCCCTCGGACACGTTCTTCCGATCCTCGTAGCTGATCGTCCCCCCTGGCTCCGGCAGCCTAGGGCACGAAGCGCCAAACGTCGTACCCCTGCGCATTGCTGCTCGCTTCATTGCATGACGCGGCAGAAAAGTGCAAGAATGATCACCGTTCGAGCTAGATCGCGCAGAAAGGGAGACGTCGTGACGCAGCGGAAGCCGGTGTCGGACCGGCCCGGCACCGGGATGGCCGCGGACATCGCCGAACAGCCGGCCGGCTACGCCCGGCTGCTGCAGCCGGCGTACGCCGACCCGATCGCCGAGGTGGCGGCGGCCATCGCCGGCCGCCGCCCACGCCACGTGGTGTTCACCGCCCGGGGCACCTCGGACCACGCCGCGCTGTACGCCGCGTACCTGAGCGAGATCCGGCTCGGGCTGCCCGCCGGGCTGGCCTCACCGAGCGCCGTGACCCTGTTCGGTGCCCGCCCCGACCTGCGGGCCGCGCTCGTCGTCGGGGTCAGCCAGAGTGGCGGCTCGCCGGATCTCGCCGAGGTGCTGGCGGTGGCCCGGGAGCAGGGCGCGCTGACCGTCGCGGTGACCAACACCCCCGAATCGCCGCTGGCCGCCGCCGCCGAGCTCACCGTCGACATCGCCGCCGGTCACGAACGGGCGGTCGCCGCCACCAAGACGTACACCGCCGAGCTGCTCGCCCTGTTGATGCTGGTCGAGGGGATCCGCGCCGGCGACGGGGCACTGCCGCCCGACGAGCGGGCCGCCCTCGACGCCCTGCCCGGGCTCGCCGACCGGGTGCTGGCCGATCCCACCGCCGCCGAGCTGGCCCCGCGCTACCGGTTCGCCGCCCGGCTGGTCACCACCGGGCGCGGGTACGGCTACCCGACCGCGCGGGAGACCGCCCTGAAACTGATGGAGACGTCGTACCTGCCGGCGCTGGCCTTCTCCGGAGCCGACCTGCTGCACGGCCCCCTGGCGATGACCGACCCCGACGTGCCGGTGCTCGCCGTGGTCGGCTCCGGGCCCGGTGGCACCGCCATGCGCGACGTGCTGCGCCGGCTCGGCGAGCGGCGGGCCGACGTACTCGCCATCGGGGCCGGCGCCGCCGCCATCGGGGCCGGCCCGACCGGCCCGGCTGCGGTGATCGGGGTGCCCGACGTCGACGAGCGGTACGCGCCGCTGCTGGACATCCTGCCCGCGCAGCAGTTGGCCCTGGCCCTCGCGCTGGCCCGGGGCGAGGACCCGGACGCGCCCCGTGGGCTGGCCAAGGTGACCTCCACCCGGTGACGGCTGTGCCCGCCCCGCCGACGCATGGCAGGCTACGAGGGTGTCCACCCTGCGTGATCTCGTCGAGGAGCACACCTCCCTGGGGCCGGTCGACATCGACCACCTGCACCGGCTCGCCGGGGAGTGGCAGCTGCTCTCCGACCTGTCCTTCGCTGACCTGCTGCTCTGGGTGCCGGTCGACGCCGACGGCTCGTTCCTGTGCGTGGCCCAGGTCCGGCCCACCACGGCGCCGACCGCCTACCAGGACGACCAGGTCGGGCGGACGGTGGACGGCCCGGAGGTGGCGCACCTGACCATCGCGTACGACCAGGGTCGGATCTGGCGCGAGGGCGACCCGGTCTGGTACGGCAACACGCCGGCCCGGCACGAGGCGATGCCGGTCCGGATGCGCCCGGCCGCCGGCGAGACCGGGCGGGTGATCGCGGTGGTCGGCCGGGACACCAACCTGTCCACCGCCCGCACTCCCAGCCAGCTCGAACTGAACTACCTGACCACCGCCGACGACCTCGCCCAGATGGTCGCCGACGGCACCTTCCCGCCGGCCCGGCACCCGGGGGAGACCACCTCGGCGCCCCGGGTCGGCGACGGGCTGATCCGGCTGGACGCCAGCGGCAAGACCACGTACGCCAGCCCGAACGCCCAGTCGGCGTTCCGCCGCCTCGGCTTCTCCGCCCACCTGGTCGGTGAGGACCTCGCCGCGCTGTGCCACCGGCTCGCCGACGACCCGCTGGAGGGCACCGACGCGGCCAACCGGATGCTGGCCGCGCTGCGCGGCGAGGCGCCGGCCCGCAAGGAGATCGAGGCCCGTGGCGCCACCATGCTCACCCGGGCGCTGCCGTTGATGCCGGCCGGCGTGCCGATCGGCGCGCTGGTGCTGGTCCGCGACATCACCGAGGTACGCCGCCGGGACCGGGCGCTGATCACCAAGGACGCCACCATCCGGGAGATCCACCACCGGGTGAAGAACAACCTGCAGACGGTGGCGGCACTGCTGCGGCTGCAGGCCCGTCGGGTGGAGCAGCCGGCGGCGCGGGCGGCCCTGGAGGAGTCGGTACGCCGCGTCGCCTCGATCGCCCTGGTGCACGAGACCCTCGCCATGTCCAGCGACGAGGCGGTCGAGTTCGACGGCATCCTGGACCGGGTGGCCAGCGCCGCGACCGAGGTGGCCGCCACCGAGGTCGAGGTGGTGATGCGCCGGGAGGGCACGTTCGGGGTACTGCCGGCGGAGATCGCCACCTCGCTGGTGATGGTGCTCAACGAACTGCTGCTCAACGCGGTCGAGCACGGCTTCCCGCCGGCCGACGAGGGCGCCGGGGCGTTGCCGCCGGCCGCCGAGGTGGTGGTGACGGTGCACCGGTTCCGCAAGCAGTTGCACGTGACGGTGGTGGACAACGGTCGGGGCCTGCCGGCGGACTTCGACGCGACCGCGGGCGGCCGGCTCGGCCTGCAGATCGTGCGGGCCCTGGCCACCGGCGAGCTGCGCGGCACCATCGAGCTGCGCAACCGGGCGGGCGGCGGCACCGAGGCGGTGCTGGTGGTCCCGCTGGCCCGCAGGTGATTTCTGGCCCCGCCGGGCGCGGGTGAGCCGGCCCACAGCTCGCCCGTCATGTGGGACGTTGGCTACGGTGCGCTGGTCTGACCGGTACGGATGTGGCAACATTCATGCCATGACCGCTGCCGTTGAGCGCCGCTTCGTGGCCCGCCGCCACGTCGATTACGGTCGCGTCCGCAGCGCCATCTGTCCGGCTAACTGAGGCACGCCCGACCTTTTTGTGTTCCGGGCGGCATTCCGCGCCGGCCTTCTCTCTGGCCCCGTCGTCGACGGCGCAGGCGCCCGTGCCGCCCACCGAGATCGACCCGCAGACACGGAGGACGCCGCGATGGCGCGCAGCAGCACCCCGACCCGACCCGGCCGCCGGCGCGGCGAGGGGCAGTGGGCGCTCGGGCACCGCGAGCCGCTCAACCCCAACGAGCGGACCAAGAAGGACGACGATCCGCTCAATGTGCGGGCCCGGATCGAAACCATCTACGCCCACCAGGGCTTCGCCTCGATCGACCCGGCCGACCTGCGCGGCCGGTTTCGCTGGTGGGGCCTGTACACCCAGCGCAAGGCGGGCATCGACGGCGGGCGCACCGCCGTGCTGGAGCCGCACGAGCTGGAGGACGAGTACTTCATGCTCCGGGTGCGCATCGACGGCGGCCAGCTGAACCTGGCCCAGTTGCGCACCATCGCCGACATCTCGCAGCGGTACGCCCGGGACACCGCCGACGTCACCGACCGGCAGAACATCCAGCTGCACTGGATCCGGGTCGAGGACATGCCGGCGATCTGGAAGGCCCTGGAGGATGTCGGGCTGGAGACCACCGAGGCGTGCGGCGACTGCCCGCGGATCGTGCTCGGCAGCCCGGTCGCCGGCGTCGCCGCCGCCGAGAAGATCGACCCCACCCCGGCGATCGACGAGATCGTCCGCCGGTACGTGGGCAGCAAGGAGTTCTCCAACCTGCCCCGTAAGTTCAAGTCGTCGATCTCCTGGCTGGCCGACACGCCGTACGAGGTCAACGACATCTCGTTCGTCGGCGTCGACCACCCCGACCACGGCCCCGGGTTCGACCTGTGGGTCGGCGGTGGGCTGTCCACCAACCCGATGATCGCCCAGCGGCTCGGCGTCTGGGTGCCGCTGGCCGAGGTGCCCGACGTGTGGGCCGGCGTGGTCGGCATCTTCCGCGACTACGGCTACCGCCGGCTGCGGCACCGGGCCCGGCTGAAGTTCCTGGTCGCCGACTGGGGCACGGAGAAGTTCCGCGAGGTGCTGGAGAAGGAGTACCTGGGTCGGACCCTGCTGGACGGGCCGGCTCCGGAGCTGCCGGCCAAGCCGATCGACCACATCGGGGTGCACCCGCAGGCTGACGGCCGCCGCTACGTCGGCGTCGCCCCGGTGGTCGGGCGGGTCTCCGGCAGCCAGCTCGCCGCCCTGGCCGACCTGGCCGCCGAGCACGGCTCGGACCGGGTACGGCTCACCCCGTACCAGAAACTGCTGGTGCTCGACGTCGCCCCGGAGCGGGTCGAGTCGCTGGTCACCGGGATGCGCGCGATCGGCCTGGAAGCCCGGCCGTCCACCTGGCGGCGCGGCACGATGGCCTGCACCGGGATCGAGTTCTGCAAGCTGGCCATCGTCGAGACCAAGCGGCGCGGCGAGGAGCTGGTGGCTCACCTGGAGCAGCGGCTGGCCTCGGCCGGTCTCGCCGAGGACGCCGACATCTCGATCCACATCAACGGCTGCCCGAACGCCTGCGCCCGCACCCAGGTCGCCGACATCGGGCTCAAGGGCCAGCTGGTCGTCGGGCCGGACGGCCAGCAGGTCGAGGGGTACCAGATCCATCTCGGCGGTGGCCTGGGCATGGCCCAGGGGCAGACCGCCGGCTTCGGGCGCAAGGTGCGGGGTCTCAAGACCACCGCCGACGAGCTGCCCGAGTACGTCGAACGCGTGGTCCGCCGCTACCTGGCCGGCCGTACCGACGGCGAGACGTTCGCCAGGTGGGTCGTCCGGGCCGACGAGGAGGAGTTGCGATGAACGAGCGAGGTGAGGTGCGGTGAGCACCGAGACACGCGCGGCACCGCTCTACTGCCCGTACTGCGGGGAGGAGAACCTCCGCCCGCACGCCGACGCGCACACCGCCTGGGAGTGCCACGCCTGCGCCCGGGTCTTCACCGTCCGGTTCACCGGACTGCTGGCCCGCAAGGGGGTGTCCCGATGAGCCCGGTGCTCGCCGCGGACCTGAACCTGATTCGGCTCGGTTCGGCCGCTGACCAACCACCTACCCGACGCAGCCCGGCCGAGCTGCGGGCCCTCGCCGAACACGCCGGCCGGGAGCTGGACGGCGCTCCGGCCGAGGAGGTCGCCCGGTGGGCGGTGCGGACCTTCGGCGACCGGTTCTGCGTGACCAGTTCGATGGCGGACGGGGTGTTGGCGCACCTGGTCTCCCGGGTGGCGCCCGGCGTCGACGTGGTCTTCCTCGACACCGGCCTGCACTTCCCGGAGACGCTGCGGGTCCGCGACCAGGTGGCCGCGACCATGCCGGTGAACCTCCGGTCGATCCGGCCCCGGATGACCGTCGGCCAGCAGGACGGCGAGTTCGGTCCGCGGCTGTTCAACCGGGCCCCCGACGAGTGCTGTGCGCTGCGCAAGGTCGAGCCGTTGGAACGGGCACTCGGCGACTACGACGCCTGGGCCGCCGGGCTGCGCCGTGACGAGTCGCCGACCAGGGCGAACACTCCGGTGGTCGGGTTCGACGCCCGACGCGGCCGGGTCAAGGTCAATCCGATCGCGGCGTGGACCCAGGCGGACGTGGACGCCTACGTGTCCCGGTGGAACATCCCGGTCAACGAGCTGTTCAAGCAGGGTTACACCTCGATCGGCTGCTGGCCGTGCACCCGGCGTACCACCGCCGGCGAGGACCCACGGGCCGGCCGCTGGGCGATGTTCGAGAAGACCGAGTGCGGCCTGCACGGATGACCGGGCCGATCGTGCTGGTGGCGCACGGCAGCCGGGACCCGCGGGCGGCGACGGCGACCCGGGCGCTGGTCCGGGCGGTCGCTGCGGCCCGGCCGGGGGCCGACGTCCGGGCCGCCTACCTGGACCACGCCGGTCCACGTCCCGGGGCGGTGCTGGCCGACCTGCAGGCTGCCGGCTATCCGGCGGCGACGGTGGTGCCGCTGCTGCTGACCGAGGCGTTCCACGGCCGGGTGGACGTTCCCGAGGTGGTGCGGGCCGCGTACCGGGACGGGTTGCGAATGCCGGTGACGACGACGCAGGTGCTCGGCCCGTCGGTCGGCTCCGGCGAGGTGGACCCGCTGTTGACCGCCGGGCTGCGGCGGCGACTCGCCGAGGCCGGCGCCGGCTGGGACGCTGTGGTGCTGGCCGCCGCCGGCACCCGGTCGGCTCCGGCCCGGCAGACGGTGGCGGTGGCCGCGGCGGCGTTCGGCGCCGAGGTCGGGGTGCCGTGTGTCGAAGGCTTCGCGTCGGCGGCGCCGCCGACTGCGGGGGCGGCGGTCGAGACCCTGCGTGCGGCGGGTGCCCGGCGCGTCGCGGTGGCCGCGTACTTCCTGGCACCCGGCCTGCTCTACGACACGGCGGTGGCGTCGGCCCGGCAGGCCGGCTCGGTCTGTGCGGCGGCACCGCTGGCCGGCGCGCCGGAACTGGCCCGGCTGGTGCTGCACCGGGTCGACCGGGCCGCACCGGTGCTGGTCTGAGCGGGCTGCCGCGTACCGTGGCGGTTGCCGGTCTGAGGTTGCCGCAGTGCAATGTACGACGGCGCCCCGGAGTTCAGCTCCGGGGCGCCGTACGGACGTCGCTTGGTGGTCGGGTGGGTCAGGCAGTTTGAGCGCGCAGGACGCGCAGTCCGCCGCGACGCTTGACGGCGCGCCGCTCCTCTTCGCTCATCCCGCCCCAGACGCCAGCGTCCTGTCCGGACTCCAGCGCCCACTGCAGGCACTGGTCGGTCACGGAGCAGCGCCGGCAGACAGCCTTGGCCTGCTCGACCTGCAGGATCGCGGGGCCGGACGTCCCGATCGGGAAGAACAGCTCCGGGTCCTCGTCGCGGCAGACAGCATGGTGACGCCAGTCCATGGCGGCAACACTCCTCATTCTGGATCGGTGGCGGTAAATGCTCCGGTCTTTCTTTATGCGCCCGCGCAGTCGGCCACAACGGATTGCATCCGTCGGATCGGCAGCGCGTGAGCAGGCGTAAGCCTGTGGAACGTTGCTCCTAGCTGCCGCGTGGCGAGCGCATCCAGGCAACGTCCCGGGTGAATCGGTCCGCTTGTGAATACTTTCACGAACCCCTGCGATGTCAAGAGCAGCGCTCAGAAAAAGTCCAATCGGGTGAGCAACGTCACGACCCATTTGTCCGTTTTCTGACGCTCACCGACACCCGGAGTGCGACAGTCAAGAATCAATGTAGTACGGTCCGCCCCGCAGTGCAGGCATTTCAGCTACGTGTCTTCCGCGCCTCTGGTCACGCTCTGCAGTCGAAGCTCGGTTACGGAGCGTGTCAGAAGACCACTCGCAAGGCCTCTCGGACCGCCGTGAAACGGACTCTGAGCCGCTCTCCGAGATAATCGCCGTCGAGTTGGAAGGCCTGCGGCTGTGTTGCGGATAGCGTAAATTCGGACAAATCGTGTAGGCGGACTAGTTGGCGTCCGCGTGGATCCGGTCGGCTGGCGGCGACCTGGGCCAAAGTGCGGGTGGTGCTCGGTACGTGCAATTGGCGAAGCGCCATCACGTCCAGGCCGAGATCGAAGGACGCCTCCGGATTCGGATTGATCGCCCGTTCACCGATGAAGGTCCACGGCGCGGTGTTCTGGACCACGACGGTGGCGAGTTCGGCCGCCACCGGCTCGCCGGCCCGCTCCAACCGGATCGCCGGATGCCGCCGGTCCATGCCGATGAAGAACTCGCTGACCATCGACCGGAGATAGAGCCCGACGGTGGACCGGCGCCCGCGCAGCCGGGCCCGCTCGACCTGCCGGATCACCGCCGCGTCCAGCCCCAGGCCGGCGCAGAAGGTGAAGTACCGGTCGTCGGCCCGGCCCAGACCGACGGTACGGAACCGTCCGGTCCGCAGACCCTCCAGCAGTACGCTCGTCGCCTCCGGCCACTGCGGCGGCAGCCCCACCGCACGGGCGAAGACGTTCGTCGAGCCGAGCGGCACCACCGCCAGCGCCGGCAACCGGTCTGCTGCCGCACCTGGCAGCGTCTCCACCGCCGGCGCGGACGTCATCAGGCCGTTGACGGCCTCGTTCACGGTGCCGTCGCCGCCCAGCGTGACCACCACGTCGAAGCCGTCCTCGGCGGCCGCCCGGGCCAGTGCGACGGCATGCCCGCGCCGGTGGGTGGACGCCACCGACAGGTCGACTTCGCTGCGCAACGCCCGGACGATCACGTCCCGGGTGCGCTCGCTGGTGGTGGTGGCCTTCGGATTGACCACCAAGAGGGCCCGCATGGCCGGCACTTTATCGCGAGCCGGCGCGGGTATCGTGACGCCCGTGACCATCGACGCACAGCCCACCCCGGTGACGCTGCGGTGGGCGGTGCGGTCGCTGGCCGGGGAGGCGGTGGCCGTGGGGCTGGTCGCCGGCTATCTCGCGTACCAGGATCTCACCAGCACCGCGACCGACCTCGCCTCGGCGCTGATCGTCACCGGGTTCGCCGTCGGCGGTGCGGTGCTGCTGGCGGTGCTGGCCCGTGCGGTGGCCCGCCGCCGTAGCGCGGCCCGGGCACCGGCCATCGTCGCGCAGTTGATGCTGCTCCCGGTCGGCTACTACATGATCGTCGGCGGCCTGGCCTGGCTCGGCGTACCGTTGATCGGGCTGGGGCTGGTGGTGACCGCGCTGCTGGTGGCCCCGCCGACGACCCGGGCCTTCGGGCTGGAGTGACCAACCGAACACCGGCGGGACGGCCGCCGGTGGAGAACTCCTGCGGGGTCAGCGGCCGCCGGACCGGCGGGTGAGCAGTCTGATGCTGGCCTGGCCGCTGCTGGCGGTCGCCGTCGCCGACGTGGTCAGCGCCCGGAGCACCTTCCAGGCGAAGGAGGACTCCGGTGGCAGCCGGGCACCGCGTACCGTCGCGACGGCGACCTCGACGGTCAGCGCGTCGTCGGTCACCGAGAACCGGCACTGCAGGTCGGCGTCGCGGGTGGCGACGGCGAGCAGCATGGCGCAGGCCTCGTCGACCGCGATCCGCAGATCCTCGATCTCGTCCAGCGCGAAGTGCAGGCGTGCGGCCAGCCCGGCCGTCGCGGTACGCAGCACGCTCAGGTAGCCACCGTCGGCAGGCACGGTGAGCAGCACCACGTCGTCGTCGACGGTCGGCTCGGATTGTGTGACCAGCGAACTCATCCCGGATACCCCCGCGTGGACTCTACCGGTTGACGTCTATCCCTGCGGTGTCATCCGGAGCGATTCGTCGTCCGACCGAGCCGGGCGGGGTGGTGCGCGGCACCTACCACGGCCGCGGCGGGGTGCCCCGTGCCCGGCGGACCCGTCCGGCCGGTGCGCACCGCGCACCGGCCGGACCGGCGGATCACGCCTGCTTGGTCTCCCAGAAGATCTTCGCG
Source organism: Micromonospora sp. Llam0 (assembly GCF_003751085.1). NCBI lineage: Bacteria > Bacillati > Actinomycetota > Actinomycetes > Micromonosporales > Micromonosporaceae > Micromonospora > Micromonospora sp. Llam0. The sequence continues at coordinate 63,331 of NZ_RJJY01000002.1, read as the reverse complement.
ATCTCGTCGATCTTGACCAGCAGCTCGTCCGCCTTGGCCGGGTCGACCGACGCCTTGGTCCCGCCGCCGCCACCGGCGAGCTTGGTCGCCTCGTTGAACAGCTGGTGCAGCTGCGGGTACTTCTCGAAGTGCGGCGGCTTGAAGTAGTCGGTCCAGAGCACCCACAGGTGGTGCTTGACCAACTCGGAGCGCTGCTCCTTGATGATCAGCGCCCGGGTGCGGAACTCCGGGTCGGTGTTCGCCTGGTACTTCTCCGCGATCGCCTTGATGGATTCGGCCTCGATCCGGGCCTGCGCCGGGTCGTAGACGCCACAGGGCAGGTCGCAGTGGGCGCTGACCACCGTGCGCGGAGTAAACATGCGTAGAAGTCGCATCAGGACCCTCCGTGTGTTGGCCGGCGGCACGATCGCCGGCACGCGTAAGCTGGAGGATGATCCTCCCTGCCGACCCTATCGCGCATCGGGCTCGCTGACCTGGCGGGAGGTGCAAGTGCTTTCACCACTGTTCGCCGTGCTCGTGCACGGACCGTCGATGGCCCCCACCTTGCGGCACGGCGACGCGCTGCTGGTCCGCCGGGGCGGGCGGGCGGTCCGCCCGGGGGACGTGGTGGTCGCCACCTTCCGGTCCCGTCCCGGACTGCTGGTGGTCAAACGAGCGGTACGGGCCGAGTCCGGCGGCTGGTGGTTGCGCGGGGACAACGATCTGGTCACTGACGACTCGCGCGCCTTCGGGGTGGCCGACGTGCGCGGCCGGGTGCTGTGCCGCTACTGGCCGCAGCCACGCCGGGTGGGCCCGGGGCACCGACTGCGGTGAACCACTTCGCGGTAAACCGCGCTGTGTGACACTATGCTCGACACGGAATTCGGGTGACCCCCGCAGCGCCTCGCCGGTCAACGCTGACCTCGCGCCGAGCCGGCGGCGATCTATCACGCTCAACGGCTCTGGAGTCACCATGTCTACTGTGGCAATTTCTGACCCGGTCTTCGACCTGCATCGGGGCGGCAAGATGGCGATCACGCCCACCGTCGCGCTGGCCGACCGGGACGACCTTTCACTCGCGTACACCCCCGGGGTGGCCCGGGTGTGCGAGGCGATCGCCGCCGACCCGACCCTGGTCGACGACTACACCTGGGTGTCGCACACGGTCGCGGTGGTCACCGACGGCACCGCGGTGCTCGGCCTCGGTGACATCGGCCCACGCGCCGCGATGCCCGTCATGGAGGGCAAGGCGGTGCTGTTCAAACAGTTCGGCGACGTCGACGCGGTGCCGATCTGCCTGGACACCCGGGACATCGACGCGATCGTGGCGACGGTTACCGCCCTGGCACCGTCGTTCGGCGGGATCAACCTGGAGGACATCAGCGCGCCACGCTGCTTCGAGATCGAGCGCCGTCTCGACGAGGCGCTGCCGATCCCGGTCTTCCACGACGACCAGCACGGCACCGCGATCGTGGTGCTGGCCGCCCTGCGCAACGCGGTCGCCCTGCTGGACCGCAAGCTCGGCGACCTGCGGGTGGTGGTCAGCGGTGCCGGCGCGGCCGGGGTCGCGGTGACCCGGATGCTGATCGCCGGCGGCGTCGACCCGGCGAAGACCGTGGTCTGCGACTCCCGCGGCATCATCCACTCCGACCGGGCGGACCTCACCGACGTCAAGGCCGAGTTGGCCGCGATGACCGCCGCCTGCGCCGGTGGTATCGCCGACGCGCTGGTCGGCGCCGACGTGCTGATCGGCCTCTCCGGCGGGCAGATCGACGAATCGGCGGTCGCCGGCATGGCACCCGGCGGGATCGTCTTCGCGCTGGCCAACCCGACGCCGGAGATCCACCCGGAGATCGCCCACCGGTACGCCGCCCTGGTGGCCACCGGCCGCAGCGACTTCCCCAATCAGATCAACAACGTGCTGGCCTTCCCCGGCGTGTTCCGGGGTGCCCTGGACGCGGGTGCCACCCGGATCACCGAGGGGATGAAGGTGGCCGCCGCCGACGCGATCGCCGGCGTCGTGGCCGACCTGCTGCAACCGGAGGCGTTCGTGCCGTCGGCACTCGACCCTCGGGTCGCGCCGGCGGTCGCCGCGGCGGTCGCCGCCGCCGCCCGCCGCGACGGCGTCGCCCGCCGCTGACCTGTGGTGCCGGCCGGACACATGCGCGCCGGCCGGCGCCACGGCTGCTAGCGTGCGGGACATGCGAGCTGTCTTCGCCTCGACCGTCGACGCCGACGACCCGCTTGCCGCGCTGCGCGTCGGTGAGCTGCCCGAACCGGACCTGCCCGCCCCGGACTGGACGGTGGTCGAGGTCCGGGCAAGCTCTCTCAACCACCACGACCTGTGGTCGCTGCGCGGCGTCGGGCTGCCCGCCGACCGGCTGCCGATGATCCTCGGCTGTGACGCCGCCGGGGTCGACGACGCCGGCAACGAGGTCGTCGTCTACCCGGTGGTACCCGACCCGGCGGACCCGCGCGGCATGTCGATCCTGTCCGAGCGCTACCCGGGCACGTTCGCCGCCCGGGTAGCGGTGCCCCGGTCGAACCTGATCCCGAAACCCGCCGAGCTGAGCTTTACCGAGGCGGCGTGCCTGCCCACCGCCTGGCTGACCGCGTACCGGATGCTGAGCACCCGGGGCCGGGCCGACCAGGCCGAGTCGGTGCTGGTCCAGGGGGCGGGCGGTGGGGTGGCGACCGCGGCCGTGGTGCTGGCCGTCGCGTTGGGCAAGCGGGTCTACGCGACCAGCCGGGGCGCGGACAAGCGGGAGCGGATCGCCGCGCTCGGTGCCACCGCCCTGGCGCCGGGCAGCCGACTACCGGAACGGGTCGACGTGGTGATCGAGACCGTCGGTGCGGCCACCTTCGATCATTCGATGAAGTCCGCCGCGCCCGGTGCCCGGATCGTCGTCTCGGGTGCCACCAGCGGCCATCTGCCCGCCGTCGACCTGCGCCGGGTGTTCGCCATGCAGCTGGAGATCCTCGGCACCTCGATGGGCACCCCCGACGAGCTGCGGGACCTGCTGGCGCTGTGCGCGCAGCGGGGCATCCGGCCGGTCGTCGACACCGAGTACGCCTTCAGCGAGGTGCGCGACGCCTTCGCCCGGCTGCACACCGGCCGCACGTTCGGCAAGCTGGTGCTCGACCACCGGCGCTGACCAGCCGCGCGACCGATGCCGTACCCCCCGGGCCGGGTCAGAGCTGGTCGTCGAAGACGGCGATGCCGGCCGGCGGGTCGTCGGCCAGCCGCTGCCGGGCGGCGTCGTCGCCGTACAGCGTCCACCGCAGGAAGTCGGTGCTGGTGCCGAGCACCACGTCGTACGCCGGGTTGCCGGGCCGTAGCAGCGACTGACCGTGGTCGCCGTCGGGCAGGCTCAGCATCGCCTTCGGCCACGGCACCCGGTCGTACGCCGCCTTGCCCGACGCGTACGACACCACCTCGTCCAGCTCGCCGTGGATGAACAGCTGCGGCGCGGCGGCACCGCTGAACGCCGTACCGACGCCGAGCGCGCTGCCGGCCAGCACGACGCCGGCGTCCAGCCGGTCGTCGCGGGCGGCGGTGAACAGCCCGACGGTGGTGATGCCACCGGCCGAATGCCCGGCGGCGGCGACCCGTTCCACGTCGAGCCGGCCAGCGAACTCGTCACCGGCGCGGCCGTCGAGCGCCAGCAGTTCGTCCAGTACGTGCGACGCGTCCGCCGGCTGGTTGAGCACGTCCAGCGCGTTGCCGCCGGAGCCACCCTGGCTGGTGAACGGGTAGGTCGGGGCGGCGACGACGAACCCGGCCGCCGCCCACTCGGACAGCACCGTACGGTAGTCGGCCGGCTCGCCGCCGAGGCCGTGGCTGAACAGCACCACCGGGTACGGGCCGTCCCCGCCGGCCGGATACCAGACGGTGACCGGCAGCGGCCGGTCACCTCGGTTCAGATCGAGGGTGCGGGTCCCGACGTCGAGTCGCCGCGTCGGTGCCGGTCGGCCGGGCCGCTGGTCGGGCTGCGCCGACGTCGGGTCGGGCTGTCCCGCCGGCGCAGCGGTCTGCGTCGCCGTCGGGGCATCGGCCACCGGGCCGGGGGCGGCGGCGGTGCCGCAGCCGGCCAGCGAGGTGATGAGCAGACCGACGGTGAGCAGGCCGGCTACCGCCGGACGGAAGTCACGCATTGGACGATTGTTACCGGCATCCGTCGGGTCGACCACCGGCATCCGTCGGGTCGACCACCGGCTCGCGCCGGCCGGTCGTGGCAGCGTCCGGCCGACTTCGCTAGGGTCTTCGTCATGTCTGACGAGTACGTCGATCCGAGCGGCAACACCGAGGCCTTCCGGGCCTTCCAGACCTCGCCGCAGCCGGTCGCCGACCAGCCGTCCCGGCTGCCGCTGATCATCGGTGTCGCGGTCGCGGTGGTGATCGTGGCCGCGATCGCCCTCTGGCTGGTGCTCTGAGCTTCTCCGCTCAACCCGGTCGGCCGGGGGGTCAGCCGTCGGTCAGCACCGCCCGCGTCTGACTGGCGATCTCGTACTCCTCGTCGGTGGGGACCACCCACACCTGCACCGGCGTGCCGTCCGGGGAGATCATCCGCTCGCCTCGGCCCTCGTCGTTGCGCCGCGCGTCGACCTGGACACCGATCCGGTCGAGCCCGGCCAGCGACGCCGACCGCACCGGGGCGGCGTTCTCGCCGACCCCGGCGGTGAAGACGATCGCGTCGACCCGACCGAGCAGCGCGTGGTACCCGCCGACGTAGAACCGGATCCGGGCACAGTAGATGTCAAAGGCGAGCCGGGCCGCCGGATCCCCGGCGGCGCGGCGGCGGAGCACCTCACGCATGTCACCGGCCCCGGTCAGCCCGACCAGGCCGCTGCGCTGGTTGAGTAGCCGGTCGACATCGGCGGTCGACCAGCCGGCCACTCGTTCCAGGTGGAACACCACCGCCGGGTCCAGGTCGCCACTGCGGGTGCCCATCACCAGACCTTCCAACGGTGACAGCCCCATCGAGGTGGCCACGCTGCGGCCGCCGGCCACCGCACAGGCGCTGGCCCCGTTGCCCAGGTGCAGGGTGATCACATCGACGTCGGTCGGTGCCCGGCCGAGCAGCGTGGCGGCCCGCCGGGACACGTACGCGTGCGAGGTGCCGTGGAACCCGTACCGGCGGATGCCGTACCGCTGCGCGGTGTCGACGTCGATCGCGTAGCTGGCCTGCTCCGGCGGCAGGGTGCGGTGGAAGGCGGTGTCGAAGACCGCGACCTGCGGCACACCCGGCAGCAGCCGGCGGGCCTGGGCGATCCCGGTCAGGTTGGCCGGGTTGTGCAGCGGAGCGAGCGGCACCAGCCGTTCGATCTCGGCGACCACCTGGTCGGTGATCAGCGTCGGCTCGGCGAACCGGACACCGCCGTGCACCACCCGGTGCCCGACCCCGCCGAGCCCGGTCAGGTCGACCCGTTCGGCCATCAGCCGCAGCGCGGCCGCGTGGTCGGCCGGCCCGCCCCCGGGCTCGCCGATCCGCTCCACGGTGCCCTTGTCGACCCCCCGGTCACCGTCGAAGAGCTGGTACTTCAGCGACGACGAGCCGCAGTTGAGCACCAGGATCCGGGCCACGTCGCTCACTGCGCGGCCGCCTGGATCGCGGTGATCGCCACGGTGTTGACGATATCGGGCACGGTGGCTCCCCGGGACAAATCGTTGACCGGCCGGCGCAGACCCTGCATGACGGGCCCGACGGCGACCGCGCCGGCCGAACGCTGGACCGCCTTGTAGGTGTTGTTACCGGTGTTCAGGTCGGGGAAGACGAAGACGGTGGCCCGCCCGGCGACGTCGCTGCCGGGAAGCTTGGTGGCGGCGACCGTGGGGTCGATCGCCGCGTCGTACTGGATCGGGCCCTCGACCAGCAGGTCCGGGCACCGCTTGCGGACCAGGTCGGTGGCGGCGGCGACCTTTCGGACGTCGTCACCGCTGCCGGAGGTCCCGGTGGAGTAGGACAGCATTGCGACCCGTGGCTCGATGCCGAACCGGGCGGCGGTCTGCGCCGAGCTGACCGCGATGTCGGCCAGCTGGTCGGCGTCCGGGTCCGGGTTGACCGCGCAGTCGCCGTACACCAGCACCCGGTCGGCGAGCAGCATGAAGAACACACTGGAGGCGACCGACACCTCCGGCAGCGTCTTGATGATCTCGAAGGCGGGGCGGATCGTCGCGGCGGTGGTGTGGGTGGCCCCGGAGACCATGCCGTCGGCGTGCCCGGCGTGCACCATCATCGTGGCGAAGTAGTTGACGTCGCCCATCACGTCGTGCGCCAACTCCCAGGTGACGCCCTTGTGTCGGCGCAGCTCGGCGTACCGGGACGCGAAGTCGTCGCGCCACGGGCTGACCGCCGGGTCGACGACACGTACCCCGTCGATCTGCACGCCCAGCTCGCGGGCCCGGCGGCCGATGTCGTCGGCGTCGCCGAGCAGGGTCAGGTCGGCGACGCCCCGGCGCAGCAGGATCTCGGTGGCCCGCAGGATCCGTTCGTCGGTGCCCTCCGGCAGCACCAGCCGGCGGCGGGCGGCCCGGGCCCGGTCGATCAGCGCGTACTCGAACATCATCGGGGTGACCCGGGCCGACCGGGTCACGTCCAGCCGGCGGGCCAGCTCGGTCGTGTCCACGCTGGACTCAAAGGCGCCGAGCGCGGCCTCCACCTTGCGCGGGTTCGCGGTGCTGGGCCGGCCGGAGATCCGCCCGGCGGTGGCGACCGCGTGGAAGCTGTCCGCCGGTGCGGACAGCACCGCCAGGTTGGTGCCGAGCCGCTCCACCAGGCGCATCGCCCGCGGGTCCGGCCGTTCGCCCAGGGTCAGCGCCACCCCGGCCAGCGAGACCAGCCCGGCGGCGTGCGCCGCGCTGACCGCGACCAGCAGGTCCGCCCGGTCGCCGGGGGTGATCACCAGCGCGCCGTCGACGAGATGGTCCAGCAGCACCGGCACGTGCGCCGCGCCGACCACGAAGTCCAGCACGTCGCGGCCCAACGCGGCCTCGTCGCCGGCCAGGACGGTGGCGTCGAGGGCGGCGGCGACCTCGGCGACGGTCGGCGCGGAGACCGCCGGGATCTCCGGGATGGCGTAGACCGGCACCGGCAGCGTCGGGGTCACCACCCCGGCGTCGACCCGGTTCGCGATCACCGCCAGCACCGTCGCGCCGAGCTCGGTCAACGAGTGGTACGCGCTGCGGGCCGCGCCGGCGACCTCGGTGGCGTCCCGACGGATCCCGTCGACGAGAGCCACCACCACACTGCCGAACTCGGTGGCCAGCCGGGCGTTGAACGCCAGCTCGCGGGGGAGACCGCCGTTGTCGCCGGTGTCGTCGAAGTCGCTGCCGATCACCAGCACCGCCGGGCAGCGCCGCTCCAGTTTGCGGTACCGGTCGACGATCCGGGAGATCAGCTCCTCCCGCCGACCGTCGGCGACCAGCTCGGCCGCCTCGGCGTAACTGGCGCCGTACAGCTGGTCGTCGGGCAGGTCGATCCGGTAGCGCTCACGCAGCAGGGTCAGGGTCGCGTCCGGGCCGGCGCCGGCGACCAGCGGCCGGAACACCCCGATCCGCTCGACCCGGCGGGACAGCAGCTCGGCCAGGCCGAGGGCGACGGTGGACTTGCCGCCACCGGGGCCGAGACCGGCTAGGTAGACACTTCGCGCCACCGCCCCAACGTACAAGGCGGCGGCGGCCGGAGTCTGGTGACCTTGGTCCCGGCCCGGGTGGGTCCAGCGTCAACTGGTCGTCAGTCGTCCTCGTCGTCGAGCCGGGCCAGCCAGGTGGCGAACCGTTCCACCGGAGTCTCGAACTCCGGGTGCAGGTCGACGAAGTCACGCAGCCGTTCGGCGAGCCAGGAGATGGCGACCTCCTCCTCGCCGCGGCGCTGCGCCAGCTCCTCGATGCCCCGGTCGGTGAAGTACACGTGTGCCTCCGGTCAGCGTCGCGGCAGCGCGGCGTCGATCAGCGCGGACTGCTCGACGTCGTGCAGCTTCGTCGAGCCGACCGCCGGTGCCGCCGCCGCCGGCCGGGAGATCCGCCGCAGCCGTACGCCGTCGAGGTGCTCCAGCAGGTTGAGCGCGACGAACGACCAGGCACCCTGGTTGGCGGGCTCCTCCTGGACCCAGGCGAAGTCCTCGGCGTTCGGGTAGCCGGCCAGCGCCGCGCGGAGCTGCTCCACCGGCAGCGGGTACAGCTGCTCCATCCGAATGATCGCGGTGTCGGTGTCGAGCTGACCGTTGCCGCCGGCGACCGCGTGCCGTTCGGCACGGGCCTGCAGCAGGTCGTAGTAGATCTTGCCGGTGCACAGCAGCACCCGCTTGACCGCCTCCGGCCGGCCGTCGGCCACCGGGTCCGGTAGCACCGGCTGGAAGGTGCCGGAGGTGAAGTCGGCGACGGGGGAGACGCAGAGCTTGTGCCGCAGCAGCGACTTGGGGGTGAACACCACCAGGGGTTTGCGCTTCGGCGACAGGGCCTGCCGGCGCAGCAGATGGAAGTAGTTCGCCGGGGTGGTCGGGATCGCGATGCGCATGTTGTCCTCGGCACACATCTGCAGGTAGCGCTCCGGACGCCCGGACGTGTGGTCCGGACCCTGCCCTTCGTGGCCGTGCGGCAGCAGCAGGGTCAGCGCCGACCGCTGCCCCCACTTGACCTCGCCGGAGGAGATGAACTCGTCGACGATCGACTGGGCGCCGTTGACGAAGTCGCCGAACTGCGCCTCCCACAGCACCAGCGCCTCCGGATTTTCCACCGAGTAGCCGTACTCGAAGCCCATCGCCGCGTACTCGCTGAGCAGTGAGTCGTGCACGAAGAACCGCGACTCGTCGGTGACCAGGCTGGCTAGGGGGAGGTAGTCACGCCCGGTGCGGGCGTCGACCACCGAGGCGTGCCGCTGCACGAAGGTGCCGCGGCGGGAGTCCTGGCCGGCCAGCCGGACGGTGACGCCGTCGGCGAGCAGCGTGCCGAACGCGATGATCTCGCTGAAGCCCCAGTCGATGTCGCCGGAGACCGACATCTTCGCCCGCCGCTCCAGCAACTGCTGGATGCGCTTGTGCGGGGTAAAGCCCTCCGGCAGGTCCACATGCGCGTCGCCGACCGCCTGCACGGCGGCGGCGTCCACCGCGGTCGCCACCTGCGGCTCCGGCCCCGGCTGTCGGCTGGGCAACCGGCTGGTCGCCGAGGTGGCGGCGTCCCGGGTCGCCTTGAACACCTGCTCCAGCTGGGTCTGGTAGTCGCGCAGCAGCTCCTCGGCGTCGGTGATGGTGATGTCACCCCGGCCGATCAGCTCCTCGGTGTAGAGCTTGCGGACGCTGCGCTTCGAGTCGATGATCGCGTACATCAGCGGGTTGGTCATCGACGGGTCGTCGCCCTCGTTGTGCCCGCGCCGCCGGTAACAGACCAGGTCGATCACCACGTCCTTGTTGAACGCCTGGCGGTACTCGAAAGCGAGCCGGGCGACCCGGACCACCGCCTCCGGGTCGTCGCCGTTGACGTGGAAGATCGGCGCCTCGATCATCCGGGCCACGTCGGTGGAGTAGAGCGAGGACCGGCTGTGCTCCGGCGCGGTGGTGAAACCCACCTGGTTGTTGACCACGACGTGCACCGATCCGCCGGTCCGGTAGCCGCGCAGCTGCGACAGGTTGAGCGTCTCGGCGACCACGCCCTGCCCGGCGAACGCGGCGTCGCCGTGCACCAGCAGCGGCAGGACGGTGTAGCCCTCCAGCTTGAGGTCGATCCGGTCCTGCTTGGCCCGGACGATGCCCTCCATCACCGGGTCGACCGCCTCCAGGTGCGACGGGTTGGCGGTCACCGACACGGTGATGCCGTGCTCGCCGTCCGGGGTGGTGAACTTGCCGACCTGGCCGAGGTGGTACTTGACGTCCCCGGAGCCCTGGGTCGACTTCGGGTCGAGGTGCCCCTCGAACTCGGAGAAAATCTTCTCGTACGGCTTGCTGACGATGTTGGCGAGCACGTTGAGCCGGCCCCGGTGGGCCATGCCGATGACCACCTCGTCGAGGTCGGCCCGGGCCGAGGACTGCAGGATCTCGTCCAGCAGCGGGATCAGCGACTCGCCGCCCTCCAGCGAGAAGCGCTTCTGCCCGACGTACTTGGTCTGCAGGAAGGTCTCGAACGCCTCGGCCGCGTTGAGCCGGTTGAGGATGTGCTTCTGCTCGGCGGCGTCAAGTTTCTCGTAGCCGCGTTCGATGCGTTCCTGGATCCAGCGGCGCTCCTCCGGGTCCTGGATGTGCATGTACTCGATGCCGACCCGGCGGCAGTAGGAGTCGCGTAGCACACCGAGGATCTGCCGCAGCTTCATCCGCTGCTGGCCGGCGAAGCCGTCCACCGGGAAGGTGCGGTCCAGGTCCCACAGGGTCAGGCCGTGCTGCAGCACGTCCAGATCCGGGTGCTTACGGATCTTGAATTCGAGCGGGTCGGTGTCGGCCATCAGGTGCCCGCGCACCCGGTACGCGTGGATCAGCTCGTTGACCCGCGCCGTCTTGTTGATCTGCCCCTCGGAGCTGACCGCCACGTCGCGTACCCAGCGCACCGGCTCGTACGGGATCCGCAGCGCGGTGAAGAGCTGGTCGTAGAAGCCGTGCTCGCCGAGGATCAGCTCGTGCATGGTCTTGAGGAACTCGCCGGACTGCGCACCCTGGATGATCCGGTGGTCGTAGGTGCTGGTCAGCGTGATGACCTTGCTGACGGCCAGGTCGGCGAGGGTCTCTTCGGACATCCCGGCGTACGGGGCCGGGTACTCCATCGCGCCGACACCGATGATCGTCCCCTGCCCGGTCATCAGCCGGGGCTGGGAGTGCACGGTGCCGATGCCGCCCGGGTTGGTCAGCGAGATCGTGGTGCCGTTGTAGTCGTCCATGGTCAGCTCGCCCCGGCGGGCGCGGCGGACCACGTCCTCGTACGCCTGCCAGAACTGCCGGAAGTCCATCTGCTCGCACGCCTTGATCGACGGCACCACCAGGGTCCGGGAGCCGTCCGGCTTGGCCAGGTCGATGGCGATGCCGAGGTTGACGTGCTCCGGCGCGACCATGTTCGGCTTGCCGTCGATCTCGGCGAACGAGTTGTTCATCTCCGGATGCTCGACGAGCGCCCGGACCATGGCGTACCCGATCAGGTGGGTGAAGCTGACCTTGCCGCCACGGCCCCGGGCCAGGTGGTTGTTGATCACGATGCGGTTGTCGACCAGCAGCTTGGCCGGGACCGCGCGCACACTGGTCGCGGTCGGCACCGCCAGCGACGCGTCCATGTTCTGCACGATCCGGGCGGCGACCCCACGCAGCGGGGTCTGCCGGCTACCACCGGCCGCCGAACCGTTGCCGCCTGCTGCCCTGTCGGCTGGTGCCCTGTCGGCTGGTGCCCTGTCGGCTGGTGCCTTGGCCGCCGTCTTGGTCGCGGCGGACCGGCCGCCGGTCGACTTGCCGGCGGCTGCCTTTCTGGTGCTCTCCGTGCCGGTGCTCGCCGTGCCGGCGGCCGGCTTGGTCGGTGCTGTCCTGCCGGCCGGGGCAGCCTTGCCGGCCGGTGCGTTCGCCCGGGTGGGGCTGCTCGTGGCCGTGGCGGGCTCGGCCGCCCGGGTGGTCCCGCGCCCCGGCGTGGACGCTTCGGCCTGCTGGACGGGCCGCGCGGCCGGCGCGTCGGTGCCGGCCCGGGCGGCGGCCGTGGTCGCCGTCGCGGCGGCCGCCTCGGTGGGCGAGGCGACCTGCTCATGGCTGTAGTCGGCGAAGAAGTCGTGCCAAGCCGGATCTACGCTGGCCGGATCGGTGAGATACTTCTGGTACATCTCATCGACGATCCACTCGTTCGGGCCGAAGCCCGCCAGCGGATTGTCCTGCGAAGTCTGCTGGGTCGACACGGCCGGTAATCGCCTCTTTCACGCGGTCGGATTGTCACGCGGGGGACGCCACCAGGGTCGGGGCGCTGGTCGGGGACGGCTACCAGGCTACGCTGTACGCCGACGGGCGGCATTGTCGCATGCGGCTCGTGTCACTTTTCACAACGGTTGCCCCAGCCGTACCGGCCGGAATGGCAGGTCAGTGGTGATATTCCGGACCGGTCAGGAGATGTCCCGGCGGCGGGTGATCACCGTACCGACGATGCCGGTCAACAGCGCGTAGCCGATCAGGATCAGCGCGCCGGTCCACCGGGGCGGGCTGTCCGGCAGGTCGGTGCCGGCGACCATCAACTGGGACGCGATCGAGGGCACCAACCACTGCAGGTCGCTGACCCAGTCGCCGAACCGGGACGCCAGTGTGGCCAGGATGATCGCCGTGCCGAGGTAGCCGCCCAGGTAGAGCAGGATCGCCGAGACGGTGGCCCCGAGCTGGCTGCGGATCAGCACCCCGAAGCCGACCCCGAAGATCGCCCACAGCAGGTAGGCCAGACCGTTGAGCCCGACCGCCTCCCAGACCGCGCCCGAGCCGAACTCCGGACCGATGTCGAAGGTGGCCAGCACCAGCGCGCCGGCGATCAGGTTGACCACCGTGGTGATCAGCCAGAAGACGAAGCCGAGCAACGACGCGGCGGCCAGCTTCGCCAGCACCACCTCGGTGCGTCGCGGGCTGGTCAGGAAGGTCGTCGTCGCGGTCTGGTGGAAGTACTCGTTGGTCACCACGATCACGCCGAGCAGCATCACCACCAGCAGCCCGAAGAACTGGCCGTTGGTGTAGAGGTTGGCCGCCAGCGCCGGCGCCTCGCTGACCGCGCTGAGCACCTCGTCGTTCTCCGGCGTCGTCGGGCCGAACCGCCCAGGGTCGGAGAGCACGCTGGTCTGCACGTAGTTGACCAGCAGGGTGACCGCCCACAACGGTAGGTAGATCAGGCCGAAGACCCACCAGGTGGCGGTGGTGGTGATCTTGAGCAGCTCGCTGCGTACCAGATTCATCGGATGGCCGCCTTCGCGCTGGTCAGTTCCAGGAAGACCCGTTCCAGATCGGGTCGCTCGGTGGTCAACTCGTGCAGCTCGACGCCCTCGGCCAGGGCGGTCCGGCCGATCGTCGGCGCGTCCGCCCCGACGACCAGCAGCGCGCCGTCCGGCGCGGTCTGCACCGTCGCCTCGGCCCGGCCCAACGCCGCCGTCAGCTTCTCGCCGTGCGGGGTGCGGACCCGGACCGTCGGGGCACCGGACATCGACGCCATCACCTCGCCGACCGGGCCGTGCCGGACCAGCCGACCAGCCGCGATGATCACCACGTCGTCGGCGAGCAGCTGCATTTCGGCCAGCAGGTGGCTGGAGACGAGCACCGTGCGGCCCTGCGCGGCGAACGACTTGAGCAGGTCCCGCATCCAGCGGATGCCCTCCGGGTCCAGCCCGTTGGCCGGCTCGTCGAGGATCAGCACCTTCGGGTCGCCCAGCATCGCCGCGGCGATCCCCAGCCGCTGCCGCATGCCGAGCGAGTAGCCCTTGAACTTGCGCTTGGCGGCCGGCGTCAACCCGACCAGGCCGAGCGTCTCCTCGGCGCGGCGCAGCGGCAGCCCGGCCGCGGCGCAGATCACCCGCAGATGGTTGATGCCGGAGCGGCCCTTGTGCGCGCTGGAGGCCTCCAGCACCGCGCCGACGTGCCGCAGCGGATCGGTCAGGTCGGCGTACCGCCGCCCGCCCACGGTGGCATGACCGCTGGTCGGCGTGACCAGGTTGAGCATCATCCGCAGAGTGGTCGTCTTGCCGGCCCCGTTCGGGCCGAGAAAGCCGGTCACCCGCCCCGGCTCCACGGCGAACGACAGATCGTCGACCGCGCGGACATTGCGGTACTGCTTGGTCAGCCCGGAGACGACGATGCGTCCGTCCTCCGACATGTGGCTCCTCTCGTCACACCGCCCCGTCACCCGGCGGCGGGCCAGCGATGGCGATCCAGGTCGCCTGGGCCGCCGCCAGCGGTTGTCCCGCAGCATCGTAGAGCGTCGTGCGTACCTCGGCCTTGCGGCCGCTGGTTTCGAGCAGATCGCCGACCACCACGCAACGCTGGCCCGGTGCCGGCAGCGCGGCCACCGTCGCGGTCATCCGGCCCAGCAGGTACGGCCGGCCGGGGGCGAGCACCGTCCAGCCGCCGGGGCAGTCCAACGCGGCCCAGACCGTCGGCACCGTACGGTCGTCGGGGACGACGAACGGCGCGGCGGTGCGTCCGTCACCCACCGGCCCGGGAAACACCCGCAGGCCGTCGGGGTGTCGCGGGCCGCAGACGTAGCAGTCCGGGAACGGATGCGCGGCGTGGCCAGGATACCGGGCGCTGGCGGCCTCCGCCGTGGCCAGGTCGACCGGCGGTACGGTCGGTCCGTCGACCGTCCCGGCGACCGCCTCGGCCTCGGCGATCAGTGTGACCGGATCCCCGCCGGCCTCCACGCTCAGGGCGTCGTCGGCGGTACGCGCCACCCGCAGCTCGGTGTCCAGCGGCGGCGGCCGGCGCAGGGTCACCCGGACCGGCCGACCGGGGACCACGGTGGCCGGCTCGGCGCGCAGCAGCGCCTGGGCGAACCGGCCGGCCGCGTACCCGCCGTTGGCGGAGCCGGTCGGGCCGTTGAACCGGGCGGAGATCAGCACCGGACCATCCTCGCAGTCGATCGCCACCGTCGTTCACCGGATCGACACCGGTGCCATCCGCTGCCGACACGTCGACGGTTCCGGGGCACCTTACACACATCTCATGGCCGTGTTGCTGACCGCCGCCACCCCAGCCAGGACCAGCGAGTACGTCGTCTCCGTCGCCGACGACACCGATCAGGTCGCCGCCGCGCAACGACTGCGTCGCCAGGTGTTCGCCGCCGAGTTCGGTGCCAATTCCGACACCCGCTCCGGCGGGGTGGACGCCGACCGGGACGTGGACGGGTTCGATGAACACTGTGACCATCTGATCGTCCGGGACACCCGGACCGGTGCCGTGGTCGGCACCTACCGGCTGCTGCCGCCGGACCGCGCCGCCCGGGTCGGCCGCTGGTACGCCGACACCGAGTTCGACACCAGACCGCTGCGGCTGATCGGTGACCACCTGGTGGAGGCCGGCCGGGCCTGCGTGCACCCCGACCACCGGGGCGGTGCGGTGATCAACCTGATCTGGGCCGGCATCGCCCGCTACCTGCGGGAACGTGACCTGCGCTGGCTGGGCGGCTGCGCCTCGGTGCCACTGCACGACGGCGGGGCGAGCGCCCACGCGGTCTGGCGTACGGTCCGGGACCGGCACCTGGCCCCACCGCTGCTGCGGGTCCGGCCACGCCGCCCCTGGCTCGCCGAACCCGAACCGCCACCTGCACCGGCCCTGCCGAGGACCGGCCGGGTCGGCATGCCGCCGTTGCTGCGCGGCTACCTGCGACTCGGCGCCTGGGTGTGTGGCGAACCCGCGTACGACCCCGACTTCGCGGTCGCCGACCTGTACGTGCTGCTCTCGCTGGACCGGACCGATCCCCGTTACCTGCGTCACTTCCTGGAGCTGTGATGGCACCGCGACCGCTCGCCAGTTCACCGCGACCGCTCGGCGGGTCACCGCGACCGTACGGCCACGGCACCTTCTGGCGACCTCGATCCGGGTGCGGGGTCGGCTGCCTGCCGCCCCCACCCACCGTGCCCGCCGCCGGCCGGCTGACCCGGCTGACCCGGCTGACCGGCGTGCTCGGCATGCTCGCCGCCGGGCTGGTACTGCTGGTGGTGCTGCCGCTGCTCACCCGGCGGCTACGCCCGGTCGCCGGGCGGCTGTGGGCCCGCGGCCTGCTGCGTACGCTCGGCGTCCGGCTGCGGCTGGTCGGCCGGCTGCCGGACCGGGCGGCGTTGCTGGCCGCCAACCACGTCTCGTGGCTGGATACCCTGGCCATCCTCGCTGTCACCCCGGCCCGGCTGCTCGCCAAGCGGGAGATTCGTGGCTGGCCGGTGATCGGCGCGCTGGCCCGGGTCGGCGGCACCCTGTTCATCGACCGCGACCGGCCCCGTACGCTGCCCGGCACGGTTGCCGACATCGCCGCCGCGTTGCGCGCCGGGCACCAGATCGCGGTGTTCCCGCAGGCCACCACGACCTGCGGCACCGCCGGCCGGGCCACCTCCGGCGGCCGGTGCAGCTCCGGCGCGCCGCGCCCGGCACCGTTTCGCCCCGCGCTGTTCCAGGCCGCCCTCGATGCCGAGGTGCCGGTCGTCCCGCTCACCCTGACGTACCACTTCGCCGGGCCGGCCGACCGGGTAGCGGCCGGGCCGGTAGCGGCCGGGCCGGCGCCGACCAGCGTGGCGGCGTTCATCGGGGACGAGGCGTTGTGGCCGTCGGTACGGCGGGTGCTGGGGCTACGGGATCTGACGGTGACGCTGGACGCCGGCGCGCCGCTGCCGCCGGACCGGTTCCGGCACCGGCGGGCGCTCGCCCGGCTCGCCGACCGCGACCCGGTGCCGACCCGCTCCGCCCTCGACCTCGTCGGCTGAGGTCACTCGTCCCGCGCTTCGAGCTCACTCTCAGCTGATTGTCAGCGGCTCCCCAGGCCGAACCCAGACCGATCCGGGATGATGCGGTCATGACCGCATCGCAGACCGAGGCGAAGCTGCTCGTCGTCGAGGACGACCCGAACATCCTCGAACTGCTCTCCGCCAGTCTGCGGTTCGCCGGGTTCGACGTCACCACCGCGACCAGCGGCAGCGCCGCGCTGAACGCCGCCCGCGAGCGCCGGCCCGACCTCGTGGTGCTCGACGTCATGCTGCCCGACCTGGACGGCTTCGAGGTGATCCGGATGATGCGGGAGGCCGGTACCCGTACCCCGGTGGTCTTCCTCACGGCGCGGGACGCCACCGACGACAAGATCCGCGGGCTGACCCTCGGCGGCGACGACTACGTCACCAAGCCCTTCTCGCTGGAGGAGCTGACCGCCCGGATCCGGGCGGTGCTGCGGCGTACCAGCAACGGCGGTCAGACCTCGTCCCGGCTCACCTTCGCCGACCTGGAGCTGGACGAGGAGACCCACGAGGTCTACCGGGCGGGCAACCGGGTGCAGCTGTCACCGACCGAGTTCAAGCTGCTGCGCTACCTGATGCTCAACGCCAACCGGGTGCTGTCCAAGGCGCAGATCCTCGACCACGTCTGGAACTACGACTTCCGGGGCGACGACAACATCGTCGAGTCCTACATCTCCTACCTGCGCCGCAAGGTCGACAACACCCAGCCCCGGCTCATCCACACCCTGCGTGGCGTCGGCTACGTGCTGCGCAAACCAGCGGCGTGAACCGGCCGACGCTGGCGCCCGCCCCGGTGACGGGCTGGCTGCGCGGCGTACCGCTGCGGGTCAAGCTGGTCACCTCGGTACTCAGCCTGGTCCTCACCGCGCTGCTGGTGATCAGCGTGAGCAGCGCGTTCTTCCTGCGCAGCTACCTGGTCGACCAGATCGACACGGACCTGCGTGACTACGTCACCGACCTGCGCGACGAGGTGAGCAAGGCGCAACGCCTGCCGGCGTGGGACCAGCCCGCCTCGGTCGTCAGACCGCTGCCGACCAACTACCTGGTGGTCGTCTCGTACCAGGACGGCCCGCTCGGCGGGCCCTACTACGACGACGACCGGATCGCCACCGGTGAGCTGCCGCGCTGGCCGGCCGACTGGGACGGCTTCGCCGCGCTGCAGGGCGAGCCGAAGACCGTGTACGCCCGCAACGGCGCCCCGCGCTGGCGGATGCTCTACGCGTCGCTGCCCACCGGCGACGTCATCGCGGTCGGGCAGAGCCTCGTCGACGTCGACCGGGCGGTCAGCCGGCTGGTCTGGATCGACATTCTGGTCGGCATCGGAGTGGTGACTCTGCTGGCGCTGGCCGGTGCCGCGATCGTGCGGACCAACCTGCGGCCGCTGGTCGAGATCGAGCAGACGGCTGCGGCCATCGCCGCCGGCGACCTGAGCCGGCGGGTGCCCGACCCGGAGCCGGGCGCGCACGTGCCGCAGACCGAGCTGGGCCGGCTGTCCCGCACGCTCAACGCGATGCTGACCCAGATCGAGGCGGCGTTCACCGCCCGGGCGAGCTCCGAGTGGGCGGCCCGGATGGCGGAGGCGTCGGCCCGGGAAGCCGCCGTCGCCGCCCAGTCCTCGGAGACCCGGGCCCGCCGGTCCGAGGAGCGGATGCGCCAGTTCGTCGCCGACGCCTCGCACGAGCTGCGGACCCCGTTGACCACCATCCGTGGCTTCGCTGAGCTGTACCGGCAGGGGGCCGCCGCCGCGTCGCCGCAGGAAGCGGCCCGGCTGGTCCGCCGGATCGAGGACGAGGCGGCCCGAATGGGTCTGCTGGTGGAGGACCTGCTGCTGCTGGCCCGCCTCGACCGGGAACGCCCGTTGGACCTGGCTCCGGTCGAGCTGTCGGTGCTGGCCAGCGACGCGGTGCAGGCGGCCCGGGCGGTCGACCCGCAGCGCCGGGTGGAGCTGGACATCGGGCCCGGTGCCGGCCGGCTGGTGGTGCTGGGCGACGACGCCCGGCTGCGTCAGGTGATCGGCAACCTGATGACCAACGCGATCAGCCACACTCCGGCCGACACACCGGTCACCCTGCGGTTGCGGGCCGCCGAGCCGGGCTTCGCCACGGTCGAGGTGGCCGATGAGGGGCCCGGTCTCACCCCGGAGCAGTCCGAACGGGTCTTCGAGCGGTTCTACCGGGCCGACGCCGCCCGTACCCGCAGCGCGGAGCGGCCGACCGGCACCGGACTCGGGCTGGCGATCGTCGCCGCACTCGTCGCCGCCCACTCGGGCACCGTCGAGGTGCACAGCGAGCCCGGCGCAGGCGCCGCCTTCCGGGTCCGGCTCCCGCTGGCCGAAACCGAACTCGTCGACCCCGACTCCGACTCCATCGACAACGGCGAATCATGATTTTCAGGAAAACCTCAGCCGCAAATCAGGTACGTCAAAGTGGCAGGGGGCAATCTGAACACATGAGCGAGCACGAGACCACGCCGCCGGCGGAGCCGTCGGACAAGGCTCAACCGCCGGCCAGCCCCTGGCAGGCCCCTGCCGCGTCGGGTCAGCCCGACCCGGCCGCCGGTCGTTCGTCCACCGACTGGACGCCGACCAACCAGCCGTACGCCGGCTCACCCGCGCCGGCCCAGCCCGCGCCTGAGGCACTCGCGCCGGCTCAGCCCGCGCCCAGTTCACCCGCGCCTGAGGCACCCGCGTCGGCTCAGCCCGCGTCGGCTCAGCCGGTTACCGGGCCGCCGCTCAGCGGCCAACCGCAGGCCGGCCCGTACGCTCCCGGCTACGCCCAGGTGCCGTACGGGCAGCACGGGCAGTGGAGCCACGGCCAGCCGTACGCCGGACACGGCTACGGCCAGCCGCACGTAAGCTGGTCGCCGCCGCCCGGCGCCGCCGCCCAGGCCGGTGCCCAGCGGCCGCCGAACCGGGTCGGCCGGATCGTCGCCGGCTCGGCGGTCGTCCTCGCCCTGATGCTCGGCTCCGGTGCGGTCGGCGGTGCGGTGGTGGCCGCCTTCGACAACGGCGGCGCGGCGCCGGCGGTGCAGACCGGCAGCAACGGCGGCGGCAGCGCGGCGCCGGTGATCGACCGGTCGTCGCTCGCCGAGATCGCCGACGCCGTCCAGGACAGCGTGGTGTCGATCTCCACCGGCTCCGGTGAAGGCTCCGGTGTGGTGCTCAACGCCGAAGGCTTCATCCTGACCAACAACCACGTCGTCGAGTCGGCGCGCGGCGGATCGGTCACCGTGTACTTCGCCGACGGCGGCTCCGCGTCCGGCAGTGTCGTCGGCACCGACGCGCGTACCGACCTGGCCGTGGTCAAGGTCGACGACGTGGACGGGCTGTCCCCGGCGACCCTCGGCGACAGCAGCACGATGCGGGTCGGTGACACCGTCCTGGCCCTGGGCAGCCCGCTCGGTCTGCAGGGTTCGGTGACCGCCGGGATCATCAGCGCGCAGGACCGCACCATTTCGGTGGGCGGCCAGCAGCAGAGCCCGTTCGGCGGCGGGGGGCAGGTCAGCTCGATGTCCGGGCTGCTGCAGACCGACGCCCCGATCAACCCGGGGAACTCCGGTGGCGCCCTGGTCAACACCAACGGTGAGGTGATCGGCATCAACACCGCGATCGCCACCTCCGGGCAGGGCGAGGGCAACATCGGGGTCGGCTTCGCGATCCCCAGCAACAAGGCCGCCGACGTGGCCGAAGCGCTGATGGCCGGCGAGGAGGTCAGCCACCCGTACCTCGGGGTGAGCGTGACCGCGGCCGACGAAGGCGGCGCGTTGATCGCGGCGGTCGAGGACGGCAGCCCGGCCGACCAGGCCGGCCTGGCCCAGGGCGACGTGGTCGTGCAGATCGGCGACACCCCGGTGAACGACTCGGACGACCTCGTCGCGGCGGTGCAGTCCGGCCAGGTCGGGGAGCAGATCGAGATCACCTACGAGCGCGACGGCGAGGCGCGGACCGCCTCCGCCACCCTCGTCGACGCGCCGTGACGACGACTTGACGACAGATTGACTTGCCTCCCCAGAAAAGAGCGGCGGGTGGTGTGACCAAGGGGGTTGGTCACACCACCCGCCGTTCGCTAGTTTTCCTGGCGTGCGCACCGAGACCTTCACCGACCGGTTCACCGTCGCGGCGGCACCGGACCGGGTGCACGCCCACCTGGCCGACCCGACCAACCACATCGGGCTGTCGCCGCTGATCGTCGCGGTCCGCGACATCGAGCGGAGCACCGACACCGACGGCCACACCGTGCTGAGGTATGTCGCGGTGGAGCGGTTCCGGATCGTCGGGCCGCTGCGGTACGACAACATCCTGCACGTCCGGCAGGCCGAGACCGATCCGGGTCGCCGACTCGTGATGCAGGTGCGCAGCCCGGCGCGGGTGTCGGTGCGGTTCGTGATGGACACCGAGCCGGACGGCACCGGGTCGGCGGTGACCGTCACTGTGAGTCTCACCATGCCCACCCTGCTGCGCTCCTATGTGGTGCGCACGGCCAGGCGGGTGCAGATGTTCCGGGCCCGTACCCTGGCCGAAAGGATGAGCGGCTGACCCCGGCGTAGTCGATCGACGAGACATTTTCCGCACGACATGCTGTCCGAAAGCGGTCGAGCAGTCGCGTGCGGTCGACAAGGCGGTCTAACCTGCAGCCGCGAGTAGCGGCGGAGGAGCAGGCACAGTGACGGTCGTCGAGACCAGGATCAGCGTGTGGGAGGCCCTGGCCGGTCGGGCACCGGGCCAGCCGGTCGCCCCGGCCGACGCCGGCCTGTGGGACGCCGTCGTCGAACGGCTCAACCCGGCCCGGGCCCGGCCGGTGCTGCGGCCCGGCATCGAGCACGTCGAGTTGACCTCGGTACGCGGGATGCCGTACGTGATGCTCCGCTCGCCGGACGGTCGCGGCGGTGCCTGCTACCTGCGGCTTACCCCGGACGAGTGGCGGCTCGCCCAGCTGATGGACGGCAGCCGTACGGTGGCCCGGTTGGTCGCCGAGTTCGCCCGGATCGCCGGCCGGCTCGCCCCCGACCAGGTCACCCGGGTCGTCGCCGATCTGGCCGGCAACCGGATGCTCGCCGAGCTGCCGGTCGACGCGTTCCGCCCACTGGCCCGGGTGCACCGCCGGCCGTGGCCGCTGCGGTTCGGTCGCACCCTGCTGGCTGTGGCGCAGGGCCGGCGTACCGTGCTGGCCGACGTCGACCCGCTGGTCGGCGCCCTCTACCGGGGCGGTGGGCGGTTCCTGTTCACCCGGCTGGCGGCGGTGCTGCTGGCCGTCGTCGCGGTGGTCGGGTTCGCCGCGTTCTGCTGGACCTGGTGGCGCGGCGAGCAGGCGGTCTTCCTCACCGGCGGGTCATACGCGGCCGGCGCGGCGGTGCTGCTCGGGTTGAACGTCGTCGCCCTCGCCTGCCACGAACTCGGCCACGCCCTGGCCACCAAACACGCCGGCCGCCGGGTGCCGGCCGCCGGATTCCTCATCTATTTCGGCATCCCGTCGGTCTTCGTCGACACCACTGACGTCTGGCTGGCCGGCCGCCGGCAACGGCTGATCACCACCGCCGCCGGGCCGGCCGCCGGGCTGGTGCTGGCCGGCGTCGCCGGCATCGTCGGGCTGATCTTCCCGGCGACCGCGCCGTGGACGTTCAAACTCGCCTTCGCCTGGTATCTGAACGCCCTGTTCAACCTCAATCCGTTCCTCGCCCTCGACGGCTACTACCTGTTGATGGACTGGCTGGAGATCCCGAACCTGCGTACCCGTGGGCTGGCCTACGTCGTCGGCCGGCTGCGCCGGCGCGGCCCGCGCTGGTCGGCGTTGGACCGGGAGGGCCGGCTGGTCGCCCTGTACGGGATGCTCGCCGTGCTCTGGGTGGTCATCGCGGTGAACCTGTTCTGGCGGATCTGGACCGACCGGGTCGCCGGTCTGGTCCTCGGCCTGTGGCGGTCCGGCTGGCCGGCCCGGCTGCTGCTGGCCGCGGTGGTCGCCGGTCTGGCCGCCCCGCTGGTCTACCTGGCGGCCGGCTGGCTGGTCCGGCGCTGGCGGCGGTTGCGCGGCGCGTTCGCCGAGCGGCGGCACGCCTCCGACACCCCGCGCCGGCTGGACGCGCTGCGGGCCAGCGCGCTGCGGACGTTGCCGGCCAGCGCGTTGAACCGGCTCGCCGCCCAGGCGCGCTGGGTGCACCCGCGTACCGGTGATCAGCTCGTCGCCGCCGGCGCCGCCCAGCCGGCGGTCTACGTCGTGGTCGACGGCGCGGTGGAGGGCCGGGCGCCCGGTGACCCGGCCGGTATGGTCCGGCAGCGGCTCGGGCCGGGCGGCCTGGTCGGTCTGGCCAGCGCCCTGACCGGTACGCCGGCCACACTCACCTGGCGCACCGCCGGTACGACGCTGCTGGCGCTGCCGCCGACCGCGGTCGCCACGGTCGTCGGCCCGCTGCCCGGTCCGCCGCCGGCCGACCGGACCGCCGCCGAGTCGCTGTTCGCCGAGACCCCCGCGCTGTCCGGGCTGACCCCGGAGGACCGGCTGGGGCTGGTGTCCCGGGCGCGACCGGTGACGTTGCCGCCCGGCGCGCCGGTCCGGCTGTCCGGTCCGTACGACGCGGTGGTCCTCGAATCGGGTGTGATCGCCCTGATGGACGGCCTCGAACTGCGCCGGGGCACGATGATCGGCCCGGTCGGTGCCGACCCGCCGGACGTGGTCGCGACCACCCGTACGCAGACCCGGCTGTGGCAGTTGCCGGCCGTCGCCGGGCTGCCGATGCTGCTCGGCGCGGCACCGTCGCAGGTGGCCGAGGCCGCCGCGGCGACGGTACGCGGCGGTCCGCCGACCAGCGGCGTGCATCCGCCCGCCGACTATCCGCCGCTGGCCGCCCCGCCGGGCCCGCCACCGCCGGGGGACACCGACGACCGGGTGGACCGGCGGTTCGAGCGCCGGCTGTGGTGGCTGGTGCTGCTTCTGCTGCTGTTCGCGTTGCTGATCAGCGGCGGCAACCTGATGCCCGGACCGGCCTGGGCGGAAATGCCGGCCGACCGGGCGCTGCTGCGGGCCGAGCGGGGATCCGTCGAGGTGCGCACCGCAGGGGGGCGGCTGTTGACGCTGCGCGACGGTGCGGCGGCGTACGTCGCCGAGGGGGACCGGATCGAGGTCGCCGACCGGTCGGCCGGTGAACTCGTCTTCCGTGGCGGGGCCGCCACGGTGCTCTGCGCCCAGGTCGAAGCCGAGGTGGGGGCGCTGTGGAGCGACGGCACCCGGCCCGTCGCGCCCAGCGGGGAGCTGACCCTGGACCGGGGCCGGATCCTGGCCGACACCGCCAGCGTCTCCGGTGCCTTCCGGCCGCTGGCGATGACCGTGATCAGCCAGGATGCCGTCCTGGCGAACCGGGGCGAGGCCTGGTTCGCGGTGAACGCCGGATCGGCCCGGGTGTCGCTCGGCGAGGTGCGGCGCAACGGGGTGTCCCTGCGGGCCACCGGGGAGCAGCTCGGCTGCGGTGACGGCCGGGTGGTCGACCCGCCCGGCGGTACGCCGAGCGCTCCCACTCCGGGTGCCACCAGTGGATCGCCGACCGTGCAGAGCCCGTCGCCGGATCTCTCCGCGACCAGCCAGCCGACGCCGGCCCCGGCGCCGAACCCCGGCGTGACTCGGCAGCCGGTGCCCGACCCGACCACCCCGGCCGCGCCGCCGAGTCCGCCCGGTCCGCCGCCGACCAGCGCGCCGTCACCGACCACGGCAGCGCCGACGACCGATCCGTCGCCGTCCTCCGATCCGCCGACGTCATCGCCGCCGACCAGCGAGCCACCGCCGACCACCGAGCCGCCGCCAAACGAGCCGCCGACCATCTTCTGGGAGGTCCGTCCGCAGGGCCGGATCACTCAGCTGGTCAACAACGAGCCCTGCAGCGATCACCCGACCAGCGTGCGCTGGATGGTGGTGGTCTCCGACGACTCACCCGACGGGCTGACCGTCGTCGCGAGGCAGAGCGGACCGGTGGAGAAGACCGAGACCTTCAGCGGCGCCGGGACACACAGCGGCTCCGTCGGCCCGGTGGCCAGCCGGCAGGGCGGCGCCGGAGGGATCGTGACGATCACGGTGACCGTCACGGACAGCGCCGGGCTCACCCGACAGGTGGAGAGCAAGGTGGAAGTCGCCACCTGTGCCCCCGGTGTTGTGACGTAGATATCGATTCGAGCGGAGATACAGGTGCTTTGTTGGTTCTGCCCGAAGGCGGCGCGGGGTGGCTGCCGGTTCTGCGGTCGAGGCGTGTGTGAGGACCATGCCCGCTTCGGCCCGTACCTGCTGGAGGTGCACCGGTCGGAGCGTCGGGGACGGGCGGAGGGTCTGGTCGTCGAGGACGCGTTGCAGTGCGGCACCTGCCGGCCCAGGCCGCAGCCCGTACCGATGCCGGAGCTGGACTGACCGCGGACCGTCGGTCACCGGTGGCCCGGACTGGTCGCTGCCAGGCTCGTTGCGGATTGTCGTCGCGGACTACCCTGGAGCGACATCGACGAGGGGAACGGCGATGAGTGACTTCGACACCGTGCTCGAACGCCTGCTGACCGACCCCGGCTTCGCCGCCGGGCTGGCCGCCGACCCGACGACGGCGCTCGCCGGCTATCAGCTCACCGCAGAGGAACAGGAACTGCTGCGGACCCAGATGGGCGGCGCCGCGACCGGCTCGACAACGGCGGTGGAGACGCGGGCGAACCAGTCCAGCGCGTTCGGGCTGCTGAGCCCGTTGACCGGGATGATGGGCGGCTTCGGCGACATCGGCGCGGCGGCCGGCGTCGTCGACGAGGCTCTCGGTT
This sequence comes from Micromonospora sp. Llam0, assembly GCF_003751085.1. Lineage (NCBI taxonomy): Bacteria > Bacillati > Actinomycetota > Actinomycetes > Micromonosporales > Micromonosporaceae > Micromonospora > Micromonospora sp. Llam0. The sequence continues at coordinate 38,173 of NZ_RJJY01000002.1, read as the reverse complement.
CTGCCGGTGCGCAGAGCGGCTTCGGTCCGGCCGGGTCCGGCGGCGGGCACGGGTCGGCTGGGGCGGACAGCGGCTTCGGGGCACCGCCGGAGGCTGCCGGCCAGCCGGTGCCGGACCGGGCAGCCGGGTTCGGCGCGGCACCCCAGCCGGTCGAGCCGGCGGTGCCGGAGGACTACCGGACCCGGGTGGACGTCGACGGCGACGGCGAGTGGGACCGGCACATCGTCCGGGGACGGGCGGACGGCGGGGTGGACATCCTGGTTGACCAGGACGGCGACGGCCGGGCCGACTTCGTCGGCCGGGACGACGACGCCGACGGTCTGGTCGACTCCGCGGCGTACGACACCGACGGTGACGGGTTCTTCGAACGGACCCACTACGACGACGACGGTGACGGGTGGCTCGACCGCAGCGTCACCAACCAGCCGCCGACCACCGAACCACCCCCGCCCACGCCTCCGTCGCCGCCCCCGGTCGGTGGCGGGCTGATCGGCGACAACCTGCGGCTCCCCGAGGAACTGCGCTGACCTTCCTGGCGGTCGCCGCCAGCGGCGGTGCCGACGACCGCTCACCGGTGGTCGCGGGCCGTCCGTCGACAGGGACTGGCGCCGACGGCCGCCGGGCCTGACGATGGGGTCAGGAGGTGATCGCGTGGTCGCCATCGCCACCGACCGACTGACGAAGGTCTTCGACGACGGCACCGTCGCAGTCGACGGGGTGAGTCTCGCGGTCCCGTCCGGCCAGTTCCTGGTGCTGCTCGGGCCGACCGGATGCGGCAAGTCGACGATTCTGCGGCTGGTCGCCGGCCTGGAGACGCCGACGTCCGGGCACGTGCTGATCGACGACCGGGTGGTGGACGGCTGGTCGGCGCAGCGACGACAGGTGTCCATGGTGTTCCAGGACTACGCGCTGTACCCGCATCTGACCGTCGCCCAGAACATCGCCTTTCCGCTGCGCGTGGGGCACGGCCCAGCGGTGGAACAGCGAATCCGGCAGGTCGCCGCCGAGCTGGGCATCGCCGAACACCTGCACCGGCAGCCCGCCGTGCTGTCCGGTGGGCAACGTCAGCGGGTCGCCATGGCCCGGGCCATCGTGCGCCAGCCGAAGGCGTTCCTGCTGGACGAACCGCTGTCCAACCTGGATGCCGGGCTGCGGGCCGAGTTGCGTGCCGACGTGACGGCGCTGGCCCGCCGGCACGGGGTGACCACCGTCTACGTGACCCACGACCAGACCGAGGCGTTGACCATGGCGGACCAGCTCGCGGTGCTCCGCAAGGGCCGGCTGCAGCAGACCGGGCCGCCGGCGCAGGTGTACGGTGACCCGGCGAACCTGTTCGTCGCGGCGTTCCTCGGTACCCCACGGACCAGCCTGCTGCAGGGGGCGGTCTACGCCGAGCCGGACCGGGTGGTGATCGATCTCGGTTCGCAGGTGCTGGAACTGCCGGTGGGTGACGCCCGGGTGGCCCGGCTGGCCGAGCACCACACCGAGCGGGTCACCGTGGCGTTGCGGGCCGACGCGCTGCACCCCGTACCGCCGACCGGCGCTGACCCGGCGCGGCCCGACGGCCCGGACCCGGCCGGGTCCGACCGGACGCTGTCGGTCACCCTGCGCGGCACGGTCCGGGCGGTGGAGAACCTCGGCCACGAGGCACTGGTCTGGGTGGACACCGGTGGCCTGCCCACTTCCCCGGCCGAGTCGCAACTGGACCTGCCGGATCCGCAGACCCACCTGGCCGAGCTGCTGGCCGAGGATCCGCCGCCCCGGCACCAGTTGCGGGAGACCATCGCCCGGATGATCCCGCAGCAGCGCCGTCCGGACCCACCGGCGACCGCTCGGACCCGGTACGGCTTCTACCCGGTGTACGAGCCGTCACCGTCCGACCCGCCGGAGGGCGACGGCGACGTCGTGGTTCGGGTGCCGGCGGCGGCACCACCGCAGCCCGGCGAGACGATGACCATGGCGCTGGATCTGGACCGGCTGCTGCTGTTCGACCGGTCCGGGCACCGCATCCGCCTGCACCCACATCCGGACTGACGCCTGCATCCAGCCTGAACTGACGCCGGAGCCGGGTCGGTCGTCGCTCGGGGTGCCCCGGTGGTCAGACGGCGGCACCGGCCAACTGGTCCAGTGCCGAGTCCAGCTCGTCGGCGTACGCGTAGGTGATCGCGCCTTCGTCGGCGCGGATCCGCACCTTGCGGCGCAGCTGGTCGACGTCCCGGTCGATGTCGGCGGTGCCACTGGTCAACGAGGTCCGCAGGTTGCGGACCAGGTTCTGCAGGTCGAGGCCGGCGTCGCGGCGGATCGCGCCGTCCGCCAGCCCGTCGTCGATCACCTGACCGAGCAGGGTGATCGCCTCGTCGACGGTCGGAACGACCGGTGCGGTGGGCGCCGGTGCGGTGTCGGTCGCCGCTGGGGTCGGTGCGGCACCGGTGGCGGGAGCGTCGGTGGGCGGTGCGTCCGCCGACGGTCCCGGCCGGGTCGGCTGTGTCGGCGGGGCGGGATCGGCGGGCGTACCGGTGGACTGTGGTTGCCCGGCGGGCGGCGGATGGTCGCTGCCCGGCCACCGCGGCACCTCGGGCTGCAGCAGCAGGATCACGGCGACCGCGACGGCGCTGACCACCAGTAGCGTGGCGACTCTGGAGTCGAGCCGGCCGACCCGCCGTCGACCCTCGACAGCCGGTGGCCCGGCGTCGGGGTCCGGTGTTTCGGCGTCGGTGTCCGGTGGCCCGGCGTCGGGGTCCGGCGGGGCGTCGGACCCGGCCATCGTCGGCAGGGTCATCGTCGGCGCGAGCATGGTCGCCGCCTGTGGATCGGCCGGTAGCAACTGGTCCCGCAGCGCGGCGCCGACCTGGTGCGCGGTGGGGCGGCTCAGCGGCTCCCGGGACAGGCAGCGCAGGCAGATCTCGGCGATCGGGGTGGGCAGTCCGGGCACGGTCAGCGGCGGGATCTCCTGGTCGAGTGCGCGGTGCAGGTCGTCCCAGGTGTCAGCGGGGTACGGTACCCGGCCGGTGAGGGTCTCGTAGAGCAGGACGCCGAGCGAGTAGACGTCGGTGGCGGGCTGCGCCGGTCGGCCGTCGAGGCGTTCCGGTGCCACGTACGCCGGGGTGCCGAAGGTCTCGCCCTCCTCGTCCTCGTCGGGGGCACCGATCTGGGTGGCGATACCGAAGTCGAGCACCTTGGCGCCGATCGGGGTCATCATGATGTTCGCCGGGGTGACGTCGCGGTGCACGATGCCCAACCGGTGCGCGGCGGCCAGCGCCTCGGCGACCTGGGCGCAGGTCTCCACCGCCGCCGGCCAGGTCAGCGGGCCGGCGGTGAGCCGGGCGTCCAGTTCCTCACCGGACAGCAGCTCCATCACCACGAACGCGGTGACGGTGCCGTCCGGTGCGACCGCCTCGCCGTAGTCGTGCACCGCGGTCACGTGGGGATGGATCAACTGGGCGGCGGACCGCGCCTCCTCCCGCACCATGCTGCGGAACCGCGCGTCGGCGGCCAACGACGCGGCGAGCACCTTGACCGCGACCACCCGGTCGAGCACCTCGTCGCGGGCGCGCCAGATGACCGACATGCCGCCGGCACCGATCCGGTCGATGAGACGGTATCTGCGGGCGAGCAGTTCGCCCGCTTGCAGCGATGCCATCGTTGTCGCACCTGCCTGGGGAGTGGAGGTCGTATCAGGCTGCGCGAATTGACACGTCCTGTCAACGGCACGTTAAACAGGCGAACATTTATCATTTAACCCGACATAGGTAGGCATTGCCGATGAGCCGGTAATTCCGACCGAGCCCGGGCGGTCGGCCGACCCTGACCGGCGGCCGACGGGCCCGTGCCAGGATGAACGCCATGGTCAACGGTCCGGTCGCCTTCGTACTGGGCGGCGGCGGGGTGCTCGGCGCGGTCGAGGTCGGCATGCTGCGTGCCCTGTTTCGCTCCGGAATCGAGCCCGATCTCGTCGTCGGCACCTCGATCGGCGCGGTGAACGGCGTACTGGTCGCCGCCGACCCCTCCGAGGCGGTCACCCTGCGGCTGGTCCGGCTCTGGGCCTCCCCGGAGGCCAGCGAGGTGTACGGCGACTCGATGGCCCGCCAACTGCGCCGGTTCGCCGCCCGTACCCACCTGCACTCGCCACGGCCGCTGCGCCGGCTGCTGGAGGCCGAACTCGGCGACACCACCACCTTCGCCGACCTGGCCGTGCCGTTCCACTGCTGTGCCGCCAGCATCGAACGCGCCGCCGAACACTGGTTCGACACCGGCCCGGTGGTGCCGGCCGTGCTCGCCTCGGCCGCGGTGCCCGGCCTGCTGCCCCCGGCCGAGATCGACGGCGAGCACTTCATCGACGGCGGGATCGTCAACTCGATCCCGATCGGCAAGGCCGTCGAGGCCGGGGCGAAGCGGGTCTTCGTGCTCCAGGTCGGCCGGATCGAGCGGCCACTCAGCGCGCCCCGGCGGCCCTGGGAGGTCGCCCAGGTCGCCTTCGAGATCGCCCGCCGGCACCGGTTCGCCCGGGAACTGGCGGCGCTCGGTCACGATGTGGAGGTGCACGTACTGCCGACCGGTGGGGGAGAGACACGTGACGACACACCCTGGGCGTACCGGGACATGACCGCTGTCGGCCGCCGGATCAGCCGCGCCTACACCGCCTCGCGGCGCTACCTCAAGACCAACGTGGCCGGTTGCTGATGCCGCTGCCACCCCGCTGGGTACGCCGGGCACTGCTCGTCCCGGCCGTACCGCTGCTCGCCGCAGCGGTGCTCACCACGCTGCCGTTCTGGGTCTTCCTGGCCGCGGCCGCCTCGCTGCTGGTGCCCGGCCGGCTGCGGGTGTTGCGGCTGTTCTGGGTCGCCGTGGTCTATCTGCTGTGGGACGCCGCCGCGCTGGTCGCCCTCTTTGGACTCTGGCTGGCCTCCGGCTGCGGCTGGAAGATCCGCAGCCCGGCCTTCCAACGCGCCCACTACGTGCTGACCGGTTGGTTCCTGACGTTCTTCTTCTGGCACGCCCGCTGGGCGTTGCGGCTGAGCATCGACGTGGTCGGCACCGATCCGGACACCGCGCTGCCCGGCCGTCCCGAACTGGTGGTGTCCCGGCATGCCGGCCCGGGTGACTCGTTCATCCTGATCCACGGCCTGGTCAACTGGTTCGACCGGGAGCCGCGGATCGTGCTCAAGGAGACCCTGCAGTGGGATCCGGCGATCGATGTGCTGCTCAACCGGCTGCCCAACCGGTTCATCGCCCCCGGTGACCGGCGCGCCGAGCCGGTCGAGACCCAGATCGCGCACCTGGCGACCGGGCTGGACGCCAACGACGCGTTCGTGATCTTCCCCGAGGGCGGCAACTTCACCCCGGGCCGGCGCAGCCGGGCCATCGAGCGGCTGCACGCGTTGGGACTGCACGGGATGGCGGCCCGCGCCGAGTCGATGCGGCACGTCCTGGCACCGCGCCCCGGCGGCCTGCTCGCCGCGCTGGACGCGGCCCCCGACGCGGGCGTCATCTTCGTCGCGCACACCGGCCTGGACCGGATGCTGACCGGCGCCGATGTGTGGCGGGAACTGCCGATGGACAAACGGATCGTGATGCGGTTCTGGTCGGTGCCGCCCGAGGAGATCCCGGCCGGCCGTGACGAACGCATCGAATGGCTCTACGACTGGTGGGCGCGGATCGATTTGTGGATCGAGAAGAACCGTTCGGACACCTTGAGGGCGTAGGGTTCGCCCCGTGGATCAAATCTCCGTTGTGACGACGGTGGTGGATGCCCGCTCGGTCGCCGAGGTGCTTGCCGCATCCGCGGTGGCCGGCCGGTTCGCCGCCTGCGCCCAGATCGGTGGTCCGGTGGCCAGCACCTACTGGTGGGAAGGCCGGGTGGAGACCACGAAGGAGTGGTCTGTGCAGTTCAAGACCGCCACCGACCGTAGCGACCCACTGGTCACCTATCTCCGCACCGCGCACCCCTACGACGTACCCGAGATCCTGGTTGCCGTCATCGAAGCCGGCAATCCCGATTACGCCCGGTGGGTGTACGACCACACTCGGCCCTGAGCTGTCTATCAGTCGTCCGTTCGGGGTCGAACTGTTCCTGAACCGGCTGTTACCGGATAGTCCCCTCGGTCGGACTGAGTACCCGCACTCTGTCGGCCGCACCGGCCGGGCGACGACGATGCGGTCATGAGCAGTACCGCGACAGCCCACTACCCGTGCCCGGCCTGCGGCACGCCGGCGAGTCTCGCCGCCGGCTGCCCGGGCTGCGGCCGGGGGCCCGACCCGGTCGCCGCCGAGGTGATCCGGCTCGACGGCGAGATCGCCGGGCTGGCCGCCCGCGTCGAACATGCCCGGGCGGCGTGGGCCACGCTGAGTGCGCAGTTGCACGCCGCGCAGGTCCGCCGGCAGCAGTTCGCGGTCCAGGTGCAGGCGGCGGTACGGGCGACGGCCGTCCCACCGGCCCGACCGACCGCCGCGCCGGTCGGCCCGCCGCCAGGGCCGGTCGCCGCGAGCCAGCCGGGTCCGGCCGCGACGCCCTCGGTACGGCCGGAGACCTCCACCCGTACCGTGCAGACCATCCTATTCGTCCTCGGTGGACTGCTGCTCGGCACCGCCGCGATCGTCTTCACCGCGGTCGCCTGGGCCAGCGTCGGCGTCGGCGGCCGGGCCGCGATCCTGGCCGGCGTCACCGCCGTATGGCTCGCCCTGCCGCTGCTGGCCACCTGGCGCGGCCTGCGCGGCACCGCCGAGACGTTCGCCGCGCTCGGCCTGCTGCTGGTGTTGCTCGACGGCTACGCCGCCCGCTACGTCGACCTGTTCGGCGCCGCCGACCTGCCCGCCGCCCGGTACGCCGCCGTGACCTTCGCGGTCACCGGTCTGGTCGCCGCCGGCTACCACCTGATCACCGGCCTGGCGGCGGCCCGCTTCGCCGCACTGCTCGCCGCGCAACCCGTGCTGCCGCTGCTCGCCGTCGACCTGCGCGCCGACGCCGCCGGCACCACCCTGCTGCTGCTCGGCACCGCCCTGGGCACCCTGGCGATGATCGCGCTCACCCCGCCGGCCCGGCTGGCGCTGCGGATCACCGGCTGGGTGGCCGTCGGCGCGGCGCTGACCGCCGCCGGGATCGCCGCCCTGACCGCCGTCGTCCTCGGCCACCCGGCCGGCGCCCCCGCCCTGGCCGGGCTGCCGCTGCTGGCCGTCGCCGCCGTGCTGGTCGTCGCCGGCCGGCTCACCGGCGTACCGGCGCTGCTGGCGATCAGCCTGGCCGGGCTGGCGCCGGCGGTCACCATCGCCGTGGTCCGGGCCGGCACCGAACCGGCGCCGTCGCTGGCGCTGGCCATCGTCGCCGGCACCGCCGTCGGGCTCGCCTTCGCCGGCCGGTACCTGCGCGGCCGGCTGCCGGCGGTGGTCCGCAGCGGGCCGTGGGCGGGAGCGCTGCTGGTGACCGGGCTGCTCGGGGTCGGCGTACTGCTGACTGCTCTGGCCGTCGCAGCCGAAGGCATCGCGGCGGCCCGCCCGCTGTGGCGGGCCGGCGCCGGCCCGGTCGACGCGCCCGGCGACTGGCAGTTGCCGTTCGCCGTCGTCGCGGTCACCGGCGCGCTGATCCTGCTGCTGCCCCGGGCGGTCCGGCCGATGCTGATCACCGTCGGGGCCGCCGCCGGGCTGCTGACCGTACCGGCGGCGATCCCGGTGCCCTGGTGGGCGGTCGCCGTCGGCGGCCTGGCCGGTGGGGCGGTGGCGGCGGTACCGGCCGCCCGGTCGCGTCACGCCGTCGTCGCGTTGCCCAGCGCGGCCGTCGCCGCCCTGCTGACCGGCCACGCGCTGCTGGTCAGCGCCGGCCGACCGGCCGTTGCCACGACCGCCGTCGCGGTCGTGGTCGGCACTGCGGTCGCCGTCGCCGCCGTCGCCCGCCGCGCCCTGCTGCGCCCTGAGGCCCGCTGGTGGCAGGCCCCGATCGGCGGCCTCGGCGTCGCCGTCGCGGTGGCCGGCTGGCCCGTCCTCGTCGCGCTCGCCGTGCACACCCTCGACACGTCGGCGGGCTGGCCGGCCCGCGCCGGGGCGGCCGCCGCGATCGGGCTGCCGGTCGCGCTGGTCGCGGTCCGCCGCTGGTGGCCCGGATACCTCTGGTACGCCGGGGCGGCGCTGCCGGTCACCGTCGTCGGCACCCTCGTCGCGCCGGCCACCGGCACAGTGCCGTACGCGCCGGGGGAGTCCACCGGCGGGTACGCCGCCGCAGCGGCGCTGCTGCTGGCCGTCGCCGCGACCCTCGTCCCGCGTGGCGTGCTGCGAGTGCTGCTGACCGGCGTCGCCGCAGCGCTGGCGCTGCCGGCGGCGGTCAGCACCCTGCCGGTACTGGCGTCGCTGCTGCTCACCCCGTACCGCTGGCTGGACGCCAGCTGGGCCGGCGTACCGGCCGGGACGGGACTCAGCCCGGCGCTGCCGGTGTCGGTCCCCGCCGCCGGGGCGGTCACCCTGGCCGTGCTCGCCGCCGCCGTCACCGTGGCAGCCGTGGCCGGCCACCGGTCGCGGTACGCGGTGCTGGCCGGCGGCCCGGTCGCCCTGGCCGCCCTGCTGGCCGCCCTGGCCAGCGCCGGAACGCCATGGCCGGTGGTGCCGGCACTCAGCCTCGCCGCCGGACTCGCGGGGCTGGTGGTCGCCGCCCGGTCCACCGCCGCGCCGCAGGTGGCGGTCACCCTGCTGGTCGGTGCCCCGCTGGCCGGGGCCGGGTTGGCCGGTCTGCTGCCCACCCGGGTCAGCACCCTGACCGCGCTGGCCGCCGTGGTGGCCTGCGCCGCCGGGATCGGCGCGGCGGGTCGCCGCACCCCGGTGCGGGTGGCCGGCGGAGTCGTCGCTGTGGTCGCCGGCGGTGTTCTCGCCGCGACCGCCGTGCGCGCCGCCGACCTGCCGGTCCGGGTCGGCGGGTACGCGGTCCTCGCCGTCGCCGCACTGGCCCTGTCCGTCGGCGCGGTGCTGACCCTCCGGCTGACCACCGGGGGCGTACGGGGGCGGGCCGAGTCGATCGGCGTCGAGGTAGCCGGGCACGCCGCCGCCGGCGCGGCCCTGCTGATGACGGTCGGCTCGGCCCGGTACGCCGCCGGGGTATGCACCCTGTGGGGTGTCGTGCTGGGTGCCCGGGCTCTGCTGGCGACCGCCTACCCGGTGCCGCTGCGGCCAGGCGAACGGCCGGCGGTACCGCACCGACCGTGGGTGCTGGCCATGACAGCCCTGGCCAGCGAGATCGTCGCCTGGTGGCTGCTGCTGAGCAGCGCACAGGTGGCGCTGACCGAGGCGTACACGCTGCCGCTGGCCCTCGCCGCGCTCGGCGTCGGCTGGCTGACCCTGCGCGCCCACCCGCAGCGTTCCAGCTGGCTCGGGTACGCCCCCGGCCTGGCCGCCGCCCTGCTGCCCAGCCTCGGCTCGGTGCTGGTCGCCGACGGCCAGCCGGTGCGCCGGCTCCTGCTCGGGACCGGGGCGGTGGCGGTGGTGCTGGTCGGTGCGGCGTACCGCCGACAGGCCCCGGTGATGATCGGCGGTGCGGTGCTGACGGTCCTCGCGCTGCGGGAACTCGTCGCCGTCTGGGACCTGCTGCCCCGGTGGAGCTTCCTGGCCGTCGGCGGTCTGGCGTTGATCACCTTGGCGGTCACCTACGAGCGCCGACGCCGGGATCTGCGCAGACTGCGTACTGTTGTCGGCCGGATGACCTGACCGGGAGGGGGCTAGCGTCACCCGGGTTCCGGGGGCAGACAGGATTACCCTGCGCCATGGATCCCCGCAGACTGGAAACGCCGCCGGTGCTGCAAGCCCGGCATCGCCACCCCGGCACCAGCCACCACCCCCGGCACGGCCACTATTTTTAGGCACGGCCACCACCCTGGTACCGCCACCCCGGAATCGCCGGCCCGACGGGCCGGGTTAGCCACGGAAGGCATTCGATGACTGCTGCCGCACCCACCCGTACCAGCCCCCGCCCACGGGGCAGCGACTACGCCGACCTGTCGCGGCGGGTGAGTCAGGTCGGGCTGCTGGACCGCCGACCCGCCTGGTACGCCGCCCGGATCGTGCTGACCGTCGGGGCCTACCTGGCCGGCTGGGCGGTGCTGCTGGCCGGCGGGGACAGCTGGTGGCAGCTGCTGACCGCCGTCGGGCTGGCGGTCGCCGCCACCCAGGTGGCGTTCCTCGGCCACGACGCCGGACACCGGCAGATGTTCCGCACCCGGCGGGCCAGTGAGACCGCCGGCCTGCTGCTCGGCAATCTCGGGGTCGGGCTCGGCTACGGCTGGTGGATGGACAAGCACACCCGGCACCACGCCAACCCGAACCACGTCGACGACGACCCGGACGTCGGAGCCGGGGCGCTGGTCTGGACCGAGGAGCAGGCCGCCGCGACCCGGGGATTCGGCCGCTGGCTGGCCCGCCGGCAGGCGTACCTGTTCTTCCCGATGCTGCTGCTCGAAGGCCTGTCGCTACGGGTGGCCAGCGTCCGGTCGGTGATCAACGGCCCGGTGAAGCGGCGCGTCGTGGAAGGGGTGCTGCTGGCGGCGCACACCGCCGCGTACCTCGGGATCGTCTTCGCGGTGCTGTCGCCGCTGCGGGCGGTGGCCTTCATCGCGCTGCACCAGGCGCTGTGGGGTCTCTACATGGGGTGCGCGTTCGCGCCGAACCACAAGGGGATGCCGATGTTCGGCCCGGACGACGACCTGGACTTCCTGCGCAAGCAGGTGCTGACCTCCCGCAACGTGCGCGGTGGCTGGTTCGTCGACCTGCTGCTCGGTGGGCTCAACTACCAGATCGAGCACCACCTGTTCCCCAGCATGCCGCGGCCGCATCTGCGGTACGCCCAACCGATCGTGCGCGGCTACTGCCAGGAACGCGACCTGCCGTACACCGAGGCCGGGTTGATCGACTCGTACGCCGAGGCGCTGCGCCACCTGCACTCCGTCGGCCAGCCGCTGCGCTGACCCACCCGGCTGCCGCCGCTGAGCCCTCGCTGACCCGCCTGGCCGCCGCCGCCTCCATGATCAGATGACGAAAATTCGGCCTGGTGCCCGCGTGTCGCCCAGCTCAGCGTCAAGTGATCATGATGACCGCTGGGTAGCAAGTGCGGGGCCACCCCAGTGGGTGGCCCCGCACCGTCGGTCGGACAGGCGCTGCCGGTCGGTCAGACGTCGAACATGTCCAGCATGTCGTCCGACATGTCGATGATCTCGCCGTCCGGCTCCTCGACGGTCACCGGCTCGCCGAAGTTGGCGTACCCGATGGTGATGGTGCCGAAGTTGGCGTACCCGATGGTGATGGTGCCGGAGGTGGCCGACACGCTTTCCAGGTCGATGACCATCTCGACCAGCCGGCCCTCGGCGTCGAGGGTCGCGGTGAACGGCACCGCCTTGGCGGCGTCACCCAGGTCGGCGAGCATCTCCTCGTCGGCGCTCGGCGACTGGGTCATGTCGATCGAGCCGGTGATCTCGGTGTCGGAGGACCACTCGGCCTCGGCGACGCTGCCGATCATCTCGGCCGGGTCACCGGTCGGCATCATGCTGAAGCCGGCACCAGCGGGAAGCTTCGACGTGTCCGACTTCATCCACACGTCGGCGAGCTCGGCCATGTCCGTGCCGCCGAGCTGCATGTAGATGTCGGTGCCGAGCTGGCGAAGAACGATGCTCACCGTGTCGTCGTCGGCACCCATGCTGATCTCGATGTTCGACTTGTCACTGGCGGGGTCGACGTCGCCGACGACCTCCATCAGGACGCCGTCGGTCTCAGTGCCCAGGCTCATGGTGAGCCGGGCGCTCTCCTCGGTGCTCTTCGCGGTGGCGGCGGCGATCGCCTCCGTGGCGTCACCCCGGTCGTCGGCGGCACCGGCCTCGGTGCTGCTGTCGGTGGCGGGTGCGTCGGTGTCAGCCGTGCCGCCGCAGCCGGAGACCGCGAGCGAGAGCGCGGCGACGACGCCGATTCCGGCATGCGTCAACCGTCGAATGTGCATGAAGATGTTCCGTCCCCTCGTGAATGCAGCCGGCGGGAGAAGGCCACGATGGTGGCGCCTTCGACGTTGTGCCGTACCACTGAGGTAGGACGTCCGCCGGCTGGTGCCGCGTCGGCCTACCGGTCGGTGCCGGTCCCGGGTGGACCGCCGCACAGTGGTACGCGGCCCGCGGCCGACAGGTGCGCGGCCGACAGGTGCGCGACCGCTGCCGGTCGGGGTCATTCGGCGAGCGTGGCGACCATCGCCTCCGGCATCGGCACGATCTCACCGTAGGTGGGGGCCTCGATGGTCTCGGCCCGACCGAAGTTGCCGAGGCGCAGCCAGATCGTCGGCACCTCAGGCGTCTGCTGCTCGTCGCCGAGGGACAGGTCGACGAGCCGGCGCTGGCCGTCGAGGGCGGCGGTGAACGGTACGGCGCGGATCGCGTCGCCCAGCTCACCGAGGTCGCCGAGTTCGCCGAGATCGGGCAGGGCCACGGTGGACCATCTGGTCAGGTCGACGGTGCCGGCGATCACGTTGTCCCCGGTCCACTCGGCTGCGGTGACGCCGCGGATCAGACCGGCCGCGCCGATCACGTCGCCTCTGGCCATCGTGTCGAAGCTGCCCCCGGGCGGGAGGTTCGCCCGCTCGGTGTGGAACCAGACTCCAGCCTGATCTGCACTGTCGTTCATCAGGTAGAAGTCTTGTTCCAGCAGGATCATGGTGATCATTACCGTGGACCCGTCCTCCTCGAAGTAGGACTCGATCTTGATCCGTTGGTTCTCCGGGTCTGTCTCGGCGTGCGCCTCGGTCGTCCCGCCGGACCGGCCGGACATGATGAACCGCACCCTGGCAGGCTGCTCCTGGGCCTTGCCGATCGCGGCGGCCAGCGCTTCCGTGGCGTCGCCCCGCTCGTCGGCGGAGCTGGTCGAGGCGGTGGCCGTCGGGTCCGGGCCGGTGGCGGGGCCCGACCGGCCACAACCGGTGACGACGAGGGTGAGCGAAACAACGAGCCCGCCGACAACTGCAGTAACTCGCCTTATTTGTGGCATTTATGCCTTCCCTGACAGGAATGACTGATGAGCGGTCAACCTACTCGCCGCGACCCGCGTGCCGATCAGCTGGGCGAGACAGACGGTAAGGTCACCGCATGGCAGAGGTGCTGGACACCGCACAGGTGCAGGCCGCGCTCGCGGAGCTGACGGACTGGGTGGGCGACCCCGAGGCGATCGCCCGTACCGTCTCGTTGGCGACCTTCCCCGACGCGGTCGCCGTGGTGACCCGGGTGGCGATCGCCGCCGAGGAGATGGACCACCACCCGGACATCGACATCCGGTGGCGGACCCTGACCTTCCGGTGCCGCACCCACTCGGCCGGCGGCACCACCGCCTTGGACATCGAGCTGGCCCGCCGGATCGACGAGATCGTCGCGGCGCAGGGCTGACAGGGGGAGCGGACACGGTGACATTCCAGACCGGGGGAGGTACGCGGTGAGATTTGAGGTCAGCAAGGTGCTCGACGCGATCGAGCGCCGACTCAGCACCGACCCGGCGACCGCACGCGCCGTCGTGGACCTGGCCGAGGTCGTCCGGTACGTCGACTTCGACAACGGGCGACCGGCCAACATGCTGCGCCTCGGGCAGCTGATCGACGCCCTCGGCCGCAGCGTCGCCGAGGAGAACGTCCCGGTGTACGTGGTCGTGCACCGCGGCCTGCTCTCCGACGCCGACCTGACCTCCAACGAGCGGATGGTCGCCCGCCGGTGGTCCGACGACGGTCTGGTGGAGGTGCTCGCCGACCCCGCCGACCGGCTGCTGGAGGTCGCCGAACTGCTCGGCCTGCCGGTGCTCAGCCGCCACCGGTTCGACGGCATGCGCGGGCGTTACCAGTGGCTCAACCAGCCTGGCCGGCTGCTCGCCCCGCTGCCCGGCCACGGCGGCCCGGCGCTGACCGCCCGCGCCGGCGGCGGCAACACACCGGCGACCGCCGAGCCGTCGCCGGCCGGTGCCCAGCTGCTGGCCCGGCTGTGGAGCTGCCCCGACCCGGAGTGCGCGCTGTTCGGCCGGATGCGGGTCGGCCGCCCCGGCGGGCAGCCGCCGCCGACGCTGCGGACCGGCCAGCCGACCTGCCCCCGGCACGGGGAACGACTCACCGAGGCCGGTGCCCGCCCGCCGGCCGAGGTGCTGTCGATCCGGATCGACGGCATGGTCCGGCAGCGGTTCGTCGTCGCCGCCGACCACCCGATGGTGGTCGGCCGGGCACCCGAGCGCGGCGAAGGCATCATGCTCGGCCAGTGGCTCACCGAGGAGGCGCGGCGCTGGATCAGCCGCAGCCACGTCCGGTTCGAGCTGCACGGCAGGGATCTCGTCGTGCAGGACGTCAGCACCAACGGCACCGGCGTACGGCCGGGTGGCTCACCCGACGACGACGAACGCCGCACCATCAAACGCCAGGCCCGGCCGTTGCAGGCCACCGACGTCGTCGAGCTCTACCCGGGGGTGCACATCGCCCGGTCGAAGGTCTGGGCCACCGGTGGCGTGTCGAACCCGACGTCGGTGATGGCCGACGCGCCGACCATGGCGCTGCGGATGATGGACCGCCCCTGACCCCGCGTTTCCTTCAGCCGAGGTGGTCGGCCGGTGACGTCTGCAGCAGCTGCTCTGCCGGCCAACCCGCCATGATGAGCCAGGCGCACAGCCGGCTCGCGGTCACCGCGTGCGCGGAGTCGAGTGGTACGGCCGGCGTGCGCTCAGTGCCCATGGGGCTGATTGTCGTAGGTCTCGCCGTTGACGGGGCGTGGGCGCTCGACGACACCGGGGCGGGTCAACGCGCTCTTGTAGACCGCGATCGCCACCATCCGGCCGTCGCGGCCACCGGCGACGACGGTGCCGATAAGCCCGACGACCTGCGACTGCTCCTGGTCGAGCCCGTAGCGGATGTCGGCGACCCGGACGATCATCGGCCGGTCGGCATACACCCAGTCGGCCTTGCCGAGACGCAGCGTGTCGCCGACGCGGAGCAGTTCGTCACGCGACATCGTCACCACTCCCATCCTCATCGGAGTCGTCGTCGCCTGTGTCGGCGTCGTCGTCGAGGGTCACCGGAGGCCACAGGCCGGCGAAATAGAGTACGGCCATCACCCGTCGGGCCTTTCCCGGATCGTGCCGGCGCAGCACCGCGAGTGCCTTCGTGAACGGCTCGCAGAGCGCGGCGGAATTGCACACCCGGCATTCGGCGAGCCGACTCGGCAGGTGGGTGCTGACGATCTCGCGGGCCCGCTGTACCACCGGATGATCCACTGACAGGTGGACGCTGTCCGGCAACGGCGGGCGATTCGGCATCGGATCATGATCCTCTTTCCCGCCGGGTGGGGTGCCGATCGAGGTGTAGCGGGCGAGGCGGGATGTGCCGCCGATTCCGTCGTTACGTAACACGCGGTCTCCCTTGCCGTCGTCGAAGCACCTGTGGCGATTTCCACCCTGGACTGTTCGACCTCGACACGGAATACTCAGTTCACCGATTGCCGTGCGTCAGTCATTCCAGCGCGTACCAATGGATTCCAATGGAGGCCAGGAAATGAGCGAGCTTCAGGATCTGTTGCGCAGTGAGCGCCTCAAGCGCAACCTGACCCAGGCCCAGGTGGGTGAGGCCATCCGGGTCAGCAATTCCCTCATCGGCGCGTTCGAGACCGGCAAGTCGATCCCGCTGCCGGACACCGCCGTCGACCTCGACCGCATCTACGAGACCGGCGACCAGATCCAGCGGCTGTCCCGGACAGCCCGGGAGGACGCGCAGGCTCTGTGGCTGCGCTCCTGGCTGGAGAGTGAGCGCCGGGCGCTGGTGCTGCGCTCGTTCCAGCCGCTGGTGATCCCAGGGCTGTTGCAGACCGAGGCGTACGCCCGCGCGGTACTCACCGCCGGGCCGCGCACCCGGCGGCGGCTCGACGAGGCGCTCGCCGTCCGACTGGAACGCCAGTCGGCCACGCTGGACCGCGACGAGGACTTCCAGTTCACCGCGATCATCGCCGAGGCGGTGCTGCGCCTGACCGGCGCGTTCATGAAGGACCAGCTGGAGCACCTGGTCGACATCGGTCACCGCCCGGATGTGCAGATCCGGGTGCTCCCCGCCGACGTCGGCATGCACCCCGGGATCGCGGGCGCGTTCGTCATCGCCTGCCTCCCCAACGACCGGCGGGCCTGCTACCTCGACGACCAGCTGAGTGGCCGGATCGTCACCGAGGCTCAGGACGTGCTCGACCTGGAACAGACGTGGGATGCTGTGTCGGGACTGGCACTCACCGTCAGCCAGAGCCGCGACCTGATGCTAAGGATGATCGATGAACACGAGTGAGCCGATCTGGCGTAAGTCCAGCCGCAGCAGCTCCAACGGTGGCGACTGTGTGGAGGTCGCCGACAACCTGCCGGGCCGGGTGCTGGTCCGCGATTCCAAGGACCGGGCCGGTGGCACGTTGGCCTTCGCGCCGGCTGCCTGGTCCGCCTTCGTCGCCCACACCCCGTCAGCCGTACGCTGACCCACCCTCACCGCCGCCCCATCAAGCCCTCGGGCATGTGCGCTCAGCCGACCGGCTCGCCCCCGTCTCACCGGCCGGGGGTGAGTCCGGCCGCGCGAGCCGCGCCGAGCGGATCGCGCTACGCCGACCAGCGCCCGTACGTGGTCAGCGACCACCTCGACGATCTGCGCGGGCCGGTCAGTGGGCAGGTCACGCTGACCAGGAGTCTGGTCTGGTCGGGGCGAGCGCAGTACGACCTTGCCAACCCTCGCCGGCTGGCCAGCTTGTACGAGACAGTGCTCCGCGAAGCGACAACGGCAGATGATCTCGTTCGATGGCTCGATGGCTCGATGGCTCGATGGCTCGATGGCTCGACGGCCCGACGCTCGTCCGTCTCTGGCCCACCTTGGTCGTGCCTCCGCAGGTACGGTGGCTGTGGGAGTCCAAACACCAGACACTCGTTCACACCCGGCACGGAACCGGGCCGCGATCTGATCGTGAGGATGATCGATGAACACGAGTGAGCCGATCTGGCGCAAGTCCAGCCGCAGCAGCCCGAACGGCGGCAACTGTGTGGAGGTCGCCGACAACCTGCCGGGCCGGGTGCTGGTGCGCGATTCGAAGGACCGGGCCGGTGGCACGTTGGCCTTCGCGCCGGCCGCTTGGTCCGCCTTCGTCGCCCACACCCCGTCAGCCGTACGCTGACCACTGGGGCCGGTGTGCGCCCGCCGGAGCTTCCGTCGACGCCGATCGGCCTGACGCCGGTCGACCGGTCGCACCGTGCGGTGCTCGGCAACCTGGGGCAGCTGTACCGGTACGACCTCGCCGAAGCGTACCGTCACCTGCCGAACGCGGACGGCACCTACAACAATCGCCGTCTCGACCGCTTCCTGGCCGGCGCGGATCCGGACACTCGGGCGTGGCTGATCACGGTCGCGGGAGGGCTCGGCGGATTCGTCATGGCGGGCCGGGCGGATCAGATCGCCTCGATCAACGATTTCTTCGTGGTCCGGCCGTTGCGGCGGACCGGGGTGGGACGTGTGGCCGCCGGCCGGGTCATCGCCGAATGGCCGGGCCGGTGGCGGATCGCCTTCCAGGCGTACAACCCTGGAGCGCAGCTGTTCTGGCAGCGGGTGGCGACCGACGCGGTCGGACCGCACTGGCACCGGTCCGAGGCGCCGTCAGTACCGGGCGCACCTGCGGATATCTGCCTCAGCTTCGATACGTCACCAACGACCGGGTGATGTTCGATCATGGCTGGGGGCGGTGAAGGTCACTGTTTCGGAGGGGGCGGACGTTATGCCAGCCTGGTCGACCGCCCGTACGTAGACCTCGTATGTCCCGCCTGGGGAAACGGCGAACGTGACGGTCCGTACGTCCGGCGTGGGGTTCGGGATTCCGAGGCCGACGCCGTTGACGTACGGGTAGTACCGAGAGATCGGGAAGTCGCCCGGCGTCGAGGCCGTCCACGACACCGTTGCAGAGGTCGGGGTGAGCGCGGTGACGGTCAGGTCGGACGGCGGGGACGGCGGCACCGACGGGACGGTGGTGAAGGCGCCCCGTGCCGACGGGGCCGAACGCGGCGTGCCGCCGGTGTATCGGACGACGACGAGGAAAACGTAGCTCGTGCCCGGCCTGAGCCCGGTGAGCTGGACGCTGGTCGTCGACGGGTCGGTCCTCGCCCGGATCTGGATCGGCTGGGTCGGGGTAGCGGGTGGGACGATCAGGTCGTAACCGGCGATCCGTTCGACGGCGACCGCCGGTGGTTGCCAGGAAATCGTGGCGGTGGTGGCGGTGACGTCGGTCGCCACCGGCGGGCCGGGAACGATCTCGCTCGGCAGGGTCGTGATGTTCACTGGGGCCGAGGCAGGCCCACGGAGGCCACTGGTGTCCCGCGCGCGTACGAACAGGTCGTAGTTCGTGGTCGGGCGCAAGCCCTCGATCGGCACGAAGACCCACGATCTGGTCGTGGTGGCGACCAATTCGTCCGGGTAGATCCAGCCCAGCCGGCGGGCGTAGACCTCATATGCCGCGATTGGGTTGGTGCCTGCGGCGGCCGGCATCCACGCCAGGTCGACGGTGGTGGCGGAGAGGAACTGCGTGCCGGCGGCTTGTGGAGCACCGGGCGGGGTCACCGGCGCGCTCGCCTGTGCCGGCACCGGCCCGGAGATCACCAACGCGACGGCGAGCGCGATGCCGAGAAAATGCCTGTGTCCCACTCCGACATGCTGCGCCAGACAGTTATGCCTGTCAATCACTCGATGATGTTTCAGCTCGCGGTTGACGCCTCGGTCTCGACAGCTCCGGCCGGGAGTGGGTGACGGCGCCCCGATCCCCGGCGGTGGTGGTTGAACTCGACCACCCTCCACCTCGGTCACCTCACGTCGGCGAGCGGTCGCCGGGCCAGCACCCGGCGGACCAGGTTGTGGATCGTCGCCGCCATGTCGACCGCCATCGGCACCACGACCAGCTCCGTCACTCCAGGTAGGAAGGTTCCATCCCGAGCCGGCGGGAGCTGAGCTGGTCTCCAGCCGGCGGCATCCGGAAACTGCTTCCGGCGTCACCGCAGCGCCGCCCCGGTGTTCCGTTGAGACGAGAATCGCGAGGATGCTAGAAGTCGAGCAGGGCGTCGGTCGTGATGTCGATCGGGAACGGAAGGTCGGAGGTCAGCCGCTGTCCGTCTGCGGCAACCGCATGCTCCACGTAGTGCTCGCCCTCAAGCCGGAACAGTCGCAGCGTAAGTGCTTCGTACTCGACCATGTCGGGCTCGACGAGTAGGTACCAGCCGATCCGCGCGGCCGCGTAGAACTGCATCTTCTGTACGCGGTCGGTGGCGACACTGCTCGGCGAGGTGATCTCGCCGGCCAGGACGACCTCGTGTGCGTCGGCGACGCCGCCGAGTCGCCCGACCTTCGCCACCACCAGGTCCGGGATCACGATCCGGTTGGCGGCCAGTCGTACGTTCACCGCCTCGTGTGCGCGCAGACCGGCCGACCGCGCGGCCGGCCGGATCGCGGTCAGGAGGAGGAACGAGATGTCCTGATGTGGCCTGTTCGGTGCGGGGCTCACCCACAGTCCTCCGTCGATCAACTCGATCCGGTTTCGGGTCTCCCCGAGCGCGAAGTACTCGGACTCGGTCCACGGCTCGGGGTGATCAAGTGCGGCAACGCTCATCGGCAGACTCACCTCCTGACGGATGCTGCCACAAGTCTCCCACCACCGCGTGCCGCCGGGCCGCGGATCGAGCTCGACGGTGTTACAAACGTTGGGTGCGGGAGATCGAGCTGCGGGAGATTCGGCAGAACGCCAGCGAGTTGGTGTGTCACGCCCAGGCGGATGAGCTGGCGACTGCGCTGTCGCGCATCATCGTCGGCGAGCAGGTGGCAAAGATGCCGGACATCGCCACGATTGCCTGGGCGACCGGACACACGGTTGCCCAGCTCACCGGCCTAGTGGAGGTGGCCGAGAGGGTTCAGGTCGCGGCGGCCAGCCATCCGGCTTGATCAACCTGTGCGTCGCTCGGCAGTCGGAAGCAGCCGCAGCGGAGCCGGCGGAGGCTACCGTTCGACGTACGTGGCGAGGTTCGCCAGCGAGGAGGCGAGGCCGGCGGCGTGGTCCGCCGCGCTGATGCCGGCCGGTACGTCCTCGGCGCGGATCGCCACCCGGGTGCCGCCGTCGACGGCGGTCACCTCCCAGATCATGGTCATCGTGCCGGCGTACGCGGGATCGTCGGCGACGAAGTCGACGGCCTGCACGACCCGCACGCCGGGGACGATATCGACGAAGCGGGCCTCGACGATGTCGGAGTCGGCGGTGGCCTTGCCCGGCGCGGTCGTCGCGTCGGCGTAGGTCAGGACCAGCCGGTAGCCGCCGCCGGGCCGGGCGTCGAACCGCTCGAACCGGCCGGTCATCCCCTGCGGGGGCAGCCACGCGGCGAGCGCGTCCGGGTCCACCAGAGCGGCGTAGACGCGCGCAACCGGGGCGGCCATCACCCGGGCCGCCGAATCCGTACGAGTCACGGCGCGTCACCGGGGCGGGCGTTCGATCGTTGCGATGACACCCGGCTAACCTACGTCGCGACGCGGCCTATTCGGGAGACGACGAACAGTGGCGAAGCTGGAACTCACCGTCGAAGAAGCGGCGCTGTGCGAGATCGTCGGCGTACGGGCGTTCCTGCGCGCCCGTGCCCAACTCGCCGACGGCGAGTTGACCGGCGCCCGCTGGGATCCGGCGACCGGGCACGCCCAGGGCCGGCTGGAACCTGGTCGCGGCGGCACCGTGACGGCGGCGGTCACCACCGACCCCGACGGGCTCGTCGCCACCGTCGACGGTGCCTGCTCCTGCGGCGAGCGGTCCTGCGGACACCCGTACGCGCTGGTGCTGCAGGCCGTCGTCGGTGCCGCGCCGACGGTTCCGAAGCAGCGGCAGGCACCGGACGCGCCGACGGCGGACTGGGAGAAGAGCCTGTCGGCGCTGGTCTCCGACGTCGCCCCGGTCGTCACCGCCGCGCCGGCCGAGGCCACCGTCGGCCTGCAGTTCGAGCTGGTCAAACCGGGCGCGGCCGGCGGCGGGCACGCCGGACGCATCGCGCTGCGTCCGGTCCTACCGGGTCAGAGCGGCTGGGTCCGCTCCGGCATCAGCTGGTCGAACGTGCAGTACTCCGGGCACGGCAGATCGCCGGAATCCAAACGGCACCGCCAGTTGCTCGGCGAGATCCTCACGCTATCGACAGTGGGCAGCGACCGGTACGGCTACTACAGCCACCCGACGACGATCTTCCTGGACGCGTTCGCGAGTCGGCGGATCTGGGACCTGCTGGCCGAGGCCGACGACGCCGGGCTGCCGCTGGTCCAGCCCGGCAAGTACGGCCGGCCGGTGTTCGTCGGCCGGCAGCCGGCCCGACTCTCGGTGCAGGTCGACCGCGTCGACGACGAGTTGATCGTGCAGCCGGTGCTGCTGGCCGACGGCGTACCCGTCGCCGCCGAGTTCTCCGTCTTTGTCGGCCGACCGGCGCACGGGATCGCCTGGTGGGGGGAGCGCGGCGGCGTCGAGCCGCAACCCCGGGACCGGGTGCTGCGGCTGGCGCCCCTGTCCGGCGCGGTGTCGGCGGCGGCGAAGGCCCTGGCCGGTCCCGCGATCCGCGTCCCCGCTGCCGACGAGACGCGGTTCTTCGAACGGTTCTACCCGGAGCTGCTCAAACAGGTCGAGGTCGTCGCCGCCGGCCCGGCGGTGCACCTGCCACCGGTGTCGCCGCCCACGCTCACCCTCGCCGTGACCCCGATGCCGGAACAGGCGCTGTCGATCCACTGGCAGTGGGTCCGCGCGATCGGCGCGCACCGGCAGACCGAGCCGCTGTGGGCGACCGGCCCGCGCGGGGACGCCGACCCGCGTGACGCCGTCGTCGGCCAGGTCACCGAGGTGACGGCCAAAGCGGTACCGGAGGCGATCGAGTCGACTCCGAACGGCGCACGACTCGCCGCGCTGACCACGCTCCGCGGCGACGCCATGATCCGGTTCCTCAGCGAGGTCGTGCCCCGGCTCGCCGACATCGACGGCGTCGAGGTGGTCGAATCGGCAGCGGAGCCCGTACCGGACTACCGGGAATCCGACGAGGCACCGGTCATTCGGTTCGCCGGCACCGACCATCCCGGCGAACACGACTGGTTCGACCTGTCAGTGCAGGTCAGCGTCGGCGGCGAACAGGTCGTCTTCGATCAGCTGTTCACCGCGCTGGCGCAGGACCGGCAGTACCTCATCCTGCCCAGCGGCACGTACTTCAGCCTCGACCGACCCGAGTTCGCCCAGCTCCGCGAGCTGATCGACGAATCGCGGGCACTGGAGGACCGGCCGCCGGGCGTGCTGCGCGTCGGCCGCTTCCAGGCCGGCCTCTGGGCCGAACTGGCCGAGCTGGGGGAGATCACCGGCCAGGCCGCCGCCTGGCAGCGCGCGGTCCGCGAGCTGGCCACCGCCGGCGCCGCCGTCGACCACCAGGTGCGCCCGCAGGTACGGGCGGAGCTGCGCCCGTACCAGCTCGACGGGTTCCGCTGGCTCGCCGCCCTGCGGGAGCACCAGCTCGGCGGCATCCTCGCCGATGACATGGGTCTCGGTAAGACCCTGCAGGCGCTGGCCCTGATCCGGCACGCCCGTGCCGACGTACCGTTCCTCGTCGTCGCCCCCGCCAGCGTCATCCACAACTGGGTCGCCGAGGCCGCGCGGTTCACCCCCGACCTGACCGTACGGGTGGTCACCCAGACCACGGCGCGGCGTGGCATGGCACTCGCCGAGGCAGCCGCCGGGGCGGACATCGTCGTGACCTCGTACACGCTGCTGCGGCTGGAGTTCGACGACTACCAGGCGCTCGACTGGGCCGGCCTGATCCTCGACGAGGCACAGTTCGTCAAGAACCACCAGTCGCAGAGCCACCGCTGCGCCAAGCAGCTCACTGCGCCGTTCAAGCTGGCCATCACCGGTACGCCGATGGAGAACAACCTGCTCGAACTCTGGGCGCTCTGCTCGGTCACCGCCCCCGGGTTGTTTCCCCGGCTGGACCGGTTCACCGACTACTACCGTACGCCGATCGAGCGGGACCGCGACGGTGACCGGCTCGCCCAGCTGCGCCGCCGCATCCGGCCGCTGATGCTTCGTCGCCGTAAGGCCGACGTCGCCGCCGACCTGCCGGAGAAGCAGGAACAGGTGCTGGAACTCGACCTGGACCGTAAACATCGCCGGATCTACCAGGCCTATCTGCAACGGGAACGGCAGAAGGTCCTCGGCCTGCTCGGGGACCTGGAGAAGAACCGGTTCGAGATCTTCCGGTCGTTGACGTTGCTGCGCCAGGCCAGTCTCGACGTCGCCCTGGTCGACCCGAGACACGAGGGTGTTCCGTCGACCAAGCTGGACGTGCTGGCCGACCAGATCACCAACCTGGTCGCCGAAGGCCACCGTACGCTGGTGTTCAGTCAGTTCACCCGCTTTCTCGGCGCGGCGCGTGACCGGCTCGTCGCCGCCGGCGTCCGGTGCGGTTACCTCGACGGGTCGACCAGTAACCGGGCCGCCGCGATCGCCGAGTTCAAACGCGGCGCCGCCGACGTGTTCCTGATCAGCCTCAAAGCGGGCGGGTTCGGTCTCAACCTGACCGAGGCCGACTACTGCATCCTGCTCGACCCGTGGTGGAACCCGGCGGCCGAGGCCCAGGCCGTCGACCGCGTCCACCGGATCGGTCAGACGTCGAACGTCATGGTCTACCGGATGGTCGCGAAGGACACCATCGAGGAGAAGGTCATGGCGTTGAAGCAGCGCAAAGCCGAGCTGTTCAGCAGTGTGCTCGACGGGGGCGAGTTCGCCTCCGCGCAACTGTCCGCCGCCGACATCAGGGACCTGCTCGACCTTGACTGAGCCGACCTGTCACCGGGGACCGGATCGGGCCGGCGTGTGCGGCGGCCGGCGTCAGGTCAGCAGCGGCAGCGCCCGGTCGCGGACGTCGACGTAGCGTTCGTGCACCTGCGGGGTGGCGGCGGCGGTGATTTCGTCTGCCTCGACCGGCCACTGCGGCGGCTCGGTGCTACCGGCCAGCGCCCAGGCCGCCTGCCGGGCCGCGCCGAGCGCCACGTACTCGGCCGGGCGCGGCACGCTGACCGGCGCGCCGAACAGCGCCGGCGCGATCGCCCGTACCGCGCGGGACTGGGCCGCGCCGCCGACCAGCAGCACCCGGCCGACCGGCACGTCCTGGGCGCGCAGCGCGTCGAGGGCGTCGGCGATGCCGCCGAGCATGCCCTCCACCGCCGCCCGCGCCAGGTTCGCCGCCGACGCGTTCGCCCGGGTGATCCCGGCCAGCAGACCGCAGGCGTCGGGCAGGTTCGGGGTCCGTTCCCCGTCCAGGTACGGCAGCAGCGTCAACCCGCCCGCGCCCGGCTCGGCCGACAACGCCAACTCGTCCAACTCGGCCAACGACCGGCCCAGCAGGTCGGCGACCGTCACCAGCACCCGGGCCGCGTTGAGCGTGCACACCAGTGGCAGGAACCGGCCGGTCGCGTCGGCGTAGCCGGCCACCAGCCCGGTCGGGTCGGCGGTCGGCACCTCACTCACCCCGGACACGCAGCCTGAGGTGCCCAGCGACACCACCACCTCGCCGGGGCGCAGGCCGACGCCGAACGCCGTACCCATGGTGTCGCCGGTGCCGGCCGACAGCAGCGCGCCGGACGCGGTCTCACCGACCACCTCGGCCGGTCCGGCGACCCGGGGCAGTGCCACGTCCCGCCCGAAGGCGAGCCGCACCAGATCGCGCCGATAATCGCCGGCCGCCGCCGACCAGTAGCCGGTGCCGGAGGCCTCGCCCCGGTCGGTCGTCGGCGCTGCGCCGTCGGCGCGCAGCCGGTGGGTGAGCCAGTCGTGCGGCAGCAGCACCGTCTCCGTCCGGGCCGCGAGCTGCGGTTCAGTACGGGCGAACCAGCGCAGCTTGGTCACCGTGAAGCTGGCCACCGGCACCAGTCCGACCGCGTCGGCCCACGCCTTCGGGCCGCCGAACTCGTCGGTGAGGTCGACCGCGGCCTGCGCCGACCGGGTGTCGTTCCACAGCAGGGCGTCCCGGACCACCTCGCCGGCGTCGTCGAGGCAGATCATGCCCTGCTGCTGCCCGCCGATGCCGATCGCGGCGACCCCGTCCAGCAGCCCGGCGCTGGCCTGCTCCCAGGCGGCCCACCACACGCGTGGGTCTACCTCGGTGCCGTCCGGGTGCGGGGCGCGGCCCTCGCGCAGCAGCTTCCCGCTGTCCGCGTCGCAGACCACGACCTTCGTCGACTGGGTCGACGAGTCGACCCCGGCAACTAGTGTCAACGCACACCTCGCACGTGTCGAGTCCTACGGCCAGCCGAGGTCGACCTTACGCCCGTCGATGGAATGGTCCAATGGTGATCTTTCGCGGCGGTCAGAGAGCGGCGGTCAGAGGTATGTGACGCCGGTGAGCCGGGCCGCCGCCGCCCACATCCGCCGGCCGTTGCCCGGATCCCGGGCCTGAGCGCTGGCCCGCACCTCGGTGACCGGGCCGCGAATCTCCTGGAACCCGCGTGGCCCGAAGAACTGCCCACCCCGTACGCCGGGGGCGGTCGTCGCGTACAGCTGGGGTCGGGCACCGGCCTCGACCGGGCTGACGACGAGTGACATGAGCCGGCTGGCGGCGCGCATCAGCCGGCCCCGGTCGGCCATCGCGCGCGGGGTCAGGTTGGTGCGGGTCATACCGGGGTGGGCCAGCATGCTGACCACCGGCGACCCGGCGGCCCGCAGCCGCCGGTCCAGCTCCAGGCCGAGGATCGTGCCGACCAGCTTCGACATCGCGTACGCCCGGTTGCCGTTGTAGGACCGCTCGGACATCAGATCGTCCAGGTCGAGATTGCGCCATTTGTGGACGATCGATGACACGGTGACCACCCGGGGCTCCTTCCCTGCGGCCAGCCGGTCCAGCAGCAGCCCGGTCAGCGCGTACGGCCCGAGCGCGTTGGTGCCCATCTGCAGGTCGAACCCGTCCACGGTCAGCGGGGGTCGCGGGCCGGTCAACACCAGCCCGGCGTTGTTGACCAGCAGGTCGAGGTTGCCGGTGAAGTCGGTGGCGAAGGATCGGATCGAGGCGAGTGACGCCAGATCCAGCCGGCGTACCTCGACGTCGGCGCCCGGCACCTCGCGCCGGATCGTGGCGGCCGCCTCCTTACCGGCCGTCACGTTGCGTACCGCCAGCACCACGGCGGCCCCGTGCCGGGCCAGCTCCAGCGCTGTGACCCGCCCCACGCCGGAGTTCGCCCCGGTCACCACCGCGCGCCGGCCGTGCTGGTCGGGGATCTGCTCTTCGGTCCAGTTCCGTATGTCCTGCATGACCGCCGACGCTAGGTAGCCGGACGGGCCACCGGAGAGACCTGGCCAACCTGGGACCACGGGACCTACCCTGCGGCGGGTGGACGGGGGCACACTTGATGGTGTGACGAGCACGGTCTACGCCCGCGAGCTGGCCGACTTCCTCCGTAACCGCCGCTCCCGGCTGCGGCCGGAGGAGATCGGCCTGGCACCCGGCCCGCGTCGGCGGGTCGCCGGGCTGCGCCGCGAGGAGCTGGCGCTGCTCGCCGGGGTGAGCACCGACTACTACCAGCGGCTGGAGCAGGGCCGCGACGTCCGCCCGTCCGACGACGTGCTGACCGGCATCGCCCGCGCCCTCGCGCTCAACGCCGAGGAGACCCGCCACCTGCGGGCGTTGGCCCGCCGGGCGCAGCAGCCCCCGAAACCACGACGGCGTACCCGGGAAACCGTCCCGGAGAGCACCCACCGGCTGCTGCACAGCCTGCACACCCCGGCCGTGGTGGTCAGCCGGCACCTGGACCTGCTGGCCTGGAACGCCATGGCCGCCGCACTGTACCCGGGCATCGGGCCGACCAACGCCCTGGTCGACATGTTCGACCATGCCGAGGCGCACGGCCGCTGCCCCGGCTGGCGGGAGACGGTGCTGGACTACCTGGGTTTCCTGCGGGCGGCGGTCGCCGCCGACCCGGAGCACCCGCGTGCCCGGGAGATCGTCGGCACGCTCAGCATCCGCAGCGACGAGTTCCGCCAGCTCTGGGCCCGCCACGACGTACGCGAGTCGGTCAGCGGCAGCAAGACGTTCCCGCATCCACAGGTCGGCGAGCTGCGGCTGGACTGGGACGCCTACACCCCGCCGGGGCGCACCGGCCCGATCCTGATCGTCTACACCGCCGCGCCGGGCAGCGCCGACGCCGAACGGCTGCAACTGCTCGCCACGTACGCCCGCTGACGCCCCGACGAGGTTCTCGACCGCTCGACCGCAGGCGACGCTCCTCAACCGTCGAGGCGGCGGCGGACCTGCTCGAGTATGGAGGTCCACGACGAACTGGAGCCTAGCGACCGGCCGTTGTTGGACCGACTCGATGACCCCTTCGGCAGCCTGCCCTGGCATCTGGACCGCGACGAGGTGGCACCGGGTGTGCCACCGGAACCGATGACGCCACGACAGCTGCGTAACTGGCTGCTGGGACGCATCGACCAGCTACGAGACCCGCGACCAGATGTGGACGGTCGTCGTCACCCGCGCCCGCCGCCCCGACCCGGCAGGCGGCATCCACTTCTCGCCGCGCTCGGCCTGGCCGAGACACGTTGATCAACTCCTGGGTCAGCTCCGACAGCTCTGCCTTCTGCAACCAGAACGGGTCCGGCTCCAACCGGATCACCCCGTCGAACGCCGACGAGAGCACGAACACTGGCCCACCCGAGCGGGCGACCAGGCTCGACCTCTCGCCGTGAGCGACGACCGCCACCCCCGCTTCACCGCTGTTCGAGCGCACCAACTCCCGGGAAGGGGCCGAGCGGGCCAGGTCCCACGCCTAGGTCACGATGTCGGCCAAGGCGGGGTCCTCGTGCACGTGCGACATCCGGGCCTGCGCCGCCTCGGCCGCATGCTGCAGCCACCCCTGCCGCGGATGACGCGACAGCCCCAGCGCCAACGCCCCAGCCCGGCGCCGCCGCAGCGGTACACCATCCGACGATCTCGGCGCGCGACCAAGCCCGGCCTGCCAGTCAGCGCCGAGCCTGTCACCCAGCCCACCAGCCTGCCACCTTCCGTCATGATCCGCGACCTGCCCTTGTCCCCAAGCTGGCAGCGCGAACGTACCCACCAGTTCGCCAGACGGAAGCAAGACCGAACCCGAGGCGGGAAACCGCCGCCGACGCTGCAGAAGCACAACACAGGGGCGCTGTCCGGATATGCAGGGGGCCTGTTATGGACGCTTGGTGCGGGCGCGTCCATGACGGGAGGCTCGGGTGGGGTTCGGGTGCAGCAGCTGCGCACGCCGGGCACGGGCGGCGCGGACCCCATCCCGGCGGCAGCGACGAGACAGCACCCCCACCGACACCTGATCCGCCGTCACCACTACAGCCTGGGTCATGACCGGCAAGCACACCAGCACCAGCCTCGCCGGTCACGCCGCCATGCCGAAAGGTCTACAAACGTCCAGCTCAACACCGACAAACGACACTGGCTCAGCGACGGAGCGCATCCACCGGCTCGATCCAGGCCGCGCGTAGCGCCGGATAGAGGCCGGCAAGGAGGCCGACCAGGCCGCCAGCTAGCGGTGCTGGCAACACCGTCCACGGCGCTAGGATTGCTGTCCACTCACGGACGACAGCTATGGTTACCACGACGGCTACAGCAAGGCTGGTGCCAATGAGGCCACCGAGCGTACCTAGAGTCACGGACTCTGTTAGAAACTGCGCGGCGATGTGGCGGGGTCGGGCCCCAAGCGCGCGGCGCAAGCCGATCTCCTTTGTCCTCTCCAAGACCGCCACGAAGGTCGTATTGGCGATTCCAACCGCGCCGATCAGTAATGAGACGCCAGCCAGCAATAGAAAGAGGACGTTGAGGTCGGAGGTTACGCCACTGCGCAGGGCCTTCGGATCTGGCGGTGCGATGACGCGGAAATGATCAGGTGCATCGGGCCGAAGCGCAAGTTTCGCTTGTGAGGCGACGAGTGGACCTGCGCCCACCGCAGTTTCGACGATCATCCGGGCTGGATCGTCGGTCGGCGGGCCATACGTCGCTAGTGCCGTTGATGTCGGAATCACTACGGACAGGAGGAACTCAGGCCGCCGCTCGGCGCTATCGATGAGCCCGATAACCGTGTAAGGGCGTCCGTTGATGAAGACTGCAGGGAAGGAGTCGAGTCGCGTTATGCCAAGTCGGGCTGCAGCGGGCGCTCCAAGTAAGGCGACCTGCTCGCCGCGTGACTGGTGGAATTCGTCATAGCTTCGACCAAAAGCCATCTCGACGCCCATTGCCTCTAATGCGCCTGGCTCTGCGGCGTAAAAAGTGAGACTGCCGCCTTCGCCGCGGTCGCCCCTTGGTAGTGCGGGGGTTGTAGAGATCTGAGGGCTATGAATTGGAACCTGCCACCACAATCCGGCATGCACAACGCCGTTGAGTGCTTCGATGCGGTCAGATGCATTACTAGGAAACGAAAGTTCATAGCCCGTCAAAGCGCCCGTTCCTGTGTCTTCCACCGTCACTTCCGTAACAGCGAGCTGTGTGAATCGTCGGTCGATTTGACCGGCGGCGGTCGTTGACAGGCCGAGGACGGTGACGAAGGCACAGATTCCGAGAACTGTGCCAAGCATGGTGAGAAGTGACCTACCGGGACGTTGTAGAATGCCTGCGAGTGCCTCATTGAATAGATCAATTGAGGACAACGTCGAACGCGGCGCCGTCTTACCTCGGCCCACGGTCACGACCAACTCACCACACCGTCACGGACCTGGAGCGTACGTTCCCCACGCGCAGACACCTCCGGGTCATGCGTAATCAGGAGTATGGTCAAGCCATCCGCGTGGAGCTCATCCAGCAGCTCTAGAACAGTTGCACTCGTTGCCGTGTCCAGGTTCCCGGTAGGTTCGTCGCACAGCAGGAGCTGCGGGGCGTTTGCCAGGGCCCTGGCAATAGCCACCCTCTGCCGCTCTCCCCCAGAGAGCTTAGCGGGAAGGGCCTCCTTGCGATGTGACAAACCCACCCGATCCAGCATTTCAGTGGCGGCGGCGATACGCTTTCGACGGTTCGCTCCCGTGTACAGTTGCGCCAAGGCAACGTTCTCGATTGCCGTGCGGTGTGGCAACAGATGGAACTCTTGGAAAACGAAACCGATGAAATGCGCTCTAATGGAAGCGCGGTCCGTCTTGCTGAGTTCGCTCGTGTCTATTCCATTCAGGATATAGCGACCACCTGTGGGCCGATCCAACAGGCCGGCAACATTTAGGAACGTAGACTTACCTGAGCCCGATGGGCCGATCACGGTCACATACTCGCCGGCGTGTATCTTCACATCGCACGGCTGCAACGCCTCCACGGAAGGCGAGCCAGGATAAGTAAGCCCAACTCCCTGGAAATCCAAGACAGTGCTCATGCGCCGTCGGACGCCATGTCGCGAGCGGCCTCACCGACCACTACTCGATCGCCAGCGGCCAACTCTCCATCAATCGGCCTGATCTGGACCCAGCCGTCAGCGGAGGCTCCCGCGTTCACTTCGACAGGAACGACGCTCTCTCCTACATCGACCCGAGAAACGGTCGTACGCCCATTCGCGCTTGCTGTCACGGCGGATATTGGGACGACTAGTACCGGTCCGTCCGTCTGCGCGGCGGTTATGGTGAGTCGCACGTCCTGCCCAGCCCAAGCAGCCTCCAAGGGCTCATCCGGCACGACGTTTAGCGGCACATACGGCGCCCCGCTCCCCCCTCCCGACGCCTGATCGGTCGCGCCATCGATGGTGACTTCCCCAATACTTCCAATGGTTGCCGAGGCGGTGAGGCCGAGGATCTCGGAGTATATTTCCACCCCCATGTCATTAGCAAGCAACTCTGATTGGTCCGGCGCGAACTGAGCAAGAATCTCCAGTTCGCCCGCAGATATCATAACCAGGGCACTTTCAACCTGATCGCCCACCTCTGCGCCAAGCGCAGTCGTGCGCGCCGGGAAGGCTGGGACGAAGACGACCTCGTTGCGAGGCATCATCGGCCCAGTACGCGCGATCAGCTCCTCAAGATTCATGGTGGCGTCATCAAGTTGCTTCTGAAGGTACTCCATCTGGACTTCGAGGGGCTCTTCCGTTGGTTGCGGCGTCTCCGCAGATTCTGATCGACTGTCTATGACTCGCTGAAGGTTGTCGACCTCGCGCTGGGCCTCTTCGACCGCGTCCTCGGCCGCCCGCAAAGCGTCTCGCTCCTCGACCCCGTTCACGCCACCGGTCTCGGGCATACGGTAGCCTAGCTGGCCGTAAAGCCGAGCCACGGCATTCTTTGTTGCTGCGCCGAAATGACCGTCGACCGCGCCACTGTAGTAGCTCAGTTCTTGCAGCGCGGACTGTAGCTGCGCCACGTCGTCGCCTTCGTCGCCGGGGCGGAGGTCCCGGTAGGCCGGCACTGAGCCTGGTAGGGCGATCAACGGACGTCCGGACACCTCCACCAGCACCGAGCCTGGCGTGACCGGCGCACCGACGCTTGTGTGCACACCCGTCACCACGAGGGCGTCGGCCCCCTGAGCTGCGACAGGTGTCACCTCCAGCAGATGGGTTGCCACCACCGTGCCACGAGTGACCATTGTGGTCGCCAGCACCCGTTCCTGTACAGTGGCTGTCAGGAGAGACGGCGTCGGCGGTGCGGTCTCAGCAAGATGTTGCGCTGGCGACTTAACTAACGTCGACAGAACCAACCCTCCGGCTGCCAGCACTACAGTAGCGGCCGCCACAATCAGGGCGATCCGCTGACGCCGCACAAGCGTCGAGAGGTCGGCTTCGGGCACGTTCAACCCCCGGCTAATTGCTGTTGATGAGCCGATTGCATGTCATCTTGGATGATGCTAGACGACCCGTCGGCGTCAATCAAACCAAGTCTCGGCGCACGCAGGTCCTCGGTCGCGAGGCACCTGCGGGTACCTCGATCGGCGAGTCTGCTTGCCGCAGTTGCCGGGTCTGCCGAGATTCTGCATCCGGGGTCGTTGCTGGAGGCGCTCAACAGAGTTTCGTCATCGCCGTTCGAGGACCGCCAGAGCATTGGCCTCCTCAATCCGGCGGTACTCCTGGACTGACGCTAGCGCTTCAGCGTTTTCCTCGATAGCCCGCTTCTCGTATGCCGTATGCACTGATGCCCAGATATTGATCAGGCCAACCTGCTGCTTGCACTCAACATCTGCAACGGCTGTGGCAATTTCTCGTGATGACGGAGCTTCGCTTGACCACCAAGTTTCATCGTTGTTCGCATCCATTGGCGCAGGGTACTCAAATCCAAGCTGCCGCATGCACTCGCTCCACTCAGAAAATGTAGACAAAACCCGGCTGTCCTCCTTAGAGCGCTGGTAGCTATCGATGGCAAGACGGTCGGCAAGCTCGACATCGGTATTCGGTGTGCCCTCCGACAACTCTCGAAGCGCAGCGCCGCGACAACCTCCATCTGGAACTCGCTTGCCCTCAGCTGTCTGTGACGCTGATCCTTCTGCTGCCGTTTGCCATGCGGCCGATGGAACCTGCCTCGGAGCGCTGTCCGGTTGTGAGTTCTCGGACTCCTGAGGTGGGTGGTATCCCCAGCGCTGCGCTTCTTCCTTGTCTGTAACGCCGTAGAGCCCTTCGTTTCCCTCTGGGTCCGAGGCTGGGCTAGGCCGCCACGGCTCCTCAGTGAAGCCAAGTTCCTGCATGCATTCTACGAACAACTCTTCGAACGCCTGCGAGACGACCTGCGCTGATTGCTTTGACAAACGATAGGTGTCCAGCGGAAGCGAGAACGCCTCAAGGCTGTCAACCGTCATCATCTCCACAGGCGGCTCCGGCTGCGAATCATCGTCGCTTTGTCGGGCGTTCTGTGGTGAGCAACCGACGACAGCCGCCGCCAAGACGGCGGGTAGGACCAGAGCTATACACCTGCCTGTGTCACCTCTGGCAACCATGTATGCCTCCTTGTGCTGCACCCAACGCCCTCTGGACGCCCTCCATCAAGGAGAACGTCCAGAGGGCGGTCAGGTGGCGGGTGAACTTATTTATAGTACCAAGATTGCGGGTACTCGCTACCCCCAGACTATGGCGGAGTCAAGTAATCATGGCGACACTGCATTCTTAACCAGATCGTTGAAAACCTCGATCGGCTTCAGCCAGTTCAACGTCTGACGCGGTCTGCCATTCAACTCTGCGGCGACTCTATCAAGATCCTCCTGAGCCTCGATCCACCGACGCGGTTGCCGCTAAATGTTGGTTGAACATTTCTGTATTGGGGTGGTGGGGCGGGCGTGAGGGAGTCGCCGATCACGTGATCGGCTTGCTCCGAGGGTGAGGGTTCGAGGTGGAACGGGGATTGTGGCCTGTGGTCGGGCCGCCTGGTTTCGGCTGGTGGGGTGTGGTCAGCCGGGTGCCGGCTGGACGGCGGTGAACAGGTTGTCGAACGCCGCCTGCCAGGGCCAGTACTCGGGCAGGTGTAGGTGGATGGTGCGGGCCCGGTGGGCGAGGCGGGCCGCGACGGTGATGATCCGGGTCCGGATGGTGGCGGGTCTGGCGGTCGACCAGGTGCCCGCGGCGAGGTGTCCGGCGGCGCGGGTGAGGTTGTGCGTGATCGCGGCGCAGGTCAGCCAGGCGTCGTTGGCGCTGAAGTGTCCGGAGGGCAGGTGGGCGAGGGGCCCGGTGATCAGGTCGGCGTTGACGTGCTCGATGATCGCGTGTTGCCGGTGCTGGGCTTCGGCCTGGACGAGGGTGTACGGGCTGTCGGTGAACACGGCGTGGTACCGGTAGGTCGGCAGGAGTTCGTCCTGGCCGGGGATCTGTTGCGGGTCGTCGCGGCGGACGCGGCGCACGATCAGCCGGGCGGTCGCCTCGTGTCGGGTGCCGGCGAACGCGGTGTACGTGGTTTCGGCGATCTGCGCGTCGGAGATCCACCGGCCGGCGTCTTCGTCCCAGACGGCCTGCGGATAGGTGATGTCGACCCACTGGTCGGCGGCGATGCCGTCGCACGCGGCGCGGATCTTCGGGTCGATGCGGCAGGTGACCGAGAACCGCACGCCACGACGCCGGCAGCCGCTGATCACCGTCTTGGCGTAGAACGCCGAGTCCGCTCGCACCATGATCTCCCCCGAAGCGCCGCATGCCCGGGCGGTCGTGATGGCCTCGGCGATCATGGTGGCGGCGCCCCGGGCCGAGCCGGCGTTACCCGACCGCAGCCTCGTGGCGGCGATCACCGGCGCGGACAGCGGGGTGGACAGCGTCGCGACCAGGGGGTTGTAGCCGCGCAGGTAGACGTTGTAGCCGCCGACCTTGGCGTGGCCGAACCCGA
Organism: Micromonospora sp. Llam0; assembly: GCF_003751085.1. Classification (NCBI taxonomy): domain Bacteria; kingdom Bacillati; phylum Actinomycetota; class Actinomycetes; order Micromonosporales; family Micromonosporaceae; genus Micromonospora; species Micromonospora sp. Llam0. Next base: position 3,890 of record NZ_RJJY01000002.1, on the reverse strand, counting down.
TGCCCTGCTTCTGCTTGCCGTACACCCGCCGCAGCATGGAGTCGATGTCCACGAAGCACAGGGTGTCGGCGCCGGTCAGGATCGGTGCCCGGCCGGTCAGACCGATCAGGGTGTCGCGGGCGGCGGCCTGTAACTGCCGTACGTGCCCGTGGGTGAACGTACGCAGGAACGACCCGAGTGTCGACGGCGCGTACACGCCGCCGAACAGCGACCGCATGCCGCCGTGCCGGGCGATGTCGAGGTCGTCGATGCTGTCCGCGCCCGCGAGCATCCCGGCCACGATCGTGGCGACCTTGCCGGCCGGGTTCGCGCCCTTGTCCGTCGGTAGCCTGACCCGGTCTGCGACCGCGTCGTGCAGACCGGCCTGCTCGGCAAGGCGCATCACCGGAACGAGACCGGCACACGACACCAGATTCGGATCGTCGAACGTCGCGCGCACCACCGGCGCGTCCTGGCGTATTCTCACCTGCGAGGTGCCCTCTCGAACCGAGTGATAGAAGCGTCAGAACTCCTATCCTTCCAGTTCAGAGGGCACTTTCTGTAGCCGGGGTCCTGCCGGTCAAACCTTCATCGGTGGATCGAGGCTGAGAGCTCCTGAGCTGCTGTAACGCTAGAGGTACCGAGGGTTGATGTGGCATAGATCACATCATATAGATGCAGAGTAGAGTCATCCGTAGTCGTGCTGGCCTCAATCCGTCAGAGGGTGTTGATCCCTGGTAGTCCGGTTCGGCTGACCGTTTTGTCCACTCGGGGTGGGGGTCGGTTCGCCGCGTGTCGCTGCGGGTGCGCCGGTCCTCCTGGTGCCGGTGGCGTCTTTCTGCTGGTAGGGGCCGGTGTTGGGGGTCAGGTGGGTGGGGGTATCAGGCTGAGGCGTTGCCAGCAGAGGGTGAACGCTTCGGCCCAGGGCCAGGTGTCGGGGATGGACAGGATCGTGCGGCGGGCGTGGGTGGCGAGTTTCGCGGGGAGGTGCAGGATTCGGTAGCGCAGGGTGTCGGGTTCGGCGTGGGCGAGGTCGGCCTGGTCGTGTAGGCCGAGGAGCCGGGTCCAGGTGTCGAGGTCGGCGGCGATGTTCGCGGCGAGGACCCAGCCCTGGTTGACGGTCCAGTCCTTGGAGGGCAGGTTCCGTAGGCCCATGGCCTTGTTGGTGCGGACGCGGTCCTCGACGCCGGCGTGGGCGCGGTGGAGGGCGTCGAGCCATTGTGGCTGGTGCGAGCCGGCTACCCGTCCGAGGCGACCGATGTTGGTGGCGACGATCGCGTATCGCCAGCCGGTGGATCGTTCCAGGGCGGTGAGGTTCTTCGCGTGCCGGGCCGACGCTCTGGTGCGTCGCACGATCAGCCGTAGCCCGGTGTTCCAGTTGTCGAGGCGTTGGTTGAGGCCGGTCAGCTCGGCGGTGTGTGCCTGTCCGGTGGTGGCGGTGCCGTCCTGGCCGAGGCTGTCGGTCCACGCGGTCTCGGGTAGCCGGGCGATGGCGGTCTCGTCGGCGGCGGTGATGGTCCAGCCGACGGTGAAGCGCACGTTGCGTCGTGTCCGGTTCAGCCGCTCCAGGTGTGTCATGAGGTCGTGGGTGGCGCCGGCGCCGTCGACGCGGATCAGGATCTTCCGCCGGTAGGACGCCGGTAGTTGGGCGATCGCGTCGTCGAGTACCCGAAACACCGGTAGGCCGTTGGCGAGGTTTCCGCTGTGTGCGGCGCCTTTTCCAACGGCCCCCGGTCCGAACCACGCGGGCACCTTTCAGCGCACGTAGCTCTCCAGCGGCTGTTCCGTGAGTGTCGCGGTTGGCTGTCCCGCATGGATGGCCTTGTGGCAGTCCGCGCAGACCACGAGGGTCTTGCGGCGTTTCCGGGCCATGAGTTGCGCCCACGCGGGCTGTGGTCGCCCCGGCTTGTCGAGGTCGGCGAGCTTGCGGACCTGGTGGGTTTCCACCGGGCCGCGTCGCTCGCACCACTCGCACTGTCCCGCCGTGAGCCGGATGACCAGCTCTTTACGACGGGTGGTGATCGGGGCTGGTAGGCGGTCGTTGATGGCCGCCTTCTTCTGCCGTTTCAGGGGGATACCACCGAACCTGGCGACCAGTGGTTTCCTGCCCGGCCGTGCCACGATGGCCTGGAAGCAGGTGCGCGGCCCGTGCGGTGTGACGATTTTGGCCTTGTACTTGCGGGCCATCTTCATCACCGTCGAGCGATGCTTCGCAGCCAGGGTCTTGAGCATCGACGTTTCGGCGACCCACCGAAGCCGTTTCAGCTTCGACACGTCGCCGGCGAGCAGGTAGTACTGAACCACGCCCCGGTACTCGGCGTCGTAGGTGCTGATGATGGCGTGGTCGTCCCAGCTCATCAACTCCTTGCGGCGCTCGGGTTGACCGCGTTCGAGGTAGGGGGCGATCTTGGCGGTGATCACCGTCCGGGGAACCCGCAGCCAGATGCTGCCGTTGACGCTGGGGCGGCACTGACTGTGTTGGACGGTGACCTCGTAGCCGAGGTATTGCGCAGCCTGGGTGCGGGCATGCGTGATCAAGGTCTTGTCCTGGCTCAGGTCCAGTTTGAGGTCGTCATGCAGGAACTGGGCCAGGCGTTGTTTGATCTGCTCGGCTTCGGCCTTGGGTCCGATGAACCCGAGGAGGTGGTCGTCTGCGTAACGGGAATATCGTAGCCGCCGGTATTCGGGATCATGAGTGTCCCATCCGGACATGCCACGTCGTTCCACACGCAGCCGGCGTGCCGCTATCCGATCGCCGCGCCGGTAAGCGCGTTTGATAGCGGCCGATATCCTGTGGTAGGCAGGGTTGGGTGTTCTGCCAGCCCTTCGGGTGTACTGCGGGATGAGCACTGTCTCGACGAATCTGTCCAACCGATCCAAATAGATGTTGGAAAGGATCGGTGATGCCACACCACCCTGCGGGGCGCCGCTGAGTGTTGCGTGATACTCCCAGTCCTCCAAGTACCCGGCTTGTAGCATCTGTTTGATGAGCCGGAGGAGCCGGTTATCGTGGATGTTTTCCGCCAGGATCGACAGCATGACCTCATGGTCAAGACTTCCGAAACAGTCGGCGATATCTCCCTCGATGAACCAGGTCGTCCCAGTCCAGGTGGTTGCCACTTCGTTTAGTGCGGTGTGGCAGCCACGGTTGGGACGGAAACCGTGTGAGCGATCGGAGAATCGCGGCTCGTAATACGCCTCCAACAGAAGGCGGACGACTTCGCCGACGAGTTTATCCGGACCATGACGGTAGACCCAGGGGTCTCCGTTTTCCATTCTTTTTGGGAATGTAGACGCGTCGTGCTGGCTGGAATCGGTAGCGTTCGTGGGCGCATCGCATCAATGATGCGGTCGATCTTGGGCCAAAGACATCGCGTCGGCGGTTTCTCCGCAGGCCCCAGGCGTCATCGCTCCGTCGTTGGAGTAGATTCGGCCGTAGGCCAGTAGTACAGGCTCGGTTGAACAGTTGTCGGTACAGTTCGTTGCACGGCAGGCCACGCCTTCCGCGTTCACGTAGGACATTCAGCCACCATTTCGGCGTTCTGCATTACGCATACCTCACGGTCGTTGAGTATCCAGCCACCTGGCCCCCTTCGCCCTGTGGACGGCCTTCCCGTCCTCCCTGGGTCGGGCGTGACTCCGACGACTAATACGGGGCCTCTGTCACCATAGGGTTCGCACCCGACAGGTGATCCCACGTTCGTCCCTGTCATACGTAATAGCGCGTTTAGGTTCCCCACATCATTCCCTTGATCTCCCTCGCTGGGAGCCGTTCCAACCGCTCCGAAGGTTGCGCGACCACCACATCATGTCGACGCAGAGCGTGACGCCGTTGCAGACGCCTTTTCCGGCGGAGTCAGCCGGCTTCACCTACCGGGAAATTGGGGGTTCAGGCAATCCAGCTTTAACCA